>NZ_CP170175.1:0-3284071 GCF_020806305.2 Vibrio sp. F13 | reverse complement strand
TTTTCTTCCACTGCACTAGTGTCGGCGTTTGCGATTGGAAGGTCATTAGTGCCTGTGACTGTGATAGTTAACGTTGTTGTATCAGTTGCACCTTGGTCATCAGTTACTGTGACTGGTACTTCAATCTTTAGTTCTTCACCTTCGGATAGATAACCATAAGAAGACGCATCGAATTCATAACTACCGTCTTCGTTTAAAGTTAGACCTTCAACTAAGGTGTCCGTAGTAAACACTAATGGTTCACCTACAGGTTGATCTACATCCGTAGCATTGATGCTACCGCTAATAACCTGGTCCTCTAATAAGGAACGGTCCTTAGGCTCTGCTACTGGCGCATCATTTACTGGCGTAACATCAATTGTGACAGTTAACGTGTCTGTCAGACCAGTTTCATCCGTCACGATAACTTGGAAGCTATCTGGGCCGTTATAGTTTGCATCTGGAGTGTATTGCCAAGAGCCATCTTCATTTAGGGTAAGGCTACCGTTAGAAGGGCCCGATTCAACTGAGAAGGTAAGAAGGTCATTATTTGCATCGGTCGCAGTTAACTGGCCGCTTAACAAAGTATCTTCTGGAACAGATGCACTTAGTGCATCTTCAAGCGCGCTAAAAGAAAGGTCTACAAAGATTGGCTCTTGTTGTGCGAAACGGAATTGCTCTAGAAGGCTCAGGCTTTGAGTTCGCGACATGCCCAGCGCTTCAAATCCCGTTGTTATAAATTCGGTTGCTGGGATCGTTTCTTCACCGTCTCGCTCTACAGTCCCACTAGTTGCCAAGCTAGAACCATTTTGACCAGCAGCGGTAGCGAACTCATCTCCTAACTCAGTAGGGTCTTCACCTTCTTCTAATGCGGCAAAAATATTTGCGATATTCTGGTCTAGTTCAACTTCACCGTCTTCAGGTGAAAAACGCTTAACTGATACCTGAGGTTCATTAGGTCCATTTTGAGATTCAAGAGTTACATCTCCAGCCTGTAGAGGCTCTCCCTCTTCGAGTACTCTAACCGTGCCATCAACTGAAATAACAATGCGCTGACCCAATGCAAGAGCACCGGTCAAATTCAATGCTGTAATGTCCATATCAACCCCTAAAAACCATTTTCGCTTGTCACGTCAACTTTGTGACATCTTATTTATAATATTAGCCGAAATATAACATTTAACATCACATAATTCCTAGTTATGAATCGTGCATTTAACATACCGAGTGACAAGGTAATGACGCTGATCACATCACACAATAATGAAAGTGCTCACACTATCAATATAAGTTATTGTGTTTGCGAAAAATAACAGAGCTGAAAACGTAAAATTGACGTTCTCAAAATCATCATAAAACGCACAGCAAACTGTTAACAACTTTACAACCATTTACGGTAGCTTCTCGAGCGAACGTTATTTTTTTGGCGGTTCATCTAAATTTCGTATCTAGCACATTAAAAAGCGTAGGTTTAGATGCAGTCCAATTTGGAGAGATGGAAATTGAATTACATTCAAACGACAACATTAGGGTTAGCTATAGCGCTAAGTTTGCCGACAACAGCACAAACCTTAGAGCAAGCCGTTGCGTTTACATTAGAAAGCAACCCTGAAATCAAAAGTGCTTATAACGAATATATCAGTAAGCGTTATCTTAACGACGCTTCTGGTGGTGCTTATCGACCAAGTATAGACTTAGATGGTGGGATTGGTTATGAACATACTGATCTAGCAACCAACCAAGACACTACCGATCTGACTAGAAAAGAAGCAACGATCACCTTGACCCAGTTAATATGGGATGGCGCTAATACATCCAATGATATTGACCGTACTGCGGCTGATGCAGAGTCCGTGCGCTATCAACTACTATCTAACGCGCAAGACATCGCTTTAGAAGTAACAAAGGTTTATCTTGATGCAGTGAAAGCCTATGAAGTGCTTTCTCTTTCGGAAAGTAACTTAGCGACGCACAAAGAGATATATAACGATATTCGTAAGCGCGTGGAATCAGGTATTGGTTCAACCGCAGATATGTCACAAGTTGAAGCTCGTATTGCGAAAGCGCACGGGAATTTGCTTGCTGCTCAAAACAACCTTTTTGATACGCATACTCAGTTTAAAAGACTTGTTGGTCAATCTCCTTTAGGGTTAACTTTCCCTCGCGCAGATGCGGGTGCAATTCCTTATACCGTTGATGGTGCGTTGGCAAAAGCGTTTAACCAGCATCCAGTCATTAAGATTGCACAAGCCGATGTTGACTCAGCGAAGTTCCAATACAAACAATCTAAGAGTACCAACTACCCGACTGTTTCTTTTGAAGCCGCTCAAACTTGGCGTGATGACGCCGGTGGTACAGAAGGCAGCAGCGATGAGTTTTCTGCCATGGTTCGTTTAAGATACAACCTTTACAATGGTGGTTCGGATCAAGACCGCACAGAAAGTGCAGCCTACCAACTCAACAAAGCCAAGGACCTTCGCGAAAGTACTTACCGCAATGTAGAAGAGAGTCTACGTCTATCATGGAGCGCACTTGATTTAACGGTTCAGCAAAAAGAGTTCCTATCTGACCACGTAGACTCGGCATCAGACACGGTAATCTCATATGAGAAACAATACCGTATCGGTAAACGTACCCTTCTCGACTTACTTAACACTGAGAATGAATTATTCGAAGCTCGTAAAGGCTATTTAGATGCTAAGTATGACGAGCAATACGCAAAATATCGCGTAATGAACGCAACTGGTAACCTACTCATCGGTTTACGAGTTGAGATCCCAGAAGAATGGAATGAAAAGGTGGAATATTAATGAAGCTTACCAACACAGTATTATCGCTTTGCTTCATGGTTGTATCTGCCAATGCTTTAGCTGAAAACAACGAAGATGAATTCGAATATCGCGCTCTACCGCCGGTCACTCAAATTTACGATCTTCAAGATGATGACAATGACGGTGTAATAAACGCGCGAGATTTATGTCCCGATACACAAATTGGTGCCGAGATCGATAACGACGGTTGTGGATCATATTTCGAGTCATCGGAAAAGAAAGAGCTGCATATACTCTTCGCTAATAATTCAACGGAAATAAACCCTGTCTTTCTAGGGCAGATACGCCAAATGGCGGCATTTTTAAAGCGCTACGAAAGTACCAGCATTGAATTGCAAGGTTATGCCAGCAAAGTAGGTAACGCGGAACATAACCTAAAGCTTTCGAAAGAACGTGCATCACATGTAAGACGAGCGCTAATTAGCAACGGTATTCAGCCATCTAGAGTCAGCATCGTAGGTCATGGTGATTCTGAATTCAGCAGTGATGACACCCAAATCAATCACGCACTACATCGAAAAGTTGTTGCTTCCGTTGTTGGATTTAAGGGTAATATCAAAGAAGAATGGCACATCTTCACCAAAATTAAAAAGTAGGCGTACCCAGCTTTTACCATACTGAAACGTTATCTTAAGTTAACGTTTCAGTATGGTGATAATTCCTTGAATAGCATATACCTAAGCCGTCTATAATGTTAATCTTGCCACGTTATCAACATAGAGAATTAATCCATGAGCAAACTAACAGCTGATACTCAAGCAAATCTAGAACTTTTCGTTTCTGAAACACAAGAAACTAAACTGGTATGGGGCCTTCGCAACGAAGAAGGTTGGCTAGCATGTGACTCAAGTGAATTCGAAAACAGCGAAGTGATGCCATTCTGGTCTTCAAAAGAAGATGCTCAAACTCACAACGTTGAAGAGTGGGCTGACTTCGAAGTATTAGAAATTCCACTAGATATCTTTGTAGAAGATTGGTTACTGACTCTTGCTGAAGACGGCGTTCTTGTTGGTACTAACTGGAATGCAACATTAGAAGGCAAAGAACTTGAGCCTTCTGACCTAGCGAAATTATACATCTAATTTCCGATATCGGTCGCACGATTCGCGCGACCGATATACCTCTGATTAGTATCAATAAATTAGAGACCTACCTCGCATAACCACGTAGTCGCACCATTCAAAATTTGAAGCAACATCAAACTAATAATAGAATATCGTTCTTTATCTGATTGATCGTCTCTTGTGAATCACTTCGTTTTTGTTACCTTTCTACTATTCATTAGCTTTTGTTCTTATAGCCAAGTATCAACATCAGATCGTGACCACAATTCACCAGTCTATACCTCCAATCTAAGCTCTACTCCAAATGCTGATTGGAACGCGCTTTATCTCTCTACTTTAAACCACTCTCCTGAGCGCGCATTAAACATGCTGCAAACACGCTACATCGGCTCAACGGTTTATGGAGATAAGCTTTACCTTGCGTCTCTTCTGTATCAATACATGAGCCACCGAGATCAGCCGTTCTACGGAATCGCTTCAAACGACAATGACTACCAAGCGATAGAAACAGCGTTTATTTCTGCTCTGAGGAAAGACGGCAAAGGCCAATATGAACAAGCACAACAAGGCTTTCTAACACTTTTGGCGAAAATGCAATCTCGCAGTGATTTAACTGGTAAAGCCTTACTAAAGTACCAGCTATGCCGATCGCTTAACGAGCAAGCTAAATACCATCAAGCGAACTATTACTGCTCTGCCCTTCAGTCAGATTTACATGACATCGCTGACCCTGTATTACCAAAATTCGGGACTTATCGAGTCATCGCGAACAATCATCATTTCCGCAGTGACTATCAAGCTGCACTAGACACCTACCTATCACTAATAAACGTGTTTCCACAAGGGCATGATATTTCAGGGGTTTACAACGATGTGGGTAACTTGCTCAAAGAATTAAAGCAATATGAAAAATCGGCGGAGTATCTAGAGCAAGCTCTCATTCTCAGAGTAAACGCTTCAGATTTAATGAAAGCACAAGTGCATCACAGCCTTGCGGATCTCTACCTTAACCAAGAGCAAAGTGAACTAGCAATTCACCACTTTCAGACAGCAAGAACACTGTTGAGCTCATCGTCGCATAGCTACGGTATCGCACTCACAAGTCTTGGCTTAGGAAAGGCGTACACTCAAACGAAAAACTATGATGTGGCGAGAGCCTTCCTAATCGAGTCTCTTTCAGCTTCGAGCGAACTGAGCAATGATGTCATTCGCATCAATGCTTTCTTGGCGATCAGCGATATGTTCGAAGAACAGAAATTGCCAACGGAAGCACTTAACTATGCTCGACAAGCGCTAGAATTAGCAGAACAAGTCACGAGGCATAAATACATCGCGCAGTCACTTCTGCAGCTTTCTGATATCCATCAATCACTCGGCGATTACCAACAAGCTTTCTATTTCTACCAGCGATACTCATCAATACAAATGGAAGCTAGAGATATCGATAATCGACTCGCACTCGAAGCGCTCGGCCTAACGCACGCCAAATATGAACAAGAACTAGAAAGCTCTTTCCTGACACATCAGGCGAAACTCGACCGTGTTCAAATTGAAAAAATGGAACATCAAAGATGGATGTACAACATCGTTGTTATTCTGTTGCTTTGTGCTGCAAGCTTTACGGTATTGGTCAACAAAACGGTTCGCGCAAAAGCAGCAATTGATGGCTTAACGAAAGCATATAGCCGAACTGAGATAATTCGAAGAATCAAAAGAGTGAAACGCTGTAAAGGAACGGACAAACGGCATGTGCTCGTGCTGCTCGATCTAGATAAGTTTAAGAAGATTAATGATGAGCATGGGCACCCTACTGGTGATCGGGCACTGGTCCATATTAGTGATCAAATTAGAAAACACTTAGTGAATGGTGAATTGTTTGGTCGCTTAGGGGGTGAAGAATTTGTCATCATGTTAACCGATACCCCACCAGCAGAGGTACGAGAACGCGTTGAAGAGTTGCACTACGCCATTTCAAGCACTGTCTTTTTATCAGAAAGCAAAAAGTCACTTAATGTGACCGCGAGTTTTGCTTATCTAGCAACCTCAAACGCATTAAGTGACTTTGATGACTTGTATTCAGTGCTCGACCAAGCACTCTATCAAGCCAAAAGCAACGGCCGAAACTGCATTATTGATGCATATAACGAACCGATTGATTTACCTGAAATTATTTATTCTCAGCCTGTTTGCGAACCAACTCAGCCATGATGCTTTCGCGATCACCGAGGTAATCGTTAAGGCCAACTTTACGCAGTTCACATGCCGGACAATCGCCACAGCCATCACCAACAATGCCGTTGTAACAAGTCAGTGTTTTGTTTCTAACAAGTTCAAGTGCTGAGTACTGGTCTGCTAGCGCCCATGTCTCAGCCTTGTTTAACCACATTAGCGGTGTTTTGATATCAAGCTGCTTGTCCATACCTTGTACAAGTGCAGAGTTCATCGCCTTCACAAAGTCATTACGACAATCAGGGTAACCAGAAAAGTCTGTTTCACACACACCTGTAATCACGGTTTCAGCACCGATTTGGTAAGCGTAAATACCCGCTAGAGTCAGAAATAGAATATTACGACCAGGAACGAATGAATTCGGCAGCCCATTCTCTTGCAGCTCATGAGACACAGGAATATCGTCACGAGTCAAAGAGCTGATAGCCAGTTCATTCAACAGAGTCACATCCATCACTTTGTGCGCTTTCACACCAAGCTCTTTCGACAATGACTCAGCAACTTCAATCTCGAGTCTATGGCGCTGACCATAATCAAACGTAATCGCATGAACTTCATCATACTCTTTTAATGCTTGAACAAGACACGTTGTTGAGTCTTGACCACCACTGAATACTACCACTGCTTTTTTCATCTTAAATCCTTACGAGAACCTTCTACTAGCGACTTATCTTGCCCAGTAAAAATACAACCTATGCGATGCTCAAATATTTGTGAGTTTGTATTGATAAGCGCCAATTGCGCTCAATGCAGGTATCAATACAAAGCTGAGTAGCGCGGTCTTTTTGGCTGATTGGTTGCAGAGCGATAACAGTGTCGTTAGGAACTGCTGCTCGCTCCAATAAACCGTCAAGTTGTTCGATGTCTTTGCTTGTACCTACTGGATGCTTAATTTCGTTAGCACGTTGCAAGGCGCTATCTAAGATTTCCAGTTTCGCTTTCATCGCCACTTTCGGTGACACCGTAACCCAAGTGTCCGGTGTGGCTTTAACTTCTGATGTTCCGCTAGTCTCAATCTGACAGCAACAACCGTGCTGCTCAAACGCTTCAGTAAGAGGAACAAGATCATAAATGCATGGCTCACCACCAGTAATCACAATGTGCTTAGCAGTGTAACCTTGCTTGATATATTCATTCACGATTCCTTGAGCATCGATTGCTGACCAAGTAGGTGAATCTTCTGTCTTAACCATAATATCGCCAAGGCTGGTTTCCTCTTCTGGCAACGCTTCCCAGGTCTGCTTGGTATCACACCAAGAACAGCCCACTGGGCAAATTTGCAGACGAACAAAAACAGCGGGAACGCCAGTAAACACGCCCTCACCCTGAATGGTTTCAAACATTTCATTAATCTTGTACAACTTTCCCTCAGCTCAATCATTTGATGAAATTAATCAACCGCAGACCTTAAAGCACTTCCCCCTTTTGGTCAAACAAATGAGTACTGATAAATGAGTTGATCAAAGCCCTAGCCTGAACTTTCAAGTTCCCTTATCCTTTCGCCCATAGATTTCGTTAGCTTTTAATTTTTTAGTAAGGAACAACATGTACAAACTGATTGCTCTTGATATGGATGGCACACTACTCAACAGTGAAAAAGTGATTTCTCAAGAGAACAAAGACGCAATCGCCAAAGCACGAGCTGCAGGTGTGAAAGTAGTTCTCGCTTCTGGTCGCCCTTTAGAAGGCATGCAAAGCAAATTAGATGAGCTTTCGATTGACGGCGAAGATGACTTTGTACTCTTCTACAACGGCTCTATGGTTCAGAACGTATCGACAAAAGAGATCATTCACAGTGAGATCAGCAACGGTAAAGCCGCAAAAGAGATTGCTGCCCTCGCTGAACAGCTTGGTGGTTATGTCCATGCTTTCAGCAAGATCCACGGCTTAATCACACCTGAGAACAATGAGTACACTGGTATTGAAGCGCGTATTAATTGCTTAGATATAACCGAGTTCGACTTTTCTCAACTAGAAGATGACCACGAAATCATCAAAACTATGATTGTCGCTGAACCAAGCAAGCTGACTGAAATCATCGGTAAGTTGCCACAAGAGCTTAAGACTCAGTTTACTATCGTACAAAGTGCACCATTCTTCTTAGAGTTCCTAAACCCGAAATCAAACAAGGGTGTCGGTATTGAAGCGATAGCGAAACACTTAGGCATTAAAGCGGAAGAAGTCATCTGCATGGGTGATGCTGAAAACGATCACCATATGCTTGAATACGCAGGCCTTGGCATTGCAATGGAAAACGCAATGGAAGAAACCAAGAAACTGGCGGATCACATCACAGCTAGCAACGACGACCATGGTGTAGCGGTCGCGATTGAGAAGTTTATCTTCAACTCATAAACGCTCAACAGGTTCTAATAAGAATTACTTTTTGCTTGTTTCAGAAATGACAAAGGCTGTGCACTGCACAGCCTTTTTGATTTTGTGTTAGTCGAGTCGCTTACTCTCTTTTCCATGGCAGACGAA
Source organism: Vibrio sp. F13 (assembly GCF_020806305.2). Classification (NCBI taxonomy): domain Bacteria; kingdom Pseudomonadati; phylum Pseudomonadota; class Gammaproteobacteria; order Vibrionales; family Vibrionaceae; genus Vibrio; species Vibrio sp. F13. The sequence goes on along the minus strand of NZ_CP170175.1, from coordinate 3,275,487 downwards.
ATGCCACCACACCAAACAGAATCAAGATTGGGAAACGTAACGTTTCAACAATAAATGAAGCAATACCGCTGAAAGAGACAAAGCTTCCAGCCCAGCTAATCAGCAGATTTCCCGCTAACAACATCGCCATCACTCCAAGAACGATCTTGAATGAGAACTGACCAACCAAAGGTTTCGAGTCTGTTAACGTCACTAGGCATGCAATCGTCATCAAAATCGCCACCCAGAATGAGAATGTTGGCAGTGGCCATATCACCGTCAGAACAATCGACAGTAAGCACAATGCCCACCAAACACCTTTAGAACTCAATAAGGCGCTAATATCAACATCCGGTTTCGCGTCTAATCTCACGATATGCCACGTCGTTAAAGCGCCTAATACGCCACCCATTAATACATCACTAAAAAACGCACTACCTGAATAAGACTTAAATAGCATGATCCACAGCAGGCCAGCGAGCACTACCAGAATGGCTTTTTGCTCCAAGAGGCGCTTTAGTTTCCAAAAGACTAACAAGGTTAAACTGACCCACAAGGCAGCCAACAGACTTGGAAAACTATACCCACTGCTCATCACCAGTTTCAATGTTGGCATGTAAGCGTGTGGACGTGGAAAACCAAAACCTTGGTGCGCGATTAAAGTAAGTAGTGTCACCGAGATCAAAGTGAAGCCAAACTTCAACGCGAAGTTACGGCCAAAGTACCAAGCAATTAACGGCAATATCACAATGAAGACCCATGGCTTGGCCAACAAGTCAGTCAAAAGCACAGTATTCGCAAATACGCTTGGCATCTTATCGAACGTGTTTTGAAGTGACACAATCCAATTTAATTCAACTTGATGGACTTTGGGTGCCGCGCCCACCAGCTCAGTCACATACGTCACCGGTTGATCTGTCGCAGATAAAAACAGCTCGTTAATCTCAGACCACTGTTCTGGGTAGCGGTATTGGTGATCTTGCAATTCAGTAGGAGGAAGTAACATCGCTCGGCTGACTTCCACGCCATAATGAGGAGCAAACCAAATCGGCAGCTCAAAGCCACCTAACTCATTTCGAGCCTTGTAACTGATCACTTCAGAGTCAGAAATACAATCAAACACGACGGCACTGTCGGTATAACCTAGCACATCACCGACCGTTACCGACAAACCAGCCTCTTCCCACGTTTCACGTTGCGCCGCGACGGCTGGCGGCTCACCTGAAACAACAGTGCCTCCCGGTAGAGACAATTGACCTGTGATCAACTCATCAACCAACACGATTTGGTTATCAGCACGTACTACACACAAGGCGCCCGCGATATGATCGGGCAAAGTGTCGTTTGCCCAAGCGGAAGTAGTACTCAAAAGAGACAGTATGAAAACTAATAAATATCGAATAACCAACGAGTTTACCTAAAAAATAATAGAAGAATATTGAAGACTGCTTTTGCAGTTGAACTATTGTAATCAAAGCCACACAAAATCGCTGTCTACGTTTTGTGCAAAGCCTTCCTCATCCATTGAATGTGAGGTGTGAACCCCATTTTTTGATAGAAGTCCTTGGCAGGCGAGTTAAAGTCCCAAACTTCTACAAAGACTTGTTCAACCCCATAATCATCAAAAGTACTTTCAACTTTGTTAAACAACTTTTCAGCAATCGATTCTTTTCGATAATCAGGCAAGACAAACAGTTCATCGACACTTCCCATCGGCACTGGTTTGCTGACCGTTGAGATAAGCTCACAAAAATGCCCAGAGATAAAGCCAACAATGAGCTCTCCTTTTAATGCCACATAAACCAAACATTCAGGGTCATCCAAGTATCGTGCAATGCTTTTTTCCTGCTCAATCTCTTCTGCCGTTTTAAAGTGCTCTGGGCTAGCAAGGTGGTGGTGATGGTGGAGATCGAACATTAACTCGTTAAGTTGTTCTAAATCCGCGTGCTTTGCGGCCCTTAAGGTGACATTCATGACTATTGCGCTTCTCAAACCAAATTAATATCTAAACTGAGTCTAGTTTACTTGGCGTGAGTATCTATACAAGTTATTGAATTAATTCATTGTTTGAAGTGTGTATTTTAGATACAAAAACGGCCACATTACGTGGCCATTCTGTTTGAATGATTTTGAATTAAACGAATATCGAAGCTATGGTTTTTGCTGTGGCTTTTGCTGTAGCTTCAGCTTTATGCACCGTTATCTTCTTTCTCTTCTTTGAGATCAGCAAGCTGTTGTTCCAGTTCAATAAGCTTAATTTCCGCCTCTACTTCCGCAACTCGCTTTTCTGCATCAGTGCGATTGTCTTGCGCTAGACCATCAGCAGTAACTTGGGTTCGTTGTGCGTTTCTTGCATCGTCCGTATCTTTCATTGAACCCGCAACACCACCGGTCACACCACCTAATGCAGCGCCCTTAACGGCTAAACTCGCATCTCCAGTTAGAGCGCCGGCTGTTGCTCCTAATAAAGCACCACCTACCGCACCACGATTACGTGCGGCATTCTCATTTTCGTTATCCATTGCTGGTGATGCGCAACCAGAAAGAGTCACAATCAGTGTCGCTAAAAGAAAAGGTTTAGTGAATTTCATAGGAGTCTCGCTTAGTTCTTCGTTTTGAGTAGAACCATCTTAAGCAGAGCCGTTAATGAGATAAATAAAGCCACGTTTAGACGATACATCATGTTCAGCTATGTATTATTCAGCCATCGCATAACTGATTAATGATATATAGCTTTGAGCTCGCTTTATCCTCACCAACAAAAAAGGCGACCAATAAGGTCGCCTCAATCGCGCTTTCTCTATAATTCTTGCCTTTCACATATCTCTTAGCCTTTAGACCAAAAGTTTTGCATGTTTGCTACGCTAGGTGGTGGCCTAACACCACAATCTCGATAATGATTTTTATCGCCGATCCCCAGTATCTTGCCATTTTCGTCATCAATCATAGCCGCAACTTTAACACCGTCTCCCACATGGCGAGTTAACACGACAATTTCACCAGCTCTTTCAGACCTTACTGCGCCTAAGATTTGATATTCGTAGCGGCCTTTCCTTGAATTAACGATCATCTTCGAGTTAATAGGGTCGGCTTCATATCCCACACCAATATCAAAAACCGCTTGATAGAGATCGACGCCAGTCTTTGATACACATTTAAATACCTTGGGATGACTCAAAGGTTCTAACAACGCTCTACTCGCTTCATCCTTTGAAATACTGGCACTAGCAGCACCACTGACCAATAAAGCAATCAACAAAAAGTAAGCTCGCATAAAAAGACCTCAATATGTGGGATTCATAATGAAGTCATAGTAAACGCAATGGATAAGCGGATGAATAAAGTAGAGTTTAGGTAAACCATCACGCCGGATTATGTATAAATCAACAAGCCGAAGGTGAGATTACCTAAACTGCGACGTCTATTTGCCGAGCTTTTCAGCAATTTCAGTTAAGCTGGTAGGGTCGTCAATAGTTGAAGGCACCACATATTGTTCACCTTCTGCGATCTGCCGGATCGTTCTACGTAAGATCTTACCTGAGCGTGTCTTAGGTAACCTCTCAACAACCAAGGCTTGCTTAAAACAAGCTACCGCGCCGATCTCATTACGAACCTTGCCAACCAATTCCCTTTGCAACTCAATGCCATCGACTTTTACGCCATCTTTTAACACAACTAGACCTAAAGGAAGTTGTCCTTTCAAGTCATCGTGAATCCCGACTACCGCACATTCTGCAATGGCTGGGTGACCACCCACGATCTCTTCCATTTCTCCAGTCGACAGACGGTGTCCCGCTACGTTTATCACATCGTCGATACGACCCATAATAAATAGATACCCATCTTCATCGAGATAGCCACCGTCCCCAGAAACATAATAGCCTGGGAATTGGCTCAGATAGCCAGATTCAAATCGATCATGATTACGCCAAACCGTTGGCAGACAACCGGGTGGTAGTGGACGTTTGAGTGCAACAAAGCCTTGCTGATTAGGCTGTGCCGTTTCACCCAATTCATTAAGAATCTCGACTTGGTAACCGGGCACAGGCTTAGTTGAAGAACCTGCTTTCACTGGCAAAGATTCCAGCCCTGTCGGATTGGCAGAAATAGCCCAACCCGTTTCGGTTTGCCACCAGTGGTCAATAACCGGTTTATTGGTATGAGACTCAACCCAATCCAATGTTGGCGGGTCCAAACGCTCTCCCGCCATAAAAATCGACTTGAGCGATGATAAGTCATACTTGGTGAGTAACTCGCCTTCAGGATCTTCTTTCTTGATAGCTCTAAATGCCGTTGGCGCAGAAAATAACACATCGACGTTGTACTCTTCACACACACGCCAGAATGCCCCCGGATCTGGCGTTCTAACTGGCTTTCCTTCAAACAAGATGGTTGTGCAACCATGAATCAATGGCGCATACACAATATAGGAATGCCCCACTACCCAGCCGACATCAGAAGCCGCCCAAAACACACCATCTTGCGGCATATCGTAGATAGTGCTCATCGAGTATTTCATCGCGACCGCATGACCACCATTATCGCGCACCACGCCTTTTGGCTTACCCGTCGTCCCTGATGTATACAAGATATATAGTGGGTCAGTCGCTAGAACAGGCACACATACGTGAGGCAAAGCATCCTCAACAGCTTGCTGCCAAAGTACATCGCGTTCGTTGTTCAACTCGGCTAGAGACTGCTCTCTTTGGAATACCACCACTTTCTCAGGCTTCCAGCGGCTGTCCATGATCGCGCGATCGACCATAGGCTTATATGGCAAGACTTTGTTTATCTCGACACCGCAGGAGGCAGTAATCAACACCTTGGGCTCGGCATCTTCAATTCGAACGGCAAGCTCATGAGGAGCAAAACCACCAAACACCACCGAATGCACCGCGCCTAGTCGTGCACAGGCCAACATTGCCATCGCCGCTTCAGGAATCATTGGCATGTAGATCACCACACGATCACCTTTGGTAACGCCTTGCGTGGCTAACATACCAGCGACTTTAGCCACTTGGTTACGCAATTGATTGTAAGTGTACGAGGATTGAGTTCCTGTAACTGGAGAGTCGTAAATCAGTGCGGTATTGTCACCTCGCCCATTTTCACAATGATAATCCAGCGCGAGCCAGCAGGTGTTCATCACCCCATCAGGAAACCAACGCTCAATTCCGTTATCGTCAGTTTGTAATATCGTTTTTGGTGGTTCAAACCAATCTATCGCTTGTGATTGTGTTTCCCAAAACGAATTTGGGTCTTCCCTCGCCCATTGATACTCGGTGATGTAATCTGTTTTTCTAGTCATTCGATTCGTAGCAGACATAGTGCCTCCTCCATGATTTATCCATTAGTCCAAGCGACTAGCTTTTAACAGTTTCACTTGGGTGCACTCTTTTCTCAGCGTTGTATTCGTGAACATTTAACCGTTCACGACAATCGCTTTACTTGGGAAAAGGCACACGAATGGCACCTTCCATGATCACTCGGGCACTACGACTCATAATCGCCCTCTCTATTTTCCACCCACTTTCGGCCTGCAGCGCTTTCGCACCTACCTTTAAGGTTCCTGACGGGTGTCCAAAGGTCACGAAATCACGACTTCCCTCACCGGCTGCCAAGTTCACTAAGGTGCCAGGAACACTTGCCGCTGAAGCAATAGCAACCGCAGCCGTACCCATCATGGCATGGTGCAGTTGCCCCATAGACAAAGCACGCACCAGAAGGTCAGTATCTTCGACAGCAACCGATTTACCACTGGAAGCTTGGTACGCTTGAGGCTTAGCAACAAACGCGACTTTAGGTGTATGTTGACGTGATTCAGCTTGTTCTAAAGAATCAATAAGACCCATTGCTACTGCACCATGTGCTCGTATGGATTCAAACAGAGCCAAGGCTTTGGTATCACTATTGATATCTGATTGAAGTTCAGTGCCTTGGTAGCCAACCGATTCAGCATCAACAAAAATGGTGGGTATCCCAGCATTAATGTATGTCGCTTTGATGCAACCCAGATCTGGAACATCTAAAAAATCGACAACATTCCCTGTCGGAAACATTGAACCACTCGCATCGGCGGGGTCTAGAAAATCAACTTGGATCTCAGCGGCGGGGAAAGTGACACCATCGAGCTCAAAGTCACCCAACTCTTGGACTTCACCACCAGCGATAGGTACATGAACAATAATGGTTTTCTCTATGTTCACTTGCCATACTCGCACCTCGACCACGCCGTTTTCTGGAATACGATTCGAGTCGACTAGGCCACTATGAATAGCAAATGGGCCCACTGCAGCAGACAGATTGCCGCAGTTACCGCTCCAATCAACGAACGGCTTGTCTATTGCTACTTGGCCGAATAGGTAATCAACATCGTGATCGGCTTTACTACTTTTCGAAACAATAACGGTTTTACTGGTGCTGGATGTTGCGCCACCCATGCCATCGGTTTGTTTGCCATAAGGATCTGGACTACCAATCACGCGCAGAAGTAATGCGTCTCGAGCTTCTCCGGCAACTTGCGCAGCTTCAGGTAAGTCACTTAAGTTGAAAAAGACACCTTTGCTTGTTCCGCCCCGCATATAGGTAGCAGGTACTTTTAACTGTTTGATGTTCATAACTAGCTCCTAATTTGCAAGAAAGTCTTTGGCGAAACGTTGCAACACGCCACCAGCGCTATAAACATTCACTTCGTCTGCCGTGTCTAGTCGGCAGGTCACAGGAACATCAAGCTTTTCACCGTTTTTACGAGTGATGACTAGAGCCAAATCAGAACCCGCTTCAATGTCGCCGTAAACGTCGTAAAACTCGGTACCGTCGAGTTGCAAGGTGTTGCGATTAGTTCCCGCTTTAAACTGCAAAGGCAACACGCCCATGCCAACTAAGTTGGTTCTGTGAATTCGTTCAAACCCTTCTGCCACAATTACTTCAACACCCGCTAAGCGCACACCTTTGGCTGCCCAGTCACGTGACGAGCCTTGCCCGTAGTCTGCGCCAGCAACGACAATCAAAGGTTGTTTACGGTTCATGTAGGTTTCTATCGCTTCCCACATTCGCGTAACTTGACCTTCGGGTTCAACCCTTGCTAGTGAACCTTGAACGACTTCTCCTGCGTCCTTCACCATTTCGTTGAACAGTTTAGGGTTGGCGAAGGTTGCTCGTTGGGCGGTTAAGTGATCGCCTCGATGGGTCGCGTAAGAGTTAAAGTCCTCTTCCGGCACTTCCATTTTGGTGAGGTATTCCCCCGCAGCGCTCGAAGCGAGAATCGCATTTGAAGGGGATAAGTGATCTGTGGTGATGTTGTCACCCAAAATCGCTAAAGGTCTCATACCAGATAGGCTTCGCTCTCCCGCCAGAGCTCCTTCCCAATAAGGTGGTCTGCGAATATAGGTACTTTGAGGTCGCCAGTCATAAAGCGGTTCAGTAGTCACCTGTTCCTCGTCTGGCTGGAACATTTTCACGTAGATTTGTTGGAATTGCTGAGGCTTAACATGTTCACCGACCACTGCATCGATCTCTGCATCACTCGGCCACAAGTCACTTAAATAGATCGATTTTCCGTTGCTGTCTGTACCTAAGCTGTCTTTTTCGATATCAAAGCGAATCGTACCAGCTAAGGCATAAGCGACGACCAATGGCGGTGATGCTAAAAACGCTTGTTTGGCATAAGGGTGAATTCGACCATCGAAGTTTCGATTCCCCGATAGCACAGCGGTTGAATATAGGTCACGGTCGATGATCTCTTGTTGAATTTTAGGATCCAACGCACCACTCATTCCATTACAGGTTGTGCACGCATAACCGACGATACCGAAGCCTAGTTTTTCCAGTTCAGGCAACAAACCGGCGGACTCAAGATAAAGCTTGGCAACTTTTGAGCCTGGCGCGAATGACGTTTTTACCCATGGCTTACGAACTAATCCAAGCTGATTGGCCTTCTTCGCAACCAATGCTGCGGCGACCACGTTTCTTGGGTTACTGGTATTGGTACAAGAAGTAATCGCCGCAATGATCACGGCACCATCTGGCATTTGTTCATCAGAATATTGTTCAGCGTGTTGCTCTTTCCAAGAAGCTTGGCTGATGCCTTGTTTGGCAAGTTCACTGGTTGGTAAACGACGATGTGGGTTAGACGGCCCTGCAAGATTGCGTTCAACCTTAGACAGATCAAACTCTAATACCCGTTCGTATTGAGCAGAATCGAGATCGTCAGCCCATAGCCCGGTTTGCTTGGCGTAGCGTTCAACTAATTCAACCTGCTCCGGCTCTCGACCGGTGAGCTTCAGGTATTGAATAGTCTGCTCATCGATGTAGAACATACCTGCTGTCGCGCCGTATTCTGGTGTCATATTCGATATAGTGGCGCGGTCGCCAATGGTCAGTGCACGAGCCCCTTCACCGAAGAATTCCAAATAGCTTGAGACCTCTCTCTCATTGCGAAGGAACTCAGTAATGGCGAGCACAATATCAGTAGCCGTAATACCTTCTTGCCTCTGACCTGTAAGTTTAACGCCCACGATGTCAGGCAAACGCATCATCGACGGACGACCGAGCATCACAGTCTCAGCTTCCAAACCACCTACACCTATTGCAATAACACCCAGAGCGTCAACATGAGGAGTATGACTGTCGGTGCCGACACAGGTATCAGGAAACGCGATTCCTTCTTTAGATTGAATCACTGGAGACATTTTCTCCAAGTTAATCTGGTGCATAATTCCATTACCCGCAGGAATCACACTCACGTTTTTAAACGCGGTTTTACACCATTCAATAAAATGAAAACGGTCTTCGTTTCTGCGCTCCTCAATCGCGCGGTTTTTATCAAAGGCTTCGCTATCAAAGCCTGCATGTTCCACTGCCAGAGAGTGATCAACAATCAATTGAGTTTCGACAGCGGGGTTCACATTGGCAGGGTCTCCGCCTTGGTCGGCAATCGCGTCTCTTAATCCAGCCAAATCTACTAGGGCTGTTTGACCAAGAATGTCATGACATACCACGCGCGCAGGATACCAAGGAAAATCTAAGTCGCTCTTGCGTTCAATGATCTGTTTTAAGCTGCCTTCAAGGGTTTCAGGATCACAGCGTCTTACTAATTGCTCTGCCAATACTCTCGACGTATAAGGCAAGGTTTTATAACTGCCCGGAGATATCGCTTCTACCGCTTCGCAAGCATCGAAATACTCTAAATGGGTTCCGGGTAAAAGTTTCCGGTACTGATTTTTATCAAGGTACTGAGCTTGTTCAAGTTTTACATCAGACATACATCCACCATTATCTGTTAAATTCTATTCGTTGGTTCTTGAGGCCTTGTCATATGAAGACGGAAGTCACCTCAAGACATAAGTCGGCTCGATATAGAGAACTAACGTAAGTGGATTGGTAGCCAGTCTTGATGCTCTGGGCCGGTGTAGTCTGCACTTGGACGAATGATGCGATTATTTTCTCTCTGTTCGAACACGTGCGCCGTCCAACCCGTAAGGCGGCTCATCACGAAGATAGGAGTAAACAATTTGGTTGGGATGTCCATGAAGTGATAAGCCGACGCATGGAAGAAGTCAGCATTACAGAACAAGCCTTTCTCGCGCTTCATTACCGCTTCAACACGCTCAGAAACGGCGTAAAGCTGCTTATCTCCCACTTCTTGAGCTAACTCTTTTGACCAACGCTTGATTAGCGCATTTCGCGGGTCGCTTTCACGATAAACGGCATGACCGAAGCCCATGATTTTGTCTTTGTTAGCAAGCATCTGCATGATGTTAGTTTCTGCTTCATCAGCGGTTTGCCAATCTTGGATCATTTCCATCGCCGCTTCATTCGCACCTCCATGTAAAGGGCCTCTCAACGTACCAATCGCTGCGGTGACACACGAATGGATATCAGACAGGGTTGATGCACACACACGAGCGGCAAAGGTTGAAGCATTAAACTCGTGTTCCGCGTATAGGGTGAGCGAGCAATGCATCACCTTCTTATGAAGTTCACTTGGAGTTTTGTCTGTTAGCATTTTCAAGAAGTAGCCACCCAGACATGCTTCGCTTTGATCTTCAGTGTCAATGCGCACGCCATCATGACTAAAGCGGTACCAGTAACAAATAATCGCAGGGAAAAGCGCAAGCATTCGCTCAGTCGCAGACAGTTGCTCAGAAAAATCTGACTCTTGCTCTAGATTACCTAGCATTGAACAACCCGTTCTCATCACATCCATTGGATGAGCGTCTACAGGGATAAGCTCTAGTGCTGCTTTCAAAGGTTGAGGCAAGCCGCGCAAACCAATCAACAACGTTTTGTAATCGTCTAACTCTTTTTCACTGGGCAAATGACCTCTTAGTAACAGATGCGCCACTTCTTCGAACTGAGCATGATTAGCAAGGTCGGTTATGTCATAGCCACGGTAGGTCAAACCCGTTCCTGACTGGCCTACGGTACATAGCGCCGTGGTTCCCGCACTCTGCCCACGTAGACCAGCACCACCGATTGCAGGTGCGCTAGCTGGTTTGATTTCGGGTTTTTCGCTTTGTTGTTGGTTTTCTGTTGAAGCCTTTTCGACAGCTGCTTTATCACTCAAAGATACAGACATGGTGAACTCCTTTTCTGTGTTAGTCGCCTGCACTCTTTGGTGCTGCCTGTTTATGTGTCCGATGATCTTTATCATCGATACTGGATATGGCGACTAACCATTTCACGTTATTGGATTAAGTTGATTTTTGATTAATTGAAACCGGTTTACCCTTCGCTTGAAAACAACTGATCAAGCTTGTTCTCGTAGTCGTGGTAATTAAGGTGTTCGTAAAGCTCCTTACGGGTTTGCATTGAATCCAACAGAGCTTCTTGATTGCCTTCAATTAGCAAGTGCTTGTAAACATTCTCCGCCGCTTTGTTCATCGCACGGAACGCACTCAATGGATAAAGCACCATGTCGACACTTGATTGGGCTAACTCGTTACAGCTGTAGAGTGGTGTTTGGCCAAATTCAGTGATGTTCGCAAGAATAGGCACGTGCTTGCCCGTTGCTGATTTCAGCGCTGCCGAGAACTTCACGTATTGATCGAGTTGATTCATCGCCTCAGGGAAGATCATGTCTGCGCCCGCTTCAACACAAGCTATCGCTCGCTCAATTGCGCTATCAATGCCTTCAACCGCCAATGCATCCGTACGTGCCATAATCACAAAGCTTTCATCGGTTCTAGCATCGGTTGCCGCTTTGACTCTATCGACCATCTCTTGCTGACTTACAATCGCTTTATTTGGTCGATGACCACAGCGTTTCTGGGCCACTTGGTCTTCCATATGGATTGCTGCTGCGCCTGCCTTCTCCATAACGCGAATCGTACGTGCAATATTGAATGCGCCACCAAATCCCGTATCGATATCCACCAGCAATGGCAGATCACACGCGTTGGTAATACGTTCAACATCTACCAACACATCGTTCAATGTGGTGATGCCTAAATCAGGCAACCCATAAGACGCATTGGCGATGCCTCCGCCAGACAAATAGATCGCCTGATGCCCCAAGTTCTTTGCCATCATCGCGCAATACGGATTCACCGTACCGACGATCTGCAATGGGTCGTTGTCTTGCACAGCTTGTCGGAACTTAGCTCCTGCTGATAACTTCATAATGACGCTCCCTGTTAATTGTTTATTTCTAGCTAACCTTTAAGACTTACGGCTTTTGGTTATCGCCAGCACTGATCCGCTGACAGATTCCAATGGTCGCTTAATCAAGATCTTTGGATTGAATTTGTTGTTCTATCAGCAATCGACTGCCCGAGATGTGTCGTCGCATTAACATTTCTGCTAGCTCTTCATCGCGATTACGAATCGCTTGTAGGATGTATTTGTGTTCATCGAGCGCCTCTTTTGGTCGAGACTGAGCCCTAGGCGATTGATAGCGGTACATGCGTAATAGGTGATAAAGCTCATCACACAGCAGCGAAATCAGTTTGCTGTTACGACTCGCTTTAATAATGCGGTAATGGAAATCGAAATCCCCATGTTGATGAAAGTAAGAAGAACCTTCGACTTCATCGATGTATTTTGAGTGTGTCGACAATAATCCTTCAAGCCCGACAAGCTCTTCTTGTGTGATATGTCTTGCTGCTAAGCGAGCCGCCATGCCTTCCAATGCCTCTCGCACCGCGTACAACTCGAGTAGTTTGTCTGCCGAAAAAGTAATAACTCGAGCCCCTACATGAGGAATGCGTTCAATCAAGCCAAGCCCTTCAACACGCATTATCGCTTCACGTAATGGGCCTCGGCTTACCTCAAAGCGTTTAGCCAGTTCAGGCTCCGAGATCTTACTGCCCGGTGCTAATTCACCGTTAACAATCGCCTCAACGAGGTACTCAGTGAGGTTTTCTGATTTAGTGTTCTCTTTATCGTTCACACGTGTCTTCGTGTTTGCATTTAAGCTGAGATCTTTTATCGCAGTATTCATATTCACGCTGCTCACTTCTGATTGCTGAACCTTAATTGTCAACAATTTCATAACATGAACATAAAATACACGATTGAATTGTCGACAATCAAGCCAATTGTCGACAATTCAGACTAAGGTAGTATTTTTCATAGACGATTAAAACTAATCCAAAAGGACACTACAAACAACTCAACCATCTGTTATTTATCGATTTAATCAGAGTAAGAGTCACTAACCCCCTATCTACCCTAAAATCATTTGAAATCGATATGTCGACAACTTATAGCCGAAACTTGTCAAAAGCAGCCCCCTTCGTATCTATCCACCAGCTCACCGATAAACAGATATAAAAAAGGCGCACTCATGTGCGCCTTTCATTCATCGAACCCGTTCTAACAAGCCAACCTTTAATCAAGCTATCTGACGAGTAACTTCTAGGTATTTGTTGATATCAACGAAATCAATTTGTTCCGGTTTGAGATACTCTTCTGCATAACGCAGGTGAGTACCGCTGGTTAAGAACAATCTAAACAGTTCGATATCGAGATGCTCGTCCAACGCCATTTTGTACATGATGTCGACAGCAACACTGATTGGCTTCGCCTTCTTATAAGGCCTATCCGCAGCAGTTAACGCCTCAAAAATATCGGAGATCACCAGAATACGTTCTGGGATTGAAAGGTCATCACCAGTCAGCTTCCTTGGATATCCCGTACCTTTGAGTGTTTCATGATGCGTCGAAGCATAGCGAGGAACACGGCTTAGTTCTTTCGGGAATGGCAGGTTCTCAAGCATCTTAATCGTGCCAAGCATATGCTCATTTATCTTGAATCGGTCTTCAGCAGTTAACGTGCCACGTGCAATGCTCAGATTGTAGACTTCGCCTAAGTTGTATAGGTGCTCCGGCACATCCATTTTGATTTGATATTTCGGGTCGAACTCTAACGGCCTATCTCTTTTCACTATATGTTCAGGCTTATCACTTAACAGCAGCTCTGTCGCTGGCAAGCTTGAACTCGATTCTCGATTCAAGGCTTCTATCGGTGATAGACCAAGTTGGTCATCAAAATTACGCATCCAAGTCGTCTCAGCGATCGAACGAATACGAGCAACTTTGTCGTCACTCATGAACTCACCACCAACGTTCGACGTAGCGATAAAGGCAAAGTCATCTTGTAGCTGCTGCTTCGTTGCCGTAAGTTCATCGGCTATCAGTTGCGTTGATAGCGTACCATCAAGTTGTTTTCTCAAAGCGGTGATTTCCGCATCACGCCAAAGTACTTCAAATCGAGTTCTCACCTCGTGGATTCGGTTGTAGTTCGCTTCTAACTTCGTACCTTTATCGACGATGTGTTCCGGTGTCGTGATCTTGCCACAATCATGAAGCCAAGCCGCAATTCTAAACTCACGGCGTTCGTCATCATTTTTAAACTCAAAGTCTTTGAAGTGCTCAGACTGCGATTGTTCCGCCGCGTCAGCCAGCATCAAGCCGAGTTCTGGTACACGATTACAATGCCCTGCCGTATAAGCGGACTTATCATCGATCGCTTGAGCGATGAGCTTGATAAACGACTCAACAAACGCCTCTTGCATCTGTTCATGTCGTTTAATCTCCATAGCCATATCTTTTACAGCAACAGATAATTCCCACACTTCTTTGATTCGAGTATCAAGAATTGTCACGTTGTCATAATCACGCAGCTTAACCTTATGAGTCTCTTCCTCTAATTGGCGAATTGGATGCACTATCGGCGCACCAAAAACCCAAGCAATAGGCAACGTCAAACTCATCAGTAACACCGTTACACCAACAGAGGTTGCTAGACGTTTATTGACTGTACTGAAGACTTCAGATTCGGGAATCAATACCGCAAAATACTCAGAGTAGTGTTCGCCCGTGTCTATTTTCTTTAAATAGAGATGCTTGATCTCGCCATTCAACTCTACCCTTACCATACTGCCTTCAACCGTTGCTTCCTTAGTCAAATCATAAAGTTCAGTATAAGGAACCGTCGTATTCGTATTAAAGCCGGTATCATGCAGCCACTTTTTCGCTAAGGCATCAAGTTGTTCACCACTTAACTTACTGATAGCTTGATCAATGATTGGGAGCAATTGTTTATGCTTGCTCTGCAGCACCAAATGGAATTGGTTTGAGTAGTTCTGTTTTAGATCTTCTAGAGTCCCATTGACAACAAGGCCTGGCTGGAAAAACCTATCTAATGCAAACGAGAGTACGGGTTCTGCTTCTAAGAAAGCAAAGTTCTCTTCGCTTTCAATTGAATTAAATGCAGACTCTAGGTTTTCAAATTCAACTAAATCAATGTTCGGAAAATCCTCTCTCAACTTAGGAATAATTGACCACCCAGATAAAATGGCAACTTTTTTACCCTCAAGCTCGGCATAATTAGTGACAACCTTCGCGCCGACCCTTGTCACGATAGAAAATGGCAATTCATAAATTGGAGTCGTGTATAGGCCATCTATGCCATTATTTTTATAATGTTGAACCGATTGCAGGCCATCAATACTTCCTTCTTGAAACTTACTGACAAGCTCGCCCCAAGAGAAACCATTAACAAATTCAAACCTGATCCCTGTCATCTCACCAATCATTTTAAGAAGGTCTATCGCATAGCCGTTTGGTTTTCCCGCCACTGAAAAGTCCATCGGCCCCCAATCATTTTGATTAGACACTAACAGCGGAGGGGTATCGTTAATCAAGGCTTGCAGCTCAGACGATAGCATCAATGTTGATACATCAAACTCCGATTCCTGATTGTTAACCTTGAGGTTAGACGCAATAATATTACCCGATTTCGAATATAAGAAAGACTCAACCTTACTGTCTTCTGCTAAGCCAAGCGCCGTACCTGATAGTTTGCTAGCTAAAGAAGACAACACAATATCAATACCAATCACATGTTGAACTTCAGATTCGATTTTCGAATCAAACGCTAAAGAATAAGTTTGCCCGGTAATTTGTAAATGCTGGAAAAGATATGGCTGAGTTTTTTCGACCGACTGAACATTGGCAGAAACATACCAAGGCCTGGTTGTTGGAAGGTAGTTGCTCTGCTCCGTAGTTGAGTTTCTTAGCGTAAACTCTTGGTCAAAATATTTCGTCGTACGGACGCGCTCCTCCCCTATATTATGAATCTCAACCACAACCCAACGGTCTTTTTGTTGTGCACCGATTTTTTCTCTAACGACAGGGGCAGATTCTAGATTAATAATTTGGAAGAAGTTTTCATTAGATGAGCCAATGTAAATACTATAAAAGAGAGGGTTATCTTTAATTGCTTCTGAAAGAATACTACGCGACTCTTCTTTCGATATTTTGTTACTTATAGAACGTTTCACTGAAGAAAGTAAACGCGCCGTATTGGCTGCGTCAGAATCAACCGCGCCGATATAGTTACTCAGCTCTTGGGACACCATCGTCAACTTTGATAGGGTATTCTCAGTCGCCATTTTTTTACTGAAGTAATATTGCAGTGAAACCGCAACAACAGCGGTAAGAAATGTCGCGAGTAAAAACATTCCTCCAACAGTAAATCGTAACGAAATTTTTTTTAATGCCATTATTTCATCCTTGAATAATCGCCAACTCCAAAGTTAACAGCCTAGCGCAATCAATACCGCTTAAGTTGCATATCAACTATAGTAACTCTATTCCACATCTAAAATCTAACACCTCTATACACCTGACTCTTTTGCAGAAATAGTTATCGTAGTCACATCTAACAATATAGACCAACAACCAATGCACTCGAGTAGAAAACGCTAGTTAAATCCAACCTTTGTCAATGAATTCAATCATTCTGAGACAATAACTACGATTTTAGAATCCAGATATCATTCAACAGTAAATGGACAAAAACACGTTACCGTGAACTTTATGAACAATATTAATCCAATGTTCTTTATTCTCAATATCGCCGCATTACAGACATTTCATTAACACACCGTTAACTTTAGCTTCATCTGCTAAGCAATATCCTACTCATCTGTTTAGTAGCTGGAAATAAAACATAAGTTTCTCTCCATTGAAGAGATCCCCTACATAAGGAACGTGAACCATGTTCAAGGCACTGAAACCTACTCTTGCGGCTTCTATCATCACAGCAACCTTTTCTTTCAACACTTTTGCTGCTGACGTAGAAAAAATCCACTTCCTAATCCCTGGCGGCGCTGGTGGTGGTTGGGATATGACAGCTCGTGGTACGGGTGATGTATTGGTGAAATCAGACATCGTAGAAAATGTCTCTTTCCAAAACCTGTCTGGTGGCGGTGGCGGTAAAGCGATTGCTCACCTAATCGAAACAGCACAACGCCAAGAAGACACGCTAATGGTGAACTCAACGCCTATCGTTGTTCGTTCACTAACAGGTATCTTCCCTCAATCTTTCCGTGACCTAACTCCGGTAGCAGCAACCATTGCCGATTACGGCGCAATCGTCGCTCCTGCGGATTCTAAGTACGACACTTGGGAAGACGTCGTTAAAGAGTTCGAAACCAACCCACGTAAAGTGAAGATTGCTGGCGGTTCAGCTCGTGGCAGCATGGACCACCTTGTAGTAGCGGCAGCGTTCAAAGGCGAAGGTTTTGATGCGAAGAAAGTACGTTACATTGCCTACGATGCTGGCGGTAAAGCGATGGCGGCACTGCTTTCTGGCGAAACACAGCTGCTTTCAACGGGCCTTGGTGAAGTACTAGAGATGTCTAAATCTGGCCAAGTAAAAGTGCTTGCTGTGACGGCTCCAAAGCGTCTTGACGCTGCGCCTAACATCCCAACACTGACTGAATACGGCAACGAGACAGTATTTGCTAACTGGCGTGGTTTCTTTGCGGCACCGGGTACAAGCCAAGCAAAAATCGACGAGTGGAACGAAGCGCTTGGCAAAATGTACAAAACCGATGAGTGGCAAGTGGTTCGTGACCGTAACGGTTGGATCGACAACTACAAAGCTGACAAAGATTTTTACGCCTTCCTAGAAGACCAAGAAAAACAGATGGGCGATCTAATGCGTGAGCTTGGTTTCTTGAAGTAACCAACAACCATAGAGGGCTTATGTGCCCTCTTACTCTTTCCTGTTTCGCCGTGCATGAGTTAACTTCAAACTCCTTTGTTTATTCGTAGACGTATTACTAACGCTTGCCGATTCGTTGTAAACGCAAGTGGCTGATAAACCAGTACCGTAATTCGCTTACCTTTGGTTAGTGATCCCAGACATTTCATTGACTCGCTCATGTACGGCTTTTTTACTTTTTATACCACCCCAAATGGAGTTGGATATGTCGGACTTACCAACCAAATTTCTGAGTAAGGAATCTTTGCTTTCGAAGGATCGCATCGGAGCCATGCTCTTTATGCTTGCGTGTTTATGCTATGGCTACCAAACCACGCTGATTCCTTTGTTCCCCGGTGACGAGTACGAACCCTTCACAGCAAGAACCTTACCTATCCTGCTAACGTTTATCGGCATTGGCCTTTCGTTGATCCTGCTTATAACCGGACAGCCAGATAAAAAAGTCACATGCGACACTACGCCGTTGAACTGGAAACTGCTTATTGGCTTCTTGGTGTTAATGGCTCTGTACGGTGTTGGGCTGACTTATCTTGGCTTTGTTTTAGCAACCAGCTTCTTCTTACTTGCAGGCTTTTACCTACTGGGTGAGCGCCGCAAAGCTGTCTTATTTGGCGCGTCGTTTCCTTTCGTTATCGCGTTCTTTCTTTTATTAACTCAAGGCTTAGATATCTACCTAGAGCCTGGTTTAATCTTCACTCTTTGGTAGGGATAACATTATGTTAGACGGAATTTTACAAGGACTTTCGACCGCCGTGATGCCAATGAACATCATGATGGTAATTGTTGGCTGTTTTGTTGGTACCTTTATTGGGATGCTACCGGGACTCGGTCCAATTTCAGCAATCGCGTTGATGATCCCGATTACATACGGCCTAGACCCTTCTTCTGGCCTAATCTTGATGGCTGGTGTGTACTACGGCGCTGTATTTGGTGGCTCGACGTCATCAATCTTAATCAACGCTCCAGGTTGTTCTTCAACGGTAGTAACCGCATTCGATGGCTACCCGATGGCACAAAAAGGCCAAGCGGGTAAAGCACTTGCACTCGCGGCTTACTCTTCTTTCACTGGCGGCACGCTTTCGGCAATCATGCTTTTGATTGCGGCTCCGGCTTTAGCAAGCGTCTCATTGAGCTTCCAGTCTTCAGACTACTTCGCATTGATGTTGTTAGGTTTATCGGCAGTAGCGGCGTTTGCGGGCCCAGGTCAGGTAATCAAGGCATGGATGATGACCATTCTTGGTTTGATGCTATCTACTGTTGGCATCGACAAAGGGGTTGGTGTTGAACGTTTCACGTTTGGTCTAACAGACCTGATGGATGGCTTTAGTTTCCTACTTCTTGCTATGGCAACCTTCGCTTTAGGTGAGACTTTAATGGGTATTCTAAAACCGGAGAAAGACACCAGCGCGGAAGAAAGCCAAAAGATGTCGGATATTGGTAGCATGAAGGTCACCAAAGAAGAGTTCAAAGAAGTGGCACCAGTTTCAATTCGATCTTCTATTCTCGGTTTCTTTACCGGTGTTCTACCGGGCGCAGGTGCCACTATTGCGGCATTCCTAAGTTACGGTATGGAGCGTAGCCTCGCGCCAAAAGACAAGCAGAAAGAGTTCGGTAAAGGCAGTATTCGTGGTCTTGTGGCTCCTGAATCAGCAAACAATGCAGCTTCAAGTGGTTCATTTGTACCGCTGTTAACACTCGGTATTCCGGGCTCTGGTACTACAGCAATTATGCTTGGTGCATTGATTGCCTACGGTATTCAGCCGGGTCCTCGCTTGTTCGTTGAGCACCCAGACGTATTTTGGTCGGTGATTATCTCGATGTACTTTGGCAACATCGTGCTGGTTATCTTAAACCTGCCTTTAATCCCTTATATTTCTAAACTGCTAGCGGTACCTAGAACGGTTCTACTGCCAATGATTATCTTCTTCTCAATCACTGGCGTGTACTTGGTGTCATTCAACACGATGGACGTATTTGTGATGCTACTGGTAGCGATGGCTGCGATAGCATTAAGGCTAGCCAACTTCCCATTGGCACCATTACTGTTAGGCTTCATATTGGGCGGCTTGATGGAAGAGAACTTAAGACGAGCATTGATGATCAGCGATGGTGAGTTGAACTTCTTATGGGAACGCCCTATTACGATGACCTTCACTATTCTGGCGGTATTGGTGCTGTCTAGCCCGATTCTAGTGAAACTATTTAAGAGTTTTAGAGCGAAGCCAGTAGAAGTGTAAAGCTTTATCGAATCAACTAAACCTCAACGAAAGGAGCCATTGGCTCCTTTTTTCATTTAAAGCCTCAATTAAAACCAGCGGTTAAAGATGGTAGCAAACTCACAAACCTATCTTTACAACACACATGGCGCTGATATTCATAACAAATTCAAGTAAGGTAACCAGTTAGTTAACGTATTGGATTCTAAAACTATGGATTGGTTGATTCTATTCTTATCAGGGGTGGTTGGCGGTGTGCTTAACTCCATTGCGGGTGGCGGCAGCTTCATCACTTTCCCTGCTTTGTTATTTGCTGGCGTTCCACCAATAGCAGCCAACGCGACCAATACCTTTGCTTCGTGTGCTGGATACATTAGCGGAGCCTACGCTCTGCGCCACGAAATTCAATCTGGTACTAAGCAGCTAAAACTGACTATAGCTTTATGTGTGATTGGCGGTGGTATCGGGGCATTTTTACTGCTGCACACACCAGAAGCTCTGTTCACTCAATCTGTCCCTTGGCTGTTGCTGTATGCTGCTCTGCTTTTCACGTTTGGCGGCACGCTCAATAAATGGCTTAAACAAGCTACAGCAAAACATAAGCACGCCACTAGCGCAGGCGCATTCTTTTCCGCTTTATTACTTTTGATTGTCTGTATCTACGGTGGGTATTTTAATGCAGGTTTGGGCATTGTGACATTGAGCTATTTGGCGCTGGCTGGTTACACCAACATCAACGTGATGAATGGCATCAAACTGCTCGTGTCCGCGTGTGCTTCCCTCGCAGCGATCGTGTTTTTTATCGTAAATGGTTCGATTAATTGGCCGTCTGGCATGGCTGTATTATTGGGTACATTGGTTGGTGGTTATTATTCAGCAAAAGTCTCTCGCCGCATCCCACAACAATATGTTCGTAATACAGTGATCATCGCGAGTTTCTTAATCACCGCTTACTTTTTCTATAAAAACTAGGTTTTATGCTAAGTCAGTTTGACACTAATTAAACCCGAAACTGAATCTAATTCTAACTGGAAAACACAGCGGGAAAACTGACTCTCGCATTACCTATCTCGCTATTTTATTACTTATAAAATAACCGTGTCGATATGTGTGAGACGAGTCCTTTAATTAGTAAATTTGATAACAATTTAGACTGTTTTTTAGCCTTTATTTTGCCAAAGGTAGGATAATTCTCCTGTCGAAAGTGAGACTTCATTAGGAGGCGTTATGAACACTAAACTCGGTCATGTCATGTCATCAAGTCGACTCATTTGCTTTGTCGCTTTTCTTGCTGCCACATTCGCGTGGATCTTAAAAATGCCCGCTCTGTTTTCTGTGTCAGCGCTATTCTTACTGGTCAGTGCGATCGTTTATGTCACCGATCTTTGGAAGAACCAAAGAAAGAACCGCGAAGCTTAGCCAATTACGGTTTAATCGAACGCATTAAAAAAGGAGCTCATAGGCTCCTTTTGTGTTTTTCGCTTATCTAATTAGGCGTACTAATCGTCGACGCCTTATCTAACGACGCCTTCTTATTAACGACGGAAGTTACGACCGTTACCGCCGCGGCGCTCTTTAAATGCAGACGCAGCTTTAGCTTGAGAAGCGTGGATAGACTCAACCGTTAGTTCCATTGGCTCACGAGGCTCTAGCCCATGGCGGAATGTACGTGAACGCGGAGGCATCTGGTATTCGATGTCCGATGCTTTAGGCATGCGCTTGAAACGGTAAAGGTAGAAGTTTTCAACCTTCTCACGAGCCCATTCGGTTTTCTTCAGGTATTTAACTGCGCTTGCCACTGTAGGCTTAGTGTTAAAGCAGTTCATACGCATTGCCGCATCTAAAATTTCCCAACCATAATGATCCACTAATTCAGTGATCATGGTTTCAAGCTTTAAGCCGTGTAGCGGGTTATTTTGTTGCAGTTCGATTCTTTCTTCTTCAGTCATAACATTACCTTTTTCAAGGCAACTAAAGGCCTTGAATTTACTCTAGAACACCGTCATCACTGACCGCTTCTAGCTCAATCATTTGGGCATTATTTCCATTGCCCTTGTTTATGTCTTTATGATGGCATAAAGCATGTGCGTTATCCTATTTATCTTTTCATTTAATTTTAAAATGGTTATTTAACGTCCAGATCATCATTAACAGCACTTTAGTTAAGCAATAGCGCATACGCTATTAACTGGCAGACGTATTCGATGCGTTAATGAGTAAAAGAGCCTATAAACACGCTTGGTCACTGAATGAGGTGATGGCCTATATAGAAGCAAACACTGGTTCAATGTTTGACCCAGAGTGGGTTGAAGCGCCTAAACAAAACCTAGACAGCTTTATGGCCATTCGAGATCAATACAACGACGATGTACAACCACATATCATGACCGCCTAAGCGATAATTAGTTGTGTGTTTGAAGTGACCATCTAAAAATACGCAAACCAACAAAAAAGGATGCCACTGAGGCATCCTTTTGTTTTCTAGTTTGCAGCTGAAAGAACAAATTTGTTCTCTACTGATTCTAACTAACGATTATACGTCGTAAGTTGTAGAAGCAGTATCGCCGCCTGTACCAGTCCAGTTTGTGTGGAAGAATTCACCACGTGGACGGTCAGTACGCTCGTAAGTGTGAGCACCGAAGTAGTCACGTTGAGCTTGAAGCAGGTTCGCTGGTAGACGTGCAGTTGTGTAACCGTCTAGGAAAGATAGCGCAGAAATCGTACATGGCATTGGGATACCAGACTC
Organism: Vibrio sp. F13; assembly: GCF_020806305.2. NCBI lineage: Bacteria > Pseudomonadati > Pseudomonadota > Gammaproteobacteria > Vibrionales > Vibrionaceae > Vibrio > Vibrio sp. F13. The sequence continues at coordinate 3,253,029 of NZ_CP170175.1, read as the reverse complement.
TAGAGATTTCGCTGCTACTTTACGCCATGCCACTAGGCTGCCTTGTAGGATGTTTTTGAAGTACTCGTCAGAACCTAGGAACGCGATGTCTGGGTTTGCTTCGTACGCATCACGTATGTTGCCTAGGAATGCAGAACGGATGATACAACCACCACGCCACATTAGCGCTACGTTACCGTAGTTTAGGTCCCAGCCGTTTTCGTTCGACGCTTCACGCATTAGCATGAAACCTTGAGCGTAAGAGATGATCTTAGAAGCCAGTAGAGCTTGACGTAGTGCATCAACCCACTCTTGCTTGTCGCCTTCAACTGGAGTGATTGTCTTCTCAAACAAAGCTTCAGCTTCAACACGTTGGTCTTTAAGAGCAGACAGGCAACGAGAGAATACAGACTCAGAGATCAGTGTTAGTGGGATACCTAGGTCTAGTGCGTTGATACCAGTCCACTTACCCGTACCTTTTTGGCCTGCAGTGTCTAGGATCTTCTCAACTAGCGCTTCACCGTCTTCATCTTTGTAGCCAAGGATGTCAGCAGTGATTTCAACTAGGTAGCTGTCTAGCTCAGTCTTGTTCCAGTCAGCGAATACTGCTTGCATCTCGTCAGCAGACATACCTAGGCCATCTTTCATGAACTGGTATGCTTCAGTGATAAGCTGCATGTCACCGTATTCGATGCCGTTGTGTACCATCTTAACGAAGTGACCAGCACCGTCGTTACCAACCCAGTCACAGCAAGGCTCACCAGCGTCAGTTTTTGCCGAGATACCTTGGAAGATTGGCTTAACCGCTTCCCAAGCTTCAGCCGCACCACCTGGCATGATTGAAGGACCGAAACGAGCACCTTCTTCACCACCAGATACACCAGTACCGATGAAGTGGATGCCTTTCTCACGACAATGCGCTACACGACGGTTAGTGTCTGGGTAGTTAGTGTTACCACCATCAATGATGATGTCGCCTTCGTCTAGAAGTGGGATTAGGTTTTCGATGAACGTGTCTACAACGTCACCAGCACGAACCATAAGCATCACTTTACGTGGCGCTTCTAGCTTCTCAACTAGCTCTTCTAGAGAGTAAGCACCAACAATGTTAGTACCTTTAGCTGGGCCTTCTAGGAACTCGTCTACTTTAGCAGCAGTACGGTTATGAGCCACAACTTTGAAGCCGTGGTCGTTCATGTTTAGGATAAGGTTCTGACCCATTACTGCTAGGCCAATTACACCGATATCACCTTTCATTATTTTATCTCCTTGCGGCTATTCGCACTTATGCGATAGCACTTGCTGCATTTGAATCTAGGAACCACTCTGTTTCGCCAGTTTTAGACTGGATTTTCGCTGCCGGGTAAGGCAGTTCTGAAGCAGGAGTTGTATGAATTTCTTTAACGATCTCAACTTTACCTGCACCCAGTACTAGGTAGCTGATTCGTTTTGCTGCTTCTAAAACTTTCGCTGTTTTAGAAACACGGATTTGACCAGACTCAGGGTGAGAAGCTAATACAGATAGGTTCTCATCTTGGTAGTTGGTTGCACCTGGGAATAGTGAAGCTGTGTGGCCGTCTGCGCCAACACCAAGCAGAATCCAATCGAATACAGGCGTGCCGTTTTCTGTTGGGATTACGTCTGCCATCTCTTTTGCGAAACGCTCTGCTTCTGCTTTTGGTTCATCTTCACCACGGATGCGGTGGATGTTTTCAGCAGGAAGGTTTACTTGAGTAAACTCTTTTAGTTTTGAAAATAAGAGCGCGTTTGCTTCACCGAAATTGCTTTCAGCGTCGTCTGGTACAACGCAACGTTCGTCGCCCCACCAGAAGTGAAGGTTATTCCATTGAATACCTTCCGCGTATGGCGCCTGTGCTAAAAGTTTGAAAAGCATTTTTGGCGTGCTGCCACCAGACAGTGAAATGTGAACAGGTTTGCCCTGCTCGCTGTATGCTTTCATTTCATTTGCTAGGTTTTCAACAACCAGTTCAGGCGTTGCAAAGATCTTGTGATTGATCATAGTTCGCAGTAATCCGTGTCTGTTAAGTTTTTGCATGGGAAACGCCATGCGCGGCCATCACGTTGCAGAAGTTCATCTGCTTCCTGTGGGCCCCAAGTACCACAAGCATAGCCAAACAGTGCTTGAGGATCTTGCTTGAAGTCTAAGATTGGTTGAACGTACTTCCAACATGCTTCTACCGCATCGGTACGTGCAAACAGAGTCGCATCACCGTTCAGTGCATCAAGAAGAAGACGCTCATAAGCCGTTAGCATCTGAGTTTCAGGCAAGTCAGAGTAAGAGAAGTTCATTTTCACTTCTTTTGCTTTGAAGCCTGCGCCTGGCTCTTTCAAACCAAAGCTCATCTGAATACCTTCATCCGGTTGGATGCGGATAATCAGCTTGTTCTCTGGTGCATCTTGACCAAATACTGGGTGTGGCGTGTTCTTAAAGTGAATCACGATTTCAGTCACACGTGTTGGTAAGCGTTTACCTGTACGTACGTAGAAAGGAACACCATTCCAACGCCAGTTATTGATGTGAGCTTTCAAGCCGATGTAAGTCTCGGTACGAGAATCATCCGCTACACCATGCTCTTCACGGTAACCTAGTAGGTGCTGACCACGAACATCTGATGCTGTGTACTGACCTAATACTAAGTCTTTACGCAGATCATCTTCTTCTAATGGTTTCAGACACTGAAGCACTTTAACCACTTCATCACGAATAGAATCAGCGTTAATTTGTGCAGGCGGCTCCATACCTACCATCGCTAGCACTTGCAGCAGGTGGTTTTGGAACATGTCGCGAACTGCGCCAGAACCGTCGTAGTATCCGCCACGCTCTTCAACGCCAAGGAACTCAGCACCTGTGATTTCAACGTATTCAATGAAGTTACGGTTCCACAGTGGTTCAAACATCGCGTTTGAGAAACGAAGCACTAGAAGGTTTTGAACCGTCTCTTTACCAAGGTAATGGTCGATACGGTAGATCTGGTGTTCTTGGAAGTGATGATGGATCTCTTCATCCAACGCTTGAGCTGATGCTAAGTCGTAACCAAATGGTTTTTCGATGATCAGACGACGCCAGCCGTTCGATTCATCGTTAAGGCCATGCGCAGCAAGGTTTGCTGGAATCACACCGTATAGGCTTGGCGGGGTTGCCAAGTAGAACAATGTGTTATGGTTTTCGAATTGGTAGTCTTGCTCAAGCTTGTCTAGACGTTGTGCTAAACGAGCATAGTCGTCTACATCTGAAGTGTTGATCGCTTGGTAATGCAGATGTTCAATAAATGCATTCAGCGTCTCAGGTTCAGTTTTTTCCATTTCCTGAAGAGACTTCTTCAGCTTCTCACGGTAAGACTCATCGCTGTACTCAGTACGGCTCACTCCAAGAATCGCAAAGGATTCTGGTAGTTGATTGCTAGCATACAGGTGGTATAGAGCAGGAATTAACTTGCGGTAAGTTAGATCTCCCGACGCACCAAAAATAACGATGCTGCTGTTTTCAGGTATTACCATCATCTTTCCTATAAAAACAAGGTTTTTAGTATTCGCCAAAGGTATCAGCGACATACGAAAATAGATAATAGGTCTTAACTATTACATCAATAGTAAGCACCTATTAAATTTGAGAATGCGTTTGGTAAACGAGGGTGAAAGCTATCACCTCTATTCGGGACAGTATTGTCTATGACTATTTGATTTACATCAACCACTGTGAAAGCAATCGATTAAATATTGACTCATTTCGAACAAATTCTAATCGATAGCTCCGTTCATTTGACCCACGGGAGATGCAAATCGGCATTCTCAAACAGTGTAGTCAAGAAAGAACGGTATCTGGTCGGTGGAGTAAGCAATAGGAAAGGGAGAAAAAGGTAAAACCAGCTTATTCAACTGGCTTTATATTTATTTTGATGGTGTCGTGTTTATCTTTGCGCTTTGTTGTAGCAGCGCTCCGGCCGCCCCACGGTACCGTAATTTAAGTCTGCGACTAACTCACCAGTGGTAATCAAAAATTCTAAATAGCGTCTAGCGGTGGTTCGGCTAGCACCAATTCGTTCTCCGGCTTCATCGGCGGTAATATTAACGGCATCAGCTTGTTGAAAAATGGCTCTGATCTTATCCAAGGTTACGCCATCAATGCCTTTGGGTAAGGTGGATACTTTTCCAGAGTCCGCTTTGGCATTGGCTTGCAGCATCTTATCAACCAAACCTTGATTCAAATCCGACACACTTTCAAACTCTTGCTGTTGAGATTGATACTTTTTCAGCGCCGCTTCCAAACGAGGAAACATGACTGGTTTCAATAGATAATCGACCACTCCACCGCGCATTGCCTGCTGCAGCGTATCCACATCTCGAGCAGCAGTAATCAAGATAACGTCGCAGCCTTGATTGCTCCCTCTTACGTGATTAAGAATATCGAGCCCACACCCGTCCGGTAGATACACATCCAATAACACCAAATCCGGTTTTAAGATGTCCAGTTGCATCAGCGCTTCAGACTGTGTGGTGGCAATACCGACCACGTCAAAGCCACCCATCTGTTCTAAATAACGATGGTGTAGCTCTGCAATCGCAATATCATCTTCAATGACCATGACTCTCGTGATTGCGTTCATTTATGTTCTTCCTTTAACCATGCTTTTTCCGTCACGATGATCTTCGCAAGATCGATTCGTGCTTAATTATTATTGTTCTTCTTTTGGCAGATAAACCGTCATTCGCGTGCCAAAATCGTGGTTGTCGACCATTTCAAGCTGCCCTTGATATCGGTCTGCCAGCTGCTTTATCAGATACAAACCCACACCACGATTTTGCTTCGCTTTGCTCGATACGCCTTTTTCGGTAAGTGCTTTGGTTGCCAACTCTTTCGGCAAACCGCACCCTTTGTCTTCTACTTCTACGATAATTTCATTACCAAAATCACTGATTGAAACTTCAATAACCCGACGCGCTGGTGCAATTTGACCCTCTTGCTTAATCGCCGTCATGGTGGCATCAAAGGCGTTATCAATCAGGTTGCCAAGGATTGTGACAACGTCATCCGCGTTTAACCAGCTAGGCAGAGCTTCAAGCCTTGAGCCTTCTTCAACTTTAAGCTCTAAACCAATTTCTCGCGCGCGCTCCGTTTTCCCAAGGAGCATACCTGCGATGAGCGGGTCTTTAACGGTTTCACGTAAAAACTCGATCAAGCTTTGATAGTGCGCGGTTTCTTGACCAATCAATTGCTGGACTGAATCCAGCTCGCCCATCTGAATCAAGCCACTGATGGTGTTGAGCTTGTTTTGATGCTCATGGGTTTGTGAACGCAGTAGATCTGCATATTCTTTGGTTTGTGAGAGCTGGTCTGTTAAATCGTTAATTTCATCTCGTAATCGGAAACTCGATACCGCTCCGACCACTTCACCTGCCACTATAATGGGGCTACGGTTGGCAATAATTCGCTTATTGTTTAAATACAACTCAACATCGTGGTCGGTGTCGCCGGTTGATAGCAGTTGTTCTAAATCACTGCCTAGCAATACATCAGAAAGGCGCTGTTGATTGAGTGCTTTATCCCTGTCTATCGATAAAATATCGCAGGCACTTTTATTAATTGAACGTAAAATGCCGTGCTTATCGATGCTCAGAATGCCCTCTTTCACGGTACTCATGGTTACATCTAGCTCAACATACAGTCGGCCTATCTCTTCAGGCTCAAAGCCTAAAATAGCGCGCTGAAAACGACGAGATACATAACTCGAAATCAAAGCGTTTACCGCAACCACCAGCAACGCCATCACAATCAAAAAGGCTAAGTAAGGTTCGATTCGATCTTGCAAAGAATCCAATAAGTAACCAACTGACACCACGCCAATAACGGTACCTTGGGGGTCTTTTACCGCGGATTTACCACGAACTGAAAAACCCAGCGATCCTTTGGCTGTCGACACATAAGACTCGCCCAATACCAATGCTTTTTGGTTATCGCCACCACGCATGGGTTTACCGAGCCTGTCATCATAAGGGTGAATCAGGCGGATACCTTTATCATCTCCCACAACGATAAACGCCGCGCCAATGAGCTGAGTAAGGTTACGAAATTTAACTTGGGTTTCTTCAGACAGAACGTAGGGAACGCCAATAGGGTCCAACGTCCCATTTTCTTGAATAATACTGGTGACAAGCGGCGATTCAGATAGAAATTCAGCAACACCTAACGCTTTCAAACCCATCTCTTGTTCTTGAGATTGTTTGATGTAATAAAAACCAGCCGCTGCAAGAATCAAAAGTTCAACGAGGCCAGTGACCGTCATGATAATCAGTAACCTTTTACGGAAACTGATACTGCTCCATTTCATATTCCACCGTCCCTAGTGTTAGACGATCAATGTTAACACCAAGTTAATCGCATGACCTTTCTAGGGACGTGAATTTGTGACTGCTACTCAACTAAATAATTGAGCAGATTGTTAATTGATAATCCTTTACGTTGTTCATCTCGATTAATCGTTCATTTTTAGGACTGATTAGCTTAAAAACCAAAATAAACGAATAAATATTGAGCTAGATCACTAAGCTTTTAGGTGTTTTTTAGGTTGTTTAAAATAAATACAATTATAATGGTTGCATATGAAGAAGTTTATTGTTGCTAAGCCATAGGTCATGATTTTCAGACCGCGCTTTGAATCGAAACTTCGATTAACAAAATAGCAACAACCCTTCACTCGCTGGACGTATCTATAACTAAAAATTGCACGCTCGCCGCTACGGTTGCTGAACAAACAGGTTATCTATCTAACCTCATTCACACATCCTTATTTACACTACTGGCCAGCATGACAATCAAGAGGCGCCTGATCAAATCAGCGCCCAATAATAAAACATTGATGAGCAGGAAGTATCGATCAGTGGCAACGTCCAATAGAAACAGGATAACAAACATAACGTATAAACATTGTTGAAAAGGAAACAAGGCAATGAAACGCGATAACTTTGGAATTTGTCTTACTAAGACTATGCTGTTCAAACACTTACAATCGACTTTTACTCACGTAAGAGCCTATGAGAAAGATGGCACCTCCCCTCTCGATCTCAAGGTATTGTTAGCATTCCCGCAAATGTCAGGTAGAGATTTATTACAAACAATGCAAGGTTCAAGACAATTGGTATGGCGCGCCGATCACCATTGTCCTAGCTTTAAATAAGCCACTTCATTTTGTAAAAACACTTCTATACTGAACTTAAAGAGCATGCTTATGCGTGCTTTTTAAGTTTCATTTATCTTTGATATTCACGTCACTCAATCTTATTTACACTTGATTAACGAGTTATGAGAATTTCTATTCATATGAGACAATCTATTCAAGACAAATGACTATCGCCCTGTTAACATTAGAGTTAATACTCTAATTGGTATTTAATGCAGATGACCAAACCAAAATTCCGATACCTTGCGATCGCCAGTATGCTTCTCGGCACTATGGCTTCGCCAGGCTATGCAGCTCCGCTCACTTTTTCTGAAGCGTGGCAAATTCTCCAAGAGAACAACAACTCTCTTGCGGCTCAACAAGCCAACGTTGAACGTTATCAACACCTTCAGAACTCAACAAGTAGCCTCAATCTTCCTTCTATTACCTTAGGGGCTAACTACACGCACCTTGATAGTGATGTGACGATTAATGGTGAACAGTTTTCAGATAGCTTGAGTGGAGTAAACCCTGCTATATCCGCGATTTTGCGCCCTCTAGTTGGTGGCGTTACCTCAACGATTACCGAACAAGACATCTTTAGCTCTTCCATTCGTGCTGTGTGGCCTATCTTCACTGGTGGTCGAATAACCGCTGCGCAAAATGCGGCTGAAGGTAAAAGCGAAGAAGCGCAAAGCCAACTGTTGATGGAGAAACAAGCTCGCTACGAAGACTTAAGTAAGTATTACTTCTCGGTGATCTTAGCGGAAGACGTGGTGAGAACGCGTCAAGCCGTTGAAGCAGGCTTAACTCAGCATCGTGATTTCGCCATCAAGCTTGAACAGCAAGGACAAATCGCCCGAGTAGAACGCCTACAAGCCGATGCTTCTTTAGATAAAGCGATTGTAGAGCGCACGAAAGCTCAGAACGATCTTAAAATTGCGCAATTGGCGTTGACCCAAATCCTTGGTCAAAATGAAAGTGTAGAACCCTCTGAACAACTGTTTATCAATAAGAACCTGCCTCATATGGACGTGTTCATTGACCAGACACTCATGACCTACCCCGGCCTTAAGATTCTTGATGCAAAAGAGAAACAAGCAAGCAGCTTAATTAAAGCCGAGAAAGGTAAATACTACCCAGAGGTTTACCTTTATGGTGATTACAGCCTGTATGAAGATGACTCTCTAGCCAGTGAAATGAAACCCGATTGGTTGGTTGGCATTGGTGTGAATGTGCCACTGCTTGATACCTCTGGCCGTTCCGACAAAGTCGCTGCGGCTCACAGTGCCGTATCACAGGTTCAATTCCTTAAGTCACAAGCTAAGCAAGACTTAACCGTGTTGGTACAAAAGACTTACCTTGAAGCAAACCAAGCGATTGAAGAGGTTCAAGGCCTAAACTCGAGCTTGTCTTTAGCTCAGGAAAACCTATTACTTCGTAAAAAAGCCTTCACACAAGGGTTATCTAACTCATTAGAAGTGGTTGATGCCGAGCTTTATCTTGCGAGCATTAAAACCCAGCAATCTGCTGCTCGCTTCAAATACCTAATCTCTCTCAACAAGCTGTTAGCGCTAACCAGCGAAATGAATGCTTACTCCAGTTACTTAACCTCCTCTGTTCCGTCTGATTTCGACTCAAAAACAGACACCGTTAGCCAGTCAAAAGGATAATTCATGAAACCTATTAAGCCCCTTCTTCTATCTTTAGTTGGTATCGGCGTTATTGGCTGGGTCGGATACAGTTTCTATCAAGCTTATCAACCTCAGCCGGTTAAGCTTCAAGGTCAAATCGATGCGCAGCAATACAGCATCTCATCGAAAGTACCTGGCAGAATTGATGAAATATTCGTGCGCAAAGGCGATTCGGTTGAAAAAGGCGAATTGATCTTCTCTCTACTAAGCCCTGAGATTGATGCGAAGCTAGAGCAAGCAAAAGCTGGTCAGAAAGCCGCTGGTGCATTAGCACAAGAAGCAGAGAATGGCGCGCGTACTCAACAGATCCAAGCGGCTAAAGACCAATGGTTGAAAGCCAAAGCAGCTGCCGATCTGATGGACAAAACCTACCAACGTGTAAACAACCTTTACAACGATGGTGTGGTTGCCGAGCAGAAGCGTGATGAAGCCAAAACACAGTGGCAAGCGGCGAAGTACACCGAAAGCGCTGCATTCCAAATGTATCAATTAGCGCAAGAAGGTGCGCGTGACGAAACCAAAGTGGCCGCCACTCAAAAAGCGTTAATGGCAGCGGGTGCGGTAGCGGAAGTTGAAGCTTACGCAAAAGACACACAGATCCACAGCTGGTTTAATGGCGAAGTCTCTCAGGTTCTATTGAGCAGTGGAGAACTTGCACCACAAGGCTTCCCTGTTGTGACTGTTATCGACACCAAGGATGCTTGGGCTGTGCTCAATGTTCGTGAAGACATGCTTAAGCATTTCGAGAAAGGCAGCCAGTTTGAGGCGTACCTACCGGCTCTGGATAAATCATTAACTTTCCAAGTAACTCACATCGCCGTAATGGGTGATTTCGCAACTTGGCGCTCAACAGACGCAGCACAAGGCTTCGATTTACGTACTTTTGAAGTAGAAGCGCACCCTGTCGATACGAGCGAAACACTGCGTATGGGCATGAGCCTAGTGGTTGAGCTTTAGGTGACTTATGTCTGCTAACTCTCAATATACTGGATCGCAATCTAGAGGCTCGCAATCAACTGAGCATCATAGAGCGAAGAATACCTTGCTTCGGCAGTGGGCGATTGTCCGCAAAGACAAATGGTTGTTGTCTTGCCTAACTTGGATTCCTTTGCTGCTTGCTGCCAGTATCTGGCTGATTTTTTCACAAGGGATCGCTCGTGACTTACCGGTCGCAGTTGTCGACCTTGAGCACAGTCAAATCTCGCAACAGTTCACACGCCTTGTTGATGCGTCACCAACGCTGCAAGTCACTCAGAAATACAGCTCTGCGAGTGATGCGGCGAAAGCGATGATCGAACGTGATATCTATGGTTATGTTGTGATACCAAGGCACTTCGACCGAGACCTTCTGCTCGGCTTGAATCCGCAAGTGTCTGTATTCTATAACAGCCAATTTATCTTGATAGGTAAGCTAGTGAATTCGGCGTTGTTGCAGGCTCAGGGGACTTTTAACGCGCAACTTGAGGTCGTTAAGCAGTTATCACACGGTGATACCACGGTGCAATCCGCATTAGGCCAAGCAGTAACAGTGCAAAGCCAGATCACGCCATTGTTCAACAAGAACACCAGTTATGCTCAGTTCTTGGTGTCTGCGGTTATTCCAGCGCTATGGCAGATCATGATTGTGGTGGGCACGATATTGGTTTTGACGGCGAACGTTAGAGCACGTGGGCTTCACGCTTGGTTATCCAACGCCCCGATGAAGTCACTCGCATCAACATTAACGCCCTACCTTGTCTTGTTTTTGATGTTTGGTATCGCGTTTAGTTTTTGGTTCTATGTGCTCTTAGACTGGCCATTTAACGGCAGCTTTGTGGCATTGACTATTGCCCAACTGCTAACCGTGATCAGTTGTATCATTATGGGTTGTTTGTTTTTCTTCTTAACACTTGATCCAGCAAGGGCGATGAGTTTCGCTGGCGCATTTACGGCACCAAGCTTTGCGTTCATGGGTATTACCTTTCCAGTAACAGACATGAACACAGCTGCTCAAATTTGGAGAAGCTTATTGCCCGTGAGTCATTACATCGAAGTACAAACGGCGCAGTCTAGTTATGGTGTGAGCGCAGCACAGTCTTTGATCAGCCTCTCTTCTATGTTGTGGTACGCGGTTCCTGCTTTGGTGGTAATGTTGCTAATTAAGAAACACTTGGCGCAATCAACTCTAACTGCACAAGCAGATCCATCTACAAAAGCAGCTATATCTGCAAAAACAACGCCGTCAACACAGCCAGAAGCATCAGCACAACAAGGAGTAAAACGATGAGCTTTACTCAACTGCTCAAGCAAGAACTCTTAGCGGTATTGCGCAACCCTGTCGTGCTTCTTACGGTATTTGGTGGTGTGGTCTTCTATTCCTTCTTGTATCCATTGCCTTACGCTAATCAAGTCCCTCAACAACTGAAAGCTTCGGTTGTGAACTTGGATAAGAGTCAAAGCAGCTATCAATTAGAGCGTATGGTGGATGCCACCTCTCAGATCGAATTGGTCCGTCGAGACTCCACCATCGCCGATGCGAAACAAGCCGTACTTAACCAAGAGATTGGTGGGTTCCTCGTCATTCCAGAAAACTTCTATAAAGACTTGCTGCTCGGTAAGAGCCCGACACTTTCTTACGCTGGTGATGCTTCTTACTTCTTGGTCTACGGAACCATTGTTGAAGGGCTTGCCAAGGCCGGTGGTACGTTAGCTGCGCAAGTTAAGGTCAGCCATTTGTTAGTCGAAGGTGTGCCTTTAGAATCGGCAGCCAAAGGTTACAGTGCATTCAGCTTGAACCTGAAACCAACGTTTAATAGTCACATGGGATACATCGATTACGTGGTTCCAGCCGTCTTTGTTTTGATCCTGCAACAAACCTTAGCCATGGCTTCTGGTTTAGTGGGTGCAACCCAAAACGCTCAATCGACATTTGGCTACTGGAGTAAGACCTCTCCAGCGAAACTGATGCTTGCTCGCTGTTGTACCTTAGTCGGCATTTATTACTTGTTGTCGATGTACTATTTCGGCGCTAGCTTTTCGATGTATGGGATAAACCAGCTCGCCTCAACAACACAGATCTTAACCTTACTTCTGCCCTTCTTACTGGCCAGTTGTTTGATAGGGATTTTGATTGGTGAGTTAGTACCACGAAGAGAACTCGTCACGGTAGTAGTGTTAATCAGTTCAATGCCACTGATCTTCTCTTCAGGTTTTATCTGGCCAGTTGAAATGATGCCTGAATGGTTAGTTCTGTTATCACAGCTATTCCCAAGCACACCGGCTATCCAAGGCTTCTTAGCACTTAATCAGATGGGTGCATCTTGGCAAGAAGTGGCGTCTCAATGGACATTACTATGGGGACAGGTTTTATTGTGGGGTTCGTTATTGGCACTTAAGCTCTACCACAAATCCAGCAAAAGCACAGTTGGCAATAGCAATAGTCATCGAACCGTTTAGTTTTATGTGCTAGCGGAAAGTATTCATGCTTCCCGCTCATCAAAAAGCTCTGATAAAGGGCTTTTAACATCCTCAGATCCGAACACACCTTTAGCCTTCGTATGTTTAAACACCTCGAAAACATATCGAATACTCGAACTCTCCTACGTTCCCTCTATGTCCCCCCTATGCCCCTACAGCCCATCACTCTGAATTCTCCTTCACCCGTCCCTAAAACAACTACTGCATATACTTTTCTCAGCCTACAAAGCACCGACTTATTCCCAAATGATGACAAAACCCGAACAATTGTAAATTTATTGTGAAAATTTCTTTGTTGGCATTATTTTTATGTATAGGATTATCAGTAGGACTTGGTAGCCCGAATACCATAGTCTTATTGGTGCACATACCAAAAGGATATCCATACAAAGCAAGATCAGTACTTATATTTATTTCGTTTTTCGACCTAGCTACAGCCGTTTATGTTGCCGTCGAATGAAGTAGATAAACCACTGAGATATACAAATCAAATAGAAAACAAACACAACAGCAACAAACATAATTTATTAAAAAGACAGGGAAAACCATGAAAAACATACGTGAATTATTTTTTGGGTTTATATTATTGTTTAGTTCCAGTGCATTTGCAGAAGAAGGATCATTTAACCAAGCTATCAGCAACTTAAGTCAAAGTGTTGATGGGTTTTTCAACGACTACACAGGATGGTTCGTTGGACTCATATTTAAAAGTGTACCGGTTGGCGAAGCCAACTTCCCTATTATTGTTGGCTGGTTATTACTCGCTGCGTTGATCTTTACTGTTTACTTTGGCTTCGTTCAATTTAAGCGAGTCGGTATGGCTGTAGATATCATTAGAGGCAAGTACACAGACCCTAACTCAATAGAAGACGGCGAAGTTTCCCATTTTCAAGCTTTAGCTACTGCCCTTTCTGGAACCGTCGGGCTTGGTAACATTGCCGGTGTGGGTGCTGCACTTGCGATTGGTGGCCCTGGCGCGACATTCTGGATGATCTTGTGTGGCCTTCTGGGTATGGCTTCTAAGTTCTGTGAGTGTACCTTAGGTGTGAAATACCGAACTATCCTACCTTCAGGTGTTGTTTCGGGTGGTCCAATGTACTACCTAAGCCAAGGTTTGGGTGAAAGAGGTTTAGGCGGACTAGGTAAAGTGCTCGCTATTGGTTTCGCATTAATGTGTATTTTGGGCGCATTGGGCGGCGGTAACATGTTCCAAGCTAACCAAGCACACGCCATGTTAACTTACGCATTTGATGTACCAAGTGAATACGGTGTGATCACTGGCCTTGTACTTGCTTCTTTAGTTTTCTCTGTGATTGTTGGTGGTATGCCTTCTATCGCATCGGTAACGGAAAAAGTTGTTCCTTGGATGGCTGCTCTGTATATCGGTATGGCTCTGATTGTTATCGGTTCTAACCTTGATCAAGTTGGCCCTGCGTTCAGCGCAATCTTTACAGGTGCATTTACTGGTGAAGGTGTTGTTGGTGGATTTATTGGTGCGCTAATTCAAGGCTTGAAACGTGCAACATTCTCGAACGAAGCAGGTGTAGGTTCAGCAGCTATCGCTCACTCAGCGGTTAAAACAAAAGAACCAATCACCGAAGGTCTAGTATCACTATTAGAACCGTTCGTTGATACGGTAATCATTTGTACAATGACCGCATTGGTTATCACTATCGCTGGTTTAAACGTAGGTCCATTCGATGGCTCTGGTTTAACGGGTGTAACGCTGACTGCTGCATCGTTTACTGAAACGGCAGAAGTATTCAAATACACACTCGCTCTCGCAGTAATCATGTTTGCGTTTTCTACCATGATCTCTTGGTCGTACTACGGTCTTAAAGCTTGGACTTACCTATTTGGTGAAGGCAAAACAACGGAGCTGATTTTCAAAGTGATGTTCTGTGTGTTTGTTGTTATTGGTGCCACGATTCAATTTGGTGCGGTAATCGACTTCTCTGATGCGGCTATCTTTGCGATGTCTATCTTCAACATTCTTGGTCTGTACTTCTTGATGCCAGTTGTGAAGAAAGAACTGCAATCGTTTGTTGCTCGTGTGAAATCAGGCGAAATCAAAACGTATGAGAAATAACGTTTAGTGGAATGAGGTTTTGCTCTAGTAGCTAACTGCATTCTAAGAAACGACACAGCTCTAAAAACGAAACTGTTCTAAAAATTTTTGTAAGACCCTTTGCTTGAGAAAGCGAGAACAAGACTGCAACTTATCCAAAATCCCTACCAGCTTGGCTTGTGGGGATTTTTTATGTCTGAACGATTAGGCGAATAACTACCTTCAATGCCCTGCTCACTCTTTTCACCCTTTTCACTCTGTTCATCATCGTGTTCAACATCGACACGACGAACCAACTCTTCTACTTTGATCATCTCTTTTTGCGCTAATGGCGAGCGACAATCATCGAAACAATAAGCTATGGTGCAGTTCTCACAAAGATACTCTGGCATCACTCCATCCCTTTTCGTCAAAGCAGCCAAATGCGAGCTAGCAATCGACTGCGTGTTCATCCTGAACAACACTATTATGCAGCGACTCTGAGCTGAAAATATGTATGCAAAGTCATTTAATAGACAACAAGTAACATATCATTGTGGATATACGTAACTATTCACAAATATCTAAGCAAACAATGAAAACACGCAAATAATCAATAATGAGAAAGCACCGGATCTATGCTCTCGACAAACGCAAAACGCCCACATCACGTGTGTGATGTGGGCGTTTCAATATTTAGTGCAAAACTAACGTTAGGTTGGTAAAGCCTTCGGCTTATAGACCCATCTCTTCAGTGAGAGTTTTGATCTGTTTGAGGTCCATGGTGTGGACTTCAATCATTTGTCTTATATCACTCAGTCGAGAGTTAGCGTTATCTTGCTTCTCACACGCGTCAGATTTCGCATCCCATGATGTGCCATCTAAGTAAACATCACACGCTTTCTTAAGAGAACCAAGATTCTGCTCGAGTTGATCTCTTTCTTTCTCAAGTTTTTCAAGTTCTTGAGAAATCTGTAATTCTTTTCGGAAAACTTCACGCGCACGCTCAAACAAAGTCGATTGCATGTCAGCCTGACGATTAAGTTTCTGGTTGTCTTGCTGAGTTTGCTCTAACGTTTGCTTCTGTTCGTTTAGCTGCTGCTCTAACGAGTAGTTCGCTTTCTCTAAAACCGAAGACTGCTTCGCTAGGTCTTGGAGCTCTTTTTGATGTTCTTCTGTTTGTTTTACTAGAGCGGCTTCTACTTTTGCATCGATTTCGGTATCGACTTTTGCCACTTTAGTTTCAACGGATGTCATCAACTGTGTTTTGCTGTCATGCAGTTCTTGATAACGAGTTTCGAGTACCTGATAAGTGGACTCCCACTTCGAAGCCGTGATTGTAGAACCGATCAAGCCACCTAACGCCAAACCTATAACCGCAGCAATGCCGATATAAAGCTGACTGCGCTTATCGCGTTCTTCAATAACAACCACTTCATCTTGTTCGCTTTGTCCAGATTGCTGGTTCACTAGCGGGTACTCCCAAAAATTTATTTAACGTTACGCGGTCACTGACACGAATGCCAATACTGATTGTGAAGGCTCAGTTAAACCTATCGCTCAAGCCAGAAGCACTTAAGCTTTACTAACACATTCATCCCACCTGTTTACAGGCAGGCTTAACGAGTTAACTCCGAAATCATCAAGCTGGCAGTATACAAAAGGAAACTGCTAACGATAACTATCACTACCCATTTTTGCAGTTTTTCGTTTGTCCGGTAACGAAATAGTACAAATGCCAAAGCCAATAAAAAAACAATCGCTATTAGTCGAGTCATAACTCCTCCTTGTTTCTCTATTTTATACCATTTAAATAAGCAAGTTACGTCAGAGACTCGTTGTTTGATCATTTAGTTGAACAACATTTGTGCAAACAGATATTTTGTAGCTGACATCACATTTTATATGATCTAGGATACGCCTACAGATTACCTAATTATTTAGGTAATTGTTCCGATGAAGACTGCAGGAGAGTGGTTTTTAACTAAACATTAACATTTAGTTAGATTGACCCGCCGAAGAAGTAAATCTTTCAGGTGCTTTATGCTGGAGAAATCCAGAAAAGTGAGGACTGTCGTTGGAGGAACCTCTGGAGAGAACCGTTAGATCGGTCGCCGAAGGAGCAAGCTTAGTGCCCGTTACTTATCTATAAGTGATTCGCTAAGTGAAACTCTCAGGCAAAAGGACAGAGGAGTGGAAAGCAACAGCCTTAATTAACACAAGAATTCTATCTAGAAATCCGTATGTATTAAGTAGTGCCCCCGATCCCTGAGATCTGCACTGCCTTCCCTCTTCTCCTTAAATTTTTAATTTATTAAGGGGAATCTATGAACCACCTACAAGCTACACTACAAACCATTAACCAATTCGTTTGGGGACCACCACTGCTTATTCTGCTAGTGGGTACAGGTATCTACTTTACTTTTCGCTTAGGCTTACTCCAGTTTAGACACCTCCCAACTGCACTGAAAATGGTGTTCAGCAAAGACAAATCTGGTACGGGTGACGTATCGAGTTTCGCGGCTTTGTGTACTGCACTTTCAGCAACCATTGGTACAGGTAACATCGTTGGTGTAGCGACCGCAATCAAGATTGGTGGCCCTGGTGCCCTATTCTGGATGTGGCTTGCCGCTGTATTTGGTATGGCGACCAAGTACGCAGAATGTCTACTCGCCGTTAAATACCGCAGAACCGATAGCAATGGCGAAATGGTTGGCGGCCCAATGTACTACCTGCAATACGGTGTCGGCTCACGAATCTTAGCGGTAATGTTCGCTGTCTTCGCGCTCGGCGTTGCTTGCTTCGGTATCGGTACCTTCCCACAAGTCAACGCTATCTTGGACGCAACTCAAATCTCATTTGGCGCTTCGCGTGAGATGTCTGCTGTCGTTCTTACGATATTAGTGGCAGTGGTTACCCTTGGTGGTATCCAATCTATCGCTAAAGTGGCAGGGAAAGTTGTTCCTACTATGGCGGTTATGTACGTCGTCGCGTGTTTAAGCGTTCTGATTTCAAATGCCGACCAACTACTGAATGCCATTACCCTTGTTGTGACTTCTGCGTTTACCAACACAGCAGCAACCGGTGGTTTCTTTGGCGCGAGCATCATGCTTGCTATCCAATCAGGTATCGCTCGTGGTGTGTTCTCGAACGAATCTGGCCTAGGTAGCGCACCAATGGCTGCAGCAGCGGCTAAAACAGACTCATGTGTGAAACAAGGACTTGTCTCTATGACAGGTACCTTCTTCGACACCATCATCATCTGTACGATGACAGGTTTGGCGCTTATCTTAACGGGTGCTTGGCAGACTGATCTTTCAGGCGCTGCGATGACCACTCACGCATTCGCTGTTGGTCTGAATGCAGATACCCTTGGCCCTATGTTGGTTTCTGTTGGCTTAATCTTCTTTGCGTTTACAACAATTTTAGGTTGGAACTACTACGGTGAGCGCTGTGTTGTGTTCTTGCTAGGTACCAAAGCTGTATTGCCTTACAAGATCATCTTCATTGCGTTGGTGGCTTCTGGTGCATTCTTAAAGCTCGACATGATCTGGATAATGGCTGATATCGTGAACGGCCTAATGGCAATTCCGAACCTAATCGGGCTTATCTTGCTGCGCCACGTTGTTATCGAAGAAACCAAGCTATTCTTCAAACCGTTAACTTCTTCAAAAGATTGTAAAGCAGTTAAAGCGTAACCTGAAGTGATTGAATACCAAGCCCGCACTCAACTGCGGGCTTTTTTATTTTCATCACATAGCGAAACGTCTTAAATTATTATGCAGAACATATGCCCTTATAAATAACAAGAATATTAAATCGACTACTATGCGATTTAATAAAGCGAATAGTAGACTACTAAAAAGGACACTAATAAAACCAACACTTAATTAGATATTACTTATATTTAACAGATTGTGCGTTGGTGTCAGGCGTTTTGTAACAAACATATTAAATTTCTTTTCGTTTCAACGACACAAAAAACCAGAAGAATAAAACATGTGACTTTAATTCATATATTAGTCAGTTTATAGTCATCTACATTGTAGAGAGAATTATAATAAAAATAAAACGTTGGCTATATGATCAGATTCGACCCGATTAAAAACCGTATTTATAACGATGAACGTTCTATTAAAGTAGGATACCGTGAAACTCGGGTCCTGGAGTTATTACATAAAAACTCACCCGATATTGTTAACAAACAAGATATTATTAGCTTCGCTTGGGGAAACGAGTTCATAGGGGATACGTCACTAGCGAAAAGTATAAGTTTACTGCGCCAAGGGTTCGTTAGATTAGGCATCAAAGAAACCCCAATCGTCACCGTTCCTAAGGTGGGCTATCGCCTTATCGATGAGTGCGTGGTAATCGACTCCCCCATCAATAATGCAGCCACAACTCCCCTTGCTGATGCGAGCAACCTGATACCCGTCGGCAATAACGGTATTGCTATCGGTGCAGCTGTTGCAGTCGAACCTAAGCCTAACCCTAAACAAAGTTCGTCGGCTTACTTTCCCACTGCTGAAAACCGAAACAAGTTGTGCTACTTCACCACTGGCTGCTTACTGTTGGCATCAGCGTTATTGGCTTTTGCTAAGGTTAATGAGAGAAACCTCAGCGATATCAACCCCGTTAACCGGCTCAGCGAGCAATGGATAGGTCAAATACAAGTTTTCCAAGCCCCTGAAATGGCGATGACGCCAGAGCTAGAAAGCATTCTCTATCAGTATCAATGTGATTGCGTGGCGTACATTAGCGAAGAAGCGGAATATTCTGAGCTCTCTATTCTGAACAAAGCCACACGCCAGTCCGTCAACATCTTTTACACGCCAACCCAACTAGATCAAGCCAGTACCGAACTGGCCCTATTCCTAGAAAGAGGTCAATTATGATGCCAATCGTTGCGCTCATTTCTGCATTCGTTTTATTGGTTGGCATATGGAGTATCCCTTCGCCCCAACCAAAAGAAGAGCATCGCTACCAACATAGCGTGGTGGACCTGATAGTGAATGACAATGTATTACGTACCGACGGATTAACGAAAATAAGTAACAACAAGGTGCTGCACCTGATGTCCGTTCAAGACGACAACATGCCCGACCCACTTGTTCTGCGATTCAGAGGAACAGCCCGTCCTTCTCAATCACTTTTCTTTTCTATTTCTGGCACCATTGACTTAGTCTCTGTGCAAAAAATAAATAAAACAATGAATGACAGCCGATTGGCGCCTTACCTGTTAATCAACAATGACCCATTAACGGTAAAGATTGATATCTTAAGTTCGAATGATTTATTTGCCATCATTAAAACGTGTAATACAGGCCGAACGCAACTTCTGGCCAAACGATAATTAGAGATAGTTTAACCACTAGCAAAAAGTGCCCTATTATCAAGTAGCAAGCTTTTCCGATATTACACATAAAAAACGGATGGTTATTTTCATTATTTTATTAGTAATACAATTATTACAGTCTTCCTTACTTTAAGTGTTTGCATTTTAAAACCGATAGCAAAGCAAAATATTCAAGTTAGATTTTTACTCTTTGTCACTCACTACCTGCCCACCTTAAAACTACGAGTATTGTGAATGGTTATACCTGTTCTTCTAATTAACCATTCATACAAACGCCAAAAATAACGTCAAATAATTTTGACGTCTAAGCCCGAATAATGGGCCTTCATTTTTCTAAAAACGGTTTGAGCCCCATCAAACAATTTACGTTCAGTTGCATGCTCTTTCACCGTAAAAACACTAATGACAATACAAGCCATTGAATTAACTGGGTAATTTAATTCAACCCTTTTCAGTATCTATCTATTTATCAACATGAAAAAGTGAACTTGTCTTGTTAACTGCACGGCACACAAAACATTATCAAAATAGAAAAATTACAAATGAGGGAATTGTTAATGATCACAGTAAACAGAAGTCTCTTAGCAACCGCAGTGTTGTCTGTTCTATCAACCGGTGTAAATGCGAAGATTTACCCAGACCAAATAGTGTTTGACCAACTTGGTGAAGATGTCTGTCGCTCTGGTTATCGTCCTATAGACCGTTATGAAGCAGAAGAGCAGAAGAGTACTTTGGTCGCTCGCATGGGCACTTGGCAGATCACCGGGTTAAAAGGAAACTGGGTAATCATGGGGCCGGGTTATCATGGCGAAATTAAGCAATCAAGCAGTGGGTCAACGTTCTGTTACCCAAACAACGACCAATCTGAAATCCCTAACTATTCCGCCAAATCGGTTCAGGAAGGCAGCGAAATCGATGTTCAGTATGAATTAGTGAACAACCGTAACGACTTTGTACGCCCATTAAGCTACTTAGCCCACAACCTAGGTTACGCTTGGGTTGGCGGTAATAACAGTCAGTACGTGGGCGAAGACATGACGATAAAGCGCTCTGGCAACAGTTGGGTAATACAAGGAAATAACAATGGCTCTTGTAGCGGCTATCGCTGTGATGAAAAAACCAAAATCACCGTCGACAATTTTGCCTACACCGTTAACGACGACAACTTTTGGCATGGTGATGTTGTCGAGTCGGATCGTGAACTAGTGAAAACGGTTTACGCGACGGCAAGAAACAACAGCAACATCGCGCAACAAGTGGTGGTAGACCTAAAAGTAGACGAATCAACAAACTGGTCGAAAACGAACAGCTACGGATTCTCACAGAGCGTTCAAACAGAGAACACCTTCAAGTGGCCTTTGGTTGGCGAAACTAAGCTCACCGTTAAGTTCGAGGCTAACCAAAGCTTCGCTGAAACAAATGGCAACTCCACTAGCGAACAAGTAACACTTCAAGCTCGTCCTATGGTTCCTGCGAATTCGGAGCTACCGATTCGAGTTGAGCTGTATCGTTCAAGCATCTCTTACCCGTACCGATTCAACGCCGATATTAGCTACGATGTTGAATTCAACGGCTTCCTTCGTTGGGGTGGCAACGCGTGGCACTCTCATCCAGATAACCGCCCGTACAAGGCTCATACCTTCACCATGGGCCGTGGCAGCAGTGAATCTGCCGACATTCGCTACCAATGGGATCACCGTTACATCCCAGGTGAAACTAAATGGTGGGATTGGGGCTGGGCGATTAAAGAAGCTGGCTTATCAAGCATGCAATACGCGACTGGCGGAAGCTTACGCCCCTTCCACTCTTACGTGTCTGGAGATTTCTACGCTGAATCTCAATTTGCAGGTACTATCGAAATTGGACAAGCAACACCAATTACTAACAATCTACGCAGCAAAAGAAGTACTGATTCCGTCAACGAATCTACTGAGCGCATTGGCGACATCGAAGTTACCACCAACTTTAACGCCGATGAGTTGAGTGACTTAGGTTTCGAAGGTGCTGAGATGAACATTAGCGTCGTTGAATAACTGCGCTGTAGAATAAGATCGGTACAAAGATCTACCAGTAATAAAGCACAAAGCCCACGTCGTGGGCTTTCATATATTCATGTTCAACTGGAAACGGTGAACTACACAGGCTCTTCCATAAGAAGCTTAACACCCAGCCCAACCAACACCATGCCCGTCACGCCTTCCATCCACTTCATAAAACTCGCGTTTTTGAGCAAGTTTTTAGCGGAATTAAGAGCGCCAGCCAAACCACATTGCCATACCATCGCAATCATAAAGTGTACCGAAGCCATCAACATAGATTGCAATAAAGGCGAACCTTCAGGGTTTACAAATTGAGGTAAAAAGGCCAGATAGAAAACTGCTGTTTTTGGGTTAAGAACGTTAGACAGAAAGCCTTCACGCAAAGAACGCTTTGCACTGTAAGCCTGCTGAGCTTGTTCTCCGACCTTCAAACCGCCACCGTTTTTCATCAACGCTCGCAAACTGCTTAAGCCAAGCCAGATGAGGTAAACCGCACCTACCATCTTAACGGCTTGAAAGAGTTCAGCGGATTGGGCGAGGATTGCAGATATACCCACAGCAGAGAAAAACGCGTGTACATACAAGCCGCTACAAATACCAAAGCTCGTCATACAACCGTCAGCTAAGCCAGAGCGGCTAGTATTGCGAATCACCAAAGCCGTATCTAAGCCCGGCGTTAGCGTTAAAATAGTGATGGCAATTAGAAATGCCTCAAAGTTCAAAATATCCATATCATTGTCATTTTTGTTCAGCGATCTATCATCAATACCGTGTATCTGAACAATTCGCAAGCAACAATTGCCACCAGCTATACAACTCACTGATTTTGTGCACAATAGAACAGTTTGATTTGTTAAGAAATAGTAAATTCAAGGCATCGTACCGCCTCATGCTTTTCTCGCTATATCTTCGACTGCGAAGGTCGGCGTCATTAAAAAGCAAAGCCATAATCAAAGTACACGAGATGAACCTTAACGCTGACGCAGCCCTAAGGATCATTTAAAGAAACCAAATTAAGAGTAGTCAAATGAGCGCATTCAAAAAACTAGTCGAACACTCTCAAAAATGTTCACGCTTTCAACACCTAGCTTCTATTTGTGGTTGGGACCAAGCTTCAATGATGCCAGCAGGTGGTAACCAAGCTCGTAGTGAAGCGATGGCCGAGCTTTCTGTTCATATTCACGGCTTAATGACTCAACCACAGCTTGGCGATTGGATTGCAGACGCTGAAAATGAAGCGCTGAACACTGAGCAACAATCGTCACTTCGTGAAATAAAACGCCAGTGGCAACAAGCAAACCTACTTCCAGAAAAACTGGTTGAAGCGAAATCTCTATCGGGTTCAAAATGTGAACATGCGTGGCGTAGCCAACGCGGTAACAACGACTGGGTTGGATTCGAAAAGAACTGGCGTGAAGTGGTTGAGCTTTCTCGTGAAGAAGCGCAGATTCGCGCAGACGCAGCCAATCTAACGCCTTATGATGCGATGCTGGATATTTATGAACCGGGCACCAGCTCTACTTCACTTGATACCCTATTTGCAGACGTTAAAACTTGGCTTCCAGGTTTAATTGATGAAGTGATCGAAAAACAATCGAGCGAGCAATTTAACGCACCATCAGGTATCTATTCGACCGAGAAACAGAAAGCACTGGGTTTAGAAGTCATGAAGCTGCTTCAGTTCGATTTTGAACACGGCCGATTGGATGAAAGTGTTCACCCATTCTGTGGCGGCGTGCCTTCAGACGTGCGTATCACAACACGCTATGACGAAGCGGAATTCGTTCAAAGCTTAATGGGTATTGTGCATGAAACAGGCCACGCACGTTACGAACAAGGCTTACCAAAACACCTAGCAGGACAACCAGCGGGGGAAGCTCGTTCTATGGGCATTCATGAATCTCAATCTTTATTCTTCGAGATGCAAGTCGGCCGCAGCGACCCGTTCATTGGACACTTAGCGAACTTGGCTGGTCAGCAATTCTCAGGCTCAGAATTTGAGAAAGAAAACTTCCAGAAGATCTACACGCGCGTGAAGAAAGACTTCATCCGTGTTGATGCCGATGAACTGACCTACCCTGCACACGTTATCCTGCGTTACGAGATTGAGCGTGACTTGATCAACGGCAAGATCAAACACACTGACGTGCCAGAGTTATGGAATACCAAGATGCAGTCTTACCTTGGTTTAAGCACTCAAGGCAACTTCACTAACGGCTGTATGCAAGACATCCACTGGACAGACGGCGCATTTGGTTACTTCCCATCGTACACATTAGGTGCGATGTACGCGGCGCAGTTCATGGCTTCAATGAAGAAAACGGTAGATATAAACTCTGTGATTGAAAGCGGTGACCTATCCCCTATCTTCACTTGGTTAGAATCAAACATTTGGAGCAAAGGCAGCCTGCTGACCACTGATGACTTGGTGAAAGGTGCAACGGGCGAAACCTTGAATGCGCAATACTTCAAAGACCATTTGAGAAGTCGTTATCTGTAGATAAAACGCCCAACTACATTAAAGGTTTCTACTTGCAAAGCTTGCTGTGTAAGTAGAACCAAGCTGAAAAAAGCATAGTACAAGTATTGTAAGTCAAAAGTCACAATTATGGCTGAAGGGTAGCTTTGGTTCTAACTAGAAAAGGGGCACTTCTGAGTTACGAAGTGCCATCTGTGAAGGTTCTGGACATTTCCGAGTTGCGTTTTATCTAATTTAGTAAGTCATGAATTAACAGAATTAGGGCAACTCGCTTAGTCGAGTGTCCAGTATCACTGGTGCAGATCAGTTATCATATTTTAAGTAAATCACTCTAGAAAGGAAGCGAAACCTATGAATTTTAGTTTTGAACAACTTCTCGCGTTCGTGACCGTTTATGAACAACTCTCGTTTAGCAAAGCCGCGGTCAAACTCAATAAGCACCGAACTACGATAGGGCAGGTGATTACCAACCTTGAAGACCAACTAGCGGTCAGTTTGTTTGAACGAGTGGGGCGTTCGGTAGAGCCAACTGAAGATGGTCACCTTCTTTATCACAATGCTAAATTAACCATCGAGCAAGCGCGTACTTTCGATAAATTGGCGCTAAGCCTCTCTTATGGTGGATTAGAAAGCGTCAACATCGCTTATTCTAGTGTGATTCCTCATCGCGCTTTGGTTGAAATCCGCCAGCAATTTCTTCGCGATTTTCCGCTAATGCGCGTGAACTTTTTTGTTAGGAATAAACAGGACATCAAAAGAGGCATAGATAGTGGCGAATACCATTTTGGTATCGTCAATGTGCATGACCGTCAGGCGATGTATAGCTTTGATGCTACTTTCCTTGGGCATTTCGAATTTATCCCTTTTGTTCAAAAAGGTGGAGATCTATCTAGGTTGGAGAAAAGTGCAGTCTTGGTAGCTCTGAAAAACAGCAAACAATTTGTCTTACGATCTTTTATTGAAGAAGGTATGTCAGAGAAGATTATTTACAGCTCAGACAATGAAGCAATCGATCAACTTGCCCTAGTGATAAAGATGGTCGAAGCGGGGTTGGGTTGGGCGTTACTGCCTAAAACCTTCGCTAATACTGAGTTTGCCAATCATGCCATTGAGCCAGTTGAAGCCGATGAGATGCTAGAGGGCTTCAAGTTTGGCTTCGCGCTTTGGTGTCCACATTCCAAACAAATTGTTGATATTAAAAAGTCGTTAATCACCGTGATAAACAATTATCGCAAGCGATTTGAAGATGGTCTCCGTCGTTAACTCATAGACTCATCCAATTTTTTAACAAGGTTCAATTAGAGCCTTGTTTTCGTTTCAGTTAACTTTAAGTTCGAGTTTTAATGGATTACACCCTTTATATAGGAGTGTGAGGTATCAAGCTGACTATCTCTTCAGTCATGTCACTTTCCCTGTACCTTTAAATAATATAAAAGATATCATACAGTTTGTTGTGATTTTACCCCCAGCCCGTGAAGATAAAGTGACTAAATGGTTGATGTGATACATAGCAATTGTTCACAACTAAAGTTCATAAGGATGGATGACTTTTAGTAGGGAAAATGTTCGCATCCTAAACGATGTAGAGTATTCAATCTAAGTGATTTTGGGGCAGATCTGAGCTAGCAGGCACTTTGCAAGAAAAGCGCCACGAGTAAAACTTCAGGCTTATGAAGCCTCTGGACATTTCCGTTTTAGCAAGATTGCCAATTAAGCAAAGCATGAATTAAAAGGATAGAAAAAGTCGCTTACGTGATTGTCAGGGATCATTAGACCACTACAACTTCAATTGTCAGTTATAACTAAAACGGCACCTAGCCTTTGAGCAAAAAACCCTATATAACTCATCCCCACCTTCATGCTCTCTTACTCGAAAGAAAAAAATACTCTTCCCTCCCTCCTCATACGCGAGAGCTAGCTCAGCATCATCTCTTATCAAACCTTCAGCTACTAAGTGAACTTCTAATGCATCGAGTGCTTTTTCTTCTATGGCTTTATCGTGAATTGGTTTAAAACCTCCAAATGAAAGGGAAGAAAAAAAAAGAGCAAAAACAAAAAAAACAATTCGCATAACTATTCCTTTTTTATTAGTTCAATACTAATTCCAGTTTAGTAAGAAATTAAGATTGTCGCAGCAGTGAAACTAAATAGATAGCTCTCGTTTCATGCAATTAATGTCGGAGTTCATCATTCTTATTATGGTAAATGGGTAAATTAGCTACCAAAAACAACCCTCAGACCGCCTCAAACGCTCTCAGCGAGGATTTTGGGCTTGTTCAAGGCTATGCTCATACTACCTTGTATGTATGTGACTCTTTCAGTGCGATTTACAG
This sequence comes from Vibrio sp. F13, assembly GCF_020806305.2. Taxonomy (NCBI): domain Bacteria; kingdom Pseudomonadati; phylum Pseudomonadota; class Gammaproteobacteria; order Vibrionales; family Vibrionaceae; genus Vibrio; species Vibrio sp. F13. The sequence goes on along the minus strand of NZ_CP170175.1, from coordinate 3,226,471 downwards.
AGCAAAAACTAGCGAATTCGTTTGAGTCAAGAACTGTACTCTGCCCCCACTTTTCGTACTTTGTGAGTTAAGTCGCCCCGTTAGCAAGAATTTGGACAGCCGCAACTACCTTAAAATGCAGGTCACATTCTCCACTGGACGGACGGCGCATTCGGTTACTTCCCACCTTACACATTAGGTGCGATGTACGCGGCTCAGTTCATGGCTTCAATGAAGAAAACAGTGGATGTGAACTCAGTGATTGAAAGCGGTGACCTATCCCCTATCTTCAATTGGTTAGAATCGAACATTTAGAGCAAAGGCAGCCTGCTTACTACTGATGATTTGGTGAAAGGCGCAACCGGTGAAACCTTGAATGCGCAATACTTCAAAGACCACCTAAGAAGCCGTTACCTTTAATGGAAAAAATTGATAGAGGCTGATCAGTTTATTGATTCAGCCTTTTTAATCACATTTTCAAAACATACTTAGATTGATTTGAAGGTTTTATCCCTTCATCGAACTTAACAATCACGGAAGATTCTGGTACCTACTAGCACGAAATTGGACAAAAACGCGTTAAACTCAAAACTCTAATTCACTTAACTAATATTAGAAAAAGTATCTTGAAACCTTAAAGCTGAGAGGTTGATACGGCGACGTTGAACAATGAGTCTTAGATCTCTAATCAATCACGTTAGTATGGGTGAAGCCTGAAAGTGATAGACTTAGAAAGCGTATTAATAATAATCAACAAAAGTCTGGTGAGTGTGTTATCTTGGTTGTTATCCCTACCGCTTAGTGGGGACTTCTTTTCTTTTCCGAACTCACATCTCGGCACTCCTTAGTTGCCCTCCTAAGCCTCACCGCAGGCTTTAATTATGTCCATTTCAACCCAAAAGTTAAGAAACATCTTCAAACTCACTAGAATTGAAAATGTAGAAATCAACAACGATGTACCCCATTTCGCACCTTGGTTACCACTTGCTCAGAAAGTAAAACCTGTCATCCCTTCTGCGATTATATATTGCGAAGGTAATTTTGGTAAAATTGATGGTAAAACCGCTAATGGGTTAGTGAGACATTCGTTAAGCTATCGTATTCTATCGGTTATTGATAGTGAGTCTGCTGGCTTAGATGCTGGTGAAGTTCTTGATAACAAAGCCAATGGAATACCTATCCTTGCTAATGCTGAAGAAGCTATCATTCACGCAGAAAGCATTCCTGATTACTTCATTTTTGGCATTGCGCCATCAAGTGGCTTTTTATCTGACTTAGATAAAAGCATAATTTTAAATGCCATGTCACTAGGAATGAACATCGTAAATGGCTTACATGAATTCCTAACCGATGATCCTCTATTTTTAGAAGCCAGCTTAAAGAATAACGTTCGAATATTCGATACTCGCAAACCCAAAAATAAAGGCGATCTGAAAACGTTTATCGGGAAAATACACAACGTTAAATGTCCGAGAATTGCTGTCATGGGGACGGATTGCGCGCTAGGAAAACGAACAACAGCAACAATATTAACGAATGAACTGACTAAAAAAGGCCTTAACGTCGTTCTGATTGCCACCGGTCAAACAGGCATTATGCAAGGCGCACAATACTGCGTTGCACTCGATGCTGTTCCTTCACAATTTTGTGCCGGTGAGTTGGAATCTGTCATTGTACAGGCCTATGAAAAAGAAAACCCGGATCTGATTATTATTGAAGGGCAAGGAGCCTTGAGTCACCCTGCGTTTTCAACCAGCGCTTTTATCTTACGTGGCAGCTGTCCAACGGGTGTGATACTGCAACATGCCCCTAAACGTTTATATCGTAGTGATTTTCCTGATTGCCCAATGCCTTCGATTGCCTCAGAAATCAATCTTATCGAAACGTTTTCTAATACCAATGTTATTGGACTAACACTGAATCATGAAGATATGTCGTTGGATGAAACACGCAGTGTGATAGACAGTTACACTACCGAATTTGGTCTACCTGTTACTGATGTCTTGTCACAACCTGTCGAACATCTGTTGCACATCGTAACGTCAGCTTTCCCTAAAATAGAAAGTAAACTGGCCGAAAAAGGGTGAACTACCCTAGGTTAGACATCGATTGTGGGAAAGTTCACCATAACGCTCAATTCCTGATTACTCAGCTCTCACTGAAAAATATATCCGTTACGCCTGTAACAAAAGCCTTCCTCGGTCACCCTATCATCGCACAAGTTCTTATTGATGCTGGCGCACCAATGTTAGCCGATTCAAGAATCGAAAATCTTCAAAAGATGACTGAATCTGGCATTTCTATCCCCAAAATGCTGATACGTACACCCATGCTCAGTCAAGTGGCGAGCGTAATAAAATACAGTGATATGAGTTTAAACTCTGAAGTTGAAGTGATTCAGAGGCTTTCACATGCAGCGGAACAACAAAATTGCCGTCACGATATTATTATTATGGTTGAGCTTGGCGATCTCAGAGAAGGTGTGATGCCTAATCGCGTGATTGATTTTATCCGTGAGATTATTTCTTTACCAAACATCACGATAAAAGGAATTGGTACGAATTTAGCTTGTCGGTATGGTGTCGCTCCAGATGATAAAAATATGAATATTCTTTCTGATCTTGCCGATGGAATTGAAGCTACATTTGGGATCAATCTAGAAATTATTTCAGGGGGTAATTCTGCTTCAGTTAACTGGGCTCTTCAGAGAACAGGCTTAACTCGAGTCAATCACCTTCGTATAGGAGAAGCAATTTTTTTAGGCTGTGAGCCTTTAGAGCACGAAAATATCAAAGGCTTACATACGGATGCGATTTCTTTGACCGCTGAAGTGATTGAATCCAAAATTAAACCGACTTTGCCTTGGGGAAGTCGGGGGTTAAATGCTTTTGGTGAAAAAGAAAACCTTCAAGATAGAGGGGAGGTATCGCAAGCTATTCTGGCATTAGGCCGCCAAGATGTTTGTGTCGGCGGGCTTAAGGCTCCGAATGGGATTAAGATCATGTCTTCAACTAGCGATCACCTTGTCCTTGAATCCTCACAGAAACCACTACTTGTAGGGGAAAAAGTCACATTCAGTTTAGATTACAGTGCGCTCTTATCTTCTATGTCTTCACGTTATATCCATAAATATTTTAAGGCACCTAAAGGGAGAAGAAAGGAAGAAGGAGCGCATAATGCTACGAACAACTGTAATTCTCTTCGTCAGTGTCATGCTTAACGGTTGTCAGATAAGCCCAATAAAATCTAATGGACTTGCCGATTATAGAGCGACAGTTATTTCAAGCCAACTTCCACAAGAGTTAGGCTCAATCACACTCGTAAATGCACAGTCAGAGGGCGATAGTGTCACTCTTGTTTTCGTAAAAAAGAAAACTTTGAATATGGACCGATTAGTAGAAAAAGTCGCCGTTAGTTTTTGTGACAACATCGAAATAAGACCACTATTAGAGAGTGGGATCTCTTATCGAATCATTACCTTAGGAAAAAATGAGAAAGTAGAAAGCCTTAACGTCATTTCTCTAGCTAAGTGCTCTAATTGAATGCTTAGCAGTCGAATGGATAAAAGCCAATACGAGTTGTTCAATGTACTCAATGACACTATTTTATTGAGGTTTGACCGCCTTACGCCTTGGGAAAAAAACTTTATCACAGAGTTACACCATAAGGTCGTAACTAGACAACTCATTTCAATTAAACAAAAACAGCTTGCTTTAAGAATTTCAATGAAAGCCTATAAATCAAAGAAGAAAAACGCGCGTTCCAACGTTTAATTTAAGCTTGTGTATACCTAATCTGTTTAAGGCTATCTAAACCTTGGACAGATTAGTAGTATTTGCACTTAATGTATTGAAAATAATCAAGTGTAGCGGTGAATGGGTAACAACTTTCAGCGTAATAGCAATTGAAACACCTAAGTATTTAGGTTCCTTTTCGATTAACACTCAGTACCTTCTGAAAGCAACAATGCATCTTCTAATTCAACCCCAAGATAGCGGATTGTATTATCTACCTTGGTATGACCAAGTAGTAGCTGCACCGCTCGGATATTTTTCGTTTTTGCGTAGACTAACGTCGCTTTTGTTCGCCTCATCGAGTGAGTGCCATACAAGTTAGGATCCAACCCCAGATTAGAAGCCCATCTCCTCACTAAGTATCGATAGTACGAATAGCTAATCGGTTGTTGCTTTCGCCTTTGGCTTGGGAAAATAAAATTGCTGTCATGTAGCGAAGCCATCAAAATCCATTTCATTAGACTCTGTTGAGTTCTTGTCGTTATCTCAAATTGAACTTCAATATCTGTTTTGCGCTGGATATGCTTAACGCGGTTAAATATCCTATCTTGCGAAGATACATCGCAAACTCTGAGAACGAGCAAATCACTTGCTCTAAGTTTGCTATCAATAGCTAAGTTGAGCAACGCAAGCTGCATCAAATTATTTTCAATTTCTAATCTGGTTCTGATCCGCCAAATTTCCTCAAGCCGAAAAGGCTTTTTGACGCCACTTCGTTTCGTTTTGTTGAAAACTACCATGATGACCTCCTTTTTAATTTGGTCATCACGATTGTAGTTGGAAGGAAATGGACAAAAGCGTGTCAGTGATTTTACTAATTTAGTAAACAATGAATTACTACAAGTATATAAAGTCGTTTAATCAACTTCCATGAGTGATGTCAATCTGAGTGATATGTCGGCCAAGCACAGCATTTTTGTGAATCGTTGTATTTTTATCACAGGTTTATCCAATACAGTCCCGCTTTAGACGTAAGAAGCTACGCTGCTATCAATTCATTAGGAGCAACATCTTATGACTATTAGATAAAACCGACATTAACGTTGAACTTTATGAAAACAATACATCAAGGTTTGAACTGGCAACTTAATAAATACGCTTTCATTATGTAATGATTTTACTTACAAAGTCATACTGTCATAGACAAAAGATTCCGCAATAATACGTCAAATGGTATGAGTTAAAACTTATATGGCGGTTCGTATCATTGGTGTTAAGTTTGGCTACACCAATTACGCAAACTAAAAAAATAGTGCAGAAAAGCTTTCGATAACATTAGCTTCAATATTCCAGGGCTGTGTCTATTTTTGCATTGCGATTGGCCATCTTCGATAACATCAAGATGTGGCCTACACTAAAACTTCAGGGTAACCAGCACTCTTTCTTTAACGCTTACCGAACTAGTTGTCCAAATTTAAACAAGTGGACTCGATATGAGAGCAAGTGCGCCTAATGAGAGAGCACTCGTCAATGGAATGAACGTCAGTGTTGAATGCAAAGGCGATAAGATATTGGCCACCATTTTAGCTGATAAGTGATATACAAAATGTAGCTGGCTGAGAACACATTAAAGTTATCTTTAATCACACTCGTCAGCATTCTATCAGGGAGTTTGTTTTGGGTTTTGTGACGGCACTATTGTAAAAATACTATACGTACCCTATTTTTGAATCATCGTGGGCAACGCTTGGAACTAATATTTCTGTCATGGGGGCAGGCAAAAAGGAAACAATAACTTCCATCATCGTTTTTAATTAAGACATACATATACCTTAATTAAAAAAATTGGCGCGTTCTAATATGCGCCAGATAAAGAGATCTATAAGATACTTGAAGAGTCTATGTTAAAAGACAGGAGCAAAAGCGACATTACCATTTTGATAACTCAAGATTAGCTTATCAAGATCCTTACATTGGCCAGTTACTTTTAATGAAACACCTACCCAAGGTAAATAAGCATGAATAAAATTAGCTTTTTAAAAATAAACAATACCATTATCAATGACATTATTGATCTCTCAGTGGAAGAGTCTCAAAAACAACTCATTGCTAACAACGCAGAGTGGCTTGCAGAAGCCAGTTTTAACGACGATAGTATCAACTATGGTATTTACTTAAACAATAAACCTGCGGGGCTAATCTCTCTGATTGACCCTAGAATACTGGACACACACGATGAACACTTTCAAAAGGAGCATTTATATGTATGGCGCGTCATGATTGACCATCGTTTCCAAGGAAAAGGATTGGGGAGTCAAGCGATTAACTTCAGTAAGAAATACGCTTCCATTACCGGTTTAAAAGGCGTCTCCCTGACCACGATGGATAAAGAAAAAGGCAATGCGCTCTCTATTTATCAAAAGCTTGGTTTTATACCAACGGGCAGAAGACTTGATGATGAAATTGAATTAATTTTTGGCTTAAAGGAATGAGTGGATAAACAAGTCAGATGGTGTGTCTGGGACGGCTATTTGGCCGCCTCATTTTATACTTCAACTGTAAAGGTATTGAAGAGTTCATTCAAAAACGCTGACCCCTCGTGCACTCTCACCTCCCCCCGGTCACAGAGTAACCAACAATCAAATTGACTCTTATTCAGTCTCCGTAACCTTTAAAGATCTTGAATCGCTTCGATGAGCTTTTTGACTGGAGTATGGTCTGACTCTATCCTATTGTCCATACTATCTAAATATGCTGACTACCTAGAGTGAAGAAAGAAAATGTGTCGGGCCTTTTCCTAACCATTAGTTTATGTATTGTAAAAATAGATTGCCGATGTAGTTCACTCATCGAAGTGAACACACAATGGTCGGGTAGACGACACTTGTTACCAAGTGCCGTCCCCCTAAGAACCCAGCGTGCAACTTTCACTGCACTAGGCTCAAGCCTTCACGAAGGCATCGTTTGATACCCAGCAACTTATAAAGCAGCGAGAGTAGGCTCCTTCCAAGAGTTGCGAGCTTGCCTTTTTGACTTTCTCTTAGCCAAGTATTTTTGGTGTTGAGGGTCATATGGTGTCGCTGCACTTCGGATTTTTACATGTCTCTCGATCGGTACTTTGGCTATTTGGAAGAGATTGAACTGGCAATCCATATCCATGATCTTCCGCCAACCATGAAAATGCCATTGGCCTTTTCGGTTGACGAAGTATTTAAGGGCCACCCAAGTTTTGGATTTTGTCGGATGACGCCTCACTGCCCAGTACCATAATGCAAGAAATAGCTTATGACCTACATATCCGAATACCTGTTTAGCCACGCAATGGCGATAATAATTAGCCCAACCCCTTAATTTCGGATTTATCAGTTTGATAAGATCGTTTACAGAGGTTGTTGCATGCTTTTTGATGAGTTCGCGCAGATTACTCAAGAACAGCAATGTGTTAGATTTACTCGGTTTAATGAGCAATTTCCCTTTGTACTTTCTGTGATTGAACCCTAGAAAGTTAAAGCCGTTATCGATGTGTGTAATGTGCGTTTTCTCTTCGGATAATGTTAAGCCTCTTTCCGCTAAAAATTCAGCGATCAACGGTTTGATATCGTTCTCCAACACTTACTTTGAAGCGCAGGTGACGACGAAATCGTCGGCGTATCCAATGAAATTGGCTCTACTACCCTTTTTGAGGGCCGTAGACTTAATATGCTGCTCAAGTCCAGCAAGAGTCATTAGCATCAAGGTTGGTGATATTATCCCACCTTGCGGTGTTCCCTCATCGGTGCGATAAAACAGACCTTTGTCCATAAAGCCAGATTTTAGCCATTGTTCCAACATTCTCTTATCAATAACGATGTTATCAAGAAGCCATTGATGGCCGATCTTGTCGAAACAAGCTTTAATATCCCCTTCAAGTACCCATTTAGCTGATTTCTTTAATGCCAAACATTTGAAACACTGCCCAACTGCATCGGCAGTACTGCGATTTGGCCTAAATCCATAACTATTAGGGTCAGCAAGCATTTCCGATATAGGCTCTAATGCAAGAAGATGGAGGGCTTGTTGCGCTCTGTCAATCATGCATGGAATGCCTAATGGTCTGAGCTTGCCGTTCTTTTTAGGGATGTAGATACGCTTGAGCGGTTGGGCTTTGTACGCCTTTCGACTCAATTGATTAACTGCTTTTATGCGGCGTGCATCTGTGTTCCAGATGACACCATCTATTCCAGACGTTTTACTACCTTTATTTTGAGATACTCGCCTTACTGCAAGAAGCTTGGCTGATCGAGAATGAGTTAGTATCCACTGCAAGGCTTTCGCTTTACCGTGTTTACCTTCTCTAGTTGCCTTTGCGATACGCATCTGAAGCTTTAATACATGCGACTCAATAGGTTTCCAGTCGATAGACTGCCATTGAGCACTGTCAGGAGAGGCACTAATCTCTTTAGAAATCATCATTTGCGTTTCTCCTTAAATAAAGTTCTTCAAACTCTCTCGCAACGAAAGACCAGTCGGAAGTGGGCTCACTTTCGTGACCAGACACGAGTCTGTATCTGCATCGTTACAATGCAGCCTTCGCTTTCTCCGACCTCCTTTACCCGCATCACTATCGGCCACAAGGGCTTTCCCATAGGGAGCGATACAGGCTTACCCTGTTCCGTATGTTACGTAAAATGTCAACTTAGATGCCCACTCTAGTGCGGAGAGTACTTTGATCACGAAAGGCCAATGCCCAACTCCTTTCCGACTCTCGTTGCCGTTTTGGCCACAGCGTATTAACCACTTCCGCTGCTTCATCATATGACGCACCTTTAATGGATTCACATACGTTCATCATATTGACTCCCTAGCACTTACCCGAATTGTGGTTTTCAGGAGGAACATCCTCTCACGATTTTGTTCCCACTCAGCCTAACGGCCAAGTTTCGTTACATTGTCAGATCCGCTACTTTATTCAGGATCTTAGGGTCATCTGGTGATACAGATGGTTCACTCTTGTCGTGGTGAACAACGCTTCATACGACTTCAGGTCGCACGGGCATAAATGAGCTATAGCTTCCCCTAAATTAACAATTCAGAGATAACTAAACGTATGGAAAGTCGCTTAACGTAGCATCCAGTATTGACGGTGCAGATCAGTTTAAAACTAGCTCATTTATCGCCAGTGAGCATACCGAAGAAGATCTGTCTCGACTCTGGCGTGTTGTCTCTATGAGTTTCGTATTTTACATGCGCGTTTGCATCAACTGCTTTTGATAGCTTGATGCTCCATAGTGCTTTCATTTGATTTGGTACAATTGAATATCGGACATCGATAATACGCAGCTCGTCTGTTGGGTCCTGAGCGATATAACCATTTGAAAACCAGCGGAAACGTTCTATGTCTTCGGCTTGTTGAGAGTCCGGGTCAAGCCAAGGTAAATCCCTGCTAACATTCAGCTTCGCAATCGACTCTCCGGGATACGTGCTTACCGATGTGCCAACCCGCACTGCGTCTACATGGTAATGAGCCTCTGTTTCGTACACCACTTTCCAAACCAAGATATTCGCAAAGCTTGGTTTTGCCTCTAATCGAATCGGTGTGTGTTGCCTTTCTTGCGCTAATTGCCACCCAATCGCCTCTGCCCTGTCTCGCTGAATCATCCCTAATGTTGGATAAATTAGCGCCCAAGTAAACGCAACACGCGCTAGCCAAGGCGCTCGTTTTAACGTCGCAAACACAAGCAACACTAGAATGGGAAGCGTATAAACAGGATCGATGATTGATATGGTGTTCCAAGCAAAGCGTGCGTTGGTTAAAGGCCAAAGTAACTGCGTACCATAAGTGGTACAAGCGTCTAACAGTGCATGAGTGCCATAACCCAGAGCGCAAAACAGCCAACTTTGTTTGAAAGTAAGCCCACGTCTTTTTGCAATCAGGTGATGCAGAACCAAGGCACAGATCAAACTGCCAATGGGGATAAAGAAGAGTGAATGGGTAAATTGTCGATGAAACTCCAAAGCCAACAAAGGGTCACTTTGAGACTTAATCAGTGCATCTAAATCTGGAGCCAACCCAGAGAGCAGACCTAATACCCCAGCAACAACCAAATGTTGTTTTTTGCTGGCAGATTGTGACAAAGAAACGCCTAACACGCCCTGCGTTAAAGGATCCATAAATCACTCATTGATAGCATTCCGTTGAATCAAACAAAATACATTTAGCTATAGCGGTGAACTGTTCATAACTAAACGGTTTTATCAATATACTCATGTACATAGTTGTATAAGCATAGACCGATAAACAAAAAAAGAGCAGTTATGAAACTGCCCTTTTCTAATTATTGGTGGTTGATCAATTTATTCGTTTTTGTTCTGTATATTCACACTTGAACGATCTTTTATTAACGAGCAACCATGCTTGCTGCGATAACCACCAGCAGTACTGAGAAGATTTTCTTAATCGTTGGAACCGGTAAATGGTTGGTGGCTTTTGCGCCTAACGGAGCCGTAAACCAAGACGTGCACACAATACCCAACAGCGCAGGCAGATAAACAAAGCCAGCAAAGCCATCTGATAGAGCAAAGTGGCTGCTGCCTGAACTGATGTAACCTATCGAGCCAAACAACGCGATCACAATGCCACAAGCCGAGGCACAACCGATGGCCTTTTTCATACCGACAGAGAAGAACGTTAATAGCGGAACCAGCAATGCTCCGCCACCAATACCTATCATGGCAGATAAGCCACCCGTAATGGTTGTCAGCACAGTGAGCACGCCTTTGTTCGGCAGTTTTCGTTCCTTAGGCGCATCATTTTTGCTGCTTAAGAACATCTTGATCGCAATCAGAACCACACTCACAGCAAACACAATACGAACGACTTTTTCCGGTAACAACGCCGCCATAAAACCACTAACCAATGCACCCAGAGCAACACCGAGCATGATCCAAGGCGCCAGATCCCAGGCACTTTGCCATTCTTGTGGTGAGCGAGTGCAGAAGATGTTGAAGTGAACAGTATCGATGCCAACGAGGTAGCAATCGCCGCGACAACAACTTGGTCGGATGGTAGAACTTCTAAATACAGTAAAATGCTGCTTAACACAGGAACAATGATCAGCCCTCCGCCAATACCTAACAAACCGGCTAGAAACCCAACACCACTGCCCAGTAACGCACAGTAGAAAATCAACAACAGCAATTCACTCATTTCATCCATCTCTTAATTAAATTAATCGTCTTAAATAACACACTATTAATGCGGTTATATTTCCATCAAGCTAATTAATATAACTGACACCGACTAAAATATTCAAACAGAATAGATCATGAATATTCCTCATGTTGAATGTGAAGTAATACCATTGTTAATGGTCAACCTATCAACGTATAAAAACCTTAAGCGATTAACTTTATACGACATTAATTCTACTAAGCATTAATTTCAGACAGCATAGCCTTCGATTCTTAATCCGGTCACAAGCAAAAAATAAAAGCCGTTTTAATACTAAAGACCGAGAGAATCAGAAAAAAAATTGGGATACCAAATCAGCATGAATAAAGAATTTAATTTTACGATTAAGAGCATTAGCCTCGACGAAAACTACCAGCCTGCAGACAGCACGCGTATCACTACCAACTTTGCTAACCTGGCTCGCGGTGACAGCCGTCAAGCGAACTTACGCAATGCACTACAAATGATCGATAACAGTTTCAACGCGTTAGCGCACTGGGATAACCCTAAGGGCGACCGCTACTCTGTTGAGCTTGAAATCATTTCTGTTGATATGGATATTGAAAGCAACGGCGAAGCATTCCCTTCAATTGAAGTGCTGAAAACCAATATTGTAGACCGTAAAACTAACGAGCGTATTGAAGGCATTATCGGAAATAACTTCTCTTCTTATGTTCGAGATTATGACTTTAGCGTACGTCTATTGGATCATAATAAAGGCCAAGATAAATTCAGCATTCCAGAAGATTTTGGTGACTTACACGGTAAGCTTTTTAAATATTTCGTTAACTCTGACGCTTACAAAAAGAACTTTAATAAACGACCTGTTATTTGCTTAAGCGTGTCAGATAATAAAACCTATTACCGCACTGAAAACCAACACCCAGTATTAGGTTTTGAATACCAACCGAATGAGTCTTCTTTAACTGAACAATATTTCAAAAAGATGGGCTTACAGGTTCGTTATTTCATGCCGCCTAACAGTGTTGCACCTTTGGCCTTCTATTTCTTTGGTGATCTGCTGAACGATTACTCTAACCTAGAGCTTATCAGCACCATCAGTACCATGGGTACGTTCCAGAAAATCTACCGACCTGAGATTTACAACGCGAACGCGGTTGCGGGTAACTGTTACCAACCAAACTTGAAAAACTTGGATCACTCGCTGACTCAAATCGTGTACGACCGTGAAGAACGAAGCCAGCTAGCTGTTGAACAAGGTAAATTCGCAGAAGAGAAGTTCATTAAGCCATACCAATCAGTTCTAGAGAACTGGTCGGCAAATTACGCACTTTAATCGTCTATTGCGCTCTCAAACCACCCAAGGATAGGCAATATTATTATGAAAACACTATTACCGACTTCAACAGCGGGCAGCTTGCCGAAACCGTCTTGGCTTGCACAACCAGAGACGCTTTGGTCGCCATGGAAACTTCAAGGCGATGAACTCACAGACGGCAAACAAGATGCGCTGCGTGTCTCTCTGCACGAGCAACAGCAAGCAGGCATTGATATTGTGAGTGACGGCGAACAAACACGTCAACACTTTGTAACGACCTTCATTGAACACCTGAATGGCGTTGATTTTGAAAAGCGTGAAACCGTTAAAATCCGCGACCGTTACGATGCGAGTGTACCGACGGTTGTAGGCCCAGTTTCTCGTCAGAAATCTGTGTTTGTTGAAGATGCGAAGTTCTTACGTCAGCAAACCGACCAACCGATCAAATGGGCTCTGCCGGGGCCTATGACCATGATTGATACACTTTACGATGCGCATTACCAAAGCCGTGAAAAACTGGCGTGGGAATTTGCAAAGATCCTCAACGAAGAAGCCAAAGAACTTGAAGCGGCAGGCGTGGATATTATTCAGTTCGATGAACCTGCGTTTAACGTGTTTTTTGATGAAGTGAACAATTGGGGCATCGCTTGTTTGGAAAGAGCCATTGAAGGGCTTAAGTGCGAAACAGCAGTCCATATTTGTTATGGCTACGGCATTAAAGCAAATACGGATTGGAAAAAGACATTAGTGACAGCTGCGAGCGAAACTTAAAACACCATGTATTTTTAACTTAAAACGTTTATTGACCCGAAATTACCCGAAATAAAGCGGGATATAACGAAACGAGAGAGGTGATTTCTGTCATGATTTGATGTTATGCATAAATGCATATCTTGACATATAAAGTTACGTTATCCCTTCTAAACTAGAGAGCATAGGACGACCGCATTCGGGAAAGTCCTCTTGTTGAACATATTCAATGAGTAATTTTCTATCACCGAGCAATTTAAAGTAATCTTCTTCGCTATAAGTTCCAACTCTAAGCTCTGAATACCGTTCATCTATCATCATGTCTGCTTGATACTCGGCAATTGCAGCATTGATGGCGGATAGTTTGTTTTTTTGCCATGACGCCTCTTGAGACACGTCAATTTTATCTGATTGAATAAATTTACCGTTAATATAAGAATAAGAACTAATATTCTCCCAAAACTGAAGGGGAAGCTCGTTTGTGTCAATGTCAAACGATTCTATAATTCTTTCGCTAGCCACTTTACCTACAGCAATGACCAAGGAGTTTTTGTCGAGGTGTATTGTGATTTTCTCTGTGATTGTATCCATACTTTATTTCCATGCTGATTTAACTGTAATCTCAAAGGTTGGAGCGACTTCCCCTGGTCTGGTCAGGTTTCGCGACAGGGTGAATTTCATGCCTTTTACTGGTTTTTTATTTTCTGTTACACACGGAATTAAAATAGTTTGTAAGGTGCCATGCTCATCACCTGATGCTCCTGCTGTAAAATTAAATTGTTTATGGTGCCCCCCTGATGAGTTTGATGTTGGACTCCAGTTGGATGCAGCGCGTAACTTAATATTGCGTTCGTACTGAATTGTTGTTTTTATATCCACTAAAACAAAACTCGATCCAATTACCTCATCAGGAAGTTCCCAGTTTATCTGTTCACCCTCATTTGCCGTAAAAAAAACGTACAGGTTTAATGCCCCAAGCAGTTGTGGATTCTCAGGATTGAACATTGGAGCAAGCCCTTCACTAAGGGCTTTTTCTGTAACAGCTTTCGTTTGACTTGTTCCTTTATAATTATTAGACAGTTGGACCACACCCGCTAGTGAGGTGGTTGCCGCTCTACGTAATAGTTTCTTTATGGTAAGGAATGCAGAATCATCGGTTCCTGCATCAACTTGAGCATCGGTGGCGATACGTGCAATTCCCGATTCTAGCTCCGTAGCATGAGGGATAATTGGCGTTATATTGATGGTCACCGCCGAGGCTTGGTATAAATCCATTGAGCACTCAATTTCGATTTGAACGTATTGATTATCAACAGAAGGGATGAGTGTTGAGGGGTACGAGCTATAAACTATGAGATTACCATCAGAATCATGCAGCCCAAACTCATTGATAAAGTGCTCAGCAAAGCGTGACGCGTCAACATAGACAATGGCATTGAACCAGTGCTCTTGTGTGTTGCCCTCATTAATATCTTGTCGACCGAACTCATTCACTAATTGTGTAACATCCGGTGTCGGCGTGACACTTGAACCATTTGCATCGCCTAGAGACATTTGCTCAATCAATAACTTTTGCCCACTTTGGTAGGCCGCTTCCAGCAGCTCTTTACCCTTATCGGTAAGCACAGCCGTGTGCTCTTGTGCAGATCCTAAACTCATATTTCATTACTCTTATTTCGGATAGTCATGCGATGTCGACTCTTTAGGGTGACCGCTGAATACAGTCCGCCAATTAACGTTGGGTTAGTTGGAAAATTTTTAGAGGTAATTCGGTTGCGTCCTTTTGAAATCGCAACGCTGAATATCCCTCCTATCGACGGCTTGTTTTTTATCGTCATTTGCCAATGTTGAGAGCCTTGTTTGTTGCTCTCAACGAGCGTGACGACGTTCTCATAGTCTTTTTGATTCAACCCTCCTTTGTCTTGAATCACTTCAACCAAAAAGGTGCCTTTAGCGCCAATTGGGTTCATTTGATGCCAAACCGTCAGCGTTGGGTTGAAACCTGTTAGGTCCAACGCTCGTTTTACAGCCCAGACCGTGCCTTTGTATCGATACAGCACTAAGCCCTCTTTGACGACTTCACGCTTTCTCGCGACCGTCCAGGAATCATCCCAGGTATCGACACGAAACCACCAAGAAAGCCAGGGTAAGTAAGATTCGTGGACGTTATCAATATCGATAACCTGAAGGCCATGAATGGCTAAGCGAAGCTCGTCCATCTCTTCCGTTGTCAGGAAACTCAGCGTTCGAAGTCGAACGTCTTGCTTTAAGATTTTGGGAAGCATTATTTCGTCTCGTTTATCCAGTGGTTATAGGATATTCAAACCTGACCACATAATTTCCGTTCGGCAGATGGACGCTATATATAAAGACACAATGCAGGCTCTAAATTACTCACAACGAGATAAACTATGAGCACTAAAAATCAAACTAAAAACACCGTTGAAACCGAATTAGAATCAGAAGTTCGAACCTTCACTTTGGAAGATATTGCCCGTGCAATGATGGAGTTTGATATCTGCATGTTGAACACTCCGGTTCAATTTGGTGGGATGGAACTCAACTGTGCTAAGCGTGTGCGCAAAGCGCTGGTTAAGGACCGAATTGAAGCGGTGCGTTTCACCAAAGAGCAATACGGTTTTGAATCTAACGATGCCATCACCGCGCACATTGCCTCGAGCATTTTAGTGTTTGGCGAACGCACTGAAGAGAAGCGAGATGAGCATGGCAAGCTCACGAACTTGGGTATGAAAGGCGAAGTGGTTATTCCTGTCGACATGCTGATTAACCTGCCCTATGAAGAGCACATCAACTTGGCTCACCTGATGGGAAAGAGCTAAACCTCGCACGAATCAAACAGAATATTTTTGATCACTCTTTTCGACTGCTCACCCACAAGAAAATAGGTCTTGTCTCCGTTGGCGAATTACTCAATGCCGACTGGGCGCAATATACGTATCTCATAGAGGTCTTTAATCATGGCAATAAATAAGGACAGTGGTTACGCGTTAGAGCTCATTGTTGGGGTTAAAGATGCGTTTACTCAGCAGTCGAAAAAGATTGAAAAAGAATCGAATAAGCTGGAGCGAGAGTTTAAGCAGCTGCAAAAAACCACCGCGGATGTTGATGCCTTTAAAAAGGCTGAATCGGCCATTGAACAATTGACCGAAGCTGAAAAACAATACTCAAAAATTCTAGGACAAAAGAAGGATGAACTCCCCAAACTGAAGGCTGAGCTTGCCAAAGTGACACAGCAATCTCGAATCATGGCCAATGAAGAATCCAAACTGCAAGCGACCATCAATAAGCTTCGTACCGATTTGGCGGGGTTAAGTGACGCTGGCAGCACCAATACCAAAACGTTTAAGAAAAAAACGGGGGCCGTTGCACAAGCTGTGCGCACATTGCAGGCATATCAATCAAAACTAAAAAGCACAACTCAAGATGAAAACCGTATTCGCTCTTCTATCTCTGCGACAGAGCGTGAGCTTGGTGATTTAACGAAGGCTCACCAGAAGAGCACCAATGAGATTAAAGCGCATGAGCGATTAGTATCACGCTTAGGCCACTCATTAAAAGAGGCGGGTCTCGATGTCAATGACATCACCCAAGAAGAGAAACGGCTGCAAGGCCAACTCAATCGAACCAATAAAGAGATTTCAGAGCAAGGTCGAGAGCTCGGCAAGTTACAAAACTTTGAAAAGCTGGGGGCGATTGCTGGAGGGGCCATGGCATCAGCAGGCTTCGCCTGGGCGGGGAATGATAAGTCTCGAAATGAACGTCTCCTTGCTGCTCGCAGTAGCTATTCATTAGAAGAGGTGCAATCGACCTCTCAACGCCAATTTCGTACCGACTTGATTCGGATGTATGGTGCAGACCAAGAGAGCATTTTCGCTACTCAAGCCCTCGCTAAACAGCAAAATTTAGGTGACGAAGATACTCAGGCATTAACAAAAGCCACTATCCAATTACAAAAGATTTTCCCTGACTATTCCTCACCCGAAACCGTTCGCGCCCTTGCCAATATTTCAAAAGGATTCGGCATCAGCATCGAGGAGGCTGCGAATAAGGTTTACGCCACCAGCTCAATGGTCGGTGATGCTAATGGGGATTTGCTCGATACTTTCGCTGAATACTCGCCTCTACTCGGTGACAAGATTTCATTTGACCAATTTGCAGCCTCTATTGTTCGCGCCCGTCAAGCCGGTGTTTGGAATACAGATAAGGTAGGTGATTCATTTAAAGAATCCTTTATGGCTCGTTTTAGTGATAGCGATGAGTTTGCCAAATTGGTGGGGCAAGGCGATAAAGCGGGCACCATTGATGCCATCACGGATACCGATTTGCGTAACCGAATTAAAGAAGCCGCTTACCGAGTACGCAGTGACGTTGAAACAGGCAATGCGCCAGGTAACAACTATGCAGCACTATTGGCTCTAGTGAATAGTGCAAACAAAACCGATGCTGCCACCGTCAAACCCATTCTTGAAGCCATCGGTGGCACAATCCTCTCTGAAGATATTGGTACCAACGGTTTAGACGCAATGCAGCAAGGTCTGCAAGAAGGGGGAAAGGTCTTTGACGGTGTTGATTCTCTTGATGATGCCGCTCAAGGAGTATCAACTTCTATCGACAAAGCCAAGCAATCATTCAATGCGACGACTGACACAGTATCGAACAGTGCGGCTAAGTTAATCGATAAGTTTGATGACTTAGGGACAGCGGTTTCCAATGTGACAGGCTCCGCGACTGGAGCTATGAACGAGAACTCTGGATTGGGTTATGCGGGTCTTGTCGGCGGCATAGGCGCAACAGCTTTCGGGGGAATGATTGCTGCCCGCCTTGGTAAAAAAGCCTTGGGTAAAATTCTTGGCACTGCAATGGGCTCTCAAGGTGGCTTCAAACCTGCGAGCATGTTTAGTGGCTTATTTACCAAATCTGCGGCTAAGCCGGTGGCGAAGGTCGCTAAAGGGCCGAGCTTTTGGTCGAGTGCGGGGAAAAAGGTAATGGATGGCGGTAAAGGTGTTCTCAAAAAGCTGCCAGTGGTGGGTCGAGCTCTAAGTACGACCTCAACTGGATTATTTACAAAGTCAGCCACGAAACCAGTAAACAATGTCGCCAAAGGAGCAAGCCCGTGGTCCTCTGCTGGGGAAAAAGTAATAAATGGTGGTAAAGGCGCTCTCAAGAAACTCCCCGTCATTGGTACGGCTTTGAATGCGGCCTCTATTGGCATGAGCGCCATTGAAGGAGATACGGAAGGAGTTTGGCGTGGTATTGGAGCCACGGCTGGAACCACACTAGGCGGTCTCGCGGGGAGTTTGTTTGGTGGCTTTGGTGCCGTCCCTGGTGCGATTGCTGGCTCTGTGGCGGGTGATGAGATTGCAGGTTGGTTATACGATATTTTCAATGGTAAGGATGATCCTGTTAACCAACAGGCTGTCGCTCAAGTGGAGCAAACAGTTCAATCTGCGACAATGCAACCCAGAAACGCCATCAGTCAGCCACCAGCCACAATCGAAGTGAGTTTTGCACCTGTCATTCAACTGGAAGCGGTGAGCTCTGAGGCCGATGTGATGGCACAAACCTTAGTGGCAGCCCTGCGTGATATGACGCCTCAGCTCAAACAGACATTGCATGATGTGATGGATGATCTTTGGAAAGATATGGATCATGTTGACCTCGACTAAAAATAAATATACTGTGTTTTCATACAGTACATTTAAAAGGAGAGTTTATTATGCGCGTTGATATGATCGTCAAAGCTTCTGGTTTACCCAAAGGGACATTCTCTTTGATTGAGCCTGAAATTCAAAAGCGTTTGTCGGTACTCGATCCCGATGTTTGTGTCCGTATTCGCAAGGGTGAAAACAATCATCTGGACATCATGGAAAGGGATAAAACCAAAAAAGAGAAAGCCCATGCGCTTTTGGAAGAGATGTTCAATGAAGCGGACGAGTGGCTGTACAACTCAATATGACAAAGGCGCAATTAAGCGCCTTTTCTTTTTAAGTTACAAACTAATATTGAATATTTCTCATCGACTCCAGCGTTTGTTCAAACGTTTCCTCTTCCATTTCAATGCCGATAAAACGTCGATTTAAACTCAAACACGCCTTACCTGTAGAGCCACTGCCCATAAACGCATCGAGCACCACATCATGTTCACGGCTGCTGGCGGTAATGATATGTTGCAGTAAGTCTTGTGGTTTTTCGCAGGGATGCTTACCTGGATAATATTGCACCGGTGCAAACTGCCAGACATCGGTATAAGGCACCTCACTGGTGACGGAGAACGGTCGACGTAAATGTTCGTATTGCGCTTTTAGATCATCGTATTCCAATACCAAGTTTTGGTAGTTATTTTTTAAAGCGTCATACTCCTCCATTAGGTCGCCATGCGTCTTCGTTAATTCTCCCTTTTTACTTGCGAAAAGCTGTTGAAGCTTTTGGTATTGCGCTTTGTTGGGGAGTTTCCATTGGCTTTCACTAAACCAATGAGAGCACATTTGTGTCCCTGTTGCCGCATTGATTTCTTTTGCTGTCACACCAAGTTGTTTACGAGCATTGATGAAGTAATCCATCAAAGGTTTGAATACGTGTTTCTTGAGCTCATTGCATTGAGAAGCGTAACCAGAGCAACCTTTGGCATAGCCTTCAGCGTTATAGTGGCCAGCAAATAAAATACGTTCGGTGGACGGAAAGAACATGCGCAAGTCCGGTTTGTGCATTCTTCGCCATGGGCCTGACGGTTTGGCCCAAATGATGTGGTTAAACACTTCAAAGCGGCTTCTGATGAGAATTTCAGTATCACTGGCCAGCTTTGAACCACAGAACAGATAAAGACCTCCTGAGGGTTTAAGGATTCGCCAGAACTCGAGAAGCACTTCATCGAGCCAGGCTAGAAATGAAGCGACATCTGGCCACTGATTGTCCCAGGCATTACGTTTGACTTGGAAGTATGGTGGGTCGGTTAAAATCAGATCAACGGAGTTGTCTTCAAGCGTTTTAAGGTAGGTTAAACAATCGGCATGGATGAGGCTGGCACGGCCATCGTGCAATGTGTGTTGGTGCATTCTTATCTCCTGTTAGCAAGAGCCTTGAACACAAATAGCGGTTGAAAGCCGCCAGCAATAACGAATTAAAGCTGGCGGCGTTTTGTTGCTTCCTCTCCAATTCCTTTATCAAAAAGGTCTTGGGTCTCAGGTACTCAAGGCATCAAAACACCGATCAACCTTATCACGAGGAACTGTGTATTTATACAGTTAATTATTTCGAATTAATTGCGTTAAATCAGGATAGGGCTGTTGTGAAAGCTGTTCGATAACAAAGGCCACGTGATGGACAGAGTGCTCAGGCAGCATTTGGGATACAGAGATAGGGTCAACATGACCTTGTTTAGACTGTTCAATAATCAAACTCACCAGCGTTTTATGTTCAGGTTTAATCGTTAACATGCTGAAATTCCATGTAAATTCAACGTGAACACGACACTAGTATGGTGTGCCGGGAATAGCCAGTGCTTTGTGATGATAACTTGAGTTAATTAGAGCTCTGCAGGATGTAACAGCAGGTGAGCTTGATGCGTTTTTGCATTCCACTCTTTCATTTCTGCGATAAACAAACCATGTCGATGAATACTGTCAATGAGGTCATACGCTCTCTCATGTTGAATTAACATAGACAGAGGGCTAATCTGTGTCATATTGTCGAAACCCTGTTCAATATGTTCTTCTAACATATACAAAACACTCGGTTCTGCCTCAGTTCCTTCCTCAAAAAGCCTCGACTCAATGCCTTCTTCGTCATATAGGTGCACGAGCAGTGAATACAGCTTCTCCGCACCAGCGAGCTTGGTCTTTTTAGCCTGGTCATTAAGTTGATAGAGCTTCATCTCTAAGTTCCCTTCTTTTGTTCGAGCCGCTTGAAGCATCAAGCGAATGTCTTTTTTAATCGCAGCGTAAGCCTTATCACTCATTTTCGGCTTTAGATATTTCAATAAAATCTCATTACGCTTTGCAATGGGTACGAAACGCGAGCTAGCCGATACTTGGAACAATAGATGAAGCAAAGCATGCGTTATGGTTTGGTGTAATGTTTGATAGTAATCAAATTCTTTTTTGATTTGCATAAGGACTAAATATTTGACGAATACAATGTATTGTTATGCGGTCATACTGCCTATAAATCAAGCAATTGAAATAATTAAAATGAAAGGTTGTTATCGCACTTCAATAAACATCTGTTTGGAAAGCACTTGCTGAGCGATAGCGCTTACTCGGTAGACCCGTGTATTGCCATACGCACTCGCAAACGCTACGCCTCTGAGTGAATCATCTAACTCAAGCACAAACTGCACGCTAGGTAAAAATTCACCACTTCCCAGCTCATCAAAAGCGAACAACACCTCATCAGGCGAGGTCATCAACTTCTCTTGTATCATTTCCCGAAACGGCTCTAGCTCTGGCGATTGCTTTATCGCGTTATTGAGTGTGGTCACAGATAAACCTTGTTTAGCGACAGCTTCTGCTTGCTCTTTTAAGACGTGTTTACTTTGTGCGTGAGAGTAGTTGAGAATGCTTTGGGTCAGTCCATATTTTTGCGCCCGCTCCATCATCGATGCTGGCAGCGTTTTCATTGATACTAATGGCGAGCTAGTAAACTGATGCTCTTTGCCAGTCGTCGCATCCTTATCCAAGTCTGTGCCACTGACTTCGGCTGAGGCCTGTCGCATCGATGCGGGTAGTGCTTCATATTGCTTGCGTGACAACACTGACACTGTCGCACGGCACTTATGGTGGTTGGGCGGGTAAAAGCTTTCCCAAAATGGATCGTCTTTGGGCTTAATCACGCCATCGAGCTTTCTGCACAGCTCTGTGGTGCCTGAATCGAGCACCGACGAATAAACCAGAAACTCCACCAAGTCGTTATAGGCAATCTGAGTCCAACGGCCTGAGTTATATGCGGTCATCATATTGTTGCGATAATGCAACTCTAACCAATAAGGATTGACCTGAGAGAGTCCTTCTTGCTCAAGAAGTTGACGGAGGTTCCCTAACGTTTCAGAGCGTGATGCTCCGCTTTCTAATGCGTCTTCATAACGTTTTTTGACGCGATTGACCGCATCAATACTGGAGACGTTCGCGACCGTAAAGGCGCGCAGCTTCATCGCCGCTTCCATTTGACGATACGCTTTGGTATCGGTCGGTATCATAGCTTTGAGTGAATCAATCGCTTCCTGAAAAGGCACCTCATCCACGGCAAGATAAATCGGCGCGTAAGTGAGTTCGATAGGTTTATCGCTGGCATCATTGATCGCATTATGGATATGCGCTTGGCCCAGCAGCCAGCTCACCATCATCGAAGCGGCATAGATGTTGGTGTATTGCGTTGTCACTTGGGTGATATCGATATCGCCTGGGTTTGAATACGCTTTGAACGCGGCTTCCAGTTCGCTTGAAAGGCTTTTGACGGTTAATGAAAGCGCCTCATTTTCGAGGCGCTGTAATTTAGTGAGGTTATCGATCTCTTTTTTATCAAGACTCTTTAAAGCAGACATAAATGCTTTCCTGGTGCATCTGAAAGATACGTGGATTCACGACTGGAAGAGGGGCTGTCGACAATGTTGTTCACCAACTCTTTATAAGCGTCCTCATCCACTCGAATTTTGAGGCTGCCTTCACGACCATTGGCTAAGAAAATCCATTTAAGCAGCGTATCATTAAGTGTCTTATGCACCATGCGAGCATCGCGTTTGGAGACGCGCATGCCCGCTCTTTCATGGACTTCACCCAATGACCGAGAGCCGTATTTTTGATTACCGTTCGTCAAGGTTTGACCGGTGATGCGCTTGGCGATTTTGTTATCAATGTATTCAATGGTTCGAAGTAGTTCATCCACCTTACCGTTGGCATCAAGGGTGACGATTTCTTTTACACCAGAGAGTGCCACCGCATCTCCGTTCATCACAGGGGCTAACGAGTTGGCAATCGCTTGTACGTCATCCCCGCCATTGGCATTTTCAGCCAGAGCAATCGCCGTTGGGATCGCGTACTTCTCACCAAGGCGCTCGATGTTGGCCCAGCTGATCCACTTACTTTGCCAAATAGGCCACACTGACTCTAAGATAGTTTCGCCGTATGGACGCTCAGTGGTCGCATTGCGCAGCACGGGAATGACTTTCCCTGCTACAGGCGTTTTCGCTGTGTAGTCCACAGCGCCGTACACTAAGGTACCATCCTTTAATAGACGGAAGTCTTCAGGGCGTTTGGGCTCTGAGTGGGTGAGGCAAAGCTGTGAGCCGAATTTCTCCCAGATAAGCTCCACTGGCATAAAACCAAATTCCGTCGCGCTTAACATCTGTTCCATCAACATTTCTAAATCAAAGTCTGCCATCACCTCGTTGTAAAACTCGATGTCACTGGTTGAGCCTTCCATGACGTAGGGCACCGTCATGGCCGTGGCATGACGCATTTCAATGCTTGATGCCACCTCTTCATCGAGCAGCATGGCGCGAATGGCCCCAAAATAGTAGTTGCTGCTTTGGTAGCGAGCGTTGCCGAGCTCTGCTGGTAATGGGTAGTGATTAACGATAACGTCGGTGGGAAGCCGAGCGATAAGGGACGATAATGTGAGATTCTTTATCATGGGCAATCGCAACTCCTGTGTATTGAGCACCGCTTTCAGTGCCATGATTAAGACCAAGCAAGGCGTTGATTAATGCGAGCGCTTCGTCTTTGCGATCATCAAAATCAAACTCGCTAATTTCACCTAACTCGTAAATCGCCCTTTGAGTCATGCCTTCAGCCAACACTTCTTTGTCATCCTCGCTATAAAGGCGAGACAAGGCATTCTTTTGACCAAGATAGGCATAGCACCAACGCGCGGCTGATTGACAAGCAGTTTGAGTGTTGTTCTCATCGTTGTAAGTTAAGGAGTGGTAGATTTGCTCATCCAGGGAGCTCGATACTCCCTGGATGCTGACCATCGCTCTTAACTCGGTAAGGGTAATAGCCATTATCACTCCTTACTTCAGTGCGTCATCGGCCCAGCAGATGGCATCCACGACAACCGCAGGCAAAGGCTTTGACATGGTGTACACATCCGCGCCACTTGGATCGTCGACTTTCTTTACTTTCGAGAAGAAAGGTAAGGCCTGAAGGCCTGCGTCCAAATCATCGAGCGCGGCATAGTACGGTGTGTGGCCTGCCTCAAGGTCAATCATCACCATCTTGTCATCATCAACGGTTTTTACGCGGGTTTTCGTACCGCCTACCATGGTTTCGTATGAACCATTTTCAAGATTAATGAGGTAGCCGCCTACATTGACTTGCCCCTTGCTGACTTTCACATCGAGCACGTTGGATTTATTTTTCCCTGCTAAGGTGACAATGCGAGCAAACAACGTTTTACCACTCAATACTTCCAAGTTTGCGCCATAACCTTTCGCTTGAATGGTTTCATCCATTTCTTGCAAGGCGGTGTACACTTGTTCGATGGTGGCGTCTGTGGCTTTCAGTGAGCTGTCAAAGTTGTAGCGAAGGGTTTCCCCAAAATCCACTTCGAACAATTCCATTGCGCCGTCTGCGGTTTTCATTGGGTAGGCAATCTTACCTGTCAGCGATTGAGCACACAGCGCTTCAGTTGAGACTTCAATCTTGCGCATCACACCAAACTGAAGCATTTCAAAAAACTTTTGAATGTTCTTTAAGCCTAATGCCTTGAGGTTGTTGAGCTCCGCCGCTGACACATGCGATACCGTCGAAAAACCTTGTGGCTCGATAGATTGAGTTTCTAAGTCATTGCCACCAAGCTGATACGCTTTCGTACCACGGCGTACCACCGGAATGTTAGACAGGGTCTCTTTGAGCACATTCCAGGGGATGCGCACGCTTGGGTAAAACACCGCCTCCCCAAACACCTTCTTGCGAATACGCATTGGCACTGACTTGCGCTTTTTGTAGTTGTTTAGCAGCTCTGCCCACTCTTGAGGGGCTAACAGACCGCGTAAAATATCAATAATATCCATGCTTTGTTCTCTTTATAACCGCTTATTAAACAGCGGCATGCATTAATGGGTGGGGTTATTTTTCAGAGCCTGACTCAGAAGCGTTGTTGTCTGATTGCGCGTCACCATCGGGAGATGGCTCTGAGTCTTCTTTTGGCTCATCCGCAATCACCAAACCAACGCTATCTTCGACGCGTGGGTATTCCCCTTTTTTCGTTAGGGCAACATGAATCGTTACTTCACCGTCACTAACAGGAGTGATTAGTCCTGATTTTTCATCGACGGTGGCCACGGCTTCATCACTAGAGGTGTACTTTACGATTTGCTCGTAAGGGTTATTGAGAACAAGATTCAAACCACCGCTTTGCACATCAACGCCAAGCTCTGAGTACACAACCGGTGAGTCATCTACTTTACGAAAACCGACAGGCTCAAGCTTTAAGTTATCGTTTGAATTATTTTCTACATCCGCTTTTAACTTTGCTTCCACAATCGGTTGACCTAATTGATGGTAAGCCTCCCCTTCACGCTTTAAGAGCTGAAGCTTCGCGATGGCTTGCTCAATCAAATCGTTACGGCGTGAATGGTGCAGAAGTGTGCGTGGGTGAGCGCCCATTTGAACAAAGGCATTCGACGCGTCACGCAGCGCTTTGGAAAACACACCATCTTGTTTGGCTTTTTGTTGCTCTAGAGGACTCATAACCAGGCACCTTCTGCAAAGAGTTGAACGCAAGACAGCGTAAATTCATTAGACGCAGTGAGCGCTGAATCATCCGCAAGCACCACACGGTCGCGAAGGTACGCGCCAAGGCGAAGTACTGAAACAGACCCATCACCTTTCATTTGTTTGGTGGTGACTACCCCTAGCGTCACTTGAGTGACGGTAAGATTACCAGCGCCATCATCTTGAACGGTGATCAACGGGGAGCCGTCCCAACGCCCAGTGATCATGCCATCAGTGATCACCACGGCATGACCTGGCTCTAAATCGGTGATGCCATTAACCATCATTTGTTGGATGACGTTGCCACCGGTATAACTGCCGACAATGGCGGGTGCGCCCTTGATGGTGGTTTTCATTCCAAATTCCATTACCAACCCTCCGGATCAAAGTTATCTTTTTGAGCATTGCCTCCATCGGCAAGCTCTAGATTTTGAGTCAATGCATCCCACGCTGACTTTTTAGGTGGGGTCGCGCTCTTTTCAGGCATCGCAGTCAGCATACCTTTGAGCTGGCTGTAACGATTACCGTCGCCTGATGCGCAAAGTTCAATCGACGAAGCACCTTCAATCATGACTTTCACACTCTTGCGAAGCTCGTCGCTCATTTCACGCGAGTCCGCTAGCTCGGTCAGTGTTTCCTTACGATCGCCTGCCAACGTTTCTTGCATCGCAGTAACCGCACCGTTTGATTTGTCGTCATCGGTCTTAGTCGGCTCTCCATCTTTGTTTTGCTCACCTTCTTTTTTAACTGGCGGCGTATTAGGTTTAATCCCCATACCGTCAAGCTGCTCTTTGACGACATCGCCAAGCAGCGTTTTGAGTTCGTCTTTCTTCATGGTTATTCCTGTTTCATTGTCATCAGAGCCAGGTTGAGTACCGACATCTGCACTGAGATAGATAGCGTCATCACAAAAGTCGCTATCGCTTAGATCCACCACATCACGGGTTTTCGTGTCCGCCGCCGGAGGAAGCTGCCCCAAGAAGGCAAGGTGGTGCATGTACCACTCACCCTCTTTATCCGGTACTGGATGGATGCCAGCACTGAAACCTTCAAACTTGCCTGAGTCTTCCAGTGTTTCCATCTCGGGGGTGTAAATCACCTCACCCACAAGGACGGTTTTTCCACTTTTATCGCCACTGCCAGCTTCCGTTCTGAGGTTGGACGCTCGCCCCAACGCGGCAATCTGATCGCTGCCTTTGGTTGGGTGACCTGGGGTCACAGGCGGGCGGGCGTCCGATTTATAATGGCGAACCACCGATTCGAGCTGCGCTTTCGTGACGGGTTGACCATTTTTTTGAATGCCATCTGCCACAATTTCCAACTTACGAATTCGCATATCGACTCCTTACAAGGTCACGGTGATACCAAATTGCCCTGGTGCATCCGGCGGGTATTTCGCACCGGTTTGCATGTCGAGCATGAATACGCGTCCAGAGGTATTGCTGATCTCAATAAAATGCACAGCAATGTTGGCGGTGTACGGCGAACCTTCATCGTTATAACCAGGAACCGGTGGATTTTTCACAAACCCATGAATACGAGTAATACCCGCATCAATAATCTTGGTCCCTGTTTCGGAATCCAGCATGCGTACTTGTCCCGTTAGGCGCAGCTTGATCCACCCATCGTTATTGGTCAGCTGAGCCACATCGCCAAGCGCCACCGATTGAAACTCCACCGTTGCCGTTGGGGCTTCGTACTTGCCGGTTGGCACTTCGACATCACCCAGCCCACCTAAGCCGCCCACCGTGGCCATCTTGCGCTGTAGGTCGCTGCTGGCGTTTTTTACGCGTCCGACGTATTGGGTTTCATTAATGAACGCCATCTGGTCACGCCAGACCACACTTTTCTCTGCCATGACTTACCTCATGCAATCAGTTTGTTAAAGGCGCTTTCTAACCCTTCAACGTAAATTTCAGCTTCAAATTCCACACTCTGCATAGGCACAGGCGGTGTCATTCGATAGCGGTACTTAATTTTGCCTTGCATCAGATTGGTGAGCGGGTTGTCACCGGCATCAATTGACACATTGCTGTACACCAATGCGGTGCCTTCTTTCGAGCGAAGATAATCGTTCACCGTATCTTTCACGCGGCCACAGGTCGTATTAGCAATGTCCGTTGGGCTGGTGAACATCGGAAAGTCTAAGAACTGACGAGTGGCGTCCTCAATGCTTTCTTCTAGGATGTCGGCTGTGCGGCGAACTGAAATAAATGACAGGTAATCGCTCTTGGTTGGGAACGCGGTGGAGTAGTTACCAAAGTTCTTCCAACCGCCATGGTTCATCAGCGTGGCAATGCCGTTCACGTTTAAGTAGTTCACATCACACGATGGATCGCTTGGGATGTAATCGAGCTCAATGGAAGGGCCAATCACATCGGCCATGACGTAGTTTGATGGCGAGCACCAGTAACCGGTTTCCGGCACAATGTTCTGCTCGGTTTGGTTGCGGTCTACCTGAGCAAGGAGGCCACACAGACTTGGCGCGTACCAATCAACCACCGTTGCGCCGTCGGTATCTAATACTTTTGGACGTGGCCAGCCGACATACGCTCGTTGTGAGGTGTACTTTTTCTTCCAAGCGTACGCCTCAGTGGCTGTTGAAATATGCTCTGGCATATCTCCCACCCAAATGCCGCGGATAGTACTGACCGCTGCCACAGCGAGTCCCATTGCGCCATCCTTGTGTAAAATGCCTGGAGCCATGTTGATTTTGGATGAAAAGCCGTAGCTCTGTTTCGCTTTACGCAGTAGCGGCAGTGCTTCCATGAATTTAGCCAACAGCGCATCGGTGACACGGGAAACGGTCAGTACATAAGTGAGCTCAATGCCAGCAACATCCCCCACATTAATGGTCATATCGTTGTCATTGGTGTAGCTGACGTTGCTCTTGGGTGCGAGCTTCACGGCGACCACCGTTTGACCTTCTGAAAGTGGTGTGATCGTGCCATCACTACTATCAACCAAGGCAATGGCTTCATCATCAATCGACCAAACAGCAGTTTGCTCATACGTATTGGTTAACGCGTTCGGCTGAGAGTCTGCGCCTAAGAACGCTGTCGCAACAGAATCACCCAGCGTCGCTGGACTCATGGTCTTGCCTGCGTTTGGATTGGTTTGTGCGACCGTCACGCCATAGACATGGGCCTCATCTACGTCATTCTCACCATCATTAAAGGTGACCAAGGCGGTAATGTTAGCAATACCGGCTTTCACAGGCGTTACCACGCCCGTATTAGCATCCACGGTCGCAATGAGATCATTGTCCGAGCTGTACGCAATGCGACAAGTGTGAGGGTTTAAAATCGTGACAGGTAAGCTTGCGCCATCATCAATATAAATAGCGACACTGGATGTGCTCATCGTGACGCCAGAGACCGCTGGCGTTTCAACGTCAGGGAAGTCGCTGTCCTTACCTAAAGGGATTGATAGAATGGAGTTGCTTGGTACATAGTGGTGAACGCGACGAATGGCATTGGCGAGCGAGCCTTCACCGAAGGCCTTCTTCGCGTCATCGTAATTGGTGGTGTGGTAGAGCTTTAATGGCTCTGCCAACTCAGAGGTGCCAAACACACCAATCACACTGGACGACACTTCGATGACCGAAATGGGACCTGTGAGCGATTCGATGGTTCGGATGCCGTGAAGTAATTCGGCCATGGATACTGTCTCCTGTTCATCAGTGGAGTCAGTATCTGAGATTATTGGAGGATAATTTCCGTTCGGCAGGCTTAAGCGTTAGTAAAATCGAACACGTCACTTTGCCCCGTGGCGAGGATTTGGCAAGAAAGCTTAATGCCAATAATGCCCTGTGGCAAATCGGTTTGAGTGACCACAATACTGTCGAGTTTGACTCGAGGCTCATACTTAGCCACCGATTCAGCAATGGACACTTTCAACCCTTGCACTTCCCATTGAGGCTTATCAATGTACTCCAATGCATCCGCTGCGTAATCCGGCATATAAATCCGTTCGCCTTTGCCGGTGTACACAATCATAAAAAGTGACTGCTTGATATCGGCCACCAAATCGGTGTTTCGTCCGCTTCCTGCAAATTTGAGTGAGTAGGTCATGCGTACCCCGTTTGAATTCGTTTGAAATCCGGTTTGAATGAGTTTGAATAAAATTATTTGAACATTCACACCCGATAGAAATTAAGCGCCCTCAGAATCGCTCTGAGGGCGTTTTGTCATTTATTGGTTTGCGGTGGACGTTGGTCTGCCTTCTGCGTCATTGTGTTTATGGCTAATCACGGCGACTGTGACACCATTGATGGTCACCGAGCCTTTCATGGTGGCACCGCTGTTCATCACGGCTGCCCCCCCCGTTGTACTACCATATCCTGCGGCCCCGACGAGTCCGGTAAATGTTGCTGTCATATCCCCCGTCAGCGCTTTGGTAATATGGGTTTGACCATTGAGTAAAATGGTCGGTGCATTGACGGTGTATTTAGGGCTATCAATGGTTACACCGGACTCGTTTACGATGAGAGCAGGTTCGTTACCTTTAATTTTTAATACGCCCGTTGCGCTACTTTGGTCATATTCCAAAATTGTGCCGTCTTTAAACCGGACACCAAACTTATCAACATTCGCGATATAGGGCTTTGCTGATTTGTTCGCCATCGAGCCAAGCACAAAACCAGACATCATTGAACCGCTAGGAATGAACAGACACAGCACTTGCTCACCAGGCTCAAGGTTGCACGAAATGCTCACGTTCTTACTACGAAAGCCCAGCACAGGCAACCAATCTGACTCAGGGTAACGTAGACCAGGGAAAGTCACCTTTACGCGCCTTAGCTCGGCATCCACTTTGCTCACTTTGCCAATACACACCAGCTTGCGCAGCATGGAGAGCACATCGCTGAGTTTCGTTTTCATTTCTGCGAGTTTGTTGAACATAGAGACTCCTAACGCATCATTCGTCGCAAAGCACCACCACCAAAGCGTGAGAGCGCTTTCGCGGCGCTACTGATTGACTTGGGCGTTTGTGGTGTTGCGCCGCCCACAAAACCAGACTCGAATCCACTGATGGCCATCTCCACCGCATCGGGCCCATCATCATGGCCACGAGGGAACTCTAAAAACATTTGACGAAGCAGCGTCTGAGTCTCTAAGAATTGGATAAGTCCGTTCTCTACCTGTGACGAGAGCGACTTGATACGCACTTGCTTATTGCCCCCTTTGAACTCACGAACTGGAAGGCGCACGCCTTTCTTCTTGGCGTAACGCATCACTTCTTTTTTGTAAATCTTCTGGAACGCAACGGTTTCGAACATCACAAAGGACGGCCTGTGTTGTAGAAACACATCCACAATGCGTTGGGCAAACTTAAGGTCAGACTCTTTCCAGCCTTTGGCAAACAACACATGATCCACCATGGTAATTTTGTGTCGAGCCACCACGGCAATAAAGGACCAGTCACCTTTTTTAAGGCCCGTAGCAGGGTCAATCGCCATACCAATGGTGCAATCTCGAAGATCTAATTCATAAGGTTTGAAGTAGACAAACCACTCTTCCTTAAAGTCGGCCTCTTCATCGGCGATAGGACGGTTCATCCATTCCGTCCACCAAGCACTGCCTGACGCGATACGTTTATTGTCTAACTCTTGCAAACTCCAACGTGCTGGAAATAAGGAATGCCCCGACGGGGTAATGGCACTGAAGCGCAGCCCCAACCAGTTAGGCAAACGGCCATCTTCAATTTGTTTAAGGAGACGTGACGGTAAATCGTCTGGGTGCATGATGGTGTTGGCGATGATGGTCAGCGCCCCTTTGCCCAGATTCATAATAACGCGTTTGAACCAGCGCTCCGCCTGACGACGCAGTGTCGGCGATTCCACCTCTTTGTCATCGAGCAAGTCATCACAGATAATGTGAGTCGGACGTTGGTACTTGTTTTTAATACCACGCAGCCGCTGCCCACGACCGACCGCCACAATGGAAGAGCCATTGGCCAGTTTGATTTTGCGTTTAGTCCAGGTGTTACCTCGCTGCTCCCCATAATCATCCAGAATCAGTTCGTTATCTTCTAAGTCATCTTTGATGGCGTCCATCATCTCTTTGGCGCTATCGGCAGACGCACCACAAATCACAATGAATGAACCAGGATGATTAAGCGCCAGCCATAAAGGCATGGCCTGAGTATTACGGGTGGTTTTACCGTGATCGCGTGGTTCGATATCGAGAATGCCCTCATACTGACCACGCTTGCCGTTTTCAAGCGCAAGGGGCTGTTTGATAAAACCGTGGTCGCGCGGGTCAATGAGCGCTTTGAACAGCGCTTCGTCTTGATGATTCAAATTTCGATTGGCGGCCAAGCGAGTCAGTGCGAGCTGGTATTCACTGAACTCAAGTGTGAACGCATCCGGCATATAGGTCTGACAGAAATATGCAAAGTCACGTTTAGATTTGGCACGGCGCTTTCGACGCGCCTTTTCTTCTTTTTCTTTTCGGGCTAAATCACGCCGCGCTTGGGCTTGGGTCTTCTTCGTGGCGCATTTGTCCTCAGCGGCGATATGCGCACTGTCTCGAATATTCTCTAAATCCGCATCGGACAATCCACCAAAGAGGCCGCTCATCGACGGCCTCGTTTCGTTTTTTGGTCGACACGAATTTTCTGAATGATGCTGACCAACTCAAGCAAGAGCTCGGGGCGCGTCTCTTTGAGTATATCGGTAAGCTGACTTTCAAACTCGGCCTTTGCCGCATCGACCCCTTTACGAAACTCAACTTTCAATCGGTCAAGGTTCACCTGTGCATCCGATAGTCGCGCTAACAAGTTGGCCAGCTTGTTCGGATCTTTAAATGACTCAGGACCAAACTCCAATTCACGCAATACTTTGAACATGTAGCGCTGCATGATTTGTAAGTTCAGCTCTGAGATATCGGTGTTGGGGCTGTCTTTGAATTCCTTTAGAAAGACCTCTGCCTGCTCTTGAACCAGACGCTGCTCTTCAATCAACTCCTGATTACTACGAAGCACACGATGCACTGACGAACGTGAAATATCAAAGCCGTCTTCTTTGAGCGCCTCCGCGATATCGTCCAGCTTCATTTTGTCCACGGTGTACATCTCAATGACGCGCTCAAGCAGCCCGTGCAATTCCACCTTTGAGCGTGGGGCCATGGGGTTTCCTTCTTATTGTTCTCGTGAGCGTGCAGCTTATCCCCCGAAGGGTTGATTAACTTCCGTTCGGCAGATGGCCGCTAAATAAAAGGCAGAATTTAAGCCTGGTTCAAACACCGTTCAATGGAGCGTATCAGCGATGAAAGGTTTTCTTGATGCATTGCATAACACCACCAAAGCGATTGAGGGTCTGCCAGAGACGTTGGCTCCCTTTGGTTTGCAGTGTGTGCGCAACAACATGAAAAACGGCACGTTTAAACCCAATGCTCCGCTGACCAAAAACACCAAGAACGCAGGGGCTAACCCCCTGTTTGATACAGGTGAAACCTACGCCTCATTGACGTACAAGGCTGGCAAAGAGGAATACCGCATAGGCACCAACAAAGCCCATGCGCCACTGATTAACAATGGCGGCGTGATCAAAGCGAAGAAAGCCAAACAGCTCGCCATACCGGTCAACAAGCAGGTAAAGAAACGCTCCGAGGTGTATGGGGTGCGTAAAACCTTGGAAGGATTAGAGCTTCAAGGCTGGAAGATTTTCTACCGGCCTCATTCCATCATGGGACGAGCACCCTTGGGGGGTAAGGCTTTTGGTCAAAAGGTGAAGACTAAAGCCAACCGAAACAACAAAGGCGCAGAGAAAGGCGTGTTCTATGTGCTGTACATCCGAACGCCGCAAATCAAAGTCTCCAGTCGTGAGTTCATGTATTTAAGTCCCGAGCAGCAACAAGCGCAGCAAGAAATGGCATTAGAGCAGTTAAAGGCAGCAATCCAATGAAAGTGATTCGAACATTAGAGAAAACACTGGAAACCTCACTTGGCATGCAAGCGGTGATTGAGCCCTCCAATGCGGTGGCCAGAAAAGAAGTGCGTGTGATGTTCAATGGTATCCGCGCGTTGAATCGGCTGGCACTGACGACACAAGCCTCGTTCGCTGCTTATGAAATGCTCCTTGATGTGGTGATTTCAGCCAGGGTCAGCGGCGGGAACACGCAGTGTTTTTTATCTAGTCAGCAGATACAACTCAACCTGCGCATGACCGATTATCTCACCCATGACCTGATTATTTTAAAAGACATTGGTGAAGACTTGCCTGCTGGCTTTGGTGAATTCTGGGAGCGGCTGACGGTCGTGGGCGATGCAGAGATTTCCGATGCTCGAAAAACATCATCCGGCTGGAGTGAGCCAAAACAAGACGATGACTTTGACCCCAAAGACGATCTCTTTACTTGGCGCGAAGATTGGCAAGCCACATTGGTGCTCACCGTACACAAACATTTTACCAACCCTGATGTGACTGAGATCACCGCCAAGAGCCTTCTCACGGGTAAGAGTCACACCATCAGTGATGAGGAATCATAGATGACAGAACAAACAACGAATTATTCCCAGTGGGGCGGCTTTGGTGATTTAGTCTTTAAGGGGCGCTTCACGCCAAACAAAATCAGCGACTCGCGCACTTTTAAGATCAACAAACAAGACCTCATTAACGGTTATCCCGCGCACCAGAATATGGGTGAAGATGAGCACACCGCCTTATTGGATCTGACCTTTAATAATCACTTTGTCGACATCACAAAGATGGCCAAGCGGCTCGAATTAATGGGCGAAAATGGCGTGCCTCGCGCTTTGGTCGTGGGCTCAATGGTGCATGGGCAGTTTTGTATTCGTAAAATCACCCGCACCAATATTCAAACGCTGCCTAGTGGCGTGGTGACCAGTGTGGACTATCAACTGGACATCGTGGAAGTGCGTTCATGAATACCTTAATTGCACGCCAGAGCGAGCGCTGGGAGCAGATTTGTTATCGCGCCTATAGCGTCACCAATCAAACCTTAGTCGATGCGCTATTTGATGCCAACCGTGAGCTGACCCGAGCCATGACCAGCTTTACCTTTAGCGGAGGGGAAACCGTCAACATCCCTGCGGTGAAAGTGGTGAACACAGTCACTGTGGAGACGCCACCATGGGCATAACCGCAACAGGGCTTATCCGTCCATTCGCCATTTTGCACTGGGCGGGAAAGGATGTGACCGCTGAGCTCAGTCGCTATGTCAAGTCCATGACCTATACCGATGTGATGGAAAGCAAACAAACCGGTACAGATACCTTGTCTCTCACTTTGTTTAACAAAGACCGCCGTTTTTGTCAGGCCTGGTATCCCACCAAAGGGGACACCTTAACGCCAGGCATTGGCTGGTTAGATGAAAGCGGTCAGCGTCACGAGTGGTTGTGGGGAGAGTTCAGTATTGATGAAGTGTCCTTCAAGATTGGGCCTGATGATGTGATGGTCGGTGCAAACGCCAAACCGCCCACCATCAAGCGAGGTTTTATCGACAATCAGCAGTGCTTGGTACAAGAGAATGTCACGTTTGAGCGCGTTGCACAGTCTTGGGCAAAAGAGAGCGGCCTATCGTTTATCAAAGCGCCTGATACGCCTGACTTTCAATTTGCTCGCATTGAGCAGCGAGATGAAACCACCCCCGCATTCTTAACTCGATTGTCAGAGCAAACCAGTGTGCCGATGGCCATCAAAGGCAAGAACCTTGTGATGGGCAACTTTAAAGACGACGTGATTCAAATTGACACCTTAAACCGAGACATTCTCACCGCTCTCAATTTACCCGATAGCGCTCGTTCAAAGTACGTAGCGGTCGAAGTCAATGGTTATGACCAGCAAGCCCAGCAGCTTTTTAGCTATCGTGCAGGGGATGCCACCGCGACGGGCGATCGAGTGAAGATGCTGCACAACATCGACAACGTGAAATCCATGGCAGACGCCAGAGCTTACGCCGAGTCCTATTTACAAAACGGCGCAGACGGGAAACAAGGCGCGAAAGGACGCATGTCAGTGACCAATATCATGTTAACCACCGCACATTTGATTGAATTTTTAAACTTTGGCAACGTGCCAAACCGCTGGAAACCCACCACCGTGACGACCTCCATTAGTGGACGTTCGTGGACCGCCAGCGCGCAACTAGCAAGAGCGAACTGATATGACCAATCGATTCCCTAATATCCCAGAGCCGCAACTGGTCGAGGTGAATTATAACGCCGACCTTGTCAGCCTCAAGCAGCGTTACCAACTAGGCACAGGGCACTATCCTGGCATCAACGACCCAGAAACGTTTCATCTTGAGCAAATCGCGTATGAGAAGAACGAGCTCAAAGCGCTCATTAACTATGAAAGCAAACAGAACTTGCTGCCGTTTGCAGAAAAAGAGCGTTTAGACAACCTTGGACTGCTCACTGAAACCGAACGGTTGCCCGCCTCAAAGGCCCGTACGGTAATGGCTTTTACCTTTACCCCTCATACTGGCTTTGTCATTGCTAAGGGCTATCAAGTGATTGCCGTGGATAACCAAACTCTGTTTGAAACATTGGAAGAGGTGGTGGTCAGTGCGGGCACACAGAGCATTCAGACGAGCGTAGAGTGCATCGAAACTGGCCTTCAGGGAAATGGCTTTTTAGCCGGACAAATCCATCAAGCTGTTACGCCATTGGATGCCCTTGAACGTGTGGCCAATACTGAGACCACACAAGGTGGCTCTGAGATTGAGGGTGATGATGATTTTGCCTATCGAATCTATATTTCGCCGTCAAAGTTCAGTGTGGCTGGGCCGTACGAGGCGTATGAGTACTTTGCTCGCTCAAGCAGTTCATCAATTAAGAACGTGTCGGTTTGGACTCCGGCCCCGAATGAAATTGAAATCAGTGCCATTTTGCAAGATGGCTCGCTTCCTAACCAAGCCATCAAAGACTTGATTAAGTCAGAGTGCTCAGGGGATAAGCGAGTGCCTATGGGGGATTTGGTGCGCGTGGTGGATGCAACGGATGTCAGGGCAACGGCCAGCTTTCACCTGCAGATCTTCAGTGACTACGCCTCATTGGCTGAGTCCATTCAAATGACGGCAAAAACCAACATTGAAGCCGTCATTAATACGTGGAAGACGCAGCACGGACGCGACATAGTGCCTGCAGCCTTAACGTCGCTGGCCCAACGTATTGAAGGGGTGTACCTAGCTAAAGGGGCGGTGACTGGCAGCGATGGTCAAGTCATTACAGAGACGAAACCGGTGACCCAAAAACAAAGGCCGCTTATCACCCTCACGGCCGTCACCTTTGAAGTTATCACTGAAAGCAGTCAACAAACCTTTGAATAACAATAATAAGAGAGAGAAAAGCCAATGAGTGAAACGGGAATGAAAGCCATATTGATGTCCCTCACGGACTTAGCGGGTCTAAAGAAAGTCGGTACGTCCGTGATGGCCACGGTTGTCAGTTTTGGTGTCAATGATATTGCGCAACTCGTTGCTATCACTGTGGGTATTATCTCGGGTTGTATGGCCATTCGCCATTATGCGGTGGCGACTCAACTCAATAAAGCCAAGCTGGCTCGCTTACAAACCGGTGATGACAACGTGATGGATTCGGAGGAAACCTCATGAGTCTGAAAGCGAATGCAGCGAAAGCCTTGGTGTGCTCCATCACCGCCGTATTGGCCATCGTGTTTAACATCGATGACGCCTTGAGTGTCAGTGAGCCTGGTCTGCGTCATATTGCAAATGAAGAAGGTTGCCGCGCTCAAGCCTACCAATGCAGCGCCAACACCTGGACTCTCGGTCTTGGGCATACTCAAGAGGTGAAGCAAGGTGACACGGCAACAAATGAGCAAATCGCCCACGACTTTGTTAAGGATGTGGCCAGTGCTGAGAGCGTGGTGAAAAAACATCTCACACAAACGCCGAGCCAAGCGGAATACGACATGATGGTGAGTTTTGTGTTCAACCTCGGCGCGGGTAACTTTGCTCGTTCGACCTTGCTCAAGACCTTTAATCAAGGAGACCATCGCGGAGCCTGCTTGCAATACCCGCGTTGGGTCTATGTTAATAAGAAAGACTGCCGCATTAAAGGCAGTGGTTGCGAAGGTATTCCCAAACGGCGAGATAAAGAGATGGCGATTTGTTTGAATGGATGGCAATAATATGGGCGTTCTAGGCCAGCTCAAACGCACGGCTTTTTGGTTAGGCGGCGCAATACTCATTGTGAGCTTACTGGTCAACTATAAGCTCTTCCACTACACCAGTGAGCTAAAGGCTAGTAACCAAATGCTAGGCGAGACCATTACCAGCCAGGAAACCACCAACCATTTATTGGCTAAGCGCATCACGACATTAACCACTCAAAGGCGTGAGGCGCAGCAAGTCGCGGATGAGACGTCGACTCGAGAGCGCCATGCTCGGCATCAGTTAAAAACACGCGTCGAACAATTGGAAAAGGAGCTTGAACATGAAATATGCAGTGCTGAGCCTATCACTTATCCTGTTGGCTGGGTGTCAGGATACTAAGATTGTCACTCAGTATGAATACCAGGACCTTATCCAATCGCCACCAGTGAGTGACTTGGTGGAGTGTGAGCAGCCGTTTGACCAAAAGCCGCTGACTTATGGCGAAGCGGCCAGCCGTGATGCTGTCTGGCTTACGTACTTTCGATTGTGCGCCTGTAAGATAGAGCGCAATCGAACATTCTACGGTTACACCAATAAAAATGGCGCTTGCTCCAAACTGGATGCAAGCGCCATTCAAACTCTTCAATCACTGCCCACTACCCAAACAGACTGAGCTGCTCTTCTGGTTTACCATTGGCGGCTTCACCTTTGTCCTTTACGAACACAAACCAGGTTTGCAGTTTAGAGGCAAAGAAATAGCCATCTCGCACGTGGTTGCGCTGGGTGCGAGTGCAGCTATTAAATACCTCATAGGCTGGAAGCATACGGATCGGTTTCGATGGCATGATAATTACTCCTTCTCCATAGGTACTCGGCCAGCTCTTTAGGGGTGTACCAGTTACGAATACCTAGATCACTTTTGATGATCGCTTTATCAATGGGATTGAGCGCGGCTTGAAACTCGCTTGCCGCGATGCGGTTATCGGGATACATCTCCAGTAAGAGCGCCTCGAGCTCTTCTTGAGTCCGAGGGTTAAGCACCTCATAGCGAGGCTCGGCCCGAAACTTTACTCGCCTTGACATGATGCCTCCCAGCGTTCCAGTCCCACAATCACAGCACGTATCGTGTCACGAGTGAGCCAGCGAGCACGTTCGACTTTTACCGTGCGTTTCACAAAGCTATCCAATGCGGGGGCATCTAATCCTTGCCAGCCCATAGATTTAGCCAACGCCGCTAGCTTTGCCCATTGTAAGTTGGATGGCTGTCGAGACGAACTGCCTCCCAGGCGCTTTTTAAACTTGGCAGAGTCTTCCAAATAGCCTTGACGCTTTAACTCTGCGACTAGCTCACGCAACGAATCATCACTCAAGTCTTTGCAGCTTGTCTGCCCCGTTTGAATGCCTAGGTAGTTGCGATACTCATCGTCATCATAAAACCCCATGCGGTCATTCAATAACGCTTTCACACCTTTATGCACCAAGCCATAGTAAGCATGACGATTTATCTTCATTTTCATAGCGCCTCCTCAATGGGTAAGGTGAAAGGTTTGCCGAGCCAATTCTTGTTGGCGACACGAAGCAGCAGCGCCGCAAAGAACTCGGATTTTTCTTTGGTGGAGAAGCCAGCATCTCGGCGCAGCGTATCAAATAGAACCGCACTGTCGGCATCGAGGATAAACTTACGTTCGACTCGACCTAGTGCCTTGCTGCGCATACGACTCTCGCGGGTTCTATCGGCTTGAGATTTGGGGTTATCGACTTTAGGTCGCCCGATACGAGCGGAAGACATGACCATAAACGTTACTCACTCACAATAAGTTATTGTTCATAGTTTATGCATCTGGAAGCGTTTGTAAGAAAAAAGTTGATGTTGGTTAACGAAATGTAGTTGAAAGAGAGTAATGAATGGTACAAATATGGCAGGATTTAGTTCATGCAGTGTGATTTTTTCAGTAGCAAATAATGACACTTGAAATCGCAATGATATAATTGAGCCGCTTTGACCGCGGCTCAATTATTTCTACTTTTCGATAATTACTGGATGAGCTCTGGCATTAGGGCGACCCGGGAATTTCGAGTATGAAATTTTGCTCCCATTAGGAACTCTAGAAGCACCATAAAGACTATGAACACTAAAGAAAACGTCGTGACTCTGGCTTTCTGCAAAGCCACTGTAACCGTTTTGAATTAGTCGATATACAGTTGCTTCATGGCGTTCAGATGTTTGATAGCATAGGTTCTGACACATTCTCACTAAGTCATCTGCGGTTGGGCGTTTTGCAGGATCATATTCTAGACAGCTATCGACAATGCTTTGAAGCTCTCGACATAGAGGTTGAAATTGAGCATTAGCAGTCATAAATGCAGGCCAATCGAGTCTCTCTTGATTTTTCACGTTAACAGCTGCTTCAAGAAAAACACCGAAAGGATATTCACCAGCCATCAGCTTGAACATCATTGCGCCTATAGACCATATGTCTAATGCGCACGTAATGGTGTCTCCCTTTTTTCGGAACATCATCTCTGGAGCCATAAATGGAAGAGCCCCTTTTACTGTGCCAGATGTAGAACGAGTAATATCTCCTGATTCAGCTTCCTCGTTAAATACTTCTTCAGTAAAAGTAGCGATGCCAAAGTCAGTGATCTTCAGTTCTTCGACACCAGCACTAGGATCAACCATGATGTTACTTGGCTTCAAATCTCGATGGATTACACCTTGAATGTGTGACGCACGAATACCTTTAGCTAACAAATGTAATGTTCTAGCTGCTAGGTGAGGGTCAAGAAACTCTCGTTGCTCAATCTTTTCTTCAAGAGTTTGACCGTTAACGAATTCCTCTACAAGGTAAACGTTACCCTCTTCTTCAAAGTAATCTAGTGTTTTTGCCACATTGTGATGGTTTAC
The DNA here is from genome assembly GCF_020806305.2 of Vibrio sp. F13. NCBI lineage: Bacteria > Pseudomonadati > Pseudomonadota > Gammaproteobacteria > Vibrionales > Vibrionaceae > Vibrio > Vibrio sp. F13. The sequence continues at coordinate 3,185,803 of NZ_CP170175.1, read as the reverse complement.
CTTGCCTGCAATAACCGCACTAGCTTGGAAACGACGAGTTTTTTGTCCCGGCTGAGGCGTTTTCAAAGCAACCTGACCACCGAGGAATTTGTCTTCAGCAAGATAAACATCTTGCATACCACCAGCACCAATGTGATCAAGTACTTCATAGCGACCAGCGATAATAGTATTAGGAACAATCATGAAACCACCTCAGGGTTTGAAATGTCGAAGGTAACAAAGCCTCTTCTAGCTGGAGTGCCAAGAGTGATAACAGAAGCACCAGGTAGAATATGCCCAACATTTACCTGAGCATTGTTCACCGTTACATCACCACCAAGAGCTGCAACCTTGAAGTCATAGCCGTCGTATTCAATGGTAATCTCACCATTCAAGCTAGTACCGTAAGTAGAAGAAATTTTCGCTCGTCGGTTTTGGCTATTAAGTTCTTTGACTTGACTCTCCATAACCATAAGACCTTTGTGCTTGTCTCTTAGAAGATGTCTTCTCAGGACTTTCTCAACCTCAGCGATTGTTGGTCTGTCGGCAGGGGAGTAGGCTAAGCATCGTTCTAAGATGTTCACAATATCTGAATCTAGGCTGGGTAAGCTATTTTGAACCCAACCTTGCCCTGAAGGTAAGGGAGGGTACTCCAGTAGTTCTCGGGGAACATTCGCATTAGCAAGAGCCATCGCAGTGATACCAAAGGCGTAAACATCAACAGCAGTGGTAAATTCCACTTCGCCATTTTGCCATAATTCAGGTGCCATATATCCCACAGTACCAATGACGCTGTTTGTCTTAGCACTATCAAGTTTTCTGGCAAGACCGAAATCGAAGACTTTGATAACATCGGAGTCATCTCGACGAATATTGTTAGGTTTGATATCTCGGTGGATGATTCCTGCTTCATGTATATCGGATAACCCACAAGCTACTTGCCAAAGCGTTTCTACGAGCCCGTCCATATCAGTACCATAAGCCCCGTTGGCAAGATCATTACCTTGAATGAACTCTAGCACCAGTCCAACTTGCTCGCCGACGTTAACAACATCGTACAGTTGGACTACATGTTTAGAGCGAAGCTGAATGAGAGATCGTTGCTCATCAAACAATCGTCTTTGCTCTGCATCACCTTTCAATAACTTGATTACAACATCACGTTGTAAGTGATTATCTTTACAGTAAAGGATGTCTCCCATACCACCAGTATCGTTCGTACCACTGAGTTCATATCTACTTGGAAGAATCATCCTTTACCTCGCCCTTTTCGTCACTGACTTCATCACAAATTGTCATTTTATTTTGAATTTCTTCTTCTGAATCTGACTTGTCTACTCTCTTTTTTGATTGACGTCCCTTTCTTTTCGGGCGTTCTTTGATTTCAACCTTCGTTTCTTCATCAAGCTGCTCTTTCGCCTCTTCATCGGTCGAAGTTAAGTTCTCTGTGTTATCAGTTTCATCTGCTTGCTCAGAAAGGACCTCATCACTTTGAGGTTCATTACGAGTCTGATTTTTAGGTGCTATTTTTTGTTCAACCGGAGAGTTACCCCAAATAAACTGCATTGAGGTAAACGGATCAGATACTTGAACTACAGCTATATCATCTATGTGCTCCTCAAAGTTCAGTAGCTCCAAATCAACAGCACAGATAGATGCATTGTCAGGTCCTCCACACCAACGCGCTGTAGCGATCAAACGCTCTACAACCTGAGTAACTCTTCCCGCATGTTTTACAATGTCAGATAGAGTTTGAGGCTCAATGTAATGAACACCATCCGTTGTCAGGTAGACTTGGCTTATTTCTGATGTTAACGGAGCGACGTGAGGCCTAATGCCTTCACCCATTCCCATAAATTGAAGTAGCTCAGTTCCGCTTCCACCGACGGCTTCTGCTAATGAATCATCAACGGAAAGCCTGATTACTTTATTTAAGACAGAATCTTTCGCATAAATTCGGCTGTCCCCGACATTAACGGTCATGTTCTTGTCGTCGCTACACAGTAGAATGGCAGATAGAGTGCTTCCGCCCTTACCATTGGTAAATGCGAAGACAGCATTATTCGCAGTTAGGGTTGCTTGCGTGATTGCGTGTTCAGAACCTAGGTGTACTGTTTCCAACACAGAACTGAAAAATGTTGAAATCGCTAGCTCGGCAGCTTTTTCTCCATCTCTCATTCCACCCATACCATCAACAACCGCTATAAGGGTGTAGAAAGCAGTTGAAGTGCGGAATTTCATTACGGCCGTTCTATCCTGATTTTCAGACCTCTTCAGACCAAGATCTGAAGCCAGAGCGATTGCTCCACTATCGATAGAGAGCAGCCCTCTGCTTAAAACACCTCTCGCAAGGTGCTTCTGCAATAGCTCTTGAAACATTATTTAGCCCTATAGTCTATTGATATCTATTAAAAAGATAATAACACACGAGTTTCAATATGCCTTGTGATTCCCCCCTAAGTTAAGGCTACTTGATTCACATTTAGCGAAAGGAATAGATAAAGTAGAGTTTTTAAGTAGGTCTTACGTTGCATTAAGTATGCATTCCAGTGAGTCTTTAGCATCAGCGATACTAGTCCCAATTAAAGTGGTCACTTTATCCATGATGACATCCCTACAGTTTGCTGAAGTTTAAATGGACTTGTTGGTATTCGCCTTCATCATCACGTTCATAAAAATTGAAGTACGACTTACTACCAATGACCAACAGTGAATCTTTTGCGGCTTCTTGAGCCTTGCGTAAGCTTGGGTCTTGGAAGTCCTTGCCAATAAAGCTAATGGTGTTTGCAATAGAGGCATCGTTCACAAAGAAATCTTGAACCGCAATTAACACATCATGGGGCAGTTTGTCTTTTTGGCTATTGTAGTAGTCACGCGCCAATTGACGAGCTGCATCATGCTCAGGACCAAGAGTTTTCAGTTTGGCGGTTTTGTAAGTGAGCTTGTATTTTCCATCAAAGCTAAACATCGCCACGTTATCGCCATTCCCACGGGTATGCAGTTTCGTACCGTAGCTTTCTAGCATTTCAATTCGAAACTCTTCAAAGGCTTTTACCAGGTTCTCTTTGAAGGCTTGAAGGTGTTTTTGATGCGTTTTTACTTGCTTAACCAAACTGGTGACGAACGCATCTTTACGCAATTCATGAGCCGGAATATTACACTGTGCGATAAGGTTGCCTTCCGCGTTATACACAAAGCCTTCCGGTGCGGCTGGACGAGTTGGCCTTACTTCTGGTTGTTGAGTCGTTTTATTCATTGTGGTGCTCCTGTTTTAATAAAATGGTCAGCTTGAATAAGCTCGTTCTGTTGTTTTAAAAATTGGCTGACGGCTTGGTAAGCCGTGTCTTTTGCGCCGTAAGCAGCGATGGCTGTGTTTGATTCCAATTGGGTCAATGCTTCTGCTCGATAGTCTACGATAGAGGACTCTCCGATACCGTTTTGGTTATTTGGGTCAAAGCGAACAATCACTTCGAGCTTAATGTCTTGATTGGATTGCTGTCCCATTACGCCTCCCAATAAATAATGCTGTGGTTAAGCTTAACGGCTTGCATGTGTCGTTCGATGCCTTGACAGTTCATGTTGATATCGAATTTTGCCATGTCGGCATCAGCAATTAATAAAGGTCTATCACTCATCACCAATTCACCTTTGCCTTTTGGTTTACGGCTGGCGACTCGACCGCCACGCAACCAAACAAATTCATCCGTTTCTCTGCGACTCATATTGCCTCCCAAGGACTTAGAACTTGGTTTAATAACTGGTAAGCAGGAGAGAGTAAAAATTGAAACTCAGCATCCAGCTGGGGGTTGTTGCCTTTGCCTCTTTTGGGCCTGCAATGCTTACAATGACCATTGTGTAAGTGCCATTTCAGAGTTTTCCCTCGGCAAGTAAGACATGGGGAGTAAGGTGAGGTCCCTGTCAGTTGATAGAGGTATGCATTCCCTTCTTGCCCACCAACCGTAACTACGCCATGTGCTTTTAAACGCATCAACAGGTTCTTAATGGTGGTGATCGCAAGGCGGTCACGTCCAACTTGTTGTTGCCAAAGAACCTTACACGTGCAGGGCTGGTGCTTAGTCAACAAGGCCATTACGGTCTCGGTGGTGTTGGGGAGCAGTGTCATGGTTACACTCCTATGCTTTCTTTTAAGTAGTGGTGAGCAGCGGCCAAGTGCTTCGGTGTCAGCGGCTCATGGTTTCGGGATGCTGACGAACTGGCTAACATAATCATGTCTGCGAGTGTTCTGAGTTGCCCTGTGGTTTTCGGCACAATGGCATAAGCCGCTTTAAACAACTCTTGGTCTTGAATACCCCAAGCCTGCATGTAGCTTTTGATGTCACCATTTGACGTTACCTTTATGCAGGTTGGACGTATCATTCGGCTCCAAATCGGGTTCATGTTGACTTGAGAGCGAGCCGCGCTCATACGAGTACGCACGACATCATTGCCAAGAAGGAACACGCCGCACTTGCGCTCAGCTAAGATGCGTAAGCCATTCAATACATCATCTGAAAGGTATTGCGCTTCATCGATAATAATGAGTCCGTTTGAGCCATCTAGTTCTTGCGCTATTGCTTTTTGCATGAGGTAGACTGTCATGTTGGATGCCTTAATATTCATGCGCTCACAAAGCTCAGAGAGGATGGCCCGCGCCGATTTACACAAGTTTGAAGCAGTGACAATCCAGACGTTGTTGTGTTTGCGTTGATATTCTTCGGCGGTGACGGTTTTACCAATGCCTGAGCCTTCGTAAACCATCGACCAGCGGCGCATCGTGCGAGCCAAGTCCATCAGTTTCCAAATCGTTTCCGAGGTTGGCAGCATCAAAAAGTCAGGCTCTTGAAGTGACGTATCTGCTAACTCTTCAACTTGGGTACACCGTGTATTCAACCAGGTTTCAAGTTTATGAAGCTGAGTTTCGGTGTCGCCCGTATAAGGTTTGTTATTAAGCAACTTACTTAGAATGCCTTCACCAATATCAGACTCTTTGGCAATCTTACGATTACTGAGATTTTCACTGACTTTCACGGCAAGGACTTGTTGAATAATGTGGTTCATTTTGCTTTCCCGTACTGCTGCATTAATGCGTCTAAATCCATAGTGGGTTCAAAATCCGCACCCACCGCTTTCTTCTCAAGTAAGCCTTCAAACTCACTCGGGTTCATTTGATGCTGCTCTGGCGCTCTTGCTAACTCGGGTGTCATTTCAGTAAGGCTCGGCACCATACCGCCCAATGGCTCGGGCTTCTCATTGCTGCGCGTTAACTGGGCAAGGTCGTCGTTAGTTAATCCGACCATTTGCTCCTTTAACCACGCGGCTCGATTAATATCTTCACTTTGGTGTAGGCTCTGACGGCGTGCCGCGCCTAAATCGTCATAAGCCGCATCAGCAAACAATGGAACCTCACCGATGAACTCCCCACGCTCACTGTAGGCATACACACAGCCTGTTAAGTCATAAGGGTTGAAGCGAAGATGAACACTTTGACCGATGTATTCGAACAACAGTGGGCTGCGGTAACGATTCGATAAATGCTTGCTGTAACGCCCTGCGTTTAATTCAACGAGGCCGCCACCATGAACCTTCACACTTTTTCGTGTCCGGTGCAGACACAGGCGCAACTGTGTTGCGGTGGGTTTACGTACTTGTATTTGGGTGTAACTTTGCTCAAACACTTGCTTATAGCTGTGAATGCCGCGTGCCATTTCACTGCGACGGCCTTCCAGGCTATTCCAATCGGTCACCCACTCGGCAAATAGCTCAACCACTAACTCAACAGGTACTGTGGCTTCACCGTAGTTCGCGGGTTTGCTGGTGGCTGATTCACCTGCGTAGGCTCCTGCAAAAGCTGGATGGCGCTCAAACTGACCGATACCACCTTTAGAATGGAACAAACGCTCAACAGGTTTGGCTCGCGCGTTACCTTGACGGCCTACGTTGTCATCTTCAACGCGAGTCCAGTTTACTTTTGAGCCTAGAGCCGTAATCGCGCCTTCAATCTCAGCGTTATCAAACTTTTTATGCTCTAACTTGCCTTTGCCCGTTGCTTTAGGGCGTGAGGTTCGCCCTGTCATTGCTTCACTTAACGCCACGGAGCCTCGGTCAAGGTCGAACATTTCAGGGATACCAAAGTTTAAAACCATGTTGAAAAGAGCAATGCCTAACATTTCAGTGTTCTCTGTAATATCAATGGCGTAGCCCACAATCATGGAGCTATAGACATCTTGGAACACCCAAACGGTAGGACGAAGCACCGTGCCATCTTCCAGGTGACAGCGAAGACGAAACTCATGACCATCACCCGATACGCGCTGCATAGCATGCATACCGACTCGTGTGCGACGCTGCGCAGGGACTAAGGTTTGCTTGGCTGCAAACAAACCACCTCGGCAGTACACTTGAAGTTCATAGGGGATGTCACTCGTTACTCGGCTACGAATGGTATGCAGACAAGGGACATTCCAACCTTTACGCTCTGCTGCTTTAAGCATCCGGTTATAACACTCGGTCACGGTTGGTTTTTCAGGGCGTAAATAATCAGCCTGAAACATAGACCACGCTTCTGGTGATAAGACTGCGGTACGCTTACCGTGAGAGCCAATTCTATCGAGAAGGGCTGGTAACCAGTCTTCCACAGGGATCTTATTAGTTTGCAACCCTGGGATGTTGTAAAACCAGCTCACAATTTTGGAATAGGTTCTTCCAGACTCTTCCGCCACGCGCTTCATTGATTTACGCATGCTAATACCTGATTCAACATACGCCTTAACTCGCATACACAATTCATAGCGCTGCTTGGTTGAAGCTTTCTTGCTTTCGGTAGCTTCTTCGTACTCAAGCCATAGTTCATCGGAATCAGGAGTTACAACTTGACGAACATGGCGGCTGTCTTCAGCTTGTAGAGTTTGCTGCTTAGCTACGTCACGCAAGAGGTGCAAACGAGTTTCTTCTGGTAAGCAATCGAGATGGTACTCAAAGGCTTTAGAGCCTTGGCGTTTACGCTTTCGAACAACACCTAGTTGGTTTAGCTTGTATCTCACACCTTGAGGTGTGCCTGCCATGCCTGGTCTATTCAATAATTGCGATACATCAACCCACATCTCACACCGCCTTGTTTTGTCTGTATCGACTAGGCCAAATCTCTTTAGGGTGTTTGTTTAAGGCGTCAGCAATAATTCGTTCACCTTTAGGCCATGGACGAGATAAGGTGTTAGACAACGTTGTAGCAGCAAGACCTGCCTTTATAGACAAGCCTTTTAGCGTTAGTCCTTTCTTATGTAATGCTGCAACTATATCGATTCTGTGCATGTCTTTTCTTTCAATAGACATAATAATCCCCTAACTAAAAACTGATATGCTAATTAGTCGCTAAACTAACTATCGCTAATTAGTTTGCAAACTTAATCAAGTTAGTTAAGTTTTGATCACATTATTGAACAAATCAAGCGCAAAGTTGAACTTTCTTTTCGTATTTTGTTCGCATTTTGGTTTTCCTAGTTATTATTCCATATAAATCAATAAGTTGAGTTAAAAGAAAGACTATGCGTAATAATGAAAAATTACTTTCTTTAGATGAAAGTACATTAGAAAGTGTACATAACCGTATTGAAAGCCTGATGAATGGTAGGGTTGGTCGAGAATGCGCACAGGATTGGGATGTGCCGCATAGCACTTTAGTGACGCTATTACATCGAAGAAGCGATCCGAAACTATCTATGCTATTAAAAATAGCTAACGCAGAAGACGTGACCATTGATTGGCTTGCTACTGGTAAAGACTCATCAGCACAATTTGTAGAAGTTCCCGTTAGAAAAGACAACGTTGTTGAGGTAGTTCAATATAACTTTCAAGCTAGTGCTGGGGCTGGCTGTCTAGTTGTTTCAGAAAACCCTGTAGCCAGATTTGAGTTTTCAAAGGAATGGCTTATCCGCCAAGGACTGAACGGGAAGGAATTAACTATTGTTCCTGTACGTGGGGACTCTATGGAGCCAACATTGATGGATGAAGATCTAATGCTGGTGGAAGTGGTAAAAGATCCTAAACAGGCCCGTGATGGCGTGTGTGTGTTTAGAATCGATGATGAAGTGTTGGTAAAGCGTGTTCAGTATGATTTTGCTAGCGGTGGCTACCATGTAACAAGTGACAATACTGCATATAAGCCATTTTTTATTGGAGAAGAGTTTGAAGGCCGGTTCCAATTACTTGGTCGCATGGTAAGAGTGTTACAGAGAGCAAAGAAAGCATAACTAAAAGATCATTTTACGCACAATATCATCTGTTTTAACTCTTAACCATGAGCTCTTCATTAAAGTCCTAAAATCTTCAATAATTCACTTTAGAGCTAAAACTCATCTTTTATTTCTTATTTTCAATGCGTTACCAGCGTATAACTCACTTTCTCTTTTGTATTAACTTTTAATTCTCTCTATCAATTAGGCACCGAGTGGCGCCAATACGAAGAAGTCTTCCCTAAGCTGCAGCAATCGAATATCGACATTATCTCTTTAGAGTGCCACAACTCTCATGTACCTCTTGAGCTGCTTGAGCTCGTACGAGGCAAGAAAGTAATGGTCGGTGCGATTGATGTTGCAACCGATTCGATTGAAACACCGGAAGAAGTGGCTAGCACTCTACGTGAAACACTTAAGTACGTTGATGCCGACAAGCTCTACCCTTGCACCAACTGCGGCATGGCTCCCCTACCTCGCGAGATAGCCTCAGCGAAGCTTAATGCGCTAAGTGCTGGCGCAGAGATCGTTCGTAAAGAGCTTTCAGCGTAACGCTTTCCTAAAGAACAAAAACTATGCCTTTAAGCCTAAGTATCATATTGATGCTTAGGCTTTTTGTTATGTGAGTTAATGAGCTTTACGCGCTGCTTACCAGGTTTTATCTAGGTCTTGAGCATATAAAGAGATCGCTCGTTGGTACTCTTTAATCGCATCGCTATTCGTCGTGGAAACTAAAAGCTCAAGTAACAGCGATGTCGCTTCTTTATGGCGACCTAGTTCGACACGCTAACATACGGCTCCATTCTTCTTTGCTCATTGCACCTTTAGAAAGGTAAATATTGTGTTTCTGCATTGCACCTTTCGTGTATGAAAGCTTGATGAATGAGCCAATTTCAAACGGAAGAAAGCTACGCTGTAAAGTCACATCACAAGCAACGCCATTTAAACGTACATGACCGTTCGTGATTTCAAACGAGCTATCGCGAAGCTTCCACCACAACATTAGAATTTTTATTAATGGAGGAACACAAATTATCAGCCCTATGGTTAGCAGCGATGAACGATCACCATCTAATATCCAATAGGCAAGACCTAATGCAATAACAATAAACAGCAACTCTGAAAATAAGTACTTAACAAAATTTAGTTGGATACGGTTATCCATGACACCCTCTCAATGATGACCCTAAAGGCAGCTCCATTTCAACGAGCCCTTTCACTTCAGACAACTGAGTAAAACCTTTTGATTGATAAAGCTTAATGGCGGGGTTCTCACTGAACACGCGCAACACTAACTGAGCCGATGCTTGATTGTTCGCATGTTCAATAGCCAAATCGAGACACTTAGAGCCAAAACCTTGACCTTGACAGTCAGCTAATATCTACAAGTCCCTAAGAAACGTTGTACCACTAGCGTAACTGAAGCGAACAACACCAATACGGCGATCCCCCACATAAATTTCATAGTTATCCAGCTCATCCCAGCTGCGTAAAAACTGGCTATGACCCCAAGCGATTCCACGAGCTTGATAGTAACTCGCCATATTCGTTTTGGTGATCGATTCAGCGAACTTAGGCTCTGAACCTTTGACCAACCTTACTTCCATATTGTGTCCTTTGTTTTCAAATCACATCTGAATACGGCATAGCAAAATGCCGTATATGTTGAATCATTTTTAGGTACATACTGGTTTCACTTCCTTCCATTGTGTATCCCATTCTTCGCCTAACAAATTAGAAAGTTTTTCACAGTCGTATAGATAGCGAAGACTATCTTTACAGTACGCAGTAAGTATTTCAGTTAACTGACCAGACGCTTTTTCGTTGTCTTTGAGTTTTCCGTACATCATCAAACCAGTCCTAAAGGTGTCTTGATCGAGGTCAGACGCTTGCTTCGATAACATCCCAAAGGAAATAGCGTTAATAGACAGGGCTAATGCAATCGCATCGCCTTCATCTCCCTCTAATTCACAAGCACTATAACGAGCTAACAAGTTCGATGTTTTAATTAATGGGGCAAGGTCTTTTGTATTTGCATATTTATAGGTTTCAAAACCTTGCCGCACCGCAGCTTTATGACTGTCTTCAATGCTCACAACATAGTCTGTCAAAACATGTAAGCTCGCATATGCACCTAGCCCGAAAGCCACAATGAACACGGTGATTAATCTGATCACTTATCTCTCCTAAAAGAACCTTGTGCTGGTTAATTTTAAACGGCGTCTTGTAGTAACAACCCTACTTGCCATCGACCTTTTCTAGAAACCAACTTCCTTGGCACGGCCCATTGGTTAAGTGCCATCGGCCGTCAAATCTACTGCCACTGCCACGTGCGGAAAAACGATAATCCCATTGGCGATGTTTAGCATATAAACGTAAGTCGCCGTTTTCCGTCACCCAACCCTCTAACGGTGTTCCATTGTAGGTAAGCCTTAGAGTAGCCTTACCCTCACGAATAGTTCCGGTGATGGTTGTGCGTTCACACATATTATTGCCAGTGGTGTTAATACGGCGGCCTAGCCACTCACCGTCGAAATCGATAGAAGGAACAAATTGGGGACTATCCGGAAGTTTAGGAAACGACTCGGAATTACTGGACCCGAACCACTGAAGCTCACGACCAACAAGGAAGAAGACAACAAAGCCGATTGATATCGCTATCACAAATCCCTTTTTCATTAGCCTCTTCCTAATCCGCTGACCTTAAGAAAAGAACCCTAACATAATGAAAAGTAATAACTTACCATCAGTTTAATTAACTTTGATGTATTCCACAAATTGCATTCAAATGTTGAATATAGAGAAAGCGGCATCGTACAAAATACCGCGCATTGAGAATCAATTATGAGCAGTGCCGGAAGCTCTGCACAGAAAAACCCTAACCTTCCAAGGCATTGCGCCAATACTGAACGGTTTTATCCGACACCAACCCTGTCTCGGTCGCCGCTGATACTAAAAAGTCACATAACCGAGCCGCAACCTCTTCATTACCCAACAAGTACAAACTGCGAATGGCTCGCGTTAACCTTAGCTGGTTATGGTCATGATTCTTTAACCATACGTGATTAGCCGGGCTAAGTGGTAACGATGAAGATATTTCACTCCCGTTTCGCTGCATACCCCAAAACTCAAGCATCAGGTCAAGCACTTGTAGATGAGCTGTGCGGAGCGCTTCTGAATTAGCAAAAAGCACCTTATCTTCTTGAGTAACCAACGGGGCATGTTGATTAAACTTAGTCCCCTCATCTATTGGGAAGAACACTTGAATGTACTTATGGTCATGCTCCAACCAAAAATGATTGTAAGCCAATAACTGTTCTATATTTCGACCAAATTTGTCCGGCGCTTCACCAGATATAAAGCGAGCAATCTCACTCATTTTAAAATCCTACTGACTATAAACCCCCACTTGTGGGCGAATGCATTATTACGCAGTAAGCCGTCAAAAGCCTAGTCCTTTACGTTGTAAGTACCGATTTGGCTTAGAACTCCACGTCCCACGCGTTAGGAATCACTTTTGAATAATTTCGACTTACTTTTCTAACAAACGACACGGGAACTCTGCGACACATTTTAGCTCTGCTGTATGTTCAGGGAATCGTTCCTGAAGAAAACACAATGCATCCGTTGGCGTTGGCGTTGGCGTAGCGTAGCGTATGAGTTTTAGACTAAAGCCAGCAACCAGTGTGTTAATAACTGAGTACCAAAACCTGAACGACTAAAAGAGGTAGGTAAAATAAGCAGCGAAAGATTACATCTTTCAAAGAAAAACCCTTCAGAAAGCGTCCTTCGGTGCATAGAATTTCAAGCGACTTACACTAGTGAATAATGTAAGTCGCTAACATAAGAGGCTAACGCAAGCGTCTGAACACAACCTGCTGGTCGAGCTCATTCTGATAGTCCGTGTAATCAAGCCCTTGATCAAATATGTACTCAGTGACAAGAGTACGAATGCACTCAACCAATGTGCTTGCTTGCCAAGGCTTTTCAAAGTAACGGTCGATGCCTGCTGCATTAATCGCATTGATGGTATCAGTATGAGTGGCCTGCCCCGTAAGAAGAATTTTCTTGGTATTCGGAAAGCGACTGTCATGGAACACTTCAGTGAGTAACTCCACACCCGTTTTCCCTGGCATCACATGATCAGACACGATGACGGTAATGTGTTCGCCTTCTGCGTCAAGTTCATCAATGAGATCAAGCACTTCTTGCGCTGATTCACAATCTTCAATATTCAGCCAACTCGCCAGCGGCTCTAAATCTTGTATCACTGCGCTCAGTACTTCTCTCTGGTCATCGACACAGATTAAATTAAGCTTCTCCATGTTCACCCTCTATTGGTAACTTGATTCTAAATACCGTTTTAGAAGCATCACTTTTCACAATAATACTTCCGCCATAACCTGCCACAATCCGCTTAACTACTGATAAACCCAAGCCCAATCCAAACGATAAACCACCTTTTTTAGTGGTGAAGTTGGGCTGAAATACCTTTCTGCGAGTCGCCTCGTCTATCTCAGGGCCGTTATTCGCGATCGTAACTAATATCCTTTTCTTACTTAATCTGGTTTGAATCTCTATTGCGGCATCGTCTGAATTCGACATTGCATCACAAGCATTCTTTACAATGTTGACCCAAATCTGAACGAGCTCTGTTTTCGAGCCTTTAAAAGACGGTAAATCCGCAGGGCTCAATCGCACAGACACTCTACGTAACTCACTTTGTAGCAACGATAAGGCATGGTTAATGGAGTCGTTAATATCAACCGCTTCTTCGGTGTCGATATCAACTCTGCCAAGTTGTTTAACCGATTTTACGATGCCGACGGTGTGTCTAGATGCCAAACGCAAATCATGTAAATCACAGCCCATCTGCCAAAAACGAATCGCTTCTTCTGGTTTTTTCAGCCAATGCTTTGAAATAACGTCTGTTGCAGATAAAGCATCAATTGGAATCGCCTTTGCAAGAGAGCGAGCAATGTTTTTGTCTAAACCATATTTTCTTTCAAATTGTCGCCCACGTGTTCGTGCTTCTGACGACGACGTTTTCTGACCATGCATTAACCCAAAATCGAAAAATTGACTGGCTTCTGGATGCACTTCTTCAAGCAGATCCATGATGACCGTTTCAAGTCGACCAGATTTACTATTTACGACACCAATAGCGTTGTTAAGCTCATGAGCAATCCCTGCAGCCAATTGACCCAAGGTCGTCATTTGCTCAGCAGTATGTAACTTCTCTAGCGCTTTTTGTTTCGCTATCGCTTCTTGTGTTGCGCGGCGTTGACGACGCGACAACTCATTGACAATTACAGGTGTGAACTGTGCGGTAAGAGGACCAAATTTACGTTCATCTTCTGCAGGCGTGTCTTTATCGATCCACGCTAACTCAACATCGGTTTTAGCAACAACCGTTGAAGATGCTGTCCAATTACCTGAAAAGAAGCTATGAACGCCTATAAAAGCCCCACTACCCGCGCTAAATACTCGCACTTGCGGTGTATTCGCATCGGTATAAAACCCTTCCAGTTCTCCACTAAACACATAATATAAACGAGTGTTTAACGCTGATTGTTCAATAATGGTGTTACCGGCACAGCACGTCACCCGACGTTCTGTTTGGTTAAAATAGCGCTCGATCAGTGCTTCTAGCTTTTGTTGATACACGTATCGTTATCCTATGTGACCAATTGAATGTAGCACCCACACCATAACAAAACTCAGTAGCACACCAACCACACCCAAAATAATACCGATTCTGGCCATTTGATTACTTTGCACATGACCAGTGGCATGAGCCAACGCATTCGGTGGCGTACTGATTGGCAGCGACATACCTAATGAAGCGGCAAAAGTCACAACCAAAATTAACGTTAGCTCACCGCCTAGTGGCGTGAGTGAAGCCATAGACGAACCTAATGCCGCCATAATTGGCATTAACAAGTTAGCCGTTGCGGTATGAGACATAAAGTTTGCCATTACCAAACACAAGAACGCCGCTCCAAACAACACCACATAGGGTGAGTAGCTATCAAACGGAATACTGTGTACCACGAGCTTTGCTAAGCCAGTTTTATCGAGCGCTAAACCAAGCGCAATACCACCTGATACAAGCCACAATACGTCCCAAGAAATTTTCTTCAGGTCTTCTTTATTGATGATCCCTGTGAGTGAGAACACAGCGACAGGAATCAGAGCGACGGTGTAAGAGTTCATGCCATGGCTTGAACCCATTAACCAAAGAATGATGGTCAGCGCAAAAGTGACGTACACCGCAATGGCTTTAGGCGTTTTAAGGAATTTACCTTTGATGCTTAGCTCGATTTTCTTTTGGTCAGCTTTGTACATAAAGCCTATTAAAAACCACGCTAACGCCATCATAATCACAACAAACGGCACACCAAATGCCATCCATTCACCGAACGTAATGAGGTTATCGCCAACTAAATATTTAAGTGCGATAGCGTTCGGAGGGGTACCGATCGGAGTACCAATGCCACCGATGTTAGCGGCAACCGGGATACAAAGCGCAAACGCTACACGACCGGGGTCTTTCGGACCAAACACAGCCAGTACCGGCGTTAAAATAGAGAGCATCATTGCCGTTGTTGCCGTGTTAGACATAAACATCGAAAAGATACCAGTGATCAACATTAAGCCGAGCATCACAAACTTTGGGTCTTGTCCAAATGGCTTCAACAACACGCGAGCTAAGTTTACGTCTAATCGATATTTAGTGGCGGCCATTGCTAAGAAGAAACCACCCAAAAACAGCATGATGATTGGGCTGGCGAATGTCGCCATGATGTCGCTGTATTTTAACAACTCACCAAAATGTTCTTCCCCATGCTCAAACCTTAAAAAGATCAACCCTTTATCCGACAACATCAACAATTGCAGAACGATAATAACAACAGACGTCGCGTAGATCGGGATAGGCTCGAACACCCAGCACAATGCCGCTAATAAAAAGATCGCGATAACGCGTTGTTGAATAATCGTAAGGCCTTCAAATGGAAACGCTGATAGCGGCATTACGAGGATAATGAAAGGAATTAAAATAGGGATAATGTATTTAATATAGGGGCGCATAGCACAAAAACTCTTCCTGAGATAACAACTACTTAGAAATTAGATTTAAAGTTCTAATTTAGTCCGACAACGAATTATCGACCTCTTATCACTATCTCACTATCGGCTAGATCAATGATTCCGTAATCGCGATATCCCCTTTTTCGATTCTGTGCGCTACCTCTACGTTTGTATGTGATTTACTGTTGCAATTAAATTCAGGAGAGTGGTTTCTACGTTTCTAGTCATGTCCATAAATTGAGGGCTACCTCTGATAAAAACGCAGAACAAGCTCACTGGGTTAGGTATGCCTGAAACTTGTCGTATCGATTAAGACCCCCACGAAACGGGTGGCTCTATCTCTAAATTTACTGTTCTAACAAACGACACTGATACTCTGCGACACATTTTAGTTCTGCTGCATGTTCAGGGAATCTTTCGTGAAGAAAACACAATGCATCCGCTAACGTTATCTGGTGCAGATTCAATGTATAACCAAAAACCAATCGGTGAACATTGTCATAGAACTCATCTGAATTATCTGAGCTTTGACACTGCGCCAAGATAGCTTGATCAATCTCATCGTCAGGATCTTCCAAAGGGCTATTGGCCTGTTGATAGAGATTAGAAAGCATTGCGTCATATTGCTCTTTCGACAGCTCTTCCTTACAACGTAATATCCACGTAAGCGTAATTAGGTTATGCCCAAAGAAACCAAACTGTTTGAAGCATGCTTGTAATACGCTATTGAGCTCTACGACTTCGCTTGTGTCAGGGCTTCGTTTACTATCAGAACGGGTCGATGTGACAAATTCAGTGAAGCGGTTAAGGAATACTGGAACTTGAGACGCCTCTAACTCACGGTAGACACGATTCAGCGCCAATAAGATAGTCACATTGTGGGAAAGGTATTCGCTGGTTTGAGAAGCCTGTGAAACGTAATACGAGAAGATGTCTTGAAAGCCCTTATTCTCATACCACTGCATTAAAGCAGCATACGCCGCTGGGTATACCCCATTATCCAATATCCTTTGAATACGAAAACCCGTAAACTTTGGCGCTTGTAGCGTTGCAGAGTACTCGCCTAAAACTTCAATCTCAGTTTGGTCTATCAACTCACTCGTTTTAAGCCACACATTGTAGGTTGTGCCGAAATAATCATTAAGGTGATTCGCAGCCAAATAAGCTTTTAAAGAATGAGGTTGGTGGATGCTGGCACTGCTATAAAGTGCCTTTTCCAATAATTGGTCGCTTGTCATGTTTCCTCCGTGAAACTGATGATGAATAGAGGTGCAAGCAGCGCTATCATCTATGCAAGGATACTCTATTAATCGAGAAACACTGATTTAAATGGATAGTACTAAGCGTTGGATCTTAGTACTGAACAGTTTATTTTCCGTATTCTTGAGCTTTTAATGAATCGAACATTCTCTTTCGAGATTCTAACCGTTCAACCTCTCTTTCTCCGATCTCCTTTAGCGCCAGTAGGAACGCCTGTTTATCTCCCCACTCTTCTATTCTCCGTTTAGGCAAGTTACCTAAAAGCCGAAGTTGCTCAGACATTTGAATAGCCAACATACCTAAAGAAGCATACTTCGTCTTTCTGGCTTCAAAATACTCTTCATAATCAGGAGGTGTCGCCACGTACTCACTGGTTGCAGAGATATATACATTAGCTTCGTTGATCAACTGAGGGAGGCTTAACAAGCTGTAGAGTAAATCTTGAGGGAGTATTTTCCAGTCAACCTCTAACTCTAGCGGTTCGAACGTCGGAATTAGGGAATTTGAACGCATTAAACCTTGCTGATCTTCATAGCCTTCATCAGTGACAACTTCTCGACAACCAATAATAAAACGCTCAAGACTACTAGTAACGATAATAGCTAGATAGTGCGTCTCTGCGGCTTTAGACTTTCTTGCTGCAAGTGATTCCTTTACGAGGGTTAATGAGAAACCAACTAGACCACCCAATACCACAACAATTAGCTTATCTAACAAGATCTACCTCCAATTTCATGAAACACATAACGTCCTAAATAGGTGCAACCAATGCAATAGAAACACACCACGTTTAATATTAAACGAAGACCAAACATTACAAATCCAAGCGTTGCACAATCTTACTTGAAGCGCTTGTTAGCTAACCTCGTAAAATTCACCTACATATCCTACAAATTCTCCTAAGTTGAGATCTAAAATCCCCCAATCACGTTCGTCTACAGGAATTTCGTATAATGATGCTATCTGACGTAATGAGTTAGTCATACTCAGCCAAAGCATTGCATGGCGATGGGAAATTTGAAAAGCTACAGGCACGAGTTGCTCAAAAGTTGGAACAACTTCATGAACTGATTGAACAAGCATATTTGCTTTTGCTGCATCCAAACGTTCATAACTCGAATCAGATTTAAACTTATCGATTACTTTTAGATGCTCACCAATCGGCTTGCAATGAACGATATGCTTACTCCAATGGTACATAATACCTAGATCTCGCCTCTCATGAAAAAATGCTTCAAATACAAATGAAACTGCCTGCCCCAGTTCATTTTTTAAGCTTTGCTTTTCTCGACGTTCCGGAATGACTACGACTATGATGTAGAACATCACACTGACGATGTAACCTACACTTAGGTTAAAAATTATCGAGTTACCGTTTGCAAATTGATAAAAAGCTGGAGCTAGTGTCGTATCTTTAATTAAGAAAATTACACTTTCATCAGAGGATTTAAAGAGCAATAATGTCGATAAAACCAACAGCATCCAAATTAATGTTCTTTCTATGTACTTCAAATTTGCCTCTTGTTAGCTAAAACCGCAATAAGCGGTGAATGGACGCATGCTATATTTATCCCTAAAAGAGTCGACACGAACTTAATTGCTTTATTAGGTAGCTAGTAGCGTATTTAGATAAGTATTCCAACATGACCATGCTAACAAGCTAATGGAAGAAACAATTATTAGCAGATAACCAAGATACTGAGTCACTACTAACTTAGTAAAATGGTACTTATGCTCAACGCCCACGGTAGCTGAAACATAGTAGTCGATCTGACCATGAACTAAGTTTCTATCAAGTATGCCCGAATAAAGTTTAGAGTTAGTTTCATACAATTCCTGCTGTTCTTCAGTTTCTTCCGAGGTTGCGCAATCTTTGTCTTTTAGGTGACGGAAGGATATACGTAACTCGTTAATTTCCATAGCTTGTCTACGAAAGTTGTCCGATCTGAGCGAGAAGTCACTTTTCTGGACAACTACTGAAATCACCATAGCAAAAACTGAAAGTGTTGTTATTGCAAAGTCCAAGAAACGCTCATACTCAATAATAAAATGATTATCTGCGTATAACTGAGTAATTAAAGATATCACTATCAAGCTAAATGCTAATGTAGTGAGTGACCACAAAGACAAGGTATTATGAGTATCAAGCCTACGTGCAGCGTGAAAACAACTTTCTTTAGTAATACCGGTTCTTCTGTACAAGTTTTGAACTTGTGATTTCATAATTTTCCTTTAATTTTCATATTATTCTAATGAAGACAGTTAACGCCCATTTTAACTACAACCAACGCAGTATAGAGCTAAAAGAAAACGCCACAGCATTGAACTGACTGAAAACGAAAGTGCCACGCGTTGGTTGTCAGCTTGAAGTGCTTGTTAGACGCTTTATTTAGCTTGCGAACAGATCTCCTTGCGCTTTTTGTAAAGTCCTTTTGTGCCTATAAGCTAACCCTTGAGAGGTTTGGTTGATTTCCCGCCCATTAATATTGTCGAGCACAGTCTCTACTGAATACCCAGTTGTTACTATTTCACCAACTTCGTCCAATTTACTATGAATGTTCAAAGCACACTTTATAGATGAACCATGTTGGAAACTAATTCGCTCATCATGTACGTCTTGTTTGAAAATTTGGTCTTTCATAGAAAAGCTAATTGCTTCACCATCAAAAATACCTTTCCATTTATAATTACCTCGCTTCAGGACAGGCGAAACTATTTCAATGATAGCCTCTTCAACGGTTTCAACTGGTAGCACATTTGAACTTAATATGAAGCGTTTGAAGTTGCCGCGAGCAATTTCAAACTCTGGATTCATCTCCTGCCCATTAGGTAATAAACTATTAACACCTAATTTAGTAACTTTGTTATAAGTACTTAAGTGTTTAAATAAATTGGAACGTCGAGTGATAACCTTATAGTTTTCATTTACTACTTCAGCGACCTCTGCAACTGTTTCAGTCTGAACACTATCAGTTTTGATCTCAGCCCTAAGCTTCTGAACCCTTAACTTGCGCTCTTCGATACTTAAGCGCAAATCTTCTTTTTGTAGCCTCTCTAATTCGGAGTCGGATTTAGGGAGTAATGGGACAGCGATAGCTGCAACACCGACAATGACAGAAAGTACTCCAGCATTAGCATTAGTTAATTTCCATATATCACGCAGTCCGCCTTCTCTATGTGCTTCACATTCAATGAGGATTTTTTCATCTAGTGTTTTAGCAATTTCCGTAAGTATTGCTATGATTTCAGCTTCACAACGATTACGAACTAAAGCATCCATGGTGTGTGAATCATCACCAAAGTAATAGTGCATTTGAAACTTGTTCGCGAAAAGCGATTTCTTCATATTCTGCATCCCAAAAGTCCCTAACTTCCTATGCCGTATATATTAAGCGACTTACTTTATTTATAACAACGACTTATCACTCTTGATTTGTGATTGAACAAGGAAATATAGGGATTTTTCTATCTAAAAAAACTAAATGAAGAAAACTTGATAACTTCTCTGGAGAGTATTGTTAAAACAAGATTGCTATTGATAATAAAGACAATATTTCCACTTCCAAAAACCGGCTTATTTACTCATTTGTAGTTAAGGTAAAAACAGAGAAATATCGAAATTAACTTAGAGAAATTCATTCTATAAATTAAAACAAAGCGGGTTTTAATAACTCTCGCCCCTTCATACGTTTACGACAAATAATAAAATTTAATTTTATAAAAACAATTTGATCAATAAGAACTTTTGTAAACTTTGAATTACATACTCTAAAAATAATTCTTCCTGATAAACTTGTCATAATTCCAAATGCTCTTCCAATCTTGATTCGCAACACATGGCACAGATGTGTTGCATATAGACTTCCTATAAAGCCGTTGGGAAGAAGGAGTTTATATTAAAATCAGGAACGAAAAATGAACCAACAACGTCAACTAAGCTGGAAAATAGCAGCCATTCTAGGTACGTCTTTCGGCTTTACTGCACACGCTGCAGAAATGGTCAGAGTCGATAATGATGCATTACTACAACAAAGCCTCGTCGCGCAGTCGAAGAGTGTTGCTCCACTTGAATTAGGTTTTTCTGAAGTTAAACGGGTGGTATTGCCCAATGGAAAAACGAAAGTTCGCTACCAACAAACTCACCTAGGTTTACCCGTCTTTGATACTTCGGTCGTGGCCACCCTTTCCAAGAACCAACCCACTCAAGTGTTCGGTTCCATGGCACAGGGGATCAGTGGTGATCTATCCAGCATCGCGCCAAAACTGAATCAGGAACAAGCGATAGAAGCTGCGATCTCCTCTCACCGCACGTTTACCGTCGGCAAAAAGTCGATTGAAAATAAAAACGCGAAACTGATGGTGAGATTGGATGAGAACCAAGTCGCCCAAGTGGTGTATCTGGTCGATTTCTTTATCGCATCCTCTATGCCAGAACGCCCTTTCTATTTTATTGATGCCACGACTGGCGATGTTCTCCAAAAATGGAATGGGCTAAACCACGCTAAAGCATTAGGTACTGGCCCAGGTGGTAATATCAAAACCACTCGATATGAATATGGCAGTGACTTCCCTAGCTTTCCCATCGACAAAACAGGCACGACTTGTAAGTTAGAAAATGAATCAGTTAAGACAATCGATTTGAGGAACGGAACCTCTGGCAGCTCAGCCTACAGTTACAACTGTGCCGACGGCACCAACTACACCGATCACAAATACATTAACGGGGCTTACTCGCCTCTTAACGATGCGCACTACTTTGGTAATGTCGTATTCGATATGTACAAAGAGTGGATGAACACGTCGCCTTTAACTTTCCAGCTGACGATGCGCGTTCATTACGGTACCGATTATGAAAACGCCTTTTGGAATGGCTCATCCATGACATTTGGAGATGGCAAAAACACCTTTTACCCATTGGTCGATATCAACGTGAGTGCTCACGAAGTCAGCCACGGATTCACTGAGCAAAACTCCGGTCTTGTGTACCGAAATATGTCGGGTGGTATGAATGAAGCCTTCTCCGACATTGCGGGCGAAGCGGCTGAATATTACTTGCGTGGCAATGTGGATTGGGTGGTCGGTAGCGATATCTTCAAGTCGGAAGGCGGTTTGCGTTACTTTGATCAACCTTCAAAAGATGGTCGTTCGATTGATCATGCCTCTGAATACTACAATGGCTTGAACGTTCACTTATCTAGCGGTGTTTATAACCGCGCATTTTACCTTTTAGCGAACAAGTCTGGCTGGGATGTGCGTAAAGGTTTTGAGATATTCACGGTCGCAAACCAACTGTATTGGACGGCAAACAGTACCTTTGATGCCGGTGCTTGTGGCGTAGCGAAAGCCGCAGCCGACATGGGCTATGTGGTTGCCGATGTTGAAGATGCTTTTAATACCGTAGGCGTTAATGCAAGTTGTGGTGTCACGCCTCCAACTGGCAATGTACTGACGAAAGGCACACCGATTGCGAACCTAAGCGGGAGTCAATCTTCGGAGAGCTTCTACACGTTCACCGTTGATTCTGCATCCAACGTGACGGTTTCAATGTCTGGTGGTTCGGGTGATGCCGACCTTTATGTGAAATCGGGCAGCAAGCCAACGACATCGAGTTACGATTGTCGCCCTTATCGCGCTGGAAACAATGAGCAGTGCAGTGTGAGCGCGCAACCGGGCGTAACCTACCATGTGTTACTGCGTGGATACTCGAACTACTCTGGCCTAACGTTGCGTTTAGATTGAGTTAGAGCGAGCCTCTCAAACAAGTTGTAAATCGAGAACTAGCGGTTAATCGCGAAATAAAAACCTACTCACTTTGAGTAGGTTTTTTTATGACACACCGTAGTAGCTAATAATATTGTAAGTTATTTACTGATACGTTTATTAATTTATAAATATCAAGGTTACTTAGGTATTGTTTTATAAAAACAGTTTAAATTGAGATCCTGTGCTGCACAACGAAACAAAAATAACTGACTAACTTTTAAACACATTCACGTTACTGATAGGTTAATCCTTATAGGGCAAATGCTCTATTAATGATAAAAACTAAAATAAGGATTATTTATGAGACCATCTTTTCCTATCAGTATGGTGCTTGCAACGACAGTGGTTGGCTTCCAGTCTTATGCGCAAAATATTGAGACAACTGATTCATTAGGTATTGCAGAAAGTAGCGCAGCGCAAAAGCAATCTCTGGCGTTACAAATCAGCGAGCGTTATTCCGATCTTGAGCTTTCATTGAAGGCTCAGATCTCAGAAAAGAACTTATCCGCGCCTGTAGATAAATTGAGCTCTACTCAGCCCTACTCTGCATTTTCAAGCCGGATGCAGAAAGCGGATCTTGGTTATCGCAAGATGAAAGGGATCAACGACTTCAGCGACTCTGTGTTAGAGGTTCGCATGGCTGATGAAGCGATGATCGAAGCTTGGAAGAATGGTGAAAACCCGCTGTTTGCATTTGAACCATCAGGCGACGATTCGAATTGGCAATACATTGAAGCGTATGACGTGTACGGACAGGTTCATGAATTAGATGTGTACCAAATGCCAGACGTCCCAGTGTTTGTGGTTGATAGTAACGGTGCTGAAGAGCTCAAAGCCGGCTTAATGGCAATGCAGGCAGAGATGCAAAAGCTGGGTACTACAACGCAAATCAATGCCGTTAGCGATACCAATGCCGACGAGAGTAAACCTCAAAAATCGTCTTTGATGAACAGGGCTCGTCGCTCGATGGCCTTGTCGGAAACTGAGCCGTTGAATACTACACAATTAACCAAAATCCGTTTAGCCGTCGACCAAGAACCTTGGATCTCTGGTAAAGCGGAAATCTACGCTATCGTGACGGGTGTCGATTCAAGTCGTTTAGAGCCCCAAATCGACCTCGTTGAGATGCCTTATCTGGACTACGACAAACAGACGTACTACCCGAACCAGACCGTCATCTTCTGGCCTCGCTACCGTTGGGGCGCTGCAGACATGATCTTAATGGAACACGATGATGGCACAGACTACAAAGCGCTAGCAAAACTCTTGGTTCGAGCCGCAGAAGAGATACTGAAGATGATTCCTGATCCAGAAGTTCAAGGTTAT
Organism: Vibrio sp. F13; assembly: GCF_020806305.2. Lineage (NCBI taxonomy): Bacteria > Pseudomonadati > Pseudomonadota > Gammaproteobacteria > Vibrionales > Vibrionaceae > Vibrio > Vibrio sp. F13. The sequence continues at coordinate 3,162,155 of NZ_CP170175.1, read as the reverse complement.
GCGATCATCCCTCAGATCACAGGCAAGATTATCGATGTGATTCCTGATGGTGTATTAGTGAATGATGATGACTTCGTGGATGTGTACTACACCTTAATGCAGAACACACCTTATGTAGACCGTCCGGGCGCAGGCGGAAATGCTGTCGCATCGTTTGCACCAGTCACGATTTCACCAACAGAGTAAGTCGTTTCTTATTTAGTTAGGGCTTAAACGCTAGGCCCTAACTCTTCATTATCGAAGGTAAGTCAAACACAACAGACCTACTCAGAACCTAATTACAGGGAGTAATCAAACACAATGATGTCTTCTAAAAGCGGACGAAACACATCTTTCAGCGCATTATGCTCAGGGTGCGGAAGGTAATTCTGGCGGCCTTCTTCATCGGCGAATGTCATTAACACCGAGTGGGTATAACCTTGATTCTTGTTTTCAGGGCTGTCATTTAATCCCCATTCTACTGAAGTGACCCCTTCAACCTTGTTTGGCATCACTTCAAACAGCATCTTTAGTTTTTGAACCTCTGAAGCCTCAGCGCTTTCTTTAAACTTAATCAGTAGAATATGACGAATCATTCCCGTTTCTTTTTGAGTCATTCCTTGTCCTTTCGAATCGTTCGCTTACTGGTTTGTAATGCTTAACCAACACCCAATAGCGATCTAAATTAGAGAACAACAAAATGCCACACGTTACACAACATGCCAAGGCTAGAACGCTAGAGTTTATAAAATACTCCACAACCCAATAACGAAAAATGCTGCACCCAAGGGCGCAGCATTTCTCATGACAATGGTAAGCACATCTTTAACGTTAATCACGACGACCTGTAAGCTGGATCGTTTGGTCTTGATCTACGTTCTTTTGGAATTGGATTCCGCCGTTAGACGCTTCATTTCTTCCTTCCAGTGTTAAGTCAGATTCAACACGCTCAGCCTTTACTTGATTACCTTCGCTTCTTGTCATGTCGATAGTCCCTGTATACGTACCGTCGGCAGCAAAAGCAGTATTCATTGAAAGAGCCATTAAGCCTAGTGCGATTAACTTTTTCATACATCACCTCGTTGTATTTCTAATTCTTTGTTCGTTTGGTATCTGTGTTTTTGTTGGAGTAACTTTAACAATCGAACATGAACCATAGATGTGAGCTATGTGATGAGCTGCCGCCGCTCGCAAAAAGACGCACCTTTGAATCAGTGGTTATTCCAAATGTTGAAGTCTACCCTGAAAAACAAACAAACGTAGTTCAGCTTTTAACGGGTTAACTACTTAAAGGCTTAACTGCCTAACTCCCCTACCATCCAAAAAAAGAAAAGGCTCCCGAGGGAGCCTTTGATTAGGGTTCTAGTGACTATTCGCTTATGTTTTTATTTTAAAATGCTTCTTCGAGCGTTTGTTCGTTCTTTTTTTCTGTTTGTTTCTCGCTGGTCTCTACCTCTTTCAAGCGCGCGGTGAAGTGTCTTAACACCGGCGGCTCGTAGGTAAAATCGAGCCCTTTCACTTGTCCTGCATTCTCTTTCACTTTTTCGAATGCTTCGATAATGAAGTCCATGTGTGTTTGTGTGTAGGTCGCGCGAGGAATGGTAAGGCGCAACAACTCAGCAGGACATGGGTGTTGTTCACCTGTTGCTGGGTCGCGTCCTTGCAGCAAAGACCCAATCTCAACCGCTCTGATACCCGCGACTTTATAGAGTTCGCACGCCAAAGCATGAGCTGGGAACTGACCTGCTGGAATATGAGGAAGCAGTTTACCCGCATCCACAAACGCAGCATGACCGCCTGCTTGCTGGCACACGATGCCCATCGCTTCTAAGCCATCAACTAAGTATTGAACCTGACCAATACGGTACTCTAACCAATCTTGGCGCATGCCGTCATAAAGGCCAACCGCAAGACGCTCCATCGCGCCACCTTCTAAGCCACCATAGGTTGGGAAGCCTTCTTGCACGACACACAAGGTTCGACACTCTGTGTACACATCCATGAAAGAGTCGTCTTTAAAGCACAACAAGCCGCCCATTTGTACCATGGCATCTTTCTTGGCAGACATGGCTAAGCCATCCGCGTATTTGTAAGACTCACGCGTGATCTGTTCGATTGTCCAATCTTGATAACCCGCTTCTCGTTGTTGAATGAAGTAGGCATTTTCAGCGTAGCGTGCCGAGTCCATGATCACAGGAATATCGTACTTCTGAGCGATTTCATACACGGCTTTTAGATTGGCGATAGACACTGGCTGTCCACCAGCAGAGTTACAAGTAATGGTGCTCACAATGTAGGGAACATTGGCTGCGCCCGCTTCTAAGATCGCTTCTTCCAGCTTCACCACATCGAAGTTGCCTTTGAAATCCGCGTTCACTGAGGTATCGAACGCTTCTTTGGTATAAACGTTCTTCGCCACACAGCAATTCACTTGGGTGTGGCCTTGTGTTGTATCGAAGAAGTAGTTCGACAAGGCGACCATTTTGCTGCGATCGAGCCCTTTCTCCATTTCACGCTTCTTGATAAGAACAGGTATGTAGATCTGCTCTGCGCCGCGTCCTTGGTGTGTTGGAATCGTCAACTCGTAACCGAAGATATCCTTAACCGCATTCGACAATGCGTAGTAACTGCGACTACCACTGTACGCTTCATCCCCCATTAACATCGCGGCTTGCATACGTTGGGTGATAGATCCTGTTCCGCTGTCTGTCAGTAAGTCGATAAACACATCATCACTGTCGAGCAAAAATGGGTTCATGCCCGCGTCGACAATGGCTTGTTCACGATAGGCGCGAGTTGTTCTTTTTACTGGCTCTACAACACGAATACGAAACGGTTCTGGTAGATGTTTGAAGTTTTCCATAATAATACCTTTCAATACATTCCGATCAGGTCGAAATGTATTTTCTTTAGATGTCACGATTCCTCACTATTAAATTAATAGTTCCGTATAAAGATACACAGAAAATTAACAGTGAAAATAAACAAATTAAATAATGACTTATTAATCAAACCTAAACAGAGGCTAAGATAATTAGCGAGAACGACAAAAAACGAATACCCTACACGGAATAATAAGTGCGACATTCATACGTTCAAAGGTTATCAAAGCTGCTGATAGGTAAACAAAGCTCGCTGCTTTGCTGGCGCGTGACGCCTAGAGGGTACTACTCTGAAGAAAGGTGGAACGAGAGTTGGTGATCTAAGGTATACCAAGCTAACAAGGTTAGCCAAGTTGTTGATTGCCATTTCAGATACATGTTCACAATATATCCCTACGTTGAAATCAAGATGATCCGAAGTTTAAATATAGTGCAATTGTTTTATAAATACAGCTTAAAAAAGTATAAATGTGATCAATATTTAGAATGATGATTAAATACGATAGCGTGTTATATAAAATGTGAATCACAGCTGTTTATATACTATTAAACTAGTTCAGCGAGAACCTTAATAATATCAAATCTCTTTTGAAATCAACACCTCTCTAATAAGGGGCGAAGATAGCTGTTTTCTAAAAAAGCCATCATCTAATAAAGCCAAGATCCAAAACTCGCCGATCTAGAAAAGATAAATTCTGATGAGGCTCAAACCTCACCAGAACCGTATTCGCAGTGAATGACTTACTTCTTCTTCACGGCTTGCTTGATGGCCATTTCAGCCAGTTTTGGTGTCGCCGCTTTCAATACGCTGGGTGCCACCTTCTTACCCACTTTGACTGCTTTATTCAGTTGGCCTTTAACCGACGAGCCTCTTTTCATGGCTTCTAAACGTTGGCGGTTTCTCTGAACGTTATTTGCGTCAGCGATACGCTCTATCAACGTCTGCCTTAAACTATCTAAACCAAACTGTACCTTTTCTGGCGCAATCGCCAGCGGTAACACGATATCGGTTTGCAGCAATATATGATTGTATTCGAGCGCTTGAGCAATGATCTTCGCTTTGGTCGATGTTGGATTCTCTAAGTCATACGGTGGCTGCCAATCGTCTACAGGCTTTAATCTGTCTACCTGATTCACAACCGACACCACAATCGGCTTCTTGCGTGAGATGTTCTTAGGATCGTCATAGAAAGCATCAAATCTATCTTTCAATTGCTTATCCAAATCACGCGCAGATTGATTGGCTTTAAGCACCCATAGCACCACATCGGCTTGGGTCATCTCTTTCAGCATTAAGGCTTCGGTTTTAGGGTTGCCATCAAGCCCTTGAAGATCAACCACGCGAACATCATTGTCGTCGACAAATGCGTTGTATACGGTTGAAGTGTCGGTTGATGGCAGTACATCCACTTCAGCTACCAACTCTTGCTTAAGCGCATTGATAAGCGAAGATTTGCCAGAGCTGGTTTGCCCCACCAGCACGATTCGCACGGGTTCTAGTTCAGGAGCAAAGCGTTGTTCGTCGAGTTCAGAAACATCGGACGCTTTCAATGCTTCATCTTCAATGCTGAAACGTCCGCTGTAGAGGTCAATCGCCACCGCCGCAACTTCATCTAACAAGGCTTGTTTGGCGGCGTATTGCATGTCATCAACCACACCCCTTGTCATCGTTGCTGTCGCTTGTTCTCGTCCTAAATCAGAAATCACCTTGAGTGGATTCAAATACAAGTTTTTAAGGTGGTTACCCCAAATAGCCGCTTTGAAGATCTTCTGTCCTAGCTCACCGTATTTATCGTAGGCTTCGTAGCCCGCCTTAATGTAAGAAACCTTGAGATACTCAATGCCGGGGATATGCTCTCGCACTACCAATTTGTAGCGTCGGCTGACCTCTTCGAACAGCTTTAGCCCTTCAGGAATCGAAAAATCGAGTGATTTCTTATCAAACTTTTTCGCAACAAATTCAAGTACCTCTAAACCGGTTTGGTCTAGGTTACCCCACTCTATGTCGACCATTAATTGTTGGCGTACATGGTGTTTTGAATCATTCCAGATCGACAGTTCTTTTTGAGACCAATCAGCCGAAGCCTTAACCAATGCATCGTTGATATCAGCTTTTTTATGCTGTGATTCAGCTTCAGCAGTATCCTCGCCAAGGCCGCCACTCTCTTTATTCGAGAAAGACTCTTTATTTGAAGAGCGGCTTGAAGAACGGCTAGAAATGAATAAAGGAATGGTGAACACCAAGGTACTCACGGCAATGGCAATCGACATTTCGAGTAGATAACCGTATTTGATCGCCAAGAAGACACCAAAACCCATCATGATAATGCTTGGGAAGATCGCCGAAATCAGGGCAATGCCCCAGCGTCCGCTCGATAGCACCGCCAGTAATCGAAATAGGTTTCTAATTTTCTTCATAACCCGACGCCGCCTTTCCTTTTTTCAGAGATTCTTTGTAGATCTTCTGCATCTCTTGTTCAGACACTTCTTCACCTTTGTTCTTATGATAGAAGTAAAAACAAGCCGCGCGACCTAAACCATAAGAGGTGCCGAAACTCATTGCCGCTGCAGCCACCGCACCTACCGTTTGACCATAAACTGGAATCAGCTTTATCAACTGTCGAGTGCCCAGCTTCATTCCGTATTGCAAAGCAAAGCTGCTTCCCAGAGTGCCTATCAACTCACTAAAGACTCTCTTATTCCATTCGACCCCATATTGATTGGCCAAACTGTGAAGCATTTTGGCTTGAATCGCAGGTACCGACACCAAACCAACACCCGGAATCAGGTCACTCGCTGCGGCACTTCCTGCATACCAAAGCACTTCGTTTTCTACTTGATCAAAGTTGGCTTCTTCTTGCGTGGAATGTTCTTTGTCTTGCACCATCATTCCTATCACCGGAAGAATACTGCTCAGCTTTTCTAACAAGATGTCATAGTTGTAAACCGCTTCGCTGTTAGACATAGCGTTGTCATCCGTTTCGAAATCGACCGATACCGATTCAAACTCTTTACCCCACGCCTTCTCTACTTGGTTGGTGTTGAACTGAACCTGCCTTGCTCGATCTGTTTCACTGGAAGACAACACTGCAGTATGAACAAGCAGCAAGTGCTTAATTTTCTTCTGTTTCTTAATCTGTTTTAGAGCCGCAAGCACTGAGGATTGTTCAGGTTCGTCGGCTTTCATTACAACGACTAACGCATTACCTGCCTGACCAATCTCTTCCAGATCCTCTTTCGCATCATAATTCGCTTCGCTTAGTCCTCTGGTATCGAGAAAGCGGATCACCGGCTTGTCTTGTGGGAATTCGTAAGACATCGCCGTCATGGTACAAGGTGCAAAACCATTGCCAACTTCAACAGAAGAGTCGCCAGTCACCGCCTGAATAAACGATGACTTGCCCGCCCCCGTTTTCCCCAACAGCCACAATGTCGGCAGATGCTGACGCTGGTATTCATGGGCCTGAGTAAGATCTGGGTTCTTGCTCGGATTAATGAAGTCTTTTATTTGATCAAACATGTTCAGAGTAACGCTCACTTGATGTTGAGATTCGAGTTGATGACAAAGCAATACTGACTTATATAATCACAAATCATATTAAACTTATGTTTGTTCAGTCGCACAGGTTTACAATGCCTAAACGCTTGTTTTTATTTGCGCGCTCATTCTTTATAGGCGCTTTTTTATGCGTGCGGGTATCATCGTATTGATTCACGCATCGAACAGACATAAGCAAACATCGACAAACACAGAGAAGTAAAAGGTAAGTATGGAACAAATTTATTTAGCTGGCGGTTGCTTATGGGGCGTACAGGAATTTATTAAGTACGTTCCTGGTGTTATCAGCACAGAAGCAGGTCGTGCCAATGGAAGCGTCCAGCTAACAGAAAACAGGACGACACAATGCGATAGCACGCAATGCAATGGCACACAAAGCGATTACGATGGCTATGCAGAATGCGTACAAATAGAATTTGATCCAAACATCACGTCAGTAACGATTTTGATGGGACACTTGTTTGAGATTATTGACCCTTACAGCGTGAATCAACAAGGTGTCGATGTGGGAGAGAAATACCGCACAGGCGTATACAGCACCAACGCAGAACACTTAACCGAAGCTAAGCACTATATTTCTTCAAGAGATGATGCCGACTGTATCGCTGTTGAGGTGTTGCCATTGACCAATTATGTTGCCAGCGACGACATCCACCAGCATCACTTAAGCCACTTCCCTGAAGATCACCACTTATGTCATATCCCTTGGGATCTGCTGCATAAGTATAAATCACAGTAGTCACGACGTAAGATTGAAATGGTCACAACCTAAGATCGATAAAGCCTCAACAGATATTACCCGTTGAGGCTTTTTAAGTGCTAATGGCCAAGACAGCTATCGTGAATTGGTTTGATAGCTCAAGCCATTAAGCATTAGCCATTAGCCATTAGCCATTAGCCATTAAGCAATAACCCATAACCAATAACTTACTTAGTCGTATTCTCAAGCACGTAGTCCGGACCCGCTGTTTCAGCCGTCACGACCGCAAGTTTAGACACGTCTGCACCTTCGCCTTGATAAGCGTTGATACCGTTCTCAACCATCATTTTTGGCAGTTCAACCGAATAGCTTTCAATCAACTCAGAATCCGTTACTTGACCTACGTAAGTTTCGTCTGTGTAGGTTGCGCCGACTAATGGGTAATCTTGCGTTGCACGCACACTTACAAACTCAGGAGATTGCGAGTTATCAACCACATTATGTTTGAACGCCACATCCACACCTGCATAAATCTTTTCAACTTCCGCATTATTGAACAGGCTAACACGGTGAGTTTGGTTGCCATAGATAATGCCCCACTCAGTATCGACTAGAGAGTTATTCTCGATGGTGATGTTTTTCGGTGTCCACTGCTTGTTCAGCTCTTTGCCTTTCACCGATTGATCTAGCTGCTCACCATTCGCTACGTCGATAATACCTGTGTTAATAACAATGCCGCCACGTAGGTCAGCGTTGCCTTCTATCAAACCATCGCGGCCTCGAGTGTTTGCAATGTAGTTATTACGGATCACATGGTCTTCATCGTAGATACGGACGCCGCCGGTTAGGCGCTTTCCATTACCAAGAATCATGTTGTTCTCAACCGTGTTGCCTTTTCCGTGACGCAGTGAAATAAGCGCGGTGCTTTGGAAAATAGTATTACCTGAGATCGTGTTGTCGCCCGACTTAATCGAGATAAGCTCACGCTCACCATCCATATCGATCATCAGGTTGTTCACGAACTTAGAACTTGAATCCCACTGTGAAGCTTTAGAATCACCAATACGGATCGCTTCCCAGCTGTTGCCGTTGTAACGAATCGCTTCTTTGATATCGAATTCATTGAATTGGTTAGGCTTTTGATCCATGAAGATATTATTTGCGATCAGGTGGTTGTCGGCTGTGTCATCTTTTTGTACACCGATCAAAGTGCCGCGTTTTTGCTTACCTTCGAAACGGTTGTTGATGACTTTGCCATCTTTACCCCATAGAGAAACCCATAGGTACTTTGGATACTCAGAACGACGCTCGTCTGGCTCGTACGTGTAATCATGGTTGAAGTAGTAGAATGTTGAGTTTTGCAGCGTGTTGCCATTACCCATCATACGTACTGCACCAAAGCGTTCGTTAGGACCGCCCTCAGTAAATACCAAGCCATCAAGCGTGATGTCATCGCCTTTCAGTTCAAACTGAATCAAACCAGTGATCCACGCAGAGCCTGCTTGCTCAGCCTTGATAGTGATGTCATTCGCCGTGATCGTCACTTGACCTAAGTTCGCGTATTTACCAGCAGGGATCACCACTTCGTCGCCATCTTTTAGGTTTTCAAATTGTGCTTTAAGCGCAGCCACTTGTTCTTCTGAAGCAACGGCTAAAGTGTCGCCATCGACCTCAGTTAAGCGGTCACTGCTCAATAGGTAACTACGGTCGATTTCGCTTATAGCAGGCGCAGCTTGTTCAGCGACACTGACTACGGGTGCTGTTTTCTCTTGTGTCGTACAGCCTGTTGCAAAAGCGAGTGTGAACGCGCTAATAATGCTTACCGATAATAGTTTTTTGTTCATCGTACATCTCACATTAAAGTTTGGATTATAAAAATGACGACCACCCGTTCAGGTGGCCGTGATGTTATTTAGGATGCGTATTAAATTAGCCTTCGGCTGGAGTCACTTCGTCTTGTTGCTCGACTTTGTCATCGACTGCTTTAACAAGTAACAGACCAACAGAGAACACAATCAAGCCACACAGAACGAATACCATGCGTCCCCACATTGGGTTTGGCAGTACGAACATAGTCATTACGCCCACACCCGCTACCGCGATAAGTGAACCCAACATACGACGTTGCTTGTTATCCAGTTTCTTCTGTTCATTACTTTCAGCAACTAGTGGCGTCGCTAGGTTGTTGAAGAACTTGTCTACGTCTTTCTCACGGTGCTCAGCAAGAGGCTTGTAGAACAGTGTTGAAAGAACAAAGAAGCCAGCAGTAAATATGATGTGACCGATAAGGCCGATAGCCACTTTCAGGTCAGCCCACTCACGGCCAGTTAGTTCATTTAGACCGAACCAGTTTTGAATCATGTCCGCAGTGATAACGAAACCAACGAAGTAAGAAACCACACCACCTACAACTAGCGTGCCCCAACCTGCCCAATCCGGTGTTTTACGGATGAAGAAGCCACAGAATGCTGGAATTGTCATTGGGAAGCCGATCAATGCGCCCACGTACATCATGGTGTCGAAAAGGCTCAGACCTTTAAGAGAGTTGATGAACAGAGCAACCAAGATGATCGCGATACCGAAGAAGGTAGACGTTAGTTTAGAAACAACCATTAGCTCTTTCTCTGTCGCTTTAGGACGAAGAATCGGCTCGTAGAAGTTCTTAACGAAGATACCTGAGTTACGGTTTAGACCTGAGTCCATTGAAGACATTGTTGCTGCGAACATAGCGGCAATCAGAAGGCCAACCATACCTGCAGGCATGTATTCTTGAACGAAGTAAAGGTAAGCGAAGTCAGCGGCTTTGCTGCCAGCTTCTGGGTAAGCTGCTGCTAAATCAACACCTTGACCTGCCATGAACCAAGAAGGCATGAACCAGATGATTGGACCAAGCGTCATTAGTACACAAGCAAGTAGAGCTGCTTTACGTGCGTTATTTGAATCTTTCGCAGCAAGGTAGCGGTAAGAGTTAAGCATGTTGTTGGTGATGCTGAACTGCTTTAAGAAGATGAACACAGCCCAGATGCTGAAGATGCTCATGTAGTTCAGGTTATCACCCGTAATGAATGAATCTGTTGGGAAGTCGTTAACGATCTGCGTAACGCCGCCACCGTGGTAAATCGCAACCACAGCACACGTCACCGTTACCGCCATGATGATAACCATCTGCATAAAGTCAGATGCGATTACCGCCCAAGAGCCGCCTGTTACTGACATTACTAGTACAACCAGACCCGTTAGGACAATCGTCGTTGTCATATCAAAGCCGAAGATACCCGATGCGATGATTGCTAGACCATTCAACCAAATACCTGCAGAGATAACGCTGTTTGGCATACCAGACCAAGTAAATACTTGCTCATTCACCTTACCAAAACGCATACGAATCGCTTCAATTACCGTCACAACACGCAGTTGACGGAACTTCGGAGCGAAGTAAAGGTAGTTCATTAGGTAACCGAATGCGTTCGCGATGAAGATAATCGCTACGGCAAAGCCATCGGTAAAGGCTTTACCTGCTGCACCAGTAAATGTCCAAGCACTGAACTGGGTCATAAATGCGGTTGCACCTACCATCCACCACAGCATATTACCTCCCCCACGGAAGTAATCACTTGTCGTACTTGTAAACGTTCGAAACATCCACCCTATCGCAATTAAGAATAGGAAGTAGATGCCAACTATCAGGGTATTGAGTTCCATCGTTAGACCTTTTATTTATGTTTTTTTGTTGAGGTCACTATAAATAAATGGCAAGTATATTTGTACTACAATAATCCAAATGCGTGACAATGATCTTACAGTCTGACACTCAATTAATCATACAAGTGATCGAGTTCAAAGTTGCACCACCTATGAGCGCAATTCCTCAAGTCAGTGCAGTTATCCGCACTAAATTTCGACCAAAACCCCGAAAAACATGAACAAAGTCTCTAAAAATCGAAGATTCATCGTTAAAAACTATTATTCTTGACGATCAAAGCTTAAAGAAGAGCAGCAAAAATATCGTTAGATATAATTTATAAAAATAAATCAAACCAACTAATTTGTAGTACAAATAGAATTGGAAATTTTCTTTTAAAAGTTCCCTATATTAGGCAGCCAATAATGAAAACTTGAAAACCACTATTAGATACTGACAGGGATACACGGAAGTGAAATGCTTTTAACACACCCGTTACACTTTCCCCGTCCAATAAAAAGGTGTCATTATGAAGAAATACGTTCCAATCTTAATTGCTCTTAGTATGGTATCTTCTATGAGCTATGCAGCAACACCGCGTGAAGATGCTGTTGACTACTTACAGATGCGTAAAGGCGTGGCTTACCAAGTAAACCATTCAAAACCTTTCACTGGTCAATTTGAAGAGAAGTTCGATAACGGCCAAGTCGCGACCCAAGCTCAGTTTGCCGATGGCTTAGAACTTGGGCTAGAAACTAACTGGTATCCGAATGGCCAAGTCGCTTCTAAAGTGAATTACGTAAAAGGTGAACTGCAAGGCAAAGCTGAAACCTGGTATCCAAACGGACAGAAAAAAGCAGAACTCAATTATAAAGACAATGAACTATCAGGCACCGCCTCTCGCTGGTATCCCAATGGGGAACAAAGCTTGACAGCTGAATACAGCGACGGACAAAAAGATGGATTGGTAACGGACTACTACCCGAACGGTAATAAGGCCAGCCAAGCGAAGTTTGATGAAGGTGAAGTCGCGAACGGAAAACTTACTCGCTGGAATACTAACGGTGACAAAGTTGAAGAACTGACCTTTAAAGATCACAAAGTCACCTCTAAACAGGTGTGGATGCCTACAGAAAGCTAAGCCTCAAGAACAGCTCTCACGGAGCTCTTTGATATAACTAAACGCCTGCTGTTAAAGTTTGCAGCTACACGTCTGCAACTAAGAGACAAGAGAAGAGAAGAGAAGAGAAGAGAAGGGAAACGAACATTCATGTGATTAAGCGTGAATGTTCGTGGCTTTGATGCTGTAACAGACTCACTTGAGCGTGTTGTCATCAACCTAAAAGCCTATTCTTAAGCCGCGGTTTACACGCTTATTGAGCCGCACACGACTCTCTACTCAAATTTCAAATAAAAAAACGCTCATGTTGCCTGTATCAACATGAGCGCAAGGGTAAATCTTCGACTACCATCTCCTACCTTTCTAGATGAAAGCAGAAGTTATAATTAGAATAGTTGGGAGCAATAATCAAAATGCTTTCGCAAGCACTTCAACGATTTCTTCTTTGTCGCTGATGAGAACAACGGGTAACGATTCGAACCCAGTTCATTCCTATCAAGTTCATACTTATATAGCAGGCTATGTCACTACCTTGCCTACTACATTTCAAACCTTCTCTGATTGAGCTTTAAATCACCTCAAGTAAATGTCTCATGTTCTTAAAGCGGTGGATTTAATCCATTTAGCTTCAAGACCACTCTTACTTATTCGGCTTCACACCGTCTGTTCATGCAATCAACACAGCAAAGTTATGTGTTGCTACAGAAAGTTAGTAAATAATAATGTATTACAAATAAAAATAACATCTAAAGATTCAATTTTTTGCTGTAGCGCACATTTATTGATAGACAAAACTCAGAAAATCAACATAACCTGAAAGATAACCATTAAAAAACAAAGGCTTAATTCAAACCCTAACTTTGTAACCCTTTGTAAATAGTGGTTTTATCATGACAACACGATCTAATTCACAGAACCTCACCATTCTAATCGCTAGCATATTTGTAGTATTTTAATTCAAAAGAAAGAGTAACCCTACACAAGAAAACAAACGTCGTCGCGTTGAACGTATGACTCCGCTTTACCTGAAAGCTGGCGTAGCTATGGAAAACCCTGAATGGGTAAAACTAGCAACAGAGACCGATTTCAGCGAATTCACAGTCAAGAAGCAGCTAGCTGAAGTGTGGGCTCAACGAGACGTAGAACTACTTTACCCAAAACTATAATCCCAAATACAACAAAGGGCTCAACGTTGGTCCTTTAGTAACCCCTTTTTATTTAGATACAGTGGAAACAATAACAATGATAAAAACGAATAAAGTAACACTTGCAGTATTAGCGACTCTTTTCGCAGGCAGCGTGTCTGCCGCATCACTCGACGCGCGCCAAGAGTACAAACATGGCTCAGAAGACTGGGCAAGTCGTATCAAGATGAGCGGTTCTGTCGATAACCACTTCTTCGGCGCTGAAATAAAGCAAAAAGGTAAGCCTTTCTCTGGTTGGGAAGCGGCAGACAACGAGTTCGAATACGGTTACAAATTCAAGCTTAACGAGCACTGGTTAATTCAACCAAGTATGCCAGTAACGTTTGGTTCTGATAGCGTAACCTACAAACCGCAAGTACGTGTTCAATACTCTTTCGAATCAGGCCTAAAGGCGAAACTTCGCTACCGTCACGAGTTCCGTGACTACACATCTGACTCTTCAAACGAGAATAAGAACCGCAGTAAAGTTACAGGTAACATCGATTACAACTGGAATGCATGGCAGTTCGGCTTTGAAGCTAACTACGCAGAAGACTTCATTGACAATGAGTGGACTGGCGGCGGTGGTGCTGACAACGAGTGGGATTACAACTTTAAAGTGGGCTACAAAGAGGCTGACTGGAGCTGGCGTCCATACGTTGAGTTAGGTAACGTTCAAGACAGCCGTGACCGTCAATTACGTAGCCGTGTAGGTATTACTTACAGCTTCTAATCGATAGCTACATGAATAATCTAAGATAATTACTGTCCTAATTTTCTAAGACCTAAACAAAAGCCAGCTTAATCGCTGGCTTTTTTTCCTTTAAAATCAGTAAAATAAGAGCCGCGCACTTGCAGCTCTTTTTCCTAGTGACTAATCCGATAGAGAAAGGCAACGGTCACATTATCGTTAGGCACAACTCGCTTCTGCTGAGCCAAAAACAATTCCGCTGTCGAAACGGCATCGGCTAATGCATTGTGGCTGTTGTACTCAGGAAGCCCGTACCTTTCGCGAGTCCCTGCCAAGGTTAAATCGACTTCTTCATGATTGCTGATCGCTTTCTCCATGCTTTTCTCAATACACAAGGTATCAAGCCAAAGCAGAGGAATCGCTCTTAAACCGTAGCAGCGAAGAAGGTATTGGCTAATGAACTTCTCTTCGACTACACACGCGTGCGCGACGATAATCTTGCCTTTCGCTGCTTCGAAGAAAGTGAGCATCGCATCATGAATAGATGCGCCCTCTTCCAGCATCTGTGGTGTGATGTGGTTAATCACCGCAGTTTCAGCGTTAATCTGAGAATCATTGTTCAGGTAGATATGCTTGGCAGAAGCCAAATCGATTCGTCCTTTCACCACATCGACCCATCCCATAGACAAGATAAGATCTTGTTCGCTGTCTAAGCCTGTGGTTTCGAGATCCAACACGATATAGTCGCTGTCTTTGGCCAAATCCGTCATTTCAGGACAAGGCTGTTCTACCAGATCATGTAACGCTTCTGGCAGCTTAACCGTACCCAAATATTGCTTACGCTTGCGTTTAATTCGTTCAAGCGGGTGAAAATAGTTTAGCATTCGTTTTAAACATTTATTAGTTGAACATAGCTTCATTAACGTGCTCCGAAACGAATTTTCGCCGCTTCTTGAAGGTCAGCAATGATCCTAAAGGCATCTTTCAAGTGTTTACGCTCAAAGCTACCAAAGCTATCTGGGTTGATGTTGTTGTCAGGCACATCCCCGTTCTTCAGCGCTTCAAGTTGATGGCCAAAACGGAAAGAGAGAATGAACTGGTAAGCACCCAGAATGTTCTTGAATGCATCGTCGCTCAGCATGCCTTTTTCATTGGCAGCAGCGAAACGTTCGTCAGTCGCCGACAAATCGCACTCCACAGCAAGGCCATAAATACGCGCTAAGTCGATAATCAAGTTGATCGCGTACTTCTTCACGTTCAACGTTTTCTTATTCTCACCTGACTTCTCTAGCACTAAGCTATTGAAGATGCCAAGTGGCGGGTTGGTATTGACCGCGTCTTTCACTAGCGTGCTTAAAAACTCACGGTTACCGCGAATATTGCTATGCAGCTCATCGCGCAGAATACCTTCGAACTCACTGTTGCCGTAGATAGTACGAATTTCTAGGAACACACTGATATTAAGCAAGCGTTCGTACTCTGGGTTAGCCACCCACTTCTTGTAGTAGTGCTTCCATACACTGAGTGGCTGACACCATTTTGGCGTCGCAGCCATGAATTTACCTGGACATAATGGGTAGTGACAGCTTGCTAAGCCGTTGGTCACCATCATCGCTAAGTGTTTGAAGTAAATACGGTCACTGTCGGTTGCATCGTCAGCAAGAACAATCGCGCTGTCTTGGTCCGACAACATGTGCACTTCATTACGTGCGTGCGATCCGGCTACGATCCAAGAGAAATCACACGGTGGTGGGCCTAACTTATCAATCGCTATTTGAATCAATCGACGGGTGTAGGCGTCCATAATCATGGTCATTACCTTGCCGACGGTTTCAGGCGCCACTTTACCTTCCACCAGCGCTTCAAAAATAGCTTGTCGCTCTGAGGTGAACGAAGACATGGTTTTCACGCTGCCCGCGTATTTGATTTTCTCGATCAAGAATATCGCTTGAACACGGTGGTTTTGAACCAAATGAGACGTAGTAAGAAGACCAACGACCTTATTCTCTTTCACAACGGGCAAGTTACGGATATTAAATTGCATCATGATAGAGGCCGCATGCAGCACCAGATCATCCGGTTTTACAGTAAGTGGAGAGTGCGTCATTACCTCTGAGATCAGGCTATCAGTACTCACGCCGTGGGCAATCACTCGCTTAGTCATGTCTCGGTCGGTGATCAAACCAACAATGGTTTCACCTTCATAGATCACGGCACACGGTGAGCGTTGATGAAGCATTTCAACCGCAACCGACTGGATGGTTTGCTCAGACTTAACAATTGCCACCTGCCCGCTTGCCACTTCCTCAACTTTACGAATGAACAGGCCTTTCTCTTTATTCGACCAGACCACATCCAGTGCCGACTTCAAGCGAACCTGCGCCTGTGAAGCAAAGTGTTCTGCGCAACTTGGAAAGGCTTTGAAAAGCGTTTGAAGTGCCGAGTGTGGAATCACATAAAGTAAGGTGTTTTCGATTGCGACAGCTCTATAGCCTTTTTCGTCGTTGACTTCAGAATCTAAGAACGTAAAGCCAAACAAATCTTCACTGCCTAGACGGGCACGAAGCACACCGTCCGATTTTCTTTGCTCCATAGATCCTGTTCGAATGATATAGAGCGACTTTTCTTTTCCTGACTCGCATAGATCGACGACATCCCCTTTGGCTAGATAGGTAATCTGAACATTAAAAGCGAGGTCACGAAGCGCTTCTTTAGGGATCTTATCGAAAGGGTCTATCTGACCGATGAACTGAAGAATATTTGGCAATAGAGACTGAGGCATATAATCACACTCGCATTAATTTGATTAGTATTATTATATAACTAACAATGCTGGTTACTAGCGGTTTTAGCAAAACAACGCACATAAGACTAAATATTGGACATCGGTCAAGTTTTCATCAATTTTGGATGTAAAAAAAGCACGTATTAAACGTGCTTTCAATAGATAACTGTCTGTAGTAACAGCAATTTTAGGTTGACTCCACTAGGTATCCAGAGCAACGCTCGATAGAAACGGCTAAGACCTTAGAGTTGAAACCTCACCCAAAACACTAAGCTAGCTTGCTACTGGCAATCTGTGGTTAGTATCTAATAGATGACTTGCAGAAGCTTGGCGTGCTTTATCACTGTTACCCGCCATGATTGCTTCATAAATTTGACGGTGTTCATTAATACACGTACTTCCCTCTTCTGAAGAATGAGAAATAAAGTTAACAAACATTGTCGTTAAGATATTGCCAAATGGAAGGTAAAAGTCATTACCTGTTGCATTGAAGATGAGGCTATGGAATTTCATATCAATATCTAGCCAACTGTCTTGGTTAAACTCTTCAGCACCTGATATTTCTACCATCTGTTGGAAAATGCCCGACAGTTCAATGCGTTGTTCAGCGCTCGCGAACTGAGCAGCCAATGCACATGCTTCTGGTTCAATCGCGCGACGTAAGCCCAAAAACTGATGACAGAATTGGTCTGTATCTGCCAAACCATCCATCCATTCGATCAATTGCGGGTCTAAAAAGTTCCAGAACGCACGGTCAACAACGCGAGTACCGATCTTTGGTCGAGATTCTAGTAGGCCTTTTGAAGTAAGAAGCTTAACCGCTTCTCTTAATGCAGTCCTACTAATTCCAAATTGCTCACACAGAGCCATTTCACCAGGAATGATAGAGCCTTGAGGCAAATTGCCCGACAAAATACCACGTGCGATTTCACGTGCAACTTGCACATGAAGGCTTCGCTTAGAGCCTGAAATCGAATTGAAAGAGCCAGCCATGTGTCTACTTACTTATTAGATATGTATTATTTAACTCGGACTATAGCACTGATTTATATCTGCACCAACTAAGTATAAGAATAACGTGAGGTCACGAATGATATAGGCTAGCGAAGATTTTATGAATATTATAAGTATTTAGTTCATCAAACTAATTAAAAACATTTATTCATACAAATGGTTCTTATTTACACCGTTTTTTGTATGCGCAAACTCACAAAACGACTCTTACTCTCACTATTTATGTCGTTGATGATCAGTTTTGAGATGACTATCCTTGAATACTGCAAGTGTTATTGTATGATTTATTAACGCGAATGATCTACAATATAGGCGACTGTGATGTTTAACGATTTAAAAGGCAAACGCATTCTAATTACTGGCTCTACTGCAGGTATGGGCTTAGCTACAGCACGTATTTTCGCAAAGTATGGTGCAAAAATTGGTATCAATAGTCGTGCTTCTAGCCCAAAAGTTGATGACGTTCTATCTGAACTTACCGCACTGGGTGGCGATGTTGCCTTTTTTCCTGCAAACCTAATGGACACATTAGAGTGCGAAAGGTTAGTCAAAGAGTTCACTGATCATTTTGGTGGTATGGACGTGTTGATTAACAACGCCGGTGGCCTTGGTGGTCGCGCCAATCTAGAAAATATCGATGATGAGTTTTATGAGCGCGTAATGAACCTTAATGTTCGCTCTGCGCTGATGACAACCAAGTTCTCTATCCCGCACTTACGCGCCTCTGCTGCTGAGTCCGGGCAAACATCTTGTGTGATTAGCACGGGTTCGATTGCCGCTCGTGAAGGTGGTGGTGTGGGTGCTGGTGTATATGCCGCATCGAAAGCTTGGTTACACGATATCCATCGGAACTGGGTAAAAGAATTTGCTAAAGACAATATCCGTTTCAACATAGTTTCACCAGGCACTATCGATACCGCATTTCATGACGGCAAAAGCGATGAGCTAAAGTCGACCATTGCTAGCAATATCCCTATGGGTCGCTTTGGCAGTATTGAAGAAGTAGCACCTACTTTTGCTTTCTTTGCCTCACATGCTTGCAGCGGTTACATCACAGGTCAAATCCTAGATGTTAACGGCGGACAAATAACGCCCTAGTTAGCTGGTTTATATAAGCTCACTCAGCGATTTAAGTTCGCCACACTATATAAGGTTAACAGACCCGAGTAGATGAGGGAAAACCTCACACTAAATTCGACGTATACACTGACACTAAACACCAGATTCGTCTGGCTTTTAGTGTTTTCAAAGTTTCAATTTCAGGTGGTTTAAATGTCAATATTTACATTGGTGGAAGATTCAAGCCGCCGAATTCATGTTCAAGTGGCGAGACAAATTGCTCGCAAGATCTTGTCAGGCGAGTTAGAAGAAAATCAAAAGTTACCCAGCGAAATGGAGCTGTGCGAAATCTTTGGAGTGAGCAGAACTGCCCTTCGAGAATCAACTAAGCTACTTTCGGCAAAAGGTTTAATCGAGTCGAAGCCAAAAGTGGGCACTCGTATCAAACCGAGAACACAGTGGCACTTCTTGGACCCGCAATTGCTGTACTGGATCCAAGATTTAGAAGATACTAAACCCTTCTTGTCTCAATTTTTAGGCTTAAGAAAAGCGATTGACCCGGAAGCGTGTGCGCTCGCTGCAACCAATGCAACTGTAGAGCAACGCAAAGAGCTTTCGATTCTTTTCCAGAAAATGACCATCGCAGCAAATAGCTTCGATTATGAAGAGTGGACGACCAACGATCACCTGTTTCACCAAACGATTTTCTTATCGACAGGTAATCAATTTTACATTCCATTCGCGAACATTCTGTCGACTATCTTCAAGCAGTTTATCGACCACTCCGCTGAAGGCGGTCGCTTCTGTTTAGAAGAACACAAAGCGATTTACGACGCAATAATGTCTGGCGATGCCAAGCAAGCTCGAATTGCTTCTCAAGTCCTGCTAGACGATGAGAACCAAAAGCTCTCTAGGGTTGAATTAGCCATCGCATAACCGAGATTAACCAAACTGACTTGTTTTTCAAAGACACAAGTCAGTCTTGTTTTAGCACCCATTTTTTAACCATCAACTACCGTAGTGTTTTCTTCTTTAAACGCTCTACTCCGCCACCTCAGAGAAAGCTTACGGTTATACACATAAGGTGTTGTTTGTGTCTTCACAATCGTACGTAAGGAAAAATTTCTCTCTCGCCTGGCCCCTCGCCTTAAACGGTATCTTGATGCAGTCGATGTTGATGATCGACACACTGCTTGTCTCTCCTCTTGGTGAAATCCCTTTAGCTGCAATGGGGATTGCGACGACTATCGTTGCCTTTGTACTGGGAATTCAAATGGCGCTGGCAAACGGTACTCAGTTAGTATTAAGCCGCGCAGTGGGCTCTGGCATCGCCGCATCATTATCTAAAGCATTTTGGGCAGGGTTATTTATCAACCTTGGCGTAGCAACACTATTTTGGCTTCTACTTACTTTTTTCGAACAACCCTTGATTCAAGCTTTAACAGATGACGCTTCCCTTCACTTAGAAATCAGCCGCTATCTAGACATCTCGAAATACATCGTTATTTTTACCGCGTTAACGCAGGTGATCATTGCTTTATTTAATGCGCTAGGCAGAACTAAAGTCCCATTCAAAGGTTACTTAATTGAACTGCCTATCAATGCTGTACTCTCATATGTGCTGATTCATGGTTTTTCTAATTTTGAAGGGATTGGAGTACAAGGCGCTGCATTAGGCAGCATTATTGCAATAACGATCCGCTTGCTGTATTTGGTTTTGTGCGTGCATTTAAGCTCAGCGATTTCACTCAAATTAGACGCTCAGCGCTCTGAATTCTTTACCAACGTTCGCCGTCACTTTATCGAAATATTCCCTGTAGCAGCGAACGTGACCATGCTTTTGATTGGCGCAACGATATATCAATTGTTGTATTCGCAACTTAACATCAACGCTTACGTAGCGATTACTTTGGTGATGCCTTGGATCAGGGCTGTCTCTCAATTTATTACCGCTTGGGCTCACTCTTCCGCAATTACTATCAGCCAAGCGATTGGCTCTAAAAAGATGGATGACCTAGTCAAAAACGTCGATACCAGTATTGATATTGCGGTCGTCATTTCTTTTGTGTGTGCAATCTTGTTCGCAGGATTAAGTCTGGTCATTGGTGACATTTACCCGAACTTGGATGAGTCTACCTATCAAGCATTGGCCGTTATCGCCCCACTCTACATCTTCTTGCCGATTGTCCGTGGCTACAACACGGTTCATGGGAATGTACTAAGAGCACTAGGAAAAACGACCGCAGTCTTCAAAATCAACTTTACTGGTCAATGGGTAATTTCAATTCCATTGTGTGCATTGATCATCTTTGGTTTAGATGGCTCTATCTTTTGGGCCTTTGCTATCCAACCATTCGAAGAAGTCGTTAAAGCTTTCCCATTCCGTCACTTAGCTCGAAAGTCTCTAAAGGAGTTTGATGCCGACAAAGCTAAAGAGTTGATGTATGACTAAGTCCGGTATCGAGTCGCCGTCCTAAAATCTTTCTACGCTTTCTGATTACAACCTTGTCTTTTGACAAGGTTGTATTGTTTCAGCTGTACCATTCATTGGTAGGCTTCAGCACACCCTCATTGATACCAAGGTCACATTAATACCAAGGTCATCTTAAAACTCATATAAAACAAAAAGACCACTCAACATTCGGTTAAGTGGTCTTCGAAAATATTCCTTAAGGACTGCGTCTAGCTAGCCTATTGGTTATGCTATGTGCTATTTACCGTTCAACTTAAGCGCTGAGAAAGTCACACTGTTGTAATCGCCATTCTTTTTATCGATAGCGAAATCGCCAGTACCGCCACAACCAGGTCCCCATACAGGGTGAGAATCGCTCACGCTACATTGGCCGTATGCGCCCGCTTTGTAGTAAAAATCATCTTCAGCATAACCCGTTGGTGAATCAAGTTCATCGATGCCCTTACTCAGGTCGATTTCATACTTAACGGTATCGTGACGCTCGGTTTCAAACGTTAGGTACATCATGGTGCCTTTCACTTCCACTTTGTAGCTAAACTCTTCACCAAGAGCAATGCCTGCTTCACCCGGTTCCGCTGGGTTTTCCCAAGTGTTACCCCAAACAGGGTAAGCTATATCGGCACGGTTAGGATCTTTTTTCTCTAGGTTACGCTCATAGTTCCAAAATACTGAACCCATTTCTTGGCCAGGAAACTTCTTATAGAAGATCTTTAGTGGTTCATTACCATGCCCGTAACCAGTTCCAGCTTTGATTAACTGATTATGTTTTTTAGCGTGAATCTGACCAACAACCACCGAGTGAGCTGGGTACTTTTCTGGGTACTTAGCGTTAATCGCTACGTGATTCACTTTTAGGGTCGCTTCTAGCGTGCCGCCAACGGCACTGTACTCGCTTGCTGATGGATGGCTAGACAATGCCCATTGGTTTCCTTTGTCCGCCGTATCGATAGAGAAATCTGCGCCTCTTGGCATTTGTCGTAATTCAGAACGCGCATTCTTCGAGTTTTTCGTCGTAATCGCTTGGTTCTGCACTTCAAATACAAGGTTGCCGTCTTTATCAAGATGGAAGAAATCACTATGTGAGTAGCTCATCATGGCTACCCCTTCTATTTCATCAACACGACCATCTTCATTAATATCTGAAGGTATGGTTATTTTCCAATTATGCATATCGAATTTATCGGCAGGTACGGGGTAAGAAACACCGTTATTTGCGAAAGTAACCATTGGTACAGTCGCTAATAGCGCCACTGCTAATATGTTTTTCTTAAACATGACTCATCCTTTATTGTTAACAGATACCGAGTACACACTCAGTACAGAAACCACTTTTGAACACGAATTAGTACTAAATATTTTCTCTTCGACTTAAATAAGCCAACCGATAAATAGAATTTACATTTAGCCATTTTGTAACTTTTATTAAACATCTGGCTATGGTTTATATTTATGCCTCTCAACATGCTCCCTATGTTTAAGCCACGATGGTTAAAATCATCATTATTAACATATAGAAACACTTAATATTTGTATTATTTTAACACATGCAAAAAAGTGAGTTTCTAAGGTTTGTGAATATGAGAAGTACGTCATGATTGATTTAATACACAAGCCCTAAATTGAGATATTCATAACATTTAGCTATATACTTGGGCCATTAGTCAGAACTTTTTGATAGATCTCACAGAAATCTGACTCAATAATAAATACCATATTTGTCATACATTAATTTAATACCATGTAAGGTATTGGTTTGTGAGCCACGGGTACATTGGATGTATCCAGAATAAAAAAATAATAGTGAGACAAAGGTATGAATTCTGTTACAAAAATTTCTGCAGCTGTTGCATGTACTCTTTTAGCGGGCACAGCTACTGGTGCATCTCTTGATTATCGTTACGAGTATCGTGCTGCGACGGATTATACAAAAACAAATGGCGACACGGCTCACGTAGACGCTCGCCATCAACACCGAGTGAAGCTAGGTGAAAGCTTTAAACTGTCAGATAAGTGGAAGCACTCAACGGGCCTTGAAGTTAAATTCCATACTGACGATTCTTACTACGACGCAGATTCTGGCGAAGTTAAATCAGCGAACAGCCAGAGTTTTTACGGTGGCAATTGGTACATCTATGGTATGGAAATCGATAACACTGCGACATACAAAATAGATAACAATTGGTATCTACAAGTGGGTATGCCTATTGCTTGGGATTGGGATGAGCCTAATTCTAACGATGGTGACTGGAAAATGAAAAAAGTCACTTACAAACCACAATTCCGCGTTGGTTATAATGCGGATATGGGATTAACGACTGCCATTCGTTACCGTCACGAGTATGCTGATTTCCGCAACCACACTCAATTTGGTGACAAAGATTCAGAAACTGGCGAACGTTTAGAATCAGCTCAAAAATCCAAAATAACGCTAACAGGTGCATATAAAATTGAGTCTCTACCGAAGCTTGGTCTTTCTTACGAAGCAAACTATGTAAAATCTTTGGATAACGTACTTCTTTATAATAGTGATGACTGGGAATGGGATGCTGGCTTAAAAGTAAACTACAAGTTCGGTTCTTGGAAACCTTTTGCTGAGATTTGGTCTTCTGATATCAGCTCATCTTCTAAAGATCGCGAAGCAAAATACCGTGTTGGTGTTGCTTACTCATTCTAATTAGAAATAGTCAATTTATAAAATACCCTCTCCTCTTGTAAATTTTTGGGGCATATTTTAAGCACTTTATTTAAATAATAGGATGTTCTAATTAACGTTAGTTTCATCCTAATAAATATTTAACGACTATTCATTATCTACTTCTTATGTGATTTACATATGGATTTAATATCATAAAGAGAATATTTTATGCAGATTTCTAAAGTCGCTACAGCTGTTGCTCTTTCGACAGGTTTATTATTTGGTTGTAACAGTGACGGTTTACCTATTCCGACGGATTCAGGTGATGGCAGCCAAGAGTCAGTACTAACAACAGGTTACTGGCAAATCAGTGATGGTAACTCTTCTTCAATTTCCGCGTCATCAAACGCTGATCTACCAAATGTTTATGTTTTCCAAGAAGATGGCAATCATAAATACTATGACGATGATGATGACTTAGGTACTTACACGATTAAAGATGCAAGTGCTTCTACTAATAATTATGATGAAGAAGCCGGTACGGTCTCTTTCACATATTATGAAACAGGCACATCAACGATCGAAATTCTAGATGGTGTTTTTTCTTTCGATGACGCTGGTGCTCTGAATATTTCAGATAACACCACTGGCATAGACTACTCTGGTTCAGACCAAACTGCGACTGACGCCGTACAAGAAGCTATCAGTGAAGCCAATGAAGCAAATGGTATCAATGGCTACGTTCAAATCTTGGACACCAACAATGGTGGTGTAAAGAATGATGTGGGTGAACTACGTTTGAAATTGTCTGACAGCAGCACAGGGGCAACAGTAGACAGTATCGCATCAGGAAAGGTAACCGTTGACTTAATCTACCAAGTAGATGAAAACACCGAGCAAGAAGCGAATGGTTCAGGTAACAACGCTTATATTAGTCTCTACGCTTCTGGTACTTCTAACACTAATTTACACGGCGAAGTTATTTTTAATGCTGGAGAAATTTTCTACCGTTCCACGGTTACCGATAGTAGCGGTAAACCTCAAATTCCTGATGAGCCTGTAGGCACTTACACTTTAGGTGAAGATCTCGCGGTTGAAATCAGTTGGGCGAGCGGTTACTACACATTCAAAGTCAATGACACTGTATACGACAATAGCGGCAACGGTTTTGAGGCTTTCGACAAAGCTGCCGTTACTATCGTGTCATTGAAGCTTGGTGATACTTCTAACACAACACACTACGAGTTAAACGCTGACAACTTTAAAGTTTATTCGAATGACACAGCTTCTGATGAGCTAGTGTTTGAAGATAACTTTAACAATTACCCGAATGGCCAAGCGCTATCAGGTAATCCGTACAACAACAATACTGCGGAAGCGACAGTTGTTGTTGATGGCGGCAATACTGAGCCTGACCCAGATCCAACGGACAACCAGGTGGCGGCTATTACTGATACGGATACTAGCGATACTGGCGAATTACGTTACAAGTTTGATTCAGGCATGACGACGGGTACACATAAAGTTTCGATGTACTATGATGCTGCTGAAACTGAGTCTGCATATGTTTCTTTATTTGATTCAGCTAACTCTACCAGTTCATTAATCGGAGAATTCAAAATTGATGAAGGGAAGATCACACTCCGTGGTGAAAGCACTCAAGTCACGACATTCACTCCAGGTACATGGATTGACCTAGAGATGTCTTGGGACACATCAAGCTTGAGCGCTGCTGGTACTTACACCGTGAAAGTCAATGGTACAGAGTATGGTCCTTATACATCACAAAACACTAATCCAGGTGTGGAAGTCACTGCGACAACCATTAAGTTCTCATCAAACAGTGGAACAGCGGATACGACTTTATACGTCGACGACTACAAGGTTTATTCCGATACAGCAGGCACGACTGAAATTTTTTCTGATGACTACGAGAACTACAGTATTGGCGCAGATTTAAGTGCATCGCCATACAACTCAAGTACATTCTCTGCAGTTGTTGCTGAAGATCCTCTGAATGCTGAGTAGTCAGTTTAGTTAACTTAAAACTCTGTCAAAAATGCCGTCTTAGTGACGGCATTTTTATTTCCATTCAACTTCACTAAATCATTCATTTGGCAAAACTAACTCGCAAATAGCCCACTGACACTCTCCTTTAAGAGACTTGCCAATTCATGACAAATTCAAACCTCGAAAGCTCATCAATCGCCGCGTTGACTTCTCAATGTCATCAAGTATTTATGTTGCTTTGGTACATGTCACTTTTAACCAAGGCTAGAAATGGCTCTGTATAATCCTGTTGCAACTGCAAACTCCTCCCTACATCGAAACCAAGAAAACTAACCTGTTTACATAGGGTTAGGATTAATCACGTTCTAAAAACCAACCTTAAACACCTAGCCATGAGTGGTTGAGAATACTTCATGTGTAAATACAAGCTCGTACGAGCGACCTAAGCTTATCGTTCCCAGTATCATTGCATGTAACCGCTATTTACTAAGATAGGCACGTGAGGCGAATGGGAAGCTGTATTGAAGATTGAGCAAAGGATAGGGAGGCAAATTTAGAACTGAGCACCAAGGCCAACCACTAGCCCTCTACTTGATCTATTTAACGGCCTAATATTTCCTCTACCTAAACAGCAGGCACAAAAAAGCCTCCAAACCCTGAGGCTGGAGGCTATTGCGATAACTTAAATATTAAGTGTTATTCGATCAGATTACTTTTGGTATTGATCGTGCGATACGTCTAGCTGGTAGAAAGTCGCTTGTGAGTAATCGTCTAGGTCGCCGCTGATGTTTTGGTTGTAAACACCTGCTTTGAAGTACATGTACTTGCCGCCTACGTCGTAACCGCTGTTTCTCATATCAACCACTTGTACAACGTCGTCTTTGCCTTCACGCATTAACGTTACAGTCATCGTGTTGCCTTTAACGTCAATACGGTAGCTGAACACTTCGCCAAGTGCGATACCATCGTCACCCACTTCAGCCGTCATGTCGCCCACTAGAGGGTAGAAGTCCTCTTTAGTTGCATCTTGGCTTTCGTGTGCGAAGTAAACCGCACCCGTTGCTTGGTTTGGCAGTTTACGGTAGTACAAACGAATTGGTTCATCGTTTTGATCGTGAATCTGACCAATGATAAAGCGGCCTACTTCGTTCGCATTACCTGTTGTTGTTGCGTGATCGATTTTCAACGTTGCTTCTAAAACGCCATCAATACCAGCAGCAGCTTCTAAGTCAGACTCAGGTGCGCTTGAGAATACCCAGTTGTTCTTGTTAACACCTTTAGTGCTAATAGACTGGTCACCACGGCGCATCATTTCGCGAAGCTCTGTACGCGCATACTTAGTATTTTTAGAGGTACGAACACCTTTCACGTAAGACTTGAAGACTAGACCACCATCGTCAGCTGTGTAGAAGATCTCTGGGTGTTGGTAACCGTTTGCAAGGTTCCACTCAGAAACATCATCAGGCTTACCGTTTTTGTCATGGTCGAATGGTTGAGATAGGTACCAATGCGTCATGTCAAAGTTTTCGCTTGGCGCGTTACCTGCAACTGGTGTCGCTGGCAGGCCTGTCGGAACTGGCAGTGCACTGCGTGTGTCACATTCAACTGAGGTCTCACAAGGGTAAACCGCTGCTACACCAAAGTTACCTGAACGAAGATCTTTGCGCGCATCTTTACGTGCTTTTTCCACTGCTTTCATTTCAGCGATAATAACTGCTTCTGCTGCTACCACGTCTGAAGTGATGATATGGCTAGCAGGACATGCGTTAATGTTACAGTTAACCGCAGCTAACCCTGTCACACTGTTCCAACCATTTTTGGTGTTACCGTGACCAACGTATCTTACGTAGCGCGCTTGCACTGCTGGCTCGAATTGGAAACGCTCTAGGCCGATCGCTTTACCTGAGCTCAGTTGGTTTTCAAGTACGGTTGTCCAGGTTTCACCATCGACACTTACTTGAATATCAAATTTAGACTGGCGCTCGTTACCTTTGCTGAAAGATGCTTGAACCGCATCAAATTCTTGAACTGAACCATAATCTAGCATTGCCCACTCACCGTCACCCGCTGAAGACCAACGTGTAGTTAGGTCTTGGTCAATGAGACGATCAGGTCCGTTACCATCATGGCTACTAGCGGCAACAGCAACTGGCGTCAGAAGCGCTTCACCAGTTTCTTTGTTATTTGGGAAATCAACAGTCGGTGTGCTCGTGCTCGCACAACCAACTGCAAGTAAAATAGAAGAAGCGAGTAAGGTTTTTAGAGTAATTTGTTTCATATCTAATCCATTATTATAATACAAAGACAGCGTTCGTAAGTGAAAGATAAATTGGCAAACACGAGCTATAAGGCGTTTTCTCTCTCAGTATTTGCGATAACACAAAAATATTACGTAATCTTATAATACAAATAAAACACTTCGTTGAATAAATGAGACTGGGAACACTTTTCGCTTTTTCCATACTTTAACTGGATCACACTTCCTATTGATAAAAGACAACATATGAAAATTTAGAATGCGAAATGGGCTATCAAGGGCGAAAAATCCGAGCGGTAATGGTGAGAATGTGCATCACTCGAGCAGAGCATTTATCGTTCAGAACATCTCATTTAACAGTGTCGCAGCAGTTAAAAAAAGACCACATTGTTAGGAATCAATATGGTCTTTAAAGCAGTCATTGTTGTTACTCAAACGTTAGCTAATTCAAATAGTGTTCAGCTCTAAGAGAACTAAAGCTCACATCAAACACTTCACCCGCATAGTCGCTATCAGGCTTAAATTGTGGATAGATGCCTGCTTTGAAATAGAAAGCGATGTCTGTCGATGTCCAATCTGATGTTAACGAAACCGTGTCCCCATCTTTATCTGTGTAATCTTGTCCCCAAGGGATTAAATGAGAAACGGTGTTGGTTCCATCTAAATCATGAGTCGCCAAGTAGATACCGTCTTGATTGGCACGAATCGTATATCGCCACTCTTCACTTGCCGAATAAGTCCCTAACTCGACACTGAACGGGTCACAATGATTACAGTCTTGGTTGTTGCGCTCAAAATCAGAGTTCAGTATCACTCTTACTGGCTTACTCTCGCCTTCCCATAACAGTTTCACCAGTGCTTGATTGATCTTCCAACCATGGATTTGTCCAAGTACCACTTTTGGATCTTGATTGTTGATGTTCGGGTAATCTTCAATTCGCAAGCTTGCGGTTAACTCGTGACTGGTAGCGTTCGTTCTAGTGTCGTCCAAATACCAACTTGTATCTTCATCGCTGGTGCTACAATCCGGTTGAACACTGCTTTGATACAACTCCCTGAGCTCAGAGCGAATATAGCTAGAGTTTTGGGTAGAGGTGCCGTATCCCATATCCGCTCTAAAGTGCATTCTTCCTTCATCAGTATTGAAGTAAGAAAGATCAATATCACTGTCGTACACATCGCTGTCATTTGAAAGAAGATCTTTACTCGATTCACAACGTTCTGGTTCTAACTCAGCAGCACTGTCACCACCGCTTCCATACCAATCATTCTTACTCGGTGGAATAGTCAGCTTCCAATCATTAATGTCCCAATCGTTTGATCCATCGATTTGAGTCGTGGTGTATCTCAACGCCTGATAGTAAGCAATCGCTTCACCATTCTCAAATTGGTTATAGATACCCGCTTTGAAGTAGCTCAATAAATGCTGCCAGTAAGCGATGTCTTGATTCACTTTTACTTCATCATTCACTTTGAGCGACAGTGTGTTCTCATAAACAGAAAGATCAAATTTGGTAAAACTGTCCAATTCCGCCTCACCTAAATCGTAGCGATTGTATGACGTGGCATAACAATCCGAAGAGTCAGCAGCGCTGCTACAATCAATGGCATTGTTTTTCATGACTGCCCAGTAGTGACCTGTGAGGCCATCTCGTTCTTGCTCCCAAACCACACGCAATAGCGGATGAGGGATATAACCCGTACCACTCTCATCAGTCCCCTTATTGTGTATCTGCAGCAACGTCACTTCATCATGATCAGCGGGAGAACTCGCCATGGCATGCTCAATATCAGGCAAACTTATTTCCGCATACAGACTGCGCCTTACGCCCGCTTCGTTGATATCGAAGTTTTCTCCCTCACGAACTTCAGAGCGCATCTTGTAGTTCGTCATTTTGAAGATAAGATTTTCCGTCTCTTCATCAGCATAAAAATAATCACTGACATAACCATCGAAGTTACCATCTTTGACTTCAGAGGTTTTATTGCCCTCCTCTCCATTAGGATCAGAGACCTGAAGATCTGAGCTGGAAAGGATGTTTTGATACTTGGTAATATCATAGGGAGCAACAACACCAGCGGGCATTCCTGGGTTATTGGTATCGGAAGGATCACTGCTGTCACTGGAGCTGCTTCCACCGCAGCCATACGTAAGCGAAGCGAGTACTACGACGAAGATTGGCTTATTCACATTTATCTCACTTATCCATAAGAATAGAGTGACAATGTATATTTGTACTATTTTATGTCAATTATATATTTATCAGAATGTGAGATGCGGCAAATGAAGTGGGATGAATGAGTATTGCGTAGAGTTAGACTCAAGAAAAACGCAGAAAGGCCACTCTAAACTCGCAAGCTATTGAGTGGCTCTCAGATCAACAACTAAACTTAGTATGTTGATTTTTAAATATAAATATTAGAAAAGTTAAACCTTAAAGCTGCTCATCAAGTCACTAACGCTGCCGTTAAGTGTTTTGATTTCTGCTGATTCAATCAACTGATCTTGGCTTAGCTTATTAAGCTCCTCAACAAAGCTTTCAATCTTATGCATGTTCTTAGCAATGCTCTGAATAAGGGCGTTCTGCTCAACAGACGAACCCGAAATATCGTTATTAAAACGACTTACCGTTTCCATCTGTTCCGTTAGCTTGGCCAACATATTTACCGCTTGAACCACTTGGGCACGCGTCATTTCACAGTTACTTTTGGTCAACTCAATCGATTTAACCAAACCATCTGATTTAGACTGCAAGCCAGACAGCGCTTCATCAATTTCAGAAGTACTGATTTGAGTTCGGTTGGCTAACGCACGGACTTCATCAGCAACCACCGCGAAACCTCGGCCATGCTCACCCGCTCTCGCCGCTTCAATTGACGCATTCAATGCCAGCAAATTAGTTTGTTCCGCAATTCCTCCAATCACAGACACGATAGACTGGATGCTCTGCGTTTCATTCGCCATTGAGCGAATATCATCAGAGGTGGTGCAGACTTGCTTCTCAAGATCACTGATATAGGTTTCCGTCACGGTGTTAATTTGTTTCGTCTCATCACTGAACACAGCGGCCTCTCTTGCTGCTTCTGCCGCCGACTGAGAACTCTTCTCGACTTCGTTTGATGCTTCAGATAAGCCGTTAATTGCAGAGACCACTTGAACCGTTTCATCAGTGTGAACTTTCAGTACATCGCTGGTTTCTTTACAACCTTCACGAATACTCAGTACCTTAGTATCGAGATCCGAGTTCTTAAATTTGACGTCCTTAACCATCTCTTGCAGACCAATGATGAACAAGTTGATGTCTTTGGCGATATGCCCTAAGTCATCATTCCCCTTCTCAACAAGCCTTTGAGTCAGGTCTCCGTTACCTTGAGATAGATCGTGGACGATTTTTCTCAGTGACACGATTGGGCGGTAGAAGCGATTCAGCAGTAAAATCATCAATATCACCGAGCCAAGCACACATGCCACGATAAGGATACGCGCACTCGACATCACGCCATTCAACTGATTGAGCGCGAGTTCAGGATCGATACTAGATATCATGTACCATTCTTTCTGGCTGCCAATATCCACTTTCTTGGCCATCAAAATTCTCTGGTTGCCATCAATCACACCCTCAATGAATTGGTCAGGCTGTTCAATGGCACTATTGAGTCTCATCTGAGTATCTGCAGAAGATATATTGCTTTGCGGAAGTACGTTTTCGACTGTTGAAGCGACCACCATCCCTTTCTCGTCGATAATAATGCCTTTGGCTTCGTAGATACTGTCCAGCTGTTTAAGCTGAGTTTCCAAATCGTCAAAACGTATGTCGGCCATGATGACACGATCTTGGTATGAGTAGGTCACACCGATCATAGGCACTTGAGTACTCTTAGTGAAAAACAGATCACTAAAAGATAAGCCTGATTTCAATTTGGCTTGTTGATACCAAGGTCGAACGGTTGGATTGTATTTTTCTTTTATCCCTACACCGTTAGGAAAAGACTCTGAAGGACGAGAGGTATAAGAACGGCCGTCGTCAAAACCCACCACAATCTTGTCAATGCCACCCAGCTTTGCAGCATAATGCATGAGTGCTTCATTCGGCACTTGGTATGGGGATTTCATGAACTCTTGTGCAACAGAGTTAACGGTATCGATGGTGCGCTGAACGGTATTTTCTATTTGATTAATTTCTATCGTTAACGAGTGATCAATCTCGTTATAAATCGTTTGGTTTACTTGATCAGTCGCCAAGTTAAGCGTGAACCAGTTCGTAAATGCCAAGGCACTGGAACTGACGATCGCCACCATTAAAATCAATTTTCCTTTAAACCCTAGAGACAATTTTGAATTCATAAAACTCATAATCCATATCAACCTATGTCTATTATTTTTATCCGAATGAAATGGTCATTTTTTAGATATTCGAAGATACGGGAAGCAAAACTTGTTCATGCCGTTCCATCGTCACAACCATCAATTTAATTAATATTGTATGTTTAATTGACTGCACTTTCTGTGAGCAATCTTGACATATCAAAACTGGTTAAAATCACCCTGTGACATAGGTATCATTTATGAGTTTGAACTTTTAACATGATTAGAAAGGAATAATTAACCAATTAAAAATGATCAACTTTCAGATAATTACCTCACAACTTCGCCGATAATGCCTCCACTCAAATTATTCATGTCACTTTCGGTCACCTGACTAGGAAAGTGAGCCTTAGGTCACATTTTCACTAACCAACCATTCACTCAAGGCATTCAATCTTAAAATTTATTTGTAATACAATAAGCCTTAAGTTATGGTGTATTTGAATCATAACTTAAGTTCTTTCTGGATGCTTTTGTTCAGTTCAAAGTGATAATTGAAGCAGCCGCTTTAAGGTCATTGAACTCGTTTAACGTAGAAACTGTCGGGGGATCTCGTTATTCGTTTTTTCACTTTCTATTGATCATTTGTTTTTCCAGACGGCTCGTCCGAACATGCCCATACAGTCACCAGCTGTGTGGGTTTTTTTTACTTTCTTTTCAGACCCGATATACGAGCGGTGTTAAGCCATCGCCAACAATCAGTTAAGTGCACTGGTTTAAGCTTGCGAGGAAAAGTGAGTGAGTTGGTGCTAGAAGGCTTTGAATTTACAAATAGATATAGATATAGATATAGATATAGATATAGAAACAAAAATAGGAATTGAGGCAGTAACAAAGTTGAACAGAGTTTTGAGTAGGTGTAGCTGAGGAAGTAGAAGTAGAAGAGTTTAACGAGGGAACAAAGGGTTGGGTATGGCAGATAAAAACGAACCTCGCTGAGGTATCGCCGCCTAAAAAGACAGGCAATACCCTAGCGAGGTCGTACGTCGATTACTTCTCTAGTTTAGCGAAGTAGTCGAAGATTACTGGTACGTCGTTGTTACCCATTCCTGCGTCAACAGCAGCTTGTAGGCTAGTTGCAGTACCTTGAGCAATTAGAGACTCAGTACCTAGCTCTTCACAAAGAGCAAGGAAGTAACCAAGATCTTTGTTAGCGTTAGCAACAGAGAAACCTAGCTTCTCTTCGCCGTCTACTGCGTAGAACTTACAGAATTGCATGAATGGTGAGTTAGATGGACCTGCCGACATGATGTCAAACAGTTGTTGGCCATCAACACCAGCGCGTTGAGCAACAGCGAAAGCTTGAGACATAGTCGCAACAGTCGTCATACCCATGAAGTTGTTTACAAGCTTAGTAACGTGACCAGAACCTAGAGCACCTAGGTGGAATACGTTTTCGCCTTGCTCTTCAAGAACAGGTTTAACTTTGTTGAAAGTTTCCATGTCGCCAGCAGCCATGATGTTCAGAAGACCATCTTTAGCGTGTGCAGGAGTACGGCCTAGAGGTGCGTCGATCATGCCCGCGCCTTTTTCAGCTAGAGCTGCGCCGATTTTCTTAGTAGAAGCAGGGATAGAAGTACCGAAGTCTACTAATACTGCGCCTTCTTTGATGCCAGCTAGAACGCCGTCTTCGCCGTAAACGATTTTTTCAACAACAGCTGAAGTTGTAAGACAAAACTGAACGATGTCACTTGCAGCAGCTAGTTCTTTAGCAGAAGTGAATGCAGTCGCATTGCCGCGATCTGTAACGCGAGCAACAGCTTCAGCGCTTAGATCCATTACGTTTACGTGGTAGCCGCGCTTTTGTAGGTTTTCAACCATGTTGCCGCCCATAAGACCTAGGCCAATGAAACCGATTACAGGTTTAGTCATGTTCAAACTCCAAATATAGTATTGTATGATTATATGGTCATTATAATAACGACGTCTTTTCCGTTACGCAATAGTTTTAGGGTAATCCTTCAATGCTTAGACGCAAGTTGTGACGGGGATTCACTTTACGAGAAAATATGGTCACGCTTTGTGCTTACAAGAGCGATATCCCAATCAAAAAATAACCTATTGATGAAATAATGCACTCTAAATGTCATACGATTAATGAGAATAAGCCACTCCAATAACGATTATTAACCTGCCGTCCCTTTTTTCAGACAAGATTAAGGCTGCCCACTGTCAGTAGTTGACAAATTATTGGAAGACAGTCACTGCCCTAGCCTTAGTAAGGTTTACTGAACACGGGTTTTAAACCAAGTTTTGTCGCCACTTACTAAGCCTGGCACTCTTGCTACTTAGCCTCTAACTAACCAACGCAACCTCTTCCCACCTCGTAGGCTACTGCCTGTTCTGTGCAAACAAAAAAACTCCGAGCTTTCACTCGGAGTTTTTAGTATCTAGCTTCTGTTGCTTCAGCGAATTACAGTTCGATTGAAACCGTTTCACCATCAACATTTAGCATTAGCGTGTTGCCTTCAAGCTTGTGAGACACTTCAACTTGCTCGCCTTCGTTCTTATTAGGAACAAGAAGCGTAAGGATGTTGTGCTCTTTTGATGGCTTGAATTCCACTTCAACGTGACGGTGGATTTCAAGAATCTTTGAACTCGTATGGGTCAACTTCGCCAAAACCTTCAACGTTCTTAACTGACGTGATGTTATCAGCAGACTCGTTGATGAAGTTTACGTCTAGGTGCGCAACTTCGCCACGGATAGTGAAAGACTTGTCTGCCACGTCGTTTGCGAAAGTTGTGTGCATTAGCCAAGTCATGTCTTTCTCTTCAGAAAGCGTTGCCTTGTCTTGCATTACGAATACTTTACCTTGAACAAACCAGACCTTACGCTTGTAAGATTCAATTTCAGGAACGAAGTACTTGTAAGATGCCGTTGCATCACCCTCAACCATCTTCACATCAGATTCAGTGTCGAAATCAGAGATGTTGCCGCCCGCTTCGATACAGAAGCGATCTTGGTGGTTTTCGTAGCCCGTGTTCTTGTTCTCGCCGTACTGACCTTTACCGCCAAATAGTGGAAGGTTCTTAGAGAACGTTTGACGACGCCATTTAGTGTGCATATCAACACCGAAACCACCGTAATAGCCAGTGATTGACGCTAGCGTTTCACCGAATGCATGCAACGTGAATGCGTTTTGGTCACCGTGAGAGTGGCTGATTGAGCCAAACGGAGAACATTTGAATACCATGTGAATATGGTTATCACGCTCAGTCATCTTGTTGTGGAATGCAGCCCAACCCGTGATTGGGAATACTTTCAACAGTGGGTCATTCGATGGTGCTTTCTCTTCAGGTGCATCCCAAAGGAAGTTAAAGCGAAGATCATCGTAACCGAAGTCCCACCAACCGAAGTTGTAGAATTTGGTGTGTGCTTCAGTATCACGGCCTTTCAGTTGGTTGTAGTACCAAACATACTCAGGCTTCTGGTTAACACCTGCGTAATGCTTGATGTTGTAAGCCAGTTTTAGACCTGGGAAATCACCGATTGAAGACTGGTCACAGAAGCTCGCGCGCTTAGAGTGAACAGGCATGCAGTAAAGCGGGAAATCACCTGTGTTTTCGTAGAATGTTTTGTTGAACATGTCTACGCCACAGTATGCTTTCAATAGGTCGAATGCTTCGCCTAGGAATGCAGTTTGCGTGTTCCAGTAGTCAGGACCTTCAGCCCAACCGCCGTCTACACCGCCCCATGGTGGGTAGTGTACTGCGTAGTATTCTAGTGCGTATGCAATGTACTCGCCTGCTTTCGGGTGATCGTGGTAAAGCGCGATACACGTTGGGATGATAGCAGAAGAGATAGAACGAACACCGTGGCTGTTCAGTGGGTTGTTCAATAGATCAACAGTCACTTTCAGGTGGTGCATGATTTCGTCTAGACGCTCAATCAAAGCATCTTGAACTTGCTGACGTTCTTCATCTGTGAAGTAGCCGTGTAGCCAGTCGTAACCCCAAGCCATAGCCGCGATAACACGGAAAGCCGCTTCATCGTTATAGCCACGAGAAGTCACGCCTTCTGGATCGTACGTAGACAGTTTTAGAGTCCAAGCTTTTGCTTTAGCAATTAGCGCTTCGTCTTCTTTCACAACACCAGCAATTGCTAGGTTACGTGTCGCGTTTAGTGCCATTTGGCAATCAACGTACATTTGACGCCAGTAAGGACGCCATAGAGAAGCTTTGCCTACCGTGTCAGCTGGGTACGCTTGAGGCTCTTCGAAAGGAGCAGTCTCAAGGAACTTAACTGTCGAGTTATTGTAGAAATCATCAAACATGCAGTGAGCTTCATCAGCTTTCACTTTCGCTTTGAATTCTTCTAACTGATCTGCTTGAACAAGAAGACGTGGACGTGCTTCGCTCAAGTTGTCTAGGAATGATAGGTCGAAGTCACGTTTCTGTACTTCGATAGGGAGTAGGTCTACAAGATTACCTGCTGAAGTATCATTCTCCAGCTTCATCTTCCTGATTGCATCAAGAGATTTTTGGTCGCTCATTCTAACTCACTTATTTTTCAAGTTGATTGAAAGGAATTAGCAATAATATACGTCTTATTGTAGGACAATTAAATCTATTTCGGTTCGATTGAACCATTTTGTACAGTTTTCGTGATTTAGGTCAGATATCTTCCACCTGACCGTTTTTCCGTTTCGCAGAGCAAAAAAAATGCGACGCCCTTTCGAGTCGTCGCATTCTATTATAATCGTTTTCTATGTATTAGCTTTCAGTTACTGCTTTCGCTTGCTTGCCGCCGTCATCGACCGCTTTAACCAATAGCACACCAACACCACCAACAATCACACCACAAAGTATGAAGACTAGACGTCCCCACATTGGGTTAGTGAGTAGAGCCATTAGCATGATACCGACACCCGCTACCGCAATCAGTTTACCAAGCATTTCACGCTGTTTGTTATCCAGTACTTTCTGTTCTGCTGACTCCGCAACTAATGGAGTAGACAGGTTACCGAAGAACTTATCAACGTCTGCTTGACGCTTCTCAGTTAATGGCTTGTAGAACAGAGTTGATAGGATGAAGAAACCACCTGTCAGCGTAATGTGAGCAATCAGACCGATAGCAACCTTAACATCAGACCATTCACGGCTTGTTAGCTCTTCTAGACCGAAGATTGAAGACACCATTTCAGCGTTAACAACGAAACCCACGTAGTAAGAAACAAAACCACCAACCACTAGCGTACCCCAACCAGCCCAGTCCGGAGTCTTCTTAATAAAGAAGCCAAGGAATGCAGGAATTGTCATTGGGAAGCCGATCAGTGCGCCTACATACATCATGGTATCGAACAGGCTCAAACCTTTAAGCGAGTTGATGAACTGTGCAATAAGGATGATAGCAATACCAAACACGGCAGAAGTAATCTTAGAAACCGTTACTAGTTCTTTTTCGCTAGCCGTACCTTTACGAACGATTGGTTCATAGAAGTTCTTAACAAAGATACCCGAGTTACGGTTTAGACCAGAATCCATTGAAGACATTGTCGCTGCAAACATCGCCGCAACTAGAAGGCCAACCATACCTGCTGGCATGTACTCTTGTACGAAGTATAGGTAGGCAAAGTCACCCGCTTTCTTACCTGCTTCTGGGTAAGCTGCTGCTAGGTCGACACCTTGACCTGCAATGTACCAAGAAGGCATGAACCAGATAAATACACCACAAAGCATTAGCACACACGCTAGTAGCGCTGCTTTCTTCGCGTTCTTTGAGTCTTTAGCCGCTAGGTAACGGTAAGAGTTAAGCATGTTGTTAGTAATAGAGAACTGCTTCACGAAGATGAAGAATGCCCAAATGCTGAAGATGCTTAAGTAGTTAATGTTGTTACCAGAAAGGAAAGAACCGCCTTCCGCTACAGGGAAGTTATTCACGATTTCACCAACACCGCCACCTTGAACAACAGCAACAACAGCACATGTCACGGTTACTGCCATGATGATAACCATCTGCATAAAGTCAGATGCAATTACCGCCCATGAACCACCCGTTACAGACATTGCCAATACAACCAAACCGGTAATCCAGATAGTTGCTGTCATGTCGAAACCGAAGATACCAGAAGCGATGATTGCTAGTGCGTTTAACCATACACCGGCAGAAACAACACTGTTTGGCATTGAAGACCAAGTGAACACTTGTTCGTTAGTCGCACCGAAACGCATACGAATTGCTTCGATTACCGTTACTACACGTAGTTGACGGAACTTTGGAGCAAAATATGCGAAGTTCATGAAGTAACCAAATGCGTTGGCTACGAAGATGACCGCTACTGCAAAACCATCGTTATACGCTTTACCTGCCGCACCGGTGAATGTCCATGCACTAAACTGGGTCATAAAGGCGGTTGCACCAACCATCCACCACAACATGTTACCGCCCCCGCGGAAGTAGTCACTGGTGGTACTTGTAAATGTTCTAAACATCCAACCTATCGCAATCAAGAATAGGAAATAAATGCCGACAATAATCGTGTTGAGTTCCATCGTGTATCCTTTGTCCGTTGTATTTTGTTACGATGACTATAGGAAATCTCAAACTTTATTTGTAGTACAATAATCCAAATAAGTGATGGCGATCTTATTTTGATTGATTAAGTTAATTATATATATGACATAGGATGGAATATGGCCAATCCATCAAGGCAATTACTGGTGTTTGAGGTAAAAACTCAAAAAACAAGGCCAAAGAACATCACACCCATTAAAATCAAAGACTTATGAGAAAGTGAGACTTTGCACACTTATTAACAAATACAACCAAACACATATAAATATAAAATCCTCAAAAATAATAAAAGCCAAATCAGAGCTAAATCACCCTCATTTATCACACAATAAACCAGCGTTTTTTATCTATTGAGAGTGGATAATTTCATTAGAATTCTACTTAAATTAATCAATATAGAAGAGGCATATCCAGTTCAAACGATGGTAGATTCAAAATATACAAAAATGAAAAATCATGGATGACGCATAATTATTTGGGGGTCGAGAGTGTCTAAAAACGAATATCGAGCGTAATATTATTTTTATTATGATGGTAAAGAGAACGACCGCTAGGCGTATACAAGAAGGAACTGGCTTAAGAAGGAGTTAAGCGAGGATGAACCAAAACAGTGCCACACATGGTGCAACACGCTTTCTAAAAACAAAAAAGCATGCACTTGGCATACCTTTTTGATTGGTTCAAATGAAGTTGAAAACCGTGTTTAGCTTGCAGTGGCTAAACGGTGGTTAGCGTCTTGCAAGTGAGCGGCTGACATTGTACGAGCTTTTTCACTGTCGCCAGCCATAATCGCTTCATAGATTCTACGGTGTTCATTGATACATGTGCTGCCCTCTTCAGAAGAGTGCACGATGAAGTTAACGAACATGGTAGTCAGAATATTGCCGAATGGCAGGTAGAAATCGTTACCTGTCGCATTAAAGATCAAGCTATGGAAACGAATATCGATGTCTGTCCAACGTTCTTGGTCAAACACTTCTGCGTCATCCACTTCAACCATCTTCTGGAAGATCTCTGAAAGCTCGATACGTTGCTCAGCAGTCGCAAATTTTGCAGCTAATGCACACGCTTCAGGTTCAATCGCACGGCGAAGGCCTAAAAACTGAGAACAGAATTGGTCTATGTCGGTTAGACCATCCATCCATTCAATCAGTTGAGGATCAAGAAAGTTCCAGTATGCGCGATCTACTACACGAGTACCGATTTTCGGGCGGGACTCTAACAGACCTTTAGAAGTCAGTAGTTTAACGGCTTCACGAAGTGCCGTACGGCTGATACCAAACTGTTCACACAGCGCCATTTCACCAGGAATAATAGAACCTTGTGGCAGTTCACCAGACAAGATTCCACGAGCGATTTCACGCGCTACTTGCACGTGCAGGCTGCGCTTCGAGCCCGAGATTGAATTAAAAGTGCTAACCATAAGTTCACTTATTTTATATGTTATGTTTATGTATTATTTAAGGATCACTATAACAGGATTTCAACCTAGCGCCAATTGAGTAAATTAGCAACGAGTCGTGCCCTATTAATTTACTCAATGAATCAAACACTTATAAAGCATCTAACTCCATACCGCTAGAAACATTATGTTACACCATTCATAAATCCGTCATCAAAAGGCATCGGTTCTGTCATCCTCGATTCCTATACTTCCTTCCAACAAATCACTCAATTGGACTGACATAATGAAACCGACAAAAACAAATCTCACGCTTAAGAGCGCTATTACTGCTGCGCTGATTTTTTCTGGTTCTGCATTAGCAATGGATACACGATACGAAGATCGCTCTGGCAACTTGGTTGCTGATGTTCCTCAAGATGAATCACAATGGGTTGACCCAAACACGCTAATTTTTGCTTATACGCCAGTTGAAGATCCTGCAGTATACGCTGATGTGTGGAGCGAGTTTTTGAGCCACCTTGAAAAAACAACGGAAAAGACGGTTCGTTTCTTCCCTGTTCAAAATAACGCAGCTCAAATTGAAGCAATGCGTTCAGGTCGCCTACATATCGCAGGTTTCAACACAGGTTCTACACCACTAGCGGTTAACTGTGCAGGCTTTGCCCCATTCACAATGATGGCTGCAAAAGATGGCTCTTTCGGTTACGAAATGGAAATCATCACTTACCCTGGTTCTGGCATTGAGAAAGTGGAAGACCTAAAAGATAAGAACCTAGCGTTCACATCACAAACGTCTAACTCTGGCTTCAAAGCACCTTCTGCTATTTTGGACGCTGAATACCAACTTCAACCTGATCGAGATTTCAAACCAGCATTCTCTGGCGCACACGACAACTCTATTTTGGGTGTGGCGCAC
Organism: Vibrio sp. F13; assembly: GCF_020806305.2. Classification (NCBI taxonomy): domain Bacteria; kingdom Pseudomonadati; phylum Pseudomonadota; class Gammaproteobacteria; order Vibrionales; family Vibrionaceae; genus Vibrio; species Vibrio sp. F13. Next base: position 3,120,924 of record NZ_CP170175.1, on the reverse strand, counting down.
AAAGATTACGATGCTGCAGCAGTTGCTAACTCAGTATTGAACCGCATGCTTTCACGGGATGTTGTGAAAGAAGACCAAATCAAGAGCATCTACAAATCTCAAACCTTCCCGACTACCGCTTACGGCACAGCGCACAACCTGACGCCAGAGCTGCAAGAGAAGATTCAAAAAGCGTTCTTCACTTTCGATTGGGAAGACACAAAGCTTCAAGAAGAATTTAAACGTAACGGCGAAGCGCAGTTCGTTCCTATTACTTACAAAGAGCACTGGGAAGTGATCCGCACTATCGATACGGCAAACAAAGTCTCTTATACGTGTAGCTAACTGCAACCGAACTAAAAAGCCAATCACACACTGATAAAACTAACTGCAGGTGTAATCGCCTGCAGCTATTCACCACTCTTTCCGGTTTACTTTCCATGCCTGTCTCAGGCGAACTCTTAGTACACCGCTCTTATAGGAATTATATGTCTACTCTTACCCTTAAAGGGCTTACCAAGCACTACTCCAGTTCTGATAAAGCCCTTACCAACGTTAGCTTGTCGGTCAATGCCGGTGAAGTGGTTGGTTTAATTGGTCCATCTGGTGCGGGTAAATCAACACTTATCCGTTGTATTAATCGGCTAACCGAACCCACCAGCGGCGAAGTGATCTTTTCCAATACCAATCTAGAAACGCTGTCTAAGCGACAATTGAGACAATCACGCCGTGAGATTGGGATGATCTTCCAAGAGTACGCGCTGATTGAGCGTTTAACGGTGATGGAAAACGTACTTTCAGGGCGTTTGGGTTACGTGAATTTCTGGCAAAGCTTTACTCGTCGTTTCCCTGAATCGGATATCCAAGCCGCTTATGCCCTACTCGACCGTGTTGGATTGTTAGAACACGCCAATAAAAGGGCCGATGCTCTGTCGGGTGGTCAGCGTCAACGTGTTGGTATTGCACGTGCACTTGCTCAGAAACCGAAATTACTGTTGATTGATGAACCAACAGCCGCACTTGATCCACGTACTGCGCGCCAAATCATGCGACTGATCAGTGAGATTTGTTCAGAGCAACAGCTCCCTGCCATCATCAATATTCACGATGTTCAATTAGCAAAGCAGTTTGTTGACCGTGTTGTCGGCTTGAATGCAGGTTGTGTCGTATTTGATGACAAACCAAACCTGCTCACTGAAGATGTTTTAACGCAAATCTACGGTGAAGAAGACTGGAGTCAACAAGCAGAAGAAGAGGCCGATGACCTCATCATCACGAGCCCTCGCCTGTCTGAGGCAACAATATGACTCAACCATATCCAAATCAAGTTCAGCAGCATTTAAAGTCAGGAAAACAGAATTCCAAACAATACCCGACACAGTGGACAAAGCCGCCACTGATTTCTAGCCCATGGCTGCGCTTGAGCTTAATCATCATTGTGGCGGTTTACTTGTACCTTGCGACTCAATCGGTACACGTCAACTGGACTCGAATTTACGAAGGCAGCGAACGCGGCTGGCAGTTCATTTTGGCTTTCATGAACCCAGATTTTGGTGGCCGTTGGAACAACACCTCACAAGGTTTGATTGAGAGTTTAACCATGACCCTCACATCGACCGTGGCGGGTGTCCTTCTTTCAATTCCATTCGGGTTAGGCGCAGCGAAAAACCTTGCCCCTACGCCTGTTTACTTGTTCTGTCGTGCGTTTATTTCGGTTGCGCGTAGCTTACAAGAAATCATCGTAGCGATTCTGTGTGTTGCTCTATTTGGCTTTGGTACGTTTGCGGGGTTTGTCACGCTCACCTTCGCGACCATCGGCTTTCTCGAAAAATTGTTTGCCGATGAAATTGAAGCCATCGACCCAGCACCACTCACCGCAATGCGCGCAACTGGCGCAAGTTGGTTACAACAAGTGAACTATGCGATTCAAGCGCAGGTAATGCCACGCTTTATCGGGCTTTCGATGTACCGACTCGACATCAACTTCCGAGAGTCAGCGGTAATTGGCATTGTTGGCGCAGGGGGTATCGGTGCTACATTGAACACCGCAATGGACCGTTACGAATACAGCGCAGCGGCCGCTATTCTATTGATTATTATTGTGATTGTGATGTTGTGTGAATACCTATCGACCATTATCCGCAAGCATGTGCAGTAAGGAACGACCAATGAGCACGCTAAATGACACCTCTACAAGCGCCATGAATCGTACCCAATGGCAGCGTTACGACAGTAAACAGAGCCTTATGCTTTGGCTTGGCTGGCTTTGCTTTGTTGCGCTAACGGTTTTTGCATGGCAAGTCATGAACAAGGACACGATTTGGTACTTTGTGACTGACTCACCGAATCAACTTGCTGATATTTCGTCACGTATGTGGCCACCAAGATGGAGCTACTTAGAGTCACTTTGGAGCCCTTTGTGGGACACCATTAACATCGCAACAATTGGCACACTGTTAGGAATCGTACTGGCATTTCCAGTTGCATTCTTAGCCGCACGCAACACAACGCCAAGCACAACGTTTATCAGGCCTATCGCACTGTTCATCATTGCGGCAAGTCGTTCAATCAACTCATTAATTTGGGCACTCCTGTTAGTGGCTATCATCGGCCCAGGGTTACTGGCCGGTATTATCGCGATTGCGCTACGCTCGATTGGCTTCGTGGCTAAGTTGATGTACGAAGCGATTGAAGAAGTAAACGTCACGCAGATGTCAGCGATTGAATCGACGGGGGCATCTCCACTGCAAGTCTTGAACTACGGCATTCTTCCGCAAGTAATGCCAAGTTTCATCGGCACGAGCTTGTTCCGTTGGGACATCAATATTCGAGAGTCTACCGTCTTAGGTTTGGTGGGCGCTGGCGGTATCGGCTTAAAACTGCAAGAATCGATGGCAATGCTGGCATGGCCTCAAGTGACTGTGATTTTCTGTGCGATTCTAGTGACGGTCATCTTCTCCGAATGGGTGGCAGCCAAAGCAAGAAAAGCCCTTATCTAAATACTAAAACAACGTCAAATAGACGGTTATTTAGGGCGTGTTGACCTTTCGAGCTGATTTTTGCAGCGAGTTGCTGGGTATTTATACAAGACAGAGGCTTCGATGTGTAGCTAGCCTACATGAGAAGCCGATAACGTAGTAGAAATGACCAGCAAACGCTGCCCGAAGGGTTCGGCTAAAAGCGTTTTACTCTTTGTTGAGGGGGATTTGCTTAGAATGGCGACTTCCCCCTCGCCTCGATTAAAACGCTTTTATCTCGAACAAAATTTAACCGCGAAAAGTCAACACGCCCTAGTCAATAAGATCAAAGCCTACTCACTGAGTAGGCTTTTCGTTTGTTGAAACGTAATAAACATTTTTCACCATCAGAACCGCACTTCGTTGACCACAGTCCCTACCCCTTCAATCGTGACACTCACTTGGTCCTTGTCGGACAAAGCATAAGTTCTACCTGGCGTGCCCATGAAAATTAGATCGCCCGGTTTGAGGGTAAAATAATGGCTCAAATAGCTCACGACTTTTCTTGGCTTGTGGATCATGAACGAAGTATTTTCTTGTTGAACCACTTTACCGTTAACACGAGTGGTTAACTCAACATTGTTGTAATCAATGCCGCGCACAATTGTGTTGCCAACTGGGCCAAAACCATCGGAAGCTTTCGCTCGGAGCCATTGCAAATCGGCGCCTTGCCAACTTCTTTCAGTAATATCGTTGCCCACCGTGACGCCAAAGATCGCTTGTTCGGCTTCTTCTTCACTGGCTTGACTGAGCTCTCTACCAATCACAACCACCAGCTCGCCTTCAAAATGAACATTTCTTGCTTTTGGTGGCACTTGAATCACTTCGCCCGTGAGAATCAAAGAAGAAGGAAGTTTAAGAAACATCGGCGGTGGTGCATCGGCAGGTGAGGCTAAGTGGCTAGCGAAGTTCATCCCGACGGCGAAGACTTTCTCTGGTTTTGTCGGTAGTAACACCTCAACCGACTCTAACGGGATCGAATTTTTTGCTACCGAATATTCGCCAAAGAGATCGCCGCTGACCGGTAACACTGCGTCATTGTCTAGCTTTCCATAGCTGATTTTGTCTTGGTATTGATAACGGACGAAATGCTCACTGCTCACCTCAACTTTCTTATTTTCTGCCGCCAATGTGACACCAGACATCGCAACTATTGCCAATAACCACTTCATCCTTGAATCCCTTTATTTTTAAATCCTAAACTATACTTTAGCCCACTCTGTAAGATTCGAAGGAAAAGGGAAGCTCCGTTGCCCCATCCTCTTTCCCCCCTTCTTATAAAAGCAGCACGCATAAAAAAACCGAGCAACTCGCAGTGAGTTACTCGGTTTGACTTATTCCCGATGTATTCAGTCGTTGTTGGTATCAACGAACGATTTTGCAATCACGACTGAATTCAATGTGACGCTTCGTTCCCGCAAAGCACCACATCAACACAAGCCATCGTTAAACGGCATGTATGTTAATCATTTACAGTTGAGCAAATGATCCTTCCCACGAGTATGTCTCACCCGCGAACTCAACAGTGTGAGTTGCTTGCTGCGTGTCTTCAGCTTGGTTTGAGATACCGTAGTGGTAAGTGTTGCCAGAAGTAGTCTGAATGCGAACAACAGTCCCGACACTGTTATGGCCCACAACAGATACTGATTTAACTAGACCACGAGCGCCTACAGAGGCTTCGATAGATTCGTTAAAGTAACCATGCGTTTCTAGTACAGAAGCAAACACGTGGTTTTGACCAGACTGACGTAAGATAAACGCAGGTTCACTCTTAAGATTGAAGTCTGGATCGTTAGCACCAGTGCGAGCAAAAATCACTTCGCTGCCCGCATTAGCGCTGGTTACTAGGCTGTAGTAGCTGCTGTCATGTAGCCAGCTTACTAGAGAACCCTCTTCGTTCACTTTGCCTGAAGCCACGTTCCATAGGTGTTGGTAACCGTTGTCTTCACCTAATGGCTTAAGCGTTTTTTCCATGTTGTAATCGAAATCAGTACGGATGATCTGGCCAGAGTGGTGAACGGGAAGATCGTACTGATGCTCAGCGTCAGCTTCGATGCGGTAAACATCAATCACTAACGGCTTCTCGAACTCAGGAAGTTCAGCAAGAATCACGCTGCGTTGCATGTCTACGCCTGTGTAGTACTCAGAAATTGTGCCGCTCATGCCTTGCAAAGACTGGTCGTCTGCTACGAAGAAGTGCTTCTGACCAAACTTAGACTCAGCCAATGCTGTGTTGAAGTTATTCTGCGTTTTCTGATCAACCGTTACTGTGTTGTGAGCAACCGTCTGCTTACAGTAAGACTTGTTCTCTGGAATGTAACGACCACCAAACTTAGGCTCAACGTTTACCCAGCGACCGAAGCCGTAATCGTGCAGCACTTCGTGGCCACGGTTGAATACACTTAGGTGTAGTCCATCGTAGTGACCGTGGTCTAGCGCAGAGTGGTACTGGTGATCGCTGCCGTGTTGACCAAACCAGATCAACGCCATTGTGTCGTCGTCTTTCTCATCACGGTGACGAAGAATGCTAACGCCGCCTTTCTCACCTTCAGGGCCGTCGGTAACGAACAGGCTACCCCAGTTGAATGGTTTGATTTCATCAGCTGCTTCAACAGCGTCAGACAATGTTTTACCTGAAGCATGAACCCAAACGTTTTGTTGGTGGTTAGCCATACCAAGCAGAGTTTCAGTCTGCTCGTAACGGTGGTAACACACAGACGTTGCCATGATAACGCCTTCATCGTTGATAGAGATCGTCTTCGATGAATCGTTCAGAGCTGGCAATGTACCGTCTGGGAATGCGGTTTTGAATACAGAGTAAGATGTTGTCTTGATCACTGAATCGTTGAATTCATAGATACCGACTTCAGGCTGACGACGTTCAATCGCTTCTGCGAACAGGTAGATTGGACGTAGAGAGAAGCGGTGGTAGTAAGGACCTTCCATGTAGTAGCCGTCTGGCGAAAACAGTTGGTCAAGTTGCGCTAAGAAACCGCCGCTTACTTTGTCCAGTTTCAGGCCATAAAGTGCTTTATCTACAGATTCTTGATCGTTGATCGCGTAACCACAGATACCTACCGCTGCCACTGCCCATAGGCCGTGGTTGTGTACGATATCGAAGTCGTGTGCGTAAGTCACAACGAACATTTCGATCATTTGCTTAAGAAGATCGTCTTCGATCAGACGCTTCTGCTCTTCAGAGATTGTGTGGTAAATACAGCTGTACGCACAAGAAGCGTAAAGCATCCACATGTTCTCGTTCAACGTTTGGTGGAACAGCTTACCCGGAGGGTTAGAGTCACGGCTTACGTTGCTTTCCAATGTTGGGTATACCGTCGCGTACGCTGTTAGCATATCAACGATGTAATCACGGTACTTAGTTTCCTCAGTGATAAGGAACAAACGACCCGCTAGATCCATATGGATGTAGTTTTGCTTATGACGGTTATGTTCATAACCGCCACCTTCGCCGTGACCTGGAACTTCGATGCCAACTTCAGCCATGTAAGCGTCAGTTTGTTTAATGTCACGAGTTAGTGCGTTACCTAATAGGCTATCCTTGCCAAGTTCTTTACGAAGCTCTGCTGCTTCTTCAAAGTTAAGTAAAAGTGGTTGATAGCTCATTATTATTTCCCCTGCTCTAAAGTCGTTTCTACTGAGTAGAAACCTGTCCAGCTGTATACTTTGCCGTTCAGTTCTACTTTGTGTTCAGTGCTGTCAGTTGCGCCAAGTTGGTTACTGATCATCACTGTCACGTTTGATTTCTCTGTCGTAATTTCTACTACTGAACCTACATTCGTGTGAGCAACAACATTGATGTTTTTCACAACACCACGAGCGTTTACTGATTGCTCGAATTCTTCGTTAAAGTAACCGTGCGTTTCTAGCACAGAAGCAAACAATGTTGTTTCGCCTTTGCTACGTAGAATGAATGCAGGCTCTGAACGTAAATTAAAGCTTGGATCGTTAGCACCAGTGCGAGTGAAGATGATTTCTCCGTTCTCGTTCGAACTTGTACCCAACCAAGTATAGTACGTGTCGTTCTGTAACCAGCTAACTAACGCAGTACCATCCACTTCACCACTCGCTACATTCCATAGGTGTTGGTAACCGAAGTCACTTCCTAGTGTGTTTAGCTCTTTGTTTGCTTGGTATTCGAAGTTAGTGCGAATAATTTGACCTTGATATTGATGAGAGTAATCAAACTGGTGGTCGCCTTCGCCGCCTTTTGTCGAACCTAAGCGGTACAAGTCTAACAATAGCGGAGACTCAAGCTCTTCAAGGTTTAGCATGAACACACTGCGTTGCATGTCAAAACCTTCGTAATGGTCGTTAGCAAATGCGCTCATACCGTTAATTTGCTCATCTGCCACTTTGAAGAAGTGAGGCAAACCGTGTACTGCGTCAGCACGCTCAACGTCAAAGTTGTTCTGACATTTCTCATCAATCGTTACTGCATTATGTGCAATCGTTTGACGAGCGTAAGATTTATTTTCATCTAGGTAGCGACCGCCAAATTTTGGCTCAACGTTAACCCAACGACAGAAACCGTATTCACGCAACACTTCTTGACCGCGGTTAAAGAAAGAAATACCCAGCGTATCGAAGTTGCCGTGACCCATGCCGTGTTGACCGTAGTTCATAACAAGTTGAGAAACGTCACCTTTATTATCCTGCATACGGATAAAGCCTTGTGCACCATTGTGGCCTTCAGGACCCTCGCTCAATTCAACACTTGGCCAGAAAGGCATGCCGATTTCTTGTTTAGCTGAAGCCTCTTCGTAGGCTTTAGATAGCTCAAGACCACATGGGTGCATCCATACTGCGTCTTGAATCTTCGCCATACCAAGAATGTTTTGGTCTACGCCGTTTTCAGAAGAGTAATGCTTGCTGTAAACACTTACTGCAACCTGAACACCCATGTCTGTAATACCCATAGTACGAGAAGCATCATTCAGAGCCGGGAACTCACCGTTCGGGTAAGCCGTCGCCAGCATCGCTTGTACTGTGTTACCAATCACGCCGCCTTTGTAGTTGTAGATATCCACTTCAGGCATATGACGGTGAATCACTTCAGCGAACACACACGTTGGACGAATCGCATAACGGTGGTAGTAAGGACCTTCCATGTAGTAGCCAGACGGTGCAAACAGCTGAGAAACTTGCGCTAGGAAGCCGCCAGTGTCGTTACGGTCAATGCCGTACACCGACATTTCAAGGTACTCACGCTTGCCAAGAGCAAGACCACAAATACCGACAGCGGCTACAGCCCAAATACCGTGGTTGTGAATTCGGTCGAAGTCGTGTGCGTATTTAACTGTGAACATTTCTAGCATTGGTTCGAAAATACGAGACTCAATATTGTCGCGTTGTTCTTGTGTCAGGGTTGAAGCAACACAAGAGTAAGCTAAGCTTGAGAACATTAACCAGCAGTGTTCGTTCAGGATTTGGTGGAACAAACGACCTGTAGGGTTAGTGTTTTTCTGTACGTGGTAATCAAACGTTAGGTATTTGTCTGCGTACTCTTCTAGTAATTCTGTAACAAAGTCAGCGTACTTTTGCTCTTTAGTGATCAAGAACATGCGACCAGCTAGATTCATGTACGTGTAATTTTGCTTATGGCGGTTATGTTCGTAACCACCAGCCTCACCATGACCTGGGACATCAATAGGTAAACGCATGAATGCTTCTAGATCTTTCGCGTTCGCTGCAATGGTTTTGCCCATTAAGCTAGAACGGCCCACTTCAAGGTGAAGTTGCTCTATTTCAGCTTCAGTCAACAATACTGGTTTAGTCGTCATATTCTTTGTCACCCTCAATAAAGAGTTTATCTGCTTAAACTTTGATTAAATTTTCAAACTCCATATAAAGTAATACAATATGAGCTTTAATTATACCTATTCGTCGCCAAATGATGAGTAGAGTCACACTATTAGTCATAAGTCATTGATGTAGCTGACTAATGGTAAATATCAGCCATTTATTAAGTTGTTGATTTATTTACGCTATATGAAGTATCGCTTGATCAATATCACACAAATTTAGATATATTGTATTACAATTGAGCTCATTCCCTTATGATGGATGCAAGTTAAGTAACACTTAAAAGATTTAAACAGATTAGGAGATACACAATGAACTCTTTCTTTATCCTAGATGAAAACCCATGGGAAGAACTTGGTGGCGGCATTAAGCGTAAAATCGTTGCTTACACTGACGATCTAATGGCAGTACACCTATGTTTTGATAAGGGCGCGATTGGCCACCCTCATACTCACGAAATCCATGACCAAATCGGTTACGTAGTTCGTGGCAGCTTCGAAGCTGAGATTGAAGGCGAAAAGAAAGTCCTTAAAGAAGGTGATGCTTACTTCGCTCGTAAACACATGATGCACGGTGCCGTTGCACTAGAGCAAGACAGCATCCTTCTTGATATCTTCAACCCTGCGCGTGAAGATTTCCTAAAATAATAACTAGCGCAACCTCAGTTGCTAAGGTAAGCATATGAAATCATTAAACATCGCGGTCATTGGCGAGTGCATGGTTGAGCTACAAAAGAAACAAGACGGGCTTAAGCAAAGTTTCGGTGGCGATACACTAAATACTGCACTTTACTTGTCTCGCTTAACAAAAGAGCAAGATATCAACACGAGCTACGTAACAGCACTAGGCACTGACCCATTCAGTACCGACATGTTAGAAAAGTGGCAAGCGGAAGGTATCGACACTAGCTTAATTGCTCAGCTTGATCACAAACAACCAGGGCTTTACTACATCGAGACCGATGAAACTGGTGAACGCAGTTTCCACTACTGGCGTAATGATGCTGCAGCAAAATTCATGTTTGACCAGGAAGACACACCTGCTCTACTTGATAAGTTATTCTCTTTTGATGCGGTTTACCTAAGTGGTATTACGCTTGCTATCTTGACAGAGAATGGACGCACGCAGCTATTCAACTTCTTAGACAAATTTAAAGCTCAAGGCGGCCAAGTATTCTTCGATAATAACTTCCGTCCAAAACTTTGGGAAAGCCAACAAGAAGCGATTTCTTGGTACTTGAAGATGCTTAAGTACACAGACACGGCTCTACTGACGTTCGATGACGAGCAAGAGTTGTACGGCGACGAAAGCATTGAACAGTGTATTGCACGTACGTCTGAATCTGGTGTGAAAGAGATCATCATTAAACGTGGTGCTAAAGACTGCCTAGTAGTTGAGAGCCAAAGCGCACAGTACGTTGCTCCAAATCCAGTAGACAACATTGTTGATACAACAGCGGCTGGCGATTCGTTCAGCGCGGGCTTCCTAGCTAAGCGCTTAAGCGGTGGCAATGCACGTGATGCAGCGTTAGCAGGTCACATTGTGGCAGGGACTGTGATTCAGCATCCAGGTGCTATCATTCCTCTAGAAGCGACGCCTGATCTGTCTCTATAATTACGCACTTTAACTATTAATCAAGGGTTTGCTTAGTTGAAAGCAAGCCCACATTTAACGTGAGAAAGAATTCATGACGACATTAAATGAACAACTAGCAAACCTAAAAGTAATTCCTGTAATCGCTATCAACCGTGCTGAAGACGCTATCCCTCTAGGTAAAGCACTTGTTGAAAACGGCATGCCATGTGCAGAAATCACGCTACGTACAGAATGTGCAATCGAAGCGATTCGCATCATGCGTAAAGAATTCCCAGACATGCTAATTGGTTCAGGTACTGTACTGACTAACGAGCAAGTTGACGCATCTATCGAAGCTGGCGTTGATTTCATCGTAAGCCCAGGTTTCAACCCGCGCACTGTTCAATACTGTATCGATAAAGGCGTTGCAATCGTACCGGGTGTTAACAACCCAAGCCTAGTGGAACAAGCAATGGAAATGGGCCTTCGCACGTTGAAGTTCTTCCCTGCTGAGCCTTCTGGCGGTACTGGCATGCTTAAAGCACTAACAGCGGTTTACCCTGTTAAATTTATGCCTACTGGTGGTGTAAGCTTGAAGAATGTAGATGAATACCTATCGATCCCTTCTGTACTTGCGTGTGGCGGTACTTGGATGGTTCCAACTAACCTTATCGACGAAGGTAAGTGGGAAGAACTAGGCAAGCTTGTTCGTGACGCAGTTGATCACGTTAACGCTTAATCTGTTTTAGATTTAGTGATGAAGCCTCACCTCGGTGGGGCTTTTTGTTATCTGTCATTTATTGCGCTGACTAACCGTAAACACGCTCAATCAACGTTCTGTTTCCCCTATACCCTATCGCCTTTCTCCCTATGGGCTCGTAAAGATCCGTGACTAAGACAGGCAAGAACGAGTAATGTAAGGCTTTCAATCTACGTCAGTATGCATCTAGCGAAGCGTTACTGGTGCCCCCTATCGCCTATCCAGTTTCTTATCCAGCCCCTTATCCAGCAATGTTCCTTTTCGATACGTCATCAAACATCTCTCGTGGCATCTAATGAAGGTCACAATAGACAAAGTGAGCCGCAAAATGTGTCCCGTCCGTCCAGTTTAACGCCCACTCAGTGACAAAAATTCCAAATATGCACCTCTATGGCACGAAAAAATGAATAAATAGCATATAAAGGCTACAGAGCCGCAGACAAATACAAAATAGCGAAGTGAAAACAATGAGCTACACTTGAAATCCCAATACAGAATTTTTCAGTATAGAGTTCCAAATTAACGTGAATGTCGTCGCACAACACACCAATTTGTAGCACATTTGTTACGGTTATAATTAAAATCTTATAGATATGGCAAAGTAAGCGCTTTTGTTTATATTGTAATACATATAAACATTTAACCCTCAATTTATTTTAGATCTCAAACAAAATACACTCACATTTAAATTCAATTAAAACAAACACTTATATAACCACGTGTTAGAGGCCGAAAAATCAATGCGACCTAGATCATACTAAAGACATATTGTAGTACAAATAAACCTTGGGACGCGTTAATCTAAGCCCAGTTAATTATGATATTTAAAAGGCTGAAAAGATGACTATTGATACTTTTGTTGTTCTCGCCTACTTCTTCTTTTTAATCGCGATTGGTTGGATGTTCCGTAAGTTCACCACCTCTACAAGTGATTACTTCAGAGGGGGCGGCAAAATGTTGTGGTGGATGGTTGGTGCAACTGCCTTCATGACACAATTTTCAGCATGGACGTTTACAGGTGCCGCAGGACGCGCATTCAATGACGGTTTCGTTATTGTAATCCTATTCTTAGCCAATGCTTTTGGCTACTTCATGAACTATATGTACTTCGCTCCAAAGTTCCGCCAACTTCGTGTGGTAACGGCGATCGAAGCTATTCGTCAGCGCTTTGGTAAAACGTCTGAACAGTTCTTCACATGGGCAGGTATGCCGGACAGCCTTATCTCTGCAGGTATCTGGCTAAACGGTCTAGCTATCTTTGTAGCAGCGGTATTCAACATCCCAATGGAAGCTACCATTGTGGTAACGGGTATGGTTCTAGTATTGATGGCAGTAACCGGCGGCTCTTGGGCGGTTGTTGCTTCTGACTTCATGCAAATGCTTGTAATCATGGCCGTGACAATCACTTGTGCGGTAGCAGCTTACTTCCACGGTGGCGGCTTAACTAACATTGTTGCTAACTTCGACGGCGACTTCATGTTAGGTAACAACCTAAACTACATGAGCATCTTCATCCTTTGGGTTGTATTCATCTTCGTGAAGCAGTTCGGTGTAATGAACAACAGCATCAACGCATACCGTTACCTATGTGCAAAAGACAGTGAAAACGCACGTAAAGCGGCAGGCCTAGCATGTATCCTTATGGTTGTTGGTCCACTAATTTGGTTCCTACCACCTTGGTACGTTAGTGCATTCATGCCTGAGTTCGCTGAGCAATACACATCAATGGGCGACAAAGCCGGTGATGCTGCTTACCTAGCATTCGTACAAAACGTAATGCCAGCAGGTATGGTTGGTCTTCTTATGTCAGCAATGTTCGCTGCAACGATGTCTTCTATGGATTCAGGTTTGAACCGTAACGCTGGTATCTTTGTAATGAACTTCTACAGCCCGATTCTTCGTAAAAATGCGACTCAGAAAGAGCTGGTTATTGTAAGTAAGATAACGACTATCATGATGGGTATTTTCATCATTGCGATTGGTCTATTCATTAACTCTCTGCGTCACTTAAGCTTGTTCGATATCGTAATGAACGTAGGTGCGTTGATTGGCTTCCCAATGCTTATCCCTGTCCTACTAGGTATGTGGATTCGTAAGACACCTGACTGGGCTGGTTGGTCTACTCTAGTGGTTGGTGGTTTCGTTTCTTACATCTTCGGTATCTCTCTGCAAGCAGAAGACATCGAGAACCTATTTGGTCTAGAAACAGCGCTTACAGGCCGTGAATGGAGCGACTTGAAAGTAGGTCTTAGCTTAGCTGCTCACGTAGTGTTCACAGGTGGTTACTTCATCATGACTTCTCGCTTCTACAAAGGCCTATCTCCAGAGCGTGAGAAAGAAGTTGACCAACTATTCACTAACTGGAACACGCCGCTTGTAGCGGAAGGTGAAGAGCAACAAAACCTAGATACTAAACAGCGTTCAATGCTTGGTAAGCTTATCAGCACAGCAGGTTTCGGTATCCTAGCAATGGCTCTGATTCCAAACGAACCAACAGGACGCTTGTTGTTCCTACTATGTGGTTCAATGGTACTAACCGTTGGTATCCTATTGGTTAACGCATCTAAAGCTCCGGCTAAGATGAACAACGAGTCAGTTGCTAAATAGCTAAATAGCTAAATAGCTAAATAAGCAGCTAACAAGTTAAACCAAAATGAAGCCCATGTTATTCGATAACATGGGCTTTTTGTTTGTCTTCGGTTTATCAAAACGGAATATGAAACGCACCTCGATCAATGCTCACAAACCATAGAAATACCTATCTCCTGCCCTCGTTTCATCTTCTTTTCCAACCTTTCCAATGGTTTGATCTCTTTCTCTGATTGTTTCTGTTACTTTGAATGACAACACAAACACAACAGACAATTACAATGAAAAAAACATCACTATTACTTGCTTCCATTGCTCTGGCACTTTCTGGTGTCGCACACGCTGACCAGCTAGAAGACATTCAAAAATCAGGTACTCTGCGTGTGGGCACCACAGGTGACTACAAGCCTTTCTCTTACTTCGATGGTAAAAGCTACTCTGGCTACGATATCGACGTTGCACAGCACATCGCGGAACAATTAGGCGTTGAATTGAAGATTGTTCGTACCACATGGAAAGATCTACTGGCCGATCTAGACGACGATAAGTACGACATCGCAATGGGCGGCATTACACGTAAAATGCAGCGTCAGTTAAACGCGGAACAAACTCAAGGCTACATGACCTTTGGTAAGTGTTTCTTGGTTGCAAAAGGCACCGCAGAACAGTACGACAGCATTGAGAAAGTGAACCTCTCTTCTGTTCGTGTGGGCGTGAACATTGGCGGTACTAACGAGATCTTTGCCGACGCGAACTTGCAGAATGCAAGCTTCACACGCTACGAGAACAATCTCGACGTACCGAAAGCAGTAGCAGAAGGCAAAGTTGATGTGATGGTAACAGAAACGCCTGAAGGTCTATTCTATCAAGTAACTGATGAACGTCTTGAAGCGGCACGCTGCGAAACTCCATTCACCAACAGTCAGTTCGGCTATCTGATTCCTAAAGGTGAACAACGTTTGTTGAACACGGTGAACTTCATTATGGATGAGATGAAATTGAAAGGTGTTGAAGAAGAGTTCCTGATCCACAACTCCCTTAAGTAACTCTTTTCAATTTATACCGTAACAAAAAAGAGGCCAGCAATGCTGGCCTCTTTCGTTATGGTTCAATGGTTCGCTTTAACCGTGAGTTATCACATTCTGCTGTACCAATGCATCCAGAATGTCCGAAGGCATGGTGCTACTTAAGGTTAGCTGTGGCGCAAGGTCTTCAACCACAATCACCTGTTCCGTAGTACCTAAGCCATCCGGGTTGATCGTAAGCTCAATATCATCCCCGTCCACTTTCGCGTCTATTTGTTGTAGCAACGCGGTCATGTCTGGAGATGTATTTTTAAGCTCCGGCAACACTTCTCTCAAGTCAATGCTGTCCCCTTCCGACAAATCAAAGTCGGTAATCGTATCTTCAACACCATCTTCGATGTTAAGCCATACGAACGAGTCCATACCATCACCACCAGTCAGAATGTCTGAGCCTCCGCCGCCAATCAGGGTGTCGTTACCGTCACCGCCAACAAGCGTATCGTCACCTGCGCCACCTTCAAGTCGATCATTCCCTGAACCACCCGTTAAGTCAGTCGCATTAGCACCAGCCAGTAACTGAACATCATCGGTTTCCGAAGCCAAGTTAATATCAACTGCGTTAGACACAATGTTCAAGTTAAGGTCAATCGATGCAGAGGTTGCTGTATCGTTGTTGTCAGTCTCTTCAGAAACCGCCTCGACTTTCAGTGTGTAGTTACCTGGAGTTTGAGAAAGCCCAACCGCTTGCAAGCTTTCAATTGCATCTGCCGTTGCTACCCAAACACCACCGCCAAGATCCGTCACAGAACCCGCAGCACTGGTGATTTGAGCGCCAGCAGGTACATCACTGATATGCAGCGTTAGCTCTTCTGTAATGTCCGTTAAGGCTGCGATAATCCCAACTAAAGGAATGCCACTCGCACTCACAGACTGACTCGCAGTAATGTTTCTCACGTAGTTAGTCGCACTATCGATAGACAGGGTTGGTGCATTCGCCACTGGCGTCACCGCGATGTTGTAAACCACAGGTGCTGTCTCTATCGCAATACCTGAAGGGTTGCCGCTGTCTTTGGCAACAACTTCTAATCCAATGCTATTGGTTGGAGACAGGCTCGCATCAAGGAAAACACCATTTGGACTGGTTGGCGTATCAATCAACGCATTCAGGTCACTCAATGTCCCCACTAAGATGACTGAACCCGTGTTGTTGCCGTTAACAACAACCGTCGTCACTGCTGGAAGTGATACATTCAATGTACCGTAATCCACCGTCAGCGTGACGGTCATCAGATCATCAGAAAATGTATCTACATAATCAGGGTCACTGACATTGATACCACTCAACAGTTGACCAGCATCCTCGTCAATAACCGTAGTGACACTGTCACCATTAACGACCGGTGTATCGTTCACTCCATCGACAATCGCGGTGATCTCCGCTGTATCCGTTAGGAAGTCATTAGCGCCGTTGGTTGTACCATCATCCTCTACGGTATAGGTAAACTTAACGTTGCCGTTGTATTCATCAGCTGCCGTAAATACCCAGTATGGGCCAGTGATCGTAGCATCATCAGCACCACCTACGTTCTCGAAGCGTTGTAGTTGACCTTGGCCTTCATCGAGCGCCAGATTAGTCACGGTAATCGTGTCGTTTTCCGGATCGCTCGTCGCAGCAATTAAATCGCCCTCTTTGATGATCAACTGACCTTCTTCAAGGATGTTGCCTAAGTCGATGTCCGTTGCTACAGGAGCGTCATTCACTTCCGTTACTTCAAGACTAATTTCAGCACTGTCGGTTAGGAAGTCATCCGCGCCATTAGTTGTACCGTCATCAGTAATTGAGTAATTGAATTTAACGTCACCGTTAAAGTCGTTGTCCGCTACAAATAGCCAGAATGGTCCGGTAATCGCCGCGTCATCCGCGCCACCTGCATTTTCAAAGCGGGTTAGTTGGCCTTGTCCCTGAGTCAGAGTTACACCAGTTACTGTTAAGTTGTGGTTTTCTGGGTCAGAGCTTGCTGCAATTAAATCCCCTTCAACAATGACGATTTGACCATCTTCTGCAATCGAACCTAAATCAACGTCTGTCGCGACAGGTGCATCATTCACTTCCGTTACGATGAGGCTAATTTCAGCGCTATCGGTCAAGAAATCATCCACACCATTGGTTGTGCCATCATCGATAATGGAATAGTTGAATTTCACATCACCGTTGAAATCATTATCTGCAACGAACAGCCAGAATGGTCCGGTAATCGCCGCGTTATCGGCGCCACCTGCGTTTTCAAAGCGCGTTAATTGGCCTTGTCCTTGAGTCAGGGTTACACCCGTAACCGTCAGGTTATGGTTTTCAATGTCAGAACTTACTGAAATCAAGTCTCCTTCCACAATCACTATTTGACCATCTTCAGCAATCGAACCTAAATCAACATCAGTTGCCACAGGAGTGTCATTCACTTCCGTTACTTTAATGGTGAAAGTAGTTTGGTTGGTCTGTGCTGTATTCGGATCACCCGCATCAATCAAGCCATTATTACCGCCGTCATCGAGTGTTGCATTAATCGTGACTAAACCACTCTGGTTGAGATAGTTCTGGTCTGGGTCTGGTTTGAAAGTCACGGCTCCATTAGTCAATGCGGTATTGATGTCGGCTTCTTTACCGGTAATCACCAATGAGCCACCAGGTTGCAATACAAACGTCACGTCAGGTGAGCTCGTAAACTCAAACACACCTTGCGCTCCCGGAAGTGTTTGATCGACTTGCAACGTAAGAACATACGGAGCGTCTGGATTATCAAAGTTAGCATCAACGTCGTAGATACTAAAGTTGTCGATAGCAACACTAATGTCTTCCGATGTTTCAATATTCGTTACGTTCACAAAGATCGGTTGATCGTTAATAGGATCAATCACCAGATCAACATCGAAGCTGGTTGGCGTCCCCAAATATTCGGTGTTATCAGCGTCAGTATCCACAGAGCGAACGGTAATCTGCAGCGGGCCATTAATGCCTAATACATTACCCGTATCGCTATTGTGTTCACCTGAATTGAATACGATCTTATCGAGCGACTGTGCAGGAACATCAAGTGTCCAAAGCTGCGTAACTGGATCATAACTAGCCAAGGTTGTGCCGTCTGGATAATAGATAGAGGCATCTTGAGGAACGCCCGCAACTTCTACTCGAAGTGTCTCTGGTGCATTCTCGGTATAAGTGCCGTTGCCCGTTGCAGATAGCTCTTTATCCAAAATCGTCGCATTGATTTCGATATCAATGTTTTGACCTTCGTTACCTGTCACAGAATCTGTTGGATTAGTATCAACATCATCACCCACAGGTACCACATGCAGCTTAAAGCTTGGCAGATTTGATGCTGCAGTAGGCACACCCAACAAAGATTCTTGAGTAAATACGGCAACACCAAATTCAGCCGTACCACTGAAGTCCTTAGGCGGTAAAATCGAAATCTCACTCAAGTCGAACGATAACCCTGATGCTTGAGGTAGTTGAACACTCCACTCACCACCACCATTATTCTTCACCGTGTATGCCGAACCAGCATCTGCACGCATCTGGAAGCCATCAGGTACATCTGTAAACTTAATCGACACAAACTGTTCTGAGCCATCAAGGTCAGTCAGTGCAATCGATACAGGCCCTGTGCCCGACAAAGAAATCAGCTGGTCCTCAGTACCCGTAATCTCGATAACATCAGGATCGCTACCCGGGCCAGTGACAGACACGTCATCCACCACAGGAACGACTTCAAAACTGACATTGGTAGAGAAAGTATCGGTATCAGTCGCGCTGCCAGTTGGCGAAGCTGCATCATTGTATGTAGCAGTATCGGTAATCGTCCCGCTGACATTCACTTGCACCTGATTTACGTCATTATCTGTTGGGTAATTTAACGCCGGTCGGAATAGTACATTATCCAACGCGCCTGCATTAATCTCAGCTTCATTAAAGGTCACCGATGTGCCAAGCGATACCCCTGCGCTGGTATAGAAAGCCCCAACACTCGTGTCATTTAACGTCAGTGTGATAGAGGTGAATTTTTCGTCACCACCTTCAACTCCGCTTACTTGGTCATCAATGGTCGAGCTGAAATCAAGTTGGATATAGGTATCTTCGTAGCCGACTGGATCTTGCCCTGCTTGACCGTCGGTATCGACAGGGTTAAACGAATCGTCAAGCGAACCAACGACAGTAACGTCAATATCTGGGTTACCTTCAACATCAGGAGCAACTTTAATGACTACTTCTGTCACTAGAGTTTTCTCATCCCCCGACAATACGTCTTTAGTTACTATCGTCAACGGCAACCTAAAGTCGCCGGAGTAGTCGGCTGGTAAGTTAAGCAGTAGTCCAGAGAGGTCGGTCGAGACCCCTTGATCGACGGTAGTCTGGAATACATATTTGCCATTAACAAAGTCTAGGTCGCTGCTTCCCGATAAACTAATTGGGAAGGTGACTTCGTTCACCGCTCCTGGATTAATGGTCACACTGTCATCAATAATGATGGTCACTTGATCAGTTGAGTCATCTTCGCCCGAGAAAGTAATTAAACCATTCAATGCCGTACCTAGATCTAACTGGGTGTCCTCAATCGCATCAACAACACTGTCTGGTGTTATATCAATATCGGCTGCAACCTTAGTACTCCCAGCCACCACTTGAGGGAATGACAGAGTGACTTCTCCGTCCCTACGAGCGGCCGTAGATGACTCAACCTCAGCACCATCACCTCGGTCTATTACCGTGCTAAAGATATCCATCTTGATGTCATTGAACCCTCCTGCCCCGCTGTTTCCTGAAGGAAGAACAAGGCCGTTCGATGCACTGATGCTAAATATGTCTTCATTCGTTACAACCCAGCGCCCATTGCCTTCATAAGCAGCGCCAATAACGAGCAGTTGATTGAGTACAGCATCTGATAGCTCCGAACCGTCCACGTTTGTTAATTCAATAACTAACTGGTCAACTTCTTCGATAGCGGACGAAGCATCTGTTTCTTGATATCGAATGACGAACTCATCCGTAACCGATGTATTATCGCTGTTGGTTGTGAACTTAAGCACGCCAGTGTTTGCATCAGCAACTACGGTTGCTAGTGCTCCAGTACCCAGCACATCATCGACGATAAGCTTGTTGCTAGCGTCTTTCGGCTCAACGACTGGACGTACGATAACATCAATCGAGCCCGTGATTGTCGCGGTAGCGATGCCCTGACCAGGATCAGTCGCATCAACATACTCATGATCTCGCTCTTCGATCATGACAACCGTATTAAGCGTAAAGTCGGTGCTCGAGTCTTGTTCAGGTGTGATCTGAATAAAATTATTGTTCAGTGCAATTTGAGTAAACTCTTCTGCCGTCTGTCCACTCTTCGGCGTAATGGTTAAAGTGCCTGCTGAAGCATCGTAAACCCAAGTTACATCGCCATTAACCACAACACTTTCAACATCTGTCGGAATGGCACTGATCACAATAGAAGTGAAATGCTCATCATCATCAATATAATCAGTACCCTCTGGGTGCCAATCAATACTGATCGCCGTATCTTCATCGCCATTAGTGACTGTGCTGTACGTCGCTGAGGTATCGATTCTAGGTTCGACCAATACTCGCACTTCTTGGTCAAACGTAAGCGTATGACCGTCATTCTCAGTCACGATCACTTTACCCTGAATGTGAATGTTCTCTGTTGAAGAATCGACAGGTCTGATGCGGATTCCTGAGGTTTTACCTGCGTCAGTGATGTTCGCTTCGTAGATAGGTTTAGAAAGATCGGGGCTACCACCCGGACCGGTTTCGTAACCGACAAAGTTAAGGTCAATAATGGTACCGTCACCGTCTTCCAGAATAACGCCATCAGGAATACCCGAGAGGATAACGGTTATGGATTCTGAACCATCGTCAGGTAATGGGGTTTGATCTACTGCTGCAGGATCAGGTCTTCTCTCTCCCGACAACACGGTGAAATCAAGCTCGGCGTAGCTGTCTCCATTCTGGCTCTCTTGGATCGTGGTTTGAACACCAGGTGTTGTGCCATCGGTGATTGCTGTCCAAGCCGAACCGTTTGTACCGCCATAAGGAATATCTGCAACCCCTTTAACCTCAACGTTAACCGTTTTAGTTCCTAGGATTTCTTCATCAACTTGTGCACCAGTAGAGAGGTTCGCAGTGTCTTTAACCACACCGGTTACATCAAAAGTAAAATCGACATTGCTGTGTTTAGTCGGAACAATCTCTACGTTGGCGAGATCGGAATACGCCACTTCCTGATAATCAATACCGTTAATGGTGATTGTAGGAACTGGGGTCGTAGTTCCAAGGAAATAAAGCACCGCCCCTTCGGTAATATTACTGATACGAACAAACAGCTCTTCTGAACCATCAGTGTCCACTGAGCCGTTCATTGTGATGACTTCGTCTAGCGTGAAGGCATCTTTGTTGTCCAGAGGACCTAGGTAGTCTGGGTCATCAATATTGTCTTCGTTAATACGAATCCTGTTAACACTGAATGAACCAGGATCCGCGTCGGCAGTCACATCAATGATAATATTTTGCTCAACAGAGCGAGCGGTCGTTTTGTCTAACCCGCCGTTCGCTGAGTCATCGTATGGGTTAAGCGTCTCTTCCGTAATTGCCGTCGCTTTGAACTCAATTTGTCCAGAGAAGTTGTCGATTGGGTTAACGACTGTGCTATTGATATCAGCAGATGCGATGATATAAACACCATTAACAGGCGTTAACACATTGCCATTTTGATCAAGTAACTCAAACTTCCCATCACCCTGAATCGCTTCAAGTTCATAGGTAATCGTCTCAGTATTACTGTTATCTTGCGATTCAGCATTCAGCTGCAACGTAACATTGTCTTCATCTTCATTCACTTGATACTGATAAGTACTGTTGGCGTCATCCCACGTTGCAATATCCGCTACCGCTTCAATCTCGATTCTGAAGTTTGAGTTAACGGTGTGATCCGTATTGCCATTTTTCTCAATTTCTAGCTCATAACGAACGCGCCCACCAGTTTCATCCGAACTAGCGTGTTGGTCCGGAACAAAGAACAAGTTGTCTATCGTCGCAATAGTTTGTCTTGGCTCATTCGGATTTGGAGCAAAGCTTTGTTCGAGTTGAGGAGGACCAAATATAATGCTCCCATTTGACTCAGGCACTAATTCAATGTAGTCAGCACCATCAAAGTAATAAAAAGTACCTTGATGACTATCACCTCCGTTCGGGCTTTTAATCGTCAACTGGCCAATAGATTCAGCGTTATCTTGGTCATACAGACTAACTTGCAGCGCAACTTGAGCTGGCGCATTAGGCAAACCATTTTGGTTATCTTGAATATTCTCAAGAGCCGGCTCATCGCCTGTTGCATAAGGTATGGTTGAGTCTCTACCCGCATCCTCGAAGGTCGTCACTTTCAGAGCGATTCTTGTAGAGTCCCTATCAGTAATCGTTATATCTAACGGTGTTTCAGAGGTATCTAAATCGCCATCCGTCGCAATCACATTAATCGAAAAATCGATGGTGTCTAGGCCGTCATGATCGAGATAGCCGTTAGCTCTAAATTCAACCTCGCCATTTGAGTTGATACGCAAACGCCCTAGCTCACGGGTGTCCACGCCACCACTACCATCGTCGGTTTGTTCGTACACTCGTACTTGTTGACTACCGCTATTTAAATCGAAACTGCTGCTGTACGGCCCGCTGTTTCCTGTACGGAAAACAATATCTGCACCATTACTGGTAATGCCCTCAATTCGACTCAGTACCGCGCCATCCGCGCCGACATCCGTCGCATTAGCAAACATGTCAACTTTGGAATTACCATAGCCCTGGCCTTCAATTCGTGTGATCGATTGAGTTGTCACCAATGGAACATCATCAGTCACCGTGATTTTCAAATCGATCGCGTTTGATTGGTCTTGATCAAAATCTTCTGCAACAACAGAAAAGTTAAGGTCAATTGCGTTTTCATTCGCGCCATCAGGGTGCTTAAGTGGTTTAAACAATTCAAACTGATAGCTGTTATCCGAGGTATCGAAAATAATCTCAAACACAGCTTCATTACTCGTTGCAGTTTGAGCAACGTAAGTAAATGTTGTGCCGCTTTGTGAAACAGCAAGCCACTCTAAACTTTCTCCGTTGGAGGTTAAGCCAGTCAGAACCAAATCTTCATCAACCAGTTCATACTTCACAACACCATCCGCGCCTTCATCGACAGTGAACAGGCCATTAATAATGGTGTCTTCAGATTGATCGGAACCAATACCAGTAAGATCGTCTTCATCGACAACCGTTTCACCCGTCGGCGCACTCATTACTGGCGCATCGTCTAGCACCTCGATTGGCAATACATATTGGTTAGAATCATCGCCGTCACCATCAACCGCAACGACATCAAATGGAATCGTTAAGGTATTGGAATTCGGGCTTGTTGGGTGGTTTAGAGGACCTAGCAACGTAAACGTATAAGAGCCGTCATTCGCTAGCGCGAGCGTGAAGATAGGAGTTCCACTTGTCGTCGTACCTTGATAGGTCGTTGTGTTGGCGGCACCTGTGACTTCTGTAATAGAAATCGCTTCAGTTCCAGAGGTCAATGTCGCTTCAAGCGCAGAGATATTACGCAGTTCGTAAACCTCTACTTGGTCTGCACCTTCTGTGGTAACAAATGCACCTGTTGCTTGAGAAATCGCAGAGCCGAGATCATCTTCATCAACCACAAATGTGCTGGTCGCTGTCGTATCGGTAATGACAGGCACATCATCGGTGATAGTAACGGTCAAAGGTTTCATCACAGAGTCGGTATTGTCTTGGTCGACCGCGATCACTGGCAGAGTGAATACTTGATCGTTGTTGCCTTGCACAGGCAGATGATCGAGCTCTTCCAACAAAGTGAAGGTGTATTCGCCTAGCACTACACTATTAAAAGTGATGGTAAAGATATCCGTTTGAACACCCCCACTCTCAACGAAACCAATATAGGTTCCGCTGTTGGCTGGATCTTCTTTAAGCTGAACCACTAGGCCATCCGATTTCAAATCACCAGACGTGTTGAACTGAGTGGTATCAATACGGAAATAGCTCACATCATCACTTCCCGCTGTGAAAGCAATGGTTTCAGTTTGGCTCACAGGTAAGCTCGGAGATGAACCATCCACGAGATTCGCTTCTTCCAATGCAACCGTTGGTACAGTATCAATTACCGGTGGAGCACCATCTGAAATCGTCAATGTCACGGTCGAAGTAACAATATCACCGTCTTTATCTTCTGATGTCACGGTAATCGTCTTAACGATATCACCACCAGAATGATTCAGGTTTCGATTAGGCTCAAAGCGCACATCACCTTCAAGCGTGATAAACAACGAACCTTCCGTAAATACAAACTCTTGCTCACCAGTGTTGGTTTGCACCAGAGACTCTTCAGGCTGACTACCATAAGTAAATTTGGTTATGGTGGCGCCATCAGCACTTTGCGCAGGCATCACATCAAATGTCGTTGTGGTAGGTGTGCCCGAGCTTGGTTCAGTGATGCTAAGCGCACCAGACTTCATTAACTGGACATCATCGGTGATGGTTACTGAAAGCGGTTTAGACGCTGAAATATCGCCATCGGTGTCTTGCGCGTAAACAGAAAGATCAAAACTCAGATCGTTGCTTCCTAAGCCATCAACGTGATCCAAACGCTCAAGCAGCGTAAAGGTATACTGGCTAGGATTAGTATCATCAAAATCTAGGGTGAATATGATTTTCTCACCACCCGAACCATCCGTCGTAAACGCAATGTAGTCGCCAGAACCCGCAGGCTCCTCACGTAAACTCAATTCAAGGCCATCAGACTTCAACACGCCGTTGGTATTGAACAGCCCAGCTTCAACGACTATTTTTCCAATGTCATCACTGCTCGCTAGCGAGGTGATAGTCTGAGTCACACTGACAGGCGTTCCGCTAGGTGTCGAACCATCCGCAAGTAAGCTTTCCGACAAGCTGACACTTGGCACAACGTTGATTGTTGGTCCATCGCCATCAACAATCGTAAGCGTGACTGTTGATGAAAAGGTATCTTTATCAAAGTCAGAAGACGTAAACACAATCGACTTAACAATGTCGCCCGCAGAATGATCTAGATTTCGGTTTGGTTCGAACCTTACATCACCGCTTAGCGTGACAAACAATGAGCCTTCAGTGAAGGTAAACTCTTGCTCGCCATTGTTAGTTTGATCCAAGGTGATCGCTGAACCGCCACCAAAAGTAAACTGAGTAATGGTCGCCCCATCAGCACTTGGTGTAGGCATTACATCAACAGTAGCAGTGGTTGGTGTGCCAGTATTTGGCTCTGTGATGCTTAACGTGCCATCTTGCATCTGTTGAATGTCATCTTGTATCGTTACCATGACATCGCGTTTAACCGAATCATCACCATCGGTATCAACGGCGTAAACAGGCAGGTTGAAGTTGAGGCTGTTATTAAGATCACCATCAAGGTGATCTAACGCCTCAATCAAAGTGAAGGTGAACTGCCCTTTATTAACGCTATCAAAATCAATGGTGAATACATTAGTTACGTTACCGGCCCCGTCATCAGTAAACCCGATGTAGTCGCCAGGTGAAGCAGGATCTTCTTTTAACTGAACAACAAGACCATTTGATTTGAGTAGGTCGCCAGGATTGAACTCGTTGGTTGCAATTCTAAAGTGGCTTAAATCATCACTACCCACGGTATAAGTGATCGTTTGTGTCGAGCTAACCGCTGAACCACTCGGCATAGAGCCATCAGCAAGACCAACTTCCGATAGGTTAATATCTGGCACTACATCGATAACCGGATCAATTCCGTCTTTGATCGTCAACGTGACATCCGCGGTATCGGTATCGTTATCAAAATCACTGGTCGTCACGACTATCGTTCTCACGATATCGCCAGATGAATGGTCTAGATTTCTACTTGGTTCAAAGCGCACCTCACCTTCAATCGTGATGTACAGTAAGCCATCGGTTACGGTAAAAACTTGTTCTGTAGACACAGTTGGGTCTAACGTAACAGCCGTGCCACCATCGTAGATAAACTGAGTCACTTTCGCGCCATCAGCACTCTGTGTCGGCATAACGTCGATTGTTGGCGTGGTTGGCGTACCTGCTGCTATATCAGCAAGTGAAGGCTCAGTGATACTTAACGCCCCATCTTGAACGCCTTGTACATCATCGGTGATCACCACGGTCATTGGCGACATTGCAGAATCATCACCATCGGTATCAACCGCTAAAACAGGGACATCGAAACTTAGAGTATTGTTTTGTAATCCATCTGTATGGTCTAACGCTTCAAGCAGTGTGAACGTATATTGCCCTAGATTGGTTGTCGAGAAACTGATCGTGAAGACGTTGGTTTCGACGTTAGAACCGTCCTTGACGAAGCCAATGTAATTACCAGAATTCGCTGGCTGCTCTTTAATCTCAACCTCTAATCCATTCGACTTCAAAGCCCCCGAAGTATTGAACTGAGCAGGGTCAATTCTGAAATAACTAACATCGTCACTACCCTCTGAGTAGGTAATAACTTGAGTCATCGCCACTGGATTGCCGGTTGGCGAAGAACCATCAGCGAGATCCACTTCTGAGAGCGTAATTCCAGGGACCAAATCGATCGTTGGAAGATCACCATCGGTAATCTTCAATGTCACGGTAGATGAGACGATATCACCATCAAGGTCAGTAGATGTAACAACAATCGTCTTAGTAATATCACCACTCGTGTGATCTTGATTTCGCACAGGCTCGAATCGTATCTCACCTTCTGTGGTAATAAATACAGAACCTTCAGTGAACACAAACTCTTGCTCGCCATTCACATTGAGATCAAGGCTTTCTGCACTGTTTCCATCAAACACAAATGAAGTGATTTTTGCTCCATCTGCGCTCTGATTTGGCATCACGTCCAGAGTATTCGATGTTTCGACGACTCCAGCAGGCTCACGACTGGTTATTGTGCCGCCTTGCATCAACTGCACATCATCACCAATAGTCACGCCAAGCTGAGAGACTAACGAATCGTCGCCGTCACTATCCACCGCATACACAGGCAGATCAAAACTCAGGTCGTTGTTGCCACGTGCATCTTGATGATCCAAGGCTTCGATTAAGGTAAAGGTGTATTCACCTAAGGTTGTCCCAGAAAAACTCAACGTAAATACTGTGGTTACCGCATTCGACGAGCTGGTTGTAAATCCGATGTAGTTGCCCGACCCTTGCGGATCTTCACGTAATTCAACAGCTAAACCATTCGATGTGAGTGCATCATTGGTATTGAACTCTGTTGGTTCAAGGCGGAAGCGGACCACATCATCACTTTGATTAGTGAAGGTGATGGTTTCGGTTTGACTTACCGCACTGCCACTTGGGGCTGAACCATCCGTCAGGTTCGTTTCAGATAAGCTAACCGTTGGAATAACATCAATGGTTGGAATATCACCATCGGTGATCGTTAACGTAACGGTTGACGTGACTGAGTCTTTGTCGAAATCGCTTGAGGTCACCACTATCGACTTAACAATATCGCCGGCCGTATGGTCAAGATCTCGATTAGGCTCAAAGCGAACTTCACCTTCGAGGGTAATGTACAGTTTGCCTTCTGCGAAGATAAACTGCTGTTCGCCTGCAATATTTTGATCGAGGGTGTTTACGACGCCATCATAAGTGAACTGAGTGATGGTCGCGCCGTCAGCACTTTGGTTTGGCATGACATCAAAAGTAGCCGTGGTCGATGTACCAGCCGCTAAATCAGCGACGGTCGGCTCGGTAATATTGAGCGCACCACCTTGCATGATTTGAACATCATCATCAATCGTTACATTAAGCTGCGATACCAGTGAATCATCACCATCACTGTCTACCGCATAAACAGGCAGGTCAAAGCTCAGATCATTGTTCGCTAGGCCATCAACATGGTCTAGCGCTTCAAGTAGAGTGAAAGTGTATTCTCCTAACGTGGTTGAAGAGAAGCTAATGGTAAACACGGGGACTTCAGCGCTCGAACCGTTGGTAATAAAGCCTATGTAAGTGCCCGGATTAGCAGAATCTTCTTTTATCTCGACCGCAAACCCATTCGATTTCAGTACACCACCGACATTAAACTCAGTTGGTTCAATGCGGAAACTCGTCACATCATCACTTTGGTTAGTGAAAGTAATCGTCTCGGTTTGACTTACTGCGCTACCGCTCGGGCTAGAGCCATCGCTAAGGTTAGTTTCAGATAGAGTAACGCTTGGCACGGCATCGATGGTTGGGATATCACCATCGGTAATCGTCAGCGTAACCGTTGCTGTCACGGGATCGTTATCGAAGTCACTTGAAGTCACCACAATCGACTTCACGATGTCTTCGCTCGTTGTGTGGTCTAAATTACGATTTGGCTCAAAACGCACTTCACCTTGAAGAGTAATGAATAACTCTCCTTCCGTGAAGCTGAACTTTTGCTCGCCATTGTCAGTTTGATCAAGTGTTCGAAGTTGACCATCGTAGGTGAACTGAATGATTGTCGCGCCGTCAGCACTTTGCGTTGGCATCACATCGATGGTATTGGTCGTTACAGTACCACCAGCCAAATCAGCAACATTCGGTTCAACGATATCTAATGTGCCGTTTTGCATGATTTGGACATCATCACCGATAGTCACATTGAGTTGAGACACCAGTGAATCATCACCATCTTTATCAACAGCGTAAACCGGCAGGTCAAAGCTTAGGTTGTTATTTCCTAGCCCATCAACGTGATCTAACGCTTCCAACAGTGTGAAGGTGTATTGACCGATATTGGTATCCGAAAAACTAATCGTGAACACGTTCGTTTCAACATTAGGCGCCGTCGTCACAAAGCCGATGTAGCCACCCGGCGTACTTGGGTCGACTTTCAACTCAACCGTCAGTCCATTCGATTTTAGAAGGCCGCCAATATTGAACTCAGTAGGTTCAATACGGAAACTCGTCACATCATCACTTTGGTTGGTGAAGGTAATCGTCTCAGTTTGACTGACCGCACTGCCGCTTGGAGTAGAGCCATCACTCAGGTTGGATTCAGATAGCGTAACACTTGGTACATTATCAATCGTTGGAATATCGCCATCGGTAATGGTCAGCGTAACCGTTGAGGAAACAAGATCGTTATCAGAATCACTTGAGGTCACCACTATCGATTTAACAATGTCTCCACCTGTGTGGTCGAGATTGCGATTAGGCTCGAAACGCACGTCGCCCTGTAGGGTGATATACAGCGAACCCTCAGGAACATCAAATTTCTGTTCACCCGTATCGCTTTGGTCAAGTGTTAGTACCGCTCCACCATCGTAGGTCAACTGAGTAATGGTCGTTCCATCAGCGCCTTCTTCATCAAGAACATTAACCGTTGTCGTGGTCGGCGTACCTGCCGCTAAATCCGAGACCGTTGGCTCTTCAATATCGAGTGAGCTATTGACCATCACTTGAACGTCATCGGTGATCGTCACCGCCAACGGAGACATCAGAGAGTCGTCACCGTCGCTATCGACGGCGTAAACAGGCAAGTTGAATGTGAGGTCGTTATTGCCTTGAATCGGCGTGTGGTCAATCGCTTCGATAAGCGTAAAGGTGTATTCACCCAAATTAGTACTGCTGAAATCAAGAGTGAAAACGGTAGTTTCAGTATTCGAAATATCAGTCGTGAAACCGATATAATTACCCGAACCTGCAGGTTCTTCTCTAATCTCGATCACCAGACCATCGGACGTGAGAGAATCGCCAACGTTAAATTCACTAGGCTCTAAACGGAATTTCTCAACATCGTCACTTTGGTTGGTGAAAGTGATGGTTTCTGTTTGGCTAACCGCACTGCCGCTTGGTGATGAGCCATCAGCGAGATCCGATTCTTCAAGAGCAACACTCGGAACAGCATCGATAGTAGGGTTATCACCATCAGTAATGGTCAAAGTAACGGTTGATGTCACCGGGTCGTTATCGAAGTCACTTGAAGTCACCACAATCGACTTCACGATGTCTTCGCTCGTTGTGTGGTCTAAATTACGATTTGGCTCAAAGCGTACTTCTCCTCCAAGAGTGATATATAGCTCGCCTTCCGTGAAGCTAAATTGCTGTTCGCCTGAAATGCTTTGATCCAGTGTGTTTACGACACCGTCATAAGTAAACTGAGTGATTGTCGCGCCATCTGCACTTTGATCGGGCATCACGTCAATGGTGTTGGTTGTTACAGTGCCGTCAGCAAGATTTGGCTCGATGATATCTAACGTACCGTCTTGCATGATTTGAACGTCATCACCAATAGTCACATTAAGCTGAGACACCAATGAGTCATCGCCATCGCTGTCTACCGCATAAACAGGAAGCTCAAAGCTTAAATCGTTTTTATCTCGGCCATCCACATGGTCTAGCGCTTCAAGTAAGGTAAAGGTGTATTCACCTAACGTAGTAGCAGAGAAACTAATGGTGAATACTGGGATTTCAGAGCCAGAAGCGTTGGTAATAAAACCGATGTAAGTGCCCTGAATAGCAGAGTCTTCTTTTATCTCAACCGCAAACCCATTCGATTTCAGTGTCCCATCGACATTGAATTCAGTTGGTTCAATACGAAATTTAGCTACATCATCACTACCAGCAGTAAAGGTAATCGTCTCGGTAGCGCTGACCGCACTTCCACTTGGAGAGGATCCATCAGCAAGGTTGGCTTCTGAGAGAGTAACTGGCGGGATCAAATCAATGATTGGATCTTGACCGTCAGTGATACTTAGCTCAAGTGTTGAAGTGTCAGTGTCTCCATCACCATCTTCAGCTAAAAACGAGAACTGTTTTACAATGGTTTCACTGTTTGTATGGTCAATATCGCGCGCAACTTCAAAACTAAAATCGCCATTTAGTGAGATGGTTACAACACCCTCAGTAAAACTGAATGTTTGAACAGCATCTGGCAGCAAGCTCTGATCTAGTGAGTAATCAACACCATCATAGTTAAAAGATTGAATTGTCGAGCCATCAGCGCCTTCGAAGTTGAATAGGTTATACGAAACAACGGTATCGCCGGCTAAAGTTGGTTCCGTGACTGACTCAACTTTATCAACTAGCTCAACAACATCATCTGTGACATTAACGAGAATCTCTGCGGCTTCTGGTGTACTCGAACCGCCAGATAGTGCAGAACGGTCGCCATCTGCATCAACAGCATAAATTGGCAATGCAAAAGTTAGCAGCGCATCTTCAGCGCCTTGATGAGAAAGTTCTTCATAAAGATTAAACTCATAGTTGCCCAATGAAGGGCTATCAATTTTAACATCAAAGACCGTAATTCTCGTTCCATTGACCTCAACGTAACCTTCATAAGTTCTTACACCACCGATCTCACCAATCAGCTCAAGTAGCACAGCCTCACCATTTGAAACCAAGCTGCCACCCGTATTAAATTCCGTCGGCTCCAGTTCATAATGGTCGATGATGTCGCTTTCGAAAATATCGGCAGTGATACTTCCGCTCCCCGCTACAGGCGCGGTTCCCTCTTGTGAGCCACCAATGATGCCTGCTTCATCGACACTAATACTGTCGACATTAGTAATGACTGGGCTATCGCCATCAGTGATAACAATGTTGATGTTATTGGTTACAACATCTTGGTCGAAATCGGTAATCGTGATCGGTAAATCGAACGTCAGTGAATCGGTGCCCACTTGTTCTATTGGATTAAACTGCTCGAATTTATAAGTACCATCGGTATCTAGTGAGATAGTGAGAACAACCTCACCTCGACCTTGGATGGACAGAGTAATCGTTGTTCCATCATCAGAAAGTCTGGCAAGCGTATTTTGATTATCGCTGAGCAACCCATCAAACTGGTCCAGTGCACCAGCATCAAATACAGCTGATTGAAGATTATCACTACCAATATTGGAGAACGTTCCTTCAATTGCTGCACTGCTAGTTTCTACGTTACTGATATTCACACTTTCAGCAGACGGATCGCCCCCGTCAACCACGGCAACTTGCGCATTAATTGGTGTTGCTAATGGGTTTCCGGCGGTGTCTTCACCTTGAATATCAAAAGTGATGTTAATTTGATCGCCTGTATAGGAAACCTGACCGCCACCAACAGACGTTACGTGATCAATTGGTTGAGAAATCGTTGTGGTCAATGAAAGCTCAGCGTTGTTTCCAACACTAACAACATCGATGTCGATGCGTAATACTTCATCGGTGCCTTGAACACCAATGATAGAGTTCGTCGCCGCATCATAAGTAAACGTAACGGGTTGACCACTTGAAGTAATATCACTGTTTAGCTCTGTGAGTAGCGAAGCGAGAGACAGTGCTTCTGGAACAAAAGAATCAGGGGAGAGCGCTAAACTACCAGCAATAATCGTTTCGGTAGTTGTAATAGATTGGGGGTAGGTATTGCCAGAAATGGAGCCTTCGGTGAGCACTTCACTGATTGATTGACCGCCCGATGAACGGGTTATTGTTCTGAACTCTTCTCGGTCTTCATCAACCGTTTGTTCTGCTAGACCTGCGGTCTCAAAAAATGTCGACGGATGAGTTTCGGTGTAGTTGTAGTCAATCGTCACAAAGCCAGCGTTTGCAGAACCTAATCCGCCCCCCGCAGCCGTTGCTTCTAAGATTTGGGTCGGATCGGCACCACCTAAAATGGCTTCTTGGATAGCAGCAAATTCATCATCATCAAAATCTCCTGCATCGGCTTGCTGTAAGTCAAAATTAACTTCTCCAGCGATAGGAGCATCAGCCCACACTAAGTCTTGATCAACACAGCCAACACAATTACTTGCCACCTCAGTGACACCGTTTGGGTTACCTAATAACAGCTCTGCTTGGTTTGCAGTGATAACAATCTCGTTTTCACGAATAATATCGCCAACTGAAATTTTTCGTGCGCTTCCATCAGACTTAACCGCAATGACTTCTCCACTCACTGCCTCTACAACTGCAGCTTGGCGCGAAACTTCAATACCCATATATCCCCCGAGGTCACAAAATGCTGTATTGCCCAACATCGTGAAAATGATAGTAATAACGGTTTCAGGCTTAAATTATATTCAGAACTTATTCTCTGCATTAACAATCAATTACGTAGACTGATGTATGTGATGAGTCAGTTCCGTTTCGCCTGTTTTTTTTATAGTTTACTTAACTTTAAGCCTAGTCTTCCTTATCCGAAATGTCATGTCTGTGCGAAGTGACTTCTTTTCACAAATCTAGGCATTCACTTTAGTTTGTTCATGGACTAAGCAAAAGTTTATAGGGTGTTGATTAATATGCAATAAAACGCATACCTTAATTACACCTCAAATTTTTATAAATATATACAGTAATAAAGTTGATAAATCATTAGGATTTATGGGCGATTGATAGGGTCGATATATACCTAAACCCCAAAGAAGAACTAAATCCCATATTTGAGACAAGGTGCAGCATAAAGCTGATGAGAAACTGTTCAAACACCGTATATGGCGTCAATTACATATACAACAGCTAGAGTATTGAATGGGTATGCAGGGACAATGAGTAGAAGTTGCAAATGGATATTTCGAGGTATCCAAAAAAAGCCCACTAAGTTGAACCTTAGTGGGCTTTAAAATCAGTATATAGCGTTATGCTGTTAGCAATGACACACAACTATTTAGCAAGGCGATTTGCAGTCCAGACGTAAAGCAGCTCGAGAGCAATCGTCGCACCAGCCAATGCCGTAATTTCGCTTTGGTCATAGGCAGGAGACACTTCTACAACGTCCATACCAACCATGTTGATACCCTGTAAGCCACGGATGATTTTGAGCACTTTATCTGAGTTCAAACCACCACATACTGGTGTGCCGGTACCCGGAGCAAAAGCAGGATCCAGACAATCGATATCAAACGTTAAGTACACTGGCTTATTACCAACAATACCTTTCACTTGAGCAATGATATCGTCCACGCTCATGTCGTTCGCTTGCATCGCGTTAATAACGTTAAAGCCGTGCCCTTCCTGCTTGTACTCTGTACGAATACCAATTTGCACTGAATGTTCAGGCGAAATTAAACCTTCATTTGGCGCATGGTAGAACATAGTACCGTGATCGTAACGACTACCCTGACTGTAAGTGTCAGTGTGCGCGTCGAAGTGAATCAGAGCCATCTCACCGTACTTCTTGCCATATGCTCTTAACAAAGGCAGTGTAATGAAGTGATCGCCACCTAAACCTAACAGAGTTTTACCACTGTTTAGAATCGCATCAGCAGCTGCTTCTAAACGTTGAGTTAGGTCTTCTGCATCACCGCAATCAAACACAAGGTCGCCAGCATCAATGACCGAGGTGTGTTCAAATACATTGAAGTCCCACGGGAATTTTTTGCCTTCCCACGCCAAGTTCACAGAAGCACGACGAATCGCATCAGGGCCCATACGAGCACCCGGACGACCGGACGTCGCCATATCTAGCGGCGCACCTAACACAACCACATCAGCATCGTTGTCGATTGGATTTTGCACCAATGGACGACGCATAAACGTCATCGCATTGGAGTACAGCGAGTAATCTGGTTTCGTAAATAGATCGTTCATTAAAAATCCTCAAGATAGGTGTAACCCATCAAGCCTTGCTCTAACTCTTCAAGTACGCTTTGCTGCTCTTGCGCTGGTACTTTCGCAGTGACCAATTCTTTGTACTTCTGACGAATTAGGTCCATATCGATATGAACGTAACGCATCATGTCTTCTACTGTGTCGCCTTCGTTGATGTAGTCAATGTTCGCTTCTCCGCTTTCATCAACATTCACCACAACACTGTGCGTATCACCAAATAGGTTATGCATATCGCCCAAGATCTCTTGGTACGCGCCTACTAGGAAGAAGCCCATTAGGTATGGTTCATCTGGGTTCCACGCTGGCACTGGCAATGTTGTTTCAATGCCTTGACCATCAACATACTGGTCAATCGTACCGTCAGAGTCACAAGTGATGTCCAACACCACAGCACGACGCTCATCCGCATTATCTAAACCGCTCAGTGGCAATACAGGGAACACCTGATCAATACCCCAAGCATCTGGCAATGACTGGAATAGTGAAAAGTTCACGAAGAACTTGTCCGCTAAACGCTCGCTCAACTCATCCAAAATTGGACGGTGGTAACGGTTCTTTGTGCTCATGCGAGTGCTAAGCTCGTAGTTAATACGCAAAGACATTTGCTCTGCCCAAGCACGATGCTGAAGATTCAGCATACCGGTCGCAAATTGGTTGTGCGCTTCTGCAATATCGCTCTGAGTGTCGTTGTAGATCTCAATCAACGCTCGGTCATCATTGCCCGCATCTAGCTCTAAGAAGTTCTTCCACATGTTGTTGAGCAACATTGGCGCGTCAGCTTCTGGAGCCGCCATGTCTTCCGGTGAGTAGCTTTCAGTACCAATCACGTTGGTGATCAACACAGCATGGTGCGCAGTCAGTGAGCGACCAGACTCCGAAATAATCACAGGTTGTGGCTGATTGTAGAGTTTACAAATATCCCCTACTGTCATCACGATGTTACGAGCGTACTCAAGCAAGCCGTAATTCATTGAGTTTGAAGATTGGCTACGCGTGCCGTCGTAATCGACTGCCAAGCCACCACCAACATCTAAGAACTTCAGTTGAGCGCCAATATCACGCAGTTCACAGTAGAAACGAGCCGCTTCACTCACGCCATTTCGCACGTCACGAATGTTTGCCATTTGTGAACCTAGGTGGAAGTGCACGAGTTCAAGTACATCCAGCTGGTCTTCGGCTTTCAAGCGTTCGATAACAGTAAGCACTTGTGATGCAGACAAACCGAATTTCGACTTCTCACCACCACTTGCTTGCCATTTACCTGCACCTTGAGAAGCAAGACGAATACGTAAACCCAAACGAGGTTTTACGCCAAGTGCTTTCGCTTCAGAAAGAACAAGATCAAGCTCAGACAACTTCTCTAGAACGATAAAGACTTTGTGGCCTAGCTTTTCGCCAATCAGCGCAAGACGGATGTATTCTCTGTCTTTGTAACCGTTACACACGATCACAGAGCTCGCTTTTTGAGCCAGCGCCAATACCGCTAATAGTTCAGGTTTGCTGCCCGCCTCTAGTCCTAGCTGCTTTTGCTCTAATTGAGCTTGGCTCGCTAAGATCTCATCAACCACTTCTTTTTGTTGGTTAACTTTAATCGGATAAACAAGTAGGTAACGATTGTCGTACTGATATTCGTCGATCGCTTGGTTAAATGCGTTACAGATATTGTGCACACGTTGATGCACTATTTGAGGAAAACGCACAAGAGCAGGTAAACCAATATTTCTTTGCTCTAACTGTTTTACGATCTTACTTAGTGGGACTTGATGATCCATCTCGCTCGGTGAAACATACACCTCACCGTTATCATCAATTCCATAAAAACCTTGGCTCCAGTGCTTTACATTATACTCAGCACGGATGCGTTCCAAATTAACCGAATTTTCCAATTCTAGAGACCTCACACTATAGGGCCATCGACAGAAGATACCTCTTTGGAATAGCGAGGTATAACCCAACAAAAAGCGTTCAAAAACGATTTGTTGGCTGCATTAACCGATATTATTAAGAGCGAGTCCAACCATTGATATTTGTGGTGACGATTACGTTTTTTTTATCGACAGATCGACTTAAAATGACAGGTAAGGAATTACAAGGTTTTAGGGTAAAAAACAGGCTGAAGCGCATTAAATATAAAGCAATTTCTCACATTAAATTAGGGAGAAAAAATGTGCAGAAACCAAAAGATTTTTAGTAAATTGAGTGAGGTTAAGTCAGAGTTGTGACAAATATAAGCACTTCACAATCTGAACTCTCGCTATCACCAACACAGCTTGTGTCCCGCGATTCGATGCCGATAAACACTTCATTCTTCCTACTAGAACTCGCTCACTTCAATGTTGTAACCGCTCAATTTTTGAACTTTTCTCGCGCATATCTTGTATTCGGTTCAATCTTCTTGTAATTTTAACTGACCAACCAATCGGTCAGCCTTCGAATTTAGGGGATACTATGAGCCATAATCTAGACCTTGAACCAAACACTTCGAGCACCAACGACATGGATCAAATATTCAACCGACAACAAGATCACTACCGTAACAACGTTAATCCAACACTTGATCAGAGACGAAATGATCTCTCAGTCTTGAAAAAACTATTAATGCGCTACCAAGAGCAGTTAATTGAAGCGGTATCAGAAGATTATGGCCATCGAGCAGAGCACGACAGCTTAATTGCTGACATCACCCCTTCCCTACACCAGATCAATTACAGTGATAAAAACCTGAAGAAGTGGTTGAAGCCTTCACGTCGAAAAGCCGGCTTGATGCTAACACCAGCCAAGATTACTGTGCATTATCAGCCAGTAGGTGTGGTTGGTATCATCGTGCCTTGGAACTTCCCAGTCATGCTCTCTTTAGGCCCTATGATCACAGCGTTAGCAGCGGGCAACACGGCGATGCTCAAGATGTCGGAGTTTACTCCAGCGACCAACCGAGTTTTAAAAGCGATGTTGGCCGAAGGCTTTAGTGAAGATCAGGTTGCGATTATCGAAGGCGAAGCTGACGTTTCCGCTAAATTTAGCCAACTGCCGTTTGACCATATCCTTTTCACAGGCTCAACCGCTGTGGGTAAACACGTTATGAGAGCAGCGGCTAACAACTTAACACCAGTTACCTTGGAATTAGGCGGCAAATCTCCAACCATCATTGCCCCTGACTTTGATGTAGCTGACGCTGTTGAACGTATCTTGTTTGCCAAGAGTCTAAACGCTGGCCAGATATGTGTAGCGCCTGATTACATCTTATTGCCGCGAGAAAAATCAGACGAGTTCATCACAGCCTATAAGCGTTATTTCAAGAAGCTTTATAAAGCCGGTATTGAGAGCAAAGACTTAACCTCAGTGATCAACATGCGCCAATACAATCGCTTGAAAGGTGTCATTGAAGACGCACAAGCCAAAGGCGCGGTTATTCACACGGTAACCGAACAAGCACAAGACGATGTAAACCACAGAATGACGCCGCACCTTCTCACCGAAGTGAACGATGAGATGCTCGCGATGCAAGAAGAGCTGTTTGGTCCTGTTTTGCCTATCGTGCCTTATGATTCCATCGAAGAAGCAATCAATTACATCACAGAGAGAGAACGCCCACTGGCTCTGTACCTAATGAGCCATAATAAAGAAACCCAAGACAAGCTTTTATCAGACACGCACTCTGGCGGCGTGTGTATTAATGATTCTTTGGTGCATGTGGCTGCAGAAGACGCACCATTCGGTGGCATCGGCCCTTCAGGCATGGGACACTATCACGGCATTGAGGGCTTCAAGACCCTTAGCCATGCCAAAACCGTTCTAAGTAGAGGAAAAATCAACTTCACCAAGTTAATGCATCCTCCTTACAACAACCCAATCAAGAAACTGATGTTCAAAGTACTCAATAGATGATCACCAAAAGACAAAAAATCCTAGATGCTGCACTCCTGCTCTTCTCTCAACAAGGGCTAGAGGGCACATCTACCGGACAAATAGCGAAAACAGCCGGCGTGGCAAAAGCGACGTTGTTCCACCACTTCGAGAATAAATCTCTATTGATTGATGAACTGTTTCGCGAGCTGAAGCTAGAGCTATTCTCGACCCTTCAACCGCACACTGATGTGGCTGTAGAAGATCGCTACCAAACCTTTAAGTTCATGTGGATCACAGGAATTGAGTGGGCATTAGAGAATCCGGTTGCGATGAAGTTCTTCACCAATGTTCATTTCGACCCAACGACTCAAACTCGAGAAGTGATTGTTTCACAGATGTTCGCATCGCTAGACGAGATCATTTTGAAAGGGCAACAAGATGGTGAATTGATGGTGTTGGACATTAACCTTGTTAGACACTTCATTCATAGCCACTTTCTGATTTGTGCAAACTGGCTGATTGAACAAAGCGAGTCTCCACCAGAGCAAACATCGAAGTACATCAACGATAGCTTTGATATGTGTTGGCGCGCCGTTGGTGGGCAAACCAAGTAGCTTTAGCTTTAAGCCCAAGGCTCTAAGCTCTAAGCTCTAAGCTCTAAACCCAAAGATATAAGTTCTAGACTCAACTGATTTCCAATAATGATCACTAAAGCGCCACAAAGGCGCTTTAATTATTTGAACACAATTTAATCACCTCAACATATTGACTCAGAGTACTTTCTTTCAGTACCATCCCACCATCATTTCAAAAGAGAATAACGCCATAATGAAGTACTAACATCCTGACATCCGATTTATTTTTATAAAAATCATTTGGACACTCGGGGTTAGTGGGCGTTACTTCATCATCTATTTTCGCGACAAATCAAGCTCTTAAAGATCCGTTTTTTGACAAACAAACATCTTTAAGATCAGTACCTCAAAGACAGGAACCATCTCAATACCGCTTTCTCTCTTTCATTGGTAATCTATCTAAGTAACGCCTTTGGCGATCTGTTGTTAGCATCCAGCAGGAGCTTGCACAGAAAAGCGCCTCACCCCTTTTACTCGTTTACACGTAAAGGGAGGTATTTCTATGCCGACTATATTAGCCAATAATCTCTCATTCCAACTCGATACTGGTGAGTGGTTATTCAAAAACATCACCTTTAATTTGAGCACTCGCCTCACAGGCCTAGTCGGAAGAAATGGGGCTGGAAAGTCATTGTTACTTTCGTTGCTCGTTGGACAAAAACAGCCCACAACGGGCAGTGTTTCGCGCCAAGGTTCAATCGGCTTTTACTCTCAGTTACCATCAACGCTACTGGATACCAACATCACCATCGCTGACTTCTTAGGACTCACCGAAAAGTTAGAAGCGTTAAGCGCCATAGAACAAGGTAGCTGTGAACTGCAGCACTTCAATATCGTTGGCGATGATTGGGATTTGGAGGCGCGTACCCAGCAGTTGCTAGGTACATTAAAGATCACTCGTGATTTGAACACACTTTGTTGCTCTTTGAGTGGTGGGCAACTCGCCCTGTTACAGCTTCATCAGCTATTCGTATCAAATAACGACATACTGATCCTCGATGAGCCTTCGAACCATTTGGATAACGACGGACGCAATTGGCTACTAGAACAATGCCAGTTGTTTGAAGGTAAGGTACTTGTCGTCAGCCATGATCGAAGCTTATTGAGACAAATGGAAGGTATCTACCATCTCAACAGTTTGGGGTTACGTTTCTATAAAGGAAACTACGATGACTACTTCAAACAAATGTCGAATCAGGCCGATGCACTAGATAAACAGATTGCACATCACCAATCCGAAAAGAAACGACTGGAGCGCCAAGCTCAAGCTAATAAGGAAAAAGCACAGCAACGTGAGTCTCAAGGTAATCGACTCAGAAAGTCCGGTAGCCAACCCAAGATATTATTGGATGCGATGAAAGATAAAGCAGGACGAACGCAAGGAGCATCAGCCACTAGTCAAAAGAACTTAAAGGACCAAAACCAACATAAGCTTCAATCTCTTAAAGAACAAAAGGAACAACTAAAACCACAGGCCTTGTATCTACAACAGAGTAATAACAGTAAAAAGAGCTCTTTGTTAACCGTTGAAAACTGCCGCCTTATTTACGGCTCTGGTGCTCCAATCAGTTTCTCTTTATCACAAGGGGAACGGTGTTATCTAACCGGTGCTAACGGGTGTGGAAAGTCGACACTGTTAAAAGCGATTCACGGTCAACACGCCAATTATAAAGGCTCGATTAAGCGCTTAGGGGCGACCGTCTATTTGGATCAACACTTTGGCCTGTTAGACACCAACGATACGATGTTCGATAGTTTAATAACGCATAGCTTTGTATTAACAGAGAGCGACGCGCGAACACTGCTAGCGGGAATTGGATTCAGGCGTGACTCGGTATATCGAAAAGTCGATCACCTCAGTGGTGGCGAGAAAATGAAGCTGGCGATGTTGATCGTCAGCCATAAACAGGATGCCCCACTTCTTTTGCTTGATGAACCAGACAATCACTTGGACATAGACTCGAAGCAAATATTGGCTTCGGCTCTGCGTGAATACCAAGGCGCATTCATCTTGGTCAGTCATGATAGCGATTTTGTTGAGGAGGTCGGCGTTAGCCAAAACCATATACAGCTTTAACCTTCGTAAATTCGTTCACTGAGCTTAGTTAGGCGAGTATTCTTCCGGATACTCGCCTTTCTCGGTTGAGACAAGTAAACTACTCGCCTCGAACATCTATTCATAAGGCTAAGGTTTGCATACTCTAGAACAATTAAAATCAGGGCAACTTAAAGGTATTAAGCGTCTAAAACTATCAGAAGGTCTCACAGAGTTCCCTCTAGAAATCATAGAGCTTGCAGATTCTCTTGAGATCCTAGACCTTTCAGGTAATCAGCTGTCAGACCTACCAGCCGAGTTATCAAAGCTAACTAACCTGCGTATTATCTTCGCGTCGAATAACCTGTTTACGCACCTGCCTGATGTTCTTGGGTCACTTCCTAAGCTTGAAATGATCGGTTTCAAGACCAACCAAATCAAAACCGTAAGTGAAGTATCTCTACCACCTCAATTACGCTGGTTGATCCTGACCGACAATGAGATTGAGGCCCTGCCTAGCTCACTAGGTGAAAGACCGCGACTACAGAAACTGGCATTGGCGGGTAACAAGATTCGCGTGTTACCAGAAAGCATGGAAAACCTATCCAACCTTGAGCTAGTTCGCCTGTCTGCAAACCAGTTGACTGAATTCCCAGAGTTCCTTATCAAGCTACCAAAACTGGCTTGGTTAGCGTTTGCGGGTAACCCGTTTTGCAAACACCCTAGCAGCTTAGATAGCGTGCCTGCGGTTAGCTCTCAAAGCTATTCACTGAATCAAGTACTTGGCCAAGGCGCATCTGGCGTGATCTCGCATGCAAGCTGGCTAAACAGCGACTTCGATTTTCCACAGGAAGTGGCGGTTAAAGTGTTTAAAGGCGAAGTCACCAGTGACGGCTACCCACATGATGAACTGGAAGCGTGCTTGCAGGCTGGACACCATAACAACTTGGTAAAATCTATCGCCCAAGTAGAGGAACAAGATTACCTAGCTTTGGTGATGGAACTCATTCCAAACAGCTACTACAACCTAGGGCTACCACCAACACTCGAGACTTGCACGCGTGATACTTTCCCAGAAGGTTTCGAACTTTCAATTGCTCAAATCAATAGCATTACAGAGCAGATGATTGATGTGTTTGAACACCTTCATGCCAATAAAGTCTCTCATGGTGATCTATACGCTCACAACACTTTAGTGAACGAACAAGGTCAGATGATCTTTGGTGACTTTGGCGCTGCGACTATCTACGGCTACCTAACTGAAGAACATCAACAAGGTATTCGCCGAATTGAAGCACGTGCATTGAAGTACTTTATTGAAGACCTACTGACGATTTGTGCAAAGCAAGATCAAGACAGCGAGCTTTATACTCGATTGGCGAACTTCGAAGCTTAATAGAAGTATTCAGTCAGATTGAAGACAACAAAGCCAACATCACTGTTGGCTTTTTTATATGCTAATTAAACGAACCAGCGTTTAGCTTTCAACTTGAACAAGCTTCAAGTACGAATGCAGCTCTCCGCTCTTATACTCAACCGCAGAGTGAATATTAAGGTCAGCACGAGCCACAACAGCAAACTGGTAGCAGTTCTCACCCTTCAGAATCTCGACGTGTAACAAACCGTCTTTTAGTTGCCACTGCCCTGTTGTTTCAAATCGGTCGAACAAACGATATTCAATCAAAGAACCGTCAGCATTGAAGTGCACTTCAGTGATGTAACCGCCGGGGCAGCTCTTCACCCAAACTCGATTCTCGATATCACTGACCGTAAAGTTACGCCTTGTGTCACGCCACGCTAGAAAGCCTTCGCTATCATAAAGAGCAATGTCGAGATCAGTTCTAGAGATTAACGGCTGCTCATTTTGCTCACGACAATAAAGTTGAAGCAAAATTTGCTGAACTGTTTCGCTCTGTAATTCACTCATTGTGGCTTCCCTTTATCATTGCTCTGCGTTAGACGCAGTATTGATCAACAAATTCTATTTAAAGCGGGCTACACAAGCTCGTAAGAAACCACATACAGTTGAGAGATACCCGGGTAGATATCTTGAATCACGTCTTTCAGTACTTGCAGCGTCATGTTCTCTTGCTGAGCATGGAACTCACCTAAGTCATCAAACAAAATTGGCTCAACGCTGATGATCTTAAGATTACAGAACACACGGTCTTGCTCTAGCGTCGATACTTCCACAACACTGCCTGGCTGGTAGTCTCGCTCAGATTCATCACGAATAGTAATCGTCTTCTTGCCAGATAGGATGTCAGTTTCAAAACGTTCGAAGAACGTCATAGTGGTCGGTGCGGTCATTTATTTCGGTCGCTTTACATTTAAAGGTTAGGTAAATGTTTATATACCAGAATGCGTGTTCAAGCGAATAAAAATTAGGTGCGGGATGCGAGATGCGAGATGCGAGATGCGAGATGCGAGATGCGAGATGCGAGATGCGAGATGCGAGAGAGTATGGCAAAGCCAAATTACAGGCAATAAAAAAGGAGAACCGAAGTTCTCCTTTTCTTAAACCTTTAAGCTAACTCTAAATTATAGAGATGCTTTCGCTTTTTCAACTAGAACAGCAAATGCTGCTTTGTCGAATACTGCGATGTCAGCAAGAATCTTACGGTCGATCTCGATAGATGCTTTCTTTAGGCCATTGATGAAACGGCTGTAAGATAGACCATTTTGACGAGATGCCGCGTTGATACGTGCAATCCAAAGTTGACGGAATTGACGTTTCTTGTTGCGACGGTCACGGTAAGCGTATTGACCAGCTTTGGTAACTGCTTGGAAAGCTACGCGGTAAACACGTGAACGTGCTCCGTAGTAACCTTTAGCTTGTTTTAGAACTTTCTTATGACGTGCACG
Organism: Vibrio sp. F13; assembly: GCF_020806305.2. Taxonomy (NCBI): domain Bacteria; kingdom Pseudomonadati; phylum Pseudomonadota; class Gammaproteobacteria; order Vibrionales; family Vibrionaceae; genus Vibrio; species Vibrio sp. F13. The sequence goes on along the minus strand of NZ_CP170175.1, from coordinate 3,077,145 downwards.
AGCTTGTACACCACGTTTTACGCGAGGCATTATGCTTCTCCTAAACTAAACGAATTTATAAACTAAAAAGAATTAAGCGTATGGCATCATACGTAGAACTTGAGCAACTTCACATTTAGGAAGGATCGAGTTCGGACGTAGCTGACGCTTGTTCTTAGTAGTACGCTTAGTCAGGATGTGACGTTTACCAGCGTGCTTAAACTTAATACCACCAGCAGTTTTCTGGAAACGCTTAGCAGCACCTTTGTTGGTTTTCATCTTAGGCATGATGAATAACTCCGCATTGTTGAGTTGTTAATAACATAGTAATTAGGGCGAATAAAACCCCACAACCTGAGGCTGCAGGGTTCAATTACTTGCAAAGCCGTTAATTACTTCTTTTTAGGGGCCAACACCATGATCATCTGGCGACCTTCAATTCTCGTTGGGAAAGATTCGACTACTGCAAATTCTTCAGTATCCGCTTTCAAACGATTAAGAACGTCAACACCGATTTCTTGGTGAGCCATTTCGCGGCCACGGAAGCGAATTGTTACCTTCACTTTGTTGCCGTCTTCTAGGAAACCAGTCAGGTTGCGTAGTTTTACCTGATAGTCTCCAATATCAGTTCCAGGTCGGAATTTAATTTCCTTGATCTGAACCTGCTTTTGCTTCTTCTTCTGCTCTTTCGCAGCTTTGCTCTTCTCGAAGAGGAACTTACCGTAGTCCATCACACGACAAACTGGCGGCTCGGCGTTAGGGCTGATCTCTACAAGATCCATACCAGCTTCATTTGCAGCTTCCATCGCTTCAGCGATTGATACTACACCAACAGCTTCGCCGTCTGCGCCAGTTAGACGCACTTCACGAACGCCACGAATGTCACCGTTTAAACGGTGCTGGTTTTGTTTGGCCGGTTGTTGGCCACGTCTTCCGCCTTTAATAGCTATTCCTCCAGATTGAGCTTACGGCTTGAAACCTCGGCTTGGATGTATGAAATAAAGTCATCCACTTTAAATTTGCCAAGGTCCTTACCTTTACGTGTACGTACTGCAATTTCGCCGGCTTCCATTTCTTGGTCACCACACACAAGCATGAACGGTACACGTTTCAAAGTATGTTCGCGGATTTTAAAGCCAATCTTCTCATTTCTCAAGTCTGCTTTGACTCTAAATCCACTTTTTTGCAGTTTTTTCGTAATTTCTTGTACATATTCAGACTGTTTGTCTGTAATGCCCATTACAACTGCTTGTTCTGGCGCCAACCACGTTGGGAAGAAGCCAGCGTATTCTTCAATAAGAATACCAATGAAGCGTTCTAGTGAACCTAAAATCGCGCGGTGGATCATAACTGGCGTGTGACGCTCGTTATCTTCACCTACGTAAGTAGCACCTAAACGTTCTGGTAATGCAAAATCGAGCTGCACTGTACCACATTGCCAAGCGCGGTCCAAACAATCATGCAAAGTAAATTCAATCTTAGGTCCGTAGAACGCACCCTCGCCTTCTTGAATCTCGTATGCAATGTCCATTGCCTCTAGCGCTTGCTTAAGGTCAGCCTCTGCACGGTCCCACATTTCGTCTGAACCTACACGCTGTTCTGGACGAGTAGATAGCTTAACAACGATGCTTTCGAAGCCGAAAGTTGTGTAAGTATCGTAAACCATTTCAATACAAGCTTTAACTTCTTGTTGAACTTGGTCTTCAGTACAGAATACGTGAGCATCATCTTGAGTGAAGCCACGAACACGCATAATGCCGTGAAGTGCGCCAGACGGCTCGTTACGGTGACATGAGCCGAACTCAGCCATACGTAGCGGTAGATCACGGTAAGATTTCAAACCTTGGTTGAAGATTTGAACGTGACCAGGACAGTTCATTGGCTTGATAGCGTATTCACGGTTCTCTGAAGAAGTAGTGAACATCGCTTCAGCGTACTTATCCCAGTGACCAGAGCGTTCCCAAAGAACACGGTCCATCATTAATGGGCCTTTAACTTCTTGGTAATCGTACTCAGTCAGTTTTTGACGAATAAATACTTCTAGCTCACGGAAGATAGTCCAACCGTTGTGGTGCCAGAACACCATGCCTGGTGCTTCTTGCTGCATGTGGAATAGGTCAAGCGCTTTACCGATTTTACGGTGGTCACGTTTAGCCGCTTCTTCTAGGCGCACAAGGTGAGCTTTAAGTGCCTTCTTGTCGTGGAATGCAGTGCCGTAGATACGTTGAAGCATCTTGTTGTCACTGTTACCACGCCAGTATGCACCCGCTACGTTAAGTAGAGTGAAGTGCTGGCAGAAGCTCATGTTAGGCACGTGTGGACCACGACACATATCGATGTATTCTTCGTGATGGTACAGGCCTGGACGATCATCTTTAGAAACGTTCTCGTCCAAGATTTCAATCTTGTAAGTCTCGCCGCGAGCTTCGAATGCGTCGCGAGCTTCCTGCCAGCTAACTTTCTTCTTAACAACCTGGTATTTGGTCTTCGCTAGCTCTTTCATGCGCTTTTCGATCTTTTCTAGATCGTCTTGCGTTAGAGAGTGCTCAAGATCGATATCGTAGTAGAAACCGTTATCGATAGTAGGACCGATCGCCATTTTCGCTTCTGGAAAAAGCTGCTTAACCGCGTGGCCTAAAAGGTGAGCACAAGAGTGACGAACGATTTCAAGGCCATCAACTTCATCTTTAGCTGTGATGATTTCTAGGCTTGCATCGTTTTCGATAAGATCACAAGCATCAACACGCTCGCCGTCTACACGACCAGCAATGGTAGCTTTCGCAAGACCAGGACCGATTGATAGGGCAACATCTAGAGTTGATACAGGGTTGTCAAATTGACGCTGACTACCGTCAGGAAGAGTAATAATTGGCATTATTTGTCCTTTACAGTGGTGTTGCACACCAAGCAACACATGAAAATGTTTAATATATGTCTTTCAATCAACGAGTACGCTGATTGGGGATATATGCATAATAAATATACCCACATAGAAGCAAATACAGATGCCACATCTGTGAGTAGCCGAACATTGTAACGAAATAATATGAAATGACAATGTTAGTCCCGCAGCACCACAAAACTATATGACTGAAATGTCTCTTCTATATAGATCCTTCTAACGCCTAACCCATAGTTCAATCAGTAATTCGTTGGCTTTATCTACAATACAAAAAAGCCGAACGGATAAGTTCGGCTATAGAAATCGTACTGTCTTGTCTCTATTAATAGAAAAAGCGACTACTAACAGAAAGGGAACTACGCACTCATGATTCTTGATACAGCGTTACGAATGTCTGAATCGGCAGCGTTCGCAGGCAAGCTGAATGAGATGTATTGATCGCCACGGAAGCTCATTGAGCGATCGATTTCTGCTAGGCAGTGAACCATTGAGCCTTCAACGATGAATGACAGCTCGATCTCTTTATTATTCATGAAACCGCCGCTGCGAAATTCAATCTCTTGGTAACAACCCGAACGAGAAGCAAAGTTGTTGCCTTTTAAGAAGCCCTTCTCTACGTCAGCTTTCACCATTGCCATACCGGATGCTTCCACGCCTTGGATGATTTTAGCAACTGTTGGCAGTGGGTGTACGGAGATAAAGTCACGGTCTTTAGGGTCAATCGCGAAGCCTATATCTAGGTTGGTTTCAACCCACACATGGCATTGGTTCATTTGTGCGTTCAACGCGGTGACTGGCGTTTCATCATTTAACTTAAGTCGGAATGGAACCAGTTTGGTTTCGCCCGGTTGGATAACGAAAGGCTCTACCGCTTGAATACGACCCAGTGAAAAGGTTTCGTAGCTGGTACTGTCTTCCGTTTCTACTTTTACTTCTGTGTTGAGAACCAAGTTAATCAAGTCGATTTGTTGCTCAACGTCGCCACCAACAATGTGAACATTGCCAGACAACTCTCCACCTTGGAAAACTTCAATATTATCTAAGACAGTATCAACCTTTGCTGCACCGATGCCCAACGAGGCCTTTAATTTCTTAAACATATTATTTCCCTTTCTAATCATCTGATTTACGAATAGTTATTACGTGACAATTTGCGACACTTGCCTCACAGAATCAAGCAATTTGCCCCATCTATGTTGAATAAGGTCACATTGCCCGAGGAAATGTTGAAATCGTGAAAAATTCCGTTACTCTATTTGTATAGTCAAATAAGGTTTCATTATGTCGAAAGCGCCGCTCTACCTTCAGATAAAACAGTTCATAGACGATAATATCAACAGTGGTCACTGGCCAGTGGGTTACCAGATAACCACAGAACTCGAACTCACAGAGCAGTTCAATGTGAGTCGAATGACGGTCAATAAAGCCATTCGAGATCTTGTGTCTGAAGGCAAACTCATCAGGAAGCCAAGGCTAGGTACTTTTGTTTGTGAACCAGACGAAAAAGCGCAATCTCCGCTGCTTGATATCAACAACATCGCACAAGAGATCAAAGACCGAGGTCAAACGTATGCTAGCCAGGTTATCAAGCACAAGAGCATCAAGGCAGATGAAAGCACCGCGACACGGTTAGGTGTGATGATCAATGCCGAAGTATTCTATAGTGAAATCATCCACTTTGCTGACAACACACCGATTCAATTGGAAGCGCGCTGGGTGAACTCGCAAGCCGCACCAAAATACCTAGAGCAAGACTTTTCAACCTCTACACCCAATGAATACCTTTCAAAAAGCTGCCCGTTGAGTGCAATCGAGCACACGGTTGAAGCCATTATTCCTGACTCTCAAATCAGAACGTCACTAAAGCTATCTGAATCAGAACCTTGCCTACTTTTGAATAGAAGAACATGGAGTAAAGAGCGCCTCATCAGCTTTGCATTGCTCTACCATCCTGGTTCTAAGTACAAATTAAGCTCCAAGATACTTCTAAATTAAAGAACATCATCCTGATCGCCGATCACATTTTTGCAACATCGACTTGATTCGGGTCAGCGTTTAGCCTATTTATTTGTATATACATTTAATGTTTAGCAAAGATCTAGGTGATTATGAATTTGATCCTCAAAAATGCACGAGTGGTCTCCATGAGCTCGGGAGTCGACGGTTATCAGCCCTCTTCCCCTCAAGATATCGTTATCGAAAGCGGTAAAATCGTGTCCATCTCTTGTTCAAACCAAGGCGCACTTGCTTCTGAGTTAGAACAAGTACGTGTTGATGGTTCTTTGGATTACGTCACCTATGACTGTAAGAACAAGCTAGTGACACCCGGATTAATTGATTGCCACACTCACCTCGTATTTGCGGGTAATCGTGCCAATGAATTTGAGCAGCGTTTGAATGGTGTGTCTTACACCGACATCGCCAAGCAAGGCGGCGGCATTCTAGCGACAGTCACTGCAACACGCGCAGCGCAAGAGTCTGAGCTGGTTGAAATGGCATTACCGAGACTTGATGGCCTACTAAGAAGTGGCGTAACCAGCATCGAAGTAAAATCTGGCTATGGTTTAACACTTGATGATGAACTCAAAATGTTACGCGCAGCCAAAGCTTTAGAGAATCATCGCCGAATTAAGATCACCACTACTCTCCTTGCAGCGCATGCTGTGCCACCCGAATACAAAGAGCAACCGGACAGCTATATCGATCTGGTTTGCCAAGAGATCATTCCTAAAGCTGCAGAGCAAGGGCTCGCCGATGCAGTTGACGTGTTTTGCGAATCTATCGGCTTCAACCTAGAACAAACCGAACGTGTATTTGCAGCAGCCAAAGCACATGGCCTCGCGATTAAAGGCCACACTGAACAACTTTCGAATATGGGTGGCAGCGCGCTTGCAGCTAAATACGGCGCACTCTCTGTTGACCATGTTGAATACCTTGATGAAACCGGAGTAAAAGCACTGGCAGAATCAGGCACAGTTGCCACCTTGCTACCCGGTGCTTTCTACTTCCTGAAAGAGACTCAACAGCCACCTATTGCTTTACTTCGTGAACACAAAATCCCAATGGCGATCGCGACCGACCTAAACCCCGGCACATCTCCCTTTGCAGACTTAACGCTGATGATGAACATGAGCTGCACCCTGTTTGGTACGACGCCTGAAGAAGCGCTACGCGGTGTAACTTGTAACGCGGCGGCTGCCATTGGTAAGTCACAAACCAAAGGCAAAGTCGAAATCGGTTATGCCGCAGATTTGGCTATCTGGAACATCGACCACCCTGCAGATCTAAGCTATCAAGTCGGTGTTCCTCACCTGCATAAACGCATTGTTAATGGCGAGGTGTGTCATGACTCAATCTAAATCCAACGCTATCCAAGAGAACGCAACAACCGTGCATAACTTTGTGTGGACCGGACGTAATGATCTTGAAGATGGCGCACTCGGTACTCGCGTTCATCACATTACCAAGCAAGTGCAAAGTAGTGAGTTAAGTGACAAGCTGACTGACGGTGATATCGCCTTGGTAGGCTTTGCCAGCGATGCCGGTGTTGCAAGAAATAAAGGACGCGTGGGCGCGAAACAAGCACCTAACTTGATACGCCAAGCGTTGGCGAATATGGCTTGGCACAGTGACGCACACATCGCCGATCTTGGTGATATCGAGTGCAATGATGGTCAATTAGAAGTCAGCCAAAAACAGTGTGCTTCTGTGATTGCCAATGCCTTAGCAACCAACAAAGTGATTACCCTTGGCGGTGGTCACGAGGTGGCTTGGGCAACGTTCCAAGGTCTCGCTGAGCACCTAAATAAAATTCAATCAGAACACAATCCTAAGATCGGCATCGTTAATTTTGATGCTCACTTTGATCTTCGTGAATTTGAAAGCGACATCACCGATGTTAAACCGAGCTCCGGCACGCCTTTTAACCAGATCAGTGATTACTGCCACGCACATCAGTGGCCGTTTCATTACGCTTGTCTTGGTGTGAGTGCCGCCAGCAATACCAAAGCGCTGTTTAACAAAGCTGACCAACTGGGCGTGTGGTATGAACACGACCGCAACATGACCCAAGTGAATCAAGTCGCTCAACTGATCAAGTTACAAAAATTCATCGCTGAGTGTGATTATCTCTATCTCACCATTGATCTCGATGTTTTCCCCGCAGCTACTGCGCCGGGCGTAAGTGCACCAGCGGCAAGAGGCGTGAGCTATGAAGCACTCGCTCCTTTTCTAGAACAGATTTTCCAACACAGTAAAAAACTCATTATCGCGGACATTGCAGAATATAACCCGGACTACGACGTCGATGGCCAAACGGCTCGATTGGCAGCTCGTTTGTGTTGGGATATTGCCAGTGCAATGGCCAGCGACTAATCCAGCTATACCGATAACTACAACTACAACTACAACGATATAACGTGAAACAGAAGGAATTCCAAAATGACGGAACACCACAACAGTGACCCTCGTCTCGACACGACTCGCGAAATTCGCGCACCTCATGGCACCACTTTGCGCGCTAAATCTTGGTTAACAGAAGCACCACTGCGTATGCTGATGAACAACCTAGACCCTGATGTGGCAGAACACCCACATGCATTGGTTGTTTATGGCGGTATTGGTCGCGCTGCGCGTGATTGGAAATGTTATGACAAGATAGTGGAAGTATTGGAGCGTTTAGAGGACGACCAAACCTTACTTGTTCAATCAGGTAAACCTGTGGGCGTGTTCCCGACTCATAAAAACGCACCTCGCGTACTGATCGCTAACTCGAACCTTGTTCCACACTGGGCGAACTGGGAACACTTCAACGAGCTCGATAAAGAAGGCTTGATGATGTACGGCCAAATGACCGCGGGCAGCTGGATCTACATTGGTTCACAAGGCATCGTTCAAGGTACTTACGAAACCTTTGTCGCTATCGCGAAGAAGCACTTCCAAGGCGAAGCAAACGGCAAGTGGGTTCTAACGGGCGGTCTTGGTGGAATGGGCGGCGCTCAACCTCTTGCTGCAACGATGGCTGGCTTCTCAATGATCGCAGTGGAGTGTGATGAATCACGAATCGACTACCGCTTGCGTACTGGCTATGTAGACAAAAAAGCCACCAGCTTAGATGAAGCGATGGCAATCATTAAAGAGTCAGACACGCCAATCTCTGTTGGCTTATTAGGTAACGCCGCAGACGTCTTCCCAGAGTTAGTTGAACGCAATATCACACCTGATGTGGTGACTGACCAAACCTCTGCCCACGATCCTCTTAACGGCTACTTGCCGCAAGGTTGGACGATGGAGAAAGCCGCACAAGAGCGCTCCATTGATGAAGCAAAAGTGGTGAAAGCCGCTAAGCAATCTATGGCGATTCAAGTACAAGCGATGTTAGACCTGCAATACCGCAGCGCAGCGACCGTGGATTACGGTAATAACATTCGCCAAATGGCACTGGAAGAAGGCGTAGAAAACGCGTTTGATTTCCCGGGTTTCGTTCCGGCTTATATTCGACCTTTATTCTGCGAAGGTATTGGTCCTTTCCGTTGGGCGGCACTATCTGGTGACCCAGAAGACATCTACAAAACAGACCAAAAAGTAAAAGAACTGATTCCAGACAACCCACATCTACATAACTGGCTAGATATGGCGCGTGAACGCATTCAGTTCCAAGGCCTGCCTGCGCGTATTTGTTGGGTTGGCTTGAAAGATCGTGAACGCTTAGGCCAAGCATTCAATGAAATGGTGAAAAATGGCGAACTGAAAGCACCAGTTGTTATCGGTCGTGACCACCTAGATTCAGGTTCAGTAGCAAGCCCGAACCGCGAAACAGAAGGCATGATGGATGGATCAGATGCCGTATCAGATTGGCCTCTATTGAATGCCCTTCTGAACACAGCGGGCGGCGCAACTTGGGTTTCTTTGCACCACGGTGGTGGCGTTGGTATGGGCTTCTCGCAACACTCAGGCATGGTGATTTGTTGTGACGGCAGTGAAGATGCATCACAGCGTATTGCTCGCGTACTTCACAATGACCCAGCAACCGGCGTTATGCGTCATGCTGATGCAGGTTACGATATTGCCAAGCAATGTGCCAAAGAGCAGAAGCTTGATTTACCTATGCTAAACGAAGAACTTCGTCGCCTTTAATGTCTGGAGAGAACATGTTGAACTTATTACTTAAGCCAGGACTTCTTGGCCTATCTGAACTTCGAAAAATCAGCCGTAGCCCTGTGAACTTATCACTCGATCCTGCAGCAATCCCGGATATCGAAGCGAGCATGCAAGTTGTCGAACAAGTGATTGCTGAAGACCGCACTGTGTATGGCATCAACACGGGTTTTGGCTTATTAGCAAACACCAAGATTGCGCCTGAAGATCTCGAAGTTCTACAGAAAAGTATCGTACTTTCTCACGCTGCGGGCATTGGCAAGTTCATGTCTGATGAAACCGTACGCTTGATGATGGTATTGAAGATTAACAGCTTGTCTCGCGGTTACTCTGGTATCCGCCTCAAAGTGATTAACGCTCTTATCGATCTTGTGAACGCGCAGGTTTACCCGTGTGTTCCACAAAAAGGATCAGTAGGCGCATCTGGAGATCTTGCTCCCCTCGCCCACATGAGTACCGTTCTGCTAGGTGAAGGCCAAGCACGCCACAACGGCAAGATCATCACTGGCTTAGAAGCAATGCAGATCGCAGGTCTTGAACCAATCACACTTGCGCCGAAAGAAGGCTTAGCACTGTTAAACGGCACACAAGCATCGACTGCCTTTGCATTAGAAGGTCTGTTCGCAGCGGAAGACTTGTTTGCGTCTGCAACCGTATGTGGTGCAATGTCTGTTGAAGCTGCACTGGGTAGTCGTCGTCCGTTTGACCCTCGAATTCATCGCGTTCGTGGTCATCGTGGTCAAATGGATGCCGCGCTTGCTTATCGCCATATGCTTGATCAAAAGAGTGAGATTGGTGAATCACACACTTGCTGTGAAAAGGTTCAAGACCCTTACTCGTTGCGCTGTCAGCCTCAAGTGATGGGTGCCTGTTTACAGCAAATTCGTAATTCAGCAGAAACGTTAAACGTTGAAGCGAACTCGGTATCGGATAACCCACTGGTATTTGCTGAAGACGGCGACATTATTTCAGGTGGTAACTTCCACGCAGAACCTGTGGCAATGGCAGCGGATAACCTAGCACTTGCGATTGCAGAAATTGGTAGCCTTTCTGAACGAAGAATGGCACTGCTGATTGATAGCGCACTAAGCAAACTTCCACCTTTCTTAGTCGATAACGGCGGCGTTAACTCAGGCTTTATGATTGCTCAAGTAACGTCTGCTGCTCTGGCAAGCGAGAATAAAACACTGGCACACCCAGCTTCAGTAGACAGCCTTCCAACATCGGCAAACCAAGAAGATCACGTATCAATGGCTACCTTTGCCGCTCGTAGACTTAGATACATGGCTGAAAACACCCGTGGGATATTAGCAGTAGAATATTTAGCAGCAGCACAAGGGCTCGATTTCCGTGCTCCGAATCTATCCTCTCCTCGTGTGGAAGAAGCGAAACAGATTTTGCGTGAAAAAGTCAGCTTCTACGACAAAGACAGATATTTTGCACCGGATATTGAACAAGCGAACTTATTGCTCAAATTATCCGTTCATAATCACCTAATGCCAGAAGGCACTTTGTGTAGCTTTTAAAGCAAAAACATTCTAAACAACACCCATTAGAGTGTCATATAAACAAGGGCTATCGATTAGCCCTTGTTGCATTGAGCCAAAGGCCACATTTCCCTTCAAATCGTCATATACCATCTAACGTATTTATCTAATTGACTGATATATAAGCAAAGTTAACTGGATAGACCATTAGAACGAAGTTAGTTAGCTATAATCCACCCCAGATTTGATGACTAATAGCGATACTATGTTTCTGACACCTTACTTTTCTACTGAAGACAATCAATTTCAATTCACTCGTGAACAAGCAAGCCACTTTGCTAAAAAAGTAGCTGGCGATTTCAACCCGATTCACGATGAAGACAACAAGCGCTTCTGTGTACCTGGCGATCTTTTATTTGCAGTACTTCTGCAAAAAGAAGGCATCAGCCAAAAAATGCGTTTTGATTTTTCAGGTATGGTTGGTAACGGTATTGCGTTAAGCGTTGACAACAAGTGTGAAAAAGAGAGCTCACTTATCGATGCAAATGGTAAAGAGTACCTACACATGTCTTGTGAAGGTGAGAAGAGCCATGATCAAGCATTCATCGAGCACGTAGTAACAAACTACGTTAAGTTCTCTGGCATGAACTTCCCACACATCATGGTTCCTCTTATGGAAGAACAACAAATGATGATCAACTGCCAACGTCCTCTAGTGATTTACGAGAGCATGGAAGTTGAATTTACTCGCCTAGACCTGTCTCACCCAGAAGTTGAATTCTCTGGCGCGACTTTTGATGTTGAAGGCAAACGTGGCATCGTGACCCTGAACTTCGATTTCAAAGAAGACGGCGAAGTAGTAGGTAAAGGCGTGAAGCGTATGGTAGCAAGTGGCCTTAAGCCATACGACCAAGCTTCTGTAGACGACCTAGTAAACCGCTTCAACGAACGCAAAGAGATGTTTCTAGCTCAGTTCACAGCAGCTGCTTAATCAGCTCTAGAACAAGATCAATAAAGCCCAGCTTGATAATCTCAAGCTGGGCTTTTTTATTTCGATTACTAAGCCAGCACTCAAATCATCACTAAATCCAGCGTCTAACCTTTTGTTTGTAATCAACATATTCTGCGCCGAATAATTGTTCTAGTGCTCGCTCTTCGGGTTTGATTTGGAAGTAATTCATGTAGATTACGAAGCCAAAGCTAAGTAGTACACTGAAGATATTCTGGAAGAAGTAGCCAAAGCAAAATAGCAGGATGAACAACCCTAAGTACATTGGGTTTCGCGTGTAGCCAAAAATTCCACTGTCCACGACGGCTGAAGCGGTTTCTACTTTGATCGGGTTAACGGTGGTTTTCTGTTTTCGAAATTCCAATATACCGGATATTCCGATCACACCACTCAATGTGACTCCGATTCCTAACACAATCATTCCATAAGGCAATGCCAGTGTCCCTTGGCTCAACTGTTGAGCGCAGAAGTATGATGCTACGAATACAATAATGAACAGTGCAACTGGTGGTACTTTTAATTCTAGAAATTTCATACTTTTCCTTATTAACATTCCTTTGTTAGTTTAGAAAAAAGCCCAGCAATTGCTGGGCTAAATGTATTAGAGAATTTTTGCTAGCGCCTGTAATGGGTGAGCAAGCTTCTCACCTTCAAAACGCTTCACTTGGCTGCGGCAAGAATAGCCCGTCACCAAGCAACGATCTTTTGGTAAGTCCTGCATTTGAGGCTTCCAGCTTAAACCATATATGTCTTTCGACATTTGTAGCTTATCGACTTCGTGGCCGAAAGTTCCCGCCATACCACAACAGCCGACAGGAACGCTGGTTAACGCCGCCCCAAAGTGTTTGAAGATAGTACCCCACTCTTTTTCAGCGTTCGGCATTTTGGTTTTCTCAGTACAGTGAGCAAACAAGTACCACATATCTTCACTTGCTGAGCGTGCTTCGAACTCACCTAGCGATGGCATTAACCATTCATGCACAGTAAGTACATCAAAGTCGCCGCGCTTGTCACCTAAGATCTCGACGTATTCATCGCGGTAACAAAGCACAAGAGCAGGATCAACACCGACCAAAGGAATTCCGATATCCGCCACCATCGACAAGAAATCCGAAGTCGATTTCGCCTCACGTGCAAAACGATTTAAGAAGCCCTTGATGTGCAACGCTTTACCATTCGGTTTGAACGGCAGCAGTACCGGAGTTTTGCCAAGTTTTTGAGCCAGAGTGACAAAGTCTTCAATCACCTCGGCATCATAGAAGCTGGTAAACGGGTCTTGAACGATCAGCACATGCTGTTTCTTCTGTTCAGAAGACAAGCCTTCTAAATACTGTAAATCGAAGAGTTGCAGCTCTTTACTCGCTAGACGATTTTTGAGCGTAGGCACCGACATCAATGGTGCATCAACATAACCGACCGTTTTAGCTGTTGCCGTTTGGATCCACTTTTGACCCAATGCAGCGTTGACTACTTTTGGCGCTTTCGCCATCAACGGCAGCATGGTTTCAATGTTGGCAACTAGATAATCTTTTGCAGGGCGCTGGTAACGCGAGTAGTAGATGTTCAAGAATCGAGAACGGAAACTTGGTACATCGACTTTGATCGGACATTGACTCGCACACGCTTTACACGCCAAACAACCGTTCATCGCCTCATGAACTTCATGCGAGAAATCGTACTCATGGCGTTTGTTCATCGTATTGCGAACACGCTCAATCATAGTCTTAACGGGTGTGTTGTCTTTCAACGCTTCTTGCTCAAGGTCGAGAATATCAACGCCTTGTTCAGTCAGTTGACGCAACCACTCTCTTACCAAGCCTGCGCGGCCTTTGGGTGAGTGACGTCGGTCAGCCGTAACTTTCATTGAAGGACACATTGGCGAGCTAGTATCGTAGTTGAAACACAAGCCGTTACCGTTACATTCCATTGCTTGCTTGAAGCTGTCACGAACTTGTACGTCGATCTGACGGTCGTAGAAACCACGCTTGGTATCGGTGACTTTCACCAATTCAGCGTCACTTTCTAAAGGCGTACAGATCTTGCCTGGGTTCATCTTGTTGTGCGGGTCGAATGCTGCTTTAATACGTCTTAATTCGGTAAACAGCTCTTCACCAAAGAAGTCTGGGCCATACTCAGAACGGAAACCTTTACCGTGCTCGCCCCACATTAAACCGCCGTATTTCGCCACCAGCTTAACCACTTCATCAGAGACTTCATGCATCAATGCTTCTTGCATCGGGTCACACAGATCCAATGCTGGACGAACGTGTAATACGCCCGCGTCAACGTGACCAAACATGCCGTAATTCAACTCTTTTGAATCGAGTAACACTCTAAATTCAGAGATGAAATCCGCGAGGTTTTCTGGTGGTACACAAGTATCTTCAGCAAAAGCGACTGGCTTAGCTCGGCCTTTCGCCGCACCTAACAGACCCACTGCTTTCTTACGCATGTTGTAGATTCGGCCAATGCTCGCCAAATCGCTACAAACTTGAAAACCAATCACGCCGGCTTCTTCGCTTTCAACCATGGTTTCAAGGCGTGCAGTCAGCGCTTGAACTTGCTGTTCAACTTCCGCTTCATCTTGGCCTGCAAACTCAACCATGTTGATGCCAAGCATCTCTTTGTTCGGAACATCAGTCAGCAAATCGCTCACGGTGTGCCAAACGATGTCTTGCTTCGCTAGGTTCAATACTCTTGAATCTACCGTTTCAACAGACAGTGCTTTCGCTTCCACCATGAACGGCGCATTACGCAGCGCAGAATCAAACGTGTTGTATTTCACGTTAACCAGTGTGCGCGCTTTTGGAATCTTGGTTAGGTTTAACTTTGCTTCCGTGATGAATGCTAAAGAACCTTCAGCGCCACATAGAACGCGAGTTAGGTCAAAGCTGTCATCTTGTTCGTTGATTGCATTCTTTAGGTCATAGCCTGTTAAGAAGCGATTCAGCGGAGGGAATTTATCTAAGATTTGAGCGCGTTTGTCTCGACAAACCGCCTCTGTCACCGCAAGTGCATGGTGAGCGAATTCACCCTCTACAGGTAAGCCGTGTGATAAATCAGATTCTAGACATGAACCATCTGCGAACACCGCTTGCAGCGACAATACATGGTCAGACGTTTTGCCGTACTTCAATGACCCTTGGCCCGAAGCATCGGTATTGATCATGCCACCCAAGGTTGCTCGGTTACTGGTAGAAAGGTCTGGAGAGAAAAAGTAACCATAAGGGCGAACAGCGTCGTTCAATTGATCTTTAACGACACCAGACTGAACTCTTACCCAGCCCTCTTTCTCGTTAATCTCAAGAACCTTATTCATGTATCGCGACAGGTCAACCACGACACCTTTTGTTAAAGATTGTCCGTTGGTTCCGGTACCGCCGCCACGAGGGGAAAAAGTCACGCGTTCGTAAGCGGATTTAGAAACCACTTTACCGATAAGCACAACGTCTTGCGTTGTTTTAGGAAGGATGACCGCCTGCGGCAATTGCTGATAGACACTATTATCAGTCGCCACAGCCAAACGGCTAGAATATTGAGATTCAATGTCGCCAGTAAAGCCCGCTGTTTTTAGTTCATCTAAAAAGCGTACGACAACTGGATCGACATCAGCATTGAGTTGAAGTCTTGGTAACATTTGCTTCCTGCCCCTACTTCGCTGATCCTATCAGCATTGGGTTATCTGAGATTTATAATAATTTTCTTTGAATTTCGTCACTTTACTACTATTAAGATCATATAAAAAGGTGATCAAATCAGAATCTCAGTGCAAGAATGGAGAAATAGTCACTTTCGTCTTAATTCAGTAACAATATACTGAATAACATTTTGTTTAAGACATCTCCACGAGCACATCACAATGAAAAAAAACAAAACAGTCACAACTGAAGATATCCTTCTTAAACTATGCCAATCAGTCTCAAGCGTACTGACTTCAGCGACGGCTTCTCAGGTGTCCTATTCAGCCATGGTTCAAAAGATCAACAAGACAAGCCTAAAGCCAGATTTTGGTTGCTTCGTTCTGTTTGACGGCGGCTTTTCTGGTCTCGTTGTTATTAATTTTACGTCCAAAGCAGCGCTAGAGATCTACACCAATTACATGCGCAATATGGGCATGCCTGAAAACGAGCTTGCTGTGCTTCATACTTCAGACGAAGTGGGTGATGTATTGGGTGAGTTGATGAACCAATTAGTTGGCGATTTCACCAATAAAATCCGCAAAGAGCTGCAAACCAACATCACACAAAACCAACCGAAAATGCTGGCTCTGAACAAGCAAGTTAACCTTTCTGTTGATACCAATCTCGACCGTCCACAAGCTCGTCGTGTGACCTTCTCTACCGCTAATAACAACATCTTCTACCTTGAGCTTGCGATGGATAAGACTGAGTTCATTCAATTAGAAGAATTTGAAATCGCAGAAGACGAATGTCCAGATAGCATTCTTGAGGCGACTCAGAAAAAAATGCAAGAAGCGAACAAGCCAGCTCAAAGCTCTGGCAATGATTCTGCGGCAGATCTACTCGATGAACTGGGTATCTAGTTTACGAATGCTCTAGACATATTGAAAAAACGTGTCACTAACGCCATCAATACGCTTGATGGCGTTTTTGTTTTTACCGCCAACTGGGCTCATGCAGTTCAATGTTCACCGCCTTCCTTGTTCATCAAACCAGTTTTGCCTTTCTGTTACCCGCGAAAACATGTAAAATGTTGGACTTTTAAAAATTTGCGGTACTGATTAAATTGTCGATGGATAAGAAAAAAGCCCTAAAGAAAATTGCCAAGTGTCTTGAGCTTGGAAATTCTGCGAACGTCAATGAAGCTGCCAATGCGATAAAAATGGCGCATAACTTGATGCTGAAATATGGTCTCGAAAAAGACGATATTGAATTTATCAAGATGGGGAAAACTCAGTCCAGTCACCTGTTACCTGCAAATATCAGTTCTACACTGCTGCGTGTTATTCGCGGTATCAACACCAAATTTGGCGTAGAAGCCGTATTGCTGAATCATAAAGGCCTCAAGCGTGTTGAGTTCATTGGTGAAGCCGACCGCGCGATCTTCGCAGCGTTCGCTTTCGATATCATTTATCGTGAACTGAATGAACACACCGGCCAATTCAGAAATAGCTTTGCTGGCTCTGGCACAGGGTCCTTAGAAGTGACACGCCGCGTGAACTCGTTTGTTTCAGGCTGGGTTGAAGGTGCGCTTGAAAAGCTACCAACCATTACTCCCGACGACGAATCAAACAACAAGATCAATAACTACATTGATAAAGAATTCAAAAATATCGACCGTGAAACGTTCAAGCAGCAACTGAGAGAAGCGATGAAAAACCTCACCGCCGATTATGAAGTTGGTTTGAAGAAAGGTCGTAAATTGTCTGTTAATCGACCAGTTAGCGGTACCCAGGCAGCTAAAAAGATAACTAAATCATAGAGCCACTTTACATTGCTTCGACGTATTGATAAAAACCATCAATAAGATTTACAGGACTATGTTTATCACTCGGATTCATTCGTTTGACAGAAGTACATGATGGAGAAATACGTTAAAAAAATCACACTAGCCCTAGCGCTTACTATCGCTTTAACGGGTTGTCAGGCAACTCAACGCCAAAACGCGACAACTGGCGAATCTGAGGCTAACTCTGCAACTCAAGGCGCTCTAATTGGTGCACTCGCTGGTGCCGTTGCTGGTGCTGGTGCTGCAACTGGTGACTCTAAAGACCGTGGTAAACGTGCACTTATTGGTGCTGCCGGTGGCGCCGCTGTTGGTGGTGGTATTGGTTACTACTTTGACCGACAAGAAGCTGCCCTTCGTGAAGAGCTAATGAATTCAGGCGTTCAAGTTGAACGTGTCGGTGAGAGCCAACTTCTACTTCGCCTAGAAAACGGCATCGGTTTTGATTCTGGCTCTTACGCTTTGGAATCAAGCATTCACAATACCCTTCGCAGCGTTGCTCGCATCCTAGTTGAATACCCAGACACTAGCCTAGTGATTGAAGGTCACACTGACAGCGAATCGACGAACCAAATCCTTTCTGAGCGTCGAGCTGAATCTGTTCGTGCATTCTTGATCTCTCAAGACGTTGCTGCAGGTCGTGCTATTGCTCGTGGTAACGGTGAGCGCTACCCTCTATGTGACAATAACACCTCTCAAGGTCGTGCTTGTAACCGTCGCGTAGAAATTCAAATCTTGCCGCTTAAGTAGCACGATTAAAGCCCAGTCCATCTTTATCTATTGAATTAACCTCTATATAGTTGTTTATCAGTTATGTTACTCATTTAACGTGATAATAATAATCAACGACCATAAAGCGTATTCATACTGACATATCGATTCTGGGCTTTTTTACGAGACTTATCTTTTGCTGATCCTATCCAACATTCTGTCATCATCATTTCTTAGAACACTATTTCTAGCCCTCATCTTTTCCACGATTCAACTGTCCACCACACATTTCGTGCACGCAGCAAGCAGTGATGAATTTTCACTAGAATCACAACCTCAAGATCCAGTTTCTCAATACCAATTGGCTCAAGCTTATGAATCGGGTGTCGACGTTCCTGTTAGCACCAGTGATGCATTGTATTGGTACACGCAGTCAGCAGAAAACGGCAACCCAAACGCGCAATTTAGACTGGGTGAATGGTACTTGGCAGGTACAGGTGTTGAACAAAGTAACAAGCTTGCTTTGGAATGGTTTATTAAAGCGGCGTTGCAAGGTAACCAGCGCGCACCTATCGAGGTAGCAAAACTCTACGAATCCTCGCTAGAACAAGACCTCCTTCAACCATTAGATAAAGCGCAGCTATGGTATGAAGCAGCCTTAAAAGATAATCCACAAGCAGAAGAGGGCTACAACCGCATTTTGGAAGCACAATTCAACCAGCAACGTGCAAAACAGATCTCTTCAATAGAACAGCTCGATGACAGCATCGACTCTGAAATAGACACCAGTCAGGGGGTATCTAAGCACGTTCAATCTAACCAAGCATCACGCTCTAACCTCTCCAGTTCTAACCTAACTAGCTCTGACTATATGATTGGTGCTGCGTTGGCCGTGTTGATTTCAATCATCAGCATTATTGCGACGCTCGTTATCTCAAGAAAAAGACAAGCTCTAAAGTCGGGTGATTCGCGACAGCAACAACAATCACTTGAAGCGCAGCTTAGCTCGAAGGACCTTACGATTAAGCAGCAAAAACGCCAGCTGAACACTATGTTCCACGAATTGAAGAAGCAGAAAAACAGCAAAGGTCTGAGTAATTTGCAGGTGGCCTGCGCGCTATTTGGCTACACACCTAGCTCAATCCCCGACCAGAAAAGCATCAAGATCCGATACAAACAGCTATCAAAGATCTACCATCCAGATGGTCACGGATGTGACGAAGAAATGAAACGTTTGAACAATGCGCTAAAAACCATTTTACAAAATGTTACAAAACCGTAAACAAACACACATCTTCATTTTCCTAGATCTCAAAGATATCGATTTTATTGGTGTTGCAATCGATCCCCCTCTCAAAAACGGGTAACAAACTATTAACTAATGGGTCTTACTTGTGTCATAATTTGCGCCGAAAATACACCTGACTTAAACAGGTGAGGAGAGAATATGTTCACAATAGAAGGCGTTTGTGATTGGTGCAAAAAGCCAAGCCTAGTTAAAAAGCACGACTACCTAGATGGTAAGTGTCATCATGCATGTAACGAGTGCAATGATATTGCAACCATTGATGTTCGCCAGTTCAATATTGGTGAAATGGAAATGAGAGCAAAACTCTCCCAAGCGACATTGAGATAAGCAACACCGTGAAATATAAGAAAGCGCCTAAGGCGCTTTTTTTGTGCCTGTGGTTTTAGATCTTCTTTCTTCTTTGTTCTCTCTTCTATACAGGTATATACAGTACTTTTCTGCAAAAACCAGTGTATACACCTGTATAAAGCTCACATTTATTCAACTTATGATACAAAACAGCAGATTCATTCAAATTTAATTTATCGAATACTTTCAATGATTTAATCATTTACCATCCATAACCTCAGACGAAATCGTCCAATAATCCCGCAAAAAACGCTTGATCTTATAAGCAACTAAAACTACTGTATACACATACAGCATGTATATAAGGACAGCAAAATGATTCAAGCACACGTTAAAGCACAACACTCTAGCCCGCTAGTTCACTGCGCATTTACATCAGTTTCTCGTAAAAGCAAAAATTCAAACGAGGAAGCGTTGTTTGCAAGAATGGCGTTGCTGTCCAATCAACATCAGTGGTTACTGTTTACGGCTCAAACACCAAGACCATCGGCTAAGCAGCTTAAGCAACATAATGTTTGCTGCGACCGCGTTATTCATATGAAAGCCTCTCATCAAATGACTGAGGTAGAGACTGTCGAGAAAGCAATCCGCTCTAAGAATGCGAGCGCGATTGTTGCAAGTGCATCGATTGATCAGTTCAGCCAACAGTACCTAAGAACATTAGGGTTACGCTTTCAATGTGAAGTCTTCTTTATGGATGCAAATTCAGAGCGTATTCACTAAGCCACCTTGCTTAATAACATGTTGGCTTAATAACATTTTGGCTCAAAAACATGGTCCACAAACATAGCTTAATCTTTTAGCTAACAAACTTAATTTAACTTAAGAAACAATTCGCCAAAACACAGTCCAAACATACTGCCTTCCCCTGCCCTACAATTCGCCCATTTTTTAGCGGATTGTTAGGCGGGGGTTTTTATTTAAACAACAGATTTAGCAATCGTTTGCTTTTTCTCTGGAAGCAAATAGTAGATTGGGTATAATGCCCGTCTAATCATGTGCACACCGCACTTCTCTGTATGACGTTTGATAAAAGATAGGAATGTCTAAATGAGCCTTGCTGATCAAGTTCTTGCCGTAAATGATGACCTACCAATCCGTACTGATAAACCTGTCCACAGTGGCAAGGTTCGTTCGGTCTACTGGTTAACTGAAGAAGATAGCCAACGACTAATTAAAGAGAAAGGCTACGATGTAGCACCAGATGCGCCTTTAGCAATCATGGTGATCAGTGACCGTATCTCTGCATTTGATTGTATCTGGCGTGGTGAAGGGAATCTTAAAGGTGTTCCAGGTAAGGGAGCGGCTCTGAATGCTATCTCTAACCACTGGTTCAAATTGTTTAAAGACAACGGACTTGCTGACAGTCATATTCTTGATATCCCTCACCCGTTCGTATGGATTGTACAAAAAGCTCGCCCAGTCATGATCGAAGCGATTTGTCGTCAATACATCACTGGTTCAATGTGGCGTGCATACGCAAACGGCGAACGTGAATTCTGTGGTATCGAGATGCCTGAAGGCCTTGAGAAAGACAAGAAGTTGCCTGAGCTACTGATCACGCCTTCAACAAAAGGGATTCTGAAAGGTATTCCTGGCGTTCCAGAAGCTGACGATGTGAACATCACACGCAACAACATCGAAGATAACTTCGCAGCATTCAACTTTACTCAAGCAAGCGACATCGCGCATTACGAAAAACTTCTTAAAGAAGGCTTCAACGTAATCAGCCAAGCGCTAGCAAAAGTAGACCAAACCTTTGTTGATACCAAATTTGAGTTTGGCTACGTCAACGATGCTCAAGGCAAAGAAAAGCTTATCTACATGGACGAAGTCGGTACTCCAGATTCATCTCGCATTTGGGATACTCAGGAATATAACAACGGCAACATCGTTGAGAATTCAAAAGAAGGCTTCCGTCAGTTCTTGCTTAACTACTTCCCTGATGCCGACATTCTTTTGAATAAAGAGCGTATGCCAGAACGTGAAGCATTGGCTCGTGACAATGAACTTCCACTGGATTCTCTAATGTCTCTGTCTCGCACTTACCTTGATATCGCAGCGAAAATCACAGGTGCGGAGATCGTACTGAGCGAAAATCCTAAGCAAGAGATCATCGATGTACTGCGCGCTGACTATGGTCTAATCGACTAGTCGCTTAATTGCTAATTGCTTAATCGCTTAATCTCAAAATAAAAAGCTCGAAAGCTAATAAGCTCGTAGACTCAAGTTTTAGATACTAAAAGGGCCTCAATATTTGAGGCCCTTTTTACGTGTACGTTTTTACTATTCCTCGAGAGAGATTATAGGCGAGCTGAAGTTACAGCTTAATCGTGAACTCTTCTCCAGAATTACCCGCAATCACTAAATGACTGCGCGATTCAATATACTCGATCTGCTCTTCTTCAAGTGAATATGGCATCACCACTTTGAGCTCATTGATCCCTTCCAGCTTAGCGAGCTTGAGTAAGGTAACAATGTTCGACTCATCACTTTTACGCGTCGACATTGATTTCAATGCCATCTGCCATAAACGATCCTCTGGGGTGCCCAACTCTTTAATGCTATCTCGCCAGACGGTACTGAACACTGGCGCAATTGTGGTGAGTGCTTCCAGAAAAGTCCATTTTTTACTGCATGAGGCGCCAAGAAATGTTGTGTAATCGAACTCTACACGCGTCTCTTCCTGTTTATCCATGATGTCCCCCGACACTTTGGCAACACAATATACTCAATATCTATCAACTCTTTCTTTATAGCAATAGGATATAGAAGAATAGTCTTTTATGACCTTTTGATTGGTTAAAAAGGAATATAAAAATCAAACTTGTAACAAAATAAGCACTGAAAAATCATATATGCATCTATTTGATTAATATTTTAGAGATAAAACTTATCCATCTATTTGATATCAATTATTCGACTCGCTTTTTTGAACTGAATACGCCAACCAGACCATGTCGGTAGCTCCCAACGTTTTGGCGATAACTTTCGGCTACCCGACTGATAATGGACGTAAATCAGCTTTCTTGCGGGCAAGTATTCAACATCGAGTTGCAAGTCGGCAAGGCTCAATGCAAACGGGTATTTTTCCGAAAATTCTGAGTAGAGCCAAGTTGGAATGCCATCGAACGGTATGTCTGCATGATCGAACATTTCCAATTCGCTGACATCAGTAACACCTAGTACTTCAAGCTGCTCTATAAACCATAGCTCAAAGTTAATGTTCTCAATTTCTGGTGTGTATTTAGTTTGTTCATCGAGACCAAGTTTCACATACAACTGCCAGTGTTTGATTTCTTGAGTGCGAGCCTTTGCAAAACCGGGAAGCTGCTCTCCATTTAACACAAGGTCGACGATAGGTTTTAACGATAGTTGCCCTTCAGCGGCGACGAGTTTGGTTGTAATCGTGCGGCCTGCGTACACCAATGCCATCTCGGTAAAAACACCATCATCATTCACAACGGTTTCGCCTTGCTCCCACTCTCCTAGTTCAGCATCAATGAGAAGCTCAAGAGGAATGGGTGTCGTGACCGTCGCTAAGGTCAGTGTTTGCTTAACGCCTCTTCCCGACAAGCTGTGAGTATCCAACACCAACATCGCTTGTGCATTATCAGGGAAACGGTTCTGACGACCGAGCACCACTTCTAAAACACCATTGGCAAAGGCTTCTTTCCTTTTCAGTCGGCGCACAAACACCAGTTCAGGATGCAGATTCACAATGGTCTTGAGCAATTCAATGCGTTGGAAACGTGACGCGACTTCTAGCTGAGGAAGTTCAAATACCTCCCGCATTTGCTTCGCCAATCCTTGAGCTTCATTCAGAGCCTGTTGGTCGATGTCTAAATGCGGATATTCTCGACCGCGCACAATCTGAATCAACAGGCTTAAATCACACCCTTCCTTCTCTTGTTGCGCGAGCGCTTCAAGATGTTCTGCATTGTTTGGTAACTGATACAAGCGAGCAGGAACGGACAGCGCCGCAGTGAGATCAACCATCGCCTCTTTTAATGCTTTGGTTTTGATTCGAGTAACGATATCGGCATACAAAGCATCAATCGGCAACGGATACAGCTTTTTACCATGCTCGGTAACTTGATAGTCGGCGTTAATCGCTTCCATCGTCAGCAAGGTTTGAGTTGCACTGTTGAGTGATTTCTCTGGAATAGGGTCAAGGAAGGACAAGCTCTCAAGCGGAGATCCACAACATGCTGCGGCCAACATAGGTTCAGTCAGCTCTTCACGCTGCAATTCAGGCGGTGTGACTAACTCTAACGCCGCATGTTCACCATATAGACGCACGCAAACGCCATCCATTACCCTACCCGCGCGGCCAGCTCGCTGTTTGGCACTCGCTCGTGATATGGATTTAAGCATCAGTGTGGTTCTGCCATTACGCTGAACGGTGCGTCTCTCTAATCCTGAATCTATCACCACGCCAATGTCAGGAATGGTTAATGAGGTTTCTGCAACGTTGGTCGCAAGGATGACCTTTTTCAGGCCATTACCTTCAGTATTGATATTACGACCCGATAAGGCTGAATCTCGCTCTTTATCACTGACCGACGCATGCAATTTAACGACTTGGATATCTGGATTTTTCGCCAAGGCTTGTTCGCATTGCACGATCTCTTTTTTACCCGGCAGAAAAACCAACATATCGCCAGAAGAAGCGATCAGCTGATGATTCACTTCTTCCGCGATACGCTGCTCTAGATGTCGGATATCAGGCAGTGTTCTGGATTCATTCGCTCTGTGTTCAATCTCAACTAGATAAGTTCGCCCTTCACAGCTTATGCGATTCGCATCCAAATACTGAGCAAGGCGCTCACCCTCAATGGTTGCTGAAGTGATCACCAAACGATGACTCGCTTTTTGCTTCAGAATCGCCACCAGCAGATCAATGTCCCAGCGCCTCTCATGAAACTCATCCACCACGATCACATCAAAACTAGCGAGTCCATCTTCTGATAACCAACGCAGCGCGATACCGGGCGTCACAAAAACAACGTTAGTTTGCTCGTTGTATTCCGACTCAAGCTTAATCGCATAGCCCACTTTGCTACCCAACTTCTCGCCTGATCGCTGCGCGAGATATTTAGCCAGTGATGTACACGCGATGCGTCTTGGCTCCACCACTAACACTCGCCCATGTTGAGAGGCCCAAAGTGGCAGGCGCGTTGATTTACCTGATCCGGTTTCCGCCTCTACGACAAGGTGAGAATTAGCGATTTGTTCGTGGAATACGTTTTGATAAGCATCGATGGGAAGTAATGACATAAAATGGCGAGTAGCGAAAAAGTGTGAGCAAAGTATAACGAATTATCGTGTTGAAATTCGATAAGTGTGGGACAGAGGTAAGAATATCATTTTGTTTGCTCAGATCGCGGAGAAACTATTTACAATTGAATAACTAAACCGTTATCATTTTTCAGTTACCCTTTCTCCCATATTAGGCATCTAATGAACAACGATAAACGCCCTCTATATATCCCTTATGCTGGTCCTGCTCTACTAAGTACACCTCTTCTAAACAAAGGCAGCGCATTCTCTGCTGAAGAGCGCAGTTCTTTCAACCTTGAAGGTTTGTTACCGGAAACAACCGAAACAATCCAAGAGCAAGTAGGACGTGCATACAAACAATATTGTAACTTCGAAAGTGATATGGATAAGCATATCTACCTTCGTAACATCCAAGACACTAATGAAACGCTTTTTTATCGTTTAGTTCAAAACCACATTTCTGAAATGATGCCTATCATTTACACGCCAACGGTTGGCGCAGCATGTGAGAACTTCTCAAATATTTACCGTCGTGGCCGTGGTCTGTTTATCTCATACCCGAACCGCGATCGTATCGATGACCTACTGAACAATGCGACAAACCACAACGTTAAAGTTATCGTGGTTACGGATGGTGAGCGTATTCTTGGTTTGGGAGACCAAGGCATCGGTGGTATGGGTATTCCAATTGGTAAGCTAGCACTTTATACAGCTTGTGGCGGTATCAGCCCAGCTTACATGCTACCAATCGTGCTCGATGTGGGTACTAACAACCCTCAACGTCTTGCTGACCCAATGTACATGGGCTGGCGTCATCCTCGTATTACGGGTGCTGACTACGATGCATTCGTTGAAGAGTTCATCCAAGCGGTTCAACGCCGTTGGCCTGATGCATTAGTTCAGTTCGAAGATTTCGCACAAAAGAACGCAATGCCACTGCTTGAGCGCTACAAAGATCGCATCTGTTGTTTCAACGATGATATCCAAGGCACAGCAGCCGTAACGGTTGGTTCTCTACTTGCAGCATGTAAAGCAGCAAACAGCAAACTTTCAGATCAACGCATCACCTTCTTAGGTGCGGGTTCTGCAGGTTGTGGTATTGCTGAAGCTATCATTGCCCAAATGGTGTCTGAAGGTATCAGCGATGCACAAGCTCGCTCTCAAGTTTACATGGTTGACCGTTGGGGTCTGCTACAAGAAGGCATGCAAAACCTGCTTGATTTCCAACAGCGTCTGGTTCAAACCAACGAAAACACCAAAGACTGGGAAAGCGATGGCACTGGTTTCTCTCTACTAGACGTAGTTCGCCACGCGAAACCAACCGTATTGGTTGGTGTGTCTGGTGCTCCAGGTCTATTCAGCAAAGAAGTCATCAAAGAGATGAACCTACACAGTGAACGCCCTATCGTGTTCCCACTGTCGAACCCAACAAGCCGTGTTGAAGCGACGCCAAACGACATTATTCGTTGGACTGATGGCCAAGCACTTGTTGCGACAGGTAGCCCATTTGAGCCAGTCGTTCACAACGGCACAACTTACCCAATCGCTCAGTGTAACAACAGCTACATCTTCCCAGGTATTGGCCTTGGTGTATTGGCTGTGAATGCTTCACGCATCACTGACGAAATGCTAATGGAATCAAGCCGTGCACTTGCTACGTGTTCTCCACTAGCAATCAATGGCACAGGTGCTCTACTTCCACCATTGGAAGAGATCCACACGGTATCTAAGAAAATTGCTCTTGCGGTAGGTAAAAAGGCGATTGAACAGGGCGTTGCTCTAGAGATCACTGAAGAAGCACTGCAACAAGCGATTGACCAGCACTTCTGGCAGCCAGTTTACCGTCGCTACAAGCGCACGGCATTCTAATAAAGCGTACTGCGCTTGGAATAAAGAGCGTTAACGACTCTTATATGAGCCTCTGCAATTGCAGGGGCTTTTTTCTTTAAACTGTCTTGTCTTTTTAACTGATTTTTCTCATTTTTATTTGGTATTATCGAGCACTCAAAAATTAATGCTCAGTGAAAGGACCATACCGAGAGTGAAATTTGATTCTCACATTATCCGTAGCTACATAAAAAAAGCTTACAAAAAACTGCAAGGTTTTCTGTTTGGCGCTTTCCTCGTGTTCTTAGTAGGCAGCGCTGCGGTTATTGCGATCGATTATTGGGTTTCATGGCAAGCGGAAGATCGCATCATCTACGATATAGATGAAGTGCCCGAGCTTGAGGTCGCCGTTGTGCTTGGCACGAGCAAATATTTGGGTCGAACACTCAACGACTATTATAAGCACCGAATCGAAGCCGCGATTGAGCTGTTCGATCGTGAAAAAGTGGACCAATTTCTACTGAGCGGCGATAACGCTCATCGCTCTTACAATGAGCCGTGGACGATGAAACGCGACTTGCTGAAAGCGGGTGTACCCGATGAACGCATTAACCTCGATTACGCAGGCTTTAGAACCTTAGACTCGATTGTTCGCGCTAAAAAGATCTTCGACACCGACAACTTCCTGATCATTACTCAGAAATTCCACTGTGAAAGAGCACTATTTATCGCTAATTCTTACGATATTCATGCACAATGTTTAGCGGTTTCAGGCCCTACTCATCATTCAGGCACCTCTATCCGTTTACGTGAAGTTTTTGCGCGTACCAAAGCCTTCTTAGATTTGTATATTATGGGGACAACGCCAAAGTTCCTTGGACCTAAAGAGCCCATTCAATCGAGTCCAAAACCGGAATCATTTCCGATTCCAAACCCTATGACTGACCCCTCTGTAAACCCTGTTGTAGATCCTACAACAAACCCTATTGCAGACCCAGCAGAGACAGATGTGTAGAAAACTACACATTTTGAATTTGTTGCCTCACATTTCCCCACTGTTACACAAAAACACACCAACACGCCTTTATTAACTTAAGTAACATTCTCCCAACAAAGTCTGACCCTACATCAAGCTATATACCTCGAAAATAATAAGCACGACTCAATGAAGTCGTGCACCAATAAAACGAGGATAACAAAAGGAGCGTCTTATGACGGCACTTGTTACTACACTGAAACACTGGTTGTTCACCCGCAACAGCATGATATTAATTGGTAATTTCACGCTATTCGCACTCTTGCTCAACACCCTTCCTTTCGAATCACAAGTCAATACTGGTTTGAGTATTCTCGTGTTCGTTGCGGTTCTATGGTTAACCGAAGCTATTCATGTCAGCATCACCGCTCTGCTCGTTCCACTCTTGGCTGTCTTGTTTGGTGTATTCAACACGCCCGCAGCGCTGGCTAACTTTTCAAACCCAATCATCTTCTTATTCATGGGTGGCTTCGCATTGGCAGCCGCACTGAACAAGCAAGAGCTAGATAAAGCGATAGCTGACAAAGTACTGCTGATAGCAAAAGGCAGAATGTCGGTCGCTGTGTTCATGTTGTTCGGTGTGAGTGCAGGCTTGTCGATGTGGATTTCGAACACAGCAACGACTGCAATGATGCTTCCCCTTGTTCTTGGCATCATGAACAAAGTTGACCAAAGTGAAGACCGCAACACCTACGTGTTCGTACTACTGGGTATTGCTTACTGTGCTTCAATCGGTGGTATCGCAACCTTGGTTGGTAGCCCACCAAACGCAATTGCGGCGGCAGAAGTTGGCTTGAGCTTCACAGAGTGGATGGCACTTGGCCTACCAATCTCAATGATCTTACTGCCAATCGCGATGATTATTCTTTACGTGATGACTAAGCCGAAGCTTGACCACAAATTCGAGCTAGACCATGCCCCAGTTGAATGGACAAACAGCAAGAAAATCACACTGTCTATCTTCCTTCTAACCGTAACGCTTTGGATATTCGGTAAACCAATCAACGCAATGATTGGCGGATTCTCTAAATTTGATAGCTTAGTAGCGATTGGCGCAATTGTACTGCTTGGCGCTTCTAGAGCGGTGGAATGGAAAGACGTTGAGAAGACAACGGACTGGGGTGTTCTTATCCTATTCGGTGGTGGTATCTGCTTAAGTAACATTCTAAAAGCGACAGGAACCAGCGTATTCTTAGCACACTCACTAAGCGGATTTTTAGAAACAGCTGGCGTACTGCTTACGATTCTAGCCGTGGTAGCGTTCGTGGTATTCCTAACGGAATTTGCGAGTAACACAGCGAGTGCAGCACTTCTGGTGCCAGTATTCGCAACCATCGCTGAAGCACTTGGTATGTCGCCAGTTATTTTGTCTGCACTGATCGCTGTTGCTGCGTCTTGTGCCTTCATGCTTCCTGTTGCAACACCACCAAACGCAATCGTGTTTGGCTCGGGTCACATCAAGCAGAAAGAGATGATGCGAATCGGTATGGTGTTGAACCTAGTTTGTATCCTAGTTCTGACTCTGTTCGCTTGGATCTTCTGGTAAACACTAACGTTCTATAAGCGCATGCTTACAGGAATGCTCCCCTAAACTGGTTGAACTTCCCCCGGTTCAACCAAGACAAAAATGCCCGTTCAGCGTAAGCAAGCACTGAACGGGCATATAAAAACAAGAAACGCTTTCCCTTTTGGTGGCCCCGCGCCACCTTTTTTGTTTTGGCTTTTGGGAGAAGAACCATAAAAACGCCACACGTCACATATGCACGTGTGGCTTATAAACTCATCAAAACAATTTTCAGATTAGTGACTCAAGATCACCTGGTTTCGACCTGAATGCTTTGCTTGATATAAAGCTTCATCAGCGCGAGCAATGGTCTCTGTCACTCGCTCTTGCTTCATCTCGGCAACACCGATACTGCATGTCAGCGGATCGCCATGAACCCAAAGGTGCTGGCTAACCAATAATCGAATGCGTTCAGCTTTTATCTGCGCCTCTCCGGCTTCGGTCTCAGGGCAAAAAACAATGAACTCTTCACCACCCCATCTCACCAACTTGTCGGTAGCGCTGATCGAACTGCCCACCACCATGCTGAACTCGCGTAAAATATGGTCACCCATTTGATGTCCGTACTTGTCATTTACACTCTTGAAGTAGTCGATATCGAGATACAACATACCCAGCTTGCCATGTCCTTGCTTCACATGTTGTGACTGCATTTTCAACCAATCACGAATCGCGTGGCGGTTTAGTATTCCGGTTAACTCATCACGATGGGCCATCTCTGAAAATTCAAAATTCTGTTCTCTCAGTGCGCGATTGACGTTCTTTAAGTGGTGATGTCTTTTCTCTGCGATCACCATGCGTTTTCTTGAACGATGCAATTCTGAAAGTAAGAACACAGTACCTGTTCCGACCCAGATAAACAGCAAGATCAAGAACAAGCTTTCCGCAGAGATATACGAGCCTTCAAACTCGATGCTGCGAATAACAATTCGATGATGGCCTAGCTTCGCACCCGATGCGGTAGCAAACTCGACCATATTCACATTCGAATATTCAGGTGCAGAGTGCTCTAATGCCACATCATTGTCGGCTAACCACCATGTCATCACCTGTAGATTGGCGATTGGGATTTCAATCACACCGCCATCGATTCCTGGAGAAAACTCCATGCCGTTGTACTTGTGTGTGTACTCGTCATCAGGAACAGAATAAGCAGGATTGTAGTTGCGTAGGTAAGTTCTCAAACGGCCACTAGAATCCGCTTCCGCATGGTAATCAATATTCACTCTAAAGGTGTGATACTGAGAGAGATCAAGACCTTCGGTAATATCTGGGTTGATACGAATCGATAGGCCGCAATAAGGCCAAGGGTATTCCGACTCTTTAAGTTCACAGTCGAGAATATATTGCCCATTTTCGTAGGATAATTGGGATGTACTGACTCCCCTATCAACTTGATCACTGGTCGCGATAAATTCATATTTATCCGGCGTAATTGCCGTTATCACACGATTTCCGCTCACACGGTAATACTGGACAATCGCCAGTGTCATGATAACTAAAAAGATGACTATTTTATGGATCCACTTCACGTCTAAGCTTCCGGCTTAAGGTCCCTATAGTTGGGATTTCACGATAGAAAATAAGTTAGGTAAATTAGTGATCTTAATGCCAATAATTTACTAAAAAACGTTATATCACGCCTGAACAAAATGTCATACCATAATTTTTAACGAGCGTTTACTCATCAATTATCCATCGCAATAATCAAGTAATATTGCGTATAAAAACAGGCTCTATTTGTTATACTCATCGCATAATCATCGTTAACCGTACTGCCTGCTCACAGCGCAATCGAGTCGACGAAATAATAATCAAAATACAACGAGTAATGTCATGTCTTTATTAGCAAAAGGAACACTCAAAAAGATGAGTGCTTCCCTTGATGGCGCGGTTACCTACCGTTTGCCTGTAGGCGAAGAGTTTGTAGAGCTAAACCCTCTGATTGGTAAAACCATCAACCTCACTCACACCGGCAATATTTTTTGCTGCTCATGTGGTAAGAAAACTAAGAAGAGCTACTCTCAAGGCCACTGTTTTGTGTGCATGAAAAAGCTAGCAAGCTGCGACATGTGCATCATGAAGCCAGAGACTTGTCACTACGATGAAGGCACGTGTCGCGAGCCTCAATGGGGTGAAGAGAACTGCATGGTTGATCACTTCGTTTACCTATCAAACACATCAAGCCTAAAGGTGGGTATCACTCGTCATACTCAAATCCCTACCCGTTGGATTGACCAAGGCGCGACTCAAGGTTTGCCTATCTTGAAGGTAAAAACACGTCAGATCTCTGGCCTGATCGAAGTTGAGTTAGCGAAGCACATTGCTGACAAAACCAACTGGCGCACGCTGCTAAAAGGCGATGGCGACGATATGGAGTTGGTAGAAAAAGCCAAAGAACTATTGCCATTGGTTGAGGATAAAATCCAAGAGATCAGAGCAAAGTTTGGTGACGATGCAATCGAGATTCTGAGCGAAAACATCACTTCATTGAGCTACCCAGTTGAGCAACACCCAGTGAAGATTGTTTCGCATAACTTTGACAAGAACCCTGAAGTATCTGGTGTGCTGCAAGGTATTAAAGGCCAATACCTAATCTTAGATACGGGCGTGATTAACATCCGTAAATTTGGCTCTTACGAAGTGGAAGTGTCTGCATAACTTGTAGAACTTAAACGTTTCTTATAGTTAGAGGCGTTTCTTATAGTTAGAAGCGCTTAGTGAATAGCCAAAAACTAAAATGCCCTCAAGTGATGACTTGAGGGCATTTTTCGTTGTCGATCCTATTCGCTTTCGATGACGATTTTAGGCGTTAGAGCGCAACCACATCTCCGTCTACACAATTCTTGCCGTTGGCTTTCGCGCGATAGAGAGATTGATCGGTTAAATTCACGAGTGCATCAATCGTGACACCGTCTTCACAGGCTTGGCTATCACTGATTCCGATACTGACACTCGAATTAAATCGTAACTGTTCATCGATTCTGAATTCAACTTGATTGAACTGTTGGCGAATCTCTTCTGACACTTCGTGTGCTGTTTCAAGAGACGTGTTTGGGATAAATATAATGAACTCTTCGCCACCCCAACGGCCTGCGACTCCGCCGGCTTTCTCGGCACTGCGCTTGGTAATATTAGCCAAAGCACAAATGACCTCATCACCGACCATATGACCGTAAGTGTCATTAATCGACTTAAAATCATCGATATCCAGCAGCATACACACAAGGTAGTTGTTAGAGGACATGTGCTCTCTCAACCACTCATAAATCGCTCTGCGGTTAAGTAAGTCGGTCATTTCATCGTAATTCGCTTGATGAACCAATTGCTTTTCCAACATCACCTTTTGAGTCACATCTTCGAGTACAACCTGAACGGCTGGCTGACCTTTCCAAGTAATCGCATTGTCGTAAATATTGAAGAACCGATGAACGCCGTCAAAGCCGATATTTTCAACCACTGTACTCGTGCCAGACAACTCACCCGATACGATCGCGTGATAGTGCTTGCTGATGCCATCGGCATTCTGTTTTGGTACCAGTTCAAGGATAGAGTCCAGCTCTAATACTTGCTCGATGGAAGCAGCGCCTTGCATGTTAACCCAAGATTGATTAACCATCAGCGGCTTGAAATCTCGGTGAACCAAGATGCCCTGCCCAGATTGCATGATCATGTCGTGATACATCTTATCTTGCTCACGCACCGCATTTTGCAGCTGAATCGCAGGGGAAAGATCGATCACCGTGACTTGCAGTGCAGGTCTTCCCTGCCACTCCGTCACATGGTCGATAGAAAACACGGTGAACTCTCTGCCATTACGATCAACATTGGTATAGGTGTGAACCTGAGGGTCGCGTTGACCACTGACCGTTTCAAGGTAATTTTGATAGGCGAGAACATGAAAATCTTCTGAGATTAGATCTAGAAAGCTATCGATATTAGAAAGTAGTTCTTCGGGCGATTGGTATCCATAGATGCGAGCATAGTTAGCGTCAACACTAACTACATTCATATCTTGAATAGTTATTACACCGTACGTGGATTCGAAATTTATTGAAGACATTGCCAACTCCGCACTCTAGCTATACTTCATAAACTGGAGCATAACAACATATCCCGCCAACGCTTCCACAGAATCTATCACGCGTTAGGGACATTAATATGGTATCTAGTATATCGTACTGTTGCGGGCTTCTCTACAATTCAATCGCTAACACCAGTTATCAAAAGTAGACAAGTCTCTCATTCCTATTACGCGCGTTAAAAAAAAAACAAAAAAAGATAACGTATATCTATGTAAGCATTAGCTTTTCTGTTTTCGACCTTAAAGTAGGTAGCTAGCGATAATTACGACTCTTTTCAATTCCGTTAATTATTCACTTCCATCTTGTTGGCTGTTCGCTTAAAACCTCGTCGGTTATTCATTCCAATCCGAAAAATAAGCAACCAAGAAGTCGATCGCTAACCGTGCTCTCTGGGGTAAAAAACGACGATTTTGATATACGACCCAACTGCTGGTTCCTGCTCCCCAATAATCTTCAAGCACCGGGACAAGCTTTCCATTAGTCAGGCCGCCATTGAAACTGCTTTTGGGAAGGTAGACAACACCAAGCCCCTCTTCACATGCTTTCAGTACTGCGCTCGAATTGTTACTGCGCCAGCGCCCATGCACTCGCACTGCATTTAACGGTTTGCCCTCTTTCTCAAATAGCCACTGATCACTGTTGGCGATAATACAGCTGTGCATTTTCAACTGCTCTGGATGAGTGGGCGTACCAAATTGCTCTAAATAATCTTTGCTGGCTGCGGCCGCCATTGGGCGATCGACGAGCTTTCTTGCCACCAAACCTGAATCGTCCAACCGGCCGTAACGAATGGCGAAGTCGATACCATCTTCGATGAAGTTAACCATCTTAGTATTGAAGTTCATTTCGATGGTGAGCTCAGGATGATCTTTGGCAAACTCCATCAGCGCTGTCGCAACATGATTTTCTGCAAATGCACCCGCAGCACTAACACGTAATGTACCGCTAAGCTGAGTTTGTTGAGACGTGACTTGTTCATTCGCTTGTTGCAGCCCAATGACCAAGTCTTTGCACTGCTGATAATAGGTATGACCCGATTCGGTCAGGCTCACCATCCGTGTTGAACGCGCAAGCAACGCCACACCCACTCTCTCTTCTAACCTTGAAACTTGGCGGCTGACATGGCTGGTACTGCAACCCAGTTGTTTTGCTGCTGCAGAAAAGCCATGACACTCAGCAACCGCAACAAACTCATTAATCCCTTCAAAGCTGTCCATACTTCACCTGTTTACATCTAACGAGTTCACATCCGACTAATTCTCATTCGACTGTTGCTATATAGCAATAATGTTTTGTCTATTCGGCATATTATCACTCAAATGGTTTACTACTAGTATTACAGGTAACGAAACAGCGGCATCTCTATTAAAAAGACTGATGTCTGTCCTAAAAACGCGGATGTCTAAACAACGACGCTGAAACCAAACAAACGTGCTCAAAGGGACGAATCATGAAAAAAATACTAATACCTGTAACTAACCACGC
The DNA here is from genome assembly GCF_020806305.2 of Vibrio sp. F13. Lineage (NCBI taxonomy): Bacteria > Pseudomonadati > Pseudomonadota > Gammaproteobacteria > Vibrionales > Vibrionaceae > Vibrio > Vibrio sp. F13. The sequence continues at coordinate 3,042,498 of NZ_CP170175.1, read as the reverse complement.
AACACTAGGCGATACAGATCAAGCGAACGGTACTTACGCGCCTGAACTGACTCATGCTCTGAAAGAGATCATTGCTGCGGGTTTTGAGTACGACATCGCGTCTATCAAGGGTGGCAAAGGCCCATTGTACGGAACCGATATTGAAGGGGATTCAGTAAACGCGGAGATCTTGGCTGATGATGACTTCCAAAACCGCATCAACAATACGATTCCTGTAAGCCAAATTAATGCAGCAAGCTACGATGCTATCTTCTACCCAGGCGGATTCGGCTTGCTTTCAGACCTAGCAACCAACGAGCAATTCGCTGCTATTGCGGCTAAGCACTATGAAGATGGCGGTGTGATTGCATCAGTATGTCACGGCCCTGCGGCGCTGCTTCCAATAGTTCTGAGCAACGGTGAGAAATTACTGAGTTCTAAATCGGTGACTGGCTTTACACGTGAAGAAGAGATCGACTTTGGCACCATCAACGACATTCCATTCCTACTCGAAGAGTCTCTTGCTCGCAGCGCTGCGCGTTTCAACAAGGTTCAACCTTGGCAAGAGCTTGTGATTGTTGATGAACGAGTAATTACAGGCCAGAACCCAACTAGCGCACACGCTGTAGGTGCATCTCTGGTTAAGCAGCTGTCTTAGTTAGATCGCTGTCTTGATTAAATAGCGGTCTTAATCGAATCACTGGCCTTACTCAAATAAGTAATAAGCGCGGTGAAACAAAAAAAGAGCATACTTCCACCTCAATATTCATGAGAGAAGTATGCTCTTTTCTAATTCTGTAACCATCTAGGTGTTAGTTACTTCTTGCTAGTGACTTCGCAAGATCCCTTCAAGCACATTGAACAGCAAGTCGATCTCTTCAATCGAGTTGTAATGCATACAACCAATACGCACCACGCCCTGCTCTTCGATACCTAACTGCTTCACCAACCCTAGTGCGTAGAAGTGACCATTCCACACACAGATATTATGTTCACCCAGCTTCTTGGCTATGAACTCTGGAGAATGGTTTTCAAAGGTAACCGCAAAGGTTGGCGTTCTTAGGTTCGAGTTAAACTCGGTTTTCCCGTAAAGCTTTGCCCCTTCAAGATCAGACAAGCGTTTAAGGAAGTACTCACTGAGCTGGCTTTCATGCTTATTATACAGCGCGTAGCTTTGCTCTAAACGAGAACGCAATGAGTCGGTTGGCTCACCAAACTGCGCCAAGTAATCAACCGCAGCAATCACACCGGCAAGGCCTTCAAAGCTTTGCGTACCTGTTTCAAAACGGCCTGGGCCAATGTTTGTCGCTGGCTCAACCTTGTAAGGCTTTAACGTGTGTAGCCATTGAGGCGCAACATAAGCAATGCCCACATGCGGGCCGAAGAACTTATACGCTGAACACGCTAAGAAATCACAATTCAATTGCTGAACATCGATCAAGTGATGCGGTGCGTAATGAACGGCATCGACATAAACCTGCGCACCACGCTGATGTGCAAGCTCAATAACTTTTGCCATGTCGACAATAGAGCCAGTCGTATTCGAAGCAAACGTCACCGCGACAAGCTTTGTTTTCTCGTTCAGCAAAGACTCAAAATGCGCCATATCCAAACTGCAATCCGACTCGTCGACACGGACTTGGCGAACAATCGCGCCTTTGTCGTCTGCCGCTTGCTGCCAGCTCGACACGTTCGAATAATGATCTAAAGCCGTGACGATAACTTCATCGCCCTCTTTCCAATCTCGGCTGATCGCTCGGCTAAGCTGAAATGTCAGCGAAGTCATGTTGGCACCAAACACAACATTGCCAGAAGACTCCGCATTAAGCAGTGCTTGCGCCGCTTCTCTTGCTTGCTGCATTAAGCTCGTGGTCTTTTGGCTAGAAAAATAGTGGCCACCTAGGTTTGAATTGAAATGCCCTAGGTATTCGGTCATTGAAGCTAAAACATTCTCAGGCACCTGAGATCCGCCTGGCCCATCAAAAAAGGTCACAGGTTTGCCGTTATGATATTGGCCTAACGCGCTAAACTGTTGGCGCACATCATTAAGAGTGAAGGACATTACGCGCATCCTTAGCCGTTAGAACAAACACATCCATGTAGCCCATCTCGCCGTGGTCTATGGTACGAATTGGCTGTGCGTTGTGCCATAGCTTACTGTCTGCAAGCATTGCAACTTCGCCGTCTTCAAGCACTTTTCTAAAGAACGGTGCTTCATGAGAATCTTGGTACAGCATCACTTCACCACCAACGATGTTGTGGCGAGTAACACCAATGATCGCGATGTGGTCAAAACCATCTTGGTGAACACCTTCAGGGGCAACCTGAGTTTCTTCAAAAATAGCGGCAATGCGGATCTGATGGATTTCGATTTCTTGCCCGTCTTCAAGCCCATTGGTTTCAATAAACAGTTCACACATTTCTTGCATGCCTTCACTGCTTAGAATAGTCGCTTCAATCGGCTCGAACTGACGAACAACGTCACCTTGAAAGTGATTAATGTCTTCAGACTGAACAAAGTTATGTTTGTCTAGCTCAACGACTTGTCCATTACTGAATTCAACCACTGAGTACCTTCTCAATCGGAACTGGCCATCCGCATGCTCTGTGCTTGGTAGCTTAGAGAATGATGGTGACAACTCCTTAACCGCGTGGTTACTGAGGTGGGTAATATGTAGGGTATTTTCGTGAGCATGTAACATCATCGACTCCTTAATGATTGTTAATTAACTTTCGATATTTAACGTTTTATTTACATAAAGGATACTTGAAGATCTTGCCAAATCAACATTAAACAATCATTTATCCCGTCAGATTTAATAATTCAGACACTAAATCTAACCTGAGATTCAAAAGCAGTGTATAACACCAGAATAAAAGATGACCAACTCTTAAAACTAGCACACTCCACTAGCTAGTTATAAATCCCTACAAATTTAAATTTAACGATATTATTAACTAGCAAGCCAGGTTTCATATTGTGTCAGCCCTTTTGCTTCAATACGCCAGCCTCCTTGCATGAGCTCAGGCATCACTCTCGCCATCATTCATTTCTATGCTTTTGCACAGCAAAATACGACCTACCTATCAGTTGCCAAGCTATTGATTATTTACACAACAAACTGAAATTGGTTAATTTATGACTAAGCCAGAAACCAAACGCCTTTGCTTGCGCGTCTGGAACAGGTCGAGTTCGGGGGGAACTCGGCCGCCCTCAAATAGAGTGCTTTCTAATAAAACCTACAATTATAAATGATGCGTTTATTTGGAATATGATGGTCTGCCTTTATGTCCTAACTTAGAATTCGTTAAAAATAGGCGACTATAAAGATTGGGAATGTTCTACACAAAACAGATGAGAGGGTAAGCAAGCTTGAAAGGTTGGTTGCTAAAAGAGCCACCTTTGGTGACATTTACACCAAAAGTCAAAACGAAAATAAGTTAACTAGACTTAAAACGATTCACTTAGAAAATAGGGAATTTAGCTAACACTCAATTTCACTGGACTGATTTTTAAAACCGTTCTTCGAGCGCTTCTGCTGGTACATTCGCTGGTCAGCTAAGCTCAAACACTCAGAAAAATTGACACATTCAAAACTAGATGCGCTTCCAAAACTGAGGCCAGACTGAGGCCAATCAGCACTGCGAATTTGCTCTTCCACCTGAGTCACTCTAAGCTCAATCTGAGAATAGAGAGCCTCAACTTGTTTCTCTTTACCCACTTTCAACAACCAGATAAATTCGTCGCCACCAGCTCGATAAACCATTCCAAGGTCTGTAAATTTTTCTCGCATCATGCGGCTGGTGTATTCTAAAAAGCGATCCCCTTCATCATGACCATAAGTATCATTAATCGATTTAAGGCCATCACAATCGATGAAGACGATACAATAGGAATGATGTACTAATTGTTTACTCGCATCATTAAAATCCAGCCGGTTTCCAAGCCCCGTTAAACTATCCACCCTCGACTGGATATAGGTTTTCTGATGTTGATGTTGTTGAATCCGCAACCATTCAGTCAGTGACAATAAAATGCAGGTACAATCTATTGCTAATGCAACAACAACGATGACTTCTGTCGATCTCTGAGTCGGCAATGGTGCAAAATGCGCAAAAATGTAATATACCAAAGCCGTGCCATAACAAAGACCACCGATCAAATAATATTTAGCGACAAAGTTTCGTTGATAAACCATCAATACGCCAGTCACTATCATTGTCGGCACCCAGATTGCCGCAATTAAATGGGACATAACAAAAGTCAACGAAAACGGGGCAAAGACATTAATAAACCCGATAATGACACACAGCCAACTAAAGGCCTGAAAGGTAAGATTAATACGAATAAAATGCTGCGGAAATCCAAACAATAATCTTGTGTAATAGCAAGAAAAAGCAACCGCAAACGGAAACAATACCATTCCAAAATAAACTGGGTTCCAGCTTTGGCTTGATAATAAGTACCCCCAAGCGCCTGAAGCGGCGAACCATCCCAGGCCATGTAGCCCAACATAACCAGCACAAGCCAGTGTGACTGGATGTTTAGTTTGAAAGTAACAAAAAAGAGCGAAAACTCCCAACGTTAGCATGACAGTAATAGAAGCTAATGTGAGCGTATTGTTGCGGAAAACGTGAATATAAAATGGATATTCAGGTTGAAGAGTGAAGTTAACTGCCTTTGGAAATTTCTTTGCTTCCAAGTAGAGCCAAAGTGTTCCAGATTCCTCCGCATTCAATATTAACGGGAAGCTTTGCCTATGCAGATGCAAGATACTCTTGTTACTTAATTGGCCAAAATCAAGTATTCGCCTTACTTGACCATTTGTTGATTGCCAGTACCCCCAACCTTGATCCAAATAGTTTGCACGGAGTGTAACTATTTGTTGTGACGACTTGATATCGGAGTTGGCCAAATCAACTCTCAACCCAAACGCCCCTTCACCACCAAATATCGTTTCAATCCTTGGAGAGGATTCAATGTGTTTTTTTAATATGGGAAAATCGACTGGATCAGATAACAAAGGCATTTCATACCATCTTACAGCTTCATTAGCTAACACAGATTGTTCCCCGCTGACCTGCAGCGGAGAAGCAAAAACCGAATTCAGGCACACAATAAACACATTGATAAAAAGGATTAGAATCTGCATAGAGTTCAAATGATTCCGCGCAATATATAAATATCAATAATAACACATACAAAAAAATAACAACTGAGAAACACTCAACAGTTCAAGTATTAACCAACATTACACCTGTTTGTAATCATGCCGTTCATACTAAAAGTGCGTCTTGTGGTCGCTTATCTGCACGCTAATTTTGATGAATTCTTGCAGCGTCTTTTAACGCAAACTTTTTAAAATAAAACATAGGATTCAGGTTCTCTTGTTTTTCTACTCATCAATGTATACGCAAAAAAGTAAATACTGCTATAGAAACACCATGATCAAGAAGGCCCTAAAAGTGAGCAATATGCATAGCTGTTTGCAAGAGCACTTTCCTTGACTTATCGCTATTGATCTAAGACACAGGATTACAAGACCATCATTTAGTTCGGTTATGTTCTAACGTATAACGATTAATTACACTTCTGCCCTTGTTTAACCTTTTATTGCCTCCATATTTTCCATACAATCCTAAGCGATTATAAATTAAAACAAATTCAATTTCGGAGTCCTCATGAGCGACGTAAAGCACTGTAATTTATTGATTCTTGGTTCTGGCCCTGCTGGCTATACAGCTGCAGTTTACGCTGCTCGTGCAAACCTAAACCCAGTACTTGTTACCGGTATGCAGCAAGGTGGTCAGCTTACAACCACGACAGAAGTGGAAAACTGGCCGGGTGATCCTGAAGGTTTAACGGGCCCAGCTCTAATGGATCGCATGAAAGAGCACGCAGAGCGCTTTGAAACAGAGATCCTGTTCGACCACATTAACGAAGTCGACCTATCTAACCGCCCTTTCCGTCTTAAAGGCGATTCAGGCGAGTACACTTGTGATGCGTTGATCATCTCAACGGGTGCATCGGCTAAGTACTTAGGTTTAGATTCTGAAGAAGCATTTAAAGGCCGTGGCGTTTCTGCTTGTGCAACGTGTGATGGTTTCTTCTACCGCAACCAGAAAGTGGCGGTAGTTGGTGGTGGTAACACGGCTGTTGAAGAAGCACTTTACCTGTCTAACATCGCATCTGAAGTTCACCTAGTTCACCGCCGTGACGCGTTCCGCGCTGAAAAGATCCTAGTGAAACGTTTAATGGACAAAGTAGAGAACGGCAACATTGTTCTTCACACTGATCGCACGCTAGACGAAGTTCTGGGCGACGACATGGGCGTAACGGGCGTTCGTATTAAAGATACTCAGTCTGATAAGACAGAAGATATCGAAGTAATGGGCGCATTCATTGCTATCGGTCACCAACCAAACACTGAAATCTTCAAAGGCCAAGTCGACATGAAAGATGATTACATCATTGTTCAGTCTGGTCTTGAAGGTAACGCGACACAAACCAGCATCCCAGGCGTGTTCGCTGCAGGTGATGTAGTGGACCACAACTACCGCCAAGCAATCACTTCTGCTGGTACAGGTTGTATGGCTGCACTGGATGCTGAACGCTTCCTAGATGGCCTTAACGATAAGTAAATCTGAGATTGCAGATTTGATTATCGGTGCTCTCGCCTCAGTAGATGCAGGGCGTCATCACATTTTGTTGTAAATCCCTAGAGCCCAGTGGTATATCCACTGGGCTTTCTTTTGTATACTAGCCGCCCTCAACAAATAATAATTATCATTAAGCCTTCATAATGGATAAGAAAAAACAACGCAGCTTGAACAAGTGGCTTAAGCAACAGAGTAAGTTAGCGAAACGCTGGCTTATGATTGCGATTAGCCTTGGCGTACTTTCAAGCGTGTTTTTAATTGCTCAAGCAGCTCTTCTCGCCTCTATTCTTCACCAGCTGATCATCGAAAATGTCGATAAGTCTGAACTGGTTGGTCATTTCGCAGGCTTGGCATTATCGGTCGTTGGCCGTGCTGGCTGTACATGGGGACGTGAGATCGCAGGTTATCGCTGTGGTGAACAGATCCGTGTCTACATCAGGCAACTGATCCTTGATAAGTTACGTGAGTTGGGCCCTGCTTATATCAAAGGCAAACCTGCGGGTACGTGGGCAACCCTGTTGCTAGAACAAGTCGAAGACATGCAAGACTTCTTCTCTCGTTACTTACCTCAGATGTCTTTGTCGGTAATGATTCCATTCATTATTTTGGTTGTGGTGTTCCCAGTAAACTGGGCAGCAGGACTGATCTTCTTGATTACTGCTCCACTGGTACCAATGTTCATGGCACTTGTGGGTATGAAAGCAGCCGATGCAAACCGTAAAAACTTCAAAGCACTGCAACGTCTTTCTGGTCACTTTTACGACCGTTTGCAGTCAATGACAACCATCCGTCTATTTGACCGCACAAACGCTGAAACAGAAGTATTGAAAGGTGCATCTGAGGTGTTCAGAACGCGCACCATGGATGTATTGAAGATCGCTTTCTTGTCGTCTGCAGTACTTGAGTTCTTCACGTCTATCTCGATTGCGATGACGGCGGTTTACTTTGGTTTCACTTACATCGGCGAGCTTAACTTCGGCCACTACGGCGTTGGCATTACGCTATTCGCAGGTTTGTTTATCCTTATCTTGGCGCCAGAGTTTTACCAACCTCTGCGTGATTTAGGTACTTTCTACCATGCGAAACAACAAGCGGTTGGCGCAGCGGAAAGTATTGTCGAGTTCCTAGAAACAGACATCACTAAAGTTAAATCAGGCGACACTCAGTTAGACCCGGCTCAAGGCATCAATATTGAAGCTCAAGATCTGAAAGTATTGAGCCCTGAAGGTGTTCAACTGGTTGGTCCTATCTCGTTCGCACTTAACACTCGCCAATCGACTGCGTTAGTTGGCCCAAGCGGTGCGGGTAAAACAAGTTTGATCAACGCCATCCTTGGTTTCATGCCTTATGAAGGAAGCTTGAAAATCAATGGCGTTGAGTTGCGTGATTTAGACTTGGCATCTTGGCGTAAGACGATCAGCTGGGTTGGTCAAAACCCACTGTTGCTTCACGGCAGCATTCGTGACAACGTCACTCTAGGTAAGCAAGATATTACCGATCAAACAGTTCAAAACGCACTAGAGCAATCTTTTGCTAACGAATTTGTAACCGAGCACGGCTTGGATTACATGATTTCTGACCGTTCTGGTGGCCTATCTGTTGGTCAATCTCAGCGTTTGGCTTTGGCTCGCGCAATGATTCAAGACGGCCAATTCTGGTTGTTAGATGAACCTACTGCCAGCCTAGATACTCGCAGTGAGCAGTTAGTGATGAAAGGCATTAATAGCAACATCGAAAGTCGCACTGCCCTGCTTGTGACGCACCAACTTGCTCCTCTTCAATCGGTCGATAACATTCTGGTTATGCGCGATGGTGGTCTTGTGGAACAAGGTCATTACTCTCAGCTTTCGACTGCGGGTGGTTTATTCGAAGAGATGCTGAACGCGAACTTAGCTCAACAAGACAATAAGGGTAATTTAGATGCGTGATTTACTGCCTTACCTGAAACTCTATAAAAAGCATTGGTTTGGCCTATCGCTAGGCATGCTATTGGCTTTTGCTACTCTGTCGGCTTCTATCGGCTTGTTAACGCTATCGGGTTGGTTCATTTCAGCTTCTGCGGTTGCTGGCCTTACGATTGCGCGTGAAACCTTCAACTACATGCTGCCGGGTGGTGGTGTACGTGGTTTGGCAATGAGCCGTACTGCGGGTCGTTGGGGTGAACGTGTTGTGAGCCACAATGCGACATTCAAACTACTGACTGATCTGCGTATCTTCTTCTTTAAGAAGCTGGCTCCGCTGATCCCAGGTCGTATTTCAAACCTTCGTGATGCTGACCTACTGAACCGTTTGGTTGCTGATGTCGATGCAATGGACCACGTTTACTTGCGCTTAGTAAGCCCAGTGACGGTGGGTGTGTTTGGGATCTTCTTCCTGACTCTGTTCTTGATGTGGTTTGATAGCTCACTAGGTTTAATCTTAGGTTCTATCCTTCTTGTCATGCTGTTGGTTTGGCCAATCTTGTTCTACAAGCTGGGTAAACGTAACGGCGGTGAACTGACACAAAACAAAGCGGATCTTCGTGTTACCACTCTGGATTGGATTGAAGGCTACAGCGAGCTAACTCTGTTCGGTGCTGAGGAGCGTTACCGTAATGCGATTCTAGAAACGCAACGCAAGCTGATGGCGAATCAGTTTGTGAACGCTAACCTAACCGGTATGGCTTCAGCAGCGCTAATGCTGTTCAACGGTTTGACGCTGGTTCTTATGCTTTGGCTTGCGGCTGACGGCGTGGGTGGTAATGCACCAGACCCGTTCATCGCGCTAATGGCATTCGCAACCATGGCAAGCTTCGAGCTATTAATGCCAATTGCAGGTGCATTCCAGCATTTAGGTCAAACTCTGTCTTCAGCTCGTCGCTTGAACGAAGTGATTCTGTCAGAACCTGAAGTTCAGTTTGCTGAAGAGAAGCTCGACATCAACAAGCCACTGGATATTACGTTCTCAAACGTGACGTTCAACTACCCTGACTCTGAGCGCAGTGTTCTGAACGCTGTCGACCTAACGATCCCTGCTACCAACAAGGTCGCGATTGTGGGTCAAACGGGTTCTGGTAAATCGACACTGATTCAGCTTCTGACTCGCTACTGGGATCCTAAAAAGGGTTACATCTCAATCGCGGGCATTGAACTGACTCAGTGGAATGAATCACAGCTTCGTGAATCAATCAGTGTCGTAAGCCAGCGTGTCGACATTCTAAATGGTACTTTGCGTGACAACTTGTTGATTGCAAGACCAGAAGCAACCGATGATCACTTAGCCAATATCCTAAAAGACGTTGGCCTAGAAAAGTTGCTTGAGAATAACGCACTTGATAGCTGGTTAGGTGACGGTGGTCGTCAACTGTCTGGTGGTGAGAAGCGCCGTATTGGTATAGCACGTGCCATTCTTCATGATGCCCCTATCCTGCTTCTAGATGAGCCAACAGAAGGCTTAGATAAGCAAACAGAACACAGCATCATGGCACTGTTCGAGAAGCACTTTGAAGGCAAGACTGTTATCTTCATTACGCACCGTTTGATTGGTCTGGAATCGATGGACTCCATCGTTCTGATTGAACAAGGCGAGATTGTTGAAAACGGCTCTCACGAGAAGCTATTAAACGAAGAAGGACGTTACTTCCAACTTCGTCAGGCAATATAGCTCCTCATAAGTTATAAAGAAAACCATTCAAAGCCCGAGTTTATACTCGGGCTTTTTTGTGTCTGTGATTCTAGTCTCGAGCAACCATTCCCCCCTAAACGGTTGTTCATGCGCTGATTAGTTTTGCCCTTTCCTACAAAAACTTACCATTTATAAGTAACGAGTTGCGCATAATTCAAGTCGTAGCACATTACTATGATCATCTTTCTAGGATAATACGTATTGATCAATCTCATGGAATAACCTCCCCCTAAAATAATGGAGAACAGTGTATGTCTTTACGATTAATCGCAACAACGATAGCGCTTGTAGGTGCTAGCTTTACCGCTCAAGCGAGCTCGGAATGTGAAGTATCGATTGATGCTAGTGATCAAATGAAATTTTCAACTGACACATTAAGCGTTCCAGCGAGCTGTAAAGAAGTGAAGCTGACGCTAAACCATACTGGTTCTATGCCAGCCCAATCAATGGGTCACAACGTCGTTATAACAGACACTGCGTCGCTACAAGCAGTGGGCATCGATGGTATGTCGGCAGGTATCGACAATAACTACGTAAAACCTGACGACAGCCGCGTTTACGCCTTCACTCGTGTTATCGGTGGTGGCGAGTCAACCTCAATCACTTTCAGCACAGAGAAAATGACAGCCGGTGGCGACTACTCTTTCCTATGTTCATTCCCGGGCCACTGGGCAATCATGAAGGGCAAATTTGAGTTTAAATAACTCGTTAGTCTAGATTGTACAGATACATCAAAGCCCCAACCTAGGTCGGGGCTTTGTTATATTGGCTTCGCTTACAGCTTGAAGCGGCTGATTTCGCTTTCTAGCTCGTGAGACAGTTCAGATAACTGAGCAGCTTGCTCTGCAGCTTGGTGTGCTTCGTCTGCTAGCTCGTTAGATACGTCACGGATTCCTTCAGTGTTACGAGTAATCTCAGACGTTACTGACGCTTGCTCTTCTGCAGCAGAAGCAATCTGTGTTGCCATGTCACTGATGCGTTCAACAGCAGCATGGATTTGCGTTAGGCTTGCAGCCGCTGAGTTCGCGTCATCAACACTGGTTTCAGCAAGTATACGGCTATCGTTCATGATGTTAACCGCTTTGCCTGTTGTACCTTGCAGCAACTCAATCGTTTGTTGAATTTCTTGCGTTGAACCGTGTGTACGTTGGCTCAGAACTCGAACTTCATCCGCTACTACTGCGAAACCACGACCTTGCTCACCGGCACGTGCTGCTTCAATAGCGGCGTTAAGTGCAAGTAGGTTCGTTTGTTCTGCAATACCTTGAATGTTAGACAAGATAGCGTTGATGCTGTTGCCGTGCTCTTCAAGCTCGAGAATCACGTTAGTTGCGATTTGAACTTCTTGAGCAAGGTTTTGGATAGAGCTTTGAGTCTGTGTCACTTGACCAGTACCGTGCTCACACGCGCCAACCGCTTCAGATGAGTTCTGTGCAGTGTGGTCTGCGTTACCTGCGATCTCTTGTGTTGCTGCAGCCATTTCGTTAACGGCTGTTGCTACCATGTTGATCTCGTCTTGTTGCATTTGGATACGAGCACTACGTTCTTCAGCTTGAGAAGCCGTTTGACGTGCTTGGTCGCCTAGCGCAGCAGATACTTCGCTTAGCTTGATCACCATGGTGTGCATGTTACCCACAAAGCGGTTGAAGTTTGCTGCAAGCTGACCAATTTCGTCGTCGCTCTTAGGCTCAAGGCGTTGAGTAAGATCGCCCTCACCTGAAGCAATTTCTTCAAGTGCTGCTGAAACGCGGTTTAGGTCGCGGAATAGGAAGCTTACTAACCAAGACACGAGTACGATTACGATGAGCGTAATAACGACAGCAGTGATGATCAGCTGAGTAAGTAGCGTTGAGTGGTTCGCTTCTTCTGTTGCTTTGTCCATCTGAACCGCGAAGATCCAGTTAGTGTTAGGCACCTTCGTGAAGTAAAGCAGCTTGTCTGCGCCGCGCTCTTTGATGATCTCGATGCTACCCGTACGCACTGCGTTTTCGATGATAGGCATAGAGATATCGTTTGAAAGCTGGCTTACCGGCTTCAAGCTTAGTGCTGAATCTGGGTGTGCTAGGAATGTGCCGTCAGAGGCATCAATTAGCATTGCGTAAGCGTTGTCACCAACATCAAGGCTGATTACATCGTTAACCAACTGGTCGATCAGTACGTCTGCACCAACAACACCAACAAGTTGGCCGTTGTGGCGAACAGGTTCTGCGATCGTTACTAGAAGTGCTTTGGTGATTGCATCTTGGTAAGCCGTAGTAATGATTTGCTTACCTGCAGCGTTTGCTTCTTGGTACCAAGGACGTTGACGAGGATCGTAATCTGCACGATTACGTTCAGGATGTGAACGGTACATTCCACCTTCTGGAGTACCTAAAAAGATATCGTCAAAGCCACCCGCTACACGAGCTTGTCTAAGGAAAGGAACAACATCATCCTCTCGTGAAAAGTCATTAAATGCTGATGCGATATCAGTACGGATATCAATCCAGTTTTTAATACCTTCAGATGCTGCTTCAGATACGCTTTCAGCTCGTAGGTATACGCCATTACGAGTCTGTTCAAATAATTGGTTTGCTGACAACCAAGTCAACGCTGTAGCCATAACGACAACAGCAGATAGGCTAGCACCTATCAACTTCTGCTTTAGTGTTAGTTTCATGTCAAAGTTTCACGAGTGGTGGGAAATCTCGCGCATACTACCCAAAATCAGTATTAAATTCGAGCGATTTTATAATTTAATATCGGAATATAATTTTAAGCAAACCATAAGCTTACCTAATGTCAATTCCTTGGCTTGTCGCCAAATTTAAGGCGGCATTACCTCTACGGTTATTAGAATTTTTATCGCACTTCACATGTTAAAAAGAGACAAAAAAACACGGTAAAGAAGAAACAAAAAAGGCAGAAGAGTTTCCTCTTCTGCCTTCATATTATTTACCGTTCTACTGCGTATAAATTGCAGTAGATTTCAGCTTAAAAAGCCTAGCGTTTTTCTGTACGCATACCCATTAGCAAGCTCACACACATCAGTAATAGAATGATGGTGAATGGCAATGCCGTCGAGATTGCACCCGCTTGTAGAGCTTGTACTGCTTCAGTACCACCAACCCACAATAGAGCGACAGCGATTGCACCTTCAAGGAACGCCCAGAACACACGTTGAGGTACAGGCGTATCAACTTTACCACCCGCGGTGATGCTGTCGATTACTAGAGAGCCTGAGTCAGACGATGTAATGAAGAAGACTAGAACCAATACAACCGCAATGATTGAAAGCAGAGTCCCGAACGGCAGTGCATCAAACATTTGGAACATTGCTAGTGATACATCTGTTAGGCCGTCTTGACCAAGAATACCAACGTTATTCACGATTTGGTCAATCGCCATGCCACCGAATACTGACATCCAAATGATAGTCACTGTAGTCGGTACAATCAGTACTGCTGTGATGAACTCACGAACGGTACGACCTTTAGAAACACGTGCGATAAACATACCTACGAATGGAGACCATGAGATCCACCAAGCCCAGTAGAATACAGTCCAACCGTGCATCCACGTTTCATCTTCACGACCGTGAGGGTTACTCAACGGAATGATGTTTTCAATGTATGCCATCAATGTCGTTGGGATAGAACCTAAAGTCACCGCGTAGCCGATTAGAGCCACTAAGATAAGCAGTAGGAAAGCCACCAACATGTTGATGTTACTGATAACTTTAACGCCACCATCAATACCACGAAGTACTGATACTACCGCCAATAAAGTCACCGCTGTAATCACAATAACTTGCAGACCTAAGCCCGCTTCAATGCCGAATACATGCTGAATACCACTTGCCGCTTGTTGTGCACCAAGACCTAACGATGTCGCCAGACCAAATAGCGTTGCAAGTACAGCAAGAATATCAACAATGTGACCTGCCCAGCCCCAAGCTCTATCACCTAAAATTGGGTAAAAGATAGAACGGATAGAAAGAGGCAATCCCTTGTTGTAAGAGAAAAACGCAAGTGACAGTGCTACTACGCCATAAATCGCCCAAGGGTGTAGACCCCAGTGATACATGGTTGCGCCCAATGCCAGTTTTGCAGCTTCTGGTGTGTTTGGTTCAACACCTAACGGAGTTTCAAACCAACCCGTGAAGTAAGCCGCTGGCTCTGCCACACTCCAGAACATCAAGCCGATACCCATACCTGCGGCAAACAGCATCGATAGCCAAGAGAAGAATGAGTAATCTGCCGTCGCATCAACACCACCAAGGCGGATTTTGCCGTACGGAGAAACAATCAAACCTAAGCAGAAAATTACGAAAATATTACCCGACCAGATGAAAAGCCAATCAAACGAATTGATAATCTGGCCTTTAACGCCATCTAGCGCAGCCTTTGCTGAAGCGGTATCTGTAATAAGAACACCGATCAGGAACAAAGCGATAAGTCCCGCACTAATACCAAATACTGGGTTATGAACATCAAAACCCCATTTTTGGACGTTATCTTGACCGACAGTGTAATCCGTACTGTCGATACTGTATTTATCTATACCTTTAGTCATCATCCCTCTCTACGGAATTCTATTAGGGTCTATTGACCTCGTATTCCTTACTTACCTGCGACTTAATTACAAACTCGAACCTACGATCCAAGTAGTACAAGCTGTTGTCACAATAATTCAAATACTTGGATGTCTGAAGTTTAGCAGGTTAACTTGTTGTTTTCAGTAAACTAGAATCGGTTCGATGGAATTTCAAACAATATTCACGTAATTACTCAAGTTTATGACGAAAAAAAGGTCGACCCTGTCGACCTTTTTATCAAAAATACTTTTAACTCAAAGCATTTTGGTGCTTAACCAATTGATTTTCAGTTCGTAAACCGAGTAATAAGCTTAGGCACATAAGCAATAATATGAACGCAAATGGAAGTGCCATAGAAACGGTACCGGCTTGCAATGCTTGGATAGATTCTGTGCCACCAACCCACAATAGAACCGCAGCAATCGCACCGCCCATCAACGCCCAAAAAACACGTTGAGGAACAGGTGAATCCACTTTACCGCCAGAGGTAATGCTATCGATAACCAATGAGCCTGAATCAGAAGAGGTGATAAAGAACACCATAATCAAACCAATCGATACCACTGAAAGCACAGAGCTCATTGGCAGAGCATCGTAAGTATGGAAAAGAGAAAGTGTAATATCTTGCAGACCATTCACACCAATCTCGCCCACCTTGTTCGCCACTTGATCAATCGCGATGCCACCGAAAATAGCCATCCAGATGATGATTACTGTCGTTGGGATGAACAATACAGCAACGATGAATTCACGAATAGTTCGACCTTTAGAGATACGAGCGATGAACATGCCTACGAATGGTGACCAAGACATCCACCATGCCCAGTAGAATACCGTCCAACCTTGCATCCACGTTTCGTCATCACGACCGTGAGGATTGCTTAAGGGAATGAAGTTTTCAATGTAGCCCATTAGCGCGGTTGGGATTGCTTTAATACCCGCCATGCCACCAGCGATGGTAACGAAGATAAGTAAGCCCAAAGCAACCAGCATGTTCACATTACTCAGAAGCTTTACACCACCGTTGATGCCACGAACCACGGACATTGTCGCTAAGAAAGTAACCACAGCGATAACAATCAGCTGCATGCCAATACCGCCATCGGTACCAAATACATGGTTAATACCACTTGTTGCTTGTTGAGCACCTAAGCCCAATGAAGTTGCAAGGCCAAATAGCGTTGCAAGCACAGCGACGATATCAACAATATGACCAAACCAACCCCAAGTTCTATCACCCAAGATAGGGTAGAAAATAGAGCGGATTGATAGAGGTAAACCTTTATTGAAGGTGAAGAAGGCAAGCGCTAGAGCAACAACCGCGTAAATCGCCCAACCGTGCAGACCCCAGTTGTAGATGGTTGCACCAAGAGCCAACTTCGCCGCTTCAGGAGAGTAAGCTTCAACACCTAGTGGTGTTTCATACCAGCCAGTGAAATAAGCTACTGGCTCAGCAACACCCCAGAACATTAAGCCAATACCCATTCCTGCGGCGAATAACATCGACATCCAAGATAGGTTTGAGTGCTCTGCTTTGGCATCATTGCCACCAATACGTATCTTGCCATACGGGGAGACAATGAGGGCAAAACAGAAAATTACGAAGATGTTTGCTGCCCACATGAAGAAACCATCGAAGTTACCAATGACTTTCCATTTGATTCCATCAAGCGCCACTTTTGCGGTTTCAGGGTCTGCGACTAGAAGTGCCAACAGGAAGATAATGATCGCCCCTGCACTGATTCCAAATACTGGGTTATGAACATCAAAACCCCATTTCTGAACGTTATCTTGTCCTACTGTATAATCGGTATTTTCAATACTATACCTATCTTTTACAGGCTCCATGCTTCCTCTCTAATTTGCAGCGCACAGTTTGCAACATTGCATTCGGCGCTTAAATTTCGAAAAGAAGAATATCAACCTGTCGCAAAAATACTAAAAAAACCTCCATAAAGGAGGCGTAAATTACACATTTAGTAATTAAATTACACATTTAACGTTATTTAGCGTAAGATCATTCCACAAGCCCGGAGCTGACCGCATATTTAGCAAGCTCTGCCGTAGAGTGAATATCGAGCTTATGCTTAATATTTTGCCTATGGGTTTCTACCGTTCGATAGCTGATATTCAGCGCCTTTGCGACCTCTTTACTGCTCTCCCCTTTTGCGACTAATTTCAGCACAGCCTCTTCACGTCTGCTCAATGGATTCTTGACAGATGGCGTGGGAGTAATCGGCTGAGTAAACAAATTCTGCGTGACTTTTTCACAGAAATAGGTCGATCCTTGATTGACCGTTTTGATTGCCTGTACCATTTTTTCAGCCGAAATCTCTTTCAACATGTAACCGACAGCACCCGACTGCATCACCTTCATGATGTATTCACGGTTGTTATGCATGGTCAGCATCAGGACCTTGGCTTCTGGGTCTTCTTCTTTAATCAGATGGGTGGCATCAATGCCATTCATGATAGGCATGCTGATATCCATCAACACCACATCAGGGCGCAGAGACTTAACGACCTCTACCGCTTCTAGTCCATTGCTGGCCGTACCTATCACGCTAATATCTGGCTCGAGTTCCAATCTCGCCATAAAGCCATCCAGTACCACTTGGTGATCATCAGCAATCACAACTCGAATAACTTCACTCATTCATTAATCCCTCTAGTGTCAGTAACACTGTAATTTCCGTTCCGAGGCCAATCTCACTCATCAATTCAAAGTCACCACCGATGAACTCCACTCGCTCTCTCATGTTACGCAGCCCGATCCCTCGTTTTTCCATCGCTTTATAGGTGTTGAAACCGACACCGTTATCTTGAATCAGTAGTTGCAACACATTACCAATTTGCTGAGCGATAACCGTTACTTTGGTCGCTTGTGCATGTTTTTCTATATTATTCAGCGACTCTTGCACGACTCGATATAGGGTCGTCGCCGCCTCTGATTTTAACTTACCAGGTTGAGTAGCAAACATGGTCTCGACTTCTATGCCCGAGTGCGCCTGAAAATCTAACAGTAATGAAGACAATGCCGCTTCTAAGCCTATGTCATCCAATGAACTTGGACGAAGTTGATGCGAGATGTGCCTCACTTCTTCGATCGCTCGCATCAGTGAATGCTGCGACTTATTCAAATGTGCTTTAAGGTCTTCATTTTGTAGCTTATTACCGAGCAGTTCCAAATGGCAACGACTCGACACTAATAATTGGTTAATACCATCATGCAACTCACGCGCTAGATGCTTCTTCTCGTCTTCTTGGAACATCACCGTCTTATGCGCCAGCTCCTTTAAGTTGTTATCAGCAATCCGATGTTCATGCATGTTAATAGCCAAGGTCAGCACGATGATGACCGCGACCGTTACGCTCAAAATCACCACAATCGAAAAGAACGTGGTTTCAATATTCTTATTTATCGCAGCCTGCATCGAAGCCACTTCTTGGTGTACGTCTTCAATATACAAGCCGGTGCCAATCATCCAGTCCCAACGCTCTAACCAAGCGGCGTAGCTCAGCTTAGACACCACCTCACCCGTCGACGGTTTTTGCCACAAATACTGGTGAAACCCGCCTCCGGTTTGCGCTTCTCTTAACAGAGCCTCTATCAGAAAATCGCCATCTTCATCTTGCAGTTGGAGTAGGTTTTGGCCTATCAATTCTGGCTGAATTGGATGAACCAAGTTGGTCCCGAGGCGATCGTATGCGAAGAAGTACCCATCAGAGCCATATCTAAGTTTAGACAATATGGTTCGAACTTTTTTTTTGGCTTGGGCTTCTTGGATATTTGGATCGTTATAGACGTGTTCTATGGCGTCGAACGCGAGATCAACCGTGTCTTTGAGGGCGTTTTCACGCGACTTGATTAGGCTGTCTCTAAAGATCTCGACTTCTTTAGCGCCTAACGTCTTAGTCTGGTGCAGCGAGATCCAACTAATACTCGCCGTTACCAGCAGCAACGGGAGCAACGTCAGCAAAATCAGCTTGGCTTTTAGAGGCATTCCTTTCCCTCACAAAAAACGGCTTACTGAACATCAATAAGCCGTTTTACTTTAGCAATTTATAGATAGCCGTTGAAACATATCATTCACATTCTTGGCTTCACTCACATTCCATAGAAAGATGGGAAAGCGAGAAGTGATCCAAGTACGAGGATTTGAATCAGAATGAACGGCATCACACCTCGGTAGATGTCCTTAGTCGTCACGCCTTTAGGTGCTACGCCTTTTAAATAGAACAAACTAAAACCAAATGGCGGCGTTAAGAAGGAAGTTTGTAGGTTCATCGCAATAAGGATAGCGAACCATGTCATGTTGATGCCCATCAGTTCAGCAACTGGCGCAATGATCGGCACGATGATGAAACAGATCTCTACGAAGTCGATGAAGAAACCCAGAATCAGAATCACCAGCATGGTAATGATCAGGAAGCCCCATTTTTCACCTGGCAGTTGTAGCATCCACTCTTCAACCAGATAGTCGCCACCAGTGTAGGTAAACGCCATTGAGAATGCCGTTGCACCCAACAAGATAGCAAATACCATCGCCGTTACTTTCACCGTCTCTTTCGACGCCTCGTACACCATCGACCAACTAAATTGACCGTAAAGCAGTGCAAGTATCATCGCACCCGCGCCACCTAATGCGGCTGACTCTGTTGGCGTAGCAACACCTGCGAAGATAGAGCCCAGTACAACAATGATTAACGCTAGAGGCGGAAGAATCGCTTTCAGTGCATTAAACACTTCCTGCTTACGGCTGATGGAGTCATCACGTTCAATAGGTTGAGCCGCTTCAGGGTGTAGCTTTGCGTATATCAAGATATAAACGATGTACGCGCCGACCAGCATCACGCCCGGCCAAATCGCCGCTTGGAACAAGTCGCCTACAGGAACACCTAGAACATCACCCAATAGAATCAATACGATGGAGGGTGGAATGATCTGCCCTAGCGTACCAGACGCACAAATAGTGCCGCAGGCTAAGCCTTTGTCGTAATTGTACTTGAGCATTACAGGTAGGGAGATAAGTCCCATAGCAACAACAGAAGCACCAACCACGCCAGTAGAAGCCGCAAGTAGTGAACCTACTAATACGGTTGAAATCGCGATACCACCACGAACGCCGCCAAACAGTCGCCCCATAGACTCAAGCAACTGCTCAGCAAGCTTGGTCTTTTGTAGAACGAGCCCCATAAAAACAAACAATGGAACGGCCATCAGAACCGTGTTTTCCATAATGGATTGAATTCGATATGGCATGAAGGCAAACATTTCAATGCCCTCAGCCCAAACACCAAAGATTAACGCGATACCACCAAAGGTAAACGCCACTGGGAAGCCAAGTAAAAGCGCAAACAAGGCTACGAAAAACATTACTATTCCAATCATGTTCAGCCTCTACTTGTTTTTTGTATGAATATTGTTTGCATGGATAAGATGCGGATTAAAAATCTTATTCAGTGAATGCAGGATCAAACCTACGCCACTGAGTGCCATCAAAAAGAATGACAGCGGGATCATAGCTTTGATGATCCAGCGATACGGCAGGCCACCGGGATCGCCTGAGGTTTCACCCAGTTCATAACTCTCTTTGGCAACATCGATACCAAACCAAGCCACCAGCAGGCAAAACGGAAGTAGAAAGATAAGCGTGCCAAGCAGGTCAATAATCGCTTGTGCTTTAAAGCTCAGTTGCTCGTAGAACACATCAACTCGAACATGGCCACCAGCCTTGATGGCATAAGGAACACCGAGTAGGAAAACGGCGGAGAAAAGGTGCCATTCCATCTCTTGGAAGGCGATAGAGACATCGTTGAAGGCATATCTCATGACAACGTCATACACGACGTTGGCGATAAGTAAAATAAACAACATACTGGAAAGCCATCCCAGTGCGTCACCGATACGATTAAACAGGCGTTCAATATAAATTAGACTTCGCATTCCCGACTCCATGGAATTTGAAAAGACATCGCGCAGCTGAGGTAACGAGCTGTAGGACGTAGAAAAGGTTCTTGAGCGTAATACAGGATTTATCCTGCTTAGTTATTATGTTTTAAATGAACCCTCGGCTTATTCACTCTTAAATACTCAATAAGAAAAGCTTCGGGTTCATTTAGATTCAGTTCAACAACTGTCGATTATTTCGCTTGGCTATTTAGATAAGCTCTATGTGAAATATCCGTCCATGAACGTACTTGCTCTAGGTAGCTTGCTTGTGAAGCTTGAATCTCTTTTGCTAGCTCATCTTTCTCAGCATGTGCAGCCAGTAGGCGATCGTTCGCTTCTTTCAGAGCAGACATAACCTCTGGTGGGAAATCTTTCACTTGTACATCTGGGTATTCTGTCTTCATTGAAACCCAGTTCTTACCACTTTCGTGCGTTGCTTGTGTGTACATGTCGTAAGCCGCAGTACGCATTGCAACACGTAAGATTTCTTGTAGGTCTTCAGGCAGCTTGTTCCATGTACGCTTGTTCACTAGGAATTGAAGCTCTGAACCCGGCTCGTGCCAACCTGTGTAGTAGTAAGGCGCGATTTTGTGGAAGCCCATTCGTAAATCCAGCGATGGACCTACCCACTCTAGTGCATCAATCGTGCGACGCTCTAGAGACGTGTAAAGTTCACCTGGGGCAATGTTCGTCGGTTTAGCACCTAGCTCAGCAAGAATCTCGCCTGCAAAGCCCGGGATTCGCATTTTCAGACCTTGTAGATCTTCAACGCTGTTGATCTCTTTTTGAAACCAACCCCCCATCTGGATATCCGTGTTACCACCAGGGAAAGACATCAAGTTATGTGGAGAGTAAACCTGCTCCATTAACTCCATACCACCACCGTGATAGAACCACGCGTATTGTTCTGCTGGCGTCATACCGAAAGGCATAGAAGTGAAGTAAAGAGTGTTTGGAACTTTACCTTTCCAGTAGTAAGAGCCTGAGTGACCCATGTCGTATTGACCAGACTTAACCATGTCAAAAACGCCAAGAGGTGCTTTGTGTTTGTTTGCTGAATCGATTCTGATTTGCAGTCGACCATTCGACATCTTCTCTGCCATCGCCGCCATGTTTTTGGTTGCATCACCGAAAACTGGGAAGTTTGGTCCCCAAGTTTCCGCAAGTTTTAAACGGTAAACCTTATCAGCGGCTGTAGCACCAGTAGCGACCAAAGCTAAACAAGCCGCAGCAGTTACTGCAACGTTTTTAAAAACTCGTGTGAGGGAGTTAGAAATGAGACTCATGTTCACGTCCTTTGTTGGGTTAACACTCTTTCTATGAGCATTTTTTATGATTCAACATAAGAGTGCACCGTGATGAGGCAACAAGATATCAGGGAGAGCACGCACGCATGGCGTTAACAAAGTTACGTATTAGACCAAAGGATTAAGTAGAACTACGTAGGAGATGATTGAATAGTGTCGATTTCAAAGGAGTTTGGATATTCACCAAGACAATGCGTATTGATAAATACCTAAGTATTAATAATTAAATACTCTTAACAATTGATTGCCATTTCGTGATGAAGCTCTATTCATTGCTGTATTTTAGGGAAAGCAATCAAGGCTTTGCTCTCTTACTCTACCTAGCTAACGCCCTACTTTAGTGCTTGCTGATTCGAAGCACTGACACGAGACAACACTAATCAGTTAAGCCGTATATCGAATTGGAATTGAGATTATAGAGCCTAGGTTTAGGCTTGGATTTGGGCTCGGACTTGGCATAATGTGCCAGATACAAAAAAGCCTCGAAAATCGAGGCTTAAAAACTTAACGAAGCGAATGTAATCCCACAGGATTAGATAGCTTTGTAGATAACCTTGTTACCTGCTAGCTGCTCTTTCGCTACTAGGTTTTCTTCAAGAAGTTTTTTCAATGCGCCTGTTGCCCATGAAGCTGCTTTCGCGTCTTCTTGACCAGCTTCTAGGCCGATACCTTTAGGGTTAATGCCTTCAGCATTGCTAACAACGATGTCTAGAACTTGTTGTTGCTTAGGAGTCAGTGCTACTGCAACTTCTTTAGTTGCTGCTACTGCTTTCTCTACCGCTGGTTTTGCTGCTACAGTTTTTTCTGCTACAACTTTCTCTGCGACAGGCTTCGCTTTTTTCGGCGTTGCCACTGCTTTAACTACAGCCGCTTTAGTGCGTTTCTGCAGTTTAGCCTGCACCTTACGCTTATGAGCAAGTCTCATTGAATATTTCTCCAGTTCACTGCTCTTTTCGCAGTGGTGAAAATTTGAAGCGCGATTTATACCAAAAAACAGGAGCTATTTGTAGAGTGAAGCGTCGAAAGTCGACGAAAAATACCGATATTGTCTACTAGCGTCTATTATTTAAACATCGACTTATCAATTCAGGGTCATATACACTGGTTATCCATCCAGACAAAAATATGAAAACTTGGTGTTACCTATGGACACTCGTCACCTTAGTAATTTCTCTTTGCCTTCATTCACTCGCTCGTACCGTATCCTCGCCATTATTTTAGGCTTCATTTGCTTGATCGTTTCGCTCTACAGTGACAATCCAAAGTTACTGATCGTGGGTGCTTTTTGCAGTATTGCGCTTCTGGGAACTGGCTACTATTTGATGCTGCGCAGCCGAGTGATGTTCACACTTACCCCGACTCATTTTCAGCAGCACTTTTACAAAGGGGGTTGGGTTTTAAAATGGAGTAACATCCAAAAAATTGGTCTTTGCACTTATGAACAAGATGGTTGGCATCAACCTCTGCCCTGGGTCGGAATTAAAGTAAAAGATTACTCGCCCTACCTCGATTCGATTTGCCCTAAAATAACTTGTGAATTATTGCTCAGCCAACGAGCACTTTTGTACTTAGGAGCCAAACAAGCAGGCAAAGAGTCCAACTTTGAGGATATGGTTCTCGACTCATCGCATTACCATGCGCGTTGTACTGAAAGTGGCTGTGTCGAACTAAGCCAATACAAAGAGTCGCAGAATACCGACAACGTAAATTTCAACGATAACCAATCACAGGACAACCTTGATTCACCGAATGAGACAAACAGTCCAAACGCGGTGATTAAAAACTATTCTGGATTGCAGGCGATGCTTGCCAACAGAATGAAATATCAAAGGGGCTTCCACGGTTATGACATTTTCATATCAACCCATGATTTGAATATGAGTGGAGAAGAGTTTGTGGGGCTGGCTCGACGCTACTTGGCTGCCGCTGAACGTCTTTCTGATTAAGGTTTACCAGTAAGTTCACACACAATAAAAAAGCTTAGCTTTCAGGACAAAAGCTAAGCTTCATTTTCAATCAATCGACACAAATAATCGGTTGGAAAATCAAAGATTTAATTAGTACAGAGGCATTTCATCTGCGACGAACGGGTTTGATGCACGCTCGCGACCGAATGTCGATTCAGGACCATGGCCCGGAACGAATGTTACGTCACTGCCTAGTGGCCAAAGCTTAGTCTTGATTGAAGCGATAAGCGTATTGAAGTCACCTTGTGGGAAGTCAGTACGGCCAATTGCGCCGTTAAACAACACATCACCCACAAACGCTAAACGAGCTTGCTCACTGAACAGTACAACGTGACCTGGCGTGTGGCCCGGCGTGTGAATCACATCAATCACTTGATTACCAAAAGTGACTTTGTCGCCCTCTTCTAACCAAGTGTTTGGTTCAAAAGCTTTACACAGTGGGAAACCAAACATCTGACTTTGATTCTCTAGACCTTGTAGCCAGAAGTTGTCTGCCTTATGCGGGCCCACAATTTCAACCTTCAAGATCTCAGCAAGTGGTACCGTACCGCCAACATGATCTAAGTGACCGTGCGTCAGTACCAAGTTCACAACCTTAACACCGAGTTCTTCAATGATAGCCGCGAGTTGTTGAACATCACCGCCCGGATCGACAACGATGCCTTCCATGGTTTCATCACACCACACAATCGAGCAGTTCTGAGAAAAAGAGGTAACAGGTACAACTTGATACTTAAGAGACATATACAAACCTTAAAGAGCGAATCTGGTGAACAACTCGAATATCGCTATGTTATTGGCAACAAACCCAACAATAACAAACTAAACAGCAACAAACTGAGCAGCAATAAACCGAATTATTAGAACAAACTGAAATTTGGGCAAACTATGACATTGGATGTCTACTTTGACAAGTGCCTACCGTATCACTCAATAACTCAGCTTAGCTCTACCAGCTGCGAACTGGACCAGTATCAATGTGGATGAAGTTACTACGAGCGTAATAACCAACACCACCTGCTTGCAGACTTTTAGCTACGTCTCTCAGTTCCTTTAAATCAACACCATCGATACGAAAATCGATCGCTTTACCAAGCATGTGATAGCTCTTTTTAGCGACACCACTCGACTTAGAGCGCAACGCTTCGTTGGTTGCTGGAGAGCGGTAGCCAGAGATGATTTGAACTTCTTTTTGAATACCCAGTACATTTTGAATCTGAGTGATCTGATCAAACAGGTTCTTATCCATTGGATGAATCTCATTGCGGCGGAAGTCACGGCACAGTTTGCTAAGGCGTGCCATCTCGTCACCAACATAGTTAGTGCCATCGAAATAACAAGTCTCTAATCGTTCACCAGTGTGAAGATTGTTCATGCTAATCGTTCTTGGTTGATCCGGGTATGAAGCGAAAGCGATAGAAGGAGTAAGAGAGGCGACTACAGCAGTACCACCAGCGTAAGTCAGAAACTGACGGCGTGAAAATAAACTTTGAGACATACAGCAAAAAAACCAATTAGATCGAACGAAAAATGCACGATACATAATGGAATTTGCTGCGTCAACGTACAAAAACCGTGCAAAACGTTAGTATTTGTAACCTTTGCACGGTTAGTTATTGATACTCATTATAATTTTATCAATAGAAGCTTGGTTGTCATTTTTCAGTCAAGATCACCTTTCTTGACCATATTTCAATCAACCGCCCTCTTTATCATATTGGTAGATATCACCGCGGTATTGTATGCCTCCTTCTTCAAACAACACGGTTTGATAAATGATATGCACTGGAATTCGCTTCTTGAGACGAACCTTAGTATTGGGCGCAAGTTCATCATCCTGATTCGGCACTTTCTTTACCTTAGTCGCAAATAACAACTCCGCGAGTTCCTCGGCATGCTCAACACGAATACAACCAGAGCTATAGGCGCGGAAGTCATCGTTAAACAAGCTTTTACTTGGGGTGTCATGGAGATAGATGGCTCGCTTGTTGGGCGTATTGAACTTATACAAACCCAATGCGTTACTAGAGCCTGCTTGCTGGCGCATTCGATAAGGAAAAGAGTTAAAGTTAATCGTTTGCCAATCTATCTCGGTAGTATCGACAGTTTCCATCGAACGCCAACCATCGATCACTTGAAAATTGTGTGTTTCAAGATAACTCTCGTCGGCTTTTACTTTAGGCAAGATATCTTTAACCATGATTTTCCATGGCACGTTCCAAGTCGGATTTAAGATAACCGAATCAAGCTTTATCTCTAAGAGTGGTGTTTTTCTCGATTTTCTCCCAACCACAACTTTAGATTCAAAAACCTCTTCCCCATCTTCCCAATACTTCATATCAAAACTAGGTACATTCACCACAATCAGTGAGTCTCTATTTCTTGGCCATAAGCGGGCACGCTCGGCGTTCAATGCTAGGGAAGTAAGTCGATCATCAAAGCCCATATTGATCCATTTGATCGTGTCTGGCCCGATGATCCCATCATCCGTAAGACCGTGCATGCGTTGGAAAGATTTAATCGCCTTTTGCAGATCTCGATCGAACTTGGGAAAATCGACCGCGATCATCGAGGTATCAACACCAACCAAAGCAATGCGCTCAACAAGAACCGTCTTGTCTGAAAGCTCGTCACCCAAGCGCTTCAAACCTTTCTGTCTATATCGTTCAATATTGAGTTCAGAGGCGGTTTCTAACACCGAATAGGTTGCTTTGAATTGGTCAAAATCCCCAACAGGCGGCGCGTAAGACAACACCATCTCCAATAAGTAATCATTGGCGACGCTGCTTTTTAATCTCATCAGGATATGCGGAGAAGGCGCTGGTAATTTGGAATGCAGCTTGCCCGAGAAGTACCACTCTTTACCGGCAAGCGGCGCATTTTCAACGTAGCTCAGGTAGTAGATAAAAGTATCGGTGAGTAATATGTCCAACTCTTGCCATTGAGCATGGGATTGATAGTGACGAATTTGCTTGAGTTGTCGATCGAAGAGTGGTGCCATTTGAGCTTGTTCGAGAAGCGACAATTGAAATTCAAACGCCTTAACAAGTTCAGGTGAATCCCAAAGAATAGGCAGAGATGAGTCTTGATAAATACTCTGGGTAAGCTCTGGATAAATCAGCATAAAAGAGAGCTCCGAATCAGCCGGAAGAAATCGGCTCTCGTCAGAACTCGTATAGCTCCATGCGTGCACAGAAACTAGAACTAATAATCCACAGAAGTATTTTGCGAACATGCTTAACTCCATCACCAACCATCTCATAAGTATGGCAAAGAAATCGGAGTAAGCATGTTATTTTTAAGAGGCTTTATAAATCAGATTGAACTCCAATGGTTATCCCACTGGACCGATGATTGCTGAGTTGATTTCTCATAAGGCTTGCTCTGGCTTACCACACTTCCCGCCCCAGAGCTTAATCGAAACTCACCATCAAGCAGCACAGCACCAGAAGCGTCAGATAATGCAGACAGTTCTACTAATTCTTTGGTTTCTTTAGACCAAATACCGTAGCAGTTGCCTCTTGGCGAAGTCGCAATAATCCAATCGTCTGACGCCGCAATACTGGCGATATAGTGATTGAACCTTGCCCATTGCTCTGGCTCTGCGTTAAGTGATTCAAACTGGCCTCCTTTAGTATGCATCGCCAATAGCGAAGGATACTCATCTGGTTCACCACGATATTGCTGGCCACAAAGCACGGTTTCAGCACCATCATGGGCTAAGTGTCGAATGCTCAGCTTCTTATCCAACAATTCAACCTGATCAAGTAACACACCTTCAGGAGAAACATAACTCAAGCTCGGCTGCATCGAATCGAGGTTTTTCGGTGTTCTACCATCAGTATGAACGCCACCAACGCCGATCGCGAGATTACCATCCGGCATGATGATCACTTCATGAGGCCCAATACCAAAACCGCTGAACTCTTCGACCTTACGATAGCCTTGCGCGACATCGTAAACGCCAATCACGCCTTGACTGGTGTCGGTTTTCCCTTCAGTGGCATACAATAGTGTGCCGTCTAATGAGTAAACGCCATGACCATAGAAGTGGCGGTTGTTACCTTTCACCACCATTTTGATCTGCTGACCGTTTTTGTAGTCAAACACCATAAAATAGTCACCAGGACGACGGGCAAAAACCACCGCATGCGATGAGGTTGGGCAAATCGCGACGCCATGGCCACGATTGGGGATGGGAAGTTGGCTCAGTGGCATGCCAAATTCGTCAGCCACAACTGCAGAATATTGACCACGACCATTAAGCGCACAGCCAATCAGTTGGGGATCGTTCGACGCACTCACCCCATCCTTTCGAGTCGCACACCCAAACGGAAGCAATGGAACAGCTGCACAACCCAGTGCAGCCTTGAGTAACGATCTTCGCGTATTATCAGTCACCATCGGTAGCATTAAATCCTATTACCACGCCAAGCTCTATCGCTACTTCTTCATGAATCAGGTACTTCAAACGTTCTAGTTTGTTGTATTGAGTCAGCACCTCTCGGTAGCCCTCTTTGCTCTGTAATAGAGTAAACAAGCTAGAGTCTGTAGGCCAAGTATCTAAGGTTAGCGTGAACTGGGCAGCTACACGATCGGCAAGGTCATTTAAGCCCTTTTCTCTCAATAAACCATCAAGACCATTACCATCTGCTAAGTACAATTTCTCTAGCGCCGCTACGTTCGATTTCAGCTGAGTCATTGAGGTTTGAGCGCGCCATGATTCCGAGAAGTAAGGGCGTGGATGACCAATTTTAGCCATCGGACGACTCAGTTTTTTCATGCTGTAATCAAGTTGATTGGTCAACAAAGCGATGTACTCCGATTCCCAACGCATCTCGTCCAGTGCTAACCACGGGTTAACCTGCCAAGCTTCAGCAATAGAGGCCGATTTCATCGCCAGGTTTTGTGCGATAGCTTGTGAAGATAGACAACCTGAAGCTTTGTCTTGAAGCAATGGAGATTGCTCGTCGTACAGAGACCACTCCAAGGCGCCAAGCCCTTGAACAGTCACACTCTGCTGTGCGATTTCATCTTGTGACCAAGCTTTATCTTGCTGAGTCAGTTGACGCATTTTTAGACCTGTGGTGTTCTTTTTGTCTGGCCAAAACTGAACATTCCAGCTCTGTTCCAATGCCGCTGTTGGGCCTCTTTCTTGTCCTTGCAGTGCCATCCAGCTGTTCATGGTGAGCTGCCACTGATTTTCCAACGCATCCAGCTCAATATTGTTGGTTTCACAGTAACCCTGCATCAAGACTTCCAGCTCACCGGCTTGCTTAGCGAATAGCACGGCTGAATCAAACTCTTGTTGATACACGCTACGGCTGATATGAGCAGTCGTGTCTGCTTGATAAGAGACACCGTTAACCTCAGATGAAGCCGTTTGCTCACCCGATGACTGGCAGCCTGCCATGATTAATACCGACAAGGGCATTAACAAAAATTTATGTGCCATGCTGTTACCTTACTTCCTAGTTTTTCTTTTAATTATATGAGTTCAATAAATATGAAACGACCGCTGGCCTCGTATTCCTACAAGTTCAGCGGTAGTCAGTCTTTTTAGCGGTTTTCTTAAGTAACTAAGCCGTTGGCTTAACTGAATTCAAGACAGCCTATAATGAGTCCAAAAACGCTAGTAGTGCTTCGCGTTCACTGCTACTCAAAGCTAATACTTTTTGTTTTGCCATTTCTGCTTCACCACCATGCCAAAGTACCGCTTCCATAACGTTTCTTGCGCGACCGTCATGAAGTAAGAACGTATGACCGTTCACTTCTTTGGTATAACCTAATCCCCAAAGTGGTGTGGTACGCCACTCTTGACCGTTTGCTAGATACTCTGGGCGATTGTCGGCTAAGCCTTCTCCCATATCGTGCAGTAACATATCGGTATATGGGCTAATTAATTGATTAGATAATGCAGACAGACCTTCTCGCTCTGCCGTGCGAATTTCAGCTTGGTGACAGCTTTGACAACCAATCTCTTTGAACAGATTTTTACCTTGAACAACCGCTGGGTTATCGACATTACGACGAACAGGTACCGCGAGATGCTGCGAATAGAACTCAACAAAATCTAAGATGTTGTCACTGACTTCTGGCTCGCCACCATTTGGAAAATCATCACAGGTTGATTGCGCTGATGTGCAGTTTTCATTCGGAAATAAGCGGCTTGTCAGGCCTAAGTCACCGTTAAATGCCGCCGCGTTTTGCTGCATTAAGTTTGGCTGCCCGGCTTTCCAACCAAAACGACCTAGCGCCATTTCATTGGTTTGAACATCAAGAACATAGTTAGCTTTACCCGACACACCTTGCTTGTCAGCAAATTGCTGCTCTGCAAATCCTAGAATCGTTTCTTGTGGGATACTTTCAAGCAGACCAAGACCAATCATTGGCGGCGCCACTCGAGCTGAAAACTCGGTCTTAGGATGCATCTCGCCGAAAGCAAGTTCAGTAATATTTAAAGTGGGTTTACGCAGAGTAACGACGGTGCCGTCTTTGAATTCAGCAGGAACATCCGTGTAGCTAATGTTCACTTTGCCCTCTGGTTTTACACCTTGAAGCGCAAAATCTTGTAGCTGACCGCCGTACGTCGGCTCTGGAATTCCACCATCTCGAATGAAGGCTTGTCGCTGCTCAGGCGTTTCAGCCGGAATGCTTAAACGAACCAACATGGATACTGCGTTCTCATCTCCTTCTTCTGGCGCGTGACCACGACCATCTTTGATGTGGCAGTTTTGACAGCCGTTAGTATTAAATAGTGGTCCTAACCCATCACGAGCATCGGTTGATGACGGTGCAGGAACCCAAGGGTTTCTAAAGAAGCTATTACCTACGCTGAAATCCAAGCGCTTACTCATTGGTAGATTGGCTGCGGGAAGGGAAAAAGCGTTCGCTCCTTCTTTCTTCACGGTCGTTTTGCCGCCAGAGTAGGTTTCATGAGCGTGTAATGGAGATACTAAAAACAGTGCGGTTAATAGTGAGGCTGAGAGATACGACTTCATACATTGCCTTGCTGTGTTTTTGATTTTAGTTTTTATGTGGGTGTGGCTTTCTTGAGGATCAAACAATTAAGGGCTCAATCAGAGCCCTTACATTTGTGTCGGCTCGGGTTCTTAGAACTCGTGATCCGCTGTGTCTGGGTTTAGGCTATCAATGCCAATCACACCCGCAGCACGCTCAATAGCCGCTGTTTGAGACACTAGCGCAACAATTGTTTTGTTTACTAGTGCATTACCCGCAGCGTTGTCAGCAGCGATTAGCTGATCGAAGTGCTGGTTGTTTTTCTCTGCAGACGTTACTAATTCGCCTACTTGTGCACGTGCTAGGTCAAACTGCTTTTGAATCTCTTTCGCAGCTTGCTCATCTTTTTGCTCTACTAGGTCGAACAGGCTTGGGCCGGAAAGCAGAGTACCGTCTTCACGCTTGTATAGACCCGTGTAAACGTTGTAGATGCCTTGCTCGTTGTAGTAGTGAGAGTTGTGCGTGTTATCAGAGAAGCAGTCGTGCTCATCTTCAGTAGAGTTAGCTTCTAAAGCCACCTTCATACGCTCACCAGCAAGCTCACCAAGAGACAGTGAACCCATGCCGAATAACATTTTACGTAGGCCGTTTTCGCTAGATTCAGAAAGCAGTTCTTGACGGTAGTTACCTTTCTCGCCTTCAGCCCACTGCTTTTCCATCCACTCTAGGTCTTGGATAAGTAGCTCAGCAGATGCTTTTAGGTATGCGCCACGACGGTCACAGTTGCCGTTAGTACACTCAGCGCCAACAACGAAATCAGTGTAAGCACGCTCACCTGCACCGCTGTTTGTACCGTTTAAATCTTGGCCCCAAAGTAGGAATTCAATTGCGTGGTAGCCAGACGCTACGTTCGCTTCAGAACCACCGATCTCGTTCAAGTCTGCGATTAGCTCAGGGGTGATGTTGGTTGCATCAACGGTAGTCTGACCAATTTGGAAAGTCTTGTTAGCCACGATGTTTGCGCTAGCGCCTTCGTTACCAAGTTCATATTGGTAATCAGTCGAAACATAATCAATCAGGCCTTCATCAAGTGGCCATGCGTTCAGTTGGCCTTCCCAATCATCAACAACAGCGTTGCCGAAGCGGAAAACTTCTGACTGTTGGTATGGTACGCGAGACTCAAGCCAAGCTTGTTTTACTTGTTCGAAGTTGCCAGCAGAAGGGGAAGCTAAGAAGGTATCAATAGAAGAGTTCAACGCTTTTGCTGTAATTACTGAATCTGCAAACACTGCATGCGCAATATCTGCGTAATGTTCTACAACTTGATCTTGAGTTACTGCTGCGAAAGAAGAAGCAGAGGCAAAAATGAGTGACGAAGTTACGGCTTTTGTCACTAAAGATTTAATGGTCATGAAGCATCCTTGTTGAGCTTTAAATTATTATTCGTAGTAATAGTGCAAACCATTATCATTTGCACTACGGATTGGAATAATACAAACTTACAATTTTATTGCAAGATAAATACAAAAAAACCTCACATATGTGAGGTCTTTAAACATTTTTATGTTAAGCGTAACAAAGAGGCTAATCAGATATCCAGATTATGCTTACCGTGTGAGACTTTTGCCTTCAGGTAGCTTTCATTACCCGATTTGATATGAGCAGAGGTATTCACCACTTCTTCAATCTCAATACCAAAAGATTTTAGCTCATTGATCTTCTTAGGGTTGTTGGTGACTAAGCGGATTTTTGTAGTACCTAAGGCGCGTAGCATTTCAGCAGCTTCAGTAAAATCGCGTAGGTCATCGCCAAAACCTAGGTGGTTGTTGGCTTCATAGGTGTTCATGCCTTCGCTTTGCAGACGGTACGCATCGATTTTGTTGTACAAGCCAATACCACGACCTTCTTGGCGAAGATAAAGGATCACCCCACCCGTCTCACCCATAATTCTAATGGTTTCGTCTAACTGCTCGCCACAGTCACAGCGAGAAGAATGGAAAACATCACCAGTCAGGCACTCAGAGTGCATACGAACAAGAGGTATGTCTTGTGTCTTGTCTGCTGATTTAAATATCACAGCAACATGCTCTTTATCTGTTTTCAATCCATGAAAAGACAGAAGTTCAGCATCTATACTGCTTGTTACTCCTACTTTGAAATCTATTCTGGCACGCACTTCCGCCATAGCTATACTCACTTGAAAATTCGATGTATTTAACAACACTACATTATATGTCTAGGCAATATTTTGTAGCTAACTATCTAATGATAGACACTATGAGGCTGTTAACAATTTTTTTCAAGGTCGACCTCGTACAAATTGTTATAATATAACAATTATTTTTCACATAAGAAAAAACCCCACATTGGGATGACCAACATGGGGTTATAAATTAATCAGTTGCGACTAAGACTACGATTTTTTACAGAACGATCAACTTACTTGAGTTTGCTTCCAGATGACAAGCTGAACCCAAGCGTTCTCTAATTCGGTTAACTCTTCTTGAGTAAGCGTAGAAATGCTCGACTTTGCACTGTATTTTTCTGCCCATTTATCAGATCGGACATGAGTATGGAACTCTTTCTTTAAATTTGAGATTACGTTATCCACAGATACATCCTTATATAGCAGTGCTTAGCCTTTATAATCGGTCAATGTTACAAAATACAGGTCAATTGGTAAACAGTAATACACAATTTTTATGAGCTCTTCCTAACACTTTTTACTGATAAATATATAAATAAGAGAAATAATAGGCTCGGTAGCAACCAAAGTAATAGATTTGAAACCTTCATCGCCGGCTTATAAAGTACAAATTCACCAAATCTTTCCGTCATATATCGAGTAATCTCATTATTACTCTTCCCTGCTTTCACCATATTGAACACAACAAAGCGTAAGTCTTTTGCTATTGGTGAGTTGGATTCAATCAGATTTTGGTTTTGACATTGTGGGCAGCGTAACGTTTTCGCCAAGCTAATAGCACGTTGCTGTTGTTCTGGGTTTTCAAACTCAAACAGTTCAACTTGAATACTCGTCTCTTTATTACTGGCAGTAAACAGATCTTCAGCCATGGTTGAAAGGCTAATCACTAAAAGAGCTGACAGCATAAACAAGGTTTGTACTAGAGACTTCATCATCCATTCACACCATCAAAATACATCGCAAGCTCATCTTTCCATACCATTTCATTAATCACGCCCAATAGCTTTTTAATGATCTGGCCATTGGCATCAACCAAATACGTTTCAGGTGTGCCGATTACGCCCAACTCTAATGCTAACTTGCCTTGAGGGTCACTGATCACGGTTGAGTACGGGTTGCCATCGTTCGATAACACGTTAATCGCAGCCCCAGAGTTATCTCGATAATTGAGCCCAACGATGGGAATGCTTTTATCGTGAAGTTGAAGCAAAAATGAATGTTCGGTTTTACATATCCCGCACCAAGATGCCCATACATTAACCAGTTGATAAGGGTGCTGCGTGACATCAGTAAGCGTAATTTTCTGCTGACCATTGACGCCTTCACTATTCACTAACGCAGTCGATGTAAATTCTGGAAATGCCCTTTGTTGTTCAGACACAATGGTCGACTGCTGCTTATTATCAAGCGCAAAGACAAATCCCAGCACCACAATCAATGCTAAGGCAATTAGAGTAATTAGCTTGTTACGAACGCTGGTATGCATACTGTGACGCCTTAACGGTTTTCTTTTTACGATGAGTCAATGAGAGCAAAGCGCCGATAATGGAGAACAGCCCACCAAACCAGATCCAGCGCGCATACGCCTTATACTGAACACGAAATGCGTAAGCGGTGGAATCGACTTTCTCGCCCATGGTGATATAAACATCGCCATGCCAGAACCACTTCATTGCAGGCTCACTCATGTTCATAACACGAACTTGGTAGTGTCTTCTTTCTGGCGCGATGGAAAAGCTTTGCTCGCTAGCATCTAATTCGAGTATCGCTTTTTCTGCAGTAAAGTTGGAGGCGACATAGAGCTCGGTATCACGATGAGAAAGCGTCCAGTCCATGAATTCCACCTGTTCTACACCCGGGCTTAACTTATAGCTGCGCTCAAACGAGTGGTAGCTATTCATCGCGGCACCTACCGCTAACACTGAAACCCCAACATGGGCAAAGGTCATCACCCAGACTTTGCGTTGGAACTTAGAACTTCGGGTAACCACTAAGCCGTAAACATGAGTGAGTAACACCCAGAATGCGAGGCCCCAAGTCAGCAGTGCCATCACTTGTAGTTGTACCTGTTCTACTTGCCAAGAATAACAAGCATAACCAAGTACCGATGACGCCACAGCTAGCGATGAAATAACACCTTTAGTCGCTTGAGGTTTAATACTCAGTAAAGGGGCTAAGCCGACGACGGCTAACGCAAGCAAAGCCAAAGGAGCAATCAACAGATTAAAGTAAGGCGCACCTACCGATATGTTCCCCAACCCAAGCAGTTCAAAGACCATTGGATAAAACGTACCAAACACCACAACAGCGGTCGCCAGGACAAAGATGAGCACCGCGACTAAACTTAAAAAGCTCTTACTCGCGAAGCTAGTAATCGGGTTAGATTCAAAAGACTCTCCTCTGATGATAAGCAGAGAAAATGAGCTCACCAGTACCAACACTAATATAAGTAGCAGTGCGATACCTTTGGTTGGGTCAACAGCAAAAGCATGCACCGACGTTAATACGCCAGAACGAACAATAAAGGTGCCTAAGATACTCAAACAAAACGTAATGAAAGCAAGGCTGAGAGACCATTTCAAGAGCTGTTGTTTGCCCTTAGCAACGCCTAGACTGTGCAGTAAAGCTGTTGAAGTAAGCCACGGCAACAAGCTGGCATTTTCAACAGGATCCCAGAACCACCAGCCGCCCCAGCCTAATTCGTAATACGCCCACCAAGAACCAAGAATGATCCCTGCAGTTAAAAAGATCCAAGCGGCTAGACACCAACTGCGACAATGAGCAACCCAATCAAATTCAATTGGATCAACCAGCAAAGCGGCAACTGCAAATGCCAGCACCACAGAAAAGCCGACATAGCCAAGGTAAAGTAATGGCGGGTGAAAGATCAGACCGACATCTTGCAACATTGGGTTAAGGTCACGCCCTTCTAGCGGCAAGATCGAGTTCATTTCAAACGGATTTGATGCGAATAACGTGAACCAAGCAAATATCGCGAGCAGTAGGTTCATCACCCACAGCACTCGGCTTTGGTATTCATTCGAATAGTGTTTTTGTAAGGCGATCACGCCAGACCAGACGCTGATCGTCAGCACCCAAAATAACAAGGAACCTTCATGGCCAGCCCATACGGCTGCGAGCTTAAAAAATGAGGGTAATTGAGTATTTGAATGTTCAGCGACATAGAGAATAGAGAAGTCATCACTGACAAAAGCATAGCCAAGCAATGTGACAGAAGTGAGAGAAAACAATGCACTTGAAAGAGAGAAACTGCGGATTAAACCTATATTTTGCGTCCGTTTGTTTAGCATTTGATAAAACGAATGCACACCAATAATGCTACTGAGTACAGCAACCAACACTAAACTAAACAGCCCCAAAGAACCGACCATATCACCTCAATAAGGCTCCGCTTGAGCAGAGCCGATCTGAACACGCATCTCATGTTTATTTAAAGCATGTTCATTAATAAGCAGATATTTAGTATCCAACATCTGCTCACTAATAAACTTGAGCAAAATTAAGCTATCGTTAACTGCCCTGCATAAAGGACAAAAGTTCGCAGCATTAATACGCCCATTAGACTTAGCGAAGTCACGGAGAAAATATACACCGAGCTATGGCGAATTGAAGTCGGCGTAACGGCATTCAGCAACAACGGTAAAACCATCCCAACACCGATGACGCCATACCAGAACCAACTTGCCCAGAAGCCACTGCCAATTGCATTCCATACTGCTTGCTCACTTTGACCACCAGCAAAGATCAGCCCAGTAAAGAAAGTAATCAGAACAAACAATTCAAACATCACTACCGGACGTTCAAATCCGTGGATCCATGAAATACTCGGGCTATGAGGTGATTCTTTAAAGACCAACACACCAAATAAAATACACGCCGCCGCACCCGAAGATAAACTCGAGAACAAGAACAAAATCGGCAGTACTGGGTTATTCAATAGTGGGAAAGTATTTAAAGCTGAAAGCAAGAATCCGGTATAAGCGGCAAGCATAAGAGCAAGAACAGCTAAGAATATTTCCAGAGCATTCTCAAACACTTCTAATTTGCCAATCCAATTACCGACAAAATCAAGTCGCCCTTTTAGCCATGCTTGATCATTCAAGAACACGACTATTTGATCTCTAAATATAATACCGATCCAAAGGAATAAGATCACCATATATACTTGGAATAAGATCACACCCATCGACATCACAGACGTTGGATTATAGAAGATCATGATCTTCCAAAAGGATAACGGTTTTGTCAGGTGGAAAACCAAGATAAGCAGACCTGAAATGATCCCAAATGGCGCAAGAAAAGCCGTGGCCTTTAGCACACCATTATGAGCAGGATCGCCTTCAATAACCTTACGCTTTAGGTAAATGGAGATCATTACGGCACCCGCCGACATCCCCGCGAGAAATAGATAGATTGCTATAATCCAGTCCCATACCACGGTACCAGACTGAAAAGCTGCGTCCCATGCACTCATAATCAAATCTCCCCTTTTTGGTGTGGCACTTTATAGAGTTTTGGCTGAGTACCTAGATAAGCTTTATCTCTGTAAACCACCTCAGATTGAAGCACCTGGTTTATCTCACTCTCAGGGTCATTTAGATCGCCAAAGACCAGCGCATTGGTCGGGCAAGATTCGACACAAGCAGGCAACTTCCCTTGTGCAAGATTGGTATCACGACAGAAGTTACATTTATCTGCGGATTTGTTCTCAGGATGGAAAAAGCGCACTTGATATGGGCAAGCCAATAGACAATAACCACAACCGACACACTTCTCTTGATGAACGTCGACAATGCCGGTTTTTTCATCTTTGTAGGCCGCGCCTGTTGGGCAAACCATCACACAAGGTGCGTTATCACAATGCTGGCAAGAGTTACGAGTAAAACGGTAATCAACATTGGGATATTCGCCTTGGGGCTCACTCTTAATAATTTCTAAGCGCGATACACCTTCAGGTACTTTGTTTACTTCACGACAAGCTTCTGTACAAGCTGTGCAACCAATACACGCGGTTTCGTCATGAATCATTCCATAACGTTTAGCCCCATCCTCTTGAACATTGGCCAACGTTTTACGACTTGTCACCGCTGCGGTTCCCGCAACACCTGTAGTAAAAATAACGGCACCCGCGCCAGCTAAAAAGTTTCTTCTTGAGCAGCTCATAGATTACTCCCCTTCTTTCTTCTGGTTGAAGTCTGAATGGCAATCCACACACAGCTTGATGGTTTGCTTCTTATCTAAGCCAAGCACCTTCGCTTCACTCGCATGCACATCGTGACAGTTTGAACACGTTAAGTTTTGCGCATGAACGTCGTGGGTCCAGCTCGCTTCGCGCAGATCATCAGGCTTATGA
Source organism: Vibrio sp. F13 (assembly GCF_020806305.2). NCBI lineage: Bacteria > Pseudomonadati > Pseudomonadota > Gammaproteobacteria > Vibrionales > Vibrionaceae > Vibrio > Vibrio sp. F13. The sequence continues at coordinate 3,003,853 of NZ_CP170175.1, read as the reverse complement.
CAATCTATACATTGGCTGTTGGCATCTAGGATTAAGCTAGGATCGAGGAAAACCTTTTCGGTTCCGGGTTGTGATTGAGCCGCGCGATACTTCACCACCTCAGGTGCACCATCACGGTGATCGGGGCCAATAGAACTATGACAATCTGTGCAATTCACTTCACGGCCAAGCAAAGCGTGCGCACTCTCACCATGTGAACCAAATACCGTTTCTTTAGAATCTTTATGGCATTGGACACACTTGTAATCTTTGTCACGTATTAATTCGACTTCATGTCTTGTTGACTCTCCTACTGGCGTAACAGCAGGCTCTGCAACAGCATGAATGGAATAACCATAGAGGCAGAATGCTAGAAGGGATTTAAGCATTATGACTATGGCCAATTTAATATTGCCCATTTTATCCTTTCCTTATACCGGCATTATTTAACTCTCAACTAAATAATATTCCGGTTAAACAAAAGTACCCTTAAACGATATTATTACCGCTTAAATGATATCAATTCTTATTTTGGATAAGCCACAACGCTTTCTATATTTAGAATATACCCCTAATTAGGTAAAGCGAAATATACAAAGGGTAATATGTGAACACAATCACCCTATTTATAGTGAGGGCATGTCGGGTAATTATTTGTTATATATGATAATAATTCTCAATAAGACCAGTCTAACTTGATGTCCACATACCCCTTTAGGGTTATATAAACTTCAACGTGATTGAAGTCACTGTCATTAATTGATCTAAAACAAGCAAACATCCGACACGTAACAAAATGTGTTTATTTATGAATTAATATAAACAGCAATTCTCCAGTTCTTAATTTGAATAGCAAACTCACAACGCTTGGTATAAAAATCAGTATATTGGAGATATCACTGTGAAAAAGCATTGGATACGTAATTCCGTCACAGCATTATTAATGGTTAGCGCATCACTAGTAAGCGCGACCAGTTTTGCTGCGTCTGAACAAAAAGAAATTGGTGATCCTCGTAACGACCAGTTCGAGCAAAACCACCCTGATCAATACCACTCATGGAGACAAACGTCAGAAAGTGAAACTATTGAAGATGCGCTAAAAGAAGATCCAAATATGGTGATCATGTGGGCTGGCTACGGGTTCGCAAAAGACTACAACAAAGCGCGCGGCCACTTCTATGCGATTGACGATGTAAGACAAACCTTGCGTACTGGCGGTCCGACCGACGAAAGCTCAGGCCCTATGCCAATGGCGTGTTGGAGTTGTAAAAGCCCAGACGTAGCACGTGTTATCGAAGAGCGTGGTGAAGACGGTTATTTTGAAGGTAAATGGGCACGTCTTGGCAACGAGATTGTGAATCCTATTGGCTGTGCAGATTGTCACGATACCCAAAGCGAAGGCTTTAAAAATGGTGAGCCAGCACTGAAGGTGACACGCCCTTATGTTGAACGTGCATTTGAAGCGATTGGTAAAAAGTTTGATGAGCAAAGCCGTTTAGACCAACAAGCTTCTGTTTGTGCTCAGTGCCACGTGGAATACTACTTCACAGGGCCAACTAAAGGCGTGAAGTTCCCTTGGGACAAAGGGACTCGTGTTGAGCAAATGGAAGAGTATTACGATGGAATCGGCTTTAAAGATTGGACGCACAAAGTATCGAAAGCGCCAATGCTGAAAGCACAGCACCCAGGCTTCGAAACATGGCGCGAAGGCATCCACGGTAAGAACAAAGTCGTTTGTGCTGACTGTCATATGCCGAAAGTGACCAAAGAAGATGGCACCGTTTATACCGACCATAAAGTGGGTAACCCATTCGACCGCTTCGAAGATACCTGTGCAAACTGTCACACTCAATCTAAAGAGACCATGCGTAACATCGTTTCAAGCCGTAAAGCGCAAGTGCTGAACATGAAGCTGACTGCTGAGAAACAAATCGTAGCCGCTCACTTTGAAGCTGGCGCAGCATGGGAAGCGGGTGCGACCGAGCAAGAGATGGAACCTATCCTACTGGATATTCGTCATGCTCAATGGCGCTGGGACTACGCTATTGCATCTCATGGTGTTCATATGCACGCCCCTGAAATCGCTCTAGAAGTACTAGGTACTGCCGTTGACCGCGCAGCCGATGCTCGAACTAAGATTGTTCGTCTACTGGCGAAGAAAGGCATCACTGATCCAATCGAGATTCCAGATATTTCGACCAAAGAAGCGGCTCAAAAAGCGCTTGGAATGGACATGGATAAGATGAATGCTGAGAAGCAACACTTCTTAGACACCGTGGTTCCTAAGTGGGAAGAGCAAGCTGAAAAGCGTGAAGCTAACTACGAATACTAGTTCCTTCAAATAGACCAATAAGATAAAACCAGTCACACTGTAAAGGTGTGGCTGGTTTTTTAGATTTGGGCGCACTCAACCGTCCCAATTTCACATTACCTTTTAGCTAATTCAAGGAACAAAGAATGAAGCACTTACTTTCGCTTTCGGCATTATGCATCGCATTAACAAGTTCAGGACTTCACGCCTCAGAACGAGCAGAAACTGGGTGGGAAATGATTGAGGAAGGTGCGCTGGTCGTTGATGTCAGGACACCAGGAGAGTTCAAGCAAGGTCATCTGGACAATGCGATTAACTACCCTCTTTCTGAAGTCGCTACGCACTTTGCCAGCATAGACAAAGCTCAACCTATCGTTTTGTATTGCCGCAGTGGTAACCGCTCAGGACAAGCTTACCAGTATTTGAAAGCTCAAGGGTTTACACAGATCCACAACGCTGGCGGTTTAATTGAGATGCAAGAAAGCAAATAATCTCGAAATTACAGATAGTGCCCGTTTAACGGATCATTTGCTTAGCTTGGTTGATCGAATGGATAATAGAGACACGATCAATGCCTTTCTGGTTAGAATCGAGAATTTGAGTCCAAGCATCGATCGCTTGTTGGTAGCGCATACTGATGAAGTGATCGGTCGCTATCAACATCAATGCCGTACGATCGTTGGGATCAAGCTCCATGGATTGATTTAAGAGCACTTTCACATCATCACTCATCGCCTGTGAACTTAGGTAATACAAGGCGCTCGCTTTAGCTGCATAAAGCCCTGAAGGCGCCTGTGGGTCTAAACGAATCGCATAGTCGTAACAGGTAAATGCAGCGTCAAACTCCCCTTTCTGCATATAAACACCACCAAGCTTAAACCAAAGGTCTGATTGATTAGGGTCCTCCTCCAGGCTCTGCTGAAGTTCATTTTGGAAATCTGTTGCTGTATAGCTGCTGTCGTCACTTGAAGTAAGTTGAGGGGCTTCTTGTTTCATCTGAGACCAAACCAGAATGCTGGCTAATATCGCCACACATGAAATAAGGAGGTTGCCTTTAAGATGACTGGTTTTTCTGTTTGATGCGATCACGATTGCCACTAGAAATAGGCTCATTAGCAGCAAAGCAATCAGTAACCAGATATCCATTCCATTCTCCTTTCATTGACGCTTTACTGTACCTTTTTCTCACTAAAACAATATTGATCGAGGTTTAGCTATTGGCTTTTAAACAAGTCACAGCCAAATTCTAGGTAATAAAAAACCGAGCACAATGGCTCGGCTTTTTGTCTCAACTTCTATTTATAGAAGTGAAAGATTACTCAGTGTCTTGCTCGCTATCAGAAGCGTCTGATGCTTGCTCTTCACTTGATTCAGAAACGACTGCTGCTTCAGCGTTTGCTACTTCAGCTTCGCCTTCAACAACCTCAGCTTCTTCTACTTCGTCGATACGTTGTAGACCTACAACGTTCTCGTCGTCAGAAGTACGAATCAGTGTTACACCTTGAGTGTTACGACCAACTTGGCTCACTTCCGCAACGCGAGTACGTACTAGCGTACCTGCGTCGGTGATCATCATCATTTCGTCGCCTTCTTCAACTTGAACAGCGCCAACAACTGGGCCATTACGTTCAGAGACTTTGATAGAAACCACACCTTGCGTTGCACGGCCTTTCGTTGGGTATTCAGCTAGTTCAGTACGCTTACCGTAACCGTTTTGAGTCACAGTTAGGATATCGCCTTCGTTAGAAGGAACAATCAACGATACTACTTGATCGTCTTCTGGAAGCTTCATACCACGAACACCAGAGGCAGTACGGCCCATTGCACGTACTTTGTCCTCGTTAAAACGAACAACTTTGCCCGATTTAGAGAACAGCATGATGTCGCTATCACCGTTAGTGATGTCAACGCCAATCAGTGAATCATCGTCACGTAGGTTAACTGCAATTAGGCCGTTAGCACGTACGTTTGCGAACTGATCCAGTGATGTCTTCTTAACAGTACCGTCACCCGTTGCCATGAAGATGAATTTCTCGTTAGAGAACTCAGAAACAGGCAGGATAGCCGTGATACGCTCACCTTCTTCTAGAGGAAGAATGTTAACGATAGGCTTACCACGAGCAGTACGACTTGCTAATGGCAGTTGGTAAACTTTCAGACGGTATGTCTTACCACGAGTAGAGAAACATAGGATGTTATCGTGAGTATTAGCAACAAGCAGACGCTCAATGTAATCCTCATCTTTCATCTTAGTTGCACTCTTACCTTTACCACCACGACGCTGAGCTTCGTAGTCGCTTAGGATTTGGTACTTAACGTAACCTGCGTTAGAAAGCGTTACTACAACGTCTTCTTGAGCAATCAGCTCTTCCATGTCGATGTCATGAACTGCCGCTGTGATTTCTGTACGACGCTCGTCGCCATAGATTTCACGTACTGCTTCAAGTTCTTCACGGATAACTTCCATCAAACGCTCAGTGCTTGCAAGAATGTGCATTAGCTCAGCGATTTCTTCTAGAAGGGCTTTGTACTCGTCTAGAATCTTCTCGTGCTCAAGGCCTGTTAGGCGGTGAAGACGAAGTTCTAGAATAGCTTGTGCTTGTGTTTCCGTTAGGAAGTATTGACCATCGCGGATGCCGTATTGGTCTTCTAACCAATCAGGACGAGCTGCGTCAGTACCTGCACGCTCAAGCATTGAAGCAACGTTACCAAGATCCCAACCACGAGACACTAAACCAACTTTAGCTTCTGCTGGTGTTGGCGCGCTCTTGATCAGTTCAATGATTTCATCAATGTTAGCAAGTGCTAGAGACAATGCTTCAAGGATGTGTGCACGGTCGCGTGCTTTCTTCAATTCGAAGATAGTACGACGAGTCACAACTTCGCGACGGTGGTCTACGAAGCACTTAAGCATGTCTTTGATGTTGAACAACTGTGGTTGACCGTTATTCAACGCAACCATGTTGATACCGAAAGTCGTTTGCAGTTGAGTTTGAGCGTATAGGTTGTTAAGAACCACTTCGCCTACTGCATCACGCTTACATTCAATAACAATACGCATACCGTCTTTATCAGACTCGTCACGCAGTGCACTGATGCCTTCTACTTTCTTATCTTTAACCAGTTCAGCAATCTTCTCGATCAAACGAGCTTTGTTTACTTGGTAAGGGATCTCAGTAACGATAATGGTTTCTTTACCATTCTTCTCTACTTCGATATCCGCTTTTGAACGCATGTAAACCTTACCGCGGCCAGTCTTGTAAGCATCTACGATGCCTTTACGACCACTGATAAGTGCTGCTGTTGGGAAGTCAGGACCAGGGATATAGTCCATTAGCTCATCAATAGTGATATCTTCATTATTGATAAATGCTAAACAGCCATCAACAACTTCACCAAGGTTATGTGGTGGGATGTTGGTAGCCATACCTACTGCGATACCAGAAGCACCGTTTACCAATAGGTTAGGAATTTTTGTAGGAAGTACTGCTGGAATTTGTTCTGTACCATCGTAGTTCGGTACGTAATCCACAGTTTCCTTATCAAGGTCAGCCAGGAGCTCGTGAGCAATTTTCGCCATACGAACTTCGGTATAACGCATTGCAGCCGCGGAGTCGCCATCGATAGAACCAAAGTTACCTTGGCCATCAACTAGCATGTAACGCAGTGAGAACGGTTGCGCCATACGAACAATAGTATCGTATACAGCACTATCACCATGTGGGTGGTATTTACCGATTACATCACCTACTACACGAGCAGACTTTTTATATGGTTTGTTCCAATCATTACCTAGTACATTCATCGCGAACAAAACGCGGCGGTGTACAGGTTTTAGGCCATCACGCACATCTGGAAGGGCACGACCAACGATGACGGACATCGCGTAGTCTAGGTATGAACCTCTAAGCTCATCTTCAATATTTACGGGCGTGATCTCTTTCGCTAGATCGCTCATAGAGCCATTTTCCCTCTATAGTCAGATCGTATTTTTGAATACGTATAAGACCGAAAAATATAACACAAATTTACCTACGGAGGCATCACTTTCCCTCTCCTTTTACCATCTTGTGACCCTTGTAGCCAATCAATTGATGAGAAATTGCACCTCCGCATCATATCTTGCTGAAACATGGTCACTTTACATCCAATAAACTAGCAAAATTGTAGATCTTCTGGTCAGCGCGAAAAGGCAAGTTATAATGCCTGCAATTTCATGGATGCATTATTTAACTTGGAAATGCCGATTATGACTAAATCACAGAACGTAGACCCAGCAGAAATCAAGAAATTCGAAGACATGGCGTCACGCTGGTGGGATCTAGAAGGCGAATTTAAGCCACTACATCAAATCAACCCACTGCGACTAAATTACGTATTAGAGAAGACTGAAGGCCTATTTGGTAAGAAAGTCCTCGATGTTGGCTGCGGCGGCGGTATTCTTGCAGAAAGCATGGCGGTTGAAGGTGCGATAGTGACAGGCCTAGACATGGGTAAAGAACCGCTAGAAGTCGCGCGCCTTCACGCATTAGAAACGGGCACCAAGCTCGATTACATCCAGAGCACTATCGAAGACCACGCAGAACAGAACCCACAGACGTACGATGTGGTAACGTGCATGGAAATGCTTGAACACGTTCCTGACCCACAATCTGTTATCACTGCCTGTTCGAAATTGGTGAAACCGGGCGGCCACGTGTTCTTCTCTACCTTGAACCGTAACTTCAAATCTTACCTGTTCGCTATTGTTGGTGCAGAAAAGCTACTTAAGATTGTTCCTGAGGGCACTCATGAGCACGAGAAGTTCATTCGCCCTGCAGAACTTATCAAGATGGTCGATAACACTCCGCTGCAAGAACTAGGGATTACAGGGCTGCACTACAATCCTCTTACGGACACTTATCGTTTAGGCACAAATGTAGACGTAAACTACATCGTCCACACGCAAAACTTTGGCTAAAAAATATCGGTAGCCCTACCGTAAAACCTTTTGTAAAAAAGACGAATGAAAAGAGTTGCAATTACCATAACTTTGCGACTTTTTTCAGTCTAAATTTCGTGCGCTAGCTTCCATTTTGACCACCTCGATTTAAATTTAATCGCCTAAAATCAATCGCCCATTTTGGCCAAAGATCAAGGAATTTTTTTTTATGGGCGTGCAAAAATAAAGCATCATTAAAAGCCGACTTTTATACAATCAAGTCACATATAACCTCATCAGTTAGTGGTCACTTACAGTTTTTTTTCAATCCACCACTTATCCACAAGCAACCCCATTTCTTTACCTTGAAAAATATCAGTTGTAGCACTATCTTGTAACCCAACAAACAAATGACCCCTATATGTTGTGTTTGAACTACAATGTATGGGTAGACCAAGATCACAAAGCCGAAACGTAATTTACAAAAATTACACAGAAATACACAAAAACACGGCCTTGTTCAGTTTTGTTAGGGAAATTAAGCAGAATGAACCAACAACTTACTGTTACCAAGCGTAACGGGCGCAAAGAAACGATCGATCTAGAGAAGATCCATCGCGTGATTACATGGGCAGCTGAAGGCTTGCACAATGTTTCTGTATCACAAGTAGAATTGAAAGCTCACATTCAGTTTTACGATGGCATCACCACTACTGACATTCATGAAACTATCATCAAGTCAGCAGCGGATTTAATCTCTGAAGAGACTCCTGATTACCAATATCTAGCAGCACGTCTGTCTGTATTCCACCTACGTAAAAAAGCGTACGGCGAATACGAGCCGCCTGCACTGTATGACCACGTTGCAAAACTGGTTGATATGGGTAAATACGATAGCCACCTTATGGAAGATTACACGAAAGCTGAATTCGAAGAGCTTGACGAGTACATCGACCACAAACGTGACTTAGACTTCTCTTACGCAGCGGTTAAGCAGCTCGAAGGTAAATACTTCGTGCAAAACCGTGTAACGAAAGAAATCTACGAGAGTGCTCAGTTCCTTTACATTTTAGTTGCTGCGTGTCTATTCGCTAAATACCCGAAATCGACTCGTCTTGACTACATCAAACGTTTTTACGACGCATCGTCTACGTTTAAGATTTCTCTACCTACACCGATCATGTCTGGTGTACGTACGCCTACTCGTCAATTCAGTTCTTGTGTACTGATCGAGTGTGGTGACAGCCTTGATTCAATCAACGCGACAGCAAGCTCAATTGTTCGTTACGTATCTCAACGTGCTGGTATTGGTATCAACGCAGGTCGTATCCGTGCGCTTGGTTCTGAAATCCGTAATGGTGAAGCGTTCCACACAGGCTGTATCCCTTTCTACAAATACTTCCAAACAGCAGTAAAATGTTGTTCTCAAGGTGGTGTTCGTGGCGGTGCAGCAACGGTATTCTACCCACTATGGCACGGTGAAGTTCAGTCTCTATTAGTACTGAAAAACAACCGCGGCGTTGAAGAGAACCGAGTTCGTCACATGGATTACGGCGTACAGCTGAACAAGCTTATGTACTCTCGCCTAGTTCAGGGTGGCAACATCAGCCTGTTCTCACCTTCAGACGTACCTGGCCTTTACGATGCGTTCTTCGAAAACCAAGACCGTTTTGAAGAGCTATACGTTAAGTACGAAAACGATCCTTCAGTGAAGCGTGAAACGGTTAAAGCCGTTGAGCTTTTCTCTCTGCTAATGCAAGAGCGTGCTTCTACTGGTCGTATCTACATTCAGAACGTTGACCACTGTAATACACACAGCCCGTTTGATTCTGAAGTAGCACCTGTTCGTCAATCGAACCTATGTCTAGAAATCGCGCTTCCTACTAAGCCACTTTCTAACGTAGAAGATGACGAAGGCGAAATTGCACTATGTACGCTTTCAGCATTCAACCTTGGCGCAATCAATGAACTGGACGACCTAGCAGAGCTTTCTGAGCTGGTTGTTCGTGCTCTAGATGCACTGCTTGATTACCAAGACTACCCGCTTCCAGCTGCATACAAGTCGACAATGAACCGTCGTACTTTAGGTGTAGGTGTAATCAACTACGCATACTACCTAGCGAAGAATGGTGTTAAGTACTCTGATGGCAGCGCGAATGGCCTGACTCACCGTACTTTTGAAGCAATTCAATACCACTTACTAAAAGCATCTGTTGAACTAGCGAAAGAGCAAGGCCGTTGCCCATCTTTCCACGAGACCAACTACGCGAAAGGCCTACTGCCAATCGATACTTACAAAAAAGATATCGACTTAGTATGTGAAGAGCCACTGCACTACGATTGGGATTCTCTACGTGAAGAGATCATGGAGCACGGTCTGCGTAACTCTACGCTAACAGCGCTTATGCCTTCTGAGACATCGTCTCAAATCTCGAACGCGACTAACGGTATCGAGCCACCACGTGGTTACGTATCAGTGAAAGCATCGAAAGACGGCATCCTTAAGCAAGTGGTTCCAGATTTCCTAAATCTTAAAGAGAACTACGAGCTACTTTGGAACATTGGTTCTAACGACGGTTACCTACACCTAGTGGGTATCATGCAAAAATTCGTTGACCAAGCTATCTCTGCAAACACTAACTATGACCCAAGTGTTTACGACAGCGGTAAAGTACCAATGAAGAAGCTGCTTCAAGACCTACTAACAGCGTACAAGTACGGTGTTAAGACGCTTTACTACCATAACACTCGTGATGGTGCTAAAGACGACCAAGGCGATGCAGTTCAAGTGCCGGAAGAAGATTGTGAAGGCGGCGGTTGTAAGATCTAAACCGCAATAAACATTAAGACCCCAGAGAAGAGTTATCTTCTCTGGGTTTAAAGCATTAACAGGGTCCGTTTTATTACGGGTCTTTAAAGGATTTGAGGCATTTATGGCTTACAGTACTTTTTCTCAGCAAAAAAATGACCAACTAAAAGAACCAATGTTCTTGGGTCAGTCGGTAAACGTTGCACGTTACGACCAACAAAAATTCGAAATCTTCGAAAAGCTTATCGAGAAGCAGCTTTCTTTCTTCTGGCGTCCAGAAGAAGTAGACGTGTCTAGCGACCGTATCGACTACAACAAGCTTCCTGAGCATGAAAAGCACATCTTCATCTCTAACTTGAAGTACCAAACGCTTCTAGATTCAATCCAAGGCCGCAGCCCTAACGTTGCCCTACTTCCATTGGTATCTCTACCAGAAGTTGAAACTTGGATTGAAACTTGGTCTTTCTCTGAAACGATTCACTCTCGTTCTTACACGCACATCATCCGTAACATCGTGAATGATCCAGGCGTAGTATTCGACGACATCGTTGAAAATGAAGAGATTCTGAAGCGTGCTAAAGACATCGCTTTCTACTACGACGACCTAATCAAGCTAACGGCTGACTACCACCGCTACGGTGAAGGCAACCACAGCATCAACGGCGAAGACGTTAAGATTTCACTTCACGACCTGAAGAAGAAACTTTACCTATGTCTAATGTCTGTAAACGCACTAGAAGCGATTCGTTTCTACGTAAGTTTCGCATGTTCATTTGCATTCGCTGAGCGTGAGCTAATGGAAGGTAACGCGAAGATCATCAAGCTAATCGCTCGTGATGAAGCCCTTCACCTTACTGGTACACAGCACATGATCAACTTGCTACGCAATGGTCAAGATGATTTTGAATTCATGCAGATCGCTGAAGAGTGTAAGCAAGAGTGTTTCGACCTATTCAAAGAAGCGGCTGAGCAAGAGAAAGAGTGGGCAGAATACCTATTCAAAGATGGCTCTATGATTGGTCTGAACAAAGACATTCTTTGCCAATACGTTGAGTACATTACCAACATCCGTATGCAGGCTGTTGGCCTAGGTACGGCTTACCCAGCAGCAACGTCGAACCCAATTCCATGGATCAACGCTTGGTTGTCTTCAGATAACGTTCAAGTTGCTCCACAAGAAGCAGAAATCAGTTCTTACCTAGTTGGCCAAATCGACAACGAAGTAAAAGCTGACGACTTTGAAGGATTTGAGCTGTAATGCCAACAATCAAAATCAACAAACTGACTTCAATTGAATCTAACCCTTCAAACACTCTGTTGGAAACAATGGAACAAGCTGGGTTAGAGCCAGAATACAACTGCCGAGATGGTCACTGTGGCGCTTGCCGCTGCACGTTGGATTCTGGTGAGGTCGAGTACGTTGGTTTTGCTATGGCTTACACGCAAGGTAATGAGATATTGCCTTGTATCTGTAAAGCAAAGACTGAGCTATCGCTGAGTAACGTTATTCATAGAAACAAGCAAAAACGCGCATAAGCCAGCTGGCTTTAGGTCACTTTGTTCGAATATCGTCAATAAGAATCAAAAAAGGGTCCGCTTCCTTTAGGAATGCGGACCCTTTTCTATTTATGTCTTTAGGTATCTAAAGCGACTCGTCTATCACTCAACCAAATATTCCTGTTGGCTTGTGTCATACAAAGCCAAACGTTTATTGCTGAGTCAGGTTAAGAGTCACAGAGCCAATATAACAAGCGCTTCGGCACTCTCCACAGCCGTTACACTTATCTTTGTCCACTGTAGGCAACTCTCCTACTTCGATGTGTATTGCACCAGCTGAACACGCCGTTTGGCATGCTGAACAGTCCATTTGCATGTAATTATTGCAGCTATCCGCAAAGCTCGGCTTGAGGTCGATATAAGGCGTGGCCGTTGGATGAAGTGCGCCGGTCCGACACACTTCAGTGCATTTGTTACACATAGAACAACTGTTGTAATCCAAATTCAGCAGCGCACTGCCCTCTAGCATCTCAATAACGCTATTTGGACACGATTGTTCACACAATCCACAACCGTCGCAAAGACGCTCAAACAGCACCTCATCGACCGCTCTTGGCGGTCTTGCATGCAAGCGCTGTGATATCTCTTCATAATTCGCGGCTGCTTTAACCGGTTTAGAAAGTCGAGTTAAGAAACCGCGTCTATTTGAATTTATTTGTTCAGACATTAGTCGATATATAACTTTTTAGTAGCAACGTTTAAATTATATTCAGATATTAAGTACTTAAACCAATCTATTACATCAACCGATAGCTTTTTATAAAAAGATAACTCTGATGCTTTATTTAGTTTTTCTAAATAAACAGAAGACCAAGTTAATAAGTGACCCTCAAGTAATTCACCAGCTGAATTAATATTATTATTTTCTAACAAATACGCATGAGCGAATAACATTAAACCAAATTGATCTTCCGGCTCTCTTAACCCAGTGTCTAATTCAATCTGATTCAATTCTAAAAACTGGCGATACTCAACCGTAGAAGCACCAAACACAACGCGGTCTTTATCTAGGTACACAGAACCCCAAGGCGGAGCTGGCATGTCTCCAACGCCTTCAAACAGGCGGCTGAACTCTGCTGCGAGCGCATCTTCGTCTTCGCTTCTTAATGCCTGCAAGCATTCTTCAGAGAGTACTTCGCTCTCAACCAAAGCTTCGACAATGGTGATTAACTGTTCTTTACTTGTCGCTTGATAAAATAGCGAACCCAATAATTTATGCGTATCGATAATCATTATTATTTATACCGTTATAGGTTTAAAGATAATTATATTAATTAACTCATTTCATTCTTTGATCTATTTTATACATTCAATTCATAAACTTTAAATTCCACACTTATTTGATGCCAATCAATCAATAATTCGAAATAAATACATAAAGAACAAACTACCTATAAAGTGCTAGCTATCAATAGTAAAAGGCATCTTAGAATGACGAATAAGAAAGAATCTGGGGTAATGAATCTTACTCGAAGAGGCTTCATGAAAGCTTCCTCTGCAGTAGGTAGTGCAGCTGCACTTGCGGGCGGTATCGCTTTACCTTTCAAATCCAAACCAGTAGCGGCTGCGGTTGCTGAGAATGTGGATGAGAAAATCGTGTGGAGTGCATGTACAGTAAACTGTGGCTCTCGCTGCCCACTGCGTATGCATGTACAAAACGGTGAAATCAAATACGTAGAAACAGACAACACAGGCACTGACGAATACGGTCATCACCAAGTTCGTGCGTGTCTACGTGGTCGCTCGATGCGCCGCCGTGTTTATAACCCAGATCGCCTAAAGTACCCAATGAAACGTGTGGGTAAACGTGGTGAAGGTAAGTTTAAGCGTATTAGCTGGGAAGAGGCTTATGATGAAGTCGCTGGCACCATGCAACGCCTTATCAAAGACTACGGTAACGACACTATCTACCTAAACTACGGTACAGGTACGCTGGGCGGCACGGTTACTAAATCTTGGCCACCAGCTCAAACGCTGATTGCTCGTCTAATGAACCTAAGTGGTGGTTACTTAAACCATTACGGTGACTACTCAACAGCGCAAATCACGAAAGGCTTGAGCTACACCTACGGCGGTTGGGCAAACAACAACTCTTTCTCTGATTTAGAGAACACTAAACTTAACATTCAGTTTGGTAACAACCCTGCTGAGACGCGTATGTCTGGTGGCGGCCAGATCCACCACTACGTTGAAAGCAAAAACAAATCAAACGCAAGAACGATCATCATCGACCCTCGCTACACCGATACTGCCGGTGGCCGTGAAGATCAATGGATCCCAATTCGTCCTTCTACAGATGCGGCATTGGTAGCGGGTCTTGCACACGTGATGATCACTGAAGACCTTGTCGACCAACCGTTCCTAGACAAATACTGTATCGGTTACGATGAGAAGACCCTTCCTGCATCAGCGCCTACAAACAGCGACTACAAATCTTACATCCTAGGTTTAGGTGAAGATGGCGTAGAGAAGACACCAGAATGGGCTTCTAAGATCACGGGGATTCCAGTTGACACCATCGTTAAGCTTGGCCGTGAAATGGGCACAGCGAAACCATGTGCGATTCACCAAGGTTGGGGCTTACAACGCACTGCGAACGGTGAACTAGCGTGTCGTGCAATCGCGATGCTGTCACTGCTCACTGGTTCTGTGGGCGTATCAGGCGGTTCAACAGGCGCTCGTGAAAGCGACATCAACATTCCATTTGTGCGCTTCCCTACTGTGCCAAACCCAGTTGAAACGTCTATTTCAATGTTCATGTGGACAGACGCGATTTACCGTCACCATGAAATGACCGACATCACTGATGGTGTTCGCGGTGCAGAGCGCCTTAAGAACCCAATCAAGATGATCTGGAACTACGCAGGTAACTGCATCATTAACCAACACTCAGACATCAACAAGACTCACGCGATTCTTCAAGATGAAAGTGCGTGTGAAATGATTGTCGTGGTTGATAACCATATGACGTCTTCAGCGAAGTACGCCGATATCATCCTGCCAGACTTAACAACGTCTGAGCAAGACGACTGGTGTATGGACGGTAAAGCGGCGAACATGCCTTACTTCATCTACGCGCAGAAAGCGATTGAGCCTCAGTTTGAAGCAAAATCTATCTACGAGATGTGTACTCAGCTTGCGAAACGAATGGGCGTAGAAAAAGAGTTCACCGAAGGCCGTACTCAAGAGCAATGGATTGAGCACCTTTACGCAGAAACTCGTAAGAACGATCCAACACTGCCAACCTTCGAAGAGATGAAAGAGCTGGGTATCTACAAACGTAGCTACGACCACCACTACATCGCTTATGAAGATTTCCGTAAAGATCCTGAAGCGAACCCACTGACCACACCAAGTGGCAAGATCGAGATCTACTCAGAGCAACTGGCTGATATCGCGAAGACTTGGAAGCTGAAAGAAGACGAAGTGATTCACCCACTTCCGATTTACGCGGACTCTTTCGAAGGTCATAACGACCCACTAGCAGAGAAGTACCCACTTCAGCTAACCGGTTTCCACTACAAGGCTCGTACTCACTCGACTTACGGCAACGTTGCAGAAATCAAAGCAGCAGCACCGCAAGAGTTGTGGATCAACCCAATCGATGCAAAAGAACGTGGTATTGATAGCGGCGACATGGTGAGTATTTTCAACGACCGTGGCGAAGTACATATTCCAGCGAAAGTGACACCTAGGATTCTTCCTCGAGTTGTCGCACTAGGCGAAGGTGCATGGTACGCACCAGATGGTCAGAAGATCGACCATGCAGGCTCTATCAACGTGCTGACGACTCAGCGCCCGAGCCCACTTGCTAAGGGTAACCCTCAGCATACAAACCTAGTTCAAATCAAAGCGCTAAAGAAAGCATAAGGTAGGTTGGAATGAAACAATACGGCTTTTACATTGATTCAAGTAAATGCACGGGTTGTAAAACCTGTCAGCTTGCTTGTAAAGATTATAACGATCTAGACATCAAAACGAACTACCGTCGCGTATACGAATATGCCGGTGGTGGCTTCACTCAAGATGGTGATACCTGGGTTCAGAAAGATGTCTTTTCTTACTACCTATCTATCGCTTGTAACCACTGTACTAACCCAGCGTGTGTGAAAGTGTGTCCTTCGGGCGCAATGCACAAACGTGATGAAGACGGTTTGGTTGTGGTTGATGAGAGCGTATGTATTGGTTGTCAGCACTGTAGCAATGCGTGTCCTTACGGCGCACCACAATACAATGCTAAGAAAGGTCATATGACGAAATGCGATGGTTGTTACCAACGTGTTTCTGAAGGCAAACAGCCTATCTGTGTTGAGTCTTGCCCACTTCGTGCATTGGAGTTTGGTGAAATCAATACACTTCGCGAGAAGTACGGCTCTGGTGCGGATGTGGCTCCACTGCCATCTTCAACAGAAACGCTACCAAACATCGTGATTAAGCTGAACAAAAACGCGAAGCCGACTGGCGATACCAGCGGTCACCTAGCAAACCCGAAGGAGGTGTAAGATGATTTTTCATGAGTGGTCTTTAATCTTCTTTACGGTGCTGGCGCAAACTGCGGTTGGTGGTTACTTACTGATTGGCGCACGTGCACTGGTACTTGGTCATGACGAAGAGAAGCTGAACAGCTACAAGGTTCCAATGTTTATCCTATGGGTACTGATGGGTCTTGGCTTCATGTTCTCGACAACGCACCTTGGCTCTCCACTGCGCGCGTTTAACGCTTTTAATCAGCTAGGTTCGGCTTGGTTGTCTAACGAAGTGTTCTTCGGTGCGGCATTCTTCGCTGTCGGTGGCCTGCAATGGTTACTGTCGGTAGTCAAGAAAGGTGGCGTTGCTATCCAGAAAGCACTGATGGTTGGCGCGATGGTACTGGGTGTTATCTTCATGTACGCGATGATCAACGTATACATGATCAACACAGTACCGACGTGGGACAACATCTACACACCACTGAGCTTCATCATGACGATGGTTGTGGGTGGCTTGCTGTTATCTCAGTTCGTGATTGTATTCGCAAACGACAGCCGCTTTACGGTTGACCGTAACATCACCATGTTGGCTGTTATCGCTGTTGCTATCAGCTTGCTTGTGACAGTAGGAAAACTGAACCTAATCGGAGACATCCAAACTTCAGCGGCAAAAGCGTCTGAGTTAGTCGATGGTTTAGGTAGCTATGTGATTCTTCAAGTGGCACTGCTAATGGCAAGCTTGTTGATTTGGATTCTACCTATGCTGAACAAAGCAAAAGTGAACCCAGTTAACCTTGGCTTAGCACTAGTATTGTTCTTGGCTTCAGAGTTAATCGGCCGTGGTTTGTTCTACAGCCTACATATGACAAGCGGTTTGTAATCGAGTTCTTACAGACATGAGTTGCGTGTAAACATCGCTGCTTGTTTGGTTATCTAGAAGGCTAGATAAACAAAAGGCCCAACACCTATTTAGATGTTGGGCCTTTTTATTTCGTTTTTTCTAGCGTTTTTAATACAGACTTAGCGAGTTCGCTTACATCGTTAGCTTACATAGCTACTTAATGATAGCCGCTGGAATAAACATGTCTTTTAATCGCTTAACCGAAGAATAAGTACCAAACATCGGTTTGTTATCTAAATGCCTTCTCAGCATATCGGCGGCAACGGTCTTAATCACGTTGCGTTGGTCTTCACGCGAGTACTGACGATAAAACTCAAGTACCTGCCCCCACTCGCCTGCTTCAGTCGACAATGCAACGCTGAATGTGTTGCCTTCCAGCTTACCAGTCACCAAAGCCAATTCAGTTCCGCACTTATCTCTTGTTGCTCCAGCCAGCGCAAAGGTCGCGGCTAATGGATCGCTCTTTTCAAGTTCGCTCTCTTTTGGCTCAGCCATCACCCATGAGTGTCCGAAGCAATCTTCTATCTGCTCATTCAATTGCAGCCACGCTGACAGTGAACCTTTGGTCGACACTTCAGACACAGATAACGTCTTCTTTTTTTCCGCCATGATGTGTCCAATATGGTCAATCATCGGCTCATCAACACTAACGACATTACTCTCTAGCAGCTTGTAAACCATCTGCAGAAGCTTAACGCGAGTTTCTAAGTCTGCCTTAGGACCAAACAGTTTGACCTCAATGAACGGCAGATAAGAGCGATAACCAAGTTCATAACCTTCTGGCAGCTTTAGTTGATCCAAAACATCAGAGATACCGGACTCAGACAAACCAAACGTAAACAGTCGACTGCATTCAGAGGCAACCACTTGAGGGTAGGTACACGACAAGTCAGGAAGAATCTCAAACGTCACCATGCGCTTGAATTCACTTGGTACACCCGGCGTGAAATAGAAAGTCGCATCGTTAATTTTCAGTTTGAAGCCACAAGCCGTCCCCACAGGGTTATCGACAATCTCTGAACTCGCAGGTAACAAAGCTTGTTTAAGGTTGCTGTCTGGCATTGGCATGCCACGTCCAGAGAACATCTCTTCCATACGAGCAAGCCATTCAGGGAACATGACGAGTTTCTGCTCGGAAGCAGCTGCAGCGGCGGCAGCACTCATATCATCGGTTGTCGGGCCTAAACCACCATTAACGATAACCACATCATAGTTAAAGCTCAGCATCAGCAGTTCTTCAACAAGAGCATTCATTTGATCACCCACAGTTGAGCGCTTAGCAAGCGCAAAACCATGCTGATAAAACTCAGCAGACATCCAAGCTGCGTTTGTATCTACAATGTCTCCATGAAGAACTTCTTCACCTGTGCTTAACATTGCGATTTTCGTCATATTTCTATCCCTTGTTGTCATAAAAAGACACTGCATTATTTACAAACTGGTCTATGGTTGAATTTGGAGCAATTCGCCTTTTCATTAATATTAATAATGTTAAACCTAAGGTTTTCTTAGGAAAAGCTATAAATTATTAGTTCCCTAAATCAGGCATTTAATAGATAATTGTGACCCTGATCAATTCCAAACTTTCTCATGGAGACCCTTGTGGCCAAATCACCGTTACTAGCAAAGGTTACTGCCGCATTTTCAATGCTAATGTCAGTTAACTCGGTTGCAAGCCAATACGACTTCGACCAGCCAATCAACCTTTCTTACTCGGATGAATGTGCTCAAGATTACTGTTTTAATGACAACTTGTACACCTACAAGCCTAGTACCAATTACGCACTGAGCGAATCGAGTGATGAGTACGACTTCTCAATCCAACAACCAAAACACATGTTGGTGAGTCAGGAGAAAGATTGGGATTACCTAATGGGTCAAACCTACACCATTCTTGGCTTGAGTGTCGCGACAGTGGGTCTAATGACTCTGCTCCCTGAAAGTATTACTAAGTGGGATGATGACCAACGTGATATCAGCTCATTAGGTAAAAAGTGGAAAGATAACGTTTCTGCTGGTCCAACATGGGACCGTGACGAACACTTCCTAAACTACGTAATGCACCCATATTTCGGTGGTGTTTACTACACCGCAGCTCGACACGCAGGTTACGACGAGTTTGAGTCATTCTTATACTCTTGGACTATGTCGACGTTCTTCTGGGAATACGGCGTAGAAGCGTTTGCAGAAGTACCTTCATGGCAAGATCTCTTCATCACACCTTTCTTCGGTGCGGTTGTCGGTGAAATGATGCTAGAAGCAGAGCAGGATATCATTGCTTCAGGTGGCGAAGTGATGGGCTCTCAAACCATGGGTGATGTGTCGCTATTCTTCCTTAACCCTGTTGGACACATTCACTACTGGGTAAGTGACGCATGGGGCGGTGATGCAGAAGTTAACCTGAATACTAACCCTTGGTGGGATAACCAAGACGCTGCACGTTTTGCTTACGATGCTGGCGCACCATACGACTCTCAGTTTGTTGGTATGAACTTCAAAGTAACGTTCTAATTCGTCTCTAGTACTACTCAATATAAGTTATTGAATATAAGTTGCTGAATCATCAATCACAGTGACAACTCTTCTAAAAAGCGGCTCTCTAGCCGCTTTTTTTGTGCCCTACTCTTCATTCTCTTTTTTTGCATCGAAGCTTAGTTTCAAAAATTGACCTAGGTCAAACATTGTTCGATGTAACCTTCTACACTGAAATTAAAGAACTTTATCGCGTGATATCAAACATTTAATTAGCAAAGAATAATTGAAACCTTGGGGGCTGATATGAACAGTACATTTATCGTAAACTTTATCGGAAAAGCATCACCAGCAACAATCAAACAGCTTGCTGCGGTTACTCACGAAAACGACGGCAAATGGCTCATCAGTAAAGTGAACTTTATTGAAGACCAAGTCGCAGGCGTACTAAAGGTTCAACTTCCAGCCATCAACGAATCGATTGTAAAAGAAGCGTTCAGCGCCAATCCAGATCTCATCGTGCAGTTTGTCGATTCCGATCATACACACAATGTTCAAGACACGGTCCATCACTTGAGACTCGACTCTAACGACCGAGCAGGTATCGTCAACGAAGTGACTCATGTATTGGATAGACAAGGAATCAGTATTCTCGATATGGATTGTCACCGCGTCTTTATCGCTGGTGGCGGCGGTGTTAGCTCAAGTCTATTCACATCAAAAATCGCCGTTAAGCTGCCAATCGAAGTACAGATCGACGACGTAGTTAATGAACTCGAAACGCTCAGTGAAGATACTCGTGTGATGATTGAAAGCTAAATAAACAAAATTAAAGAACAAAAAAGAGCAGCTCATTAGCTGCTCTTTGTATTGCTCTGAACTTGTGATTCAGTTACTTAACTGACCATTGTGATAATGAGCGTTTGAAGTCTTCATAGCCGAATTCATTTAGCTTCTGAACTTCACCACTGCTACGTTCACAGTAGATTGAAGGCATTTTAAGGCCATTGAACCAGTTCAATTTCACCATTGTGTAACCCGCGCTGTCTAACAGATGCAGCTTTTGACCAATCTTAAGTGGCTCATCAAAGCTCGCTTCGCAGAACTGATCGCCCGCAAGACATGAACACGAACCAATCACGTAGTCATGGCTGCCTGTTTCTGATGCTTCCAATACTGATGCGGGCTCATTGTAGATAAGCGTGTCAAGGCGGTGCGCCTCAGTCGCTGAATCCACAATCGCTGTTTTCTTCACGTTCTCAACAATATCGACCACTGTCACAACTAGGTCGGTTGTTTTAGTGATGATCGCTTCACCCGGCTCAAGATACATCTGCACACCGTGCTTTTCAGAGAAGGCTTTCAGCGCAAGACCGAGTTTTTCGATGTCATAGCCAGGCCATGTGAAGAACACACCTCCGCCCATGCTCACCCAGTCCAACTTATCTAAGTGCTCACCAAACTGTTCTGAGATTGAATCAAGCAGGCCGATAAACGCATCGACGTCTTTGTTCTCACAGTTCATGTGGAACATCACACCATTAATCTCATCGAAAATTTCTGGTTTGATGTGGTCAGCTTGCACGCCCAAACGCGAGAATTGACGTGCTGGATTCGCCAAGTCTTGCCCTGCGTAGCTCACGCCCGGATTTAAACGTAAACCCAGTGAAGCTTTACCTTCAACAATATGACGGTAAGCAGCAAGTTGGCTTTGAGAGTTGAAGATCATCTTGTCGCAGATGTCAGCAACCTCTCTCACGTCATCTTCACTGTAGCCCACACTGTAAGCATGAGTTTCACCGCCAAAAGTTTCGTGACCTAATTTCACTTCATAAGGGCCAGAACTAGTAGTACCGTCTAGGTACGGTTTGATGATGTCAAACACGCCCCAAGTCGAGAAGCACTTAAGCGCAAGTACCAATTTCACACCTGAAATCTCTTTCAGTTGCTTGGCTTTTTCTAAGTTCGCAATCAACTTGTCTTCGTTGATCATGAAATATGGGGTTTTTAGTTCTTCTTTCTTAAACGTCATTTTTGTAAACACTCAAGCAGCATCTATAGATGGAAAGGTAAATTAACAATTTTGGTGTGATTTATTTTGATTTTGTCCTGTCCGAGCACAGTGAGTTACAAAATCAAAATAAATGATACCAAAGCTTCAAGGCTATCATCATCGAAAAGGGAACAATCCATGTCCCCTTTAATTAGCAATCAAAACAAGAAATCAGTTCTTATTTTTTCAGCTCATGAATCACTGGAAGACCTTGGCCTGCTTCAAGCTCTTGAACATGCCAATCTAGACCAATTTCCGGCATAGTTGCTAGGAACGGATCTGGATTTAGCTGTTCCATGTTGAACACGCCTTTATCAGCCCATTCGCCACGGAAGAACTGAAGTGCAGCGGTAATCGCTGGAACACCAGTTGTGTAAGAGATCGCTTGGTGCTCTACGTCTTCGTAAGCCACTTCGTGGTCTGCGTTATTGTAGATGAATACGCTACGCTCTTTACCATCTTTCTTACCTTGAACCCAAGTACCGATACACGTTAAACCAGTGTAACCCGGAGCTAGAGATGTTGGATCCGGTAGTAGTGCTTTAAGAACATGCAGAGGCTGAACCACAGTACCATCGTGCAGTGTTAGCGGATCTGGGCTAAGAAGACCGATATCACGCATGCAGTTGAAGTAGTTCAAGTATGCATCACCAAAGCCCATCCAAAATTCGATACGCTTAGCTGGGATGAACTCTTTCATTGAACGAACTTCATCGTGCGCCATTGAGTAAACTTTGTGAGAACCACAGTTCGGGAATTCAAACTCAAGCATACGAGAGTGACAAGGTACTTGTTTCCACTCTTCATTTTCCCAGTAGAAAGAATCGCCTTGGATCTCAAGCATGTTGGTTTCTGGGTCAAAGTTTGTCGCAAACTTCTTGCCGTGGTCACCAGCATTCACATCCATTACATCAATTGAGTCAATCTCATCGAACAAGTGCTTAACCGCGTATGCAGCAAAGATTGATACCACACCTGGATCGAAACCAGCACCAAGAATACCTGTGATGCCTGCTTCAGCGAACTTCTCACGGTAGCCCCACTGCCAATCGTAAGCTTGTGGTACTTGTTGGCCTTCAGAACATAGGTCAACCGCTACCGATGTATCTAAATAAGAAACTTTAGATTGGTAACATGCTTCCATGATTGCCATGTTTACCCAAGGAGGACCAGCGTTGATCACTAGATCCGGCTGAACTTCTTTAATCAAAGCAACAAGCGCATCAACATCATCAGCGTCTACTGAACGTGCTTCTAGTTTCTTAGTTGAATCTTTAAGGTTGTTTTTGCCCTTGATAGATTCGATGATTTTTTCACACTTCGCGATTGTGCGAGAAGCGATTGTGATATCACCCAGTACTTCGTTATTTTGTGCTGCTTTGTGTGCAACAACCCAACCAACGCCGCCTGCACCAATTTGTAGAATAGCCATAGTATTAATTACCCTTGTTGTTCTGCTAGCTCAGTGGCTAGAGTTTGAATTTTGTTAATTAGAGATTTGAAATCTGATGTCTTTAGGCACGGATTCAAGATAGTGAATTTAAGCGCACTCTTACCATCCACGACCGTTTCACCGAGTACTGCAACACCACGAGTCAGCGCTTCCAGTCTTAGCGTTTGATTCAATTTGTCTAAATCTAGCTCGCCGTTTGCTGACGGCTTAGATCGGAACAGCACTGTTGATAGTGACGGCTCTGCGAGTAGCTCTAAGTCAGCTTGGTTTTGAATCAGGTCTGCCACTTCTAGCGTTTGCTCAAGAAGATGGTCGTACATATCACCCAACTGCTTTGGTCCAACGCTTTGCATCGTCATGAAGACTTTCAATGCATCGAAACGCTTGGTGGTCGCAATAGACTTATCGACTAGATTTGGCAGTTCATCGTGTTCGCGGTTTAGGTAATCTGCGTGATGTAGAAGGTACTTAAAGTTCGCTTTGTCTTTCAACAATACCGCGCCGCAGCTGATTGTTTGATAGAACAATTTGTGGAAATCGACACTCACAGAGTCCGCTTTTTCGATGCCTTGTAAGCGAGCCTTGTGGCTACTCAAGATAAGCGCGCCACCGTATGCACTGTCGACATGGAACCAAAGGCCTTGCTGACTTGCGATTTCTGCAATCGCATCAAGGTCATCGATAGCACCATGATCGGTTGTGCCCGCAGTACCAATCACAGCAAAAGGAATCAGACCTTGTGCTTTCAGTGCTTTCACTTCTGCGTCTAGCAAGTCAGGCTTGATAGTGCCGTTTGCATTGGTATCAACACAGCACACTGCCGCTTCGCCTAGCCCTAGTAGAGAGGCTGACTTTTGAACCGTGAAGTGAGATTTCTTTGAACATAAGATACGCAGCTTGCTCGCGTATTCTGGTAAGCCAAGCTTTTGGATAGAATGACCATTGTGCTTATCCGCAACCCAGTCTCTCGCAAGCAATAAACCCATTAGGTTACTTTGCGTGCCTCCGCTAGTGAAAACACCGTCAGCTTGTGCGCCAAGTTGGTATTTGTCACACATCCAATCCACAACGCGCTGCTCAACATAAGTCGCAGCCGATGCTTGGTCCCATGAATCCATTGATTGATTCAACGCCGCGATAATCGATTCCGCTGCTACCGAAGCCATAAGAGGAGGAGTGTGAAGGTGTGCAATGCAATCTGGGTGTTGCACGAAGATGGAGTTTGCAGCGACAAGGTCTGCAGTACTATCTACAACATCAACCAAAGCGTGTTGATTGTTATCAAGGTCGACAGCATTGATAGCTGCTTCTAGCACTTTTGGATCTAAACCCGAATAAGGGGTTTCAACCTGTTCAAAAACCGCTTTCATCGCTTGAGTGGTTTGGTTCATCACGTTAGCAAATTCGTCGCTACCGCCTAAACCTGTATGGATGAAATGCTTGTTCCATTCTTGGTTTGCTTGTTCGCTTGAAGTTGGGTCTTGTTGTAAGCCACCACCAGCTGCGATGATCGCTTCTTCCATTACGCGGAGTGCAAAGTCAATCTGCTCAAAAGAGATAATCATTGGCGGAAGGAAACGAATTACCGAGCCATCACGACCACCCTTTTCAACCATCAAGCCACGCTCTAACGCTGCTCGTTGAATCGCTAGGGTTAGTTCGCCGTCTGATTGTGGTTCGCCAAACTTGTTAAGCTCACCATTTGGTTGTTTGATCTCAGCACCGAGCATCAGGCCTTTACCACGAACTTCAGCAATACAGCTAACGCGTGATTGAATCTTCTCAAGCCCGTGACGTAAATATTGGCCTGCGATGTTCGCGTGCTCAACTAAGCCATCTCGTTCGATGATCTCCAACGCCTTAGCGCCAGAGACCATTGCTAATTGGTTACCACGGAATGTACCGGTGTGCTCACCCGCTTTCCATGTATCAATGCTCTTATCGAACACAAGCAGCGACATAGGCAGTCCGCCACCAATCGCTTTAGATAAACATAAGATATCTGGATTAACACCAGACTCTTCAAACGCAAATCGATGGCCAGTTTTGCCCACACCACACTGAATCTCATCAAAAATCAGTAGGATGCCGTGCTCATCACAGATGCGACGTAGGCCTTGTAACCAAGATGCTGGAGCAGGAATCACACCGCCCTCACCTTGCACAGGCTCAACGATCATCGCCGCCGGTTTCATGATGCCAGACTCGTCATCATTCAACATACGTTCGATGTAACGAATGCTCGCGTTAGCACCCGCTTCACCACCAATACCAAACGGGCAGCGTAGGTTGTATGGGAAAGGCATGAAGTGCACATCAGACATCAAGCCGCTACGACGCTCTTTAGTGCCGAGGTTACCCATCATACCCATGGTGCCGTTCGTCATACCATGGTAAGCACCACGGAAAGCAAACATGGTGTTGCGACCTGTGGTTTGCTTGGCGAGCTTGATCGCCGCTTCCACAGCGTCAGCGCCAGATGGGCCACAGAATTGAAGAACCGAGTTATTTGAAAAGTCTTGAGGAAGAAAAGCTTTAACTCGCTTGATAAACGTCTCTTTTGCTTGAGTCGTGATATCAAGTGTTTGGTATGGCAAACCAGAATCGAGTTGGTCTTTAAGTGCTTGGTTAATCTCAGGGTGGTTGTAACCCAGAGAAAGTGTACCTGCACCGGCTAAGCAATCGAGAAAGAGTTGGCCACGAGTATCTTCAACTAAAGCGCCACATGCTCGTTTAATAGCAATAGGCAGGCGTCTTGGGTAAGAGCGAACATCCGACTCATGCTGTTCTTGCTCTAGCAAAATAGCGTCAGGTGTTAGGTCGTACGTTCCCTCTAAGATAGGAACCATAGTTGAAAATGAATTTGCGATAGTATTGATATCGACTTCAAAGGCGGTAGTCATAAAAGTCCCCTTGAATGTGTTCATACTCACCTCCATCAGACGCAATTACCCACCAACTCTCGTTAAATTTGGAGAGAGTTCATAGTGAAGTACACGTATTGTCTAGAAATGAGATATAGCTGTACGCTCGCATAAGTCAAATGACGAATACGAAATTAAGCCGTCTTAAGACAGCGATAAATTGTTAGCGTGAGCTCAAGGTTCAGTAATGCTACTGTTTTGAAGAATTGGACATTTTTGCAGGATCGGGCAGCTATGAGGAGCTGGTCCCTTTGGAAATGCAGAGCTGATTAGCAATGTTGTAATTAGTGTGTTCAATGTTGGGTTTCCCATTAACATGACGAACTGCGCCATAAGTATCCCGTCTATCAGCTAAAGGACTAGCCAATACCTACCCTACGTAATGTCCCAATCAGCAAGAATGGTCACTACGCGTATCCCCCAGAAGCAATCGTTGCTCTTCTTGAACATTTTCATTCCGAGATTGCGCGGGAAAGTAACATAAAGTGAAATGAACGATCAATAGTTTTTAGTAATAGCTTGATAAATAGCAGTGGTGGCTAAGCAATTGCTGTAAATATCGTCAACACTATCGTTTAAGAAAGAGCTCCCCTGTTCATTCGTTCCTCGAGCCCAAGGCTGACGAGGCAGGTATACAGGCGGCGTTAGTGATAGCTTCGAGGCTGTGGCATCTTTTCGTCACTCCCTAGTACGAGGAACGAGTTCATAGGGAATCTCGCTTTTAAAAACTAACTTATCTAAACGAACTTGATTGCGAAATTTTGAGATAGAGATAGAGATGAATTCTAAGTGAGGGCTCGAGCAAGCAAAGTACTTACACGCAAAAGCTAAACCACAGAAACCAAAAAGCCCGAACATTTCTGTTCGGGCTTTTTAATTTGGAGCGATACATCGGGTTCGAACCGATGACCTCAACCTTGGCAAGGTTGCGCTCTACCAACTGAGCTAGTATCGCATTTGCTTTATCGAGATAAAGACTTTAATAGATGGTGCCCCGGGCCGGACTTGAACCGGCACAGCGCGAACGCCGAGGGATTTTAAATCCCTTGTGTCTACCAATTCCACCACCAGGGCACGCAATTCTTTATTGCGATGCCGATTACTGAAAAGTAAAACACCATCTTAATGCTGACGCCAATCAACATTACAAAATTTGGAGCGATACATCGGGTTCGAACCGATGACCTCAACCTTGGCAAGGTTGCGCTCTACCAACTGAGCTAGTATCGCATTTTCATTCGTATTCTTTCTAGGAGAAAGAGAGAATGGAGGCGCCTCCCGGAGTCGAACCGAGGTCCACGGATTTGCAATCCGCTGCATAGCCACTCTGCCAAGGCGCCTTAGTAACTCCAATCGAATTGCTCATTGCCATCCTCTTGGGTACGGGATGCATTCTACGGATTCAGACGATTGAGTCAATATTATTTTTGTATTTTTAATTCGTTTGAATAGATTTCATACGAAACAGGCCAAATAGCTGACTTTATGTTCAAAACACACTGTGAGCAGGTTATTCAAAGGAGATCTATATCACATTAGATATCCACTATTGATAACTTAACGTTAGGTTAAAGATCAAAAAAGCGAGCCTCAGCTCGCTTCTTCATCAATGATGTTTTTCGTCTAACAAGTCGTCTTTGGCGGCCATCAAGTATTGCGCCATCGACCAGTAGGTTAGAATCGTTGCAACGTAGAGCGCGATGTAACCAACCCAAACCATCCAATCGTCATAACGCCAAATAAGCACCCACAACGCGAACATCTGAGAAACCGTTTTAACCTTACCGACCCAAGATACTGCAACACTTGCACGTTTACCGATTTCAGCCATCCATTCACGAAGCGCTGAAATGATGATCTCACGAGCTATCATGGTCACTGCTGGGATAGTCACCCAAATCGAGTGGTAATGCTCAGTAATCAGGATAAGAGCCGTAGCAACCAACACTTTGTCAGCCACCGGATCAATGAAGGCACCGAAGCGAGACGTTTGCCCTAACTTACGAGCTAGCATGCCATCTAGCCAATCAGTGAAACCTGCTACCCAAAACACCATCGCTGCAGCAAAAGGAGCCCATTGATAAGGTAGATAGAAAACGACAACGAATACTGGGATCAAAAATAGTCTCAGTAATGACAAAATATTAGGTATATTCAAACGCATATTATTGGGCTCTTATTAATTGCGCTTTAATGGTGCGGGATTTTTACTATTGTTTCAATGCTTGATAAATGTTTTCTGCCAAAGAATGACTAATGCCCGGCACTTTGGCTATTTCTTCGACAGTTGCACGCTTAAGTTCTTGTAAGCCACCCATATATTTCAGCAAAGCTTGACGACGTTTAGGTCCTACCCCTTCAATTCCTTCCAAAGCACTGGTTCTGCGCGTTTTACCACGTTTCGCCCTGTGCCCTGCAATCGCATGATTATGGCTCTCATCACGAATGTGCTGGATAAGATGCAGCGCTGGTGCATCGCTAGGTAAATTAAACTCTTCACCTTCAAGGGTTACCAAAGTTTCTAAACCCGGTTTACGCGTCACGCCTTTCGCAATACCCATCATTCTTGGTCTAAACGGCCAATCACCCCAATATTGAGAAATGATCTCATGAGCGCGGTTTAGCTGACCTTTACCACCATCGATAAAGATGATGTCTGGGATCTTGTCGACATCGAGTTGCTTCGAATAACGTCTCTCAAGCGCCTGAGCCATCGCTGCATAATCATCGCCACCTGTAATGCCGGTGATGTTGTAACGACGGTACTCTGGTTTAACCGGGCCTTCTTGATTGAACACCACACACGACGCAATCGTGCTTTCACCCATGGTATGACTGATATCAAAACATTCCATGCGCTTGATAGCATCCATCGACAGCACTTCTTGGAGCTCTTTGAAGCGCTGATTAATCGTCATCTTGTGATTAATCTTGGTGGTAATAGCCGTCAATGCATTGGTATTAGACAATTTAAGGTAACGACCTCGAGTACCTGAAGGGTTGGTATTGAAGTGAATCTTACGACCCGCTACTTCACACAAGGCTTCTTGAATCGGTGTGACATCTTCCATCAAATCGGCATTGAGAATCAAACGGGTTGGGATGGTTCTCGCTTCACTATGCGCAAGATAGTATTGGCTTAAAAAGCTCGAAAAGACCTCTTCTCGCACCGTATTGTTGGGAATTTTAGGGAAATGGCTTCTACTGCCTAAAACCTTGCCTTGGCGAATCATCAAGATATGAATACACGCTACGCCATTCTCTTGAGCAAATCCCAACACGTCCATATCTTCCATTGAATCGTCAGATACGTATTGTTGTTCTTGCACACGTCGAATCGCTTGGATTTGATCACGGAAAGCGGCAGCTTGTTCAAAACGAAGCTCACGGCTTGCCTTGTCCATTTTGTCGATGAGCGTCTCAAGGACTAATTTGTCTTTCCCTTGCAGGAACAGACGAACGTAGTCGATAAGTTCACTGTACTCTTCATCAGAGATGATTGAGCTAACACATGGCGCAGCACAACGACCAATCTGATACATCAAACACGGGCGCGTTCTATTGGCATAAACCGTATCTTCACACTGGCGGGCAGGGAAAATCTTTTGGATTAGGTGTAGCGTCTCACGCACAGCGCCGGAATCAGGGTAAGGACCAAAGTATTCGCCCTTTTTCTTCTTAGCACCACGGTGCATCGACAAACGAGGATGCTTGTGACCGCTAATAAAAATATAAGGGTACGACTTATCATCACGCAAAAGTACGTTGTATTTAGGCAAGTACTGCTTGATGTAGTTGTGCTCAAGAATGAGCGCTTCTGTTTCCGTGTGCGTTACAGTGACATCGATCTTGTCAATATTACTAACTAGAGCGCGTGTTTTTTCACTGTCGACTTTTTTACGGAAATAACTGGAAAGGCGTTTTTTGAGGTTCTTAGCTTTACCGACGTAAATAACGGCAGCCTCGGCGTTATACATTCGATAAACGCCGGGCTGCTCTGTTACTGTCTTGAGGAATGAGACTGAGTCAAACAAGTTGGTCACTATACGATCTCAGTGTTAAAGGGTCTCAGTGTCTAACATTCCATGTCTAATCGCTAAATGCGTCAGCTCTACATCGCCACTGATATCCAGCTTACTGAACAAGCGGTAGCGGTAACTGTTGACTGTTTTAGGACTTAGATTGAGTTGTTCTGAAATATCCGTCACTTTCTGACCTTTGGTAATCATCATCATGATTTGAAGTTCACGTTCAGATAAGTCTGCGAATGGATTTTCAGACGCAGGCGAGAATTGGCTCAAAGCCATCTGCTGCGCAATTTCTGGTGAAATGTATCGTTGGCCACTATTAACCACTCGAATTGCATTTACCATTTCATCCGGACCTGCCCCTTTAGTAAGGTAACCAGCAGCTCCAGCTTGCATCACTTTAGTTGGAAACGGATTTTCCGTATGAACAGTTAAAACGATGATTTTAACATCAGGGTTGAAACGCAAGATTTTCTTGGTTGCTTCTAAGCCACCAATACCAGGCATATTCATATCCATCAAAATAACGTCAGTATTATTAGTACGACACCATTTTGCAGCATCTTCACCGCTTTCAGCTTCCCCTGCTACGTTCATTCCACGGACGTCTTCAATAATACGTCGTATCCCTGTGCGAACCAGCTCGTGATCATCTACAAGGAAAACATTTATCAAACTTGTATCTCCACACTATTAATTGGCTCTGCAACCACTGTATCGTTTCATCTGTTTGAAACAATTGAACAAAGGAACAGTGGATCGCAGCATTGAGTACATCTTAACTTAATTACTAAAAAAAAGCTCTGTTGAATATGTGCTGAAACACGAACTTTAGCAAGTACTTATTAACAAATAAGCTAACTAAAACAACAAGCTTTTTCTAAAAATCAACCAGTTAAAACAACACCCAATAAAATTACACAAGATAAAGATATTTTCAATACCATTGAATAGCCATTCGCGACAATTTCACTTATTTGCTTATGGAGTCCCGTTATTTGCCTCTGTTAACTAGAATTTAGTTAGTATTTTGGTTGCCTGTTGTGCGCAGAGAGCTGCTAGATGGTAGTATTCGATTCCCCATTTCAATAGGTTACTACATTGGATATTCAGCAAGGCTTTGTACTCACAAGACAAGCGAGAGACTTTTCAGGGCGTACCCAAATTGATTTGTGGTTAAGCTCCCCTCAAGGCCCAACTCTGCTGACGATTCAAAATGAAAAACCTGTATTTTTCGTCGCTCAATCTGATGTTGAAGAATGTCAGGCAATCGCAGCGAAAGAGTCGATTGATTGCCAATTCAAGTCCCTAGAACTAGCCACATTCGATCAAACCCCTCTCGCCGCATGTTACACCTCACTGTCGAGAAGTAGCTTTGGTTTAGCACAAGCCTTTCACAGCGAAGAAATTCAGACCTTTGAAAGCGATATTCGACTCGCCGATCGATACCTGATGGAACGCTTTATCAAAGGAAGTATTGAGTTCACCGGATCTGCTGTGCAAAAAAATCAGCATCGTCGAGTCTCAAACGCAAAATGCCGAGCAGGTGATTACTTACCTAACTTGTCAGTAGTGTCACTTGATATTGAATGCTCAGAAAAAGGCGTGCTTTATTCCATTGGCTTAGACAGCCCGATGGACAGCCGAGTCATCATGGTCGGCGAACCACAAGAAGCAGACACCAACATCCAATGGGTTGTCAACGAAAAAGTGCTGCTTGAAGCGATGATAGCTTGGTTCTCGGAGTTTGATCCTGACATCATCATTGGCTGGAATGTTATCGACTTCGATTTTAGGCTGCTGCACAAACGTTCAGAATGGAACGAAGTGAAGCTCAACATCGGCAGAGACAACCAACCGAGCTTTTTCCGCAGTTCTGCTCAAAATCAGCAAGGTTTTATCACGATTCCGGGGCGCGTTGTCTTGGATGGTATTGATATGCTCAAGACAGCGACCTACCACTTCCGTTCTTGGTCTCTTGAGTCGGTATCGCAAGAGCTGCTTGGGGAAGGCAAAGACATCCATAACGTTCATGACCGTATGGATGAGATAAACCGAATGTTTAAGTTCGATAAACCCTCACTCGCTAAGTACAACCTTCAAGACTGCGTACTGGTAAACAGCATCTTCGAGCACACTCACCTACTCGACTTCGCGATTGAGCGCTCTCGATTAACCGGTGTTGAGCTGGATCGCGTTGGTGGCTCTGTTGCGGCCTTTACTAACTTATATCTGCCTCAAATCCACAGAGCGGGTTATGTCGCACCGAACTTAGAGCCAGAGAATTGGATTGCGAGCCCCGGCGGTTATGTGATGGATTCAATTCCCAATCTGTACGACTCGGTTTTGGTACTCGATTTTAAGAGCCTGTATCCATCGATCATTCGCTCGTTTCTGATTGACCCTATGGGACTAATTGAAGGGTTGAAGCTTGAACTAGGCCCAGCAGAAAACCAAGCCGTTGATGGCTTTCGAGGTGGGCAATTCCACCGCTCTAAACACTTCTTGCCCGAGATGATCGAAAACCTTTGGGCTGCACGTGATGTGGCTAAGAAGAACAATGAAAAAGCATTCTCTCAGGCGATTAAGATCATCATGAACTCATTCTATGGTGTGTTAGGTTCGTCTGGTTGTCGTTTCTTCGATACCCGGTTAGCGTCTTCGATTACCATGCGTGGACATGAGATCATGAAGCAAACCAAGGTTCTGATCGAAGACAAAGGCTATCAAGTGATTTACGGCGATACCGATTCAACCTTCGTGTCTCTGAACGGCAGTTATGATCAGCAAAAAGCAGACGAGATCGGGAACACACTGGTCGCTTACATCAACGATTGGTGGACGAATCACTTAAAAGAGACCCACAACCTAACCTCAATACTCGAATTGGAATACGAGACTCACTATCGCAAGTTTCTAATGCCGACCATTAGAGGTTCAGAAACCGGCTCGAAGAAACGTTATGCCGGATTAATCACTCAAGGCGATAAAGAAAAGATCATATTTAAAGGGCTTGAGAGTGCACGCACCGATTGGACACCTCTCGCACAGCAATTCCAACAAACCTTGTATGAGATGGTGTTTCACGATCAAGATCCAACCGACTACGTCAGACAGTTTGTTGATGAAACCTCTGCTGGCAAACATGATGATTTATTGGTGTATCAAAAGCGCTTACGCCGCAAATTACATGAATACCAAAAGAACATTCCGCCGCAGGTTCGCGCAGCTCGTATGGCCGATGAGATCAATGCTCAGTTAGGGCGCCCTCTTCAATACCAAAATAAAGGACGCATTGAGTATTTGATTACTCTGAGTGGCCCTGAGCCCAAGGAGTATTTAAAGAGTGGTATCGATTATCAGCACTATATCGACAAGCAGATTAAACCGGTCGCAGAGGCAATACTGCCCTTCATCGGTTTAGACTTTGAAAGAGTTAGTGGGCAGCAGTTGGGTTTGTTCTAGCACTATATTCAATATGCTCTTAAAACGAAAAAAGCAGAGATATGTTCTTCAGCACACTCTGCTTTTTAGTATCAATGGATCGGTTATAAATCTCTATCCGATTCTGAACTCGGTTTTCTGATACTGCTTAATCAACCACTCACCAAAGCCATCAAGAATACCGATCACCGAACGTTTAGGGATTGGTCGACCAGAAAGTAAAATGCCCAACCTTTGGATTTCGACTTCTCGATCTGGGTGATACTTCAAGAACTGTTGACCACATTCAACAGGATCATCGTACCAATATTTATCGCGGTACATCACCAGTGAGTAACTCGCCCGTAGAAGCTTCTTGGCAATAATCACCTGCGCAGCGACTTGTTGTTCTGGCGTTGTCGCTCGTGCGATCTTGTTGCGATACACCGCCAACCAGTTTTCCGCATCCATATTCCAGTGCTTAGCGATTTCCCAACTTGTTTCAAAATCACCATAGCAGTCTGATAAGTCTTCACCATGCACACACACGGCTAAATGCTTGAGCATAAAACCCCAAGTGAAGATATTGTCGAAATCGACTATCTCACTCACTAAGGTAGTTTTTATCGCCACTTGAGTTACCTGCGGGAAGCTCTTTTGGAAACGCCATTTGATGGTGTTCAACAAAGTGGTTCGTTGGTCAGGAAACGGTCGATGGGTCACCACAACCACATCTAGATTGGAGCGACCGAAGACGGCTTGCTTACGAGCCACACTGCCATAAATATAAATACTGTGCAGATTAGATCCTAACCCACCTTTTAGAAAGGTAATCAGATCGTTAACCACAGGTTGAAATTCAGGTTGAAAAGGCTGTGTTGGGTCAATAACGGGTAGCTGCATAGGTCGTTTCGGTAAATAAAATAATGATTTAACTATAACTCTATGATCGCCTAGGTGACTTTATGATTCAAGCTATTCCTATTTATAGCATCTCCGAGATATAATCAGCGGATAGACCCACTAAGGACAAACACAAAATGCCTAGAGCAAGTGAAATTAAAAAAGGTTTTGCTATCACAGTAGAAAGCAAAACAGTGATCGTTAAAGATATCGAAGTAACAACACCAGGCGGCCGTGGCGGCCAAAAGATTTACCGCTTCCGTGGTAACGATGTAGCAACTGGCGTTAAAACTGAAGTTCGCCACAAGGCTGACGAAATTGTTGAAACTATTGACGTAACTAAGCGTGCAGTAATGTTCTCTTACGTTGATGGCAACGAGTACATCTTCATGGACAACGAAGATTACACACAATTCATCTTCAACGGTGAGACTATCGAAGACGAACTACTGTTCATCAACGAAGAAACTCAAGGCATGTACGCGATCCTTATCGACGGCAACGCTGCAACGCTTGAGCTACCAACATCTGTTGAACTAGTTATCGAAGAGACTGATCCTTCAATCAAAGGTGCATCAGCGTCTGCTCGTACTAAGCCTGCTCGTCTTTCTACAGGTCTTACTATTCAAGTACCTGAATACATCGCGACTGGCGACAAAGTAGTAGTAAACACTGCTGAACGTAAATACATGAACCGCGCAAGCTAAGACACTTATTATGACCGAAGCTAACGACCTAATGTCTTATGACGACGCAATTGACACTGCATACGACATCTTCCTAGAGATGGCACCTGACAACCTAGAGCCTGCAGACGTGATTCTTTTCACTGCTCAGTTTGAAGATCGTGGCGCAGCAGAGCTTGTTGAAACTGGCGATGATTGGGTTGAACATGTTGGCTTTGAAGTCGACAAAGAGATCTACGCTGAAGTGCGCATTGGTCTTGTGAATGAAGCTGATGACGTTCTAGACGACGTATTTGCTCGCATGTTAATCAGCCGTGATCCAGAACATAAGTTCTGTCACATGCTGTGGAAACGCGACTAATACCGCTGTTGACGCTCATCTGCATGAGTAAACAAGTATTCATGTAAGCGAGTTAAAAGTTAGCCGAGCCCATTGCTCGGCTATTTTTATCACGCTATTTTCCATCGTGATTCATCACTTTCATCATCAACGTTAGATTCACTGATTATGACCAAAGCAAAAACAGACACACAATCAAAAGGCTATGCCTGCATTGGCCTAGTTAACCCAAAGACGCCAGAAAACGTAGGCTCAGTGATGCGAGCAGCTGGCTGCTACGGCGCCAACTCTGTGTTTTACACTGGCACACGCTACGACCATGCGCGAAAATTCCATACCGATACCAAAGAAAAGCACTTAGCCCTGCCTTTGATTGGTGTTGAAGAGCTGAAAGATATTATTCCAGTAGGCTGCGTGCCGGTTGCTGTTGATCTGATTGAAGGTGCTAAGCCTCTACCTGATTACAAGCACCCACCACGTGCGTTTTACATTTTTGGCCCAGAAGATGGCACGCTAAAGAAAGAAATCACAGATTTCTGTCGTGAGACGATTTACGTTCCGACCAACGGCTGTATGAATCTAGCGGCATCAGTGAATGTTGTGCTTTACGACCGACTGGCGAAAGGCGATAACTTTTCGAATCATAAGTAAAAGAAACGAGATACGAGATAAGAGATGCGAAAAGCTCGCTTACTGTCACTTATGGCAGCATGTTTTCGATACTCGGTTACTCGCATCCCGCATCTGCTATTTCTCCAGACGTAAAAAAACCTGCTCAATGAGCAGGTTTTTTAGTATTCAGTGCTTTCAGCTAATGAAGCTTTACGCGTAAGAAATTACGTAATTACTGACGTGTTCTTGGCTTAGCTGGTTTAGCCGGACGACCGTTGTTCAGTTTAGGCTTACTTTTGTTAGCCTGAGGTTTACCTTTGTTTGCAGCTGGAGCGCTACGACCTGAATCAGGTGTTGTAGTACCGCGAGTTGCAGGCTTCTTACGCTTAGTTTGGTTGCTACGGCCTTTTGGTGCGTTTGCACGCTCTTCGTGACGTTTAACAGCACGACGAATTTTTTGGCTACGAGAACGCTCACGCTTACGAGAAGTGTTTGAAGGATCAAGATCCAACAGTGTCTCTTTCTCAGGCTTAAGCTCAACAAGCTCACGCAGGTAGTTAACTTCTTGAAGATCTAGCTCTTTCCAACCGCCACGAGGCAGTTTCTTATCAAGGTAGATATCACCGTAACGTACACGTTTCAGGCGGCTTACTGTCGTTTCTTGAGATTCCCAAAGACGACGAACTTCACGGTTACGACCTTCGTTAATCGCTACGTAGAAAGTATGGTTCATACCTTCACCACCAGCGTAAACAACATCTTCAAAACGAGCCATGCCGTCTTCTAGTTGTACACCACGAGTAACGTTTTTAACTTTTTGCTCAGTCACTTCACCGAATACACGTACTAGGTACTCACGCTCAACCTGACGGCTTGGGTGCATTAGACGGTTTGCAAGCTCACCATCAGTAGTGAAAAGCAAAAGGCCTGATGTGTTTGCATCAAGACGACCAACTGAAATCCAACGAGAACCACGGATCTTAGGTAGACGATCGAAAACAGTACGGCGGCCTTCAGGGTCGTGACGAGTACAAAGCTCACCTTCAGGTTTGTAGTAAGCAAGTACACGACAAACCACTTCTTCAGAAGCCTTGCCTGAAACAGTATGGCCATCGATACGGATCACTGAGTTCTCGTCTTCAAGACGCTCGCCCAGTTTCGCAACTTGACCGTTAACACTTACACGACCAGATTTGATTAAACCTTCTAGTTCACGACGAGAACCGTGACCAGCTCGCGCTAAAACCTTCTGTAATTTTTCGCTCATTTACTCTTTTCTACCTAATTGTCGTCTTCACAGACGTCGAATGAATTTTTCGCGACCAAATCGCGGTCGCGTATTATCGCAAATAACCTGCCAAAAAGCACTTGTTATTTACTGTGGCAGGTTTGCTGTATCGTTACAGACTGTTAATCAGTAAAGCGATTATTCAAACGGCGCAGGATCGCCAGCACCACGACGTAGAACCACGGCATCATCGTCACTGAAGTCAATAACCGTCGTCGGTTGCTCACCTAAGTAACCGCCATTCAAAATGACATCAACCGCATGCTCTAGGCTGTCACGAATTTCTTCTGGATCCGACTCTGTAGTCTCGTTACCCGGAAGAATCAGAGACGTCGACATCAGTGGTTCGCCCATCGCTTCCAACAGGTCGAGTGCAATCTTGTTGTCTGGGACACGAATACCAATCGTTTTACGCTTGGCGTTCATCAAACGCTTTGGCACTTCTTTAGTTGCTTTAAAGATAAACGTGTAAGCACCTGGCGTGTGTGCTTTCAGCAGACGGAAAGCCACGTTATCGACGCGTGCATACAGTGATAATTCAGAAAGATCACGACATAACAAGGTGAAATTGTGCTTGTCATCGATGCGACGAATTTTACAGATACGTTCAAGTGCTTGTTTGTTTTCAAGCTGACAGCCCAGCGCATAACCGGAATCTGTTGGATAAACCACAACGCCGCCATTGCGAATAATCGCAACCGCTTGAGTAATTAAGCGTGCTTGTGGGTTATCTGGGTGTACATAAAAAAACTGGCTCATTGTTGATCCTCGTTATCGAATCTCTCGACTCTATCATCAGAAGGAGCTGGCTCACCTAAAGACTATTCAGATGGTGAAACCGTTTGAAACTCCCAATCTTTCCATACTTCTTCGACCCCAGAAGGTAGCCAGAGATTGCGTCCAAGTTCCATCCACGGAGATGGGTAATGGAAATCACTGCCTTGGGAGGCTAATAGTTTGTATTGTATAGCATAATCTGCGAGTGTGCGTCTTTCTTGTTGCGCTTGCTGAGGTTGAGCAACTTCCATCCCATCCCCTTTCGCTTCAACAAATGCCGCTAGCAGGCGCTTAACCCACTTGGCTGTAAGTCCATATCGTCCAGGGTGAGCTAGTACGGCTTGTCCACCAGCGGCATGAATAGCCGTGACAGCATCACTCATTGAACACCACGTTGGCGGCACATAACCTGGGTTATTGCGAGTAAGAAACTTTTTAAACACCTGCTGCATGGTTTTCGCGTAGCCATTGTCGACTAACCATTTCGCAAAGTGTGCTCGAGTAATTGGTGCATCACCCGCAATCAATTTAACTTCTTCTAGCACCCCTTCACGAGTCGCTTTCTCAAGACGTTGAGCAATCATCTCTGCACGTCCAATACGGTGTTGCTTCTGTCGCTCAATGAGCGCTTTGAGTTCTGGTGACTCAGGATCAACGTTTAACCCAACAATATGGATATCTTTGTTTTGCCAAACAGTCGAAATCTCAATGCCGTTTATCAACTGAATAGGAAGGTTGTTATCCGCAATGTAGCTGCGTGCTTCAGCAAGCCCATCAGTCGTGTCATGATCTGTAATCGCTAGCGCTTCGATGTTAAAGCCAAGCGCTCGGTCAATTAGCTCAGGTGGAGTAAGTCGGCCATCTGAGGCTGTTGTATGACTATGTAGATCAATTCTCATATATTCTTTTTCATTGTTTTCAATTTTTATCGTTATATTTGTGTCAACACACTTGACCCGCAAGCAGAAAACTAGTTAACTAGTACACAAATACGAAGTATCACATTTGATAGGTTCACCATGTTACAAGAATTTAACCAAAACCATAAAGATAAAGTTTTAGAACTTTCTTCAGTAGAAGAAAGTTCAGAGCTTAATTGGTGGCGCACTTGGACAAGTTCTTGGTGGGCTAACGTGTACTTCTAATTAAACAGTTTGTTTATAAAAAAGTTATCACTAAGCCCGCTTTAATAGCGGGCTTTTTAATTTGTCGAACATCTCACATTCAACTGACTAACAAATCATCGAATTGACCATATTCTAGATTGGGTGAAAGGTATCTTTATGCGACTATGTACGGCAGGAAATTTAAAGAATCATAAAGGAGGTCTTGTGAACAAGGCCATTGAAATCAAAAAGCTGGGAACCATTGAGGTCATCAATTCCTCAGTTCCTTACTCGCAAGATCCAACCAGCGTTTTTCATACTTTGTGTGAAAACAAAACTGATAGTCTTTTGTTGGAATCTGCCGAGATTGAATCTAAACAGAACCTGACAAGCCTACTCCTTATCGACTCTGCTGTTCGCATCGTATGTCGCGGACATGAAGTAACCTTTCAAGCATTGACTGAAAACGGTCAAGCGCTTATCGAACATCTCACTCAAAACGTGAAAGCAGAAATTAAATCTGACCTTACTGATAACGTTTTGACGCTGACTTTTATCGAACCAAGCAACGAATTAGACGAAGACTCACGTTTAAGAGAAGCCTCTTCATTCGATGCACTGCGTTTGGTTCAGCACAGCTTTGAGCAAGACGCGGATAACAAACACGCATTATTCATGGCGGGCTTATTCGCTTACGACATCGTGGCAAACTTTGAGCCACTAGGTGATGCTGAAGCAACCAACAATTGTCCTGACTTTGTATTCTACGTAGCTGAAACACTATTGCGTTTCGATCACCAAGAGAACGAAGGCCTACTTCACGCGAGCTTATTTGCTCAAGATGACAACATCAAAGCGCAATTAACTGACCGTCTAGCCGACATTCAAACTCAGTGTCAGTCCCTGAAAGCCATCACTGAAGTAACGCCGTTAGACAACGTTGAAGCTGTACCTAGCGTTTCAGATGAAGACTTCTGCCAAACGGTTCGTGATTTAAAAGAGTACGTAGTTAAAGGCGATGTATTCCAAGTGGTACCTTCACGCCGCTTCACTCTACCTTGCCCTGCCCCACTGGCGGCTTATAAAGAACTCAAACAAAGTAACCCAAGCCCTTACATGTTCTACATGCAAGACGAGCTGTTTACTCTGTTCGGAGCTTCTCCAGAAAGTGCTCTGAAATACGAGACAGAAACCAACCAAATCGAGATCTACCCGATTGCTGGTACTCGTCGTCGTGGTAAGCGCCCTGACGGTCAAATCGATTTCGACCTAGACAGCCGTATCGAGCTTGAACTGCGTACCGACAAGAAAGAAAACGCCGAGCACATGATGCTAGTTGACCTAGCGCGTAACGATGTGGCACGTATTGCCGAAGCTGGCACTCGCCACGTAGCAGACTTACTGAAAGTAGACCGCTACAGCCATGTAATGCACTTGGTTTCTCGTGTTGTTGGTCAGCTCCGTGAAGACTTAGATGCTCTGCACGCTTACCAAGCTTGTATGAACATGGGCACGCTAACGGGCGCACCAAAAATCCGCGCAATGCAGCTTATTCGAGACGTAGAAAAAACGCGTCGTGGTAGCTACGGTGGTGCAGTCGGTTATCTAACTGGTGAAGGGACTCTAGATACTTGTATCGTAATTCGCTCTGCTTACGTTGAAGATGGCGTGGCACAAGTACAAGCAGGCGCTGGGGTCGTATTTGACTCAGACCCACAAGCAGAAGCCGATGAAACTCGCGGCAAGGCACAAGCGGTTATCTCAGCGATTCAAGCAGCTCATACTAAGAACCTAACAAATAAGAAGGAGTCGTAATCATGGCTGATATTGTATTCATCGATAACTTCGACTCGTTCACTTACAACCTTGTAGACCAATTTCGTTCATTAGGTCACAGCGTAAAAATTTACCGTAACAACATTCCTGCAAAAGTAGTTGAAGCGGCGATCAACGAACTAGACAACCCTGTTGCACTGCTTTCACCAGGCCCTGGCGCTCCAGCAGATGCGGGCTGTATGCCAGAGCTGATTCAGCTTCTAAAAGGTAAAGTGCCAATGATTGGTATTTGCTTAGGCCACCAAGCGATTGTTGAAGCCTATGGCGGCACCGTTGCAGGCGCTGGCGAAATCATTCATGGTAAGGTGTCGATGATGGAACACCAAAACCATGCGACTTACCAAGGCTTACCTTCGCCATTGGCTATCGCTCGCTACCACTCTTTAGTGGCAACGCATGTATCTGATAGCCTAACGGTGACCGCTGAAGTAGATGATTTGGTGATGTCTGTGGTTCAAGAACAAGACAAGGTGTGTGGATTCCAATTCCACCCTGAATCAATTATGACGACCTACGGTGCAACGCTTCTAGCAAACGCTATCGAATGGGCTCTTGAGAAACCTCTTCGCCTTGAAAAGACTGGAAAATAGGAAACGATCATGGAACAGATTAATAAACTTTACGAACAGCAGTCTCTTACTCAAGAAGAAAGCCAGCAGTTATTTGATGTGATCATCAAGGGTGAACTAGACCCAATCTTGATGGCTTCTGCGCTGACTGCACTAAAAATCAAAGGCGAAACGCCCGATGAGATCGCTGGTGCGGCGAAAGCACTGCTTGCGAATGCAAACCCGTTCCCTCGCCCTGATTACGATTTCGCAGACATCGTTGGTACAGGTGGCGACGGTCACAACACCATTAATATTTCGACGACTTCTGCATTTGTTGCCGCAGCGTGTGGCTTAAAAGTCGCGAAGCACGGTAACCGCAGCGTATCGAGCAAATCAGGTTCTTCTGACCTATTGGATTCGTTCGGTATCAACCTAGCGATGACAGCAGAAGACACGCGTACGGCTGTTGATGAACTTGGCGTAGCGTTCCTATTTGCTCCGCAGTATCACGTTGGTGTACGTCACGCGATGCCTGTTCGTCAAACCATGAAAACGCGCACTATCTTCAATATCCTTGGCCCACTGATTAACCCAGCTCGCCCTAACATCGAGCTAATGGGTGTTTACAGCAAAGAGCTTGTACGCCCTATCGCGGAAACCATGCTGCAAATGGGCATGAAGCGCGCGGCGGTTGTTCACGGTAGCGGCCTTGATGAAGTAGCGATTCACGGCGAAACCATGGTTGCTGAAATCAAAGATGGCACAATTCACGAATACACAGTGACACCAGCAGACTTTGGTTTGAACACTCACCCTCTTGAAGCAATCAAGGGCGGCGAGCCAGAAGAGAACAAAGCCATCACAACCGATATCCTGACGGGTAAAGGCACT
Organism: Vibrio sp. F13; assembly: GCF_020806305.2. Classification (NCBI taxonomy): domain Bacteria; kingdom Pseudomonadati; phylum Pseudomonadota; class Gammaproteobacteria; order Vibrionales; family Vibrionaceae; genus Vibrio; species Vibrio sp. F13. The sequence goes on along the minus strand of NZ_CP170175.1, from coordinate 2,961,563 downwards.
GATGCTCAAGTTGGCGCAGTGGCAGTCAACGTTGCTCTACTGATGCGTCTGTTTGGTCACGAAGACCTAAAAGCCAACGCACAGCAAGCAATTGACGCGATGAACTCTGGCAAAGCATACGAGCTTGTACAAAAGCTTGCTGCACACGCCTAACGAACGACGAATCGAGACAAAGAACATGACACAGACTACCGATAAACTGTCGACCCACGTTTCAGTCAAAGAAGCTGAAATGGCGGAAGTATTAGCAAAAATCGTTCGTGATAAATACCAATGGGTTGAAGCACGTAAGCAGACTCAACCATTAGACGAGTTTAAAGCGTCACTAACTGCAACAGACCGCAGCTTTTATGACGCTCTGAGCGGAGAACAAACGGTTTTCATCACTGAATGTAAAAAGGCCTCTCCGTCAAAAGGTTTAATCCGTGACGAGTTTGACCTCGACTACATTGCTTCTGTTTACAACAACCACGCAAACGCGATTTCTGTGCTGACAGACGAGAAGTACTTCCAAGGTGACTTTGAGTTTTTACCTAAAGTTCGCAGCATTGCTAAGCAGCCTATCCTGTGTAAAGACTTCATGGTTGATACCTACCAAGTGTATCTAGCTCGTCATTACTCAGCTGATGCTATCTTGCTAATGCTATCGGTATTAGATGACGAAGAGTACAAAGCGCTGGCGGAAGTCGCTCACTCACTCAACATGGGTGTATTGACCGAAGTCAGCAACGAAGAAGAGCTTCACCGTGCAGTCGCTCTAAACGCTAAGGTGATCGGCATTAACAACCGTAATCTTCGTGACCTTTCGACTGATTTGAACCGTACTAAAGAGTTGGCGCCGCTGATTCGCGAACTGGCTCCAAACGCAGTTGTGATTTCAGAGTCTGGCATCTACACACATCAACAAGTTCGTGACCTTTCAACGTTTGCAGATGGCTTCCTAATCGGTAGCTCTCTAATGGCAGAGAAGAACCTCGAGCTTGCGGTACGCAAAGTAACACTGGGTGAAAACAAGGTGTGTGGTTTAACTCACTCTGACGATGCAGCAAAGGCTTATCAAGCTGGTGCGGTATTCGGTGGTCTGATATTCGTTGAAGCATCTAAGCGTCATGTGGATATCGAAGCGGCTCGTTTGACTATGAGCGGCGCACCTTTGAACTACGTGGGTGTGTTCCAAAACCACAGCGTTACTGACGTTGCGAAAACGGTTTCTGAGCTAGGCCTGTTCGCTGTGCAATTGCACGGTGATGAGTCTCAAGCGTTTGTCGATGAGCTAAAACAGTCACTACCTGAAAGCGTTGAGATTTGGAAAGCTTACGGTGTTGCTCCCGATGCTGAGAGCTCGCTACCAGAATTACTGGAAAGCAACGTGACTCGTCACCTGCTAGATACTAAAGTGGGTTCTCAAACTGGTGGCACAGGCCAAGTGTTCGATTGGAACCTAATCAACAACCAAAGCACAATCATGTTGGCGGGTGGCCTAAACCCAGAAAATGCTAACCAAGCCGCTAAGTTGGGTTGCTTAGGATTAGACCTAAACTCTGGCGTTGAATCCGCTCCAGGAAAAAAAGACGCAGACAAACTGCAACGTGCTTTTGCAGCGATTCGCAATTACTAGTCCAAACTCGGCGCTAGAAATTAGAAAGCAGAAACTAAAAACATATTTGTGAGCTTTGCCTTTTGCGAAGCTCAAACAAGATTAAATGACTTGGTGTGAATACACATCAGTAGAATTGAAGGAATAACACAATGGCTAAACTCGATGCCTACTTTGGTGAATACGGTGGTCAATACGTACCGCAGATCCTAGTGCCAGCACTAGACCAACTTGAACAAGCATTTATCGATGCACAAGCCGATCCTGAGTTCCGCAGCGAATTCATGACGCTTCTTCAAGAGTACGCTGGTCGTCCAACGGCGCTAACGCTAGCACGCAACCTAACAAAAGGTACAAAAACCAAACTGTACCTAAAGCGTGAAGATCTACTTCACGGCGGTGCTCACAAGACAAACCAAGTTCTTGGTCAGGCATTGCTAGCAAAACGTATGGGTAAGCAGGAAATCATCGCTGAAACTGGGGCAGGCCAACACGGTGTGGCAACGGCTCTAGCGTGTGCTCTACTAGGTCTTAAGTGTCGTGTATACATGGGTGCAAAAGACGTTGAACGTCAAAGCCCGAACGTGTTCCGTATGAAGCTAATGGGCGCAGAGGTTATCCCTGTTCATTCTGGCTCTTCAACGCTAAAAGATGCATGTAACGAAGCGCTACGTGACTGGTCGGCAACTTATGAAGACGCGCACTACCTATTGGGTACTGCAGCGGGCCCTCACCCATTCCCAACGATTGTTCGTGATTTCCAACGCATGATTGGTGAAGAAACGAAGAACCAAATTCTAGCTCGTGAAGGTCGCCTTCCTGATGCGGTTATCGCTTGTGTCGGCGGTGGTTCGAACGCTATCGGTATGTTTGCGGATTTCATTGAAGAAGAAACTGTTCGCCTAATCGGTGTAGAGCCGGCTGGTAAAGGTATTGATACCGACCAACACGGCGCGCCGCTTAAGCACGGTAAAACCGGTATCTTCTTCGGCATGAAAGCGCCACTGATGCAAGATGAGAACGGCCAAGTAGAAGAGTCTTACTCTGTATCTGCGGGTCTAGACTTCCCATCAGTTGGTCCTCAACACGCGCACCTAAATGCTATTGGCCGTGCTGAATACGACAACGTGACCGACGACGAAGCGCTAGAAGCGTTCCAATTGATTGCACGTAAAGAAGGTATTATCGCAGCGCTAGAGTCATCTCATGCTTTGGCTCATGCTGTTAAAATGGCTCACGATGACCCAGAGAAAGAACAGCTATTAGTGGTTAATCTATCTGGTCGTGGTGATAAAGACATCTTCTCTGTACACGACATTCTTAAAGAGAAAGGAGCATTATAATGGATCGCTATCAATCACTCTTCACTCGCTTAGCTGAAAAGAATCAGGGCGCATTTGTACCATTCGTAACGGTTGGCGATCCTAACCCTCAGCAGTCTCTTAAGATCATGGAAACACTCGTTGAAGCGGGTGCTGATGCACTTGAACTTGGTATTCCATTCTCAGATCCGCTTGCAGATGGCCCGACAATCCAAGGTGCAAACATTCGTGCGTTAGATTCTAAAGTCACGCCAGATGTGTGTTTTGATCTTATTGGTCAAATTCGTGCTAAATACCCAGAGCTACCAATCGGCCTACTGATGTACGCAAACTTGGTGTACGCACGTGGTATCGAGAACTTCTACGAGCGTTGTGCTAATGCAGGTATCGATTCAGTATTGATTGCTGATGTACCAACCAACGAGAGTGGCGAGTTTGTTGCTGCAGCTAAGAAGTTTGGCGTTCACCCAATCTTTATTGCTCCACCAACAGCAAGTGATGAGACGCTTCAATCGGTTTCTGAGCTAGGTGGTGGTTACACTTACCTACTTTCTCGTGCTGGCGTAACGGGTGCAGAAACCAAAGCAAACATGCCTGTGACTGCCCTACTTGATCGTTTGAACAAGTTTGATGCGCCACCAGCACTGCTTGGTTTCGGTATCTCGGCTCCTGAACAAGTGAAAGAAGCAATTGTAGCTGGCGCTGCTGGTGCTATCTCTGGCTCAGCAGTTGTGAAAATCATTGAAAACAACGTTGAACAACCAGAAGCAATGCTTAAAGCACTTGCTGAGTTTGTAACACCAATGAAAGCGGCAACGCAAAAATAATAAATAGGCTCCCACTAGTGCGATAATTTGCGCTGTGGGAGTTTTTCTCCGAGAACACGTCCAAACCCTCTCAATTGTTAAATTTCTGATAAAAACAACACCTCATACAAACCTGTAGCACATCTATAATACCCCACCCAAATATCACTACCATTTATAAAGGTAATGATAAATCAAAAAGCAATCGTTTGCTTTAGCGTAAAAAATCATCAAATGACATTTGATTACTGCTTTTTGGTGTTCTTTCATCTCTGCTCATATTGATAAATGTAAAGGATACGTGTAAAACTTCTCGCGAAATATTAATCCAATGGTACATCGTACATTGGTGAGTAGTTCTGGGATTTTTATATTTAGTAGCACAGAGGTTATGGAAGTGTTAAAAGAAAAGAGTTTACTAAGCAACATCGGCGTTCAAGTCGTTATTGCAATGATCATCGGTACCCTAGTCGGTGCGATGATGGGTGACAGCGCAACTATGTTCGCTCCACTGGGTGCTATCTTCATCAATTTGATCAAGATGCTGGTTATCCCTCTAGTCGCGGTTGCCCTAATTTCAGGTGCTGCTGGTCTAGGCAACAGCTCATCAGCAGGTAAAGTGGGCGTGACCACTCTAGGTTACTTTGCACTAACGTCTGCACTTGCTGTAGCACTAGCGCTAGTAATGGGTGAAATATTCGAACCGGGTCGTGGTATCGATGTTTCTGGCGTTGAAGGCATGTTCTCTTCTGAATACGCTGCGAAAGGCGAACTTCCAACGTTCTGGGCAACCATCACGGGTATGATCCCGACCAACGTTTTCCAATCACTGAATGAAGCAAACATTCTGCAAATTCTAGTCTTCTGCTTATTCTTCGGTATTGCGATTTCTAAACAAGCGAAAGAGAAACGTGACCCTATCATCAATGGCGTAAACGCGATTGTTGACGCTATGGTTTGGATGATCAACAAGGTTATGATCATTGCACCACTTGGCGTATTCGGCCTAATGGCAGAAGCTGTGGGTACATTCGGTTTTGGCGCACTTATGGTTGTGTTCAAACTGTTCGTTGTTTACATCGCTGCGATTCTAATCTTCGGCTTTGTTGCTTACCCGCTAATGATTCAAATCTTCACTAAGACTTCTGCGAAGAAGTTCCTAGTGGCGATGAAGAAGCCTCAAGCGGTTGCACTATCAACAGCATCTTCAATGGCGACACTGCCAGTAACAATGGAAACGGTAGAGAAAGAACTTGGCGTTCGTAACTCTACGGCTTCATTCGTTCTGCCTCTTGGTGCGACGATCAACATGTCTGGTAACGCAATTTACTACGGCCTAGTTGCTATCTTCTTCGCACAGCTGTTCAACATCGACCTTTCTATGGGTGCTTACGTTGCTATCATCGTAACGTCGACTCTAGGCGCAGTTGGTCAAGCAGGTGTTCCAGGTCCTTCTTTCCTAGTGGTTGCGGTTCTTCTAGCAGCTGGTATCCCTATTGAAGGTCTACCTCTGTTGTTCGCTCTAGACCGTATCTTCGACATGATCCGTACTGCTCTAAACATCACTGGTGATGCAGCATGTGCAGTCATCGTTGATTCTCTAATCGAAGACGAAGCGAAAGAAGCTGAGCTACAAAAACAGCAAGCGTAATATTAAGCTTCAGTTTGATTGATAAATAAAACCGCCTTCATGAGGCGGTTTTTTTATTAGGTAATGATCGATATTGATTCGGTAAATCTTACCCTTGTCAGGCTAATTGATGAGTCCAAACGCACGAGGCAGAGCCAAACTAATTTCAGGAATAAAAGTAATGGCCAACAGTGTGACGATCAATACGGCACAAAACGGCATGATACTTCTTATAACGTTTTCAATCTTAGAGCCACTGACACTACAACCCACAAATAGCGCCGTACCAACGGGTGGCGTTGCAATGCCAATACATAAGTTGAAGATAATCATCATCGCGAAGTGAATTGGATGCATGCCTAAATGCTCAGCAATCGGCATAAAGATAGGGGTAAAGATCAATACGGCTGGCGTAAGGTCCATAAACATACCCACAATCAGTAGAATCAGGTTCATCAGAATAAAGATGATAATTGGATTGTCTGAAATAGAGAGCATCCAATCACTGATCATGGTTGGTAGACCGGTAAACGCCATTGCCCATGACATAATGGTAGAAGCACCAATCAAGAACAGCATAATGCCAGTAACCTGAACCGTTTCTCTACAAATTATCGGAAAGTGTGCCCATTTGAGGGTTCGGTAACAGAGTGACAGTATAAAAGAGTATAGAACCGCTATACATGCCCCTTCTGTTGCAGTGAATATACCACCAATAATACCGCCAATAACAACAACAATAAGCCCTAAGCTTGGTGTTGCTTGCCAAACAATATTCAGCACATCTTTCGTTGTGAAGCCGTCATTCGCACTTGTTTTGTAGCCCTTCTTTTTAGCGATGAAATAGGCGACGACCATACAACTTAAGCCCATTAGAATACCTGGGACATACCCTGCGATAAACAACGCCGCAACGGATGTTCCACCCGATACCACTGAAAATACGATCAGTGAATTACTCGGCGGTATTAATAAGCCTGCCGGGCAAGATGCAACGTTTACTGCTGTTGCTAAGTTTTTATCATAACCATCTTTTTCTAATTCTGGGCCTAAGGTTTTACCAACCGCAGCTGCTGCTGCAACGGCTGATCCTGAAACGGCGCCAAACATCATATTGGCGAAGATGTTCACGTGAAAAAGTGAGCCCGGGATCCAACCAACCAAGAGCTTTGCAAGGTTGATGAGTCGACTCGCGATGCCACCTACATTCATTATATTCCCCGCGAGGATAAAGAAAGGGATGGCTAATAAACTGAAACTATCAATACCGGTAATGATTTTTTGACCCGCAGTAATACTGGCGACTTCAAACGGTAAGATGAAATACATGATGGTTAAAGATGACATGGCAATTGCAATCGCAATCGGCATGCTTATCGCGATCATGAATAAGAATAGGCCTAGCAGCCAAACACCAATGGACAAATCCATAATATAGAGTCCTTTTAAAACTTATTTTTTGTTGGGTTCACAAAAAAGATCAAACGTATTCATGACCAAATAAATGAGGATAATAACGGCTGAAATCGGCAATATTGAATACACCGTCGACATCGGTAATTGCAGTGCTGGAGAGAGTTGTTGTGTGGTTCTTCCCATTAGGGCGATGCCACCTTGAAGCATTGCTAGAAATACAAATGCGCCAGAAATGATATTGATGAGTACATGTAATGCGATATGTGCTTTACCCTTAAGATAACCATCCAATAACGTTATTGCTAAGTGTCCTTTGATACCGAATAAGTAGCTTGCTCCTAATAAGCCAAGCCATACCATCGCATAACGAGCAAGTTCATCAGTCCAGTTACTTGGATCATTCAAAACATAACGACTAAAGACCTGCCAAGTGACAGTAACGACAAGTAACATTAGTGCAAAAGAAGAGACAAAAAGAATCAGCCTATCAAGTAGGTTTCTGAAAGTTGCTAACATGGTGTGATACCTCAAAAAATTTTGCCTTAGCAAAGCCAAGGCAAAATTATATTTTCACTAAGACTGATTAAAGAGCTTCAATTTTTTCAATGAATGGAGCTAGTTTTGGATCTTTTTTCGCCTCATCAATCATAGGTTTAACAGCTGCACGGAAAGGGGCTTTATCAACTTCAACAAACGTTACGCCTTCTTTCATTCCTTTCTCTTTGTTCATGTCATCTGTTGCGTCCCAGATTTTGATCTGCTCTTCAAGAGACTCAGCAGCAGCTTCTTTTAAGATTTTTTGCTCTTCTGCCGTTAATGAACCCCATTTGTATTCTGAAATGATGATCACGTCAGGTGTCATCATGTGCTGATCCATAGAGTAAAATTTGGCAACTTCGCTGTGTTTCATTTCAACTAAGCTAGAAATATTATTTTCAGCACCGTCAATTACGCCTTGTTGCAGCGCCGTGTATACCTCATTGAAAGGTACAGGCGTTGCTTTACCACCTAATAGGTTAACCATTTCCATCATGGTTGGAGAACCCGGAACTCGAACTTTCATGCCAGCGAGATCAGCCGGTGAGTTAATGGCTTTTTTAGCGTAGAAGCTACGTGTGCCTGAGTCATAGAACGTAAGACCGATGAAGCCTTTACCTTCACTTGAAAGCAACATCTCTTGTGCTGCTTCACTTCGCATGAAGGTTCTCATATGTGGAACGTCACGGAATAAGAAAGGCAGTGCATTAACCTTAAACGTTGGTTCAAAAGATTCGGCTAACCCACCATTGATTTTGGCCATATCAATCGCGCCAGTAACAACTTGCTCCGCTTGGTCACGTTCAGAGCCTAATTGACCGTTTGGAAAGATCTTAATCGTAAGGTCACCATTCGATTTTTCTTTAACTTTATCAGCCATGATCACCATGCCTTGGTGAGCTGCGCTTTCTAATGACATTGCATGCCCTAAGGTCAAAGTTTTTGCTTGAGCGCCAAATGCCATCAGAATTGATGCCGCTGCAATCGTCAGTAGGTGTTTTTTCATGTTCTTCTCCAGAATCCATTTTGTAAGAGGTACAGTTTTTATATGACACGTTCTAGCTGAGCTTGAAATCTAACGTTCTATTGCATACTGCTCATGACCGTAACGTTTCATTACAATATTCTTACCTTCATATATTTTGTATTACAATACTATGTGTATATTTTGTGAGCTAAGGTTCATCTATTTGCCAGAGAGCTGAATTGATTGTGATACCAATCATATTTGGGACCAATTAGACCATTAAGCAGTCTAACTTCGGATTTTTGGGGAATTCCGATCGCTTTCAACTGCTTTTAGAACAGTCTATTAGCAAATAATTACGCGCAAGTTTGTGTTATTTTAAGATCTTAAAATAAGTTATTAAGCACGGACAAAGAAGGTCTCATCGATTGAAAAAGCGAGTCGTGAACGGCGATTTCTGAGGTGGTCGAGGTAAGGTTTTAGGCTGAGCGTATGGAACAAGAGTGGATAAGCAGGGATCAAGACAATGGTGGGAATCTTACTAGGACGAATTATTTGTAACAAAAATCCGAGAGCCTCACAGCCCTCGGATTTTTGTTTTTGGTGTTCTAATTTTTAGGCGTTAGACGAATTACAAATCAGCGCCATAGATATCAAACGTAAAGTACTTAGCGGCGATCTTGTCGTAAGTACCGTTTGCTCTGATCTCTTCAATCGCGGCATTGAATTGTTTCGCCAGTTTTGAATCCTGCTTTCTTAGTGCTAACGCCGTACCTTCGCCAATGTAGGCTTTGTCGGTCACTGCTTTGCCTTTGAATTCAAAGCCCTCGCCTTCTTTCTTGTCTAAGAAAGCCAATGACAGTTGATCTGAGTTGCCGAAGGTTAGATCTAGACGACCGTTTTGCAGATCCAGATAAACTTCATCTTGGCCGGTATAACGCTTAATGTTTGCCACATCGCCAAACTTGTCGGTTACGTAGCGATCGTGAATCGTACCTTGCTGAACACCGATGGTTTTACCTGCTAAGCCTGCCTCATCGACGCTGAATTCCGCGCTTTTAGCAGCAACAAACACGGCTGGAGTTTGGTAGTACTTATCAGTAAACAAGATCTTACGCTTACGCTCTTCGGTAATACGCATTGAAGCCATAATCACATCTGACTTTCTTGCCAACAAACTTGGAATTAGCGAGTCCCAACTTTGTGAAACCCAAGTACAATCGAGTTTGGCTTGCTCACACAAGGCATCAGCTATCTCAATATCAAACCCGACAGGCACACCATCACTGTTTTTGTAGTTAAATGGCGGATACGTAAAGTCTGACGCCAAACGGATTTCTTTCGCCTGTACCGCTGTACCAAGTAAAGCGGCCGCACAAGCGAGTCCTAGTATTATCTTATTCATCATTGCCATCCTAGATATGATCTTTATCGAGTTGAGATTGAGTTTCTATATATTGATCTTGTTGATGCTGTCGTTTTTGCTGATCTTGTTGAGTCTGTTGTAGCTCGGTTTGGTAGCGTGTTAGTGACGTTATCACTTCTAACATGCTCTCTTGGCTACCAATACTGATTCGAACACAGTTACGCAAAGCAGGTTCGTGGTTTTGATTCCTTGTCACAATGCCATCCTTCGCCAATACACTGAACACTTGATGCCCTGGTTTTTGACGCAGCAAAATAAAGTTCGTCGATGAAGGGTAAACCGACTCGATGAAATCAAACTGCGTTAACTCACAAGCAAACCAGTTACGCAGCTCAACCAGATTCTGCGTCGCATCTTGCATCACTGAGACTCGTTCATCAGACAACGCGTCTAATACAATTTGAGATGAGCAATCTGGCATCGGATAAGGTGGAATCAGCTTCGCGACATACTGCATCACATTTTGACTCGCTAAGATAAAACCACAACGAACTGCAGCCAGTCCAAATGCCTTAGACAAAGTGCGAATCACAACCAAGTGCGGATAACGCTCAATAAGGCTAACGGCTGACGTTTGTGGTTCAAATTCGATATACGCTTCATCGACGACCACTAGAGATTTTCCAGTCGTGCCTTCCAGTACCTGAATCAAATCCGATTTAGGAATCACATTGCCCGTTGGATTGTTTGGTGAGCAAAGAAACACGATATTCGCCAGTTTTGCCTTATTCACAATATCAGCGACGTTCAGGCTAAAGTCTTCCTGCAATGGAGAGTCCAAGGTATTAATCGCCAATGCATCAGCGCAAAACTCATACATCGCATACGTTGGAGAGCAGATAAGTATGTTGTCGCACGCCGGTTTACAGAATGTTCTGATCAGCAAATCAATCGCTTCATCTGCACCACGAACAGCCACAGTCGCGGCATCGGTACTACAGTAATCTTGATAAGCCTTAGCAATATCTTGTGGTAAGAAGTCTGGGTATCGGTTGTGACTTGCTTCTCCTTGAAACAGCGAGCTTTCCAATTCATTGGCGTTTAGCCAGACACGTCCATCACCACCAATTCTTCTTGCCGATTGATAAGGTATTAATTTTTTTACAGCCTGAGGCACTAAGCTATCAATAAAAGATGTCAAGAAGCTATCCCTTTCACAAAATCACAATGTCTTCATCATTGCCTTCATATTCAAAAAATGTGACTTATACACATATTGAATCACAAATGATGATTAAGTATTTACATTCAAACAGAACACTATTGATAAATGAATCGAAATAATCACATAATAGCCATGATAAAAAGTCATAGGTAAAGATATGAATCGCACACTTCCTTCAACCAAAACCTTGCTCGCGTTTTTGTCTACGGCAAGGCACCTCAACTTTACACGCGCGGCACATGAGCTCAATGTTACGCAAGGTGCAGTGAGTCGTCAGGTATTGTCGTTTGAAGAAAGCCTTGGCTGTGATCTCTTCTATCGCCATGCTCGCGGATTGTCTTTAACGCCGAAAGGAGAAGAACTGGTTCCCCTGATACAAGGAACGATTCATCAGCTGCAATCGGCTCTAAATCAAGTGGCTAGCTCTCCGTCTAAGATCAAACTCAACGCACCGAGCTGTATTACCTCTTGGCTACTACCTAAGTTGATGTCTTTTCAGCAAGCCTATCCTGAAATTGATGTCGAACTGACGTCGACCATCAAGCACGTCTTCGAACCAAGCTTTGATCCGTTTGACGCCGTAATTACCTATGGTAAGAAGCCAAACCAACAATCGATTATCAGCCAATTATTGTTTAACGAGCAGCTAGCGCCCGTTTGCCAAGCACAAAGCATTACACAGAGCCATCTTGTCGACGACGCATCGACCATCATCAAGCCACACAAGCTTGCCCAATACACTTGGCTACACGCCAACAATGAGCAAAGTGATTGGCGACTTTGGTTAGAGCACATAGGCAGCCACGACCTTTCAAGCAAGAACAACCAACAATTCGCAACACTCGATCAAGCTATGAACGCCGCCATTCAAGGGTTTGGCATTGCCATAGGCGACATCACACTGGCCAAGCAAGATATTGATTTAGGTAGATTGGTAAAAGTGAGTGAAGGCAGTGTCTTTTCAGGAAATGGTTACTTCTTACTGCAACCCAAGAATCGACAAAATACATCCTTATCTACGCTTGTTGATTGGCTCGTCGATTAGCGGCAATCATTGTTGGTAGGCCTCTTTATAAGCGGCAGGAGAGCGTCATAATGAGAATTTTTCCGTTCTCAAAATGAAACTATTTGATGTCTGTTTCGTATTGATTGTCAGAGAATAGAACGTACCTTCCTTTAACTATTTGAAAAGAAGTTCAATTCTATTTAGCCGGGAATTTATTCTGTTCCGTTGGAGAAAATGGCATTCGAGTTGCTTTGTCATAGATAACCCAACCAATATACAGCAGGTTGCACCAGTTTCACTGCAGCTTGTCACGGAGGATAGGCTATGACCTTACAAAGACATACGTATTACGGCTTGATTCACCATGGAATTAAAACCCTATTAATGGACAGAATTGGCCACTTCACAGAGCGTGAATATCACGAGTATCTCGACTTAACGACCGGTAAATCGACATGTTTTGCCATGAGTGAGCAAGAGCTCGAAAACACCTTAGACAGCTTAAAGAGCGAAGGTTACCTTGAAGATATCAAAAAGCTGATACCTCGCTATCAAACCTCGTCAATGCGATAACCTGCTTCAACTCTTTAAACACGATGAGTGGTTAGATTGAATTAATTGGCACCCAATTGTCTCGAGCTATTTAGCATCGAGACAGTTTTCGTTAGACTGTCAGCAACTCAACTAACTGGATAGTCAGTGTCTCATGAAACAAATTCTTGATTTCATTCCTCTCATTATTTTCTTTGCGCTTTATAAGATGTACGACATCTATACCGCGACCGGCGCTTTGATCGTTGCCTCTGCAGTTCAAATTATTTTGACTTATTTCATCTACAAGAAAGTCGAAAAAATGCAGGTCATCACCTTTCTAATGGTTGCCGTATTTGGTGGCATGACCATCTTCTTGCACGACGACAACTTCATTAAATGGAAAGTCACCATCGTTTACGCACTGTTTGCGATTGGCCTGACGGTCAGTCACATCATGGGCAAATCAGCGATTAAAGGTATGTTAGGCAAAGAGATCACACTGCCTGATTCGGTATGGGGCAAGATCAACTGGGCATGGACGCTGTTCTTTACCCTATGTGCCGTTCTCAACGTTTACGTTGCTTTCAGCCTACCGTTGGATGTTTGGGTCAACTTCAAAGTGTTTGGTCTACTCATCGCGACCTTGCTCTTCACCTTGCTCACTGGTGTTTATATCTATAAGCATCTACCAAAAGACCAGCAGAAAGAGTTAACGGATAAAAATACCGACGAGAAATAGCCCTTAGGGATGAGTCCTCATACCCTATTTGATACAATTATTATCAATATGCGATTGGCCAATGATACTCGTGATCATTGGCCGCTGATTATTTGTGTTCGGTGAAGACGTTAAAAATTAGACCACCACGAGTCTCGTAAACACATCTATTTTTATATAAAACAATCAATACCATTAAGAGTACGACAATGACTATTCAATCAACTTTGAACCCGATTGGTTCTTTACTTCTTCGCACATTAGCGATGCCTTCTGATACAAATGCAGCAGGCCAGATTTTCGGTGGTTGGATAATGTCACAGCTTGACCTTGCTGGCGGCATACTGGCAAAAGAGATATCTAACGGCAAGATAGTCACGGTTTCAGTATCGAGTATCGAGTTCAAACAGCCGGTTTCAGTAGGTGATGTGGTGTGTGTTTATGGTGACTGCACCAAGATTGGCCGTAGCTCGATGAATATCGACCTAGAAGTCTGGGTTAAGCCTGTACTTGATCACGGTATCGGCGACCGCTACAAGGTTTGTGGCGCGACATTCAACTACGTTGCGGTTGATGAGGGTGGTAAGCCTCGCCCGATCAATAAATAGTACTTTTCACCAAGCTGCTAATGTAGACGGTCTTTAGTTTCAACGAATGAAATCGCTAAAGACCATACTTCTCTCTCGCACCATTTCACAATTTCTTATCATTAGCTCTTCCAATACCAATTAGTTCGCGTAAATTAGCAAGATAGCGAATTTAAACGCCCCCAATTCAGTGAAGTAAAATAAGGATATACCAATATGTGGTACGTGATTTTTTCTCAAGACGTCGAAAATTCATTAGAAAAGCGCCTAAGTGTTCGCCCACAACATCTAGAACGCCTGCAAACACTTCACGATGAAGGCCGACTTTTGACTGCTGGCCCAATGCCTGCGATTGATTCAGACAACCCTGGTGAAGCCGGCTTCACTGGCTCTACTGTAATTGCTGAGTTTAATTCTTTAGAGGACGCACAGGTATGGGCAGACGCAGATCCGTACATTGAGGCAGGTGTCTACCAAAATGTCATTGTAAAACCATTCAAGAAAGTATTTTAACGTGAAAAAATGGATTATTGGCTCTCTGGCTTTAGCTCTGCTCGCAGGCTGTGCTTCAAGTGAGCAAGACCAACAAAGACAGCTTGAAATGATGGCGCAACACCGTGCTGGCGTTTTATCTGCCGGCCTGCCGATTGAGTATGGCCCACTGTCAGTCATGCGTGTACTGGCAAAAAACACCGTTATCGAGATCATGATGATCTACAACCAAGACGCTAAAGGTGCTAAGCCTTTAAACCAAGTCGTAGATATGAGTGTTAACAGCTACTGCACCAACTCTGAAGTTAGAGCAAACCTTGACATGGGCTTGGCTTACAACATTAAGGTTCGCAACACTCGCGGACAACTGATGGTTGAAAAGCTAATCAGCAAAGAGACATGTCAGAGCATTAACTAGATTTGATTTCTAACGTTAAGCTAGTAACAAACAAGAAAGGCCTTGCAGATGCGAGGCCTTTCTTTTCTCAGACTTTTGTTTTTAGAACGATAACACCCTAGCTTTAATTATGCTGATGCTTCTGCCGACTCCCACTCTTTACGCAGCATTTTAGTCGCTGAAACTAAATTAGCCAGTGCCGCTTCTGTCTCTGCCCAGTTACGCGTCTTCAGCCCACAATCAGGGTTTGCCCACAAACGTTCTGCTGGGATTTTCTTTGCCGCTCTCTTAAGTAAATCAACAATCCACTCTTCTGAAGGAATGTTTGGTGAGTGGATGTCATAAACGCCAGGCCCAATCGCATTCGGGTAGTTGAACTCTTCAAACGCTTTCAGCAGTTCCATGTTCGAACGAGAAGTCTCTATGGTAATCACATCGGCGTCTAGCGCAGCGACTGAATCAATGATCTCGTTGAACTCGCTGTAACACATGTGGGTGTGAATCTGAGTTTCTGGTTTAGCACTCGCAGCTGAAATCTTAAAGGCATCCACTGCCCACTCTAAGTATTCTGCATGGTCACGCTTTTTCAATGGCAAACCTTCACGAATGGCAGGCTCATCAATTTGAATAATGTTGATACCTGCGTCTTGCAAATCAGACACCTCATCTCGCAACGCAAACGCCAGTTGATTGGTTATCTCTTTGCGTGAAATATCTTCACGTGGGAATGTCCAACACAAGATAGTAACAGGCCCAGTTAGCATGCCTTTCATCTGCTTTGAAGTCAGAGATTGAGCATAGGTCGACCATTCCACCGTCATTGGTTTTTCACGCTCGATATCCGCAACCACAATCGCAGGTTTCACGCAACGAGAGCCATAACTTTGTACCCAACCAAATTTGGTAGTTTGGAAGCCTGCTAGATTTTCAGCAAAGTACTCCACCATATCATTACGTTCAGCTTCACCATGAACCAGTACATCCAAATCAAGTGCTTCTTGTCGTTTCACCGCATCCGCAATATGACCTTTCAACGCGGTGTTGTATTCCGCTTCACTCAGTTTGCCAGTGCGGTAAGCACTACGCTGAACACGGATCTCTCCGGTTTGTGGAAATGAACCAATTGTTGTGGTTGGCAATAATGGTAAACCTAACACCTCAGACTGATGTGAAGCGCGTTCGGCATAAGGAGCACTTCGCTCGGTTAGGGTTTTGGTAATGGTGTTAATACGAGCTTGAACCTGCGGCTTATTCACATGAGTCGCGCTCTTGCGTGCAACAATCGGCTGGCTGTAGGTTTCACACGCCAAGATAGCATTGTGGTTACCGTCTAGTGCCGCACCCAATATACTCACCTCGGTCACTTTCTGTTTCGCGAAAGCAAACCAACTCTTCACTTCATCGCTGAGTGAATCTTCTAACTCAAGGTCGACTGGACTATGCAAAAGTGAACATGAACTTGCTACCCAAAGTTTGTCTCCTAGCTTCTCTTTCACTGGTTGTAGTAACTCTAGTTGAGCGGCTAAATCAGCTCGCCAAACGTTTCGTCCATTAATCACCCCTGCTGAAAGTACCCAGTGTTCAGGTAACTTACCCACTACTTCATCAAGTTGCTGTGGTGCTGCTGCTAAGTCGATATGTAGGCCATTAACTGGTAGCTCTACTATCTTATCTAAGGTATCAGTCACCGAATCAAAATAAGTAGTGAGCAGCAGTTTTACATCACCTTGAATCACTTGATACGCCAACTTGAATGAATCTGCCCATTGACTCTCAAGCTCAAGCGAAAGAATTGGTTCATCGATTTGAACCCACTCAACCCCCAACTTAGCGAGTTTTGCCAAAATTGCTTGGTAAGCGGTAAGAAGGCGCGGAAGAAGAGATAAACGATCAAAACCCTCCTCCACTTCTTTACCAAGATATAAATAAGATAACGGGCCTAACAAAACTGGCTTCACCTTATGCCCGGATTTTATCGCTTCACTCACTTCGTCAAACAGTTGTGGCCAGCTCACTTCAAAGGAATCGTCTTTACTGAACTCAGGCACAATGTAATGGTAGTTGGTGTTGAACCACTTAGTCATATCAGAAGCCGCAGAGCTATCTTTAGTGCCGTCACTAGACGTATGCGTACCACCGCAACAAGTCGACTGAACCTGAGATTGACCACGCCCCACACGGAACAAAGTATCTAAATCTGGGAAGGATTTTTCATCTTCAGAACCACCAGTATGGCGCTTTGGTACGTGGCCTAGAAGTAAAGTCGTTGTTAATACATGGTCGTACCATGCGAAGTCACCCGCAGTTGCAAAGCTAAGATTCGCGTCAGCTTGTACATTCCAGTTACGATTTCTTAGTTCGCTACCGAGTTGCTTTAAATCTGATTGGCTAATCTCACCGCGCCAGTATTTTTCTAAAGTGAATTTGAGTTCGCGTTTTTCGCCGATACGTGGGTAGCCTAAAATATGCGTTGTCGTAGTCATGAACCTGTTCCTTATTCAATAATTTTTAGTGTTCGATCAAACTGCCTAGCTTATGGTTTAAGTTCTTTATAAGGCGTCTGGATGGCTAAAATATCTCCCTAATCTGAACGATGAACAACGTCCAAATATTCATCTTGTTTATTAAAAATATTCATCTTGAATAATCTAAAGCTGAAAAAATTAAATCCATCTGGACATCTAGACGTTTACAAATGAAAGAAAACCCCGTAGGGTGATTATTAAGAAATATTGAATTGGCTTAGGGAATATGAGGAAAACTCATGATAGAGCTTAAACACCTTCGAACATTGACTACCTTAAGAGACAGCGGCTCGCTAACAGCGACGGCAACTTCTCTTCACTTGACTCAGTCGGCGCTTTCTCACCAACTGAAAGACCTTGAGGCGCGTATCGGTGGTCAGCTTTTCCTACGTAAAACTAGACCAGTTAAGTTCACCTCTGAAGGTGAGATTTTGCTTAGGCTTGCCGATGAGATACAGCCAAGAATAGCTAAAGCGGAGAACGAACTCGCGAGCCTGAAAGAGGATGTGAATGGTCGTTTGCACATGGCGATTGAATGTCACTCATGCTTCCAATGGTTAATGCCTGCTTTGAAGGAATATCAAGTGGCTTGGCCAAGCGTAACGCTAGATTTCTCGTCAGGCTTTGGGTTTGAGCCGCTACCCGCGCTAATGGCAGGCGAGCTAGATTTGGTGATCACCTCTGATATACAGCCTCGCTCTGAGGTTCACTACGAACCACTCTTTGATTTTGAGATGCGTTTGATCACCGCAATCAACTCACCTTTGGCAGAAAAAGCGAGCATTGAACCGCAAGATCTTAGCGATCTCACCATGCTCACCTACCCTGTTCAAAAACAGCGTTTAGATGTCGTGAAGCACTTTTTACAGCCTGCGGGTGTAGAACCTAAAAAGTGGAAACAAGCGGACAACACGTTAATGCTAGTTCAAATGGTATCAGCAGGTTTGGGAGTAGCGGCTCTACCAAACTGGGCGATCAGTGAATTCTCAAGACAAGGGCTGATTGCCAGCAAGCCATTAGGCAAAGGACTATCAAGAAGACTGTTCGCAGCGGTAAGAAACTCTGAGAAAGATAAACGTTACCTGCAAGCTTTCTTTAGCACGGCAAGACAGCAAAGTAAGAGTCACTTAGATGGCATAGAGGTCGTTTAAAGATGATTTATGGCTAAGTTAAGCTCGATCGATTCGTCAGAAACAAAAAAGTCACAGATAATCTGTGACTTTTTTTCTCTCAACACCCACAACACGCGATGCATGTCATTTTCGATAAAAGATGCGCTAATCTTTAGCTTATCTCGAGTAAGACTTAAACTGGTTAGTCAATGGATCGTATTGATAGCCAAGCATATCGAGCTTGCCCACAACACTTTCTGTATCCATTTCATACATGCTGATCAGCTCTTCAAAGCTATCGCATTCTAGGCGAAGTTTTTCATTAACGATTCCTAGCAAAATAATGCTATCGAAACCTTTGACGTTGCTTAAATCCATCTCGTACTCCTTACGAACACACTGACTAGAGTTAAGTTTAGAACGCTTACCAACGTCACGCTAAAAAACAGATCACACTTCTTAACAAGAATACGTAATTAATGAAAGTGCGTGATTAAAGCGCCGAAACTGGCGTTAAACCCACAACGGCCACCAATAACATCAACAACGAAATACTCAGTTGAAGCTTTTCAGGCGTTCTTGCGAACAGTAAATGCCAACACCACACCACGATTGAGGAGATCAACAAAGCAAAACTAAATAGCAAAGTGGAAATCACAGGTTCTAATTGAGCTTCAGACAAAGAGTAAACACTCACGACGGTCGCCAGTACTACCAACATACCGGTTAGCACGCCCACAACAGGAAGCACTCGATGAAATGCCTGCAACCGTGTCCTTGCAATCGTCAGTAGTAGATGGCCAAACGCTGCTCCTAACAGTACCACTAGCAGCAAAGTAGTAATGATACCAACAGCGGTTGCTTGCTCAGTCGCTTGTATAGCAACATATGACAACGCTAAACCACAGGCCAAGTACATCACCCAGATAGGACCAGAATCGCGAGTCTTCTTGGTTTGAACTTGAGAATAGAAATAAAAGATCGCGAACACGACCAGAAAGGCTTCAATTTTTACTGAAGCGACGGCAAGCCACAGCACGCCAATCGCCGGTAACATCTTGTGGATCCGACCACGCTGCCCCGGACAAATATCCCCTTTCACCAAGATGAGGGTTAAGATCAGTTGGGTTCCTAAAAGCATCGGAGCAAATTGTACTAATAACGTTTCGACCATTGTGGATCTACTTCTTCAGACTTATTTTCGCGAATAATATCAAAAACTGCTGCGAACACTAATCAAAATCACAAATTAGCGACGTTATTCAAGGCTTCAACTATGCTGTTGTATGGCTCTTTTATCGCCATTTACCGTAAAAAGACGAAAGACACCAGAACTAACAGGGGCATGTTCTACTGGCTAGTCTAGGCTCATGCCGCTATAATTCCCGCCTCAAAAATCAGAGGTTGAAATATGTACAGCGATATCACTCCTATTCACGAACACAAAAAATACTGGGCCGAGTGCTACGGAACTGCACCCTTTTTGCCTACCAGTAGAAAGGAGATGGATGCTCTTGGATGGGATAGCTGTGACATTATTATTGTAACTGGTGACGCTTATGTCGATCACCCGAGCTTTGGTATGGCTATCATCGGCCGTCTGCTTGAAGCTCAAGGTTTCCGCGTGGGCATTATTGCTCAACCAAAGTGGGACAATAAAGATGCCTTCATGAAGCTAGGTAAACCTAACCTATTCTTCGGCATCACAGCGGGTAACATGGACTCCATGATCAACCGCTACACCTCTGATCGCAAATTACGTCACGATGATGCTTATACTCCGAACAATGAAGGTGGCAAGCGTCCTGATCGTGCAACTCTGGTTTATTCTCAACGTTGTCGTGAAGCTTACAAAGGCACGCCAATCGTGCTTGGTGGTATTGAAGCGAGCTTACGTCGTGTAGCTCACTACGACTACTGGTCAGATAAAGTTCGCCGCTCTGTATTGTTTGATGCAAAAGCTGACATTCTTCTTTTTGGTAACGCTGAGCGTGCATTGGTTGAAGTAGCACACCGCATTGCCGATGGTGAAGACATGTCTACGCTGACCAATATCCGCGGTACTGCTATCAATCTTCCTGCGGCCCCTGAAGGCTTCAAGATCATTGACTCTTCTCGTATCGAAAAGCCGAACAAAGCGTATGTTCCGGTTAACCCGTACGAAGTTGAAACTCAGTGTGATACCAAGAAAGACGAAAAAGAAGAAGTAAAAGCGCAACCTATTACTATTCGCCCTTCTCGTCACGATGCAAAAACTACAGCGGTTCGTATCCCAGGTTACGAAAAGCTAAACAATGACCGTATTCTTTACGCTCACGCTAGTCGTATTCTGCACCTTGAGACAAACCCGTACTCAGGTCGTGCTCTGATTCAACGTCACGGTGATCGCGAGCTTTGGATTAACCAAGCGCCTATTCCATTGACCACAGAAGAGATGGACTACGTGTTTGGCCTTGCGTACAAGCGTGTTCCGCACCCGATGTACGGCAAAGCGAAAATCCCAGCATACGACATGATCAAAACCTCGGTTAACATCATGCGTGGTTGTTTTGGTGGTTGTTCTTTCTGTTCAATCACAGAGCACGAAGGTCGCATCATTCAGAACCGTTCGAAAGAATCTATCTTGGATGAGATCGAAGACATTAAAGATAAAGTACCGGGCTTCACAGGTACTATTTCTGACTTGGGCGGCCCAACGGCGAACATGTACCGTTTAGGTTGTTCAGATCCAAAAGCTGAAATTAACTGTCGTCGTCCATCATGTGTGTTCCCGAAAATCTGTGAAAAGCTAAACACAGACCATCAACACACTATCGACCTGTACCGCTCTGCGAGAAAAGTACCGGGTGTTAAGAAGATCATGATCGCTTCTGGTGTACGTTACGACTTAGCGATTGAATCTCCAGAATACGTTCGTGAGCTTGTGACTCACCACGTTGGTGGTTACTTGAAGATTGCTCCAGAGCATACTGAAAAAGGCCCACTGGATCTGATGATGAAGCCGGGCATGGGCACTTACGATCGTTTCAAAGAGATGTTCGAGAAGTACAGCGCTGAAGCCGGTAAGAAACAGTACTTAATTCCTTACTTTATCTCTGCTCACCCGGGCACAGAAGATGAAGACATGCTTAACCTAGCAATGTGGCTGAAAAAGCACAACTACGAGTGTGACCAAGTACAGAACTTCTACCCATCGCCAATGTGTAATGCAACGTCGATGTACTACTCAGAGACTAACCCTCTGAAACGCGTGAAATATAAGAAGCGTGAAGATGTTCCTGTGCCGAAAGGTGATCGTCAACGTCGTCTGCATAAAGCACTGCTTCGTTACCACGATCCTGAAAACTGGAAAATCATCCGTGAAGCACTGATCAGCATGGGTAAACAGCACCTAATTGGTGACAAAGCAAACTGCCTAGTACCAGCAGAAGACTTTGATGCACAAACACCGGCACAACGTCGTAAGTCTGGTCGTCACGGTTCACAACGCTTTGCGACTAAGCACAGTAAATCTCAGCCAGGTCTTGGTGGCGAAAGCCCACGTAACCACTCTGGTAAGAAACCGGGTGGCAAGAAGCCGAATGGTAACGGCAACGGTAGCCAAGGTAATGCTAACCAAGGTGGCGGTAATGGCAATGCTCGTAAACCAGCGACTGGCTTCATTAAGAAAGGTCCTGGTGGTCAGCAATCACAAGGTAATGGCGGCGGAAATGGCAAACCAAACCGTAACAAAGCGGGCAATGGTCAAGGTGGCAAACCTGCAAGTAACGGCAAGAACCGCCAGCGCGCAGCACAACGCTAATATCGCGAACCGATTGACTTCGCTATCGTAAAAACACAAAGCGCAGCTATTTAGCTGCGCTTTTTTGTGTCTGTTACAAGATAGCCTAACGAGCAAACACCCAATACTGACTAAGCAAATAGTTACTGACCATGCCCACCAAGATGCCAACCGCCATTGCGATAAACACTGCCCCAGTAAATGCAGGCAGCAATTCAGTCATCAACTTAAAGCACAGCAAATTAGGTATCGCCGATATTGATGCAGAGAACATGAACTTTTGCCATTGAATCAGCTTTTCGGACCAATTCCCCTGCCCTTTGAATTCAAAGGTCAACACTCGATTTCCAAACCAGGTTGTCGTTGCTGCAACGATGAAAGAGCCAATTCGAGCACTCATTAACGGCAGCCCAATAACGTAATGCAGCAACGCAAACACGGCACAATCGACAACAAAGCCACCCGACCCCACCATAGCGAATTTAATCATCTTATGATGAGGTTGTAGTTTTTGGTTTAGCACGTCGAACTTGTGGCTAAACAGTCTCGATGACGAGTTAAAATTGAACATCGCCATCACTTCGAATATGGCTCAACGATAGATTTGGTTTGATGTTTTGGCTATGACAACTAAATAGAGCGCGCTTGATCTTCACCGTCGGCTCTAAAATACAGGTCAACGCATTGTCTTTAATCTTGGTTTCCACTTCCGCTCTTTTACCAATCAGATAGAACTTGTCGATACCATCTAACTGTTTAACATCGAGTAACTTTTTCGCTTGTCCATGACTGTAAAACTGCCCGGAGAACGGTCGTTTACCGACATAAAAGCTCGGCGCTTCATCCGTAATCTGTTCGAAGATAATACGGTCACTTTTCTCATTCGCTTTGCCTAAGTTGAGGTAGACCATTGCAATCATTAGCAACACAGGTAGCACTAAAGCCACACTCGAGAACCACTTCTTATCTTTTTCTACTACAAGCATTGCCACCAACAAGCCAAGGGCAGGAATGCCTGGCAACACATAGGCAGGAAGAATATTACCCGCCATAGTGAAAAGAATTAGAGGAGAGACCAACCAACACACAAGGAATGAAAATAACCCATTATGTTCAGCGTTAACTTCTGCGATTTTCTTACGACGAGCAAAAGTCAAAATAGGCAACACAATCGACCACGGCGCAGCTGCTTGAATCCAGAAAACCCAAATCATTCCTCTTGTTTCATCATGGGCTGAACCATAAAGATCCCCTTCCCAACCACTCACAACAAAACGCTTAAAGTGTTCGCCAACAATAAAGTAGTCGATGAAGCCCGGCGTTGCCATTTCAGCCATGATGTACCAAGGTAGAGCAATCGCTAACATCACACCTAAACCAGACAACAATGGGAAACGTTGCCAAAGCGCTTTGAAAGCACCAAAGAAGCCGTGTTGTAATACCAACCAAGGGAAAACTGCGATACCCATGATGACAATCGCTACCGGCCCTTTTGCCAGCAAGCCTAATGCTAAACCAATGAAACCAACATAACCCCAAGACCGATTAGTCTTCGCACTCCCTTCACCCTTCCCCGCTTCTCCTCCTAGCCAACATAGGTAGAAACCCAGCATGGCAATAGTCATCGCTAAGGTTAACGCGATGTCTGTCATCACAGCACCTGCCGCAATAGAGAAAATACCACATGTCGCCAACACTACCGCGGCAACCAACGCACTTTGCCCTGTTCGTTTCGCCATGTAAGCGGTCAACAAAATCGTTGCTACACCCGCTAACCAATGTGGTGCGCGAACGGCAAACTCACTTAAACCAAACAGTTCAATCCCCGCTGCGCTCATCCATGTGAACAACGGTGGTTTACCCCAAAAAGGGATGCCGTAATCAAATTGAGGGGTTAACCAATTGCCAGTTTCTACCATCAAGCGAGCCATTTCACCGTAGCGCGCTTCCGTAGTATCCATTAAAGGGTATGTCGCCAGAGATAAGAGCCTCAGAACCAATGCAAAAGCCAACAAATACCATAGGTGCGTTCGGTTCAGGCTCATGCTGACTCCTCTAATTTAAAATGCGTTTTTAATGCAGGGGTATCGACCACCGATTGGATCAGATACAAAGGACGGTTCTTGGTTTCGATGAAAATACGACCTATGTATTCCCCCATTAAACCAATACTCAGAAGTTGAATGCCGCCAAGGGCAAGTTGAACCACCATCATGGATGGGTAGCCCGTAATAGGCTCACCAAACATCATGGTTTTGAACACGATGAAGACGCCATACACAAAAGCGGTAAGCGCCACTAATCCACCAACGGCCGTCGCAATACGCAGTGGGCGGATAGAAAATGATGTGATGCCATCCATCGCCAATCCGATGAGTTTCAGGTAGTTCCATTTCGTCTCGCCACAGAAGCGAGCATCGCGCTTAAACTGAATCGTTGCTTGTCTAAAACCTGGCCATGAAAAGATGCCTTTCATGTAACGGTTACGTTCAGGCAGTTGGTTGATATGGTCGACAACCTCTCGGCTTAACAATCGGAAATCACCCACATTTTCTGGAACATCGATCTTCGCCGCCACGTTCATGACTTTGTAAAAGCTTGCGGCTGAAAACTTCTTAAACCACGTTTCACCGTCACGTTGGCTACGCTGCATATTGACGACGTCATAACCTTCGCGCCATTTGGCAATCATTTGAGGAATCAGCTCGGGCGGATCTTGTAAATCGGCATCGAGCAAGATCACGGCTTGTCCTCGGCAATGTTCGAGGCCAGCACTCATCGCTGACTCTTTACCAAAGTTACGGCTTAAACCGATCACAGAAATTGAGCTATTGATTGAAGTGAATGAACTCACCAAATTCAAGCTGTTGTCTTTGCTGCCATCATCGACATAAACGATTTCACTGGTGATGGGTAAGCTATCCAGCACCTTAGTTAGGCGAGAATGAAACTCTTCTAACACCTCTTGTTCATCGTAAAATGGCACAATGATCGATAGTGAAACGGCAGGGTTGATCCGTGATGTGGAGACTTTAGGTCGGCTAATATGAAGTTCAGACATAATACGTTCTTCTATTTTTTAATCTGAATCCAATCTACCCCCTCATAAGTGAAAGTTATGTTATTGACATATTTTTCACGCTCACTCAGGATAATGTTACCGTCTATTTCTGTATGAGAATCAAAATGAAACGAGTTCTATTAGTCGAAGATAACCGTGAAATCGCAGGTGTCTTGTTTGATTATTTTGAGTGTATTGGCATGGAACTCGATTATGCGGACAACGGCGAACTCGGCCTGCAACTCGCGTTGGAAAACTCATTTGATATCATCATATTGGATCTGATGTTGCCAAGAATGGACGGCCTCACGGTTTGTAATAAACTGCGAGACCAAGGCAACGCGACACCTATTTTGATGTTGACTGCGTTAGATAGCCGCGATGATATGTTAAAAGGGTTTGAGCATGGTGCCGATGACTATCTAACCAAACCTTTTGATTTGGATATTTTGGAAGCCAGAATGAAAGCGCTTGTTCGTCGTTACCGAGGAAAAGTGGCTTCTTCTAAATTGCAGTTTGATGAACTCACCATCGACCAAAAAACGCGTAAAGCGTACCGTCAAGATAAGTTACTCGCACTCAACCCAACCACTTACACTATCCTTGAGATGTTGTGCCAAAAAGCACCAGAAGTGGTTACTCGCGAAGATATTTCCTACAAACTCTGGGAAGAAGACGAACCCAACAATGACGTGTTGCGCAGTCACATCTATCAATTACGTAACCAACTCGACAAGCCGTTTGATACTCAGATGTTGATTACCGTCCCTAAAGTTGGATTCCGTCTGGAGTCATCGAATTGATTTTAAATGTTCTCACGAGCACCAAAACCCTAACCGGCCGCTTAGCGGTTTTCTTTGGGTTAATGGCCGTGATTGTATCGGCCTTTGTCTATTTAGTCTTTGTTGCCGCACTCTACATGTCAGAAGATCGCGTCGGTGAAAGACGCATCCTGATCGACCGTAACTATGCGGTTGGTTTATTCCAAGCAGGGGAAAGCGGTACGTTAAGAATTGATGACCTGACAATCGCCTACAATGATCTTTCATTGATACCTGCCGAATACCTCAAATACATTAAAGGCAAAGAAAGCTTTGTTGGCGAGGTAGGTGAAGAACCTAACTCTCGCATGGTGTATGTTGGTGAGTATTCTGATAAAGGTCAAACCCACCCAATCGTTCTGCTTTCCGAGATCGACCGCGTCGAGTTTGAGATTTACGAACTGGTTTATGCGACCACCTTTGTACTAACATTACTCTCTATTCTAATTTTTAGCTTTGGTGCTCTGCTCTATCGATTATCTAAACGACTGATTGAACCCTTCAATTCTATTTCCGAACAATTGGAATCCAATAAGCTCAACCTCAATGAAGAATTTAGTGTCAATGACGACGCCGCAGTTGAGTTTCGTCAGCTCACAGATCAACTCAATCAGTACCGAAGAGAAATCAATTCCTTACTCAAACGTGAACAAGCCTTTGCTCGCTACTCAAGTCATGAACTAAGAACACCGTTAACGGTCGCTCGTGGCGCAAATAAATTACTGCTAAGAAGCGAAACCACCGAGTTTCAATCTCGCCAGATTGAGCGCATTGATGAAGCCATTGTTCAGATGTCAGAGATGGTCGATGCCCTACTCGGCCTCGTGCGTTACGAAAGAAACAGTGACGATGCGCCACTGCGATTGTTTAGCCAACAAGAGTTAGAGACTATCGTCTCAAAAAACTCAGCACAGGCGGATGAGAAAGACGTCGACATCTCCATGTACGTTCAATCAGAACCCACAATTCAGGCCACCAGCGCGATAATGAATATGTTGGTCGGAAACTTGTTGAGAAATGCCATTGCAGCGACCAATAGTGGCACCGTAACGGTCACTCTGTCCCAAGAGAGTGTTGTGATTGAAGATCAAGGCGAAGGCCTACAAGAACAGTACAATCCGAATGGGCATGGGTTAGGTTTATTGATTGTCGAGGACTTATGTCAACGCTTCCAATGGGGCTTTGAATTGGTCAATCGCAGCTGTGGTGGATGCACAGCCAAGATCACCTTTCAAGCCGATTCATCCGCGTCAATATCGAACGAAAACTTGATTTAGTTGGTTTACAGCCGCCTCTGGCTACTAGATACTCGTCCGTCCTATTTGATTTAAAAATGCTGGCTCTTGAGTCAGCATTTTGTCTAAGTGCGATGAAACTAAATAATAGCCCTGTAACTCAACATCAATACAACGAGCACACCTTTTTCTTAAAGCGTGACGATCAGCTTCACTCCCACTTTTGCGGCAACAAAGCCAGAAAGTTCATGAAGCTACTGGAAGACGATAGCCCAAACACCACCACTCTAATAAGCTATGGTTCCGCTCAGGCTAACTCCTTGTTCTCACTCGCCGCACTTGCGAAAATCAAAGGCTGGACGCTTGAGTTTTACGTCGACCACCTGCCTCAATGGCTACAAGAACGCCCACTCGGCAACTACCGTGGCGCTATCGATCTCGGGGCTAAGGTTATTTCAGTCAAAGAAACAGGCTCTGAGCTTCATCCACAAGAGTATATTGAGCAAGTAAGACAACCTGACTCACAATGCATTGTGTTACCAGAAGGTGGACGCTCTCAGCTTTCTGAATACGGCGTGAAGCAACTGGCGATTGAAATACTCAGCTGGACGCGTTTCGAAAACAAACACGATTTCGTGGTAGCACTTCCAGCAGGCACAGGCAGCACAGCTCTGTATCTGCATAAGCATTTAAAAATGCACAACATCCCAGTGTTAACTTGCGCTTGTGTTGGCGGCAGTGATTACCTAACACAGCAGTTCAATGAACTCGGCGAAACCGATCACCCGCAGATATTACCACTTAAAGCCAAACACCACTTTGGTAAGCTTTACCAGCAGGACTATCAAACTTGGTTGGATCTGCAAGAACAGACGGATATTGAATTCGACCTGCTCTACGACCCATTGATGTGGCAATGCCTAGAGCAATGGCAAGAAGAGAACCCAACAAAAACCGTCATCTATATCCACCAAGGCGGCATCTTAGGTAATGAGTCGATGTTGCCGCGCTATCAACGTAAGTACCCAGAACTTCGAAGTAGTCACACCGCTGATAACGCTACTTGGTAGTAATCCGTTCTTTTCTACTCTAATACCCCCCGCGTTTCTGCGGACCTGAGAATTTCTCAGCACATCATGAACAGCCATCGCACTCCCTTTCGATGGCTGTTTATCAGTAATCGCCACCTGCTATCCCTGCCATACATTTCAAGTTAGAGACATAAATCTGGCGAGAATCATCGCGTTATCTATACTTTCGATTGGAACGTCAATTGTCATCGAAAGGAATTACGCATGCGAAAACTCACTACGCTCGGCCTGTTTTCAGTTTTACTGCCCTTCTCTGCGATTTCAGGAGAAAACGTCACTTATCAAGTCGATGGGATGGATTACGAAGGTTATTGGAGTGAAGCCAGTGACCAAGCGCCTTTGGTACTGCTAATACACGATTGGGATGGCTTAACCGATTACGAAAAGAAACGTTCTGAGATGCTCAACGAACTCGGTTACAACGTGTTCGCCATCGATCTATTTGGTAAAGGCATTCGCCCGACCGAAGTGAAAGATAAAAAGCAACACACAGGCGAGCTGTATAAAGACAGAGAAAAAATGCGTGCGCTACTTAGCGCGGGAGCAATGGAAGCGAAAAGGCTTGGTGGTAACTTAGATAACAACGTGATGATGGGTTACTGTTTTGGTGGCGCAGCCGTTTTAGAAGCCGCTCGTGCGGGTATCCCATCGAAAGCTTATGTTACCTTCCATGGCGGTTTATCGACACCAAAAGGGCAAGACTACTCTGAGACAAAAGCTCCTGTTGTCGTGTTCCATGGCACAGCTGACGCCATGATCTCAATGGAAGATTTTGGCAGCCTCGCCGCTCAACTTGAAACAACCAAGGTTCCGCATGAAATGATCACCTACAGTGGTGCGCCACATGCCTTTACTGTATTCGGCTCAAACAACTATCAACAAGAAGCTGACCAAAAATCGTGGGATAGATTTACCCATGTGCTAGAAACCACCACCAGATAATCTTCTCCCTCAGAACCCATAACCCCATTCTAAGGCTTAAGAATGGGGTTGTTTAATTATCACTGCATCATCTCACTACAAATAGCGGTGGATACTTAAGTCATCAGTTTTAATATCACTAGCTGAGCCACTGACCACGCTTGCCAAGATCTTTCCTGAGCCACATGCCATTGTCCAACCTAATGTCCCATGTCCAGTATTTGTAAATAGGTTCTTGATAGGCGTCTTTCCTATGATAGGCGTGCCATCTGGCGTCATTGGTCTTAACCCAGTCCAGTATTCGGCTTTAGAAAAGTCCCCCGCTTGTGGGAAAAGATCTTTAATCACCATATCAATCGTGGCTTTGCGTTTTTCTGGAATCAGGTAATTAAAACCCGCAAGCTCGGCCGTACCCGCGATACGAATACGATCATCAAATCGCGTCATCGCTACCTTGTAAGTTTCATCCATCACAGTCGAGGTTGGTGACTTATCTGCATTCACGATCGGCAGTGTTAGCGAATAGCCTTTCACTGGATAAACCGGGATCGACAAATCGACTTGCTTCAACAGTTCTCGAGAATAGCTTCCTGAAGCGACCACGTAAGCATCCGCTTTGAACTCGCCTTGAGTCGTTGTAATACTCTCAATGGTTTGATTCTGATGATTGAGCCTAACCACTTCGGTATTAAACACGAACTGAACGCCGAGTTGCTTGGCTTTTTCGGTCAAGGTTAAACAGAACTGATGACAATCACCGGTTTCATCGTGTGGTAAATACAGGCCGCCCACCAGCTTGTCTTTAACGTCTGCTAAACCAGACTCCACTGACAGACACTGTTCAACATCAAACAGCGAGTGTTCGATTCCACTCTCTGTTAATAGCTTCATATCCTGCTGAATAGCGTCCAATTGTTTTTCGCTTCTGAATACTTGCAAGGTGCCTTTCTGCCGGCCCTCATAAGCCAAATCTTCACTGATTCTTAGATGAGTCAGGCAATCTCGGCTGTAGTTAGCGACTCGTAACATCCGCGATTTATTCTGTGCGTACTTGGCTTCATTACAGTTGGCGAGCATCTTAGTCGCCCAAGACATTAACTCTGGAGAAAGAGAAGGCTTCACTTTAAGTGGCGCATGTTCTTGGGTAAGCCATTTCATCGCTTTCAAAGGGATGCCCGGTGCCGCCCATGGTGATGAATAACCGTAAGAAATTTGCCCGGCATTCGCAAAACTGGTTTCTTTGCCACTGCTATCTTGACGATCGATAACCGTCACCGAGTGGCCCTCTTTCGCCAGATACCAAGCACTGGTCAAGCCAATCACACCGCTGCCAATTACAATTACTTCCATTCTCTTCCCCTAATGCCCGACAAAGCCAAAACCAGCCGAACACAACTGTCAGTGTAAAACTCGTTTCGTTAATGGTTTGTAACTTATTCCGCACGTGTTGACTTAACAATAGAGAGAGCGTTGACAAAAACTCAATTCGACTTAAAAACGAATTCGGCAGTTTGAAAGTGTGATATTGGCGGTATTTGAAAGCTTAGGTAGGAGTCGCTAAGTAAATCAACTAAGCCTAGATATTGTAAGCGTCATGGCTTAAGAAAGTGGCGTTCTCGAGTAAGAAATCCAACAAGGTTTCGGCTTGTAGCGTAAGTGCACGGCCTTTCAAAGATTGAACCTTAACCGTCGCCTTCGATAGCATCTCCAACTCGGTCGCAACCACTTCAATCTGCCCTGACTTTATTTCATCGATCACAGTGAGCTTAGGCATAAAGGTGACGCCCAACCCTGCTGAAACGAAGTTAGTCAGTGCCGTGACTGAGTTAGTTTGAAGTTTTGGCTGCAAGGTAAGATGGGAAATTTGTTCAGCCTGCTTTACTAGCCTCCCCATACCGGTCGAGTTATCGATCAAGGCGAGAGAAGCGTCTTGAATATCTTGCATTACCACTGGTGCTTCTTTCATCGTAAGGAAGTGCCCCTTCGGAGCAATCAATTCGAGCGGATGGCTGCGTTCAACGTGGGAGTGCAGTTTAGGGTGCGGTGCAGACGCATAGGTTATCGCAAAGTCTATCTGTTGATCTTCCAACATCTTGACTGCATCCAATGCCCCAGCGATCTCAATAGAAAGATTGATATCAGGATAACGAGTCATGAAGGTTTGCATCGGTTTTGACACCAAGTTGGTAATAAATCCTTCACCGATAGCAATGCTGACATTGCCTCCTTTGAGGTTTTTAAGCTTAGTTAGTCGAGCAAGTACAGCGGCCTCTCCACGAACAATGGAACGGTAGTAATTCAGCAGTTCATTACCCGCTTCGGTTAACAGTGATTGGCGGTTGTTGCGCTCCCATACTTTCATTTCCGCTTGCGCTTCTAACTGTGTCAACATCCGACTCATCGCGGCAGGGTCAACGTTCATCATCTTAGATGCCTTACGTAACGACCCATATTTTGACAACGCATTTAAATACTCAAGAGCACGGATATTAAAGTGGTGCATTCAACTTCCTTGTAATTCAACTGACACTTAATCAAGCGTCTCACAAATTTGCTGCGAACATATATCCCAATTTATCAAGATCGTAATTGCTCTTACTAACTTGTGCACCGAGTCACTTCAAGACATCACATCAAAGGCTGATATACGTGTTTTAGCTTGCTGTCGATAAAACAAAGGCGACGACTTTCGTCATCGCCTTTGTGGTCATTATCCCGATGTAAACCTCAAGCAGTCAATAACCGGTCACTTCACTACAGACCAACAAAGAAACTGATCACTAGCGCATTAATCAAATCAACAAAGAAACCACACACTAATGGCACCACAATGAATGCTTGTGGGCTTGCGCCATATCGATGAGTTACTGCCGTCATGTTCACAATTGCTGTTGCGGTCGAGCCTAGAGTGATACCACCGAAGCCTGAACATATCACCACAGAATCGTAGTTGCTTCCCATCAAGTAATAAACGACAAACACAGTAAACAACAGGGAAAGCAAGATCTGGATACTCATGACAACAGAGATATAGCCAAACAGTCCATCGAGATCCCAGATACGCAACCCCATCAATGCCATGGTCAAGAACATGCCTAAACAAATATCAGAGATCATCGCTAAGCCTTTGCGGCCTTGAGCGATTTTCTCTTGTGTACGACGTTTCTTAAACAGTGCGCGACCAACGTTTCCGATTAGGATACCTGCGATCAAACAGCTAACGAATAACGGCAGTTTCAAACCCATTGAGTCGATAACTTCACTCAAGCTGTAACCCAGCATCAGTGTTAAGTTAAGAATCAACCATGCCCACAGAACGCCGTAGTGGCTTAGCTCTGTTTTTGTTTCACTCTCTTGGAATGCACCAACCGTAACCTCTTCTTCATTAGAAGGGCTTACTTTGTGTTTATTGAGCAGGTAGTTGGCAATCGGGCCACCAATCACACACGCTGCAATTAAACCAACCGTGTTTGAAGCGACACCAAGTTCGAGCGCGTTAGCAATACCAAACTCTTCCACAAACATTGGCGCCCAAGCTAACGTTGTGCCTACGCCGCCTATCAAGCTAACAGACCCAGATAGCAAGCCTGCTTTCGCATCCATTCCAAAGCCAGAAGCGACTGCCATTCCGACTACGTTTTGCAACACGATAAAAATGGCAGCAAGACACAGTAGGATGAACAACGGTCGCCCGCCTTTAATCAGTGTTTTAATATCCGCTTGGAGCCCGATGCCAGCAAAAAAGTAGAGAAGCAAAAAGTCTCTGACATCTAGGCTAAAAGTGATTTGGATTTCAAAAATATAGTAAAGCGCCGCTACGGTCGCTGCGCAGACAAAGCCACCAATCACAGGCTCTGGCAGTGAATACTTTCTTAATACTTCAGATCGCTCGATCAAACCTTTACCGATAAACAGTAATGAAATCGCGATCGTAAAAGAGAGCATTGGAGAAACTAGGGTTTCTGTCATGAGGTTATGGATTCCTAATAGTTAGATTATTCATAATATTGCGTACTATTAATAATCTAGGTTCACGCCAAAAAATCAAGCGATTATCTATGATAAAAACACCTAATATGGTTAATTCTGCGACGGTATTAATAGAGATTATAACTATAAAGCAATGATTAAAGGAACGGATATTAGGGAGGTATACAGATGAGGTGGGATATAGAGGCTCTAAAACGAGAAAACCCCAGCATTTCTGCTAGGGTTTTGAATAGTGGTGGAAGGATGGGGATTTGAACCCCAGATACGCTATAAACGTATACTCGCTTTCCAGGCGAGCGCCTTAAGCCACTCAGCCATCCTTCCACAAATTGTGTGTTGAGCATGTCACTCAACGAGGCGCTACTTTATTGATTCTGCTTGCTTTGGTCAAGGGGCATTCTCAAAAAAAGTGCCTTTTTCGGTTTGTTCGATTACAAATTGACTCATTAGATCAAAAACAAACCAAATTTCATTCTTTCGCTGCACTTACGCTTGTTGCTTTTCTTAAGCTTGTTGATAGTAGCCAGGAACTCGAAACCATTTACGACACATATCAAGGAAATAGCCGTAAAGTACGCCCATACCGCACGAGATAACTGCATTACTGGTGACAGCCGTAACGATCTGGTCGCCTGAAGCACCCACTGCCAACAAAATACCCGCATACACTGGAGACTGGAATAACACGTATGCCATCAAATCAGACAAGTTTTTCATCAATGAGCTTTCTGAAAGTTTTGCACCATTGCGTAAGAACCAATCACGAAAAACGCCATAAGGCCAAGCGATAGCAATATTTACAGGAATAGATAACGTTCGAGAAGCAAGAGATTGCTCAAACGTCATACCAGAAATAAACACTTCTACGATCATGCCAGAAATAAAACAGAAAACGACCATAGCAAATGTATCCGCAGCTGCGTTTCGAATACAAAATGGACCACGAGACTTCATTGACGACAAACCTAAAATATATCACTGCTTAATTAGTGATTTAGTAACATATAAACAAGGCACATTTGCACCTCACCAGATAATGTCGCTATTAAATCACAAGATTAGTAGTCATACACTCCAAATTAAAAATCAAGTTGTAAATTAACAACCAAAAACCACTTTAAAAGCAGTCACTTTCACCAAAAAATCCAACCAAGGTCAAATATTGGACAGTTCGTCATTTACTTACCGTAATTAAACAACATTTAAGCCATAGGTAGATTTACAGTAATGATATTAATGACATCTTGTGTAGGTGGTGATCCTAAAGCAACCTGCTCTAACGCTTTATCGACTTGTTCAGTAAGTTCCGCGTTGTTCATAGCTTCAACGTGGACACGTAGGCTCTCTAGTGCAAATTGAATCAGTTCTAGGTTGTTGTCTTCTAGCGCCACATACAACGTCACTAACAGCTCTTCAGTGTTATCTTTGTTGCGAAGATCAGGTTTAGGCAGTGACTCGCTTTTACTTTTCGAATCGTGTGGTTTTACGTCTTGGCTTTCGAGCTCATCCGCTTTTACTTCATGGTATTGATAAAGCTTATTTGAATAGCGGAACAAGGCATCATCCAGTTCACGCTCGTCAATCGGCTTAGCAATAATATAATCCACACCTGCCCCCAACATACGCTCACGAGTCTCTTTAAAGACATCAGCCGTACAACCAAACACCAATACCGATGACACATCGCCTATCAAAGCACGAATAGCAGTGGTTGATTCAACGCCATCCATCACAGGCATATGGTTATCCATGAGCACCAAATCAAAGCGCTCAGCAACCACGGCTTGTATCGCAAGTTCACCGTTTTCGACGCTCTTACAGGTAAAGCCTTTACTGCTCATGAAGGCTTCAATGATCACCGTGTTAGTTCGGTTGTCCTCGACGATCAGTACCTTTAAGCCAGAGTAGTCCAACTTCTTATGTGGCAAACTCTCGATTTCTCCTGGCTGACATGGCTGAATCTTCAAGCGAACATCAAAACTCGTGCCTATCCCTTCTTCACTGGTGACGGTAATACTGCCATCCATCAACTGGGCAATTTTCTTCACAATCGCGAGGCCAAGGCCAGTACCGCCAAAACGCCTTGTGGTCGAAGACTCCGCTTGTTCAAACGGTTTAAAAATACGCTTCTGAGCTTCTTTAGAAATACCAATTCCGGTATCACGAACTCGAATGCTCAGATAGGTGTCACTCCCCTCTACAACTTCTTTCAGGTACACCTCAACAAAGCCTCTGGAGGTGAACTTCACCGCGTTGTTCAATAGATTAAACAAAATTTGGCGAAGGCGAGCTTTATCTGAGAAGTACCAACGACCCGAAGTCACCTCAGAGTACACTTTGAATTGAAGCCCTTTCTCGGAAGACAATGTGTAGTAAACACTGTTAATACTGCCGATGATCGAATCAAGCGGGAAACGCGTTTCATCAAGATCCAACCTGCCCTGCTCGATCTTCGAGAAGTCTAAGATCTCGTTGAGTAGAGTCATCATATGATCGCCGGACTCATACAAGCTCTTAAGATGCTTCTCTTGTTCAGAATTTAGAGGCGTTTTTAATAGGATTTGAGCGGTACCCAATACCCCATTCATCGGAGTGCGAATTTCATGTGACAAGGTCGCAAGGAAAGCGGTTTTTGCATTGGTGGATGCCTGAGCTTTAACCTTTTCCGCTTCGAGATAAATGGTCTTTTCGTTGAAGGTTTTAATCAAATGGCCGATTTCGTCATCACTCGAGTAATCCACATCAATGATTTCGCCGGCTTTCGAACTATCAACCTGTGCTGCAATCCTTGTGATTGGACTAATCAAATAACGGTTCAATAAGTAATACCCCGCCATGACACAAAGTAGCAATAGCGGAACAATACCGCCTTCAATGCTCATCACCTGACGAAACACTTCGTCTTCTACTCGTGATTTGGAGTTCACCACATCCACTTGCCAGCCGAAATCACCAAATTGATTGCTACTGATGTAAATGCCTTCAACGAGATTAAAGTTATGCGAAACCAACACTTGGTTAAGCTTATCTCTGAGCGTAATGCCAAGGTTGTATTCTTCGGCGTGGTTCTTGATAAAACCAAGCAGCTCTTCGAGCGAGAGATCCACCGTGGCAACACCGGCAAAAGTACCGTCGTAATAATAAGGGGAAGACGCCGTAATCATTCGAACGTGTGTGTATGGATCGATATACACATCGCTCCAAGAGATCGTGCCTTGTTTTTGGTTGACGACAGAGGTGTACCAATACTCTTCTTGATAAGGGGCATTTTGGGGGTTGTTGTAAGAATATATCTGGTCGATTATTCCATCGTCGGCTTTATTAAAAAAGTAACTGTTGAGAAGCTTTTTAGAATCAAGCGCATAAGGTTCGGGCCAAATACCGGCACTGACAATCGTATCGTCGCTCGCCGCCAACATGGACTTAAAGAGCGGAATAACATCATCACCGTTACGATGCGCTTGAGCAAACCCAACGAGACTGTCTACGAAGCCTCGAGAACTACTGAGTGGCTCTGTAATCAATGCGGATAACAGTTGCGTACGCAAGTCGAGGTTTTGTTGTAATTTGACGCGCACAGGGGATTCTACGACGTAATACGTCACACTACCGACAATGGCAATAAACATCGCAAGGTATAATCCAAGCGCTACCATGCTTTTTTTCTTTAAAGACGACCGTATCTGCATAATTCTTTTATTGTTTTCTTTTCTGTTAAACCTAGTGTTTATCATCCATGACATCAAGCCTTTTTAGATTGAAGCTTGATTGGCACAAGTTCATTGGTACTATAAGCGCAAATATGTTCCCTTTTACGGTACCTCACTTTGACTTTACAAGATATTCTTGCGCTTCCAGAGTTGGAAGGAAAGCTAATCACAGAACACAAAACAATGGGCTTTGTTACTGCAATGGCAGCGGCACCGAATGTGTTAACCCCGCATGAGTGGCTACCGTTCTTATGGGGTGGCGAAGAAGTCGCACCTTTTACGGATGGTGAACAGCTAGAAAGCTACATTGAAGTTATCATCGAGCTTTGGAATAAAACCCGCCCAGAACTGATTGAAGGGACTTGGGTTTGGCCTGAAGCTTGTCAATTAGACGACGAAGAAGTGGTGAACACTGCCGCTCGTGATTTTTGTGAAGGCTTGCTTCAAGGCTGGCAGATTGCTCGCGACGATTGGGAAACACTAATGCCTGAAGAGAGCGAAGATAACGCACTCGTTGGCGGTGTCCTGCTGTCACTGAGCATGCTTTACGATCCAGAAACGTCAATTGCTACGCTTGCAGAGCAAGGCATCGAAGGCCTAGAGCAGTTCGAAGAGATCTTTAACGCTGTTCCTGTGATGCTTTGCGGACTAACGCAGCGTGGCATTGCACTGGCTGAAGCTCAATAACAGTTAGCTTTATACAAGCCAAAAGGCCTCATTATGAGGCCTTTTTTAGTTTTCAGACGAAATAAAATAGTCGCTTTAGAAGCCTTTCCAATCGAAGTCATCAATTCGCTCATCAGCAATATAAAACAGCTTAGTGCCACTGCTGACCACTTGATCTAACTCTGGGTTGAGTTCAATACCGCTCCCCGTATCAATGGCGATCAGAGTTGCTTGATACTTCTCTTTAAACACTGAGAAAATAGGCGCGACGGTGACAGACTCAGCGTCTTCAGGGAAATACGTTGAATACTGTGTCATGCCTCTTGTTGAGCTCAATAATTCTTGGTGAAGCGCACTGGAACCTGGGTCTACCGCAGCCTTTGCTAGCATCTCAGCACCCACCGCTGGAATACATTCTGAGTTAGGGCAATGCTTGTGTAACAAATCGCTCAGCGCTTCATCTTTAAAGTAAACAAGAAGGTGCGCTTTAGGGTTTCGGTTGGCACAGTAAAGCGCCGCAGATAACGTAATGTCGTCTTCTGGGTTATCAATCAGGATGCAACTTGCAGACTCAATGCCCGTTTTCTCCATCTCTTTGCCATCGGTGTAGCTGTTTACTTTGACGAAATTGATTTCACCGGGTAACGGGTTCTCGATATCTGAACGCGTACATAGCACGATTGGTCGTTTACCCGTTTCTTCGTGTTGTAGCATGCGGATGAGATGAATGGTTCTTTGCTCATTCCACCCCAACATCAAAATGTGGTTGTCCACTCTAACTCTCCTTTTTCCTAGCAAGCCCGCTCGCCAATATTCAACACCTTCTGTCGCCACTTTACCGAGCAACGCGGCAAAAAGGCTCAACCCGCCTGGAATCACAAATAGAATAACGATCCACTGCCCCGCTACCGTGGTCGGTGATAAATCACCATAACCAACCGTAGAAGCCGTCACCACCAAGTAGTAAGCGAATACGGTAACCGAACTGGTTAAATCTGTTTCACCCGCCAAATACAGCATCGACCACGATAAAGCGATGTAGCCAAGAAAAGTGAACAGTAAGTTTTTGCCATTCAAAACAAAGATGTTTGCTTTGATCCAGCGTTTGAGTTGTAACCAGATTATCATTCGAGCCTCTAATCTTTTCCTCTTACTTACATGCTAGAAAAAATACGCGATATCAACAAGATGTATCATCAGAAAAAGATACATGACCACAAGATTGATATTGGCGGCCTATACGCAGATACAAAAAAACCAGCACTATTGGCTGGTTTTTTTATTGGTTAGATAAAAGAACGACTTACGCGTTACCTTTTACCTGCACATTTAACTGCTCTGCAAAATCTAGCATGCGGTTCAATGGAATAAGAGACTTCACGCGTAATTCGTCAGAAACGAAGATTTCGTGTTGCTCACCACCATTCTCAAGCGCGTTTTCAATCGCTTCAAGGCCGTTCATTGCCATCCAAGGACAGTGTGCGCAGCTACGACACGTTGCACCAGCACCCGCTGTCGGCGCTTCAATCAGCTCTTTTTCAGGAACCAATTGCTGCATCTTGAAGAAGATGCCTTTGTCTGTCGCAACAATCATCTGTGGATGAGGCAGCTCTTTTGCTTTCTTGATCAGTTGGCTTGTTGAGCCTACAGCGTCAGCCAGTTCAACCACGCTTGCTGGTGATTCTGGGTGAACCAAGATAGCCGCTTCTGGGTATACCGATTTCATTTTCTTCAAAGCATCAGCTGAGAACTCATCATGAACGATACACTCACCTTGCCAAAGCAACATGTCAGCGCCAGTTTGATTTGCGATGTAAGAACCTAGGTGACGGTCTGGCCCCCAAATAATGGGTTTGCCTTCAGCGTCTAGGCTTTCAACGATTTCTAAAGCGATGCTCGACGTAACTACCCAGTCTGCACGAGCTTTAACAGCTGCAGAGGTGTTCGCGTATACAACCACAGTGTGGTCAGGGTGAGCATCACAAAATTCTGTAAATTTGTCAGCTGGGCAGCCAAGATCAAGCGAACATTCAGCTTCAAGTGTTGGCATTAAAATGCGTTTTTCAGGAGTAAGAATCTTTGCAGACTCACCCATGAAACGAACACCAGCGATGATCAAAGTGCTTGCTGAGTGACGGTTACCGAACTTAGCCATCTCTAATGAATCGCCAACGAAACCACCAGTTTCTTCTGCCAGAGCCTGAATTTCAGGATCGGTGTAGTAGTGTGCAATTAGAACTGCATCTTTTTCTTGAAGTAGTTTTTTGATGTTTGCGATGTGGGCCTGTTTCTGAGCGTCGCTCAATGGAACTGGCTTAGGCGGAAACGGGTAAACTGTATCGATTTTATCTAGTATATGACTCATTGCTCTTGCTCTACGCAACTTCTTCCGAGAATCCGAGTATTCTACACAGGACAGCGATTGGGATCAAAAAGGATTGGTTGCAAGCGGTGACTAGCTAATGCTTAAAACGCATAAACAAGGCGATGTGTTGTCATCACTAGCAAGAGAAGTAAACACTAAACGGAAGTGAACAGGTATAAAAAAGAGGCGCCTAAGCACCCCTATTTTGGTTATAAGTGGGTTTTGGCCACTTTAGCCGAAGCACTGTTTGGGTGCTCGGTTACGACTTGTTGGTAATATTTCTTAGCTTGCGTCGCGTTGTTGTTGCGCGCTGCTATGTCACCAAGCTTAACCAGTGCATCTGCTCGCTTGTTTGAGTCTTTGTACGACACAACAGCAGCGAAGCTCTTCACGGCTTCTTTATCTTGCTTCTTAGCGAAATAAAGCTGACCTAACCAGTAATGTGAGTTAGGTGTGAAGGTAGAATCTGGGAAGTCTTTTTGAAACTTTTGGAATGCAGCGATAGCACCCGTGTAGTCTCGTTGCTTTAGAATCATATCTACAGCATTTTGATAAGCAGTTTGCTCATCCACATCAGTACTGAACGTACCAGAAGCGTCTTTAGAGCCTTCGCTCGCCGCCACTGCTACCGTTGCTGTTCCTGCTGCTTTCACCTCGCCTCTTACGCGATCCAGTTCAATGAACAGTTCACGCTGACGCTCTAGCATTTGCTTCATATCGTAGCTGTTTCGTTCCAGATCACCACGAAGTTCACTGATCTCCAGTGCCATGTCGTCGATTTGCTGTTGCATTTGAAGCTGAACGAGATTGCGATTTTGAAGCAGGCGCTCTAAACGCTCAATATCTGATTCGTTAGATGCTGATCGAGAGGAAGATGATGAATTGGTTGCGGTGCTATTGAGATCGGATACTGGAGCTGGTGCAGCGAACGCGGTGTTCGCTGCACTTGCCAGTAACGAAAGCAAAATGACTCGCTTTGTGTTACTGAACATGAGGCAATTCCTCAATTATATAGTCTACTAAAATTAGTAAACTAGTACTGCGCGACGGTTTTTAGCGTACACATCTTCAGATTGACCTAGAAGAAGTGGCTTCTCTTCACCGTAGCTTACGATAGAGATTTGGTCAGCTTGAACACCTAGAGCTTGTAGGTATTTCGCTACAGCTTGTGCACGACGCTCGCCAAGTGCGATGTTGTACTCAGGAGTACCGCGCTCATCAGCGTGACCTTCGATAGTAACGTTCATGTCAACGTTCTTAACTAGGTATGCTGCGTGAGCTGCTAGCATTTCTTCGTAATCGCCAGCGATAGTAGAGTTATCGAATGCGAAGTAGATTGTTTGAGTTTCACGTAGCGCTTGCTCTTTAAGCTCTTGCTCAGACAGTTGACCGTTAGCGTCAATTGGCGTTACAACAGTTGTGTCTACATTGCCTTCTGAACCTGAAGTTGTTTGGTTGCTTTCAGTACCAGATGTTGCAGATGTTGCTTCATCAGTTGAGCTACATGCCGTTACTGCCATCACTGGTAGTGCAATCATCAAGCCTTTAAGAACTTTGTTAAGTTGCATCTTTTTTTCCTTACGTTATCAAACTTAGTTTCTACAGCGACTAAGAGTGCTATAGATAGTTAAATGCCACAATAGTTAACACTATCAATAGCTAAAAGAATATGTAATTTTCCCTAGAGGAACGGTGACCATGCAGGCGCTCTTACGCGTCCGTTAGTTGCCGGTAATCTAGCTTTAAAACGTCCATCGATAGAAACCATCGATAGTACATTTGTTTTGTTGTAAATAGAGCTATAGATAACCATACCTCCATTCGGTGCAATACTTGGAGACTCATCTAACAATGTTTTTGTTAGTACCTGAACCGCACCGGTTTCCAAATCTTGCTTAGCCAAGTTAAAACCTGAGTTGCTGCGATTCACCATGATCATGAATCGACCATCAGGAGTGATCTGGCCACCTAAGTTTTGGCTACCTTGCCAAGTAATACGAGAAGTCGAATTATTGGACAAATTTACATTATAAATCTGTGGTTTACCACCACGATCCGATGTGAAAATAAGAGACTTGCCATCTGGGTGCCAGAATGGTTCAGTATTATTCGAACGGCCGCGGGTAATTTGAGTCAGCTTACGGCTAGCAAGGTCAAGTGTGTACACCTGAAGGCTGCCCGTTTTCGACAATACCAATGCCAATGTTTTACCATCTGGCGAGAATCTTGGCGCACCATTGTGACGAGGGTATGACGTCACTTTTTCACGTTCACCCGTGTAAATATTCATGATGAATATTTCAGCTTGGCCATTCTGGAAGCTCACATAAGCTAGCTTTTTGCCGTCTGGTGACCATGCTGGAGACATGAGAGGCTGCTTAGAACGAAGTACTAAACGCTCGTTAAAGCCATCGTAGTCAGCAACACGAAGTTGATACGGGTACTTGTCTTTATCGTTCACTACCACGTAAGAGATACGAGTTAAGAACGCGCCTTTCTCACCAGTTAGCTCTTCATACACTAGGTCTGAGATACGGTGTGCGTACTCTCTCAAGCGATTACCAGGAACCGTAGCCTTCTTATTGAATAGAACGTGATCTTTAGAAAGCACTAATTGGCCTTCATCACTCAGCGCACGACTTTGTCCTTTGGTCAGTTGACCACGAACAATGTCGATCAATTGGTAATTCACCACATACTGCCCTTCGGCATTTTTAGTGATACTACCGGTAAGCAATGAGTCAACACCTAGGTTAGTCCAAGCATCAAAGTTAACCTCAGTTTCGCTGTAAGGCGTTTGAGGCATTTTGCTTGTCGCAACTGGGCTGAATTTACCACTGCGCTGTAAGTCAGAAGCGATAACCGCTGATACATCGTGTGGCAATGGCTCTGAGCCTTCCCAACGGAAAGGTACAATAGCTATAGGTCTTGCAGAGTTAATACCGTCTGTAATAACCAGCTCCAGCGCTGCATGTGCAAACTGGCTGCTTGTAGCTATTAAGAAAACAAAACTCAGTAATAGTTTCTTTAACACAAGTTCGTCCTTTTACTCTGGTGATACAGTTAAGTTAATGTCTTTCAGTGAGTTCACAATGTCTGGGTCTTTAGGCAACGGGTAAGATTGTACTTGTGCCACCGCACGCTTGGTTGCTGCACATAAACGGCTA
This sequence comes from Vibrio sp. F13, assembly GCF_020806305.2. Lineage (NCBI taxonomy): Bacteria > Pseudomonadati > Pseudomonadota > Gammaproteobacteria > Vibrionales > Vibrionaceae > Vibrio > Vibrio sp. F13. Next base: position 2,918,518 of record NZ_CP170175.1, on the reverse strand, counting down.
TCGCCATCTAAGATACTCAAACTACCCAATATCGCGTTAGAGCCCGTTGGAATCAGCTTAAGGTTCACTCGACATGAGCGTCCTCGATAGCTGTCTTCTAACAACAGGTTCTGTTGAATCAGTTGGGTATAGATAGCCCCGTAACGTTGCGCTTCATCAGTGATAAATTGTTGTCTTGCTGAAGAGTTTTGAGTCGCTTCCGTTTCAAGCCCAGCAAAGATATCGTTCAATGCGGCTTCTTGTTGTTTACGCTCTTTTTCTGCTTTTGCTGCAGCTTCTTTTGCCTTACGGGCTTTCTCTGCTGCGGCTGCCGCTTCTTTCTCTTTCGCTATGCGTTGCTTTTCCGCGAGTTCAGCGGCTTCTTTCTCTTTACGAGCTTTGTCTGCTGCCTCTTTCGCTGCTTTTTCTTTTGCCACGCGTTCTTGTTCAGCTTTTGCGATTGCCGCTTCTTTGGCTTTACGCTCGTTCTCGGCTTTCACTAACGCAGCTTCTTTTAGCTTACGGTCAGCTTCGGCTTTAGCGGCTTTCTTTTGCTCTTGCTGTAAACGCGCTTCTTCAGCTTTGCGTTGTTTCTCTTTCTCAACTCGACGCTTTTCAGCTTCACGAGTTGCTTTAGCTTCTTTCGCTTGCTGTTCTTTTAGCTTGCGAATATTTTCTTCTTCAGCTTTACGATTCTTTTCAAGTCGTTCGCTTTCACGTCTGAGTTTGTCAAGACGCTCTTGCTCTTTCTTGCTTGCCGCTTCTCTTTGTTGACGAATCTGTTGAGCTTGCTGGCGAACCAACTGAGGATCAATCACCACTGCTTGAACCATCTGCCCTGTAGGCTTTGGCTCTGACATCGTGAAATCCGCCCCCCAAATAAGCGCAACGAATAAGATGACGTGCAGCCCAAGAGAGATAAGAAGCGGTGATCTAAAATTATTGGATTTCTTATTATTCGCTTTCATGAATGCTACGGAGCTATTCCCTTATATCCGTTAATAGGCCAACCTTTGGCACACCTGCACGGCTTAATTCATCAAGTAATAAAACCACTTCAGCGTAAGGCGTTGCGGCATCACCACCAACCGCCACTGGAGAGTTTGGCTTAAGGGACAGCTCAGCTTTCACTCGGACGATAATGTCTTCCATCGATAAACCACGCTGTACTTCTTCGTTGTTCACACTCAAACCAAGCTCACCGTCTTTGTTCACTTCAACGATAATAAAGCTCGCATTGTCGTCACCCAATAGATCTTGTGCAGACTGAGCCGTTGAAGCCTTAGGCAATTCAACGTCTACGCCTTGAGTAACGAATGGCGAAGTCACCATAAAAATAATCAGCAAAACAAGCATAACGTCGATGTAAGGTACAACGTTAATCTCTGCTGTCATTTTGCGTTTTTTAGGTTGGTATCCGGCCATCTATTATTCCCTGCCAGCCATCGCTTGACGGTGAAGAATACTGTGGAACTCTTCAGAGAAAGTCGCATAGTTGTGTTCTAGCTTACCGACTCGACTGCTAAAGCGGTTGTAAGCCATAACAGCAGGAATTGCTGCAAATAGGCCCATTGCTGTCGCGATCAGTGCCTCTGCAATACCAGGAGCAACCATTGCTAATGTCGCTTGCTTCACTTCACCTAATGCGATGAACGAGTGCATGATGCCCCATACCGTACCAAATAGGCCGATGTATGGACTAATAGAACCGACCGTTGCTAGGAAAGGTAAGTTGGTTTCTAGCTCGTCTACTTCACGGGCAACCGCTACGCGCATTGCACGGCCAGTGCCTTCCATAATGAAGTCAGGAGATGTTGCATTCGATTTACGAAGGCGAGCGAACTCAGTAAAGCCTGCGTAGAAAATTTCTTCAGTACCAGAAAGCTCGTCTTTGCGCTTATTGCTCTCTTGGTACAGTTTTGCGAGATCAACGCCTGACCAGAACTTATCTTCAAATACGTCAGTTTGTTTAGAAGCTTGAGATAATACTTTACTTCTTTTTATGATCATTGCCCAAGAAACAACAGACATGCCCATAAGAATCAGCATGACCATCTTAACTAGTAAGCTAGCTTCTAATATTAGGCCTAAGATTGAGATTTCAGCAGTCACTATTCGTTAGCTCCGTGAGAATAAATGTTGGCATTGCTTTGGGTTTCATTTTTTGATTATCGATACATGCTACCTTAACCATTGCTTTACACAATGCCTTGCCATCAGGATTTACGATCTCTTGACAGAAGACCAAGGTAGCTCGCTTCAACTCGTAAATATTTGTAATGACTTGTAAAGAATCATCAAGTCGCGCACCTTGAATAAAATCAATGTCCATATGTCGGACTACGAAACCGATATTTTGTTCTAACAAGACTTGCTGAGAGACGCCAATTGAGCGCAACATCTCAGTTCGAGCGCGTTCGAAAAACTTAAGATAGTTTGAATGGTATACAACACCACCTGCATCGGTGTCTTCGTAATACACTGTCACTGGCCACGTAAATGGCTTAGATATTCCCTGCAATTTGATACCACAATCCAAAACGATAAAGATCTCACTATAACCTAACTCCTTATCATTAATAGTATATCGCTGTGAATTTTTTGATTTAATAGACGAAAAAAAAGGCCATCTGTATAAGATGACCTCTTTTTGGCTAAAAACCCAACAAGTATAAAGGTTCACGTCGTTATGAACCTAAATCTTCTGCCTTTTATAAAAGGCGCAACACCGTTAGGTAGAGCAAAATTGTGAGTGAAACGTATGGGCTAAACAGTAGCTGCCACATCCAAGCTCTAGGCTTAAATCCGATACCGTAAACCATGCTTGAGCACACTGCCCAAATGAACATTGGCCCGATAATCGCGTTAAAGCCACCTATGCTTGTCGCATACGCTTCAGGATCCCACATCACTAAACCAACATGCATGAAACCCAATACGAGGGATAAAGCTCTTAACAGAGTCTTATCCATTGGTTGATGCAGTTTAGCGATTTGCTCCGCGAGATTACTCACTGTCTTTATCCATCATTTCTGAATGCTCTAACCATAGAGCATTGATGATGCCGAATGCACATGCTAGAAGTACACCCAAAATCCATGCGAAATACCACATAAAATTTCTCCTAAGTTATTTAACTTCTAGCTTAGTAAGCTGAAACGTCGTTATCTTCGATGTGTTTCTTATCTAGACGACCGAACATTTTGTAGTATGTCCAAGTTGTGTAGCCAAGAATCACAGGAACCATTACCGCCGCAACTCCGGTCATAAGACCAAGCGTTAGCTCACTCGCTGTTGAATCCCACATAGTCAAACTATGGCTAGGGTTCAGACTTGATGGCATTACGAATGGGAACATTGCAAAACCAGCCGTTAAAATAACACCAGCGTTAGACAGGCTTGAGAACAAGAATGCGAAACCACCACGCTCAAAGCGAGATGCAATCACAGCAAGCAGTGGCATTGCTACACCAAGAATCGGCGCAGCCCACATTGCTGGATACGTTTCGAAGTTTGTCATCCAAGCACCAACTTGAAGTGATACTTCTTTGTTTAGTGGGTTTGAATCAGCAAACGTGTCCATCGTGCTAGTGATTACGTAGCCTTCAATAGACTGAACCCAGAAGCCACCAATAATGAACAGAGCAATAGCAATTAGGCCAGTGATCTGAGCAACGTTACGAGCGCGACTGTGCAGTTCTTCTGTTGTCTTCATTTGAAGCCATGTTGCACCTTGCATCACGAACAACATCAGAGCCAACACACCGCAAAGCAATGCAAATGGGTTAAGCAGAGCGAAGAACGTACCATGGTACTTAGACATCATAAATTCGTTCAGTTCAAATGGAACACCTTGTAGTAGGTTACCAAATGCCACACCGAAAATGATTGGTGGTACTGTGCCACTAAAGCAAAGTGCGTAGTCCCAAGTTTTACGCCATTTTGGATCTTCAATCTTAGAGCGGTAATCAAGAGCGAGTGGTCGTAACCAAAGCGCTGCTAACGTCGCGTACATTGCGAAATAGAAACCAGAAAACGACGTTGCGTAAACCAGTGGCCATGCAGCAAACAATGCACCACCCGCAGTGATAAGCCAAACTTGGTTACCATCCCAGTGAGGGGCAATCGTGTTTAGCATAATACGACGTTCAGTGTCGCTCTTACCGATAACAGGTGAAAGAGCTGCAACACCCATATCGAAGCCATCAGTTACGGCGAAACCAACCAGTAGAACACCGATCAATACCCACCAAATAAGTCGTAAGCTTTCGTAATCAAACATAATATTCCCTCACTTATACTTCGACTGAACGGCTAACTTTGTCTTCAACAGAGTTATCGTTTTGTTCGAAGTGGTAACGGCCTGTCTTTAAGCTACTTGGACCTTTACGTGCGAATTTCAGCATTAGGTAAACTTCAGCAATCAAGAACACTGTGTACAGTGCAAGAATCGCGAATAGAGAAGTCCAAAGCTGTTCAATAGTCAGTGCTGATGCTGCAACGTTAACCGGTAGGATTTCACCAACCGCCCATGGCTGACGACCAAACTCAGCAACGAACCAACCTGCTTCAATCGCAATCCAAGGAAGTGGGATTGAGAATAGCGCCGCTTTAAGTACCCATGGTTTTTGTTCGATCTTCTGACGACACGTTTGAACAAACGCCGCACCGAATACAAACAGCATGATGAAGCCACAAGCAACCATCAGACGGAATGACCAGAATAGAGGCCAAACTGTTGGGATAGAATCATCCGCAGCCATTTGGATTTGGTCTTCTGTTGCGTCAACAACGTCGTCTGTGTAGCGCTTAAGAAGCAGACCGTAACCTAGGTCACCTTTCACTTCGTCGAACGCTGCGATGTTTTCTTCAGACTTATCGCCTGAACGTAGCTTTTCAAGTAGCTCGTATGCGTACATACCAGTACGGATACGATCAACGTGATCATCACGTAAGTCACGTAGGCCCGTTACTTCAGTATCAAGCGAACGCGTTGCGATGATGCCCATTACGTATGGGATTTTAATTGCGTAGTCAGTATTCATTGTTTCTTGGTTTGGAATACCAAAAACAGTAAATGCGGCTGGTGCTTCTTCAGTGTGCCACTCGGCTTCTACCGCAGCGAGCTTCACTTTTTGAACTTCACCAAGCTCGTAACCAGATTCATCGCCTAGTACGATTACTGACAAGATCGCCGCCATACCGAAAGATGCTGCAATCGCAAAAGAACGACGAGCAAAGGCAAGGTCACGACCTTTAAGAATGTAGTATGAGCTGATACCAAGGATGAACATTGCACCCGTAGTGTAACCAGACGCTACTGTGTGTACGAATTTAACCTGCGCTACTGGATTTAGGACAACTTCAGCGAAGCTCACCATTTCCATACGCATGGTTTCAAAGTTAAATTCCGCACCCACTGGGTTTTGCATCCAGCCGTTCGCTACCAAGATCCAAAGCGCTGAGAAGTTAGAGCCAAGAGCTACTAACCACGTTACCGCTAAGTGCTGACGCTTCGACAATCTGTCCCAACCGAAGAAGAAAAGACCAACAAAAGTAGACTCTAGGAAGAATGCAACAAGCGCTTCGATAGCCAGCGGAGCACCAAAGATGTCGCCAACATAGTGAGAATAGTAAGACCAGTTAGTACCGAACTGGAACTCCATGGTTAAGCCTGTCGCTACACCAAGAGCAAAGTTAATACCAAACAATTTACCCCAGAACTTAGTCATGTCCTTGTAAATTTGCTTGCCAGTCATTACATAAACTGACTCCATAATGGCAAGTAGAAATGCCATACCTAAAGTCAGTGGAACAAATAGGAAGTGATACATCGCTGTAAATGCAAATTGCAATCGCGACAGATCAACAACATCAATCATGGTAACTCCTTTGTGTCGGCTGAATGACACTTGTGTGATTATTCACCGCAAAAATCCATGTTAAAACAATTTGTGTAATTGTTATTACAAATTGAAATTTGTAGCAAAAACGTACCGTTATAGTTAGATTATTGTTAAGCATGAGCTAATATAGCTGGCGCTAATATTACTGGTAAAATCAGTATGTTTCAAAAGGTTTATAGGAGAACCTTGCGTTGATTTGTATCAATTTTATTCGAGCAAATTAGAGTTATTTTTGTACAATCATGATTAAAATCACACCAATTTAGCCTCTGTTAATAACAGCGCATGATATCTGTGACAAAAGCTCAGCACCACTTCAACATACAAATTACAACTACCTATAAAGTATTAACAAAAAATATGACAACTTATTTCATTTTTTGCTAGCTAAATCAAACCTGCAATCAAAGTTTTCATTTTTGACAGAGGCTATTCAGCCTTTTTATCGAATCGCTCAAAGAGTTGTTATTCAATAAAAAGCAAAAAATCCCAGCGCTTATGCAACTGGGATCTTTGTAAATGAATAATTTAACGATTAGACGGTTTATCTATTCCAAAGTGTAAATACGCTCTGTCGGTCGCCATTCGACCTCTTGGCGTTCTTTGTAAGTAACCTTGCTGAATCAAGTAAGGCTCCAACACATCTTCAATGGTGTCTCTCTCTTCACCAATCGCAGCTGCCATGTTGTCGATACCAACCGGACCACCGCCAAACTTCTCCATTATCGCAAGCAGAAGCTTTCTATCCATGTAGTCAAAACCTTTGGCGTCAACGTCCAGCATGTTGAGTGCTTTATCTGCAACGTCTGGGCAAATATGTCCGTCGCCTTTCACTTCCGCATAATCTCGTACACGGCGTAATAAGCGGTTAGCAATACGTGGTGTACCACGCGCACGGCGAGCAATTTCTAATGCACCTTCAGACTCCAGAGATAGGCCAAGGCAATCCGCGCTGCGTTGAACGATATTTTGAAGGTCTTCAACCTTGTAGTACTCAAGACGCTGGGTAATGCCGAAACGGTCACGTAACGGAGACGTCAGTGAGCCAGCGCGAGTGGTTGCGCCAATCAAAGTGAAAGGAGGAAGATCAATCTTGATAGAACGTGCCGCAGGGCCTTCACCAATCATGATATCTAATTGGTAATCTTCCATTGCTGGATACAACACCTCTTCAACCACTGGGCTTAGACGGTGGATCTCATCAATGAACAGCACATCATTTTCTTCAAGGTTAGTCAGTAGCGCCGCAAGGTCACCTGCTTTCTCAAGAACAGGGCCTGAAGTGGTACGGATGCTCACATCCATTTCATTGGCAACAATGTTTGCCAACGTGGTTTTACCTAAACCGGGAGGGCCGAAAATCAACAGATGATCCAGAGCTTCATTTCGCATTTGAGCGGCTTGAATAAAAATCTCCATCTGGTTACGAACGTGGTCCTGACCTTGATAGTCGGCAAGTGCTTTAGGGCGTATTGCGCGATCAATGACATCTTCATCTTTAAAGACCGGATTATCCGGTGCAATCAGGCGATCGGCTTCAATCATAAATTCTGTTATTCCTAACTCTGCTCTTCCTGACTCTGCGCTTCTTGACTCTGTGTAAAGGCAAAGTGAATGAGTCTATTTTGTAGAACAAGTATATGAGGTATTAAACCATCGACTTTAGTGCTTCGCGAATCAATTGTTCACTTGTCATGCCATCTTTAGCCACTTGAGCAACAACTTTAGAGGCTTGAGTTGGTTTATAACCCAATGCAAGTAGTGCGCTTACTGCTTCTTCTTCAGCATCGTGGACTGTTGGCATTGAGTCCATAGGCGCTGCATCCGTTGCAGGCGTAAACAGATCACCTGCGCCCCACCCTTTCAAGCGGTCTTTCATTTCAACGACAAGACGCTCTGCGGTTTTCTTACCCACACCCGGAAGTTTAACCAGCGTAGAGATATCTTCACGTTCAACACTCTGAACAAACTGGCTAGCGGTCATGCCTGAAAGTATGCCAAGGCCTAGCTTAGGACCTACACCATTTGCTTTGATGACTTCACGGAACAGAGCACGCTCTTTTACCGTATTGAAACCATAAAGTAGTTGCGCATCTTCACGTACGACAAAGTGAGTGTAGATAATTGCCTCTTCGCCAACGTTTGGTAATTCATAAAAACAGCTCATTGGCATTTGAACTTCATAGCCAACGCCACTCACTTCAATTAATAACTCTGGTGGCTGTTTTTCTATTAATGTACCGCGTAGACGTCCGATCACAATTCACTCTCTTGGTGGAATATAATTTGAGGGACAGAATATAAAAGAACTGGATCCTTATCCAGTTCTTTGTGTTTATTCGGGTGATTTATTTACGCTTGTTTGGCTTGTGAAACCACGTTATTTAGGCTTTCGACCAGCTCTTTGACAGAGGTAACATGTCCTGTGAGTTCAGAACCATAATTGGCCACTAACCCTGAAACAGATTTAGTTTCCGCGACACTTTGCGCCACTTCTGAACTCGCGAGATCGAGCTCTTTCAAGGAATTCATCTGCATCGCCATAATGTTGGTCAGCTGATTGACGTCAGTCGAGATAGTTTGAACCTCGGAGATGATGCCGTTCATCTCATTCGCAGTCGTCTCAATAATCGCTCGTCCATGCTCCACTTCGTCTTTACTGCGGTCCAACAGGGTTCGAATTTCTATTGCGGAATGACTGCTTTTCGCCGATAACTCTCTCACTTGGTCGGCAACTACCGCAAATCCTCTTCCCTGTTCTCCTGCGCGAGCCGCTTCTATGGCCGCATTTAATGCCAACAAATTAGTTTGTTCAGCAACCGACGTAATCAGATCCGCGACCTTCATGATCTCTTGGTTGCTTTGAATAATTTGGCTGATTGCACTGGTCGAGGCCTCAAGTGACTCAGAACTTTTTTGAGCTTTGGTGCCAACGGCTTCGCTGCGCTCTTTTAGTTCACCCACAAATGAATTAGATTCCTCGATGCCTTGTGTCATCTGATGCAGTTGTTGGCTCATCTGTTCTGCCGCACTCGCTTGGGATTCACAATTTATGTTCAACACCTCGACTTGACCATGTAAGTCTTGTGACTGTTGTTCTAGATGAACAGAGACACCCTGTAAGCTTTCTGAATTCGAATTGGCTTGGTCTAGCACAACCGATAAGCGCGCTTCACTTTGAGTTGCTTGATTGGCAACCTGCTGGCTTTCTGAAATCGCTTCTTCCGCTATTTCGATTGCGATCTCTTTTTGCTTCGCGGTAAACGCTTGAGCAATGCAAATCACCACCAACGGCATGATCACACCAGACCAGGTTTCAACCACCACCGCTTCAGGAGTAAGTACTAACTGCGGAAATTCAAAGCCATTAAGGTGAGCCGACGTCATCACCAATGAAACCCCGATCACTAACCCACTCCATACCAAGGCGACAATGCGTGTTCCTGACAAGAAAAAAGCGACCACTAACAAAGGCACCCAATAAGCCTGTGTTGACGCCACCACACCACCGCTTTGATAGATAATATTGAGGGCGTGTACCGCCATCCCCACAAAGCCAAAATTGAGAGCAAGACTGGGCTTACTGGTAACACGCAACAGCAGTGCAGAGATCAGTTCGAACACGATAAGGAACACAGATGTGGCGATCAGAAGTTGCTCTTCGTGCTTGGTCCATTTGATTAAGCTGTAGACACCCACAAAGAAGGCGATAAAGGTAAAGAGTAATAAGATATCGGCTTGTCTGACTTCGTTGTTACTCCACCCATTACTTTTGGGTAAAAACAGCGCGCGCCACAGCTTGATAGGGTTCATCAGTGATCATCCTTGATTAACTTGTTAGACCTCCGACCAATGTTAATAACATGTTAAATGATACGCAATGTTATTATCTGGGTTCTGTTCGAAAGATCTCATTTCATCAAGGATTTAGCAGCGTAGTGTTTTGATATGAGCCAAACAGGGCGTGAGGCTCATCGATGGAATAGGTCTAAAGGCTGTATGTTAGGAGCTTACAAGAGAATGAGAATTAACGGTAACGCCCTTTTCTTGCACCCGTTGCTTTACCCGCAAGCGCTATCAAAGTTTTATTGGTGTTGGCGTGAGTGATCGCTACGCCTAGAGCATCGGCAGCATCGGCCTGTGGTTTAGCGGGTAACTTAAGCATGCTCATCACCATGTTCTGAACCATAGACTTGTCCGCACCACCATTACCCGTCACCGCTTGCTTAATTAAACGAGCCGCGTATTCATGAACAGGCAAATCCGCATTTACAGCCGCTACGATCGCGCTGCCCCTAGCTTGCCCAAGCTTAAGCGCTGAGTCTGCATTCTTAGCCATGAAGACCTGCTCTATCGCAAACACATCCGGTTGGAACTGAGTAATAATTTCGCTCACACCGGCGTAGATTTGTTTGAGTCGGCCCGGCAACTCTTTTTCTGAGGTGCGAATGCAACCACTCCCTAAGTAATATAGGTGGCGGCCATTTTGACGAATAACACCGTAACCGGTAATGCGTGAGCCAGGGTCAATCCCTAAGATAATAGACATAACTTCAAATACTGATTATTTATACATGCTTTATGAGCTTAGTATATCGAACGCAAAAAAAAATGCCCGTCAAATTAACGGGCATTTTATTGTTCTACTACAAAATTTAGCTCTATCGAAAACTCAAAGCTTCAGTAGAAAGTTAGGCTAATCGCTTGATTAGTCTTCTTTCTTCGCTAGTTTAACTGCAATTGCTAGCTCTTCCAGTGATGCTGGGTTCGCTAGGCTTGGCGCGTCTGTTAGTAGACATGCTGCAGCTGTTGTTTTCGGGAATGCGATAACGTCACGGATGTTCTCTGTACCACAAAGTAGCATCGCTAGACGGTCAAGACCGAATGCTAGACCAGCGTGCGGTGGAGTGCCGTATTGAAGAGCATCTAGTAGGAAGCCGAACTTCTCTTGTTGCTCTTGTGCTTCGATACCTAGGATACCGAATACAGCCGTTTGCATTTCTGCGTTGTGAATACGTACAGAACCGCCGCCTACTTCGTAGCCGTTGATTACCATGTCGTATGCATCAGAGTTTGCTGCTGCTGGGTTCGCTTTTAGCTCTTCCGCGTTCACACCTAGTGGCGATGTGAATGGGTGGTGCATTGCGTGTAGGTTACCTTCGCCGTCTTCTTCGAACATTGGGAAGTCAACAACCCACAGTGGAGCCCATGCAGATGTGTCTGTTAGCTCTAGATCAGTACCTAGTTTAAGACGAAGTGCGCCCATTGCTTCAGCAACGATGCCCGCTTTGTCTGCGCCGAACAGAATGATATCGCCAGATTCAGCTTGAGTGCGATCTAGAATACCGTTGATTACGTCTTCGCTTAGGAATTTAGCAACTGGAGATTGAATACCTTCCATGCCTGCTGCACGGTCGTTAACCTTCATCCATGCTAGGCCTTTCGCGCCGTAGATGTTTACGTGTTCTGCGTAACCGTCGATTTGCTTACGAGTTAGCTTAGCACCACCTGGTACACGGATAACCGCTACACGACCTTTTTCGTCGTTAGCTGGGCCAGAGAATACTTTGAACTCAACGTCTTTAACTAAGTCAGCAACGTCCACTAGCTCTAGTGGGTTACGTAGATCTGGCTTATCAGAACCGAAACGACGAATCGCTTCAGAGAAAGGCATTACTGGGAATTGACCTAGTTCAACATCTAGAAGCTCTTTCCACATATCGTGAACTAGCTTTTCAGTGATGTTACGTACTTCTTGAGAAGACATGAACGATGTTTCGATATCGATCTGAGTAAATTCAGGCTGACGGTCAGCACGTAAATCTTCATCACGGAAACATTTAACGATTTGGTAGTAACGATCAAAACCAGACATCATCAGCAGTTGTTTGAACAGCTGAGGAGATTGAGGAAGCGCGTAGAAGCTGCCTTTGTGAACACGGCTTGGTACTAGGTAGTCACGAGCACCTTCTGGCGTCGCTTTAGTTAATACTGGCGTTTCGATGTCTAGGAATAGGTTCTCATCAAGGAAACGACGAACGAAGCTAGAAGCGCGTGCACGAAGCTTGATACGGTCGCTCATTTCTGGACGACGAAGATCGATGTAACGGTACTTAAGACGCTGCTCTTCAGAGTTCGTTTGGTTGAAGTCTAGTGGAAGCGCTTCTGAACGGTTGATGATCTCTAGACCCGTCGCGTAAAGCTCTACTTCACCAGTAGCCATGTCTTTATTTACTTGGCTGTCAGGACGAACACGTACTTCACCAGTAAATTTGATACAGAATTCATTACGCAGTTGGTTAGCGATCGGGAAGATATCTTTCATATCTGGATCGACAACAACCTGAACGATGCCTTCACGATCACGCATATCAATAAAGATAAGACCGCCTAAATCACGGCGACGGTTTACCCAGCCGCACAATTCTACAGTTTGTCCCGCCAGGGACTTGTTCAGGTTACCACAGTAATGGGTACGCATAATGAATTTCCCAATCTCTTAATTATTTACTAATTTCCAAGCTGTCAGTGGTCATTCCACACAACAGAGCAAAGGAACATTTATACGCGGAAACTCGCTTAAAATCGACCTTCCACATTCGAATTTATTGTGTTTTATCTGGCTTTGCTGCTTTTTAGCCCATCAAGTGCGCAAAGATTCATCAAAACCGAAAAAATTGCGATAATTATATCTCGAAAGTACCTTAATCAGCAAAACTCTCGTAAAGTAGATTTTCGTTTCAACCCAAAAACTTTTTGTAATGACTGATGGCGTGATGGATACGGTGTAATAGATGGATAATCGTGTAATAACAACAGAAACTTTACCTCTAAGACTTGGATTAACTATGTGGTCTCATTCTGAGTGGCAAAGTCAGTTCTACGGTAAAGGCACCAAGCCTGCCGAACGCTTGGAAAAATACACCCAAGTTTTCCATACCGTTGAGGGCAACACCACCTTTTACGCTACGCCAAGTATGTCTACCGTTCACAATTGGAAAGCCGCCAGTCACGATGATTTCAAGTTCACCTTCAAATTGCCCAAATTCATCACCCACCAGCAACAACTGAGACACTGCCAAGCCGAACTCAAAGAGTTCTTGATGACGATGTCGCCACTGCATGACCGTATTGGTCAATGGACGATTCAGCTGCCGCACAGTTTTGAGCCCAGCATGCTGCCTGCCCTACAAAAGTTTTGCACCTTATTCCCAAAAGATATGCAGCTTGGCGTCGAAGTTCGACACTTAGGTTTCTTTGATAAGGGCGATGCGGAAAAACGCTTCAACCAATGGCTGGTTGAGGAAGGTATCAATCGCATCATTATGGACAGCCGCCCCGTTTTCTCTGCGCCACCCACCACAGAAGCGGTGATCGATGCGCATCAGAAAAAACCGCGTGTTCCTGTTCATGCAATTGCTACCGCCAATAACCCGATGATTCGATTTATTGGTCACCCAGACCAAGAACCTAATATTGAGTTTTTTAAGCCTTGGTTTGCCAAAATCCCAAACTGGCTTAATGAAGGCAAGCAGCCCTATTTAATGATCCACACCCCAGACAATAACCACGCACCTGAACTTGCGATTGCTATTTATAAGAGGCTACAAAAGCAAGTCTCTGAAAATACATCATTATTACTGCCCGAACTGGCTCAGTTTCCAGCTCAAAAAGGCAATCACCAAATCTCGATGTTTTAACCTCTCACTTGTAAGTAGCTTCGAACCTTGAGCTAAATCTCAGTTTTCGTGACAGTGGCGTTTTTTTTACGTAAAATACGCCCCCTTTTATTTGGTACGAATTTTGTGCCAATTACGCTGACTGTCGAGAGAAAATGCTATGAGCAACACAGACAATATCTTTTCCGCTCCTATTGATAAAATTGGAGACTTCACCTTTGATGCAAGGGTTGCTGAAGTATTTCCGGATATGATTCAACGTTCGGTGCCTGGCTATAGCAATATCATCTCTGCAATCGGCATGCTGGCTGAGCGCTTTGTAAAGCCACACTCAAATATTTACGACCTTGGCTGCTCGCTTGGTGCTGCGACACTTTCTATGCGTCGTCACATTCAGCAAGAAGGCTGCACGATTTTCGCGATCGATAATTCAGAAGCCATGGTTGAGCGCTGCAAATTGCACGTTAATGCTTACCGCAGTGACACACCGGTAGAAGTGATTGAAGCCGACATCCGTGAAGTGGAAATCAAAGACGCTTCTGTTGTGGTGCTTAACTTTACGCTGCAATTTCTTTCTCCAGACGATCGATACGCTCTGCTTGAGAAAATTCATGCTGGCTTGCGCCCAGGCGGGATCTTAATCCTGTCAGAAAAATACGTATTCGAAGATGAAAGCTCAAATGAACTGCTTATCGACCTGCACCATGATTTCAAACGTGCTAACGGGTACAGCGAGCTAGAAGTAAGTCAGAAACGTAGCGCAATTGAAAACGTGATGCGCCCGGATTCGATCCCTGTTCACAGAGAGCGATTTGATAAGATTGGCTTCTCAAGCAGCGAAGTCTGGTTCCAATGTTTCAACTTTGGTTCAATGTTCGCGATAAAGTAAACATTTTAGATTACGTAACCGTCGCGACACCGTTAGCACGTACTAAAATGTCATCCTCAAGAGCGAGGAACAAACGAATTGGGGATCTCTTATCAAACACGATAAACGAGATTCCCTAGCATGTTTGTCCACACTCTTAATGGAGTGACAAATTTAATTTCTACACCACCAACTCAGTGAAAACCTATGTTTAATTTTGCCAATTTTTATCAACTTATTGCCCAAGATACTCGCCTTCAGCCGTGGCTAAATGTCCTGCCACAGCAACTGACCGATTGGCAAAATGCAGAGCACGGTGACTTTGACCGCTGGCTACGTGCACTAAACAAGATTCCACAAGACGTGCCAGATCAAGTTGACCTGAAAAATTCAGTGACGATTGGTAGTTCTACGCCATACCACACAGGCGAACTGAAAAAGCTAGAAAGCTTATTGAAGACTTTCCACCCGTGGAGAAAAGGTCCTTATACGGTTCACGACATCCATATCGATACAGAGTGGCGCAGTGACTGGAAATGGGATCGTGTGCTTCCACATATATCTCCATTAAAAAACCGTTCGGTTCTCGATGTAGGTTGTGGCAATGGTTACCACATGTGGCGCATGCTGGGTGAAGGTGCTCGCTTAACGGTTGGTATCGATCCTTCCCACCTATTCTTGGTTCAGTTTGAAGCAATTCGTAAGTTGATGGGCGATGACCAACGAGCTCACCTATTACCTCTAGGTATTGAGCAGCTCCCAAAGTTAGAAGCCTACGACACGGTATTCAGCATGGGCGTGCTTTACCATCGTCGTTCACCACTGGACCACTTGATTCAACTGAAAGACCAATTGGTGTCTGGCGGTGAACTGGTTCTTGAAACCTTGGTGATTGAAGGCGATGAAAATGCAGTTCTGGTTCCTGTTGACCGTTACGCGCAGATGAGAAACGTGTACTTCTTCCCCTCTGCTCGAGCTCTGAAACGCTGGCTTGAACAGGTCGGCTTTGAAGACGTGCGCATCGTGGATGAGAATGTCACGACAATCGGCGAGCAACGCACGACAGAATGGATGACACACAACTCTCTACCAGATTACTTAGACCCGAATGATCCAAGTAAAACGGTTGAAGGTCACCCAGCACCAAGACGTGCCATTCTTGTGGCGACCAAGCCATAAATGTGATGCCCGAAAGCCATTATTTAGCCGATAACAGAGTAATGGCTTTTTGGTGGCTACAGCGCCACCTTTTGCTTCGCTGTGAGCTTTCACAAAAATGCGCGCAAATTGAACAAAAATTGACTTATGCTTAATAAGTGAGCTATTTAAAATTACAATAATTGGCGTAGCGCTCACATTGCGATTCAATATGACCAGACTCTTACAATAGGATGCTTCACGCATCCTTTTTTGTGGGCTAAACTTCTAAATAGTCTGAACTATTCTCTAATTTCCAAAGGTTTTTTTATGTTTAAGCGATTATCGCCTATTGTGGCGGTTGGTTTGCTCTCTGGTTGTACCCTTACTAACGGTGCTGCCTACCACCAAGAAACTCTCGATGCTATTGCCCGCTCAGAGACAAACATCGCAAATAAGGTTCAAAATCTTGAACTGCAAGTCAGTAATCAAAGTGATTACATTGAAAGCTTAGAAGACGAAATCATCACCCTTTCAAATCAGTTAGATGTTCATCTAACAAGCATGGAACACAAAGTCATTGAAGAGCTAGAGGAAGAAGAACCCGTGGCAGTTGCAGCGGCTCCTATCGCTCCTACCTCACAACCGACTATCCTTGGCGGAATCGAAAAAGTATCTATCGACTCAATCAAACAAAGCTTTGATGCGCGAGTGGATACCGGCGCAACAACCTCTTCTTTGAATGCCGTCGATATTAAAGAATTCGAACGAAATGGTAAGAACTGGGTTAAGTTCCACCTAGAAGACCAAGGACAAGCGGCAGAAGACCAAAAATGGATTGAAGCGCCTGTTGTACGTTATGTGAAAATCCGCCAATCAACGAATGATCAGACAGAACGTCGAGCTGTGATTGAATTATGGGTTAAAGTTGGAAAAATCCATGAAAAAGCGCAATTTACATTGGCGGATCGCTCTCAAATGAGTCACCCTGTATTACTAGGGCGCGAATTTATCAAAGACATAGCGCTAGTAGATGTAAGTAAAAAGTACGTACAAACGGAAGTTAAATAACAATAGTAGGGTAAGCTATGACGTCAAGAATTCCATTTTATATCTCTATATTCCTGCTTATCGTGGCAGGCATAACACTGAGTATGTTCAGACATACGACCTACGGTGTACCTTGGACTCCAGGGGAAACCAGGCAGGTTTGGGACGTTGAAGCTCGTATTGAGTTCAACGCAGTAGGCAAAGAAGCAAAAGTTTCCTTAGCGGCTCCTCATACTCAGTCTAACTACACACTTATCGGCGAATCGGCTTCATCACCAGGTTACGGTATTTCTTACTTAAATACTGAGTCAGGTCGTCGTGCAGAGTGGTCTATTCGTTACGCAGATGGCCCTCAAACCATCTACTACAAGACACAATTCCTAGTCGACAACCAAGCTAAAGTGAACGACACACCACCAGAAGGTGAAGTGGTTCAACCAAGCTTCGACGGCCCGGAAGAAGCGGCGTCTCTAGCTCTTATTGACAGAGCAACAAAGCGTTCTGCAGACAATCTAACGTTCACTCGTGAGCTCATCAAAACACTTAATGATCCAGACAGTCAAAACTCTGCGCTGATTCTGAATAACATGACTAAAGTGGAAGCGACACACAAGCTACTTTCAGCAGCGAAAATACACAACAAAGTCGTTGGTGTTATCGAGCTAGAAGACGGCCGTCGTCGTCAATCAATTCAGAACATGATTCAGATCTGGGATAACGACCAGTGGATTCTGTTCTCTCCGGAATCAAGCGAACAACAAGTTCAACCAAACCTACTCATCTGGGACGAATCTAACGTTTCTCTACTGGATGTTGTTGGCGGTCAGAACAGTAAAGTTCACTTCTCTATGATTGCTCAAGAGGTTTCACCAACGGAAGCAACCAACAGTAAGGTCTCTGCAGACCAGCTATTGAACCTATCGATTCACAGCCTACCGCTAGAAGAGCAAGCGATGTTTAAAACCATCATGCTGATTCCTATCGGTGCTCTGATTGTTGTGTTCCTTCGTGTCATCATAGGTCTGAAAACGTCCGGTACCTTCATGCCAGTACTGATTGCGGTAGCCTTTGTGCAAACACAATTGGTAACGGGTATTGTCGGTTTCCTACTTATCGTAGGTACGGGTCTGATTATTCGAAGTTACTTGTCCAAACTCAACTTACTACTGGTCGCCAGGATATCCGCCGTAATCATCACGGTAATCATGATTATTTCTGTATTCACTGTGGTCGCGTTTAAAGTGGGTCTGACTGAAGGTCTATCCATTACGTTCTTCCCAATGATTATCCTATCTTGGACTATCGAACGTATGTCTATCCTCTGGGAAGAAGAAGGCGCGAAAGAAGTAATGCTGCAAGGTGGTGGTTCTCTATTTACTGCGGTTCTTGTTTACTTAGGCATGACTAACCCGTTCATTCAGCACTTAACGTTTAACTTTATTGGTTTACAACTTGTTATTCTAGCGACCATCTTGCTACTAGGTAACTACACAGGATACCGTCTAACCGAGCTTCGTCGCTTTAAACCGCTAGCGGAGGACTAAGTTATGTTTGATCAGTTTACTTCACCGTTTAGGTTGAAAGACAAAGGCATAATGGGAATGAACAAGCGTAACCATAGTTATATTGGTCGCTACAATGATCGTTCCAAGTATCCACTCGTTGATGACAAGCTTAAGACGAAGATCATTGCTGAACAGGCTGGTGCTACTGTACCAAAACTGATTGGCGTGATTGGTCATCAAGCTGAAGTAAAAACAATCCACAAGATGGTAAAAGAGTGGCCGGGTTTCGTAATCAAGCCAGCTCAAGGTAGTGGTGGTAAAGGCATCCTTGTTGTGACATCTCACAAGGATGGGGTTTATACCAAGCCATCAGGTTCGACTATCAATGAAGAAGACGTAGAGCGTCACATCAGTAACGCTCTTGCAGGCCTTTTCTCACTTGGTGGTAAGAACGATGTAGCGGTAGTTGAAAACCTCATTAAGTTTGATGAGTGTTTCGATGGCTTCAGTTACGAAGGTGTGCCAGATGTACGAATCATCGTATTCAAGGGCTACCCTGTTATGGCGATGATGCGCTTATCTACTTCAGCTTCAGACGGCAAGGCTAACTTGCACCAAGGGGCTGTAGGTGTAGGTATTTGTATTGCGACGGGTAAAGCCGTTCGTGCGGTTCAGTTTGACCACCCAGTCACTCACCACCCAGATACGGGTAAAGAGTTGGCGCTACTTCAAGTGCCGCATTGGGAAAAACTGCTAACACTGGCATCAAGCGCTTGGGAAATGACGGGGCTTGGCTACATGGGTACCGACATGGTTCTAGACCAAGAAGAAGGCCCAATGGTACTTGAGCTTAACGCACGTCCAGGTTTGGCTATCCAAATCGCGAACGGTGCTGGTCTGCTTCCTCGATTGCACCATATTGAGAACCTTGGTACACCGGCTGAATACCCGAAACCTGCAGAGCGCGTGGCATACGCAGCTAAGCAATTCGGTGTTCACGGTAACGAGATTGTTCCGAACTGAGCTATTTGCTAACTAGGTCACTTGATACCTAATAGAGCTCAATAAATAAGCCGCATAACTCTGAGAGTTACGCGGCTTTTTAGTATCTGCCATTTGTTAACGAATTGGGCTAAGCCTCTGTCGCTTCAATTTCAGGCTCACGAATCGGATCAATGCGCACTGCCGCAACCTTAAACTCAGGGATCTTGGCATGCGGATCGGTCGCCGTTGTCGTCAAACGGTTCACAGGAGACTCCACGAAATGGAAGGGAATAAACACCACACCTTTCTGCATTCGCTTGGTTACAAAAGCCGCGATTTCAATTTCACCACGACGTGTTGAGACTTTAAGCATCTGACCATTCGAGATACCTAGCGCTTCAGCATCATGAACACTCACCATGGCACGCGGCCCTGCTAAGTTATCCAACCCTTTTGTTTTACGTGTCATGGTTCCGGTGTGGAACTGTTCTAGAATACGGCCTGTCGTTAATACTAACGGGTATTCCGCATCCGGTAGCTCAGCAGCGTATCTAAACGGAATCGCCTCCATTTGACCACGCCCACGCGTAAATTGGGTCTGGTGCATGATACGTGTGCCATCAGGGTTGTTCTTATTACTTGGCCATTGCACGCCGTTCACCGTAATGTTCTCCCAACGTAAACCACCATACTGTGGCGTGACACGCGCTATCTCATTGGTGATATCAGCAACCGAGTCATATTCCCAATTGCCGCCCATCGCATTAGCCAACATTTGGATAATCACCCAATCTTCTTTCGCTTCACCTGGAGGCAATACCGCCGGGTTAATACGCTGAACACGACGCTCGGTATTAGTAAAATGACCAGACTTCTCAGCAAACGAGCAAGACGGTAGCACCACATCGGCATATTGAGCGGTTTCGGTTAAGAAAATATCTTGAACCACGAGGAAATCTAACGCTTCAAGACCTTCAATCACATGCGCTTGGTTCGGGTCACTCAGCACTGGGTTCTCGCCCATTACGTACAGACCACGAACATCTCGATGACACGCTCCATCAATAATTTCGGTCAACGTTAAGCCTGTTTCAGCCGGTAGGTCAGAAACACCCCACTCCATCGCGAATTTTTGACGAACCATTGGGTTGTACACTTTCTGATAACCCGGAAGGTTATTTGGCAATGCGCCCATGTCACACGCACCCTGAACATTGGATTGACCACGTAATGGGTTGATACCGCCGCCTTCAATTCCGATATTGCCACACAAGAGCTGTAGGTTAGCGATTGATCGAACGTTATCGTGACCAGTGGTATGTTGCGTAATGCCCATCGAGTAGTACACCGCTGTACGCTCTGCAGTACCAATCAATCGCGCCATTGCGAAGATGTCTTCCGCTTTAACGCCAGTTACCAGCTCCACTTTGTCTAGTGAATAACTTGGTGACATTACCTCTTGAAGCAAGGTATCAAAGCCATCCACACGGTCTTCGATATACTCTTGGTCGTACCAACCGTGTTTGATGATTTGCTGCATCACACCATTGATCAACATTACATCAGTACCCGGTCGGTGCGCTAAATAAAGTTCAGCATGGTCAGCAATATCGATTCGTTTTGGATCGGCAACGATCAATCTCGCTCCACCATGTCTCACAGCTTGCTTGATATGCGAGCCAATAATTGGGTGTGCTGACGTGGTGTCGGAGCCAATAATAAAGATCACATCTGAGTGCTTGATGCTTGGAATATCATTGGTCATCGCCCCGCTACCTAGCGAAGCCTCTAAACCAGTAACAGTAGATGCGTGACAAAGGCGCGCACAGTGATCGACGTTATTGGTACCGAGTTCACGACGTATGAATTTTTGGAAGGCATAGTTATCTTCATTGGTGGTTTTCGCCGACGAGAACCCCGCTAAAGCGTTACTGCCAAAGCCTTGCTTAATCGCAGTAAACTTCTCGGCAATAAGCTTAACTGCCTCATCCCAACTTGCAGGTTGCAACCAGCCATCTTTACGAATTAATGGTGTGGTTAAACGCGCATCGCTGCCCACAAAATCGAAGCCAAATCGTCCCTTAACACACAACATGCCTTCATTAACCGGAGAGTCTCCGCCTTCGATATAGCGGATTTTGTTTTTCTGCTCATCGATATGCATGGTTAGCTTGCAGCCGACACCGCAATAGGTGCAGATGGTATCGACTTTCTTGAGTACGTCTGTGTCTCCCTGCTTTCTGTCGCGAGCATCCACCATTGCACCGGTTGGACACACCTGAATACACGATCCACATTGAACGCAGTTTGAGTCGCCCATTAAGGTCTTATCTGCCCCAAAGTTAGGGCGACATTCAGGTCTTGATGCAGGTTTGCCATCCGATTGATTCATGAAGCTTAGAACGCCATGAACATTCTGTTCTCGACAGGCTTGGATACACTGGCCACAACTAATACAGCGGTTGGCGTCAAAGATAATGAACTCAGAACTGTCATCGACCGAAAATTTTTGCCTTGTTAACCCGACCTTCGCTTCTTCAGCACGAATCGCCTGCCAACTCTCATTCGAAGCCACATCGATTTTGTACTCTGGATGCGTTTGCGTTGCTTTGTATTCGGTCGAGTAGTCTCGTAGGTCGCAATCGGTATTGGCTTGGCAGCCACACTCTAGACATCTTGCAGCTTCCGCTATTGCATCAGCATTCTCAAACCCTGTTTCTACTTCATCAAAGCTTTGTTCACGCTGCTCGGGCGTTAGTTCTGGCATGATCTTACGAGCCATGCGTTGTATCGACTGGTATTGCTCAGGATCCACCGCTTTGAGCTGTTTGTGCTTTCTTGAGTTAAACGGTTTGGCTGGAATATTGTCCATATCACCATGGAAGAAGCGATCGATCGCTTGTGCAGCAATACGCCCATCCCCCACCGCTTCGACTGCGGTTGCAGGGCCGCGTCGGAAATCACCAATACTGAAAATATTTCCGGTTCCGGTATGCATGGTTTGTGGATCAGCATCTGCGGTATTCCAACGAGTAAGAGGAATATCAATCGCTTCATTGTCCATAAAGCTCAGATCAGGCTTTTGCGACACGGCAGCAATAACCGTATCAAACGCTTCAACAAAGAACTCGCCAGTTGGTTTAGGGCTGCGGCGGCCTGAAGCATCAGCAGGACCCAAAGCCATTCGTTCTAATCGTATTTCTGATACATGACCATTTTCATCGGCTATGTTTTCTGCAGGGTTGGTTAAGAAGTGGAACTTCACACCCTCATGTTCAGCTTCTTCGATTTCGTAATCTTCTGCTGGCATCTCATCTCGAGTACGACGATAAATCAGCGTAGTATCCGCGCCATCACGAACTGCGGTTCGAGCACAGTCAATCGCTGTATTACCGCCACCGATCACGGCAACCTTTTTACCAGTGACGTACTGCTGATCGGTCACGTAATCTTTCAGATAATCGACACCCAAATAACAACCGCCGAGTTCGCTACCCGGGTAATTCATCTCGACCGCTTGCGATGCACCAACGGCTAAACAAACCGCATCAAAATCGTTACTTAAATCAGACAGTGTAAAATCAACACCGAGTTTTTTACCGCACTCAACCACCATTCCGTTGCGACACATCAACTCGATTTCTTTATCTAGAATCGACTTAGGTAAGCGATATTCAGGGATACCGTAACGCAGCCAACCACCCGCTTGCGGCATCGACTCATAGACACTGACATCATAGCCTTCGTTAGATAGGTAATAACCCGCCGTAAGCCCACCGGGGCCACTACCAACAATAGCAATGCTCTTGCCTTTATTTGGTTTCTTCGCTGGCATGTAGCTCTCTTGAGCCGCTAGATCCGCATCGGCAGCGTGTCGTTTGAGTTGGCGAATCGCAATGGATTCATCGACCAAGTTACGACGACATTCGGTTTCACAGAAAGCAGGACACACACGACCAATTGAAAGCGGCATTGGCAATGTCTTTTTGATCACTTCAATCGCTTTAATGTGATCATTTTGAGCAATATGGTGCAGGTAAGATTGGATGTCGACCCCAGCAGGACAGGCTGTTTGGCATGGCGCCTCACAGTCAGCGTAGTGATCGGTCATGATGCGATTCAACGCTTCTTGTCGATGATTCGTTAACTGTTTTGACTGAGTGGTAATATTCAGCCCATTAGACACTTCAAGCTCACAAGAGCGAGTAACACCAACGCCATCAACTTCCACAACACACAAATCACACGGCACTTTATCCGCTGTTTTATTCAAACCACATAAAGATGGGATTTCCAAACCACATGTTTTTGCCGCTTCAAGAACGGTTTGTCCTTGCTCGACGATTCGATATTTCCCATCAATAACGATTTGAATCATACCTAAGTCCTACCTTTACCTTTCGCACACGCGAGTTATCAACAATTAAAATTTAAGTAATACAATATTATTAATATTATTAAATCTATGTCATTACCATACATTATTTGTGGTTTTGTGCGTGTGACCTCAAACAAGTTCCATTGATAATAACCATAATGTATGAGTGGTCTTATCAGTGTCGACGAAAGGATTAAGCGGGAGGGGTTCTGCTGTAGAAGTAAGAAGTAAGAAGTAAGAAATTAGATTCAAGGTACAAAAAAGCCCCTAATGATTAGGGGCTTTGAACAAATATCATTGAGTCGCTTTCGAGCTTATAGCTAAGCTATCAAGGTTATTGCTCGGCTATCAAGATTATAATTCGGCTATCAAAGTTATTGCTCAGTTTCTTCGATAAGCTCTTGCACCGGAGATGCTGGTTTGTTTTGAGCAAAACCGCGCAGGCCAACAACATGTACGTGTTCGTGGTCTTTGAAGACCTTACGAACCAGTTTGTAGGTTGTACCTTTCTCTGGGCTAATGTTTTCAGGTGCTGCAATCAGAAGTTGCATACCCAAACGGTCACACAGTTCAAACAGCGTAGAGATCGACTTAGAATCCAAACGTGCTGCTTCATCAAGGAACAACAAACGACATGGAACGATGTCTTTACTGCGAAGTCGACGAGATTCCTCTTCCCAGCTCTGAATAACCATCAATAGGATTGACTGACCCGTACCGATCGCCTCACCCGTAGACAATGCGCCCGATTCAGCTTGTAACCAACCATCTGAACCACGGTTAACTTCAACACTCAGCTCTAGGTAGTTACGGTAATCCAGTAGCTCTTCACCAAGAACCTGTGGAGAACGTTGACCCATATCGATATGCGGGTTCACTCGTTGGAACAACTTCGCCATCGCTTCTGAGAAGGTAAAGCGCGTTGATTCAAACAAGTCTTTGTGTTGCTCTTGTTGAGTTGCTAGCCCTGATAGCAAGATCTCGTGGCTTTCACGGATCTTAACGTTCAGACGTACGCCTTTAACCTGACCAAAGTAAATGTTAGACAAACCTTGGTTCAGCATTCGAATACGGTTCTGCTCGCGCTGAATCGTTTTCTTGATGATGCTTGCTACGGACTCAGAGCTGATTGCCAGGCGATTTTCACGCTGCGTCAACTCTTCTGTTAGTCGAGCTAGCTCCACTTCCATCTCTTCGATTGCTTCAACCGGATCATCCGTGTGAATAATATCTTGGCGAATACGCTCACGAAGGTGTTGGTAAACCGCAATGTAGAACAGAACTTTACGCTCTGGATGCGCGTTGTCTTCAGATAAACGCAGCGAATCACGCAGGTCGTCATTGTCGGCTACCGCCAGACGTAGCGCACCCAGTGATTTATCCGACATAGAGCGAAGCTCGCCTGCCGTTAGATAAGCCAGTTCACGTTTATGCAGACGACGTTCAACATCATTCTCACGCGCTAAACGAAGTACTGAACACCAACCCGCTTTCGCTGCAACAACGAAAGTACGAAGCTCGGTGTACTCTTTTTGAACTTTCTTAAGACGCTTAGCCAGTGCTTTCATCTCAAGTTCAGTTGACGTAATCGTACGCTCGTATTCACTCTTACGGCTGCGAGATGTGTGCAGACGCTCTTGAAGCTCGTCACGACGACGTACAGCACGCTCTTCAGCGCCTTCGTCAGCGTTTACGCCGAACTCTTGTAGCTCTTGTTTGAACTCTTGAACCGTTTCTTGCTTCGCTTGATGTGAGCTCTTCAGTGCCGCCAATACTTGGTTGTATTGGTTCATCTG
Organism: Vibrio sp. F13; assembly: GCF_020806305.2. Lineage (NCBI taxonomy): Bacteria > Pseudomonadati > Pseudomonadota > Gammaproteobacteria > Vibrionales > Vibrionaceae > Vibrio > Vibrio sp. F13. The sequence goes on along the minus strand of NZ_CP170175.1, from coordinate 2,893,236 downwards.
TTCGCGAGCTTGCTTCAAGCCATCGCGGCCTTTGGTTCTTGCTTGTTCAGCTTGAACCAACTTCGCTTTCAGTTGCTCGCTCAGTTCACTGCTCTTATTAAGCAAATCAACAGAATCCGCGTAAGCAAAGTAATGACGACGCTCAATCAGATCAGACAGTGCGAACACTTTGCCTTTTAGCGTTTGTAGCGCGTTGTCTGCTTGACGGTACTCTGCTTCCAAAGCTTCGAATTGCTCTGGGTCAGCGTCTAGTGCAGATACGAACTGTTCTAGAGAAGTAAGCGCCTTGCCGTGCGTATTCAAGTAAGATTTCGCTTCACTTAAACGCTCTAGTTGCGCTTCTAATTCAGCTAAACGCTCAGCCAATGTTTCGTCTTCTAAAATACGAACCATTGGTGCTAATTTATCTAGCGCACCAAGTGCCTGCTTGCTTTGTAGAAGCTGACTGCGTTGCTGCTGCTCTTTAGAGTTAAGCTCAGCCAGAGAACGAACAATTTGATTACGCTTATCACGAATCGCAGCAAGTGCTTGCTCTGGGTCTGCGTTAAACGCAACGTGCAGGTGCTTCGCAACAAAGCTGTTGAATGCTTGGTATAGGCGATTCAGTTTTTGAGAGTCAAACGCTGCCTTCGCGTGGTTTTCAACCACAACGTCACGCTCTTCGCGCAATTTCTCTAGACGTTGTTCACGAGCCGCACGGCCAAACAGTGGGATCTCAGGGAAACGAGAGTAACGCATTTGGCGATCGTTCAGCTGAACACACACTGCGCCTTCAAGCTCATCGGCATTGAATGAACTGTCATCAAACGCGTCGACATCGCCTTCTAGGATGTAAAGGTCTTCTGGACAATCATCAAGATCCACCAGCTTCTCTTTAATACCATCAAGATCAGAAACCACAATTGCGTGACGAGCCGGGCCGTACATCGCACTGAAGTACGGCGCATCACCAATAGTGATATCATCGTAGATCTCAGAAAGCAGCACGCCACCAAGCGTATCCGCTAGGCCTTTGAGGCGAGGATCGTTAGAACCACCTGGAGACGCTAAACGCTCAATTTCGTGCTCAAGTTCAGCTCGGCGCGTAGCCAACTGATCTTTTGCTACCGCTTGAGATTTCTCATCTTCAAGCACTTGTTGCATTTGAGTCATCACCGCTTGGCTATCTTCTAGCTCAGCGTCGGTTTGATCTCTTAATGCTTCAAGCGCATCGTTTGCCGTGATCCATGCTGGAGCAATAGACTCAAGTTTTTGAATCTCTTGATCGTGGTTTTGTTGTACACGACGTTGCTCACTCTTCGCTTCACGCAGCTCTTCTTGAGCGTACTCAAGAGACTCGATCTGCATAGCATGACGTTCACGTTCTTCATCGAAAACCGCTTCGTCAGTCAGTGAGATGTTGTGTTGCTTTTGGTATTCAGTCGCAAGCTCTTTTGCTTGACGCTGCTGAGCCACATCACGAGCCATATCGCGGTGCTGAGCACGCCACTGCTGTTCATTTTCAACAACGTGTTTTGCGTTACGGCCTTTTTCTAAAGCTTGCTTAGCGCTTTGAGACGCTTCTTTACGCTCAACGTCACCCACAATACTTTTAACAAGAGCGAGCGCTTTGTCGAACTGCGCAGAAGCAGCAGAAGACATGTCTAGTTTATGTTTAGTAGACAGCAGCGTTTGAGTGCTTGATTCTTCTTGTGCTTTTAGCTCTGAAACCAGAGTTAGTGCGCTTTCTGCCGTAATAGATTCATCACCAAGCAACTGCTTAGTTTTCTCTAATGCTTGAACCGCTTGCTGGTATTGAAGTGCACGCGTTTGCTGAACATCCAACGCTTGTTGGTAGTCAGCAAGCTGAGTTTTCAGGCTATCCACTTCTTCTTCAGTGATGGTTGCCTGCTCTTCGGCGAGAAGTACTCGCTCTTGAGCTTCTTCAACCACCATCATTTGCTCTTCTAGACGCTCGTTAAGCTCTTCTAGATCTTCGCTGTAGCGGGCAATTTTCTCTTGCTGACGAAGTGCAGTTTGAACCAACTGAAGATGATCCGATGCCGCTTGGTAATCTTGCTCTAGTGCCGATTCTTGATCGACAAGTAGTTCTAGTTCTTCTTGAACGCGATTCAACAAATTGTTTTGATCAAGCAAGGTTTCACGAGAACCGAACAGTTCACCACGGAACTTCATGGTTTGATCTAACTTGTTACGACGATCGTTTGCATGGCGCATGTAATCTGCAGCCACGTAGTTCGTAGATTCAGTGATCAAGTGCTTGAACAGGTCACGATCCGACTGAGTCGTCTTGATCGCTTCTAGCGTCATGCGGTTTTCACGTAGTGCTGATTCCATGTCTTGGAATGCTTTCTTCACACCACCGTTTTGCGGTAGAAGGTAATCACGCAGAGAGCGCGTAATTGCACTTGAGATACCACCGTAAAGTGATGCTTCAATTAAGCGGTAGAACTTAGAACGGTCGCTGCTGTTACGCAGTTTCTTCGGTACCACACCGTATTCAAACATCTGTGAGTGGTAATCAACAATCGAAGAGAAGGCTTTAAAATGCGCGCCTTCGTATTGTGCAACCGCCGCTTTCACGTCGTTCAACTGACATACGCGAGCGTGGCTGTCTGAAACGTTCTGAATCAACACATCCGTTGGTTTCACATGGCTTGGAAGGCCTTGAATAACGAACGGTTTGATGTCGACTTTCTTATCACGACCCGCAACTTGCTGCAGTTTTACTGCAAACAATAGACGTTGATTACGAGAGTTCACAACATCTAGCGCGGCATAACATGCGCCTGGCTGAAGCTTACCGTAAAGGCCTTTATCACGAGATGACTGCGAGCTACCCGCTTCCGTTGTGTTACGGAAATGCAGAAGGCTTTGGTCAGGGATCAGTGCTGTGATGAATGCCGCCATTGTGGTCGACTTACCCGCACCGTTACCGCCAGAAAGCGTTGTAACCAATCCATCAATATCAAAAGTACGCGCAAAGAAGCCGTTCCAGTTGACCATGGTTAATGATTGATACTTACCTCTTTCAATCATGCTTCACCTTCTACTTTTGTTTGTTCGCCATCGTTTGACTCAAGGTCAAAGTCAGCTTGATCGTTAAAAATGTCTTGTTGACCGTTTTCGTTTACGTCTGCAACTACTTCTGATACAGCTTCCGCTTGTTCTTCATTCAACAAGCTACCTTGGTTAGGCTCTTGGGTATGCACCACAGCTTCACCATCACGGATAAGACGTAATTGCGCTTCTTTCATATCGTCACCAACACGAACGTCAGCGCCAAAGCGGAATACCGCTTCGCTGATACGGAACTTGCCCGTTTCACCAATCGCAATCAGCATGCCGATACGGCGTAAACGACGCAGAGAAGTACGTACTTTTTCGAACAGCTTTTCTTTATCTAAGTCAGAACCAGATGCACGGTTGGTTGCTAGCTTCATGAGTTTTTTCTCATCCGCTAACGACATCAATTCATCAAACAGTTCTTGATTGGTGAAGATACCTTCATGAGCCAGACGTTCTGGGCTTAGGTATAAGAAACACAACACCTTGCCAACCAACATGTCGAGCTCAGACAACACACTACGACCAATCAGAGACGTAGAACGCGGACGCAGGTAATAGAAACCTTCCGGCGCTTTTACCAGTTCCGTATTGTAGCGTTGATAGAAATGCTGAAGCTCAACTTCAAAATCAGACAGCAACGCGTGGTTATCTAGGTCTTCTGTTGAAACATGCTTACCTGAACGCAGCATGCTATCTAGCGCAGGGAACAGTGGGTTCGCTATCGCTTTTACCAGTTTCTCTGGCATGTAATCATCAGTACTTGTTAATGACATTTGCTTGTACCTTTGCACCGAAATCGTTAATTGCCTGCCAATCTGGCTGAATAGCCTGATAGTCAGACTCTGAGTAACCTAAGCGCACGGCTTGGTCGACAACAATTCTGGCTAAATCAAAATGGTGTGTGCGAGGGTGTGCAGCGAGGTAATCGCGTAACACAAGGCCAAGATCAATTGGCGCGCCTTGCTGTTTGTGAGCTTTTAACATCTCTGCAATTCGATCTGAAAGCAGGTCATTTACTTGCTCAAATTCTTCGTACTCTACGTCGATTGGTGCTTGTCCCATCACTTCGTCATCACGAAGCACGAGCGCTTCATCACGAAGATCCGTCAGCTTCTCAGCATCGGCGTAGGTCAATAACCAAGGCGCATCAAAGTAGTCAGTGACTGACTGACGCAAGCGCTGGCTAAAGGCGCGGTTTTTATCCATATCAATCGCGGTACGGATGAACTTGTGAACATGGCGGTCGTAGCCGATCCATAAATCGATGGCTTGTTGGCCCCAACTGGTGATTCGGTCTAGCTTCATCTGCAAGCCGAACAGGGTTTCGCCAACGAACTCGAGTTCATCGTCACCGTAAACAATTTCTTGAATATCGAGGATCTGTGTTTGCAGTTCATCCCCCGCCGCTTGCAAGGTGTCTTGCAATTCTTTTAGTGTGGACGAGGTTTCTGAAAGCAAGGTTTCACAGTTGTTAATCGCCTCTCGCCAATCCTTGTTTAAAAGGTCGGCAATTTGCTGTTTAACGGTTTGCTGCTGCTCATCCATAACACGTTGGTTAAGATCAATCTGATCGAAAATTTCACCAACAGAATACTTGAGCACGCCGTAAACATTCTTTCTCCAATGTCCTGGAGTTCCGCCTTTTTGTGCTGCTTCAATGGCTTTTGCCATCTCGTCCGCAACCATAGAAAGCTGGATAGACAGTTTTAACTTAGAGAACTGACGGTGGCGTAAGTAATAATCTGAAATACCAATCGCCAATGGTGATAAGCGATAAATACTCGCACCATCGGTGATTTCGCTGGTAAAGCGGCTAATCAACTTCTGTTTAACTAACTCGTTGATGGCATTGTTGGCACGAAACGCGGACGCTTCGCCAGTATCTTCAAACAGTCGAGTGACGATGGTAAATGCATCGTGCAGTTCACCCTCGCCCAACTCTTCATCGAACCTTTCATTGCTTAGTACTGCGATAGCAATCAAAAATGCTAAGCGCTCTGGTGGCAAGTTTAATGAAAAATCATGCTGCTTGACCCAGCCCACCAACTCATCAATTGGCTGCTCTTCGGCAGTTTGAGTCATTTCACTCATTGTGGTTCCTGTTACTGTTCTTCGTCATATCGAATGTATTAGATATGACGCCTATTTCTTTATGACGCGGGCTTCTTACGATTGCATAGCGCATGTTGTGGCTTCTTTTACCACATTCACCGCTGTTATTGCGCAGGTTTTTGAGCCCAAACGTGAATATAACGGCCTAGTGACAGATATGGCTCTTGGCGACATAGCTGTTTTTCCAGTTCCAATACATCTTCAAATTGGTAATCGCCCATGTACTCCATATTACCTATGTAGTCACTGAAAGAGCGAATGCCTGATTTACCACAGATTTCTAGACCAGCGTCTTCTATCCATTGATAAACCTCTTCCGGCTTCAAGCCTTTTTGTGGTTGCAGCTTAAACCGTTTTCGATGTGGCATCCCATTCAATACATGAGGAATGTTGCCACAAATCACATTTTTCAGGACTAATCCGTGGTGGTTGTAAAACATTATCGAGGCGACGCCACCCGGTTTAACTTGTTCAAGCAATAAATCAAGTGCCTCTTTAGGATCGGCTAACCATTCCATTACGGCATGAAACATCACAAAATCGACTTTCTCATCGAGATGTTCTGCGACTTTTTGTAGTGGTGAATGAATAAATCGATATTGCTCTAGCAAACCCGCTCCGCTGATACTTTCTTCTGCGAGCTTCAACATTTCAGAAGAGAGGTCACAAAGAGAAACGTTATGCCCAAGCGCGGCAATTTTTTGCGACATCTGCGCAAGTCCGCCTCCAGCATCAAGCACATGCAGCGGCGAAGCTGATTGCTCAAACTTGCTCAAAGCTTGTTCTAAATCTTCCCATACGATGATCTGACGGATCTCTCCTTTGTCAGAGCCGTAAATGTTTTTTGCAAATTTGTGGGCAATATCGTCGAAATTACGGTCTTCTGTCACGGCTACTTGAGTTATTATGTCCTATCGTGCCTGCTATTCTGTCACAGGAATTTCAGGAATAAAGAGGCGATGTCTCTTTTTACTACTAAGTGATGTTTTTTCGGACTATTCGGATATGTTTGAGCTGAAAAAAGTAGTGTCTTCGCTATTGATGCCACTGCCAGCAATGTTAATTCTCGCTTTTCTGGGTTTAGCCCTAGTGATGTTTACTACCAAAAGGAAGACGGGTTGCTTAATCACCCTTTCAGCCCTATGTGGTATTTTCCTAATCGCTTTCCAACCAGTTTCTAGTCAACTTTTAATGCCAATGGAAAGGCAACACACCGCTTTTTTACCTGTCGATGAAACCGTCGATTACGTAATGGTTCTCGGAAGTGGTCACGTCGTAGACGACCAAATTCCACCGACATCAGAACTTAGCCGCACCGGCCTGATGCGTTTAAGTGAAGGGATTCGTATTCTACGCCTTTACCCTGGTGCAAAACTCATTTTGTCTGGCTATGGCGCAGGCACTGAAGTCAGTAACGCAAGAATGATGGCTAAAGTTGCATTAGCACTTGGCGTAGCAAAGCCCGACATCATTCTGCTTGAAACCGCAAAAGACACCTGGGAAGAAGCTCGCCAAGCCGCTGCGTTCGTTAAGAATAAAAAAATGGTTCTGGTGACTTCAGCGAGCCATATGACTCGTGCACTCAATGAATTCCATGCAGCTGGTATGAAACCACTGCCTGCACCAACCAACTACCTTGCACAAGAAGGCGTTGTTGAGCCTTGGAATAAGTACATGCCAAAAGCTCTCTACCTTGAGCAGACTGAGCGTTACTGGCACGAAACCATGGGATTAGTTTGGCAAGATTTACGTGATTGGCTTGATACAAGCAATGACATTGTTGAAGAGCCGGTGATTCCAGAAGCTTCCAGCTTAGTTGAAGATGACGGTGAAGTTTCTGCGGCTCAGCCTCAGGAAGCCAATTGAATCTTTAAACTCATACTGAGCAGACTGAGTCGGCAAGTATTTTTAGGTTCTCTGTTCGTTAACAATGAAAGCTAAGCAATAAAAAAGCCGAGACATCAATGGTGTCTCGGCTTTTTACGTTTAAATGTCGTTGTTGATTAATCACTTCCGAAGGAAATCAATCACCAGCGAACATGTAACCTTCACCGTGAACCGTCACAAAAATTTGTGGGTTCTTAGGATCAAACTCCATTTTTGCACGCATACGACGAATCAATACGTCGATAGTACGGTCATTAGGCGCGTCCACTCGGTGGCTAATCATATTCAAAATACGTTCGCGGCTTAATACTTGGTTAGGGTAAGAAGACAATGCCACTAGCAGTTCGTATTCTGCTTTGGTCAATTTCACCGGTTCGCCGTTTTTGCTTAACGCACGACGAGGGATATCAAATGTCCACTCACCAAAACGAACCACAGACTCATCTGATGTTTCTTCTACAGCGCCCGCTGCTGTTTTACGAGCAGCAGAGATACGCCAAAGTAGGTTTTTAACTCGAACTAATAACTCGCGAAGTTCGAAGGGTTTAGTAACGTAATCGTCAGCGCCCATTTCAAGGCCTACGATCTTGTCGATGCTATCCGTGCGTCCAGTAACTAAAATAATTCCAATGTCTGATTGACTGCGTAATTCGCGAGTTAGCATCAATCCATCTTCGCCTGGTAAGTTGATGTCCAGCATAATGAGGTCAACGTTGTTTTCTTCTAACACGTTTCTCATTTGAGCGCCGCTTTCTGCTTCGCTCACTGTGTAACCCTCGTTCTGGAAGTATCCAACCAGTTTACTGCGGGTTACCACATCATCTTCTACGACTAATACGTGATAGCTCATCTACACCACTTTTCTTATTTAATAGTTTCAGTGACTATTCTATTCATAACTAGTAACAATTCTAGTGGTACAGAAGATAAAAGCCAGAAACATGGATTTTTTTTGATACAAGACAATCTTAAACCTTGCTATTTATCGTCCATCGCAATTCAATATAGGCATTACTACTAACGAGTAACTTTGCGTTTCGCAAATAACCTTGTTATTCAGCCTTGGTGTGCTTATGCCCAAGTGACTTCAAGATGCATATAAGCAACATCACAAGACTAAGTCAGGATCTAACAAATGAAAGATACGAAAGCGTTCAACGAGCAAAGAGCAGAAATATACTGGTGGCTATCAAGCTTATTTGCCAAAGAGCTCACTCAAGAAGAACTCGATCACTACCACTCTGTTGAAATTCGTTCTTTCCTAACTGGTTTAGGCGAAAATGAGACACTAAAGCCAGCGATTGATAAGTTAGTGGATGCGCTGAACCGCCTACAAACTCGTGAAGATGCTCAGCTAGAACTGTCTGCAGACTTTTGCGATCTTTTCTTAAAGACAGATAAGCACGGCGCTCTTCCTTACGCTTCAATGTATATCGGCGAAACTGGCCTTTTGAATGATAAGCCAGCAAAAGATATGGAAGAGATCATGGCTAAGCACAACTTAGTTGTGAACCAAGATCTAAAAGAGCCAGCAGACCACATTGCTATCGAACTCGATTTCCTTGGTAACTTGATCATTCGTTCAAACGAAACGAATATTGAAGAAGAACTAGAGAATTCATTTGCCGCTCAACAGCAGTTTATCGAACAACAACTGCTGACTTGGTTACCAAAGTTCAACGTGAAATGTCATGACGTTGATGAATTCGGTTTCTACGCCTCCGTCTCATCGTTGCTACTCGCATTCTGTCAATTAGACACTCAATATTTAGCTGGTGAATAGCTTATTGGATGACTCGTTAAATAAATTCAGAAGAATGTGACAATTCACCCGGATTTCCGGGTGAATTTTATTGCGAGTAATTTCTAGTCAGTCTAAAATTGTGACCGCAAACGATAAAATATGAAACATTCACGAAATGCTATGCTTATTATAGTTTTGAGCATTTTGGTGTTAAGACAAGCCGCTCAATAGCGGTTTTTTGTTTTTTAGCACTTTTAGTACCCAAAGAGCCCTACAAATTTAAGCTCTTAGTTAGGTAGCTTAACGGCTACTTTATTCCGTACTTTGGGAAAGTAGCTTCTAATAGGATAAAACCATGGCCACTATAAAAGATGTCGCTCGCTTAGCCGGCGTATCAACAACAACCGTTTCTCACGTAATCAATAAAACTCGCTTTGTTGCAGAAGCAACGCAAGAAAAAGTAAACAAAGCCGTAGATGAACTGAACTATGCACCAAGTGCTGTTGCTCGTAGCTTGAAGTGTAATACAACACGCACCATCGGCATGCTAGTGACTCAATCAACTAATCTATTCTTCTCTGAAGTTATCGATGGTGTTGAGAGCTACTGCTACCGTCAAGGTTACACTTTGATCCTGTGTAATACGGGCGGTATCTATGAGAAGCAACGTGACTACATTCGAATGCTTGCAGAGAAACGTGTAGATGGCATCTTAGTTATGTGTTCTGACCTAACTGAAGAACTAAGAGAGATGTTAGACCGTCACGCTGACATCCCTAAAGTTATTATGGACTGGGGCCCAGAGAGTTCTCAAGCTGATAAGATCATCGATAACTCTGAAGAAGGTGGCTACCTAGCGACCAAATACCTTATTGAACGCGGTCACTCTAAGATTGCATGTTTAAGTGGCCACTTAGACAAAGCAGCATGTGTTGAACGTATTGCCGGTTACAAGCGCGCACTTAACGAAGCTAAAATTTCTGCAGATGACAATATGATCATCGAAGGCAACTTCGAGTGTGATACGGCTGTTCTTGCTGCAGAACAAATCGTTGAGATGGAAGATCGTCCAACGGCGGTATTCTGCTTTAACGACACAATGGCACTCGGCTTAATGAGCCGACTGCAAGAAAAAGGCATCCGCATTCCTGAAGATATCTCAGTGATCGGTTACGACAACATCGAACTCGCTGAATACTTCTCTCCGCCGTTAACGACAGTTCACCAACCAAAACGTCGTGTTGGTAAGAATGCATTCGAAATTCTATTGGAGCGCATCAAAGACAAAGACCACGAAAAACGCGTCTTCGAAATGCACCCTGAAATTGTTGAACGAAGTACAGTTAAGACGTTAAATTAATTGATAATTCGAGTTTAATTTCATCAAGCGCACCTTTAGGTGCGCTTTTTTTATCAGCAACTATAATGAACCCTTATGCATAAATGAAAGATCATTAATTGAAGCAGTATCACATTTTGAAATATCAAGTGTGAGCTTCATTCAACAAAAACTTTATTCTATTCAATCAGTCACGCACAGGGCAAACCACTCGAAAGAGTGAGACGCAAAGCTTCCGGCCTAAACCACTCGTTGGTATGGTAGCGGGGTTACCGATGGCAAAATGCAGTAACTACTAATAATTTAGTAATTTACGGCTTATTGACAATTTAATTGCAACATTTTGCTAATCTCTCGGACCTGCTTATTTGGTGGCGTAGTTCAAATACACCGAGATAAATAACATGGATAAACCGATACTAAAGGACTCGATGAAGTTATTTGAGTCCCTAGGAAAAATAAAATCACGCTCAATGTTTGGTGGCTTCGGTCTTTTTGCTGATGACACTATGTTTGCTCTGGTTGTAAATGACCAGTTGCACATACGCGCAGACAAAGGCACAACTAAACAATTCGAACAACAAGGGTTTCAACCGTACGTCTACAAAAAACGTGGTTTCCCTGTCGTTACTAAATATTTCGCTTTACCTGAAGGCCTCTGGCAAGACCAAGAGAAAATCTTGCAGCTTGCAACCACGTCTCTAGGTTTTGCTAAAGAAGAAAAAGCTGAGCAGTCTTCTGCTAAGCCGACCCGACTCAAAGATCTGCCTAATCTTCGACTCGCTACCGAGCGTATGTTGAAAAAGGCAGGGATCGATTCTGTAGAACGTTTATATGAATCTGGCTCTGTAAACGCATTTAACGCCATCAAAGAATCGCATGCGTCTTCTGTCAGTATTGAACTACTTTGGGCGCTAGAAGGCGCGATTAATGGTACACATTGGTCTGTTATACCGCAGCAGCGTCGCGAAGAGCTTATCAATCGCGTCAATTAACATTGTCAGTGCAATCTATATACATAACTAAGCCGCATTTACTGCGGCTTTTTTTATATCTGGTGAAAGTTAATCTATGCTTTGCCTGTCTATCTATACTATCGGTATGCATTGAAAATTTAGAGGAAGTATCAATGAGTAAGAAAATGATATTGGGTATTGTGTTGGTCGTAACCATCGTCTTGTTAGGCATCAATTTCGGCCAGTACTTAACGCTTGAAAATGCTAAGGCCCAACAAGCTGTGTTAAATGACTACATTGACAGCAACTTTATTGCGGCTGCCGCTATCTATTTTGTCGCGTATGTCATGATTACGGCTTTCTCCATTCCTGGTGCCGCTGTTGTAACCTTATTAGGGGCCGCGCTATTTGGCTTCTGGAACAGCTTGCTACTGGTATCTTTCGCAAGTGCGATCGGTGCGACCTTAGCTTTCTTAAGTAGCCGTTACCTGTTGCGTGACTGGATTCAAACCAAGTTTGGTGACAAATTGGCGACGATTAACAAGGGGGTTGAAAAAGACGGCGCATTTTACCTGTTTTCTCTGCGTCTGATTCCTGTATTCCCATTTTTCCTTATCAACCTATTGATGGGTCTAACACCGATGTCAGTGAGTCGTTACTACATTACGAGTCAAATCGGGATGTTACCGGGGACGGCGGTTTTCTTGAATGCTGGTACTCAGCTCGCAGAAATTGATTCACTTTCGGGCATCGTCTCCCCTTCAGTACTATTGTCATTTGCATTATTGGGGATATTCCCAATAGTGGCTAAATGGTTGATGGGTAAGTTTCGCTCAGCACCCGTAGCTGAATAATGTATATAGCAGAATAGTTTATAATATCTAAACAACACAGATAGCCGAATAAGGTTCTATTTCAATGAAAATCTTCAGTGCATCGAATCCGACAGAAGCTCATATCATCTGTGGATTGTTAGAAAGCGAGAATATTGCCTGTGAAGTCCGTGGTGAGGGGTTGTTCGGATTAAAGGGGGAAATCCCATTCACTGAAGAAACTGACCCTTACGTATGGTTATATGAGCCAGAATTGGCCAGTAAAGCTCGCATGCTCGTCAATGACTACCAAAAGCAGCAAGATTCGATCATCTATGAAGAGTGGCGTTGTGGTGAGTGTCATGAAGTCAACGAAGCGCAATTCGGCTCTTGCTGGCAGTGCGGTGCTGCCTCACCTGAATAGCAGGGTTTCAGTGACCTGATAGAACGATTCGGTCAGATACCTCCTCCAATTAAAAACGGGAAGCTAAAGTTAGCTTCCCGTTTTTATTTCAATTCGATTAACTCATCATCTTTGATTTCACGCCTAGAAAATCACTGAATTTGTTTTTGAATAAACGCAATCGAACGCTGATTAAACTCTTCAGGGTTTTCCACGTTACACACGTGTCCACAATTCGGGATTTCTACTAGCTCGCTCGATTCATGCGCTGCAACCATTTCTTTTACAGGCTTAATAAACATGTAGTCACGTTCACCCATCAAATAAAGAGTCGGTATTGGTAGCTCTCTATCTTTAAAATATTTCATCAAGGGGTTTACATCAGCTGTTAAGATAAACCAGCGTTTAAATTCTTTCTGGCACAGTTTTTTGGCTTCGCGGATAAAAAGGTGACGAGACTCTTTTTGGCTTTTTTGTGGCATCACAACATAAGCAAAAAGGCTGTATAACCACATGTAAGGAATGATGTGCTTGCTGAGGTTACCCAACTTGATTAACACTTGAGAGCGAGTGTTTAGCTTGGTGACAGCGCCACCCAGTACCATTGAACGTACACGGCCAGCCGCCAGTTCGGCAACGTTACGCACAATAATCGTGCCCAAAGACATGCCAACGAAATGTGCAGAACGGATCTTAAGATGGTCTAACACTTTAAGAATATCAAGCGTCACCGATTTGAACGTATAACGATTCGAAATCAGCCCTTTAAGTATATTGTCTGATTTACCGTGCCCTCTCAGATCAATGAGAAGTAAGTTGAAATGCTGTTTATACGCTTTGATCTGCTTGAACCAGATGGAGGAACTGCCTCCTGCGCCATGCACAAATACAACCCACTCATCGCTCGTAGGGTGAGTAAATGTTTTATGAAATAGTAAACTCTCAGACATACCTATCGCTTTAATTATTGGAATGGAGCTATGCCTCATCACGAGGCGATGACTAAGGATACCACGCTATTAAGAACTTTAAGTGATAATAGTGTCAAACCTATCATTAGTCATGTGAATACCTACCTCACCTTTTCTACCTGACTAAAATGAGTTTGCAAGCTTTGTCTTCGTAAACGTGATGTGCTCTGACCAGGAAACCAAAAGGCACTCTACAATTAGAGCGCCTTCATTTAGTACGAGCGGCAGTTGCTCGCCAGCTAACTTTAAAGCTAAGTCAACAAGTTAAAATGCTGAATGATACATAGCTAGGTATTCTTTAGCCGCATCTTCCCAACTAAAATCTTGCTGCATCGCATAAAGCTGAACACGCTTAATTTCAGATGGGTTTTGTGCGTAAAGCAGTAATGAACGATGTAACACAGCCAATAACGCTTGCGGTGTTGGCTCTTCAAAAGCAAACCCAGTCGCGACTTCAGGATCTTCATCGTAATCATTCACGCTGTCTTTTAAACCTCCCACAGAACGAACAATCGGCAAAGTACCGTAAGCCATGCTGTAGATTTGGTTTAAGCCACACGGTTCAAATTCCGAAGGCATCAAGAAGAAATCAGAGCCTGCTTCAACCAAGTGCGCAAGTTCATTATTGTACGCTTCTACGAACGAGAACTTATCTGAGTGAAGCGCTGATAGCTCTTTCAATTGACTCGCCAAAACCGGATCGCCAGTACCGACAATCACGATCTGAAGATCATTTTTCAAAAACTGTTCGATGATAGGCAGTAAGTAATGAACACCTTTTTGATTCGTCAAGCGACAAACCATGCCATAAACCGCGCAATCGGCAACGGGTAAACCTACATCTTGTTGCAGTTTTTGCTTACAAGCTGATTTTCCGCGAGCCATGCTGTGCTTGGTCGCTTTGTATTTACGAGGAAGGAAAGCATCAGTTTCCGGATTCCAAGCCCCATAATCACACCCATTCAAAATGCCGAACAGATCAGCAGATCTGTGTTGGAATTCTGCAGCCATACCGTGGCTACCTAATTCCGTTTTCAACTCTTCTGCATAGGTAGGACTTACTGCGTTCACTTTATCCGCACACATCACTCCAGCTCTTAGCATAGTGACATGAGTGTCACTCACTGAAGCTTCAGGCGCATGGTAACGGTGCATCTCTGGCAGGAATTGAAGTTCATCGTATGCGAACACACCTTTGAAAACCGCATTGTGGATCGAGATAACACTGCGCGTATTTTCAAAGAAATCGTGTTGTTGATAACGCGATTTAAGCAAGAAAGGAACGAAACCAGTATGCCAGTCATTTGCATGAATGATATCCGGTTGAAAACCAAGCTTAGGAAGCATATCAAGACAGGCTGCACTAAAGAACGAGAAGCGCTCTCCGTTATCAGCATAAGCTTGATTGTTTTCTGCGTACATTTCCGGGCGGTCGAAATACTTGGCACATTCAATACCAAAAACTGGAACGCCTTCTACGCTCAGTTTTTTAACTTGATAAGCCGTATGAGGCCAATGATCGAGTTCAGTCGATAAAATAACTTCTGCTGAATCAATGTTTGGAATGTTTCTATATGCGGGGATAGTCACTCGAACGTCCTGTTCGAGTGTTTGCAACGCTTTCGGCAGTGCCTTGGCTACATCAGCCAAGCCACCACTTTTAATCAAGCCTTCAACTTCAGACGCTACAAAAAGTACCGAGAGAGTCTTAGTAACCAACTCGTGCTCCTTTAGAAATCACTACAACACCATCGTCAGATACGTGGTAATGCTTTTTGTCTTCTGTCAGATTCACACCAATCTGTGTACCCGGTGCGATGTCTGCATCTTTATCAATGATAACGCGGCGCAAGATACAACCCTCACCCACTTTTACATCACCGAGTAAGATACTTTCGCTGATATCACACGCTGATGCGATATTGCTGCGGAAGCCCAATACACTCTTTTCAATACGCGAACCACGTACATAACTACCGCTACACACAAGGCTATCAATGATCTGAATTCGACCATTTGCCGAATCAGTAAACGTAGCTGGTGGTAGTGGCGGGTAATAAGTGTGTAGAGGCCATTTACGGTTGTATAGCGAGAATGGCGCATCTTTCTTAAGAAGGTCCATGTGCGCTTGCCAGTACGCGTCAATCGTACCTACATCGCGCCAGTAAACTTCTTCTTTCTCACCAGTAATACGGTTGGTGCTGAAATCATAAACAAACACGTCACCACGTGGGAACATGTTTGGAATAATATCTTTGCCGAAATCGTGTGTCGAACCTTCTCTATCAGCATCTTCCGTTAGTTCAGCAAAAAGCTCTTTCGCTTCGAACACGTAGTTGCCCATTGAAACGAGCGCTGATTCTGGATCGCCCGGGATCGACTTCGGATTTGCAGGTTTCTCTTCAAAGCCAATCATACGGCCGTCAGCATCAACCTCAATAACACCGAATTCTGATGCTTCAGCAAGCGGCATGCGCAATGCTGATACTGTTAGAGCCGCTTTCTTCTCTTTATGGAAATCAAGCATCTGTTTGATGTCCATCTTATAAATATGGTCTGAACCAAAAATACATACTTGATCAGGTTCTTCCAACTCCATAAAGCCCATGTTTTGGTAGATAGCATCTGCTGTGCCTTCATACCAACGCTTTCCTTTACGCATTTGCGCAGGAATTGGGTCGATAAAACGGTCTGTTATACCACTGATATTCCAGCCTTTTTTCATATGGTGGAACAGTGACTGTGACTTAAATTGTGTTAATACGTAGATCTTCATTAGATCAGCATTAACGAAGTTGTTCAAAGCGAAATCAATTAAGCGGTAACTACCACCGAAAGGAACCGAGGGTTTGCTGCGAGATTCAGTTAAAGGTCTTAAGCGAGAGCCTTCACCACCAGCAAGAATCATTCCCAATACACCAGCCATTTTATTCTCCATATATCTATAGCTTGTCGATGTTAGTACTCGTAGAGGTATCTTCCTCTGGGGGATGAGCACCAACACTTATTTCGGTATTTAGCGAATATCCATTCACATACAGTGACAATATCCTAAGCCAAACGTTGTTATGTGTGCACTATTCTTTGCACTTGGTTTTATATACGTTATCGACTTTTCGGCCGAATTCAATTTTTAATACGCCATTCTGTGGTACGTAAGCTGATTGCTTTCCTAAGACTTAAAGCAGCTCACACTACACCGTCCAGACGAAACATTACATTAACACCCGACACACATCAGGTATACAACTAAACGCTGATCTGTGAGTTACAATATTTTAATTAAGTTACATTTTCGTTAAAGTTGCATAAGAAGATATGATTAATTGCCGCCATTAATTTCGCGGTGTGAATTTAATAAATCCCCACCGACGAAACACCAGGTCAACAAGTTGCATAATTAGTCATATTGAGATCAAAAAAAAAGCAGCCATTAGGCTGCTTTTTCATCAATAACGTTCAGTTACTTCTCTTTAGGCTTTTTACGCTTATCCGTAACTTCCCACTTACCGTCGATGTACAACGCAGTCCAACCGGACGGTTTTCCATCTACTTCAGTACGAACGTAGTTTTCTTTAGTCTTACGACTAAAACGAACCACTGTCGGCTTACCATCAGGGTCAGCAACTGGCGCTGATGCTAGGTATTGGAACTTAGGTGAGATACGGTCTTTAAAACGAACCAACTCTTCCACTAATGGTGCACGTGTTTCACGTGATTTAGGGAAGTTGCTCGCAGCCATAAATAGACCAGAAGCACCATCACGAAGAACAAAGTACGCGTCTGAATTTTCACATGGAAGTTCAGGGAAATGTACCGGGTCTTCTTTCGGTGGCGCAACTTCGCCATTTTTTAGAATCTTACGAGTGTTCTTACAATCGTCATTGGTACAATCCATGTATTTACCAAAACGACCGTTCTTCAGAACCATGTCAGAACCACACTTGTCACACTCAACAAGTGGACCATCATAGCCTTTCACTTTAAATTCGCCGTGCTCAACCACATAACCTTCACAGTTCGGGTTGTTACCACATACGTGCATCTTACGCTTATCATCGATTAGATAAGCATCCATTGCCGTTTCACAAATAGGACAACGCTTTTTAGCTCGAAGTGCTGCTGTTTCAACGTCTTCTTCAAGCACGTTGATAATGCCTTCTTCATCACCAAGGTTGATTGTTGTCTTACAACGCTCTTTTGGTGGAAGTGCATAGCCAGAACAACCAAGGAATACGCCTGTCGAAGCAGTACGAATACCCATTTTACGACTACAAGTCGGACACTCAATATCGGTTTCCACGATATGATTTGGCTTCATGCCACCAGCGTCTTCGTCTAAATCTGCTTTTTCCAAATCGCCAGTAAAGTCTTCGAAGAAGTTATCTAGCACGCCTTTCCAGCTTGCTTCGCCTTCTGCGATTTGGTCCAACTTCTGCTCCATACGAGCAGTGAAGTCGTAGTTCATTAGGTCGTTGAAGCTGCCGTCTAGACGGTCAGTAACAATTTCACCCATCTTCTCAGCATAGAAACGACGCTGTTCAACTTTTACATAACCACGATCTTGAATCGTCGAGATGATAGATGCGTATGTTGAAGGACGACCAATACCACGCTTCTCAAGCTCTTTAACTAGCGCCGCTTCAGTGAAACGAGCCGGTGGCTTAGTGAAGTGCTGTTTAGGGTCTAGCGCGATCAGGTCAAGCTTATCGCCGATCTGAACTGCTGGAAGGATCGTATCTTCGTTCTTACCCATTGGACGCTGAACACGAGTCCAACCATCAAATTTAAGGATACGACCTTTCGCTTTTAACGTGTACTCATCGGCTTTAACGCTTACTGTCGTTGAATCGTATTGAGCTGGTGTCATTTGACACGCAACGAATTGATTCCAAATTAGCGAATAAAGCTTGTGTGCGTCTGCATCTACGCCGTTTAGGTCTTCCGACTTAACATCTACACTTGAAGGACGAATCGCTTCGTGGGCCTCTTGAGCGCCCTCTTTGCTGCCGTATACAAGTGCTTTAGGTGGAAGGTATTGCGCGCCGTACTCAGAACCAATGTATTCACGAGCGGCTTCTACAGCTTCTGAACTCAAGTTGGTTGAGTCAGTACGCATATAAGTGATGTAACCCGCTTCATACAGGCGTTGAGCCAGCATCATGGTTTTCTTTACGCCATAACCAAGACGGGTACTCGCCGCTTGTTGCAGTGTCGACGTGATGTAAGGTGCAGACGGCTTACTCTTAGTTGGGCGGTCTTCACGTTTACAGACTTCGTATTGCGCTTTTTCTAAAACGCTAACTGCAGCTTGTGTTTGCGCTTCATTATCAGGTTTAAACGCAACGCCGTCTTTCTGAGCGACTTGCAGTCTGAAATCTGTTTTCTCTGCTGTTTTGGTATCAGCATGCACATCCCAAAACTCTTCAGGGATAAAAGCGTTGATCTCGCGCTCGCGCTCAACCAGTAGTTTTACAGCGACTGATTGAACACGGCCAGCGGATAGGCCTCGTGCTACTTTTTTCCAAAGCAAAGGTGACACCATAAAGCCAACAACACGGTCCATAAAACGTCGTGCTTGTTGTGCGTTTACGCCGTCAATGTTTAGCTCACCCGGAGTTTCGAAGGCTTGTTGAATAGCATTCTTAGTGATTTCGTTAAAAACCACTCGCTTGTATCGCGTTTCATCGCCGCCGATGATCTCACGAAGGTGCCATGCGATAGCTTCTCCTTCGCGGTCCAAATCGGTTGCGAGATAAACATGGTCTGCGTTTTCAGCCAGTTTTTGCAATTCAGCAACAACTTTTTCTTTACCCGGTAGAATTTGATAATTCGCTTCCCACTCTTTATATGGGTTGATACCCATCTTTTTGATAAGAGCTTTGCGATCTTTTTCTTTCTTGATACGAGCTTTATCTTCTGGGCTCATACCCTTGGTTGAAACTGCAGCAGCCTTTTGACCAGTACTTTGACCCGCCGTTGGTAAATCACGTACGTGACCTACACTCGACTTAACGACAAAGTCTTTGCCAAGATATTTATTGATAGTTTTAGCCTTGGCTGGCGACTCCACTATAACGAGCGATTTACCCATATTGACTCTAACGTCCTTAATCACGATGCTTCAGCACCAACAATTTAGCTTGTGGGCTTTTACGCATGATATTCTAAATTCATTGCTTCTTTTTTTACTATTGTGCGAGATTACTAGAAGATCAACCGCTTTTTTCAAAATTGGATCTGATCGCTCGACAATTCGACGACTCATAGATAAAAGGGTCACAATATAAAGAAGCTATAAAGTACTCACTAAGAATACTTGCAAGAGCCTATTCATCAGGCATTACGTCTAAACGGGCTCATACTAAGCTTGTCCGCGAATCTAACGCGAGCCCCATTCAATTATTTTTGCCGTAAATCACAAAATAAATTGTGGATGTTTGAAAAGACTCTCTTAATCGGTTGTGAAATCATTGAATTTCTAGTTCGACACCATAAACTCAACGTTATATTCAGTTATCAGAGATAAACTCATGACAAAGAAAGTAATAGCAGAATTTGATTTACTGCTTATCGCAAACCAAATTATCCAATCACATGATGACTACATTGAAGGCATGCGCGCAAACAGCGTAGTAGAAAAAGACGATGTACTCGTCTTCAAAGGTGAATACTTCTTAGACAGCAATGGAATGCCGACCGAGAATACAACCGCGGTATTTAACATGTTTAAATACTTAGCGCACCACCTTTCGAAAGAATTTACAATTCAGCAATAATTAAAAAGCTTGCCACTTAGGCAAGCTTTTTTGTTCCTAAACCTTTACATACTAAGCATTTTTATAGACTTAGCATTTTCAGCTTGTCGAAGTAATCAGGGAATGTCTTTGACGTACAACCTGGATCATTAATCGTCACAGGCGTATCGCTCAAGGCAACCAGCGAGAAACACATCGCCATACGGTGATCATCGTAAGTATCAATCGCCGCGTGAGTCAGTTCAGCCACAGGGTTAACAATGATGTAATCTTCACCCTCTTCCACTTCAGCGCCGACTTTACGTAGCTCTGTTGCCATTGCAGCCAAGCGGTCTGTCTCTTTCACACGCCAGTTGTAGACATTACGGATTGCCGTTGTGCCTTTTGCAAACAATGCGGTTGTCGCAATAGTCATCGCAGCATCTGGGATATGGTTATAGTCCATATCAATGCCTTTCAGCTCGCCACAACGAGAGATAACGTAGTCGTCACCCCATTCGATTTCCGCACCCATTTTCTCAAGCGCATCAGCGAATTGGATATCACCTTGGATACTGTTTTTACCAATACCAGTGACCTTAATCTCACCACCTTTGATAGCAGCGGCTGCAAGGAAATATGACGCAGATGATGCATCACCTTCAACCAAGAAATCACCCGGTGCCGAGTAAGATTGCCCGGTAGGAATCACAAACTCTTGGTAATCATTATTGATCACGTCCACACCAAATTGCTTCATGATGTGCAGCGTAATATCGATGTAAGGTTTAGAAACCAATTCACCGTCAATTTTAATGGTCACTTCACCTTCAGCTAAGGGCGCAGCCATCAAAAATGCCGTCAAGAATTGACTAGAGATAGAACCGTCGATAGAAACTGTACCGCTCTTCAGACCTGTACCTGTGATCTTCAATGGTGGGTAGTTTTCGTTCTCTAAGTATTCAACATCGGCACCGGCTTCTCGCAGTGCTGTTACCAAGTGGCCAATTGGGCGCTCTTTCATACGAGGCTCACCAGTAAGAACGTATTCACCGCGACCTAAACATAGTGCAGCCGCCAACGGACGCATCGCCGTACCCGCATTACCTAAGAAAAGCTCTAGGGCTTTGTCACTTGAAAATGCACCACCAACACCTGTCACTTCACAAACGGTTTTGTCTGCAGACAACTGATAATCAACACCTAACTGAGTTAATGCATTCAACATATGACGAATATCATCACTGTCTAGCAAGTTTGTTAGGCGAGTGGTTCCCGTAGAAAGTGCAGCCAAAAGAAGTGCACGGTTGGAAACGCTTTTTGAACCAGGTAGGTTAACTTCCCCGTTCACTTTTTGAATTGGTTGTAACGTAAGGCTTTCCATTAAATCTTATAGTCCTTGTACCACCCGAAGTCACTGGCGCGTATTTATTTTCGGGTGATGAATAATTCTTCGTACTTGCAGACTAACGAACTTTTCCAACGAACTCCAGAGCTAATCCGGCCCAAACCGGTGATTAATTAGCCAATCAATCGTATTTATATACTAGTACACGATATCAACTCGAACACCATCTGAAAAATAGAGAATTCGTACATCATCGCCTCGGTTGAACAGCATCGAGTTATCGACATTTTGGATAATGTTGACCAACTTGTCGTCTTTGGTTTTGACCAATAACTCGACCAGTTTGTACTCTACTTTATATTGTGTGTTACCTCGGTTACGAGCAATACCCGCACCTGCTACTGCACCTACAGCTGTCGCCACTTCTTTACCAGTGCCGCCGCCAAACTGGTTACCAATCAAGCCACCAATCGCCGCACCTAACAAGGTTTCCCAACCATTCGCTTTCGACTCAACGATCTCTTGCTGAGTGATGTATCTGACCGTATCAATCTCACCATAAACCACCTCGTTTACTGGTCGAGCTTGGTTTCTGTTGTAAGCTGCATTTGCCAACATGGGCAAAACAAGTAAAATCCAAAGCAACTTCTTCATGGTAAAACTCCTAAAGACCTCTTGGTCAGTGATTAATCTGTAATGCGGTACTTATGACTATATACCTAACCGAACTTGATACTACTAGTATAGAGTTTCCTTCGCCTTTCGACGCGCTTGATGACCCCAACGGTCTGCTCGCCTTCGGTGGTGATTTATCACCAATGCGAATTTTAAACGCTTATAGCCAAGGTATATTTCCATGGTATGGCCCAGGTGAGCCTATACTTTGGTGGAGCCCTGCACCGCGAGCGGTATTTAATCCTAAGACATTCGAACCGTCAAAAAGTCTTAAAAAGTTTCAAAGAAAGCACAATTACCGAGTCAGCATCAACCAAGCGACGGACAGAGTAATTGGTTATTGCTCTTCACTAAGACCCGAAGAAGAAACCTGGCTAAACAGCGACATGCAGTCAGCCTACCGCAAACTCGCTTCATTAGGTTTCTGCCACTCGGTTGAGGTTTGGCAAGATGATGAACTGATCGGTGGACTTTACGGCTTACAAAGAGGCCAAGTCTTTTGCGGTGAATCGATGTTCAGCCTAAAGACCAATGCCTCTAAAATTGCGCTGTGGTACTTTTGTAAACACTTTACCCGATTCGGCGGACAACTGATTGATTGCCAAGTCATGAACCCTCACTTGGAATCCTTGGGCGCTATCGAGGTTGATAGGGATGAATTCCTAGGCTCTCTGCAATTACTCAAAGAGTTCTCCGTTGACGATGCATGCTTTAAAACCCAATGGCTAAAGGAAATGCCTTAATGAATCCAGATTTACAACAAATCAGAATTGGATTAACAGACAATCACGCTTGCAGCTACTTACCTCACTTCGAAGAGAGAGTGGCGGTCACGCTTGACGAACACATGCACACCTCAGATAACTATGAAGTTCTGCTTGCGAATGGATTTCGCCGCAGTGGTTCAACCATTTATAAGCCACATTGCGATAATTGCTCAGCATGCCAAGCGATTCGGCTTTCAATTCCTGAGGTTAAGCTTTCCAAAAGCCAACGACGGATCCTTAACAAAGGAAAATCACTACGTTGGGAACTGAAAGATGAGATGGATGACAACTGGTTTGACTTATACAGTCGCTATATCACCGCTCGTCACCGTTCGGGAACCATGTACCCACCCAAGAAAGAAGAGTTTCTACAATTCTCTAAAAATGAGTGGCTTACTACAAAGTTCATGCACATCTATGATGAGAACAAGTTGGTTGGTATCGCCGTAACCGACATCATGGCTCACTGTACGAGCGCGTTTTATACCTTCTTCGCTCCTGATATAGACATTTCGATGGGAACACTTGGCGTTCTATTTCAGATCCAACATGCCCAGAAAGAACAAAAACAATGGTTATATTTGGGTTATCAAATCGATGAATGCCCTGCGATGAACTATAAAGTACGATTTCAACGTCATCAAAGGCTAGTAAATCAGCGGTGGCAAGGGTAGAATACGCGACAACTTTACATATTTTGATTTTAACGGCACAATCAAGCCGTTGAAAACCGCCAAATTTCGAAAGAGGATTAGATGGCTAAAGAAGACGTAATCGAGATGCAAGGCACTGTCCTTGATACTCTACCAAACACAATGTTCCGTGTTGAGCTTGAAAACGGTCACGTAGTGACAGCACACATCTCTGGTAAAATGCGTAAGAACTACATCCGTATTCTTACTGGTGATAAAGTAACTGTTGAGATGACTCCATACGACCTTTCTAAAGGCCGCATCGTCTTCCGTGCTCGTTAATTTTTAATTAGCGAATACAATAAGAAGCGGAGCTTAAGGCTCCGTTTTTTATTGCCTGAGCTTTTTACTACACAAGCACATCAATCTCGCATCTCGCATCTCGCATCTCGCATCTCGCATCTCGCATCTCGCAAGCATAAAAAACGCACAACCGAAGTCATGCGTTTTATGTTTAAGCCCTTGAATTATCGTTCACTTCGTTAGTGCATAACCTCTTCTTTAGCACCAACATAGATGAAATCCAATTCGTCTTTTTTCAGGGATACTTTAACCGTACCGCCATCAACCAAGCTACCAAACAGTAACTCGTTAGCAAGTGGCTTCTTAAGCTTCTCTTGAATCACACGTCCCATTGGACGAGCACCCATGGTCTTGTCATAGCCTTTATCAGCCAACCAGTGACGAGCATCCTCAGAAACCTCTAAAGACACGCCACGAGCGTCCAGTTGAACCTGAAGCTCAACAATGAATTTATCAACTACTTGGCTAATCACACTTGGATCAAGGCTGTTGAACCAAATGATATTATCAAGACGGTTACGGAACTCAGGAGTAAATACCTTCTTGATTTCACCCATCGCATCTGGCGCATGATCTTGTTGGATCAGGCCGATCGATTTCTTCTCGGTTTCAGCCACACCTGCGTTGGTCGTCATCACTAGAATCACATTACGGAAGTCCGCTTTGCGACCATTGTTGTCAGTTAGCGTGCCGTTATCCATTACCTGCAGTAGCAAGTTAAAGATATCTGGGTGAGCTTTCTCGATTTCATCCAGTAACACAACAGAGTGCGGGTTCTTGATTACGGCATCCGTTAGCAAACCACCTTGGTCGTAACCAACATAACCAGGAGGCGCACCAATCAAGCGGCTCACTGAGTGTCGCTCACCGTACTCAGACATATCAAAGCGCAGAAGCTCAATACCCATCAACTTAGACAGCTGAACAGTCACCTCTGTTTTACCGACACCAGTAGGACCAGCAAACAAGAATGAACCAACAGGTTTATTGTCTGCACCCAATCCAGCACGGGTCAGCTTAATCGCTTCACTCAATACATCGATTGCAGGGTCTTGTCCGAATACCAACATTTTCATGCGCTCATCCAGTTTCTGGAGTGTATCTTTGTCTGAAGACGATACTGACTTTTCAGGAATACGCGCCATTTTCGCAACCATTGACTCAATATCAGCCACGCTTACCGTTTTCTTACGACGGCTTGCAGGTGCCAAACGACTACGAGCGCCCGCTTCATCGATTACGTCAATGGCCTTATCAGGAAGGTGGCGTTCATTAATGTATTTAGCTGACAGTTCCACAGCGGCACGCAACGCTTTGTTGGTGTAGCGCACTTCGTGGTGAGCTTCGTATTTTGGCTTCAAGCCAATCAGGATCTTGGTCGTATCGTCTAGCGATGGTTCAATAATATCTATTTTCTGGAAGCGACGAGCTAAAGCACGCTCCTTCTCAAAAATACTGCTGTACTCTTGGTACGTTGTTGAACCGATGCAACGTAATTTGCCACTGCTTAGTAGTGGTTTAATTAAGTTTGCCGCATCAACCTGACCACCCGATGCAGCCCCGGCACCGATAATGGTGTGGATCTCATCGATGAACAGAATCGCGTCTTCTTCTTTCTCCAGTTGCTTAAGAATCGCTTTAAAACGTTTCTCAAAGTCACCACGATATTTGGTTCCGGCTAACAGTGAACCGATATCTAGAGAATAAATTACGCTGCTCTGAATGATTTCAGGCACTTGTCCTTCAACGATGCGCCATGCAAGACCTTCCGCGATGGCAGTTTTACCTACCCCCGCTTCACCCACTAACAGAGGGTTGTTCTTACGACGACGACACAGAACTTGGATAGTGCGTTCTAGCTCTTTGTCACGACCGATTAGTGGGTCAATATTGCCCTGCTTTGCGACTTCGTTAAGGTTAGTAGCAAAATTTTCTAAACGGTCTTCAGAGTTAGCTTCTTCAGCATTTTCTGCACCACCAAATGAATCGGATGATGAAGGACTGTCGCCTTCGTTGCTCGCTTTGGTAATACCGTGTGAGATGAAGTTAACAATATCTAAGCGACTAATGTCGTTTTTCTTGAGAAGATATGCCGCGTGAGATTCTTGCTCACTAAAAATAGCCACAAGTACGTTAGCACCTGTTACTTCGCTGCGACCTGAAGATTGAACATGAAAAACAGCGCGTTGAAGTACTCGTTGGAAGCTCAACGTAGGCTGAGTTTCGCGAGTTTCGTCGCTTTCAGGGATAAGTGGGGTCGTTTGATCGATAAAAATATCGAGCTCATTGCGAAGAGCATCGAGATCAGCCTGACAAGCTTGGAGCGCTTCCTTGGCCGCATCATTTTCTAATAATGCTAGTAGGAGGTGTTCGACAGTCATGAATTCATGTCGCTTGTCTCGCGCACGAGCAAATGCGCCATTTAAACTCGTCTCTAATTCTTTATTTAGCATAAGTACCTCCTAAGGGAACAACAGTGTTGTTCGAGCAATTTATACTTGCTCCATTGTACATAGTAGCGGATGCTCATTTTCCTTTGAGTACATCGTGACCTGCGCTACCTTTGTTTCCGCTATTTCAGCACTGTATGTGCCGCATATAGCTTTACCTTCATAATGAACCTTGAGCATCACTTCCGTTGCTTTTTCGATATCTAGTGAGAAGAATCGCTCTAGGATCTCGATTACAAAGTCCATGGGCGTGTAGTCATCGTTATTCAACACAACGTTATACATCGCCGGTGGCTTTACTTTTGTTGCTTCTTTCTCCAGTAAATCTGAGCCTGGAGATGCCCATTCAAAGTTTCTGCTCATATCGCTTTGCTAAGGGTTATTTTTCGGAAGTCGTGAGTGTTTACCTAACTCAAATTTACCACATTCACGCTTTACCGTGTACTAAGAAACTGCACCTAGAAACAGTACCAAAAAATATTCCTCTATACTGAGCCTAATCCACCATTTCCATCGCTGCAAATAAAAGATCTCGATTAACAAGATTAACATATGTGATTGATTAAAAAGACGCCATAACTATTGATACTAACGATAAGATTACCGGTAAGTTACTATTTGGTTAATAGTTTGCGGTTAATCTCGAATGTGATTTGTTATTAAAATTGATCACTTTTATACCAATTTACTATTGACTGTGCTCAATCATTAGCTACATTGGAGCTAAAAGGTTTTTTAATACACTTTTGCAACATGAATTAAAATCAGTAACACGCTTCAAAAATTAACAATAAGGAATAATTACGCAGGGTAGCGTTAATTTCCGTAAGCAATGTACGAGATTCAAGCTATTAGCTGAAATTCTTTAGCTGGTAGGAATGATATCAATCGCACTTACAACAATTGATATAACAACGTTAGTAACAAAATGCATGAGGGATGTATAGCATGGCTACAGGTACAGTAAAATGGTTTAACAATGCCAAAGGGTTTGGCTTTATTTGTCCAGAAGGTGAAGACGGCGATATTTTCGCGCACTACTCCACAATACAAATGGAAGGTTATCGAACCTTAAAGGCTGGTCAGCAGGTCGACTATGAAGTAGAAAGTGGACCTAAAGGCTCGCATGCTAGCTCCGTTGTTCCTGTAGAAGGCAGCGCCGTAAAATAGGCGAATGCAAACTCATGTTAACCTCCATCAGTCGTCATTAACGGCTGACAGGTAAACAGAATATTGAAACCGCTCATTTAATACCTGTAACACAGGATTACGTGAGCGGTTTTTTTCGTTTTGGGGGCTCTAAAGTTGCTCACTGGACAATGAGCTCGAAGAGCTACTCCCCTTAAGCTAGGTCTTAAGAAGTATTAGACAGAAAAAAGACGCTTTAACATTATCGTTAAAGCGTCTTTCGTGTTGACTTTATCTATAACTTAGCTATCAGCCTAAGCAACTCGTTAGCAAATCACGTTCATGAGTGACTAACGATGAGTCCAATCACTATGCATCAATAAACGCGTTTAGCGTTGAGCTTGGGCGCATTAGTGTTGAAACCAATGCATCGTCAAGTAGGTAGTAACCACCTAAGTCGCCAGCCACACCTTGAGCGTTGTTCAGCTCTGCAACGATCGCTTCTTCACTTTCAGCCAGTTGACTTGCCACACCTGCAAACTCAGCAGCAAGATCAGCGTCAGCCGTTTGCTCAGCAAGCGCCTTAGCCCAGTATGCCGCTAGATAGTAGTGACTACCACGGTTATCAAGCTCACCTACTCGACGTGAAGGAGACTTGTTGTTATCAAGGAACTCACCCGTCGCTTTATCAAGCGCATCAGCTAGAACTTGTGCTTTAGCGTTACCTGTTACTACGCTCAGGTGCTCTAGAGATGCCGCTAGTGCCAAGAATTCACCTAGAGAATCCCAACGCAGGTGGTTTTCTTTCTCTACTTGTTGAACATGTTTAGGAGCAGAGCCGCCAGCACCTGTTTCAAACAGACCACCACCGTTCATTAGTGGAACAATCGATAGCATCTTAGCTGATGTACCAAGCTCTAAAATCGGGAACAAATCCGTTAGGTAATCACGTAATACGTTACCAGTAACCGAAATAGTATCTAGGCCTTCTTTGATACGAACCAGTGAGTATTGAGTCGCTTCAAGTGGAGCAAGGATCTTAATTTCAAGACCATCGGTATCGTATTCAGGAAGGTATGCTTCAACTTTCTTGATAAGCTGAGCATCATGTGCGCGTGACGCATCTAGCCAAAATACCGCTGGAACACCCGATGCACGAGCACGCGTTACCGCAAGCTTAACCCAGTCTTGGATTGGTGCATCTTTAACCTGACACATACGGAAGATATCGCCTTCCTCTACGTCTTGCTCAAGAAGCACAGCGCCTGAAGCGTCAACAACTTGAACCTGACCAGCAGCTTCAAGGATGAAAGTCTTATCATGAGAACCGTACTCTTCCGCTTTTTGAGCCATCAAGCCAACGTTTGGTACGCTACCCATCGTTGTTGGATCGAACGCGCCGTTCTCTTTACAGAAATCAATAACCGCTTGGTAAATGCTCGCGTAGCTACGATCTGGGATCATTGCTTTGGTATCTTTTTGCTTACCTTCTGGATCCCACATTTGACCAGAAGAACGCAGCATTGCAGGCATAGATGCATCCACAATGATATCGCTTGGTACGTGTAGGTTAGTAATGCCACGGTCCGAATCAACCATCGCTAGTGGTGGCTGAGTCTCGTATACCGCTTGCAGGTCAGCTTCGATTGCTTCTTTCTGCTCTTGAGGAAGCGCATCAATCTTCGCGTAGACATCACCGATGCCGTTATTTACATCAACGCCTAGCTCTTCAAACAGCTGACCGTGTTTAGCAAATACGTCTTTGTAGTAAACCTTAACCGCGTGACCAAAGATCACTGGGTCAGATACTTTCATCATCGTCGCTTTCAAGTGAAGAGAAAGCAGTACACCTTGCTCTTTAGCCGATGCGATTTCTTTTTCGAAGAATGCAACCAAAGCGGCCTTATTCATCACTGACGCATCAATGATCTCTTTATCTTGCAGTGCAAAAGCTGGCTTCAATGTTTTCTTCGCACCATCTTTGCCAACGAATTCAATGCTAACTTCTGTAGCACCTTCAATGGTTACTGACTTTTCGCTACCGAAGAAGTCTTTGTCGTCCATACTTGAAACGTGCGACTTAGAATCTGCAGACCAAGCACCCATTGAGTGTGGGTTCTTCTTCGCGTAGTTTTTAACAGAAAGTGGAGCGCGGCGATCCGAGTTACCTTCACGCAATACTGGATTTACTGCACTGCCTTTGATTTTGTCGTAAGTCGCTTTTACTGCTTTCTCTTCGTCAGTGTTTGCTTCTTCTGGGTAATTAGGAAGTGCGTAACCTTTTGACTGTAGCTCTTTGATTGTTGCTTGAAGCTGAGGTACAGATGCAGAGATGTTTGGAAGCTTGATAATGTTTGCTTCTGGTGTCTTAGCCAATTCACCTAGTTCTGCTAATGCATCACCAATACGTTGCTCTTCGTTCAAATAGTCAGGGAAGTTGGCAATAATACGCCCTGCAAGTGAAATGTCGCGAGTATCAACGTTAATACCAGAAGAAGCTGTAAAAGATTGAATGATAGGCAGCAGAGAGTATGTTGCTAGCGCCGGAGCTTCGTCTGTAATGGTATAGATGATCGTTGGTTTTTCAGTAGGCATGAAATTTCCCTATAGTTCTTACAAGCTCATTTAAAGTAGTGAGCGTGTTATAAATTGACCAGTAAGCCACTCTAAGAGTGAAAACTGCTTACTCGATAGTCGTACTCTATCTTATTTTTCATACAATCTTGATGACAGCATGAACCAAATCCGTGAGTGCGTTGTTATAATAAAACACGAAGGTATAATTAAACAAATCAGGCTTAAGAGTCCATCAACTTGTTCTATTTTGTGTCTTTTAGGCGCGCAAATGATAGCTCAATTCCGTTTCAGTGAAAACTTTTCAGCACACTTCGTTTACATTTTTGCAAGGTAGTTAACATGTCTACTCGCTCACGCAGCGCATCTCGTTCAGACAAACCGGCTCGTTCTGGTGCAACATTAAAACAAAGCGGTAATAGACAAAGCCGAAGCAGTGATAAGAATAACACTGGCAATTCGCACAACAAATCTCACTCAAGCAAGCACCGATATAAAGGCAAGCCTACCAATGCAAAACCTAAGGTTGCGCTCGAAGATCGCAAAGTAATTCTGTTCAACAAGCCTTTCGATACTCTAAGCCAATTTACAGATGGCGAAGGGAGAAAAACGCTAGCGGACTTTATTCCAGTGAAAGACGTTTATGCTGCAGGTCGCCTTGATCGCGACAGCGAAGGGTTAATGGTCTTGACCAACGATGGTATTTTTCAAGCTAAGCTAACTCAACCAAACTCAAAATCCCCAAAGACTTACTGGGTACAGGTTGAAGGCGCACCTTCTGAGGAAGATTTAGATAAATTGAGAAAAGGTGTCGAACTAAAAGACGGCATGACACTGCCCGCTCAGGTTGAGGTGATGTCTGAACCTGTTGTGTGGGAAAGAACCCCTCCAGTGCGTTTCAGAGCCGCAATACCGACAACATGGTTAGCGATTACTATCATTGAAGGGCGTAACCGTCAGGTAAGACGAATGACAGCCAATATCGGCTTCCCTACCCTGCGTCTTATCCGTTACTCAATGGGTAATATGAATGTGGGGCAGCTGCAGCCTGGTGAGTGGAAAGAGATTTAACTCATAGCAATATATTAAAGCGAGATTTACGTCTCGCTTTTTTGTACGTGAAGATTGATTACTTTTGGTCAATTAACCATTTTTGGAATGCTTTACGCTCTTCTTCATTTGCTCTTGAATACCATAGCTTAAGTTGAAGCGTATTTTCAGACTCTTGCACAGTACTGTCGGCAGCGACCGTCGCTCCAACTACTGCACCAGTTTGTACCGCCGCTAGCTCTTCTTTCAACGAACGAATCTTCCCTGAATCAAACACTAAGCCTCTTTCTTTATTGTAGTCTTTTACTAGCTGGGGGATATCACCGTAAGGCAGTGCACCTTGAGATGGAGGCAAAACTTCTTGCACGACTTCTGCATCATCACCGTTTACAGAGATACTGAATATAGGAAGTTCTCTGTCTACATTTTTTTCGATTTTAGCGTACTTTCTACTTAGAAGATCAATATCAACATCAGCATTTTCGGGAACATTAACTACCATAATGTAAGGAACTGTACTGATAAACTCGCGTTTGCCTTTATCGCTCAAATACCCTGTGTAATCTAAAACGAGTTGGTTTTCACCTGAGGTGAATACAGCGTCTTCCACATTATCAATCACCTCACCGTTCAAAGTATTTAGAGTGATACCAGAAGCCAGCTCTAGAGAAGCTGTTGCATATGGTGCAGAGAGCAGACAGATAAAACTTAAATACCACTTGTTCATGTACGATTCCTTAATCAATAAATGTAAAAAAGCCAGCTTAACGCTGGCTTTTATATAGCATAGTTAACTACAAATTAGAAAGTGTAGTAAACACCAGCAATAACGCCATCAGCATCTAGAGTTTGTGATGCGTATTCGAAATCAGCAGTTTGGTATTCAGCTAGGAATAGGATGTTGTCACGGAATGCGTAATCAACACCAACAACTAGGTTAGTAGAGTCGATATCAGAGATCTTAGAAGTACCCGCTGCTGTAGCGATTTCGTCAGTTGTTGCTACAGAGTATGTAGTGTATAGACGAACAGCGTCGATTTGGTAAGCAGCTGCGATACCCATAGTTTCACCGTTGCCGTAAGAATCAGCAGCGATGTCAGCTAGATCCCAGTAACCGTAACCTTGGTTGCCTTCAAATTGTGCGTATGTAACAGCTAGGTATAGGCCACCAAACTCAGCAGAAGCAGAAGCACCAGCAAGAGAGTAATCTACGTCTTTAGCAGCGTCACCAGTGATGTAAGAAGCACCGATAGAGAAGTTGCTGAATGCGTAATCTGCAGAGATACCGTAAGTGTTGTCAACGTCTTCAGTAGAATCAGTGTTAACGTCAGCTACGATTGTGAAACCTTCAACGAATTGACCTTTGAATACAGCGCCGTGGCCAGAAGACTCGCGGTGGTGACCACCAGTAGAGCCCATGTAGTTACCTTCGTTTGTGATATCATCTTTCTGGATAGCGTCAGCAGATTCTGCTAGGTCGCCAGTTTCACCGAAAGCCATACCCCAAGTGTCAGTTTTAAAACCAGCTAGAACGTCATCGAACTTAGCGTTGCTGCCGTCAGTTTCGATTTCGAAAGATGCGAATGCTGTGAACTGGTCGTTAAGCTTCTGCTCAGCGTCTAGTTGAATTTTAGCCCAAGTAGAAACGTCAGCTTCGTTTTTAACTGTTTTAGTTAGAGTCTCGTCTACTTCAGATTGTTGTAGGTAGATATCTACCTCGCCTTTTAGGCCAACTTTAGTATCGTCGTTAGAGTAAATTTCTGCTGCGTTTACAGAAGTTGCTGTAGCTGCGATAGCTAGCGCTAATAGAGTCTTTTTCATAATAAATCCACTGCCTTTTCTAAGAATGGGAGATCCTTGCCCGGTTCCCTTTTATTTTTATGACTGGTCATTACCACTCTTTGTTGGTTAATCACCGTCACTAAATTTCGAGGTCTAGATTGCAAAAGATTATCCTGCGTGTCAAATAAACTAAAAATAGACCTAAAAAAAACACAAACAATTAAAAATCAAACGCTTACATTTTTTTTTCATCATTTTACGAGTAGCTTATCCTTAGTTTTATTAGGAAATATAATAACTATAAAAACCAACAAAACAGCACATAAAACCAATACCAACCATTAATACATCCTAAAAATAGAATTTAACACCTGTAAGTCAGTCTTTTTTAATATTAATATTTCACAAGATAAATAAAATCGTTAAGTTCCTGATGGTTCAGTTTTTTTTTGTGAACGAGATCTACCTTTGATTCAAAAGCAAGCTATTTTGCAGTAAATGTACCGGCTAGTGATATGTGCTACTATCCTCGCTCCGTTACGTAGGTCACAGTATGCTAACTACTAAAATTCAAAATTCTATTCGCACCAGTTATCAAAACCTCCAAGATCAGTTGGACAACTTTGTACCTCGCCGTGCACAAAATTACCTGGTAGCTGAGATAGCGAAGACACTTTGCGGTCAATACCACAAGAGCAGCCGCATGATTGTTGCTGAGGCGGGAACAGGAATCGGTAAATCACTGGCTTATTTAATGGCAACTATTCCCGTTGCGGTTTTAAATAATCGGAAAATCATTATTTCGACCGCAACCGTCGCGCTACAAGAACAGCTCGTCAATAAAGATCTCCCTCTATATAGAAGACTCACCGACAGAGAGTTCTCTTTTATATTAGCGAAAGGCAGGCAACGCTATTGTTGCTCAGAGAAATTGGCAGCGGCTTGCGGTGTTGATGGTGGACAAATGGCTATGTTCGAATCCAAACCAAAGAAAAAGGATATCGAGCAACTTCAAACCATGTATCGTAGTCTGGCTCAAGGTAAATGGGATGGCGATCGTGATTCATGGCCGAAACCAATCGACAATATCATTTGGCAAATGATCGTAAGTGATAAGCACAGCTGCAACAACAGTATGCCAACTCACAGAGATTGCCCTTTCCAGAAAGCGCGTTCAGAGCTAGATAAAGCAGATGTGATTATCGCTAATCACAGTTTGGTAATGGCCGACGCTGACCTAGGTGGCGGAGTTATTCTTCCAGAGCCAGAAAACAGCATCTATATATTCGACGAGGCACACCATTTACCTCATGTCGCTCGAGATCACTCCTCTGCAGCTGCCAGTTTAAAAGGTGCGGCTTCTTGGTTAGAGCGTTTAAATCAATCGATCACTAAGCTTTCTGGTTTAGCGGACGAAAAGCGTGTGCACCGATTTAGAAATGAATTGCAGGACTCCGTACAACAACTGATCCCTACTCTGACTCAAATGAGCAAACAGTTTGACGCAAGCCACTTTGAAGACGGCTTGTATCGCTTTGAGCATGGTGACTTGCCTGAATGGTTAGAAAGTGAGTCGAAAGATCTCAAACAGCTAACTCAAAAGACAAGCCAATCTGTAGCAAAAATCGCTGACCTCATTGCTGAGCGAGTCAAAGACGGAGAGCTTTCCGCAAAACTAGCCGAGCCAGCGCTCGCTGAAATAGGCTTCTATATACAAAGGACAGAGAATCTAGCTCAAGTCTGGCGCCTAATGGCGGAACCTAAGCGAGAAAAAGGCGCACCACTAGCACGTTGGCTTGAGTTAAACAAAGAGAACGAAGGCGATTTCGTTGTCAACGTTTCACCTCTAGAGGTTGGTTGGCAACTTGACCAGCAGATTTGGAGCCGCTGTGTTGGAGCCGTATTAGTTTCTGCGACAATGCGAGCACTTAACTCCTTTAACTTTTTCTGTCACCAAGCAGGTATCAGTCAAAAAGCTGAAGATGGTGTTCAATTCCTTGCTTTGGCATCACCATTTGATTATCAAAACCAAGCAGAGCTGATTGTCCCTGCAATGAAATACGAACCTCAAGCACCTCAGTTTACCGAATATCTTATTGAAATTTTGCCTAAGGTAATAGAAGACAACAAAGCCAATCTCGTTTTATTCTCTTCTTACTGGCAAATGAACAAAGTTGCAGAAGCTTTAGCAACAGGTTTCGTTAAAAAGTCATGGGCTTTACAAGTTCAGGGTGACAGTTCACGCACTGAAATTCTAAAAAAACATAAAAAGCTAATAGAACAAGGCAAAACAAGCGTCCTTTTTGGAACGGGCAGCTTTTCTGAAGGGCTTGATTTGCCTGGAGAGCTTCTTGAAAATCTCGTCATTACAAAGATTCCTTTTGGTGTGCCTACCTCTCCTGTAGAGCAAGCACACTCTGAATATATTGAATCACGAGGCGGTAACCCATTTATGCAAATTACGGTTCCAGAAGCGAGTAAAAAGCTTATTCAATCTGTCGGGCGGTTACTGCGTAAAGAAAGAGATTCTGGTAAAGTCACGATCCTTGATAGACGCATAGTAACGAAGCGATACGGAAAGTCCCTACTCGATTCACTACCGCCTTTTAAAAGAACAATAAAATACTAATATCCCCTGCCCTTGAGGTAGTTATGGGCCTTCATCGCTAGGCCCTTGCATTCACAACCCAACATGACTAATCCATAGATTTTTCATGTGGCTGCCCTATCAGCCGATAACGAGAACACTAGCTATTTATGGAAATGATTGAGCCAACCATGTTGGTCATACTTGCTCTGGTTGCATTTGCAGCAGGCTTTATTGATGCTGTCGCAGGTGGCGGAGGGATGTTAACCGTTCCAGCTTTGCTATCGCTTGGCCTGCCGCCACACATTGCACTCGGAACTAATAAGCTGGCCGCAACGTTTGCTTCATCTACAGCTGCATTCACTTACTACCGTAAAAAGCTGTTCAAGCCTGAGTGTTGGGTCAATGCATTCATATCTACTTTAATAGGTGCGACCATCGGCACACTCACTGTTGATGCCATTAGCACCGAGTGGTTAGAGAAGGTATTGCCGTTAGTCATTCTTGCCGCAGCGGTCTATACCATTTTTCATAAGACTCCAGATGTGAGCCATAATGTGTCTCCTAAGCCATGCCCTGTGCTTAAGAGAAAACAAAAGTACCAAGGATTCATTCTTGGCTTTTATGATGGGGTTGCTGGCCCAGGAACTGGCGCGTTTTGGACGGTAAGCTCTATGGCGCTTTATCGCTTAAACATCTTACTTGCCTCTGGTCTATCCAAAGCCATGAACTTTACCAGTAACTTTACCTCTTTGGTGACCTTCGCGATTCTTGGTCATATTGATTGGGTTCTAGGTTTAACCATGGGCCTTTGTTTGATGGCCGGTGCATTTGTTGGCGCTCACTCTGCTATTCGGTTCGGTGCTACATTTATAAGACCTGTGTTTGTTACAGTTGTAAGCGTACTTGCAATTAAACTGGCATACGAAGCTTGGTTTGTGAACTTATAGGCAGTAGCCAACGGGAAGTGAAATGAATCAATTTTCAAAGCTAAAAAGTGTTATTGATACCTTGATTGGCCATTGCTCGCAGGTTGACAAATCTCGAGGGGCTTATCATCAAGCCTTGTTTGACCGAGCCTTATTTAAATGCGGCGCCTCTGTTTTGCTTCCCTATGCACTTGAAACTCAGGCAACGTACCGCACCATTGTACGTGAACAAACCTCAAATCAACTGACCGCGTCCAGAGCCAACTACCTGACAGAAAAGCTGACCAATCAGATTGCAGCAATCCAAAGAGAGTTAGCCAACCACGATTTACGCTTGGACCGAAAAAGCAAGTCAGGGAAAAACCTTAACGACCTATACAACGAACTCGCCCAGCACCAAGACTGGCAAAAGCGATTGGTCGATTTAGTACGAGTACGAAAGTTAACGTTTGATTCTGCGCCTCGCCACAGTAAGAAAAAAGCGGAAGAGGCTTGGCAGTTAGCAAAAGAGCGATTAGAACGCTGTGAAGACTCAATGAAAAATATTGAGAGACTGATTAACTTAGAGAACCCTAAGCGAAATGAACACTGATAACACACCATCACCACTGGATAACGCACCAGAAGAAGTTAAGTTAGCTGTCGACCTGATCTATCTGCTCGAAAGCAACGAAATCGATCCAAAAGTCGCGTTAGAAGCAATCAAAATTGTCCAGCAAGATTTACAAGCCAAACTAGCATCTAGCATCTAGCATCTAGCATCTAGCATAAAAATATACAGGATTCACATGTACCAACTCAGCTTTTCTATGCCCGAGTTTCTTGAAAACTACTGGCATAAAAAACCAACCATCTTAAAGGGTGGCTTCCAAAACTTCGTCGACCCAATTTCGCCGGAAGAACTTGCTGGTTTATCGATGGAAGAAGAAGTGGATTCTCGCTTTGTCTCTAACCTCGACAATCAGTGGACTGCAGAACACGGCCCATTCTCTGAAGAAAAGTTTGGCGAATTAACCGAAACTCATTGGCAACTGATCGTTCAAGCAGCGAACCACTGGCACCAAGGCGCAAATCAGCTGACTGAGGCGTTCCAAGCGTTACCAAACTGGTTATTCGACGATCTCATGATCTGCTACTCAGCACCTGAAGGCGGCGTAGGCCCACATATTGATCAATACGATGTCTTCATCATTCAAGGTCAAGGCAAACGTCAATGGAAGGTTGGCGCTAAAGATGTTGGCCAATACAAAGAGACTGTTCAAGCGTCTGCACTTCGTCAAATTGAAGGTTTTGACCCAATCATTGATGAAACTTTAGAGCCGGGCGATATCCTTTATATCCCACCAGGTTTCCCACATGAAGGGAGCACGTTAGAGCCGTCAATGAGCTACTCTATTGGCTACCGCTCGCCTAAAGAACAAGAACTGATCAGCAACTTTGCCGATTTTGTGCTTGCTCATGATATGGGTGACGTACACCTGCACGATCCAGAATTCAAAATGCAAGAAGGCTACGGAAAAATTCGTTCATCGGATTTAAGCAATCTCACAGACATGTTGAAATCTGCACTAGAGCAACCTGAAACCATCAGTGAATTCATGGGTTGTCTGCTAAGCCAATCACGCCACCAGCTTGATATCGTTGCTCCAGAGCCACTATGGACTCAAGAAGAGATCGCTCAACACTTAGAGTCTGAAGGTGAGATTCACCGAGTATCAGGCTTAAAGGCGCTCTACCACGAAAATGAAAGCAACACTGCTTACATCAATGGCGAAGTGGTTAAGGTTGATGAAGCGGATTCTTCGTTACTCAACATACTTTGCGATGAGACCATGATTACCTCGGCTACTGCCCTATCTCCTTCGGGCATAACTGTCGTGACTGAATTGGTCAACAAAGGCTACTGGTTTATCGAAGAGTATGCAGCGTCAACCGCTGGTTATTGCCTAGCCTCTAAATAAACAATTAAAAAAGGGACAAATGAAATCTTCATTTGTCCCTTTTTCTATTCAAGAACTGGTTAAGGCTTAATGCTTATACCTTGAACTGATTGACCAACTTCTTTTGTTGTTGAGACAGTTGGTCAATTTCATTGCCGACTTGCTCAGAAGCCGCGGCTTGCTCCAAGATCTTCGCACTCAAATCGCGAATATTAACCACGCTTTGATTTACTTCACCGGAAACCGATTGTTGCTCTTCGGCTGCTCGAACGATCTGACTGTTCATATCACTGATCGCCTCAATAGAAGTAAAGATCGACCCCAGATCTTCAACTGCTTTCTGAACGTGTAGTGCTGTATCGTTAGCTAGGATATTGCCTTCTTGTATTGCTTCAACGACATCTTGAGTTCCAGCATGAACCTTGTCGATCACCGCTCTGATCTCACCAACCGATGACTGGGTGCGACTTGCGAGGTTTCTTACCTCATCCGCAACAACAGCAAAACCTCGACCTTGTTCGCCAGCACGAGCCGCTTCAATCGCCGCGTTCAATGCCAGTAAGTTAGTTTGCTCAGAGATCCCTTCAATCACACTTAAGATCTCGGTGATGTTTCCGTTATTTTTTGCCAATTCTTCAACAATAGGAACAGCACTCGACATACGCTCAACCAGCTTTCTCATTTCACCTGCTGAAAGTTCGATGACTTGTTGCCCTTGTTGAGCAGAACGATTCGCTTCGCACGCTGCATCAACGGCCACTTCTGCGTTTTGTACCACTAAGCCCGCAGTTTGAGTCATCTCTTCTGCCGCTGTCGCCACAAGATCCACTTCTTTAAATTGAGATTCACTGCTTTCTCGAGTGCTTGATGCCGATGCTTTAGCCTGGCTTGTCGTGCTCGCCACTTGCTCAGTGGTGTGAATCACTTCTTTGATCGTGTGTTGTAGCTTGTCTAAGAATAAGTTGAACCCTTTGGATAGCTGACCAATTTCGTCTTGAGATTTCACTTCCAAACGTTGGGTCAAATCACCTTCACCAGAAGCAATATCATTAAGTCGCTCAACCACTTGTCGAATAGGCTTCACAATTGAAAGGGAAGCAAATGCGATAATGGCTAAGCCAAAGATAATAAACACTGTACCGGCGATCACTTCTGTTTTGATGCCTTCACTTAGCTTAGTGCTAATGATGGAATCCAATTTATTTGCGTCAGCGACGACACTGTCTCTTGGGATCTCAAACAACACCCCCCAAGTTTGGTTAGCTGCAACAACAGGTGCAAAGGCAAGTAACCACTCACCGTTCTCGCTCCATTGCGTTGTCACTTCACCACCAAAGATAAAGTCGGTCATTAAATCACTGTTTGTATTGCCACTTTGGAAAGTTGAACCGACTGCAATGCTTGAATCATCAGAAGCGATGACCGAACCATCTAGACTAACCACGTAAGCTTTACC
Organism: Vibrio sp. F13; assembly: GCF_020806305.2. Taxonomy (NCBI): domain Bacteria; kingdom Pseudomonadati; phylum Pseudomonadota; class Gammaproteobacteria; order Vibrionales; family Vibrionaceae; genus Vibrio; species Vibrio sp. F13. The sequence continues at coordinate 2,853,525 of NZ_CP170175.1, read as the reverse complement.
CGCACCGTTAAACAAGCTCTGGTCAGATTGAGTAATCACACTGGTTAAACCATCAAGTCTTAGATCAATACCAAGAAAACCAATAGCAACGTCGTCAACCAAAATAGGGACTGAAATAGAGGACGTAAGTAGTGCTACACCACCACTGTTCACGACTCTCGGCGTACTAATACACGTTTGCCCTGAAGACAAAGGACAGTAAAAACGTTCGCTATTGCTGTCATCATTCAAGATAGATTCTGAAAGAACGTTCGCTAGAACATTTTCACCGTTATCTGCCACCTTCCAGTAAGGAGCAAAACGACCTTTTTCGTTAGAACCAACATAATCAGCATCGACATAATTCGCATCTTCACTATCGAGCAAGTCAGGCTTGAAAACTAGATACGCTCCTTGAATAGAGTCGAAGTTTAAAACCGAGCGACGAACCATTTCATCCAAGGCGGTACGAAGCTCTTCACTTGGTGTAAAGTTTTCGTCTGCATTGTTTTTTAGAAACTGAGCACTGGCCGCAAGCATCTCTGCGCGGTAAATAGCTTCGTCTACATAACGTTGAGTTTCTTGAGCGTTTAGCTGAGAAACAGACGCCAGCAACTGCTGAGTTTTATTGATAACTGATTCTGAACTTTGAGATTTGATGACTTGTTGATTGCTCGTCGCGTTGTAGATCGAGAAACCAATAAGAGACAGTGACGTAATGATTAAACAACAACCTGCTAAGAGGGTTATTTTCCACTGTACCGATAGAGAGCGCATTTAATATCCTTATTTAAGCCAAAAGACTTCCATAACCATAACTATCACATCGACAACGAATTGCTGTACACAATGTAAATGAGTTAGACGAATAGCTTAGCGGATAATTACAGCACAAATTGCTTACATATAAAACGAAAGTTTATACAAATGTTAATAGAGCGTGTTTTCTTCCTTTTTTCTGTGATTTCAAATGATGTACTCATATAATCATTAGCTGTGTTGCTTAGGTTTTAGCGCTTTGGACATAGCCAGAACATCGATATTTAAAGGAAGCCCACTCCACCCTCTCCCTCTTTAAAATGCAGTAACTTCGGATTAGTTTTTATAATCCAAGTTATAGATTTTTATCTTGCTCAACTTCACACTTTTTGATTGCTAAGCCCGCAATCAAGATCTAATATCTCGCGCCTAGATTCCCTGAACACTTTATTCATTTGGCTCTCCTTTAATGGAGCGCTAAGGCTTTTTACGTCTTAATTTTTGGAGAGATACGCAAATGTCCGCCTCGTTTCCATTAGCGAAACTTACCTTTTTAATCGCTATTCTGACTGCCGTAGGTCAAATGACTCAAACGATGTACGTGCCTTCTATCGGTCATATGGCAGGTGAGTTCTTAGTTTCGGCATCTTCACTGCAGGCAGTGATGGCGTGTTACTTGATCCCTTATGGTCTGTCGCAATTTGTTTACGGCCCACTTTCAGATCGCCTAGGTCGTAAACCGATCATCGTGATTGGTTTGATCATCTACATCATCGGTACTTTGGTAGCATTGTTCGCTCACGAATATGAATGGTTCTTAGCGGGCAGCTTTATCCAAGGTTTGGGCATCGGTTGTGGTGGTGCGATGTCTCGTACATTGACTCGCGACTGTTTTGAAGGCGCAGAGCTGCACCGTGCAAACAGCTTGATTAGCATGTGTGTGATTTTCTCACCATTGATGGCTCCTGTACTGGGTGGTTACCTAACAGAAGTTTTCGGCTGGCGTTCTAGCTACTTATTCCTTGCGCTGTTTGGTATTGCTGTTGTGATCACTATGATGACGAGCATGATGGAAACACTGCCGAAAGAACGACGCAAGCATGAATCGGTTGCCAACAGCTACAAGTTCGTTCTGTCTGATAAACGTTTCCAAGGTTTCTTATTGGTATTAGTCGCAACCTTTGCTGGTGTAGCCGTATTTGAAGCAGCGGCAGGTGTGTTGCTTGGTGGCGTACTTGGCTTACCGGCAACCACAGTAAGCTTGCTGTTTGTCTTGCCTATTCCAGGTTACTTAGTCGGTGCAGGCTTATCTAGTTACATCGCACAACGTCGCTCTGAGCGCCGTGCATTGAATGTTGGTCTGGTTGCGATATTGGTAGGCTCAACAGTGGTATTGATACCGGGTCTGTTTGGTCAAACAACAGCATTAACTTTGATTGGCGGTGCCACAATTTACTTCTTGGGTGCTGGCATATTATTCCCAGCAGCAACAACAGGGGCACTTTCGCCATTCCCGTACCACGCTGGTACTGGAGGTGCGATTTTAGGTGGTATGCAAAACCTAGGTGCTGGCATCGCAACACTATTGGCATCGTTCTTCCCAGCTCAAGACCAACTGCCACTCGGTTGCCTGATGATTGCTATGTCATTCATCGCTATGCTTGGTTTACGTTGGGTTAATCGTAAACCTGACCACTCAAACGAAATGCCATTGGCTATTTAACGTAAAACTCGAATCTTGCTAAACAAAGGAAAGGGACATACTGAAAAGTGTGTCCCTTTTTGTTGCACATTTATTCCTTCCACTCTCACGTATCAGTAATTTCATTTAACATTGCTTTGATTTTTTGAAAACAATAACAGACACTTACGATGAAGGTGCATATCCAGAATCCAATTATAAATAATATCACTGGAAGAACACCAACGTACCTGAACTCTCACAACAAAGGATGCTGGCATTAAAACGAGTAAGGTACACACTAAGGATATACAGATGCGTATCGCTTTAACCACATTAGCCGTATCAATAGCGCTTGTCGCCGGATGCAGCAATCAAGGAATCTCAACCATGAACCACTACTCTCAATCACAGCTCGTCGCTCAGCAAACCCAAGCACCCGTTGCTAAGAAAGTCCCTCACGCAATGACGATTCATGGTGAAACCCGAATCGATGATTACTATTGGATGCGCGATGATGCACGCCAAGATCCAGAGATTTTGCAACAGCTTGAGCAAGAGAATCAGTACGCAGATACGGTGTTGAAACATACAGAAGCAGCACAAAAACAATTATTTGAAGAGATTAAAGGCCGAATCGCGAAAGACGACAATTCGGTACCGGTTCGCAAAGGCAGTTACTACTACTCGAATAAGGTGACAGGCGACAACGAATACCCAGTTCACCTGCGTGAAAAAAACTTTTTAGGCACAGACAAGCAAGTCATCTTAGATGTAAACGAGCTAGCAAAAGAGCATGAATTCTTCAGTATTGGTGGCTTAACGATCAGCCCAGACGAAAACTTGTTGGCCTATGGCGAAGATACGCTAAGCCGCCGCATTTACACCATCAAGATCAAAGACCTCACAACAGGTGAATACCTAAAAGATGAAATTGAAGGCGCTTCAAGTGCTATCGCGTGGCAAAACGACAACCAAGCCTTCTACTACATCAAAAAAAATCCACAAACATTGCTGGGTTATCAAGTTTACCGCCACGTGTTAGGCACAGCTCAGGCAAGCGATCAGTTAATCTACGAAGAAGCCGATAGCGCTTACTACACCTCTTTGAGTAAAAGCAAAGATGGAGAACAGGTCTACATTTGGCATTCGAGCACAGAAACCAGCGGTGTTTCAGTCATCGATGCCAACAACCCAAAGGCTACAGCTGAGGCTTTCTACCCAAAAGAGACCGGCATAGAGTACAGCATCGCTAAGCTAGGTGATTGGTATTACATCTACACCAACTACCAAGCGGTCAACTTCCGTTTAATGAAAGTCACCGCCGAAGAGATGCATGATCGCTCAAAATGGGTCGATGTCATCCCAGCAGACGATAATACTCAGCTTGTAGATTTCGAGTTGTTTGATGACCATCTTGTTTACGAACAACGCGCGGATGGCTTGTCTACAGTGAAAGTTCGCCAACTCTCAACAGGCAACGAGTTCCCACTTGAATTTAACGACACCGCATTTGCCGCTTACCTAACGCGTAACTATGAATTAGATAACGCAAAAGTTCGTATCTATTACAGCAGCTTAACCACGCCAGGTACTTACTATGATTTCGACCTAAGTACAGGTGAATCCGAACTCATGAAGCAAACACCCGTATTAGGTGGTTTCGAAGCGGATAACTACCAATCAGAGCGAATCATGATTACGGCTCGCGATGGTAAGCAAGTTCCTGTCTCTTTGGTTTATCGTAAAGACTTATTTAAGAAAGACGGCACTAACCCAATCTACCAATACGGCTATGGGTCTTACGGCTCTACGATTGAACCTACCTTCAGCTCAACTCGCCTAAGCCTACTGGATAGAGGTTTTGTTTATGCCATCGCACATGTCCGCGGTTCAGAAATGCTTGGTCGCCCTTGGTATGAAGATGGCAAAAAACTGACCAAACAAAACACGTTCAACGACTTTATTGATGTAACCAAAGAGCTTGTTGAAGAAGGCTACGGCGCGAAAGATAAAGTGTTCGCCGTTGGGGGGTCTGCTGGCGGTCTATTGATGGGAGCAATCATCAACCAAGCACCAGAACTGTACCGTGGTATTGGTGCACATGTTCCGTTTGTAGACATTGTGACAACCATGCTCGATGAATCGATCCCTCTAACCACCAATGAGTATGACGAATGGGGTAACCCGAACGATAAAGCCTACTACGATTACATGCTGGGGTACTCACCGTACGACAACATTAAGGTACAAAACTACCCGAACATGTTGGTAACGACAGGCCTGCATGACTCACAGGTGCAGTACTTTGAGCCAATGAAATGGGTTGCGAAGCTGCGTGAAATGAAAACAGACAACAACGTATTGCTGTTCAAAACCGATATGGAAGCCGGTCACGGTGGCGCTTCTGGCCGATTTAAACGATTAAAAGAAGACGCACTTGAATACGCGTTCTTTTTGGATTTACTTAAGACTCAATAGATTCTACGTAACTGTAAGTATTCACATCATTTAATGTCGCCATTTTGTCTCTACAAAGTGGCGACAGAAATTATTAAGCATGGTTAAATACGATGAACCATGAAATCCACCAAATCAAAAACCTTTAAAAACAAGCAGTGACAAAGGTTTACGAGAGGTATAAAAACAAATGAAAGTAATTAGCTTCAACATCAACGGTCTTAGAGCCCGCCTTCACCAACTGCAAGCTATTATCGACAAACACCAACCCGACGTGATTGGTCTGCAAGAGATAAAAGTGCACGATGAAGCCTTCCCAATTGCTGATGTTGAAGCAATGGGCTATAAGGTTTACTTCCACGGTCAAAAAGCCCACTACGGTGTGGCAATGTTGTGTAAGCAAGAGCCTATTTCTGTGCAGAAGGGTTTCCCAACAGATAATGAAGACCATCAAAAACGCATGATCATGGCGACGTTTGAAGATGAAAATGGTGAAAAGGTTACCGTGCTAAATGGCTACTTCCCTCAAGGGGATAACATCAAGCATGAAACAAAATACCCGTACAAACGCCAGTTCTACAAAGACTTGATGACTTACCTAAATGACTACCACAACAAAGACGAACAAGTCATTATGATGGGCGACATTAATATCAGCCCTATCGACGCAGACATCGGCATCGGTGAACCTAATGCGAAACGTTGGTTGAAAACAGGTAAGTGCTCTTTCCAACCAGAAGAGCGAGAATGGTTGAAAACACTGATGGATTGGGGTTTTGTGGATAGCTTCCGCTTACTGCACCCTGAAGTAAACGACCAATACTCGTGGTTTGACTACCGCTCGAAAGGTTTCGTGGACAACCGCGGCCTACGAATTGATGTAGTACTTGCGACTCAGAAGCTTGCTGATAAGTGTACTGAAGCAGGCATCGATTACGAACTGCGTGGCATCGAAAAGCCGTCTGACCACGCGCCAATTTGGTCAACGTTTAAGTAATCAACAGCAACAGAATCTGCTCATAAAAAACGGCGCTCAATGAGCGCCGTTTTGTTAACTGTGTGAATACCGTGCAATTAGCTAAGGGGTCTTAGATAAGCAAGGAAACGCTTCTCTGCGAATTTGAAAATCGCGATGATGATGAACGTTAGTGCCATGTAGAACAGACCTGCCGTTAGGAAAGACTCGAATGGGGCATAGTAACGAGAGTTAACCAAACGAGCTGCACCGGTTAGATCCATAATGGTTACGATACCAGCTACCGCAGAGCCGTGAAGCATAAAGATAACTTCGTTACTGTAAGCCGGTAATGCACGACGTAATGCACTTGGCAGAATGATACGTCGGTATGTCTTAGGTGTGCTCATGCCATACGCTTTTGCTGCTTCAACTTCACCTTTTGGTAAGCCGTTAATCGCACCGCGAATGATTTCAGCTGTGTATGCCGATGTGTTAAGGATGAATGCCACCAAAGCACAAAACCATGCATTTTCCCATAGTGTATCTTTTACAGGGAAGAACTGATCCATTCCGTAGTAAATCAGGTACAACTGCACCAATAATGGCGTACCACGGAAGAAATAGATGAATGACCAAGCCGGAGCATTAATCAGCATATTTGGACTGTTACGAGCGATAGCTAGTGGTATGGCGACGAATAAGCCAATGATCAAAGCAACGCAAACCATCCAAGCCGTTGTCCATAAACCACCAAGGTAAATCGGCAGGCTTTCAATTATCAATGAAAAGTCCATAACTACCTCGCGTGGATACTGAATTTACGTTCAACCAGCTTAAGTAAGCCCGTTGAAACACTGGTGAAGAATAAGAAGATAATCGCCACAGTCATGTAGAAAGTGAATGGCATTTTGGTTGAACCCGCCGCCAGTGCACTAACACGTACCATGTCTTCTAGGCCAATAATCGAAACCAGCGCAGTGGTTTTAAGTAATACCAGCCAGTTATTCCCAAAACCCGGTAATGCGTGACGAATCATCTGCGGTAGCAGTATGCGGTGAAACGCCTTTACAGGGCTCATACCATAAGCTTTTGCCGCTTCCATTTCACCGCTGTCGACAGCCATGATGGCACCACGGAACGTTTCTGCCATATAGGCACCGAAAATAAAGCCTATGGTTAAGACACCAGCAACAAATGGGCTGACATCAATATAATCAGGTAAGTAAGCGGTCCATTCGTGGTTAGGATCACTGGATGCAAACCACTCGTTGAGCCACTCGTTGATGGAATACAAACTGTTGTTTAAAAGGATTTGTCCACCAAAGAAAATCAGCATCATCAGTACGAGATCGGGAATGCCTCGAATGACGGTTGTGTAGAGGGTTGCAATAGCACGAGCCCAGCGATAAGGCGCGAGTTTTGCTAAGGCACCTAGCATACCAAGAACCATAGCTAAAATTAGCGACAGCAAGGCAACTTCGATTGTGAGCACCGCCCCTTTCAGGATCGACGCTTCATATCCTTGTAAATCAAACATAATGGATTCCAACAGAACTGCGAAAAAGTTGGTAAGACAGGGAGAGGAGAACCTCTCCCTTAAGAATTGACGCTAAAGATTACTGACCGTATACGTCGTAGTTGAAGTATTTAGCCGCGATATCTTGGTAGATGCCTTTTTCACGTAGTGAAAGGATTGCCGCATCTAATTGCTTAGTCAGATCTTTGTCTTGCTTACGTAGAGCAATACCAAAACCTTCGCCGAACCACTTAGGATCAGTTAGTGATGGACCAACGAACTCGTAGTCTTCACCACCAGCTTTGTTTAGCACGCCTTCTTCTAGAGCAGATGCATCACCTAGTACAGCAGCAACACGACCGTTTGCTAGATCAAGGTAAGCTTCGTCGAATGAACCGTAACGAACGATCTCTACTGTATCGCCGTAGTTGTCTGTTAGGTATTTATCGTGAGTTGTTGCACGTTGAACGGCAATCTTTTGACCGCTTAGATCATCAAAGTTAAGGCCTGCACCTTTCTTAGCGATGAACTTGTTTGGGATAAGTGCGTATTTACCTGTGAAGTCGATTTTTTTCTTACGTTCTTCCGTGATAGACATTGCCGCAATGATCGCATCATATTTACGAGCAAGTAGAGAAGGAATGATACCATCCCAGTCTTGTGCAACGATCTTACACTGCACCTGCATTTCAGTACAAAGTGCGTTAGCCATATCGACATCGAAGCCTTTCAGTGAACCATCAGCTTCTGTCCAGCTAAATGGAGGGTAAGCACCTTCAATACCAAAGCGTACTGTTTTCCATTCTTTTGCTTGAGCTACGCCCGTTGCAGCAGTTGCAGCAAGTGCCGCGACTAATAACCACTTTTTCATATCCCTACTCCTGTGATTTAGGTTTTTATGTTTTGCTAGTTTTAATATTGTGTTTGTTGTTGCTTATTAACTTACTTGTTGTGTTTTATTGTTCACACCGTCGCTGTTTACCTTGGCAACGGCGTTTCAATTCTGATTAGTAAATCGATGAGATAAATTGTTGTAAACGTTCAGATTCAGGTTCCGTAAACAGTTTAGCTGGATCGCCCTGTTCTTCCACTAGACCTTGGTGCAGGAACATCACATGGTTTGATACGTCACGAGCAAAAGCCATTTCATGTGTTACCACAAGCATGGTTCTTCCTTCTTCTGCTAGATCTCGCATTACACCAAGTACTTCCCCTACTAACTCAGGGTCAAGTGCTGATGTTGGCTCATCAAACAGCATCACTTCCGGATCAACCGCTAACGCTCGAGCAATTGCCGCTCGTTGTTGTTGTCCACCGGATAAATGACCTGGGTAGTAATCTTTGCGCTCATACAAGCCTACTTTTTTAAGTAGTAGTTCTGCATTTTCAATCGCTTGAGCTTTAGGTACACCTAATACGTGAACGGGTGCTTCGATAACATTTTCGAGAACGGTCAGGTGAGACCAAAGATTGAAGCCTTGAAAAACCATCGCTAAGCGTGAACGGATACGCTGTACTTGTTTTTCGTTGGCAGGAACAGATACGCCTTGGCGGTTGTTTTTCATTTGAATTAATTCGCCATTAACCCAAATCTCGCCTGCAGTTGGTGTCTCTAAAAGGTTGATACATCTAAGGAAAGTACTTTTACCCGACCCTGAAGATCCGATAATCGATACAACATCGCCTTTATGCGCAGAAAGTGAAATTCCCTTTAAAACTTCATTTTGACCAAACGTTTTGTGTAGATCCTTTATGTCCAGCGCTGGTACATCTTTCATGCGCTTTCTCTCCCAAGTTTGTGAAAATGCAAGGTACTCCGACCTTTTCATGCGATACAAACTAGCACCACACGAAACAACATGCAACAAATTATTAACCTGATAAATTGGAATAAATAGCGATTCACTCTGACTTATTATGCAAAAGGTAGCGTTTTCGCCTCAATTTAATGAATGAGTTCTATCAATAAGCTGCAATTACACCCCTTACATTGTTTAAATAAAGTTAATCAAAATGAGATTCACGTAGCTTGATGTCTCACAAGAAAAACAAGTTTTGTGAACTTAGATACGCCGAGATCTGCAAAATATAATCTGCACGCTCAACACTACATACACACCGTAAGGCACAATTATTTTAAGGTTATTACATTGTAAGCATTTCACTCGGAACAGTTGGGAAGCAAGTAATAGTGAAATAACTCAGTAAGAATTGAGTATTGAACTCGAGCCATGACGACAAAGGCTCGAAGAAGATAGGTAAACGTCAATTTGTGAAAACTAATTACACGATTCATCAATGGGAAGTTAATGAATCGCTGCGTTTTGTAGCTTTCTTTCACATATACTCATAAAGTGATCAGAGATCAATCACCCTAAAGGGTAAGCTTGTTAGACTCCTCAGCAAAGAATAAGGCATTAAAAATGCCAAACATTTCTTTTAACTTAGCTGCATAAAGCACAGCAAAACCGTGCAACATAATGTTAATGAGTTATAACTAAGAAATAACGCAATTACGCAATTACGCGAACTTATAGAATTCAATTTTAGAATTACTAACATAAAATATGAGGAATCTATGTCAGACGTTGTGAACAATGCGAACTCTGAAGTAGAAGAGAAAAGCTATAAAGAGCTACACCGCCCTGCTTCTGAATTTGAGAACCGCTCAGATTATCTAGATCACGAACTTCAAATCATGAAGCCTCGCCGCTTTGGCCTAAACCTTCCTGGCCGTGACTTCCGCTTTGAACTAGAAGACCTTGTTCCTGCACTGGCTGGTACCATTGGTATCATCGCGATGTACTCTGCAGTAATGATGTCTTGGGCTGAAGGCCTAACTCAAGCTTGGGATCACGTAAACCTTGGTAAAGACTTTGCGATTGAAGTCGCTCGTGTAGAAATGCTTATCCCTGCACTGCTGTTCTGTATCCTTGCTTCTGGTTTCTTTAACCCTAAAGCTAACCTTGCCGGTAACCACGGCCCAATGATTCCTCTTATTGGTACCATCGCTCTTGCTGGTGCTCACCCTCTTGCATTGGCAATCCTTATCGGTGTCTTCGGTCTTATCCTAAGCTTCCTAAAAGGTGGGTCTAAACTTGTTAACCTTACCTCTGAAGGTACGGCGGGTGGCTTGCTCATCTTCTTGGGTCTAACCGGTACAATGAGCCAAATCAACTCAATTCAAGCTTGGGCTGTTGGTCTTCAGTCTGACACTGTCGCTGCTGGTAGCATGGGTTACATCGGTTTGATTGTTCTAGCCGTTACCATCGGTCTATATGCATTCCTTGCTAAAGTGAACAAGCGTTGGTTAGCAATCCCTGTTTGTGCTTTCACTGGTCTAGCTATTGCTCTAGTACTTGGTGCTGGTTTCGATATCAAATTCGTAACTGAAACAGGCATTCCAAACCTAAACCCAATCTACTGGTGGGGTTCTACTGAAGAAGGTTGGATGCTTGGTTTACCAAACGTTGAGCACTTCATCGCTTCTCTACCATTTGCAATCCTAGCAGTAGCAATGTGGTCACCTGACTTCCTAGGTCACCGTATCTTCCAAGAACTGAACTACCCTAAAAAGTCTGAAAAAGTACTGATGGACGTAGACGACACAATGACTATGTGTTCAGTTCGTCAAATGGTAGGTACAGCAGTTGGTGGTGGTAACATCACTTCATCTTGGGGTACTTACATGATCCCAGCAGCAATCGCGAAACGTCCAATCCCTGGCGGCGCAATCTTGCTTGGCTCTCTATGTATTATTGTTGCGATTCTTGGCTTCCCAATGGACGTAGCAGTATGGCCACCAGTGATGCGTGTTGCGCTACTTGTAGGTGTATCTCTACCTCTACTTGAAGCGGGTATGCAGATGGTTAAAGATTCAAAAGACTCTCAAGCAGCTGGTATCTGTATCTTCGGTTCAGCGGTTGTTAACCCAGTATTAGCATGGGCACTGACTATGCTTCTAGATAATAACGGTCTAATTGGTGATAAAGAGCGTGCGAAGCGTCTATCATTTGTAGATAAGATTGTTATCCCAGTTGGCGTTTTAGTTATCTGTCTAGTAGCAATGCTTGCAGTTGGTATGCTAGAAAGTCAATATGGCCTAAAAGCTTGGCTATAATGGTCCTTACTACACAAAAGTAGTATTAGGATTAAAAAAAAGTTTGGGTGGCAACCCCTGCCACTCAAATTTTTTCAACTTTTTTTGGCATTTATTGATTTAGTTTAAGGTTTACAGAAATTTTTTAGCGTAGTCTTGAATTCATAGAGTAAAGACAACATATAAAAGGTAGTGACAATATATATAACCATATGACGCTTATATGCTCATATATATTGTTATTAATAAGAGTGTACTACCCTTACGAGGGGCGCTGGCTCAACAGTGTTAATGTACGTATTTTTTCTACTAAAAAGGTAGGTATGTCATGGCAGAGCAATTTGCTAAAGCTTGGGAAGATTTTGCTGCAGGTGAGTGGCAAAGCGAAGTAAACGTTCGTGATTTCATTCAAAAGAACTACACGCCGTATGAAGGCGACGAGTCTTTCCTAGTTTCTGAGGGTACTGAAGCAACTAACAAGCTTTGGTCTTCGGTAATGGAAGGTATCAAACAGGAAAACGCAACTAAAGCACCTGTAGATTTCGATACTTCTGTTATCTCTACCATTACTGCTCACGATGCAGGTTACATTGAGAAAGATCTTGAGACTATCGTTGGTCTACAAACTGAGAAGCCACTAAAACGTGCAATCATCCCTAACGGTGGTGTGCGTATGGTTGAAGGTTCTTGTAAAGCATACGGTGAAACTCTTGACCCAATGGTTTCAAAAATCTACTCAGAATACCGCAAAACACACAATGCTGGCGTTTTCGATATCTACACTCCTGATATCCTAAAATGTCGTAAGTCTGGTGTTCTGACTGGTCTTCCTGATGCTTACGGCCGTGGTCGTATCATTGGTGACTACCGTCGTGTTGCACTTTACGGTATTGATTTCCTAATGAAAGACAAGCAAGCTCAATTTGCTTCTCTTCAAGAGCAATTCGAAAACGGTGAAAACCTAGCAGAAACAATGCAACTGCGTGAAGAGATCTCTGAGCAACATCGTGCTCTAGGTCAAATCAAGCAAATGGCTGAGAAATACGGTTTCGATATCTCTGAGCCAGCTCAAACAGCTCAAGAAGCTATCCAGTGGACTTACTTCGGCTACCTAGCTGCTGTTAAATCTCAAAACGGTGCTGCAATGTCTCTAGGTCGTACTTCGACTTTCCTAGACATCTACATCGAGCGTGATATCGCTGCTGGCAAGATCACTGAAGAACAAGCACAAGAAATGATCGACCACTTCGTAATGAAACTGCGTATGGTTCGTTTCCTACGTACTCCTGAGTACGATGAGCTGTTCTCTGGCGACCCAATCTGGGCAACAGAGTCTATGGGTGGTATGGGTATCGACGGTCGTACGCTAGTAACGCGTTCGAACTTCCGTTTCCTAAACTCTCTATACACTATGGGTCCTTCTCCAGAGCCAAACATCACTGTTCTTTGGTCTGAGCAACTACCTGACGGCTTCAAGCGTTTCTGTGCGAAGGTATCTATCGATACTTCTTCTATCCAGTACGAAAATGATGACCTAATGCGTCCTGACCTAGAGTCTGATGATTACGCTATCGCTTGTTGTGTATCTCCAATGATCGTTGGTAAGCAAATGCAGTTCTTCGGTGCTCGTGCTAACCTTGCGAAAACAATGCTTTACGCAATCAACGGCGGTGTGGACGAGAAACTTAAGATGCAAGTTGGTCCTGTTTCAGACAAGATCACTGACGAAGTTCTTAACTACGATGACGTAATGGGTCGCCTAGACACATTCATGGACTGGTTAGCTAAGCAATACGTGACTGCACTAAACAGCATTCACTACATGCACGACAAGTACAGCTACGAAGCGTCTCTAATGGCTCTTCATGACCGTGATGTTCGTCGTACTATGGCTTGTGGTATCGCTGGTCTATCTGTTGCAGCTGACTCACTGTCTGCAATTAAGTTTGCTAAAGTGAAGCCAATCCGTGACGAAGACGGTATCGCAACTGACTTCGAAATCGAAGGCGATTACCCTAAATACGGTAACAACGACTCTCGTGTAGATGATATTGCTTGTGAACTAGTTTCTACGTTCATGAACAAGATCCGTAAGCTTAAGACTTACCGTAACTCTATCCCTACACAGTCAGTTCTTACTATCACGTCTAACGTTGTATACGGTAAGAAAACTGGTAACACTCCAGACGGTCGTCGTGCTGGCGCTCCTTTCGCTCCTGGTGCAAACCCAATGCACGGTCGTGATGAGAAAGGTGCTGTAGCATCACTAACGTCTGTAGGTAAACTACCGTTTGCTGACGCACAAGATGGTATCTCTTACACGTTCTCTATCGTGCCAAACGCACTAGGTAAAGAACAAGACAGCCAACGTGCTAACCTTGCAGGCCTAATGGATGGTTACTTCCACCACGAAGCTGGCATTGAAGGTGGTCAACACCTTAACGTTAACGTTCTTAACCGCGAAACTCTTGAAGACGCAGTTAAGCACCCTGAGAAATACCCTCAGCTAACAATCCGTGTATCTGGTTACGCTGTTCGCTTTAACTCTCTAACTGCAGAGCAACAAGCTGACGTAATCGCACGTACATTTACTGAGTCTCTATAAGCTCACGCTCAATAGACAGTAAATAATATTAGCCTCGCCAATGTGCGGGGCTTTTTTATATCTGAAATAAATCGCACTACACTCACCTATCCCGCGAAATGTTAGGTTGAGCAAAAAAGCACCCTGCCATTCACTTTTTTTCCACAAATTCTGTCAAATTACGGTAATATCGCGGTTCATAATTTAAGAGTAACTGCTCCATGAAATACCTGCGTTGTTTACCCCTGATTCTTCTCTCTTTCTCATCTTTAGCCTCTGAGCGTTCTACGTTAACTTTTGCTTTAGATAATGATGGTATTTTTGGTGTCGACCAAGACTATACCAACGGCTTATTTCTGGGTTACACATCATCAAGTATTACGCCATATAACTGGGTAAAACCATTGAGTCTTTCCTACTGGGGCGCAAGCTCTCTAGACAAGTGGGAAATCACCATTGGCCACAAGATGTATACGCCTTCTGACATTGAGTTAGAAACGCCATCGCCTAATGATCGCCCATACGCAGGTTACCTTCACACTGAATTCAATTACATCAGCTTAAACCCACAGCAAGCCCAGCGTTTTAATATCACGTTTGGTACTACGGGCGAACGTGCACTGTCTGAAGATGCTCAAAAGCTGGTTCACTCAATCACTAAGTCGGATGAGCCGATGGGTTGGGAATACCAAGTTGATGATGAGTGGGCGGGAAGCGTTGGTTACCTAAGCCATTTCAACCTAATGCGTAATCAAGCTCTTGCGAATACTGACTACGAAATCTCTAACGTTTCTGAAATCAACGTCGGTAACTTTAGAAGTGATATCTCGACTGGTTTTATGTTCCGTTGGGGTACGGACTTAGGCGGTAACTTTGGTGCAGCTAACATCACCACAGAAAACCCATTCAAACCTGGCATGATCGGCGCATCAAACGCTGGTTGGTTTACCTATGCCGGCCTCGAAGGTCGCTACCGATTCAACGACCTGACTATCGAAGGCGATCGCTCAGGTGTTGATGAGTACGCTAATAAAAACAACGAAGATCCAGCGATCTACGATGTGACTTTAGAGAACATTCAAGCAACTGCTGTATTGGGTGTCGCTTGGTATAACCGATACGTTGGTGCCTCTTTCGCGCTAACCGCAAAAACACCGGATTACGAAGAAGCGAAAGAGTCAGTGTACACCACTGGCGGTATCACAATGTTTGCTTTCTTCTAGCCACCAGTAAGGGCTTTCGTCCTTTACTTTTCAAGTTTAATAAAGGCAATCATCTTCACAGGTGGTTGCCTTTATTTTTAAAGGTCTCGTTACCATTTGACCCTATTTTATGTACCGTTTTTGTAATAAAATAAACGGTATAAATTCCTCTACGAGAATAGCTCATGTCTACAACTGGTCGCATTCACTCATTCGAATCTTGTGGTACTGTCGATGGCCCTGGTATCCGCTTTATTGTGTTTCTTCAAGGCTGCTTAATGCGTTGTATGTACTGTCATAACCGTGATACATGGGATCTTCATGACGGAAAGGAAGTAACGGTCGAAGAGATCATCAACGAAGCAAAATCATACCGTCATTTCATGAAAGCATCGGGCGGTGGTATCACCTGTTCTGGTGGTGAAGCGATGCTACAACCTGAGTTTGTTCGTGATTTTTTCCGCGCAGCTCAAGCTGAAGGCATCCACACTTGTCTTGATACTAATGGCTACATTCGTAAGCACACTGAAGTGGTTGATGAAGTCCTAGAAGCCTCTGATCTAGTTATGTTGGATCTTAAGCACATGCGAGATGAGATTCACCACGATTTCATTGGTGTATCAAACAGACGTACTCTGGATTTCGCACGCTACTTACACAAAATCGGTAAGAAGACGTGGATTCGTTATGTGATTGTCCCTGGCTACACGGACACACCTGAAGATGCTCATCTGCTAGGCGAATTCATCAAAGACATGGATAACATCGAGAAAGTAGAACTGCTTCCATACCATAAGCTTGGTGCACATAAGTGGGAAGCACTTGGTTTTGACTACCCTCTTGAAGGTACAAACCCGCCAAGCAAAGAGAAAATGGATGAGATTGTTGCTGTTCTTAGCCAGTATCATTCAAACGTAAAATACTAATACTGCAGACGATGCTCAACCTCTATTTTAAACGCCTCAATTTCGATTGGGGCGTTTTCTTTTCTAGCGCTAACTATCCTTTCACTTTTCTTTACAACTTTTGTTTATCAATTAAAAAAATCATATTAAATCCGTGTTGAGATCATGTTTCCACGCGTAGGAATGCTGTTACTCTTACTGCAACAAAAGAATATAACATTTAGTTTTTTAGTGAGGCTCATCCCATGGAAATGACCAATGCTCAGCGTCTAATTCTATCAAATCAATACTACCTAATGTCTCAAATGAACCCTGAGAACTCGGCGAAATACCAGCGTCTACAAACGATTGTAGAACGTGGTTACGAACTCCAAATGCGTGAACTTAACAAAGAGTTTGGTTGTTTGACTGAAGCAGAATGTCGCGAAATTATCGACATCATGGAGATGTACCATGCAATGCAAGAGTCGAACAAAATGCTTGCAGAACAAGAGCGTGCTGAAGTAGACCAACGTCGCCTGCAGTTCTTAGGTTTTGATATCGCTTCTGAAGCGCAGATCGTACACTACGTGCGTTTCCTTGTTGATTCTGAAGGTCTTTACCCTCAATTCGACAAAGCCGATCACCACTTCAATAGCCAGATGCCAATGCTAGAGAAGTACCGTCGCATGCTAACAACATGGCGCAACTGCCCTCGTCAGTACCACCTATGTGCGACAGAGCTATCTCAAATCTTTAGCGCTTAATTCGTTAATAGATCAGCGATAACTTTTAAAAAGTTTCAAGAAAAAGGGTTACTCATCATGAGTAACCCTTTTTTTAATGTTCGCACACAAAGAGAAAAACCAAAGCAACTAGAAAACGTAAGCAACACCAACGTTCGCGGCCATGTTGATACCACTTTCAAGTATTGGGCTATTCTCTATATCACCTTCAAGGTTGGTATAACGAACGCCACCAGTTACTCGAACATTTGGCGTAACATGCAGATAGCCACTATTTTGAACCCATTATTCTTCACTACATCTACCTATTTATTGAGCAATTTTTGATAACTTAGCGCATTATATGGTACTCCATTCCAAAAATCAATAGAGCCCAGTTATACATCTAATGCACATAAATCCATTGTGAGTATTGTTAAGCGACCTAAAATCTCAAAACAAACGGCCAGATCCCCTCGAATGTAAAATAATTTGATTCTACGCGCCTCAAGTTACCTATTGCGTTCGCCACGTTTTTCACACGCAAAATTGTAAATAAATACATAATTGTTAAGCAAAATTGTGGAAGCGGGTCTAACCTTAAAATGTAGGGAGAGCCTATTTTTCAATCGCTCGTCAGTTTTGACTGGTTAACAAGGGGAATGTGACTATGAGTATCTTTGACCACTATCAATCACGTTATGAAGCAGCCAAGGAAGAAGAGCTGACATTGCAGGAGTTCTTAGGGCTGTGTAAAGACGATAAAAGTGCTTACGCTAATGCTGCCGAGCGCTTATTACTAGCCATTGGCGAACCAGAGGTTATTGACACTGCTCAAGACCCTCAACTGAGTCGTATTTTCTCGAACCGTGTCATCTCACGCTACAGCGAATTTAAAGATTTCTACGGTATGGAAGATGCGATTGAACAGATTGTTTCTTACTTAAAACATGCTGCGCAAGGTTTAGAAGAACGTAAACAAATCCTTTACCTACTTGGCCCTGTGGGCGGTGGTAAATCTTCTCTCGCTGAAAAACTCAAAGCCCTGATGCAGAAACTACCAATCTATGTATTGTCTGCTGACGGTGAACGAAGCCCAGTAAACGATCACCCATTCTGTCTATTCGACGTTAACGAAGACGGCGACTTATTGAAGAATGAATATGGCATTGAGAAACGCTATCTTCGCTCAATTATGTCTCCGTGGGCAGCGAAACGTCTGCACGATTTTGGCGGTGATATTTCCAAATTCAAAGTCATCAAACTGCGCCCTTCTATTCTCGATCAAGTTGCGATCGCGAAAACGGAGCCAGGTGATGAAAACAACCAAGATATCTCGTCTCTGGTTGGTAAAGTTGATATTCGTAAACTTGAACACTTCTCTCAAGATGATCCTGATGCCTACAGCTACTCTGGTGCGCTTTGTAAAGCCAACCAAGGTGTGATGGAATTCGTGGAGATGTTCAAAGCGCCAATCAAAGTATTACACCCTCTACTTACGGCAACACAAGAAGGTAACTTCAACGGTACCGAAGGGCTTTCTGCACTGCCATTTGACGGTATGATTCTCGCTCACTCGAACGAATCTGAGTGGCAGACCTTCCGTAACAACAAAAACAACGAAGCATTCCTCGACCGTGTGTACATTGTAAAAGTCCCTTACTGTCTGCGTGTGTCTGAAGAAGTTAAGATCTACAAGAAACTGCTTGAGCACAGTGAGCTATCCCAAGCGCCTTGCTCACCAAGCACACTCGATCTGCTATCGCAATTCAGCATTCTTTCGAGACTAAAAGAGCCTGAAAACTCATCTCTATTCTCTAAGATGCGTGTTTACGATGGTGAGACTCTAAAAGACACCGATCCAAAAGCGAAGAGCTACCAAGAGTACCGAGATTATGCTGGCGTTGACGAAGGCATGTCTGGGCTATCAACGCGTTTCGCCTTTAAGATCCTGTCTCGTGTGTTTAACTTCGACCAAGCCGAAGTGGCCGCGAACCCAGTGCACCTGTTCTACGTTATTGAGCAGCAAATCGAACGGGAGCAGTTCCCTCAAGAGACCGCCGAGAAGTACCTAGAGTTCTTGAAAGGATACCTAGTGCCACGCTACGTAGAGTTCATCGGTAAAGAAATTCAAACCGCTTATCTAGAGTCTTACTCTGAGTACGGTCAGAATATCTTCGACCGCTATGTCACCTACGCAGATTTCTGGATTCAAGACCAAGAGTACCGCGACCCAGAAACAGGCCAACTATTTGACCGTGCTTCTCTGAATGGCGAACTAGAGAAAATCGAGAAGACAGCCGGTATCAGTAACCCTAAAGACTTCCGAAATGAGATTGTGAACTTTGTGCTTCGTGCCAAAGCCAACAATAACGGTCAAAACCCAGTGTGGACGAGCTACGAGAAACTGCGCACTGTGATTGAGAAGAAAATGTTCTCTAACACAGAAGAGCTACTTCCTGTTATTTCGTTCAATGCTAAGACCTCAACGGATGATCAGAAAAAACATGACGACTTCGTTGCTCGTATGATGGAAAAAGGCTACACCGAGAAGCAAGTGAGACTGCTATCTGAGTGGTACCTAAGAGTTCGTAAATCCTCATAACTAAACGGTATTGAGCTGCTCAACTGAGCAGCTCGTATAAACCAATAACTTTTATACCTTAGTAAATCAATAACTCTTATACCCGAATAAAAAGTAGGATCGCGACATCAGCTGAGAGGGAGTTCTTATGGCACAATTTATCGATCGGAGGCTCAATGGCAAAAATAAGAGTGCTGTGAATAGACAGCGTTTCTTACGACGCCATAAAGAGCAAATCAAAGAATCTGTGGCCGATGCAGTTAACCGACGCTCAATCACCAATACAGAAACAGGTGAAGACGTCACTATTCCCCATAAAGACATCAAAGAGCCGAACTTTCACCAAGGTCAAGGCGGCGTAAGAGAGCGCGTTCACCCAGGTAATGATCAGTTCATCACTGGCGATAAAATCGAACGCCCTAAAGGTGGTGGTCAAGGTGGTGGCTCAGGCCAAGGCGACGCAAGCCCTGACGGCGAAGGCCAAGATGAATTTACCTTCCAAATTTCAAAAGATGAGTATCTTGATATTCTCTTTGAAGATTTAGCTCTACCTAATCTAGAGAAAAATCAGGTCAACAAAATCACCGAATGGAAAACTCACCGCTCTGGTTACCAAAGCGCGGGGATTCCATCCAACATCGCTATCGTTCGTTCACTACAGCAATCTCTGGCTCGTAGAACCGCGATGACAGCAGGTAAAAAGCGCGAGCTTAACCTACTGATGGAACAGCTTGACCAAGTTAAAATGACGGAGCCGGCACAACCTTTTGAGGAAGGTCGCCTCAAAGAAGAGATTGCCGAGTTACGTAAAAAGATTGAAAGCGTGCCGTTCATTGACACCTTCGACTTACGTTTTAAAAACTACGAGAAGCGCCCTATTCCATCTAGCCAAGCCGTGATGTTCTGTCTAATGGATGTATCGGGCTCTATGGATCAGGCCACAAAAGATATTGCGAAGCGCTTTTATGTTCTTCTGTATCTGTTCTTAAATCGCACCTACGAAAACGTCGATGTTGTGTTTATTCGTCACCATACTCAGGCTAAAGAGGTCGACGAACATGAGTTTTTCTACTCACAAGAAACGGGTGGCACCATTGTTTCGAGCGCACTGAAACTGATGAAGGAAATTGTCGCAGACCGCTACCCTGCTAATGAGTGGAACATCTATGCAGCACAAGCCTCTGATGGCGATAACTGGGCTGATGACTCTCCTCGTTGTAAAGAGTTACTGGTCAATACGCTTCTGCCAACTTGCCAATATTACTCTTACATCGAAATAACACGCCGCTCTCATCAAACGCTTTGGCACGAATACGAAAAACTCGAGAGTAGCTTTGACAACTTCGCCATGAAAAACATTAAAACGGTGGATGATATTTTTCCTGTGTTTAGAGAACTGTTCCAGAAAGAGACAGCGTAAGGGAGTTTGCCATGACAGCGAAATCAAACGTTGCAGAGAAAGACAAAGCTGCAAAGAAGAAAAACGACAAGATGCTGCCTGATGGTCCAGATTGGACATTCAACCTCTTGGAGAAATACCACGTAGAAATTAAGCGTGTGGCGCAGCATTACCGTTTAGACACTTACCCAAACCAGATTGAAGTGATTACTTCAGAACAGATGATGGATGCCTACTCGAGCATTGGTATGCCGATAAATTACAACCACTGGTCTTTTGGTAAGAAATTCATTCAAACCGAGCAAAACTACAAGCATGGCCAAATGGGCTTGGCATACGAAATCGTAATCAACTCCGATCCGTGTATCGCTTACCTGATGGAAGAGAACACGGTCACAATGCAGGCGCTGGTAATGGCTCACGCTTGTTATGGCCACAACTCTTTCTTTAAAGGCAACTACCTGTTCCAAACATGGACCGATGCCAGTTCCATCATCGATTACTTGTTGTTTGCTAAGAAGTACATCAGTGGTTGTGAAGAGAAATATGGTGTTGCTGAAGTCGAGCAGCTCCTTGATTCTTGTCACGCACTGATGAATTACGGCGTAGACCGATACAAACGCCCTGAGAAGATTTCCATTGCAGAAGAGACAGCAAGACAAGAAGAACGCGAAGCTTATCTGCAATCTCAAGTGAATGAGCTATGGCGAACCGTTCCTCAAAATAAAAGTAAGGAAGAAGAGACCAAGATCCGCTTTCCTAGCGAGCCTCAAGAAAACATTCTCTACTTTATCGAGAAGAACGCACCACTGCTTGAACCTTGGCAACGAGAGTGTGTTCGCATCGTTCGCAAAGTGAGCCAATACTTCTACCCTCAAAAACAAACTCAAGTGATGAACGAAGGCTGGGCAACCTTCTGGCATTACACCATTCTTAACCACCTTTACGACGAAGGCTTGGTGAGTGATAAGTTCATCTTAGAATTCCTACACAGCCATACCAGTGTCGTCGCACAACCTGCCTACAACAGTCCTTATTTCAGCGGTATAAACCCTTATGCGCTTGGCTTTGCGATGTTTAGAGACATCCGACGCATCTGTGAAGAGCCAACCGATGAAGATAGAGAGTGGTTCCCTGAGTTAGCCGGAAGTGATTGGTTAGAAGCGGTGCACTTTGCGATGCACAACTTCAAAGATGAAAGTTTCATCAGCCAATACCTTTCTCCAAAAATCATTCGAGACTTTAAGCTGTTCTCTGTACTCGACGACGACCGTAAAAATACCATTGAGGTGAGTGCTATTCATGATGATCCGGGCTATCGCCTGATTCGTGAGAAGCTTGCGGCGCAATACAACCTAAGTAACCTTGAACCAAACATTCAGGTGTTTAATGTCGATGTTCGTGGTGACCGCTCAATGACACTGCAATATGTGCCTCACGACCGCATCCCGCTTGATAAAGGCTACGACGAAGTGATGAAGCATCTCTATCGCTTGTGGGGCTTTGATGTGATTTTGGAAGAGCTCAAAGACACGGGTCATCGAGAAATCCTGACGACTTGTCCGAAACGCAATGACTATGGAGCCAAGATTTAATACCCATCATAGTAAGTAGATTATGGGTATAAAACTCCGCTCCCCCTACAACATAGTGGTCACCCGCTCGGAAGTGGAGCAATAAAAAAGCGCATAAGTCTGATGACTTATGCGCTTTCTTTTTAAGGCTCGAACTAAATAAGCTTAAACAATCGGCTTTTGACCGCGTTCAATCAGCTTCATCAGCACGCTGTCTGCAGATTTACCTGCCACGCCAGCTAGCTTGTCTGACAGCTTTTTCTTCTGTACATAGTGAATCGCTAGAACCGTCTTGTCTTTGCATGCTTCAACAACTAAGTCATCAGAAGTACGGATCTCATCCACCAGCCCAAGTTCATGTGCTTGTGTACCAAACCAGTGCTCACCCGTTGCAACCTTATCAAGGTCTAGCGCTGGACGATGGTCACGAATGAAGTCTTTGAATAAGCCGTGTGTCTCTTCTAGCTCTTCTTTGAACTTCTCACGTGCTTTATCGCTGTTCTCACCAAACATAGTCAGTGTGCGCTTGTACTCACCCGCAGTTAGCTGTTCAAACTCAATGTCGTGCTTTTTAAGCAGTTTATTGAAGTTTGGTAGTTGAGCAATCACGCCAATAGAACCAACGATAGCAAAAGGTGCTGATACGATTTTGTCTGCGATACATGCCATCATGTAACCACCGCTTGCTGCTACTTTGTCTACCGAGATAATCAAAGGCAGGCCAGCCGCTTTGATACGATCAAGTTGAGAAGACGCCAGACCATAGCCATGAACCATGCCACCGCCAGATTCAAGCTTAAGTAAGACTTCATCGCCTTCACGAGCCACAGCCAGAACCGCCGTTACCTCTTCACGCAATGAAGCCACTTCTTTCGCATCAATGCTGCCGTTAAAATCAAGAACGAATAGATGTGGTTCACGCTTGCTATCAAGCTCACCCTCTTTCGCTGCTTTCTTCACTTCTTTACCGCGTGATTTTACTTTCTCTTTTTCCGCTTTCTTTTCTGCTTTATCACGGGCTTTGATGAAAGCATCATCATGTAGATGGTGCTCTAATTGTTCAATCGTCTGTTTATGGTGTTCAGATAGGTTCGTGATTTCCAGCTCACCTTTAATCGCGCTTGATTTTCCACCCACAGATTTAGCAATGACTAAAATTGCAATGATGGCGATTACAACGGTCGCAATCTTGGCTAAAAACAAGCCGTAGTCCAACAAAAATTCCAATGTCATATCCCCTATTGTATGAATTAGTGTATTGTAACCATCTTGTCACGATTACCAAGAATTTCTCATCATTCCTGCGGTTATCTGTGTGATTAAACATCAATGGAATGACGAACATAATAAAAGAAAGAAGGATAAGCACAGTGGATTACCCAATCTCTACAGATGCCCTCAAAGATAAAGTAATTTTGGTTACAGGTGCCGGTGCTGGCATTGGTCGCCAAGCTGCACTAAGCTTCGCTCAACATGGCGCAACTGTCATTCTGTTAGGCCGCAATGTTAAAAACCTAGAATTCATTTACGATGAAATCGAAAGCGCTGGTTACCCGCAGCCTGCAATTATCCCATTGGATTTAAAAGGTGCGACAAAGCAGAACTACGTTGATATGGCTGAAACCATTCAATCACAGTTCGGTCGTTTAGACGGCCTACTTCATAATGCTGGCGTTCTTGGCACTCTGAGCCCGTTTGAGCAGATTGATGAAGAAACCTTTGATGATGTTATGCAGATCAATGTGAAGTCTGAGTTCTTGATGACTCAAGCTCTGCTACCTGCACTTAAAAAAGCAGAAGCAGGTCGTATCGTATTTACCTCTTCAACGGTTGGTCACTCTGGCCGTGCATTCTGGGGCACTTACGCAATTTCTAAGTTTGCTACCGAAGGTATGATGCAGATCCTAGCGGACGAGCTTGAAGACACGAACATCCGTGTTAACGCAATCAATCCAGGCGGCACTCAAACACGTATGCGTGCAAAAGCGTACCCAGGAGAAGATGCGAATAAGCTAAAAACGCCACTCGACATCATCCCACTGTACCTACACTTAATGAACCCAAGTGTGACAGACATTAATGGCCAATGTATCGATGCTCAACCTAAGTAACTTGATATCATTGACCAATAGTAAAAAGTCGCTTCCATAGCGGCTTTTTTTGTATCTAAATCAATCAACTAACACTGATACCAATCGTAGTAAATAACTGGTCATCCTAGCTTGTTAAAACACTCGATAACGGCGTTAGAAATTTTGATTGTAGAATAACTACTTATCGAAAATTTCTGCCTTGTTCTCAAGCATTTTTCCTGCGCTATTTATGATCACTTACTTACTGTGATTGGTATTATTCCCCTAATTTTCGTCATTTTGCTTTGCATCTTTTCCATTGTTAAATATACTGTATAAATATACAGGTATTTAATTATGCATGAACTAATAAAAAACTTACAAGACCGCCAGCTAATCTGGAAAGGGTTACAATCAACAACGCAAGGAAGCACCACTTCAACAGGCTATCCTCAACTGGATAAACAGCTTGATGGCGGCTTCCCGACGCACGGCGTTATTGAAGTTGAATCACAACAAGGGATCGGCGAGCTTCGCCTACTGACGCCCTATTTATCTCAACAAAACTCGCAAAAACTGGCCATATTCATTAACCCGCCAGGGAAGATCTGTGCTGAGTTTTTTAACAGCCAAGGCATTGAATTAGAAAACATTCTCGTTATCCAGCCTCAACGCGATCTCGATGCGTTGTGGGCAGCTGAGCAGTGCCTCAAAAGCGGCGCTTGTCACTCTGTATTGCTATGGGGAGCCGATCTAGAAATACACCAAACAAAGCGCCTACAAGCAGCCAGTGAAACCGGTAAGTGCCTGCAGTTTCACTTTAAAGCCACCAGCCATAATCAATTATCCCTGCCCGTTTCCTTAAGCATGAAACTCTCTTCTCACGCGCAGGGATTAAAGGTTGAAGTGACTAAGAGAAAAGGCAGCTGGTCGTATGGCAGCTTTATTCTAGACATGACACACTACTGGCCGTTACTCACAGAGAAAGTCGTTTATGAAGACAATTCAGACCGCGCTTTGTCTGGTAACACTGTGCTGGCTTTTCCTATTGCGAAGCAAGGCTAACGTATGTTGTGGCTTTATCTGCACTTTCCATCTCTGCAGTTGGATACCTTGTTTAACTCTAATGAATTGGGTTCGAGCGAAGACTCACGCGAACAACCCATTATCATCGTGGATGAAAAAGATCACCGAGTACTGCAAGCAAACCCAGTTGCGTTGCAATCGGGAATTTCACTTGGTACGGGCTTAGGATCTGCGGCGGCGCTGTGTCACAACTTACACGTCCACCCTTACAGTATTGAACTGGAGAAAAGTAAGCTCAAAGAGATCGCTCAATGGGCGTATTTGGTCACTTCCGACATGGCGTTATTGCCACCTAATGGTTTGTTGATTAAAGCCTCTAACATGCTGTCACTTTACGACGGGCTAGATAACTACTGGCATGAGCTCAAAAGCCACTTAGAAACGCTCAATATCCAGTTCAGCTTCGCTACGGGTTATTCGCCGCTTTCTGCGATCCTTTTGGGTAAGCAAGCGATCAACCAAGCAACAAACAATATTGAGCAGATGAAAACTTGGGTCAATCAACAAGCATTGAATTCCAGTGAGCTACCGACCAAGCAAGTTGAACGCCTGAACCGTGTCGGTATCAACATCGTTGAAGATCTATTAAAGCTGCCTTTGCAAGAGGTCGCACGCCGCTTTGATATCGACTTGGTCAATTATGTCGGTCGCCTAAACGGCCAGTTCAAGCACCCAATTGATTTCTATCACCCACCAGAGAATTTCCAGCAATATTTGGAGCTGTTGTTTGATATTGAAAACATCCTATTTATCGAAAAGCCGTTGCTGAAATTACTGAATCAACTCGAGTGTTTTTTGAAGCTACGTGACAGAGTCGCGTTTTAGCTAACACTGACTCTGCACCTTAGAGATAAAGACGATCACCCGGTCTCTTTTTATTCGGCACAAGGTGATTACCTTGCAGAAAAATGGGCGAACCTTACTCATCTCACCTTAGAGTCACTCAAGCTCACAGCACCGGTTCAAGGGCTGACCCTCAGCTTGGTTCGTCATGGAGAACCCCAAATGGCCTACCATGATCTTTTTGATGGTAATACCGGAACACTTGCCGCGTTAGATTTGCTCTCATTACTGCAAGCAAAGCTTGGGCAGGCCTGTATTAAAACACCGAAAATACAGCACGACCCAAGGCCAGAAAAGGCCAATCAGTATTCGCTCCCAACACTGAGTAAATCTGTGGCAAAAAGGCAAACGCCCCCAGAGAGCGAGCAACAAACCATAGCTCTTAGCGTCGATCAACAACGACTCCGGCCCAGTATTTTACTGCCAGAGCCCGAAGCCTTAACCGAAAGCGTCACCTTGTCTCAAGGCCCTGAACGTATTGTGTCTGGCTGGTGGGACGGAGAGAAGATCATTCGTGACTACTTTATTGCTCACAGTGAAAACGGTCGGTGGTTATGGGTCTTTAGAACGCCAGATAAGCAGTGGTTTTTGCACGGCTTATTTAGCTAGTCTGTTCTACTGATTCAATTTCAGCGTCCCTTTTCAATCATGTTCACTCGCAATGGTTAAGTGAGATTACGTTATGTCTCAGCAATACTCAGAGCTATTTTGCCAAAGCAATTACTCCTTCCTTAAGGGAGCCTCACACGCAGAGGAGCTTGTTTTACAGGCCGATTTCTTGCGTTACAAAGCACTCGCGGTTACTGATGAGTGCTCAGTCGCGGGCATCGTTAAGGTTCACTCTGCGATCAAGCAACATAAACTGTCGCTCAAGCAAATTGTCGGGAGCATGTTTTGGCTAAATGAAGAGTGCCAAGTGGTCTTGATATGCCCAAACAGACAAGCCTACGCCGAGCTGTGCCGTATTATTACCAACGCGAGACGTCGTAGCAGCAAGGGACATTATCAGCTCTCTGAGTGGGACATCATGTCAGCTAAGCACTGCTTTATTCTTTGGCTTCCTCAACAGAAAAATGAAGACGCACACTGGGGGCAATGGCTCTCCCAGCATCATTCAGGTCGGTTGTGGATTGGCTTACAAAGACACCTAAAGCAAACCGACCAGCAGTACACAGATTACTGCGTTGAGCTGTCACAACATCACCAACTGCCGATTACAGCTTGTGGTGGTGTGTTGATGCACAATGCGAATCGCTTACCCTTGCAGCACTCACTCACTGCGATAAAGTACCAAAAGCCCATTACCGAAGTGGGCAGTCACTTACTCGCTAATGCCGAGCGCTGTTTACGGAGTATCAATAAGCTCTCTCATATCTTCAAAGCGGAGTGGCTAGAAGAGAGCAACCGTATCGCTGAGCTGTGTGAGTTTGATTTAGATAGCTTACGCTACGAATATCCCAGTGAGCTGATTCCTCAAGGTGAGACGCCCATGAGTTATCTGCGCATGTTGGTCGAAAAAGGAAAACAGACTCGCTTCCCACAAGGTGTACCTAACGACATCCAACAAATCATAGATAAAGAATTGGGATTAATTGACGAGCTTGACTACCCTTTCTTTTTTCTCACCATTCATGACATCGTGATGTTTGCCAAAAGCCAAGGCATTCTTTACCAAGGTCGAGGTTCAGCGGCCAATTCCGTGGTCTGTTACTGCTTAGAAATCACCTCTGTCGACCCAAGACAGATCTCGGTGCTGTTTGAGCGTTTCATCAGTAAAGAGCGCGATGAGCCGCCTGATATTGATGTCGATTTTGAACACGAACGTCGTGAAGAAGTCATCCAATACATCTATAAAAAATACGGTAGAGAACGGGCTGCACTTGCTGCAACAGTCATCTCTTATCGCTTCAAAAGTGCGGTGAGAGATGTGGGGAAAGCATTAGGGCTACAAGAAACTCAGCTCGACTACTTCATCAAGAACACCAATCGCAGGGACAAAAGCTTAGGTTGGCAGGCTCAGCTCACTCAATTAGGGCTACAACCTGATTCTTTGAAGGGGCAGCAGTTTATCCACTTGGTGAATGAGATTATCGGCTTCCCACGTCACTTATCTCAACATGTCGGTGGCTTTGTCATATCCTCAGGGCCTTTGTATGAGCTG
Organism: Vibrio sp. F13; assembly: GCF_020806305.2. Taxonomy (NCBI): domain Bacteria; kingdom Pseudomonadati; phylum Pseudomonadota; class Gammaproteobacteria; order Vibrionales; family Vibrionaceae; genus Vibrio; species Vibrio sp. F13. The sequence goes on along the minus strand of NZ_CP170175.1, from coordinate 2,824,959 downwards.
GTTCCCGTCGAAAATGCAGCGATGCACGATCGAACCATTATCCAATGGGATAAGGATGATCTAGAAACCTTAGGCTTGCTGAAAGTTGATGTGCTCGCGTTGGGTATGCTCTCTGCGATTCGTAAATGTTTCGACCTGATCAAACGTATTCACGGGCGATCACTGACCATTGCTGAGATCACTCGCCTTAAGGACGATCCTCAGGTTTACGGCATGATTCAGCGAGCAGACACAGTCGGGATATTCCAAATTGAGTCACGCGCACAAATGAGCATGCTGCCAAGGCTTAAACCGAAGACTTATTACGACTTGGTGATTCAAATCGCTATCGTACGCCCAGGCCCTATTCAGGGTGATATGGTGCATCCGTTTCTCAAGCGTCGAGATGGCATTGAGCCAATCAGTTATCCATCTAAAGACGTGGAATCAGTACTGTCGCGCACCTTAGGTGTACCGATATTCCAAGAGCAAGTGATCAAACTCGCGATGGTCGCTGCAGGGTTCACAGGCGGAGAAGCAGATCAACTCAGACGGGCAATGGCCGCTTGGAAGAAAAATGGCAACGTCTTTAAGTTTAAAAACAAACTCATCGAAGGAATGCAAAAGCGCGGCTATGAGACAGAGTTTGCTGAGCAGATCTTTAAACAGATATGCGGCTTTGGCGAGTACGGTTTTCCTGAAAGCCACTCCGCTTCGTTTGCGGTGTTAGCGTATTGCTCCGCTTGGTTGAAATGCTACTACCCAGAGTGCTTCTACGCTTCTCTGTTGAATAGCCAACCGATGGGGTTTTATAGCCCTTCACAGTTAGTACAAGACGCACAACGACACAATGTGGTGATACTTCCGGTATGTGTGAACGCTTCTCAAAACGACCACACGGTTGCCCCTCATCAGAATGGTCTAGCGATTCGCTTAGGGCTGCGACAAATCAAAGGATTCAGCGAGCATGGAATTCAAAGCGTGCTCGCCAATCGTCCACCATCCGGTTATCGCCACCCTAGTCAGGTGAAACAGTTATCGATGAATAAGAAAGATATCGAGCTACTGGCATCGGCCAATGCGCTACATAACGTTTCTGGAGACCGCTTCCAGACTCGCTGGGCGATCATGGACTCGGCGTCGGATTTACCTCTGTTTAGCCAAGCCTATGACGATGCTGAGGCAGGACATGACGAACATGTACTGCACAAGCCCAATGAGATGCAAGATCTACTCGAAGACTTCACCAGTGTCGGAATTTCATTGAACAAGCACCCCATCACTTTGCTCGAAGAAGCAGGACGATTAGGTCGATTCACACACATGAAAGATTTAATACAGCAAAGACACAAATCTATGGTCACCGTTGTCGGATTAGTCACAGGTAAACAATCTCCCGGCACCGCGGCAGGTGTCACCTTTGTTACGCTGGAAGATAGCACTGGCAATATTAATGTCGTGGTATGGGGAGCAACCGCACGCGCTCAACAGCAAGCTTATCTCACAGCCAAGGCGTTAAAAGTACAAGGGATATTAGAAAAAGAAGGTGAAGTCGTGCATGTTATCGCGGGAAAACTTATCGATATTACCGATGAAATTGTTGGCTTGAAAACCAAATCTCGGGATTTTCATTAGCGAAGTACCAACTGTTCTCAATCGATCATTGGCTAAAGAAACGAGAGAAAGAAAAACGAAAAAGGGAAGCATCCGCTTCCCTTCAATTCCAGTTGTTGAGTTATGACTCAACTTCAGCTTCCGTACGTCTTTTCTTAAATTCTCTATACAGTAATAAGCTCAAAGTCATGACGACTTTAGACGTTAACCATATCATTAAGAGGAACTACCTTAGATTGTGTGTGAAAAATTACGCTAGTAGTTGAGCATATTTCGTTAAGAAAAATATGCTGCGTGAATATTAGCAAGCGTTTTCTATAAGGTCACTCAAAACAAACCGTACAGCAGCATTAATTATAAAATCTGACGCATTCGCTCTTGAGTCACTTCAACCAAGAGGTCTGGCTGGAACTTAGAAATAAAGCGGTTACACCCTACTTTCTCAACCATAGCTTCATTAAAACTTCCGCTTAATGAAGTGTTTAGCGTGATGAATAGGTCATGCATTCTTGGGTCAGTACGTACTTCATGTGTCAGTTTATAGCCGTCCATTTCAGGCATTTCAGCATCGGTGATCATCAACAATATTTCTTGATTGATGTCTTTGCCTTCATCACACCAGCCCTTAAGTAAGGTCAGTGCTTCTAAGCCATCACAACACTCAATAATGTTCAAACCCAGCTGCGACAAGGTGCCTTTAATTTGGTTACGCGCTGTTGAAGAGTCATCAACGATAAGCACATTGCGTCCTATCATCTCCTGAGCTAATTGTTCATCTAAAACGCCTTCAGAGATCGAGACATCGTAATCAATGATCTCAGCCAACACTTTCTCAACATCGATGATCTCGACGATCTTGTGCTGCTCTTCTTCTTGAATATGCGTAATAGCGGTTAGGTAGTTTGCACGGCCTGTTGTCTTTGGCGGCGGCTGGATTTCTGTCCATGTCGTGTTCACGATATTACGAACTTGCCCAACCAAGAAACCTTGTACGGTTCGGTTGTATTCCGTAATAATCAGGTTGCTCTCTTGAGACTCCGCACGAGATGGCGGAAAGCCAATGGCACTGCGTAAATCGATAACAGGCACCGATTCACCACGTAAAGACGCAACACCCGTAATATGATGATGAGAGCCCGGTAAGCGAGTGAGTACTGGCACTTTGAGGACTTCTTTCACTTTAAATACGTTAATCGCAAATAGTTGACGACTATTTAAGCTGAATAACAAGAGTTCCAGACGGTTTTCACCGACCAGTTTGGTTCTCTGATCAACCGAATTTAAAACGCCAGACATACAACACCTTAGTGACAAATAATAACTGTGGCTACAATAGCCTACTTCAATAGGTTAAAGCAAAGCGCCAATGCACAGAATGCTTAAACTAAGTACAACAAATGATGTTATACAAAGCTTAAGTACATGGAAAGGTTCAAGGTAAGGCTACAAGACGAGAAAAAGGGGTTAACCTTCAATAACTTTCATTAACAGTTGGCCATCGTATAAGGCCTGCTTGATGAGCGCAGCACCTGGCATGGTTGCCTGCTTATAAAAACGAGATTCCACCAGCTCTAAGTCTTTATGGTAAACCGATAGACTCTGCTCTTCGATACACTTTTGAATCGCCGGGTATAACACGCTCTTCGCCTGATTGATAACACCACCCACCAAGATTTTCTCTGGGTTGAACAGGTTAATCACAATCGCAATCGCAGAACCTAGATAACGGCCTAACTGTTCAATCACTTCGACAGCCAGCGGATCCCCATTAGCAGCGGCAGCACAGATCTGTTCAATAGTGACGTCTTCAAACACCGTTAGCGTTGATTCTTCACCATTTACCAATCGCTCTTTGACTTGCTCACGGATTGCCTGAGAACTCGCCACCGTTTCTAAACAGCCTCGATTACCACAGTGGCAAAGCTTGCCTTCCTTGTCGATCTGGATATGCCCCAACTCACCGATGTTACCGTGACGTCCTTGCAGAACGCGACCATCAAGAATGATCCCGGCACCTAAACCGTGGTGAATCGAGATAAGAACAGAGTTGTCGTTGTCTTGTGAGTTACCAAACAGCTTTTCTGCTAATGCCCACGCTCGGGTATCATTGGCAATAAAAACTGGCAAACCGGTTTCTTTGTAGATCTCCGGCCCCAACGCTAAGTTTTCAACGTTATAGTGCGGCATCTGCAACACAATACCTTGCTCTGAATTCACCAGACCTGGCAGTGTGATAGCGATACTCGTCACCCTGTCGAGTTGCTCGGCATAGGTTTGGAAGAACTCATCGATTTCATGGAGAAGACGCGCAAGCACATCGTCTTGATCACGTTCATGGATATCAATCTTGGTATCGATAAGCACGTCGCCGCCCAATTCATGGAGCGCGATCGTCAAGTATCCGCGACCAAGACGCATCGACAAAAATTGCCAACCTTCGTTATTGGTTTGCAGACCGACAGCAGGACGCCCACGAGTCGTGGCTTCTTGAACCGTCGTTTCGTGAATAAGGTGAGCTTCAATGAGTTCACGGGTAATTTTAGTAATACTCGCCGGAGCCAACTCACTTTGCTTGGACAGATCGATACGAGAAATAGGACCTTTAAGGTCAATTAGTTTATATACACGACCAGCATTGACCTGTTTGATATGATCAATATGGCCCGGTTGAGCCATGTACATTTTACGCTCCAGAAATCATCAACGAGGTAATTTTTTTACTTTGCGAAGTAATTGTGAAGTCACTTGGTATATCGCCGTGACCAGTATCACGTATATACATGAATCTTTGTGTATCGAGTCAAATAGTTCGAGGAAAATTAACACCCACATCGATAATTTGCGACTTAATTTTCAGAATAAAACATCGCATTTGAGCCCTGAATTCAATAATTAAAGGCAAATCAAGAAATATCCTCCTAGCTCCCAATAAATTATCAATTAATGCATATACTTAATTCAGTCTTTTAAAAGATTACTTGGCCTCACTCTAGGAGTATTCATGACAGCCGAATTAAGAAAAACGAAAATCGTCACAACGCTAGGCCCTTCTACTGATAAAGGTAACGTGCTTGAAGAGATCATCAAAGCCGGTGCCAATATTGTTCGTATGAACTTCTCTCACGGCACCAGCGACGACCATATACAACGCGCAGAAAAAGTCAGAGCAATAGCAAAAAGACACGGTACTCAAATCGCCATTCTCGGAGACTTACAAGGTCCCAAGATTCGTGTGTCGACATTCAAAGATGGCAAAATCCAACTTGCCGTAGGCGACCTGTTCACTCTCGATAGCAGCCTAGGTTTAGGTGAAGGCAATCAAGAAGCCGTTGGCCTTGATTACAAAGAACTGCCTAACGACGTATCCGCCGGCGATATACTGTTGCTTGACGATGGTCGTGTTCAACTCAAAGTAACCAAAGTGGAAGGCTGTCGCGTTCATACCGAAGTCATCATTGGCGGCCCACTCTCAAATAACAAAGGCATCAACAAAAAAGGGGGTGGCCTTTCCGCAGAAGCGCTAACAGAAAAAGACAAGCGCGACATCGTCACCGCCGCACAAATCAAAGTGGATTACCTAGCGGTGTCTTTCCCTCGTAATGGTGAAGACATGCACTATGCTCGTCAGCTTGCACGAGAAGCCGGCTTAGAAGCTCACCTCGTCGCAAAAGTGGAGCGAGCAGAGACAGTAGCTACAGTTGAGAACATGGATGACATCATAATGGCCTCAGATGTGGTCATGGTGGCTCGTGGTGACCTCGGAGTGGAAATTGGCGACCCTGAGTTAGTCGGAGTACAAAAACAGCTTATACGCCGTGCCAGAGCGCTTAACCGAACTGTCATCACCGCAACTCAGATGATGGAATCAATGATTTCTGCGCCAATGCCAACCCGTGCCGAAGTTATGGATGTTGCCAACGCCGTACTCGATGGCACCGATGCTGTGATGCTTTCTGGTGAAACTGCAGCTGGTGACTACCCAGTCGAGACCGTAAAATCGATGGCTGAAGTCTGTATTGGTGCGGAAAAAATGGCAGGCATTAATAACCAATCCAATTACCGTATTGACCGCACCTTTGTTACTGCCGAAGAAACCGTTTCGATGGCGACCATCTACTCTGCAAACCATATGGAAGGCATTAAAGGCGTTGTCACTCTCACCGAGTCAGGCCGCACCGCACTGATGATGTCTCGCCTGAGTGCCGACATGCCGATCTACGCGCTGTCTCGTAACGAAGGAACGCTTAATCGCTGTACCTTATACCGAGGTGTGACACCAATCTACTTCGAGACAGAAGCCGAAGACAGCTTTGACATTGCACTATCTACACTCACTTGCTTGAAAGAGAAAGGACACCTTAAGTTTGGTGACCTAGTGATCGTCACTCAAGGCGACATTATGGATGTAGCAGGGTCAACCAACTGTATGAGAATCTTGCCTGTCACCTAATATTTGACCTTAAGGCGAAACGATTCGCCTAATCTCAAAAACTTAAAAGGGTTATCGAACCAAGTTCAATAACCCTTTTTCATTTCAGAACACGACTCACTAAAATCTGCTTAAACAGCATAACGAGCTCACAGCATGCTAGCTCATCAACTTCGGGAATTAGTTACCCGCAGCAATGGTGGCTAACTGTGGCATATGCGAGTTGCGAGCGTTTTCCGTTGAGGTATAGGTCTCCACAAATCGGTAACCGGCTTCTAAACCCAATTCGTAATCATGCAGTAAATCATCTTTATGACTCATTAATGAGCTCGATTTAAGCGTTTGACTAGGTGCTATCTGAACCACAAACGCGTCGTCTGGTGGCGAATTCAAAAAATCCTGAGTCAATGAGTAGGTCTGATAATGCACCATCAGCATGTCAGCCAACCCTGAATCAAACTTATCTCCGATTAAATGACTTAAGCGATAAATATCATCTGCACCAAATAGCCAGCGACCACCGTTCAGCAGGTCTAAATGCCCACGGTCACGCTTCTGCTCTTTTGAGCGCATAATTTGTTGTTGGAAGAAAGAGGTCCAGTCGGTTTTCCACTGTTCCACTTTCTGTTGCCAATGGCCTTGAACACTGTCGAAAGATTCGCGGAACCACTCCAGTTCTTCTGCAGATATAGGTTTAGGCGCTTTGACTGAAGATCCCTTAACTGGTGCTTCAACCAAATGGGTATTACCTTCCTCCACCACTGGCTCAGTACGAATCACCACAATAGAACGAGCTTGTCTTCGCCACGCTTCCTGAACTGGGATACACGCCGATACACCACCGTCCACATAAGCACTGTCACCAATAAAGACTTCGTCATTGTACAAGCGAGGAATAGCACAGGTCGCAATCATCACCTTGTACCAATCTTCGCCCAATAATGGGAAGTAGTGGTCTCGTAAGTCTTTGGAATCCGTTACAGCCGCATAGAAGTGGCGATCGCCTAGCGTTTGTCGCCCTAAATCCAGATCGAGCTTATATGGGTAAGCCATGATTTGTTCTAGCGCCCATTCTAATCCTAGGTTCTTTCTGTGTCGTATATAGGAAAAGAGATTGAAGAACTCTGGTGAGGTTGTGAGGTCGAGAACAAAAGAACGCCCAAGGCCTTTATCACGGCACAGATAAGCACATAAGTTGAGAGCACCTGCTGAGGTACCAAAAAATTCGTCGAAGGGGTCAAAATTTGAGAGAAGAAAGGCATCCAGCACTCCAGAAGTAAAAATACTTCTCTGTCCGCCACCTTGAGCGACCAGTGCTGTTTTTCCAGCAATAAACTTAGCGTAATAATCCAAGTCTATTGCTGTATCAATATTGGTTATAATCCCACTATTCATTATTCCCTGAGTATCAAAACTCAGCCTCGCAATAGATGGTATTAACTACCAATCGCAATAAAGCCAAATGAAAGAATGATCATGTAGATAAACACGGTAATTTGTAGGGCATTTTTCAGATTATGGTCCATAGACACCTCTGGTTTATTATTAATTTGTCGAGTCTCTATTTAAGTACTATCAGGTGTGTGAAGTATCTTCAAGAATCGTCGAAATTAGTCGCACAATATTGATGTAACCATCACAATTAGTAAGTGTATGGATAAGGATATACTCATGAATAACAAAGCAAATATGATGGCACTGATTACGCTTCTCTCCGTTTCAAGCGCGTATGCTTCGCCGGAGATCATCATTACACCTATGGTAGGTTATACCGGCGGTGGCAGTGTCGAAGACCAGGACGGTAAAACCTATGACATGAAAGGCTCTGAAAATTACACCTTTGCCATTGAAACGCCACTTGAAAAAGGACGCATCGGCTTCTTCTACTCCAATCAGAGCTCGGAATTAGAAACGCTTAACCTAAGCTCCTCCATCCAATACCTGCACCTTCAAAGCAGCATCTACTACCCTGCTTCGCCTGTGTTGTCGGGTTATCTAGGGCTAGGCCTGGGTGCTTCTTACGTCGATGTAGACTGGGCAAAAGATAAGTATGGATTCTCAACTTCTATCTTTGGTGGCTTAGAGTACAAATTTAGTGACCGACTAGCGTTGAACACACAAGTACGTTGGTTAGGCACGGTTGTCGACAACGATACCTCCGGTGTTTGTAATATCCCAAATAACGGGCAAGAGTGCATCATTCGCTTTGATACCGACTGGATGAACCAATTCCAAGCCAATGTCGGACTGAGTTTTACTTTCTAAGCGGCTCAATGAAGCAAAAATATAAGATCGGCCCAAACTAAAAAACCAGCTAAATGCTGGTTTTTTCATTATTAAAACGGTTTTAGTTCAGGTTAGAACTTATAGGTAACACCTAAAGCGCCGCCCACTTGCAACTCAACACCTTTATACATATCGAGTTCAGGGTGAACTTGAGCGTAAGCATTCCAACCTTCGTAGAAATTCACTTTCACGCCTAACGGCAAGCGTAAGCCAAAGTCGTCATTCCATTCAGCCCAAGCACCAGCACCGACGTACCAGCTCAACGGAGCTTCAGTCTCGAACTGACCACGCTTCAAAATGTAATCAAAGGCAGCGCCGTCATTGCCAATCGTAGCACGGTATTTCTGATCAAATTCCACAACGACACTCAGGTCTTGGTCAATGGCAAGTCCAACTTCCAAAGCTGGAGCTTCAGAAGCGTGAGCAAACGAGGCTCCGCTGCAGCACATAAGGCCGATCAAGTAACGATGTTTCATAATATTCTCAGACTGTGTTTAAAAGCGGTAGTTTACTGGAATAATAACGAAAGGTGTCATCGCTAGGTAAAAGATAAAAGACACGAAAAATTTAAGAGCAACCATCAACTGATCGAGTTGAATGATAAGTATCTGAGTTAATGGAGATTAAGCACAATAGATCTTTCATAGAGCAGAAAACAAAAAAGGAGGCCTTTCGGCCTCCTTTCAATTTATTGAATCAGAGAATTAACCGTTGTTACGGATCCACTCATCCATGTCTGTCTTAAGGTTGTCAGACTTAGTACCGAAGATAGCTTGTACGCCACCCGCTACTACTACAACACCTGCAGCGCCTAGTTTCTTCAGCTTGTCTTGGTCAACAAGAGCTGTATCAGCTACTGCAACACGTAGACGAGTAATACAAGCGTCAAGACCAGTGATGTTCGCTTTGCCACCGAATGCAGCAACTAGCTCACCAGCAAGTTCAGAACCAGTCGCAACTGACTCTTCTTCAGTCTCGTCTTCACGGCCTGGAGTTTTAAGGTCTAGAGCTTTAATCACAGTGCGGAATACGATGTAGTAAATTGCAGCGTAAGCAATACCACATACAACCATTAGGCCCATCTTAGACGCGTTGCCAGATAGAACTAGGAAGTCGATTAGACCGTGTGAGAAAGATGTACCGTGTACAAAACCTAGAGTGTTCGCAAGAACGTATGCAGAACCAGCTAGTAGAGCGTGGATTGCGTACAGTACTGGAGCAACGAATAGGAAAGAGAATTCGATTGGTTCAGTGATACCCGTTAGGAATGAAGTCAACGCAGCAGAAGCCATGATGCCCATTACTTTAGCGCGGTTTTCAGGCTTAGCTGAGTGTGCAATCGCGATTGCAGCAGCAGGTAGACCGAACATCTTGAACATGTAACCACCAGCTAGCTGACCGAAGCCATTGCCCGCTGCACGAGATGCGTCATCAGCAACTAAGTAACAAGTAAGAACACCGTTTTGAGTTTCGCCAGCAGCGTTTACACAAGTACCAGCTTCAAAGAAGAAAGGTACGTTCCAAACGTGGTGAAGACCAAATGGAATTAGAGAACGCTCAACGATACCGTAGATACCAAACGCCACTTGTGGGTTTTGGTGAGCAGCCCAATCAGAGAACGCAGAGATAGCGCCGCCAACTGGTGGCCATACTACAGATAGTAGGATTGCTAGACCAATCGCAGAGAAACCTGTGATGATTGGCACAGCACGCTTACCAGCGAAGAAGCCAAGGTACTCTGGTAGTTGAATACGGAAGAAACGGTTGAATGCCCAAGCAGCAACACCACCGACTAGGATACCACCTAGTACACCAGTATCGATTTTATCAACGCCCATTACACCAGCCATTACGCCAAGTGTAGCAGTCATGATGCCATAACCAACGATAGCAGCTAGACCCGCTACACCATCGTTGTTAGTAAAGCCAAGTGCAACACCTACTGCGAACAGTAGTGCCATTTGACCGAATACTGAACCACCAGCTTGTTCCATTAAGTTTGAAACGATTTCTGGAATGAAAGGAAGATCTGCTGCACCGACACCTAGCAAAATACCCGCAACTGGTAAAACTGATACTGGAAGCATCAGAGACTTACCAACTTTCTGCAGGCTAGCAAAAAGGTTCTTAAACATGTTTATGCTCCTGATAAAGATAAAATAATTATATTGGGTTCTAACGGCACACCCCCGTAGCCTATATGTTAGCACCCTGCGAAAATGTAACCATGTATTGCATTATATTTTCTGCCGCTAAATATATATTGATGGGGAACTAACTTTCTAGTCACTTACGAAATTTAGTTTCAAAACACGTCTTGGATCACATGTCAAATCTAGAAATGCAATGCTTTACAAGTGTTTAATGCATTGAAATATATAAGTATTTTTCAAGAGCCCTATTATTTTACTGGGTAAATAAAATAGGAGCGAATGTTATTTTTAGTAACAAAATTACAAATGTTATAATTAGCGCTCTCAAGTTCAACATAATTCGTAAACATTAAAAAAAAACGTATTTTTGGTGATCAAAAACACAAAAAGGGAGCTTTTGCTCCCTTTTATTTGTTTACTTAGATTTTTATCGCAAAAAAAGTTTTTGGTAATTTTTGGTCGTTTGTTCGGCAACCTCTTTCATCGACACACCTTTTAATTGCGCAATGTAGGCCGCCACTTCGACGACATATGCAGGTTGATTCTGCTTTCCACGATATGGAATGGGCGCCAAGTATGGAGAATCCGTCTCGATCAGCAACCTGTTTAGCGGTAGGTTTTTAACAACTTCTTTAAGTTCTGTAGCCTGCTTAAAGGTCACAATGCCTGAAATTGAGATATAGAAACCTAGTTCCATTGCTGCTTCTGCGAATGCTTGATCTTCGGTAAAGCAGTGAATCACACCGCCACACTTCTCAGCTCCGCCATCACGTAAAATAGCTAATGTGTCTTCACGTGCGTTACGAGTGTGAATGATCAAAGGTTTATTCAGCTCAACGGCTAACTCAACATGCTGCTTAAATCGTAGCTGTTGCAGCTCCGCCGTCTCTGGTTGGTAGTGATAATCTAAACCTGTCTCTCCAATCGCCACAACCTTAGGGTTGCTCGCGTATTCACGCATTGTCTCTAGGCTGAAATCACTTTCAACATCGAGAGGGTGAACGCCACAAGAGGCTTTAACGTTATCAAACGGCGAGATCATCTCGAGCATATTTTCAAACGAATCGAGTGTCACACCGACAGAAAGCAATTGGTCTACATTAGCAGCCTTCGCCTTGTTAACCACATCTTCTACGCTGGTGTGTAAATCTTGGTAATCCAGTTTGTCTAAATGACAGTGGGAATCTACGAACATGTTTCCTCGCAAGTGGCTATCAGCCAATTCATTATGAGTAGCTCCGTATTGAGCCCAGGGTGTTGCTTTAACTGCTCAATCAATGTCAGCAGTTTATTCGATGCTGCATAAGCACTTTGATAAGACATCGCCTCACACAGTGCTTTCGCACTCGGAGTGAAAGCCTGATTCGCCAAACCAAAATGCAGCTTCTGTACATCTGACAATAGATGCCAAAGCCAGCCAAGTTGAATCAAAGGGTCTTTGCTAAGCTCTGTAGAGAACTTTAGCATGTCAGGTTGAGTGCCTTTTATCACATTCACAAAGCCATCGAGCGCTTTTGTTGAAGCTTCAACGCCACCTTGCTCAAACATCGCTTTTGCTTTTAAAGGCGCGTTGTCATTGAGTGCTAAAATATACTGCGGTACCGCTTTGCCCACTTCACCATCTAACCACGCTGATGCTGTCTCTAACTGCGGACTAACCACATTGAATTGCTGACAACGGCTAATAATAGTCGGCATTAAGCGATTACTGTTACGAGTAGACAGAATGAAGATGCACTTGCTTGATGGCTCTTCCAGAGTTTTCAATAGTGCGTTGGAAGCCGATTCGTTCATTGCTTCAGCAGGGTTAAGCAAAATAACGCGCAAACCACCTAACTGAGAAGACTCTTGAGCCCAGCGGTTACTGGCACGCACTTGATCAACCGTGATCGACTTACCTTCTTTCTCGGGTGAGATCACATGAAAATCAGGATGACTGCCCGACTTCATTAACTCACAGCTGTGGCAAAACCCGCACGACTCGCTTTCATAGTTCGTGCACATCAATGCGTCGGTAAGTTGGCTAATCAAAGCATCAACGCCGAGCCCTTCCGGTGCATTAACAATCACAGAGTTAGGAAAACGCTCCGCATCGAGACTTTTTTTCCACTCACTCCATACCGGTGTGAGCCAAGAATACACTTCAGCCATGACTACCTACTGTTTGTCGAGCCAAGCAGTTAGCGCGACTTTAATATCAGCGGCTACTTGCTCAATTTCTTGCTGCGCGTTAATCACAAGTACAGAATCATCTTGTTCTGCAATTTCTAGATAGCGCTCACGCGTGCGGTCGAAAAATGAGATGTCCATCTTTTCAATTCTATCAAGCTCACCACGGCCTCTAGCACGCTCTAGCCCTACTCTAGGGTCTAGGTCCAAATATAGCGTTAGATCGGGTTTAAAGCCGCCTAGCGTGGTTGCTTTCAGTGATTCCATAGTCGTGCGCGCGATCTGGCGACCACCACCTTGGTATGCCTGTGAAGACATATCATGACGATCACCCAATACCCATTGACCATTGGCGAGTGCCGGCTTGATGACGTTCTCGACTAATTGAACACGTGCTGCATACATCAACAGCAATTCAGTCATGTCTTGAAGCTTCTCGCCTTCGTGCTCTTCTTTAACCAATGAACGCATCTTTTCAGCTAAGACAGTACCACCCGGCTCGCGAGTATTAACAATATCTTCAACACCCGATGCTTTTAATGTCTCAACGATGGCATTGATTGCTGTGCTTTTGCCAGCGCCTTCAAGGCCTTCAACCACGATAAATTTCGACTGATTCATAATTATTTCTTTATCTGTTTTTTCTTAATTGCTTTAAGTAAGCTCGCACTGCACGGTTATGCTCAGTCAAACTCTTTGAAAATACGTGACCACCTGTTCCACTCGCAACGAAATACAAGTAGTTGCTCTTCTCTGGATTCAACGCCGCGTTGATAGACGCTTTGCCTGCCATAGCGATAGGTGTCGGTGGCAAGCCACTCATTGTATAGGTGTTGTAAGGCGTTGGCGTGCGTAAGTCTTTCTTACGGATGTTGCCATCGTAGCTGTCACCCATGCCATAGATAACCGTTGGGTCAGTTTGCAAACGCATACGCTTGTTTAGACGGTTAACAAACACAGAAGAAACACGCTCACGTTCTGACGCAACAGCAGTCTCTTTCTCAATGATAGATGCAAGAATTAACGCTTCGTATGGCGATTTAAGAGGCAGCTTATCCGCTCGATTTTCCCACTCTTCATTCACCACGCTCATTAGGTCTCGATGCGCGCGCTTCAACAAATCTAAATCAGTGGTGCCGTAGGTGTAGTGGTATGTTTCTGCTAAGAAGAGACCTTCTAGCTTTTCGTTTTCAATACCCAACTTTTCAGCGATCTCTTTTTCAGAAACGCCATCCAATGTCTGTTGAATGAATTCGTTGTCTTTTAGCTGAACAAGCCATTCGTCAAAACGACTGCCTTCAACAAAGGTAATAGTAAACTGGTGTTCTTTCCCTTCTACAAGCACCTGTAGCGCTTGCTCTAAGGTTAAACCCGGTTCAAGCAGGAAAGTACCCGCTTTTACGTCTACAAGCTCAGGATGTAACTTACGGATTAATTTCTCGTAAGGAGAAGCCTCAAACAGCCCCTCGTTAATCAACTGGGCTAGAACGCGGTTAAAGCTGCTACCTGAAGCAACAGTCACGACTTGTGGTTTTTCTAATTGAATAACTTGTTTCAGGTTATCTTGCGCTTGGTTGTAAACATAAAAACCAGCAGCACCGGCTGCAATTAAGCACAAGATAATAAAAATAAATAACTTTTTGATCACGAGTTTAGTTGTCCTTGAAGGCTACGAGTAATGGTTCCAATGTTAAATTGGGTATCACTAATACGGGTAACTGGGGCAACCCCTAAAATGGAGTTTGTCATGAAAACCTCATCAGCTTGCATGAGTTGAGATAAGCAGTAGTCACTAATTGTAACGGAAAGTTCAGCCTGATTCAGCGCGGTTAACACTTGCTTACGCATAACCCCCGCGACACCACTTTGAGTGAGTTGAGGTGTGTATATCGACTGACCTTTGCGCCAGAACAGATTGGCCATGGTGGTTTCAATCACATTGCCCGATATATCAAGAACCACGCCATCCACTTCATTAGCTTGATCCATTTCATCTTTCATCAAAATCTGCTCAAGGCGATTATTGTGCTTATGGCCAGCCAGTAGTGGGCTCAAACCTAGCGCTTGATGGCAGATACCGAGTTCAACACCGGAGTCTTGCCACGCTGAATAATGGCTTGGGTAATCAAAGGTACTGATGGTGATTGTCGGCTTGGCGATATTCTTGGTACTGTAGCCACGCCCACCCGCTCCACGACTAACGTGCAGCTTGATCCCTGCTTTTTGATTATGAGGCTTGTTGGCGTTATGGAGCTTCTTTGAACCATCAAGGCTCTTTGTGCCATGAAGAGCGTTATGTTGGATGTGTTGAAGCGCAGTATCGAGCCAAAGACTAACAACATCCCAATCAAGAGCAGAAATGCGTAGCGCTTTAAGGCACTCGTCGACACGGTGCTGATGATCGTGAAGATGTTGTATCTCACCATCACTCACGAGCATTGTCGTAAAACAGCCGTCTCCGTACTGAAACGAGCGATCCAAAATATCGATAGTTTGCTGGCTTTCTCCATCAACCCAAAACATGTTTTTCCCCATAAAAAGAAACGGCTCAATGCTAAAGCATCAAGCCGTTTAAAAACAAGTCTAATTGTGACTATCTACGAGTGTTTACGTCTTTAATAAGATGATTAAATCTTTTTGAAGATCAAACAGCCGTTTGTACCACCGAAACCGAATGAGTTACATGCAGCATATTCCATGTTGCTAACTTCACGCGCAGTGTGAGGTACTAAGTCAATATCTAAGCCTTCTTCAGGATCATCTAGGTTGATTGTTGGTGGAACAATTTGGTCAACCAGAGACATAGCCGTGATGATAGCTTCAGCAGAACCAGCAGCACCTAGAAGGTGGCCTGTCATTGATTTCGTAGAAGAAACCAATACTTGCTTGCTGCCTGCTTCGCCAAGAGCACGCTTGATGCCCTTAACTTCCGCTACGTCACCAGCAGGAGTCGAAGTACCGTGTGCGTTTACATAACCGATTTGTTCACCAGTAATGCCAGCATCACGCATAGCCGCTTCCATTGCTAGTGCGCCACCTGAGCCATCTTCACTTGGAGATGTCATGTGGTAAGCGTCACCCGACATACCGAAGCCAACTAGCTCACAGTAAATCTTAGCGCCACGAGCTTTCGCATGTTCGTACTCTTCAAGAACCATCATGCCTGCACCGTCGCCAAGAACGAAGCCATCACGGCCTTTGTCCCATGGACGAGAAGCTTTTTGAGGCTCATCGTTACGAGTAGAAAGTGCTTTAGCCGCACCAAAACCGCCCATACCTAGTGGAGTTGATGCTTTTTCAGCACCACCCGCTAGCATTGCGTCTGCATCGCCGTATGCAATCATACGAGCCGCGTGACCAATGTTATGTAGGCCAGTCGTACATGCAGTAGAAATCGCGATGTTTGGACCGCGTAGGCCACGCATGATAGACATGTGACCAGCAATCATATTCACGATCGTCGACGGTACGAAGAACGGGCTGATCTTACGAGGGCCTTTTTCAGTTAGAGCTTGGTGACCGGCTTCGATCAAACCAAGACCACCAATACCAGAACCGATAGCAACACCCACACGTGGAGCGTTTTCTTCAGTAATAGTTAGGGCTGAATCATCTAAAGCTTGAATACCTGCTGCGACGCCGTACTGGATGAACAAGTCCATCTTACGAGCATCTTTTTTAGTCATATACTCTTCGCAGTTAAAGTCTTTAACTAGACCTGCAAAACGAGTTGAGAAATTGGTTGCATCAAAATGATCGATATTAACGATACCACTTTGACCAGCTAGCAGGGCTTTCCAAGAAGATTCTACAGTGTTGCCTACCGGTGACAACATACCCATGCCAGTGACAACTACACGACGCTTGGACACGATTTTACACTCCGGGGATTGAGGTGATTTAAGATGAGGATAGATGAGTTAGATAAAACACAGGCGGTCGAGGTGACCGCCTGGGAGAGATTATTACTGAGCGCTAGTTACGTAATCGATAGCTGCTTGAACAGTAGTAATTTTCTCAGCTTCTTCATCTGGGATTTCAGTGTCAAATTCTTCTTCTAGAGCCATTACTAGCTCTACTGTGTCTAGAGAATCTGCACCTAGGTCATCAACGAAAGAAGCTTCGTTTTTAACTTCAGCTTCGTCTACACCTAGCTGTTCAACAATGATTTTCTTTACGCGTTCTTCGAGGTTGCTCATTTTTTCTTTTCCTTTACAGAGTTCGCTTTATGCGATGTTTTCCGTAGTTTATTCAATCTATTGAAAGTTGCAAGGTCAACTTTTCTGGTCAAACCACAATTTTCACGATTTTAACCGAAATTACGTATGATCTTGACTTAAATCATGCACAAATGTTGCACATAATTTACACCATGTACATACCGCCATTGACGTGAAGTGTTTCACCTGTGATATAAGCTGCCGCAGGTGACGCCAAAAATACCACAGCTTCAGCGATTTCGCGAGGGTCACCTAGTCGACCTGCTGGTACATTCGCCAAAGTTGCTGCACGTTGGTCATCATTTAGCGCTTTAGTCATGTCAGTTTCGATGAAACCAGGAGCTACAGTGTTCACTGTAACGCCACGAGACGCAACTTCACGAGCCATTGATTTAGTAAAACCAATTACGCCTGCTTTTGCAGCTGCGTAGTTAGCTTGACCAGCGTTACCCATAGTACCTACTACAGAACCAACGTTTACGATACGGCCTTGACGTTTCTTCATCATGCCACGCAATACAGCTTTAGACATGCGGAAAATAGGCGTTAGGTTAGTATCGATGATGTCATTCCATTCGTCGTCTTTCATACGCATCAGTAGGTTATCACGAGTGATACCTGCGTTGTTAACTAGAATGTCAATCGCACCGAATTCATCGTTGATGGTTTTCAGTGTAGCAGCAATTGAGTCAGTATCCGTTACATTAAGAGCAAGACCTTTACCGTTCTCACCAAGGTACTCGCTGATTGCAGCTGCGCCGCCTTCAGATGTCGCAGTACCGATAACTTTAGCACCACGCTCAACTAAAAGTTCAGCGATTGCACGACCGATGCCACGGCTTGCGCCTGTAACTAGTGCAACTTTGCCTTCTAAATTCATCATAACTTCTCTATTAAGTGGTTATTTACTTAGCAGCTTCTAGTGATGCAGTGTCATTAACTGCAGCAGCTGTCATAGTTTTTACGATTCGTTTTGTTAGACCAGTAAGAACTTTACCAGGGCCTAATTCAAGTAGCTTCTCAACGCCTTGCTCATTCATCGCTTGTACGCCTTCAGTCCAACGAACTGGGCTGTACAGCTGACGAACAAGTGCGTCTTTAATTTTTGCAGGATCTGTTTCAGCGATAACATCAACGTTATTGATAACAGGCAATGCTGGCGTGTTGAACTCTAGAGCTTCTAGAGCCACCGCTAGCTTGTCTGCTGCTGGCTTCATCAGTGCACAGTGAGACGGCACAGAAACAGGTAGCGGAAGTGCACGCTTAGCGCCCGCTTCTTTACAAAGTGCACCAGCACGCTCTACTGCCGCTTTGTTACCCGCGATAACAACTTGGCCAGGAGAGTTAAAGTTAACTGGAGACACAACTTCGTCTTGCGCAGCTTCTTCACACGCTTTAGCAATCGCTTCATCGTCTAGACCGATGATTGCGTACATTGCACCAACACCCGCAGGAACCGCTTCTTGCATCAGTTGACCACGTAGTTCAACCAGCTTGATCGCTTCTTTAAAGTCGATAACGCCGGCACATACAAGTGCAGAATATTCACCTAGGCTGTGACCTGCTAGATTTACAGGTTGCTCTAGGCCAAGCTCTTGCCATACACGCCAAATTGCAACAGACGCTGTTAATAGAGCCGGTTGAGTGCGAAAAGTTTCATTTAGATTTTCTACAGGACCATCTTGAACCAATGCCCATAGATCGTAACCAAGTGCTTCTGAAGCTTCAGCAAATGTCTTTTTAACAACATCATACTGTTCGCCTAGGTCAGCAAGCATACCGATAGCTTGAGAGCCTTGGCCTGGGAATACGATAGCAAATTTGCTCATTGTAATTTTCCTTTAAGCAAAGCAAAAAATTGAATAAGGCACATAAGTTATGTGCCTTGTTTGTTGATTATCGCTTGGGGTTAGAATTTAACTAACGCAGAACCCCAAGTGAAGCCGCCGCCAAATGCTTCAAGTAGAAGCGTTTGACCACGTTTAATTCGCCCGTCGCGAACAGCCTCATCAAGGGCCGTTGGTACGGTAGCTGCCGACGTATTGCCATGCTTATCAAGAGTAATCACAACTTGGTCAAGCGACATCGTCAGCTTTTTAGCGGTTGCCGAAATAATACGGTAATTCGCTTGGTGTGGAACTAACCAATCAAGCTCTGACTTATCCATATTGTTCGCCGCTAATGTGTCTTTAACTAGCTTAGAAAGCTGAGTTACCGCCACTTTAAATACTTCGTTGCCCGCCATGTGCAGCCATTTGTCTGCATCACCGCCACGCTCTGGTACTTCTAAGCTTAGAAGCTCACCGTATTTACCGTCAGAGTAAATATGAGTAGACAAAATACCTGGCTCTTCGCTTGCGCCTACAACCACCGCGCCTGCTGCATCACCAAATAGGATGATAGTAGAGCGGTCAGTCGGATCACAGGTTTTTGACAGTGCATCCGCACCAATTACCAAAACGTTCTTACACATGCCAGTCTTGATGTGTTGATCAGCAACAGACAGTGCGTAGACAAAACCAGAACACGCTGCAGCCAAATCAAACGCAGGGCAGCCTTTGATACCAAGCTTGCCTTGTACCTGACATGCCGAAGACGGGAATGTGTGGCTACTGCTGGTTGTCGCAACGATGATTAAATCAATCTCTTCTTTGTCGATACCTGCCATTTCAATGGCATTTTCAGCAGCGTAAAACGCCATATCCGCAACGGTTTCGTTTTCCGCTGAAATACGACGCTCTTTAATACCTGTTCTAGCAACGATCCACTCATCGCTAGTCTCTACCATTTTCTCTAAGTCTGCGTTAGTACGCACCTGAGATGGCAAGTAGCTGCCAGTACCTAAAATTTTGCTATACATGAAGACTAATAATGCCTCTCGAGTAAAACCGCTTCCAAACGATCGCTAATGCGGCTGGGGACTTGTCGTTTGACCTCGTGTACTGCTTCACCAATCGCGTTGACGACTGCAGACACATCAGCACTTCCATGACTTTTAATGACAATGCCGCGCAATCCTAACAAACTTGCGCCGTTATACTGGTCGGGGTTCAAGGTTTTTAATTCAGTAAATAGCTCAGAAAACAACATTCTGGCGATCCAACCCTTTATTGTTGAAGCCATCATGCGCGTTTTTAGCTTATCAATAAAGAGCTGAGCCGTACCTTCGCACGTTTTTAAGCAGACATTGCCCACAAAACCATCACATACGACGACATCAGCAGCATCTTGAAGTAATTGATTACCTTCAATATAGCCTATGAAGTTCACAGACTGAGTATTAGACAACATTTCCGCGCATCGTTTCACAAGGTCATTGCCTTTGATTTCTTCTGCACCGATATTCAAGATAGCGACACGTGGAGCACGACCTAAATGTTGTTCTGCTAATGCACTGCCCATTACAGCAAACTGAAACAGTGAATCTGCGTCACTAGAAACGTTCGCTCCTAAATCAAGCATCCATGTACGGTTGCCAGAAGCAGTAGGCAAAGCTGAAACCAATGCAGGCCTATCAATACCGGGAAGGAGTTTGAGTCTGAAACGAGATAACGCCATCAGTGCGCCAGTGTTACCACCACTCACACAAGCATCAGCCTGTGATTCGGCAACCAGATCGATAGCAGCACGCATAGAACTACCCTGACTATTACGTAAGGCTAGTGAAGGTTTTTCAGAATTGGAAATGACTCGATCACAATGCTGGATACTCAAACGAGAATCAGGCATTCGACCTAATGAAGATAATTGAGATGTGATCGCATTTCGATCACCTATGAGAATGACTTTTAGCTCTGGGAAATACGACAGTGCCTGCACGGCGGCAGGCACTGTTACACGAGGACCGAAGTCCCCGCCCATTGCATCAAGCGCAACGGTTAGATTTTGCAAAGGTCAACCTTACTTGTTGATAACCTTTTTGCCGCGGTAGAAACCTTCGGCAGTCACGTTGTGACGTAGGTGAGTTTCACCTGAAGTTGCGTCTACAGAAAGTGCAGCTGTAGTTAGCGCATCGTGTGAACGACGCATGCCACGCATTGAACGTGATTTCTTGCTCTTTTGTACGGCCATTGACCCTACTCCTATGTAAATTCTTAAAGATACTTACTAATAAGTTACTTCTTTAAGTTTTTTAAAACATCAAATGGATTCGGCTTTTTATCTTCCTCAATTTCTTCAGGAAGTTCACCAAACACCAAGTTATTTGAGTTAACGCTACATTTCGCATCGTCGTGCATTGCTATTTGTGGCAATCCAAGGATGAACTCGTCTTCAACTAATTGAATCAGGTCTAACTCACCGTACTCGTTCAGATCTACCAAATCGTACTCTTCCGGTGCTTCCTCTTCACTTTTCTCGCTGTAAACAGGAGTATAAGTAAATTGGACATCGCACTCATGTGCGAAAACCTCATTACAACGTTGACACTCTAAATCGACTTCGACGTTAGCTTTACCAGAGATAACGACTAATCGTTGTTCATCAAGCCCAAATGACATTGAGACTTGCGCGTCACGTTTTACGCCTTCAGTTGTTTCGGTTAAACGCTTTAAAAGACTGACTTGAATGATACCATCCATATCGAGTCGTTTTTGAGCCGTTCTTGCCGGATCAACTGTACGCGGTATTTTTTCCTTTTGCATAGGGCGCGAATCTTATCTTCCAAATCGTGTTTAGTCAAAGGAAATGGCAAAAAAAATGTACTTTCCTACCTTTCCTGTTCAGAGCATTATGAATAGCAGGATAAGTTACGTTATCCTGAACTAAATGCTTACACGAATTGTAAATTAAAATGAGAAATTACCAACTAGTTTTAGCTTCTACATCTCCATTTAGGCAAGAGATCCTCAAAAAACTACAGTTAGACTTTGTCACAGCGAAGCCTGACTGCGATGAAACACCACTTCCAGAAGAGACACCTCAACAGTTAGTGATGCGTCTTGCCGAGACAAAAGCCAAGTCTTGTACTATCGAACAACCAAGCCTAGTGATTGGTTCCGATCAAGTGTGTGTGATTGATGGAGAAATCATTGGTAAACCACACACTCGTGAAAAAGCGATTGAGCAGCTATCTCGCCAAAGCGGCAAAAGCATCACTTTCTATACTGGGATAACCGTATGGAATAGTGAAACCAATAAAGCCGACAGTCGCTTAGATACCTTCATCGTGCATTTCCGTGATTTAACACAGCAGCAGATCATTTCTTACGTTGAGAAAGAACAGCCTTATTACTGCGCGGGCAGCTTTATGTGTGAAGGGTTAGGTATCGCGCTATTTAAACAGATGGAAGGTAAGGACCCGAATACCTTGATCGGTTTACCTCTGATCGATCTGGTTGATATGTTAGAAGCGCAAGGAATGAGCGTACTATAACGGATACCCTCTCTTTTGTTAGAGATTCCCTACTCCTTCCTTCGTCAGTCTAGGGAATGGCGGAACACGCAATTTTATCTAACCAACTAATGATATAGAGCGTATTTTAAAAAGTCGTCATCCTCAAGAGCGAGGAACGAGCGACTTGGGGATCTTCTACAACAGATGAAAACAAAAAAGGTTGACGATATTCGTCAACCTTTCTCATTTATGGATACTGAAGAACAAATTTAGAGGCACTCTATACCTTCGTATCTCGTATCTTCTTAAAGCTTACGTAAACCAGTTAGGGCTTTCTCTAGCCTTCTTTCCATTGGCGCCGAGATATCCATCTTCTCTTCACTACCTGGGTGTGTGAACTTGATGTTTGCTGCATGTAGGAACAGACGATCAAGACCAACCTTACCCGTGTAAGCATCAAAACGACGATCACCGTAGCGATCATCCCAAGCAATTGGGTGACCAGTATACTGAGCGTGCACACGAATTTGGTGTGTTCGGCCTGTAATTGG
The DNA here is from genome assembly GCF_020806305.2 of Vibrio sp. F13. NCBI lineage: Bacteria > Pseudomonadati > Pseudomonadota > Gammaproteobacteria > Vibrionales > Vibrionaceae > Vibrio > Vibrio sp. F13. The sequence goes on along the minus strand of NZ_CP170175.1, from coordinate 2,802,223 downwards.
GCTTGCTTGAATCAACGTCGCCTCTTGGAATTTTTCTAAAACCTTAAAACGGGTTTCAGAAGCTTTACCATTCGGGTTGACTCGAACAATGCTGTTCACTTCATTTTTCAACAAAGGTGCGTTGACGACTTTGCAGCTGTTCTTCCATTCGCCCATAACTAAAGCGAAGTAGTATTTTTGAACCGTTTTTTCACGGAACTGTGCTTGAAGGTGTCTTAGCGCCGAGCGCTTCTTAGCAACAAGCAAAATGCCAGACGTATCTCTATCGATACGGTGCACTAATTCAAGAAAACGAGCATCAGGGCGAAGAGCACGTAATGCTTCAATCGCGCCAAATTTTAATCCGCTACCACCATGAACAGCAGTGCCAGACGGTTTGTTAAGAATTAGCATGTGATCATCTTCATAAATGATGCACTGTTCTAATTCTGAAACCTTGTTGAGTTTCGTGCTCGGCACGTTCTCTTCTGTTTTCTCTTCAATAGTAACCGGAGGGATACGAACTAAATCGCCAGCTTTTAGTTTGTACTCAGCCTTAATGCGTTTTTTATTTACGCGGACTTCGCCTTTACGCACGATTCGGTAAATCATGCTTTTCGGGATGTTTTTTAATTGGTTGCGTAAGAAGTTATCAATACGCTGACCAGCCATATCTTCGTCAATGTCGACGAATTGGACTTGGGTTCTAATTTCGCTCATTGCGCTATTGTATCACTGTCACTTTTGATAATTGATATTTTCTTAGCCCTATTCCGAACTTATTTATCCCTAATCCTTACCGATCTATCCCAAAATGGTCATTGAAGTTCTATATTTCTTTGATTCTTCGAACAAAAAAGCATCAAGATTCCTGCAAATTAAAATATCAATTGATAAATTATTTATAGACAGTGAGTTAGAGCTATCAAAACCCAAACAAAAACTGTTTTTTTTACAGCATTCCGACAAAGCAGATTGCTGTGTTTACCGACCGCTGCTATAGTTCACAGCTGCTATCAGTGGTTTGACTATTATTTAAACAGTTAACCATTCATAAGCAAGTAAATGAGTAGATAACTCAGATTAGACAGTGCTGCAATCGGCGTAAGACACGGTCAACTGAGTTCCTTATCGCTCTACTCACGTACACTCATGTTGAGTATTCACCGCCACATCGCGGATCATAGGCTAACTCCCTATGATGACTGACGTGCCCCAGAGCATCCCTCTCCAGCCGGGAGGCTGCACCGATAAAGCCATGGGATCTGGCACCATGAGAAACGAAATAAAGCGATAAGAACAATGATGAAAATAAGAAAAGACAATGAGAATTTCTAAATGAAAAGAATGTTAATTAACGCAACTCAAAAAGAAGAGTTGCGTGTCGCTTTGGTTGATGGCCAACGACTGTTCGATCTAGATATCGAAAGTCCAGGTCACGAGTCAAAGAAAGCGAATATCTACAAAGGACGTATTACCCGTATTGAACCAAGCCTAGAAGCGGCATTCGTTGATTACGGCGCAGAACGTCACGGTTTCCTCCCTCTTAAAGAAATTGCCCGCGAATACTTCCCTGAAGGTTATACATACCAAGGCCGTCCTAGCATTAAAGAAGTGCTAAAAGAAGGCCAAGAAGTAATCGTACAAGTAGAGAAAGAAGAACGTGGTAGCAAAGGTGCTGCACTGACAACTTTCATCTCTTTGGCTGGTAGTTACTTAGTTCTTATGCCTAATAACCCTCGTGCTGGCGGTATTTCTCGTCGTATCGAAGGTGATGAACGCACTCAACTGAAAGCAGCATTAAGCACTCTTGAGCTTCCTCAAGGTATGGGCTTAATCGTGCGTACAGCGGGTGTTGGCAAAAGCGCAGAAGAGCTAGAGTGGGACCTGAATGTTCTATTGAACCATTGGGGCGCTATCAAGCAAGCTTCTGATTCAAATGCAGCTCCTTTCCTAATTCACCAAGAGAGTAACGTTATTGTTCGCGCAATTCGTGACTATCTACGTCGTGATATTGGCGAGATTCTAATCGACAGCAATACTATTTTTGAACGTGCACAAGCGCACATTCAATTAATACGCCCAGATTTCATGAATCGCGTTAAGAAATACGATGGTGAAGTGCCACTATTCAGCCATTACCAGATTGAAAGCCAGATCGAATCTGCTTTCCAACGTGAAGTTCGTCTTCCATCTGGTGGTTCTATCGTAATCGACCCAACAGAAGCACTGACTTCTATCGATATCAACTCTGCTCGTGCAACAAAGGGCGGCGATATTGAAGAAACAGCACTTAACACTAACCTAGAAGCTGCCGATGAAATTGCACGTCAATTACGTCTACGTGACCTAGGTGGTCTTGTTGTAATCGACTTTATCGATATGACCCCGGTTCGCCACCAACGCGAAGTAGAAAGCCGTCTACGTGATGCCGTTCGTTTAGATCGCGCACGTGTTCAGATTGGTCGTATTTCTCGCTTTGGTCTTCTAGAGATGTCTCGTCAACGTTTGAGCCCATCACTAGCAGAAGCAAGCCACCACATTTGTCCTCGTTGTACAGGTACTGGTGTTGTTCGTGATAACGAATCTCTAGCACTTTCTGTTCTACGTTTGATTGAAGAAGAAGCTCTAAAAGACAACACAGCACAAGTACTTGCTGTTGTGCCTGTTCCAATCGCTTCTTACCTTCTGAACGAAAAACGTCGCTCAGTAAACCACATCGAGAAGAACCAAGAAGTTAAGATCACTGTTGTTCCTAACTCAGACATGGAAACGCCGCATTTTGAGGTTATCCGTGTTCGTGAAGGTGAAGAGTTCGATCTACTATCTTACTTGCTGCCTAACAAGCTAGAAGCTCTAAAAGAAGCGGAAAGCAAAGAGCCGGCTGAACAGACTATTCGTCCTAAGAAGATTGAAGAACCTGCTCTGAAAGGCTTCGCAGCTCCTGCTCAATCAGCACCAACTCCTGCTCCAGCACCTAAAGCTGTAGAAGAGAAGAAAGCTGAACCAGCAGCGACTCAAGAACCAGGCCTAATTGGTCGTTTCTTCAAAGCTATCGGTAGCTTCTTATTTGGCTCTTCAACTCAAGAAGAGAAAAAAGAAGAAGAAGAGAAGAAAGAAGAAGAAAAACCTAAAAACAATCGTAACAACGGCAACCGTCAACGCCGTGATCGTAACGATAACCGTCGTCGTAACCAACGTGGTGAGCGTGGCGAACAGCGTAACGACCGTGGTGAACGTGGTGACAATCGTAACGAAAACCGTGACAACAAACGCCGCCGTAAGCCAGCTCGTGATGAGAAGCCTGAAGAGCAAAAAGAAGCAGCTCCACAGCAAACTCGTCAGCCTCGCAAGCCTAAGCAAGACCGTCGCAACAAGCCACGTGATGAGCAGAAGCAACGCGAAGAGCAAGCACCATCTAAATTAGCAGAAGAAGGTCTACAGCTAGCAGCAGAAGCACAAGCTGGTAAACCGGAAGCGCCTAAGGCTAAACCTGAAGCGAAAGCAGCTAAGATTAAAGAGCGTCGTCAGCGTCGTAAACTGAACAAGCAAGTTCGTGTTAAAGACCAACAAGCTCAAGCTGAAGATAACGCTTCAAAAGAGCAGGTTGCTGCTAAAGAACTATCTGTTTCAAAAGAACAGTCAGTAGCTCAAGAGCAAAAAGTTGCGGAACAAGTAGAAGCAACTCAAGCGAATGCAGAGCAAACTGAACAGGAAGAGCCGAAACAACGTCGTAACCGTCGTTCTCCACGTCACCTACGTGCAAGTGGTCAACGTCGTCGTCGCGGTCGTGATCGTCGCCCTAACCCATTCCGCCTACGTAAAGGTGGTGTAGCTTCTCCAGAGATGGCTATGGGTAAAGTGATGCCTCGCTTCATTCCAAAACCTCACCACAAGCAGGCAAAGCCTGAAGTGGCTGAAGTTCAAGTAGCAGCTGAAGCTCAAACATCTGTTCAAGAGCAGAATGTTGCTCTAGAGACGGCACCACAAAGCAACGTAGCAATGACTGGCGGCTTCGCATGTCCAGAGCTTGCAATGGGTAAAGTTATCATCCGTCGTGAAGATGCTGCTGTTGAAGCTCAAGTAGCTGAGACTCCTGCTGCAGTTGAAGCTCCTGCAGTCGTTGAAGAAGCACCAGTTGTTGAAGCTGAAGCGCCTAAAGCTGAAAGTGCAAAAGTTGAAGAAGCACCTGTTGTTAAAGCAGAAGCTCCTAAAGCGGCACCAAAGGCAGCTGTTGCTAAGAAGCAAGCCGGTTCACCAATGACTAAAGCTCCTGGTCCTCAAGAGATCAAAGAGATTGAAGTGATTGCAGCTCCGTTCCGCACTGAACGTTTTGTATCGAAAGGTGCAGGCAGTCAGGCAGCGTCGAACAAAGCTGGCGCGGCGATGACTAAGCCAAACTACTAGTGATTACTGATAGGTAATCGCGAGTAAATAGAATCAAAGGCTGCTTATTAAAGCAGCCTTTTTCATATCTACTAATCGAATAAAAATTAACAGATATATTACTCAAAGTTAGGTTCAACCTTGAACTTAATCACATTTTTGGGTAGCATTCGCGCACTTATCTTTTCGACACTTCGCTATTGCCGCTCTTTTCCATCACTGTTTGGCTACGCAATACACCCGTGTCGGTAAATCCATCTTAAGCATAGCTGAGCAAACATGTTCGAATTCCCACAATTTTCAAAGCACTCTGTAAAGAATGACGTGCTTTCAGGTCTTACAGTAGCCCTGGCTCTGGTACCTGAAGCTGTAGCATTCGCCTTTGTTGCTGGCGTTGACCCAATGGTTGGTCTTTATGCAGCATTCATCGTAGGTTTAATCACTTCTGTCTTTGGCGGCCGTCCAGGTATGATTTCTGGCGCAACCGGCGCAATGGCCGTTGTAATGGTGAGCCTAGTGGCAACCCATGGTGTTCAATACCTATTCGCAGCCGTTATGCTGGCTGGCCTTCTGCAAATTGCAGCAGGTGTATTTAAACTAGGTAAATTTATCCGTATCGTTCCACACCCAGTAATGATTGGTTTCGTGAACGGTTTGGCCATTGTTATCTTCCTAGCTCAGCTTGGTCAGTTTAAAGCGCCAGACGTAACAGGTGCATTAACTTGGCTACCAAGCGGTCAAATGACACTCATGCTGGGTTTAGTAGCCCTTACAATGGCTATCATCCACTTCCTACCTAAGCTAACAACAGCGGTACCATCTTCACTGGTTGCTATTGTTACAGTAACGGCTTTGGTTGTCGGTCTTGACCTTGAAACTCGCACTGTTGTCGACTTCCTACGTACAATGTCTGGTGACGAAGCTGCAACGCTAGCGGGTTCTCTACCAACGTTCTCTATTCCTGCTGTTCCGTTTTCTTTTGAGACACTACAGATCATCCTACCGTACGCAATTATCCTTGCGGCTATCGGCCTGATCGAGTCTCTACTGACACTGACAGTACTAGATGAAATGACAAACACTCGTGGTCAATCTAACCGTGAATGTGTTGGTCAAGGTATGGCTAACGTAACGTGTTCTGTATTCGGTGCGATGGGTGGTTGTGCGATGATCGGTCAATCGATGATCAACGTAAACTCAGGTGGTCGTGGTCGTCTTTCAGGTATCGTCGCCGCAGTTGCACTACTGATGTTCATCCTGTTCGGTTCTGCACTGATTGAAATGATTCCTCTAGCAGCACTTGTGGGCGTAATGTTCATGGTTGTTATCGGCACATTTGAATGGGCAACCTTCAAGCTTGCGCGTCGCGTTCCTAAACAAGACTTCTTCGTTATCGTTCTTGTTACCGTAGTAACAGTACTGACTGATCTTGCTGTGGCAGTAGGTGTTGGTGTTGTCGCTTCTGCGCTAATGTTTGCTTGGCAACATGCTAAACACATCTACGCAGATACATCAGTAAACGCTGAAGGCTCAAAAGAGTACAAAGTTAACGGCCCAATCTTCTTTGGTTCAACGGCTAACTTCCTAGAGTTGTTTGACGCATACAACGATCCACAAGATGTAATCGTTGATTTCGCAAACTCACGCGTGACTGACCACTCTGCAATTGAAGCGATCGACACGATTGCTGACCGTTACGCGGCGCTAGGTAAAACACTTCACCTTCGCCACCTAAGCCAAGACTGTGTTGCTATGCTGCACAAAGCAGGTAGCTTAGTTGAAGCGAACGTTGCAGAAGACCCAATCTACAAAGTAATGTCTAAGTAATCTTAGCTGTAGCTTTAAGTTAGATTTAGAGAGGCCGACATTCAATGTCGGCCTTTTTTATACCTATCGGTCAGCCCTTACGCTGATAACAAAACGACGTACATTGTTCCTACACTACATCGAACGCAGTATCGCTTCGCTAGACTCTTCGATTAAATCCAACACCAATTCAAAACCATTTCCCTCACCATAATACGGATCGGGGATCTCTTGATATTGTGACTCTCCAAAGCTCAAAAATAATGCGAGCTTGTATTGGAGGTGAACTGGACACTGGCTCATTAAGTCGTCTAAATTGGCTCTATCTGCCGCGAGTATCAGGTCAAATTCTTCGAAGTCATTATCAACCACTTTACGAGAAGTAATCCCCTTAAAGCTGTAGCCTCGCTTCTCTCCTGCAGATTTGGATCGCGAGTCTGGCGGGTTGCCTTGATGAAAACCAATCGTCCCCGCAGAGTCGACCACAACATCAATATCCAGCTGTTGCGCTTTCTTCCTTAGCACCGCTTCACCTGTTGGCGAGCGGCAAATATTCCCCATACAAACTACGAGTATCTTTTTCATCCCTAATCACCTGTTCTTCCGATGGTTTTTGCTATCGTTAAGTTAGGCTATGATAGACGCAATCACAACTTAAAAGGATTTGTTATGTCGACTGAAGACAACAAAGAACAACGCCACAAAGCAAGACAACAGAAAGTAAAAGAACAAGTCGATGCACGTGTCGCTGCAGCACAAGAAGTAAAAGGCCTATTGCTGGTCATCACGGGTAACGGTAAAGGTAAATCAACATCCGGTTTTGGTACGATTACACGTGCAGTTGGTCATGGTAAGAAATGCGCCGTTGCTCAGTTTGTTAAAGGTACCTGGGATAACGGCGAAAAAAACGTTCTGCAAAAGCTTGATGTCGAGTTCCAAGTCATGGGCACAGGCTTTACTTGGGAAACTCAGAACAAAGCGCAAGATATTGAAGCTGCGCAGCGTGTATGGAAAGAGTGCCAACGCATGCTGGCTGATGAGTCGATCGATGTGATTCTGTTTGATGAACTGACTTACATGGTTAGCTACGGTTACATCGAACTCGATGAAGTGGTTGAGGCGTTGAATAACCGCCCGAAGATGCAGTCTGTCATCATTACAGGTCGTGGCGCGCACCGTACTCTTACTGAGATAGCAGATACAGTATCTGAAGTTCGCAATGTGAAACACGCTTTTGAATCTGGTGTTAAAGCGCTACAAGGCGTTGACTGGTAATCACCTTCAACCAGAGATCCCCGACTCGGTCATTCTTCCCTCTCGAGGATGACGACCACTAGGCCGTTACGCTCTTGAACAAAGGACGACGGCCTATCGTCATTCCCTAGAGCGAGGGACGAGTGTCATAGGGAATCTCTCTTGAGTATTATCGAGCCAAAAATAAAAAGCGCCATTCCTACAACAGGAGTGGCGCTTTGTTCATTTTTAAATGAGATGAAGACTAGTTAAACAAACCTTTTAGTAGACCGTTTACTGCGTCTCTTGTTTTCTCATCTTTGATCTTGTCACCGTACTTTTCGTCTAACTTTTCTAAACCACGATCAATTTCTTTCTGTGCTTTCTGTTTCAATACATCATCAAAAACAAGTGCAAATTTCGGGGCTGCCCACTGACCTGTTACCTTAATTGGGATAGTCACATCTTTCAGGTCGTCGATGCTCTTACCGCCCTGACCTTCAAGTGAACCCACAATTGATGTACGTACAAGGAAGTCGACCGTTTCATTGATGAAGTTTGCTTTACCTTGACCTGTCACACGTAACAGTGGCGACTGTGCTGATAAGTCGTTAGTTGAAACCCAACCTTTATCCACTTTCAGCGTCGCTTTCATTGCACTGAAGTCCGTTTTTTGAGCTTCATTTGTGCTTTCAACTTTCTCGCCCTTGATCTTAGCGTAGTTTTCTCGAATCAGTTGAGCTACGTTGATGCCGTTAACTGCACCATCTTCAAAGTTAATCGCGATAGTACCGACTAGGTTTTTCTTGATACCCGTCGGAGTTAGACTCTTACCTTTCACGTTGACATCAATATTACCGGTACCTTCCAGCATATCGTTATCTGCAACATCAACCAGTAACGGTTGTACTTTCACGCCTTTGATTTTCTTCTTAGCCGTGTAAGTCGCTGGTGTTTTACGAGCGTCTAACTTTGCAGTAGCAGAAATAGAACCTTGGTAAAGATTCGAGGTGAATGAGGTTAGCTCTGCGATACCACGGTTAACCGAAAATGCGGTTTTAACATTCTGCATCTTCGCGTTGTTCGCCTTGAACTTATCAATCGTGATGTCACCTTTCACGTCTAACGTTTTCAGAGCCGACAGATCAGGTTCCACTTCTTTAGCTGGATCTGAACTACCAGAACTTGACGTTGAACCACCAGCAGAACCAGAAGGCGCTGTGCTCGCTGTTTCTGTTGTATTGCCTAAGCCTAAGAATTCATCTAAATCAATATTCGGGCTATGAAGAGAGAAACGAACCTTTGGTATTTCAGATAGGATTACGTCTGCTTTACCGTCTAATGCAATAGCGTTAGCTTGTAGCTTCTCTAACACAAAGCTCAGGTGGCTCTTGTTAAGATCGAAGCTTAAGTCAGACAGCATGTCGACTTTCATTGGAGACTGAGGAAGCGTGTCGCCTTTGAATGTTGAGTCTAACGTTAACTTGTTCAGCGTTACTTTTGAAATCGCGCTATCAACAGTAAGTTCACCGCCACCTTTAAGATCAAGGTCAAGGCCAGCTGCATTACCGATTACAGCGTAAGTCAGTTGGTTTACCTTATCGAACTCAAACGTATTCAAGCCAATTTTTGCTGACTCAATCGACGTCGCTGGATCATTGAACTTAGCGTTTAAGTCGATATTACGAAGTGCGTAACTTGCAAAGCCTTCAGCTAATTTGAATTCTGCACTGCCTTGTGCAGAGAACTTCTGTTGATTGTTCTCACCAGAAGCCGCAAATGTCGCGGTTGTCCATGTATCAACGGCAAACTCAGAAAGATTCAAAGACACATCGTATAGCTTAGTGAATGAACCCGCTTGCTTGTCGTCCATTTCAAACAATGCGTTTGATACAGTTACGCCTGCAAGGTTGATCGTCCAACCCGATGCGTCTGTGGTAGTTTGCTCTTGAGGGGCAGGCGCTGATTCAGAACTTGTGCCTGCTGCAGGCTCAGATTCTTGAGGCGCTGACGCTTGCGTTAGTGCATCAATGTTCTTGCGACCATCTTTAAGCGTTTCTAAATAGAATTCTGCACCATCTAGAGTAATGTTGCCGATCTCTAGTTGGTTGCTAAATAGCGGAGTAACCGAAACGTCAACGCCAACGGTATCAACCTTAAATAGGTTAGGTTGCGTAAAACCTTCAGGGTTGCGTAATTCAGTTTGACCAAGTTCAAAGCCAATGGATGGGAAGAATTGCCAGCTGATATCACCCTCGATCACTAGCTCTAGGCCTGTGTGTTTTTGGGCTTGTTCGACAATTAATGGCTTAAATTGGTTGGGATTCACTAACAGCACTAGTGCCAGAATTGCTGCAACGACAACAAACACTGGTACAGCTATGAAAATGAGTAGTTTCTTCATCCGCATATTCCTTGCTTAGATTCCAAAAGAAAGTGGCACTATAAAAGTGCCACTGATTCGGTAAAAAATAAAGCTAAGTGAGTCACTTAGGCAAAATTTTATTCGATTAAGACTTCAACAACTTCGCAATGTGCGCTTTTAGCACATCAATCGCAATACGGTTTTTACCACCACGAGGAACGATGATGTCTGCATGTTGTTTTGAAGGCTCGATAAACTGCATGAACATTGGACGTACTGTTTCTTGGTATTGCTTAAGTACAGTGTCCATTGTACGACCACGCTCTTCTACATCACGCTTAACACGGCGTAATAGACAGATGTCTAATGGTGTATCCATAAACACACTTGCGTGCATTAGTTTACGAAGACGCGGGTCTGTTAGAAGCAGAATACCCTCTAAAATGATCACTTTCTTTGGAGTAAGTGTAGTCGTTTCAGAAGTACGTGTGTGCTCTGTGTAGCTGTATTCAGGAACTTCTACGGCGTTGCCACTCATTAGCTGCTGTAGATGTTCACATAAAAGATCATGATCTAGTGCATTTGGGTGATCGTAGTTAGTTTTAACACGCTCTTCCATACTCAAGTGGCTTTGGTCGCTGTAATAGCAATCTTCCGTGATAACACCAATTTGATGGTCGCCTACTTTTTCGCGCAATTCATTATAAATTGTACTAGCAATCAGACTTTTTCCTGAAGCTGAAGCGCCAGCGATACCTACGATGACACATTGATTATTATCAGACATTAATTTTGCACCCGATATGGTTTGGTGGTGGGAAGAGATAAACCGCCTGATTATAGGGGCTAAAGCACATAGATTCTAGTCGCCATTTTAGCTAATTGCAGTCAAATTGATGATATCAATGCATTTAATGAATGCAATCGTTTGCTTTCAAATAACTTGCCTACAACTATTTGCACAAGCCCAATGGATATTGACTTAAATCCACCGCTGTTTATCTAATCCAAACTATATTTAAACGACTTTGTGATTAACTTGCGCTATTCAACCATAGATTCGTTATTCAACCATAGAGAAGTTAATCGCTTCTGGTCTCGCCTTGCCGGTCCAGAACATCTTCGCAGCCACATTCTCTGCAAGCTCTAAGTAGTGACGTGTATGTTCACTATCTGGACGACGAATCACCGTCGGGCAACCTGCATCGATATCTTCTCGCACATCAATATGAAGAGGGATCTGTGCCAAAATATCGAGGTAAAACTCTTCTGACATAGCTTCGGCACCACCAGCACCAAAGATATGCTCTTTCTCACCGCAGTGACTACAAATATGATAGCTCATGTTTTCAACTAAGCCTGCCACTGGCACGCTTACCTTATCAAACATTGCGACACCTTTACGCGCATCCGCTAATGCCAAATCTTGAGGAGTGGTCACCACTACTGCGCCCGTCACCGGGATCTGTTGCGACAACGTCAACTGAATATCACCCGTGCCCGGTGGCATATCAATAACTAGATAATCCAACTCTGGCCATACGGTTTCGTTAACAAGCTGACCTAAAGCCTTGGCTGCCATAGGGCCACGCCAGATTGCCGCATCATCTTTCGAAACAAGATAGCCAATTGAGTGGGTGAAAATGCCATGTGCCTCGATGGGCATCATCCATTTGTTGTTCTGTACTTCTGGTTTCGCGTCTAGTTGGCCGAGCATCATAGGCACTGATGGCCCGTAGATATCCGCATCCAACAAACCCACTTTTGAACCTGACTTAGATAGCGCGAGCGCAAGGTTTACTGAAGTCGTTGATTTACCCACCCCACCCTTTGCCGACGTCACGGCAATAATATTCTTAACACCCTTCAATGGCGTCGCCACTGTGGTTTCCAGCGCAGACGGTTTCACTTTTACTTCAAACTGAAAAGCGCTAACAAGCTGTTGTTCAATCTGAGAGTGAATCCACTGTTCCAATTCAACCGCAAGCTGATTAGCGGCAAAAGGTAAGGTGATAACAAATGATCCACGCGGATCAACCGATACAATATTTTGGTGTAGCGCCCACTCTGGGATGAGGATTGGTGACTCGAACTCATTCAACCATGAACAGAAATCTTGCTTAGAAGTAAAGTTACGCATTGGGACTCCTTTTTTTATTTATGCTATCACCCACGAGATGAAGACTGAACCCCTAAAAAACTAGGGGAATCCTTAGTCTGATACCTTGGCGTATCACACGTTATAAAGTAGTATTACCTCTCAAATTTATACCTATCAAAAAAGCGAATTATTAAGTATGGCAACTGATCCAAGACAACTTTTGGTAACTTGTGCGCTTCCGTACGCTAACGGCTCTATTCACCTTGGCCATATGCTTGAGCATATCCAAGCTGATATCTGGGTTCGATACCAGCGTCTACGTGGCAACACTGTAAACTTCATCTGTGCTGACGATGCTCACGGCACGCCAATTATGCTTAAAGCTCAACAGATGGGTATCACGCCAGAAGAGATGATCGCTGCTGTTAGTGAAGAGCACCAAAAAGACTTCGCTGGCTTTGATATCAGCTTTGATAACTACCACAGCACACACAGCGAAGAGAACCGTGAACTGGCTTCTCACATCTACTTAGAACTTAAAAAGAACGGCTTCATTTCTAGCCGCACTATTTCTCAGCTTTTCGATCCTGAGAAAGAGATGTTCCTACCAGACCGCTTCGTAAAAGGTACTTGCCCTAAGTGTAAGTCAGAAGACCAGTATGGTGATAACTGTGATAACTGTGGTGAGACATACAGCCCAACTGAGCTAATTAACCCTAAATCAGCGGTTTCTGGCGCAACTCCAGTAATGAAAGACTCTGAGCACTTCTTCTTCGACCTACCTCAGTTCGAAAGCATGCTTAAAGAGTGGACTCGTTCTGGCTCTCTACAGAATGAAACTGCAAACAAAATGCAGGAATGGTTTGAGTCTGGTCTGCAACAGTGGGATATCTCACGTGATGCACCTTACTTCGGCTTTGAAATCCCAGGCGAAAAAGACAAGTTCTTCTACGTATGGCTAGACGCACCTGTTGGCTACATGGCTTCTTTCAAGAACCTATGTGACAAACGTGACGATCTAAACTTCGATGAATACTGGAAGAAAGACAGCACAACTGAGCTTTACCACTTCATCGGTAAAGACATTGTTTACTTCCACAGCCTATTCTGGCCAGCAATGCTAGACGGCGCAGGTTTCCGTAAGCCAAACAACGTATTCGTACACGGCTACGTAACAGTGAACGGTGCGAAGATGTCTAAGTCGAAAGGCACATTCATCAAAGCAAGCACGTACCTAAACCACCTAGACCCTGAGTGTCTACGTTACTACTACGCTGCGAAACTAAACAGCCGCATCGATGACTTAGATCTTAACCTTGAAGACTTCACTCAACGTGTAAACGCTGACGTAGTAAACAAGATTGTTAACCTAGCTTCTCGTAACGCTGGCTTCATTACTAAGCGTTTTGAAGGCAAGCTAGCTGCTGAATTTGCAGAGCCTGAGCTATACAACGAATTCGTTGCTGCTGCTGAGCGTATCGGTGAGCTATACGAAACTCGTGAATTCAGCCGTGCTATCCGTGAAATCACTGCACTAGCGGATAAAGCTAACCAGTACATCGACGAAAAAGCACCTTGGGTTCTTGCAAAAGAAGAAGGCAAAGAAGCTGAGCTTCAACAAGTTTCTTCTGTAGGTATTAACCTATTCCGCGTACTGATGGCTTACCTGAAACCAGTGATGCCAGAGCTTGCAGCTCGCACTGAAGCTTTCCTAAACGAAGAGCTAACGTGGGAAGCGATTGCTACTCCGCTAACTGATCACGAGATCACTAAGTTCAAAGCGCTATTCAACCGCATTGACCCTAAGAAAGTGGAAGCAATGGTTGAGTCTTCTAAAGAAGATGCAGCCGCTGAAGCAGCAGCGAAAGAAAAAGCAGAAGCTGAAAAAGAGCAAGCAAGCCAAACTGAGCTAGACAAAGAGCCAATCGCAGACGAGATTGAGTTCGATGCCTTTGCAGCAGTAGACATGCGTATCGCTCGTATCATCTCTTGTGAAGAAGTACCAAAAGCGAACAAACTACTGAAGTTCCAACTAGACATCGGTGGTGAGACTCGCCAAGTATTCTCTGGTATCAAATCAGCATACAAACCTGAAGAGCTAGAAGGCAAGCTAACTGTAATGGTAGCAAACCTAAAACCTCGTAAGATGAAGTTTGGTATGTCTGAAGGCATGATCCTAGCAGCGGGCCCTGGCGGCAGCGACCTATGGATCCTTGAGCCACACGAAGGTGCTCAACCTGGTATGCGTGTAATGTAATTCTGACTCCAGTCAGATAACAAGCACCCATCACTAAATCCCTAATGCATTTTTGACTTGAAAGAGTTAATCAGCATTGGGGATTTTTTATATCTACCGAAAATTAGCGTTCTCTGTTAGAGTCGCCGTCAACTATGCTATGTAGAGTAGAAATTGGTTCGTCGACAAAAATAGGCTAAACCAACACCTCTTTACTCTAAAACCCTTTTTAGGAATCCCCAGTGACTAACAACGAAATCTTGCGTCGTATTCAACACGCACTAAACCTTAAAAATGCACAAATCATCAAAGCTATCGAACAAGCTGATGTGACTGTTGCTCATGACCAAGTGATTAACTGGCTAAAAGATGACAACGACAAGTCATGCTCTAAGATGAAAGATAAAGAGTTGGCGGTATTCCTAAATGGTTTCATCAACCTTAAGCGTGGCAAAAAAGAAGGCGAGCAACCTAAACCTGAAGTTGCACTGACGAACAACATGATCTTCATGAAGCTTCGTATCGCATTAAACATGAAAGCAGAAGATGTTTTGGACGTACTAGAAGTGGTTGGCATTAGCTTGAGCAAGTACGAAATCGGCGCTTACTTCCGCAAGCCAGAAAACAAAAACTACAAAGTGTGTGAAGACCAACTACTTTGCGATTTTCTAAACGGTGTGCAATTTACCAACCGTCCAGACTCAGAAGAGTTTGCGGGTTAAGTTACTACTCCTAGATAAATTTTAAGTTGCTACACATAGATAAATTACTCGTCATAGGTAAGTAACTGACCCACTGATAATTTTCTAGTAACGACAGATAAATAAAAAGCGGCGAGATAATTGAATTATCTCGCCGCTTTTTCGTTTTCTTTACGTCACTGACTAAACAGGAACAACAATAGTAAACCTATGCCTTAGCTGTCGTCTTCAGTGAAGTTCGTCGGCAATGTCGTTTTCATTTCATTCCAAACTTGTGCACTTGCGATACCGTAGTTACGAATCACTAATGGCAAAGTTTCGCGCTCGCCACTTTCACAGATAATGAACAACTCTTTATAAAAGTCCATCGCTAAACGTCGTGCTTCTGGGTTAGAGAAGTAGTAGCTACCGATACGGTCATAAAGTTTACGCACACCGTTAAAGATCAGGCCGTAAATCTGGTTGCCTGAGTGGAATGCCAAACGTTGGAAAAGCATGTAATCATAGAAGTTGAAAGTCTTCGCGATTAAGATCGTCTGACGTTTCGCTTCATCTTTTTCTGAATCTTCTTTTACCGCTTGTTTGATCTTGTCAGCGTATGGCGACGATTCTAGGAACTCATCCCAAGTTGGTGCCGCAAGTAGCGCTTCACAAGATTCAATCACGTTACTGATAGTACGCTCTGAAGCTTCTTTGTTTGCTTTGAATGCATAACGCATAAAGATCGGGCTGATATTAGTACGAGCAGCAAGCAGGTCTTCTACCATTTTGCTTGCGTTATCAACGTCCAACGTCATTAGCGTATCAAGGATATGAAGACCTGAGGTTTCCATAAACTGGTTAACTTTAGTTGGTTTGCCATGTTGGATTGTCAACCAACCATCACGAGCAAGACGTTGTAGTACTTCACGAAGCGTAGTACGTGTAACACCAATCAGCTCAGAAAGCTCACGCTCTGCGGGCAAGATAGAACCTGGAGGGAAACGGCCATTCCAAATACTTTCAATGATATACTTCTCTGCAAATCCTGCCGGGCTCTTCGCCTTAATGACCATCTACACTTCAATCCAATTTAATTATTCTGTTCTAATTTACTCATCATACCACTAGTTCACACCTAGCGGAAACACCCTCAAAAAATTTTACTCCCCCTAAACACCGTTAGAGTTATAACTCTAAAGTTCAGCACACGTTTGCACCTCAGGTTTGTAAAGCAAGCGACTCTAAACCACCATTTAAACAAACCGTTAACACAGCAATTTTTCTTTAAAATCAATGGGATTGGTCATATTTTTAAAGCTATTAATTTGCAATATTAAGTTGTAATAATCATATATAAGCCGTCGTTATTCTGTAATTTTCAATCATTTCGCTGAAATATTGATTCTAGTCGGTTTTTATCACATTTTAAGTGGTATGCTTGCGCTACTTTGATCGCGTTTCTCAACAAAAAAGAGGTATTTTTAGGGCTACAGGGCTTTTCCTGTTGACTAAATGTTATCTAAGAGTAAAGTTGCGCTCAAAAATAAGCAGTGCTTGAGTTTCTAAGGGAGTGACTTGGCAAGACCACAGAACATTACATGGAATGTAGTTTTTCTAAGTCACTGTTAGTCATAGTTTTTAACAATTTCTATAGCTCGATTCTCAAAATGTTGTATTGCTTGTCTATTCATAATCAACATAAAAGAGTATTAACATGCCGATGTCTCTCGGAAACGCTTTTATCAAGAACTTCCTTGGTAAAGCTCCTGATTGGTATAAACTTGCCATCATTTCCTTTTTAATCATCAACCCGTTTGTTTTCTTCCTAGTTGACCCATTTGTTGCGGGCTGGCTATTGGTGGTTGAGTTTATTTTCACTCTAGCTATGGCTCTCAAATGCTACCCACTTCAACCGGGTGGTCTATTAGCTATTCAAGCAGTCGCCATTGGCATGACCAAACCAGAAATGGTTTATCACGAGCTGCAAGCAAACCTTCCTGTATTACTCTTGCTCGTATTCATGGTTGCTGGCATTTACTTCATGAAAGAACTGCTTTTGTTCATTTTCACGAAGATCTTGCTTGGCATCCAATCTAAAATTTTACTCTCCGTTGCCTTCTGTGTTGCTGCCGCTTTCTTATCAGCATTCCTAGATGCACTAACAGTAATCGCCGTAGTTATTAGCGTTGCGGTCGGCTTCTACTCTATCTACCACAAGGTTGCATCAGGCAAGGGCACAACGTCTTCGCACGATCATACTCATGATGAAGAGATCTCAGAGCTAACTCGTGATGACCTAGAAAACTACCGTGCTTTCCTACGTTCACTGCTAATGCACGCTGGTGTGGGTACAGCACTGGGTGGTGTAATGACCATGGTAGGAGAACCACAAAACTTGGTAATTGCTAAGCAAGCAGGTTGGGAGTTCGGTGAATTTATCATCCGTATGCTGCCAGTAACACTACCTGTTTTCTTCTGCGGTATTTTAACTTGTGCACTTGTCGAGAAATTCAAAGTGTTTGGTTACGGTGCTCAACTACCAATGAATGTTCGCCAAATCTTAGTTGAGTTTGACAACAAAGAACGTGCAAACCGCACAAAGCAAGACGTAGCAAAACTATGGGTTCAAAGTGCAATCGCAGTTTGGCTTATCGTCGGCCTTGCACTTCACGTTGCTGAAGTAGGTTTGATTGGCCTGTCTGTGATCATCTTAGCTACAGCATTTACGGGTGTTATTGAAGAACACTCTATGGGTAAAGCCTTTGAAGAAGCGCTGCCATTTACTGCACTTCTTGCCGTTTTCTTCGCTGTTGTTGCTGTGATCATCGACCAAGCTCTATTTAAGCCAGTCATCGATGCAGTACTTCACGTTGAAGATAAAGGCGCACAGCTCGCACTCTTCTATATTGCCAACGGTATTTTATCGATGGTTTCAGATAACGTGTTCGTCGGTACGGTTTACATTAACGAAGTGAAAACTGCACTGGTTGAAGGCATCATCACTCGTGATCAGTTCGACCTACTTGCTGTTGCTATCAACACTGGTACTAACCTACCTTCTGTTGCAACGCCAAACGGCCAGGCTGCATTCCTATTCCTATTAACATCAGCACTTGCTCCGTTAATTAGATTGTCTTACGGTCGCATGGTTATCATGGCGTTGCCATACACCATCGTATTGGCACTGGTTGGCCTAGCAGGCATTGTGTTCTTCGTAGAGCCAATGACAGCATGGTTCTATGATGCAGGTTGGATCATTCAACGCACTGGTGAAGTCGTTGCTCCAGTTATCTCCGGTGGTCACTAAGCTAAACACTGTGTCGCAAACCACAATAACTATAACTAACTAATCAAAAATATTAGTTGATTAGGAAACTTATCCAAGATAAAAAGCTCTGAGTAATCAGGGCTTTTTTATTTTATAGACAGGATTCAATTCGTGAACTTTTTAGCAATGATCAAAGACTTCTCTAAGGGACGTTTATCTTGGCTTTTACTGCTGGCTTTTATTGTCTTTTTTGAAGCGTGCGCTCTCTTCTTCCAACACGTGATGATGCTTGGTCCTTGCGTGATGTGTATCTATGAGCGCGTTGCTATGCTCGCTATCGGTGTTGCCGCCATGATTGGTGCGATTGCCCCGAATAACCCAATATCACGCTGGTTAGGCCTTGCTAGCTGGGGATTTGGCGCATACAAAGGTTTGATGCTTGCTTTAGAGCACGTCGATTACCAGTTCAATCCGTCCCCTTTCGCAACCTGCGACTTATTCGTAACCTTCCCTAGCTGGGCGCCTTTAAACCAATGGGCTCCGTGGATGTTTGAGGCTTACGGCGATTGCAGCAAGGTTGTGTGGCAGTTCTTCGATCTTTCTATGCCTCAGTGGCTAGTAATTATCTTTGCAGGTAACTTGGTTGCTTTCGGTATTGTGGTTATTTCTCAATTTGTGAAGTCGAAAAAGGACTTGCAGTAAGCCGTTGACACTTGGACAACAAAAAAGTCGACCACGAGGTCGACTTTTTTATTACTTAAGCTTTTGAACATATTAAGAGAGTCTGTTATTCACACAAACTAAGTTGCTCAACAAGCCGTGATTAGCTGCTTTTACCGCAGCATTGTTTAAACTTCTTGCCGCTTTCACAAGGGCAAAGGTCGTTTCGACCAATGTCTTTAAACGGGTTCACGCTCTGGGACTTATTGCCCAACATAGCTTCATCCGCTGCCATTGCCACTTCTGAGATCATCAGATCGACTTGACCCACTAAATCGGCAAGCGATGGTGGGTTAGTAAGCCCTGCAGCGATCATTTGTTGTTGAGTTTGCTCTTCATCAATCGCAAGCATCAAGGTGGTTAAGAGCGCTTGCAACATGCGCAGAGTACCATCCGCGACTGTCACGCTCTGCCACTGCTCTTCCACTGTTGGCCAAACCATCATGAAGCCTTCAGAAAAATCAGCGAACTGTTCGTTAAAGTCACCTTCAGCCAGTACGTCTGTTAATAGGTATTCATTACGCTGAATCAGGTTGTGCTGGCGATTAATCTGTTCTGTCACCGTTGTTACCAGCTCTTTACCCGCTTCAGGCGCAACGATAACCAGCCACTCTTCTGGATCGAGTGGTTTGGTCGCTAAGTTAGAGGCAAGGATTGCACCTTCCATAAACTGCGGAGTAATGTCAGTGATTGATTCTGGTAGGCTTAATAATTGATATGTCATGAAAGCTCTGGATATTGGGCATTTTCGATATTATAACGCCATCCTCCCAAAGATGTCGCTATTAAGAGACGAAACCATCATTAAGACATGCACCACACTCATAGTGACAATTCTGTAAGCACACCGTACAATCACGCCTCGAATTTTTCGGTTCATTCAGTTTTGGTAAAGCAACATGCGCGTAATACTTGGCCCTATGGAGGGCGTTCTAGACCACCTAATGCGTGAAATTCTCACAGAGATTAATGATTACGATCTCTGTGTGACAGAGTTTGTGCGCGTCGTAGATCAACTTCTTCCCCCGCATGTGTTCCACCGTATTTGCCCTGAGCTACATCAAGGCTCTCAGACCATGGCTGGTGTGCCAATCCATCTCCAACTTCTAGGGCAACACCCAAATTGGATGGCCGAGAATGCTTTTCAAGCTGCTAGCTTAGGCGCGAAAGGGATCGATCTTAATTTTGGTTGCCCAGCAAAAGCGGTCAACAAAAGTAATGGTGGCGCTTCATTGCTAAAAGAGCCAGAGCTCATCTATCAAGTGGTGAACGCCTGTCGAGAAGCGGTACCGGCACACATTCCTGTGTCCGCAAAGATTCGATTAGGTTGGGAGCATCCGGAAGAGTGCTTTGAAATCGTCGATGCCATCGAACAAGCCAAAGCTGACGAACTCACCGTGCATGCAAGAACCAAAGTTGGCGGCTATAAAGCCAGCGAAATCAAATGGGACTTCATCAATCAAATAAGAGAAAAAACATCTCTGCCGTTGATTGCTAATGGGGAGATCTGGAACTATCAAGATGGTCAAGATTGCATAGAAGCAACAGGCGTCGATTCATTAATGGTCTGCCGTGGTGCTTTCAATATTCCAAACCTTGGTAACGTCGTTAAGCACAACCACCAGAAAATGCCGTGGGATAAAGTCATTGAACTTTTGCTGCGCTATTCAGAGTTTCAAATTAAAGGGGACAAAGGCATGTACTACCCCAATAGAGTGAAGCAGTGGTTTGTTTATCTAAGTAAAGGCTACCCTGAAGCGAACGAACTGTTTAAAGAAATTCGTACTTTCAAAAAGGCGCCACCGATTGTAGAACGCCTTCAGCGTTATCAAGAAGAACGCCGCCAACCTGTTTAAGATTATGTTTAGGGTTAAATACCCAACGCTACAAACGTGTTTACCGGTGCAAATAAGCTTTGCTTGGTAGACACGTTCGCTCTTCCCTCTTTCATTTTCATTTTCATTTTCATTTTCATACAAAGCATCGATTCAATAACGTGGTTAAAATTCAAGACGGTCTTTACCCGTCGTCTTAGCCACGTACAGCTTTTCATCGGCGTACTTAAATATCTCATCGAAGTTAAGTTTACTTTGCTCAGTTTCAACAATGCAGACACCGCCAGACACCGTAAATCCATTTGGAATAATGTCGGCTGAAGTGGAACAAATCGCATTCTTCACTCGCTCTAATGTTCTCATCAAAGTTTCACGATCTTCGCCTTTCATATAAACGACAAACTCTTCACCGCCAAACCGTGCTGCAACGTCACTGCTTCGAATACTGTTGCTGATCTGACGCGACATATAACGAATCACATCATCCCCCTTATCGTGGCCGTAGGTGTCGTTAATTGACTTAAAATCATCAATATCGAAGACGGTTAATGCAAACAGTTGATCGTGCTCTACACTGCGCCAGAACGCTTCTAAGCCACGACGATTCAATAACCCTGTCATAGGGTCTTTGGCTGCGAGATCTTTGAAGTAACCACGTTCAATATTGGAATTGACGTAGAAGAAGATGGTTACTGAGAACAGATACACAATGATGGCAACAATAAGGCTGTCTTTCTCGTAGACGAAAAAGTGCTCAACCTCTTTCGCGATGTCTAATTTGTAATACATCGCATGGTGAGACGAGACACCATCCAGTTTGATCTCGTGATAAAACGCCGCAGAATCTACCGGAGTCGCTAAAGTGGTATCAATGATATCGATCCGACCTGCAAGATGCTCATTCGAGTTTGCGAGCAGCTTGTCAGCATTAATATCCACCGACAGCATCCCTTGGTGAACGCCTTTATGGAATACAGGGATCGTCATACTGATTATACGGTCAAGGGAATCAAAACGATAACCAGGGCCTGAAAGGGTGAGTTGGTCAGGGTTGTTGGCTGTTTTCTGCCAATAAGGACGACTCTTTATGGTCGAGAGTAACTCTTTGCTCAGCCCTTTGGCAAAACCTTCAGGTGAAGAGATCACATAGCCGCTCGTATCAATAAAGTGCACGCCGGCATGGTATTCATCAAGCTGGGATAAAAATGAAAGAATAGGAGCTAACGCTATTTTTTCTGACGCGCTCTTATAACTATCACTGCTTTCAGAACAAAGAGACTCTTGACCAATTAGCATATAGTCGATATCGACAGAGGGAATGTCTGAGGTTTTACCGTCGGCAAGTAGCAATACATCAATAGGCCAGATTTGGCAAAGACCATCCACAACATGTTTGTTGTGATCAAGAAAGAGAGGGTTTCCTGATTTATAATAGTTGGAGAAGCTGTAGTCTAGGGCTGTCGCCACTTTTGTGGTTCTTTTGAACACATCTTCAATACGATGAAACTCACTACTGATATCTTTTTCTACCGCGTCAAAATGATTCTTTCCTATTAGGCCAAGTAGCATCGCGGCGATCACAGCGGGAAACCCGAAAACAAAGGTTAGGCTAAAGTGCCTATTTACTTTCATATAATGTGCTCTTAGCGTTCAGCTATTTTCATTTTCCCCATTAATATTATTACATTAATCGGCAATTCGCTCGACGTAAAATAATGTAAATTGATATTAACGACACACCTAACGGTCAAATAACCGCTTACAAATGAATAAAATAGAGAAGCGCCAACATATAGAGCAGGTGAGTTTGTTATCTGAGCCCATTTCAATGCTGTTAATAATATGACTTATGGCCTATTAGCTCACCTAACACCAAACTCAATTCACCGGCTAATGACCGCACGCTCAATCACAGATTGAGGCACTGTCACGCCAAGCTCACGAGCAGCATCTAGGTTGACCACCAGCTGAGAGCTCTGCGCAGTTTTGACACTCAACTTCCCGGGCTTCTGTCCTTCCAAAATGGCTGCGACATAATCCGCGGTCTGAACCCCAACATCATAATAATCTAGACCTAAACCAGCAATCGCTCCCTTTCCGACATAAGATGTGGCGCCTGCGACGACTGGCGTATCTGCATGGTTAGCCGCTTTGATAAGACCCTCCATGCCGCTTGCAACCGTATTATCGGTCAAGGCATAGATAACATCGGACTTCTTAGCAATGGATTCTGCTTTTGCTTCGACATCGTCAACAGTCAGCGCTTTTTCGGTGTGAAGTGTATAACCGAAATCTCGAGTTGCCTTTCTCAATAACCCAACTAACGCAACGGCATTTGCTTCTGCTGGGTTGTAAACTACACCGATTGAATTAGCTTCAGGGAGCAGTTCTTTGATTAATGACACATGCTGAGTGATCGGAGATAAGTCAGAAAGCCCCGTGACATTACGCCCCGGCTTTTCTAATTGTTTAACGAGCCTAGCGCCGATAGGATCCGTAACCGCGGTAAACACGATAGGAATCGAGCGAGTCGCCGACACTAAGGCTTGTGAAGTCGGTGTCGCGATACCAACAAGTACATGTGGATTTTCACTGACGAGCTCTCTGGCAATCTTGGCTGCCTGAGCCGGGTTACCATTCGCCATTTCATAGGAGAATTCTAAGTTCTTACCGGGTTCATAACCATTGGCTCTCAATCCTTCAAGAAGCCCTAAACGTGTCGCATTCAGATCTGGATGGTCAACAACTTGTGAAACCGACACTTTGGCAACGTTTGCCATTGCATTGCCAGTCCATAGCAACATCAAGCAACTTAAAACCGCTGCCAATACCTTTCTTACAGAACTCATTATCGCTCCCTGAATCAAGCTCTACCCGTCATTACTCGCTCAAAGAGAACAACATCAAAATCACTATTGACATTATTACCAGTAACCATTGATAACTTGAAGTGATATTTAACAAAAATACAACAAGGCTCGAGTTATGTGAGAAAGGTTATATTGACTTCGGAGGAAGGTAAGAAACCAAGTGAATAAGGACAGGTAAGCTAAACGGAAAGTAAGCGAGGTAACAAAAAGAGGAGCAAATCTGAGAACAAGCTATAGAAGATGAATAGTTGTTCTCAGACAAGAGGGAGAGCTGGGATTCTTTAGAACCAACGCTCCATTGAGGATTTATCTAACTGACGAAAGGCACGATTTAAAATGATTGCCAATTCTTTATAGCGAGGGCGCGGCTTCATAGGCTCTAACGCAAAACCCGTTTCAGTGATCTTTTCATGCAGTTCGCGGTACCACGATACTAGCGCCGGCGGAAGTTGTGTATTTGAGCGATTGCCCAACCACCACATACCTTGTAGCGGCAAGCTGATCGCAAACAAAGCCATAACCACAGCCTGTGGCATCGCTTGGTAATTATTAAAGACCATTTGTGTAAGAACACTGATAGCGGCAATCGCAGGCATCACTTTCACGCCAAAACGGGTCGCTTTAATAATGCGTTGTTCTGGGAAGATCGCGTTTAACTCTTTTCGGACGGGCCAGAGATCCATGTACTTTTGGCCATCTTTTAAACTACTAGCTAAACCAACTCTATTGCTCATATGAGTCTCCCATTAAAAAAAAGTTGAAATCATCAACTAAAAACACAAAAATTTGACGAAAAATAATATTCTTTCAAATTTTTTTGTTATATTTGCACAATATCGCTATTATTTGCAGACCTCAATCTCATTGTTGCCCTTATTTACAATTTAAGCAACTTTGAGAAGACTTCTGCAAGGAATGCACAAGCCTCTTTTTGATAAAGAGCGCTTTCACTTTATACGGAAATTAACGTTTTTTTGACCAAGGTTAGTACGCAAGCCTATGTGCTTCGACTATTCTTGAGATTAATTTTCATCCTTAACTGATTTCAATCAGAAAAATAAACAGGTAGTCATTAATGTCTAAGCTAGTTTTAGTTTTAAACTGTGGTAGTTCTTCTCTTAAATTCGCTGTTGTTGATGCAGAAACAGGTGCAGAGCACCTAACTGGTCTTGCTGAGTGTCTAGGTCTTCCAGAAGCTCGTATGAAGTGGAAACTTGATGGCAAGCATGAAGCACAACTAGGCGCGGGCGCAGCTCACGTAGAAGCACTATCTTTCATGGTAGAAACTATTCTTGCTTCTAAGCCTGAGCTTAAAGCTAACCTTGGCGCTATCGGTCACCGTATCGTACACGGTGGCGAGCAGTTCACTTCTTCTGCACTTATCACTGACGAAGTTCTTAAGGGTATTCAAGACGCTGCGACTTTCGCACCTCTTCACAACCCTGCTCACCTTATCGGTATCGAAGCGGCTCAACAGAACTTCCCTGGTCTACAAAACGTTGCTGTTTTTGACACTGCGTTCCACCAAACAATGCCTTCTGAGTCTTACCTATACGCTCTACCGTACAACCTGTACAAAGAGCACGGCATCCGTCGTTACGGCATGCACGGTACTTCTCACCTATTCATCACTCGTGAAGTTGCAGGCCTACTAAACAAGCCAGTTGAAGAAGTTAACATCATCAACTGTCACCTAGGTAACGGCGCTTCTGTATGTGCAATCAAGAACGGTAAATCTGTAGACACTTCTATGGGTCTTACTCCTCTTGAAGGTCTTGTAATGGGTACTCGTTGTGGTGACCTAGACCCTGCAATCATCTTCCACCTACACGACGCACTTGGTTACTCTGTTGAAGAAATCAACAACATGCTAACTAAAGAGTCTGGTCTTGCTGGTCTAACTGAAGTGACTTCTGACTGTCGTTTCGTTGAAGACAACTACGGTGAGAAAGAAGAAGCAACTCGTGCAATGGACGTGTTCTGTCACCGTCTAGCTAAGTACGTAGCTGGTTACACTGCAACTCTAGAAGGTCGTCTAGACGCAATCACTTTCACTGGCGGCATCGGCGAGAACTCAGGCCCAATCCGTGAAATGGTTCTTAACCGCCTAGGCATCTTCGGTATCGAAGTTGACGGTGAAGCTAACCTTAAAGCTCGTTTCGGCGGCGAAGGTACTATCACTACAGCTAACAGCCGTATCCCTGCAATGGTTATCTCTACTAACGAAGAGCTAGTAATTGCTGAAGACACTGCGAAACTAGCAGGTCTTTAATTGATTTTCCTGACTAGCTTCATTCGAAGCTAGTCAGTTTTTCATATCAAGAAAATGGGGCTCAACTTCTATTCCTACCCCAATTTAAATATCGGTGGGAATAGCAGTTGAGCTTTTTTTATTTCCAATAGTCAAAGGTGTTCGTCAATGTCACGTACTATTATGCTTATCCCTACAAGCGCTGGTGTTGGTCTTACTAGTGTTAGCATGGGTGTTCTTCGCGCTATGGAGCGTAAGGGCGTAAGTGTTTCTTTCTACAAGCCAATCGCTCAGCCTCGCAGCGGTGGTAACCAACCAGATCTAACGTCTACTATCATCAGCGCAAACAGCGACATTAAGATTGGTGAGCCAATCGCAATGACTAAAGCTGAAGCTTTGATCGGTAGCGAAAAAATGGACGAGCTTCTTGAGTCTGTTGTTGAGCAATACAACAAGATCAACAAAGACGCAGAAGTTACGCTAATCGAAGGTCTAGTACCTACTCGTAAGCACCCATTTGCTAACCAAGTGAACGCGGAAATCGCAAAAACACTTGGCGCGGAGATCGTATTCGTTGCGACTCCTGGTACTGACAACCCTACGCAGCTTAAAGAGCGTATAGAAGTAGCATGTTCTAACTTCGGCGGTACTAAGAACAAAAACATCAAAGGCGTAATCATCAACAAGCTTAACGCTCCTGTTGATGAGGCTGGCCGTACTCGCCCTGACCTATCTGAAATCTTTGATGATGCAGACAGCGCTCAGCAAGCGAACCTTGAAGTAATGCAAATCTTCAACTCTAGCCCTATCCGTGTTCTTGGCTGCGTGCCATGGAGCATCGATCTAATCGCAACTCGTGCGGTTGATATGGCTAAGCACCTTAACGCTGAAATCGTTAACGAAGGTGAAATCTCAACTCGTCGTATTAAGAGCATCACTTTCTGTGCACGTTCTCTACCTCACATGATTGAGCACTTCAAACCAGGCTCACTGCTAGTAACTTCTGCAGACCGTCCTGACGTTATCGTTGCTGCGGCTCTTGCTGCGAAAAACGGTGTTGAGATTGGCGCAATCCTGCTTACTGGCGGTTACGACATTCCAGAAAGCATTGCTAACCTTTGTGCACCAGCATTCGCTTCAGGTCTACCGATCTTCAAGGCTCAAGGTAACACTTGGCAGACATCTCTAAACCTACAGAGCTTCAACCTAGAAGTTCCTGCAGACGATAAAGAGCGTATCGAGTTCGTTAACGATCACGTTGCAAGCCACATTGATGGCCCTTGGATTGATTCTCTATCTGAAGGTACTCAAGGCATCCGTCGTCTAAGCCCACCAGCATTCCGTTACCAGCTAACTGAATTTGCTCGTAAAGCGGCTAAGCGCATCGTTCTTCCTGAAGGTGATGAGCCACGTACAGTTAAAGCTGCGGCTATCTGTGCTGAGCGCGGTATCGCAACGTGTGTACTTCTAGGTAACCCTGAAGAAATCCGTCGCGTTGCAGCGCAGCAAGGTGTTGAGCTTGGCGCTGGCGTTGAGATCATCGATTCTGCATCAGTTCGCGAAAACTACGTAGCTCGTCTAGTAGAACTTCGTGGCGCTAAAGGTATGACTGAAGTTGTTGCTCGTGAGAAGCTAGAAGATTCAGTATTCCTAGGTACTATGATGCTTGAAGCTGGCGAAGTTGACGGCCTAGTTTCTGGTGCTGTTCACACTACAGCGAACACTATCGTTCCTCCGTTCCAGATCATCAAGACTGCTCCTGATGCTTCTATCGTATCTTCGATCTTCTTCATGCTTCTGCCTGATCAAGTTCTTGTATACGGTGACTGTGCGATCAACCCAGATCCAACAGCTGAACAGCTTGCTGAAATCGCTATCCAATCTGCAGATTCTGCTGCGGCATTCGGTATCGACCCACGCGTTGCTATGATCTCTTACTCTACTGGTGAATCTGGTAAGGGTGCAGACGTAGATAAAGTACGTGAAGCAACGAAACTTGCTCAAGAGAAGCGTCCTGATCTAGTGATCGACGGTCCTCTACAGTACGATGCAGCAATCATGGAAAACGTAGCCGCTTCTAAAGCGCCTAACTCTCCAGTTGCAGGTAAAGCGACAGTATTCGTATTCCCAGACTTAAACACGGGTAACACGACTTACAAAGCTGTACAGCGTTCAGCAGATCTAGTATCTATCGGTCCAATGCTTCAAGGTATGCGCAAGCCAGTAAATGACTTGTCTCGTGGCGCTCTAGTAGACGATATCGTTTACACAGTAGCTCTAACGGCTATCCAAGCAGACCAAGCTGCACAAGCTGAAGAAAAAGTAATTAACTAATTTTTCTTTTGTAAAAAGCAAAAACCCTAGATGTTTATCTAGGGTTTTTTTATGTCTGGAGTAAAGGAACTACTTGGTAAGCCTAGCCTCGACCATGTGGTGATTCTAAGTCTAGCTCTGGTCCTTTGGGTACAACTTGAGTCGGATTGATACCAGTGTGGCTGTAGTAGTAGTGACGCTTGATATGATAGAAATCGGTCGTCTCTTTAATACCCTCTATTTGATAGAGCTCTTTTAGATAACCTTGGATATGTTTGTAATCCGCAATTCGTTGCTTGTTACACTTGAAGTGACCCACATACACAGCATCGAATCGAACCAAGGTCGTGAACAACCGCCAATCCGCTTCAGTAATCTGCTCTCCCGCTAAATAACGTTTCTCACTAAGATGCGCATCCACTTTATCTAACGCTTCAAATAACGCTTCATACGCCTCTTCGTAGGCTTCTTGTGTTGTCGCAAAGCCGGTTCGGTATACGCCGTTGTTGATGTTTGGGTAGATATAATCATTCCACTCATCAATCTTCTTGGACAACTCCCACGGGTAGTAATCATCGGTGTTACCCGTTAGCTCGTTAAACTCTGAGTTAAACATGCGAATGATTTCAGACGACTCGTTACTCACAATGGTGTTGGTTTTCTTATCCCACAGCACAGGTACCGTTACTCTACCCGAGTAGTCAGGCTTGGCTTGAGTGTAGATTTGGTGCATGCGGGTATGGCCAAATAGAGGTTCAGGTAACCCCATTTGCCAACCTTCACTCATCATGTCTGGGCAAACAACCGTCACGTCAATGTGATCGGTTAGGTCTTTCAGTTCGCGGAAGATAAGGGTTCGGTGCGCCCAAGGGCAAGCTAACGATACGTATAAGTGATAACGGCCGCTTTCCGGCTCAAACTGCGCGCCCGGTTTGTTCTCTACCCAATGACGAAAGCCCGCATCTTCACGAACAAACTTACCACCGCTTTCTTTCGTGTCGTACCACACATCATGCCAAACACCTTCAACTAATTTGCCCATATCCAAACCTCTGTGATGCTAACTTTTCTCTAGTATAAAAAAAGCCAACTTTTTCAAAACTAGAAAAAGTTGGCTTAGTTGTTCGAATTATTTGATGAAGCTGTTGAGCAAAATATAGGAACTAGGTCTGCAGTACAAAAAAAGCGCGACTCTAAAAACTAGTCGCGCTTAAGCCTGTCACAGGCTGAACCGTTTTAAATTGGCTCTAGACTTGCACGTGCAAGCAAGATACTGCGTGTACGTCATCGCCTTGGATAGTTGGCTTAGTTTGCGCACACGCCTCTGTTGCTTGTGGGCAACGTGTACGGAACACACAACCTGATGGAGGATTGATTGGCGATGGTAAATCACCTTCCAACATCTGAATCGTTTTGTTGCGCTCTAGACGAGGGTCTGGAATCGGAACGGCAGACATCAACGCCTTGGTGTACGGGTGCTTTGGATCAGAGAATAAGGCATCTGATTCACCAAGCTCTACCGCGTTACCTAGGTACATCACCAAGACACGGTCAGAAATGTGTTTAACCACTGACAAATCGTGCGCGATGAATACCAAAGACAAACCAAGTTCTTTCTGTAGCTCTTTCAGAAGGTTAACTACTTGAGCTTGGATAGATACATCGAGTGCAGAAACCGGTTCATCACAGATGATCATCTTAGGTTTCAAGATAAGCGCACGTGCAATACCAATACGCTGACACTGACCACCAGAGAATTCATGTGGGTAACGGTTGATTACGTTTGGTAGTAGACCAACCTTTGCCATCATCTCTTTAACTCTGTCCTTCACTTCTTGTTTAGAAAGTTCAGGGAAGAAAGTCTCTAGAGGCTCAGCAATGATATCGCCTACTGACATACGTGGGTTAAGCGACGCTAGCGGGTCTTGGAAGATCATCTGAATCTCTTTACGAGTCTCACGACGCTTCACTTCCTGCATCTTAGTTAGGTCTTGACCTAACCACATCACTTGCCCTTCAGTCGCTTCAACCAAGCCGATAATCGCACGGGCAAAAGTCGACTTACCACAACCAGACTCACCTACTACACCAAGCGTTTCGCCTTCGTAAAGGTGAACATCAACCCCATCAACCGCTTTAAGGTTTGATGGTTTTGCCCAAGGCCAAGCAGACTTAGCTGCAATGCTAAAGTGAACTTTCAGGTCTTTAATATCTAATAGTAATTCTTTACTCATTTTGTCCAAGTCTCCCAATCTGAAAAACAAGCACGCTGACGGTCTTTAGCAAATGGCTGCAAAATCGGTGCTTCTTGCTTACAACGGTCCATTACACGGTGACAACGGTCTTGGTAAGGACAACCTGTTGGTAGGCGAAGTAAGTTAGGTGGGTTACCTGGAATCGTCGGTAGAATTTCACCTTCGGTATCCAAACGAGGAATCGCTTTAAGCAGGCCTTCCGCGTATGGGTGGCTTGGCTCGTAGAAGATTTCATCAACCGTGCCGTACTCCATTGTACGACCCGCGTACATCACAAGTACTTTGTCACAAGAACCAGCAACAACACCCAAGTCATGGGTGATCATAATGATTGCTGTATTGAACTCATCTTTTAGTTCGTTCAGCAATTCCATGATTTGCGCTTGAATGGTTACATCCAGTGCCGTTGTTGGTTCATCAGCGATAAGCAATTTAGGACGACACAGCAGTGCCATTGCGATCATCACACGCTGACGCATACCGCCCGAAAACTCGTGCGGGTACATAGTGATACGCTTGCGTGCTTCAGGGATTTTCACCGCTTCAAGCATGCGTACTGATTCTTCAAACGCTTCTGCTTTACCCATGCCTTTATGCAGCATAAGTACTTCCATCAGCTGATCACTTACTTTCATGTAAGGGTTCAGTGAGGTCATTGGATCTTGGAAGATCATCGCGATCTGTTCAGCGCGAACCTTGTTCAGTGCTTTTTCAGGCAGGTTGAGAATTTCATTGCCTTCAAACTTTGCACTGCCTGAGATGATGCCGTTCTTAGCCAGCAGCCCCATCAGTGCAAATACCGTTTGTGATTTACCTGAACCCGACTCACCAACAATACCCAGCGTTTCGCCTTGGTTAAGTGAGAAGTTCAAGTCGTTTACTGCGGTTACGATACCATCTTGTGTGGTAAATTCGACGCGCAGATCTTTGACATCTAATAAGCTCATTATTGCTTCCTTAATCTTTTATAGCTTTTAATTGCTATTTCGTTATCTGTCTTTTGGATCAAGCGCGTCGCGCAGACCATCACCTACGTAGTTAAAGCAGAACAGCGTAACTACCATGAATGCCGCAGGGAATGTCAATTGCCAGATTGCAACTTCCATTGTTTGCGAACCTTCTTGAAGCAATGCGCCCCAGCTTGTCATAGGCTCTTGAACACCAAGACCAAGGAAAGATAAGAATGATTCTGTAAGGATCATGCTTGGAATAAGCAACGTAGAGTAAACCGCTACGATACCCAGTACGTTCGGTACGATGTGACGTGTAATGATCTTCCATTTGCTTACACCACATACGTGTGCAGCTTCAATGAACTCTTTACTACGTAGGCTCAACGTTTGACCACGTACAATACGCGCCATATCTAGCCAAGCAATCGCACCAATAGCAACGAAGATTAGGACGATGTTACGACCAAAGAACGTTACCAGTACGATTACTAGGAACATGAATGGCACTGCGTACAAGATCTCTAGGATACGCATCATCACTCGGTCAGTACGACCGCCGATGAAGCCTGAAGCTGCACCGTAAAGCGTACCAATCAGTACCGCTACGAAGGCACCCATCACACCAACCATCAATGAGATGCGGCCACCGACAAGAGTACGAACGTACAAATCACGACCTAAGCTATCGGTACCAAACCAGTGATCCGCATTCGGACCAACGTGCATTGCGTACCAGTCAGTATCATCATAAGTGTACTGAGCCAGCATTGGTAAGAAGATAACTGCCAGTACCATAAGCGTAAGAATGAACAGACTCACCATCGCAGCTTTGTTTCGCATGAAACGAATGCGCGCGTCCTGCCACAAACTACGACCTTCAATCTCTAAGCTCTCAGAGAACTTTTCGATCGCTTCTAAATTTTCTTTTTTCTTCAACATAACCATGCGTCCCTGTTAGTAGCGAATTTTCGGGTCAATAAGCGCTAGCAAAATATCAACGATTGCGTTGAACAAGATGAATAGGAAACCAATCAAGATGGTTACACCCATTACTAGCGAGTAGTCACGGTTAAACGCGGCGTTAACAAACAGCTTACCGATACCTGGTAGGCCGAAGATGGTTTCAACAACAACTGAACCTGTGATGATACCTACGAACGCAGGTCCCATGTAAGAAACAACAGGTAGCATTGCTGGCTTAAGTGCATGTTTTAGAATGATATAACGGTAGCTTAGACCTTTTGCACGTGCAGTTCGGATAAAGTTACTGTTTAGCGTTTCAATCATGCTACCACGAGTAATACGAGCAAAGGTTGCTACGTAAAGAAGAGACATCGCGATAACAGGCAGCACGATGTACATGAATGTACCGCCATGCCAACCACCTGCTGGGAATATGTTCCAGTGCAGGGAGAAAAGGTAAATAAGCGCCGGTGCCAACACGAAAGATGGCATTACCACCCCGAGCATGGCGGTCGACATTATGGTGTAGTCGACCCAGGTGTTGTGCTTCAAGGCGGCAATGGTTCCGACCGTTACCCCCATCAATAATGTGAAGATAAAAGCAACGAAACCTACCTTCGCAGATACTGGAAGTGCAACCGCGATCAGCTCATTTACTGTGTAATCTTGGTATTTAAAAGAGGGACCGAAGTCACCTTGTAAGATATTTGTCAAATACGTGGTGTATTGTTCAAACACTGGTTTATCTAAGCCGTATTTAGCTTCGATGTTAGCCATAACTTCTGGCGGTAATGGACGCTCGCTTGAAAACGGGTTACCCGGTGCGAAACGCATGAGAAAGAAAGATATAGTGATCAACACCAACATGGTTGGAATCGCTTCAAATATCCGTTTCATAATGAATTTAAGCATAAACTCACTCTTTCAGTCTGTGACAATTAAAATTAGAAAGACGCTACATGCGCGCCCTGCGCATGTAGTGCCTGTATCGTTATAGTTATATTAACTTTTTAGAATCGAAGCTTATTATTGAGCTTTGATGTATAGGTCTTTCGAGAAGATCTTGTCTTCCGCGTTGTTGATTGGGAAACCACCAACATGCGGGTTAAGTAGACGAGATTTAACGTATTGGTAGATAGGAGCGATTGGCATGTCGTTTGCCATTAGCGCCTCAGCTTCTAGGTAAAGTGCTTTACGCTCTTCTTCTGAAGTTGAGTTAAGTGCTTTATCGATGATCTGGTCGTAAGCCGCGCTGTCGTAGTGAACACCACCGGTAGTGTTGTTACTCTTCATTAGCGTTAGGAACGAAGACGCTTCATTGTAGTCACCACACCAACCAGCACGTGCTACTTCGAAGTCACCAGAATCTTTAGAAGATAGGTACGTTTTCCACTCTTGGTTCTCAAGTGTTACAGAAAGACCCAGTGTTTTCTTCCACATAGAACCTAGCGCTACAGCAATCTTCTTGTGGTTCTCTGAAGTGTTGTAAAGCAGGTTGAATTTAAGTGGGTTGTCTTTACCGTAACCCGCTTCTTCAAGAAGACGTTCCGCTTCTGCGTTACGCTCTTTCTGAGACATCTTGCCGTAAGCAGGTAGCTCAGGATCGAAGCCAGCTGTGATTTCAGGCGTTAGGAAATACGCAGGTTTTTGACCTTGCGCTAGGATAGCACCTGTTACGATATCACGGTCGATCGCGTAAGAGATTGCTTGACGAACACGAACATCATCAAATGGTGCTTTCTTCGTATTGAAGATGTAGTAGTAAGTACATAGGTTACCCGCTACAGATACATCTTCTGCGTACTCTTTTTGAAGACGCTTGAAGTGCTCAGTTGGAAGTTCGTTTGTGAAATCGATTTCACCAGATAGGAAACGGTTCATTTCCGCTACTTGGTTTTCGATTGGTAGGAACGTTACTTTGTTAAGAACTGTTTTATCGTTGTCCCAGTACTGTTCGTTACGCTTGAGTACTAGACGCTCGTTAACAACCCATTTATCAACAGAGAATGCACCGTTGCCAACAAAGTGCTCTGGCTTAGTCCACTGGTCACCGTATTTTTCAACAGTTGCCTGGTGTACTGGCTTCATTGTTGTGTGGCCCATCATCATTACGAAGTATGGTACCGCTGTTTCTAATTCAACAACTAGAGTGTTTGCATCCACTGCTTTAACGCCTAGTTCACTCTTGTCTTTCTTACCCGCTACGATATCTTTCGCATTCGCCATCTTGGTGTATTCCATGTACCAAGCGTATGGAGAAGCCGTTGCAGGATCAACTGCACGTTGCCAGCTGTATACAAAATCTTGAGCTGTTACAGGATCGCCGTTAGACCATTTTGCGTCTTTGCGTAGGTGGAAAGTGAATGTTTTGTTGTCTGTCGTTTCCCAGCTTTCCGCAACACCAGGGATAGTGTTGCCGTCGCCGTCTTGGTTCACTAGACCTTCTAGAAGATCACGAATTACGTGAGATTCTGGTACACCTTGAGATTTGTGTGGGTCGATAGTTGCAACTTCAGTACCGTTACCGCGAACAAGTTCCTGAACTTTTGCCAGTTCTGTGCCTGCTGGAACTTCAGCAGCGATAGAAAGAGTAGAAGAGGCAGCCACTGCCAAACCAGCACCTAGAAGAAGGGCCTGAGTGATTTTATTCTTGTACATTTAATAAACTCCAAGTTTTATGTATTGCATCCATGACTTCTTTGCTTGGTTCACTGAACGGCAGTGATTTAGATTTATTTAGCTCAAAATTTAAGCATAAAAATCTAAAACCTTACAAAGATTGAGGCACACACTATCAACCATTGAAGTAATTTGCCATAAACAAGTCGCAAAAAATCGGATAATTCTCCGAATTACTCAAGGTAACAGTGTAAATCTCTAATAAAAACCTAATGAATAGTGAGTTACACATAGGGATTAATTAAAAAACAGCCTTTAGTGTTGATGTATCTGTATTGATACTTTTTTTTAGCATCTTATGCTAGAACACAGACGGCAAATTAACATTAATGCCACATGAAATCTAATTGCACATCACATATCCCCTAAATAGACTCCACTATTTGTGAGGATTATCACTTTATACAAAACAGCATAAAGCACTGCACCAAAACAGATTTAGCAATGCACCAAGACAGACAAAATCACGCTCCGAATTTATATGCAACTTGAATGACTAACCATTTATTAATACACCATTTATTTATAAATGACTTTGTAGCACGCACAAAAAAACCGACGTTCAACGTCGGCTTTTTACTGTCTCAATCAACAGAGCGAATTTTTGGAGCAACATCATATTGCGAGAATTATTTCTCCCAACGCTCCGCAGCTTTTGTATCTGAATCGCGAGAATCAACCCAGCGAGTTGTTTCAGTGGTACGTTCTTTTTTCCAAAACGGCGCTTTGGTTTTCAGAAAGTCCATAACAAACTCACACGCTTCGAAGGCAGCGCCACGATGCGCACTGGAGACACCAACGTAAACAATCTGGTCACCGATATCTAGGTCACCCACGCGGTGAATCACTCGCATCTTTTGGATTGGCCAGCGTGCCTCAGCTTGATCACAGATCTCGCTCAGTGATTTCTCTGTCATACCCGGGTAGTGCTCCAGAGACAAACCTATCACATTGTCGCCAAGGTTCATGTCGCGAACTTTACCAACGAACGTCACAATCGCTCCGGCAGCTGTACCTTGAGCCAAGTAGTCGTATTCGTCGCCTACCGAGAAGTCCTCAGCTGTCACTAATACTCTTGAATCCATGCTTAGCCTCCAGTCACTGGTGGGAAGAAAGCAACTTCATCACCGTCTTTCACTTCAGTCGTCAAAGGCACGATAGATTGGTTAAGCGCAGCCAGAAGCTTGCCCTCTTCCAAAGCGATATCCCATTTGCCTTCTTGTGTCACAAGATGACTACGAATCGCTTCAATCGTCTTAAATTGTGCATCAACTTCAACGCTGTCCACACCAACAAGTTCACGAGTTTGAGCAAAGAAAAGTACTGTAATCATGACTCCACCTTAAAGTGACCAGATTTACCACCTGTCTTCTCTAGCAGGCGCACGTTTTCGATAACAATGTCTTTCTGAACAGCTTTACACATATCGTAAATCGTTAACGCAGCCACAGAAGCAGCCGTTAGCGCTTCCATCTCTACGCCCGTCTTACCCGCAAGCTTACAAACAGATTCGATGCGAACCTTGTTTTCAGACTCGATAGCTTCAAGCTGCACTTCTACTTTAGTTAATAGCAGAGGGTGACACAGGGGAATCAGATCCCACGTCTTCTTAGCCGCTTGAATACCTGCGATACGTGCCGTTGCGAAAACATCACCTTTATGGTGGCTACCAGAAACAATCAGCTCTAGCGTTTCAGCAGACATTTGAACGAATGCTTCCGCTCTCGCTTCGCGTACTGTCTCAGCTTTAGCCGATACATCGACCATGTTTGCTTCGCCAGACGCGTTAATGTGTGTAAATTGGCTCATACTCAAACCGCCTTATACAGAAAGATGTGGCATGAAGTTGCAAGGACGGTGGCTAGCATCCATCTGTTGCTTGATGATCTTAGTCCAACCAGTACGACAAGCACCTGTAGAGCCTGGCATCGCAAAGATTACTGTGTGGTTAGCAAAGCCCGCAATCGCACGAGATTGAATGGTCGATGTACCGATCTCTTCGTAAGATACTTGACGGAATAGCTCACCAAAGCCTTCTACTTCTTTGTCGAATAGTGGCTTAAGCGCTTCAGGCGTGCTGTCGCGAGAAGTGAAGCCCGTACCGCCAGTGATCATGATCGCTTGTACGCTTTCATCAGCGATCCACTTAGATACGATCGCACGGATCTTGTACATGTCATCAATAACGATTTGCTTATCAACCACGTTGTGACCCGCTTCTTTAGCATGCTCTGCTAGGTAACCGCCTGAAGTGTCGTTTTCTTCTGTACGAGTATCTGAAACCGTTAGTACTGCGATGTTTGCTGCTTGGAATTTGCTTTCTGCGTGACCCATTTGTTCACCTATATAAATTTTTCATTAGACTAATTCGCCCAGCCTGAAGAAGCTGAGCGATAAAATGCTTTAGAGTGTGTAGCGGGTTAACCGCCGATTGACGCCAAGTTTGGAGTCATGCCGCTGTTGCCATCGTGTAAGAAGTGGCTAACGGACTTGGTTTGAAGCTGAGCCTGAATTCGATCAATGAGTTCTTGCTCTTGTTGATCTTCTTGAATCAGATCTCTCAGTTCAACACCATGGTCGCCAAACAGACATAAGTGAAGTTTACCGGTCGCAGAAACGCGCAGTCGGTTACAACTCTCACAAAAGTCTTTCTCGTAAGGCATGATCAAACCGATTTCACCCTTGTAGTCTGGGTGGACAAACACTTGCGCCGGGCCATCGTTAACGGCTTTGACTTTTAACAGCCAACCATTAGCAATAAGCTGGTTGCGAATCGCAACGCCAGACACATGATGTTTATCGAACAACTCGTCCATCTCGCCGGTTTTCATCAGCTCGATAAAACGTAATTGAATAGGTTTGTCTTTGATCCAATTAAGGAAGGCTGGTAATTCCTGACTATTGAGGTCTTTCATTAATACGACGTTGACTTTGACTTGTTCAAAGCCAACCTCAAACGCTTTATCAATGCCTCGCATAACCTCAGTAAACTTATTCTCACCAGTGATCTGATGGAACATGCGCGAATCTAAACTATCCACGCTCACGTTTATATGGGTTAAACCAGCATCACGCCATTGCCCTACTTGTTTCTCCATGCGGTAGCCATTCGTTGTGGTGGCCACTTTTTCGATGCCTGGAGTAGAAGCAACGGTATGTATGATTTCAGGAAAGTCTTTACGCAGACTCGGCTCTCCGCCTGTAATGCGGATCTTTGAGGTACCACAATCTGCAAACGCTTTAACAACGCGTTTGATCTCGGGAACACTTAAAAAAGACGAGTTTTTTTGCCCTGACGGTTTGTAACCATCTGGCAAGCAGTAAGTACATTTAAAGTTACAGACGTCTGTAACCGACAAGCGCAAGTAATAAAACTTGCGATGGAATCTATCTTCGAATTGTTGCGCCACGGAACACCTTTCCAAACACGGGAGGCATAATCATTTCCAATTAAGCCCTTGTGACAACATGTCACTGGCTCTTGATGCGTATCGGTACAGCAAATACCACTGTGCGACTTAGCATGCGAGAGCTCGGAGTTATGGCAACTGAGCGTTATATTCACACGCGCAGTAGCTGATTAATAAAATACTTAATATTTGTACGTGAATCTAGCTCTGATGGTAAAAAACGGGTCACATCGGCAAAAAAAACGTATCAAACGCTCAAAATAACTCTTGTTGAGTATATAGCGAGAAGCATTTAACCTAAATTATAGTTGGTAATAACCTAACAAGAACAATAAATGAATATTTACTCTTCAAAGAAAGTCGTAGCAATCGGCGGTGGCCATGGCTTAGGTCGCATGTTAGCTGCATTAAAAGACTTTGGTAACAACGCAACTGGCATTGTTGCAACGACAGATAACGGCGGTTCCACCGGACGTATTAGAGATTGCCAAGGTGGCATCGCATGGGGAGATACACGCAACTGTATCAACCAATTAATCACAGAGCCTTCAATCAGTTCGATGATGTTCGAATACCGCTTTCGTGGTCAAGGTGAGCTAGACGGTCATAACTTGGGTAACCTAATGCTGACGGCGTTAGACAACCTTTCCGTTCGCCCATTGGAAGCAATTAACCTGATTCGAAATATGCTCAAGGTCGATGTCAATATCGTGCCGATGACTGAGCATCCTTCAGACCTCACGGCTCTATCAATGGACGGCCGCTGGGTTACCGGCGAAACCAACGTTGATGACATGACGGAAAAGCTGCGCATGATGGACTTGTCTCCAGAAGTGCCAGCAACCAAAGAAGCCGTTGCTGCCGTTGAGCAAGCAGACTGCATTGTCCTTGGCCCTGGAAGCTTTTTAACCAGTGTAATGCCCCCTCTTCTCCTTCCAGAGATTGGCAAAGCAATCTCTGAGAACACCAAGGCAAAAGTTATCTTCGTTGAAAACCTTTCACCAGAGCACGGTCCCGCAGGGAAAATGACGCTTCAAGAGCAATTGGAGTGGTGTGAACGTACCTGTAAGGCAAGGAAAATAGACATCGTGTTAGGCAATGAACCTCACCCGGAACTAGAAGTACAATGGAATTGTGTGACCACAGATCTTGCATCGGCAAACCGAGATTGGCGACACGACCGCGTGAAGCTTCAACAAGCCATTGAAGCCCAGTTGGCGTAGCCATAGGTTCAAGCGACAAACAACAAAAAAGGAGCATGCTGCTCCTTTTTTAATCTCAGTAATAACTCGCTGTTTTAAAGGTCCGTCATCAACTGCTGATATTCAGTGTACGTCGATAACAGGAGGTCTTGCATATCTTGAAAATCAATCTCGGTTACAGGCAACGCTTGCTTCACTTTTGCGTCTAAGCTAATCGCAAAACTACACAAAGAATCCGCACCAAAGCTTGCTGCGCTGCTCTTAAGCGCATGACTGATATCAGCCAAGTACTTAGAGGTATCCGACTCTTTATTTATCTCTAGGTGTTCGTAGTAGCCTTTCAACTCACCTAAAAAGATTTCCAGTAAAACCGGGACATTCTCTTGGCCTATTTCGCCGGCAAGCTCATCAACTTTTTGCTGATTTAATACTTTCGTCATTATTATTTTCTTATTGTTTGTTGATTACTGCTTCGCATTCCACGTTTGCAACTTACGGTATATCGTCGATGGACTGACATCTAAGAAACCTGCCGCACGAGGGATGTTGCCATCACACGCTTTAATGGCCTGCTCGATAGCCGTTTTCTCAGTGATCCACAATGGGAAAATATCTTTTACCGTGATGTCTTCATTCTGCTTCTCTTTCAATCGCAGACTGTTTTCAATCGGTTGGTTCAACGGTGGTGGAAGCATGTTGAGAGTAATCTCTTTGCCGTTATTCAAAACCACCACGTTCCGCAACACGTTTTGTAGCTGACGAACGTTACCCGGCCACTCATATTGATTAAAGCGATCAAGTACTTCCTGAGCAAAACGTACAAACGCCTTCCCCTCCTCGACCGACATATAGCCTAGCAGAGAATACGCGATCTCGATGACATCTTCACCACGCTCACGCAATGGCGGCAAGTGCAATGGAATCACGTATAAACGATAGTATAAATCTTCTCTAAAGCGACCTTCTTGTACTTCTTTCCAAGGGTCACGGTTGGTCGCACACACAAAACGAACGTCGACACTCTTCATCTTCGAAGAGCCGACTTTTTGGAAAGTACCGGTTTGGATAAAGCGCAGCAGCTTAGTTTGTAGCTCTAAGTCCATTTCGCACAATTCATCAAGGAATAGTGTACCGCCATCAGCGAGTTCAGCGGCACCTTGGCGATCGGTTGCAGCACCGGTAAAGGCGCCTTTAACGTGGCCAAATAGCTCACTTTCAATCAGATCTTTAGGGATAGCCGCACAGTTAATCGCGATGAAAGGCTTGTCACCACGCTTACTCGCCGCATGAATAGCTTCTGCACACACCTCTTTACCGGTACCACTTTCACCTGTAATGAAAATACTGGCCTTACTCGATGCTGCAGAGTCGATAGTTCGGTAAACCTGCTGCATGGTTTGGCTGCTACCAATAAAACCTTGGTAATTTTGGTTTCCCGGGTGTTCCGAGCTGTTTTTAAGTTTGGTGGCTTTGCGGATCGCGTTGTTCACCGTAATACGGAGTCGGTCGGCTTCACACGGCTTGATAAGGAAATCTTGAGAACCATGACGCATGGCTTCTACGGCGGTATCGATAGAACCGTGAGCCGTCATGAAGATAACCGGAACTTCAGGGTATTTTTGTTTTACAGCAAATAGCACGTCCATACCCGTCATGTCAGGCAGACGTAGATCTAATAAAATAAGGTCTGGGATTCGATGATTCAAACTCTCGATTGCATCGCGGCCAGTGCCGACAATGTTGATATCAATTTCGAGCGGTGTAAGATACGAGCGATATAAAGCTGCTACCGAAGCGGTATCCTCGACCATCAACAAATACTTCGATTTATTATCTAGCGTTTTTGATTGCATATCCTAGCCATTTATAATTTGCATTTCTTATTATAGTCGCATTCCGCTTTGCATTATGCAAATTAGCCACAATATTTGTAGTGCGTTTTTTTACTTACTTCAAACAATCAATGTTTTATCTATCTGGCACGAACGATGCAAAGGTATAAATGACCTTCGGGTCACCTAGCCAACTGACGTTGTTAGTGGACCGAGTGTTCACAAACGTAAGCCAGTAGAACATTTACTACTGGCTGTTTTTTTGTCTGAAACACTCTCAATTCTTGTATTGAGGGGAACAATTCTTCGAATGAAAAGTGAGATTAGCTGTTGGTAATAAACTGCTTTCTTAGCTGCTCAATTTCATCACGCTTCTGTGCTGCCAATTCAAATTCTAGGTTCTGAGCATGCTGATACATCGCAGCTTCTAGCTTGCTGATCTCTTTATCAAGCTGCTGTGGTGTAAGCACTGCATAACTTTCAGAAGGTTCAGCAACCTTAGATAACGGAACTTGTTTAGACTGTCGCTGTTGTTTGGATTTAGTCAGGTCACCCAGCTCCATAATGTCTTTGATATTACGTTTCAACGCTTGCGGCGTGATGCCTTGCTCTTCATTGTAGGCTTGCTGCTTCTCACGACGACGATCGGTTTCATCAATCGCTTTTCTCATTGATTTGGTAATCGAGTCACCATACAAGATAGCTCGACCTTCCAAGTTACGAGCTGCACGACCAATGGTTTGAATCAGAGAACGCTCAGAACGTAAGAAACCCTCTTTATCAGCATCAAGAATTGCCACCAGCGATACTTCCGGCATATCCAAACCTTCACGAAGTAAGTTAATACCCACTAACACGTCGAACTCGCCCAAACGTAGGTCTCGAATGATCTCTACACGCTCAACGGTATCGATATCTGAGTGCAAGTAACGAACCTTAACACCATGCTCACTAAGGTATTCGGTTAAGTCTTCTGCCATTCGTTTAGTCAACGTAGTGACCAATACGCGCTCTTCTTTCACTGAACGGATTCTGATTTCAGACAGCAAGTCATCCACCTGAGTCGCGACAGGTCTTACTTCGATGATTGGGTCTAACAGACCAGTAGGACGCACCACTTGATCAGCAATCTCACCATCTGATTTCTCAATCTCATAATTACCCGGCGTGGCCGACACAAAAATGGTTTGTGGCGCGATCGATTCGAACTCTTCAAATTTCATCGGACGGTTATCCAATGCAGAAGGCAGTCTAAAACCAAACTCGACCAAGGTTTCTTTACGAGAACGGTCACCTTTATACATCGCACCAATTTGCGGCACAGTCACGTGTGACTCATCGATGATCAGCAAACCATCATCAGGCAGGTAGTCAAATAACGTTGGCGGCGCTTCCCCTTCCGCACGGCCGCTCAAGTATCGTGAATAGTTTTCGATACCGGAACAGAAGCCAAGCTCAGTCATCATCTCAATATCAAACTGAGTTCTTTGAGAGATACGCTGCTCTTCCAAAAGCTTATTGTTGTCTTTTAAGTATTGAGCACGATCGCGCAGTTCGTCCTTGATGTTCTCAATCGCCTCAAGGATTTTTTCTCTTGGCGTTACATAGTGAGTTTTTGGATAAACCGTAAAGCGCGGCAAGTCTCTTTGTTTCACCGCACCAGTCAGAGGATCAAAAATACTAATGCAGTCCACTTCGTCATCGAACATCTCAATTCGAACCGCATCTTGGTCAGATTCAGCCGGAAAGATATCAATCACCTCACCACGAACACGGAACTGACCACGTTCAAAGGCGACATCGTTTCTTGAATATTGCAGCTCAGCCAATCGACGCAGGATGTCTCGCTGATCCATCACCTCGCCACGACTCAAATGAAGCATCATCTTCAAATAAGACTTAGGATCACCCAGACCGTAGATAGCCGACACAGAAGCCACAATGATGGCGTCTTTTCGTTCTAATAAGGCTTTGGTTGCCGAAAGCCTCATTTGTTCGATATGAGCGTTCACAGACGCATCTTTCTCGATGAACGTGTCCGTGGTTGGAACGTAGGCTTCAGGTTGGTAGTAATCGTAGTAAGAAACGAAATACTCAACGGCATTGTTTGGAAAGAAAGATTTCATCTCACCGTAAAGTTGAGCCGCCAATGTCTTGTTAGGCGCTAACAGAATCGCAGGTCTTTGAGATTGGGAAATGACGTTGGCAAGGGTAAAGGTTTTACCTGAGCCCGTTACCCCTAGTAGAGTTTGATGTGCCAAACCAGAATCTAATCCGTCTAGTAATTTGGTTATCGCTGTCGGCTGATCACCGGACGGGCTGTAGTCCGATACCAAGTCAAAGAGTTTACTCATAGGTCGCCATTTCCATACTGTTTTTTTAATCAGGTCATTGTCACTCTAGGAGGAGTGTCGTTGCAACAATTATCTAGAGAAATGCATCTTAAGATTAGATATCAGTGATAGCTTTTACTTTTAGAACTTGGTATTATCCGTGCCCTTGCAAGATCTCTTCAGCTAAATCACTCAATTTTTCATCCACTACTTTTCCCCAAAAAATCTAAAAATAGCACTTGTTTTACTGTATGTTTTATAATCGCCAAAAGTTATACAATAGTGATATTTTGATACAAATCTTTTAAATACATTACCTTACCTTAGATTTTTATATTCTCAGATTTATCCCAATTATTGTTGTTAAAGTTTCACACACACACTTATCCACAATTTTGGTGGATAACTAAAGAAAGGCTAAATCCGGTAAGGCGTCCAAGAAAGTAAAGTTTTTTATATTATTTTTTTCTGCTATTTTTTGTTGACAGAAATTCGGACTATTATTAGAATTCGCGTCGCTAACAAGCAATTCCCCTTTAGTTCAGTTGGTAGAACGGCGGACTGTTAATCCGTATGTCGCAAGTTCAAGTCTTGCAAGGGGAGCCAAATTCAGAAAAAAGCTCAATCGAAAGATTGGGCTTTTTTCGTATATAACTGCGACTAACTTGTTCCAAGTTAATGTCACAAACCTAGCCGCCCGCGT
Organism: Vibrio sp. F13; assembly: GCF_020806305.2. Taxonomy (NCBI): domain Bacteria; kingdom Pseudomonadati; phylum Pseudomonadota; class Gammaproteobacteria; order Vibrionales; family Vibrionaceae; genus Vibrio; species Vibrio sp. F13. The sequence goes on along the minus strand of NZ_CP170175.1, from coordinate 2,757,847 downwards.
TCAAGTCTCGACAAGGGGGCCAAATTTAAAGAAGCCGCATCACTCGATGCGGCTTTTTGCGTTTTAGTGCTTTGGGCTCGTATTTTACTCGCCTCTTTCACTCCTCTTTTTGATAGTTCTGAGCACAAAAAGCCACAAATATGACCCTATTCGTAGGAAGCAAATCGAGTTCAATTCAAGAATGATCTTATGAAAGATCCAATTCAACTACTCCTACAAACTTGTCTCACGAAGTAAAAATTGGCCGTCTATACTTACGGTAACTTTAATAATCAATCGATTACCTGATGTTTTTTTCACCAAGTGTCTAAATCCCTAGTGATCCTTGGTTGTTATTAGGTGAGCAAAGCAGGATAATATCGGGATCGGAATCTCAAGAATTAATCCATTATGACCGAATACCTTTTGTTGTTGGTTGGCACAGTGCTGGTCAATAACTTTGTGCTAGTGAAGTTTTTAGGACTATGTCCATTTATGGGAGTCTCCAAGAAACTGGAGACTGCGATTGGCATGGGCCTCGCGACGACTTTCGTTCTAACGTTAGCGTCGGTCTCTGCATACCTAGTAGAAACCTACATCCTTACCCCTCTGGGTATTGAATACCTGCGTACCATGAGTTTCATCTTGGTTATCGCGGTGGTTGTTCAATTTACGGAAATGGTCGTTCACAAAACCAGCCCGACTCTTTATCGCCTGCTGGGTATCTTTCTGCCTCTTATCACCACCAACTGTGCGGTATTAGGTGTGGCACTTCTGAACATCAATGAAAACCACAACTTCATTCAGTCGATCATCTATGGTTTCGGCGCAGCGGTGGGTTTCTCTCTTGTATTGATCTTATTTGCTGCAATGCGTGAACGTATTGCGGTTGCTGATGTTCCAATGCCATTCAAAGGCGCATCGATTGCGATGATCACAGCAGGCCTAATGTCTCTGGCATTCATGGGCTTTACTGGGTTGGTGAAATAAACATGAGTACCATTTTAATTGCGATCATTGCGCTAGCCGTTTTAGCCGCTGTTTTTGGCGCTATTTTGGGCTTTGCTTCTATCCGTTTTAAAGTTGAAGCTGATCCTATCGTCGATCAAATCGACACCATTTTACCGCAAACTCAATGTGGCCAGTGTGGCTACCCTGGCTGTCGCCCATACGCAGAGGCGATCGCTAACGGAGACAAGATCAACAAATGTCCTCCGGGCGGCCAAGCAACCATTGAGAAGCTAGCAGATTTAATGGGCGTAGAAGTTGAAGACTCCGCTCATGACTTAGATAACAAAGTAAAAACCGTTGCCTTCATTCACGAAGATATGTGTATCGGCTGTACCAAGTGTATTCAAGCCTGCCCTGTTGACGCCATTGTTGGTGGCACCAAGGCACTGCACACAGTAATTAAAGATGAATGTACAGGTTGTGATCTATGTGTCGCACCGTGCCCTACTGACTGTATTGAAATGATTCCAGTGGCAACAACGACTGAAAATTGGAAATGGCAGATGAACATCATCCCTGTTACTGATATCACTAACCAAGCGACTGATGCGACTGCGTCAGAGCCTAAAGCATAGGGTTAGTATGATCTCTTTAATTGAACAAATTCGCACGGGCTCTATTTGGAACTTCCCTGGTGGCGTGCACCCTGCTGAAAACAAGAAACAGTCGAATACTACTGATATCGTCCATGCAAGGCTTCCAGAAGAAATCGTTCTTCCTGTGAAACAGCACATCGGTAAGCCGGGGAACCTATTGGTTGCTGCTGGCGACACTGTGTTAAAAGGTCAGCAACTTACGGCCTTAGACACAGGTTTTACTTTGCCAGTACACGCACCAACATCGGGTGTGATTACCGCTATCGAACCGCGAACTACCGCTCACCCTTCAGGCTTGAGCGAAATATGCGTGGTTATTAAACCTGATGGCCTAGACACTTGGATTGAAAAAAATCCAGTTGAAGATTTTTCGACAAAGACTTCTGACGAACTGCTTGATGTGATTCGCCAAGCTGGTATTTCAGGCATGGGCGGCGCAGGTTTCCCTACGGCTAAGAAGCTTCAATCAGGCTTAGGTCGTACCGACATTTTGATCGTCAACGCTGCGGAATGTGAACCTTACATCACCTCTGATGACAAGTTGCTTCAAGAACATGCCGACGAAGTATTAAAAGGCATCGAAGTGGTTGAACACATTCTTCAACCAAAGCTGACGGTTATCGGCATTGAAGACAACAAACCAGATGCGATAAAAGCACTTGAGATTGCAGCGAAAGACAAAGATATCGTCATTCGCGTTATCCCAACCAAATACCCTTCTGGTGGTGAGAAGCAACTTATCAAGATCCTCACCAACAAAGAGGTTCCAGCTGGCGGCATTCCTGCAGACATTGGTGTTTTGGTTCAGAACGTCGGCTCTCTTTACTCGATTAAGCGAGCGGTAATTGACGGCGAACCTGTGGTTAACCGCGTTGTGACATTAACCGGTAAAACCTTTAAGCAACCTCGTAACGTTTGGGCGCTATTAGGCACACCAGTACATGAGTTACTTGAAGAGTTTGGCTACAAAGCAGATAAAAAACTGCCGCGTTTAATTTTGGGCGGCCCGATGATGGGCTTTACCTTGCCGCATGCCAATGTGCCAATCACCAAAACGTCGAGCTGTATTTTGGCGCCAACGCGTCGTGAGATCTCACCAAGCACTTACGAGATGGAATGTATCCGTTGCAGCGCATGTGCTGAAGCTTGCCCTGCGTCTCTACTTCCTCAACAACTGCAATGGCACGCCAAAGCCAACGAATTGGATAAGTGTGAAGAGCTAAATATTAAAGACTGTATTGAATGTGGTGCATGTGCATTTGTCTGCCCAAGCGAAATCCCTCTTGTTCAGTACTATCGCCAAGCAAAAGCTGAAATCAAAACTCGAAAAGATGAAGCCGCTGCTGCAGAACGCGCCAAGATTCGTTTTGAAGAGAAGAACGCTCGTATGGAGCGTGATAAAGCCGAACGTGAAAACCGCTTTAAAAAAGCCGCAGATAACCGCCGTAAAGATATGAAAACATCCGGCGGTGATGATGCTATTGCTGCTGCGATTGCTCGTGTTAAAGCACAAAAAGCCGCTGCGGATCAGGCTCCGAATGAAGAACCAGCAGTGAAACCTGCGGTTGCTGCCGCTATTGCGAAGGCAAAAGCGAAACAAGCTGCAGCTCAAAAAGCGGAAGGCGCTGAACCAGACAACTCTGAAATGTCTAAACTGCGTGAAGAGCGCAAGCGTCAAGCGAGAGAGCGCAAGGCACAACAAGCAGCAGCCGATACTCCTGCAGAAAGCTCAGGCGATACGAAGAAAGACGCCGTTGCTGCTGCGATTGCTCGCGCTAAAGCGAAGAAAGCACAGCAAGCGGAATCTGCTTCGGATGCTCCTGTTGAAAGCTCTGGCGATGCTAAGAAAGATGCTGTCGCTGCGGCCATTGCTCGTGCTAAAGCCAAGAAAGCTCAACAAGCTGAATCTGCTGCTGAAGCTCCTGCTGAAAAATCCGGCGATGCCAAGAAAGATGCTGTTACTGCCGCTATCGCTCGTGCTAAAGCCAAAAAAGCCCAGCAAGCGAAGCAAGCAGAAACATCTGAACCAGTGGTTGAAGTTGAAACCGAGACTCAATCGGAGCAAGTCGACCCTAAGAAAGCTGCTGTTGCTGCGGCCATCGCTCGCGCTAAGGCTAAGAAAGCACAGCAAGCGACACAAGAAACAACCGAAGCTCCTGAACCTGCAGTTGAAACTGAAGCTGGAAGTTCTGGCGATGCTAAGAAAGACGCCGTTGCTGCCGCTATAGCCCGTGCTAAAGCAAAAAAAGCACAGCAAGCTAAGCAAGCAGAAACATCTGAACCAGTAGTTGAAGTAGAAACTGATACTCAATCTGAACAGGTCGATCCGAAGAAAGCTGCTGTTGCTGCAGCTATCGCTCGTGCTAAAGCGAAAAAAGCCCAGCAAGAGCTAGATAAAAAGAACAATGAGGAGAAAGAGTAGTGGCCTTCTTTATCGCCAGCTCACCGCACGCGCATAGCCGTAGAAGCACCCCAGATCTAATGAAATGGGTGGCTATTTGTGCATTGCCAGGTCTACTAGCTCAAACCTACTTCTTTGGATGGGGTACCCTCATCCAGTTAGTATTTGCTATTGCACTTGCTGTTACCTTTGAAGCAGCCGTCATGCTATTGAGAAAACGCCCGCCAGTAATGGCACTGCGTGATTACAGTGCTGTTGTAACCGCTTGGCTACTGAGTGTCGCGATTCCCCCACACTCTCCGTGGTGGATCCTCGTCATTGGTATGTTCTTCGCTATTATTATCGCGAAACACTTATACGGCGGCCTAGGGCAGAACCCATTTAACCCTGCGATGGTCGCTTACGTTGTTTTGCTGATTTCATTCCCAGTTCAAATGACCAGTTGGAATGCTCCCGCGAGCCTGACAGCAGAAGCAACAAGCTTTATTGACTCATTCTTGATGATCTTTACTGGCTTCAATAACGAAGGTTTGTCTCTGCAACAAGCACGCCTTGGCATTGATGGCACCACAATGGCGACGCCGCTTGATGCATTCAAAACGGCATTAACGGCAGGCAATACTGCCTCAGAAGCACTATCTCAACCTCAATTTAGTTGGTTAGCTGGCGTAGGCTGGGAGTGGGTAAACCTTGCTTACCTAATCGGCGGTTTAGTGCTGATTAAGCAACGTGTTATTCAATGGTATATCCCTGTGGCTTTCATCGGCAGTCTTACTCTGTTTAGCTTAGTGTTCTTAGTGCTCACTCCTGGTGAAACCGCTTCTCCAACCATTCACCTTCTGTCTGGCGCGACTATGCTTGGTGCATTCTTTATTGCAACCGACCCAGTTTCAGCATCCACGACAGTCAAAGGTCGCTTAGTGTTTGGCGCTCTGATCGGCGGTTTAGTCTTTATCATCCGCAGTTGGGGTGGTTTCCCTGATGGCGTGGCGTTTGCTGTATTGTTAGCCAACATGTGTGTTCCACTGATTGACTACTACACCAAACCTCGCACATACGGTCACTAAGGGAGCGGATACCATGCTAAATGCAATTAAGAAAAACGGCCTTGTACTCGCGATTTTTGCGTGTGCTTCGACGGGTTTGGTCGCGGTAACTCACTACCTGACCAAAGATCAGATCAAACAACAAGAACAGGCTCAGTTACTGTCTGTTCTTAACCAAGTGATCCCACACGATCAGCACGACAACGAGCTGTTTTCGTCTTGTACTTTGGTTCAAGCAGAAGAGCTTGGTACTGAGCAAGCGATGCCGGCTTACATTGCTAAGCTTAATGGTGAGCCAAGCGCGATTGCGATCGAAGCGATTGCACCAGACGGCTACAATGGCGCGATTAAAGTCATTGTTGGAATGAAAACTGACGGTACTATTTTAGGTACTCGCGTGCTTTCTCACCAAGAGACTCCGGGCTTGGGTGATAAGATTGATCTGCGTGTGAGTGATTGGATTCTTTCGTTTGCAGGTAAGCAAGTGACGGATTCTAATCTAGACCGTTGGAAGGTTCGTAAAGACGGTGGTGATTTTGACCAGTTTACTGGCGCTACTATCACGCCAAGAGCAGTCGTGAAGTCAGTCAAACAAGCGGTCCAGTACGTTAACCAAAACAACCAAGCATTGCTTGCTCAACCTCTAAATTGTGGTGGTGAATAATGAGTGACCATAAAACATTGATCAAAAATGGCATGTGGGCCAATAACCCTGCCCTAGTGCAACTTCTTGGGTTATGTCCGCTGCTGGCTGTATCGTCAACAGTCACTAACGCACTTGGGCTAGGCATTGCTACCTTGCTTGTACTGGTCGGCTCAAACGTTTCTGTTTCTTTGGTTCGTAATCATGTGCCAAAAGAAGTACGTATCCCAGTATTCGTAATGATCATTGCCTCGCTAGTAACCTGTGTTCAATTGCTGATGAACGCTTACGCCTATGGGCTTTACCTCTCTTTGGGTATCTTCATCCCGCTGATCGTAACCAACTGCATCATCATTGGTCGTGCGGAAGCCTTCGCTTCAAAAAATGAAGTGCTACCAGCGGCTCAAGATGGTTTCTGGATGGGTCTAGGCATGACATCAGTATTGGTCGTGTTAGGTGCGATGCGTGAGATTATTGGTAACGGGACCCTATTTGATGGCGCAGACCTGCTGCTTGGTGACTGGGCTTCGGTGTTACGAATCCAGATATTCCAATTTGATAACAGCTTCTTGTTAGCCCTGCTTCCACCGGGTGCCTTCATTGGTGTTGGTTTCTTAATTGCTTTGAAAAATATCATCGATAACCAAGCAAAATCTAGACAACCAAAACAAGAAAAACCAGTCATTGAACGCGCTCGCGTTACCAATGCCTAATAAGTTAAATTAGCTTAAACCTCGCTGAGTTAGCTCAACCACTCAGCGGGGGAAATCAGATCTAAACAGTACATATAATAATGACGCTCATAAGAGCGCGTAACCGATGATAAAGCAGAAGCAATCCAAGCTTCATGCCCTAACTATTTGAAAGTAATGTCGCTATGAACAATGTAAAACGAGTAGAAATACTTGAGCGTTTAAGAGAAAACAATCCAAAGCCAGAGACTGAGCTTAACTGGAACAGCCCATTCGAGCTGCTGATTGCCGTTCTATTGTCTGCACAAGCAACCGATGTCAGCGTGAACAAGGCGACGGATAAGCTGTACCCTTTAGCCAACACTCCGCAAGCAATTTTCGACCTAGGTGTTGATGGCTTAAAAGAGTATATCAAGACCATCGGCCTATTTAACTCAAAAGCAGAAAACACCATCAAAACGTGTCGTATGCTGCTTGACCTACATAATGGTGAAGTACCGGAAGATCGCGCTGCATTAGAAGCCCTTCCAGGTGTCGGTCGTAAAACAGCAAACGTAGTGTTAAATACCGCATTCGGTTGGCCAACCATTGCCGTTGATACTCACATCTATCGTGTATCAAACCGCACTAAGCTAGCGATGGGTAAAACCGTCGACGATGTCGAAGCAAAACTACTTAAAGTTATCCCAAAAGAATTCAAACTGGATGTCCACCATTGGCTCATTCTTCATGGACGTTACACCTGTGTCGCACGTAAACCACGCTGTGGCAGCTGTATCATTGAAGACCTCTGTGAATTCAAAGAAAAGAGCGAAGATTAGTCTTTCCGTTCACAACGATTAATCAATACGGCAGCGCTTAAAGCGCTGCTTTTTTATTGCCACTCTCTAGAATCCGCCTCTACATAAGTTTTCACTTCTAATTCTGCGCTCCCAAGACAACAGGCATAAAAAATCCCGCCTTTTATGGCGGGATTCAATTATTTAGCTAAGAAGTCTGTCTTAGATAAACTCCACTTTAGTCACTTCTTTGATAGCAGATAGAACAAATGTTGGTACTGCTGCAATGAAGATTAACGATATTAAGTGATTAAACTCTAGCGCTTCTGTGCTGAATACCAACTGACCGAAGCTTGTGTACACAACGCTTAAAGACAAGATAGCCGATACTGCCACCGCACCAAGTAGGTAGTGGTTAGTGAACGGATTCTTACGATAAATCGTTGTAAACGTACGTGCATCGAACAAGCTCCAAAGTTGAGCAAAGATCAGTGTTAAAAACGCAACGGTTTGTGCGTATTGAGCACTGTAACCACCGTCGAGTGCGTAAGAGAATGTCACAAAGCTTAGACCACCTAATGCGAGACCACGAGTTAGGATACGAGCGCCTAGACCATTAGAGAAGAAGCCTTGGTCACGTTTGCCTGGCTTACGCTCCATGAGATCTTTCTCTTCTGGCTCAACACCGAGTGCGAGTGCTGGTAGACCATCAGAAACGAGGTTAACCCATAAAATCATTAGTGGAGTTAGCGGAAGTACTACATCTGGTCCCATGAGTAGGAATGCAAATAGGATTACCGAAACCTCACCCACGTTCGCTGTAAGTGCTTGGCGGATAAACTTACGTAGGTTATCGAAAATTTGACGACCCTGGCGTACCGCCTTCACGATAGTACTGAAGTTGTCATCCAACAGGATAAGGTCACCTGAGTCTTTCGCAACAGACGTACCTGTAATACCCATCGCAACACCAATGTCTGCACGACGCAGTGCTGGCGCATCGTTCACGCCGTCACCGGTCATAGAGGCAACTTCATTGTTCTCTTGCTGCGCTTTTACGATACGCAGCTTGTGCTCTGGAGTAACACGGGCAAATACTGCAACCTGAGAACAGATAGACAACAGCTTCTCGTCATCCATTTGGTCAAGCTCAGCACCCGTTACCACTAGATCGTCTTCGCTACGGATGATTCCGATTTCACGAGCAATCGCTGCTGCCGTGACTGCGTGGTCACCGGTAATCATTACCGTACGAACACCAGCGCTATAACAGCTATTTACTGCATCGCGTACTTCTGGGCGTGGTGGATCCATGATGCCATAGATACCCAGGATGCTGACGTCTTTTTCAAGCTCAGGGAAATCTAACTCAAGCTCTTCTTCTTTTAATTCACGGAAACCAACGGCAAGTGTACGCAGAGCATCACCACCAAAGGTTTGGATTGCCGCTTCAAAGTTTAAATGAAGCTCTTGAGACGGTGCGGTATCGAGAGCCAAGTTGCCTGAAACTTCACAGCCAACCGTTGGTACGAAACCACCGTCAACCATGAAGCTGGTTGATTTACCAAGAACAACATCTGGCGCACCTTTCAATGCTAGGAAGTGCTTACCTTGTGGGTCACGAACGATAACAGAAGCCATCTTACGACCAGAATCGAACGGGAACTTCTTAACGATTGAGTAGCCACCCGTTGATAGCATTTCATCTTGTTTAAGACCGGCTTTTGCAGCTGCAACAATTAGTGCACCTTCTGTCGGGTTGCCACGAACCGTCCATTTACCATCAGCATTTACATATTCAGCATCGTTACAAAGCGTTGCAACAACAAGACCTTTCATCATTGCAGGGCTGTTTGTCGCTTCGACATTGTGACCTTTGGTAATGAATTCACCCTTAGGATCAAAACCTTTACCTGACACATCCCAGTAACGACCAGACACATCGTACGCTTTCATCACCTGCATTTGGTTTTGTGTTAGCGTACCGGTTTTATCTGAACAGATAACGGTTGTAGAACCAAGCGTTTCGATTGCTGCTAGCTGTTTAGCCAAAGCATTATTCTTAACCATCTTAGTCGAGCCCATCGTTAATACGATAGTAACCACCGTTGGTAAACCTTCAGGAATAGCGGCAACCGATAAAGAGATACCTGTTGTTAGGATTTCTAACCATGGCATACCGTGGTAAACACCGATAGCACAAACAATAGCAACAACCACAAGAGCAACAACCAATAATGCGAGTGCGATGGTGTCCATACGCTCTTGCATTGGTGTTTTCGTCTCTTCCGTTTGGTTCATCATATCAGCGATGTGACCAACTTCAGTTTGCATACCTGTGCTTGTTACCACAGCAAGGCCTGTACCTGTAGTCACGATTGTTGTCATGAAGCCCATGTTCTTCTGATCGCCAAGACCAAGGGTCTCATCTTCAAGGCGTTCAGACTGCTTATTCACTGGCTCAGATTCACCGGTCAGTGCAGCCTCATCTACCGTCAGACGGTTTGACTCAAGAATACGAACATCAGCAGGCAGAATATCGCCAGTATTAATTTTGATGATGTCACCAGGAACGAGGGTTTTAGCTGGAACACTGATCCATTTACCATCGCGCATCACTTCGGCTTCTGGAGCTGCCATTTCTTTTAGCGCTTCCATCCCTTTCTGAGCTTTAAATTCTTGCCAGAACGCGATACCAGTATTGATAAGGATAATCACTGCAATAGCAATAGCATCAATCGCGTGGCCAGTAGACCAAGAAACGATTGCACCAACAGCTAGAATAAAAATCAGTGGGTTTTTATATTGATGAATATACAGTTCCCACGCAGAAGCTGACTCTTGTGCAGTCAGTTCGTTAGTGCCGTGCTTCTCTAAGCGTGCATCCGCTTCAGAAGTTGATAAACCTGTCGTTTGATCTGCGTTCAGTTCGTTTAAAACATCTGAACTTTGTTGTGTAAACCATTTACTCGTCATTTGAGTACTCCACATCAATGCCTCACGCCGAGTCTAATGTAATAAAATAATACTTATTCTTATGTGATAGAAAAATCGCACAAATCAAAAGTGAATATTTAGTCGATTTGGTGCGCTTGAAAAACTATATAGTAAGGATTGTCTATTTAGCAAAGATCGCAAAAGATACACTTGATACACACTTGACAACTACTTTGAAAACACAACCACATCAAACATCAAACAAACAATACAAGCCCAAACTATTGTTTAAAAAAGATAAGCACAAAAAATAGACACCCTTTGCACTTTCGTAAAAACCATTGGTTATCGGCGTATTTTATCGAAAATTCCATAATAACGAAGTAAAACATCGGAATAACCTTTCTATAAACAGGGAGATGTTGGCGTAATCATAAATTGATAAAATGGAAAGTTAGATGCCAATTGTAAAAACGAAAGGAAATCAGCAACAAGATGGAGATATAAGTCACAATTCAACAACCAAGGCCATTCTTGGCCATTACAAAAAAGACCAACACTCAAACTTACTATTTATGCAAAACTGCGAATTAAGCGCTAGTGACTGACAAATTAATAAGGCCGTCGCTCTTTAATTTCTTGTAATACAAATAAGAAAAAAGGCAGAGGGGGAGAGTAAGATAGATGATGAGAATAAGAAAATATGACCAAACTCATCATCTCTTTGGTGTTGCTTATGAGCTTGCTAATATATAGTGCTATAAAAGAAACAACCAATAACAAGCTAGGAGCAAATCATGTCAAACGGTCGTATTTTACACACCATGCTACGCGTGGGTGATCTAGACAAGTCTATCGAGTTCTACACCAATGTAATGGGCATGCAGCTATTACGTAAGAACGAAAATAAAGAGTACGAATACACACTGGCTTTTGTTGGCTTTGGTGACGAATCTCAAGGTGCTGTTATTGAGTTAACTTACAATTGGGGCACAACTGAATACGACCTAGGCTCAGCTTTCGGTCACGTAGCGATCGGTGTTGATGATATCTACACTACGTGTGACGCGATTAAAGCCGCTGGCGGTAACGTGACTCGTGAAGCCGGCCCTGTAAAAGGCGGTTCTACTCACATTGCATTCGTAAAAGACCCTGACGGCTACATGATTGAGCTGATTCAGAACAAACAAGCAAGCGCAGGTCTAGAAGGTTAATTCCTTAACCTCTTTGAGAAGTTGGGTTTGAACGCCTGAAGAAATGAAAAACGAAGCGAGCACTATGCTCGCTTCTTTTTTATCACTCTCACCATAATCGATATTCTTTACCAATTATTCTTAACAATCTCATTGATGAAACTTTACATGATAATGATTATCATTTAAATTAACCACCTATTGATTAGTGAGGTAATACAATGATTAGCGAATGGGAAAAACACACGTTACTTGCCGATACTGCATTGCAGCTCGACGATCCTGTACGAAGTATTCTTCATTATCAGCAGGCTTTGAACTTAAGTGAAGAAATTACAGAACGCACCGATATTCAAGCCGATGAACGCTTACTGATCTCGGTGATTTCTTGCCACAATCTTGCTCAATTCTGGCGTTGGGCTGGCGACACTGAATACGAGCTCAAGTATCTTCAACTGGCTTCCGAAAAGGTACTCACACTGATCCCTCAGTGCCCTAATACTCAATGTTCAAGCTTTATCGATTCTATTGGTTGCTGTAAGAAAGCGCTGATCGATTTCATGAAACGCCACCCAAACCCTAAAATTGCCTCTATGGTGGAAAAGATCGATACCGCGACCAACTGTGAAATGATCGCCCGCTTCCGCTTGAATTAAACAAGTTCCGTTAAAACAACGACTCCAAATTTAAAACATAAAAAAGCCCGTCATCAAGACGGGCTTTGTCATTTCAAAACAAGCTGTTGTTTAGCTTAAACCTGTGTGCGACCTAAAGAGATCACAACACGTCGGTTCTTATCTTTACCAATTGGCGAGTTATTGTCCGCAATCGGACGACGCTTGCCATAGCCTTGCACTTGGATACGATCTTCTGGCAGGCCTAGAGATTTGAAGTACTCTCTTAACGATTCTGCTCTGCGCTCTGAAAGGTTTTGGCTAATCCCTTTGCTGTCGACAGAGTCGGTGTACGTTGCCACCAGCACAAGGTCGATGTCTTGGTTATAGCGAACGTAATCGGCAATCTGGCTCAGCCTTTTGCGCGACGACTTGTTCAGCTGGTCGCTGTTGCGGTCGTAATGCAAAATAGTGAAAGAGATATCTTCAAAGCTGTAAGGCAGCAGGTTAGCAACACAGTCACTGAACACATTGTATTTTTCTTGGAACAACACCGACGACAACGACACTTCGATACGTTGATCTCGGCTCTGCCACTCTTGGTAGCTGAATGTCGGATAACGCCCTTTCTCCAACTCACTCAAGATGCCCCAAGCTGTTTGACCGCCGACATAGCCGTCAAATTGCTGGAAGAACTTAATGGTTGTCATACGATCAGCACTTTCACCCGGACGCCAAGGTGGCGGCATAGAGATCAAGCTTACATTGCGCGTCGCACCCATTGGACGGCGCATTTTAAGCTCAAAGTCCAAAATGATTTTTTTACTCGCGCGAGATGAGAACTCAGCATCACCAAAGTTTGGAATTGGGTGGACCAAGCGACATTCAAGTGGCGTGTTGGCTACCATCTCCCATGTCGACTGTTGAGGAGATGCTCCGTAACGCTTTTCTTGTGCCATGACCGATGACGACACAAGTAGCGAAAATAGCATTGAACCTGTTATGAGTTGTTTCTTCATAAAGTGGAGTATCTCTTAAGCAATTCGTTTAACAATGCAGCCAATTGCCGCATTTTTCTCTCACGTTTAAATATGCAATTATCAAGCCGCAATGGGTTAGGTAATTTAAGATTTATTGCCCTTCCCTAGTTTTTATCACTGCTATTATCTGCAATAATGCAGCCTTAATCACACTTATTTGGGCTAACATGACTGTAGAAAACGAAGCTCTGACCCTAAAAAAACGCTTTCGCGGCTATTTTCCAGTGGTCATCGACGTGGAAACCGCAGGGTTTAACGCTGAAACCGATGCATTATTAGAAATCTGTGCCATTACATTAAAAATGGATGAGAACGGAGATCTGCACCCTGCATCAACGCTTCATTTTCACATTGAGCCTTTTGAAGGCGCAAATATAGAGCAGGCAGCATTAGACTTTAACGGAATTAAAGACCCATTTAGCCCATTACGTGGTGCTGTGTCGGAACAAGAAGCCCTTAAAGAAATCTACAAGCTAGTGAGAAAAGAACAAAAAGCTTCAGATTGCAGTCGTGCAATCATGGTTGCTCACAACGCTACATTCGATTTGAACTTCGTTAATGCGGCAAGTGAGCGCTGTAAGCTTAAACGCGTCCCTTTCCATCCATTTGCTACTTTTGACACTGCAGCTCTTAGTGGTCTTGCCTACGGTCAAACCGTTTTGGCTAAAGCTTGCCGCACTGCAGGGATGGAATTTGACAACAAAGAAGCACACTCTGCTTTGTATGATACGCAAAAAACCACAGAGTTATTTTGCGGCATTGTAAACAAATGGAAAGCCCTTGGTGGTTGGCCTCTTGTTGACGAAGAATAAAAAATAGAGTCGGTAAACGTTTTTCGTATTGCCTTCATAAAAAACACAACATCCCGAGAATAATATGAATCCTGTTGTAATTTCAGTTTGCATCATGCTTGTTTTAGCTTTGATGCGCGTAAACGTAGTCGTTGCTCTGACGTTCAGTGCAATTATCGGTGGCGTAGCCTCTGGTATGAGCTTGAACGACGCAGTCGCGGCTTTCGAAAGTGGGTTAGGCGGCGGTGCAACGATTGCACTTAGCTACGCTATGCTTGGTACATTCGCTGTTGCTATCTCACGTTCTGGTATCACAGATCTCCTTGCTCAAAGTGTTATCAAACGCATTCACGGCAAAGAGAACAGTGCAGCATCGACTGGTCTTAAATACGGCATGCTTGCGTCGTTGATCTTAGTGACCATGTCTTCGCAAAACGTGATTCCAGTACATATCGCCTTCATCCCAATCTTAATCCCACCTCTACTAGGCGTATTCGCAAAAATGAACCTAGACCGTCGTCTAGTTGCGTGTGTGCTGACTTTTGGTCTGATTACACCTTACATGGTGTTACCGATTGGTTTTGGTGGCATCTTCCTAAACAACATCCTGCTTAAAAACCTTCACGACAATGGTCTTGAAAACGTTGTAGCAAGCCAAGTACCTATGGCAATGTTGTTACCAGCAGCAGGCATGATCTTCGGTCTCCTTACTGCAGTATTCTTTACTTACCGTAAGCCTCGCCAATACAAAGAAACCTCTCACACTGTTGTTTCAACAGAAGTGAAAGAGATCAACAAGAAGCACATCCTAGTAGCAGCAGCTGGTATCGTAGCAGCGCTAACAGTTCAACTATCGACTGGCTCTATGATCATCGGTGCTCTAGCGGGTTTCATGGTATTTACCTTCGGTGGCGTTATTGCTTGGAAAGAGACACAAGATGTCTTCACCAAGGGCGTTCACATGATGGCAATGATCGGTTTCATCATGATTGCAGCAGCAGGTTTCGCGGCAGTTATGAAGCAAACAGGTGGCGTTGAATCTCTGGTTGAAGCACTTTCAACAAGCATCGGCGACAACAAGCCTCTAGCAGCACTACTTATGCTAATTGTTGGTCTATTGGTTACTATGGGCATTGGTTCTTCGTTCTCTACGATTCCAATCCTTGCAACTATCTACGTTCCACTAGCAGCAGCATTTGGCTTCTCGCCAATGGCAACAATCGCTCTAGTAGGTACAGCTGCTGCACTTGGTGATGCGGGCTCTCCGGCTTCTGACTCAACATTAGGTCCAACGTCTGGTCTAAATGCTGATGGTCAACACGAGCACGTATGGGAAACCGTAGTACCGACGTTCCTGCACTACAACATCCCACTGATCGTATTCGGTTGGATTGCAGCCATGGTTCTGTAATTAGGTTCTGTAGTTAAACAGTCCTACGCTCACTTTTATAAAGACCGCCTCGTGCGGTCTTTTTTGTCTCTGAGATTCATTCTACTCTTCCTTCCGCTCACTCTCATTGAACTAGCGACACCAAACAAAAAAGGCTTACTCTGATGAGTAAGCCTTAGAAATCATTGCGAATACAGATGACTCTCGCTGAATTACGCAGCGGGAGCATTACTCACTAAAATTTCGCGAATAGACTTAAGCGTCGCTTCCGTTGAATGATAATCCAATTCAACTTCACTAAAGATGCCGTTCACTTCAAGCATTAAGGTCGGGTAAGAAAATACACCCATCGCTTCTTTAAAGCCTAGCTGGTCATCTAACTCACTTTCCAATAACTTGCTAGAAAGGTCATTTTCAAACTGTTGAACATTCATACCTAGCTCTTCAGCCAACTGCAAATGTGTGTCTTGGCTATGTGGCAAGATCGCACGAAGGTAGTAAGCATGTTGAATCGCTTCAAGCATCGCTTCGTAGTGGTCTTGAAAACCTGCAGCAATCACGGCACGGCACGCAGGGTAAGTACTGCGAACAGGTTGGCACTTTGTCCAAAAATCATGGTTAAACTCAGTACCCAACTTAGCTTCGATCTGCTTCCAAATCGCTTGCAGCTTGCCTTTCATCTCTTCTGACATTGGCTCATCAGAATCCGGGGCCAAACCACCCACTACATAGTTAAACTCAATGCTCGCAGGCAATTGTTGTTTCAATAACTCAAGTGTTGGCTTGTAACCCCAACACCAGCTGCACATTGGATCATGCACATAATGAAGTTTTACGTTCATTGTTCATTCCTTATCGAGTCAATGATTCGATCAATTCAAACAAAAAAGGAGCCTGATTAAGGCCCCTCATTTTAACTATTCAGCGCAAAGGCTAGAACTTATTCAGCGTCATCGCCAGCAACTTTAGCCGCTGCTTCTTTGATGATTGGCTGAAGTTCGCCTTTTTGGAACATCTCAAGAATGATGTCACAACCACCGATTAGCTCACCTTCAACCCAAAGTTGTGGGAAAGTTGGCCACTGTGCGTAAGCAGGAAGCTCTGCACGGATATCAGGGTTTTGTAGGATATCTACGTAAGCAAATTTTTCGCCACATGCCATTAGAGCTTGAGACGCTTGAGAAGAGAAACCACAGCTAGGTAGCTTAGGAGAACCTTTCATGTACAGTAGAATAGTGTTTTCTTCAATTTGCTGTTTGATTTTATCGATAGTTTCCATTGCTTCCTCGTTAATGGATTACGGCTTTTATTGCCTTTATTCTACCCCAAACTAAAAGAATAAAAACCATATAAAAAAAGCGGTTAACAAGCTAAGCTAACAATTCACACAAAAGTAATGAAATAAGCTTTTAATAAAGTAAAAACTTGCTAAACTATATCGCAAGTCAGCAAATTGACCATGGTTGGCAGTATAGCGAGCCATGAATAATAATATCACTGGAAGCAATCGAAAGAGTTAACTCTTTCATATCAATGGAGAATTGAGCAATGGCATTTGAACTACCGGCTCTTCCTTACGCGAAAGACGCGCTAGAACCACACATCTCAGCAGAAACGCTAGATTTCCACCACGGTAAGCACCACAACACTTACGTTGTTAAGCTAAACGGCCTTATCCCAGGTACTGAGTTTGAAGGCAAAACACTAGAAGAGATCGTTAAGACTTCTACTGGTGGTGTTTTCAATAACGCTGCTCAAATCTGGAACCACACGTTCTACTGGCACTGTCTTGCTCCTAAAGCGGGCGGCGAACCAACTGGCGCTGTTGCAGAAGCTATCAACGCTGCATTCGGTTCTTTCGAAGAATTCAAAGCGAAATTCACTGATTCAGCAATCAACAACTTCGGTTCTTCTTGGACTTGGTTAGTTAAGAAAGCTGACGGTTCTCTAGACATCGTTAACACTTCTAACGCTGCTACTCCTCTAACAGAAGAAGGTGTTACTCCACTTCTAACTGTTGACCTATGGGAACACGCTTACTACATCGATTTCCGCAATGTTCGCCCTGACTACATGGCTGCATTCTGGAACCTAGTAAACTGGTCTTTCGTAGAAGAGAACCTAGCTAAGTAATTATTGCTTACGCTGCGCTATTTATAGCGAGTTATCTATTGAAAGCTCATGCCTCGGCGTGAGCTTTTTTGTATCTGTCGTGTTCCACAAAATCTAAACATTTCGTAATAAACCCGCCAATAGCGCTTACTTCTCGAACTATTGATAGCCTTCTTCCCAACCCTACATAAATTCTCTATTTGCCTGTAATTAAACACTAAAGTTTGCCGACTCCATGCCGTTAAAGGTGTATCCAATGAGAGGCGACATGCAAATACATACTTTAGACAAAGCAGGAATCATCAACGAACTGAAGTTCGGCATCGGGATCAGCCAAGCGGTTGAGCAAGGTCGCCGTGCAGATTTCGCGTTGCTGTTATCTATGTTTTCTAATGATGTCCGTGATTGCACGCCAATTGACACCATTGAAATCACAGAGACAAATGAAGATCGCCTGCGCAAACAATTTGGCGTAGCAGAACCTCAACAACTGCGTTCAAACCAGTCTTCATATGAGATTTCAGCTCAGCAATCTAATCATTTTCATCAAGCTAGCCTTGCCAGCGCCAAACTCAGCCATTACTTGAAACCTGAAGCGCTTGCCTTCATGCCTGAAGATACAGCCGACTTACCCGAAGAGGTTTACCAAAACCTTTCTGGTCATGACCGACGCAAACTCGCAAACAAGCATTTACCTGATTTGCCACATGCCACGCTCTACAATGAGCTAACCACCGCGCAACGTCAGTATCAAATTCAAGCTCAAGTATAGCGGTCACCTACCTTTCCCTTTTTCGCTGTCTATCCATAGCTCTTCTTCGACTAACTCGCACACTTCAAAGTATTCACACGAATGATATGAACCACTAGCCTTAGGCAACCTAAAAACACCTGATGTCGGTTACCGCTTGAAGTTACTACAAAATGTGACGTGCCACTAAGTTCATAAAAACTTATTAATTGGCACACCTTAGTTTGAACCAATTCACACCCGTTGTATAAATTTTAACCCATCCTTATCCGACATGGACGATTTGTTTAGGTACTGGGATGGAAATAAAAAGCTCAATCATATTGGTGACATCTGCCGGCTCGCGACTGGGGGGGGCAATTGCGAACCACTTTGTTAACCTTGGAGCCACCGTCATCCTTTGTGATAAAGACACGGAAGCACTTAAAGCGACGTATCTACAGTGTGCCCGGTTTTCTGACTCTGTTTACCACTACACGCTCAAAGGCAATGACAGCCAAGCGATTCTCAGTGTATATGATTTTATTCAAACCACCTTCAACACGACACCCGATGTGCTGGTCAATAACTGGATAAGCTCCCCAATGCCTAGCCTAATTGGCGATCAGCCTGTGAGCAGCTTTATTAATGATCTCTCATCGATGGCATCGACCCTGTTCGCATTTGGGCAAATCAGTGCTGAGAGATTGCGAGAGGAAGATAAGGAAGGCGTGATTGTGAATGTGATATCTCATGATGACTTTTACGATGTGTCTGGCTTAGAGAGCGCAAACTCAATGATCACTGGCTTTACCCATAGTTGGGCGAAAGAGCTGACTCCCTTTGGCATTCGAGTCGGTGGCGTTGTTCCCGCCGTTCATAACTCCGATGGCAAGCTCAACCGATGTCACTGGGCGCAGCTGCAAGACGAGCTGACCAGAACAACCGAATACATTGTCTCGAATGACTACTTCAGTGGGCGAGTTGTCGCGGCAGAGGTTTAACTCCCTATTCCAATTGAACATGACTGGCTCAGCTCATATTAAGTAGCAGAGCTATTGCCTCTCAATCCGTTTTACAAACGAACCAAACATAAAAAAAGCCCCAGTCTCTCGACTGGGGCTTTCATCTTTTCCCGATAGATAAGTATCGTGCTAGCGAAAACTTATCTCAAAACTAATGCTTACTTATTATGCGTTAGCTTTTTCTTTTTTAGCTTTTGGCGCTTTCGCTTCAGCTGGCTTTTGGTCTGCTTTCTTAAGGATAACTGTAGTACCTTCGAAAGTTTCGCCTTCAACGTATGGTTGGCCGAAGTAAGAAGTTGTTAGAACTTCTTTTAGCTCAGTGATTAGAGGGTAACGTGGGTTAGCACCTGTACACTGGTCATCGAACGCTTCAACAGCTAGCTCGTCTAGTTTAGCGATGAAGTCAGACTCGTTAACACCCGCAGCTTGGATAGATAGTGGGATGTCTAGGTCAACTTTAAGCTCTTCTAACCAAGTCAGTAGACGTTCAATCTTCTGAGCTGTACGGTCACCAGCTTGGCTTAGGCCTAGGTGGTCAGCAACTTCAGCGTAACGACGACGTGCTTGTGGACGGTCGTACTGAGAGAATGCAGTCTGCTTAGTTGGGTTATCGTTCGCGTTGTAACGTACAACGTTTGAGATAAGTAGTGCGTTAGCAAGACCGTGTGGTAGGTGGAACTCAGCACCAATTTTGTGAGCCATTGAGTGACACACACCTAGGAATGCGTTCGCAAATGCTACACCAGCGATAGTTGCTGCGTTGTGTACTTTCTCACGAGCTATTGGGTCAGCCGCACCATTTTTGTAGCTTGATGGTAGGTATTCTTTAAGCATCTTAAGAGCTTGAAGAGCTTGACCGTCTGAGTACTCGTTCGCTAGAACAGATACGTAAGCTTCAAGAGCGTGAGTTACTGCATCGTAACCACCGAACGCTGTTAGAGACTTAGGCATGTTCATTACTAGGTTCGCATCAACGATAGCCATGTTTGGCGTGATTTCGTAATCAGCTAGTGGGTATTTAGCACCAGTCTTGTCGTCAGTAACAACAGCGAATGGAGTAACCTCTGAACCTGTACCTGAAGTTGTAGTGATACATACAAGCTCAGCTTTTTGACCCATTTTAGGGAACTTGTAGATACGTTTACGGATGTCCATAAAGCGCATTGCTAGTTCTTCGAAGTGAGTTTCTGGGTGCTCGTACATAACCCACATGATCTTAGCAGCATCCATTGGAGAACCGCCACCTAGAGCAAGGATTACGTCAGGTTGGAAGCTCTTCATTGCTTCAGCGCCTTTCTCAACAACAGATAGCGTTGGATCCGCTTCTACGTCGAAGAAAGTTTGAACTTCGATGCCTTGTGCTTTAAGCAAGCTAACTACGTCATCTGCGTAACCGTTGTTGAATAGGAAACGGTCAGTTACTAGGAATGCGCGTTTCTTACCTTCTAGGTCGCTCATTGCGATTGGAAGGCTACCACGACGGAAGTAGATAGACTTAGGTAGTTTGTGCCACAACATGTTTTCAGCTCGCTTCGCTACAGTTTTCTTGTTGATAAGGTGCTTAGGACCTACGTTCTCAGAGATAGAGTTACCACCCCATGAACCACAACCTAGAGTTAGAGAAGGTGCAACGTTGAAGTTGTACAGGTCACCGATACCACCGTGAGTAGTCGGGATGTTGATTAGGATACGAGCAGTCTTCATCTTATCACCGAAGTAACGGATGCGGTCTGCGTTAGTATCTTGGTTAGTGTAAAGACCAGATGTGTGACCGATACCACCGATTTCAACCATAGTTACCGCTTGAGCAACTGCGTCTTCGAAGTCATCTGCGCGGAATAGACCTAGAGTTGGAGATAGTTTCTCGTGAGCGAATTCGTCATCGTAAGAAACTTTACCAAGACCTTCACCTACAAGTACTTTTGTATCAGCAGGAACTTTAACACCAGCCATTTCAGCGATTGCTGGAGCAGGTTGACCTACGATTTTAGCGTTTAGGTTGCCGTCGATAAGCAGAACTTTACGTACTTTATCAGCGTCAGCTTTAGATAGAACGTGAGCTTTGTGAGAAGCGAAACGCTCTTTAACTTCGTCATATACTTCGCTAACTACGATTGCAGCTTGCTCAGAAGCACATACTACGCCGTTATCGAAAGTCTTAGACATAAGGATAGATGCTACAGCACGTTTGATGTCAGCTGTTTCATCGATAACGACAGGAACGTTACCAGCACCAACACCGATAGCAGGCTTACCAGAAGAGTATGCTGCTTTAACCATGCCTGGACCACCAGTAGCAAGGATAAGTGCGATACCGTCGTGCTTCATAAGCGCGTTAGAAAGCTCTACAGATGGTTGGTCAATCCAACCGATGATGTCTCGTGGAGCACCCGCTGCAACAGCTGCGTCTAGAACTAGTTTCGCTGCGTCGTTAGTTGAGTTCTTTGCACGTGGGTGTGGCGAGAAGATGATGCCGTTACGTGTCTTAAGAGAAATTAGAGATTTGAAGATTGCTGTAGAAGTTGGGTTCGTTGTTGGAACGATACCACAGATGATACCTACAGGCTCAGCGATAGTCATTGTGCCTAGGTTGTCATCTTCTTCTAAGATGCCACATGTTTTTTCGTCTTTGTATTTGTTGTAGATAAATTCAGATGCAAAGTGGTTTTTGATAACCTTATCTTCAACAATACCCATTCCAGATTCAGCAACTGCTTGTTGAGCAAGTGGAATACGAGCGTGGTTAGCAGCAAGAGAAGCTGCGCGGAAGATTGCATCTACTTTCTCTTGAGAGAATGTTGCAAACTCTTCTTGTGCTGCTTTAACGCGAGCTACTAGAGCATCAAGTTCCGCTAAGTTAGTTACAGGCATGGTGGATCTCCTAAAATAATAAATATTAAAAACTTTTTATTAAACTCGCTGCTTGCCGTTAACCTTAAACACCAACGTTCTTAGTAAATTGCTTTCAGGGCTGAGTATATTATTTCACTGTGTGAAAAAAATTGACCCAGATCAGTTACCCAAAAAGAATTAACCAGAAAGTAGTAAGGCAATCGCAAAAATGAACTTAAGAGCATGATTTATATAGATTAAACTCACACTTTTCGTTCGCGAAAAAAACAAGCAAACAGACAACTTTTTTCTACATAGCGTAATAAACTGTAAAAAAGTTTCATTTTTAGTCCGTTAAATTACATGTATACAGCTATATTCGTGCTACTGAGAGTATATCCATACCGTTGTACGGGCTAGATTCTGACATAATTTTTATTAATTTCGTGCGTCGGTTAACAGTTACTCAATAACAAATTACAAAATTAAACACTACCAACTAGCTTGCAACAGGCTTAAAACAAAAGTGAGATTCAATTAGTTTTTCTAAAAAGAATCACCCATTTCAAGTTAGTTTTTTTCATTCGCGTAAATCGAGTTTGTCCCTTACATTACGCGCCTAAACTATTCACAGATCAACCCTTCAACCTTAAGTACGCTAACTGGAGATCGCTCTCATGCAAGGCTTAGAACTCGCAATTTTTATGCAATTCTTCCTTGGGCTTGTTGCTGCCGTAAACCCAATCGGCATCATGCCTGTTTTTGTTTCTCTTACTGCTCATATGCCGCCAGAAGAGAGGAACAGGACAGCCTTACAAGCAAACATTGCTGTTGCCGTGATCCTCATTGTCTCTCTTGTTGCGGGGCAAATGCTGCTTGATATGTTTAGTATCTCGCTGGACTCATTCCGTGTTGCAGGTGGTTTACTATTACTGAGCATCGCATTTTCGATGATGAGCGGTAAGCTCGGTGAAGATAAGCAGAACAAACAAGAGAAGTCTGAATACATCAGCAAAGAGCAGATCGGCGTTGTTCCACTTGCTATGCCGCTAATGGCAGGCCCAGGTGCAATCAGCTCGACCATTGTTTATGGTTCTCGCTACCCTGCTGCTATTGATACGGTCGGCATCGGCATTAGCATCATCGCATTCGCAACGTGCTCTTGGCTTTTGTTCCGTTCAGCGCCGGTTATCGTTCGCTTTTTAGGTCAAACGGGTATCAACGTGATCACTCGTATCATGGGTCTGATTCTTGGCGCATTGGGCATCGAGTTCATCGCCAATGGCCTACGTAATCTGTTCCCAGGCTTGGCATAACGTTTAACAACATTTCGGTTGCTCTATAAAGGGCAACAATATTGAAATATAGATGAGGCGAGTAAAGCAATTGGGCTTTCACTCGCCTCGTTATTATGAAGCTTGTATAATGACTGTTAATGCATTTAACAGAAGACGAACCTCTCCTTATGTCACGCAAGCCACTCAAGCATCATTTGTACGTCATTATCTTTGGTACTCACACGCCAGCCGGACGTGCATTTGATATAACTCTGATCGTTGCAATCTTGGCTTCGCTGTTGGTTCTGATCTTAGAATCCATCCCTAATGTGATGACCGAATGGTCACAACAGCTGCGTTATATCGAATACACCTTCACTGCACTCTTCACTCTTGAGTATTTGTTAAGGCTCTATTGCTCCCCAAAGCCAAAATCTTACGCCACCAGTTTTTATGGTGTCGTTGACCTATTGGCGATTCTTCCGACCTACCTAGCAATCATCTTCCCAGGCGCTTCATTTATGGGTGTGGTGAGACTGCTGCGTGTGATGCGTATCTTCCGAATTCTAAAGCTGGTTCGCTACCTGCAAGATTCCAATATTCTGTTGCGCTCACTATTAATGGCACGACGAAAGATACTGATCTTCTTTAGCACCGTCGGCATCTTGGTGGTTATCTTTGGCGCCTTGATCTTTGTTATTGAAGGTCCTGACAATGGCTTCACCAGTATTCCTCACAGTATCTATTGGGCCATCGTGACTATCACTACGGTAGGTTATGGTGACATGGTGCCGCAGACCGCGCTTGGTAAAGCCATAGCATCACTGACCATGCTATTGGGTTACTCTATCCTAGCCGTCCCAACGGGTATCATTACCGCAGAACTCAGTAATGAAATGAACTCACACAAAGAGTTGGTTAAATGCCCGAACTGCAACCGAGCAGGCCATGATTCGGATGCCATGTATTGCAAACACTGTGCGAGTGAATTGGCAGACCCAGACAAGCGTGTCGTCACCGACGAAACAGAATAAAAACAAAAAAAGAGCTCCTAAGAGCTCTTTTTTTTCTTAACTATCTAACTAAAGCAACTAACAGCCGTCTGTGAAAACTTCCACTTGGTAGTCATCATTTGCTTCCATTGCGGCCGTGTATTTCACATAGCATTGGGTCTTCTCGATAGCGGTATTGAAGTCATTAGGAAGAACGTCCGACAAATATTCCGACCGGGTAATCAGCCACAGGTCTGGGTCACTCACTGAGCCATTATTATGCGCTGCCCATGTCCACTCAGTACTCAGGTCATGAAACCCTGAATCAATCGCTAAAAAGTTTTCCATTCCCCCTTTTTCAACCGCGGGGTAACCAAACTTCACTCGCCCATACTCAGGAATCAAATATGATTCTTGGTCTTCCATACCTTCCACGGCGGCTTTTTCAAACGCCAAATCAGCCGCAGTATGGACAGATGCTCCCAATCCTTCCATAACCGAAGCCCTAGCATCATGTTGTATGTTTAAAAACCTAGGTGCTGCGACAACCGCTAAAACACCAATAATGACGATAACAACAATCAACTCGATAAGAGTAAAACCTTTAAGGTTTGCTTTCATTTTCTAGCTCCAACTTTAAGACGCACGAAAGGTAAGGTTTTAAAGTCAGGCTTCTGTCATCAGAAACAAAAAAAGCGCCCTAAGGCGCTTCTTCGTTAATTATTCTCAAAAATGAGGCAGTTACGCTTTCTCAGCAAGGATAATGCGCAAAGTACGACGTAGTGGTTCTGCAGCACCCCAAAGTAATTGGTCACCGACAGTGAACGCGTTCAGGAAGTCGTTACCCATAGACATCTTACGCAGACGTCCTACTGGTACAGACATAGTGCCTGTTACTTTCGCTGGTGTTAGCTCCTGTGCCGTGATGTCACGGTCATTAGGAACCACTTTAACCCAATCATTGTGCGTCGCGATGATCTCTTCGATCTCGTCCATTGGCACGTCTTGCTTAAGCTTGATTGTTAGTGCTTGAGCATGACAACGCATTGCACCGATTCGTACACAAGTACCATCAATCGGGATTGGCTGACCATCTAGGCCAAGAATCTTGTTCGCTTCAACACCTGCTTTCCACTCTTCTTTACTCTGACCGTTTTCACGCTTCACATCGATCCAAGGGATTAGTGAGCCCGCAAGCGGAGCACCAAATTGGTCTGTTGGGAATGAAGATGAACGAATGGTATCAGCGACTTTTTTATCAATATCAAGGATGGAACTTGAAGGGTTTGCTAGTTCTGAACTTACGCTATCGTTGATCACACCCATTTGTGAGATCAGCTCACGCATGTTCTTAGCACCTGCACCAGAAGCCGCTTGGTAAGTCATGGCACTCATCCACTCGACCATACCTTTCTCGTAAAGGCCACCCAAAGCCATAAGCATTAAGCTCACAGTACAGTTACCACCAACGAACGTGTTGGTGCCGTTGTGAATGCCTTGCTGGATTTGAGCCAAGTTAACAGGATCAAGAGTGATGATTGAATCAGCGTCCATACGTAAGGTAGAAGCCGCATCAATCCAGTAACCTTTCCAACCTGCTTGACGCAATGCTGGGTATACTTTTGATGTGTAATCGCCGCCTTGACAGGTAATCACAGCATCAAGCTGTTTTAGGCTATCAATATCAAAGGCGTCTTGAAGTGGACCCGCATCTTTACCACCTAGAACAGGGGCAGGAATACCAATCTGAGATGTGCTGTAATAAACAGGCTCAATCAAGTCGAAGTCTTTCTCTTCAACCATACGTTGCATTAGTACAGAACCAACCATACCGCGCCAACCAACTAGACCTACTCTCATCGCTCACTCTCCATGTATAAATTAAAAATTGCTCTCCCCCATCTATAAGTTTTTCAGAAACAGAACTCAAGCGCTTTTTGTCAAAAAGTGTAACTTTTTCGTTTCTTTTAAGTGAACGTAATGAATCGTGCAGTTATCTCTGTATCGACATTCCATCTCCACCTCATTGATTAAGCGTCCATTATCGTCAAATTCAAACATTTACATCGCCAAAGTCGATTCAATCGACGCTCATCACAAACAGTAAATCCCTCTTTTAAACCAAGGTTAATCAGAGTTTTATTTTACAAAACGAAAACAACGTGCGACAGATTTCAACATGTAACAATCATGAATGTAACAAAAATTTAGATTATGAAACCACAATTGATTGAGTTAACAGTCAAATATCACAACTTGGGCGTATTTTTTCGATATAATAAACTAATTACTGTAGTGTCCGTTTTGCACCACACACTATAACGAAGCACTATAAATGCTCGAAATCACAAGAGGCTTTTATGAAGCAGAGTAAAACTCGCCTACCGAACCTATTGCAGGTATTCATCGCGTTAGGACTATTTCTATCCCTTGCTTTTTCCTTTACTGCAAAGCTTGACCTTCCAATTCAACTTGCCTTGTATATTGGCTGGTTCATTATCATGGTTCTTGGTATTCGTCTTGGACACCAATACAAAGACTTAGAAAAAGCAGCACTCAAAGGAATATCCAATGGCTTAGGCGCGGTTTTAATACTTTTAGCCGTTGGCGCTCTTGTTGGTACTTGGATCTCAGGCGGGATCGTACCTACTATCATTTACTATGGTCTGAAAGCTATCCACCCTTCTATCTTCCTTTTAGCGACCATGATCATCTGTTCTCTAACTGCATTGGCGACCGGTACTTCTTGGGGTGCTGCGGGTACAGCAGGTATCGCGATGATGGGTATCGGCCAAGGCCTAGGTGTTCCAGCACCGATTACTGCAGGTGCCGTGCTGTCAGGCTGTTACTTCGGTGACAAGATGTCTCCTCTTTCTGATTCAGTGATTCTGGCTTCTTCAATGTCTGGTGTTGAAGTGGTTGAACACATCAAGGGCATGCTTCCAGTTGCGTTAATCAGCTACGTGATTACAGGCATCATGTTTACTGCGTTTGGTTTCCACTACGCGGGCAACGTTGACATGAGCCAAGTAGACTCTGTAATCAAAGCAATGGAAGTTCAGTTCTACATCACGCCTTACTCATTCGTTCCGGTACTTATCGTGCTTGGTCTGTTGGCTTTCCGTATGCCTTCATTCCCGGTCATCAGTTTTGGTTCTCTGCTGGGTATTATCTGGGCAGTCATGATCCAAGATATCGACTTCCTAACGGCATTCAACACTGCTTGGGCACCGTTCTCAATCTCATCTGGCGTAGAGTTTATTGATTCGATTCTTAACCGTGGCGGCATGTCTTCAATGCTAGGTTCAGTTGCGGTTATCGTATTTGGTCTAGGTTTCGGTGGCTTACTGGATAAAGTGGGCGTACTAGAGACAATCGCTAAGGTGTTTGAGCGCCGCGTAAACAGCGCAGGCTCACTAGCGACGAGCACAATTGGTACGGCCTTCATGGGTAACGTGTTCGGTTCTGCAATGTACGTATCGTTAATCCTTACGCCAAAAATCTGTGCGAAAAACTACGACCGTTTAGGCTACAAGCGTAAGAACCTATCTCGTAATGCTGAGTTTGGTGGCACGCTAACGTCGGGTATGGTTCCCTGGAGTGATAACGGTATCTACATGGCGAGTATTCTTGGTGTTGCGACGCTGTCTTACGCACCCTTCATGTGGTTAAGCTTCATCTGTATCATCGTGACTATCGTGACATCTTACATGGGTTGGTTCGTTGATAAGTGTGAACCAACAGCACCAGCGTTTGAAGCTGAAGAAGCGACCGAGTTAAGCAAGCAACAAGCTTAAGTTCAGGAGCTAACGCTTTCGAACGTAACTCAAAACGTTAATGGATAAATGCAAAAAGAGCGCCCTAGAGCGCTCTTTTTTGATCTGCTGATTTACTTATTTATCTATTTCTTGGCGGTTCGTTTACCCAACCAGTAACCGATGCCTAACGGTGCAAAGAACACCACTAAGATAAACAAGATGAAGTAAATAATCACACCTTTGATTAACTCCATCAGTTTATCAATCGCCAGTACCACCACCTCTTGAGAGACACGATCAAGGTCTTGCGTGAACAGTTCTCTTTCTGAAGTCACAATGCCGGCAATCTCGATGCGCTCTTTCGCAATCATCTCTACCAGAGCTTCTCTCTCACGTGTCACCATTTTTTCTAATGCCACACGCTCTTCAGTGAGCATTGCTAATTTTTGGTCTGTCTTGTCGCTAAGATCGTTGAGTAGAGGCTGCATTTCTGTCGACATAATAGAAGCCAGTGTTTGCATGTACTCCGGGTTGTTCTCAATGAAGTCTTGCATGCTTTCTGATGTTTGACGAAGGCTTTCCAGCGTCATCGATAGGTCTTCACCCGTTAGTGAGCTATTTAATGCAACCAGCTCCGCCTTCCACGACATCAGTTTCGGTGTCTGGTCAGCCATAAGGCTTAAACGATCAGATGCGTCACTCATGGCTTCTGGCATGGTGCCTAAGCTCTGAACGATTTGCGATTCGTCTTTACCAAGGTAACTTAGCCATTCACGGTAAGCAGGTGTGCTTCTGAATGTGAGGTCTTTAAATGGGTGGCTAGCAGCAAACTGCGCAACGAACGCTTTGCTGTTTTTGAAATCACTCGAGCTCAATACACCCTTTGCCAGCTTCTCGGCTTCTTGATCAAGAAAACGAGCTGTCTCTACTGCATTATCCGTCACGAACAGATCCGCGCCATCGCCTTGGCTATAAAACTGATTCATTTGAGCAGTGAAAACCCACGAATCAATTAACGCAGACATAGGGGAAGTTTGGTAAGCCGCTTGTTGTAAACCCTGCTCTGCATGGATCTTCCAAAGCAACACATAAGATTGATGTAAGGTGTCATCAGCAGGGTAAGATTGCGCGATGAGATCGGCTGAGTCTTCTACTCGTGTAAAGAACATCTTGGCGTATTCACGCGTCATGATCCGAGCATTTAACTCTTGTTGAGTGAGAGGCGTCGTTTGACTATCTAACTTAACTTCTAAGAGAGAACAACCACTTAGCACAATGCTAAGCACCAACACCATCCAACTTCGACTCGAAACTCGTAACATATAAACCTCTGACAAAGACTAAGGGCGCGGATTGTATGAGCGCTTCGTCAGAGTATTGTCAAAAATCCTGTAAAAGTTAACGCTGACTGTCTAAATATTCATGAGCAGAATCCACAGAGGCTTTTATGGCCTTCTCTAATTCAGCTAAATCATGTTCACTGATCGCTCTGGACTGCTTCATTGTCATTTCAATACTTGCGGCAATGATGGCTAATCGAGACGCTTTAATACTGCCAGCCACACCTTTTAAGCTATGTACAATGCGAGCAGCGGTGGTTTCATCTTTGGTCAGCAAAGACTTAAACTTCTCGTAGTCACCTGCGTGGTCTTGTACAAACACACCAAGCAAGAGTTCGACAGACTCAGCGTCACCATCGAGCGTTTCTAACATGTCTTCAATATCAATCGCAGGCTTTGAATCTGTGACACTGGCAACGTGTTTCTCGACTACTGGTGCCTGCTCAGAGGCTTGCTGAATAGAGTCTTGTACAACGGGTTGGCTTGTAACGTTAACGCTCTGCATAGGTTGAGAGGCGGAAGACTGGCGCGTTGGCCTGTTCTCGGATACATAAGCGTCACTATCTGCTTGTTTCACTGCTGAGGAAACAACATCGCTATAAGAAGCGTCTTCCTTACTTGAATTAATTTCTAGTTCAGAGCTGAGTTCTTGGTCTGCTTCTTTCATCGTTTTTGTGGACCTAACGCCCCAAAACACTATCCCGCTCATCGCCACCAAGCTTAAGCCTAGCATCACCAACAATAGGTTGAATTGACGATCATGGAACTCAGCTTCGAGTTTTATGATCTGTTCATTTACTGAGTTTTTCTTAATCTTATCAACCAAATAGTTAAGCTGAGCGTAATCACTCAACAATGCTGACGCATCAGCCAGTAGTTGTTGGAGTGCATCTTGTTCTTCGTTTTCTAAGGAATAAGATTTTTCTAGAATGGAATCAAAGGCGCGATAAGTCGCTGACGAACTTTGATTTTCAGAATACATGGCTTCAAATACCACAACACCGAATTCGTTGAGGAGCGGTTTTAGCTGAGGGGAAAGCTCTTTATCAGCACGCAAGATCTTAATGTTATCAACGATGTCTTGAACTTGGCTTTCTATTGGAATGAACTCATCGAACTTTTCTAGGAACTGATCAGCTACGTACAACAGTTGGTTGACATCAGGACGAAACAAGGCGTGTTGGAAATCAGATTCAATCTGCAGTCGGATCGAATAAACCAACTGAGCATCGAGTGCGAGATCATTGATACGAGAGACTCGAAGCGGTTCTGAGAAATAAAGCGATTGCCTCAATTCGTTGACTCGAATACCGAGCTCTTCGATTTGAGCTAGAGAATTGGTGTAGGAACGGCTTAGATTAAGAAGAGCCAATGAAGGAAGTAACCACAGAGCCAAGAGCACAACCAAAAAGGTGGCTGGTTTTTTAAAGCGTTTGGGCTTTGCTACTGATTGTTCCATCTATATTCCTTGTGCGTGTTAACTTGAAGCCATGACCGTAGCTAAAAGATTAAGCACAAAATAAGCGACAACGTCCTGCTGCCGCTTTTATCCGTTAACTTCGGACTATGACTTATTGCGAGTCAGTTGGTCACGTAAGTTCGGTGGAGTGCCTTTAATCGTTAGCGTGTCTGTCTCCGGATCGTAAAAGATACGTTCGCCTAGAAGCAGACTATCAAAACTAACATTCAAACCGCCACCAGCACCAACAAATTTTGTTAGTTTACGCATAGTTGCGCGATCGGCTGGGAAGCTGTCTTCTAACTCGTAGCCTTGCTCACTAGTATAGTCAAAGAAGCTTGTGCCATCTGTGCTTGCTGGCAACTCACCAGAAAGTTCACGAACTTGTACTTCATCGCCCGCTTTAAGCTGCTCGTTACAGTAATCCGCAACCTGCTTTTTGTAGCTGATCGCTTCTTCTTTCTCTAATTTAGAGTCAGAAACGAAGTCTTCTACCGCTTGCATCAGTACTTGGTTCTGCTGTTTCGCATCCAAACCAACTTCAGCTTGTAAGAAATCTAAGAAGAAATCCGCGACTTTACGGCCAACACGTCCTTTAATGTAAGTTAAGTAACGGTTTGACTCTTTATCAGTCTCATAAGTTGAAAGGTCTAGACGAGCCGCGATATCCATTTTTGAGATATCAAGGTAGTCAGTCGCACTAATATCAAGCCCTTCAGTTACCTTTAGGCTTTGGTTTGAAGGCAATAAACCAATGAAAAGGTAATCTGTTGCAAGTGACTGATATTCAGCCATTACCAAGATACCTTCGTCAGCGAATGGGTACTTTGATAGTTCGTCTTTTAGACGTTGCGCACTCTTTTGAGAAAAATCGTAAAAGTTTGTCTCACCAGCACGAAGTTGATGCAACCACTGCTGGAATTCGCTGTCAGATTTGAAAGAACCAAACCCTTTGCCTGCTTTTGAATTAAAAACACGGTGAAGTTCAGCAACTAGGCTTTCAGATGAAGCATCGTTTTCTAGAGATTCAGCACGATAGTTAACAATCAGCTCATCCTGATCGTTCTTGCTCAGCTGGTGTAAAATTACGTTGGAAAGGTGAAGGCTCATAGTGAAAATATTACCGTTCAGGTTTCAGTTGTCGTGCATAGTAGGTTATCATAAGCCGCTTTTACTATCATTATTAGAGTCCTTATGCCGATTATATCTAAATACACAGATGATCAAGTTGAAAAAATCCTAGCTGAAGTAGGTGCTGTACTAACTAAGCACAAAGCTTCGCCAGAACTTTCACTGATGATCGCTGGAAATATCGCAACCAATGTCTTAAATCAGAATGTTGCTGCTTCACAACGCAAAGGAATTGCTGAAAAATTTGCCGAGGCTTTAATTTCTTCTCTTGAAGATAAAAAGTCTCACTAAATTTGATTGACGGATAAAAGAATTATAAATGGTAGACAGCGCAAACTCATATAGCGATCGTGTATCTCGACTGGTTGGTTGGGGTCACTGGTTTGCATTTTTCAACATCATTGCTGCGATGTTGATTGGTACTCGTTATATTACTCAATCTGCTTGGCCAGAAACCTTGCTAGGCCAATTCTATTTGGCTGCATCGTGGGTTGGTCATTTTGGCTTTTTAGTGTTCGCGCTCTATCTATTAGTGCTGTTCCCGCTCACTTTTATTCTTCCGTCGAGGAAGTTATTACGTTTGGTTGCCGTTATCTTCGCGACCATAGGTTTAACTGTCCTACTGATTGATACCCAAACGTATCAAAATATAAACCTCCACCTGACGCCTGTCGTGTGGGAGGTTTTATTCAGTGGAGAGGAATCTGCATTCACGTCTGATTTGCAGCACCTCTTCATTGTTATGCCGCTTATCTTCTTGCTGCAACTCGGTCTATCTGAGTGGGTTTGGCGTAAGCAGCGTAAACTGTCTCATAAACACATTGGCCGTCCGATTACTGCCGTCTTCTTCTTGTGTTTCATCAGCAGCCACTTGACCTACATGTGGGCTGATGCGT
This sequence comes from Vibrio sp. F13, assembly GCF_020806305.2. NCBI lineage: Bacteria > Pseudomonadati > Pseudomonadota > Gammaproteobacteria > Vibrionales > Vibrionaceae > Vibrio > Vibrio sp. F13. The sequence goes on along the minus strand of NZ_CP170175.1, from coordinate 2,725,183 downwards.
ACTTCTATAACCCAATTACTAGCCAGAAAGCGAACTTCCCACTGTCTTACCCAATGACAGCGAAAAGCTTTATGGAAAAACATGGCCTATTAGACCGTGAAGAGTACCTTGAGCGTTTAGAAGCGAACAAAGAGAATGTAAACCTAGTTAGCTACCCGCTAGAAAAAATTCAATACAACCGCCGCAGTGATGATCTTAATATCCTGATGGTGAGTGTGAACAACCTTCGCTCTGACGCTCTTAATGCGACAGCGATGCCAAACAGCTATGCCTACGCACAACAGTCGATCAACTTCACCAACCACTACAGTTCAAGTAACGATATGTTTGGTATTTTTGGCTTGTTCTACGGCCTACCGAGCAGCTACGCAAGCAGCATTGAAGCTCAGGGGTCAAGCGCAGTATTGCTCGATGTTTTAGAGAATCACGATTACAAGTTCGCTGCTTTCAGTGGCGACAACTTTAGTGATGCACTGTACTCGGATATCATCTTCCGAGGCCGTGATGTGATGCCAGAGCAAGCAACTTATGATGACCAGAGTGCCATAAAAGCTTGGTCTAACTGGATTCAATCACCGCAAGCTAAACGCCCTTGGTTTAACTTTATTGAATTAACCACACTGGATAACTTCGCCAGCTACGATTCAAGTTCAGAGTCGGACTCTACGCTAACGACAGCAGAGCGTTTTGCAGCAGACTATCAAAAGTCGGCGACAGCGGCCGATGCTCAGCTAGCAACTATCTACGCTGAACTGGAACGCTTAGAGCTTGCCGATAACACGGTGGTTATCATTACCTCTAACCACGGTACTGAGTTTAACGAAACCAAAACCAACAGCTGGGGTGCAAACTCCAACTACAGTCGTTATCAGTTACAAGTACCACTGTTTATCAGCTGGCCTGGCAAGTCTGCTTCTGAATACACCCACCGTTCTAGTCATCTAGACGTGTCAGTAACACTGATGCAAGAGCTATTGGGTGTATCTTCGAACCCAACAGATTTCAGTAGTGGTCGCAGCCTGTTTAATGAACGTAACAGAAAGTGGATTCTCGCGGGCGACTCTCGTGAACTTGCTCTTGTTACTGACCAGCAAACAACGGTGTTGGATAAATTTGGTAACTACAAATTGTACGACCAAAATTACAAGCGCCTGAAAAACGTAAGCCCTCGCTTACCTGTGTTGATGCAAGGCCTGACAGAGCTACAGCGTTTCTACACAAAAAATGACTAAATAATCAGCAAACAGCAAAGGGAAGCCAATGGCTTCCCTTTTTATTGCCGTGAATGATTAGAAAACAAGCAACAAAACAAAATTATGAAAATTAAGGGTTTACAAGATCCTCCACCCCTTATATTATTCACGCCACTGGAGGGATGGCTGAGTGGTCGAAAGCACCGGTCTTGAAAACCGGCAACCGTTAATAGCGGTTCTAGGGTTCAAATCCCTATCCCTCCACCACTTTAAAGAAAGCCGCTGAGAAATCAGCGGCTTTTTTGCATCTGAAGCTTTTTAAAATATAAAGCTCATCTAACAAAACTCTCTACAGTCCCAGTTTCAAACCCATTCACTTTATACCTAGTTTTAAATTCCAATCTCACCGTTCTAAACTAAAAGTTCATGCGCCTAAGCCACTCCCCTCATAACTTTACCTGCAAGCCAATTAGATACTTTCTTTTTTAATAGCACAGAAACACTTCACGTATAACAAAAGTTGGGAATACTTGGCTTATTGAATATTAGATTTTGTCGGCTTCTTAATAAACCGAACAATAAATAATCATTCAGAACAAAAATACCAAAAAGCGTTCATAAAAAAAGCAGTCAGTTAATAAGGGTATTTACAAGCGAAAGCCACCCTTATATTATACGCGCCACTGGAGGGATGGCTGAGTGGTCGAAAGCACCGGTCTTGAAAACCGGCAACCGTTAATAGCGGTTCTAGGGTTCAAATCCCTATCCCTCCACCACTTTAAAGAAAGCCGCTGAGAAATCAGCGGCTTTTTTGTATCTGGCGTTTGCGTAAAGAACTTACGTATTTTCCACTACGCCACCTTTCGGCTCACTTCAAAACGCCCAATCAATTGGTCTAAACGGCTCAATGCATTGCCCATCAAGGACACTCGACGTGCGAGTTGCTTAGTAGACAGTTGTAAGTCAGATATTGAACGTTGGGCTTTATCTGCCGTTTGTCCATTTTTCTGACTGTTTTCATCTAAGTTAGACATCGTGGTAAAGAGGTCACTCACCGCTGATTGAATTTGCTCACTGCGAGCATTTGAGTCGACTGTTAAGTTTCCTTTACTCACATTCTCGACACCTCGCTCCATGGACTCAACAGCACTGCGAGACTTACTATGCAGCTCTTTCATTAGGTCACTAATATGGTTAGCAGCTTGTGAAGTTCGGTCAGCCAGAGTTCTTACTTCAGAAGCGACGACAGAGAACCCTCTCCCGTGTTCACCTGCTCTTGCCGACTCAATGGCCGCATTCAAGGCCAAAAGGTTAGTCTGCGCGGTAATGTCAGTAATGATATCTATAATGTCAGACACCTTAGTCATTTCATTATTCACCTCATTCACGCTATGCGCCGAGCTTTCTACGATATTGCGAACAATCTCCATGCCTTCGACGGACTGATTGTACTCCTTCTCTGCGCTCAGGACGGCTTGTTTCATCACCGTGTCCATTTGCGTTGCTGAGACACTCGCATGAGTAATTTCGCTCTGTTGATACTGACTCAACTGAAGCATATTGCTTAACGCTTGTGATGCATCATCACTGGTTTGCTTCATCACGACACTGCGACGAAACATCGATTCCGAAACCTCTCTAACTTCGTGACTCGCATGGATCAACTCACTCACCGTGTTATCTAAATTGTCGATAAAACTGTTAGTCCAGCGCCCTAAGTTGCCAAGTTCATTATGACTGAATGTGGTGGGATCAAGTCTCCGACTTAAGTTGCCATCACCTTCAGCTAAGGTCTGCATTACCCCGGTCATTTCATGAATCTTCTTCGCTAGTGGTTTGGCGCTAACTAAACGGAATAAGCCCAATGAAAGCAACGCGCAAGCGAACATAATGCCACTCTGCATAAAAGGTGTGAGTGTATAAAGGTTGGCAAACAGTAATGGAACAAATAGAGGCAGTAGCATGCAGCTGATAAAGTGCTTAGATAAGGTATAACTTAGACTTCGGTCTCTGTAGACCTCTTCTAAATCGGACTCACACATCATGCCAAAGGTATCTGGTGAACCATCCAATTGAAAAGTGATACCTTTGCCAATAACGGGTATGTGGCGATAGTCAGAATACCCCGGATAACCAATAAACAAGTTATTGCCATTTTTAATGGTTTCTCTTACGCCTGGGTGAAGCTGATTAGTGGCTGGGTCTGTAAAGCGAATCTCAAATTCGGTGTGGTGCTGGATCTTAACCGTTCCCCAATCAGTATGAACCCCTTGCTTTAAGTTCTCGCCGTGTGAAAAGGTATTATCTTCAAAGCGAGAACGAGAGAGCGCAACACCCGGCTGAGTATGAGGATCATGAATGGAGTCGACCATAAAGATATAGTTATCACCCGACTCGCTATAAATATGCCCCGCTTCTCTTTGAATAATGTCACCAATAACATCATTTGGAACACGACCACATAGGAATTGCGGCGCCCCTTCATCCCGAGAAAAGGGGACATAAAACATCAGCGTTACTTGGTCATGAAACGATGAACTCGAAGCCCCTACGTTCAACGTGCGCTGATCCATATACGGCCCATGCAGATAACGCTTTGAAGCCCCTTCAACTAAAGCCTTCTTGTCTCCAAGGTTAACCCCTACATGCTCCTGATAACTCGATGCTTGTGCTATCCCCTTAGCATCGACGATCGCCAACTCAGAAAAATCCGTACTGCGTTTAAGAAGGCTAGATAACGTCCCCTGTGCTTGCTCTTCCGTTCGACTTGCCAAATAAACAGCAGAGTCTTCTAAAAAGTCCCATTGATTCTTGACCCAGTTATGCAGAAGTTGAACTCGCGTGTGAGCAATACTTTCAAAAGCTTGTTCAAGCTCCTCCGTCCTACTTCGATTGAGGAAACAAGCTCTGCGCATAGCCAGTTTTCCTGTTGCGCCAAACCAATTAAGCCAACTACGTTCCTTGTCCGTCAGGTTCATTTTATCCCTTGTGTTTTTATAGACACATGGGTCAAGCAATTTACAGACCACAATTAACCACACAAATACGTAACTAATTAATAAAAAAGTACTTTATATGAGTCACAATGGTGCAAGCGTGTCTTTTATGGTGCAAAAGGCGCTTATTTCACACCATCATTTCAATGAACTATCAGCCGCTAATTTGAGAGGTTAACCGTGAACATGATAGGCCGCTTTTAACAGCTGCATGTGAATCGGCACCAGATCTTGGTGTTTAGTGCGGTACCCGCCACCGACTACGCAAGCCATCGGAATAGACTCAGATTTCGCTAATTCAATCATGAAACAGTCGCGCTCAAATATCCCTTGTGTCGAGACATTCAAATAACCCAGTTCATCGTCTTGATGAATATCTATCCCCGCATCATAAATAATCAGATCAGGTTGATGGTGAGCAATCGCTAACTTAGTGACTTGTTCAAAACAACGTAGGAACTCTTCATCTTCTGTTTCACGACTTAATGGCACATCTAAATCGGATAGCGGCTTTCGTGCAGGGAAGTTTTTATCGCAGTGGAACGACAGAGTAATGATGTCGTCGTTGTCTTGGCAAAGAGTTGCTGTGCCATCACCATGATGAACGTCGCTATCAACGATCAGCACTTTATCGATATGTTCAAAGGTCAGCGCGTGTTTTGCCGCTAAAACCAAATCGTTCAACAAACAAAAGCCACTTCCAAAATCATGATGCGCATGATGATAACCACCACTCAAATGAATCGCTAAACCAGTCTCTATTGCCATTTCAGCGGCCAAGCAGGTTCCACCACTTGAGTAGAGTGTTCTTTCGATAAGTTGCTCGCTCCACGGGAAACCGATACGTCTCATCTTTGCTGCAGGTAACTTACCAGACACGAGCAAATCAACATATTCGCTATCATGTACCTGTTTTACTTGCTCAACCGAAACCGGCGTTGGTTGGCACACTTCAAACTTGCACTTCCATCGAGGTTCGCTATTCATCAGCGCCTCAACAGCACTATGCAACAACTGATATTTGTTGATTGGGTAGCGATGACCTTCTGGTAAAGGTAACTGTGAATAGATTGGGTGGTAAATTAAAGGAATCATAATCAGGCTAATTGCGTATCTTTCTCAAAATCATAACAGCCTCAAACTTGGCGACAACCTTAATTAATGATAATGGTTATCATTGTTATTAATTATAAAGTAGAGACCATAATGAAAAACGTAATACTCATCTTTGGGGTGATCTGCGGCTCAGCGGCAGCAGTAATGATTTTTGTAGGAATGCTAATGGCCAGTTGGTGGAGCGTTGATTTTCTCGTGTTAAGCCATCAAACTTAACTAATTGAACTGAAAAGGAATCACCATGAGCGTTATTTTTATTACTGGAGCGAACCGCGGCATTGGCTTAAGCCTGACTCGACAATACTTGGAAAGTAATCACAAGGTGTACGCGACTTATCGTGATGACAATTCAGCAAAAGAACTGCTCTCACTCGCAGACCACAACACCAACCTTACCTGTATTCAATTAGAGATAACCGATTACCAAGCAGTAAGCCAACTCCCTTCGCAAATAAAGTCGATTGATATCTTGATCAACAACGCTGGCTACTATGGCCCTAAAGGCTACGGGCTGGGTAATACCGATGTTGAAGAGTGGCGTCGTGTATTCGAAGTCAACACCATCGCTCCACTAAAGCTTGTCGAAACGCTATTGCCTTTACTCAAAGACAGCGATATCAAAAAGGTCGCTTGTTTATCCTCTAGAGTCGGCAGTATGTCAGAGAACACCTCAGGCGGCGGTTACATCTATCGCTCCTCTAAAGCCGCTCTAAACTCCGTGGTGAAGAGCCTAAGCAACGACTTAACCGATGATGGCTTTACGGTGTTAGCACTGCATCCAGGTTGGGTGCAGACTGAAATGGGTGGCCCTAATGCTCTGATCGACACCGACACTTCAGCTTCCGGCCTGATTGAAGTCATCGAGTCAGCGAATACCGAAGTGAGTGGTCACTTCTTCAATTTCGATGGCAGCGAAATTGACTGGTAATCCACAGATGAATGCAGGGCATCTCTCAAACCTAGTTAAGCACTCAACGCTGTTTTGTCTAACAGTGATGCTAGCTGGCTGTTTCAGTGATGGCCCCGGCGACTTGTTCGACGACTATCAAACAAAGATAGCCAGAGTACAAGATGCTGACGAGATAATAGAGGAATGGGAATTTGAAAGCCTACCGAGAAAACGAGAACTGCTGCTTGACGTGCCCTCACTCTCTATCGGCCTCATCGACAGCTACCAGCTTCGTCAGTGTGGATTGTTCAATCTGATTGCAGAAAGAAATTCGGTTCTGGGCAAGGTCGCGGATGAGTTTCGTAATTACGATTATCAAGTCGCGCTACTTGAAGGCGTGGGCAAATGTTTATCCAGTAATGAATTAGACCCAGAGATCGTAGAATTACTAAGAGAAATTGAGCAACAGAAACTCGCACAGTTTCCACTGCATCAATGGAATCTCATCTATGCCAGCGATGCTATGCAGTCACAAATGCGGGGTAGTCAGTGGTTACGCGCTGATATAGGCGATCAGGTACGACAAACCAGTGATGCGTTAGAACACATCAATCAAGCGTTAAACACATCGCTCGTTTCCGGCAAAACCACTGAGGTTCAAGAAGTACTAGAGAAGAGTTCAACGCTCGGAGATTTATACTATTCGCTGGCTCGTGCTTCGGCAGAGCTAGATACCATTACTAAGCAACTCACTACTTTTGATGGCAACATCATCTGCGGCAAGCAGCGAGACACCACTAAGTTTCGTTATCTCAACAATGTATTCGAGCAACAATACATAGGCAAGGTTCAGCCCTACATGGCGCAGCTGGATGGCTACTATCAGCAATTAGCCCCGCAACTAGGAATGTTTGACGCGCAACCTGAACTGCACAGTTATTACTTTCCCATTCAAGATGCACATCAAGCTTTTCGAGCATCAACTCGTCGCCATGTCGACTATTGGCAGCAGCTGTTTAAACGTTGTGGCCGTAAAGTCGGACGTTAATCCTAACCTCAATAAATCTTAGCTTTTAGTGCCCTTCTTAGCGGAAGTACCTTTCTTAGCATACGTACCTGTCTTGGCATAAGACTTCTTCGCACCACCGCCTTTACGGCGTTTAAAAGCTGGTCTTTCGACTTTAGGAAGATGACGTAGAGACTCAGGAACTTCGCCGGTTTTTACCTTGCCCATCAAACCATCAATCTTGCTTTCTAACGCTTGCATGAAAGGCTGATAAGCTTGATTTCGTTCTGCCATGCCTTGCAGCTGGTGCTCCCAGTGTGCCGTCATGTCTGGGAAGGTAGAGTCCTCAGGTAAAGCATGAATCAAGCCTCTGCCCGCAGGGCTACTATGAATACTCTTACCTTGGCGCGTTAGCAGTTGTCTTTTGAAAAGGGTATCTAGAATGCCTGCACGGGTTGCTTCAGTACCAAGGCCATCGGTCTCTTTCAAAATGGCTTTGAGGTCTTTGTTAGCAACAAAACGCGCGATACCTGTCATCGCTTGAAGCAACGTCGCTTCCGTGAAGTGCTTTGGTGGTTCCGTTTTCTTATCACCAATCACGCCTTCACGACACGTCAACACGGTTCCTTTCTCCAACGGTGGAACCGTATCCGTGCCATCGCCTTTCTCTTCGGTGTCTGTTTTGCCCATCAACACCTTCCAGCCGGGGTTGATAAGCTGACGTCCTTTCGCAATGAACACGCCACCAGCTATATCAAAGACCAGCTTAGCATCGGCAAAAACGGCAGGTGGGTAGAACTGCATTAGATACTGGCGAGCGATTTGCTGATAGATTTTCATCTCGTTGGCAGACAGGCCGTTCACCGATGATTTCTTCGGTGTTGGAATTATTGCGTGGTGAGCATCGACCTTACTGTCGTTCCATGCTTTGGATTTAAGAGAAAGATCCGCACCTTGAGCACCACTTTGCAGCTCTTTGGCATTGTTAGCGATAGCGTCTACGATCGACTCTCGCTGTGAGTAGTGCTCTTTAGGCAAATAGCGGCTATCAGAACGTGGGTAAGTGATGAGTTTGTGTTTCTCGTACAATGACTGACACGTGTCTAACACCTGCTGAGCACTCATACCAAAACGCTTAGACGCATCAATCTGCAAAGCTGACAGCGAGTAAGGCAGTGGCGCAGCTTGTTTACTTTGCTTTTGCTCTGATTCCGTCACCGTCGCGGGTTGATTCGCAATTCGGTTAGCCACATTCTCAACCAGCTTTCGATTGAGCACGCGCCCTTCTTCATCTTGCCATGGTTTACATGCTTCGCTTGGCTTCCAACGCGCACGAATATCAAAGCTCTGGCCGTGATTTTGATAAGGGATCAAAGCGTGCAAAGTGAAGTAATCTTTCGGAATAAAGTTTTCGATCTCTTCATCGCGCCTTACCACCAAACCAAGTACAGGCGTTTGTACTCGCCCGACCGACAACACACCTTGGTAGCCAGCCTTTTGACCGAGTAAGGTATAAGCACGAGTCATGTTCATGCCATACAGCCAATCGGCTCTAGAGCGCGCTAATGCGGAAATAGAAAGCGGAATAAAGTCACGGTTGCTGCGCATTTGAGAAAGTGCACGTTTTACGGCAGGTAAGTTCAAGTCGCTGATCAGTAGCCTGTCCATCGACTCTTTCTTAGCCTTAGAGACTTTGCAGTAATCAATCACTTCATCAACCAGCAACTGCCCTTCTCTATCCGGGTCTCCGGCGTGAACAATTTGAGTGGCGTCCTTCAATAGCTTTCGGATCACCGTGAGCTGTTTGCTTGACGTCTTACGAGGTCTTAGTTGCCATTGCTCTGGCAGAATAGGAAGATCGGCTAAATTCCACTTCTTATAACGATCATCATAAGCATCTGGCTCAACCTGCTCCAATAAGTGTCCAATACACCAAGTCACCACATCCCCATTGCCACATTTGATAAACCCTTGGTCTTTCTTTTGTGGATTAGGTAGTGCAGCGGCGATCGCGCGGCCGAGGCTTGGTTTTTCAGCAATAATAAGGCGAGACATGTTTTTCCAGATGCTACAAACAATTAGAGCCACATTATCTAATGTGGCTCTAATAAATCAAGAAAAACTGGTTGTTTATACAGTTAGCATTCCACTATTCAAGCTTCAGCTTTCTTTATAAAAACTCAACGAACTTAGAGAAGTCGCGCTCTGGCACTTTCATTGGTGTACAGCCTGGAGTGCCTAGGTATAGGAAGCCAACAATTTCATCGTCGCCTTCTAGGCCAAATGCTTGGTGTACTTCTGGGTGGAACATCCATTTACCTGAGCGCCAAAAGCCTTGGAAACCTTGTGCGACTGCGGCCATTTGCATCGCCTGTGCAGCACAACCCGCAGACAGATGTTGTTCGATAGCAGGCACTTTCTCGTGCTCAGTTACTTTGGCAATCACAGTAATCACCATCGGAGCTCGGAACGGCGCTTTTTTTACTTTCTCGATAACCGCTTCTTCGCTGTCATCCGCTTCAGCGGCGCGCACCAAGATGTCTGAAAGCTTTTGTAGGCCTGAACCTTGCGCGATAACAAAGCGCCATGGTGTTAGTGCACCGTGGTCTGGAGCACGCAGCCCTGCTTTGATGATGTTTTCTAACGCCACACCTTCAGGTGCCGGATCAGAGAGTTTTGCGATTGAGCGTCTGTTGAGCAATAGATCCAAAGCATCCATTTGAAGTCCTTACTATTTCTTTATTATTTGTATACTTGAACTTTAGCACAGAATACAAACGATAATAAATCTCAACGGCTGTCCATTTAGGCTAGATTAGAAACAATAAAGGCTCCTAAATCTATGACTTAGGAGCCTTGTTCAAAATCTAACTCAGCAAATTAAGTAACAATATCTACTGATAAGATTACAGTTTGATAGCTGATTCTATAACTTAATCGCTAGCTCAACACCTTGACGAATTGCGCGTACTGCATCCAATTCACCCGCGTAATCGGCGCCGCCTATCACATGCAGTTTGCCACCAAACTCTTGCCACATGTCTTCGAATGGACGAACTGACACCTGACCTGCACATACGATAACCGAGTCAGCATCCAGCACCTGCTCTTTCTTACCAACGCTGATATGCAGACCTTGGTCATCAATCTTGTTGTAGCTCACGCCACCCAGTAGATTAACACCGCGTTTTTCTAGTGTGCGTTTGTGAATCCAGCCTGTAGTTTTGCCCGGACCTTTACCAACACGACCCGCTTTACGCTGCATCACCCACACCGTTTTATCGCTGAATGAATCCGGGTAAGGATACAAACCACCTGGGTGTTCCATGTTCTTATCGATGCCCCACTCATGCAGCCAATCATCTAGGCTGTGTGACGCCGGCTCGGTGAGCATGGTTGCCACATCGACACCGATACCACCAGCACCAACAATCGCGACCTTTTCGCCTACTGGTGTCTTTTCGCGAATCAAGGTTTGGTAATCGACCACGTTTTCTTGGTCAATGCCCTCAATATCGAGCTTTCTTGGCTCTACGCCAGCAGCCATCACCACTTCATCGTACTTCAACAACATCTCAAACGTTGCTTCCGTATCCAGTTTCAGATTCACGCCGGATGCATCGATTTGGTTAGCAAAATAACGAATCGTTTCTCTGAACTCTTCTTTGCCCGGTATCTGCATTGCCAATCTAAACTGACCGCCGATACGGTCATTTTTCTCAATCAAGTCAACCTTATGCCCACGCTGAGCTAAAGTCGTTGCACAGGCTAAACCGGCTGGGCCTGCGCCGACAACCGCAATGGTCTTAGTCGCTTGCGCTGGCTGAACAACAATTTCAGTCTCGTAACAAGCGCGTGGATTCACCAAACAGCTCGCACGTTTACCTTTAAACACGTTATCAAGGCAAGCTTGGTTACAACCGATACAGGTATTGATGAACTGAGCTTGGTCTTGAGCTGCTTTATTAACAAAATCCGGGTCTGCCAAGAATGGACGCGCCATAGACACCATATCAGCCTGCCCAGAGCTAAGAATACGTTCGGCCTCTTCTGGCGTATTAATTCGGTTACATGTCACCACTGGGATCGACACGTATGGTTTCACTTTTTCCGTCACCCAAGAGAATGCACCACGTGGTACTTGTGTCGCGATAGTCGGAACACGCGCTTCATGCCAACCGATGCCGGTATTGATAATAGTCACGCCTGCTTCTTCCAGCTTTTGAGCCAATAGAACAACATCTTCAAAGGTGCTGCCTTGCTCAACCAAATCCAGCATCGACAGTCGGAAAATAATAATGAAGTCGTCACCCACTGCTTCGCGAATCGATTTAACAATCTCCAGCGGGAAACGCATGCGCTTCTCATAAGAACCGCCCCATTCGTCGTAACGCATATTGGTACGTTTACAGATGAATTGGTTAATCAAGTAACCTTCAGATCCCATAATCTCAATGCCGTCGTAACCCGCGACTTGGGCGAGTTCGGCACTGTTGGCAAAGGCACCAATGGTCTTTTTAATCTGACGAGGGCTCATCTCACTTGGAGCGAACTTAGCGATAGGCGCTTTAATGCCAGACGCACTTTGCGCAAATGGGTGCATCGCATAACGACCTGCATGCAACAATTGAAGCGCAATTTTACCGCCGTGCTTGTGGACGGCTTCGGTAACAACTTGGTGCGCTTTAGCGTGCTTTACTTTACTGAATTCAGCACTAAATGGGGTTAATCTGCCACGTAAATTAGGAGAGAAACCACCGGTAACAATAAGGCCAACGCCTCCTTTTGCTCGCTCTTCATAAAACGCGGCGAGTTTGTGGAGACCTTCTTTATTTTCTTCTAAACCTGTATGCATTGATCCCATCAATACACGGTTACGTAACTGGGTAAATCCAAGATCGAGTGGTTCAAGTAAATGTGGGTACATGGCAGACATCACTTCTATTATTTTATCCTTGTGGTCTGACCACAGTATAGTTCAATCACCAAAAGTTCAAACAGCCGTTTACATTTTTGTAACACCGATCATAATGCTGCACGTATTAATCGTTCAGAAGCCCTTAATTTGACTACACTTAATGAGAATATATATCGATTAACAATTCTTGGTGTAGTTTGAGCTTGGGAATTATCGTAGGATACTAAGCAGTTCATATTATTGAGATTAATGGTACTACGGCTTGTTAAAGCGACGTGATCTCACTGCGGAGACAGAATGAAAAAAATATTCAAATTTATAGGCATGTTCTTTAAAGGGATTTGGAAGCTCATTACGTTTGTACGTCTTGCGCTGGTTAACCTAGTCTTTTTACTCAGTATCGCCATCATCTACTTTGTGTACTTCCATTCAGATACGGCTCAACCGACGGTTCCTCAGGATTCGGCTTTAGTGCTTAATCTGTCTGGCCCTATTGTGGAACAAAGCCGCTATATCAATCCGATGGATTCGGTCACAGGTTCACTACTTGGCAAAGACCTTCCAAAAGAGAACATCCTGTTTGATATCGTTGAAACGATTCGCTACGCAAAAGACGATGACAAGGTTACTGGTATCGTTTTAGCTCTCAAAGAGCTGCCAGAAACCAACCTGACCAAGCTGCGCTACATTGCTAAAGCATTGAATGAGTTCAAAGCATCAGGCAAACCGATTTATGCGGTGGGTGACTTTTACAACCAAAGCCAATACTACCTAGCCAGCTACGCAACTAAGGTATTCCTGTCACCAGATGGTGGGGTTCTTCTTAAAGGCTATAGCGCTTACTCGCTTTACTACAAAACGTTGTTAGAGAAACTAGACGTCAACACGCACGTGTTCCGTGTAGGCACTTATAAGTCAGCTATCGAACCTTTCATTCGTGATGACATGTCAGACGCAGCGAAAGAGTCCGCTTCTCGTTGGTTAAGCCAACTATGGGGTGCGTACGTTGATGACGTCAGCAACAACCGTCAAATAGACGCTAAGACACTGAACCCAAGCATGGACACCTTCTTGAAAGAACTTGAGTCTGTGGACGGTGACATTGCAAAACTGGCCGAGAAACTTGGCTTAGTGGATGAGCTAGCGACACGCCAGCAAGTTCGACTAGAGCTTGCCGATGTTTTCGGCAGTGACGGCCAAGACAGCTACAACGCGTTTGGTTACTACGAATACCGTACAACCATGCTTCCAAACATGACTAGTGAATCACACGACGTTGCCGTGATTGTAGCGAGCGGCGCAATTATGGATGGCAAGCAACCACGTGGCACCGTTGGCGGCGATACCACAGCAGCCCTACTGCGCCAAGCACGTAACGACGATAAAGTGAAAGCGGTTGTACTTCGTGTCGATAGCCCAGGTGGCAGTGCCTTTGCTTCTGAAGTTATCCGTAATGAAATAGAAGCGATCAAGCAAGCGGGTAAACCGGTTGTTGTGTCGATGTCGAGCCTTGCTGCTTCGGGTGGTTACTGGATCTCGATGGGTGCGGATAAGATCCTAGCTCAACCAACCACACTAACGGGTTCGATTGGTATCTTTAGTGTTATCACGACCTTCGAAAAAGGGCTGAATGATATTGGTGTTTACACGGATGGCGTTGGCACCTCACCTTTCTCTGGTCTTGGTATTACAACTGGACTTAGCGATGGCGCGAAAGACGCGTTCCAAATGGGCATTGAAAACGGATATCGCCGATTCATCAGCCTAGTTGGAGAAAATCGCGGTCTGGAAGTCGATTCTGTCGACAAGATTGCTCAAGGTCGAGTTTGGACAGGTCAAGATGCGATTCAGAAAGGCTTAGTCGATGAGATTGGTGATTTCGATGATGCGGTTGCAGCTGCGGCTTCACTTGCAGAGCTTGAAAGTTACAACATCTACTGGGTAGAAGAGCCACTTTCGGCCACTGAACAATTTATTCAAGAATTTATGAACCAAGTTCAGATATCGATAGGCCTTGATATTCAGTCGATGATACCAAGCAGTTTACAGCCTGTTACTCAGCAGTTAGCTCAAGATAGCCAGCTGTTAGGCAACTTTAACGACCCACAAGGCCGATACGCTTTCTGCTTAAATTGCCAAGTTCAATAAGTTGAGCCAATAACTCAATAACTAAGGGGTGCCTCTGTGTGAGGTGCCTCTTTTTATTGCATGATAATTCGCTATAATCGCCCCCCTGTTCCCTACATCACACTAAGTATTAATCGCCATGGAAAGAAAACACATCTATATCGCGTACACCGGCGGCACAATTGGCATGCAGAAGTCTATTGACCACGGCTATGTTCCTGTCGCAGGTTTCATGGATAAGCAGCTAGCTGGCATGCCTGAATTCCATCGCCCAGAGATGCCTGAGTACACCATTCACGAATACTCTCCATTAATGGACTCTTCAGATATGACGCCACTTGATTGGCAGACTATCGCTGATGACATTCGCGCGAACTACGATAAGTACGATGGTTTCGTTATCCTGCATGGCACAGACACTATGGCTTACACTGCCTCTGCACTGTCTTTCATGCTTGAAAACCTCGGCAAACCTGTGATTGTTACGGGCTCTCAAATCCCACTAGCAGAGCTTCGTTCAGACGGACAAGCAAACCTGCTGAATGCGCTACACATTGCAGCAAACTACCCAATCAACGAAGTGACACTGTTCTTCAACAACAAGTTGATGCGTGGTAATCGCAGCACAAAATCACACGCAGATGGCTTCAATGCGTTTACGTCTCCAAACCTGAATCCTTTGCTAGAAGCGGGTATCAATATCCAACTTAGCAATAATGTAAAAGTAAACGAACAACCTGAAGGTGCTTTCAAGGTTCATAACATTACTCCGCAACCTATCGGCGTAATCACAATGTACCCAGGCATCTCACACGAAGTTATCCGTAACACGCTATTACAACCTGTTAACGCGATGATTCTGCTTACTTTCGGTGTGGGTAACGCACCACAAAACCCAGAACTGCTTCAGCACCTGAAAGATGCCTCAGAGCGCGGCGTTATTGTGGTGAACCTAACTCAATGTTTGGCTGGTAAAGTCAACATGGGTGGTTACGCGACAGGTTGTGCACTAGCAGAAGCGGGCGTGGTGAGTGGTTACGATATGACACCAGAAGCGGCACTGGCGAAGTTGCATTATCTATTAAGCCAAAACCTAGGCTACGAAGAAGTGAAGGCTCAGATGCAACAAGTATTGCGCGGTGAGATGAGCTTATAACCTGTTCAAGGATTCACGTTAAAGCCAGTTATTCTATGAAAGTAACGGCGGCTTAACGTGAACTAAATCGTTTTATTGCTTATAAATAAACGAGTTAAACTAAAAGGGGTGGCACATTGCCACCCCTTTGTTGTAATTTAAGCTTAATGATTCGGGTTAACCCTAACAATGTCTTCTTGATCTGACTTAAACTGTTTCTTTAGTTCAGACTTAGATTTAAAGCTAATCTCACCACCAGCTGCAATTGTCATATGTTGAGCTTCAGAGTTATGTTTAGATTGGTATAACATAACCGCTTGCATACACGAGTCGCGCTGTTCTTTTGAGAGCGCCGTACCTTCTGGCCATTTACCCGTTTCAACTGCGTAGGTTAAACGTTCGTAGACCTCGGGTGTCATTGCGCTAAGAAGTTGTTCTGCATCCATGGTAAAGCCTTAGTTTTAACAATTTTCACCAGAAAATAACCCGTAACAGAATTGAGTCAAGAACCTGACCAATAATAAGTGCATCTGATCACAAGTGAAGGAATATGAAAATTATGAAATGGTTGGCGATTAGCCTATTGCCTTTCACTCTGGTTGGGTGTCTTGAAGGGAACAAAAATACCGATCAACTGTGCCAAAGCAATCCGGGTCTTCAGTGTGAACAATTGAACATGAACGATGGGCAATGTCGTGTCGCACGTACCGACCTCATCTGGCATCGATTTGAAGTTCAGAAGCAACCCACCGAAATCAACAAAATTAAAGAATTCGAATTAGTCACTGCCTACAAAAAGTGCCTAGAGCTCGCGGCACAGATCGAAACGATCGATCAATCTAAGCTGCAAGAGCGTCGCTTTACCTCTTTAATGCACAGTATCGAAGAGTCTGAGCGCATTGTTGATGAGCTATCGAAATCTGATACACCGGAAACGCTTTACTTCTTGTGGTCGCAAACTGGGGACACCAATGCCAGACGCAGTTTCCTACAACTAGAAGGCTCTGAAGCGTTAAACACAGCTGAGATGCAATATGCCTTGGCAACCTTCTATACCACCCGCAATCATATAAAGACACTTAAGCTACTCAATAATGCGCTAACGCTTTCTAATGGCTCGGTAGCCAACACTGAAATCTTCAAGTCGATGGCCAGTATCAACCACAGCCTGGGACATATGGAAAAAGCGTACGTTTGGGCAATGGTTGCCAAAGACTTTGACGTGCCGATTGCTTCTGAAGCCGAGCTCACGGTGTTGTACCATTTCGACAAGGCAACCTATAAGAAGCTAAATAAAGACGCAGATAACATCGTCGAAGCGATTGAGGATGGAATTTACAGCCCTTCAATCGTCCCGAGTTACTGATCGCTTCATTTATAGTGTTCTTACTTAAGCTTGTTATTCACCTGCTTTCAAATAAAAACAGCTACCTTTTTAGTAGCTGTTTTTATTTGTACTAGAGTTAAATCTGAAATCTTGGGCGTTTCAGCATTCCTAAATCGACAAATGCGACCTGTAAGGATTAGACAATAGTTACAAGTTATTTCGTACTTTCGTCATTTTTGTTGAAAATTAACGACACTGAATTAACACAGAACCGTTCACCTGTGGTCTTCGGGCCATCTGGAAAAACGTGACCTAAATGGCTATCACAGGCGGTACAACGGATCTCTACACGCTTCATTCCGTGACTTAGATCTTCTATATAGCGTACTGCTTCATCATTCACTGGGGCATCAAAGCTTGGCCAACCACACCCAGAGTCATATTTGTTATCCGACAGAAACAAAGGGCTTTCACAGCATGTGCAGCTATAGACGCCAGTCTTATGGTTGTGCAGTAACTTGCCGCTATATGGGGCTTCAGTACCACGCTCACGACACACTGAAAATTCGTCGTCCGTTAGGCGCTCACGCCAGTATTCATCAGGCTTTATCATATTTCCTCCCTTTTGAATCACGTTAATATCTCTCCACATTCTCAGTTATTATATTTACTTTTTTCTATAAAGGCTTGCATATGAGTCGTTTTGTAGCACATACTTTCTCACCAGGAAACATTGTACATATACACTCATAAGTGAATCATCATTTAGGGGTATTTTACCCAACTGGAAGGGTACAGAGCCACTTGCAATGGTCAATTTTCAACCACTTACACCCAATTGTTAAGAAAAGCGTCGCTTTTTTTTGACATTAAACAAGTTAAGTCGGATTATCTATTGCAGATGTATACTGGATTCTGTAATTTTACTACCAGTTATCTTTAATCAGAAATTAAGTTGTGGAGCAACTACAATGACTATCAAAGTAGGTATTAACGGTTTTGGCCGTATCGGCCGTTTCGTATTCCGCGCAGCTCAAGAGCGTGCAGACATCGAAGTAGTAGGTATTAACGATCTAATCGACGTAGAGTACATGGCATACATGCTTAAGTACGACTCAACTCACGGCCGTTTCAACGGTACTGTTGAAGTTGAAGGCGGTAACCTAATCGTTAACGGTAAAACTGTACGTGTTACAGCTGAGCGTAACCCAGAAGACCTTAAGTGGGATGCTATCGACGTAGACGTAGTTGCTGAAGCAACTGGTCTTTTCCTAACTGACGAGACTGCACGTAAGCACATCACTGCTGGCGCTAAGAAAGTAGTTCTTACTGGTCCTTCTAAAGATGCAACTCCAATGTTCGTAATGGGCGTTAACCAAGCATCTTACGCTGGTCAAGACATCGTTTCTAACGCTTCTTGTACTACTAACTGTCTTGCACCTATCGCTAAAGTACTTAACGATAAGTGGGGCATTGAGTCTGGTCTTATGACTACAGTTCACGCTACTACAGCAACTCAAAAAACTGTAGATGGCCCTTCTGCTAAAGACTGGCGCGGTGGCCGTGGTGCTTCTCAAAACATCATCCCATCTTCAACTGGTGCTGCTAAAGCTGTAGGCGTTGTTCTTCCAGAACTAAACGGCCTTCTAACTGGTATGGCTTTCCGTGTACCAACTGCTAACGTATCTGTAGTTGACCTAACAGTTAACCTAAAAGAAGCTGCATCTTACGAAGAAATTTGTGCTGCAATGAAAGAAGCTTCTGAAGGCGAAATGGCTGGCGTTCTTGGTTACACTGAAGACCAAGTAGTATCACAAGATTTCATCGGTGAAGTTCAAACTTCAGTATTCGATGCTAAAGCTGGTGTTGCTCTAACTGACAAATTCGTTAAAGTTGTATCTTGGTACGACAACGAAATCGGTTACTCAAACAAAGTTCTAGACCTAATCGCTCACATCTCTAAGTAATTTCTTTTTAGAAATCGCTTTAGATAAGCATTAGCGAAGACTGTTTTGAGCAGACTTTGAAAAAGGCGACCTTAGTGTCGCCTTTTTAATGCCTGCTATCTTTTAAACCGCGTCTGTCTAAGCTCATCAAGATAGCCCAAACGCAAAATTCAATTCTAATACTGACTCTGCTTGTTACTCATGAAAACACAAGCATCACTCTAGTCAGCATTTGAATTCAATTTCCTTAGAAGGATCATGTAATGGATTTATCTACTCTACCTGCACTGGCGGTACTTTCTGACAACGTCACTATCGTTGAACACGAAGGTGTAAAACTGGTTCGCGTTATCCACGATAAAGCAAACGCAGCGATTTCACTGTTTGGCGGCCATGTGGTGTCATTCCAACCGCAAGGTCAAGAAGACCTAATTTGGATGAGCCAACAAGCTAAGTTCGATGGTAAAACGGCTCTGCGTGGTGGTATTCCAGTATGTTGGCCTTGGTTTGGTCGCATTGCAGCACCAGCACATGGTTTTGCCCGTTCAAGTGAATGGCAATTGGTTGAACACCGTGAAAGCGAAGCTGGCGTGATTGTTAGCTTAGGTCTGAAGCCAAGCGAAGAGACGCTAGCAGTATGGCCTCATCAGTTTGATGCTCGCTTGAATGTTGAGATCGGCGAACAACTAAAAGTAACGCTGGACGTGAAGAACACTGATTCTCAGCCATGGACTTTCTCTGGTGCACTACACACTTACCTAAACGTTGGCGATATCCACAACACAACCACCACTGGTATGGGTGCTGAGTACATTGATAGCCTGCAAGGTGGCAAGATCTGCCAAGGTGGATCTGAACTGGTACTGACCGACACTATTGATCGCGTTTACACTCAGCCAGAAGCGCAAATCTTTGTTGCTGATAAAAAGCTGGATCGTACTCTAACGGTTGAAAACCACGGTCATAACTCTGCAGTACTGTGGAACCCGTGGGCAGAAGGCGCTGCAAGTATGGGCGACATGCAAGACGATGGTTACCTAACTATGATGTGCGTAGAATCAACACTGCACGCGCCAAGCCTAGAAGCCGGTAAAACACTCCGGCCGGGTGAAAACCACCAACTGTTCACTGTGATTAGTGCCCAATAACCGTATAAATACAGTTATAAAAAACGATTTTTGAGCGGCTTTATGTCGCTCTTTTACTTTTTGGTTTTAGCTCGTTACACTTGCGCTGTCTATTCTCCTTTAGAGGTCTCCATGACTTACCAATGCCCTTTGTGTCACCAACCTTTATCTCAAAACGATCGTACGTTTAAATGTGAAAAGAACCATCAGTTCGACCTAGCAAAAGAAGGCTATGTCAATTTGATGCCAGCACACCACAAACGCTCAAAAGATCCAGGTGACAACAAAGAGATGATGCAGGCTCGTCGCCGCTTCCTTGAAGGCAACCACTACGATCCAATGCGCCAAGCCGTTGTTGGTTTATGCGCTAGCTATCTGCCAGAAACAGCCCCTAGCCTATTAGATATAGGTTGTGGTGAAGGTTATTACACCAATGAAATTGCGGTAAACCTTCAAGAAAAGAATGGCGCTACTTTTGGTCTAGATATCTCTAAGATTGCTATCAAATATGCCGCTAAACGCTACCCAGCGGTCGACTTCTCAGTCGCTTCGAGTCATCGTCTACCCTTTGCTGAAAATAGCTTAGATGGCATTCTGCGCATTTATGCGCCATGTAAGGCTGAAGAGTTACAGCGCACCATCAAAGACAATGGCGTCGTGATCACCGTGACACCAGCCAGCCGACACCTGTATCAGCTGCGCGATGCGATTTATGATGGCGTTCGCTTGCACGATGAAGATCCAGAAGTGATCGAAGGTTTTACGCTTGAGCATCAAGAGCAACTAAACTATATGATGGAACTATCGGGGTCAGATGCATTCGACCTGCTACAGATGACGCCGTTTGCTTGGAAGGCGAGTGAAGAGTTTAAACTACAACTCACCGAGGCAGAGCAATTCAACTGTGAAGCTGACTTTATGCTGCGAGTGTACCGCAAACAAATTTAATTGATATTGATTATCGTTTGCATTGAAATCTTATCTTGCCTCCTTTAGTATGCGTGTTCTTCAAGGAGGCATTTCATGCAACGTATTATTCTTATCGGATTAGCTACTCTTCTCACGGCTTGTGCTAGTCAACCTGCAAAAGACACTTCTCAAAAAGTGGCTCAAACGGAATCCGTTTCCACATTCTATGACTACCAGTTCGCTTCTCCACAAGGCGAAACACTTTCTCTCGATGCATTACCCGAGCAGCTGATTGACGCTGATGTGGTTCTAATTGGCGAATGGCACACGCATTCTGCCATTCACCGCTTCCAAACCGACTTCTTAAAAGCGCGCCGCAACGCAACATCAAACATTGCGCTTTCAATGGAACAGTTCACTCGAGAGCACCAAGCCACACTTGACCAATACTTAAACGGCGAAATTGGCGAACAAATTCTCATGTCTCAAGCGGCAGCTTGGCCAAATTACGAAAGTGATTACCGCGCGTTAGTTGAGTTCGCAAAAGCCAACGACGTCGATGTTATTGCGGCAAATGCACCAAAGCCATTCGTGCAGTGTATTGGCCGTAAAGGATTGCCTTACCTAGACCAATTATCGACCGAGCAACGCCAATGGATTGCTGCCGAAGTGGATACTGGCGATAGCCCTTACAAAGAAAAGTTCATGGCTTCTATGCATCACGGTACGCCAGAGCAAACAGAAAAGCAGTTTGCCGCTCAGGTTACCTGGGACGAAACCATGGCTGAGTCGATTGTGGATTACCTAGCATCAAACCCTGATAAACAAGTGATTCACGTGGCTGGCAAGTTCCACACCGAGGGTGGTTTAGGGACGGCGGCATCAATTCTACGTCGTAACCCTGATTTAAAAATCGCCATCATCAGCCCGGTTGAAGCGATCTCATCGGATAGCGGTGATTATCAGCTTGAAGTGCTTTCGCCGCCGGCTCGCTTTGTAAAGAAAGAGAACCGAATGAAGGCATACAAGCATCTGTCAAAACGTAGCGCTAGCCTAGAGTGTGAGTAGGATCTGTTGATCCACTCTTCTAAGCTAAAGAGTCGATGGGCTAATCCTAGATAATTAGCCCATCGTCACAACTTGATCACGTTCCCGTCATTCATCCTAACTCTATCTAAAATCAAACATTCTTATCGGCACAAGACTTGCTTAGTAAATAGACGATTTAACCAAGCAGACGAAAATGTAATGTGCGAATAAAAAAACATCACTATCGATGATTAATTGCACAAGTTTTTCACACCTCTGCCGATACTATATTTAAGGATAGGTAAGGAGAGCTATATGACGCCAGTAGGAACGAGTAATACTCAGCTGTATTCGCCTTCGCAGATGAACGCTAAGAGTTCAGCTAACGAAGCTGAAAAGCCTACACCGCTTAAGGTTGAGCAAAATACGGTTAGGCTTTCTGATGAAGGCAAAGCACTCTTATCTGCCCTAAAAGAAATTGATAAAGAAGCGAAGAAAGTCGAAGCAGAAAACGCGACAGTTACCGATAAAGTTGAGTCATTCGCTCATGGTGCCTTGGGTATGGATCACCCAGATAAGATTGAAGAAGAAGATGATGGTTCTTATTCAGCGGGGCAATACCTGTCCGCAGCGGCAACCGTAGGCGGTATTCTTCTCGCACTCATTTAGCCTTGCCAACCTATCGCATTCTCTAGAATAAAAGCGATTTATCGTTACGACAATAGACCCGATTAGGTCTAAAAAACGAGTTCATTCCATAATTCCGCTCTCATTTTAATGGAATAATACTCGTGAAAAACACTTTTGAGCTTATCGATAAGCCAACCTTTTTTGGTGCTATAGCACTCCTACTCACGATAGTTTTCCCGCTCATTTTGTTCCCTGCACAGGGCGCAGACTGGATTGCGGTTGCGAAAACATTCATGACTGATCAACTCGGATTCCTGTATCTTGCTCTAGGTCTCGCAGCCTGTGCATTTATGGTGTACGTAGTATTCAGTGATATGGGACAAATTAAACTGGGCGAAGCTGATGAAGAGCCTGAGTTTAAAACTGCATCATGGGCTGCCATGCTATTTTGTGGCGGTATCGGTGCAAGTATCTTGTATTGGGGCTGTATTGAGTGGGCTTACTACTACCAATCACCGCCTTTCCAACTAGAACCTGGCAGTGAAGAAGCAGTACGCTGGGCTGCGACCTACGGCCTATTCCACTGGGGACCAATCGCATGGTCTATCTACCTAATCCCGGCAATTCCTATCGCTTACTTCTTCTACGTACGTAAACAACCTGTTCTAAAGATTTCAAGCGCATTAATGCCTGTTCTTGGTGAACACCGTAGTAAAGGCGTACCAGGAAAGATCGTTGATATCCTATTCATTTTCGGTCTATTAGGCGGCGCTGCAACAACATTAGGTTTAGCCGCTCCTCTGATCACTGAAGGTCTAAATCATCTATTTGGTCTACCTAAAAATAACCTAACGCAAGTGATGGTGCTTTTAGTGTGTACTGCGATTTTTGCTTACTCATCTTATGCTGGATTGGAAAAAGGCATCAAGATACTAAGTAACATCAACTTCTGGGGTGCGATGGGTCTACTGGCTTTCGTTCTGATCGCGGGTCCAACAATCTTCATGTTAGAAACAGGCTTAGACTCAATTGGTCGTCTACTGTCTAACTTCTTCGTGATGGCAACGTGGGCTGAACCATTTGGTGGTTACGGTACATTCGAAAACACTCACTTCCCACAAGACTGGACGATTTTCTACTGGGCATGGTGGCTAGTATTTGCACCGAGTATGGGTCTGTTTGTTGCGCGTATCTCTCGCGGCAGAACCATCAAACAAATGGTGTCAGGGTCGATCTTCTTTGGTTCTCTAGGTTGTTTCCTGTTCTTCATGATCTTAGGTAACTACGGCCTATCACTGCAGCTTTCTGGTGAGCTAGATGTCGTTGCCATTTTGAATGCGGAAGGCGCAACCAAAGCTATCTTCTCGATGCTTGCACAATTGCCAATGAGCACGCTGGTTATCGCTGTATTTACAATGCTGTGTATCATTTTCACGGCAACAACATTTGACTCTATCTCATACATCCTAGCGTCTGTTGTACAAAATAACGTGACCGAAGAGCCAATGCGCTGGAACCGTATGTTCTGGGCATTTACTCTGTCGTTCTTACCAACGATTCTAATGTTCTTAGGCGGTCTAAGTACGCTACAAACGGCGGCGATTGTTGGTGGCTTACCACTGCTTGCTATCTCTGTGATGCTGATGATTTCAGCGGTTCGTGCGACTAACCTCGACCTACGCCATCAAGATGCGTATATCGAGCCAACGATCAACATCGAAGAACTGCCAGACATGGACCCTTGGTCTGCTGAAGGTATGGCGTTGGCTCAGTTTGAGAAAGAAAGAGATGCAGCACAAGAAGCCGCAGAACTTGAGCGTGTTGCTTACACAGAACTTGCCGCAGTGAAGAAAGAAATTCGCGCTTATGTGTTAGAACAAGGTTCACAAATGGAAACTCACGAGTTACCAGAGAACCTACAACAAGCACTTGAGCAGGCCGAGAGTAATCTTAGTGCCGCACAAGCGAAAAAGATCGAGTTATCTGAGCAAGCTCAGAATGCTCGTATCACGTTCAATCAGGTGGTTGCAGACTTACCGCTTGCTTGACATTAGCCATGACACAGTCCATTGATTTGGACCCTCCTAAATACGACAAAGGCTCACAGAAATGTGAGCCTTTTTTTATTCGGGTGATTGACTAGTCTTCGTTAACTAGCGGTTCGGGTGGTTCAAGATGTGTTCTTCCCAATCGACAACATCGATTTCGTATACCACTTTGTTACGAACGCTTTCACCTGCTGCATGCATCTCTGTTTTTGATCCGGTGATCAACGGGTGCCATTCAGGAATCGGCTTAGATTCTGATAAAAGGCGGTAAGCACAAGTGTCTGGTAGCCAGTGAAACTCATCGATCTTGTCACGAGTCAGCTTCAAACACTCTTCACCTGAAGTGAAGCGGTTCGGGTAATCTTTACACGAACATGTTTTGTCGTTTAACCAGCTACACGCCACATTGGTGTAGTAAACTTCATCGCTATCTTCATCCATTAGTTTATGTAGGCAGCACTTACCACAACCGTCGCAAAGTGATTCCCACTCATTCTCGGTCATCTGTTCTAGTGTCTTTTCTTGCCAAAATGGATTCGTCATAGGATTACTTCTTACTCTTTTACTGGGGTGCGTGTTATACCGCTAGCCCATAAAAAGTTCAAGGATAATAATTGTTCATTCTTTGATTCAATCAACAGCTGTCACTCTCATCATTTTTTGCTACTATCGCGCACCCTGTTATTTAGTGAGTTTAATTTGATGGAATGTCGCCTAGGTTGTGGAGCATGCTGTATCGCTCCAAGTATTACATCTGCTATTCCTGGAATGCCTAATGGTAAGCCTGCTGGGGTACGCTGCATCCAATTAAATGAGCAAGATCTCTGCAAATTATTTGGTCAACCTTCACGCCCGAAGGTATGTCACCAATTCAAAGCTTGCCCTGTCATTTGTGGTAAAACCGACCAAGAAGCCCTTGATAACCTGATCGAGTTAGAAGCTATTACCTAAGATTATCTGACCTTTTCTTCCTCCTATATATCTAAGATTTCACAATTCTTCGAAATCTAAACTATCTTGTTGATACTGGTACAGATTAATAAGGATCGTTATGAATAGGTATATCGCAGAAATATTCGGTACATTTTGGTTGGTGTTAGGTGGTTGTGGTAGTGCCGTCTTAGCCGCTGCTTTTCCCGATGTAGGTATCGGCTTACTCGGGGTTTCCCTCGCGTTTGGTTTAACCGTACTCACCATGGCTTTTGCTATTGGCCATATATCCGGCTGTCATCTCAACCCTGCTGTTACAATTGGTCTTTGGAGCGGTGGCCGCTTTGATGCCAAAGACGTCGCACCTTACATTATTGCCCAGGTCATTGGCGGTATTATCGCGGGTGGTGTGTTATTTGTGATTGCTTCAGGCCAAGCAGGCTTTGACGCTGCGGCATCTGGCTTTGCTTCAAATGGTTATGGTGAACACTCACCGGGCGGCTACTCGCTCACAGCAGCTCTCGTTTGTGAAGTGGTCATGACCATGGTGTTCCTATTCGTGATTATGGGCGCGACGGATTCGAAAGCACCGGCTGGATTCGCACCGATCGCAATTGGTCTCTGTTTGACCTTGATTCACCTTATCAGTATTCCTGTAACCAACACCTCAGTGAACCCTGCTCGAAGTACTGCCGTGGCTGTATTTGTCGGTGATTGGGCCGTTTCGCAATTGTGGCTATTCTGGGTTGCACCGATTATTGGTGCCGTGATTGGCGCGATGATATACAAAGCGGTAAGAGGTTCAGATTAAGCGCTGAAAAACGTCTAAAGCAATAAAAGAAAAAGCCGCTTAGTGATGCTTCACCAAGCGGCTTTTTTAGATCTTATGACGACCGAGTAAGGAGTGCGAAAGCGTGGTGCCATCCACCAGCTCTAGCTCACCACCAACGGGAACACCATGAGCGATACGGCTAGCGTTCACTTCATGGGCATTACATAGCTCAGCAATGTAGTGCGCTGTCGCTTCCCCTTCAACTGTTGGGTTAGTCGCTAGGATTACTTCCGAGATATCACCACGACGCAGGCGGTAGTCCAAAACATCGAGACCGATGTCACTTGGACCAATACCATCAAGTGGTGAAAGGTGACCCATCAATACAAAGTAACGACCTGAATATTGGCCTGTTGCTTCGATAGCTGCAATGTCTGCAGGGCTCTCTACTACACAGATTTGACCATTTTCCTGACGTTTAGGATTGGTACAAATGTGGCAAGTATCTTCTTCAGTAAAAGTACGGCACTCATTACAGTGACCAATTTCGGTCATTGCTTGGCTAAGAGCTTCAGCCAATTGTAGGCCGCCTTTTCTATCGCGCTGTAACAAATGAAAGGCCATACGCTGCGCCGACTTGGGGCCAACCCCAGGTAGACAACGTAAGGCCTCCATCAAATGCTCCAGCATATGACTGGTACGCATATTTAACCGTTCTAATGTTCAAGTAATAGTCTGTTCAACACAAACCACCACCTGAATTAACCTTTAAGAATAAGTTACTTAGAAAGGCATCTTCATACCTGGTGGAAGTTGCATTCCACCAGTTACGCTAGCCATTTTCTCTTTTTGAGTTTCTTCAACGCGACGAGCCGCATCGTTGAAAGCAGCAGCGATAAGATCTTCAAGCATCTCTTTATCGTCTTCCATTAGGCTTTCATCGATATCAACACGGCGAACGCTGTGGCTACCAGTGATCGTTACTTTTACAAGGCCAGCACCTGACTCACCTGTAACTTCCATATTTGCGATTTCTTCTTGAAGCTTTTGCATGCGCTCTTGCATTTGCTGGGCTTGCTTCATCATGTTGCCCATACCGCCTTTACCAAACATGTTAATACTCTCTGGTCTAATTGGTTTATTAAAATTAATTAAGCTATACGAGCTTAAATGGGGGTTAAAACAGTGTGATTCAACCCCTCGATGTTCAGTTCTCAGATTTGCTTATCTGGGATGATATGCCGGTCACTAAACAAGAAAACGTTCTAGATAGGACGAACGCTGTCTCTGTCGAGTTCAGCGGCAAAACGTCTTTCAATGAACTGTACGTTGGCATCGTTTTCTAAAGCGGTAAACGCGTCTTTCAACTTACCTTGATACAGTCGTTCTCGTAATTCTAGCGGCGTTTCTCCACCATCACCGATTTCAACACTCAAATGACACTCTTCTCCAAGCACAGTATTGAGAGACTGCAATAACTCACTCTGCGCGCGGTCGGTATTCAAGTGAGCTTGGCTCGCTCTTAACGTTAAAGTGATTGATGTGTCGTTTTTAGCAAACACTGAGTTCAATGCTAACTGTTCAACAAGCTTGGCTGTCTCTAGCTTTTGAATCGTGGCTGACCATTCATCTTGAGCAATCGACTCTTGAAGCAATTTATCGACCATTTCTGGTGTCTTAATATGCTCCAACGCACGCTTGATCTGAGTAGGTGTAAGCTCTTTGCTCACCTCTTTCACTACAGGTTTAGACGGTTTCCAGCGATAAGGTTCATTATCGTTGGTCACATTTTCTGTCGAAGAGGATGATAAAGAAGCTGGCGACACCCGCTCAGAACCACCGTGTTGCTGAGCAACTCGATCAAGAACTGAAGTTTTAGCTGGTGTCGCTTTAGCCTTTTTTGGCGCCGAGCCTTTGTTTTCTGTTGCCGAACTGCCTCTACGTTGAGAACGTAATTGGTGGCGTAAACCACTCACAGGCGAAGTTGCACGCGCTGGCTGCTCTTGCGGAGCAGAAGGTGCAGCGCTTGGCTGTTGAACCGGACTCTGGTTTTGATAATTCGTTTGCTGCTGCTGAGGCTGCTCTGCACCGTAGCTTGGACGCTCATCATAAGCAGGAGGCGCGTCATACTGGCTATGCGGGTAATCCTGCTCAGGATAACCTTGGTTGCCTGAATGTTCAGCGTAACCTTGCGAATCTGAATACTGTGCTGCATTCTGCTGCGGAGTCTGTTGCACGGGTGGCTGCTGCATAGCTTGCTGTTGAGGCGCCTGTTGTTGCATCTGAGGCTGTCTCGGAGCTGCCATTGGCGCAGGTTGACTCACTGACTGAGCAACGTTCTGAGCTTGAGCTGCTGGAACTGGCGCTGGGCTTGCCGACTGAGTCGAGATTGCCGTAGCAACCGCTTGTTCAGCTGGTCTAAATGCCAACATGCGTAAAACCACCATCTCAATACCAACGCGAGCGGTTGGCGACAATGGTAAGTCTTCACGACCTTTCAACACGATCTGGTAGTAGAGTTGAATGTCTTGTGGGCTAAACGCTTTGCTCAGTAGTTCAAGCTTCTCAGCGTCAGGCTGTGCCTTATCTAGTGTGGATGGCAAAGCTTGGAACATCGCAAGACGATGCAGTTGAGTCGCAAGCTGATTCAGCAAACCATCCCACTCGACACCGTTCTCAGCAAGGCTTTGGATACACGCCATCGCTTGCTGTAGCTGCTTACTGCTAATCGCTTCAAGCAAGTGGATAGCTTGGTCGGTATCCAGTGTTCCGAGCATGTGAGCAACAGTATCTGTTACGACATTGCCATTACCCAATGCGATAGCTTGGTCTGTAAGGCTTAGCGCATCACGCATACTGCCATCAGCAGCATGAGCAATCATTCCAAGCGCACGAGATTCAGACGTCACATCTTCTTGTTCAAGAATATGATCGAGCTGCTCGTGAATATTATCAACGCTGATCGGCTTAAGATGGAACTGCAAACAACGCGACAAGATCGTTACTGGAAGCTTCTGTGGATCCGTTGTTGCGAGCAAGAATTTCACATACTCAGGCGGCTCTTCTAAGGTCTTTAGAAGCGCGTTAAAGCTGTGCCTGGAAAGCATGTGAACTTCATCGATTAGGTAAACCTTGAAGCGACCACGTGCAGGCTTGTACTGAACATTGTCCAGAAGCTCGCGGGTATCTTCTACCTTAGTTCGTGATGCCGCATCGATCTCGAGCAGGTCAACAAAGCGACCTTCATCGATTTCTTTACAGGTTGCACATTCACCACAAGGTGTTGAGGTAATGCCTGTTTCACAGTTGAGTCCCTTAGCAAACAAACGACCGATGGTTGTTTTACCAACACCTCGTGTACCGCTGAACAGGTATGCGTGGTGCAACCTATTCTGGCTAAGGGCATTCTCTAATGCTGTTAAAACATGGGCTTGACCAACCACTTCTTTGAATTTGGTTGGTCGCCATTTTCGCGCTAACGCAAGATAGCTCATGAATAATTCCGAAAAGGATTAATGACCGTCGAATTCGCAGATGCTAAACACTTCTAGACCTAAGCCTTGTAAGCGCTTGTCACCACCGATTTCTGGAAGGTTAATAACAAATGCAGCGTGTTCTACCACACCACCAAGCTGACGAATCAACTTTGTTGTTGCTTCAATCGTACCGCCCGTTGCTAGCAAATCATCAACCATCAACACTTTATCGCCTTCAACGATAGCATCAGTATGGATTTCTAGAGTGTCGGTGCCGTACTCAAGCTCATAAGATTGTGCCACAGTTTGACGAGGCAGCTTGCCCGGCTTACGAACAGGAATGAAGCCAACACCTAGCTCAAGTGCCAAAGGCGCACCAAATAGGAAACCACGAGCTTCAGTACCAACGATCTTAGTAAAGCCCATGTCCTTGTATGTTTCCGCTAGCAGGTCGATAGTCGCTTTGTAAGCTACTGGATCTTCCATCAAGCTTGTTACGTCACGGAACAAAATACCCGCTTTAGGGTAATCAGGAATGCTTTTGATGCTTGCTTTGATCAGAGAGATTTTTTCTGTGTTCATAATCTTATGCACTTCATTAGGCCGCTTTCCAAACTCTCGTTAACGAATCAAACATCAACGCTCGGAATTAAGGAAAGGTACGATTGGTATTCATTGCAACGAGAGTCATAACTCTGATTGCTGAAATAATAAACGCCCGCTATACAAGCAGGCACACTGGCTTAATGGTAGTGATTTTCTTTGCTGTCAGCAACCAACTCATGGGTTGGAAGTCGCATAAACCATGTGAGAAGAATAACAAGTACACAAATTAGGAAAGCCTTGACCCAAATGATAGGGGCAAAGTAGATGGATAACGCAAAACTCAACAAGATAAAGAATACGCCACGCGTTTTAACTTGTTTGGTGACGGCACCGTGTTGATACCAATTGTTCAGCAAAGGACCCAGCGTTTTGTGCTCATGCATCCATTTATGAACTTTCGGATTGCTTCGCATGAAGCATGCGCTGGCAAGAAGGAGAAAAGGAGTGGTTGGCAGAACGGGCAAAACTATCCCTAGAACTGCGAGAAATATACAAAGGCCACCAGCAATATTGAGGCTTAAAACTCGAACGCTAATTGTGGCCTCCTTGAGTTAGCTATCACCAATCGGCGACGACAGCTTAACTAGAATGTTGCGTAACCATTGAATACGCGGATCAACGTAAGTGTTGCTGGTAGCAATGGAATCATTAAAAATGCGGCTAAAAATCCTAAAAAGTAGAATACATTAAACGGGTCTTGAAAGTCTTTGTTATCTGCCATGATTGCTTCTTGTTTTTGTTAGTGAAGGTAAGTATCCGGCGAACCAAACCCGCTTTGCTAAATCGACATTTAACAAAAAAGGCATAGCCACACCATTTGCGCAACTATACCTTAATCAATTATTCACAAAAACCGAGGAAATATAGGGTTAATCAGTAGACCCTTGGTGTATGTCTAAACTAAAACTTGCCGCTCCAAGTAGGCTCAACGACAGTTGGCAGCCCTGTTCGATCGGAAGGTCCCGCGTAATAAAGTTCTTCTTGCAGTTCTCACCCAAGCGCTCACCTGCTGCAATATATTGATTCAATTCACCATTCGACCATTGCCCGTCTAGAC
This sequence comes from Vibrio sp. F13, assembly GCF_020806305.2. Taxonomy (NCBI): domain Bacteria; kingdom Pseudomonadati; phylum Pseudomonadota; class Gammaproteobacteria; order Vibrionales; family Vibrionaceae; genus Vibrio; species Vibrio sp. F13. The sequence goes on along the minus strand of NZ_CP170175.1, from coordinate 2,693,946 downwards.
CCGCAGGCAAAATGGAGATGGTTCCCTCGGCAAGGTCAGCAACACCAAACAAGGCATTCACTGGGGTGGAGCATTTAGAGCAACGAATCCCCTTCTCTAAGATTTCAGCAATATCTTTGAGATCAACATTAAAATCTTTTCTGTTTCTTATGTAATCGTGGAACAGCGCTCTCACTAACAATGTTGTCGCGGAGCCGCCATTATCAGACGACGATGAATCGACGAGGTAAAAAGCAAACTGCCCGTTCATCATCCACGCATAGTCAAACACAAGTGGCATCATCTCTGTTGATTGCAGTAACCGGTAACTGCAACGCCATGAGCCTTGTCGCGTATCTTTCTCTGGAAGCAGCGCATGCAGTAAGTCTTTTGCTGCGCTTGGGTTATCTTGAAGGTAATTCAGGTGCCAATGCAGTTCTTGGTCTTCAGGGATCTCTCCCCCATCATCCACACAGAACCATTGGCTCGAAAAATCTCGTTGGTCTGAAATGTTATCGAACGAATCTGTCAATGTATTCGCAATCGCACTTCCTAGGTGACGGTGATCCTCTAACGGCTTCGCCAAGAAGTCTTTAATACCAAATCGCAAGGCTTTCGCCACGTCAGACATATCATCAGTGCCAGACACAACGATCATAGGCAGTGACGGGTACTCTAAACTGATCTCTTCCACAAGCTCTATGCCATCAAGTATTGGCATTGATAAGTCACACACAATTAAATCTGGCGCTGAGTCTCTAAGTTTCTGCAAAGCGTCCAGTCCATTTTCAGCCTCAACCACTTTATAACCGACCTTGTCTAGGTACGCGCTGGTTATACGGCGAAAAATAGGATCATCATCAACCAACATCACGCATTTTTGGTTAATTACTTCCTGAGCCGAGGTCATTACTGGCTGACTGTGAGTTTTGTACATAATCTATAACCTCACAAAACTAAGTCGAATTATTATTGTTATCTGTTCTAAGAACTAATATAAAACTTAGTAATAAAATGCTAAATACACAAATTTGCACTCTTTGCTGGTAATTCGTGACGAGGGTTGGAATACTTGTAAATAGTGCAACGAGTTGACGTAACGCAAACATTGATCTCACTGTTACGTATAAATTAGATGAGATTGTAAACAAATGTGTCTGGATTTATGAAATTAGATGATTTAAACCTCTTTCGACTCGTCGTTGAAAATGGGAGCTACACCGCAACATCGCGCAAGACTATGATTCCGGTTGCGACCATCACACGACGCATCCAAGCCTTAGAAGATTCTTTGAACCTTAGGCTTCTCAATAGACACGCGCGTAAACTTTCTTTAACAGAGGCAGGCGAACGTTTCTTCAATGAATGCTCTCCGCTGTTGCAACGTCTCTCTTCTACTGCAGAAGAGTTAACTGACGTGTGCAAAGGCGCTTCCGGTAAGATTCGTATTACGGCACCCTCAAACCTGACCAAGCGCATGATGATGCCAATGTTCAGTGAATTCATGATTCAATACCCTGATATCAATATTGAGCTGATGATGAACAACCAAGCGGATCAGCTGGATCCAACGGAGTGGGACGTAATTTTCCGAGTCGGCCCTCAGCGTGATTCAAGCCTAATCGCTCGAAAAATCAGTGAAGTCAAAGATATTCTTATCGCGAGCCCTGAGTACTTAGCGAAGAACCCAGCTCCAAGCCATGCTGAAGAGCTAGCGAACCATTCGCTACTCAAAGGCTACCCGCTGATTAAGTGGCAGCTGAGTAATTCGAATGAAGAGACGGTGGTGAATAGCGAGAAAGGCCGTTTCAACGCCAATGCGCTTAATGTCGTAAGACAAGCGTGCTCAGAAGGCCTAGGTATCACCCTGATGCCTGACGTGATGATTCGTGAATACATTGAAGATGGCAGCTTAGTGCAAGTCTTAGAAGACTGGAGCGCTAACCCTCGTGATATTTACATGCTTTATAACCACAAAGACCATCTACCAGAGAAAGTGAGATTGTTTATTGATTTTGTGATCGCATACCACATTCATTAAGGTCAATCCCCTTCTCTATAAACAAAAAACCAGAGCCGATGCTCTGGTTTTTTATTTTCTGTATCGCTAGCGAAACTCTGTATGACTAACGAAACGCTAGTTAAGCGCCTTCGTTGTGTAACTCTAAGTTAGCAAGATCTTGTTGAATCTCACGCTGAACCTTTGAGTCGTCATTACGCAAAGAGTCTAGGAAATCTAGGTACACTTGGTCGATATCGCCCGTTACATACTCGCCGTTAAATACAGAAGTATCAAAACGAGAGATGTCTTGATTGCCCATGCCCACTGCAGAAATCAGATCTGGTAGCGTTTGGAAAATCAAGGCGTCTGCGCCAATCTGCTTACAAATCGTTTCGTTATCACGACCATGAGCAATCAACTCTGTCGCGCTCGGCATATCAATGCCGTAAACGTTAGGGAAGCGAACCTCTGGAGCAGCTGAAACCATGAAGACCTTATTTGCGCCAGAATCACGAGCCATCTCAATGATCTGCTCTGATGTTGTGCCGCGAACGATAGAATCGTCAACCAGAAGAACGTTCTTACCTTTAAACTCAGAGCGAATTGCGTTGAGCTTACGGCGAACCGACTTCTTACGTTGTTGCTGACCTGGCATGATGAATGTGCGGCCAACATAGCGGTTTTTCACGAAACCTTGACGGTATGGCTTATTGATCGCTTGAGCGATTCGTAGCGCAATATCGTTTGATGTTTCAGGGATTGGAATAACTACATCAATGTCTAAGTCTGCGTACTCTTCTTTAATACGCATACCAAGCATCTCACCCATCTCAACGCGTGCGCTGTAAACCGAGATTTTGTCGATGAATGAATCTGGGCGTGCAAAGTATACAAACTCAAAGATACATGGGTTTAGTTGTGGGTTGTCTGCACATTGCTTAGTGAAAAGCTCACCGTCAAACGTTGCGTAGATAGCTTCACCTGGTGCTACGTCGCGCATGAAGTCGAAACCAACAGCATCGAGTGCTACCGATTCAGACGCAACCATGTACTCTGTTTTACCTTGAACTTCACGCTTACCAAGACACAATGGACGAATACCATGTGGGTCACGGAATGCGATCATACCGTGGCCGATGATCATCGCCGTTACGGCGTAAGCACCACGAATTGTACGATGCACATTTGCCACAGCGCGGAAAACGTCATCTGAAGTTACGTTACCTTTAACAGTATCGATCTCATGAGCTAATACGTTCAGTAGAACTTCAGAGTCAGAGGTTGTGTTTACATGACGACGGTCTTTTTCGAACAACTTCTCACGAACTTCGTTTGCGTTCGTCAGGTTACCGTTGTGCGCCAACGTAATGCCAAAAGGAGAGTTTACGTAGAAAGGCTGAGCTTCAGACGCACTTGAACTACCCGCAGTAGGATAACGAACATGGCCAATACCAACTTCACCTTGTAGGCGCTGCATGTGTTTTGCTTCAAAAACATCTTTTACTAAACCGTTCGCCTTACGCAGACGGAAACGATTGCTTTCTATGGTACAAATACCAGCGGCATCTTGGCCACGATGCTGCAATACCGTTAAAGCGTCATAAATAGACTGGTTTACAGGTGTTGAACCCACGATTCCAACAATACCACACATGTCCTAATCCTCGATTTTTCGACATTAACTGGCGCTAGAGCGCGCCAGATAAGAAACTAGATGTTGCTTGTAAATGCTCGAAGAACGGCGCAATGATTCGACTAAATTCTGGAACCAATTGCGAATTCTTCCACCACTCAGAACTTGGGAATGCAGTAAACGCATCCATGAAAAACAACACTGCAGAAACAATCAAAACACCACGTAAGCCACCAAAGACGACACCGAGGATTCTATCTGTACCTGACAGGCCTGTTTTCTGAACTAGCTGACCGATGACATAGTTAACTAAGGCACCCACAACTAACGTTGCAACAAACAATGCTGCTATCGCAGTTCCGTTTCGAAACATCTCATCTTCGATATTGGTGAAGTACATCGCTAATTTAGCGTAGTACTGGCTAGCAATAAAAAATGCTCCAAACCAAATAACGAGTGACAAGGCTTCTTTAGCGAAACCACGAACTAAACTGATCACGGCAGAGAAGCCGATCACGCCTAAAATGACAAAATCTAACCAATTCATGAATTCTTCATCTTAAGTTGGCGCGCATTTTAACAGAAAAAATGCTGACGCAAACGTTTTCTTATGGATTTAACGGTTTAAATTTGAGCAACTGGCCTTTTGAACCCGTAATTTTTTCTAATTCCTTAATTTGTCGCTCAAGTTTGGATTTAGAGACATCCGGGCCAATAATTACTCGCGTAAAAGTTTTTTCTTGCTTGGTGTGAGCCTGATAACCGCGCTTTTGCAGATCCTTAACAACGTTTTTTGCGTTGTCAGCATTCTTCAAAGCCATCAATTGAATAATCCAAGCACTGTCTTGGTATTCATTTTTTTCAGGTACCGGCTTAACCACAACTGCCACTTTGTCTGCTTCTTTATCATTAGAAGAAGACGCGGTTTGCGTGTTTGAATTATCAGTACGACCACTTTCAACCACTTGCTCAACCGGAGAATCCGGTAGCGCTATCTGATCTTCAACGGGATCGAGTACTTCAAACACTTCAACATTACTATCAAGCTCAGGCTTAATTGGAATGCTTGCAAACTCTTCTTTGTAGTGGAGCTTCTTACCATCTAGTACATCGGGCAATACAATCACGCCAATGGCCACTAAAATGATGGTGCCGACTAACCGGCTTTGGAATTTACTTGCCATTTAGTTTCCTTTTTTCTGCCAATGCTCCAACACTTCACCCACTGTATGGAAAGAACCGACAACCAACACAACATCGTCACCTTTAACAGAAGCTAAAGCCGCTTCAAACGCTACAACAGGGTTTGAATACCGCTCTACACCTTCAGGTAAGCTTTGACACAATTCAGCGGCTGTTGCGGCTCGTGGGCCGTTCAGCGAAGCTGGGTACCAATGTGTTGTTATTGGAGCTAATACTTCCAATGTCGCGGGGATATCTTTGTCATGAAGCATGGCGACTACAACGTGTAAATTTTTGCCTGCATACTTCTTCGCGACTTGCTGCGCAAAGTACTCAGCAGAATGCGGGTTGTGTGCTACATCAAGCACAATCACCGGTTGTTCGCTAATTTGCTGCATACGCCCAGGAAGCTGCGCATTCTTCATGCCGTTAACCACGTTCACGTCGCTAATACTAAGCTCTGATGTGCCCAATGCCATCAACGCTGTTGCAGCGTTAGGTAACGGCAGGCTTGGAATAGGTAGCGATTCTAGTTGGAATGCACCACTGCGCCAGTTCCACGTATCACCGTCAACATCATAAGTGTATTGAATACCGACTTGGTAGAACTCAGCCTTAATGTCATCAGCGTGCGCTGCAACCGTAGCCGGTGGCTTGGGTTGACCACAGATAGCGGGTTTACCGCTACGATAAATGCCCGCTTTCTCAAAACCAATCACATTGATGTCATCACCTAGCCAGTCAACATGGTCGACAGCCAAACTAGTAATCACAGAAACATCATGCTCAACGATATTGGTCGCGTCTAAACGCCCGCCTAAACCCACTTCTAAAAGCACAACATCAACCGCTTCAGTTTGAAATGCACGTAACGCCGCTAAAGTGCCATATTCGAAAAAACTCAGGCTGATTTCGCCACGCTCTTTCTCAATGAAATCGAAAGACTGAACCATCTTTTCATCAGATAGATCTTGGCCGTTGATACGAACACGTTCGTTATAGCGAATTAAGTGAGGAGAGCTGTAGACACCAACTGAGTAACCAGCGTCCAATAGAATCGCTTCCATCAGTGCACATGTTGAGCCTTTGCCATTGGTTCCGGCAACAGTAATAACATGTTGAGCAGGTTTGGTGAGGTTTGCCTTAGAGGCGACGGCCTGAACTCGGTCTAATCCAAGATCAATAGCGCTTGTGTGGATGTTTGATAAATAATCAAGCCACATCTCCAAAGAGGATGTGGCTTGAGGAATAGGTTGTTGACTCATCTAACTCATAACCATAATTAAGTTGGTTTGTTAGAAGGTACTTTACCCTTTTTCTGGCGCTTCTGGTACTTCATAAGTAGCTTCATTCGGTGAATCGTTCACAGAAACTACTAATGGTGAAGGCTGGTTGGTCATTTTAGCAACAAGGCTTGCAACGCGCTGACGCATCTCACGACGGTCAACAATCATGTCGATAGCACCGTGGTCTAGTAGGAACTCACTGCGTTGGAAACCTTCAGGAAGGTCTTCACGTACCGTTTGTTCGATTACACGACGTCCAGCAAAACCGATCAGTGCTTTTGGTTCACCAATATTGATATCGCCAAGCATTGCCAAACTTGCAGAAACACCACCCATTGTTGGATCAGTCATAACTGAAACAAACGGTAGGCCTTTCGCAGATAAACGCTCAAGCGCAGCACTGGTTTTCGCCATTTGCATTAGAGACATCAATGCCTCTTGCATACGAGCACCACCACTTGCAGAGAAACACACTAAACCACAGTTGTTCTCGATAGCAGCATCTACCGCTTTCACGAAACGAGCACCAACAACAGAACCCATTGAGCCGCCCATGAATGAGAATTCAAAAGCACACGCTACGATAGGTAAACCCAATAGTTCGCCTTTCATTGCAACTAATGCGTCTGTTTCACCACTGTTCTTTTGAGCAGCAGAGATACGTTCTTTGTAACGCTTAGAGTCTTTAAACTTCAGCTTGTCTTGTGGCTCAAGATCAGCACCTAGTTCAACACGCTCACCTTTGTCTAGGAATGTATCCAGACGACGACGTGCTTTCATGCGCATGTGATGGTCACATTTTGGACATACTTCTAGGTTACGCTCTAGTTCAGCATGGTACAGAACCTGCTCACAAGAAGTACATTTCGTCCAAACACCCTCAGGGATAGACGCTTTACGAGATGTTACGATGTTGCTTTTTTCTAAAATCTTTTCAAGCCAACTCATGGAAGACCTTTTTGTTTCGATTCTTCCGCTTGATTGCGAAAGAAATAAATTTGGGAATTATGCGTGGGAATTAAAGCACATAAAACAGCGACTGTAGATAAAAAACTGGTTGTACCTATTTTCTGGGACTATCTTACGCACTAAACCGTAATAATTTTTGAACCTAAGTCTCACATTTAGTTCAAATTATCCGGTAAAAATAGAGGACCAATTGGCTCTCGTGGTAGCTCAAAATGTTCAGGATAATCAACATCCACCAGATACAAACCTTCCGCTTTTGCAGTTGCGCCGGCTACTTTTCGATCTTTAGCTTCTAAAAGCCACTGGATCCACTCTGGTTTCTGCTCACCTTTACCTACGGCAATAAGGCTACCCGTAATATTCCTCACCATGTGGTGAACAAACGCATTCGCTTTAATATCGATCACAATGTAGTGTCCATGACGAGTCACGTTCAAGTGAATCATGTTTCTCCATGGGCTACGAGATTGACAGTGTGTTGCCCTGAACGAAGTGAAGTCATTCTCACCAAGTAAGTACTGACCCGCTTCATGCATTTTTTTCTCATCAAGATGACCATGATAATGGCTCACACCTGAATTCAAAATGCCTGGGCGTAGTGCATGGTTAAAGATAATGTAGCGATAACGGCGGGCAGTAGCCGAGAAACGAGCATGGAAATCCTCATTCACTTCTGTCGCCCAACGAACCGCAATATCTTTTGGCATGTTGGCATTCGCGCCCATTGTCCATGCCACCATTTTACGATCGACATTAGTTTCAAAGTGAACGACTTGTCCCGTACCGTGAACACCGGCATCTGTACGACCTGCGCACATAACTTCTACAGGGTGATTCGCGACAACTGAAAGAGCCTTTTCCAATTCTTCTTGGACACTTTTCACGTCTCGTTGGCGCTGCCAACCAAAGTAGTGGGTACCGTTATATTCAATACCTAAAGCAATTTTCATGTTCTTGTTCTCTTTGAAAATGGGCGAGAAGTATATACGGAAATCAGTGCTAGCCCAAATAGGATGGGGCTAAAACTTCAATAAACAATCAGCATCGACCGAGACGATGCTGTTGAAAAACCAAATGAAACGATAGCGCTCTGTATCGCCTTAAAATAAAGGGTAGCCAACGCTACCCTTTCTGATTTGTAAATTTATCGACCGTTTAACGTATCGATAAGATTTTTTGCCTCTCGACGAATATCATCGCTGCCGTCAACGATTGCCTCTTCTAGAAGCTTAATTGCCCCTTGCGAGTCACTCATCTCGATGTAGATTTTGGCCAAATCAAGCTTACCCGCAGCTTCTGCATTGCTGTCGACATCATAATTGCCAATATCACCGATAACATCAGGGAATTCGTTAAGACCCACATCCAGTTTAAGCTCTTCATCGTCTGGATTAATGACTTCTTCACCTTCTTGCTCGACTTGAGCCATTAGCTCATCAATCGTCATGTACTGCTTATCACGACTGTTGCCTGATTCGGTTAGATTGTCTTGTTCAGCCCAATTCTCTTCTTTGATTTTCGGTTCAGCTTGCTGTTCAGCCGATGCCCAAATCTCTTGTTGGTCATCAGGCACATCATTATGCATGCTCGATTGTTGTTCTGGCGCTAGGTTAAAGCCTTTCCAGTCTTCGCCGCCGACTTCAAGCATGGCGTCAATATCTAACCCTGCGCTATCAATCGAAGTTGCGTCCAATGGCTTATCGAACATGTTGTCGACAGAGTCTTGAACATCTTCAGAAAGCAACTCAGCTAATGCTGTCTCATCAAAGTCATCAAAGCCTTCTAGTGGCTCGTCTTGAACCGCTGCAGGCGTTGAGTTTGGCTCTGAAGCCGCGCTCAGTGATTGTTCTGGCTGTGCAAAACCAGCCGGTTCAGAGTCTTCAGCATTCGAGAAATCATCAGCCTGACTATAGCTCTGCGGATTTGAGAACAGATCATGCAACGCATCTTGCTCTTCGCCTTGTGGGCTGAAAGAAGTCAGTGGTGTTGGCTTCTCAGCAAACGCATCAGAGATGGCTTCATCTTCACCATATTCCGGTAAATCAAACTCATCGAACTCTACGCCTTGGGCTTCCGCCACCGGCTCGGCATTGCTTTGCTCAATATCATCTAAAACAGAGTCTGCTTTTGCGCTTTCTTCATCGTACTCCGGAAGATCAAGGTCATCGAACTCGAACTTCTCTGTGTCAGGCGCTAAGTCTTGCTCTAACTGTGCTTCATCTGGTTCACTCACCACTTCCGCTAACGCAACGTCTTCACCAAACTCTGGTAGTTCGAAGTCATCAAGCGAGAATTCTTCTTCGCTTTCTGGTTTCGCAGTTTCAACTTGTGGTGCAGCATCTAACTGAGGCTCAGCGGTAGGTTGCGATTCAACACTTGATTGAGAGTCTATAGCAGGCGTTGCTGGCTCTGTTGTTGATTCAGCATCAGCTTCCGCTAGTGCGTCTTCTTCACTAAACTCTGGTAAGTCGAAATCATCAAACGAAAACTCTTCGTCGTCTTGCGCCTGAGCTATAACTTGGGCTTCAGTTTGAGGCTCAACACTTGGTTGAGCATCAATAGCTGGCGTTACTGGTTCTGGTGTTGATTCAGCATCAGCTTCCGCTAGTGCATCTTCTTCATTAAACTCTGGCAATTCGAAGTCATCAAACGAGAATTCTTCTTCGCCTTCTTGTCCTAGAACTTCAGCTTGTTCTGCTACTTCCGCTTGTGGTGTAGCTTCAACTTTCGGTTCAGCGACAGGTGTCACTAGCTCTGGTGTTACGTCAGTTTCCGCTAATACTTCTGGTTCAGACGCCTCATCTTCAATCAGCCAATCATCGTCTTCTGGCACACCAAATTCATTTGGAATGATCTCTGGCATGTTTGCAGCACGAACTGGCTCTGGCTCTGGCTCTGGCTCTGGCTCTGGCTCTGGCTCTGGCTCTGGCAAGGATTCAACGACATCTTCAAGCTGATCGCTACCTTGGATTTTCGGTTCAAAGTCAAAATCAGAGTCAATGTTCGCTGGCGACTCTACATCGTCGATGGCTTCAGCTAACCAGTCTTCAACCGTTTCTTCTTCATCTTCAGAGATATCGTTCAAAGACGATGGCGAAGCTTGCTCTTGTACGTCGGCTTCTTTCGGCTCTGGTTCTTGTTGTGCGGTTTCTTCTTTAACTCGCTCTTCAAAATCTGGTTTGTCAAAATCAGAATTCTCAGATAACAGCGAGTCGATATCCAGTTCATCATCTTCAACCGATGATGCGGTTTCTTGCGCTGATACTTCGTCGCTGTCTAAAAGAGACGCTTGCTCTGGTTCAACCGTATTGTCAATTGATGGTTCAACAGGCTCTTCTATTGCTGGCAACAAATCATTGTCATCAGAAGTCATTAACTCATCAATCAACGCTTCGTCTGTTGTTTCTAGCGAGTCATCAAGCAAAGCATCCGTTGCCGGTGCGACACCGAACAAATCATCGATAAAACCATCACGATTAAAGGCTTCATCATTTTCTGGCTTAATGTCAGAACTTTCTTGAGTCATTTCAGAATCTAACGATTCATCAGTAACGACTTCAGGTTGTGGTGTTTCACTAATGTCCGGATCTTGCTCAGGCTCACCTTCAGAGGTTAACGGAGTAAGCTCAACGTCTGAGTCCTTTTCAGGCTCCTCATTGGCGTTGTCCAAACCAAAGGCTGCGTCTAACTCTTTATCAAACGTCTTATCTTCAGATTCAAGCTCGTCTTCAATGCCACTTGTCAGTAAGTCATCAAATGGGCCTAGAGATTCTGATTTTGATGCATCCGCTAAAAGCTCATCATCTGACAATTCACTATCAAGGAAATCATCCAATAAGTCGGTACTTTCGGCGTCGAGTTCGAAATCATCCTCGTCAGAGTCACCTATTAATTCATCCAAGGTTTCCGTGCTGTCTTCTGCGATGTTGAGGTCATCATCGGTCGATAAACCAGAAAGCTCTTCAAGCTCAGACAGAGAATCAAAGCCAAGAGGTTCGCTTTCAGACTCATCATCCGAATCGTCCCCTAGCATCTCATCAAGAAGGTCTGTCGAGTTACTTAGGTCTACGTCATCGCCTGCCAGTTGCTCATCAAGCAGATCAACGCTGTCTTGAGGTTCTTCATTTACGATGGGCTTATCGAACTGAGACAGAATGTTTTCGATATCATCATCAGACGCCAAACCACTGTTTAGGTTAGTGGCAATCTCATCGTCGCTATCGAGGTTGAAAGGGTCATTCGCTTGATCGTTCTGAGCAGCAACTTGGGCAAAGATGTCATCAATATCATCATTCGCTGTCGGTGAAGCTGGCTCAGGGGACTGTTGTTCAGAGATTAGAGCATCAATATCAAAATCGTCATTGCTCAAATCAACAGGCTTAGTCTCACTTTGTTGCTCAGAGATAAGCGCATCGATGTCAAAATCATCGCTTGCTGGTGTTTCAGTGCTAGAAGGCGAATCACTTTGCTCTTCCGAAATCAGAGCATCAATATCGAAGCTGTCGTCATCTTCGTCATCAAGAGCAAACAGATCATCTAATAAAGATTGGTCTAGCTCGTTGGAACCGAGATCTTCAGTTTCAGACTCTTGAGATAGTAAAGCTTCAATGTCATCAGCAGACATTGCGTTATCATCAGAAAGATCAAAGTCGACATCATCAGTATCGACGGCGCTTTCCGCTGTTTTGTCTAGCGCACGTTCCATCTCTTCAAGGCCAAGCGCTTTCTCTTCGCCATTAACACTAATGCCGTTGCTGCTGTCTAAATCTAGATCGTCGAAGTTGGTGTCTAAATCACCGTTTTCGCCAATGCTAGCAAATGGGTCATCGTCTTCACCATCTAGATTGAAATCGAGATCAGATTCATCTAAACCAGCAAAGACATCATCCTCTTCGGCTAGCGCTTGATCGTCAAACAGCTTGTTGGCGTCATCTTCCGTACCAAACAAGTCATCATCTAAAGACAGCTCGTTAAGGTCGTCCATCTCGTCGCCCAATGTAATAGGTGCAACGGTACTTGGTTCTGGCTGGAGCGGTTGTTCTTGAGTCGTCTGCTGTTGCTCATCATTTTTAGAACGACGGCCTAACAGCATCACAACGATCAAACCAATGAGCAGACCTGGAATAATCGCAAGAGCCGCCACTAACCAACCACTCGATAACAGTTCGTCCATGACACTTGGTGCCATCTTTTCAATTTCGGCGTTCTTTCTGCGCTCTTCATCAAGCAGCTTTTCCACTTCGCTACGAATGCGGTCTTCATCACTGAGCTCTGTTTTTAGCTCATCCACTTCCGATTGAACATTCGATAACATCAAACGAAGTTGGTGATTTTTCTCTTCAAGTGACAGCAGTTCAGTTTCTGAAAGCTCTAGCTGCTTCTCTAACTTGTTCATCTCTTGGGTTGGTGCAGATTGAGCTAGAGATGATTGAGTTGGAGACAATGGCTTTTTAGCAGTTTCAGTAGTGCTTACTTGCTTAGCAGGAGTAACATTTTTTGCATCAGAACTCGGCGCTTTGGGTTTTGAAGCGACAGGCTTACTTGCAGGAGCATCAAGCTTAGCAAGATGTGAGTTCATGATGTTGATAGCTTGCTGCGTCGAGCTTGCACGTGCTTGCTCTAAAGAAGGCACGCGTAGATTGCTCGCAGGCAGCAGGCTATGGATATTCTGGTTTTCAAACGCTTGTGGGTTTAAGCGATAAATAGCCAACAGAGTTTGTTGGACTGAAACGGAGTTATCAGGGCGTAACTTTGAGGCAATAGACCACAATGTTTCTGAGCCGCGAGTTGGACCATAGAAACGTGAAGGCTCAGCGCTATTTGATTGCGCTCTTTGAAGTGGTTCTGAAAACGTAGGCGCTGATTGTATCTGGCCATTAGGCCCTACAACTCGAATGGAATCTGCACGAACAACGGAAATCTGAGTCGCAATGATAAAGGCAAAAGGCATTAACCACGGCTTGAAAATTTGAAACATAAAAGGCTCAGCTAGGTGCTTAAATTCGGAAAAGTGATGATCTATTAAATATATCGGATAAATGACGTAAAACTATAGAGATGAAAACAAAAAATGTGTTGCAGCAACAATATTCGCAGCAATTTCACACAATTTGACTAACAATATTTTTAATCGATTAAAAAAGCCCCACTAAAGAGTGAGGCTTTTTTATCAAAGCAATAAAGCTTAGAAGTAATCGCGAATCAGAACTTCAGCGATTTGAACTGCGTTTGTTGCTGCGCCTTTACGAACGTTATCAGCGACAACCCACATGTTTACGCCACTGTGATGGCTGATGTCGTTACGAATACGACCAACCATTACGTGGTCTTTACCACCTGCATCACGAACTTGAGTTGGGAAGTCTAGCGCTTGGAATACTTCAACACCTTCTGTGTTCTCTAGAAGCTGAACCACTTGCTCTGCACCGATTGGTGCGCGAGTTTCAATGTGTAGAGATTCTGCGTGACCGTAAAATACTGGTACGCGGACACAAGTCGGGTTCACTGTGATTGAAGAGTCAGCAAAGATTTTTTGAGTTTCCCAAACCATCTTCATCTCTTCACGCGTGTAGCCATTCTCTGTAAATTCATCGATTTGAGGAATACAGTTGAAAGCGATTTGTTGTGAGAACGCTGAGTTTTCAGCTGGCATACCGTTAAGAAGCTTAGCCGTTTGACCCGCTAGCTCATCGATACCTGGCTTACCTGCACCAGACACAGATTGGTAAGTTGAAACGTTAATACGCTCAAGGCCCACTTCATCGTGAATTGGTTTTAGCGCTACTACCATTTGGATAGTCGAGCAGTTAGGGTTCGCGATGATGTTACGGTTACGGAACTCAGCAATCGCTTCAGGGTTCACTTCAGGAACAACCAGAGGAACATCGTATTCGTAACGGAAGCGTGATGTGTTATCGATGACAACCACACCTTCATCAGCCGCAATTGGAGCCCAACGTTCTGAAAGCTCGCTACCTGCAGAGAAAAACGCAATATGTACTTGAGACCAATCGAAGTCTTCTACGTTTTGTACTTGTATTGTTTTGCCGTTAAAACGGGAAGTTTTGCCTTCACTACGTTCACTTGCTAGTAAGTGCATTTCACCGACAGGGAATTTACGCTCTTTAAGTACTTCAAGAATGGTTTCACCAACCGCACCAGTCGCACCTAAAATAGCAATATTAAATTCTTGGCTCATTGTTTCTCTCTTTTATAAAGTTGGCTTTACCATAAAACCGAGTTTAGATAACGGCGTTAAATTACAAGATTCATCGCCCGTTAACTCGACTGCACTGTACTCTCTGCGGTCCCAATATTCTTTACGCATCTTGTCAAAAGAACCCGGCGTAACGATATTGCGACGGAATAAGGCGTCGTCTTTGCGCACATCATAGATCAACTGAGTCAAATTGTGCAGTGTTGCTTCATCCCAAGCTCTATCTAATTTCATTTGAGGTACAGGCGCTGTCGGCAATAAGTCGCTTGCATACGCACGCTGTTCAGTACCTAAAAATTCACAATAACTGTTGAAGATCATCGTGGTACCACGCGCTTTACCTTCTAAACCGTAGCCCGCTACGTGAGGCGTTGCAAAAGCGAGTAACGGAAGAAGCTCAAAGTCGACTTCAGGTTCAAACTCAAACACATCAAGCACTGCAGTGAAACCATCGGCTTTTTGCAGGCGAGCTTTTAGCGCTTGGTTATCAACCACAGGACCGCGAGCTGCATTAATCAGGATTTGATCAGCACGTAAGTTGTTCAGCACTTGCTCACTGATCAAGTGATGCGTTGGATACTCACCCGTCTTAGTGATTGGCGTGTGTAATGTAATAACGTCTGATTGTTCAAGCAAAGTCTCTAACTCAGTAAATTCGCGAGTATCACCCTCTTGCTGTTTTAGAGGGTCGTTCAGCAGAACTTTGATACCAATACCTTCAAGGCACTTCGCTAAGTAACTGCCCACTTGACCACAGCCGATAATACCAACCGTTTTATCAAAAACAGAAAAGCCTTGCTGTTGCGCAAGCACCATCATCGCACTGAATGCGTACTCAGCAACACCCACCTTGTTACAGCCAGGCGCCGCAGTAAAGAAAATGCCACGCTCTTTCATCAATTCTTGGTCAACATGGTCCATACCAGCCGTCGCAGTACCAACAAACTTCAGCTTATTGGCTTTGCTGATCAATGACTCGTTTACCTTGGTAACAGAGCGAATCATCAATGCGTCTACGTCAACTAGGTCGTCAGCTGTTAATGTGCGACCAGACTTCATTGTCACTTCCCCTAGCTGGCTAAAAAGCGCTTCAGCGTAAGGCATATTTTCGTCGATTAAGATTTTCATTTGGCGAGTACTTTTGTTGGGGTCTATCGACCTAAATGTGAATTGAAATGATTGTGCAAAATTCCACACACGGTGTCGAGTAGCAATTGGAATACATTATAAATAAAGGACTGAATCACCTAACCTTGGCAGACAAGAACCGAAACCAGAGTGAACACCCAAGATCAAACGGCTAAAACGAAAAATGCCCGATTGAATAAACAATCGGGCAAACATCCAGAACAAAAGGATCCTATCTCGCTCTCCAGGAGACAGAGTCTTGCGTCTGTTCAACCAGTACTAACCAAAGTCAGTACTGGTCAAGCTCTGGAAACCTTTCAATCTCTAAACCCAGATTTAAAAACTATGTTCAAAAAACACGTTTACCAACCTGCGTCTAAAAACTTTGTTCTGATGGTCATTATTACTGGGTGACCTGTGCGTGTTGAATCGGCACTAGCGCAACCCTTTAACGATTAACCTTGTCTCTGTAACTCAAGCTTAAGTTAAGCTTGGTACTTTTTGATTACTAGCGTTGCGTTCGTACCGCCGAAACCAAAACTGTTAGACATAACTGTAGTTAGCTCTTGATCACGAGCTTCAGTTACGATGTCTAGGCCAGCAGCAGCTTCGTCTAGGTTCGAAACGTTAATGCTTGGAGCGATAAAGCCGTTATCTAGCATTAGCGTTGAGTAAATAGCTTCGTGTACGCCAGCAGCACCTAGAGCGTGACCTGTCATCGCTTTAGTTGCAGAAATTGCTGGGCTGTTGCCACCGCCATTGCCTTGAGAGAAAACTTCTTGGATAGCGCCTAGCTCTTTAACGTCGCCAACTGGAGTTGAAGTACCGTGAGTGTTCACGTAATCAACGCCATCAACGTTTTGCATCGCCATCTTCATACAACGAACCGCACCTTCACCAGAAGGAGCAACCATGTCGTAGCCATCTGAAGTTGCGCCGTAGCCTACGATTTCACCGTAGATTTTTGCGCCACGAGCAACAGCGTGCTCAAGCTCTTCGATAACTAACATGCCGCCGCCACCAGAGATAACGAAACCATCACGGTCTGCATCGTAGGTACGAGAAGCCAGCTCTGGCGTGTCGTTGTACTTAGTAGAAAGTGCGCCCATTGCGTCGAACATCATAGTCAGAGACCAATCCAGTTCTTCACCGCCACCAGCGAATACAACGTCTTGCTTACCAAGTTGGATAAGCTCCATTGCGTGACCAATACAGTGTGCAGATGTCGCACATGCAGAGCTCATAGAGTAGTTCACACCACGGATTTTGAAAGGAGTTGCTAGACAAGCAGAAACCGTAGAAGCCATTGTACGTGGAACCATGTATGGACCAACGCGCTTCACGCCTTTCTCACGGATGATGTCTACCGCGTTTACTTGGTTTAGAGATGAAGCACCACCTGAACCCGCAACGATACCCGTGCGGTCATTAGATACTTGATCTTCAGTTAAGCCAGAATCAGCAATTGCTTGCTCCATTGAAAGATAAGCGAATGCCGCTGCATCACCCATAAAGCGCATTTTTTTGCGATCGATATGGTCAGCAGGGTTCATTTTTAGGTTACCCCATACTTGAGAGCGCAAGCCATTTTCCTTGAACTGCTCTGAAGCGGTAATACCAGATTTACCCTCTTTCAGTGATGCTAAAACTTCTTCGACGTTGTTACCGATACTTGAAACAATACCCATACCGGTGATTACGACTCGTTTCATGTGACATTCCTATAATTCTAAATTCAGCTAGATGATAACTAAGAAGCCTAACAAAAGTGGTCAGCTTTCCTAGAAATTCGTACAATCCCTACCAACATATCGCTTCAAATCACAAAATGATAGATTTTATGACTTCAATTACTAATGCAGAACTGGAATGGAATGAGTCTGGCACGCCAGTTTCAGACCAATTTGACGACGTTTACTTCTCCAATGTTAACGGTTTAGAAGAAACTCGCTACGTCTTTTTAAAGCAAAACCACCTTCCAGAGCGTTGGCTTGAACATGAACAACGCCGCTTTGTGATTGCTGAAACCGGCTTTGGCACAGGTTTGAACTTTCTTGCAGTTTGGCAATGGTTCGATGCTTTTCTTAAAGATAACCCACAAGCGATGACCAAAGAGTTACATTTCATCAGTTTTGAAAAATATCCTTTAAATAAAGAGGATCTGATCAAAGCACACCAATCGTGGCCAGAATTAGCCGAGTATGCGACGCAACTCCAAGAACACTACCCTATTGCTCTACCTGAATGTCACCGCATTGTGCTGGGCGACGGTGCAATCACGCTTGATTTGTGGTTTGGCGATATTAAAGATTGCATGCCCAACGTACCAACCCCGCGTGAAGGTTTGGTTGATGCTTGGTTCTTAGACGGTTTTGCTCCGAGCAAGAACCCAGAGATGTGGAATCAAAACCTATTCAACGGCATGGCTAAGCTCGCTAAGCAAGATTGTAGCTGCGCCACCTTCACCGCTGCTGGCTTTGTTCGCCGTGGCTTAATTGAAGCTGGCTTTGAAATGAAAAAGGTCAAAGGCTTTGGTACTAAGCGAGAAATGATCGCCGGCCGACTTGGCGAAAAGCACGCTCACACCAACATCAAACCTTGGTATGGCCTCGCTCAACACACTGAATCCCAAGACATTGCGATCATTGGTGGTGGTGTCGCCAGTGCTGCATTAGCCAAAACGCTAAGCCGTCGTGGCAAAAATATCACCCTTTATTGTGAACATCCACAAGCTGCGGGCAATGCCTCAGGTAACAACCAAGGTGCGATTTACCCGCTATTAAGCGAAGCGACCTCGAACGTGTCTCGCGTGTTTGGCCCGGGATTACTGTTTGCTCGTCAATTTATTAATCAAGCGGCTCAGTCTATTCAATTTGATCACAGTTGGTGTGGCGTGAACATCTTGATGTGGGATCAAGGCTCCACTAAAAAGCTCAACCGCATGTTGGAAGGCAACTTCCACACCGACCTGATTCAGCGTTTATCGCCAGAGCAAGCCAACGAAAAGATTGGCTTACCCGTCGATAAAGAGAGTGTTTACTTTCCGCTGGGTGGTTGGTTAAGCCCTCTTCAACTGACTCAAGGCTTGATTGGCAAGCTAGAAGAGAGCAACCAAGTGAGCGCACACTATCAACATCAAGTAACGCAACTTGAGTGGCTCGAAGCTGAAAAACAATGGTTACTGACGATTGAGGCACCTCAAGGTGAGATTCAAACTAAGCACGACCAAGTAGTTGTCGCAAACGGACACAAGTTCACTCAGTTTGAACAAACTCAGCCAGTACCACTGACTCCGGTTAAAGGCCAAGTGAGCCATATTCCGACCACGGAAAATCTCAGCCAGCTAAAAACCGTGTTGTGCTTTGATGGCTATTTGACGCCACAGAACCCCAACAATGGTCATCACTGTATTGGTGCGAACTACGACAAAACCAATATCGACCAAGAATTTGATATTGAGGTTCAGCAGCACAATGGCGAGCGCCTACATGGGTCACTACCAGACCAAGCATGGACAAAAGATGTCGATACCAGTGACAACTTAGCGCGCCAAGGTATCCGAAGCGTAAGCCGTGACCACCTTTCGTTTGTCGGAAACGTTGGTGACTTTGAAGCCATTAAGGAGCAGTACCAAGATCTCCACAACTTCAACCCGCAGCGTGACTCGGTTGAGGATGTAGAAACGGTAACAAGCTTCCCTAACCTTTATTGCTTTATCGGACTGGGTTCACGTGGTTTGAGCTCTGCACCATTATTGGCTGAAGTATTAGCATCACAGATCTGTGGCGATCCGCTGCCCTTGCCTGTTGATGTGCTTGAGGCGATTCACCCAAGTCGAATGTGGGTACGCAGACTGCGTAAAGGTAAGGCATTAACGGCTGGATGGGTTGCTGACAAGCATTCTAAATCAAAGCCGTAGTTTCTAGTTCAGCTATTTTGAACATCTGAAATTTCTGAATATCTGAAACTAATAAGTTAAAAGCTAAAAAGCCCTACGTGACTAAGTTAAGTCGCTCGGGTTTTTTGTTATTCGTGTTGATCTAAACTGATGTTCTAAATGGAGCAGTATTTACAGCTTAGCAACCGCGTCTTTAATCTGTAGAGCAATCTCTTCGTTGCTGATAGAGCCCGACTCAAAATCAAAGTTATCGTAGAAGCTTGGTACTGAAACTGACGCTTGCACGTTTCCACCGA
This sequence comes from Vibrio sp. F13, assembly GCF_020806305.2. NCBI lineage: Bacteria > Pseudomonadati > Pseudomonadota > Gammaproteobacteria > Vibrionales > Vibrionaceae > Vibrio > Vibrio sp. F13. The sequence continues at coordinate 2,674,357 of NZ_CP170175.1, read as the reverse complement.
AGTAAGGTGCAGAACCTGTCGCTGCGCCAAGTACCGTTTGTGCGCCGCCAGGGCCTGGTGAAGTCGCTAGGTAAACCGCCGGCTTCTCGCCAAATACTGAACGCTCAATGCGTGTCGCCCAATCAAATAGGTTTTTATACGCAGCTGGGTAGTGACCATTGTGTTCTGCGAACGAGATAACAAACGCATCAGCTTCAGCTAGGTCGCGTAGGAATGCTTGAGCACCTTCCGCTTGGCCAATCTCTTTTTCAGTGTCTTCACTGAACATAGGAACATTGTAATCGTTGATGTCTAGGACTTTTACTTCAGCACCTTCAATCAAGTTTGCTGCGTAAGTTGCTAGTGTTTTGTTGATTGAGGTAGAACTTGTGCTTGCGCCAAATGCGATAACTTTCATGATGTGACCTTTCTGTAATTCCGTTAAGTGGGATTAGAATAACGTAGTAAGAAAATGTAACCATCACAAGAAATGAACGGACTCATTCAAAAATTTCGAACGAGTCTCAAATAAACCAGTTCGCTCAGCAAAATGGGAAAGGAAGGGACTGAGCGGATAGTATTAATACATCGAGATTAAGCTTGGTTTTGTAGCTCAACCCAAAGGTCATTAACGATAGTGCGGTCTGCTGGTGTTAGTTCAGAGCGAGCGTCGTCTAGGCTCTGTTCAATACGAGCTTTTACTTCAGCCACATCTTCAATGCCTTCTTCTTCACATGAAGCCACTGAAAGAGAAATATGACCACGTAAGTAACCACCAGCAAACAGTTCATCGTCTGATGCGTTTTCAATGCGAGCATCAATTACTTCAAGTAGTTTTTCTTCAAATTCGATAATCATAATATTCTCTTATTTCACAATAAATTGGCTAGCACATAAAGGTTCTACATCGTAGAAGCTGCGTAATGCTTCAGAGAGCATTTTCACGCGAGGCGGAAAGCCTACTTCAAAGATACCCATAACTTCGCTATGTACTTTATTCATAAAGGCCAAACGATCTGGCTCAAAATCGCCGTGTAGATTGTCACAGCTGACATTAAAAGGAAAGCCTGCGCTCATCGCAATGATCCATTCATACGCTTGTGGGCGAATTTCTACTTTTTCAAACTCAGCTTGAACCGATTCCGTTCGACCGTCAGGTTCATACCAATAGCCAAAATCTTCCAGTAAACGACGCTCAGGCCCAGCAACGCACCAGTGTGCGATCTCATGGAGTGCAGAGGCGTAAAAGCCACGTGCGAACACGATTCGATGGTGTGGGATAGTATCATCAGCAGGCAAATAGATCGGCTCATCAGCCCCTAGCTCTAGTTTGGTATTAAAGCTTTCAAAAAAGGTCTGATTGAAGATATCGATAATGTCTGAGTATTGGTGTGTCATAAAATCAAATTTAAGTAAAAATAACTGGGGCATTTTGCTTTTTTTTCAGCGCTCGGTAAAGCCCTATCAAGCGTAATGACATCGGGTTCGCCATTATACTTTGCAGTGACAATCGATTGCCATTCCCAGATTACACCACTTTAAGGTGAATGATTAATTTAGCTAATCTGAAACGCCCATTCACGGTACAAATATTCATTCGTCAACAAGCATTTTTACTACTACACTCGCGCTTCATTTTATATCCCTAAGGCCTATAAGACTCGAGTTTATAGACCTAAATTATAGAGCTACAGCAATGCTACTAAGTGTTTTGTATATCATTGGCATCACGGCAGAAGCCATGACCGGCGCTCTCAGTGCAGGCAAACAAAAAATGGATTGGTTTGGTGTAATGTTGGTTGCGAGCGCAACGGCAATTGGCGGCGGTACAGTACGCGATATCTTACTTGGCCATTACCCTTTAGGTTGGGTTGAAAACCCTCAGTATCTGGCCATCACCTGTATAGCAGGTGTTATTACAACCGGGTTGGCGAAATGGGTTATCAAGCTAAAAGGTTTGTTTATTCGCTTGGATGCCTTAGGCCTAATCGTATTCAGTATCATTGGTACCAAAGTAGCGATGACCATGGGTCTGCACCCGATGATTTGCATGGTATCGGCATTAGTGACAGGTGTCTTTGGTGGTTTGTTACGTGACCTTATCTGTCGTCAAACACCATTGGTGTTACATGAAGAGCTGTATGCCTCTGTCGCACTTGTCGCTTCAGGTTTGTACCTAGGTTTGCTTGAGCTTGGCATCAACGACGTCACGGCGACAATTGTGACGCTTGTAGTTGGTTACTTGCTGCGCATGGCGGCTGTAAGATTCAAATGGAGTTTGCCTTCGTTCCAGCTTGATCCTGAAAGTTCAGTGCATTAATGGATTAAGAGCCTTAAGCTGCTAGCTGTCTTTAATGACGATAGTCGCTAACCGGACGAATAATCCTGCTAATGTGAATAAAGGGTTACTTCATTACGAAGCAACCCTTTCTTGTTTCTACCAATTCTATTCTAAATAAAAAGAAGCAGAATTAGATTTGTGGTGTTTCAGTTGTCACACCAAAGTTTTGACCACGATGACGTAGCAAGTGGTCAAGCAGCACGATAGCCAGCATTGCTTCTGCAATAGGTACCGCACGGATGCCAACACATGGATCGTGACGACCTTTCGTGATTAGCTGCGTTGCTTCACCATCTTTCGTGATTGTGTCACCAGGTACAGTGATGCTTGATGTTGGTTTAAGCGCAATGCTTGCCACAATATCTTGACCAGTAGAGATACCACCTAAGATACCGCCAGCATGATTGCTGCTGAAACCTTCTGGAGTTAATGGGTCACGGTGTTCACTACCGCGTTGATTAACCACATCAAAGCCATCACCAATCTCAACACCTTTCACAGCGTTAATGCTCATTAGAGCGTGCGCGATGTCAGCATCTAGACGATCAAAGATTGGCTCACCAAGGCCTACTGGCACTTTAGTCGCAACCACTTGAATCTTCGCACCGATCGAGTTGCCTTCTTTTAGCAAGTCACGAATCAGTTGATCAAATTCTGGTACTTTGTCGGCATCTGGACAGAAGAAAGCGTTGTTTTCAATCTCGTTCCAATCCACTTTATCAATTGAGATATCACCCATTTGAGAAAGGTAAGCTTGGATTTCAACACCAAATTCTTGTTTTAGGTATTTCTTCGCAATTGCACCTGCAGCAACACGCATTGCAGTTTCACGAGCTGAAGAACGACCACCACCTCGGTAATCACGCACACCGTACTTTTGATGGTACGTATAGTCAGCGTGGCCAGGGCGGAACTTGTCTTTAATTTCGGAATAGTCTTTAGAGCGTTGGTCTGTATTTTCAATCAATAGACCAATAGAAGTACCCGTAGTTTGGCCTTCAAATACACCTGATAAGATTTTCACTTCATCCGCTTCACGACGAGCCGTTGTATAGCGAGAAGTGCCCGGACGACGACGGTCCAGATCTTTCTGCAGATCTTCTTCGGTAATTTCTAATCCTGGTGGGCACCCGTCTACGATACATCCTAGTGCGATACCGTGACTCTCTCCGAATGTGGTCACTCGAAAGTGTTGTCCGATACTGTTTCCTGCCATTGCTTCCTCTAAATCAGCCATCAATCAGAAGGTTTGATTCCTAAACCGACTGGCTAATAGCTTTACTTGTCTATTCTTCGTGAATTCATAGTGGCTTTATTACCAAATGATGTAAACCCCAAAAAACGAACAATTTTAACTTTCTATTACATAAGCCGAATGAAACGAATAACAGAAGAAAATGAGTCGCGCTTGAAAAGAAGTGTTTTATGATATGTAAAATGCAAAAAACCCGACAACTCGGAGAGTTATCGGGTTTCTTTAAATAATGGCACGCCCTGAAGGATTCGAACCTTCGACCACCTCCTTAGAAGGGAGGTGCTCTATCCAGCTGAGCTAAGGGCGCGCTACAGGAACGAATTATACGAATTCGAATCAGTAAAGCAACGGCTTTATGTAACATTCTGATCTAAGTGGGTAAAAAAAGGCCAACAAACATATAAGTGTTGGAAAATAGACCAAAGCAAACGTTTGCTTGATGGTAATCAAAAAGATTTTCTGGAATAATGCGCCAAAAACATCAGCCACTAACTTGAATATCAATACTAAGGAAATTCATGACTGCTCAAAATATTGATGGAAAGCTAATTTCTCAAACGGTTCGCTCCGAAGTTGCTGCACGTGTAAAAGCTCGTACTGAAGCTGGATTACGCGCTCCGGGCCTAGCGGTTGTTTTAGTGGGTGAAGACCCTGCTTCTCAGGTTTACGTTGGAAGTAAGCGTAAAGCGTGTGAAGAAGTTGGCTTCGTATCTAAATCTTACGACTTGCCAGCCACTGCGACAGAAGACGAATTGTTAACATTGGTAGACCAACTGAACGACGATCCAGAGATCGACGGTATTCTTGTTCAACTGCCTCTACCAGCTGGCATTGATAGCACTCACGTTCTTGAGCGTATCACGCCAGAGAAAGACGTTGACGGCTTCCACCCATACAATGTCGGCCGTTTGGCTCAGCGCATGCCTAAGCTTCGCTCTTGTACGCCAAAAGGCATCATCACGCTGCTTGACCGTTACAACATCGACTTACGTGGTAAACACGCGGTTGTGGTTGGCGCATCAAACATTGTAGGTCGCCCAATGACGCTAGAACTTCTTCTAGCAGGTTGTACAACGACAACATGTCACCGCTTCACCAAAGACCTTGAAGGTCACGTGCGTCAAGCAGACGTTGTTGTAGTTGCCGTTGGTAAGCCTAACTTCATTCCTGGCGCTTGGATTAAGAAAGGCGCTGTTGTGGTCGATGTTGGTATCAACCGTTTAGAATCTGGCAAACTAGTGGGCGACGTTGAATACGACGTAGCGAAAGAAAGCGCAAGCTTCATCACACCTGTGCCGGGTGGTGTTGGCCCAATGACGGTTGCGAGCCTAATCGAGAACACCATGATCGCTTGCGAGCAATTTCACTCGAAGTAGTCCGCAGCGCATATAAATAAAATTAGAAAGCCGCAACGTGATGAACGTTGCGGCTTTTTTGATGCTTTGGTACTTAGCTATTCGTTTTTACAACGGGGTGACTCGCTTTTGATGAAGTGCTCGTTGCTACTTATCTGGAGTCTCGACTTTTTCCGTCTGTTCAGAAGGCGGTAATAAACTAATAAGCTCACACTCCGTTGATATGAGTTTTTCCAACTCAGATCCTTGTGTAATTAAACGGAAATCACCGCCATTAATCACCCCAAGAGGAATGGCTTTAGGATACAAAGCGTTAAACTCTTTTAAATCAAATGCCTCGGTCAAACCTGTACTTTTAATTTGGCTACCCTGAGCCATCAACGAGTTAAGCTTAGAATAGGTGATCCCTTCCGAAAACAGACTTCTATTGCCATCGCGGCTCACTTGGTGCCTTTCATGTTTATTCTCTGAGGATTCAAGCTCAAACACCTTATTCTCACCAAACTCGTCTTGATAGTGCATGCTAACTAACGGGTTGGTTTGACGATAAGGCGACACGATCATCGCACGCCCTATTCCATCCAATCCCAGATTATTTTCAGCGTGGCTCGAAGCTGGGTTACCAAAATAAACATTCAAGTTTTCCATGCGCGCTAAGCGAATGCTTTCCCAGTTGGTATCGGCAAGCACACTGTTGATGTTGTGTGTCGCCAACACTTTGGCAAACTGGCGTGAAAACTGAGTCGCACCAAAGAAGATAACGCCTTGTGCCTTCTCTTGAGTCACACCTAGCCTTCTCGCCCACCAACTCGCGGTAAGGCTCTGAATCACAACCGTACCGATGATGACCAAGAACACCATTGGCACCAGCAAATCCGCGCCTTCGATTAATTGCTTCTCTTGAAGTTTGATTGCAAACAGAGAAGAAACAGCGGCTGCAACGATCCCGCGCGGTGCCATCCAGCTCAAAAACCATTTATCCGCAGAGGTAAGATCCGTACCGATCCCGCTGATCCACACGCTCAAAGGACGCGCCACCAGCATCACTACCGCTAACAGACCAACGCCACCCCAACCTATCGAAAGAAAAGTACCTGAATCAAGCCTGCTCGCTAACAGAATAAACAACGCTGAGATTAGCAACACGGTTAGGGTTTCTTTGAATTCGATGATGTCTTCGATATCCAAGCCCTTCACGTTGGCAAGCCAGATCCCCATGATGGTCACGGTTAATAAACCCGATTCTTCACTCAAATCATTAGAAAACGAGAACGCGGCCAACATTAACGTCAGCACAGCCACATTACGCAAATAGTGCGGTACCCAATGCCCTTTCAGCATCTTGGCAATCAAATGGCCACCGATGATCCCTAAGCCTAAACCTATAACTAGCGTTAGGCCCAGAGCTGACAGAACGTGTCCAGTAGGGTCGGCAGAAGAAACAATGTACTCGTAAACGAGAACCGCAAACAGAGCGCCAATCGGATCAATCACTATACCTTCCCAGCGCAAGATACTGCCTAAAGAAGATTTAGGTTGAATGCTGCGAAGCATAGGGACAATCACCGTCGGCCCTGTCACCACCACCAAGGCACCGAATAACGCCGCTAGTGGCCAACTGAAGTTAACAAAGTAGTAAGCACCAACAACAATGCACGCCCACGTAATCAACATGCCGAAGCTCACGAGATGAGTCACCATCCGACCATGGCCCCTGATTTCTTTGAAATTTAGGGTCAATGCTCCTTCAAACAAGATGATGGCAACACCTAAGGAAATCATAGGAAACAGCACATCACCGAAAATGGCATCGGGATTTAGAATATTCATGCCGGGACCTAACAACAGGCCAACGATAAGGAGAGGAAGAATAGCGGGAAGACGTAAACGCCAGCCGAGCAGCTGACAAGCTAAAGACAAGAGTCCAATTAACGCCAAAGAAGAAGTAATCGACAAATCCATTTGTGCCCCTAAAAGGTTTGCACCACACCCTGTGGTACAAACTATTCAATGAAATAAGAAAGCCTACGTTCTTACACTATAGGCTCTCTTTTTCACGCTAACCGAATATTATTGTGATTAATCAGTCACTTTACTATAGGGGGAGTAAAGTCATGATCCGTTAGCTATAGAGAAAGTACAACACCAGCAATAGCGGCACTCATTAAGTTAGCAAACACACCTGCACAAATTGCTTTGAAGCCATATTGTGAGATGAAAGAACGACGCTCTGGAACTAAGCTGCCCAAACCACCGATAAGAATCGCCATGGTAGAGATGTTAGCAAAGCCACATAGAGCGAAAGTTACGATCGCTTGCGAGTGCTCACTTAGTGCCTCTTTAGCATCCATTAGTTGGATGAAAGCCACGAACTCGTTCACGACAATCTTGTTACCGATCAATGAGCCCGCAACCACAGCCTCAGACCACGGTACACCGATCAGCCATGCAACGGGTGCAAACACATAACCTAGGATAAGTTCGAAGCTTAGGTTTACGCCAAACCAGCCGCCAACAATACCTAGCAAGCCATTCAGCATTGCAATCACACTGATAAAGGCAAGTAGTGTCGCACCCACCGCAACGGCAATACGAAGTCCAGACATAGCCCCATCTGCCATTGCCTCAACTACGTTTGTTGCTCGTGGAATTTCAACGTCAGACTCAATATTTTCTTGAGCGTCATCTGCGCTACCTGGTACTAAGATCTTAGCCATCAATAGGCCAGCAGGTGCAGACATAAATGCAGCTGCGATCAGGTAATTTAGATCAACGCCAAGCGATGCGTAACCCACTAGCGTACCACCAGCGACAGAAGCCAAACCACACACCATCACAGCAAACAGTTGTGAATCCGTCATGTGCTTCAAGTAAGGCTTAACCACCAATGGAGCTTCAATCATGCCAACGAAAATGTTTGCAGTCGCAGACAGTGACTCCGCACGACCTGTGCCCAAGAACTTTTGTAGTGCGCCACCGATAAGGTTGATCACCTTTGGCATAAAGCCGATGTGGTACAAACCAGAGATCAGTGCAGAGAAAAAGATAATGATGCCTAGAACGTTAATCGCGAAAACAAATCCGTTATTCGTTAGGCCACCAAATAGGAAGTTAATCCCCTCTTGACCGTAGTTGATCAAGCTAGATACCGCACCTGTGGCTGCATTCAACGCTTCTTTACCCATTGGTACATACAGAACCAACAGCGCGAATGAGATTTGTAATAAGAAAGCCAAAGAGACTGTTCTTAGTGGAATATTTTTTCTGTCCGTAGATAGTAACCAAGCGGCAACTAAAATAGTGATAATTCCAAGTAGGGAAGCCATGTGCGTCAACCTAAAAGTTGTAGGTAGGAAAGGCGACGCATTCTATAGAGGAAATCGTTTGCGGCAAGCTGAGGTTGTTAATGTGATGTTGGGGTAATCACGATTTAACTATGAGTATAATTAAGTTATTGAATTTTAATAATTAACTTTGATTAAAAAGCGTACTTTTTCCATATGGAAATTATATTTATAGATTAGGAAACAGTTAGCGATGCAGTTCAACGCAAGTTTTGAGGTTTTTGTCCCAATACGTCGGCGACCCGATATGATCTTTAATGAACTCAATCACTGCCGAAAGCTTCTTCGGCATATTCTTTCGGCTCGGGTAAACGGCATAGAATGGCATCAGCTGACTGGCTCTCCACTCTGGCAATACTTGAATGAGCTTGCCCGTTCTAAACTCTTCTTTCACTAAGTAAGTCGCCAAATAAGCAACGCCCCACCCTGATACTGCCGCGTCTCGTACTGCCTCAGCCAAATCGACTGAGTAATCGCCCGCGACTTTGACGCTGAGGTTTTCTTGCCCGTTGTCAAACGCCCACGATGTGTAATCTCGTTCACGGCTGCGATAGATAAGACAGTTATGGTCAATCAAATCGGAAGGTACATGTGGCGTCCCAGCCTTAATCAGATAATCCGGTGACGCAGCCACCACAAACTGACTGTCGGCTAATCGCTGCGCAATGTAACCTTCAGGCAAATCTTCATTGTTGGTGATCCAGAGATCCAAGCGCTCTTCAATCATGTCCACCTTATAGTCGAACAAGTGGACCTCGATTCTCAACTGAGGATAAAGCTGTCTGAGTTGATCAATCGCCGGAATGATATGGAGTGTGCCAAATGACTGCGACAAACCGACGCGTAGTATTCCAGAGATATCATCGCGCTGGCTATCCATATCCATCTGAGCTGCTTTCACCGTGTTAAACAGCTGCTCACAATGTTGATAGAACACGTCTCCCGCTTCAGTCAGCGTGAGGCTTCGTGTGGTTCGTTGTACCAACTTGATGCCGATTGAGTCTTCAAGCAAAGCGACTTGCTTACTGATATGAGACACCGAAACGTTCAAGCTTTTTGCAGCACTGGTAAAGCCTTCGTGCTTGATCAGCGCATGGAATATCACCATCTGTGCAGCTCTATCTGTTAGCACAAGATCACCTTATTAAATCTCTGAAATATAAAATCAAAAAGGACTCCGAAGAGTCCTTTAGTTCGTTCTGCCTATGATAGGCCAAATGCTATTCAAAGCGACTTAGGTCTGTTAATCAAACTTAATTCTGTCGGCTAGGTGGCTTACTGCCAAAGCAAAGTAGTAAGAACGATTCCACTTCATTAACACATTGTAGTTGTTATAAATGAGGTACGAACGTCCGGTTTCATCATCCGGCATGATTAACCAAGCTTTAATGTCTTCATCAAGTGTTGGCAGTGGGCGATCGTCATAGCGTTTAATACCGAGTTCAGACCACTCTTTTAAGTATTTCGCTTTGTCTTCGTCTCGACCTTGTAAATCGATCGACACAGTTGACGGAACATGAACCTGACGACCCCAAGTATATTTGTCATCCCACCCTGATTGGCTGAGATAATTGGCCGCCGAAGCAAATACGTCTTCTTCAGTGCCCCAAATGTCTTTCTTGCCATCACCACTGCCATCAGCGGCGTAAGCTAAGAATGAGCTTGGCATAAACTGAGGTTGACCCATCGCACCAGCCCAAGAGCCTTTCATCTCTTTTGGTGCAATATGGCCTTGATCAAGAATCTTCAATGCCGCCATCGCTTCGCTACGGAAGAAAGCTTCTCGGCGTCCTTCATAAGCCATGGTCGTTAGGGCGTCGATAACGCTGTAATTGCCCGTGAACTTACCAAAATTACTCTCAACGCCCCATAGCGCGACAATGAATCTTGGTTGAACACCATATTCATCACCAATACGCTTTAACGCGGTGTAATGCTCCTTGTAGAGTGACCTTGCTTGCTTCACTTTCCAATCTGGAACCGCTCGTGGAATGTATTCATCCAGAGTCAGTTTTTTCTCAGGTTGGTTTTTGTCGGCTTTTACCGCTCTTGGCTTAAACGTTACACCATCAAAGGCTTCATCAATGATCGCTTCAGAGATGCCTTCTTCACGGCCTTGTTGTTTTAGTTTTTCTACATATTGCTCGAAGCTCAGTTCTTCAGCTTGTACTGAACTTATGGTCAGGCTATTACCCAATAGTAATGCCGACACAGCCAATATGGTTTTCGAAAATTTACTCAACGATCACTCCTCCTTGAATTGAGGTGGCTATCACTCTTCGTCTTGAGATTTCTGTTGAGCTTTACGCTCTTTATGAAGCTCAAGTTCGTTAACTGGTGGTGGCGGAACCTGTAAAAAGAAACCATCGGTATTCAGTGATTCTTTCACTTTTTCGATGTTTACTTGAGCCAGTTTACGGCCATCCATTTTAATTACCATTACAAAACTAGGTTTACCAAACATTTGCATCAATGCGTCAGGAACTTGTGAAAAATCATCCTTCTTAGGGATATAAAGGTATGTTCCTTCTTTCTTTGAGCTTTTATATATAGAACACAGCATGACAAACCTTTTAATTGATTATGACTACAAAACTCTCACTTGCGAGATCAATAGTTTATGTTAGGGAAATATTGGGAACAAAACGTCCATTTGACAACAAGATTACTTGCTGTGCTTGGTTTGGGAATATAACATGATAAACCTAGTTTCAGGCAATGCCCTTTATTTTATTGATAAAGAAATTGTACTAATCCGCTATTGAGGTCCTGTAGTTTTTCGATGTCTAGTAACCCAGATCTAAAAGGTAGCAGCTTTACGCTATCTGTTTTGCACTTATCCGATGATCAAGTCGAAAATGCAGTCTCTTTTCTTCAAGAGAAAGTAGACCAAGCACCTACGTTTTTCGCTGCCGCACCTGTTGTTATCAACATCAGCAAAGTCGCGGGCGATATCGATTTTGTGCAACTTAAAAATGGTATATCTCAAGCGGGCATGATCCCGGTTGGTGTGGCTGGCTGTTCTGATAAGCGCATGCAAAACCTCGCTAAAGAAGCCGGTTTTGCAGTGATGACGGCAAGCAAGTCGCCGTCTCAAGCTCCAGCGAAGATGGCACCAATCAAGGTGATTAGAACCCCTATTCGTTCTGGTCAGCAGGTTTATGCGAAAGATGGCGATCTATTGATTCTCAGCCATGTGAGTGCAGGCGCGGAAGTGATTGCCGATGGCAGTATCCATATTCATGGCACTTTACGCGGCCGTGCGATTGCAGGTGCAAGTGGTCAAACTGAAGCAAAAATAATTTGTAATGACTTACAAGCCGAGCTGGTTTCCATTGCTGGAAATTACTGGCTCAGCGATCAAATTGAAAGCGAGTACTGGCAGAAGAAAACCATGTTCAGTATGGCAAACGATGTATTACACGTTGATGTCCTCGCAATATAAGAGAAATAAAAGGAAAACAGAATGGCACGCATTATCGTTGTAACGTCAGGTAAAGGCGGGGTAGGCAAAACGACCTCCAGTGCAGCTATTGCCTCGGGTCTGGCTTTAAAAGGAAAGAAAACCGCAGTTATCGACTTTGATATCGGTCTGCGTAACCTAGATTTAATCATGGGTTGTGAGCGTCGTGTTGTGTACGACTTCGTTAATGTTATCAATGGTGAAGCGACGCTGAACCAAGCGATGATCAAAGACAAGCGCACAGAGAACCTGTTCATTCTTCCTGCTTCTCAAACTCGTGATAAAGACGCACTAACAAAAGATGGTGTTCGTCGTGTATTTGATGAACTGGATGAAATGGGCTTTGATTTCATCATCTGTGATTCTCCTGCGGGTATCGAACAAGGCGCTCTTATGGCGTTGTACTTCGCTGATGAAGCGATTGTAACCACCAACCCAGAAGTCTCTTCAGTACGCGATTCAGACCGTATTCTAGGTATTCTTGACTCTAAATCTCGTCGTTCTGAAGACGGCTTAGAGCCAGTGAAAACACACCTTCTATTGACTCGCTACAACCCAGCACGTGTAACTCAAGGTGAGATGCTCAGTGTTGAAGACGTTGAAGAAATCCTGCACATCTCTCTACTGGGTGTAATTCCAGAGAGCCAAGCGGTACTGAACGCATCGAACAAGGGTGTTCCAGTTATCTTTGACGAAGCAACCGACGCAGGTATGGCTTACAATGATACTGTAGAGCGACTACTGGGTAGCCAAGTTGACTTCCGCTTCTTAACGGAACAGAAGAAAGGCATCTTCAAACGACTGTTCGGGGGCTAATGCACAATGTCATTATTAGAGTTTTTTAGACCACAGAAAAAGACAACCGCAAACCTAGCCAAAGAACGTTTGCAGATCATTGTTGCCGAACGACGCAGCCATGACGACCCAGCGCCGTCTTACCTGCCGCAACTAAAAGAAGACATCTTGAAGTGTATTGCCAAGTACGTTGAGGTCGATCCATCAATGGTTGATCTGACTTTTGAACACAAAGATGACGACATCTCAGTGTTAGAGTTGAATGTTAAGCTTCCAGAAGAAGATCGATAATCTTTCTGAACAAGATTGGCAGGTAATACACTTGCTTGTATTGATTGAATAAAAAAGAGAGCCTAGGCTCTCTTTTTTGTATGTGCAGTTTATAACTGTAACTAAGTTAGGCTTTAAAGCAGCAAGCGGTTATTTGATCGCTTTACTCAGCTTTTCGCCAACCACATCTAAACGCCAGCCTTGCATAACATCAGGCAGCTTTTCTGGGTTACGATCGTGCTTCCACACCCAGCTTAACATTTGGTTAAGTTGCTTCTTCGATGCCAAGAATTCCGTCGCCAAACCACTGTGTTGTGATGCTGTTTTCACTTCATCTTTCAGCACTTTGAAGAGTTGCTTGTAGCCAGGGAAGTCCATTAGACGTTCTACTGGTGCTGGGTACTCTTCTTCTGGTGTATGTTCCGCTAACTTTACGATTGAGCTGATCTTCGCACCATGGCGACGCACAGAGCGGTAATCAAAACCCTCTTGCTCCATGTGCTTGGGATCTTTCATCGCAAAACGCGCCACAGCCCATAGGTCTTGTTCTTTGAAGACAAAGTTCAGCGCTAAATCGCGCTTGATTGCTTCTTTTAGACGCCAAGTTGCTAGAGGTCGTAAGATCGCTAATTGCTTAGGTTTAAGCTGCCACGCCCCTTTAATATCAAGGTAGGCTGTATCTGGGTTTACTTTACGAATGCGCTTGGCAACTTGTAAATCAGACTCTTGCTGAGCCGCTTCCCACCAGCCAGCTTCCATCACTTTTTCTAGAAGCTTGTTGTACATTGGCATTAGGTAATGCACGTCTGCTGCTGCGTAGTCCAATTGTTTTTGAGAAAGCGGACGCGCTAGCCAGTCTGTGCGAGATTCACTCTTATCGAGATCGACACCGACAAACTCTGAAACCAGAGCAGCAAAGCCCGTTGATAAACCATGACCTAAGAAAGCCGCCATGATCTGTGTATCAACCATTGGTGTTGGTGTACAGCCAAATGCGTTCTGGAACACTTCCAAATCTTCACCGCACGCGTGCAGCACTTTCAATACTGATGCGTCTTTCAACAAGGTAACGAACGGTGTCATGTCATCAAGAGCAATAGGGTCAATCAGTGACAGCATTTCACCATCAAATAACTGAATCAAGCCTAATTGAGGGTAATAGGTTCTAGTACGAACGAACTCCGTATCAAGCATAACGACATCGGCTTCACGTGCTTGTTGGCAAACTCGCTCAAGGTCTTTCAATTGGGTAATGATTTGATAATCCACAAAAACTCTCACAGGTTTCTATTTGATCGCCGGATACAAAAATGCCGACATTAACTGTCGGCATTCTAACACCATTTTTCAGCGCTCGCTTAGATTAAGCGCCTCAATGGTTTTGGTGCAGTACTTTCGCGCAAACGGGCTAATTATTCGCTAGCGCGTTTCGCAAGTTCTGCATCGTTTTCTTCACGCAGTACGCGGCGTAAGATCTTACCTACGTTAGTCTTTGGAAGATCATCTCTGAACTCGACTAATTTAGGGATTTTGTAACCCGTTAAGTGCTCACGACAGTGCGCGATAATGTCTTCTTTGGTCAGGCTAGGGTCACGCTTCACAACGTAGATCTTAACCAATTCACCAGACACTTCATGAGGTTGACCGATAGCTGCTACTTCAAGCACTTTACCATGCAGAGCCACAACGTCTTCAATCTCGTTCGGGTAGACGTTGAAGCCTGATACAAGAATCATGTCCTTCTTACGGTCAACGATGTACAACAAGCCTTCGTCATCAAACTTAACGATGTCACCTGTCGATAACCAACCGTCTTGATCGATCACTTCTTTGGTCGCTTCAGGGCGCTGCCAGTAACCTTGCATCACTTGAGGGCCACGAACTTGTAGCTCGCCTACTTGGTCATTAGCAATAACCTTACCTTCATCATCAACAATACGAACTTCTGTCGATGGTACTGGTAGGCCGATAGCACCTGTGTAGTCTTTCAGGTCGTATGGGTTACCCGTTACCAGTGGTGAACACTCAGTTAAGCCATAGCCTTCCAATAGGTGAATGCCTGTCGCTTTCTTCCATTGCTCAGCAACAGCGCGTTGAACCGCCATGCCGCCGCCAACAGATAGGCGTAGGTTACTGAAATCCAACTCGTGGAAATCTTCGTTATTAACTAGCGCATTAAACAAGGTGTTTACGCCGGTAATTGCGGTAAACGGAACCTTTTGCAGCTCTTTAATAAAGCCAGGAATGTCACGAGGGTTAGTAATTAGAAGGTTACGACCACCCATCTCAACAAACAGTAAGCAGTTCACCGTCAGTGCAAATACGTGGTAAAGCGGTAATGCCGTTACCACCAACTCGCGGCCTTCTTGCAGAACAGGACCGTAAGCCCCTTTCGCTTGAAGTACGTTCGCAATCATATTGCGGTGCGTTAGGATTGCGCCCTTCGCTACACCTGTTGTACCACCAGTGTACTGTAGGAACGCGATGTCATCACCCGCCATGAACGGTTTCACATATTGAAGACGACGACCTTTGTGCAGCGCTTTTCTGAATGAGATAGCACCCGGCAGATCATACTTAGGCACCATGCCTTTTACGTATTTCACTACAAAGTCGACAATTGTCCCTTTCGCGCGTGGCAGCATTTGCCCTAGGCTAGTTAGAACAACGTGTTTAACCGGCGTGTTATCAACGACTTTCTCTAGCGTGCTCGCAAAGTTAGATACGATAACAATCGCCTTTGCACCAGAATCGTTCAGTTGATGTTCAAGCTCACGAGGTGTGTACAGTGGGTTGACGTTCACTGCAATCATACCTGCACGCAATACACCAAATAGTGCAATTGGGTATTGCAGTAGGTTTGGCATCATTAGCGCGACGCGATCGCCCTTCTTCAGTTTCAAGTCATTCTGTAGGTAAGCGGCAAAAGCACGGCTGCGCTCTTCAAGCTTACGGAATGTCATAATCGAGCCCATGTTCTCGAATGCAGGTTGGTCCGCGTACTTCTGTACCGACTGTTCAAACATTTCTACAAGAGATGGGTACTGATCTGGGTTGATCGTTTCTGGTACGTCACTTGGATAACGTGAAAGCCAAGGTTTATCCACGATGTTACTCCTCGTTTATCAGCTGACGACTGCTTCGCCGCTTTTTATCATTGCGGTATTACAGCACAGCTTTAGTGCATGAGCACTAAAAGGCTCAAACACTTGTTTAAATTTTGTTAACTACACCAAGAATTAGCTCTGAAACTAGCTCTGGGCTCTCTAAATGACAATGATGTCCACCAGGAACAGTCTCTATATTTAGAGGACTATGGGCTGATTTGTAGCGATTATGCTGCAAATGTCGGAATCCATCATTTCCTAAAACTATTAATTGAGGGCATTCAATAGCCGCCATGATCGCTTCAGCATGCGCTTGTGACATTCGATATAACGAGTCACATTTTAGGTTAGGGTCGCATCGCCATTGCCAAGAGTTATCGAACTCGGCAATACCTTGATCTACAGTCGCTTGATCAAAAGCAGCTTGAGTAACAACAGTCCGATCAACATTACTTAGCTCAACGATTCCTCGTTCAACAATAGGAGCAATGAGTTCTGCTTTGATTTGATTGGCGTGAGCTCTCAGCTTAATAGCATCCTCAAGACTTGCCAGAGGACGTGAAGGCTTTCTTCGCTGTCGAAGACGACTGAGTACCCCATCCCTCAAACGAGAGACTGTTTCGTGGGGAGCTTCTGAAAGAGGTCCATGACCTTCAATTTGAATTAATCCTGACACCTTTTCAGGAAAGGCGGCACTATAGCAACTTGCGATCAATGCACCAAGTGAATGTCCTACCAGTACCAGTCTGTTTGGCGATAATTTAGTCACCAACTGATGCAAATCATCAATATAGTCGTGAAATGGGTAATAACTGCCCGGTTTATGCGACGAGAAACCGTGTCCGAAGAGATCGATAGCAACGAGGTGAGTATCTGGAGAAAGCTTGGCTATTTGCGGCATAACCTGAGTGAAACTTGCAGAATTATCTAGCCAACCATGAATAAAAACGACCGTCGTTGCGGTCGTTTTTGAGTTGCCAATCTGTTGTGTTGCAAGCGTCCCGCTCGCGAGGGAGTATGACTTTTCAATCATCAAACACTTAGTTCCATCTGTTTGCGCAATCAACGTCTAAAAAGTTAATTACTCTACGTCCTGTATCACTCGACCTTGTCTTGGCATCGTTTGAAAACTGCGACAATGTAAACTTCTGCACGAGTAGTAGGTTGGTGCAAAATCGTTAACAACAACACGCTCAGTGATGTTCCACAGTCGTTGGTTGTCCACTTTCATTACAGGGAAGGTGTAAGGGTATTCCCCTATTTTTCCATCTTCACTTCCAATTGACTGACCAACCAAAGTAATCAGACGACCTTCTGCAAAGCTTAGAGGCTCAACGTACCCTTCAATATAACCAACAAAACGTCCGCTTGGCTCTGCGTCTAGATCTGGCTTACCGCTACTCGAAATCGGCATATTAGCGACTTCGATTCGAGTCTTATCTTTCAAGTTGGTCACTTTAGAGATAACGCCACCTAATCGAACACTTTGCGCATCCGGTAGTTGGTCGACCCACTGTTGGTAATCGCTAATTACAGGCTCTGATTTTGCTTCAAGCTCGCTAGGAAGTGATGAACACCCGGCAAGTACCAAGACACCAAGAGAAAAGGCTATTAAGCGTAATTTAGAGAGATAATTTGACATGGTTCTGGTCCTTAAACAGGCATTAATAAGAAGCTCTAGATGTAGATATCGACACCGATAAGCTTTGCAAGTTCTTCTTTCTTCGCCTGATTCATTACATCCATATACTCTTCCATAGCCTTACGTCCTCGGCCTTCTGGAAGATCATACTGGATTTGAGCCTTGTGTAGCTCAGACTCTTTAACTTGACGAATAGAGTGAGAAACAGCATTAGCGACCTTAGTCGGTTGCCCAACCGCAGTGCTAGCATCAGATTTTTTTGCCTGCTCCTTCTTTTTAATTCGATTCGGCTTAGACGTGCTGCCTATCGAAGAAGGAGGTAAGTTGTTAATTGATACCATGACTAAATATCTGCCCTCTCAAATCTAAATAATACGCATTTAGACCTAATTTGCATCAGAACCTTGTAAAAATTATTCGCGACCTGGCAGTTTCTTCCAAGTCACTTTGTCACGAAGATAAACTGGCTCAGATTCTTCTGCTGCAACCGCTTTACCTTCTGCGTAAGCAAATTGAGCAAGGAACGCCATATCTTGAGCTTCTGGGAATAGCACTTCACACGCTTTGGTGTTGATCGCAAGTGTATCCATATGCTCGGCATAAGCTTCCCAGCCGGTACCGACTTTCGCCCATATTTCAGAATCTGCTTCTAACTGCGCAGCCAGTTCACTTGGTGGCGTTACACATTCGGCATCAACCGCAGTCCAACGACCATCTTGTTCGCGGCTGTAACGAGCCCAGTACACTTCGCTCATACGCGCATCAATCGCTATTGCTACATGAGTTTCACCAAATTTACGGTAGCTGCCTTGCGCCATCGCTGCCAGTGTAGAGACACCAATCATTGGTAAATCCGCACCAAAAGCCAAGCCCTGAGCAATACCAATACCAATACGCACACCCGTGAAACTGCCTGGGCCTTGGCCAAACGCGATAGCATCGATATCGGTTAAAGCGACATTCGCTTCTTTCAGTACTTCATCCACCATAGGTAGAATTTTCTTCGTATGGTCTCGAGGAGCCTCTTCGCTACGTGCGAACACCTGGTCACCAATTACTAATGCAACTGAACAGTTTTCAGTTGCGGTATCTACTGCAAGAATTTTCGCGCTCATTTGTGTCTCAAATATTCGTTATCTAATCTAAAAATAATGGCTAAACTCAACAATGCCAATTACTCAGCAGCGGTTGAATGGTCTTTAGCTAAGAATTCTTTAATGACCCCTAAGTCACGTGTACGAGGGATAGGCGGTAAACTCGCCAAAAATATGCCACCGTAATCGCGAGTCACCAATCGGTTATCGCAAATAATCAAAGCACCATTATCGCGCTTGTCACGTATCAATCGGCCGACACCTTGTTTCAAGGTAATCACAGCGTCTGGCAACTGTACTTGTGCAAAAGGATCACCCCCTTTTAGCTTACAGTCCTCGATTCGAGCCTTAAGTAAAGGGTCATCAGGGGCTGTAAAGGGCAATTTATCGATGATAACACAGCTTAATGCGTCGCCCCTAACATCTATCCCCTCCCAGAAAGCACCTGTAGCCACCAGCAATGCGTTACCTAATTCCATGAATTCGGCTAAGGTTTTTTGCTTACTTGTCTCACCTTGCAATAGAACGGGAACCGAGAGGGTTTCACGGAATCGCTCCCCCAACTCTTTCATCATGCTGTGTGAAGTACACAAGAAGAAACAGCGGCCTTGGTTTTGCTCAATCACAGGAGTCAGCATTCTTACTAGCTTATCCGCGAGACCGGGGCTATTCGGTTCTGGAAGATAACGAGGCACACACAAGCGCGCTTGATTCGGATAATCAAACGGGCTCGGCAGTGAAAACTGTGCCGACGGTTTTAACCCTAATCGAGAAGTAAAGTGTTCGAAATCATCCGACACCGCCAAGGTTGCTGAGGTAAACACCCATGCGCCCGGCTTCAGCTCAATCTGTTCGTGGAATTTATCGGCGACAGAAAGCGGTGTGATATGCAGAGCAAAGTGGCGCGGTGTAGTGTCATACCAATACGAATAGCCAGTGATCGACACATCGCACACACGTTCGATACGCGACTTAATCATATTTGCGCGTTCGAAAGCGGTATCTAACAGCTGGCTTCGCCCAAGTGCTAACTTCAATACATCAACAGCAAGTTGCAGAGCATCTTGCAAACGAACTAACTCGCGTGCAATCGACTCGGATTTCAAAGCTTCGCGCCAGTTACCACGAAAGCCGGTATCACCAAGCACAATACGCAGATCGGCTGACGATTGAACGAGCCTATCCCCTACTTTCTGTAGCTGACGCATGTCTTTGGCTTCAGTTCGGTAAGCAATTTCAATGTCTTTGGCTAACTCTTGGATCTGTCGACTGGAAACCGATTGTCCGAAGTACTGGCTGGCGATGTCAGGAAGTTGATGTGCTTCATCGAAAATAAACACGTCAGCTTCAGGTATCAATTCGCCAAATCCGGTTTCTTTGATCGCCAAATCAGCTAGGAAAAGGTGGTGGTTTACGACCACCACATCGGAATCCATCGCTTTTTTACGCGCTTTAAGCACAAAGCAATCGGTATAGCTTGGGCACTCTTTACCCAAGCAATTATCATTGGTCGAGGTAATGGTTGGAATAACCGGGCTGTCTTCAGCGATATCATCACAATCGCCTAAATCACCCGTTTGAGTGGATGACGACCAACTACGAACTTTGACTAACTGAGCCAGCAGCGTTGGATCGGTATGAGCACCATGACTCTCGATCATTTGGCGGCTGAGTCTGTCCAAACACAAATAGTTTGAACGTCCTTTGAGCAACGCAACTTGACCATAAAAGCCAAGCGCATCGACCATCAAGGGTAAATCTCGGTGAAACAGCTGTTCTTGAAGGTTTTTAGACCCCGTACTAATGATGGTTTTCTTGCCACTAAGCAGCGCAGGCACTAGGTAAGCAAACGTCTTACCAGTACCTGTTCCAGCCTCAACAACCAACTGGCTTTGATTTTCAATAGCTTGTGAAACCGCTTCAGCCATGTCTAACTGAGCTTGTCTTGGTTGAAACCCAGGGATAGCTTTGCCCAGAGCGCCATCAGCAGAAAACGTTTTAGATATCATAGAGTACGAAGTTTAGAAAAAGAGAAGGAGAATTATGGCAGGTTTAGTGAGCCGGCGCGAATCAAGAATGACTTCGCACCGGAGGTGTTTGGTTTGGCTTGACGTGGCTTAAGTTACCTTGAAGGTAAGAATTGAAGAAGTAGGAATTAGAGAATCGTTTTTATTTTCGACTGAGATAACGTGATAGCCAAGGAGCACCTTCAAAATGGTTATCACCAGGCTGTATGGCTTTCGCTGCATCGGTTGGTGAGGTCTTACTTTCCCACATTTCATCTAGAACATGACCATCTAATTCGGTACCTCTCGCCAATGAATTCACTCGCTTGCAGTACAGTTTTTTGGCTAGTAACTCTTTATCCATAAGTATCACCTCTATTTTTGGCCAAGGCGTAAATGCCTCGGTTGAAGTTCAAATGCGTACTACGGTCAAAACTTTTAAAAATGAAGCTTCTGCCTGTTTTTCTATCTAAAAACTGATATTTCTATATCAAACAATTTATCAAAGCGATAAATGAGCAGCAGAATTTGTTGAAACCAACTTGATAATAGATTAATTATAACGGTGATATTGCGGCTCAGTTCACCGTTCGACGGCCTGCATTAAATTTGAAGAATCCCGATTTCATATAATAAGTGCAACATTTCATGGAAGTAAGATGCAAATGGAAAGAAAAACTTTACTAACACATTGTACTGATGCCCCCGGCCTCATCTCTAAGATCACCAATATTTGTTATAAGCACCAACTCAATATTATTCACAACAATGAGTTCGTAGATAACACAAGTGGCCACTTCTTTATGCGCACCGAGCTTGAAGGGTATTTCAATGACGAAACCTTACTTGCCGATTTAGATCAAGCCCTGCCACCAAATACGAAACGTAAGCTTGTTGATTCGTCTCGCAAGCGTGTTGTGATACTCGTGACCAAGGAAGCACACTGCCTTGGCGACATTCTAATGAAGAACTTCGATGGCAGCTTAGACGTTGAAATTGCGGCCGTTGTCGGTAACTACGACATTCTACAAAGCCTAACCGAGCGTTTTGACATCCCTTACCACCATGTTTCTCACGAAGGGCTAAACCGTGAAGAACATGAGAAGAAGATGCTAGAAGTGATTGACCAGTACGAGGCGGATTACCTTGTTTTGGCTAAGTACATGCGAGTGCTGACACCAGGTTTTGTTGAAAAATACCACCACAAGATCATCAATATCCACCACAGCTTCTTGCCAGCATTTATTGGCGCGAAGCCATACCAACAAGCGTATGAGCGCGGCGTGAAGATCATTGGCGCAACGGCACACTTTGTGACTAATGATTTGGATGAAGGCCCAATCATCAAGCAAGATGTTATCCCGGTGGATCACAACTTCAGCGCGAAAGACATGGCGCAAGCCGGTCGTGACGTAGAGAAGAATGTATTAAGTAAGGCGTTAAATAAAGTGATCAATGATCATGTGTTTGTTTACGGCAATAAGACTGTGATTCTGTAAGTCGGAGCTTCGATTTCCGGTAAGACTTCCAGTTAGAACCCAATAAAAAACGCGCGATGGGTTAACCCATCGCGCGTTTTTTTGTATCTGATGATCAGACTCGCTTTGAGAGATTCCCGACTACGCTCCTTCGTCGCTATCGGGAATGACGGCTCTCGTGGGTGATTAAAGTCATGGCTATACACACGTTAATCACACGAGTCCGCTATGAAGCACAAACCCGAACTCGTGTACGTCATTCCAACGAGCCTAGGCGAGGTCAGGAATCTATTGTCAGCAACTCTTAAGCCTGTTCTGATTCGACAATACGCTTAAGTGAGTGTGGGTGCAGCTTGATGCAAATTCCTTGATGCTTGAATGCAACCGTTGGGTTATTCAGACGTTCACCCTCGCCTTTCGGGCTAGAGAGTTTGATCTTAACGCCTTGCTCACCCAGCGTTTCAAAGTTAGCAGCGAACTGCGGGTAAGTTTCTTTAAGATCCGCTAGATACTCATCAGCTGTTTGGGCATGAGAAGGAATCACAAACTCTACATGTTCCCAATCTTGGCTTGGGTAAATCTTACCTTCTGCTGGATATGGCAGCTCCAAACATTCAATTTTCCAGCCAAGGCTTTGCAAGGGTTCATCGAAAGCCAACACCACAATTGGACGACCATTAATCATCGCCTCAGAAATCGTAGAGCCGTACTCAGACCACGCTTGATGGGCAGATTTCGCTAGCTCAGTGTCATTGATTCGCAGCGCAATATGATCCGCTTGAGCAAAGCTTAAATCCAAACCTAATGTATTTCCTAGGCTCTCGATTTTTGCCATAAAAGTATCAAGGCGGGCGATCATTTGTTGTGGTTCTAGTTCAGCTTGCTTCAGGCTCATCATCATTGTCTGTGTTCTCCAAATAATGGCTGCATGTTATCAGTTTTGCCTTTTGCAACAAGCGTTGCTTTTACAAAAAACACTCAATAACTATGTTCTTTTCGCTCCTTAAACATGCAAACGCGTCTTGCTAAAAGTCGATTGTCAAAAACCACTCAGGAAATGTTAATTTTCTATCAATTCGACCTATAAGAAACCGCACAAAATTGGTATGATTACCGCCATTTCTGTGAACTTAAACAGAGTCTGCTGCTGATTTTGGCATTAAATCGTTAACTAGAAGCATAATTAACCAATTTAATGACCAAGAATTAACGGCCACTCTTATCATCCTTGAATTGAAGGAAACGCGTGTGAATATCCAAGCACTTATTAATGACAAAGTATCTCAGGCTCTAGAAGCCGCTGGCGCACCTGCAGGCTCTCCTGCTGCTGTTCGTCAATCTGCAAAACCACAGTTTGGTGACTACCAAGCAAACGGCGTTATGGGCGTTGCTAAACGACTAGGCACTAACCCACGAGAATTTGCTCAAAAAGTATTGGACGTTCTAAACCTAGACGGTATCGCGTCTAAAGTTGAAATCGCAGGTCCGGGTTTCCTAAACATCTTCCTAGATGAAGCTTTCCTAGCCAAACAAGCAGACGCAGCATTGGCTGACTCTCGCCTTGGTGTTGCAGTAGCAGAAACACAAACAATTGTTGCGGATTACTCTGCGCCAAACGTTGCTAAAGAAATGCACGTTGGTCACCTACGTTCAACTATCATCGGTGATGCAGTAGTTCGTACTCTAGAATTTCTAGGCCACAACGTTATCCGCGCTAACCACATCGGTGACTGGGGTACTCAATTCGGTATGCTTATCGCAAACCTTGAGCGCGTTCAGGCTGAGTCTGGTGAAGTTTCAATGGAACTTGCTGACCTTGAAGGCTTCTACCGTGAATCTAAAAAGCTCTACGATGAAGACGAAGAGTTCGCAGTTAAAGCACGTGGCTACGTTGTTAAACTGCAAAGCGGCGACGAGTTCTGCGCAGAGATGTGGAAGAAGCTTGTTGACGTAACAATGATTCAAAACCAACGCAACTACGATCGTCTAAACGTGTCTCTAACACGTGATGACGTAATGGGCGAAAGCATGTACAACCACATGCTTCCAACTATTGTTGCGGATCTGAAAGAGCAAGGTCTTGCTAAAGAAGATGACGGCGCACAAGTTGTATTCCTAGACGAATACAAAAACAAAGATGGTGACCCAATGGGCGTTATCATCCAGAAACGCGACGGCGGCTTCCTTTACACAACAACCGACATTGCTTGTGCAAAATACCGTTTTGAAGAACTAGGCGCAGACCGCGTTCTTTACTTCATCGACTCACGTCAACACCAGCACCTAATGCAAGCTTGGACTATCGTTCGTAAAGCAGGTTACATCCCAGAATCTGTTTCTCTTGAGCACCACGCATTCGGCATGATGCTAGGTAAAGACGGTAAACCATTCAAGACTCGTGCAGGCGGTACTGTTCGTCTTGCTGATCTTCTTGATGAAGCCGAAGTTCGTGCAGCGCAGCTAATCGAATCTAAGAACCCAGAACTAGCAGAAGACGAGAAGAAAGCGATCGCGAACACTGTTGCTATGGCAGCGGTTAAGTACGCAGACCTTTCTAAGCACCGCACTACTGACTACGTGTTCGATTGGGACAACATGCTTGCATTCGAAGGCAACACAGCACCATACATGCAGTACGCATACACTCGTGTTGCTTCTGTATTTGCTAAAGCTGGCATTTCTATGGACTCGCTTGAAGGTGAAATCAAAATCACTGAAGAGAAAGAGAAAGCGCTTATCGCGAAACTTCTACAGTTTGAAGAAGCAGTACAGTCTGTTGCTCGTGAAGGTCAACCACACATCATGTGTAGCTACCTATTCGAACTAGCTGGTCAATTCTCTAGCTTCTACGAAGCTTGCCCTATCCTAGTTGCTGAAGACAAAGCTGTTAAGCAGAGCCGTCTGAAGCTTGCTGCACTAACAGCGAAGACGATCAAGCAAGGTCTATCGCTTCTAGGTATCGACACTCTAGAGCGCATGTAAGCGATTCGAGATTCGAGATTCGAGATTCGAGATTCGAGATTCGAGATTCGAGATTCGAGATTCGAGATTCGAGATTCGAGATTCGAGATTCGAGATTCGAGATTCGAGATTCGAGATTCGAGATTCGAGATTCGAGAAAATTAGAAAGGTTGACGTGAAAGCGTCAACCTTTTTTTTGTCTGGAGGTTTGTTTACTCGATTATTTAAGCGATTAGCTAACCTACACAGCAAGAGATCTCCTATTACGCTCATTCGTCGCTCTAGGAGATGACGAGAATAGGTGTAGTGAATCCAAGACAACATCAATGATGCGCCATCAAACCACACCAAATCGTTATCCCTCTTCTCACCATCATTCCCTACAGTGAGGGACGAACGTGATAGGGAATCTGCTTATTGAGAACGTAAGCCCTAGCCACATTCAAACTCCGACCTTATACTCATGTAAAACAATTAATTGGAAAGATCATGAGCTTCGAACTTCACCCGCAACTTGCGAAAGACACCACACTTATCGGCGAATTTCCACTGAGCTTAGCCCTGCTACACAAAGATAACGCAGTGCCTTGGGTTATCTTGGTACCAAAACGTGCCAACCTAAAAGAGTTGCACCACTTACCAATGAAAGAGCAACAGCAGTTCCTACATGAATCTCAGGCGGTAAGCCAAGCATTAGAAGCAACGTTCCAACCAGACAAATTGAACCTTGGTGCGCTGGGTAATATGGTGCCACAACTGCACATCCACCATATTGCACGCTTCAAAGACGACATTGCTTGGCCCGGCCCAGTATGGGGTAATACAAAAGGCGAACAGCGCAGTGAAGAAGATCAAGCCGCTATCCTGACTCGTATCCAAAACGTTCTGTCACTGAGCTCTATCTTCAAGAAAGCATAATTCGAATTCATCTCATTGAGCTTTAAAGCAAAACACTTCAGAAAAGACACATAACAAAAAGCCGCTCATCTTAGATAAGCGGCTTTGTCATTTTCTAATCTCGCCTTTTTCAACGAGAGTCTGAAGACCGAACTACATCATCACGTTAAGCGACAAACCATCTTGTTTGCTGATGGTGTAGCGAATACGCGTTGTATGACCATGCTTATTCGTATCGACCAAGCGAGAAACTTTCCCTTTCTTGACCCAAACACTCAGCATCGCATCGACGCCATCTTCACTCATGCCAAACTTTGCAGCGAGCTCTTTACGAGCCGCAACGCCGTGGCTATCAATGTATTGATGAAGTTCAGTTAAAATCATACTACTTGCACCTCTAGTGCTTTCTGCTTACTGCCCACTTTCTTGAAGACGCGATACGTCACCACAAAACCACCAGCAATCGCCACCATCCATACTGCACTTGTCACAGGATGCGCAGCAAAGTTTGCCGCTTGGTAGTAGAAAGTCGCACCAAAGTAACCAAGAGCCATCGTCCAAACCGCGATGAAGCGTGCAAACGTCTGACCAAATTCACGAACATAAGCACCCATCGCGGCCACACAAGGCGTGTAAAGCAGGATAAGAATCAAGTAAGCGAATGCCGCATGACCAGATACAAACTTGTCTTTCAAGTTACCAAAGATAGAGGTATCGACTTCTTGGTCAGCTGCTACAGAATTAGAGTCAGACAAGTCGCCAACTTCAATACCTAATGGATCTGAGTAGCTCAATCCGGCTAGGTTTTCAGGGATCGTCATTACCGCTTCTTGCAGGCTTACTGCTAAGTCAAACTCAGCTGCTTCTTCATCAGAAGGCGTTGTATATAGGCTATTTAATGTACCAACAACGGCTTCTTTAGCGAAAATACCTGTGATGATACCAACCGTTGCAGGCCAGTTCTCTTCAGTAATACCAATTGGTTGGAATACAGGTGTTACAACTTGAGCTGCTCTAGACAGTACTGAGTTTTCGCTATCTTCGTTACCAAAGCTGCCGTCCATACCTAGAGAGTTTAGGAAGCTAAGAATAGCCACAACCATCACGATTGTT
This sequence comes from Vibrio sp. F13, assembly GCF_020806305.2. Taxonomy (NCBI): domain Bacteria; kingdom Pseudomonadati; phylum Pseudomonadota; class Gammaproteobacteria; order Vibrionales; family Vibrionaceae; genus Vibrio; species Vibrio sp. F13. The sequence continues at coordinate 2,647,257 of NZ_CP170175.1, read as the reverse complement.
TTACCTGCACCAAGTACGAAACGCTTCAGCTTCTGCCAAGTTTTCAACATTACGTTTTGCACTGTCGGCAATTCGTAATCTGGCATTTCCATCACTAAGCTATCACTGCTACCTGGGTAGATCGTGTTTTTCAGGAACAAACCCGTAAATACAGAAGCAACGATACCCATGATGTACAGAGCGAATACTACGTTTTGTCCTGCACCTGGGAAGAACGCCGCCGCGAACAGTGCGTATACCGGTAAACGAGCACCACATGACATAAACGGCGCCATTGATGCTGCTAGTTTACGTTCGCGCTCTTGGTCAAGAGTACGAGTTGCCATGATTGAAGGCACGTTACAACCAAAGCCCAGTACAAGTGGGACAAATGCTTTACCCGGTAAACCAATCTTCTGCATCACTTTATCAAGTACAAATGCAGCACGAGCCATGTAGCCTGAGCTTTCTAGTACCGCTAAGAATAGGTAAAGCGCTGCGATAACAGGAATAAAGGTCGCAACCGTTTGGATACCGCCGCCAATACCATCAGCAAGTACAGTGACTAACCAAACTGGTAAATGGTCATCTAATAAGTGGTGTCCACCATCAACTAATATTGCTCCAACACCAATATCGAAGAAGTCGATAAACGCACTACCGATATTGATAGAGAACATGAACATTAGGTACATGATAACGAAGAAGAAAGGAATACCGACCCATTTGTTCAAAATGAATTGGTCTGCTTTCTCTGTAAAGTTACGGCTTAGTTTGCCTTCGCTGCGACGAACACGTTTACAAAGGTCATGTAAGAAAGTGTATTTAGCGTCAGCAACAGCAAGGTCAATATCGAAATCGGCACCAAGACGCACGCTATCAATTTGAGTGCGAGTTTGTGGGGCTAAACCATTCAATACCAAGTAATCATTTTCTAAAGCACGAATCGCTAGCGCTCGGTGAGATACGTCAGCATCATCAAATTGTGACTCAACAGAAGGGATAAGAGCTTCTAACGCGGCATCGTAATCAATAGAGATAGGGTCAAGGCTCACACCTTGAACAAGCAGTTTATGCAGACGCTCTTTAAAGCGAACCACTTGACCTTTATCGTTTGCAGACAAGCTTAGAACTGGGCAACCTAGCTCTTTCTCTAGTGCTTTAAGGTTAATCACCTGACGTTCGCGCTTTAATACATCCATTTTGTTCAACACAACGATCATTGGGCGACCCAACTCACGCAGCTGTAATGTCATATATAAGCTTCGTTCTAGACAGCTAGCGTCGACAACATTGATGATCACATCTGCTGGGTGAGTTAAAACAGCGCGAGACGCGATAGACTCATCGATGCTGTTCGCATCATTACCACTGTCTAGTGCGTAGATACCCGGTAAATCCGTTAGTTGAAACTGATCACCAGCGTGCGAGTATAAACCCGTCTTCTTTTCAACAGTGACACCAACCCAGTTACCAACGTGCTGCTTAGCACCAGTCAGTGCGTTGAACAGTGTTGTTTTACCACTATTCGGGTTACCAACGGTAAGAACTTGATAATCCATTTAGATAACCTCGATTTGTTCTGCAATGCTTTCACGAATGGCGATAGAAACACCTCTCACTTCAACTTGAAGCGGATCACCCATAGGTGCACGGCGGATAAGCGTCACCTCGGTTTTTGGCAACATACCCATGACCATAAGTTTCTTCCTTACGTCTGGTGTTAAACCTGTTAGTGCAACAATAGAAGCCGCCTTTCCTTGCTCTAGTTGTGAGAGTTTCATAAGTACCCAATTCGTGACTGATAATGAGAAAGATTGTTATTAACGCCATGATACACATACATGCCCACAATTCTATTGTGTGAAATCAATGTTTTCGAAAATACATACTCGTAAGTTTCGTTAAAAACGTTTACGTCAAAAACGTTACTTTCAACAACTATCGAGAACTACCTCACTAGTACAAACCCTCCCAAACAAAAACAAATCATTAATTATCAACCACTTGAGACAATGTCGGTTTTCTCATAGGTATCTGTCGTTAATTTTATAAGTAAAATAAGTAGCTGGACGTATAGTTACTCCATCGAAGAGAAACTACTTCTCTTTAATTTTATTCCAGAGGTGATATGGCTTTGCTATATCACTCCGGCAGCAAGCGAAGGTGTCGTTGGCACCCGTGGTATAGTCCCCCCGGCTATGCCACGATATTTTTTTTCTTCCCTTTGTTTTATCCCAACAACCTTTTTAAACTCCCCATTTATCTCGTATCTCGTATCTCGTATCTCGTATCTCGTATCTCGTATCTCGTATCTCGTATCTCGTATCTCGTATCTCGTATCTCGTATCTCGTAGAAGCATAAAAAAGCCCCAACACGAATGTCGAGGCTAAAGTATCTTTATTTATGTTCTAGCTGAGTATCCGCTGCGTGCTACTCTTCGTTGTTTTCAGCAAACTTAGATGGTGACATGCCAAAGTGGTGCTTAAACCTTTGACTGAAATAGGAAGGGTCATTGAACCCCGAATCAAACGCCACATCAGAGATCTTCTCTCCAGCGAGTAAGCGCTCACACGCATGCTCTAGACGTACTTCATTCAAGTGCTCTTTGAAGGTCTTGTTGTAAGCCGATTTAAAGCGTCTCTGTAAGCTTCTCTCAGACATAAACAAATACTTAGCGGCAGTTGCAGTACTGAACTCGGCATCAGCGTAGTTTTCACTCACAAGCTGCGACACTCTGTTCTTCCACTCTTGTTCCGCTGTCAGTTTTTGTTGCTCTGGTGTTGAGGCGGCAAGCTTAATGGTTTCAATCTGTTCAATTGTGCTGGCTTCAAGATTGTCGAGTACTTGATACTCAATTGGCCACGAAAGCTGAACCTTATTTTGAGACTCCGAAACAAAGGCATTAAGCTCACCACCGCTCTGATTCATCAATAGCGGCAGCTTTTCGATGTTAAGGTCGGTCGACTTTCCGGTATTGTCACCCATGCTTGATGCCAGTTTAGGGAAAGGCATCCCATGATCTCGAATGGTTACAACAAGATGCTCCTTAACCTCTTCAACCAGAACCACCATACTCTGCGACTTAAAGTTTCTCTTGATGATGCTCGCAACCAAGCTATTGAAGATAATATCGAGATTAAAATACAGCAACGAGACATATCGTTGTTTTGTTTCGACTTTAATATCCAGTTCAATACCGGCTTTGGTTAAGTCATCCTGCCAAGCTTTGAGTACCACCTCTAAGATTAAAATTATATCGTAACAAACTTGCCCTTCTCCTTGAGGCGTATTACTCAATTGAGCTAAGCCATTTTTCAAGGTTAGAATCGGCGACTTCCCGAGCTCGTCATTCCAATTCGGGAGCATCGCAGCAATATGATTCACTTCAGAAGAGAGTTCATTGGCAGTGTGAGACACAAGCGCATTCTTCACGGATAGCTGCTTTTTAAGCTGTTGATTAGTGGCGAGTAATATCCGGCTTTGGTGCCTCAATTGGTCTGTCTTCAGTGCAACTTGCGCTTTTAAGTGCCGGTTGGCAAAAGTGACATAACGCGAACGCCAAAAGACTAAGATAGTCACAACGCCAATCAGTAATATCAGAGAGCTTGCTGCAGCCCAATTGGTCAGATACCAAGGCTCCGCAATCGAGAAGCTTTGATTGGTTGACACAAAGCGATAATGGGAGTCTTTAACCGGCTTCACTTCAAGTGTGTAATCCCCTGGAAGAAGATGATCGAGCGTTAACAAGCCCCCTTCAAACTCACTCCAAGGTTCATCGTCGCTCAGTCGGTATTCCATCGCAGGTGCGAACGTTGCTGGTAAGATACCTAGCTTAAACCCCATCGATGAACCATAAGGAATCTCATCCAGCTCTGCCATTTTCCCGCCAAGTGATACCGTTTGTTGGTCGACACTTATCTTACTCAACAAGGCACGGCTATGAGGTGTAGTTGATACCAGTAACTCGTTAGATAACGCGCTGACTACACCATACTTTGAGCCGAAAACAAGCCTCGAAGGTTGGCTATCTTGACTGTAAAAAAGAGCACACGCTCCTGCCGCCAGTTCATTGGTGATCAAACCAAATGGCGAACCTATGTGTTTATGCAGTTGCCCATCCAATCCGTAATAACTGATGCCTTTCGAAGAGCCTAACCAAACACCATTGTCATCGCTTATCAGGCAGTTGGGGCTAATATTGTCTTCAACAAGAGTGATTTCTTGAATAATAGAGCTGTCATCCGGGATTCGATACACGCCATAACTGCTCGCAAACCACTGCGCTCCATCCTTCGCTTTTTCAATATCGACGACTTTGCCAAACCGTTCGCTGGAACGACTAAAGCTAATTCGTTTATCAATGAACGAGTAGAAGCCATGATCCGTTCCTATATAGATGCGACCTAGCAAGCCTACATTGAGAGCGGTGATCTTCGCAGGCAAGAACTTGTCGACTAACCAGTCAGTGCCATAACTCGTCAGTTTCATGGTTTCGATAGATAACGAATAGAGGTTTTGCCCAGAGGTCATCCAAAGAACGTTATCGGCTTGAAGCGCAAGGTTTTCAACACGCACTCCCTCAATTGGCCTTGGTAAATCAAGGGCTTCGGGTTGTAGTGTTTCCGTATTTAGACTGATGATACCTTGTTCGGTCGCCAACCAAATGGAAGAGCCAAAGATCTCAAAATCATTAACAGGGTTAGAGTAAACACGAATTGGGTTCTCTTCACTTTCAGAATCAACCAAGTAGAGCCCCATTGAAGACGCGACCCAAGATAACTGGTCACTGACAGGCAGTACTTTATTGATCACCACACTACTCGAATGCATGCCCATTCCAGTTAGGGGTGTTCTCGAGAAGGTTTTGCTGAACAGTGAGAAGTATCGGATACCGTTGTTTGTCGCAACCCACATACCACCAGCATGATCGTTTATCAACGAATATATTTTCTCACCCGGTAACGAGAAGTCTTGACTAGCGGCTTGTTCGAATCGAGTAATTTGTCCCGTAATAAAGTTGTAGCTAATAAGGCCGTGCTCTGTACCAATCCAATACTGGTCCGAAGTTTCGGCCAACGAGAGAACATGCGACCCTTTAACGATGGTCTCTTTGTCTGGGTTCGCGAGATCAACAATCACAGCACCATTTAAAGTACCGATCACTAACTCACGTCGAGCATTCGAAAAATAAACCGTCTCAATATGGTTTTTGTCTGATGCGGTGACATGGGTAAACTCTTGATTCTCTGAAAGGTAAACGCCAGAACTGGTCGCTAGCACCCACTTTGATAGTACCCACTCAGCGTCGTTAATCGCAATGTCACTGCTGTTATTGTATCGGTACAGTTTAAGTAGAGAGTAGGTGTTGAATTCTAAAGATTGAGTGTTGTAGGTATAGAAATTACTGCCGTCAGTAACCCAAATATAATCGCCTGATGCACCGATATTCGCTATTTCAGCGCCGGGACTTAGGCTAAACGCCAATTCGTTGCCAATTCCAGGGTTATGTCGATAGACCTCATTGTCGAAAAATGTCCAAAACTCATCGTTCAGAAAGGCGACTCTTTCCGAAGAAAATTGCAGTAAGCTTCCCTTGCGAGGGAATAGAGTTCGACCATCGTAAAAGAGTACTTTTCCATGCACATCATGAACCCAGAGCCCACCTCCGGCACCTAAATACAAGTTTTTAGCCGCAAGGAAATTCCCTTGCGCTTGAGCGGGCAAAGGATAGAAAACGGAGGGCGAGGTATTTACCGCTAGAACGCTAAATGAAATGCTCATTAACATGAACATTTTGAAGATAATTCGATACAACTCTTAATCCTGAACAGCAACAACACATGAAATTTTGGGTACCACAACGTCTTATCGTTGCTAAACCAAAAACTGAGTTTTTTTGTGCTTATTATTATCTTTCCATTTTAGCGGAAATTAGAAAAGGAGAAAGGAGGTTTGTTATTTGTTAGGAGGTTTTATCTTAGCGGTCACGAAAATGCCGCAAAAAGCGGCATGATTCATAAATTAACGAGAGCAAAGTAGAGTAAAGAATACTCGTTTATGACTTACTTCTCGTCTAAGCAACTTGTATAGCTATCTGTAAGTTGCTGAAGAAAATCGAAATAGCTTCCACTCTTCACTTCAACTGTTGAACCGATAGGGTCAAGCTGACCTTGTTTTGCGTTACTTCCGCGCGTCACTGATTCAATCACAGCAGGAGTGAATTGAGGCTCAGAAAACACACATTGAACGTTTTCACGTACTATCGTTTTCTTAATAGCGATCAGGCTTTTTGCACCCGGCTTACGCTCTGGGCTCACCGTAAAGTGACCTAAGTTATTTAGCTCAAACTCTTGCTCAAAGTAACCATACGCGTCATGAAAAACGTAGTAACCTTTGTCTTTCACGGGTGCAAGTTGCTCTCGAATAGACTGTTGCTTCTCTTTCAATGCAATCAGGAATGAATCGAGATTCTCTTGGTACGCCATTGCGTTGTCTGGATCAGATTCAATCAACTTAGCTGAGATGTATTTTGCAGCTACTTCAACTTGCTCGATACCTAACCAAAAATGCGGGTCATGGCTACCGTGGTGGTGCCCTTCATGTGCATCGTGGTCATGCTCTTCGTGTCCGAACTCTCGCAAGTTGATTCCGGGAATATCACTGATCTTGATAACATTTTCTTTTGAACCAATCACCTTAGTCAGAAAGGCTTCTAGGTCAGGGCCGAACCAGATGACCATATCGGCACTATGAACTTTTTTGACATCCGATGGCTTAAGCGCATAATCATGCGGCGAAGCATTGCTGTTCATCAACACATCCGGCTCACTAACGCCTTGCGTTAATTCTGTCACAATCATTTGAATTGGTTTAAAGCTTGTTAGAATAGTATTGGCACTTGCGACACTTGGCGCTAAAAGCAAAGTAGCAAGTATAAAAGATGAACGTGACATAATCCCTCGATAATAGAAAAGTAGCTTAGGCTTGAGGTAAATGTTACATTATAACATTAGCGAATTGCAAATGAGTTCTATTCATGGATAACTTAATCCAACTAGATTCTGTGAGCGTCGAATTTGACGGTCGAAAAGTTCTAGACAACATCTCTCTAAATTTAGAGCGCGGCAGAATCACCACCCTGATTGGGCCAAACGGTGCAGGAAAGTCGACATTAGTAAAAGTGGTACTGGGTTTACAGACCAAATTTTCAGGCACAATAACAAAAGCTAAAAAACTGAAAATTGGCTATGTACCACAAAAATTAAAGCTCAATGATTCCCTACCGCTCAACGTAGAGCGTTTTCTAAAACTCACTGGCAATTTCAGTCAGCAAGAGATCCTTGAAGCATTGAAGCTTGTTGGTGCTGAACATCTGCAGAAGAGTAACATGCACCAGCTATCTGGCGGAGAAAACCAACGTGTGCTCATTGCTCGTTCATTGCTAAGAAGACCAGATCTACTGGTTCTCGATGAACCGGCTCAAGGCGTCGACGTTCAAGGGCAAATAGACCTGTATGACTTGATTGACACCATTCGCCACCGCTTTGGTTGTGCCGTATTTATGGTTTCACACGATCTGCATTTAGTGATGGCAAAAACAGACGATGTTATCTGTTTACACCACCACATCTGTTGCTCAGGCGCACCTGCAGACATCAAACACCATCCTTCGTATATTGCGCTCTTTGGCACCGCGACCCAAGAGACGCTAGCGTTTTATCATCACCAACACGAACATCACCATCATGATCTCGCAGGCCAGCCTGTCGAAGGCGACGTGCATGAATGTTCAAACCATAAACACGGACACCACTAATGCTTGAGTTTCTTCTTCCCTCTATTTTGGCGGGTTTGGGTATTGCACTAATTGCAGGCCCACTAGGTTCATTCGTGGTGTGGCGTAAGATGGCTTACTTTGGTGACACGCTTGCTCACGCTTCTTTGATGGGCTTAGCACTTGGCTTTCTGTTCAACATTAACTTGTATTTCGCGCTGCTGATTTGTTGTTTGATGCTGGCCGTGTTGCTAGTGACTTTACAAAAACAAAAGCTGGTCGCGACCGATACCCTACTCGGTATTTTGGCGCACAGTGCGCTATCACTTGGTTTGGTTGCTGTCAGTTTCTTAGATAACGTTCGTGTTGACCTAATGAGCTACCTATTTGGTGACTTGCTGGCAGTATCTCCAACGGATTTAGTGTTCATCTATGCGGGTGCTGCTGTGATTGGATTAGTACTTGCTATCTTTTGGCGACCACTACTATCAACGACGGTTAACGAAGATCTCGCGGCGGTTGATGGCATCAACATTGATTTAATGCGTCTGATTCTGATGCTATTGGTCGGTATCGTGATTGCTGTCGGTATGAAGTTTGTTGGTGCGTTAATCATGACATCGCTACTGATTATTCCTGCAGCAACGGCAAGGAAGTTCTCGAGCACACCTGAGCAGATGGCCTTCCTTGCATCAATTATTGGCTCTATCGCTGTATTCGGTGGATTAAGCTTGTCTTGGTTCTATGATACGCCTGCTGGCCCGTCTGTGGTTATCAGTGCGGCAGCAATGTTTATGCTATCTCAAATGGTTAGAAGTCGAGCTTAGCACTTAGCAGTACGATCTCGTATCTCGAAAACATAAAAAAAGGCTTGGTCAGTGACCAAGCCTTTTTAATATCGTTTCAATTAACTTCTATCTCAATCGATAAAAGCCAGCTGATTACCAACCCGTGATTTCACGTAGGCCTTTACCGATGTCAGCAAGAGACTTAACAGTCTTAACGCCTGCTGCTTCTAGTGCTGCGAATTTATCTTCAGCAGTACCTTTACCGCCAGAGATGATTGCGCCTGCGTGGCCCATACGTTTGCCCGGAGGAGCAGTAACACCAGCGATGTAAGATACAACTGGCTTAGTTACGTTTGCTTTGATGAAATCAGCCGCTTCTTCTTCCGCAGTACCACCGATTTCACCAATCATTACGATTGCTTCAGTTTCTGGGTCTTCTTGGAAAAGTTTCAAGATATCAATGAAGTTTGAACCTGGGATAGGGTCACCACCGATACCAACACATGTAGACTGACCAAAGCCTTCATCTGTTGTTTGCTTAACTGCTTCATACGTCAGAGTACCGCTGCGAGATACGATACCTACTTTACCCTTCTTGTGGATGTGACCAGGCATGATACCAATCTTACACTCGTCTGGAGTGATAAGACCTGGACAGTTAGGACCGATCATGCGAACGCCAGTTTCTTCTAGCTTCACTTTAACGTCGATCATATCTGTTGTAGGGATACCTTCAGTGATCGTTACGATCAGTTCGATACCTGCATCAATCGCTTCTAGGATTGCATCTTTACAGAAAGGAGCTGGTACGTAGATAACTGTTGCTGTTGCGCCAGTTACTTCTACCGCTTCACGTACTGTGTTGAATACTGGAAGGCCTAGGTGAGTTTGACCACCTTTACCAGGTGAAACACCACCAACCATTTGCGTACCGTATGCGATAGCTTGGTCTGAGTGGAATGTACCTTGACCGCCAGTGAAACCCTGACAGATTACTTTAGTGTCTTTGTTAATTAATACAGACATTATTTAGCCTCCGCAGCAGCAACAACTTTCTGAGCAGCATCTGTTAGAGATTCAGCTGCAATGATATCAACATCAGAATTAGCAAGTACTTCGCGACCTAGGTCTGCGTTTGTACCTTCTAGACGAACAACTACAGGAACTGTTACGCCGACTTCTTTAACTGCACCGATAATACCTTCAGCGATCATGTCACAACGAACGATGCCACCGAAAATGTTTACGAGTACTGCTTTGACATTGTCATCAGAAAGGATGATCTTGAATGCTTCAGCTACACGTTCTTTTGTCGCGCCGCCGCCTACATCAAGGAAGTTTGCTGGCTTGCCGCCGTGTAGGTTTACGATATCCATCGTACCCATCGCAAGGCCTGCACCGTTAACCATACAGCCAACGTTACCATCTAGTGCTACGTAGTTCAGTTCCCACTGTGCTGCGTGTGCTTCGCGCTCATCTTCTTGAGATGGATCGTGCATTTCACGTAGTTTAGGCTGACGGTACATCGCGTTTGAGTCGATGTTGATCTTGCCGTCTAGACAAAGCAGGTTGCCTTCGCCAGTAATGACAAGCGGGTTGATTTCTAGTAGAGCTAGGTCGTACTGAGAGAACATTTTGCCAAGACCCATGAAGATCTTAACGAACTGTTTGATTTGATCGCCAACTAGACCAAGTTTGAACGCCAGTTCACGGCCTTGGTAAGCTTGAGGGCCTACTAGAGGATCGATCGCTGATTGGTGAATCAACTCTGGAGTTTCTTCAGCGATTTTCTCAATGTCCACACCGCCTTCAGTTGACGCCATGAATACAATTTTACGCGTTGCGCGGTCAACAACAGCACCTAGGTAAAGTTCGTTAGCAATGTTTGATGCTTCTTCAACTAGGATCTTAGTTACAGGCTGACCATTAGCGTCTGTTTGGTAAGTCACTAGGTTTTTACCTAGCCACTTTTGTGCAAACTCTTTAACGCCTTCTTTGGTGTCATGTAGCTCTACGCCGCCCGCTTTACCACGGCCACCAGCGTGTACTTGACACTTAACGACTTTCTTGGCTGTACTGATACGACCTGCAGCTTCGAAAGCTTCTTGTGCAGTATCACATGCGAAACCTTCTGGTACAGGCAAACCGAATTCTGCAAACAGCTGTTTGGCTTGGTATTCATGCAAATTCATTTTGATATTCCGTTTATTTTCCCTTAAGGGATTATTATTTCCATAACGACACAGTTTCCTGTGTTACGTCTGTAGGGTCTTCTCAAAACAACTGCTGTCCATTTTCTAATGGCTTTACAGTTCAATTGAAGGCCAGACGTTGAGCAGCCTAGCCTTTGAAACTTTTTACGTCTAGCTAACGGGGTTAACTAGACGTTTTAGCGATACTAAACGTCTAATAGCAGACGGGCAGGATCTTCTAGAAGCTCTTTGATGGTCACTAGGAAGCCAACTGATTCACGGCCATCGATTAGACGGTGGTCGTAAGAAAGCGCTAGGTACATCATTGGTAGAATCTCTACCTTGCCATCAACAGCCATTGGACGGTCTTGGATTTTGTGCATACCCAAAATTGCCGCTTGAGGCGGGTTGATGATTGGCGTAGACATTAGAGAACCAAATACACCACCGTTTGTGATAGTGAAGTTGCCGCCCATCAGTTCATCAACCGTTAGCTTGCCGTCACGACCTTTGATTGCTAGCTCTTTGATGCCTTTTTCGATATCAGCGAAACCTAGTGTGTCACAGTCTTTGAGTACTGGAGTCACTAGACCACGTGGCGTAGATACCGCCATGCTGATGTCGAAGTAGTTGTGGTAAACGATATCTGTACCATCAATAGAAGCGTTCACTTCTGGGAAACGCTTCAGTGCTTCTGTTACTGCTTTCACGTAGAAAGACATGAAGCCAAGACGCGTATCGTGACGTTTCTCGAATTGGTCTTTGTACTGCTTACGAAGGTCCATGATTGGCTTCATGTTCACTTCGTTGAAAGTAGTCAGCATTGCTGTGCTGTTTTTCGCTTCTAGAAGACGGTTTGCAACTGTCTTACGCAGGCGAGTCATAGGCACGCGTTTTTGGCTGCGAGCCGCTGCTGGCGCTTCAACTGCTGGTGCAGATGCTGCTGCCGGAGCCGCTTTCGCTGCTGCTAGGTGTGCGTCGATGTCTTCACGAGTAATACGACCACCAACACCAGTGCCTTTAACGTCAGCTGGTTGTAGGTTGTGCTCAGCAAGCAGGCGACGAACAGCTGGGCTTAGCGCGTCGTTGTTCTCTTCTGTTAGCGCAGCTTTATGGCGCTTATCAGGAGATGCTTCTGTATCTTCAGTGGTGTCTTTCGTTGGTTCACCAGCGACAGCACCCGGCTTGATTTTAGCCAGAAGCTGCTTAGAAAGTACCGTAGCACCCTCTTCTTCGATGATAGCTTCCAGAACACCCGCTTCAGGAGCCGGTACTTCTAGAACTACTTTATCTGTTTCGATATCTACAATGACTTCATCACGTGCAACCGCTTCGCCCGGTTTTTTGTGCCAAGTAGCAACTGTTGCATCAGCCACAGATTCAGGTAAATCTGGAACCAGAATTTCAATTGTCATGTGCGTATTTTCCTTTTACTTCTAGTTCTTAAGTAGGGTCAAAGCGTCGTCAACTAACGCTTTTTGTTGTTTCAAGTGTACTGACATATAGCCAACAGCTGGTGATGCTGATGCAGGACGACCTGCGTATTGAATATCAGCACCTACTGGGATAGCAGCTCGGAAATTATGTTGGCTACTGTACCAAGCACCTTGGTTTTGTGGCTCTTCTTGACACCAAACGTAATCGACTACATTTGTGTATTGTGCGATGGCAGCTCTCACATCCTCATAAGGGAACGGGTAAAGTTGCTCAATACGTACAATAGCGACATCGTCTTGCTCGTTCTTACGTCTTTGGTCAAGCAGGTCAAAGTAAACCTTACCTGAACAGAACACGACGCGTTTTACGTTCTCAGGCGCCAGGTCATCAATTTCTGCGATAGCTGGTTGGAACGTGCCTTCTGCCAAATCTTCAAGAGAAGAAGTACACAGAGGGTGACGAAGCAATGACTTAGGTGACATTACAATCAGTGGACGACGCATTGGTCGAACAACCTGACGGCGAATCATGTGGTAAACCTGAGCTGGTGTTGAAGGAACAACAACCTGCATGTTTTGTTCAGCACATAACTGAAGGTAACGCTCAAGACGTGCAGAAGAGTGCTCCGGGCCTTGGCCTTCATAACCGTGAGGAAGCAGCATAGTTAGACCACATAGACGTGCCCACTTTTGCTCACCTGATGAAATGAATTGGTCGATAACAACTTGTGCACCGTTTGCGAAGTCACCAAATTGAGCTTCCCAAAGGGTTAGACCGCTTGGCTCTGCTGTCGCGTAACCATACTCAAATGCGAGTACCGCTTCTTCAGATAACACAGAGTCAAACACTTGGAATGGCCCTTGTTTATCATGAATGTTCGCAAGAGGAACATACGTGCTTGCATCTGATTGATTGTGCAGTACTGAGTGACGGTGGAAGAACGTACCACGACCTGAATCTTGGCCTGAGATACGAATACGCTTACCGTCGTCAACAAGTGTTGCGTATGCCAGAGTTTCAGCCATACCCCAATCGACTTGTTTCTCACCATTCACCATGGCAGTACGATCGTTGTACAGTTTATTTACTCGGCTTTGCAGCTTGTGGCTGTCCGGGTATTGACAAAGTTTGGTACCAAGCTCTTTCAGGCGCTCGATATCAATCTTGTTATCCCACTCGATGTTCCAGTCGTGACCTAGGTAAGGAGACCAGTCTACTGAGTGAAGAGCCATTGGACGCCACTCTTTAACCACAACTTCACCGTGATCAAGTGCATCACGATATTCGTTAACTAGCTGAGTTGCTGTATCAATACCAAACTCACCGCGCTCCATTAGCACGTCAGCGTAAAGCTTACGTGGTGTTGGGTGCTTCTTGATTTTTTGGTACATCAAAGGCTGTGTTGCATTCGGCTCATCGGCTTCATTGTGACCGTGGCGACGGTAACAAACCAAATCAATAACAACATCACGCTTAAACGTATTACGGTAATCCAATGCAAGACGCGCAACAAACGCAACCGCTTCTGGATCATCAGAGTTAACGTGGAAAATCGGAGCCTGAACCATCTTCGCGATATCGGTACAGTACATCGTAGAGCGTGTATCGCGAGGGTTAGACGTTGTAAAACCAACTTGGTTGTTTACAACGATACGAACCGTACCACCTACACAGAAACCACGAGCTTGAGACATGTTAAACGTCTCTTGTACTACACCCTGACCAGCGATAGCTGAGTCACCATGGATAGTAATTGGAAGTACACGGCTACCATCATTATCACCAAGGCGATCTTGACGTGCACGTACTGAACCGATAACTACCGGGTTTACGATTTCTAAGTGAGATGGGTTAAATGCTAGTGCTAAGTGAACGTTGCCGCCTGGCGTTGCGAAGTCCGCAGAGAAGCCTTGGTGGTATTTCACATCACCAGTACCCCACGTGTCATCGTGCTTGCCCGCAAACTCGTCAAACAGGTCTTGTGGCTTTTTACCAAGCACGTTGACCAACATGTTTAGACGACCACGGTGAGCCATACCAACAACAACTTCACGCATGCCTTGTCCGCCAGCATGACGAATAATTTCTTTCGTCATTGGGATAAGAGCATCACCACCTTCCAACGAGAAGCGTTTTGCGCCTGGGAATTTCGCACCAAGATAGCGCTCAAGACCTTCAGCAGCAGTTAGCTCTTCTAGGAAAGCTTGCTTTTCTTCTTTGTTGAAAGAGGGTTGACCAGATACAGACTCTAAACGTTGTTGGATCCAACGCTTTTGCTCTGTATTTGTCATGTGCATGTATTCAGCACCAATAGAGCCACAATACGTTTGCTTTAGAGATTTGTAGAGATCTTTAAGCACCATCGTCTCTTGGCCAATGGCGTAAGAGCCGACGTTGAACGTCTCATTGAGGTCATCTTCGGTAAGAGTGTGGAAAGAAGGGTCCAGTTCATCAACTGTCGCTCTTTTCCATAAACCTAGGGGGTCTAGATTTGCTGCTTGATGCCCTCGGAATCGATAGGCATTAATAAGTTGCAGAACCTTTACTTGTTTCGCATCGACATCTGGATCACTAACTTGGACACTGTAATGCTTTGTTTCTTGAGCGAGTCGACGGAAGTATTCACGAACACGAGAGTGTGGTTGTTCCACTGTCTCTGAAGCTTGCACAGGCAGTTCTTCAAAAACACTTCTCCATTCGTCACTTACCGAATCTGGGTCACTTAGATACAGTTCATAGAGTTCTTCTACGTACGTTGCATTGGCGCCAGCCAAGTGTGAAGACTCGAGCCATGCCTTCATCACGCCGTTGTGCATATTTTCCCTTAACCAGTAGTTTTCACGTTTGCTGCGGTCTATGCCGAGCTATTAAAAGGCCGCCCCAAAACTTCTAGGGCGGCAATTTTTATATAACTTAAACCGAACGATTCACTAGCATGGTCTTGATGTGACCAATCGCTTTCGTCGGATTTAATCCCTTAGGACAAACACTTACACAATTCATGATGCCATGGCAACGAAAAACGCTAAATGCATCATCAAGATCGGACAAACGTTCGTCTGTCGCTGTATCTCGGCTATCAATTAGCCAACGGTACGCTGCAAGCAGGCCTGCTGGTCCGATGAATTTGTCAGGGTTCCACCAGAATGATGGGCATGACGTTGTACAACATGCACACATGATACATTCGTACAATCCATCTAAATGAGCACGCTCATCAGGGCTTTGTAAGTTTTCACGAGCCGGTGGCACATTGCCATCAGACACTAAGAATGGCTTCACTTTTTCGTAGTTATCGTAGAACTGAGTCATGTCTACAATCAGGTCACGAACAACGGGTAAGCCAGGCAGTGGGCGAATCACAATCTTGTCTTGGCCCGAAAGCGCAGACAATGGCGTGATACACGCTAGGCCATTTTTACCGTTCATGTTCAAACCATCCGAGCCACATACACCTTCACGGCATGAGCGACGGAATGAGATTGTTGGATCTTGCTCTTTCAACAGAATAAGCGCATCCAAAAGCATCATGTCTGAACCTTCATCCACTTCTAGAGTGTATTCCTTCATATAAGGTTTCTGGTCGACATCTGGATTGTAACGATATAAAGAGAAATTCAGTTTCATGGTCATATCTCCTTAGTACGTACGTGCTTTTGGTGGGAACGCTTCACGATGGATAGGTTCCATGTTTACACCACGCTTAGTCATGCTCTCTGACTCTGGGTTGTAAAGTGAGTGGCATAGCCATTGCTCATCATCACGGTCAGGGAAATCGAATCGAGCGTGTGCGCCACGGCTCTCTGTACGGAAATTTGCAGCAACAGCCGTTGCGAATGCCGTTTCCATCAAGTTTTCAAGCTCTAGACACTCGATACGTTGAGTGTTGAACTCTGTAGACTTATCAGATAGGTGTGCATTTTTCAGACGCTCGCGAATCGCTTTTAGCTCTTCTAGGCCTTCAGCCATTGCTTTGCCTTCACGGAATACTGAGAAGTTGTTCTGCATACATTGCTGAAGATCTTTACGGATTTGCGCTGGATCTTCGCCGTCTGTGCTGTTTTCCCAACGGTTGTAACGCTCTAGTGAACGCTCAATGTCAGCTTCAGTTGCAGGTTTCGCTTCGTCTTGCTTCTTCAGTGTCTCACCTAGGTGTAGACCTGTCGCACGACCAAATACCACTAAATCAAGCAGTGAGTTACCACCTAGACGGTTGGCACCATGTACTGATACTGATGCGATTTCACCACAAGCAAAGAGACCTTGGATTTCAACATCGTTGCCGTCTTCGGTTTGCTTAATAGCTTGACCAGAAACTTGTGTTGGAACACCACCCATCATGTAGTGACATGTAGGGATTACTGGGATTGGCTCTTTCACTGGATCAACGTGAGCAAAGGTACGAGAAAGTTCACATACACCAGGAAGACGAGATTCAAGTGTCTCTTTACCTAGATGATCAAGCTTAAGCTTGATGTGTGGACCCCAAGGGCCATCGCAACCGCGACCTTCACGAATTTCAACCATCATTGAACGAGCAACAACATCACGACCCGCTAAGTCTTTAGCGTTTGGTGCGTAACGTTCCATGAAGCGTTCGCCGTCTTTATTGAGAAGGTAACCACCTTCACCACGACAACCTTCCGTTACCAATACACCTGCACCAGCGATACCCGTCGGGTGGAACTGCCACATTTCGATGTCTTGCATAGGAACGCCAGCACGAATCGCCATACCAACACCGTCACCAGTGTTAATGTGTGCATTGGTTGTTGATGCGTAGATACGACCAGCACCACCAGTCGCAAGGATTGTTGCCTTCGCTTTGAAGTAGCAAACCTCGCCCGTTTCCATACAAAGCGCGGTAGTACCTAAAATTGCACCATCTTCGTTTTTAACAAGATCCAGTGCATACCACTCAGAGAAAACCGTCGTTTTGTGTTTAATGTTTTGTTGGTAAAGCGTATGAAGCAGTGCGTGACCAGTACGGTCGGCTGCAGCTGCGGTACGAGCCGCTTGCTCACCACCAAAGTTTTTAGATTGACCACCGAAAGGACGCTGGTAAATAGTACCGTTCTCAAAACGAGAGAAAGGCAGGCCCATTTTTTCGAGTTCGATTACCGACTCAGGACCGTTTTTACACATGTATTCGATAGCGTCTTGGTCACCGATGTAATCAGAACCTTTTACTGTGTCATACATATGTTGTTCCCAATGGTCTTCATGCGCGTTACCAAGAGCAACAGTGATGCCGCCTTGCGCTGAAACCGTATGAGAACGAGTAGGGAAAACTTTAGAAAGCAATGCACAAGAAAGGCCTTGCTCAGAAATTTGCAGTGCGGCACGCATACCTGCACCACCAGCGCCGATCACTACGGCATCAAACTCACGAACAGGAATAGTCACTTACGCACCCCACAAAATAAACAGACCAGAGAAGAAATATCCAAGAAGAACTGCAACAACACCGACTTGAAGACCAACACGCAGTTTTGCGCATTTGATGTAGTCAGTTAGTACTTGCCATAGGCCGATCCACGCGTGAACCAAAACAGAAGTAAGCGCTAACATGGTGAAGACTTTAGTGAAGGTTCCACCAAAGAATTGCGTCCAAGATGCGTAAGAGATATCACCAGAGAAAGCACAAAAGCTAACTAGGTAGATAGTGTAAAGCGTCATAATGATGGCAGTAGCACGAATCAATAGATAATCGTGGACACCATTACGACCAAAAGTAGAAACGTTGTTTACCATACTAAGATCCCCGCTAGTAGAGACAATACCGCTGTTGCTGCGAATGCAACCTTAGCGCTCTTCGCGCCAGATTCCAGCTCTTCAAAGTGACCAAGGTCCATAAGAAGGTGACGAATACCACCAGCAATGTGGTAAGCCAAAGCGGTTAAAATGCCCCACAGAATAAACTTCACGAAGAAACCATCGACAATGTCGCTAGCTTCGGCAAAGCCTACTGGGGATGAGAGGGAAATGGATAGTAACCAAAGCAAAATTCCAATCGCGACAAAAGTTATCACCCCAGACACACGGTGTAGGATGGAAGCTATTGCTGTGATTGGAAAGTGGATGGTCTGTAAATCTAAATTAACAGGTCTTGTCTTTCTTTCTTTCACGGGCTTGCTCACTCAGCTCCATTGAGCATTATGGTCATTAAATAACCTTATGATATTGTTATGGACAAAATTTGATTGTAAACCTTCAAAATTTAACATTAACTTAACAAATAACTGAAGTTGAGCCTTAGATAATTGTAAAATAATTGTTAACTGCTCGATTAAGAAAGACACCTCACATTTCTTCTTAGCCTTGCATTTATAAGGTTTTAACCAAACTTTTCAGCGTCACTATACGACTGGCAACATTCTAATACAATTGATGTAACAAATAATGCTACACAGACCAGATTTTTAACGAATTTAATGTAAAAAACACTAACAAGTGCACACAAAGCTTCAGAAAAATTGACTTTCCCACGTAAGACCAGTAAAAAAATGGCACATAAACATCCTGGACGGATTAAATAATAAACAAAGGAGATTGTTATGGCGGATAAGAAAGCTACCCTTCACATTGAAGGTCAAGCGCCAATCGAGCTGCCGATTACAGAAGGTGTACTTGGTACTCCAGTGATCGATGTTCGTACACTAGGTTCTAATGGTTTTTTCACTTTTGACCCTGGTTTTCTTGCCACTGCATCCTGTGAGTCTCAAATCACTTTTATTGACGGTGGAAAAGGCATTCTTTTACATCGTGGTTATCCAATCGACCAACTTGCCAATAACGCTGATTACTTAGAAGTATGTTACATACTTCTTTACGGTGAAGCCCCATCTCGAGCTGAGTACGAAAAGTTCAAGACTACCGTGACACGTCACACTATGGTGCACGAGCAAATCGCTAGTTTCTTCCACGGCTTCCGTCGTGACGCTCACCCTATGGCTGTAATGTGTGGTGTTGTAGGCGCTCTAGCGGCGTTCTACCACGACTCACTTGATGTCAACAACGATACACACCGTGAAATTGCGGCATACCGCCTGATTTCAAAAATGCCAACACTGGCTGCAATGTGTTACAAATATTCAATCGGTCAGCCGTTTATCTACCCACGTAACGACCTAGGCTACGCAGAAAACTTCTTACACATGATGTTTGCAAACCCATGTGAAGAGTATGAAGTGAACCCTATCGTTGCTCGTGCAATGGATAAGATTTTCACTCTACATGCTGACCACGAACAGAACGCTTCTACGTCTACAGTGCGTCTTGCTGGTTCATCTGGTGCTAACCCGTTTGCGTGTATCGCAGCAGGTATCGCATCACTTTGGGGCCCAGCTCACGGCGGTGCAAACGAAGCTTGTCTGCGCATGCTTGAAGAGATCGGTAGCGTAGATAACATTGAAGAATACGTTGCGAAAGCAAAAGACAAAGATGACCCATTCCGTTTGATGGGCTTCGGTCACCGTGTTTACAAGAACTACGACCCACGTGCAACAGTAATGCGCGAAGCGTGTCACGAAGTGCTTAAAGAGCTAAACATCCAAGATCCACTACTAGACGTAGCGATGGAACTTGAGCGTATCGCTCTTTCTGATGAGTACTTTGTTTCTAAGAAGCTATACCCGAACGTAGATTTCTACTCAGGTATCATTCTGAAAGCAATCGGTATTCCAGTATCTATGTTTACAGTAATCTTCGCGATGTCTCGTACCATCGGTTGGATTGCTCACTGGAACGAAATGCACAGCGATCCGACGAACCGTATCGGTCGTCCTCGTCAGCTATATACTGGTGAAGAACAACGTGACTTTAAAGCACTTCACGAACGTGAATAGTTGCTATAAATCATAATGTTAAAAGGGGTTGATGTGAGAACATCAACCCCTTTTCTTTTGTACGCTCTCAACCCCGTCATCCTCAAGAATGCGAAGTGAACGAATAAAATAATATCGTCATCCCCAAGAACGAGGGACGAATGAGTTGGGGATCTCCTTAAGCGAGCAGATAAACTATACAGGTTACCTGCTCAATTCTAGAGAACGACGCATACACTCGACTCGTACCCCTTATCTCGCATCTGCTCTTAAACTGGGTTATCGATATCAATAAACTCAACATCCAAGCCATGTTCTTCCGCTAACCATTCACCTAACGCTTTTACACCGTATCGCTCAGTCGCGTGGTGGCCAGCAGCAAAATAATGAATGTCTTGCTCGCGTGCTGAGTAAGTAGTGCGCTCAGAAATTTCACCAGAAATAAAAGCATCAATGCCTTGAGAAGCCGCTAGCTCAATGTAGTCTTGACCACCACCAGTACACCAACCGACGGTCGTTATCATTTTGTCTTGGTTTTCTGGAGCGATATGCAGTGGTTTACGATTTAGAGCTTGATCGATTTTTTCTGCGAATTCAGTACCTGTCATTGGTGTTCTTAATCTACCAAACATAGCAACCGATTGTGGGTGCCCTTCCAAGCCACCTTCTACTTCAATATCAAGCAGTTCAGCGAGTTTGGCGTTGTTACCAAGTTCAGGGTGGATATCGAGAGGTAAGTGATAACCCAAAAGGTTAATGTCATTCTTTATCAGAGTGCGAATGCGTTTGCCCTTCATGCCACGAATTGCCTCTGACTCACCTTTCCAAAAGAAACCGTGATGAACCAACAAAGCGTCTGCGTTCAGTTCTACCGCTTTATCAATCAAGGCTTGAGAAGCTGTTACACCAGTAACGATTCGCTTCACTTCTGTCGCGCCTTCAACTTGAAGACCATTAGGACAGTAATCTTTAATCTGCTGTGGCTGCAGTTTTTCGTTAAGTAGCTTTTCTAATTGTAAGTTAATCATTTTTCTTTCCAGCTTACCTTTATAATAACGTCGTTATATCAATTTACGGGTAGAATGTCGAAAGCCCCACGATGAGTTTATGAGGAAGAGATGACAGCACTGCAACGTTTTTACCAATGGGTCATCGACTCACCGCCATTACTAGAAATCAAGCCACCGGTTTCGGATCTCAGTGCATTCTCTAGCAACCATGCCATCGACTCATCACATACTTATGAGGGTAATCCTAGATTAGGTTTCCTCTACCAATATCTATGCGAGCAAGTGATCGCTGCCTCACCGAATTACTCGATAAAGCACGACGAGATTCAGATCAATGTGGAAGGCAGAACTCTCGGTGCAATCGACTTTATTCTTAAAGAGGAGAGCAGCCAAAAGCTGGAACATTGGGAAGTGGCGATTAAGTTTTATCTGCTCCACGAACAAACATGGTTTGGACCCAACTCTCACGACCAATTGGATAAGAAACTCGACAGGATGCTCAGCCACCAACTCGAAATGTCCTCTTCTGCCGCCTTTGTTGAGCAATATCCAGAAATCGATGTCGACTCAAAACACTTACTGATGCAAGGCCGTCTATACACCAACCCTTTCTTAGAGCAAAACATACCGACAAAATGCTTGGGCTATGACATTAACCCAAGCCAAGTAAACGGCTTTTGGTGCTATCAAGATCAGGCTCATTTAATCAGTGAACCACTGTATCCACTCACCAAAGAGCAATGGGCAGCAGGGACGGATGATTTCAGCAGTCAGCCGATCACCGAGTTCGGTGATCGCTTCGTCCATGGGCAAACAAAGTCGGGGCAATTCTGGTTTGTGATGCCACAAAGTTGGCCACACGGTTAGTCGTCTGAGCTAACTCAGTTACCTTTTCCCGCTTATACGTAACTAACACAAACAAAAAGGGTTGATGCTTTCACATCAACCCTTCTTCTATTTACTTAGCAACTCTAGTAATCGAGATTCGATTATAGGCCAGCGGCTGCAAATACTTGGTTAACAATCTCTTGAGCTTCTGCTTCGATTGCTTTCAGGTGCTCTTCACCCTTAAAGCTTTCACAGTAGATCTTGTAGATGTCTTCAGTGCCTGATGGACGCGCAGCAAACCAGCCGTTCTCAGTTGTCACTTTCAAGCCACCAATCGCAGCACCGTTACCTGGAGCGTGTGTTAAGCGTGCAGTAATTGCATCACCAGCCAACGTCTCAGCAGAAACCATCTCTGGAGATAGTTTCTTCAGCACGTCTTTCTGTGCACCATTTGCTACCGCTTGAATACGGTTGTACTTAGATTCACCGTGTTTAGCGGCAAGTTCTTCGTAGTATTCTTGTGGGTTCTTACCTGTCACTGCTGTGATCTCAGCCGCAAGCAAGCAAAGAATCAGGCCGTCTTTATCTGTTGACCAAGGCGTACCGTCTTTACGTAGGAAAGAAGCACCTGCGCTCTCTTCGCCACCAAAACCAAACTGGCCGTTGTATAAGCCATCAACGAACCATTTGAAACCAACTGGCACTTCACAAAGTTCGCGACCTAAGTCAGAAACTACGCGATCGATTAATGCACTTGATACTAGTGTCTTACCAACAGCAACGTCTTTACCCCAACCTTCACGGTTACGGTATAGGTAATCAATACAAACCGCTAAGAAGTGGTTTGGATTCATCAAACCTTTAGGTGTCACGATACCGTGGCGATCGTAATCTGGGTCGTTACCAAATGCTAGAGCGTACTCGTCTTTAAGCGCCAGTAAGCCTGCCATTGCGTATGGAGAAGAACAGTCCATACGAACTACGCCATCTTTATCTAGAGACATGAATTGGAATGAAGGGTCAACCGCTTCACTTACCAGAGTAAGATCTAGATTGTACGCTTTACCAATTTGACGCCAGTAATCAATACCGCTGCCACCCAGTGGATCAACACCAATCTTGATGTTTGCTTTCTGGATCGCTTCCATATCCACGACGTTAACCAAATCAGCGACGTATGGCGCGACTAGGTCAACTTCTTTTACTAGCTCAGACTGTTTAGCCTGTGCGATAGGCGTACGCTTAACACCTTGCATTTGCTCAGCAATGATCACGTTCGCACGGTCTTCAATCGCTTGAGTCAGTTCAGCTTCAGCTGGGCCACCGTGTGTCGGGTTGTATTTAATACCGCCGTCTTGAGGTGGGTTATGTGAAGGCGTGATAACAATGCCGTCGGCTTTTTTGTCATTCACTAGGTTGTGCGTAAGAATCGCGTGCGAGATACCAGGTGTTGGAGTAAAGCCGTTGTTTTCTTGAATAATAACTTCAACACCGTTCGCTACAAGCACTTCGATAACCGTAGAGAACGCAGGCTCAGATAGAGCGTGAGTATCTTTACCTAAGAAAAGAGGGCCAGTTGTACCTTGCTCGGCACGAACTTCAGCAACCGCTTGTGCAATTGCTAGAATGTGGTTTTCGTTAAATGTTGATTTGTCTGCTGTACCGCGGTGACCTGAAGTACCGAAAAGTACTTTATGATCTGGGTTCGTAGCATCCGGTTGCTGTAAGAAATAGTTAGCAACTAAAGCCGGGATATTATGAAGATCTTCCTGCTGAGCTTTCTGCCCAGCACGAGGGTGCATAGCCATTTTTCGACATCCTTATATATAAAATTTTAAAACAAAAAAACCTCATAATATCTTCTTATCCATGGATATTATGAGGTTTAAATCAGATTTCGTTAAATTGAACCTGTTACTTTTTCTATCAATTCTGCTTGGAAATTCATGCGGCTCATAAGCTGCTCAACCATCTGTCTTTTTCGGCTTGTATTGTTATTAGTAATAACCCAAAAAGGACTTTGTGGAATAGCTTTAGGCTTAGTCGTGTTGCCGTTTGCTAGCAACGTCGCTTCGTTATCTGCAAAGTAAACGCGCTTACGGCCTTTTACTTGAGTTGCTTCTGAAAAGCTTAAAGGGTCGATTTTATGCAGTGTTGATAACACAAGCATGAAACGATCAATGGCTTTCTTTAGTGATGCAAACTCATCTGATATTAGTAGTGAGCGCATTTCTTTAACGCCATCGAACTTCTCTGGAGTAAAGCCTACCTCTTTGCTAACAACGATACCTTTTGGCTCAACGATCTCTTCGATCGGAGCCATGCCTTGGCTATCAACCTGTAACAAGCGGCGCAGAATATCTGAAGCGCTTTCGCCAATACGTTCTGTCTGACCCGCAATAAAACGGTATAGGTCCTCATCAACCTCAATTGTTTTCATTCGCTTTTCACAATCTCAATGTTTAAACTCTGGGGGATTATAGCGAGATCCGCGCGGATACTCTACGTCAAACCCACCATGAATAAGATAAAAATGTCAGTACAGCTCAACTATAAAATTGAAGGTGAGGGTCACACCATTGTTTTGATCCATGGATTATTCGGTAATCTGGACAACCTTGGCTTGCTCGCTAGGGATCTAAAAGCCGATCATCAGGTACTTAGTATCGATCTCCGCAACCACGGTCAATCCTTCCATAGTGACACTCATAACTATCAAGCGATGGCACAAGACGTGGCTCAACTGCTGCATGATCTTAAGTCAGAAGACGTCACTGTGATTGGTCACTCGATGGGTGGCAAAGTAGCGATGGCACTGACACAACATCTTGCGCTGCATAAATTGATTGTCTTGGATATGGCTCCGGTCGCGTACACTCAGAGTCGCCACGACAACGTATTCGCAGGCCTGCAAGCCGTGATAGAAGAAGAGCCGACTTCACGCTCAGATGCACTCAAGGTTCTCGCAAAACATATCGAGATCGATGGCGTTCGCCAGTTTTTAACCAAATCTTTGTTCAAAACAGAGCAAGGCATCATGGAATGGCGCTTCAATGTTGCTTCGTTATTGAGCAACTACCCACATATTATTGGTTGGGAACCGATCGAGAAAACCTCGGTCAAAACCTTGCTCATTAAAGGTGGGGATTCAGATTACCTCACCGCAGAACATCAAGCAGCCGTTCAGCAGCAATTTTCTAACGCAAAAGCGCATGTCATTGCCAACACAGGTCACTGGCTGCATGCTGAAAAACCAGCAGAAGTACTTAGAGCAATTAGAAAATTCATCGCTTAACTGCGCTTTTTCGTGCAGATAAATGAGAGCTGTGTAATTACTGCAGATTAACTTTATCTCACAACAGTGATATAGTGCCCCAAGCAAAATTGGTATATAAGGTTCCCATGCTTTACGACTACATGAACATCATCGAATCTGTTGGTTTAGATCTCCTGTTTGCCGCGATTTTCTTTTTAATCGGTATGGCAATTAAGGACGTTCTCAAGCAGGGAAATGTTCCTCCATTTGGTCGTCGCATCGTATGGTTAGTACTTTTCCTTGGCTGTGCGGGTTTTATCGCCAAAGGGATAATCCAACTAAGCTGGGAAGGAACTGGGATCTAACGATTCTCTTCCGAACTTTATTACACCGACAACAGACAAAATGAAAGGTAATGATTCTATGGCAAGTGTAGGTCTCTTCTTTGGTAGCGATACAGGTAACACTGAAGCTGTTGCTAAGATGATTCAAAAGCAATTGAGCAAACAGCTCGTTCACGTTCAAGACATTGCAAAAAGCAGCAAAGAAGATATCGATAACTTCGATCTACTGCTGCTTGGTATCCCTACGTGGTACTACGGCGAAGCACAATGTGATTGGGATGACTTTTTCCCAGAGCTAGAAGCTATTGATTTCTCAACTAAGCTTGTTGCTATCTTTGGTTGTGGCGACCAAGAAGATTACGCAGAATACTTCTGTGATGCTATGGGTACTATCCGTGACATCGTTGAAGCGAAAGGCGGTACTATCCTAGGTCACACATCAACTGAAGGCTACGAATTCGAAGCATCGAAAGGTTTAGTTGAAGGCGATGACAGCCAATTCGTTGGTCTATGTATCGATGAAGACCGTCAACCTGAGCTAACTGATGAGCGCGTATCTAACTGGGTTAAACAAATCCACGAAGAGATGTGCCTAGCAGAGCTAGAAGACTAATTCTCTAGTGGTTGTTAATTGTTACAGTTAATAACCATTATGTAGATATGAAAAAACCTCCTTATAGGAGGTTTTTTGCTATTTAAAATCTATTAATTAGCACTCAGCCTCTAATGCTTCATCATCATCTCTAAATTGCGGCTTCTTTCTTACATAGAGGGTGCGTTGAATTTCTGAAACCACATTACCCTGCTTATCTTTCACGTGAATAATAAATTCGGGGAAACACTTTTCACCGAGTTGCGTCTGACGATAGATATCGTCAAGCTGCCCTTGCCTTATCTCAAAATCTGCATACAAGTCCGATTGCCCCGGCTTGATGAAGTTAATGCTCGCTTCTTTATCCCAAACATAATATCGTTCACCTAAAATTCCCATTAACATCAATGAGTAAACGGGATCGGTAAGAGAAAAGATACTGCCGCCATATTGAGTACGATTGGCGTTCTTATTCCACCAGCGTAGCTTAAGTACTGTCTTAACAACCCTAAAGTCAGTGCTAATGTGGGCTATTCGAATACCCGCTCCCCAAAAGGGAGGCCAAATATTAAGAGCAAATTTTACAATGTTGGGTTTATATATTTTTGCGAGTTGCTTATTCATAACAACATTCCATGTTCATATCAGAAACACCGTCACCTTGACTGGTCGTACCTCCACTATAAGTGAGATACTTCCAATTTACAAAACAGATTGTGATGTCAGTAAGTAACCCGTTGAAGTTCGTGGTTTATTGTTATGCCTGACTAAACTATAATGGTATTAATATTGAATTCTGTTAATTGCTGCAGATCATCAACAGGAAAGTATATGTCAGACAATAATCAAGCGCTAAAAGATGCAGGTCTTAAAGTGACCCTTCCACGGCTCAAAATTTTAGAAGTATTACAACAGCCAGACTGCCAACATATTAGTGCTGAAGATTTATATAAGAAGCTGATCGACCTAGGTGAAGAAATCGGTCTTGCAACCGTTTATCGAGTACTTAACCAATTCGATGACGCTGGCATTGTAACTCGTCACCACTTCGAAGGCGGCAAGTCTGTATTTGAACTTTCTACACAGCACCACCACGACCACCTTGTATGTTTAGATTGTGGCGAAGTGATCGAATTCTCTGATGACATCATCGAAGAAAGACAGAAAGAGATTGCTCAGCGTTACAACGTGCAACTAACAAACCACAGTTTGTACTTGTACGGCAAAAGCATTAACGGAGATTGCAAAGGCAATCCAGACGCGCATAAAGCGAAGTAGTAATACAGAACGCTGGCTTAGGCCGGCGTTTTTTATATAGGGCATCATAAAGTATCCATGAAAAGAATCCCGCTAGTTAAGGCTTTTACTTTAATTGAGATGTTGGTTGTTGTAGTGATTATTGCAGTGCTTGCTATTGTTGCCCTTCCCCGTTTTCTTAACATTCAAACCGATGGCCGTATCGCTCTGTTTGACGCTGCTCAATCTCAATTTCAAACTGCGATCACGTTTGCTCACAGTAAATGGCTGGTCAGCGGCGGCGGCAACGCTGAAATGAATGACATGCCAGGTTTTGGGGAAGACGGAGACTGCAATGCTCAATTGGACATAAATGACGTCGGCTACCCACTCGGCGTCGATAAAGGCAACCCTATGGGGCAGCCTTACAACATAGGTCAAGGTGACCAAGGGTGTGTGTCAATATGGAATGCCATTATGACAACCGACCTGACCGCTACTACAGACCCGAACCAGTCCAACAATTTTGATTTTATTACCCGCCGTCAAAACCATAGTTTTGTTGCCAAAGACGGTAGTCCTCAAAACAAACTCGCGCTTTGCTACTTCATCTACACTGGAGTCGATTTCGACAGCGATCCTGGTAATGCAGGTTATGTTTTCTGGTATAACTCACGCACGGGTGAAGTAACCCAACAAGACCCTAATAATCCCTAAAACTCTGGCTCTAGTGCTTAAAACGCTAGTTGGTCACTAGAAACACCTTGGTAATCAAATTTAAGACACAAAAAAACCGGCCCTAAGCCGGTTTTTTATTGGGTCGTTTTTAACAAACTAAATACTCAAGCATTAAGCTTCAGTTTTACCCCATGTGTCACGTAGACCAACCGTGCGGTTGAAGACTAGTGCATCTGCTTTAGAGTCTTTCGAATCCACACAGAAGTAACCTGTACGTTCAAACTGGTACGCTTGCTCTGCCACACCTTCTGCTAAGCTAGGTTCAACAAAACCATTTAGCGTAACAAGTGATTCAGGGTTTAGCGTTGCAGCGAAGTCATCAGCAGCGGCTGGGTTTGGCACTGTGAATAGACGATCGTACAAACGAATCTCAGCAGGCAGTGCTTTATCAGCCGATACCCAGTGGATAACGCCTTTCACTTTGCGGCCATCTGCAGGGTTCTTACCCAATGTTTCATTGTCGTAAGAACAGAAGATAGTCGTAATGTTGCCTTCTGCATCTTTTTCGATACGTTCAGCTTTGATCACGTAAGCACCACGCAGGCGAACTTCTTTACCTAGAACCAAACGCTTGTACTTTTTGTTTGCTTCTTCACGGAAGTCGTCACGTTCGATCCAAACTTCGCGTGTAAATGGAACTTCACGAGTACCCATTTCTGGCTTGTTCGGGTGGTTTGCAACCGTTAGCGTTTCTACTGTATCTGCTTCGTAGTTTTCGATAACGATCTTAACTGGATCCAGAACAGCCATTGCACGAGGTGCATTTTCGTTCAGATCATCACGGATGCAAGATTCAAGTGAACCGAACTCAATCATGTTCTCTTGCTTAGTTACACCAATACGCTTACAGAATTCACGAATCGAGCTTGAAGTAAAACCACGACGACGTAGGCCAGAAATAGTAGGCATGCGTGGGTCATCCCAACCTTGAACTAGGTTTTCAACCACAAGTTGGTTCAGCTTACGCTTAGACATCACTGTATATTCAAGATTCAGGCGGCTAAACTCGTACTGACGAGGTTGGCAGTCAATCGTGATGTTATCTAGAACCCAATCGTACAAACGACGGTTATCTTGGAATTCAAGCGTACAGATAGAGTGCGTAATACCTTCCAGCGCATCAGAGATACAGTGAGTAAAGTCGTACATTGGGTAAATGCACCACTTGTCAGCCGTTTGATGGTGGTGAGCAAAACGAACACGGTAGATAACAGGATCGCGCATAACCATGAACGAAGAGCTCATGTCGATCTTAGCACGTAGACACGCTTTACCTTCTTCAAAGCCACCTTCACGCATTTTTTCAAACAACGCTAGGTTCTCTTCAGGGCTGCGGTCACGGTATGGGCTCGCTTTACCAGGCTCTTTTAGCGTGCCACGGTACTCACGGATTTGATCAGGACTTAGCTCGTCAACATACGCTAAGCCTTTATTAATTAATTCCACAGCATAAGCATAAAGCGTATCGAAGTAGTTTGATGAGTAACAAATATCACCAGACCATTCGAAGCCTAACCAGCTTACATCATTCTTAATTGACTCAACGTATTCAACGTCTTCTTTTTCAGGGTTTGTATCATCGAAACGAAGATTACATTTTCCCTGGTAGTCCTGAGCAATACCAAAGTTCAAGCAAATAGATTTAGCGTGACCAATGTGCAGGTAGCCATTTGGCTCCGGCGGGAAACGAGTATGCACGCTACTGTGTGTACCATCCGCTAAATCTTTATCAATAATTTGGCGAATGAAATTCGATGGACGAGCCTCAGCTTCACTCATCTATAGCACCTCTATGTATTTAGTATTGTCAGAGAAAGTTATCTTTCGTCCCCAAGAAAACGGTCGCTTATAGCGCCAGTCAAAGATAGAAAGATCATTGTTGCTAATCATCCACAATTCTTAGCCTTTGCACAATAAGAACCGTCCGTTAATTGCGATTATTTCTGCTATTCGATGAAGAATAGAACGAACCGTGTTCGCTGGTCTTAAACTGCAGGCACAAAAAAGCCTCCCATGTGGGAGGCTTTCAATTTGACACTTACTTAAGAGTAACTTTACGTCTTAACTAAGTACTTCCCTTACTGTGGAAGTTTTACATCAGATAGGTCTTCGCCTGCACCAATAGCTTTCATTTCGCCAGCTACGATTTCAGCTAGTGGGCCTAGGATAACCTGTAGGTTGTTTTCACCTAGTTTAACCACACCTTTAGCACCAAGTTTCTTAAGAACAACTTCATCTGCAACAGAGCGGTCTTTAAGAGTTAGACGTAGACGAGTGATACAAGCGTCGATTGAAGTTAGGTTGTCGTGACCACCTAGAGCTTTAAGGTATTGACGTGCAAGGTCGCCCTTTGGTGCTTCGCCAGCAGGAGCTGCAACAGCTTCGTCATCATCTTCACGACCTGGCGATTTCAAGTTGAAAGCGCGGATTGCGAAAGAGAAAGTGAAGAAGTATAGAGCACCGAAGCCAAGACCGATTAGTAGTAGTACGAATGGTTTAGTTGCTAGACCCCAGTTCAATACGAAGTCGATAAGACCAGCAGAGAAACCGAAACCGTGCAGAGTACCAAACATGTTAGCAACTACTAGAGACAAACCTGTAAATACAGCGTGCATTGCGTATAGAGCAGGAGCTAGGAATACGAACATGAATTCTAGCGGCTCTGTGATACCTGTTAGGAATGAACAGAATGCAACTGAGAATAGTGCGCCACCAACTTGGCTACGTTTTTCAGCAGGAGCAGCTAGGTACATTGCAAGTGCAGCACCTGGTAGACCGAA
The DNA here is from genome assembly GCF_020806305.2 of Vibrio sp. F13. NCBI lineage: Bacteria > Pseudomonadati > Pseudomonadota > Gammaproteobacteria > Vibrionales > Vibrionaceae > Vibrio > Vibrio sp. F13. The sequence continues at coordinate 2,616,473 of NZ_CP170175.1, read as the reverse complement.
CATCATTACTGGGAAGAAACCGTTCATGAATACGCCAGCGCCTTTATCGCCGCCGAAGAAACGGTGTAGGTCGCCAGATTTAACTGTTTCAGTTACTTCTTTAACAGTTGCAACAATTTCTGGGTTAACTGAGTTAGCAAATTCAAATGTGTACTCTTGACCAACAACTAAAGTTTTAGCTAGTGCAGGGTCAACACAAAGTTGAGAGAAGCCTTCTGCAGCAACTACAATCTCTTGACAAGAGCCCATACCGAACCAGAAGTACGAGTTCAGTACATGGTGTAGACCTACTGGGATAAGTGCACGGTTAAGAGTACCGTAAACAAATTGACCGATAGCGCCAGACGTTGAAACTGCGTGAGCAAGTGCATCTAGACCAGATTGAACAGCAGGCCATACAACACCAAAGATTGCGCCAGCAACTAGAGCAAATAGACCAGCCATAATAGGAACTAGACGTTTGCCAGAGAAGAATGCTAGCCACTCTGGAAGACGAGTCGCGTGGAATGCATTGTAAGAGTGACCTGCGATGATACCTGCAAAGATACCGCCGAAGAATGACATATTTACACTAGCATCGATGTTTGTTGCGGTTGCTGTCAGAACAAAGTAAGCAACTGCACCAGCAAGACCTGCTGCGCCGTTACCGTCTTTAGAAAGACCAATAGCTATACCCAAACCAAACAATAATGGTAGTTGACTGAAGATTGCGTTACCAGCAGATGCCATGAATGCGATATCGAGTAAGTCTGGTTGACCCAGACGTAGCAGCAATGCCGCAATCGGAAGCGTTGCGATTGGTAGCATTAACGCCTTACCAAGCTTCTGCGCATATCCTAGAATATTCACCAGTTGTTTCCCCCTATAGGATTTTTTAGAATTCGTTTGAGAAACTTATTTTAGTCGCTCAATTTAGTCCTATTCAGTGTATTCAATTAATTTTGCTCCGCAAATTAAAACCTTACCATTTGTGATCCTAATCACCAGTTTTTACCAAATCCAGAGGTTTTTGCTAGCGAGATCATAAAACTTATTTTATCATTCAAAAAAATGAACATTTATGGATAAAATCCAAATCTAATCATTAGGCAAAAAGATGGTAACTCCGGGCTTATAGAGCACCGTGAATAATCATTATTGATGAACCTAAATGTATAATAAAAATCAATTGTTCATATGTTTTTCAACAACTTAAATCGCTTATCATTTTGAAGCCGTTTGCCCATAAAAGATAAATCGTTACGTAAATGATGCTCGCAAACTAAGTCCGCATTTAGGTAACGAACGAATTTAAAAGATCTCACGAAATAAGGATTAGCTGACTATGTACGCGCTAAGTAACTGTAAAATTTACACTGGTAGTGATGTTCTAACCGATCATGCTGTTGTAATCGAAAACGAACTGATCAAAAAAGTCTGTCCTATCTCTGAATTGCCAGAAGGAATCGAGCTTCGCGACCTAGACGGAGCAAACCTAAGCCCAGGTTTCATTGACCTACAACTGAATGGTTGTGGCGGTGTAATGCTTAACGATGAGATCACTGCAGAAACCATGCAGATCATGCACAAAGCAAACCTGAAATCTGGCTGTACTAGCTTCCTACCAACGCTTATCACCTCTTCAGACGAAGATATGCGTGCGGTTATTACGGCAGCTCGTGAATACCATAACCAGTACCAAAACCAATCTTTAGGTCTGCACCTTGAAGGCCCTTACCTAAACGTTGCGAAAAAAGGCATCCATAGCGTCGATCACATTCGTAAATCTGACAACGAAATGATTGAGCTTATCTGTGAGAACCGTGACCTTGTTGCAAAAGTAACATTGGCTCCAGAGCTTAACGACCCTGAACACATCGAACGCCTGCACAAAGCCGGCGTTGTCGTTTCTATCGGCCACACCAACGCAACTTACGCAGAAGCGCGTCAAGGTTTCGAATCTGGTATCACGTTCGCCACTCACCTGTTCAATGCAATGACGCCGATGGTTGGTCGTGAGCCTGGCGTTGTTGGCGCGATTTACGATACTCCTGAGGTTTACGCTGGCATTATTGCCGACGGCTTCCACGTTGATTACGCAAACATCAGAATTGCGCATAAAATCAAGGGAGAAAAGTTGGTATTAGTGACGGATGCCACAGCTCCTGCAGGTGCTGACATGGAATACTTTATTTTTGTCGGTAAGAAAGTATATTACCGTGATGGTAAGTGTGTTGATGAAAACGGCACACTGGGCGGCTCAGCTCTGACTATGATTGAAGCAGTTCAGAATACAGTTGAGCACGCTGGTATCGCTTTAGACGAAGCTCTTCGCATGGCTACGCTATACCCAGCTACGGCTATCGGTGTAGAAAGCAAGCTAGGTCGAATCAAAAAAGGCATGGTTGCAAACCTAGCTGTATTTGACCGAGACTTTAACGTTAAAGCGACTGTTGTTAACGGACAATACGAGCACAATTAAGTATGAATGGCGGACAAATAGGTAACGTAGACTTAGTTAAACAACTAAACAGTGCGGCGGTATACCGACTTATAGACCAACAGGGACCTATCAGTCGTATACAAGTGGCTGATGTAAGCCAACTCGCACCGGCAAGTGTTACAAAAATTACCCGCCAACTTTTAGAGCGCGGCCTAATTAAAGAGGTTGCGCAGCAAGCGTCTACTGGCGGTAGACGCGCTATCTCCCTAACCACAGAAGTAGAGCCTTTTCATTCTGTTGCTGTGCGTTTGGGTCGAGACTACATTCAAATAAGCCTGCATGACCTTGGTGGTCGTGAATTGGCTTTCCAACAGCAAGACCTGAATTATTCAGACCAATCAGACCTTACCCAAGGCTTGGTCAATAACCTCAAAGCTTTCATTGCTGAGCATCAACCAAAGATCGATCAACTGATTGCTATTGGTGTCACGCTTCCAGGCTTGGTTAACCCAACGACCGGTGTTGTTGAGTACATGCCGAATACCGACATCGATAACCTCGCATTAAGCGACATTATTCGCGATACATTCCATGTTGCTTGTTTTGTTGGTAACGATGTTCGTGGAATGGCGCTTGCTGAGCACTACTTCGGTGCAAGTAAAGATAGCCAAGATTCTATTTTGGTCAGTGTTCACCGTGGTACAGGTGCAGGTATTATCGTTAATGGTCAGGTTTTCCTAGGTCATAACCGTAATGTGGGTGAAATTGGTCATATCCAAATTGATCCGCTAGGCGAGCAATGCCAATGTGGTAACTTCGGCTGTCTTGAAACAGTAGCGGCAAACCCAGCTATCGTTGAACGCGTGCAGAAGCTGATTAAACAAGGCTATGAGTCTTCTTTAACAGAGCTTGAGCATATTACGATTCAAGACGTTTGTGACCACGCGATTAATGGTGATGAGCTAGCCAAGCAAAGCTTAGTTCGAGTAGGAAACCAGTTAGGTAAGGCTATCGCGATGACGATTAACTTATTTAACCCTCAAAAAGTTATCATTGCTGGTGATATTACCAAGGCACAAGAGATTGTTTTTCCTGCAATTAAGCGCAATGTAGAGAATCAGTCGTTAACGACTTTCCATAGCGGCCTGCCTATTGTAGCATCACAGATCGATAAACATCCTACGATGGGAGCTTTTGCTATGATTAAGCGCGCCATGCTTAACGGCGTGTTACTGCAGAAGCTTCTCGAAGACTAGAGAAAACAATTCTGATTTTCCGCGGGCCGTGTTTGTATAAACACGGCCCGTTTTTTTAAGCTAGGGAACTACAACAACAAGTTATGGAACTTATATTAATATCCACTGCGTTTATCGCAGGATTTATTGCTTTAAAGTGTCACCTTCCCCCATTAGTTGGTTTTTTGGTTGCAGGCTTTGGGCTTTTTGCCTTTGGCTTTGAAACCAATGACACCATCATTACTTTAGCTGACCTTGGTGTCACGCTGCTTCTATTTACTATCGGCTTAAAGCTCGATATCAAAACCCTACTCTCTAAAGAGATCTGGGCTGGCGCGACAATCCACAACCTTTTATCCACTCTGTTTTTCGCCGTCGCCCTGTTTGGCTTTAAGTTCTTAGGTATTTCATCGCTAGCTGCCATGTCGGTAGAACAGATCGTTCTGCTCGGTTTTGCTCTTTCATTCTCTAGTACTGTATTTGCGGTTAAGACTCTGCAAGAGAAAGGCGAAATGAATGCGACCTACGGAACGTTAGCGATTGGTATCTTGGTCATGCAGGATATCTTCGCCGTAGTATTCTTAACGGCTTCTACGGGCAAAATACCTGAGTGGTATGCAATTGCTCTGTTTGCCCTACCCTTATTACGCCCACTGTTCTACAAAGTGCTCGATTGGGTTGGTCACGGTGAGATGCTGGTTCTTTCCGGCATCTTCTTCGCATTAGTCGTCGGTGCTGGTTTATTCCATTTGGTTGGTGTGAAACCAGATTTGGGGGCTCTTGTTCTAGGTATGTTACTTGCTGGTCACCCAAAAGCCTCAGAATTATCAAAGTCGCTGTTTAACCTTAAAGAACTTTTCCTTGTCTGTTTCTTCTTGAATATTGGTCTGTCAGAGCAACCAACCATTCAAGGCTTTATGCTCGCAATCTTGTTCTTGCTGATGCTGCCAGTGAAAGGTGTTCTCTACTTCTTGGTACTCAACCGCTTCAAGTTCCGTGTTCGAACGTCTCTACTTGCCTCGCTATCACTGTTTAACTATAGCGAGTTTGGCCTCATCGTTGGTGGTCTCGCCTTCAAGATGGGTTGGATGTCGGGTGATATCTTAGTTGCCGTTGCCATTGCAGTTTCACTGTCTTTTCTAATCGCTGCTCCTTTAAACCGAGCTGGTCATAAGCTTTATCAGCAGTCAGGTAAATGGCTAAAAGAGCATGCGTCAGAAAAGCTTCACCGACGTGATAAGCGAATTGACCCTGGTCGTGCCCAAGTGCTTATTCTAGGTATGGGCCGAATTGGTACCGGTGCTTATGACGAATTACGTACTCGCTATGGCAAGGTCAGCCTAGGTGTAGAAGTGCGTGAAGAAGCCGCGCACAACCACAGAAGCCAAGGCAGAAACGTGATTTCTGGCGACGCGACTGACCCAGATTTCTGGGAGCGAATTCTAGATACAGCAAACGTAAAGCTGGTGATTTTGGCAATGCCTCACCACCAAGGTAATCAAACCGCTTTAGAACAATTAAAGTCACGTAACTTTAAAGGCCAAATTGCGGCTATTGCTGAATATCCCGATCAACTCGAAACACTGAAAGAGAATGGCGTTGATGCGGCATTTAACATTTACAGCGAGGCTGGTAGTGGTTTTGCTCGCCACGTTTGCGAACAGTTAAATCCAAATATCAATAAAATCTAGTATTAGACAGTGTTCAACTAAACCTCTCAAAACTGCCTATTTTTCGCAATTTTGAGAGGTTTTTGTTTAAAAAACCAACCGCAATTAAACATCACACACCAAAAGCACATAAAAATTAGATAATTTCTAACAGAACACCCTTTATATTATTTTTTTGCTCACATCCGGTTGCTTTTTTTAGCCAGAATGGCAAATTGAATGCAGTTGATTTGGAAATTATTTAAAAGGAAGTTCTATGTGTTCAGTATTTGGCATTCTCGACATTAAAAGTGATGCCGCAGCACTTCGCCCTATTGCTTTAGAAATGTCTAAGAAGCTTCGTCACCGTGGTCCAGACTGGTCTGGTATCTATGCTGGTGAAAAAGCAATCCTTGCTCATGAACGTCTTGCTATTGTTGGCTTGAACAGTGGTGCTCAACCACTATACAGTCAAGACAAAAAGCACATTCTTGCAGTAAACGGTGAAATTTATAACCACAAAGAACTTCGTGCACGCTATGAAGATAAGTACCAGTTCCAGACTGATTCTGACTGTGAAGTTATCCTAGCGCTATACCAAGAGATGGGTGCAGACCTTCTAGAAGAGCTTAACGGTATTTTCGCATTCGTTTTATACGACGAAGAGAAAGACGAGTACCTAGTGGGCCGCGACCATATTGGTATCATCCCGCTTTACCAAGGTTACGATGAGCACGGCAACTACTACGTGGCTTCAGAGATGAAAGCATTGGTTGAAGTATGTAAGACGATCAGTGAATTCCCTCCAGGTAGCTTCTACTCTTCGAAAGATGCTGAACCTCAACGCTACTACATCCGAGATTGGAACGAGTACGCTGCGGTACAAGGCAACAGCACAAGCAAAGAAGAACTGACTGAAGCGCTAGAAGCAGCAGTTAAACGTCAGCTAATGACTGACGTTCCTTACGGTGTACTTCTATCTGGCGGCCTTGATTCATCAATTACTTCAGCCGTCGCAAAACGCTTTGCTGCAATGCGTATCGAAGATGATGAGCAATCTGAAGCTTGGTGGCCACAACTGCACTCATTCGCTGTTGGCCTTGAAGGCGCACCAGACCTTATCGCTGCTCGTGAAGTTGCGGACAAGATCGGTACTGTGCACCACGAGATGACTTACACCATTCAGGAAGGCTTAGATGCCATCCGTGATGTTATCTACCACATCGAGACTTATGATGTAACGACGATTCGTGCATCAACGCCAATGTACTTGCTTGCTCGTAAGATCAAAGCAATGGGTATCAAAATGGTATTGTCTGGCGAAGGTGCTGATGAGATCTTTGGTGGTTACCTGTACTTCCATAAAGCGCCAAACGCGAAAGAGTTCCACGAAGAGACAGTACGTAAGCTACTTGCTCTAAGCATGTTCGACTGTGCTCGTGCAAACAAATCGCTAGCGGCATGGGGTGTTGAAGGCCGTGTACCATTCTTGGATAAAGAGTTCATCGATGTCGCAATGCGTCTAAACCCTGAAGACAAGATGTGTGGTAACGGTAAGATGGAGAAGCACATCTTGCGTGAGTGTTTTGAAGACTACCTACCAGATTCAATCGCATGGCGTCAAAAAGAGCAGTTCTCTGATGGTGTTGGCTACGATTGGATTGATACATTAAAAGCAACGGCTGAAGCAAAAGTAACGGATCAACAAATGGAAGCTGCTAAGTTCCGTTTCCCTTACAACACGCCAACAACCAAAGAAGGTTATGCTTACCGTGAAATCTTTGAGGAGCTATTCCCTCTAGAATCTGCGGCAGAGTGTGTACCTGGTGGTCCTTCAGTTGCTTGTTCATCAGCGAAAGCGATTGAGTGGGATGAGTCATTCAAAAACTGTGTCGACCCATCAGGCCGTGCAGTACAAGCCGTTCACAACGATGCTTACAACGCTTAGAGCGTTTTGAACAAATCCTAAAGACTAAAAAAGGCGCATTATGCGCCTTTTGTTTTAAGCCTATTTTTTATTACTACAGTTATGCGCGAGCTTGTAGTGCTTCGTTCTCAATACTGATTGGAACGACTTGGCTGATCATTTTGACCAGCATAATCGATCGAGCCTCACCGTCTTTCTGATCGAAAATAGCTTCAACCCCGGCAAACTGGCCACTCTGAATCTTGACTACCTGCCCGGATTCAAACTCAACACAACAATCTTCCATTTCGTTACTGCAGCACTTCTCAAACTCTTTAAGTTCAAACACCAAGTCTCCTTGGACCTCGTGCGGCAGTGAACCGAACTTAATAAAGTCCACAACGCCACGTGTTGAACGAACGGTCGTGAAGCTAGGACCTTGCTCATAATCGAAGCGAACAAAGATGTAAGACGGAAACAGCGGTTCTTTGACCTGCTTTTCTTTCCCTCTCACCACCTTTTTGACTTCTATTTGAGGGTAAAAGCACTCTACCCCCTGATTCTCTAAGTGCTGCTGAGCGCGTTTTTGATCACCACGCTTACAGTAAAGCAAATACCAACGTTTCATTTAACTAGCCATTTTATATTTTTAGATATTTTACCACATGCCTAAAACGGTTGAATCGCCATTAATAAAATGAATCGTTGCTAACGAAAAATAATGCGTAGCAGACCAATTTATCAACAAAAAGTTATAGGTGTCGGAGTGGTTAAGCATTGTACAGAGATCATTTAGAGATCAAAAGACTCATTGTTGTAAGCATATGTATACCCCACCTAATGAGCACACCACTCCCTTTAAACTCAAAATGATACACCAGAGCAATGCATCTAAAGATTTTTATTCAACACGACTTTAATAAAGGTTATTAACCAACCAGCTCAAATCTGGAAAATTAGTTTGCAGCACACTTAAAATGGGCAACATTAAAAGTAAAGATGATTAATATCAATACCTTAGCTAAACCAAGTTGTCGTAACCATAAAATACGTCTATTGCAGACTTTTATCCCACTGTGTATACATGAATGACCATAAAATCTTTTAATACCTAAAATTAGTAAAACTTATGCCAAGCAACCACAACATCTTTGGCCACCCTAGAGGCCTATTTCTACTTTTTAGCACAGAGCTATGGGAACGTTTCTCTTACTATGCGATGCGCGCCATCCTTGTCTTATTTTTGACTGACACTACCCTCAACGGTGGACTGGGTTGGTCAACGAAAGACGCACTCGATCTCTACGGTATTTACACCGGTTTAGTCTACATCACACCATTAATTGGTGGCTGGATTGCCGATAACTACCTAGGTCAGCGTAAATCAATTCTGATTGGCGGTGTATTAATGGCACTTGGCCAATTTACACTGGCTCTACCTAACGGCTTCATCGGTTTAGACCAAGTGAACGCTCTGTACCTTGGTTTAGCACTGCTAATCAGTGGTAACGGTATGTTTAAGCCGAACATCTCAACCATGGTTGGCGATCTGTACCAAGAAGGCGATAACCGCCGTGACGGTGCTTTCACCATTTTCTACATGGGCATCAACTTAGGTGCGCTGCTTGGTGGCTTAATTTCAGGTGCTGCTGTCGATTCATTCGGTTGGAAAGCAGGTTTCCTAGCCGCTGGTATTGGTATGGTTATTAGCTTGATCATGCAAGTGACAATGGCTCAGTCTTGGTTAGGCAACATCGGTTCTGTACCTGCTGCTGCAAGAGCGAAAGCACTGAACAAATCTAAAGAAAAAGCGCCACTGACCAAAGAAGAGTTCGACAGACTAAAAGTGATTCTTATCATGGGTCTGTTCGTGATTGTATTCTGGGCGGGCTTTGAACAAGCTGGCGGCCTAATGAACATCTACACTCAACAATATACTGACCGTATGATTGGTGGCTTTGAAGTTCCTGCTGCGTGGTTCCAATCTTTGAACCCATTCTTCATCATTACACTTGCTCCAATCATTGCTGCGTTCTGGGTGAAACTGGGTAAGCGTGAACCCAACTCTCCTGTGAAGTTTGCAATGGCATTGTTCTTCTTAGCACTGGGCTTTGTGTGCATGATGGGCGCGGTAATGGAGCAAGGCGGTGACCTAACAGTGAAAACATCAATGCTATGGCTAGTCGGCGCTTTCTTCTTCCATACCCTTGGTGAGCTTTGTCTATCTCCTATTGGCCTGTCGTTGGTCACTAAGTTAGCTCCGCTTCGCCTAGCATCATTGATGATGGGTGCATGGTTTGGCTTCAATGCGGTGGCAAACTACGTGGCAGGCCTGGTTGGTTCTCACGTTGGTGAGCTTGGTGCTATGTCAATCTTCAGTGGTATTGCTATCACAGCAACGGTGAGTGGCATATTACTGCTGCTTTGTGCTGGTAAGCTTGTGTCATGGATGCACGGCGTAGAAACCAACATGACGCTTGAAGCAGAGCCTAAAGCTAAGCAAGCAACAGAGACATCTGCGGCTTAACTCTCAAGCTGTTTCAAAACGAAATATCCTGATCAAAAAGGGCTGCTCAATGAGCAGCCCTTTTGTTATTTGTATTATGCGCCTTAATGCTAACGATAAGTCATAATCAAGGCTCAGCATCTGTTAGCGATACAGCGCCACTAACTCTGCCATCATATCGATGTGCGAATCTCTGTCGTTCAGACACATAATGTAGCTAAAGTCCGAACCACCAGCGTCAATGAAAGTCTCTTTACACTGGTCTGAAATCTCTTCCAACGTTTCCAAACAGTCAACCGAAAAGGCAGGTGCCATAATGTCGATCTTCTTGATGCCTTTACTCGGCAGTGATTCAAGTGTCTCGTCAGTGTATGGCTTCAACCACTCTTCTCGACCAAATCGCGATTGGTATGTCATTGTGATATCGTCCGCTGACAAACCTAACTCTGCCGCAAGCAGCTTTGTTGTCGCTTCACAATGCTGAGGGTAGATATCGCCTTCATCAGCCAGTCGCTTCGGAATACCGTGGAAAGAACACACTAAATGATCGGCTCTGCCATTTTTATCCCAATGACTGCGGACGCTTTCAGCCAATGCTTTGGCATAGCTTGGGTGCGCGTAGTAGTCGCGAATAAAGCGATAGCTCGGGATAACTGGCATCTGCTTAAAGGCTTTGGTTAAACCATCAGAAACCGCCGCTGTGGTTGTACCAGAGTACTGCGGATATAAAGGCAGTACGATGATGTCCTCAACGCCCTGCTCCATCAGTTGCTCAACACCAGTCTTTAGGCTTGGGTTGCCATAGGTCATACCCAGTGCAACAGGCATCTCTAGCTTCTTCTGGAGCTTTTCAGCTTGTCTTTGAGAGTACACAAGCAGTGGTGAGCCTTCATCCATCCAGACAGACTGATACAGCTTAGCAACTTTAGGCGAGCGAATCGGTAAAATCACCCCATGTAATATAGGACACCAAAGCCAACGCGTTAGGTTTACAACTCGCTTGTCGTGTAAGAATTCACTCAAAAATCGACGAACGCCAGCGGGGGTCGCCGAATCTGGAGTTCCTAAGTTCACCAGTAAAACACCCTGCTTTTTATTATTTTCCATAGATACCTGAGACCAATATGTGATTTTCTGGAAAGTAATATACTAATCTGCATAAGTTTAAGATCATTGCGCCTCAATGAAAGTCTGAATAATCACTCTTCATATGAGATACACAACATCCACTCTCAATTGCTAGCCACTGCCATCGGGTCTGAACCGTTCTGAATCATGTGCAATCAAATTATCTAGATTGGTATCGTACTAAAAATTGAAACAAAAAAAGCGACCCTTAAGGTCGCTTCCAATATATCAAATTCTAAAACTGGCTGTTAGCCAATTATGCTAGTGCTTTCTCAAGTTCTGCACTAACTTCAGCAACTTGCTTAGTACCATCAAACTTAAGGTACTGAGTGTTGCCTGCTTCAGCTTCTTTACCGTAGTAAGAGATTAGCGGAGCTGTTTGATCGTGGTATACACCTAGACGTGCACGAACTGTTTCTTCTTTGTCGTCATCACGTACCACTAGGTCTTCACCCGTTACGTCATCTTTACCTTCTTCTTTAGGCGGATTGTACACAGTGTGGTATGTACGACCAGAAGGAAGGTGAGCACGACGACCAGCCATACGCTCAACAATCACATCGTCAGCTACGTCAAATTCAACAACGTAATCAACAGCGATGCCCATTTCTTTTAGGCCATCAGCTTGTGGGATTGTGCGTGGGAAACCGTCTAGTAGGAAACCTTTCTCACAGTCATCTTGAGCGATACGCTCTTTGATAAGACCAAGGATAATTTCATCAGAAACTAGCTGACCAGCGTCGATTACTGATTTTGCTTGCTTACCAAGCTCAGTACCCGCTTTGATAGCAGCACGTAGCATGTCACCAGTTGAAATTTGAGGGATACCAAATTTGTTCATGATGAAGTTAGCTTGAGTACCTTTACCCGCGCCAGGAGCACCTAGAAGAATGATGCGCATGTTTAATCCTCTTATAAAATTATGATTTATACCGAAGCTCACTATCCCTCCATTCTTGCTCATTTTTAGGATGAACAGAAAGCGTTAAGTAACCATTGAGGCTAAGCAAAACTGTGAACAGAAGCAAAACGGTAAGTTTCGGTATAACGTTTAAAAATCATACAACTGGAGATAGTCGCTTCTTAGCCCCAGCTGATTAGGTCGAGCATTCTATCACATTAATATTCAATTTGGCTGAATTTACGACTAAAGAATGCATCGACAACATTTGTTGTGACGATAACGGTGACGTTGACCACGTTAGGTCAATTTTCAACGACGTTCATAAAAAAAAGCCCGCATTTGCGAGCTTTTTATTGTAATTGTTGGCTTAACCTAAAGTCGAAAGACTAACGCTTTGTTAGTAGCTCGTTGATTGCACCCAAGAATTGTGACGGATTTTCCATTGAGCCCTTTTCAGCCAGCATCGCTTGACCAAGTAGCAACTCAACCCAACGACCAAACGCTTGCTCGTCTGCTTCGTCAGCCATCTGTTTAACCAGTGCGTGCTCAGGGTTAATCTCGAAGATGTACTTCACTTCCGGTGCCGCTTGACCCGCAGCTTCAAGAAGCTTCGCCATTTGCGTGCCCATTTCGAAGTCGTCAGTCACAACAACCGCAGGTGTTGTTGCTAGCTTGAAGGTCGTACGAACTTCTTTAACACGACCACCTAGGTAAGATTGAGTGCGCTCTACAACAGATTTGAACTCTTCTTCTGTCTCTTTTTGCTTCTCTTTCTCTTCTTCACCTTCAAACTTGCTTAGGTCTAAGCCTGCTTTAGTGATCGATTGGAACTGTTTACCGTCGAAGTCAGTCAGGTAGTTCATTACGTACTCATCAATACGATCGTACATTAGAACCACTTCAATACCTTTAGCTTTGAACTGCTCCAAGTGTGGGCTGTTCTTAGCGGCAGCGTAGCTATCTGCTGTCAGGTAGTAAATCTTATCTTGGCCTTCTTTCATGCGCTCAACGTAAGATTCTAGGCTGATGGTTTGTTCAGCAGAATCCACTTCCGTTGACGAGAAACGAAGTAGACCAGCGATCTTCTCTTTGTTCGCCATATCTTCAGCCGGGCCTTCTTTCAATACTAGGCCGAACTCTTTCCAAAACTCTAGGTACTTATCATTGTCATTCTTCGCCATGCGCTCAAGCATAGTCAGTACACGCTTGGTACATGCGCCACGAAGAGACTGAGTTACCTTGTTGTCTTGCAGGATTTCACGAGACACGTTCAATGGCAGATCGTTTGAGTCAATCAAGCCACGAACGAAACGCATGTAAGATGGCATGAACTGCTCTGCGTCATCCATGATGAATACACGCTGCACGTAAAGTTTCAAGCCACTCTTGTGGTCACGGTTCATCATGTCCCAAGGTGCTTTCGCTGGGATGTAAAGCAGGCTTGTGTAATCGTTCTTACCTTCAACCTTGTTGTGGCTCCAGGTTAGTGGATCAGCAAAGTCGTGAGATACGTGTTTGTAAAACTCTTGGTACTCTTCTTTCTCGATATCAGACTTGTTACGAGTCCAAAGTGCTTGCGCCTTGTTGATCTGTTCCCAATGTTTCTCTTCGGTGTCTTTACCTTCGTCATCTTTCACTGCTGTGAAGATAGAAACAGGAATGCCGATGTGGTCAGAATATTTACCAATCACTTCACGCAGACGCCACTCATTTAAGAACTCTTTACCGTCTTCACGCATGTGCAGAACGATGTCAGTACCACGAGACTCTTTAGTGATGTCTTCGATTGTGTAATCGCCTTCACCTGCAGAGTGCCACTGAACAGCTTCATTGTTCGGCAGGCCAGCTGCACGTGTGCGAACCGTTACCGCGTCTGCGACGATGAATGCAGAATAGAAACCCACACCAAATTGACCAATCAGTTGAGAGTCTTTGCTTTGGTCTTCAGACAGCTTTGAGAAAAAATCTGCAGTGCCTGACTTAGCAATCGTACCTAAATGCTCAATAACGTTGTCGCGGCTCATACCGATACCGTTATCAGAAATGGTTAACGTGTTTGCTTCCGCGTTGAAAGAAAGTTTTACACCTAGATCTGCATCACCTTGGTAAAGGTCACCGTTCGATAGAGCTTGAAAACGGAGCTTATCAGCCGCGTCAGATGCGTTAGAGATCAGCTCACGTAGAAAGATTTCTTTATTTGAATACAGTGAGTGAATCATTAGATGAAGTAGTTGTTTTACTTCAGATTGAAAGCCACGAGTCTCTTTATTTTGCGTTGCCGTTTCGCTCATTTTTACTCCAAAACATCTATACTTTATGTTGAATAATCATAGGGGCGTAACACTTGATGCCACTCTTCTGTTCATTAACATGAGGATGACAAATGTAAATTCAAGGTCAAAAATCATAAAAACACTGTTTTTTTGATCTGTTTTTATTATCCTTGAGTCTGATAAATATAAAAGAACATAAAAGAAGCCATGATTTGGTGAAGAATTAACGGAACTTCACCTGAGATTTGTCTATTTCGCACCCAAAACAATCAAAAATAGAAGAATTCAATGAGCAATATCGGCACAAAGTTTATTCTCGCACAGCGGTTCGTATTCGACCCAAACAGCAATTCACTTGTTGATCAAATGAGCGACGGTGAAGTCGTTCGTCTTGGTAGCAATGAAAGCCGCATTCTCCTGATGCTGTCAGAAAGACCCAATGAAGTTATCACTCGCAATGAATTGCATGAGTATGTTTGGCGAGACCAAGGCTTTGAGGTGGATGACTCAAGCTTAACGCAAGCCGTATCGACTCTGAGAAAGATGCTCAAAGACTCGACTAAATCTCCTGAATTCGTAAAAACAGTACCAAAGCGCGGTTACCAATTTATTGCAACCGTTGAACGCTCTGCACCACTTTCATCAAATGATCAGCCAGCAGCGGCTGAAATTGCAGAAAATGACGTAGAACCTATCTTAACGTTTGCAACGCCTACAATGACCGAAGAAGCAATGACTGAAGCTGTCGAGCCCGAGTCAATTACAAAGTTTCAAGAAACCAAAGTTGAAGTGGAACCAGCAACAACACCAACTGCTACCCCGGTTAAAGGCACCAATAAGTGGTTAGCGTTTTCGTTATTGCTTGCGGCTTTCATCATGCCAATTCTGGTTTTAACGTTTACTAACCCCGCAGAATCCGAGTTCAGAACATTGACTGAAGTGGATGGTGTAAAGATTCAAACCCCAATCAATCATCCTGATCTCAGTAGTTGGCTCCCTGCGATAGAGAAGTGTGTATTGCGCTACAACACTAATCACACTGGCATGCTGAAACCGACTGAGGTGATTGCAACAGGTGGACAAACCAACAACCTTGCCCTCAACTACATTCACCCGCAAGATTACTCTAGCGAAAATGTAACCCTAAGAATTTACGCAAACCAGTCGGATGTAAACGACATTTGTAACGGTGGTCAGTAACATGAAATTAAAAGTATCGATTATTTTACTGGTTCTATCTGCATTCTTAAGTGGTTGGTTATATTGGGGCAGCGACGCAAAAGTAGAGCGCTTGCTCACTCAGCATGAGTGGCAATCGAAAATGGTGACTCTGATTAGCGACAACAAGCAAGCTGATGCAATCGGCCCGCTGCGTAGAGTTGAACTATCATCGAATGCGAAATACCTACCAAATGGTACGTACCTGAGAATGTCAGTGGTTAGGCTGTACAGCACTCAAACTGCACCTGCGAATGTGATCAACATATCAGAAACAGGTCAGTGGGATATTAACGATAACTACTTACTGGTTTCGCCAACGGAGTTTAAAGATGTGACCTCGGCTCAGCGCCAAGACTTTTCAGAAGAACAGCTAGAGCTGATCACTCAAGTCATTAAGATGGACGCAGAGCAAAGCCGCCGCATAGATATTGTTAACCCGAAGGCACTGCTACTGACTAGCTTAAATCATGGTTCTACCGTATTGTTTTCAAACTAAGATTGGATCGCTATTTACTGTTTATGAATAGCTGAATACCATGAAACGGTAAACCAATAGAAAAAAGGGGCATGAAGCCCCTTTTTTGTTAGCCGTTGGTATCAAATTACGGATGTAGCATTTTAAGGATTAACCATGAAAACGGAACAACCTAATCTGGCGCCAGCGAAAGAGACAGCAACAAAAGCCACAATCGCGATACACTATTGCCGTCAATGCAATTGGATGCTTCGCTCTAGTTGGTTATGCCAAGAGCTACTGCATACCTTCAGCGAAGAAATTGAACAAGTGAGCTTACACCCAGACACAGGAGGCAGGTTCGAAATCTTTTGTAATGGTGTGCAGATTTGGGAAAGAAAAGCAGATGACGGTTTTCCAGAGGCGAAAGTTCTGAAGCAAAGAGTACGAAACATCATTGCTCCAGACAGAGATCTCGGCCACGTGGACTCAAAATAAGCCTTTCACAGCCGATCCAATGATTTAAAGCTGACCACTCACGAGAACATCACCTTCAAGGCTAATGACTTTGAAGGTATTGTTTTCATAGATGCCATAGCTTGCCGCGTGTCCCTCTCGTGGGAATGTCACCGAGCTAGGGTTAAAGATAAAGATGTCATCTTGGTATTCGGCGACAGGAATATGGGTATGACCGTGTGCAATGATATCGCCCGCCTTCAACGCAGGGCGTTTATTGGTGTTGTACAAATGGCCATGCGTTAGGAAGATACGCTGGCCTGATTCTAATAGCACCCACGAGTAATCCATCATCATTGGAAAAGACAACAACATCTGATCCACTTCGCTATCGCAGTTACCACGAACGGCAATGATCTCTTGAGAAAACGCATTCAACTTATCTGCAACCGCCGGCGGGTTGTATCCTTCTGGAATCGGATTTCTTGGTCCATGATTCAGAATGTCACCCAATAGAACTAAATATTGCGCACCAGATGCTTGGTAGAGTTCTAATACCTTTTCTGTTGCTGGCAGCGAACCGTGTAGGTCTGAAGCAAAAAATAATTTCACACGTACTTCTCCATAAAATTTATGAGCCTATTGTACGTATCTAAATGCTACACGTCATCTCTCGCCATACCATTGATCACGATATTATTGTAACTAACCATACCGACTATCTTGTTATCACGAACTACTGGCGCACGACTGATACCAAAGCGTTCAAACAGGCGAGCGCAATACTTTACGTTCATCTCAGCAGACACGCTTAGCGCTGGCTTGGTCATGATCTCATAAACATTGGTTCGCTTTGGAGATCGGTTCTTAGCCAGTACTTTCTTGGCAATGTCATTCATCAATACGATACCGTATTCGTCATCTTCGTGGCGTTTATCGACAATGATTGCCTTCACTTTGTGCTTTTTAGCCATCTCTATCGCTTCTAACACCGTGGTTAGCCCATCGATAATCACATACGTATTGGCCATGACATCGCCTACTCGGATCTTTTCACTGGTACTCATAGCTCATCCTCCACAACCTTTGTTAACGTCTCGACTTGATGCGCAACCCCGACTGCGTCTTCGATATCGATCTGCACCGCTATACCTTGTCCTGACTCCTGGTCAAACTCGCCGACTTCGCCAATAGTTTCAAGAATATGCCTCGCTAAGTGTTCCTCAACCACAAACAGCAACACATCTTTTTGTACCTCTAGCGTTAGGCCAAAGAAGGTGGTTTTTTGGTTTAAGCCTTGCCCTCTGGCGTTGTTAATCACCGTTGCTCCAGTCGCGCCCGCATCACGCGCGGCATCGAGCACACTGTCGGTCTTGCTCTCTTCTACAAACGCTAAGATAAGTTTAAAGCGCATCTTTGCTCTCCTTAGAGGTGTGTAAACGGTTTAACCATTGTGTTATTTGGGCATAGCCCATCACTGAAATGATGGGAAATAAGCTGGCAAAGGCGATCAACCCAAAGCCATCAATAACAGGGTTTCTTCCTGGTACGGTTGAAGCGAGTCCAAGCCCGAGCGCCGTCACTAAAGGGACTGTCACCGTTGATGTAGTGACGCCACCCGAATCGTAGGCCAATGGAATAATGAGTTTTGGGGCGTAAAAGGTTTGAATGACCACGACGACATAACCAAAAATGATGTAGTAGTGGATCGGGTCACCCGCAACGATACGGTAGCTGCCCAGTGAGATACCGATAGCAACGCCCAATGCCACGGCGATCCTCAGCCCATTGACGCTGATACTGCCACCGGAAACTTGGTTCGCCTTAATCGCTACAGCAATCAAAGAGGGCTCGGCTATCGTGGTGCTGAAACCAATACAAAACGCGAAAAGATAGACCCAGTAATAATCAAACCAAGCCAAAGCAAGACCAGAACTGATCTTAAACTCAGTCAAAAAACTTGGCTCGGTGAGTTGCATTGCCATCGTCTCCCCTAGAGGGAATAACGCGAGTTCCAATCCCATCAAAAAGAGTGATAAGCCAAGAATGACGTAGAAGAAACCGATCAGCACTTTGGCTAGGTTATTGACTGGCTTTCGTAATACCGCCAACTGAAAACCGAAGATGATGATCGCAATCGGGATCACATCCATCACAGTGCCGAGAAAGGTGTCGATAAATTGTTGAACACTGATCATGTCACCACCATCCCGTACACCATGACAAACATCATCGGCAGCAACGAAGCAAACGCGATCAACCCAAAACCATCTATCATCGGATTACGCCCTTTAATTGCCGAGGCTAAACCCACCCCTAACGCAGTTACTAATGGGACGGTGATCGTCGATGTCGTTACTCCACCAGAGTCATACGCAATTCCAATGATGTTTTCCGGAGCAAATGCAGTGAGCACGACCACTCCAATATATCCACCGATGATCATGTACTGGATTGGCCAACCTTTTAAGATTCTCAGCACACCGAGTAAAATAGCGATACCGACTGACAGTGCCACAGTAAAGCGCAGGCCATTGGCATACTGCTCCATTTCATCTAACGTATTGGGGATTACACCTCCCTCAGCTGCCACTTCTGCGGCTTCGGCAGCGACTGCGGTTAACGCTGGCTCGGCTATGGTGGTACCAAAACCCAAACAAAAAGCGAAGATCAATAACCAGAACACACTCCCCTTTCTGGCAAATGCTTGAGCCATCGATTCGCCAATTGGAAACAACCCCATTTCAAGGCCAAAGATAAAGAAAGTGAGTCCAAAAACGACGAGCACTAAGCCAGTCAGAATAGATAAAAGATGAGGAAGTGGCTCTTGTAAGACAGCAAGCTGGAAGAAAGCGATTACCGCCACGATTGGCAATAGATCCCTCAGGCTACCTAACATGGATCGAAACAAAGCAAGCACCGCCGTCATCGCAATTCCTTGTCGCTGATTATGAATTAATAATAATCATGGCAAATCCTTATCATTGCTTATGTGACAAATATTACGCAGTTGGTAACATATCCGAGTAAAGTGCATAAGTGTGATAACGGTACACATCCTGACTTGATGAATTTAATTTCACTCCTTTGTAAATTGAAAAAGGCGTAATTTGGGCATCACACGATTGAAACCTTATGATCGTTATAGTGATTTTTTCGTATTGATTGGCGACTAAAAACAAGCCATGTCTATAATTATGTTTAATAGGGAGATTGGTATGAAGATATTGTTAACGGGTGGTACTGGATTTATTGGCTCTGAATTGGTCAAGAGTTGGAACACTGACGACGTGACATTGCTGACGCGGAGTCCTGAAAATGCGAAGCAAAACCTAAATCACCTCAACCAGAACAACCTTCATTACATTCAATCCCTTGATGAGCTCAGTGATCTCAATGACTTTGATGTGGTGGTCAACCTCGCGGGTGAGCCGATTGCCGATAAGCGTTGGAGTACAGAACAAAAAGAGAGGATCTGTAACAGCCGCTGGCACATCACTGAAAAGCTGGTCGAATTAATTCATGCCAGTAGCAACCCGCCACACGCTTTTATTAGCGGTTCAGCAGTGGGTTACTATGGCGATCAACAGCAGCACCCGTTTGACGAGTCACTGCAAGTAGAAGATGAAAGCTTTCCTCATAAAGTCTGTGCCCACTGGGAAAAGATAGCCAAGAGAGCACAATCAGAAAGCACACGCGTGATACTACTGCGAACAGGGGTTGTACTTGGCGAGAATGGCGGCGCACTCAAGAAGATGCTATTGCCTTATAAACTCGGCGTCGGTGGTCCAATAGGTTCAGGTGAGCAGTACATGCCATGGATTCACATTCTCGATATGGTGAGAGCCATCAATCACCTGTTGTCACTCCCCCACGCTCAAGGGGAATTCAATATGTGTGCCCCTCACCCTGTGACCAACAAACTGTTCAGCAGCACGTTAGCGAAACAATTAGGCCGACCGCATTTCTTATTCACGCCGAAATGGGCAATGTCGATTCTCATGGGGGAATCATCTTGTTTGCTATTTGACAGCATTCGCTCCAAGCCGAAGAAACTCACTGAGATGGGATTCATCTTTAGTTACTCAAGAATCGAGCCAGCACTAAAAAACTTGTTACAACATCAAGACTAATTCTTTACCCTAGAGCGATAGAGACTCTAATAAAGGATTAAGTGTGAACAAGTCGATTCTGATTACCGGTTGCTCAACAGGTATTGGCTATACATGTGCTCATGCACTTCAAAAGCGTGGTTTTCATGTCATTGCATCTTGTCGTGATCCACAAGATGTTCAACGCCTTCAAGATGAAGGCCTCACCTGTATTCAATTAGATCTTTCCAACCAAGAAAGTATTGAGCATGGCGCCAAGCTTGCTATTGATCTCGCACCTAATGGATTGTATGGATTATTCAATAACGGTGCTTACGGTCAAGCAGGTGCGCTAGAAGACTTACCGACCCAAGGACTCAGAGAACAATTCGAAACCAACTTCTTTGGTTGGCATCATCTCGTCTGTCAGATCCTTCCGCACATGCGCGAGCGTGGCGAAGGTCGAATCGTACAAAACAGTTCCGTATTAGGTTTTGCAGCCATGAAGTATCGTGGTGCTTATAATGCTTCTAAATTCGCGATTGAGGGTTGGACAGATACCTTACGATTAGAACTGCATGGCAGCGGTATACAGATCTCATTACTGCAACCAGGGCCAATTGAGACTCAATTTAGAACCAATGCCTTGAAAGCGTTCAATAAATGGATCAACATTTCTGGCAGCGCCCACCAAGACGCTTACCAACAACAAAAAGATCGACTCGAAAAAGAATCATCGAATAACGCTTTTGTCCTGCCTCCAGAAAGTTGTATTGAGCCGGTATTCCATGCTCTCACCGCCGACAAACCCAAGCTAAGATACCGAGTTACGACCCCGACTAAAGTGTTCGCGGTATTGAAAAGGATTCTACCGAGTCGCTTGCTAGACCCTATTTTGAGAAAAGCTGCATAAATTACTAACTTTGAATGCAGAGTCGCAAACTTTAATGTAACGATGTAATTTTTCCGTAACAATAAGATGTCATGATTATCCTATCCCATCAGTTATTCCCAATTGATGGTTCTACTCTGGAAATCTCATGACTTTAAACCGCCTTAATTGGGTAGGTGTGGGTCTGGCGATTACGTTGTTTATTCTGTTTTGAGTATCTCACGCAACGCCTCACTGACTACCTCGATGATAACGCTATGCCTTCCATGTTGAGATAACAATTATATCAACATCGAAGCATAGCGTTTTTCTATTTTTGGTTCTTTTTATCCGAGATAACCGAGTTAGATCTTGAAGTTACCGACTAATCCCCCCATATTTGCAACGTATCCACAAAACAAACCTCAAGGAACGTAAATGCAATCTCCGCATATTGTTGAACTTAATGAGCAGAACTTTCGTCAAGTATTAGAAGATTCGATGCAGACCCCTGTACTCATCCATTTTTGGGCACCAATGAGCCAAGAGAGCGCCCAAGTCATTCCTGAACTGCAAACTTTAACTCAGCAATACAACGGTGCCTTCACCTTAGCCCTGCTCAATTGCGAACAAGAGCAAGCTATTGCTAGCCAGTTTGGTGTTCAAGCACTGCCCACTATTGCACTGTTTGTTAATGGTCAGCCAGTCGATGGGCTCGGTGGCCCTCAAAGCATAGAAGCTATTGTCGATATGCTCAGCAAACACCTTCCTAGCCAAGATGAACTTGCTTTGCGTCAGGCTCTTGAGCAAATGCAAGCTGGCGAGCACACACAGGCACTAGCAGCAATGCAGCAACTTCCAGCAGAGCTGACGAATAAAGGTGAAGTAAAACTGGCGATCGCAGAGTGTTTGTTAGAAACGCAACAATTTGACCTTGCTGAAACTCAGCTAGCAACTATCCCTCTTGAGTACCAAGACAACTACTACAAAGGCTTAGTTGCAAAGCTTGAACTTCATAAACAAGCAGCAGACAGCCCTGAAATACAAGCATTAGAAGCAGCTCTTCAGCAAAATCCGAGCGACGCTAAAACAGCATCTGAATTAGCATTGCAATATCACCAAGTGAACCGCAGTGAAGAAGCTATGGATCTATTATGGTCTTTCCTAGCCAAAGATCTTAATGCTCTCGATGGTGACATGAAGAAAGAGTTCATGGACATCTTGAGTGCGCTTGGACAAGGTAACCCAGTTGCCAGTAAGTACCGTCGACAACTGTACTCTCTGCTTTACTAGTTAAACCTAAAAAGCCGTAGATTAAACATCGAAAATTGACAATTCAATCAATTAGTTTATCGCATAATAGAATGTAAAATGGGCCATAAAATCAATATTTTATGGCCCATTTCTCGTTTATAAATTTGCTCAGAATTTAAATATGAGCCAGTATCAATACTGAACTATCAAAAACTCAAACTTGCAAAGGATTTTGTATGCCTATTGATACCTTGATTACTATCGGCGTCTTTACTGCCGTCGCACTGTTATTTATCTTCGCTGGCGTAAAAACCGTTCCACAAGGCAACAACTGGACCGTTGAACGCTTCGGGCGATACACACACACCCTTAAACCGGGTCTTAACTTAATCATTCCATTTATTGATAAAGTTGGACAGCGCATCAGCATGATGGAGCGTGTTCTCGACATCCCAGCACAAGAAGTCATCTCCAAAGATAATGCAAATGTGGTTATCGATGCGGTTTGTTTTGTTCAAGTTATCGACGCGCCTAAGGCAGCTTATGAAGTGAATGACCTTGAACATGCGATCCGTAACTTAACCCTCACCAATATCCGTACTGTGCTTGGCTCGATGGAACTGGATGAGATGCTGAGTCAGCGTGACATGATCAATACCAAGCTACTGAACATCGTTGATGAAGCGACAAACCCTTGGGGCGTAAAAGTCACCCGTATCGAAATTAAAGACGTACAGCCACCAGCAGACCTTACTGCTGCGATGAATGCCCAGATGAAAGCCGAGCGTAATAAACGTGCTGATATCTTAGAAGCAGAAGGTGTACGACAAGCTGAGATCTTGAAAGCAGAAGGCCACAAGCAATCAGAGATCCTGAAAGCAGAAGGTGAGAAGCAAGCGGCAATATTGCAAGCAGAAGCCCGTGAGCGTGCCGCAGAAGCAGAAGCTAAAGCGACAGAAATGGTATCAACGGCAATTGCTCAAGGTGACATGCAAGCGGTCAATTACTTCATTGCACAAGGTTACACCGACGCATTGAAATCTATAGGCCAAGCTGAAAACGGCAAGATCATCATGCTACCACTCGAAGCAACTGGCCTTATGGGTTCTGTAGCGGGTATCGCGGAGATGTTTGCACATAAGAATGACAAAGGTAGTAAGGACTAACTTATGGTCGAATTACTAGAACAAGTAAACCACTGGCATTGGTTAGCGTTTGGTCTAGCATTGTTAGCGCTTGAGCTAATTGGAACCGCTGGTTACTTTTTATGGATAGGCATATCTGCCATGCTGGTCGGTGCCCTATTAGGAGCATTACCAATTGGTTGGCAGATGCAATGGCTGTCCTTTGCTAGCTTCTCTCTTATTACCACTTGGTTGTGGTGGAGAAGACAACTCTCGAATGACAAGCAATCGGATGCAGGGCGAGAATTAAACCAAAGAGAAAAGCAATTGGTAGGTCAAACCGTTATTTTAAGTGAAGACGTAAAGAAAGGTAGCTGTCGAATTAAGTTCGGTGACTCTTCTTGGTCAGCAAAGGCCAGTCAAGATATTCCATCTGGAACCGAAATTAAGATTGTCGCTTTAGACGGAATCGTTCTAATAATAGAACCTTTATAAACAAGAGCTATATGAAGCCTGCATTTTCAATAAATGCAGGCTTTTTCTATTTTTGAACCTTAATAATATTCGAATTATCATTGCGATAGATTGAATTGAAAAAAAAATAAGTTCTTATTTCGTAAAGCTAAAAAGTTTGATTGAGCTAAAAAGGTATAAGAAAGCCAGATTTCTTACCCAATATATATATGAATAGTTAACCTTACTCTCGCTTATTTATAATTATTAAAAATGTTAAGTCCGTCCAATTTTTGAAATTTTCTTTTCCTTGTCCATACTTTCAATTATCTCAATTAGAGATAAACCTAATGGAGTTTGTATGAGACATTTTTTAATAATTCTAACGGCTATTTTCAGCTTGTCATTTGGAAGCGCTCTAGCGAGCAGTCAGTCTCCTGGTAACGGAAACATGGGGCCTATCGTTAAGTGTTCAGATGGTAACGCAGTCACTCATGTACCACTGTTGATCTGTAAACATTACGGCGGAAAGGTGCTGTGATAGGTGCTGTGATAGGTGATTAAAGTCAGGCTAGTAATGAAATTGCTGCCTGACGATTATTTAGAACTGGAATAACCTAACTGCGGCCAGATAGATTATTCAAGATAGGACATTCCGTTGAAGTATCTCCAGGGCAGTCATGTACCCAAGATTGTAGCTGCACCTTCATCTTGTTTAACTCCGCAAGCTTCAACTCTATTTCATCTAACTTCTGAGTAGCCTTCTTCTTTACTTCGTAGCTTTGTCTGTTGGGATTCATTGCCAACTCAACCAGTGACTTACACTCATCGAGAGTGAAACCAACCATTTTAGCTCTCAAAACGAACTCTAACTGTTCGATATGAATCTCGCCATATTGCCTGTAACCATTTTCTGATCGGTGCGGTGGGCTCATCATGCCTTTACTTTCGTAAAAACGAATGGATTTCGCTGTTGTACCAACACGCTTCGCTACTTCACCAATATTCACAATCTTACCTGTAAGCCTAAAATGAAAAACCGCAGTACTGCTGTTATACAATACTGCGGCTGAAAACCATAGCTAGGGTGTAACGTTAGAAACTTACTCTTGTTCTAACAACCAAATCATAGTTTGAGATTTTTCTTCACTGTCTAGCTTATTGAACCAGTATGAAACCATTTCAATCTCTTTTGAGCCTTCTAGTGATGTTGGGGTAGCGTTCTTACGGTTCTTGAATGCCCAATCTGTTACTGCAGATTGCTCTTCTTTGGTTGCTTGACCATACCAGTAATTCACCATCTCTTGTGCTTGTGATGCTTTTGGCTCTTCAGCAACTACTGCTGCTACTGGAACAGCCGCGACTGGAGCAACCGCGATAGCTGTATGATTATTTGCACCGTTATAAATTGTGTCGATATACGCCTTTGGTACGATAAAAGTCGTGCTCATGACTGAGTTTTGGCCTTCAAGCGTAAATTCTAAATTCTTTTGTCTTGCTTGCTGAATATCAGCGTCACTTAATGGAAACTTAATATATTGAGTCTTAGTACAGTGCTCGCTGCAGCTTTCTCTTGGTACTTGTCTATCTTCTAATTCTATCGTTTTACCAAAAAAACTAACCGTTTCGTACTCTTTGTAACTTTGGAAGTAACTCACGTCCATAGTAATTGAAGATTCTGGGGCAGTATTTGGTGTTACTTCTTTATTGTATGTAAAGTAAAGCGACGACTTGAGAATGTCTGCGCCTACATTTGCTCTATTTTCTGCTACGTAAGATTGACCGGTTACTTTAATGTAACCACCTTTGGGCTGCACATCAGCAACTGAGTCTGCAAAATTACTTTGTGAATCGAGTGAACTACAAGCTCCCAAAAATAATGATAATACAACGACACTAACTTTATTCATTATGACTAATTCCTTATGTTCACTATGGAAAAACGCTGGCAAACAAAATTTACCAGCGTTTTAATTTTTATCTAACTGTTTAAGCTAAAGATTCTAGCTTAGAAACCGTATTCAAGACCAACGCGAGTTACGATATCTGTATCAGCGTCACCAACAGTACGACCCGCTACACGTAGGTAAGGTACGAAACCGTTATGAACAGCCATTAACTGACCAGAAATAGTGTTGCTGTCTGAGTTAGCGTCTTTCTTACCGTTTGTTTCAGACTCAAGGTTAGCTGCGTAGCCTAGTTTGAAACCGATTGGACCATTCCAGTATTGACCGATGATAGAGTAAGAATCTTGAGTTACTTTGCGGATGCTGTTATCTAGCTCTTCGCCTTTATATGCTGCAGCGAAACCGAAACCTGCTGGTAGGCTAGCTTCGAAACCAACAATGTATGCGAATGTATCATCATCGTAACCAGCTACTTCAGGAGCCTGTTCTGGGTTACCGTTTTCATCAAAAGACCAATCACCACCAGACGCGGCAACGACACGAGTACCAGATTCAACCGCACCCATTAATGTTACTTTCTCGAAGCTGTACTTAGCACTTGCGCCAACAAAGTTTGCGTCACGAGTTGCTGCACCACCACCGTTGTCGTTATCGTCACGACCAACAGAAGCTGCAAAAGAGAAACCGCCAAATTTAGCTGAATCGTAACGAACTTGGTTAGATTGACGATCGTAGTGACCGTTGATGCCGCCCCAATCGAATACAGAACCTAGACCAGGGTTAGAGAATGGCCAGTCGACGATTTCGTATAGTGGAGTAAGAACACGACCCACACGCAGGTTACCCCAAGAGCCAGAAGCACCAACGAACGTATCACGGAAACCAAGCACACCGCCTGAAACGCCGCCATGACCCCAGTCTGTGCTATCTACGTAGCCAGATTCAATCTGCATTGTGATTAATACGTCATCAAACATCTCTTTATGAGCACGGAAGCCGATACGAGATTCATTCTCTACAGCGTAACCAGTACTAGAGTCGTTGTTGTCAGTTGTGTTGTAGTTAACTAGAGAGATAGCTGCAACACCGTATACGTCAACGTTGAAATCAGAGTTGATACCAACTTCTTTCGCCATTACGCCTGTCGATAAAAGTGCAACGGATGCACCTAGTAGAGTACGTTTGAAAATTTTGTTTTCCATGGAATAAAACTCCTAAAAATGGATATAGCTGTTTGAATATTCCCCGCCTAAAGTTGGCCGCCGTAGAGAGAAATACCTTTTCTTGTTTGAGAACCCTAAACTCTGAATTCTCTATTTTCTTTCTGGTTATACACATCATGTGCATCCATGGCATTAAGACTAACTTCGCCCTCAAAAAGATCAATGAGAACTTAATTTTCATCTAAAAAAATATGAGTTGGTGCAAATTTAATAGGTACTTAGTGATCCAGATCGATAAATAGAAAAATCCTCACCAAAACAAAATCAATACCAATAAATTCAACAACTTGAGGTAATTATCACTTTGTAAAAATAGATATGACTCGCATTTTTGATACAACTACAATGGTATTTCATTAATGTTGAGCAGCGTCACTGTCCTGATTTTAGAGTTCGTATAGGAACAAAATTCTCAACAATTAAAAAGCCCTCATTTTTATATCAGAAACAAAAAAGGCACTCCCTTGAAAGGAGTGCCTTTGAGCTTTTTTTATCTGTATTTACTTACGAAATAAGGGCTATTAGATCTTCTTCTGTTCTTATTTCGATACCTAAATCTTGTGCTTTAGTTAATTTAGAACCCGCAGCTTCACCGGCAAACAAGATGTCCGTTTTCTTCGATACGCTACCCGTCACTTTCGCACCTAATGCTTGTAACGCAGCTTTAGCTTCACTTCGACCTAATTGCGACAATGAGCCTGTTAACACAACGACTTTACCTTCTAATGGTAGCTCTTGGTCATCGGCAGCTTCTTTGATGATTGGCCAATTCACACCTAGCTCTATCAGCTGATCGACGACCGCTCTGTTTTTCTCTTGTGAGAAGAAGCTGGTGATATGGCTAGCAACGATGTCACCAATATCTGACACTTCAACTAATTGTTCATGAGTAGCTGCTTGAACCAGTTCCAACGTCTTAAAGTGTTGCGCTAAGTTCATCGCTGTCGCCTCACCGACTTCACGAATACCGAGTGAATAGAGGAAACGCGCTAACGTCGTGTCTTTAGCTTTATTCAACGCACTCACGACGTTCTGTGCCGATTTAGGCCCCATTCGGTCAAGAACAGTAATCACGCCAGCACTTAGCTTAAATAAATCAGCAGGTGTTTCGACCATTTCACGGTCCACAAGCTGCTCAATAACTTTCACGCCCAGTCCATCAACGTCTAGCGCCTTTCTAGAAACAAAGTGTTTAAGTGCTTCTTTACGCTGCGCCTGACAGACTAAACCGCCAGTACAACGCGCTACAGCTTCACCTTCTACACGCTCAACCGCAGAACTACATACTGGGCAAGCATCAGGGAAAACAATGTCTCTAGCCGTTTCAGGGCGACGATCTAGTACAACAGCCACTATTTGTGGAATAACGTCACCTGCACGGCGAATAATAACGCTGTCGCCTACCTTCACGCCTAAACGCGCAATCTCATCGGCATTGTGTAAAGTGGCATTGCTGACCGTCACGCCACCAACGAAGATAGGTTCAAGTTTAGCAACCGGCGTAATAGCGCCAGTACGGCCCACCTGAAATTCAACGTCATTGAGCAGTGTAATCTCTTCTTGAGCTGGGAACTTATAAGCAATTGCCCAACGTGGCGCTCGTGCAACAAAGCCAAGTACTTCTTGAGCCGCGATATCGTCGACTTTGATAACAACGCCATCAATCTCGTAAGCCAGAGCATCACGACGAGTCATAATATCTTGGTAATAGGCTTTCACGTCTTCGAGAGAGCTCAGTTGCTTAGTCTCGGGGCACATAGGTAAGCCCCAACCTTTAAGCTGTAAAAAGCGTTGGTAGTGACTATTTGATAGCTCAGCGCCTTGTACAACACCGACACTGTATGCGTAGAAAGCTAGCGGACGTTTCGCAGTAATACGAGAATCAAGCTGACGCAGGCTACCTGCGGCGGCATTACGTGGGTTAACAAATACTTTCTCGCCTTTCTTCAACGCCATCTCATTCAACTTATCGAAACCCGCTTTTGGCATAAACACTTCGCCACGAACTTCAATACGCTGCGGCCAGCCTTCACCTTGTAACTTAAGTGGGATAGAGCTGATCGTACGCACGTTTTCAGTGATGTTTTCACCCGTCGCACCGTCACCACGTGTCGCAGCCTGAACTAAAATACCATTCACATAGAGTAGGCTAACTGCAAGGCCATCAAGCTTAGGTTCACAACAGAAAGTCTTGAGGTTAGCGGTTGGCGCTCTATCAGACATTCGCTTATTGAACGCATCCAAATCTTCATCAGAGAAAGCATTGTCCAGAGAAAGCATTGGGATCTCATGAGTCACTTGAGTGAAACCATCGAGAGGCTGACCACCAACACGTTGGCTCGGAGAATCTACCGTCACTAGTTCCGGGTTCTCTTCTTCGATCTTTAGCAATTGCTGCATTAATCGATCGTACTCGACATCAGGGATCTCAGGGCTATCTTCTACGTAATAACGAACGGCGTGATAATGCAGAGTTTCTCTTAACTGCTCTAAGGTAACTTGAATCGATTCTTTCATATCATTCTCTATCGTGATTGAAATATCAAAAAGGGCTCCCTTAGGAGCCCTTTTCTATAAATATAGATTATTTACAAGGCTAAACAATACGGCTAGGCATTCGATGCCGTCATAAAGTCTCTGATTTGCTTGCGGTAGTCAGATAAACGGTTTGGTGTCATTAAGTTGCGTGACTCATCCAACACGTTTCCGCCCATATCGTCAGCAATTTTCTGCGCCGCACTCAGCATCACATTGAAGTTTTGATCAGCTTGACCATAACAAGGCAACGTCATAAAGAACGAAATACCTTTAGTCGTGAAGTCAGCAGGATCATCATGTTCTAGCGTTCCTGGCTGCATCATGTTTGCAACGCTGAAAATAACCTTTGGTGCATCTGTAGATTGTGCAAAGCAGTGGTAAATAGACATCTCACCATAAGTTAAACCGTTGTTCTCCATGCTGCGGAAAAGTTCAGTCCCAACGAATGGGATCTCTCCAGCACAGTGAACATTAAGAACGATCACTTCTAAACCAAGTTCTTCATCTGGTTTTGCTTCTTCAACAGTCGCACTTTGCGGAGTCACGACTTCTTTCGCAACAACGGGCTCTCTTTGAGTAAGCGTTTCGTTTGGAACGACTGGCTCATCAACTGTTTCAGAAGGCTCTTCAAACGAACCGTACTGCACTTTAAAGCCGGCATGGTTTTCTTTTTGCTCGTCAGTCAACTCAAAGCTTGGAACTTCAGGCTCAACGTCCTTCTCTTCCTCAATCACTTCAGGTTCACTTTCAACCTTAATTGGGTCTTCTACGCTGAAAGAAGGAAGATCATTTAATTCGATATCATCTTCGTAAGCTTCTTTCGCTTGTGGCGCTGTTAGCGGATCTGAGTCGATCAGCGGATCAGTATCAGAGGGTGAAACAGCAAAATCCGGCTCTTTACGTTCTTTTCGGATTATCTCAAAATCATCTTCTGGGGCGAATGAACGGTTTGGAATAGTTTCTGCTTCATCTAAGCTGTCGTTATCAAGCTTACCGAGCGGCTTATCTCCAAACTTTGCTTTCCCTTCTTTTTTACTCGTCCATAGACCATGGAACAATAATGCGGCGATAGCTAATGCGCCAACAATAATGAGTACAAATCGCAATTCCTGCATTTTTCGCTCTCAGCTTTCTTAGTCAACTAGCTATAAACACGCTGTCACTAAGTTGGGTTAATTTGGCTAATCTCACTACTCTATCAAAAGTAGCCACTGTTTTAGAACAACTTAATACAATTAGTTCCTTACATGGTGTGATTTTCACCACGCTTTTTTTCTTAATTTCGGTCGAGTACACTAGACATGTTTGCTATTTAACCAAATTCACATGTGACCTAATTTAAATATGACTATTGAATCTGTTCCCCGCTCCGGCTTTGGCTATTTTATTTTCGGAATAAAAATCGCTTTATCACCGAGCATTCGTAAGTTTGTACTAATGCCACTTATCGCGAACGTGTTACTCGTTGGTGGTGCCTTGTTTTATATCTTCTCCAACCTAAACACTTGGATTGAAGGTTGGATTGGTGCATTGCCAAGTTTCTTGTCGTGGTTGTCATACATTTTATGGCCATTACTTGTGTTAACCGTCTTGGCCACATTCTCGTATTTCTTTAGCACGCTCGCTAACTTCATTGCCGCACCGTTCAACGGTTTACTCGCGGAAAAAGTTGAAGAGTTGTTGAGCGGTAAAAAAGTTAATGACGATGGTTTACTTGATGTCCTCAAAGATACCCCACGTATATTAGCGAGAGAATGGCGCAAGCTTGTCTACATTCTGCCAAAAGCGATCGGTTTATTCCTACTTTTGTTAATTCCAGCACTAGGGCAAACCGTTGCTCCGTTTTTATGGTTCATTTTCACAGCATGGATGTTAGCGATTCAATACGCCGACTACCCGTTCGATAACCATAAAATCAAATTTGATGACATGAGAAACAATTTGAAACAAAAACAAGGCAAGAGCTACAGCTTTGGCGCGCTTGTTTCTGTGTTCACCACAATTCCAATTCTAAACCTGATCGTAATGCCCGTTGCCGTTTGCGGCGCGACGGCAATGTGGGTTGCTGAGTTTAAAGACCAAGCTCTGCGTTCTCGTCTATAATTCTCGTCTATTACCCCGCCTATACTTCCTAGTTTCGCCTATCTTTTTGAAGTTCTGATTTCAATAAAGATAGGCGTGAATTCTGCTACATATCTATATGATATAACTTTTTAATCCTTTTACCTTTTTTTCAACTTGTTTAATCTAAATTCAAGCTGAATAAACATCGTAAGACACTAGACGGTAAAGTGATTGATATACTACGTTTAGTTCTGTCATTAAATGAAGGAATATCGCATGAGCAAGATCTACGAAGACAACACCCTAACGATTGGTAACACACCTCTAGTCCGCCTTAACAAAGTAAGCAAAGGTAACGTCCTAGCTAAGATCGAAGCTCGTAACCCAAGCTTCAGTGTTAAATGTCGTATCGGTTCAAACATGATCTGGGAAGCAGAAAAAGCGGGTACGCTTAAGCCAGGTATCGAGCTTGTTGAACCTACCAGTGGTAACACAGGTGTTGCACTTGCATTCGTAGCAGCAGCACGCGGTTACAAACTAACGCTAACTATGCCTGAATCAATGAGCCTAGAACGTCGTAAGCTGCTTAAAGCGCTTGGCGCAAACCTAGTGCTGACTGAAGCACCAAAAGGTATGAACGGTGCGATTGCTAAAGCAGAAGAGATTGTTGCTTCAGACCCAGACAAGTACCTACTACTTCAACAGTTCAACAACCCAGCCAACCCACAAATTCACGAGCAAACGACTGGTCCTGAAATTTGGGAAGCAACAGACGGCGAAATCGACGTGTTTGTAGCGGGTGTTGGTACGGGCGGTACTATCACAGGTACAAGTCGTTACATTAAAGGTGAAAAAGGCAAAGCGATCACTTCAGTAGCGGTTGAACCAGCAGAGTCTCCAGTGATTGCACAGGCACTTGCAGGTGAAGAAATCAAACCAGCTCCACACAAAATTCAAGGTATCGGTGCAGGTTTCATCCCTGGAAACCTAGATCTAGAGATTATTGACCGTGTTGAATCGGTAACTTCTGAAGAAGCGATTGAGATGGCTCAACGCCTAATGAAAGAAGAAGGTATTCTTGCAGGCATCTCATCTGGCGCGGCAGTTGTAGCAGCAAACAGAATCGCCGAACTACCTGAATTTGCAGGAAAAACTATCGTTACTGTACTACCAAGCTCTGGTGAGCGTTACCTAAGCACAGCCCTATTTGCTGGCATCTTTACGGAAAAAGAGAACCAACAATAATATGTGGTCAAATCAATTTTTCGTCCAAAAAAGCCCCGTTTAGGGGCTTTTTTGTTGATCCCTGCCCCACCTTTGGTAATATCGGGTCTGTTTTATTTTTCGCTTCAAAATAAAAGAAGCAATAAACAAATTCTGAAAGTCATGAGTACTCAGCAAAAGACGACCATGGCTGGATAAAAATTTATAACCAGTCTAAGTTCTAACACGAACATGGCGTACTAGCCTCTAGCGCATTTGGGCTAAAGCAGTTAAGCTAATCTGGTTACAAACTTACAAAAAATAAATTAATTGGGGTATATAAAATGTACGAGAAGCAAGTAGAAATCACAGCAGAAAACGGTCTTCACACTCGTCCAGCTGCACAGTTCGTTAAAGAAGCAAAATCTTTCGACGCTGACATCACAGTGACTTCTAACGGCAAAAGCGCTAGCGCGAAAAGCCTGTTCAAACTACAAACTTTAGGCCTAGTAAAAGGTACTAACGTTACTATTTCAGCTGAAGGTCCTCAAGCTCAGCAAGCAGTAGACCACCTAGTTGCTCTTATGGATCAACTACACTAATACGGTCTCCTTCTTTCAAAGCCATTTTGCATAGCAAAGTGGCTTTGTTCGAAATAGATAGGAATAAGCGCGACATTAGTCGACGACTTAAAGTCACACACTCTCCCGTTTACAGTTGAACAACTAAGGTAAGGCTATGATTTCAGGCATCCTAGCATCTCCTGGTATTGCTTTCGGTAAAGCACTACTACTTCAAGAAGATGAAATTGTCCTAAACACTCAATCTATCTCTGACGACCAAGTTGAAGCAGAAGTACAGCGTTTCTTTGACGCTCGTAACAAATCTTCTCAACAGCTTGAAGTTGTTAAGCAAAAAGCACTTGAAACTTTTGGCGAAGAAAAAGAAGCAATCTTTGAAGGCCACATCATGCTGCTTGAAGATGAAGAGCTAGAAGAAGAGATTTTAGCACTCATCAAGAAAGAAAAAATGCACGCAGACAACGCGATCCACACTGTGATCGAAGAGCAAGCTTGTGCGCTTGAATCTCTTGATGATGAGTACCTAAAAGAACGTGCAACTGATATCCGCGATATCGGTACTCGTTTCGTTAAAAATGCTCTAGGCATCAACATTGTGTCTCTATCAGACATCAGTGAAGAAGTTATCCTAGTAGCTTACGACCTAACGCCATCTGAAACTGCACAAATCAACCTAGACTACGTTCTTGGTTTCGCTTGTGACATCGGCGGTCGTACATCTCATACTTCAATCATGGCACGTTCTCTTGAGCTTCCAGCTATCGTTGGTACTAACGATATCACTAAGCAAGTTAAGAACGGCGACATGCTTGTGCTAGACGCGATGAACAACAAAATCATCATCAACCCTTCTGAAGTTGAATTAGCAGAAGCTAAGAAAATCAAAGCAGATTTTGAAGCAGAAGCGGCTGAACTAGCAAAACTAAAAGATTTGCATGCTGAAACTCTAGACGGTCACCGTGTAGAAGTTTGCGGCAACATCGGTACAGTAAAAGACTGTGACGGTATCCTGCGTAACGGCGGTGAAGGCGTTGGTCTGTACCGTACTGAATTCCTATTTATGGACCGTGACGCGCTTCCTACTGAAGAAGAGCAATACGTTGCTTACAAAGAAGTAGCAGAAGCAATGGAAGGCGAGTCAGTGATTATCCGTACTATGGATATCGGTGGCGACAAAGACCTACCATACATGGACCTTCCACAAGAGATGAACCCTTTCCTAGGCTGGCGTGCAGTACGTATCAGCTTGGATCGTCGTGAAATCCTACGTGACCAACTACGTGGCATCCTACGTGCGTCTGCACACGGTAAACTACGTATCATGTTCCCAATGATCATTTCTGTTGAAGAGATCCGTGAACTGAAAAAAGCAATCGAAGAGTACAAAGTTGAACTTCGCGCTGAAGGCCTAGCTTTCGATGAAGAAATCGAAATCGGCGTAATGGTTGAGACTCCAGCTGCTGCTGCAATCGCACACCACCTCGCGAAAGAAGTTTCTTTCTTCTCTATCGGTACTAACGACCTAACGCAATACACTCTTGCGGTAGACCGTGGTAACGAAATGATTTCTCACCTATACAACCCACTGTCTCCTGCTGTTCTTACAGTAATCAAGCAAGTGATCGACGCATCACACGCTGAAGGTAAGTGGACTGGTATGTGTGGTGAGCTTGCTGGTGATGAGCGTGCAACGCTACTTCTACTTGGTATGGGTCTAGATGAGTTCTCTATGAGCGGTATCTCTATCCCTAAAGTTAAGAAAGTAATCCGTAACTCTAACTTCGCTGAAGTTAAAGCTATGGCTGACGAAGCACTATCTCTACCAACAGCTGCTGAAATTGAAGCTTGCGTAGAAAAGTTCATCGCTGAGAAAACTCAGTAATCGCCAATCGCTTAATAACGTTAGACGGCTAAAAATAGTCGTCTAATTTGTTAGATTGGTATAGTATATTCTACAGAATAAAACTAAACGTTAGGAGCATGACACAATGGGTCTGTTTGACAAACTGAAAAAGCTTGTATCTGATGACAGCGCTGATGCTGGTGCAATCGAAATCATCGCACCTCTTTCTGGTGAAATCGTAAACATCGAAGATGTGCCAGATGTAGTTTTCGCTGAAAAAATCGTTGGTGACGGCATCGCGATCAAACCAGCTGGCGACAAAATGGTAGCTCCAGTTAACGGTACTATCGGTAAGATCTTCGAAACTAACCACGCATTCTCTATCGAGTCTGACGACGGTGTTGAGCTTTTCGTTCACTTCGGTATCGATACTGTTGAACTTAAAGGCGAAGGCTTCACTCGTGTAGCTGAAGAAGGTCAATCTGTTAAAGCTGGTGACACTATCATCACTTTCGACCTAGCGCTTCTAGAAGAGAAAGCAAAATCTACGCTTACTCCAGTTGTTATCTCTAACATGGACGAAATCAAAGAGCTGAACAAGCTTTCTGGTTCTGTAACTGTTGGCGAAACTCCAGTTCTTAAAGTAACTAAGTAATCTCGATTACTTATCTGCTTTAATTAAAACGCTACCTAAGGGTGGCGTTTTTTGTGCCTGCTATATAGTTCTAATGCCAGATTACCAGCCGCTTTGGCCTTATACCTAACAACTACAAATCCCCTTCTTCTTTGGGCCTCTCACGAACAGAGATCCCTGACATCTCGCTCGGTTCGATTCTGGGATGACGATTAAACACTATGGTTTAAGCCTGAGTGATTGTTACTCAAACCGACCTCTTCTATACAGTTAGCTATAGAGTCACCAATACCCAACTCCCGTCATTCCCTACAGTGAGGCACGAACGTGATAGGGAATCTCGCTTTCCAATCAACTACCAACACCACAACTCCCCTCTCTTCTCCAAATTTCAGGCAATAAAAAACCCAGCCGAAGCTGGGTCTGTTTAGCGCTCATCTCTCACCACGAGCTAATTTGTGGAAGCCTAACGTCAACACTATTGGTCAACGTGGCTTTTCAATCGATTAACCTAGTAGGCTAAGTGCCGAGTTCGGTGCTTGCTTCGCTTGAGCAAGAATCGAGCTTGAAGCTTGAGAAAGGATCTGAGACTTAGTCATCTGAGTCGTTTCTTTCGCGAAGTCGGTATCTTTAATACGGCTCTTAGATGCGTTAACGTTCTCGTTAATGTTGTCTAAGTTGCTGATAGCGTGGTCGAAACGGTTTTGGAAAGCACCTAGCTCAGCACGGTGACTGTCTACATACTTAAGGGCCGCATCGATTACTGCTACAGACTCTTGTGCGCCGCCAACAGATGTTACGTCGATAGTATCAACCGTTACGTCTTTAGCTGCTTGAATACCTAGCTCGCCCGCAAGACCGCCAGAGAAAGACACATCGCCGCTCACTTTGTTGTTGCCTGTGAACATTTGTAGCTTGCCGTCTTCAGTAACAGACGCTTTAACAGAATCTTGTTGACCGTTGATGTAAGTCGCTAGCTCTTCGATGTCATCACCCGCTTTTGCGCTGATGTCGATTTCTTGTGCTTGGCCGAAGTTGTCAGTGAACGACAGTTTTAGGTCGTTAGAGCCCGCTTGAACGTTCCAGTCTTTGTCTTTCGCGTTCTCAGTTTGGTAGCTCTTACCACCCATCTGAGCGTTATCAGAGCGCATGTCTTTCAGTTGAAGCATTACAGCTTCACCGTTATCCGCACCGATTTGGAATGATTTAGTACCGTGAGTACCGTTAAGCAGCTTGTTACCACCAAAAGACGTCGTTTCCGCGATACGGTTCAGTTCGTCGTTCAGTGCTGTTACTTCTTCTTGAATCGCTACACGCTCAGATTTTGAGTTTGAGCCGTTTGAAGATTGTAGAGACAAATCACGCATACGTTGCAGGATGTTAGTCGTCTCGTTCATTGCACCTTCAGCAGTTTGTGCAATTGAGATACCGTCGTTCGCGTTACGTACAGCAACATCAAGGCCACGACTTTGAACGTTCAAACGGTTCGAGATTTGTAGACCCGCAGCGTCATCTTTTGCGCTGTTGATTTTTGAGCCAGAAGCTAGACGCTCCATTGATGTTTGTTGTGCGCTGTTTGCATTGTTTAGGTAACGTTGCGCTGTCATCGCTGAAACGTTTGTATTTACATTCACTGCCATGGTGACTTCTCCAATTGATTTTCCGGTATAGCGGTTTCCGACGTCTCGGAAAACCAAGTAGTTATCTCTAAGTTACTTTTAATAACGGCGTGATTGGCGAAACCTTTAGGAAAAAAACAACAAATTTAAAGAAATAGCGGTAAAACAGAAGAAAGCGTGACTGGTCGTAAAATTATCGAAAAAAGATGAGAAAATCGCTAAAGTTGCCGGGAAGTCAGTCGAGTGAGAAATTGTATTTTTATTCGCCAAAAAGCACCGGCCAAGCTGAAATGCTTTTATAAGATTGTAGGTAATTCATTAACCTAATAACGTTAAAGCTAGATTCGGCGCTTGCTTGGCTTGAGCGAGTATCGTTGTGCTCACTTGCTGCAGTATTTGTTGCTTGAGCATTTGAGTGGTTTCTTTGGCGTAGTCGGTATCTTTGATTCGACTGTTTGATGTCGCCAAATTCTCATGAACGTTTTCAAGATTGTTAATGGCATGATCAAAGCGGTTTTGCATTGCCCCTAATTCAGAGCGATGGCTATCGACATACTTCATCGCCGTATCCAAAATAGAGACGGCGCGCTGAGCACCACCCACATCCGTTACATTGATGTCATTAACTGACTCGTAATAGCCCGCTGACATCGAAAGCTCACTGGCTAACGAGCCTGAGAAAGAGATCGTGCCTGCCGTGTCTTCGCCTGACATATAGATCTGAAGCTGCCCTTCATCATTGACGGAAGCCGAAACCAGATCCGTTTGACCATTGATATAAGTCGCTAGCTCTTCAATGTCATCGCCCGCCTTGGCATTAATGTTGATCTCTTGAGGCTGACCAAAACGATCGGTAAACGCCATCGTCATATCTGTCTGGTTGGATTTAACTTCCCACGAGTCATTTGCCATGCCATTGGCAACATAGCTAAAGCCGCCCATGTTGATATCATCGGTGCGCATGTTTTTCAAACCTATCTGCACCGCCTCACCAGAGCTGCCACCGATTTGAAACGAGGTGTGCCCAAAACTGCCGTTAAGGAGTTTTTTACCACCGAATGAAGTGGTTTCGGCAATTCGATTCAGCTCGTCATTTAACGCGGTGACTTCTTCTTGAATAGCGATTCGTTCCGATGAACTATTCGAGCCGTTACTCGCTTGTAGGGATAAGTCTCGCATGCGCTGCATGATATTAGTGGTTTCATTCATCGCCCCTTCTGCAGTCTGCATAATGGAGATACCGTCGTTAGCATTTCGAACAGCAACATCAATGCCACTCATCTGTGCTTCTAATCGATTTGAGATCTGTAAGCCAGCCGCATCGTCTTTTGCACTATTAATACGGCTCCCTGAAGCTAAGCGCGCCAAAGATTGGTTCAGCATGTTGTTAGCATTAGAGAGGTTTCTCTGGGCCACCAGCGCTGAGACATTTGTATTAACAGTTATAGCCATAGACCTTCGCTTACAAAAAGATGAATAAAACTCACGATTGCTCTTATATCGACCAGTTCATATAAAGCTTTAATAAAAAAGGAGCCCTGAGGCTCCCTTTCTTTGCTGCAGATGAGGTGATTTACTTAATCGTTAATACACTCAACATGTCAGTTGAAGGTGCAAAGTAGTAAGCGCCAGTCACTGCTTTGGTAAAGCGAAGCAGTTGGTCTGTTTTGCCATCTGTTGTACCGTACATGCTCTCTAACATCGCATCGAAGTTATGACGAACGTTACAGTAAGCAATGAACAATAAGCCGTGGTCGCCCGTAGCATTACCGTAAGGTAGACTGTGGCGAACAATCTTAAGCCCCTTGCCTTCTTCTTTGATATCCACACGGCCAACGTGAGACGCCGCAGGAACATCATCTAACTCAATTGAATCAGGTTTAGTTCGGCCAATCACTTTCTCTTGTGCCGATACATTCAAACGATTCCAAGCTGGCAGGTTATGCACAAAACGCTGCACCATTACATAACTACCACCAGCGAATTCACCCTCAGGCACAATAGCGACTTCAGCACGTTGTGCGTCTTTCGGGTTTTCAGTGCCATCAACAAAGTCTGTCATGTCACGAGAGTCTAGGAAGCGATAACCATAAGTTTCATCAACCACTTCAACATCAGCTGCAACTTCAGATAGCAATTTACGCAAGATAAAGAAGTGCAGATCATGTCGGTTTGAATGACAGTGAATCAGAACGTCAGACAGTGTGCTCGGTGCTGTGATATCACCTTCACCCAGCACAGGGAAGTCGATCAAATCAGCGGGCGCTGCTTGCTCGAACCTATCCCAAAAAGCTTTTGAGAACGCAACCGATGCCGTTAAGTTCGCATCAGGCTGAGTTTGGTTTAGTTCGTCGATTAGAGTCGGAAGCTTTTGAATTTCTGCTAGTACATTAGCAGTATTAGCGTTCACTTTAAGTTGAACGTAAAGCGCGAAAGGCCCAGCTTCAGGCAAAATAGCACTTTGAACGTTAGGCTGCTCATTTGAAACATTAAGCATAGATTATTCCTTCCAGTTTTAGCTTCTAAGTATAATTGTGAATGGGACAAATGTTTTGATGAGAATCAGTCTTCGAGCTCAACCACTTTAAAGCAATCCCTTGCAGCATGGCTATTGGTTAGATAAAGCGCTAACCACAGCAGCAACAATAGGGTGATGCCATTTGACCAACGGAACCATCCGTTATCCAAATAGATTAAATAAATCGTATGGGAGCCCTGTGCCAAGATAGCCATCATGGTAACCCAACGTCCCCATGACACGACTTTGTTAAGGCGCTTTCTATCTGGCGATCTTAGCCCAAATAACCACATCAGCAGCAAACTAGGCACACTCAACGCGATCCCGACATAAAACATCTGATGGTCTGGGTAGATTATCTCAAGAATATCGGTTCCCGATTCTCGGCTTGCGCCTGCAACAATGAAAACGACCAAGGCTTTCGCAAGAAACAACCAACCTAGCCAGAGCAAGATTGGAGCTTTCAAAAAGCCGTGCTTGTCGTATTGTTCTATGGAGTACCGCACAAATCTCACTTTCACTTATTTTCAAACCAACACTTTAACGCAAATCATTCATACTTAACTAGCTTTGCGTTATCTTAGTAGCCAATCCGTTTTAATTGTCGAACTCAGTATGAAAAACAAAACTAATACGCCCTCTGTTGAATCTCAACAGGAAGCACTGAAGATAGCCAAAGCGACTCAAAAGCCAGCTCAAACCAAAGAACAAACTAAACTGATTGCTCAGGGTATCGAGAAAGGCATCGCACTGTACAAGAAACAGCAAAAAGAACGCAGCCGCCAAGCCGATAAAGCTAAAAAGCGCGTACAGAAAGAGAAGCAGACTCTACAAGCGAACCAAGACCAAGAACAGAATGTCGACTTGGATAATGAAACAACATCAAATCACGCCAGTAAATTGCCGTGGTTATTATTGTTCGCTAGCTGGATAGGCTTCGCGATTTATTTGATGAAATAACAGGATAAGCGTATGAAAAAGGAATTAATCGCTTTGGCTATGAGTAGCGTGTTACTCGGTTGCACGACACCGACATCAACGCCTCATAGCGAAGCTGCCAACGTGCAAATGGATTACCATGGCGTGATTAATATCGATAAATGTCAGTATAAAGGGGAAGTCACAGGCAGCGAAGGCCATTGGTACAACTACCTGTTTTACCCAAATGACACATTGATTCAAGGCGCCATGAATCAACTCAAGTCGAATACGATTGAGCTAGGCGCAGATACCGTGATATTCACACTTCCCCAAGATTTTTCCACATCCGTGACTATGCTGGGAACTGCCTATCTGTGTAAGTAAATAGAAACGTAATGGGGTAGCTCACAACTCATATTAGCGAGATGCTCCCTACTATTTCTATTCTAAAAAAAGAAAGCCAGCTTTCGCTGGCTTATGCACTAAATCCAAGGCTTGTTGCTATATCGCCTTTACGCTGGATAACCCATTGACTGTCAAATGGCCCCCAGTCGGATAACTGGTAATAGCCATCATTATGACGTCGCCCATCTTGAACAAACATAAGTTCGATACCGATCCCCGGTAACGCCTTGAGTACATCTTGAATAGTACGACGAGGCCACCCCGTTTTTTCGATGAGTTTAGGCACATTTGGCCTATCAAGGCTTTCCACTAACAATGCTAAATATAGCCGCCTTGCAAAAACAGGACTCAACTCCATTGACACCTCCTATATATGTGCAGCTCAATTATTTCTTTTTTCGCTGACAACATGTTGAGGCTGATCAATAAGTCTCCAATAGTGACATTTTCTTACGCTTTTTTTTCACTCTATGAAATATTCATCACTCTATTTTGTCTGAGTTGCTGCTTCCTGATAGGATTCAACTCATAACAATGAAATAAAATCACTCAAAGGAAGAATAATGACTATCACCATGTTTGGTATCCCAAATTGCGACACCATTAAAAAAGCAAAGAAATGGCTCGAAGCTGAAGGTATCGAGTTCGAATTTCACGATTATCGCAAACAAGGCATCACAGAAGAGCTAGTAACAAGCTTCTGCTCTGAGCTAGGTTGGGAGCTTGTGCTAAACAAACGTGGTACGACTTATCGCCAACTTTCTCAAGAACAGAAAGACACCCTAACAGAAGAAAAAGCGGTGACTTTGCTTGTTGAACAACCTGCAATGATCAAGCGCCCAATCTTAAAAGTTGAGGGTAAGCTTCACATCGGATTTAAAGCCGACCAATACGCGGCTATTTTTGCTTAGATCGTTGTATTTACATAGACAGACAACAGGACGTTGATCAGTGAATCAGCGCCTAAAAATTAATGACTAGACGTTTTATTTAAACAAGGAATTCAAGGATGACAGATAGCCCAACTTTGGCTCTGGCAAAAGACCTAATCAGCCGTCAATCGGTAACACCAGAAGATGCAGGCTGCCAAGACCTGATGATTGAACGCTTAAAAGCACTCGGTTTTGAAATCGAAGTGATGGTATTTGAAGATACGACCAACTTCTGGGCTCGTCGTGGTACTGAAGCGCCTCTGTTTGCTTTTGCTGGTCACACTGATGTGGTACCTGCAGGCCCAATCGAACAGTGGAACACTAAGCCATTCGAACCGACTATCGTAGACGGTTTCCTACATGGCCGTGGCGCTGCTGATATGAAAGGCTCTCTGGCTTCAATGATTGTTGCCGTCGAGCAGTTCATTGCCAAACACCCAGACCACACAGGCTCAATTGGTTTCCTGATCACTTCAGATGAGGAAGGTCCTTTCATCAACGGTACTGTACGTGTTGTTGAAGCATTAATGGCGCGCGGTGAAAACATCGATATGTGTATCGTTGGTGAACCATCGAGCACTGAGTTCGTGGGTGATGTCGTGAAGAACGGCCGTCGTGGCTCTATCACTGGCGACCTAACGATTAAAGGCACACAAGGTCATGTTGCCTACCCTCACCTAGCAAACAACCCAGTACACAGCTCTCTGCTTGCTATTAATGAGCTAACAACAACTGAGTGGGATAAAGGTAATGATTACTTCCCGCCAACCAGTTTCCAAATTCCAAATGTGAGTGCGGGTACTGGTGCTTCAAACGTGATCCCTGGTGAGTTTAATGTTCAGTTTAACCTACGCTTTAGTACAGAGTTAAGCAACGACATCATCGTTGAGCGCATCACAACGACACTCGACAAGTATGATTTCGAATACGACCTAAGATGGACATTCAATGGCGACCCGTTCTTAACAGACGCAGGTTCACTGCTTGATGCTATTGTTGATGCAGTGGGTCACGTCAATGATGTGAAACCAGCACTGCTAACGACTGGCGGTACATCTGATGGTCGCTTTATTGCACGTATGGGCGGACAAGTGGTTGAACTAGGCCCTGTGAATGCAACGATTCACAAGGTTAACGAATGCGTGAAGGTAGCCGATTTAGAAAAGCTAACTGACATGTACGAAAGAACATTAGTGAACCTATTCGCTAAATAGTCTTTCATCAGCGATTCATAGCATCCAATTATTGAGAGACTCGTTATGACACCAGAGCAGCTTACCGGACAATCAGATTCTCATCTAGAGCCTAGCCTGATCGGCACCAAGACCTTCTTGGTCCACAGTGAGGTTAAGAATGACCTGAATAATTTGATTGAAGCTGCTCAGCTCGCTGGTTTTAAAATGGAGATTGCCAGTGGCTTTCGCGACTATGAAAGGCAATCTCTGATTTGGAACCGTAAGTTTTCTGGCGAAGCTCCGATATTAGATTCAGAAAGCCAACCTCTTGATGCTTCAAAACTGACCGAACAACAAAAGCTATCGGCTATCCTGAGATGGTCTGCGCTTCCCGGCGCGAGTCGTCATCATTGGGGTTGTGACTTCGATGTCTTTGCTCGTAACCACTTACCTGAAGGCATACATCTGCAATTAGAACCATGGGAATACCTTACTGGCCACCAGCAATCGTTTTACCAATGGCTATCAGTTCATGCTGCACAATTTGGTTTCTTCTTTCCTTACAGCCAAGATTTGGGTGGTGTGGCGATCGAACCATGGCATATCAGCCATCGCAAAGTATCGGAGTCGTGTTTATCACAGTTATCTCCGACTTTACTTGGCAAGCAACTCCAATCTAAGCCAGTATTAGGGTATGAGATTATTATGGAGCAGCTAGACGAGATCTATGCACGCTTCGTAGCGAATATCAGTCATTAGGAGCGCTTATGTTGGAGTGGCTTACAAACCCTTGGGTTATCATCATCATCGTAGTTAGCGTTGTTGTGGGTAACATCGCAGCGCTCAAACAGACAGCCAATATGGATCTGACGGGGCGTGGTAAAACTGAGCGAGATTTAGATAAGCTCAATCGCTCGGATAAACTTAACCAAGAGAAAGCTGAAAAAGAAGAATCCAAAGACAATAAAGACGCATAGCCTTTTGCTTTGGCTAATCAGCTTGATTGACCAATTTTGATTGACCAATGTAGCCTGATGACAACGAATACAATAAAAAAGAGGACACAGTGTGTCCTCTTTTTTATTTGCTTTTGCTAATCACAAGGCTGATTTAACTCAG
This sequence comes from Vibrio sp. F13, assembly GCF_020806305.2. Taxonomy (NCBI): domain Bacteria; kingdom Pseudomonadati; phylum Pseudomonadota; class Gammaproteobacteria; order Vibrionales; family Vibrionaceae; genus Vibrio; species Vibrio sp. F13. Next base: position 2,571,844 of record NZ_CP170175.1, on the reverse strand, counting down.
CTTGTGACGGCTTGAATGACTACTCAGCTTTCGCTTCTTTGTCATCTTTGGTTTGGTCAGCAATATGCGCTAATACCGGAACCATAGACTTAAGCAGCTCTTCTTCTACTGGCTTACCTGATGCATCCGTTACGTTGATTGACGTACGGTTGCCAAGGTCACCAAATAGGAAGTTGTAAGTGCCTGGCGCTAAGTCGATAGGCTGTAGGCCAATTTCTTCCCAGAACTCATCATCTGGTGCTGCGTACTTCGCCTTCACCGTACCCTGAGATTGATTGCGTTCTTCAAGCTCAAAGCCCATTTCAGGCAACAAGTTAGGCAGACGCTGCCAGAATACATTGTATGGCGTACGAGCAATAATCACAGGGAAACCACTACGGTCAGCACCCATTGAAATTGGAATACGCTTCACCAACTCTTGCGCTTTCAGCGCCGCTTCAGCACGAAGGTTTTCATCGTACTTAGCCATAACTAGGTTGGTCAGGAACGCGTTGTAACGCTCTTTATTGGTTGCCGTTACTGTTTTCTCTTCAGTACCTTCACGCCAATCAATCAGATTAATCTTGAAGCCATGACGGTTGTTTGCTTGGAAGCGAGAGATAGAGTAACGACTACCAATCTCTACGTCTTCATCTTCAGAAACCCAAGTTACCCAATCGGTCTCAATCTCATTCTCTGATTGCTCACGAATACCAATACCACGTTGAGCCAGCATATCTACAGCCGTTTGCCACACGCGGTCTGCCTCTTCTGCGCGAAGAAGCCATAGTGTCACTTCACCGTTTTGACGCTCAGCACGAGCACCCGGGATCAGTTCAAGAACCTGTTGCGGTGGACGAATATCCACTTCACGACCAGTACCACCACTGAATTCACCGCTTGGGATGTCAAAATTTGGGTAGAACTGAGGCTGAGCATCTACAGGCAATTGCCATTGTGAAAACTCAGGTGTTTCTAAGTATTCGAAATCATCTTTGGCTTGGCGACGTTGAGTCGGGTTGCCAGAACATGCTGTAAGAACGAAAACAGCCAGTGACCCAATCACTAGCTGGTGAGAATACTTCATTTATACTCCTAAATGCCGAAGGTTCGCTTCGGCATCACTTCATACGTTTTAGTAAATGCACGCTTCAGTCATTGCTTGAGCAACAACAGGTTGAGCTGGCTCTGACAGTTCAGTCAGCGGTAGACGTAAGCCACCTTCAGCAATCAGACCCATTTTATGAACCGCCCATTTTACGGGAATAGGGTTAGACTCAACGAACAAATTCTTATGTAGAGGCATCAAACGCTCATTGATCGCTTCCGCTTCTTCAAACTTACCTTCTTTTGCTAGCTTGAACATGGTTGCCATATCAGCGGCTGCAACATTGTTCGTTACAGAGATCACGCCATCGCCACCACGCTTAACAAATTCTAGGCCTGTTAAGTCATCACCACTTAGTAAGATAAAGTCTTCGCCACAAAGTTCACGGTGAATTGCAATTCTGTCGAGATCACCCGTCGCATCTTTCAGTGCAACGATGTTTTCGATCTCAGCAAGACGAGCAACCGTTTCTGGCAACAAGTCTACCGCAGTACGACCTGGAACATTGTATAGAATTTGTGGAACGTCACTGACTTCAGCAATCGCTTTGTAGTGTTGGTACAAACCTTCTTGAGTCGGTTTGTTGTAGTAAGGCGTTACGCTCAGGCAACCAGCAATACCAGAACCATTCAACAAACGGCTGAATAGAACAGATTCATGAGTTGCATTTGCACCTGTACCAGCGATAACGGGAATACGACCATCAGCAAATTCAACGATCTTGTTGACGACTTTGACATGCTCTTCAATAGTGAGCGTTGAAGACTCACCTGTTGTGCCAACCGCAACCAGACCATCACTACCTGCAGCAATATGGTGCTCAACTAACTTTTTAAGGCTGTCGAAATCCACTTCACCATCTGTATTAAATGGCGTAACTAGCGCAACGATACTTCCTGAAAACATGTCTATCTCCCTTAATTTATTCTTTTTGCATGTTACTGTAAGCCAATCAATAAACACAAGACATTAAAGTGGCTTACCGGCAACATCTGCATTAAATATTGTCGTATGTTTGAGGTAAAACGAATTCTAACGGCGTTCTACCTAGAATTTGGGTAACCTGCACTCAATCTAGCGGATAGCACATCACTGGATGTCAGTAACAAGTAAGCTGTGCTCTCATCGCTCTATCTCATTTTTTAACGCGCTCGATATTCTTATCATTGGTTGCATGTTCGAAGCAAGGTCGCACATAAAAAGCCCCGCACGCACGCTTATTCCACGAGCTAACTGTGCTAACATGCATGAATCAATGGAATATAAAGAGACGTGATTTTATGACTCAACATCTAGTAATCACAGCTGTGGGCACTGATCGCCCAGGTGTATGCAACCAAGTGGTTCATTTAGTCACCCAATCAGGCTGTAACATTATTGATAGCCGTATCGCCCTGTTTGGCGAAGAATTTACGCTTATCATGCTGCTGTCTGGAAAGGCAAACAACATTACCCGCGTTGAAACCACCTTGCCCTTGCTTGGACAAGAGCACGACTTGATTACGATTATGAAGCGAACCTCAACTCATGATGTTATTGAGAACTCTTACACAGTAGAGGTGTTCGTTGAGTCAGACGATAAAATCGGACTTACTGAGCAGTTTACCCAGTTCTTCGCAGACCGAAACATCGGCCTCGATTCGTTAAGTGCACGAACCATCAATAAATCTAAGGTTCAACTCGATAACGACCAATTCCATATCTCTATTACCGCTTCTGTGCAATCAGAATGTAATTTGATGCAGCTACAAGAAGAATTTGACGCGCTGTGTCAGAGCCTATCCGTACAAGGCTCGCTCAACTTTATCAAAAACAGTTTTTAAAAAGGAAATATCATGAATACGCTAACGGCTGGTGTTCCAGCACCTGCTTTTTCTCTTCCTGATCAAGATGGCAATATCGTATCTCTTGGTGACTTCAAAGGTAAAAAAGTCCTTTTCTATTTTTACCCAAAAGCAATGACTCCAGGTTGTATTGTGCAAGCTGAAGGTCTGCGTGATATCAAAGCACAGCTTGATGACCTAAATGTGGTTGTTCTAGGTGTGAGTGTTGATCCAGTAAAACGCCTACCAAATTTCGTCGAGAAGAAATCTCTAAACTTCACACTGCTATCAGATGAAGACCACAGCGTTGCTGAGCAGTTTGGCGTTTGGGGCGAGAAGAAATTCATGGGCAAAGTGTACGACGGTCTGCACCGTATTAGCTTCCTAATTGATGAAGAAGGTCAGATTGAACACGTCTTCAACAAGTTCAAGACTAAGACTCACCACGAAGTGGTTCTAGACTACTTCAATCCAGAAGCTTAATGTTGTTTCTAGTGAGTTGATGACCTAGTTTCATACCTAGATGATCTAAGTTCACAATTGACTAAGCCAAATACAAAAAGGCCGAATATCATAGATATTCGGCCTTTTTAATACTTACTCAACTGTATTGATCTTCAATTATGATTGATGCTCAGGGTCATCGTCGAGAGCATGACTCGGTAAGGCATTCCAAACCGCCTTAACTAGCGTCGCCAACGGGATAGCAAAGAACACGCCCCAGAATCCCCACAGTCCGCCAAACACCAACACCGCAACAATAATCGCGACTGGGTGCAGATTCACGGCTTCAGAGAACAGAACAGGAACGAGCACGTTGCCATCTAGCGCTTGGATAATACCGTAAGCCAATAACAGCCAGTAGAACTGAGGCTCTAATCCCCACTGGAACAGGCCAACAATCGCAACTGGAACGGTCACAGCTGCCGCACCGATATAAGGAATCAGTACCGAGAAGCCAACCGCGACAGCCAGCAGAGCTGAATAACGTAAATCTAGAATAGCAAAGGTCACGTAGCTGACACCACCGACGATCAAGATCTCAAGTACCTTGCCGCGAATATAGTTCGAGATTTGTTGGTTCATCTCAACCCAAACCTTGGTCGCTAGACGACGGTTTTTAGGCAACACGCCACTCGCCATGCTGATCATCTCTTCTTTATCTTTTAGTAAGAAGAAGATAAGCAGCGGCACAAGAATCAAATAAACCGCAAGCGTAGCCAAGCTCACAAGAGAAGCCAAAGAACCTTTAACAACACTTTCACCAAAGCCTAATGCTTTGTTTTTCGCATTAGACACAATCGATTCAACGATCTGCAAGTTTGCTAACTCAGGATAACGCTCAGGAATGGTCGCGATGAACTTCTGTAAGCCGCCATACATACTTGGAATATCATTGATGAGGTTACCCACTTGCTCCCAAATGGTCGGCACTAAACCAAACAGCGCCAGCAACATCAGGCTAAAGAACATCATGATGACCAGCATCACCGATGGCGTTCTTGGAACACCAAGTCTTTGGAGTTGGGTAACCGGCCACTCAAGTAAATAAGCCAATACAATAGCCACCAACAATGGCGCGATGAGATGACCAAAGAAGTAGATCGTAATAAAGCCGAAGAGAATGATGGCAACCAAACTGACAGCATGGGGATCAGAGAAACGTCGTTTATACCAACGATTGACCATTTCAAGCATCTGACTGCAATTCCTTTTTAGTGACGAGGAGATGATAGTAATTAGAACAAACCTCAGTGATGACGTCATAGGCTTGCTTAGACAAAAAAGTAACAATATCTTTCATTGAGCTGTTATCAGAGACATAAATTGACAATGATTGCCCTACTTCTAACTTTACACTGTGACGCTTGGCTAATAATAGTGCCATTGGACAGCGCTCTTGGCGTAAATCTAGAATATTAGGTGTCATTCTTGAGCTCGATGCTTATTATAAGGGTCGTATTGTAATCTGTTTTTGAAAACGCGCCATCATTCATTCATCTTCCTTCATGATAGCGCACGCACTCGGCAAAGGTTACATCAGATAAAGAACCAATTTGCATTGCACTTGTCTTACTGTCAGAAGAAACGGAGTATTACTGACTAATATGTTTAAACGCGCTCGCTCAATTGCTTGCTTATGCATCGCAGCTACATTAAGTACCCCAACGTTGGCGAATACCAACAGTTTGGAGCTACCCGATATCGGCACCGCTGCTGGCGGCACCCTCACTATCGACCAAGAACTTATCTATGGTGATGCCTACATGCGCATCATCAGAAGCAGCCAGCCTATCGTAAACGACCCGGTTCTCAACCAGTACATTGATACGCTTGGCCATCGTCTTGTCGCAAGCGCGAACGATGTAAAGACACCTTTCCAGTTCTTTATGATCCGAGACCGCAACATCAACGCCTTTGCATTCTTTGGTGGTTATGTTGCTTTGCACTCAGGTCTGTTCCTGCATGCACAATCTGAAAGTGAGTTGGCTTCAGTATTGGCGCACGAAATCGCGCACGTTACCCAACGTCACTTAGCGCGTAGTATGGAAGATCAAGCGCGTCGTTCTCCAGCAACCATCGCAGCGCTAGCAGCCTCTGTATTATTGGCCATTGCAGCACCTGAAGCAGGTATCGCAGCTCTAACTGCCACAACCGCTGGTAACATGCAAAGCCAGATCAACTACACCCGTAGTAATGAAAAAGAAGCTGACCGCTTTGGTATCAATACACTGGCGAAAGCAGGGTTCGATGTGAATGCGATGCCGCGTTTCTTCGGTCGTTTGGCTGATGAATACCGTTATGCCAGCACACCCCCCCCAATGCTGCTGACTCACCCATTACCAGAAGATCGAATCACCGATTCACGCGTTCGCGCTCGCAGCTATCCGCCACTAAAACTGGCCCCATCACTGGACTACCATCTAGCAAGAGCTCGCATTGTCGCGCGCTATGCGGGCATTAATAATGATGCTGCTCTAGATTGGTTTGAACGTAAGCTGAAGAAAGCACCTAAAGCCTTGGTTCCATCATTAGAGTATGGCCAAGCACTGGTTTACTTAGATTCTAAAAAATTAGATAAAGCTGAGCCGATTCTGACCAAGCTCATCAACAGCGATCCAACCAACCTGTTTTATCTAGATGCCATTTCAGACCTCCATATTGAACAGAAAAAGCCTGAGATTGCGATTAAAGAACTCGAATCAGCACTGGTTCGCCAACCAAACAACCCTGTTCTAACCATTAACTACGCCAATGCGCTGATTGAAAATGAAGACCTACAGGAAGCCGTTCGCGTGTTGCAACGTTACACGCACGATAACCCGAACGACACCAACGGCTGGCACCTACTTTCAAAAGTAAATACAAGCCTGGGTAATAGCGACGAAGAGCTGGCTGCTCGTGCAGAGATCTTGGCACTGCAAGCCAACTGGAACAAAGCGATTCAGTACTATACGCAGGCTAGTCAAATCGCAGAGCTCGGCAGCCTAAAACAAGCACGTTACGACGCCCGAATTGATCAACTAATGATTCAGCGTGAACGCTTCTTGTCGTTACAGTAAGTGTATTTATTGGCAGCGGTTCGTTGTCAGAAGAAAAAGAAAGCTCAACGTTACATAGTTAAAGAAGCCACTCAAGTGGCTTCAACTTAACAATTGCTTCAACTTAACAATTGCTTCAACTGAACAATTGCTTCAACTGAACAATTGCTTCAACTGAACAATTAAATCAAAAATAATAATGAGGAAGAACCATGTCCGTCGTGATTTATCATAACCCACGCTGCTCAAAGAGCCGTCAAACTCTAGAACTGCTTGAAACAAACGGCGTACAGCCAGAAGTTATCAAATACCTAGATACGCCTTTAACTATCGAGCAACTTAAAGTGCTTTTCACGCAGCTTGGTTTTGACAGTGTTCGCGAAATGATGCGCACCAAAGAAGCGGATTACAAAGAGGCTAATCTTGGCGATGCATCGGTTACCGATGAAGATCTATTCTCAGCAATGGCGACAAATCCAAAACTGTTTGAACGCCCTGTTGTTGTTGCGAACAACAAAGCAAAGATTGGTCGTCCACCAGAGCAAGTGCTAGAGATTCTGTAAGCCGATATGAGCATCAACATTCTTGTTCTCTACTACAGCCGCCACGGCAACACACGAGCGCTAGCAAGGCAAATTGCACGAGGGGTTGAATCTATCCCGAACTGCGAAGCCATGTTAAGAACAGTGAACGACGTATACACAGCAGAAGAGCAGCCTGATTCGCGTTATCAGCCGACCGATCCAATTGCGACACTGCAAGAGCTCCGTTCTTGCAATGGTTTAGCGCTAGGCAGTCCGGTTTGGTTTGGCAACATGGCTGGACCTATGAAGCACTTTTGGGACAGTACAACATCACTGTGGATTAATGGCGATCTGATCGATAAGCCAGGTTGCGTGTTTACCTCTTCTTCATCACTGCATGGCGGGCAAGAGACCACACAACAAAGCATGATGTTGCCACTGCTTCACCATGGCATGTTAGTGGTGGGTATCCCCTACTCAGAACCTGCGCTGCACACCACTCAAACTGGTGGCACACCCTATGGTGCGAGTAGTACCGGAGAGAGCGCTTCATTAAGCAAAGATGAAATTGAGTTGGCGCAAAACCTAGGCAAACGCCTAGCGCGCATCGCAATAAACCAGAAGGGAATTTCTCAATGATGTATATGCCAGAGAAGGCGATGTCTCCCACAACCAAGCTATTCCGCTACCTTGCTTTAGCGGGCAACTTGTCGCTTTTATTCTGGGTGATTGCTTGGCAGATGACACTTTCGCCGCACCCTCATCTGAGTAATGTAACGCTTGCGATCGCTTGGGCTATACCGCTGTTACTGCCATTACCGGGCATTCTAGCAGGTAAACCTTATACGCATGCTTGGGCGAACTTTGTCTTAATGCTCTACTTCCTACACGCATTAACTATTTTGTATGTAGACGGTGGCGAGCGCTTATTAGCGGCTGTAGAACTGCTTCTGACGACTCTAGGCTTCGCGGGCAATATCTTATTTACTCGCTTTCGAGCCAAAGAATTAGGCATCAAACTTAAGCGCCTTTCTGAAGTAGAAAAGACCGAGAAAGCTAAGTTCGAGCAGTAACCTGGATTAGGTTGTCCTGATCTAGTATCAATAGAAAAAAGTGACAACAAACAAAAAGCCCTGCGAGATTTCTCTTGCAGGGCTTTTTCATTTCAATCGGTCATGTCAGAAGACAATCACTAGCGAACCCATTCGTATACTAGGCTTGGCTTAGCATGTACTGGCGCAACAACTGTTAGCACTTCCGAGCCAGACGTATTCGTTAGCTCAGCATCCGCTTCAGTTGATAACTCACTACCTTTGATGACTTGAACACTTGGGTCAGCTTCGTTAGCCGTCGCTTCTGCGCCATCGTCCAGGGTCGTATCAGTAACAGCTGCTGAATCATCGCCTACAGACATGGTGTTGTCTTGCGTTTCAAATTCAGGGCTCACTTCAGGTTCAATATAAGATTCTTCAACCTTTGCGACTTGGCGAATGCTTTCCACTTCTTGCTCAAACTCTTGTTGAGTCGACAATAAGTGAATTCGAAAAGTTACTTCGTTATTCTGAATTTTCAGAATATCTAAGCTTGCCACCGAGTTTAAACGCTTAAGTGCATTCTCCAATTGGAAAAAGTCTTGTGCATTATTCAGGCTAATAAATTGCGTTAAAATCGACTCTGATGATTCACTTGCTACTGTAACCGCACTTTTACCTGCGTAGTAGTTACTGATTTGGTCGACAAGTTTCTTAGAAGTCGTCGCGCTGTTGCCCGATAGCGAACCACTGACTGGCGATTTTGGTGCGCTCGTCAATTGGTTTGGCTTTTGATCGTATAGAGTCCAACGTAGACCTGAAGATTGAGCTTTTATCACCAGAACAGCATCAACCGGGTAACGCTGACTCGCTTTACTGATCGGTGTAACAAAGCTACCCCAAAGATCAGAGGTCGCAATACCCGTAATGTCATCAAAATCACCCACTGGTAGCGTTAGAGGCAAACCGCGCTCTTTTGCGTTGGCTTGTAAACCTGCCGCTAATTGTGAGTTGGAGTGTTCCCACACAATATTCTTGTCGTAATTCTGTTCTTCCACCAGCCAAACAAGGATATTTGAGCGAGTATCAGGCCAGTACGGCAGTTGCGCTTGAGTCAGTAGCGAACGGATTTGAGCGCCGTTAAAACGCATGCGCAATGTTGATTGGTAATTGCTTTCACCAAAACTCATTTGAGACATGTACTGCGAACTCTTACGCATCGCCTTTTGAATCGTCTCATTCGAAGCGACATCAGTTTGGCCAGTCGCACGTATCAAAACCTGCTCCATGCCGGTATTTCTTGCCACTTGTTCTGGCTGTTTGTTTTCAGCGTTAATCGCAACTTCAGCACTAAAGATATCTACTTGAGTTAATGCATAACTCGGAGAGGCTAATAGTCCCATCAACAACAATGCTATGTAGCGCATACTGATCCTAATATTCAAATCTTGTGCCTAGATGATAAGCAACTATGGATTGAGGGGCAAGGTCGATAGCGCCCACTGTGTTTAATAACCACAAAATATCACCTGGCCATGATAAATCGCTCACTTATAAACTGAATTTTTCGAGCTTTGACGAATATAAAATATCACTAAGATAAATAAATTTGATCTATTTGGTGTGGCAATCGATTGCTAAGTGATAGAATCCCGCGAATTTTATTTTTCACTTTTCATATAACGACCATTTTTAAGGACATAACATGAAGAATGCTCTGCAAGGTGCACAAATGCTGTTTGTAGCTTTTGGTGCGCTTGTATTAGTGCCGCTACTGACTGGACTCGATCCCAACGTTGCACTCTTTGGCGCGGGTATCGGCACCCTTTTATTCCAACTTATTACACGCCGTTCAGTGCCAATCTTCTTAGCGTCTTCTTTTGCATTCATCGCGCCTATCATGTTTGGTATTCAAACTTGGGGTGTCGGTGCAACCACGGGCGGCCTAATGGCGGCTGGTGTTGTGTATGTCTTAATGGGCGCGTTGATTAAAGTGCGTGGCGTAGCCTTCATCCATAAACTGCTTCCACCCGTCGTGGTTGGCCCTGTGATCATGGTTATCGGCTTAGGTCTTGCGCCTGTTGCAGTAAACATGGCGCTAGGCAAAACCGGCGATGGTGCGGTTCAACTTATCGATGCAGACGCCGCGTTATGGATCTCGTCTATTTCATTGCTAGTGACGATTGTCATCAGTGTGTTCTCGAAAGGCTTCCTTAAATTATTGCCTATCTTTGGTGGCATTGTTGCGGGTTACGTAACGAGCTTGGTATACGGTGTCGTTGATTTTACTCCCGTAGCTCAAGCAGCTTGGTTAGCACTACCAAACTTCACTGCACCAGAGTTCAACATCAACGCTATCTTCTTTATGGTGTTTGTGGCAATTGCACCTGCTGTTGAGCACGTGGGCGACATGCTTGCTATCTCGAACGTAACCGGTAAAGACTACCTTAAGAAGCCAGGCTTACACCGCACTATTACTGGTGATGGTGTGGCAACGATTGCCGCTTCTATGCTGGGCGCGCCACCCAATACAACCTACAGTGAAGTAACGGGTGCTGTAATGCTGACTAAAGCATTCAACCCAGTGATCATGACTTGGGCAGCAGTAACAGCGATTGTTCTGGCTCTAGTAGGTAAGCTAGGTGCTCTTCTGCAAACGATCCCAGTTCCTGTGATGGGCGGCATCATGATTCTACTGTTTGGTTCTATCGCGACGGTAGGCTTGAATACTCTAATTCAGAATAAAGTAGACCTACACAAATCACGCAACCTTGTGATTGTGGGTATTACGTTAGTCTTCGGCATTGGCGGCATGGCATTTGGCATCGGCGACTTTAGCCTACAGGGCGTAAGCTTATGCGGTATCGTGGCAATCCTACTTAACCTAGTCCTTCCAGAAGAATTAGGCGATAACACCGTAGTAGACAAAGCTCAAATCGATTAATTTATCGGTAAGGCTAGATTCAAAAGAATCACAACCTAACAAGATCAAAAAAGGGAGAGCATCGAATGCTCTCCCTTTTATTTATACGGCTAATTAAGCAGGTTCAGTTAAATTTAAAACTCTTTAAATTAACTTAAACCAAAACTGAATTACTTAGTACCGAAGATCTTATCACCAGCATCGCCAAGACCAGGAACAATGTAGCCCTTGTCGTTTAGCTTCTCATCGATTGCAGCCGTGTACAGCTCAACATCTGGGTGCGCTTTTTCTAGAGCAGCGATACCTTCAGGAGCCGCTACAAGCACAAGAATCTTAAAGTGCTTACAACCTTTCTCTTTCATAAGGTCGATAGTCGCGATCATAGAACCACCCGTCGCAAGCATTGGATCTACCACTAGAGCAATACGCTCGTCGATGTTAGATGCAAGCTTGTTGAAGTATGGTACTGGCTCAAGCGTTTCTTCGTCACGGTAGATACCCACAACGCTGATACGTGCACTTGGGATGTGCTCAAGAACGCCGTCCATCATGCCTAGACCAGCACGTAGGATTGGCACTACAGTTACTTTTTTACCTTTAATTTGGTCAACTTCTACTGGACCGTTCCAACCGTTAATCGTCACACGCTCAGTTTCAAAATCTGATGTCGCTTCGTATGTTAGAAGGCTACCCACTTCTGTCGCTAGCTCACGAAAACGCTTAGTGCTAATGTCACCTTCACGCATCAGGCCAATTTTATGTTTTACTAGCGGGTGTTTCACTTCAACAACTTTCATTTCCAACTCCGGCAATATTTAAACAAACCTGTAGATTATACACGAACTGTGGGGTTATTTCAGAATCTTTATTCTAATAAAAAAAACCGCGCAAACGTTTGCTCTTGGTAATCAAGCCCTGTTAGAATAGCGCCGTTTTCACATCCAACTTAAGTTCGAGGACTATCCCGTGAGTGGTAATACTTCTTCTCTAAGCTACAAAGACGCTGGTGTTGATATCGACGCAGGTAATGCACTAGTAGACCGTATCAAAGGTGCTGTTAAACGCACTCGTCGCCCTGAAGTAATGGGCGGTATTGGTGGCTTTGGCGCCCTATGTGAACTTCCAACGAAATACAAAGAGCCAGTACTTGTTTCAGGTACTGATGGTGTTGGTACTAAACTTCGCCTTGCTTTGGATCTGAAAAAACACGACACCATTGGTATCGATCTAGTGGCAATGTGTGTGAACGACTTAATCGTTCAAGGTGGTGAGCCGTTATTCTTCCTAGACTACTACGCAACAGGTAAGCTAGATGTAGATACAGCTTCAGACGTTGTTTCTGGTATCGCTGAAGGTTGTGTTCAAGCTGGCTGTGCACTAATCGGTGGTGAAACGGCTGAAATGCCTGGCATGTACGAAGGCGATGACTACGATGTTGCTGGCTTCTGTGTTGGTGTCGTAGAAAAAGCTGACATCATCGATGGCACTAAAGTAGCTGCAGGCGACGCACTTATCGCTGTTGGTTCAAGTGGTCCACACTCAAACGGTTACTCTTTAATTCGTAAAGTTCTAGAAGTTTCTGGTGCTGATAAAAGTGAAGAGCTAGAAGGTCGTACTATTGGTGAGCACCTACTAGAACCTACTAAGATTTACATCAAGTCGGCACTTAAGATGATTGCTGAGCATGACATTCATGCTATCTCGCACATCACAGGTGGTGGTTTCTGGGAAAACATCCCACGCGTACTTCCTGAAGGTACTAAAGCAGTCATTGATGGCAAGAGCTGGGAATGGCCTGCTATCTTCAACTGGCTACAAGAGAAAGGTAACGTGGAGACATTTGAAATGTACCGCACTTTCAACTGTGGTGTAGGCCTAGTTGTTGCTCTACCTAAAGATCAAGCAGACGCTGCTGTTGAACTACTGAAAGCTGAAGGCGAAAACGCTTGGGTTATCGGTGAGATCGCAAACTCTGAAGCTGGCGAAGAGCAAGTAGAAATCAAATAAGTGATACGCTCACTTACTTAGTTAATCAATGAGGACCTTATGGTCCTCATTTTGCTATTTAGCCCGCAGAAAACCTTAGTTTATGTAGGTACATTGTAAATACTTCAGTTAACCAATCGCATGACCCACTCTATGAAGAACAGCCATTCTATGAATAACAGTCACTCTAAGAAAAACATCGTCGTTTTAGTCTCAGGAAGCGGAAGTAACTTGCAAGCCATTTTGGATGCCTGTGACAGCCACACGATTGACGCCTCTGTTAAGGCCGTTTTCTCAAATAAAGCGGATGCTTTTGGTCTAGAGCGTGCAAAATCAGCAGGTGTTGACGCTCACTCGGTGAATCCAAAAGAATTTAACTCCCGTGAAGAGTTTGATCATGAATTGATGGTTCAGATCGATGCTTACCAACCCGACCTGATTGTACTCGCGGGCTATATGCGTATTCTGAGTTCAGAGTTTGTTCGTCATTACGCGGGTAAAATGATCAATATCCACCCTTCTCTGTTACCTAAGTACCCAGGCCTACACACCCACCAGCGTGCCATTGATGCGCAAGACAAAGAACACGGCACCAGCGTTCACTTTGTTACCGAAGAACTCGATGGTGGCCCTGTGATCTTACAGGCTAAGGTGCCAGTATTTGAAGATGATGATGCTGACATGTTAGCAAGTCGAGTGCTGACTCAAGAACACTGCATTTACCCTATGGTCTGTAAATGGTTTGCCGAAGGTCGTTTATCGATGGTAAACGGGCAAGCTGTCTTAGACGGTAAAGTATTAGGCAATCACGGTTACGCAGAAGAGTAATTTGTATAGCTGTTCGCGCAATAGTAAATCACGGAATAAAAAGTAAATCACTGAAGAGCAGCCCTTAAAAATCAGAAAACAAAAAGGCCGCTTACTGACTTATCAGTTCAGTAAGCGGCCTTTCTTTTGTTCAGATCAAAAATGATACTATTCGGAACGTTTAGCTCAATGGCTCAGTTGGTGCTTGGCTTGCAACCTTTTTAGGTGCATAAGCAACATCTTCCAATGCTTTGTGGTTATTGCCGATCAGCTCACCAAAATGAAACAACGCGTATTCGCCCGGCTTCATTCTAAACCACTCTTCATTGCATGTTAGAGGCTGAGTTGCTACCACAGTGACCACATCATTTGGCGTGGTCTCTTCTTGGAAGTTTATCTCAACATCTTCATCAATCAGGCTCGCATTACCAAAAGGCGCGCGTCTTGTTATCCAGTACAAATGATTCGTACAGTAGGTCATCACGTACTCGCCATCACTGAGTAACATGTTGAAGACGCCTTTCTCTCTTAGCTGATCACAACACTCAGCGACAAAGCGAAACATACCTTCCATGTCTTGAGGTGGCTCAGGGAAACGCTCTTCAAGTTGTTTGAGTAGCCAACAGAAGGAGAGCTCACTGTCTGTCTCGCCAACCGGTCTGAAACGACCACTAATCAGATCGTCGTAATCCGTTAATTGACCATTGTGAGCAAAGGTCCAGTATCGCCCCCAAAGCTCACGAGTAAAAGGGTGTGTATTCTCTAGATTAACACCACCACGGTTCGCTTGACGGATATGACTGACAACGGCTTGGCTTTTAATTGGGTAGTTTTGAACCAACTCAGCAATCTTTGATTCACAGCTAGGGTTAGGATCTTTAAATGTACGAAAACCCTTTCCCTCATAGAAGGTAATACCCCAGCCATCACGATGCGGGCCAGTATTGCCTCCACGCTGCATAAGACCAGTAAAGCTAAAACAAATATCAGTTGGCACATTCGCGCTCATACCGAGCAATTCACACATGGTTTAATCTACTCCCTATTAAAACCAATGGAGCCACAAACATGGGTTCCAAATGTCTGTAAAACTATTATTCCATCTCTTTTTCAACAAGCTGAATCACAATATGAATGATCTTAATGTGAATCTCTTGGATACGATCTGCGTAACCAAAGTGTGGTACTCGGATTTCGATATCAGCACAACCCGCCATTTTGCCGCCATCTTTACCCGTCAATGCAATCGTCTTCATGCCTTTAGCTTGAGCAGCTTCAATCGCTTTTAGAATATTGGCAGAGTTACCTGAAGTCGACAGACCGAACAACACATCACCTTTACGACCCACCGCTTCTACATAGCGAGAAAACACGTGGTCGTAGCCAAAATCATTACTCACACAAGATAAGTGGCTAGGGTCTGAAATCGCAATGCCAGCGTAGCCCGGGCGATTTTCACGGTATCGGCCTGTTAGCTCTTCCGCGAAGTGCATCGCATCACAGTGTGAGCCACCGTTACCACAAGAAAGCACTTTGCCTTCTTGTTTGAATGAGTCAGCAATCAGTTTTGCAGCCGCTTCAATTTGAGCAATGTTGTGATCATCACTCAAGAACTTGTTAAGAACGTCAGCAGCTTCGTTCAATTCACTTTTGATTAGGTCTTGGTACATAAGGCTTATCTCTTATATTTTTTTTACGCAACTTAAGGTACGTGAAATGAGAGCTGAGGGTTTTTCCCTCTTTTACCTGAGTTTACCCACAAACATGAAATAGTGTCGACACTTAAGCCCAAAGATTGCCACCTTAATTAACTTGTCGTTGTAAATCCGTCCAAATATTCGCCACCAACCTCTCACAATTAGAATTTTAACTCTATTGAGATCACTTTTTACTCACCTTGGAGTTTTACAAATATTTAATATTTTGTTTACACTTGACTGGTTAGACCTCTTACCTAAAACTTAATAACAATAAGTGATCTCTGAAAAGGAAATCGATCATGAACATATTGCTCTCCCTACTCGGCATGACCGCCATCTTAGGCGTCTGTCTTTACCATAGAGTTAGTCTGGTACGTGCATTAGTTGTATTAACCGGCGCAATGGTAGCATTAACACTGCTTGGCGGCGTGGCTGTTACCGGCTGGCTTTGCTATCTATTAGCCGTTGCGATCTTTGCTGTACCGACCATTCGTCAGACACTGATCAGCCAAAAAGCACTCTCTTTATTTAAGAAAGTTCTACCGGCGATGTCTCAGACAGAAAAAGAAGCACTAGAAGCCGGCACAGTATGGTGGGAAGCAGAGCTGTTCAAAGGCAAACCTGAATGGAAGAAACTTCAGAACATTGCTGACCCGAAACTCTCTGAAGCTGAGCAAGCGTTTTTAGATGGTCCAGTAAATATCGTGTGTGAAATGGTCAATGATTACCAAGTCACTCATGAGCT
The DNA here is from genome assembly GCF_020806305.2 of Vibrio sp. F13. Taxonomy (NCBI): domain Bacteria; kingdom Pseudomonadati; phylum Pseudomonadota; class Gammaproteobacteria; order Vibrionales; family Vibrionaceae; genus Vibrio; species Vibrio sp. F13. The sequence goes on along the minus strand of NZ_CP170175.1, from coordinate 2,555,676 downwards.
TGCTGATTTGCCACCAGAAGTATGGCAATACCTGAAAGACCATAAATTCTTCGCCATGATCATCAAGAAAAAATACGGCGGCTTAGAGTTCTCAGCTTACGCTCAATCTTTGGTTCTACAGAAGCTAACAGGCGTTTCTAGTGTATTGTCATCGACGGTTGGCGTACCTAACTCATTAGGCCCTGGTGAGCTTTTACAACACTACGGTACAGAAGAACAAAGAAACCACTACCTGCCTCGCCTAGCGGAAGGTAAAGAGATCCCTTGTTTCGCACTAACTAGCCCAGAAGCTGGCTCAGACGCTGGCTCTATTCCAGATTACGGTGTGGTTTGTAAAGGCGACTGGCAAGGCGAAGAAGTACTCGGCATGCGCCTAACTTGGAACAAGCGTTACATCACTCTCGCGCCTGTCGCGACGGTATTAGGCTTAGCTTTTAAACTTCGTGACCCGGATGGCCTGCTTGGTGATCAAAAAGATCTTGGTATCACTTGTGCGCTTATCCCAACGGATTTAAAAGGCGTAGAAATTGGCAACCGCCACTTCCCACTAAACGTACCTTTCCAAAATGGCCCGACGCAAGGCGACGATATCTTCGTGCCTATCGATTTCATCATTGGCGGTCAGAAAATGGCCGGTCAAGGCTGGCGTATGCTGGTTGAGTGCCTGTCGGTTGGTCGTGGTATCACACTGCCTTCAAATTCAACTGGTGGCATCAAGTCTGCCGCGCTTGCAACTGGCGCTTACGCTCGTATCCGCCGTCAGTTCAAACAGCCTATTGGCCGCATGGAAGGGGTTGAAGAGCCACTTGCACGCCTTGCAGGTAACGCTTATGTAATGGACGCTGCAAGTAACCTAACCGTTGCGGGCATCGACCTTGGTGAAAAGCCTTCGGTTATCTCTGCAATCGTTAAGTACCACTGTACTCACCGTGGCCAGCGCAGCATCATTGATGCGATGGATATCGTCGGTGGTAAAGGCATTTGTTTAGGCCCATCGAACTTCCTAGCTCGTGGCTACCAAGGCTCGCCTATCGCGATTACGGTTGAAGGCGCAAACATCCTGACTCGTTCAATGATCATCTATGGTCAAGGTGCGATTCGCTGTCACCCTTACGTACTGAACGAAATGGAAGCGGCTTATTCTGAAAGCAGCGATGCGCTTGATAAGTTTGATTCAGCGTTAGCAGGGCACGTTAGCTTTACGATGAGCAACCTAGTCCGCAGCTTGTGGTTTGGTTTAACCGATGGTCGTGGTTCTGATGCGCCAACACCTTCAAATAAAACAGATAAACAGACACAGCGTTACTACCAACAGCTAAACCGCTACAGTGCAAACCTAGCGCTACTGTCTGATATTTCAATGGCAGTTCTAGGCGGATCACTGAAGCGTAGAGAACGTTTATCAGCAAGACTGGGTGATATCTTAAGTCAACTTTACCTCGGTTCAGCAACGTTGAAGCGCTTTGAAAGTGAAGGCAGCCACGCTGAAGATCTACCGTTAGTACATTGGGGGATGCAAGATAGCTTACGTCAGACTGAAGTGGCGATTGATGAATTCTTAGCGAACTTCCCTAACCCTGTGATTGGTCGTCTGCTTCGTGTTGTGCTAATGCCATTTGGTCGTATCCGTCGTGCTCCAAACGACAAGCTCGATAGCAAAGTTGCGCACATTCTACAAACACCAAGCGAAACACGCTCTCGTATAGGTCGCGGCCAATACCTAGAAGCGACGGAATACAACCCAGTAGGTAAGATTGAAAAAGCGCTAGAAGTGATTCTTCAAGCTGAACCTCTGTTCGACAAAGTCTGCAAAGAGACACATCAAAAACGTGCCTTCTTACGACTTGATCTTGTTGCTCAGTTGGGACTTGAGAAAGGTATCTTAACGCAAGACGAAGCAAATCTTCTGATTAGCGCTGAGGAACATAGACTGTACACGATTAACGTGGATGACTTCTCACCAGAGGAGCTTGCAGCAAAATCTCAGTACCCAGACCAATCGATTGATAACGTCGCTTAAGGCCAGAAAAAGAAACAAAAACGGGACTACTATGAGTCCCGTTTTTTTGTTCATGATTTCGTTGCCACAAATTCCAATGCTTTATCTAGCAGCTTATTCTCTCTAGACAATCTAATCATCTAAGCGAGTTACTTGGGCGCCTTGAGCTGCATCTCAGGTAACGCTTTTTTCTTCGCCTTGACCTTACGAACCACAAACCAAATCAATAAGCCCAATAGAATAGCGACCACATTACCCACCGCAATAATGATCATACTGCGCTGTCTGTCATCTTCACGTTTTTGAAGGATCATCAACTCTGTTGCGATACGCTTCTGTTCAGCAAGAGCTTCTTCTTGAAGACGTCGTGACTCTGCTAAGTCGATATCTTCAACAACGCTGTACGACTGCTCGGTAATTGGAAAAATCAGCGGGCGCTGACTTGAAGCATCAGTGGCATAAACCATCCCTGACCAATTATAAATTCCTAAATCGCCATTATAAGGCACCTCTAAAGCGACTTTCATTGCGTCGACTTCAGCTTGCCCCTGCTTGTACATCACATATTCATCAGAAGCCTTGTGCTCAACATGAACCGCTAACGAGCTCGGTGCGATCATCCCCTGTTCACCAGACACCACAATAGTATGAGGTAAACCCTCTTTTCGTGATTGAATGAAGGTGCTAGTGATCGGTGTTGGGTAAACCAAGACTTCTTGCTCTTGCGCTCGCAGGAACACGCCATTACCAGAGGTAATACGCGCTCGGTATTTACCGGGCTCGATATCAATTGGCAAAGAGACAGTGAACACACCATCTCCGGCCTTTTCATCAAGATCAGCGCCATCATCGGCAAACTCGCCCATCACAACCGGCACCGGGCGCGCTTCTCTCACCAAAGACTCTTCGTTTTCAACAAACTTAGTAAAGGTAACCTTAAGCTTCACGCGATCGAGAAAATCGCGCAGCACCAGCGGCTTGCCATCAGAAGTCAGTCGAGCGGTAAATTTGATGCGCTCTGTTTGATACAACTTATCTGGGAACTCATTAGCATCCAAAACAAGATGAGACAGCAGCTTGATATTGTTCTTAGGGGAAACTTTACCTATCGCTTGCCAAGGGCCGGGCATCGGATTGTCGATAGAGATAATGTCCATGGACGATTCTTCGTACCAACGGACATTATCAGCATTGCGCCAAGAGTAGTATTTCTTGCCATCAGGGCGAACCAAAACGACAGGTTTAGAGTTATCGGCTCGATAAATCACAAAGGTGACTTGTTCAATACTGGGATCAACTCGAAAACGGTTGTCCAATAAACTCATAACGGATTCTGTTGCTGCATGTAAGCCAAAACTTAACAGCAATAAGCAACCGGTAGCCAATACCCTTAACATACTTTCTCCCTACTGACGCCAGAGGCAGCTTCCGCTTTTCTCGACGAGATCTAAACGACTTTGATGCGCTTCTACTTCATCGGCCGTAGCTCGTAAAACCTTTAGGGATTTTCGACCACTTTCTACTCTTCGTATGCTTTCGGCTTCACCTTCCTGTTGACCAGCGTTAAATTGCAGCGAAGTTTGACCACCCGTCATCAATAAGTAGACGTCGGCTAGGATCTCCGCATCGAGCAATGCGCCGTGGAGAGTGCGGTGCGAGTTATCGATACCGTAACGGTCACATAAGATATCTAGGTTGTTTCTTTTACCTGGGAATATCTTCTTCGCCATTGCCAAGGTATCGGTAACTTTACAGTAGTCATCCGTTTTACCTATCGCTGGGTTGAGCTTCTCAAACTCATAGTCCATGAAGCCCGTATCGAAGGGCGCGTTATGAGCCACCAGCTCCGCACCTTTGATAAAGTCGAGAAACTCTTTATGAATGTCTTGGTATTCAGGCTTATCAATCAAGAATTCATCGGTAATACCGTGAACGCCAATCGCCTCTTCTTGAATCGCACGATCGGGCTTGATGTAGACGTGGAAATGACGCCCGGTCAGCCTACGGTTGATGATCTCTACTGCACCAATTTCAACGATGCGGTGACCCATATAGTGAGGGCCACCTTCTGTATTCATACCGGTGGTTTCGGTATCGAGTACAACAATGCGCTTATTTTCGTTCGAACTGTTTTTTTCGTTCGTGCTTTGTTCTGGAGTGCTACTGGTATTCATAAGGATAACTGTGTCAGACTATGCCGATAATGTGCTTGAGGTAATAGTATCAAATCATGACGAAACAAGTTGAAATTTTCACTGATGGTTCTTGTTTAGGCAACCCTGGTCCCGGCGGCTATGGCATCGTACTTCGCTACAAAAAAGTCGAGAAGACGCTAGCAGAAGGTTTCACGCTAACAACCAATAACCGTATGGAAATGCTCGCCGCTGTCGTTGCTCTGCAAACCCTCAAAGAACCTTGCTCTGTGATTCTGACCACAGATAGCCAATACGTGCGTCAAGGCATCACACAGTGGATTCATAACTGGAAAAAGCGTGACTGGAAAACAGCCGACAAGAAACCGGTTAAAAATGCCGATCTGTGGCAAAGGCTCGATAAAGAAACCGCTCGCCATAACGTTGATTGGCGCTGGGTAAAAGGACACGCCGGACACAGAGAAAACGAAATGTGTGATGATTTAGCGCGAAATGCAGCGGAGAATCCGACTCTAGAAGATACGGGCTATCAACCAAGCTAATCGTCTTTTTAATTAGACGCACATTTCAGAAAGCGATTTATAATTTCTTAAACTAATTGACAATTTCTCAATCGAATTGATAGATGAAAAGCCGACAACTAATCGGCTTTTTCTGTTTTTAGCGGATATGACGCTTTGGCTGAATCCATTGTACGGCGCGTATTGGTTCTAAAACTTGCCCCAACAGGCGAGAAACGTCGCTTAAGGTGCCAATGTGGTTTGATGGGTTTTAGCGGGTAAGTACGCTTACGAGCAACAATAAAGTATTGGCTTCCGGCGAAGGATGCACAACCACCTAAGCTGTTCTCCAACCACGTCCACATCGCTTGATACTTACTCATCGGAAACAGCGCGTAGGTGTCACAATGAATTACTTCATAGTTAAGTACACCTAACCAGTCTTTAATTCGACTTGGCGTGTACATACGCCCACTCCAAGGCAAGCTGTTCTTTCGCCAAGGCATCAAACTGGCAAGCCCAGTGACACTGATTGGGTTGAAGCCCGTGATAATGATATAGCCATCGTCCATCATCACTCGATCGACTTCTCTCAATAAGCGATGCGGGTCATTGCTATAATCTAGCTGATGACTCAGTACTACAACATCAAAGCTTTTCTCCAAAAAGGGTAAATTATAGCCATCCGCTATCACATTATGTAATGGGTTCTGGATATCTAGGTTTACTTGATGTTGAATGTTGCATGTGCAGCTAGAAATCTCACTACTGAGGCCACCGAGCTTGAGCATATGGTAACCAAATAGCTTTGGGCACCACTCATCGAGTCGAGTTTGAATAGATTCTCTCAACCAGTCCCCATTGTGCAATTGCGCCCAAGTGTAAGGACGTTCAAACTTCTTTCTGCTACGTGCTGGCTTCATCAATAATCTGTCTCACTTATTCTGTCGCACTAATAGTGACTGGAGAACCAATAATGTTACATATCAAAAGCATACCTGCATTTAACGACAATTACATCTGGCTGATTCAAAATAGCGATCGCCGTTGTGCTGTCGTCGACCCTGGTGATGCGGCTCCAGTATTAGAGTACTTGGCACACCATGAGCTAACTTTAGATGCAATCTTGATTACACACCACCACCACGATCACATTGGTGGTGTTCCAGAACTCGTTAGACAATTTCCCGGCGTGGATGTTGTCGGTCCAAGGAATGAACCTATCCCTACCTTAACTCATCCGGTCGATGATGGTGATCAATTAGAACTGTTTGGCGAAGTATTCCTCGTCCTAGGGCTCAGTGGCCATACTGCGGGTCATATTGGTTATGTGGGCGATGCCAAACTGTTTTGTGGTGATGTGTTGTTCTCTGCGGGCTGTGGCCGAATCATGGAAGGCACACCACAACAGATGTTCGATGCACTGAATAAGATCACGGCTCTGCCTCAAGAAACCGAAGTTTATTGTGCACATGAGTACACTGCAGCCAATATCGCTTTCGCATTAGCCGTAGAGCCTGATAACCAACATTTGCAGCAATATCGCGACCAAGTGAACCGACTTCGCGCTCAAAATAAGTCGACCATCCCCACAAATTTGAGACAAGAGAAGTTTGTGAACCCCTTCCTGCGCTATACCGAGCCAAGTGTAGTGAAATCAGTGTCTAATCGCACCGAGCAGACCGATCCTTTATCGGTATTCACCGCTTTACGTGCGTGGAAGAACGAATTTTAACAAATACAGACTTGTCACTCATAGGGGGTGGCAAGTATTATCATCGGCCGTTAATTAAAAAGGCTGTAACATGCGAGTTAAGTACAGCTGGGCTTTGGTATTACTACTTTCTGGTTGCCAATTAACTCAGTCAGAGAATCCAGACCAAGCTTCCGAGCAAACCAACACATCTCCTACTAAAGAAGTTTCTCAAGCGAACGTTTCATCAGAAGCAACAGCCAAAGAAGATCAAAAAGTTGAAGCACCTGTCGTTACTCCACAAACACAAGAAGATGTTTGGAAACGCATTGCGATGCAACTTGAAATGGAAGTGCCAGACCAAAAGAAGGTCGACTACTACCGAACTTGGTATCTCAAGCACCCGAGTCATCTAAAAACAGTATCAAAGCGTGCTGAACCTTTCTTGTATCTGATCACGACTAAGATTGAAGAAAAAGGCTTACCACTAGAATTGGCACTACTACCCGTTGTAGAAAGCTCTTTCGATGCGTTTGCCTACTCTCATGGCAGTGCTGCTGGTCTATGGCAATTCATTTCAGGCACTGGCAAAGACTACGGGCTTGAACAGAACTTTTGGTATGACGGCCGCCGCGATGTTGCCGCCTCTACCGACGCCGCATTGGACTTCCTCTCAGATCTTAACCGACGTTTCGATGGCGACTGGAATCATGCGATTGCTGCCTATAACAGTGGTGGTGGTCGAGTAAACAGCGCAATCCGCAAGAACAAGAAGCTTGGCAAGCCAATCGACTTTTTCTCTTTGGACTTACCAAAAGAGACCAGCAGCTATGTACCTAAACTGCTTGCTCTAGCAGATGTCATTGCCAACCAAGAAAAGTATGGCATCGATATTCCGGCGATCCCGAATAAGCCAGTGCTGACTCTGGTTAACCCTGAAGAACAGCTTGATTTAGCCATTGCTGCGAACTACGCAGGCATTCCTGTCAAAGAACTTCAAGGTTACAACCCGGCTTACAACCAATGGGCAACGGCACCAGAGAAACACCAACAACTATTACTTCCTTTAGATTCAGTTGAGAAATTCAACAAAGAAGTCGCTGCCAATAAAGGCAAAGGCATGAAGTTGGTGCGTTACAAGGTTCAATCTGGTGACAGCATTAGCGTACTGGCAAGCAAATATAACACCACCAGCAAAGTGATCCGCTCTGCAAACGGTTTGAGCAACAACAATATTCGTATTGGCCAGCACTTACTTATCCCAACATCCACCAAAGACGACAAGACATACGCCCTAAGCGCCTCAAACCGCCTAGCAAGCACACAGTCGAAGAGTCGTGGTCAATATAAGCTCAGCCATACTGTAAGAAGTGGTGACAGCCTATGGACGATTGCACGCGCAAATAAGGTCTCTCATCAATCACTGGCTAAGTGGAATGGCATGGGACCACGCGACACGCTTAGAGTTGGTCAAGAACTGGTCATTTGGAAGAACGGCTCAGACGGCGCCATCATCCGTACGATCTTTTATAACGTAAGATCAGGTGACACAGTCAGCGGTATTGCATCAAAGTTCAAAGTAAAAAGTACAGATGTTGTAAAATGGAACACTTTGCAGAACAAAAAATACCTACAGCCAGGACAAAAACTGAAGCTGTATGTTGATGTAACTAAGGTAAGTGTATGAACCCGTCAAGTAACCCACTCGTCATGCTGTTGGATATATTCCGTTCGCCAACAGCTTGTTTCTTAGCGCTTTATCAACGAAGTGCTTGGGGATGGCAACCCTACGTCGTATTAATGCTCAGCCCATTTTTGTTTTGGGGTGCTTATTTTTCGAATGTAGATTTTGCATGGTTAAGTGCAGAGCTCTCGCAGCAACTGGCTCAAACGAACCCTGACCAATTGGCGTTACTTGACAGCAATACCTTACTCGCAAGTGAAATCATCAGCGACGTATTTGGCCGAACATTAACCATCGTTCTATTGGCATTCTGGTTTAACCTAGCAACCAAGCCAAGCCAACATCAGCACAGCTTTTGGCGATGGTTTGCAGCGGCATCGGTTGTTATATTCCCAGCTGTTTTAGGTGATGTAGCAAGCTACGCAAGCCTGATACTCAAGCATGGACATGTGATGAACTACGCTGCCGACTTGAACAGCTTAAATGGCTTGATCAAGTTACCGCTAACTAATGATTGGTCACAGTTTGCTAGCTCATTACCACTGCTTCTGCCATGGTACATCGTGCTAGGTTATGCTGCGGTATTAACGTGGACTGAGTTTGAACGCGGGCAAGCGCTTGTGATTTCAGGCTTACCATGGGTTGGCTACTACCTAATCTGGGCGCTCTACATTTTAATCTTTTAAGTAGAAGAGATAAGGCTAGCGAAGACTCTCTAGCCTATTGTTCCGTTAGATTTCCCAAGGTAACCACCGTGCGAATGGTTAAGTTCCAATGACTAATAGCTAATCACTATTTAGCCTTAAAGGTCACTCGCATAGGGTTATGATCAGAAGCGTCCGTAATGGGCGCTTTTGCTTTTTCTACCTCTAGCCCTCGATAGAACACATGGTCGAGCACCAGTCCTGTAATGAACTGAGTTCTGTTATCTGGCTCAAAGGCAACTTCCGTCAAACCAACCTTCTCCAACGCATCTTTCAATACAGCAAAGCGAGCTTCACTCCAGCTATTAAAGTCCCCAGCAAAAATAACCGGCCCACGATACTTTTGCAGATTGTCAGTTAAGCTCTTGAGCTGAGCCTCGTAATCTTCCGTACCAAAGGTAAAGTTCACAGCGTGGATATTAATCACAGCCAGCTCTTCGCCATTGTTTAGTTGGTAACGCGACCAAAGCGCCGATTTAGGCAGTTGAAGCCAAGGTTCTTCATGAGTATAAGCACACGCTTCAATCGGTAAATGGGTTGCTAGGTTGAGTACCCCAGCACTTTGCTCAAAGGCCTCAAACGCATTAACACGTGTGCTTCCCCACTGTCCGCTCATTACCCATTGGCGAAGTCCTTCTGTCATACTAGCTTCTTGCAGCAAGACTAAATCGCTACCTGCCGACAGCTTATTTAACTCACTCTGCCAATTATTTCGGTTTTGCTTGTAGATATTCCACACCGTAATGTCTAAGCCATCAGACACATCAATCGCTTTCGGTGCAGAGTTTTGGTAGCAACTGTAGATGTCGTTACTGGTACTTTGAGAGGAAATGATCAGGTTGGGTTTATTCGGGATCACGAAGATAAAATGAAAACTAACGACAGCAAGCGTTATCAATAACGTGATAACAATGATGGTTTTCTTAAACATACAGCACCCTACCAGAGATGAAAAAGGAGCGATAAACGCTCCTTTTAGGGTAATAGTTTTTTTATACGGCGTCTTCGTCTTCTTCGCCAGTACGAATACGTACCACACGTTCAACTTCAGTAATGAAGATCTTACCGTCACCAATTTTACCTGTTTGAGCCGTCTCAATGATGGTATCAACACATTGGTCAGCCACTTCGTCGGTCACAACGATTTCTAGTTTCACTTTAGGTAAAAAGTCGACCATGTACTCTGCGCCGCGGTATAGCTCAGTATGACCTTTTTGACGTCCAAAGCCTTTAACTTCAGATACTGTCATACCCGTAATACCCACTTCTGCAAGTGCTTCACGTACATCATCAAGTTTGAATGGCTTGATAATGGCTTCAATCTTTTTCATGTTCATCCCTTAAACTGTGCGAATGGCTCATTATCGGTTAGCTATAGTAAACATTCAATGAAAAAAGCCAGAGCTTTAAAGCTCTGGCTCGAAATTTATCATCTTGTTTAATCAGCGCTTTGAGAAGGTTTTACTTAAGGCTTGCGTAGTAAGCGGCTAGATTCGCGATGTCTTCATCACTCAGCATTGAAGCTTGAGCCTGCATTACAGCGGCCAAACCGCCGGTGCGCTGGCCATTCTTATAGGCCTTAATTGATGAAGCGATGTATTGCTCGTTTTGACCTTTAAGGTTTGGATAGCCAGGGATCACTGCGATACCGTCTGCACCATGACATGCCGCACAGATTGCTGCTTTAGCTTGACCCGCAGCAACATCAGCCGCCAGAGCGTTACCACTCAATAGTCCAAATCCAAGAACTAATCCTAGTGTAATTTTCTTCATTGCATATTCCATTAATTATTTTTATTAAAGTGACGGTGAATTGTGACATAAACTTTTTCTACTTGCTCCAAAGCGCTTCACAATCTTGACCTTCGTAGTTTTTATCTACGAATAAGCCTAAAACAGCGATCACTCGATCGCCATCCATTAATATCGGCGTTCTGCGTCTTAACCAACTGGGTACTTGGTACTCTTGAAACAACTTCTTAAGCTTCCTGCTATGACCGCGCCCAACAGGGTGTGCTGACAATCCCTCAGGGTTAAATATCACTCGCAGTGTTCCTCTCGTTGTGTTGAGACTAAAATGTTGCGCATCACAGTGGTTAGATACACCATCACTCGCCGCTGAAGTTAAGTGTAGTTCCCCTAAACCGTCAGGCAAAACTAAGCTCTCTTCCATCGAGATATCACTTTGCCAGTTCGACAAGTCTTTGGTCTCTTTTACGACATGGAGCTGATGATTAAAACGTCTAACCTCAACCTCATTCAACACCAGCTTAGGGTTGGCGTCTGCCTGAGCACATGCCACCTCATCCCATATAAGTTTGAGCTGCTTTTGGCTCGGCATCGGTTGATTACAGCGGCTCAGCCACATTCTTAATAAGCGTGCACGCAGTAAATCAGAGTACTGAGATAATACCTCAATACTTAAGCTGTGCTTCTCAGTCAAAGCTTGTTGTAAGTGAGATTCTAACAACTCATCCAACAGTAACTCTTGCTCTGCACATAGCTGAGCACTACGACTGACCGATTCTCGAAAACTAGGCCAACGCTCGGTCAGTGTCGGAGTGACTTGATGACGAATAAAATTACGGTCAAAGCGAACGTCTTGATTACTCTCATCTTCTACCCAAGTTAAAGCCATATCGCGCGCCGCCACTTCAATATCCGTTCTCGTCACCGACAGCAGTGGGCGAACGATATGAGCACCTGAAAATGGCATCACTTTCGCCATTGAAGAGAGCCCTTTCGGACCACTGCCACGCTTAAGAGCTAACAAGAAGGTCTCGACTTGGTCATCGATGTGCTGGCCTGTCACTAACACATCACCTTGTCTAATATGCTTTTTAAGGGCTTGGTATCGCGCGTCTCGAGCCAGCTTTTCAACGCTTTCTCCACGGCTAATATCTAGCGAGACTCGTTCAATGAACAAGGATACCGACAAAGCATCACACCATGTTTTGCACTGCTCTGCCCAATAATCAGCATTGTTGCTTAAGCCGTGGTGAACATGTACCGCACAGCAATCGATGTGATGGGACTTAGCGAATTGGGCAGCCAACTCCAACAACACTCGTGAATCGACACCACCACTGAAAGCGACGATCAACCGACAAGGCTTAAGCGCGCTTTGATCAAGTACAGATGTGAAGGTATCAATTAAGTGTGTCATGAGGCTAATAAACCAAGAGATCGTGTTTTAAGGGATAATGTTTTAATAATAAAAAAGGGTTGGCACTGAGTCCAACCCTTTCATCATTTGTTCGTATAGCTAGCCTTATCGCTAAGGCAAGTTATCAGCAGTAGCCGTAGCTCATTAGACGCTGGTAACGACGCTCAAGCAGCGTTTCGTTATCAAACTGCTCTAACTCTTCTAGTTGTTTAACGAGTGTCGCTTTCATGTTCTCAGCCATTTGGATCGGATCCCGGTGAGCACCACCTAGTGGCTCAGGAATGATCTCATCAATCAGCTCAAGCTCTTTTAGGCGAGGAGCAATAAGACCCATCGCTTCTGCAGCTTGTGGAGCTTTGTCTGAGTCGCGCCATAGGATTGATGCACAACCTTCTGGAGAGATAACTGAGTACGTAGAGTACTGAAGCATGTTCACGTAGTCACCAACGCCGATAGCCAGAGCACCGCCTGAACCACCTTCACCAACAACGTTACAGATAACAGGAACCGTTAGACCCGCCATTACCTTTAGGTTCTTCGCGATCGCTTCAGATTGACCACGCTCTTCTGCACCAACACCTGGGTATGCACCAGCAGTATCGATGAAGGTAATGATTGGCATGTTGAAACGCTCAGCCGTTTCCATTAAGCGAAGCGCCTTACGGTAACCTTCTGGCTTTGGCATACCAAAGTTACGGATTACTTTTTCTTTCGTCTCACGACCTTTTTGGTGACCAATAACCATAACTGGACGACCGTTTAGACGAGCCATACCACCAACGATCGCTTTGTCGTCAGCGTAAGCACGGTCACCCGCTAGCTCTTCAAACTCAGTGAATACGTTCTCTAGGTAATCTAGCGTGTAAGGACGTTGAGGGTGACGAGCAAGTTGAGCTACCTGCCATGCACCTAAGTCACTAAAGATTTTCTGTTTAAGCTCTAAGCTTTTTTTCTCTAGTTGTTCGATTTCTTTGTCTAGATCTACCGCTGTGTCACCACCGTGACGCGAAACGTCACGTAGCGCTTCGATTTTTGCTTCAAGTTCAGCGATAGGCTTTTCAAATTCTAGAAAGTTCAGGCTCATCTATGAATCCTTGTTGATTCAGCTCCGCATTCGCGAAGCTAAATTTTAGTTAAATTCGAGTTCTACTTGGCTATTTCCAAGCAGCTGTTTTAATTCGTCTAGTAATGTATCACTTGGCGTCACGCGCCATTCTGTGCCCAATGTTAACCGCGCTCTAGCGTCGGCACGCTGGTAGTATACATTGACTGGGACCGTTCCGGCTCTATAAGGTTCTAAGATTTGACTAAAGCGTTCAAAAAATTGACCGTTAATTTGGGATTGGTCGATAGATATCGACACCCCACGAGCATATTTCTCACGGGCGCTTCCTAAGTCCATGACCTCGCGCGCGGACATTTTAAGCCCGCCATTGAAATCATCAAAGCTGACCTGTCCGGAAACGACCACAATTTTGTCTTTTTCGAGCAATTCTGCGTAGCGATCGAGCGCATCCGAGAACAACATCACTTCCATTCGGCCCGATCGGTCATCAAGTGTCATCAAACCGATTCGCGTACCGCGCTTAGTCGTCATTACTCTCGCAGCAATCACCAAACCGGCAATTGTTAGTGATTGGTCACGACGCGTTGGCGTGGCATCTTTCAAACGACAGCTGGTGTATTTCGCTAACTCTTTGATGTAAGCGTTAACCGGGTGACCCGTTAAATACAAACCAAGCGTTTCACGTTCACCTTCAAGCCAAACCTTCTCAGGCCATTTAGGCACTTGGGTATACTTGTGTTCAACCTCTTCCGGAGCGTCGGTCAACACGCCAAACATATCAGATTGACCAAAAGACTCGGCATGGTGATGTTGACTCGCTGCCTTCACCGCATCTTTCAAAGATGCCATCATCGCCGCTCGGTGAGGACCTAATCTATCTAAGGCTCCGGATAGAATCAACTTTTCGATAACACGTTTATTAACCTTCTTCAGATCAAGACGTGCACAGAAGTCGAATAAGTCTTTAAAGTAACCACCTTTATTTCGCGCTTCAATAATCGCTTCAATAGGGCCTTCACCGACCCCTTTGATCGCACCGATGCCATAAACAATCGCGCCATCTTCATCCACGTTAAAGCGGTACAGACCCGAGTTGATATCTGGTGGTAAAAGCTTGAGCTTCATACGGAAACATTCATCAACAAGGCCAATAACCTTCTCGGTGTTATCCATATCTGCCGTCATTACCGCAGCCATAAATTCCGCTGGGTAGTGCGTTTTCAGCCATAGCGTTTGATAAGAAACCAGTGCATATGCTGCGGAGTGAGATTTGTTAAAGCCGTAGCCCGCAAATTTCTCTACCAAGTCAAAGATCTTCATGGCCAGCTCGCCATCAACACCATTGGCTTCAGCACCCTCTTTAAAGGTACCACGCTGCTTTGCCATCTCTTCTGGCTTTTTCTTACCCATCGCACGACGCAACATATCCGCTCCACCAAGCGTATAGCCAGCAAGGATCTGTGCGATTTGCATTACCTGCTCTTGATACAGGATGATGCCGTACGTAGGTTCTAGCGTCTCTTTCAGCGATTCGTGTTGCCACGTTTCATCAGGGTAAGAAACCGCTTCACGGCCGTGTTTACGGTCGATAAAGTTATCTACCATGCCTGATTGCAGAGGACCCGGACGGAACAGGGCTACCAATGCGATAATATCTTCAAAACAGTCGGGCTGTAGACGTTTGATAAGGTCTTTCATACCACGCGATTCCAGCTGGAATACCGCGGTGGTTTCAGAATTTTGTAATAGGTTAAATGACGCTTGGTCATCAAGAGGAATCGACTCGATACGAACCGGTTCTTTCCCCTCTTTCTTCAAACGTGGATTCACTAGGCCTAACGCCCAGTCGATGATGGTCAGGGTACGCAGCCCCAAGAAGTCGAACTTAACCAAGCCAGCCGTTTCAACGTCATTCTTATCGAACTGCGTTACTGGGAAGTTACCTTCTGCGTCGGCATAGATTGGCGCAAAATCGGTGATCGTGGTGGGTGAGATAACAACACCACCTGCGTGCTTACCGGCATTTCGCGTACAACCTTCAAGGATGCGACACTTATCAATCAGCTCACGAACTTCTTCATCGCCATCGTAAAGCTCTGGCAATGCAGGTTCAGCAAGGAATGCTTTCTCTAGCGTCATACCCGGGTCTGGCGGTACAAGCTTTGAAATTCGATCGACGAAACCAAACGGGTGGCCCAATACACGGCCTACATCGCGGATTACCGCTTTTGCCGCCATGGTACCAAAGGTGATGATCTGAGAAACGGCATCACGACCGTACATTTCAGCCACGTGATCAATAACTTGGTCACGCTTATCCATACAGAAGTCGATATCGAAATCGGGCATGGATACACGTTCTGGGTTCAAGAAACGTTCGAAAAGTAGATCGTATTCAAGTGGATCGAGATCGGTGATATCCAAGGCGTAAGCGACTAGAGAGCCGGCACCAGAACCACGGCCAGGACCTACTGGCACATCGTTGTCTTTTGACCACTGGATGAACTCCATTACGATCAAGAAGTAACCCGGGAACCCCATGTTGTTGACAACTTCAAGTTCAATCTTAAGTCGCTCATCGTATTCAGGCCTGCGTTCAGCTCGAATTTTCTCATCAGGGAATAGAAACGCTAAACGACGCTCAAGGCCTTCTTCTGATTTCTTAATCAGGAAGTCTTCAATCGCCAAACCTTCGGTCGGGAAGTTAGGCAAGAAGTATTCGCCCAATCGAACGGTGACATTACAACGCTTAGCGATCTCAACGCTGTTTTCCAGAGCTTCAGGAATGTCTGAGAAAAGCTCACACATCTCTTCTTCGCTACGCAGATACTGTTGTGGACTATAGTTTTTCGGTCGACGTGGATCAACCATGGTAAAGCCATCGTGAATCGCCACTCGGATTTCATGGGCGTCAAACAAGTCTTCAGATATGAAAACCACTTCGTTGGTCGCGACAACAGGCAGGTCTTCTTGTTCAGCAAGCTCTAGTGCAAAGTGCAGATAAGACTCTTCGTCCGGGCGCCCAGTACGAATTAGCTCCAGATAAAAACGGTCTTCGAAATGTGTTTTGTAAAACTCAACGCTGCTTGCAACCAACTCTCGATTGCCTTTCAGCAACGCCTTACCAATCTCACCTTCTTTGGCGCCCGATAGAATGATCAGGCCTTCTGCATTCTCAATTAGCCACTCTTTATCAATAACAGGCTGATGTTGAACATGACCACGAAGGTAAGCTTTTGAGATGAGTAACGTTAGGTTGTTATAACCTTTATTGTTCGTTGCGATAACGGTGAGCTTGGTCAACTCGTCACCGAATTCTGGAGACTGCATCAAGAAGTCAGCACCAATAATAGGTTTAACCCCACACCCATGGGCAGTACCGTAAAACTTCACTAAACCACACAGGTTGGTAAAGTCGGTCAATGCTAGAGCAGGCATACCCATTTCAGCGACTTTTTTAACTAATGGTGGCACCTTGGATAGGCCATCCACCATCGAAAAGTCACTGTGTACGCGTAGGTGAACAAATTTTGGATCTGACATTATTTTTCCTGAGTTCTAGGTTTGAGCCTAGGATTACAACTGTGTGTATTCTATTTTTTTCTAATACAAGTTAGCAACTTTATTCGATGCTAAGCTCTAGTTAACGTAAAGCTCTAATCTATACCAAGAATACGTTTTACTGGCTTAAAGCTCTTGCGGTAATGCTCGGTTACACCATGTTTTTCAATCGCTTCGAAATGCGCTTTGGTCGGGTAACCTTTATGCTTAGCAAAACCAAACTCTGGATGAAGTTTATCAAGATCTTCCATCTCTTGGTCACGAACGACTTTTGCGATAATAGACGCCGCACTGATTTCAGCCACTCGCAAGTCCCCCTTCACAATCGCAAGACCATCCATCGGCAATTCTGGGACTCGGTTTCCATCTATCAACGCCATATCAGGTTGAACGCTCAACCCCGCGATAGCTCGCTGCATAGCAACCATCGTCGCTTGCAGAATATTCAACTCATCAATTTCTTGTGGAGAACAACGACCGACAGACCACGCCAAAGCTTTCTCTTTGATTTCAGGAAGTAACGCAAGACGCTTTTTCTCAGACAATTTCTTTGAGTCGTTCAAGCCTTCGATTGGGTTGTTTGGATCAAGGATAACCGCAGCGGTCACCACGTCGCCAACCAAAGGGCCACGCCCTACTTCATCCACGCCAGCAAACAGCTGGTAACCTTGCGGGTATTCAAATGGAGGAAGCTCTTTTTTTTCTTTTACTGCCATAACTAATCTCTTAATGTTCTGTAAATAAGCGCTTTATGCTTCAACAAAAGGTCGGTCAATCAATTTCAATACTGCGTTAGCGGCTTGTTTGTCTGCGTCTTTGCGGATCCAGTGATGCATCTCGGTAAAGCGTTTGATCAAGGCACTGTTATCGGCTGATAGCATTTTATCGACAGACGGGAACAAAAAGTCTGGGTGGCACTCTTCAAGAATATGCTCTTTCACGATCTCTTCACCAGCCAAAATATTCGGCAGTGACACAAACTCAGTGATCGCCAACTTCTTAACAATGTAACCCGTCAGCTTATTTACTTTGTAACCAACCACCATAGGGCGTTTAAGCAACATACATTCAAGAGCCACGGTACCTGAAGCCAAGAGCACAGAATCAGCGGCGGTAATCACGTTGGTTGCCGTATCTTCGACTAACGTGAATTCAAGCTCAGGTGCGGTCGATTGCCAGATTTCAGTAAACTGCTTTTTACGCTGCTCGTTAACGAGCGCAACAACAAAATTGATATCCGGATACTTCTGCTTGATACGTTGGCAAGTTTCGATAAATGGCTGAGCAATCAAACCCATCTCACCACCACGACTACCCGGTAATACGGCTAACCACTGCTTGTCTTGATCAAGACCTAACAGCTCTCGAGCATCTTGTTTACTAGGCTCTAAAGGAATCGCGTCTGCCAACGTGTGACCAACAAACTCACAGGCAACGTTATATTTATCGTAGAACGCTTTTTCGAACGGCAAGAAAGCCAAGACTAAGTCGGTTGCTTTGTCGATTTTAAAGATACGCTTTGGACGCCAAGCCCACACTGAAGGGCTCACGTAATGCACCGTTTTGATACCAGCGTTCTTAAGGTCTAACTCAAGCCTTAGGTTGAAATCGGGCGCGTCGATACCGACAAAGACATCGGGTGGATTTTGAGTGAAATACTTAACCAGCTCTGCTTTTACTTTTAACAAGCGAGGTAAACGGCCAAGCACTTCAACTAAGCCCATAACGGCCAGCTCTTCCATCTCGAAAAGAGACTCACAACCTAGGGCTTTCATTTTCGGCCCGCCAATGCCAACGAACTCTGCATTCGGGTATTGTGATTTGATCGCTTTGATAAAGCCTTCACCAAGCGTATCGCCAGACAGTTCGCCGACAACAATGCCTACGCGCAATGGTTCATTCGAAACGAAGTCCGAGCTATTGGTTGCTGCTTCTTGCTGTGCCATAGTTTTTCAATTCCCTTGTTGCCTAAAACAAAAAAGACCGCCTAACGAGTAGCGATCTTTTTGTTATACCATTCTGATGAAGTAGTTATTGCCATACTCACATTGATTGGTACATAACCATATCGAGTATTAACGAATAATACCGCGCTCAGAGTTCTCTAGCATTTCAAGCATAGGCGCTACCGAAGTAAACTCTTTTGCCATTTCAACTAAAGCCGCTTTCGCTTCTTCAAGTGTTTTACCTGAACGGTATAGCTCTTTGTACGCCTTCTGTAGTGCACGAATTTCAGGTTTTTCAAATCCGTTACGCTTCAAACCTACTAGATTAAGACCGAATGGAGCCGCGTGGTTACCCTGTGCAAGCACGTACGGCAGTACATCTTGAACAACTGCAGAACAACCACCAATGTATGCGTAAGCACCAATTGAGCAGAATGGGTGAATCGCAGAAAGTGCCATAACACCAGCGTAGTCGCCAACCGTTACATGACCGCCAAGAATAGCGTTGTTACCAATGTGAGTGTGGTTACCAACAATAACATCGTGCGCTACGTGAGCATTAACACAAAGTAAGTTGTCATCACCAATCACTGTGGTTGCTTTGTCTTGAACCGTACCACGATGGATTTGAACCGCTTCACGAATTACGTTGCGATCACCGATTACAACTGTTGTGTCTTCGCCGCCGTATTTCTTATCTTGGTTTTCTTCACCGATAACAGCGTGTGGGAAGATACGATTTTCTTTACCAATGGTTGTGTGACCTTTGATCACAACGTGCGACATCACTTCAGTGTCGTCACCAATTGTCACATTACCAGCAATGTAAGTGAAAGGCCCAACCGTCACGTTAGCACCGATAGTTACATCACCTTCGATTACTGCTGCCGGGTGAATTTTCGCTGTTTCATGAATCATATTAAAACTCTCTACGAGCACATTTAAGTTCAGCTGAACATACAACTACGCCGTCAACCTTAGCAACACCATTAAACGATGCGATGCCACGACGTTCTTTTAAGAATTCAACTTCGATAACCAGTTGGTCACCTGGTACTACTGGCTTACGGAATTTAGCTTTATCTACGCTAGCAAAGTAGTACAACTCGTTGCCAGAAGGCGCACCGAAAGATTTGAATGCTAGAAGGCCTGTTGCTTGTGCCATTGCTTCTAAGATCAACACGCCTGGGAATACAGGAAGCTGAGGGAAGTGGCCTGTGAACTGAGGTTCGTTAACAGAAACATTCTTAATTGCGGTCAGTGTTTTTTCTTTTTCAAAGCTAGTCACACGATCAACCATTAAGAATGGGTAGCGATGAGGTAGTAGTTCCTGAATTTCAGTAATGTTCATCGTTGTCTGTTCAGTAGTCAAAGTCGTATTCCTATGTATATTCTTTATTTAATTAGAAGGATTATAAACGAAAAAGACTCGCTGTACGCGAGCCTTTTATTAGAAATGCTGGAATTATGATTCCGCGCTCTTCTCAATAAGTTTTTCAACGGTTTTCAAACGCTTGTTCATTTCATCAATACGATGAACTCGCGTCGCTGTTTTACGCCAGTCTTTATTTGGCTGTAAAGGAATACCCGAAGAGTACATGCCTTTCTCAGTGATGCTGCGCATTACCATCCCCATACCGGTGATTGTAACGCCGTCAACGATTTCAATGTGACCATTAATCACACAACCACCACCAATAATACAGTACTTACCTATCGTCGTGCTGCCTGCAATGATAGTACCACCAGCAAGAGCTGAACCATATCCGATGTGAACATTGTGAGCAATCTGGAGTTGGTTATCTAGGATAACGTTGTCTTCGATGATTGTGTCATCTAATGCGCCGCGGTCGATGGTAGTACACGCGCCAATTTCTACGCGGTTACCAATGCGAACAGAGCCGACTTGCGGGATCTTAACCCATTCGCCTTTCTCGTTCGCATAACCAAAGCCATCAGAGCCAATAACAGTACTTGATTGGATCAGACATGCTTCACCAATCACAACTTCATGGTAAACACTTACGTTAGCCCACAGCTTAGTGCCTGCGCCAATTTTTGCATTTTTACCAATAAAGCAACCAGCACCGATGATCACATCATCACTAAGTACTACACCAGACTCAATCACAGCGTTCGCACCAATAGACACATTTTGTCCAATAGTTGCATCGCTAGAGATTGAAGCAGAATCAGCAATAGCCGCTGCGGGTGCAGGAGTAGTATCAAGCGCTTGAGCAACCTTAGCAAAAGCAACGTAAGGGTCACTAACCACAATAACGTTGGTCTTACACAATTCGCGCTCACTCTCTTTAACCATAATAGCGGACGCTTTACAGTCACCTAGGTGCTTGCTGTACTTCACGTTAGAAAGGAACGTAATGTTACCTTCTTGCGCTTTATCCATAGGAGCGACTGCTGAGACGGTAATCGTACCGTCTCCGTGTAGCTCTCCCCCAGTAATCGTTGCCAATTCGGCTAAAGTCAGGTTCTTCATAAAACTTATTTCAGTGATTTAATTACTTGCTCAGAGATGTTGTATTCAGGCTTACCGTATTGTAGAGCTTGAATATCAACAATCATGTCGTAGCCTTCTTTCTCTGCAACTTTAGTTACAGCATCTTGAATCACTTTGAACAGCTTCTGCTTCTCTTGTGCTTCACGACGTTGACTTGCTTTTTCTAATGCTTGAGCTTTGATTTTGTACTTGCTGTCTAGTTGGCCAACTTCGATACGAAGCTTCTCAACTTCTTCAGGACCTAGTAGCTCGCCATCACGCTTAAGCTTTTCAATCTTGGTTTTCGCTTCAGCTTGAATGCTCTGTAGCTCAGCCGCTTTATCTTTGAACTCTTCCTGCATTTTTTGAAGAACAACTTCACGCTGAGGTAGAGCCTGGAATACTTGTGCAGTGTTTACATAACCCACTTTTTGCGCAGCTTCAGCAGCTGTTGCAAAGAAAGAAGAGCTAAGAACTACAAGGCCTAAACCTGCTGCTTTAATCATATTTTTCAAAATATTGTCCTTTAAATATTAGAAAGTTCTACCAATGGTAAATGTGAAGAACTCTTCATCATCACCTTCGTAAACTTTAATTGGTTTCGCTAGAGAGAAAACCAGTGGGCCCATTGGTGACATCCATTGAAGAGCGGCACCATAAGATGAACGGTAATTTGTTGGGTCAGAGTAATCGTAGTAGTACTGGCTGCCACTATTTGGTGCGCCGCGGTCTACGAACTCTGTGTCCCATACACTTGCCATGTCGAAGAAAACACTGGTTCGAATCTGGCTGCGCGCTTCATCAGAAGCAAACGGCGTTGGTACAATTAACTCTAAGCTTGCTAAGGCAACCGCGTTACCACCCACTGAATCATCAGTAGCGGTATCATAGGTTGGGTTGTTACCTGTGCTGCTTCCGTAAACGGCTTTCGGGCCAGCTGAGTTAGAACCAAAGCCACGTAGGGTTGTAAAACCACCTGCGTAGTAGTTCTCGTAGAATGGGAACAAGTTATCGTTACCATCTGTTTGACCATAACCATTACCATAGCCTAATCGGCCGCGCATCAATAGTGTGAACTCATGCTTTTTGGTCAGCGGGATGTAATGTTTTACATCGTACTGCATTTTGAAGTACTGAGCATCAGAGCCTGGTACCGTCATTTTAGCGAAAGCACGTTGGTGGTTACCCTCAGTTGGGAAGAAACCACGGTTCAAATTGTTACGCGTCCATGAAATATTGATATCGAAGTCATCGGTTAAGATGTGCTCGTCACCGTATTGGTCGATACTTCTCGCGAACTGTTCAACTTGGATATAAGTCGGTACGTTACCGATCTTGTTGTGCGTATAGCCCACACCAAACTCGATACGGTTCAGCTCATCCATAGGGAAACCCCATGTTAGGCTGGTACCGTAACTTTGGTTGGTATAGTCGACGATGCCCGCTTCAGAGGCTTCAAATTCGTTGTAGAAGATCTTACCGCCTAAGCTCACACCATCAAGGTTCCAGTATGGGTCACGGTAGTCTAAGCTCACGTTCTTTTGGTAATCATTCATCATGGCACTTACGCCAACACGGTTACCTGAACCTGCAAAGTTATCTTGTTGCAAACCAACTTGGAAACTAACACCTGATTCAGTACCGTAGCCAACACCAAAGTTGATACTGCCTGAGTTCGCTTCCTTAACGTTGTAAACCAAATCAACTTGGTCTTCACTGCCAGGAACACGCACTGTTTGTACATCAACCGTTTCAAAGAAACCTAAACGGTTAAGACGGCTCTTACCGGTATCAATGGACTTAGAGTTAAGCCAGCTGCCTTCCATTTGACGCATTTCACGACGCAGTACTTCGTCTTTCGTTGAGTTGTTACCCGTGAATCGAATATCACGAACATAGATACGGCTGCCCGCTTCTACATTGATAACCAACGACACTTCTTTGGTCTCATCGTCAAATTCAGGAATCGTGCGAACTTGTGGGTACGCGTAGCCAGATTCACCAAGAATTCGTTTTACGTTCTCTTCCAAAGACGTTACCGAAGAACCGTTGTACGTATCGCCGTCTTCGAATGGCACTAACGCTTCGAAGTCAGCCTCACGACCGATTAATTCACCACGGAAAGAGACATCTTTAACGGTGTAGGCTTCGCCTTCATCGAGGCCAAGCGTGATGTAAACACCTTTTTTGTCTGGAGAGATCGCCACCTGCGTAGAGTCAACCTTAAACTTAAGGTAACCACGGTCAAGGTAGTAAGATTTCAGCGCTTCGATATCACCGGCTAATACTTGCTTTTGGTATTTTTCATCCGCAAGGAAATTCCACCATGCAACATCAACATTCAGATTGAAACGACTAAGCAGTTCAGAGTCAGAGAAGACTTCATTACCGATAAAGTTGATTTGCTGAATCTTAGCGGATACGCCCTCAGTAAACACAAACTTAAGGTCAGAACGGTTACGTGGCAGAGGTGTCACAACCGCTTTTACTGTCGCGTTGTACTTACCAACACTGTAGTAAAA
The DNA here is from genome assembly GCF_020806305.2 of Vibrio sp. F13. NCBI lineage: Bacteria > Pseudomonadati > Pseudomonadota > Gammaproteobacteria > Vibrionales > Vibrionaceae > Vibrio > Vibrio sp. F13. The sequence goes on along the minus strand of NZ_CP170175.1, from coordinate 2,532,185 downwards.
ATCTTCAAGGCCTTTTTCAATGTTACTCAGCGTAGTACGGTCAAGGGCTTCACCTTCACGAACACCAGACGCATCTAGGTTCTGCTGAAGCTGTTCTTCTTTAATCGCTTTATTACCAGAGAATGAGATGCTTGCGATGGTCGGTCGTTCTTGAACTTGAACAATCAATACACCTTCATCACGAAGTACTTTAACGTCCTCAAAGTTGCCCGAAGCATACAATGCACGAATGATCTCAGACACATCGCTTTCATCCACTTCATCGCCAATACGTACTGGCATTTTCAGTAGAGCTGCACCAAGTGCAACACGCTGTAAACCTTCGATCTTGATATCTTGAACTACAAAGTTTTGTGCTCCGTTCGCAGCCACACTAGTGGCCAATAGACTTGCGAACAGAATTTGCTTAATCGCCATACTTATTCTAATTATTCCTTGCTACTACCAATGCCTGTGAGAAACCATTCACAGACGAGTAAAATCGTTAAATATTGCCAGAGCCATCAATGAGAAGAGGATTGCCCCTCCCACTCTGTATCCCATTTCCTGAACTTTCTCAGGTACCGGTTTACGAGTAACGGCCTCAATAGCGAAAAACAGCAAATGTCCGCCATCAAGCATAGGCAGCGGAACCAAATTAATAATCCCTAAGTTAACACTAATCAGAGCCAAAAAGCCCAAGAAGTAAACCAGACCATAATCGGCGGTTGTACCTGCACCTTTAGCGATTGAAATAGGGCCACTCAAGTTGTTTAAGCCAACATCACCAACGATGAGCTTCTTAAGCATTGTCAGTGTCAATCCAATGATTTGACCTGTTTTATCAAATGCTTTTCCTACAGACTCAATTACACCAAATTGTAACTCAAAGCGATAATCTTCTGGCCATTCTGCGACTTCCGGAGCAATACCTGCATAGCCGATTGTCGAACCATCAGAAAGCTCTCGACTTTTTGGTGTCATAACCAATGACTGCTCGGCACCATTTCGCAATACGACCAAGTCCAATGATGTCATTGGATTAGCACGAATTAACTCAACAACCGACTGCCACTGTTCAATAGGTTGCCCGTTAATCTCAACAATTTTATCGCCAGCTTCAAGACCTGCATCGTATGCAGCGCCATCATCAATGATTTGAGCCAGTACGGTCGATATCTCTGGAGAATACGGTCTAAAGCCCAGCGTTGTCATTGCAGATTCAGTTTCTGGGTTGAACGACCAGTCTGAAATATCCAATGTCATTTGTTGCTCAAAGCCGATGTCGTCTTGAGAAGCAACCGTCACTGTCATGGATTGATCACCAATGTGCGATATCAACCCCATATTGACTGATTCCCAATCTGCGGTTTTGATTCCTGAAATAGATTTAAGTTCCATTCCAGTTTCAATTCCGGCTTGTGCAGCAATAGATTGTGGAGTGACTTCACCAATCACGGGCTTAACCGCGGGTACGCCAATCAAAAATACTAACCAATACGCGAACACCGCAAAGATAAAGTTGAATGCAGGGCCTGCACCCACAATCGCCGTTCGTTTCCAAAGCGGCTTCTTGTCGAAAGCGTATTGCTGTTGATCTTCAGAAAGATCGTCAACACGACCATCGAGCATCTTAACGTAGCCGCCCAGTGGAATCACTGACAAGCTGTATTCAGTACCATCACGGCCCACTTTACTCCAGATTGATTTACCAAAACCAATCGAGAATTTTTCAACTTTCACACCACAACGACGAGCGACCCAGAAGTGTCCAAACTCATGAACAGCAACCAGAATGCCAAGCGCTACGATAAAAGATGCGAAGTTCCACAGAATTCCACTCATGCTAGCTGCTCTTTAATAAATTGAATGGCTATTTGACGAGACATATTATCGAGCTCGAGAAGGCTTTCCAAGCTATCTAAACCCTCAGAGTTATGTTGTTCACATACTTTGCTCATAACGTGTTCGTTAATGACAGCAATATCGATAAACTTCACCTGATTGTTCAAGAAAGCATCGACCGCGATCTCGTTTGCTGCATTAATGGCTGTTGTCGCATGCTGACCTAAGTAGCACGCTTCAATCGCTAACCTCAAACACGGGTAACGACTGAAATCTGGTTCTAAGAAGGTAAGCTCACCCACTTTAGTAAAGTCTAAAGGCTTAACACCCGCCTCGGTACGATTAGGGTAAGACATCGTCAAAGCGATTGGCGTTGCCATATCTGGTTCGCCCATTTGAGCAAGCACAGAGCCATCCTTGTACTGAACCATCGAGTGAATCACAGACTGCGGGTGAATGATGACCTTTAACTGCTCCTGAGAAGCATTAAATAGCCATTTCGCTTCAATGTACTCTAGCCCTTTATTCATCATAGTCGCAGAATCGACAGAGATCTTAGGCCCCATAGACCAGTTAGGGTGTGCAATTGCGCGTTCAGGAGTCACTGATTCGAGTTCAGCCACATCGGTATAACGGAAAGGACCACCAGAACCAGTCAGAAGAATATGGTTAATGCCGTTTTCTTCAAGGTTACAGCGGCCTAGGTTAGTTTGTACGTTCTGCGGAAGGCATTGGAAAATAGCATTATGCTCGCTATCGACAGGAAGCAGCTCTGCACCGTATTTTTCCACGGCGTCGATAAACAACTGCCCAGACATCACCAAAGCTTCTTTGTTTGCAAGCAAGATACGCTTGCCCGCTTTAACCGCAGACATAGTAGGAAGTAAACCAGCGGCACCAACAATCGCGGCCATTACCGTGTCCACTTCCTCTAGAGAAGCAACCTGACACATGCCTTCAGTGCCTGAAAGTACTTTTACGTTAGGGTAACTCACGGACAACACTTCAGTCAGTTGAGACGCTGCATCAGAGCAAGCCATAGCAACATAGCTTGGTTGCCACTTTTCAACTAACGCCAGCATCTTTTCAACATTCGAGCCTGCAGCCAGTGCAACCACTGAATAGAGATCTGGGTTTTGCTCAACGACTTTTAGTGTACTTGCACCAATTGAGCCTGTAGCGCCAAGGATAGTTAGATTTCGCATCACATATGACCGTAGAAATGTAATAAAGGGCAGAATCACTGCCCTTTTTTATTAGAATGCTAAATAAAGCAGAGCAAAGACAGGGAATGCAGCCGTTAAGCTATCTATTCTATCTAGTATACCACCATGACCAGGAATCAGATTACTGCTGTCTTTCACCCCAGAAACACGCTTAAACATGCTTTCAACAAGGTCACCTAGAACAGAAATAACAACGGTCACAAGGGTAATAACAATCATGTGAAGTGGGCTTGTGAATTGGATGTCAAACAAGTCAGCAAAGATCCAAGCCACGATCACCGCAGTAATAATGCCACCGATAAGACCTTCAATCGTCTTATTAGGGCTTACCGCTGGTGCCATTTTACGCTTACCAAAACTCTTTCCTGAAAAGTATGCGCCGCTATCTGCAGCCCAAACAAGCAAGCAAACAAACATCACCAGTTTAGCACCGTGGTAAGGATCAGCATCGATACCGTTAGCACGCAGGATAACCACACTCCAGAAGAATGGCAGCAGAGTCAGCACACCAAAGGCGTGACGAAGAAGAGAAGAGTCTTTCCATGCAGGCATAGACTTAGGATAAGTCACCGCCATGCCACTCGCGATTACCCACCAAATCGAGCCAATCGTTAGAATGGCGTAGTGAGCAGTAGACAAGTTATTAAGGCTAAATGCATCAAAAGGGATAAAAGCAAAACTTGCAGCACTTACCACAACCGTTGGAATCAACGCTACATAACGTGATTTGCTTTCAACAAACTGAGTCCACTCCCAAAAACCCAATAGCGAGATTACCGCTAGTGAAAGAATAAATGTAGGAAGTGATAACTCGAAAATACCTAGAATAACTAGGGGAGCTAAAATCAACGCCGTAATAATTCGTTGTTTCAAACCAAAAAATCCTTATTAACTGTCCATCAGAGCTTTAATTTGCTCACCGGTGCATCCAAAACGACGCTCACGGTTAACAAACCAAGTCACAGCTTCTACTAAGCTGTCTTCATTAAAGTCTGGCCAGAATTGTTCAGTGAAATACATTTCGGCGTAAGCCAACTGCCAAAGCATAAAATTACTAATGCGGCATTCGCCACTGGTACGGATAAGTAGATCGACTTCAGGAATATCTGCCATTGTCAGGTGCTGTGTAATCATAGCTTCATCAATGTCATCTACATTAATATCACCAGACTTTACCTGTTGAGCAATAGAGGTCATTGCTTGCTGAATATCCCACTTACCGCCGTAGTTAGCTGCAATATTAATAACCATACCCGTATTGGTGCTAGTCAAAGCTTCCGCTTCTTCTATCTTCTTTTGTAGTCGATCATTGAAACGACTTTTATCACCAATAACACGAAGTTGTAGATTATTTTTATGAAGCTTTTTAACTTCACTCGACAGCACTGAAATAAACAGTTCCATCAAGATACCGACTTCTTCTTCAGGACGACGCCAGTTTTCGCTACTAAATGCAAAAAGAGTAACGGCTTTAATGCCAAGTCTGGCTGCAGAAGAGATAGTTTTACGAACGGCTTGAACACCGTTTTTATGGCCAAAGACGCGAGGCTTGCCCTGAGCTTTTGCCCAGCGACCATTACCATCCATAATGATAGCAATGTGTTTAGGAAGAGAGTCTGTGAACGCTTGAGAATTATGCATAAAAGAGTGAATCAAATTCTAATAGTCGAACAGAGTAGCATAAAAAAACGCTGCACCGTGAGTACAGCGTTTTTCCGGAAAGAAAAGAATATGGAAAATTAAACTTCCATCAACTCTTTTTCTTTAACAGCTAGAACTTCGTCTACGTTCTTAACCGCAGCGTCAGTTAGCTTTTGAATTTCGTCTTGTGCTTTACGATCTTCATCTTCAGAGATTTCTTTATCTTTAAGAAGTGCTTTTAGATCGCCATTCGCGTCACGACGGATGTTACGGATAGCAACACGGCCACCTTCAGCTTCGCCACGAACGATTTTAACTAGGTCTTTACGACGCTCTTCCGTTAGCGGTGGAAGTGGAACACGGATAACCGTACCAGCAGACATAGGGTTTAGGCCTAGGTCAGATGTCAGGATTGCTTTTTCAACTAGAGGAGTCAGTGTTTTATCAAACACTGTAATAGCTAGTGTACGTGCATCTTCAGCGATAACGTTAGCTACTTGAGTCAAAGGCGTTGGAGCACCGTAGTACTCAACAGTAAGACCAGAAAGTAGGCTCGGGTGCGCACGGCCTGTACGAATCTTTTGCAGGCTGTTTTTTAGTGCATCAACACTTTTTACCATGCGCTCTTGAGCGTCTTTTTTGATTTCGTTAATCACAATTTCACCTTGATTATGTTCTTTCTTCAAGAAAGCTTTTTATTTGGAGTGATAAGGATAAGCTTACCAAGGTACAACACCTCAGTAAGCCCGAAAAATTAGTCAGCGTCGCTGATTAATGTACCTTCAGTTTCACCCATAACCACGCGACGTAGTGCGCCTGGTTTATTCATGTTAAATACACGGATTGGCATTTTGTGATCACGTGCTAGCGTAAATGCAGCCAAGTCCATTACTTTAAGTTCTTTATCAAGAACCGTGTTGTAAGACAACGTATCATACAACTCTGCGTCTGGGTTTGCTACAGGGTCAGAAGTAAATACACCATCTACTTTTGTCGCTTTTAGAACTACGTCAGCTTCGATTTCGATACCACGTAGACATGCAGCAGAATCCGTAGTGAAGAATGGGTTACCCGTACCAGCAGAGAAGATCACAACGCGACCTTGACGTAGTTGGCTGATTGCATCTGCCCAGTTGTAGTCGTCACACACACCTTTAAGAGGGATTGCAGACATTACACGTGCGTTTACGTAAGCACGGTGAAGAGCGTCACGCATTGCAAGGCCGTTCATTACCGTTGCAAGCATACCCATGTGGTCACCAACAACGCGGTTCATGCCAGCTTCAGCAAGACCAGCACCACGGAACAAGTTACCGCCACCGATAACAACACCAACTTGAACGCCTAGTTCAACCAATTCTTTTACTTCTTGAGCCATACGATCAAGGATCGTTGGGTCAATACCAAAACCTTCTTCGCCTTGTAGCGCTTCACCGCTAAGTTTTAACAGAATACGTTGATACACTGGTTTAGGGTTCGTAGTCATGGAGTTTACCTTCCAAAGAGTTGATGATTAACAGTCATGGATAAAAACTGAGTAAGTCAGTTTGCATTCATAACCACTAACGTTGCCTTCAAAAATAGTTCACTATTCATAAAAAGACCGCAGCATTTGCCACGGTCTTTTTTCAAACAATACGCTAAGGATTAACCTTTTTGTACCGCTGCAACTTCGTCAGCGAAGCTCATTTCAGCAGCTTTCTCGATACCTTCACCAACTTCTAGACGTACGAAGTTAGATACTGCAGCGCCTTTTTCTTTAAGGATTTCGCCAACAGTTTTCTTAGGTTCCATGATGAAAGCTTGACCAGTTAGAGAGATTTCGCCCGTGAATTTCTTCATACGGCCGATAACCATTTTCTCAGCGATCTCTTGAGGCTTGCCTTCGTTCATAGCGATTTCAACTTGAACTTCTTTCTCTTTAGCAACTACGTCTGCTGGTACGTCTTCTGGGTTAACAAACTCAGGACGAGAAGCAGCAACGTGCATAGCAACGTGCTTAAGAGTTTCAGCTTCGCCTTCACCAGCTACAACAACACCGATTTTCTCACCGTGACGGTAAGAAGCTAGTGCAGCACCTTCAACGTAAGCTACGCGACGGATGTTGATGTTTTCGCCGATTTTAGCAACTAGAGCAACGCGAGTTTCTTCGAACTGTGCTTGTAGCTCTTCTACAGAAGCTTTAGAAGCTACTGCTGCAGCTGCAACTTCTTCTGCAAACGCAGTGAAGCTAGCATCTTTTGCTACGAAGTCAGTTTGGCAGTTAACTTCAAGAAGAACAGCTACACCGTTCTCTTCTTTGATGATGATTGCGCCTTCAGCAGCAACGTTACCAGCTTTCTTAGCTGCTTTCGCTGCGCCAGATTTACGCATGTTTTCAATTGCTAGTTCGATGTCAGCGTTTGCTTCTACAAGCGCTTTCTTACATTCCATCATGCCAGCGCCAGTGCGCTCGCGAAGTTCTTTAACTAGAGCAGCAGTTACAGTTGCCATTCTCTATTCCTCGGTTGATTCGAAAATAAGGTAAAAATCAGGGGCCAAAATGAGGCCCCCAATCTAACTATAACTTAGCTTACATTTAATAAAGATTTCAAAATCTATATTAGCTAAGCCAAGCGTGATTCAGAGCCGCTATTATTCAGCTTCTACAAAACCATCTTTTTCAGCAGCTACAGCAGCAACGTCTTTGTTACGACCTTCTTTAACCGCGTCTGCAGCAGCGTTTAGGTAAAGCTGTACTGCACGGATTGCATCGTCGTTACCTGGGATAACGAAGTCAACGCCGTCTGGGTTAGAGTTAGTATCAACTACAGCGTAAACTGGGATACCTAGGTTGTTTGCTTCTTTAACTGCGATGTGTTCGTGATCAGCATCGATTACGAATAGAGCGTCTGGTAGGCCGCCCATGTTCTTGATACCACCAAGAGACTTCTCTAGCTTCTCCATTTCACGAGTGCGCATTAGAGCTTCTTTCTTAGTTAGCTTGTCGAAAGTACCGTCTTGAGCTTGCGCTTCAAGTTCTTTCAGACGCTTGATAGACTGACGAACAGTTTTGTAGTTCGTTAGCATACCGCCTAACCAGCGGTTGTTAACGTAGAACTGGTTGCTGTTTACAGCAGCTTCTTTAACAGCTTCAGATGCAGCGCGCTTAGTACCAACGAAAAGAACTTTACCTTTCTTCTCACCAACTTTAGCGATTTCTGCTAGAGCTTCGTTGAACATTGGTACAGTTTTTTCTAGGTTGATGATATGTACTTTGTTACGAGCACCAAAGATGAATGGCTTCATTTTTGGGTTCCAGTAACGAGTTTGGTGACCGAAGTGAACACCAGCTTTAAGCATATCGCGCATTGATACAGTTGCCATTTTAAAATCCTCTATGGGGTTAGGCCTCCACATCCCCCATGAATCCGACCCCTAACAACTAACCACTTTTCAGCCGTTATCTGTGTTGTTGAGGCACCCCGGAACATGTGTCGGAATGTGTGTGATTTAAAGAAATAAGTTAGTGGACATAAAGCTTGTTTCGCCAATTGGAGAAAACAGTCCTGATGTCCGGCGCGCTTTATACCATATTTTGTCTATCTATGGCTAGAAAAAATTCTAAAAATGGCGACTGCTATACTGATCTCTAAAGGTAAATTTTCTCTATAAAATAGTGTCTATATCAAGCAGGTTCTGCATCTGTTAACCGAACATTATTTAATCACGTTAACAGTATCCTCCAGTATTGTACGGACATGGTAATGTTGCGCTAAATTGCTGCACTGATAGAATAGCCCCAATATGCACACTTAGGTGCTACCAAATTAAGAGATATGCAATGGCTGTAAAAATTAAAACTGCTGAAGAAATTGAAAAAATGCGCGTCGCCGGCAAGCTGGCCGCTGACATTATTGAGATGATCGAACCTCACATCCAAGTGGGTACCACGACGGAAGAGCTCAATACGCTTTGTCATGAGTACGCTCTAGAAAGAGGTGCATACTCTGCGCCACTCGATTACCACGGTTTCCCTAAGTCTATCTGTACGTCTATCAATCATATTGTGTGTCACGGCATTCCCGCGTCACAAGACGAGACGGGTAGCACAGGTCAATTCAAACCTGCGGTACTCAAAGATGGCGACATTCTGAACGTTGATATCACAGTTATCATCCCTGATGACGCAAATGCCGATCTTAGTACTCGCCCTCAAGGCTACCACGGTGACACCTCTAAGATGTTCCTAGTGGGTGAGGTTTCACCTGCAAACAAGCGTCTGTGCATGGTTGCTCAAGAAGCACTTTACGAAGGCATGCGCCAAGTTAAGCCAGGTGTTCAACTTGGTCAAATCGGTACTGCTATCGAGAAGTACATCAAAACAAACAACAAGAACAACCCACGCGCTAAGTTCTCTATTGTTAAAGATTACTGTGGTCACGGCATTGGTTCTGAATTCCACGAAGATCCACAAGTAGTTCACTACAAGAACAGCGATCGCACCGTGCTAAAAGCAGGCATGTGCTTCACTATCGAGCCAATGATCAACGCGGGTAAGTTTGGCTGTCGTCTTGATGACGAAGATAGCTGGACAGTATACACAGCAGACAGCAAGAACTCGGCTCAATGGGAGCACACTCTGGTTGTAACTGATACTGGTTGTGAAGTACTAACACTGCGCAGCGATGATACAATCCCACGTATCATGAAGAACGCTTAGTTCACCGAACTGAGCGCATCAGCCTTTTAAAAATATCCTCGCATTGTCGAGGATATTTTTTATCCACTCAATTTCGATTTTCCATCAGCTTCTGTTAAATTGTTTACTATTCTCATTTGCTTGCACGGATAGCAGACTATGCCTTATCAATGCCCTCTTACGTTCAATGACGAACAAATTGAAATCTGCGAATTAAAAAATCAGCTCGAGATCTTCACGCAGTATCAAAAAAATGAATTTCTGAACCACCATCCCGTCACCGATTTGGTTCTACTGCGCTCCGAATACATGGATTTACTTCTCAATCGTTTGTGGGAAAATTTCGGATTCAACAAACTGCCTCATATTTCACTTGTCGCAGTGGGTGGTTATGGTCGTGGCGAACTGCATCCTTTGTCTGACATTGATATTCTCATTGTCTCGCAAAAAACACTACCACCAGCTCTTGGTGAAAAGGTCAGTCAATTCATTACTCTACTTTGGGATTTAAAGCTCGAAGTTGGCCATGCTGTGCGAACTATTACTGAGTGTCTCGATATCGGCACCGATGATTTAACCGTCGCGACCAACCTACAAGAGTCACGATTGTTATGTGGTAGTGAAGACACTTTCCAAGAACTAAAACTGAAGATTCATTCCGATTCATTTTGGCCAAGTGAGACGTTTTACAAAGCCAAGATTCAAGAACAGAGAGAGCGTCATGCTCGCTACCACGACACCACCTATAATTTAGAACCGGACATCAAATCGACTCCGGGAGGGCTCAGAGACATCCATACCCTGAGCTGGGTTGCGCGTCGCCACTTCGGCGCGACCTCTTTGTTAGAGATGAGCAAATACGGCTTTCTGACCGATGCTGAATATCGTGAGCTCGTTGAGTGCCAAGATTTTTTATGGCGTGTTCGCTTTGCATTGCATATTGAACTGCGCCGTTACGACAACCGTTTAACGTTCGCGCATCAAGCTCAAGTCGCTGAACATCTGGGTTATACGGGTGAAGGAAACCGTGGTGTTGAGATGATGATGAAAGAGTTCTACCGAACCCTTCGTCGTGTTGCTGAACTGAATAAGATGCTGCTTAAGCTGTTCGATCAAGCGATCATCAATGGCGGTCAAACCCAAGACGCTGAAATTCTCGATAGTGATTTCCAACGTCGAGGTTCGTTGATCGAAGCGCGCAAGCCTGCCCTATTCCAAGCAAGACCAGAAACCATTCTCGATATGTTCATCCATATCGCCAATGACTCGACTATCGAAGGGGTAAGTCCACCAACATTGCGACAACTGCGTACGGCACGCCGTCGATTGAACCGATTCCTGCATACCATTCCTGAAGCTCGTGACAAGTTCATGGATCTAGTTCGCCACCCTAATGCCCTGCACAAAGCCTTTAGCTTAATGCACAAATTGGGCGTGCTCTCTGCGTACTTACCGCAGTGGAGCCAGATCGTTGGTCAGATGCAGTTTGACCTATTCCATGTTTACACCGTGGATGAGCACAGTATCCGCCTGCTCAAGCACATCAACCGCTTTGGTCAAATCGAAAACCACGATAAGCACCCTATCTGCTGTGAAGTCTATCCTCGAGTACAGAAGAAAGAGTTGCTGATCCTTGCCGCTATCTTCCATGACATCGGCAAAGGCCGCGGCGGAGACCACTCTGAGATAGGTGCGGTTGAGGCTTACTCTTTCTGTATTGAACACGGGCTATCGAAGCCTGAAGCCAAACAAGTCGCGTGGTTGGTACAAAATCACCTATTGATGTCAGTAACGGCTCAACGTCGTGATATCTACGACCCAGATGTGATCACCGAATTCGCCAAAAAAGTGCGTGATGAAGAATCACTCGAGCTACTGGTTTGTTTAACCGTTGCCGATATCTGTGCGACTAACCCTGAGCTATGGAACAGTTGGAAACGAACCCTGTTAGCTGAGCTGTTCCACTCAACGCAGCGAGCACTGCGCCGCGGCTTGGAAAACCCTGTCGATGTCAGAGACCGTATTCGTCACAACCAACAAATGGCATCAGCACTGCTGCGTAAAGAAGGCTTCACCGCTCGTGAGATTGAAGTGTTGTGGCAACGCTTTAAGGCCGATTATTTCTTGCGTCACACACATAAACAAATCGCTTGGCACTGTGAGCACTTACTTCGCCTAGAAGACCCAAGCCAACCGTTAGTGCTGATCAGTAAGAAAGCGACGCGCGGTGGCACAGAAGTGTTCGTTTATTGTAAAGACCAAGCAGCACTGTTTGCGACCGTGGTTGCCGAACTCGACAGACGTAACTTTAACGTTCATGACGCGCAGGTCATGGTTAGCAAAGATGGTCATGTTTTGGATACCTTTATCGTACTAGACCAGCACGGCGAAGCGATTGATGAAGCAAGACACAAAGCCGTTGCTAAACATCTGACTCATGTATTGACTGATGGCCGCCCGACTAAGATTAAGACGCGTCGCACGCCACGTAACTTGCAACACTTTAAGGTCAAAACCTTAGTTGAGTTCCTACCAACCAAGAGCAAGAAACGTACCTTGATGGAGTTAAGAGCTCTTGATACGCCGGGGTTATTGGCTCAAGTCGGTGCAACCTTTGCGGAGCTAGACATCAACTTGCACGGTGCCAAAATCACCACCATAGGTGAGCGAGCAGAGGATCTGTTTATTCTGACCAGTGAAGCGGGAGGAAGGCTGTCTGAAGAACAAGAACAGGCACTAAGAGAACGATTAACCGAGCACGTTTCTGAACTCGCACCTTAGAAAGCGAATTCAGTCTAAAAACAGGTTTAATAACCAAATAAGTGTGGGCAAAGATAGAGAGCGATCTTGCCCACAACTTACAATCAATTCACAGATATCAACTATCTAGCTCGTCGTTAGGCTGCTACATTGATCAAGTCAATTACATAAAAGTATTACATTCATAACCTAGAGGTCGCTTATGTATCCAAACCTCACTGGCTTAGGTATCCACGAACCTAAACAGATTGAACGTTACTCCCTTCGCCAAGAAGCGTACAAAGATATCCTGAAGATTTACTTTCGTAAGCAGAAAGGGGAACTGTTCGCGAAAAGCGTTAAATTTAAGTACCCACGACAAGTAAAAAGTGTGCTTGTTAGCGGTGGCAATAATCAATACAAAGAAGTGACAGAGATTAACCGCAACCTCACTCTTGTGATTGATGAACTCAACAAAATCACCAAACCGACGCCAACGGCTGAGGTGGATGTGAAGCAGAAGATCCTTACCGACTTACGCCATCTAGAGAAAGTGGTATCAAGCAAGATCGCTGAGATCGAAGCTGATCTAGAAAAGCTAAAATGATCCCGCGACTAACTATTACTGTTAACTAACCAACATTAGTTATGCCGTTAAGGTTATACAGATACAAAAAGGGCTGATATCACTATCAGCCCTTTGTTTTTTATTCTATTTTCTCTATTCACTTAGACTGGAGATTGCCTAAACACGCGAGACTTACTTAGACAAGCAAGTTTGAGCATCGATTAAGTTAGTATCCCACTCAAAGGTTTCAAACAACCTTAGCCAAGTTTCATCAAGGTTGGCCTTCATCACCAACTCTTCTTTTATGAAAGGATGGATAAAGCGAAGCTCAGAAGCGTGCAACAACAAACGATGCGAATCTAAATCATCACGGAACAGTCGATTGTGCTTACCATCACCATGTGAAGTATCACCGACAATTGGATGTCTTAGATGAGCCATGTGACGACGCAGCTGATGTTTGCGACCGGTCTTTGGCATCATCTCAACCAAGCAGTAGCGGCTCGTAGGAAAGCGTCCTGTTGAATATGGCACTTCTACTTTTGCTAGCGGTTCATAGACTGTCACTGCCTCTTGCGCTTCTTTGTCTTCTTTCGCGAACTTATCTGCGATCTTATCCAGCTCAACCTTAAGTGCATAATCGAGCGTATCGCCCTCTTCTATCCAACCACGGACAATCGCATGATAGGTTTTTTGCATCTCATGATTAGCGAACATTGGCATCACCTGTGAAGCAACCTCACTCGACAACGCAAACACCAACACACCCGATGTCGGTCTGTCTAAGCGGTGTAATGGAAATACATGCTGACCAATTTGATCGCGCAATGTCTGCATAACAAATTGCGTTTCGTGTTTATCCAACCATGAACGATGCACTAGCATGCCAGCGGGCTTATTCACCGCGACAAAGTACTCATCTTGATAAATGATCTCTAACATTACGCACATACCTCATCAATGCTCTGAATTGTCACTAGCAGTTCGACTTTGTCTGCCTCATTTTTCCACACTTCACCAAAATAAGGATGGATAGCAAAGCCTTTCGGTAGGCTCATTTGGGCATCCATCATTGCGTTGATCTTAACGATAAAGATCCACTGCAACCACTCTTCCGGTTGTAACGAATCAATCCCGAAAGGTTCAACGCTCGCCAGAGCTTCATCCGAAGGCGGAAGCGTGCTCCATAGCGAACATTGGCGCATTTGTTCTTCTAATTGTTGAAGTAAAAGAGGTAACTTTGTGGCTGCTGTCATTTTTCACCAAGTTATTTATCTAGTGACCTTGAAATTGGGGCATAGAGTACCATCTATTTAGGAAAGAAAGTTAGGAGCTTTATTACTATGGAAACGATTCACACGCTCACTCAGTTACTAAAGAATAGCGGTTGCCAGTACGATATCTACGACCTAGGTCGCCGTATTCAGAAGATCGACAACACCTTATTCTCTGATGTTGAGCAAGGGAAACAGCCGTACCCATTTCCACTTCAGAAACAAGCTCACTTAGCGATTAGTTACTGGAACGAACACAAGCAACCTTGGATCTGGTTCCTAAAATTCAAACTGGACGAAAGAGGCCTATTACATCAAGGTGATGTCGGCAATTTCCTTAAGTTTGTTATCGAAGCGATGGGCACACGTTTGAACGGTGAGATCAGCGAAGAGCAACAACAAAAGCTGTCAAACAACCCATATACCTTCAAGCCTTCAGAAGACAAAATGGCCGTGTTCCATAGCCAAGTAAGAGCAGGTTTAGACCTTGCAACGAGCCAATACTACGAACACGCTCAACACTACTTCACAGGCGATCTAGGCTGGGACAACTGGAAAACCGTTGGCCTACAAGGCATCACTGATATGTGTGCTCGTTTAGGCAGCCAACAAAATGGTGTCGCGATTCGCAAAGCATTGAATAAGCTGCCTTCAGAACCTCTATACGCGACTCTCGGGGCGCTTGAGCATACGCAAATCAATGACAAGCTCGCTCAACGCTTACAAGAAATGGCAGAGAATGAGATTAACAGTCAAGAGCCAGATCTGTTCTTACTGTCAGCGCTGGTACGTGCCCTTTCTGGCGCAGAGCAAAGCACAACCAACGCCGTAATTAACCAAGTTCTGGCTAGCCCGCGCTTAAGCCACCAAGAAGTATTGATTGGTTTGGCTGGTCGCAGCTGGCACGCACTGCAAGATCCTGCGATTGCTGAGCAGTTCTTGCTGCGTCTCGCACAAACGGGCAACCAAAACTTGTTCAATCAGTTATTTGCAGATTTAGTGATGATTCCGACACTGAGAATGGTATTTTTACCATTATTGAACTCGAACCCATCACCAGAACTCGCCAATGCACTTGTAGAATTACAACAAGCGGCTAAGTCGCAATAGATACCAGACAGAACAGCTCAGTAGCTCATAACAAAAAGCTCAAATCACGAACGGAATAGAGAGATAAAAGGAAGTATGGATTAAATGATAGATAACTTATTGGCTATTTTGATGCTGTGCTTCTTTTGCTTTCTGTTTTGGCAACAGCGCAGGCAATCCGAGCTTGCGAAAGCTGCCATTGCGAGAAAATGTAAAGAGCTCGACTTACAGCTATTAAGTGTTGCCTTTAGTGGTCATAAACTTAAGATGCGCCATGAGCTCACCACCATTTGGCGCTGGCACACCGTGTATCAATTTGAGTTTTCAGCGTTAGGTGATGACCTGTACCAAGGGAAACTGACCATGGTGGGCTTCCGTTCTATGCGGTTTGAGCTACAGCCTCATAGAATGTAACGTCGCAATACGCGGTATAACTATATTCATGATAAGGGCCAAACTGATCTTGTTTGGTCTCTTTAAATGCAAAGCCTAACTTTTCAAGTAACTTAATTGATGGGTTATGACCAACATTAACGGTCGCGACAACATTCGTTAGGTGTTCTTCAAAACAAACCAAACTAAAGAAAGGTTTTAGCACTTCACTAGCAAGGCCTTGATTCCAAAACTCCTTGTCCAGAATAAATCCCAGCTCATGCTTCCCTTCTTCAGACGAAACAAACAAATGCCCGAGGTATTCGCGGGTTTGGTTGTGGATAATGGCTCGGCAAAAACCAACGTTGTCGTTCAGTATTTCTTGAAATAGGTGTTTTGCAGAGGCAATAGAATGCGGCCCGTTCATTTCAGCACGATTGATGGGGCAGCAATTCAACTTGATAAAGTCATGTTCTAACTGCTCGGTATAAGGTACCAACAGCGTTCTTGAGGTTGCTATCGTCATAAAACACTCCTTGTGTTGACCATTAGCAGAAAAGCAGATGTCGCGTGCTTAGATAAAAGCTCCTGAATTAAAGAGAGCCCCTAGATAGAGAAAAAGCCTTAGGAAAAGAAAAGCCCCGACACCGAAGTGTCAGGGCTAGGGTCTTACTCGCAGCAGTCCGGCTACTAATTAATGCTCCATGCATCATCCATAATAGTGGCTGTAATCCTTCAGCTCTTTCCTTTACTTCGCCGTCCTAGCGGTGTCCAATCATCCTGAAAGCTAACAATCCTAGTTAGCGCACATCACTTGTTCCGTGAGCGGTGTCCTTTACATCGTCCTGATGCTAATCCAACCCTTTAATCCTAAAGGTGTCCATTGTCATTCCGTTGCAGCTAACTTCCTGTTAACTGACTGTATCCCTACAATGTCCTTACGCTCCATGCTTGATCACTCAATCCTAAGTAACCAAATCTTCATCCTGAAGATAACCAAATCCTTGGTGCTTTCCTGTTCCGTGTCAGAATCCTTCCGACAAGGTTTAATTTACGCGATTTAGGATTTCGGACAATAGATTTGCATCACATTTTGAATTCAAGAAAGTTGTTAATTATATAAAACAATTAAAATTCAACACCTTAACCATGTGAACATCAATCTCTCTAGCGATGTATTCGTGTTATCTCACAACCTTTGTAAGAGATCTCTCACAAGCCATAGGCGGTTTTATGATTCGCTATCATTCACCAGAGCGAGTAAAATGACTAAAGACTAAAAATGGAGATCAACATGCTGACAAAAGATGTTTCTGAAGAGTTGAAATCAGTGCTTGAAGGACTGCAAGCGCAAGGGAAAGAGCCGACAGTTGCTTTAGTTAAGGCTCGTATGAGCACATCCGTTCCGATGCCCGCTTTAATTACGACCATCAAGAGCTGGAAAAGCGCAAATCGTGTTCCTAAAGTTGAAGTCGCGACACAAGAAGAGCCAGCACTTGATCGTGTTAGCCAACTGGAAAAGCAAATCCTTGAACTCACTGCTCGCGTTGCCATGCTTGAAGCTAAACTAACTGATCAATAAGGCAACTGAGCAATAAGTTGACCGATAAATAAGCTAACAGAGAAATAGAACACTATGAAGATATGGGTTGATGCGGACGCTTGTCCAAAGGTTATCCGAGAAACAATCGTACGCGCAGCTGAGCGCACAGGGGTTGAATGTACCTTTGTGGCAAACCATCTGGTTCCCGTTCCTAAACGCAATAACATTCACTCAATTCAAGTGCCAAGCGGGTTTGATATTGCTGATGATGAAATCGTAAAGCGCACTGAACCCGGCGATCTTGTGATTACATCCGATATCCCTCTGGCTGACGAAGTGATCACTAAAGGTGGGCAAGCACTCAGCTCTCGTGGTGAGCTTTACACCAAAGAGACCATTAAAGCGCGTCTGAACATTCGTGACTTTATGGATACCATGCGCTCAAGTGGCATCCAAACGGGTGGACCAAGTGCCCTTTCTCAAACCGACCGTCGTGAGTTTGCCAACCACTTAGATAGAATTCTAGCCAAACGCTAGCTGGCTCATCCGAGCTTAACCTAGTTCTATCTCTCCATAAAAAATCAAAAAACCTGCAAACAATGCAGGTTTTTTTAATATCAATTAGAAGAAGGTTTCCCCTACTCTACAACTAAGGCGTGTAGTACGTTGCAGCACCTGGACCTACTGGTAGGCCAAATACGAATACCCAAACGTAGAACATTAAGCTCCAACCAACCAAGAATACGATTGAGTATGGAAGCATAGTTGCAATCAGAGTACCGATACCTAGGTTCTTCATGTAACGCGTCGCTACAGCTAGGATAAGACCAAAGTAGCTCATCATTGGCGTAATGATGTTGGTTGTTGAATCACCGATACGGTAAGCCGCTTGAATCGTTTCAGGTGCGTAACCTACTAACATTAGCATTGGAACGAAGATTGGCGCTGTTACTGCCCACTGAGCAGAAGCCGAACCGATCATCAGGTTAATGAAGCCACACATTAGGATGAATGCGAAGAACAACATTGGACCCGTTAGGCCGATATCCTGTAGGAAAGTAGCACCTGCAACTGCGAATACTTGACCGAAGTTAGTCCACTTGAAGAAAGCAACAAACTGAGCAGCGAAGAACACAAGTACGATGTACATGCCCATTGAAGACATAGACTTAGACATTGCATTGATTACATCACGGTCTGTTTTCATTGTGCCGGTAACTTTACCGTAAACAAAACCAGGAACTGCGAAGAATACGAAGATGAACGCTACGATACTTTTCAGGAATGGAGAACCTGAAACCGTACCTGCTGCTGAACGTAGAACACCATCAGCTGGAACAATCGTCCAAGCAAGAAGCGCTGAAACCGCTAGCACTGCGATACCCGCAAACTTAAGGCCTTTCTTCTCAACGTCTGTTAGCTTGCCCATTGAATCATTTGATAAATCTTCAGACGCTTCTTCGTCGTTGTATTTACCCAGTTTTGGTTCAACAATCTTCTCAGTTACAAATGCACCTGTAATCGCGATGAAGAAAGTAGAAACAAACATGAAGTACCAGTTTGATTCAGGACCAACGTTGTAAGTCGGGTCAATCATTTGTGCTGCTGTTGTAGTAATACCAGAAAGCAGCGGGTCAACCGTACCGATTAGAAGGTTTGCAGAGTAACCACCAGATACACCAGCAAATGCTGCCGCTAGACCTGCTAATGGGTGACGACCCAAAGAGTGGAAAAGCATTGCTGCAAGCGGGATAAGTACTACATAGCCAAGCTCTGAAGCCGTGTTAGAGATAATACCTGCGAAAACTACGGTTACCGTAACCATGCGCTTAGATGCGCCCATTACCATGCCACGCATCGCCGCAGATAATAGACCTGAGTGCTCAGCAATCGCTACACCTAGCATTGCAACAAGCACGGTACCTAATGGCGCAAAGCCAACAAAGTTTGTCACTAGATTAGTAACAATGAGCTGTAAGCCTTCAGCATTAAGTAAGCTTACAACGTAGATCATGCCGTCAGCAGCACGACCTGGAGCACCTTCTGGACGAGGGTCCATAACAGAGACATCAAAATATCCTGCTATACCTGAAGTAACTAGAATAGCGACACAGAAGATTGCGAAAAGAGTGATCGGGTGGGGTAATAGGTTCCCCAAATATTCAACACCATCGAGAAAACGGGTAAAAATAGGTTTCTTTGGCGAGTTGTTTTTTATTGAAGCTGATGAACTCATCAGTTCCCTCCTTGTAGTGATTCCTATGCAATTGTGACAAAAATGTTCAAATTGCCAGCGAAGGGTACGCGACAAAATTATCAATTAGAAATTCAAAATGTTACAAAATGTGTAGCAAACGACGATTTTTAACTCTATTTGAACAATTAATTAGCAAATAAATCTACATTAAATACAAAATCTAGATTTATAATTCACAATTACACATTCACTACAAATATAAGTGATAGTATAACCCATTGATTCACTTGAAAATAAAACACACCATACGATAAGTTAATACACAATATCCTGTCAGGTTCTTCTCGAGGGAAAAGAAAAACAGACAAATGAATGAAGTTTGACTTTCCCCTCGTTTTTACACTCGCGTCACATCAATTTGACTGACTAATTCTGAACCGCTTTGAATCTCGGATTGGTTTTGCAGATAACATAATGACGACCTCTGCGCTTTACTATCTGGCAATCAGGATGGCGACTTTTCGCACTTTTAAGTGATTTCACAACTTTCATTCTATTTCGCTCCCTTACCTAATTGACCAAAACGACGAGTGAAGTTCGCAACGCGTCCCTATTTATGTAGCACTCGTTGTTTGCCCGTATAGAAAGGATGCGACTTTGGCGACACCTCAATCGTGAAGTAAGGGCAAGTATTGCCGACTTCCCATTCGATAGTACGGTCTGTTTTTAGCGTTGAGCCGATTAAGAAGTACTCATCGACACTGGTGTCATGAAAAACCACGGGACGGTAATCTGGATGGATATTCGGTTTCATTGTATTCCCCTTAAATAACCAACTTGATATGTTATAACACTACAAGTGACAATTGTTATCAAAAGAAAAACAAGCGATTTTATGATATTTTTCCGTCTTAATCGTAATCAGAGAACACCCAACTATGTACACAATTGAACCTGTTGGCTTTATTGAGTCTCCTTATAAAGAGAAGTTCGCTGTGCCAAGGCAGCCCAGGTTGGTACCCACATCCACCTCAAGAGTCAGATTGGTTGATGCAGCAAACTGCCTTGAGTCTGTTCGTGATATAGAGCAATTTAGCCATGTTTGGTTACTATTTCTGTTCGACAAGAACCTTGAAGCAGGCTGGAAACCAACTGTGAGGCCACCTCGCCTTGGCGGGAATGAACGTATTGGTGTATTCGCGTCACGTGCCACATTCAGACCAAATGGAATTGGCATGTCTGCGGTTGAACTAAAAGGTGTGTCTCAAGAGAAAGGACAGACTTGGTTGGATCTCGGCAGCGTCGACTTAGTAGACGGTACACCGATCATCGACATCAAGCCTTATATCCCCTATTCAGATTCGATTCCGGATGCATTGGGAGGGTTTGCCGCCGATGAACCAGAAGTGCTCGACGTTAACTTTTCGCAGCAAGCGCAAAGTAAGCTCGCAAGCCATCCACAAGCGCGCCATATCATTCAGGTGATCAAAGAAGTATTAGGCCAAGATCCGCGACCTGCCTATAAAAAAGGCAAGCCTGACAACAAGGAATATGCGGTAAATTTGTTCAATCTTAACGTGAAATTCGTGGTTGAAACGCTTTTCATCAATGTAACTGACATTGAACGCTTTTGAGATCCCAAATAGGCTGATATTATATGCGGCTATATCAGATTTGCTGTGGTTACGAACGACAGCAAGTTTTCTTTTATCAATGATGAAACGGATACCATAGAATGCGTACCAGTAACTACCTTCTTTCTACTCTGAAAGAGACTCCAAACGACGCAGAAGTTATCAGCCACCAGCTGATGCTACGTGCAGGTATGATCCGTAAGCTAGCTTCAGGTTTATATACTTGGCTACCTACTGGTCTACGTGTACTGCGTAAAGTCGAAAATATCGTTCGCCAAGAGATCGATAATGCAGGTGCCGTTGAAATCTTGATGCCCGTAGTTCAACCGTTTGAGCTTTGGGAAGAGACTGGCCGTTCTGAAAAGATGGGGCCTGAGCTACTTCGTTTCACAGACCGTCACTCTCGTCCATTTGTTCTTAGCCCAACAGCTGAAGAAGTGGTAACGAGTCTAGTACGTAACGAGATCAGCTCTTACAAACAGCTACCTCTAAATCTGTACCAAATCCAGACTAAATTCCGTGATGAGCGCCGCCCTCGTTTTGGCGTAATGCGTGCACGTGAATTCTCTATGATGGATGCGTACAGCTTTGATATCGACAAAGAAGGCTTAGAAAAGTCTTACCAAGCGATGCACGATGCTTACTGTAAAGCATTCGACCGCATGGGCCTTGAATACCGCCCGGTATTAGCAGACTCTGGCGCAATCGGCGGCAGCGGCTCTCAAGAGTTCCACGTTCTTGCTGAAAGCGGCGAAGACCTAATCGCATTCTCTTCTGAATCTGATTACGCAGCGAACATCGAGAAAGCAGAAGCACTAGCTCCTACTGAAGAAGTTGCAGCGCCTACTCAAGAGATGGAATTGGTTGATACGCCAAACGCAAAAACAATCGCAGAACTTGTAGAGCAGCACGGTCTAGCAATCGAGAAGACAGTTAAGACTCTATTCGTTAAAGCATCTGATGAAGTAGAAGCAGATATTATTGCTCTAATCATCCGTGGTGACCACGAGCTTAACGAAGTGAAAGCAGAAAACCTTCCACAGGTTGCTTCTCCGCTAGAGATGGCTTCTGAAGAAGAAATCCGCGCACTTGTTGGTGCAGGTCCTGGTTCACTTGGACCTGTTGGCCTAGAGCTACCATTCATCGTTGACCGCTCTGTTGCTGTAATGAGCGACTTTGGCGCTGGTGCAAACGTAGATGGTAAGCACTACTTCGGCATCAACTGGGGTCGTGACGTTGAGCTGGCTCAAGTTGAAGACCTACGTAACGTAGTTGAAGGCGACCTAAGCCCATGTGGTCAAGGTACTATCCAGCTTAAGCGTGGTATTGAAGTTGGTCACATCTTCCAACTAGGTAATACTTACTCTAAAGCAATGAACTGTAACGTGCTTGGCCCTGATGGTAAGAGCGTAATCCTAGAAATGGGTTGTTACGGTATCGGTGTTTCACGTGTTGTTGCATCTGCTATCGAGCAAAACCACGATAAATTCGGTATCACTTGGCCAGACGCACTAGCGCCGTTCCAAGTTGCTATCGTACCAATGAACATGCACAAATCTGAGCGCGTTAAAGAAGCAGCTGAGAAGCTATACGCTGAATTAACAGCTATGGGTATCGAAGTTTTATTCGATGACCGTAAAGAGCGCCCTGGTGTTATGTTTAAAGATATCGAGCTTGTGGGTATCCCTCACACTATCGTTATCGGCGATCGCAGCATGGACGAAGGTAACTTCGAATACAAAAACCGTCGTACTGGTGATAAAGAAGCTATCGCAATGGACACGGTTATCGAGCACCTTAAGGCTCAACTAGCTTAGTAATCCGATTACTGACTAGATAAACATTGAAAGGCTGCCGTTAGGTGGCCTTTTTTGTGCCTGTCATTTCGCTTCAAACTCCCTTCTATTTATCAGTAGAGTAAATAACGTAAGTTAATCCCCTGTTCATCTTTAAATCCGTATATTGGTGTCATCAACTTTTTGGACATGCTCACCATTGGAGGTATCGATGGATATCAAAAGCTTACTGAACCAAGCACTTAAATCAGATCTCGTAAAACAAGGTACTCAGAAACTTTCACAAGGGTCTTCAAGTTTAAGTGGCCTTTCTCAAGGCAGCAATAGCAAGAGTAGCAGTAAAAGTACACTCGGAGCCTTCGGTGCAGGCGCAGTTGGCGGAGGACTGTTAGGTGCGTTAATGGGCTCTAAGAAGACTAAGAAAATGGGTAAGAAAGCGGCTGGGATTGGCGGCGCAGCAGCACTGGGCGCTTTGGCTTATAAAGTCTACAACGACTACCAGTCCAAACAAGGCCAGACACCTAACGCCGAACAGGCTCAGTTTGATGAAAATGATGCAAACCACAGCGTGCTGATTCTACGATCGATGATTGCCGCGTCTAAAGCTGATGGCCATGTTGATGAAGAAGAGATGGCTAAGATAGAGCAAGCCGTCGAGAATATGGGCGCTGATTATCAACTGACTAAATTGGTCTCTGAAGAACTGCATAAGCCACTCGACCCAAGCGAAATCGCTCAACTGGCAACGTCACCTCAACAGGCGAGTGAGATCTACTTAGCCTCTTTGATTGTAGCGGATGAGCAGAACGTCATGGAGAAGGCCTACCTCAAAGAGTTAGCCAAGCAACTCAACCTTGCTGATGAAGTTACTTATCAACTCGAACAGCAAATCTCTGGTTAAACGGTCAATATCCGGCTAATCGACAAGCTAGCAAAGTGATACATTGAGCGTCAGCAGAATGAGATATTGAGCAAGAACAAACTAACTCTGAACTTAATCAGATCCACTTTGTTTTTGCTTATCTCTATGTGTATATTGAGATCAGTTATCATTTGGTTAGGTATAAAAATGAAAGTATACGATTGTTGTGATTTGGTGCGTGAACTGTATTCTCAAATTGGCAGTGGCGACCAAGGCTATATCCCTAAAGCGATCACCTGCGCGGTAAAAACATTGAATGACCTTGCTGCAGATGAATCTCTTCCTAAAGAAGCGCGTGAGCGTGCAGCATTTGCCGCTGCAAACCTGCTGATCTCAGATTTCGAGGACTAATATGAACCTCGCTAATTTTGAAAAAATGGATCCTGTGATGTTGATGAGTATCGTCAACATGAAGCTTCGTGACGACTTCGGCGGTGATTTAGATCGAGTGGTCAACTTCTACGAAATCGACAAAGCAGCATTGATCGCAAAGCTCGCGTCTGCTGGTTTTGAGTATCTTCCAGAAGCTAAACAGTTTCGATAGTCGTTAAAAAAATCTTCCTATTTAAAGGCCAACCTCTGTGTTGGTCTTTTTTTTGGTGATACGTAACAAGCAAACATGCAGCAAACCCGTTATAAATTATCTGTCTGCACCTATACTTTTATATCTTAGAGTCAACGAACGCGCCTTGAACCAAAGCGTATTGTTGTATAGGCTACCCAAACTAGCATATAAAACTCATCACCCAACTTGATGATAGTGAAGGATTAACAATGAAAAGACTCGGACTTTTAGCCGTTATCGCAGCCGCACTCACCGCAGGTTGCGCTTCAAATACTCAGCAAGACAACTTTCGCGAAGCCTCTTTTGAGCTGTGTAATACTGAAGTCGATATTTACTCTGTAAGCCATGATGAACGAGTTCGCATCGTCTGCTCTGATGGCTCTAAATTCGCTTTGAACAGCGAAGATACACTAGAAGTAATGCGTGATATCAACATCGACTACTGCGATGGCGAAGGCCTAGGTAAGTTCAGTGAAAGCCGCCACTACTACTCTTTCAAGTGTAAGTCAGGCACCCTACTTAGCATCAAAAAGTAGAATCGACACTACCAAATACCAAATACCAAAGGGTTAATGTGAAAGTATTAACCCTTTTTAATACCCGCTTTTCTTTACTCTTAATCCCAAATCCACCAGCCACCAGATACAAAAAATAGCTCCTTTAAAGAAGCCTCTAGTATCATTGCTTTTCAAAG
This sequence comes from Vibrio sp. F13, assembly GCF_020806305.2. Lineage (NCBI taxonomy): Bacteria > Pseudomonadati > Pseudomonadota > Gammaproteobacteria > Vibrionales > Vibrionaceae > Vibrio > Vibrio sp. F13. The sequence goes on along the minus strand of NZ_CP170175.1, from coordinate 2,507,420 downwards.
TAGTTGTTTGAAATTCTAAGAGAGCACGCAGAGATTACGGGTGTAAGTGAGCATGCTCGACAACAATTTTAAAACTTCCAAGTACAAAAAAGGCCCCTATTAAGGAGCCTCTAGTATCAATATTTTTCAAAGTAGTTGTTTGAAATTCTAGGAGAGCACGCGGAGCTTACGAATGTAAGTAAGCATGCTCGACAACGTAATACCCAAAAAAACAAAAAAAGCTCCCAACAGGAGCCTTTCAAATCGTATTTTTCAATCAAATAGCTTTAGTTCAAGGAAAAGGCGCGGAGTTTACGAATGTAAATGAGCACCTTTGACACAGAAATTAAGCTATTTGAGCCAGAAAAATTAAGCGTAAACCGGTAGACGCTTACAGATCTCTAGTACTTTTGCTTTAGTCGCTTCGATAACAGACTCATCACCCATGTTATCTAGGATGTCACAGATCCAACCTGCTAGCTCTTTCGCGTCTGCTTCTGAGAAACCGCGACGAGTGATAGAAGGAGAACCGATACGGATACCTGAAGTAACGAATGGGCTACGTGGGTCGTTTGGTACTGAGTTCTTGTTTACAGTGATGTTTGCTGCACCTAGTGCTGCATCTGCTTCTTTACCTGTGATGTCTTTGTTGATTAGGTCAACTAGGAACAGGTGGTTCTCTGTAGAACCTGAAACGATGTTGTAACCACGAGCTAGGAATTCAGCAACCATTGCTTTTGCGTTAGCAACAACGCGTGCTTGGTATTCTTTGAACTCTGGCTCTAGAGCTTCTTTGAACGCTACTGCTTTACCAGCGATAACGTGCATTAGAGGACCACCTTGGCCGCCTGGGAATACTGCTGAGTTCAGCTTCTTGTAAAGATCTTCGCCTTCGTTAGAAAGGATTAGACCACCACGAGGACCCGCAAGCGTTTTGTGCGTCGTTGTAGTTACTACGTGAGCGTGTGGCACTGGGTTCGGGTAAACGCCTGCAGCGATTAGACCTGCTACGTGAGCCATATCTACGAACAGGTAAGCACCTACTTTGTCAGCGATTTCACGCATGCGCTTCCAATCACAGATTTGAGAGTAAGCAGAGAAACCACCGATGATCATCTTAGGCTTGTTCTCGATAGCCAGCTTTTCCATCTCTTCGTAATCGATTTGACCCGCTTCATCGATACCGTAAGGGATGATGTTGTAAAGCTTACCAGAGAAGTTTACTGGAGAACCGTGAGTTAGGTGACCACCGTGTGCTAGGCTCATACCTAGAACCGTATCGCCTGCATTTAGTAGTGCCATGTATACAGCGTTATTTGCTTGAGAACCTGAGTGAGGCTGTACGTTTGCGTACTCTGCACCAAATAGTTCACATGCACGTTCAATTGCTAGAGTTTCAACTTTGTCTACGTACTCACAACCACCGTAGTAACGCTTGCCTGGGTAGCCTTCAGCGTATTTGTTTGTTAGCTGAGAACCTTGAGCTTCCATTACACGTGGGCTTGTGTAGTTTTCTGAAGCGATAAGTTCGATATGCTCTTCCTGACGAAGAGTTTCTTCTTGGATAGCTGCGAATAGATCCGCATCGTAATCAGCAATGTTCATGTCACGCTTAAGCATCTGTATCTCCTGACTCAGATTGTACTGAAAGTTTCAAAAAAACCACACAACGACCGAAAGCAAACGTTTCCGTCACCGTTTTGATGTGACGCATTCTACATAATTTGATCTAGGTCATAAAGAGCTAATTGCAATTTTATCATGCAGTTTTTTCATAATCACAAATAAGATTCATCATGGTTATTTGGCTTATCCAACCAAAGATGGCGCTTACTGTCAATTTTACGCTTTACACCCTGTAAAACGCAGATTACATAGGTTTACCTTAATTTTGCCCCTCAAGCTACCGAAAGCTAAGGTTTTTCTCTACTATGCACGCCTTTATTGGTTAGGTAATTATAAAAACGATGGAAAAACACTCACGTAAAGAAGATTGGGTAGCGATTCTCACTGGCACGTTTTTAGTGGCGTTAGGCGTCTTCTTTTTACAGTCAGCGAACCTGCTTACCGGGGGCACTACTGGCTTGGCTCTGCTTTTGAGTCAATTCTTGCCTGTAACCTTTGGTATTTTGTACTTTGTTGCCAATTGTCCATTCTATTTATTAGCATGGAAACGATTCGGCCGTAGCTTTGCTATTAGCAGTGCGATTTCTGGTGCTTTAGTGTCTGTGTTTGCCGATCATTTATACTTAGTTATCTCGCTAGAAGTTCATAACGAGATCTATTGTGCTGTTGCCGGCGGCTTACTAATGGGCTTAGGTATGCTAATCCTATTCCGTCACCGCTCAAGTCTGGGTGGCTTCAACGTACTGTGCTTGTTTATCCAAGACCGCTACGGTATCTCGGTAGGCAAAACACAAATGGGTATTGATGCGTGTATTCTGTTTGCATCGTTCTTCTTCGTGTCACCTTGGGTGATTGCCGTATCTGTATTAGGCACCGCAGTATTGAACATCGTATTGGCAATGAACCACAAACCAACTCGCTACTCGGTGAATTACGCGTCTTAAAGTTCATTACCTGCTCTGTCGTTGCTGGCACTCGATGCTCAAACTTCTAGCAAGTAGACTCGAGGCACGATATTCCAGCCATCACTAAAACAAAAAAGGCTTTGGGAAGCACTCCAAAGCCTTTGTAGAAGCCTAATCTTTTAAGGGGAATCAAAATTAGGCTCATTGAAATGAAACAAGGTTACCCTTCAATCAAAAGAATACGAGTCTCGTAAGGTTGCAAAACTTGATGATGAGACGCCACTAAACTCTCGCTCACTTGATAATTAGACAACAAGCTCTTAGCCTTTGCCATCTCAAAACGTTCAGGTAAAACGCATTCAGCCTCTTCACCATAATAGTTGTTAATGCACAGCAGAGTTTGTCCTTCACTCTCACGAGAGTACGCAAATACCGACGGGTGCTCAGGCAATAGATCTTGATAGCTGCCATCCGTAATCACTGGTACTTGTTTGCGTAACTCAATCAAGCTCTTATAGAAATAAAAAACAGAGTCTTTGTCTTCCAGTGCTTGCTCAGCGTTAATCTCAGAGTAATTATTCGCTACATCAAGCCATGGCTGAGCTTGTGAGAATCCGGCGTAAGGCTCACTATTCCATTGCATTGGTGTACGAGAGTTATCACGAGATTTCTGCGCTAGAATCGCCATCATATCTTGATGAGCCACACCATCACGGTTAACCATGATGTCGTACATATTGGTACTCTCAACATCACGATACTGGCTGATGTCAGTATAGCCAGGGTTGGTCATACCAATCTCTTCACCTTGATAGATATAAGGCGTGCCTTGCATCATGTGCACAGAAGCAGCCAACATCTTGGCCGACTCAACACGATATTGCTGATCATCACCTAAGCGGCTCACGACTCGCGGTTGGTCGTGGTTACACCAAAACAATGCGCCCCAGCCCTTGCCGTTCAAACCCGTTTGCCAATGATTGAAGATCGACTTGAGCTGCAAGAAATCAAACGGCGCATTGGTCCACTTCTCACCATTGGTGTAATCGACCTTAAGGTGGTGGAAGTTAAACACCATCGATAGCTCACTGTTATCAACGTTTGAGTATTGCTGGCAGTGTTCCAACGTGGTTGAAGACATCTCGCCTACGGTCACGCTGCCGTACTTCTGAAATACGGCTTCGCTGATCTCTTTCAGGTATTCGTGTACACGTGGACCATCGGTATAGAAACGACGGCCATCACCGATATCATCATTAGGAAAGTCTTGCTGCTTCGAAATCAGGTTGATCACATCCAAGCGGAAACCATCAACGCCCTTTTCTGCCCAAAAGCTGATAACGTCTTTCACTTCTTCACGTACAACCGGGTTCTCCCAGTTGAGGTCAGCCTGTTCTTTGGCGAATAAGTGTAGGAAGTATTGCCCAGTCGCCTCATCTAGTTCCCACGCATTACCACCGAACTTAGACTGCCAGTTAGTTGGTGCTTGACCATCTACGGGATCTTTCCAAATATAGTAATCGCGGTAAGAGCTGTTTTTGTCGCCCAAAGCAGATTGAAACCATGCATGCTCTGTCGAGGTGTGGTTTACCACGATATCCATCACGATACGGATACCACGTTGGTGCGCTTCAGACAGCAATAAGTCGAAGTCTTCCATGGTGCCGAATTGAGGATTAATCGCGTAGTAATCTGAAATATCGTAGCCGTTATCGATCATTGGGGATGCGTAAACTGGGGTTAACCAAATGGCATCCACACTCAAGTGTTTAAGATAATCCAGTTTTGAAATGATCCCTTTGATATCGCCAGTACCTTTACTGCCACTGTCACAAAAGCTCTTTGGGTAGATTTGATAGATGGTTGCGGTTTTCCACCAACTTTCATCATGCTCAGTCATCGCCATCTCTAACACTCACTTACCAGAAAATATAAAATAAAAATCACCATGTGAATCATGGTCGAATAGCCGTTATAACTAAAAGAAAAAGCTATAACTAAGAGAAAAAGCGATGGCTCACTTTGGAGTCATCGCTTATTAAATGCATTACGCGTTGGCGGTTTCTAGTTCGCCTTTCATCTGTGCTCGTTTATAGAAGAACAGTGTTAACGTGACGGGTAGTACAATCGCCACCAGCATCGCAATTAAGTAAACAGACCAATATTGCGGTTGAATCGATAAGATGCCTGGCAAGCCACCAACACCGATACCATTCGCCATCACTCCTGCACTACCACAGATAGCAGCCGCAGCGGCACTGCCGATCATTGCGCTCAGCATTGGGAATTTGTATTTAAGGTTGATGCCGTACATCGCTGGCTCTGTTACACCTAAGTAAGCAGAGATTGCAGCTGGAACCGAGATATCTCGTTCGCCTTCGCGTTTGCTTAAGATGATGATGCCAACAACCGCTGAAGCTTGTGCAATATTAGATAGCGCAATCAAAGGCCAGATTGGTGTGCCGCCTAAGTCTTGCATCAGTTGTAGGTCGACGGCGTTGGTTGTGTGGTGAATACCCGTAATAACCAAAGGTGCGTAAAGGAAGCCAAATACCACTGAACCAAGAATCGCAAAGTCACCCGTCATTGCTGCTTTAGCCGCGAATGCCACGCCATCACCTAACATACGGCCAAATGGACCAATGAAAGCGTGAGCTAAAATCACAGACAAAATAATCGATACAAATGGCACGACAACAAGGTACAGATAAGAAGGTACAATACGCTTAAGGTTAGTCTCAATGAACGCCAGAGCCACACCCGCTAGCATCGCAGGGATCACCTGTGCTTGATAACCGACTTTCTCAATCACGAACAAGCCAAAGTCCCACACCTCAGGTACCGATTTACCTATCATGTAAGCGTTCATCAATTGCGGGGAAACCAAGGTCACACCGAGCGTGATACCCAAAATAGGGGTTCCGCCAAGCTTCTTAACCGTCGCCCAACACACACCAACCGGTAGGAAGAAGAAAATCGCTTCGCCAATCAGCCATAAGAAAGAGTGAACAGTTGCCCAGAATTGGCTGATTTCAACGAGGGTTTTGCCGTCGAACATGCGAATGTCGCCAATCACATTACGGAAACCAAGAATCAGACCACCAGTAATGATGGCAGGCAGCAGTGGTACGAAAATTTCGGCTAAATGGGAGATACCACGCTCAAGGAAGTTCATATTTTGACGAGCAGCCAGCTTAGACTCATCTTTTGATGACGCCTCTTTACCCGTTTGATCAATCAGAAGTGCGTACACTTCATCAACTTCAGTGCCAATCACGACTTGGAATTGGCCTGCGTTAGTAAAACAGCCTTTTACTAGCTTCAGTTTTTCGAGTTCAGCTTTGTTGGCCTGCTCTGTATCGTTCAATACAAAACGCAGTCGAGTCAGACAATGGCTGACACTCGCAATATTTTCTTTGCCACCGACTAACTCGATAAGACGCGCAACGTCTTGCTTCGCTATCTTACTCATACTACCCCACCCTGGTTTCATTCAATTACTCATCTAAACCATGCAGTGATAACCACTCAGATTCAGATTTATGGGAACATTCCCAATTACGGTTATTATAATGCCCGCATGAATGATAAATTTAAATGGGAACAGTCCCATTAATTGAAAGAGATCACACTCTAATTTTAATCTAAGCGGTTAAATTTCGCTTAATTGAGTGGATTATAGAATCGGAGATTGAGTGTGATGAGAGATCTCTGAATTGCCTAAAAGCTGAGAGATCAATAGATTAGCAGCCAGCTTACCTGCAGATTGGTAACCAGGATCAATGCTAAATACTCGTGGGAATAAGAAAGAGAGAAGATCATTGCCACCAACGCCGGTGACGACCACATCTTCACGTTGTAGTTCTTGCAGACGCTTGATTACACCAAGAGCCAGCGTATCACTGGCACAAACGATCGCTTGAGTCGCGGGAGTTAACACCTCATCCACCAGCTGATAAGCACTTTCGTGATGAAGTTGACCAGTACGATAGTTTGCCACTGAACCTGTGTTTTCACACCAATCGAGATAAGCCTTAAGACGCAGTTCACCGGTTGATTTATCACTAGGATCAACCCCGATAAAGCCAACGTCAGAGATCCCTTGATCCGATAAATGCACCAACGCACTATTGATCACCTGTTGGTTATCATAGTTAATCGACGTCACGTTCTCGGTATCCAGAGCAATCACCACCGCTTTGTGTTCCCAAGCTTCGATTGCCGGAATATCGCAGTCAGTAAAACCAAATACAATAATGCCATCAACGTTACGACGCTTTAGAACTTGCAGGTGCTCATTGGCTTTATCTCTATCAAGTTGGCTTTCCATGATCACGACATCGTAATCCGCTCGATACAACTCGGCCAGCATCGTACTTACCGCTTTGTTTTCAGAAGGAGAGTCCAGACGAGAAATGATTACGCCGATGACTTTTTGACTGCCACCGCGCATCGATTGCGCAGATTTTGAAGGCGTGTACCCAGATTCTTGAATTACTCTTTCCACCCTTTCACGGGTTTCAGGTTTCACTTTTGGATCATTGGTCAGAACGCGTGATACGGTTGACTTACCAACACCGGACAGCTTTGCAATATCAAGAATAGTGAGTTTTTTGCTCATAAAAAGTCTAACGTTAAAGAGAAGAGAAGAAAAAGTGAGGGTAGATTCCCTCACTTAACTGTTTGTAAATACTAGCAGTTCTTACTATGACTTACTTTTGGCAATTTCGATAGACTACGCGACCAAGTTCTAGACGCGCATTGTCACCTTTCGTGCGCAAAGTGATGCTGTTAATCATCTCTGAAGTGCCATCATCTAAGATGTATTTGGTTCCTGAGCCCGCTGGAACTTGAGTCAGGCGGTATTCATTATCAGGCAAGCGTAGTACCGCTTTTTCATTATCAAGGTAAGACACATCAAACGAGACGTCAGACTCACATTGAAAAGTCGCGAATTGATCATTCGATGTTGCGCTATCAGTCTCAGGGGCTGCTGATTTAGAGCACCCAACCAATGCTACTGTACATAGAGATGCTACCAACATAGCTTTCATACTTCGTTCCTCATCTTTATATAGTCAACGACACTTAGCCTATTCACAGGTTCGAACAAACCTAATGTAAGTGCCTAATGATAGGTCCATACCTTAGTGATAAATAAAACGTTTAGCCTTTTAAGAAAGCGGGTACGTCTTTAATGCTATCAAGTACCACGCTAGCCAACGCTTCACCTTTTTCAGTGATGGGTTTACCCGTTCTTACCAAGACTTTAGTACCAACACCTGCTGCTTCTGCAGCCATCATGTCTTCCGCTTTATCGCCGATCATGACCGAGTTAGCCATATCAATCTTCAGAAAGTCACGAGCAGAAATGAACATGCCTGGCTTTGGCTTACGACATTCACAATCTTGCTTGTAGTCACCAATACCGTGCTCAGCGTGGTGAGGACAGTAATAAATGCCATCGAGCTCGACACCATTATCAACAAAGTTCCAATCCATCCACTGCGTTAAAGAAAGAAAACGGTCTTCACTAAACATGCCGCGAGCAATGCCTGACTGGTTAGTCACTAGCACCAATAAATAGCCCATATCTTTAAACGCTTTCGCCGCTTCAAACACACCGTCAATGTATTCAAAGTCATGCTCATCATGTACGTAGCCGTGGTCAACGTTAATCACACCATCACGATCTAAAAAAACAGCAGGTTTAGACAAAATTTTGTTCTCTATCAACTCTCTATTAATCATTAATTATTACACGCTTTATTTGCTTCATCACTATCTATTTAGTTTTGCGTTCGTTAACGAATTGTTTCTAGCTTAGCCATACAATCGACGTTTAGCCGTCTAGACGTAAAAATATCTATTGACTTAGATCATAGAACACCATAGCATCGTCTGTAAATCGAGCGAGCTATCGACATATTATTCTGTTCTACCTGCACGGGTTTCTCTATGATTAAAGTGAATCAAGTCAACAAGGTTTTTTATCAAGGTACTAAAGAAATCAATGCCTTAATTGATATCAACCTCCACATTCCTCAAGGTCAAATCTTTGGAGTCATCGGCTCTTCAGGTGCAGGCAAAAGTACCCTAATCCGCTGTGTAAATATGTTGGAAGCACCGACCTCTGGTGAAGTGATTGTTGACGGTATCGACCTAACAAAACTCAGCAAATCAGAACTTAGCGAAGCGCGCCGTAACATCGGCATGATATTCCAGCACTTCAACCTGCTGTCTTCTCGTACTGTATTTAACAATGTAGCACTGCCTTTAGAACTTGCTGGTAAAGATAAAGCGATTATTGAAGCAAAAGTGAGTGAGTTACTTGAACTCGTTGGCTTAGCGGATAAGCGAGACACCTACCCGGCAAACCTAAGTGGCGGTCAAAAGCAGCGTGTTGCGATTGCTCGTGCACTGGCCTCTGATCCGAAAGTACTGCTGTGTGACGAAGCGACCAGCGCATTGGACCCTGCGACCACTCAATCGATTCTTGAGCTACTGCGTGAAATCAACCGCAAGCTGAACATCACTATCCTGCTTATTACGCACGAGATGGATGTAGTGAAAAGCATTTGTCACGAAGTGGCGATCATTGGCGGTGGTGAATTGGTAGAGAAAGGCACAGTTGGTGACATCTTTGCTCACCCTAAAACTGAACTAGCGCATCAATTCATTCGTTCAACGTTGGATCTGACGATCCCTGAAGATTACCAAGCACGCCTGCAAGAGACTCGCGTAAACAGCAGCTACCCGTTGGTACGTCTTGAGTTTACGGGCGCAACGGTTGATGCTCCGCTGATGACTCAGATTGCACGCAAATTCAATATCGATGTCAGCATCCTAAGCTCTGACCTTGATTACGCCGGCGGCGTGAAGTTCGGCATGATGGTTGCTGAACTGTTCGGTAATGAAGCAGATGATAATGCTGCTATCCAATTCCTACGCGACAACAATGTAAAAGTAGAGGTGCTTGGTTATGTCCTTTAGTTTCAACGAGATTGCTGACTGGATCAGCCTTAACGGTAACCTTCTATTAGGCGCAACAGGCGAAACGCTTTACATGGTTGCTGTTGCAGGCATTGTTGGCTTCGCGGTCGGTATTCCACTAGGCGTGATTCTGCATACGACTAAAAAAGGTGGCCTGTTAGAGAACACCAAAGTAAACAAGATTCTAGGTGCGATTGTGAACGTGGGTCGTTCAGTACCTTTCTTAGTTTTGATGGTTGCGATTATTCCACTGACTAAGATGCTGATTGGTACCTTCATCGGTACAACAGCAGCGATTGTTCCACTGACGATTGGCGCTATCCCATTCGTGGCTCGACTTATCGAAAGTGCACTACTTGAAGTACCAACAGGTCTAGTGGAAGCGGCCCAATCAATGGGCGCAACACCAACACAAATCATCAATAAGGTTCTGCTTCCAGAAGCACTACCGACTATCATCAACTCAGTAACGATTACGCTAGTGACTCTGGTGAGCTACTCAGCAATGGCCGGTACTGTAGGCGGAGGTGGCCTAGGTGATGTCGCGATTCGTTACGGATTCCACCGCTACGATGTGACCATCATGGCTGTGACAGTAGTGATGTTGATTGTGCTGGTACAAATTATTCAATCAATCGGTGATTCATTAGTTCGCCGTGTTGACCACAGATAAAGACTCACACATAAAGAGTAGAGTCGTCTGAACCTAATTAAATAGATTTATTAAAAGGAGATTATTATGAAATTTAACCTTAAAGGTTTACTAACTATCGCAGCAGCAGCTTCAGCGCTAGTTCTAGCAGGTTGTGGCGATAAAGAAGTGGATACTTCTAAAGTAAAAGTTGGCGTAATGGCAGGTGCAGAAGCGCAAGTTGCTGAAGTGGCAGCTAAAGTAGCGAAAGAGAAATACGGCCTAGACGTTGAACTGGTTACTTTCACGGATTACGTAACACCAAACGCAGCACTGGATGATGGTTCTATCGACATCAACGCATTCCAACACGCACCGTACCTAGATCAGCAAGTGGCTGACCGTGGCTACAAGCTAACTATCGCTGGTAACACGTTTGTTTACCCAATTGCGGGTTACTCTAAAGAAGTGAAATCGGTAGACGAAATCCAAGACGGTGCTCGTATTGCTGTACCAAACGACCCTACAAACCTAGGTCGCTCTCTACTTCTTCTTGAGCAACAAGGTCTTCTTGAACTTCGTGAAGGCGCAGGTCTTCTAGCTACAGTTCGCGACATCGTGGGTAACCCTAAGAACCTAACGATTGTTGAACTAGACGCAGCTCAACTGCCACGTTCTCTTGATGATGTTGCTCTATCTATCATCAACACAACTTACGCGAGCTCTATCAACCTGACTCCACAAAAAGATGGCGTATTCGTTGAAGACAAAGATTCTCCTTACGTAAACCTAATCGTTTCTCGTGAAGACAACCTAAACGCTGAAAACGTACAAAACTTCGTTAAAGCTTACCAAACTGAAGAAGTGTACAACGCAGCTTCTGACATCTTCCAAGGTGGCGTCGTTAAAGGTTGGTAATCAACTAAACGACAGCACTGTATAGATACCCGAAGGGGCTGACATAACGTCAGCCCCTTTTTTAATGATAAAGATTTGCTAGAAAGTAAAGCATCTCAGATTTAAGCGAAACAAAGTCGATTACTTCAGGTGATCCCAAGAGATGTTTGACACCAATCGGCAGTCATCACACTTGAAATAGAAAATATCGTGGATAGGCGCATCTAGCAGCCATTCACCACCACATTGCGGGCATTTGCGCTCTTTTTCATCTTTCAGGCTGATCCCACCGACACGGTATAAGTAGTAGTAGGTTGGAACCTTAGTCAGATACTCAATGCGCCCTCTTAGACCCCAACCGCGTTTAAACAGCACACTCTTCGTATCACTGATCTCGGTTAGCGTTGCATGTTCCGCGCGACAACCACCACCCATTTGTACTTCATCACAGGCTTGCCATTCGGTCTGCCATTTCAACACGGCTTTATGGTCGCCATTGAAGGTAGGTGGATTGCGATACAAAGGGATTGGTAGCAAGCTATCGCCACTACGCAGCGGTGAACAGGTGTGCACGAATGTCGTGTATAACACCTGCCAGCTTGGTGTTTCATCTTCTGCCACTTCTTCTGAGTTCAGATCTCGACCTAGCAAACGCATTTTAGGCGCTAGTAGGCTCGCGTTAGACAAGCGATCAAAACACACTTTCACAAAGTCTGAGTGATTACGCGGGTGCAAGCTATCTTGCTCCGGGCACACAACGCGAACATAGAATTCACCATCGCCCATCACGATTGGGAACTCACGACCTAACACTTGTCCGTTATAACGAAGTGCATCCATTAAGCCATTAACCGCCTTGTCGACAGCGCTTACCGTTGTGTTATCAAAACACTCAAATTGAAGTTCTAGTACGTACATCTATTTATACCGCTGGTTGTAGCTTTTCTAAAAATTCTGCCAATGTCTCGGCGAGCACATCACGATTTTTGGTACCTAAGCGCTCCAAAATCACGTTACCCGTTAGGTTACAGATAGAGATAACATCCAGCTCAGCATCGGTCGCGGCAATGAAAACCGTTGGTTTTAGCTTCAAGCGACGCTGAGTTACTAGGTGACCCAAAATGTTTTCTTGTAGGCATTCGAAGTCTTCATCACTCCAAATCTGTAACAGAGTCAATTCGTTACCATCGAAAGTTGCGTTCATATCTGCGCTGAATTGTGCGCCGTAGAAAGTTTTGATGTCTTCATGCAGAGTCAACTCAATACCGGTTTCAACGTTGGTGAAATCCGCGAATTGCTCACGTGGATAGTGCTTCCACAACACGGCATCGCCACTCTTTTCTTCTACGCATGGCGATACGATGTCCACCAACTCCTCATTACGAGGTAAGCTTTGGTGTTTCTGCTTCCACGCGTCAACGTATCGCTGACTAAAAGAAAGTAGTGCGTCTTGAGCACGTTGAGTCATGAAAATCTCCTAAACACAAAATAATAAATAGAATCCGAGCCCTTTCCGCGCCGATTAAGCGATGACTTAATGACAGGGTAAGGGGGATTCAGTAAAATCGACCCCATTCTAATCGAATTTGAAACGAAAGTATGAGCAAATATTCTGACGCAAAAGAGCTAGCGGGTTTAACCCTTGGCCAAAAAACTGAGTACTCTAACCAATACGATGCAAGTTTATTGCAACCAGTGCCTCGTAGCCTTAATCGCGATGATCTTGCGCTAAACGGCGAGCTGCCTTTTGTTGGTCATGATATTTGGACGATGTACGAGCTTTCGTGGCTAAACACCAATGGTCTACCACAAGTGGCTGTCGGTGAAGTTTTCATCCCAGCCACCAGCCAAAATTTAATTGAATCAAAATCTTTCAAACTGTACCTAAACAGCTATAACCAGACTCAATTTGAAAACTGGGCTCAAGTCACTGAGCGCCTGACCCAAGATTTGTCTGCATGCGCAGGCGAACCTGTGATTGTGAATGTAAACTCAGTAACCGACTACACTAACCAACCTATCGTGACGATGGAAGGTGACTGTATCGACAACCAAGATATCCAAATCACCAGCTATGATTTTGAAGCGTCACTGCTTGAAGGTGCAGCTGGCGAACAAGAAGTAGAAGAAACTCTGCATAGCCACTTATTGAAGTCGAACTGCTTGATCACCAACCAACCGGATTGGGGCAGCGTTGAGATCGCATATTCTGGTAAGCAAATTGACCGTGAAGCTCTGCTACGCTATTTAGTTTCTTTCCGTGAGCACAATGAATTCCACGAACAATGTGTTGAGCGTATCTTCACTGACATCATGAAATACTGCGCACCTTCGAAGCTAACTGTGTTCGCACGCTACACGCGTCGTGGTGGTCTGGATATCAACCCATACCGTTCAACAGAGCAAGATAGACCAAGCCACAATAAGCGTATGGCTCGCCAATAATCAGGCGAGAACCACCCACACTTATTTGAACCTACCAAATCTTTAAAGGGACATTGAAATGCGTTGGTTATACGTTGTTAGTCTATTTATTTTAAGCTTAAGCACATCGGTCAATGCGTCGGTTTATTCGTCGGCGCTACTCAATGAAGCCAATAATTTGGTTGAGATCGAGCCGAGCCAAGCAAAACAAATGGCGAACAGCTACCTAACGCTACGTATCCTTTCAGACCAAAGCGAGAAAAGCCCATCGGCTATTTCTCGCGAAGAGACAGACTCTTCGATCAGAACCCCAAACAGCAGTATTGATGCCTACAAGATATTAGCGAAAGCAGAATACAACCTTGGTAATATTCATATTGCGATTCAACATATCGACAAAGCATTTGAGCTTGCGAAAACCTATAAGCTTGAGTACCTAAAACTGGATCTTGAGATCCTAAAAGTACGCTTACTTTGGCTGAGTGACAGGAAATCAGCCAAAGCAAAAACAGAGCTGGCGAGTATCGAAGCAAACCTAGAATCGGTGAATAAAACCTTGCGTTTAACAGAAGGTATTACCTATCGTTTGATCATGCTGAAAGCTGATATTGCCTCTTATGACAATAAGGTCGATGAAGCCGAGAAGTTCTACCAAGAAGCGAAAACCTACCTCGATCAGCGTTACTCAGAAAAAGTGACTATCGACTACCACATCGCGGTCGGTGAATTTTATCTAACCCATAAAGAGTACAACCACGCACTATCTGAGTTGTTGTATGGCTACTGGAAATCCGTAGAAGGTAATCTGAGCTCACGCTTAGCAAAAGTAAACCGCCTGCTTGCTCAGCTTTTCTTTGAACGCCAAGTGTTAGATAAAGCTCTCGAGCACTTATCTCAAGCTGCTGATTTCTATGATAGCTTTGAAAACTCACCTGTTTTGGCACAAGTGCTTAAAAAAATGGGTGATGTATACTTCTTTCAAGGAAAATATAACCTTGCGTTAGTGCATTTCTTCAACGTTTTGGACCATGAAAGCACCGACCGAGATATCCAACAAGTCATTGATATTCGTCTGAGTTTATCAGCTACCTACTTACGCCTTTATAACTACCCTCTTGCAGAACAATACCTAACACGCGCTCTTGAGCTGTTGGAGTACACAGATATTCCAAAACTGGAAGGCCGCGCTGCGCTGCTGTCGGCAGGGTTAGCTTATCATCTACAAGAGAGCGATGACGTAATCAAGCATGCGACACGTGCACTTGAAATTTCACGTCAGATAGAAAATATGCACCTGTCACAGCGTTCGTATTACTTACTGTCCTTAGGCTATGAACAAGCAGGTCGTCCTCAACAAGCATTAGCGAATCTCAAGCAGTACAACAGTTTAGTTTCTTTAGAGCAGCAAAAACTCAATCGTGTAGGTGAGGATGCATTCCGTCAGCAGAAAGAGTTTGCTGAACAAACTTTGCACTACGCTGGTCAAGCGCAAGAATTAGAAAGGTATAAGTTAGAGCATCGTAAATTCCAAAAGATATCCTTCGCCCTATTTCTGTTCAGCATCGTCCTATTCTTCTTTGTACTACGCAGAGGCTACCTCATCCAAACCTTAGCTAAAGAAGTGGATTCGCTGCGTACTGATCTTTTTACGCACTCACGTTCAAAGCTTCCGAACCTAAGAATGCTCAATGCTAAGCTCTCAAATTCGTTAGAGCAAACCAGCCAAACCTTCGAGCAATGGCAGCTTGGGGAGTTGATTTATGAACCATTAAACGACCGCTTACGCTTCGTTATGATTGACTTACCTTTCCTGCGCAACATGTATACGCAAAATGGTTATAAAGCGGGCTTAGAGCTCGAAGATGCTTTCGGTGATTTCTTAAAATCAAAACTGGAAGGCCCAGCTCGCGTCTATCATTTCTCAGATGCGAACTTGCTTTATATAGAGCCAAATTCAGATCGTGATTCATCACCAGAAGCGATGTTCCTAAAGATTCAATCGTGGGTAAATGACTTCGAGCCAGAACGTAATATCAACCGAACGATTCGAATGGGCATCGCTGACTACCCGTTTTTACCACGAGCTTACACCGCGATTAATGACCAAGAGCTATTAGATGTATTGTTGATGTCGACCAACCTAGCGCGTGAAATCAGCTTGAAAGAACGCACTAGCCAATGGGTATACCTCAAAGCTATCGATAACGCACCAGCGGCAAGCCTTGCAACTGGTAACATACGAGAAGCTTGTAAACATGCCATTAATCAAGGGTTAATAAAAATACAATCGTCGTACCAGAATGAGGACAACATCAAAAAAATGCTAAAAGATGACTGAATTGCAAGCGGTTAAGACTTGCAAGTCGTGACCTTATTTTTAGTTTTGTTATTATCGATGCAACGGAATTTCATCTAAATGATCGTGATCGATCTACGCGGCGCTAATTAATACATCTATGGGCATTCTTGAAAAAGACATTCAGGCGCAACTCCACCAACTGAAATTTCAGTTGGAGCAAGTTCGCTTGACGCAAAGAGACACCTCGTTCAAATTTATTAGAGAGCAAAAAGTTCTTAAGCGCATCGTCACATCTTTAAGTGATGCGTGCGTTGGTAGTAACAGTTATTTAGATGAAAACCTCATTGCCCTTAGGGAAGAGCTAGAAAAGCAAAAAGACATCAGCTCGATGATCCCTAAATTGGCAGTCATAGAAAGAATGCTCAAGCAGAAGACGTTGGCTATGGATAAACAGAACGGATATCTGGATGATAGCATTAAGCACAGTGGAGAAACGCTACAACGCATAACTGGCCTACCAGCACCGTTGAAACGTGATCTACGAAACTTACTTAGCTTCTCCGAATGCAATGGCAGTCAGAAAGTCGACCACGCCATGAAACTCCTCGGTATTTACGAGCGTGCCATAAAGATCATGGCGAACAACTCTCGTACTCATTTTGCCGACGCTGCGCAATCGCCTGAACAAGAACTCCTTGCCGACTTATCAAACGAATTACAACATCTGATCACCGAACTCGATTTTGAGGGTGAATCGGGTGAGCTACTTACCGATATTCGAGCCAAACTGCTGCTTGGTGTTTCTACACAAAACCTCCTTGAGCTGACGCTTCAAATTCTCAAACTAGTCATAGAGGGCACCAATCTAGAGCGTAAAAAGTCTGAACAGTTTATTGATCAGCTTAATTCTTCACTCGCGTCTAGCATCAAAACCGCAGATCAAAATGCAGACCAAAGCCAAAGCTACTTTAAGCATCGCCAAGGCCTGAACTCTGAGCTAAATGAGCTTGTCATCAAGAGCCAGAGTTCTGTAGATAAAGCAACGGACATTGATAACTTAAAGCAGACGATTAATCCTTTGCTTAGTGAAATCGCCTCTCTTTCTGAAAGATTGAATCATGCAGAGCAAAAAGAACAAGCTCTGATAGAGAGAATGAATTACGGGAAAACTCAGTTAGACTCGCTCTATGAAGTGACTCAAGACTATCGAAAGCGTTTAGAAGATCAGGCTCAGCGTATGTTGCTTGACCCGCTCACCAAGGTCTACAATCGTACCGCCTTTACCGATCGCTTAGAACTTGAATACCGCCGTTGGATTCGCGCGCAACACTCACTGCGTGTTGTACTGCTCGACATCGACAATTTCAAAGCCATCAATGATAGTTTTGGTTATACAGCGGGTGACAAAGCACTCAAAATTATCGCAAGAACCATCACCAAAGAGACCGGCGCTACCGATAGTGTGGCTCGTTTTTCTGGTGAGGAATTTATCTTGTTATTACCAGAGCAAACGGATGAATATTGCCACCAGGTAATTCAAAACATCCAGACTCAAGTCAGCCGTTTACCCTTTAAGTTCCGTGATCAACAAATCACGATTACTTTGTGTGCAGCAAGTACTCAATTCAAAGAGTCAGATACACCTGAAGAAGTACTAGAGCGACTCAATAAAACGCTAAACAAAGCCAAACAACGTGGTACTAACCAATTGGTTTGGAATTAAACTAGGCCTGATTTAATTTATTTCTTTTTTTCAAATACTTATCACATACCAATTCCCTCAATGTTTGCTAAGCTTATTATTAACATTCGCTTAACAAGCATTCTTGACAAGTCATGCTGTTTATAAGATCTTAAGCAACTCGATATTAGCCCTTAAGCAATTCCATACAATACATAAAGCAACGCTGTCGTAACCGTTTCGTCTGGTTAACTCTTCTCACCTTTAACCAAACACTTTCAACGTTTGCTTCTCACTCTCGAGCCAGAGGGTCACTTCAAAAGTCGCCTCTGCTCTTCTCAACAAGGAGGCACTATGATCACTCATATCAGCCCTGCCGGTAGCATGGATTTACTCTCTCAACTTGAAGTTGAGCGTCTTAAAAAAACCGCATCTAGTGATCTGTACCAACTGTATCGTAACTGTACGTTAGCGGTACTGAACTCGGGTAGCCACACCGACAACTCCAAAGAATTGCTCGACAAGTATCAGTCATTTGATGTTGAAGTGGTGCGTCGTGAGCGTGGTATCAAGCTCGAACTAAGCAACCCACCAGAGCATGCCTTTGTCGACGGTGAAATCATCAAGGGTATTCAAGAACATCTATTCTCAGTGCTGCGTGACATTGTCTACGTCAACATGCACTTGGCCGATAACCAAAGGCTTAACCTCACCAACGCAACTCACATCACCAATCTTGTGTTTGGTATTTTGAGAAACGCAGGAGCACTCACACCCGGCATTGAGCCGAACCTGATTGTATGTTGGGGTGGTCACTCAATTAATGCCACTGAATACCAATATACTCGCGAAGTCGGTAATGAACTTGGCCTACGTGAACTCAACATCTGTACGGGTTGTGGACCAGGTGCGATGGAAGGGCCAATGAAAGGTGCGGCTATTGGTCACGCTAAGCAGCGCTATACTGAACATCGTTATTTAGGGTTAACTGAACCATCAATCATTGCGGCTGAGCCGCCAAACCCGATAGTGAACGAACTGGTGATCATGCCCGATATCGAGAAACGTCTTGAAGCGTTTGTTCGTATGGCACATGGCATCATAATCTTCCCTGGAGGCCCAGGAACCGCCGAAGAACTGCTGTACATCCTAGGTATCATGATGCACCCAAACAACGCAGACCAACCGATGCCTATCGTTCTAACTGGCTCTAAAGAGAGCGAGGCTTACTTCCGTTCAATTGATAAGTTCATTGGTGAAACATTGGGTGAAGAAGCGCAAAAGCACTATGAAATTGTCATTGATGATCCAGCACGTGCTGCGAAAATTATGAAGCAAGCAATGCCAGATGTACGCTCTCACCGTAAAGAAACAGGCGATGCTTACAGCTACAACTGGTCACTGCATATTGAGCCTGAGTTCCAACTCCCCTTCGACCCTACTCACGAATCTATGGCGGCACTCGATCTGCACATGGATCAGAAAACAGAGAGCCTTGCTGCGAATTTACGTAAAGCGTTCTCAGGTATTGTGGCAGGTAACGTCAAAGCCGAAGGTATTCTGGAGATTGAGAAGCATGGGCCATTCCTCATTGATGGCGACAAAGAGTTGATGACTAAGATGGATCAACTGCTAAATGATTTTGTTGAACAAGATCGAATGAAACTGCCGGGTGGTACCGACTACGTTCCTTGTTATAAAATTGCGCCAAGCAGCTGATGATAATATCTGACTGATAACAAAGCCGTAAGCATAAAGCTAAACAAGTCATGACGTTTACGTCACCAGCGTTTCAACTCACCAAGTGATACGTTACTATAAGGGGCTAGCAGCCCCTTATTTATTGCCTATTTAGTGGAAACTTATGTCTATCCATCTTGTTATTATCGATGCCTTGAACCTAATCCGACGCGTTCACTCAGTTCAGCCGGATCCAACCGATATAGCAAGAACCATCACTACCACGACTCGTACTCTTAATAAGATTCTTTCGGAGTCTAAACCAACTCACATCATCGCGGTATTCGATCACCACTTACAAGATCGGGGCTGGCGTGCAGAAGTCCTTCCTGCCTATAAACAAAACCGAAAGCCAATGCCTGAGCCATTACTGAAAGGCCTCGATACTATCCAACAAGCTTGGTGGGAATTAGGTATTGATTCGCTGTTATCTGATGGCGATGAAGCTGATGACTTAGTAGCAACACTCGCAAAAAAAGTGGCTGACCATGGTGAAAAAGTTACGATAATCTCTACCGATAAAGGTTACTGCCAACTGTTATCACCTACACTACAGATCCGCGATTACTTCCAACATCGCTGGTTAGATAAGCCCTTTATCGAAGCTGAGTTCGGCGTAAAACCAGAGCAACTTGCAGATTACTGGGGATTAACGGGCGTTAGTTCAAGCCAAGTACCTGGGATCCCAGGCGTGGGACCAAAAGCAGCCAAAGAGATCTTAACGACTTATCCCGATATTGAAGCCGCATTCCTAGCTGAAGATTTACCTAAAAAATATCGTAAGAAGTTCGATGAACACATCGAATCCGCACGAGTGTGCAAGTTGGTTTCAGCTCTAAAAACTGATATAGATTTGGGCTTCAATCTTCAAGACATTCGCTACGAAGCTCATTCTTAACTCCCGATAATGCGATGAGCAGATACAAAAAATGCCCCTTAAAGGAGCATTTTCTTTATCACTGACATACTAATGAAAATATTAGTACGGTGAGATATTCGAAAGCGACTGAATGTGAACCGTGATCTCTTCGCGATCATGGTAAAGGTGCTTCGCCTGCATCTTGAATTTAACTTTGTTATCAATCAGAAACTGTTTTAGGTTCTCGATATCTTGCAGTACTTCATCGTAACGGCCTTTCATTGGCAGTTTAAGGTTGAACAGTGCTTCTTTCGCCCAGCCTTTGATAATCCACTCACCCATCAAGTGAGCAACACGAGCTGGCTTCTCAACCATGTCACAGATAATCCAAGTTACGTTCTTACGGTCTGGTTCAAATTTAAAGCCATCCACCATATGGTGCTTGATTTGACCCGTTTCCATTAGGCTGTCCGCCATCATGCCGTTGTCAACACAGTGAACGAACATAGAACGCTTAACCAGTTGGTAAGTCCAACCACCTGGACACGCACCCAAATCTACACCCCACATACCTGGAGCAAGACGCTCATCCCACTCATCACGAGGGATGAATACGTGGAATGCTTCTTCTAGCTTCAATGTAGAACGGCTTGGCGCATCTGATGGGAACTTCAAACGAGGAATGCCCATAAAGAACTGTGAGTTGTTAGTTGGGTAAGAGTAACCCACCAAGCAATGACCCGGAGCGATAAAACATAAGTGAAGCACAGGCTTCTTAACATTGTCTTTCGCTGTCATCAGGCCTTTACCACGCATAGCTTGACGCATTGGCACGGTAAACTTACGGCAGAACTTCAAAAGCTCTTTCGCTTCATTGGTGTCTGGCGTTTCAATACGGATATCGCCACAACGTGGGAAACCTTCTTTCTCAGAAAGCGCCTCAAGAATTGGAGAGATACGATCATCAGTCGGCAGATCTTTGATTTCAGCTGCTACCGCGATCATTTGACGAGCAAAGATCAGCGATTGGAAGTCGATCTCTTTAACCAATTTATCGGCTTCGCCTGCTTGATAACATTCAAACAATACAAAGCCTGTATTGTTCTTTAAGCGAGGAAAACCAAACACTTCCAGTTGTGTTGCCTTGTCTTGAATTTCGCCAGCACATTCTTTTTCAAAACCAGAGCGACAATAAAGTAGTACGTGTTTCACTGAGTTACCTCTTTTATATTCAAAGCAGCGAAGGAGAAGACTCCCCAACCAATGATAAATAGTAGACCACCAAACGGAGTGATAGGGCCAAACCATTTTATTCCTGTCAGTGCCAAGCCATAAAGGCTGCCACTAAAACAAAGGATGCCGATGATAAAGCAAATTGCCGCAATGAAAAAATATTTTTGTGATTTAGCGCCAAGTTTCATCTGCAGCAGAGCGCCACACGCCAATATCGCCAAAGTATGGATAAACTGGTACTGAACACCCGTCTCAAACACGCCTAGCAGATATTCTGGCAAGATAGCTTTCAACCCGTGAGCCGCGAAGGCACCAAGCATGACAGCAATCGCACCAGAGATACCTGCAAACGTGAGTAAATACTTACTTCTCATTAAGTACCTCTTTGATAAACGCTGACAGCTTCTCAACGGTTAAGGCAATATTCTGCTGCTCTGTGTAACCAGAGCTCTTACGAGGCTTAAAGCTGTGATCACCGTCTGGAATAAATTCAACACGAATAGAATCAGACAGATCAAAATCAGCAAACTCTTCACGCTTACCAAAGGTATCGCGCTCACCTTGTAAAATGAGGCATGGCTTTGCTAACTCAGCCAGATGCTCACCTTTGTATTTCTCGGGTTTACCTGATGGGTGGAAAGGAAAGCCTAAACACGCCATTGCGGCCACCTTATCAAGTTCAGACAAATGGCTCGCCATACGCCCTCCCATCGACTTACCACCAATCACAAGCTTATCGGCATCAACCTGCTCAATAATCTCTTGATAGGCTTCAAGTAGCTTAGGCGCTCTGTCAGGTGGACGACGCTTACCATCTTCAGCACGTTTAATCATGTAAGGGAAGTTGAAACGAATCACTCGTATCCCTTTAAAGGCTAACCCTTTGGCTACCGACTGCATGAACTCATGCTCCATGCCTGCGCCAGCACCATGGGCAAAGATAAAGGTGATGGGATTGTCTTCACCATCAATGATGACGTTATTCATCGAGTAAGTCCTCTTGTTCACTTTGCGCTTTCGCTAGCATCCAGTCGCGGAAGGTAGCAATACGACCCATGTCGGCTTGTTTCTCATGACAAACCACATAGAAGGCGTTCTTACTCACCAACACTTCATCAAAAGGCGCAATCAAACGACCCGCTTCGATTTCAGGCTGCGCCAACACGTTGTTACCCAGAGCAATGCCCTGGCCGTGAGCCGCTGCCTGCAGCACCATGGTTGAGTGACTGAAGATAGGGCCGTGATTAACGTTTACCCCATCGATGCCATTTTGCTTAGCGAACTGTTTCCAATCCTTTCGAGAAGTATCATGCAATAGCGTATGACATGCTAAATCACTGAGAGATTCTAATGGTTTTACTCCTAGCAGCACGGAAGGTGAGCAAAGAGGGATCAAGTATTCTTGGTAAAGTTTATCGGCTCTGAGCCCCGACCAATTCCCTCGGCCATAATAGATAGCGACGTCTACATCATCGGTTAGCGAGCCTTCATCCATATCAACGGCTTTGATTCTTACATCAATATCAGGCTCTTGCTGATTAAAGTCAGCGAGCCTTGGTACCAACCATTGAATAGCAAAACTCGGCGGTAAACTGATGGTCAATGCGCCCTTCTCACTTCGCTCCAGTACTTTGTCTGTCGCTTCTGCTAGTGATGTGAAAATATCTTTGATATCTAAGAAGTAGCTTTGACCTTCTTCAGTTAGCAGCAAAGAGCGGTTTCTTCGGCGAAACAGCTTCAAAGATAAGAATTCTTCAAGCGCTTTGATCTGATGACTGACTGCCGCTTGAGTAACAAACAACTCTTCTGCAGCACGCGTAAAACTCAAGTGTCGAGCTGCAGCTTCAAACACTCTTAGCGAGTTTAATGGGGGTAATCGACGAGACATAGTTACTCTCTAAATAAGCATTAGTTTTTTTTATCTGAAACATTATAATTTGTCCATTGCCTAGCAGCCAGAGAAATTCTATATTTCATCCCGCAGCAGCTAGCCTGAACGGCTTGATTCTCTCTAGAATCAATTGGCTTAGCTCCTGCGATGTTGTGTTTGCAAACTCGTTCTTTTCGAGTTGGGTAGAGTTCTACCAAATGTTTTGTTGCAGTTTATACTGAAACGAGGCATGTACTTCCTGTATTTATTTTGACCTGTCTGTCAAATTTGTTTACACCGCCTTATGGGCGGTGTTTTTTTATGTGCAAAGAAATGTAACAACAAGTTTATCAATAGCTGTGCTAATTAATCTTTATTATTTTTCATCGCCAATCACAGAATCAGACACCCACTCAAATAATCAACTGAACACATACAAATAGCACCATTGAGTTGCACTAAAAAGTAACAGAATACTTCAAGATACTCACACTTCTTCGGTACTTATAAACCCGTTTAGAACACACTCTTTCTATCAATCAAAAATTTCAAAGCTGAGCATGACGATAGCACGCCCAAACTCACGCCTCTGTCTGACTACTGTAAATCATTCACAATAGAAAATAAAAAAGCCGCTTACTTTTCAGTAAACGGCTTTGCAAAATGATTAACGCTTGGTCAACACACCACTATGGGCGGTAAACCTTAACGTTATGGAAGCCCTGCTCTTGTAGGTAAAGTGCCTGTAGACGGCTCATTACACCACGGTCACAGTACAGCAAGTACTCTTTCGCTTGGTCTAGGTCGCCAAACTGAGTCGAAAGCTTGAAGAATGGGATGTGTTTAATTTCAACACCCTCGACCTCTAATGGGCTTTCGTCTTCTTCTTCTGGGCTACGGATATCAAGAACGATAGCGTGCTCAGCAACAGCTTGAACTTGTTCAACTTCAGGCGCTTGCTCTTGGCTCTCTTTCTCGATGTCACGGATATCCATAACACGAGCGTTCTCGATCACTTGATCCAGCACTTCAAAGTTAAACTTAGCTTCTTCTGCTTCCAGTTTGCCTTTCTTCGCTTTCACTGTTGGCTTCTTAGAAATAACACCACAGTACTCAGGCATTACCTTAGCGAAGTCTTCAGTACCGATGATACGAGAAAGGTCGATGATGTCTTCTTTATCCCAGTTGATAAGCGGACGAAGAATCAAAGTATCTGTCACGTTGTCGATGTGACGCAGGTTAGTTAGCGTTTGGCTTGATACCTGACCTAGTGCTTCACCAGTAACCAACGCTTCGATCTTGAACTTGTCTGCAACCATACCACCAGCACGCATGAACATACGCTTAAGAACAACGCCCATTTGGCCGTCTTCTACGTTCTCAAGGATTTCAGCAACCACAGGTTCAAAGTCTACAGAAATGAACTTCACCTTTGCAGATGAGCCGTATTTATTCCATAGGTAGTGAGCCACTTGTTTAACACCAATCTCGTGCGCTGGGCCACCAAGGTTGAAGAAACAATAGTGAACCTTAGAGCCGCGTTTGATGTGCAGGTAGCTTGAAACACCAGAATCAAAGCCGCCAGAGATCAAGCTCAGTAGATCTTCTTGAGTACCAAGAGGGAAGCCACCGAGGCCTTTGTGACGAGCTAGAACTTGGTTTAGCTTGTCGTTAGCCACTTCAACCTTAACGGTTACATCAGGGTTCTTAAGTCGAACTTTCGCTGACTCAACTGCTTGGTTTAGACCGCCGCCTACGTAGCGCTCAAGTTCAATAGAGGTAAAGTCATGCTTACCACGACGCTTAGCACGTACAGAGAAAGTCTTGCCTTCAATGTCAGCACGGCTGCGTTCTAGTACTTGCTCGTAAATATCGTGCAAGTCTTTGAATTCAGACTGTTGAACTTCAAGAGAGTGGTGAATACCTGGAGTGTGAGTCAGAGCCTCTAACACTTCTGCGTAGTACTGGTCACTCTCAGACGTCACTTCAATATGATCGCGACGGTTGAATACCGCAACACTTTCACAGCGACGTTGAATAACGTTACGAATGTTGCACTCTAGAATCCTTGTGAAGCGCTTACGCACCGATTCACTTTTTACAAAAATTTCCGGATGGGGCTTAACAATAAATTTCATAGTACTTTCACAACATTAATGTTCAAAATTTTGAAAACGCTCATCGCCAAGTAAATTAGAGAATTTACACAGCACTTGAAGCAAGAATAGATCATATCTAAATCTAAGGGCGCGAATTATACATGAGAAAGTGAAGCAAGGAAAAGAGTGCTTGCTGTAACACCATCATTAAACCGCTTGTTATTAACAGTAGCAGGTTTCGAAACGACATAAATGCCGCAGAGAGAACCATTGAAGACCAGCAAACAAAAAGCCCAACCTCATTATAAGGTTGGGCTTTCGATGCTATCTGCATGCTACCGTGTGTACACGTATCGGCTATTCATTAATAACAGGCACTTCGTCACTGTAAAGCGGCTCGCCCTGCATGATGCTGATTTCAACGCGGCGGTTGAGGCTACGTTGCCATTCAGTATCGTTCGGCTCGACTGGCTCGGTATCCGCCATGCCGCGTACTCTCAAGCGTTGATGAGAGAAACCACGCACCTTTTCCATCTCTTGAGCAACAGACACTGCTCGCTGTGATGACAAGTCCCAATTAGAGCGATAAAGCTCGGAATCAAGACGTTGATTATCGGTGTGCCCTGAGATTCGAACGATACCCGGAACATCTTTCACCAACTCAGCAACCTGTCTCACCAAAGGTCGGAACTTAGGCTGTAGGAAAGCAGAACCCGATGGGAATGCACCCTTCTCACGAATTCGAATCACAATCTGCTGGCCAAGGTTTTCAACTTCAATCGCGCCTTGGTCTATCTCTCGCTCCAACGCCTTCTTGATGCTTTCCATCAAGGTTTCCATCTCTTGCGATTGAGCTTCAGCTTGTTGTTGCTGTTGGTCTGACTCAGAGTTTTGATTGTCGTGAGTCGAAACCTCTGGCGACTTGCCTCCGGTCATCTTGCCTTGATCACGCATGGTACCGCCAGCACGCTCAGATTCACCTTCATGAAACTCAAGCGTTTGCTGCGTAATATCAATCGTCTGCTGCATGATCACATCAATCGGTGTCGGCTCTGGACGACCAGGTCGAAACTCTTGTGCAATGATGCTGGTGCCTTTAGGAATGTCTTTCACTTCCAAGCGGTTTTGTACACCAAACGCAAATTTCATCGAGCCAGCGATCTGTTTGAACTTCAGTACGTCCATCTCAGAGAATGAGAGCAGCAGTACGAAGAAACACATCAGCAGTGACATCAAGTCAGCAAATGTCCCCATCCATTGAGGCAATCCCGGAGGAGGACATTTACATGGATTTTCTTCATCCATCTTCAACTCCTCTTACGCAGGTTCACCATCAATCGTACGCTTACCTTCGTTTAGGTAGCTCTTCAGGTAACCATCGATTACTCGTGGGTTCTGACCATCTTGAATCGCGAGTACGCCATCCATAACCAAACGACGGTTGAGTGTCTCTTGGTCACGACGCAGCGCAAGCTTGTCGGCAATTGGGAAGAACACCATGTTCGAAAGAATCGCACCATATAGGGTGGTTAAAAGTGCCACCGCCATCGCAGGGCCGATCGCTTTTGGATCATCCATATTAGAAAGCATGGCAACCAAGCCAACCAAGGTACCAATCATACCCATCGCGGGTGCTACATCACCAAATGCAGAGAACACCTTCGCGCCCTGCTCATGACGCTCTGTGGTTAATGCGATGTCTTTTTGCAGTGCAGCACGAACTACATCTCCATCATGGCCATCCACCAAAAGATCGATGCCCTTTTGCATGAAACTGTTGTTAATTTCCATCTCTTCCAGTGCTAAAAAACCACCTTTACGAGCCGCATCAGCCATCTCTACAACTTTCGCAATAAGATCTTCAGGCTCATCCGCTTTAAACATAAAAGCTTTGCCTGCGATTTTAGTCGCACCAAAGAACTGTCCCATGGTGAACTTCATTAGAACAACAAAGGTTGAGCCCCCAACTACGATCAAAATGGATGTCGTGTCATAGAACATCCCGAGGCTTCCACCTAGGATCATTGCCATAATTACAAAGGCAAATCCACCAATCAAACCTATTAGGGTTGCTAAATCCACTGAGCACTCCTCATGCTTTTTTGTAGCTCTATGTCGACGATAATCTTTGTATCGGCAAGACTATAAGATCTTTTAGTAAATTCTTGGCCTAAGTATCACACTTTTCGTTTTTGAATCCCAACTATTGGCTTACTTTGCTCTTATACGTAGCGCATAAACTCGATAAAGCTAAGGTTATTCAAGCAAAGTACGTTCAAGCCCCTTAAAAACGAACTTTCTAGCAAAATTTCTTGGTTACATTTGACCATCTCAGCGGCCTAGGGTAACGTTCGTTCATCTTTCCAAACGCAGATTTATTATGGCTACTAAGAAACCTGAAAATATGAGCTTTGAAGCAGCAATCGAAGAGCTTGATGGCTTGGTTGATCAACTAGAAAATGGTGATCTAGCTTTAGATGATGCGCTGAAAAAGTTCGAACGAGGCATCTCCCTCGCTCGTGCCGGTCAAAGCAAACTAAACGATGCTGAACAGCGTGTTAGCATCCTACTGCAAAATGATGAAAACGCAGAACTTAGTGACTTTAACCCACAACCAGAATAACGAATTGTATGAGATCCCCTATGATTGAGACTTTATTGTCTTATCAAGCACGTAATAACGAGCAACTGAACCTTTGGCTTGATCGCCTACCACACCAAGATCAGAACCTGATCAACGCGATGCGTTATGGGTTACTTTTAGGCGGTAAACGCGCACGTCCATTTCTTGTCTACATTACAGGGGAAATGCTCGGCTGCACCGCTGAAGAACTCGACACTCCAGCATCTGCAATCGAATGTATTCATGCCTATTCTCTGATTCACGACGACCTTCCAGCAATGGACGACGATGAACTGCGTCGTGGCCATCAGACTTGTCACATCAAATACGATGAAGCAACGGCAATTTTAACTGGCGATGCACTACAAACTCTCGCGTTTACTATACTTGCGGAAGGTACATTAAGTGCTGACGGTGAAAGCAATCGCGTTCGAATGATTCAACGCCTAGCCGAAGCCTCTGGTGCACAAGGTATGTGCATTGGACAAGCACTTGATATTGAAGCTGAAAACCGCTCTGTCACGCTAGAAGAGTTAGAAGAAGTTCACCGCAATAAAACGGGCGCGCTAATGAAATGTGCGATTCGTTTAGGTGCTCTCGCTGCTGGTGAAAAAGCGTTTGAAGTGATGCCTCAATTAGACAAGTACGCCGACGCCATTGGATTAGCATTCCAGGTTCAAGATGATATTTTAGATATCACTGGCGATACTGAAACTTTGGGTAAGCCACAGGGTTCTGACCAAGAATTGAACAAAAGCACCTACCCTTCTTTGCTAGGTTTAGAGGGCGCTCAAGAAAAAGCGCAAACTCTGCTACAGGAAGCGCTTCAAGCTTTGGCTGCAATCCCATACAATACCCAGTTACTCGAAGAGTTCGCCCGATACGTCATCGAGCGCAAGAACTAAGACAATAAGCGCGCATTACCTATGACTCTTGATATATCAAAGTACCCAACTCTTGCTTTGGCTGATAAGCCAGAGGATTTGCGTCTACTTCCAAAAGAGACGCTGACACAGCTTTGTGATGAATTACGTACCTATCTTCTTAACTCAGTGAGCCAGTCAAGTGGTCACTTAGCGTCAGGCTTAGGTACAGTAGAGCTGACAGTTGCTCTGCACTATGTGTACAACACGCCTTTTGACCAGTTGGTTTGGGATGTTGGTCACCAAGCATACCCGCACAAAATTCTTACAGGTCGTCGCGACCGCTTGTCGACTATCCGTCAAAAAGATGGACTGCACCCATTCCCATGGCGTCAAGAGAGCGAATACGACACCCTTTCTGTTGGTCACTCTTCAACATCGATCAGTGCTGCACTTGGTATGGCTATCAGTTCGAAGAAAGAAGGCAAGAACCGTAAAGTCGTGAGTGTGATTGGTGATGGCGCGATTACTGCGGGTATGGCATTTGAAGCCATGAACCACGCGGGCGATATTCACAATGACATGCTGGTTATCCTGAACGATAACGAGATGTCGATCTCTGAAAACGTAGGTGCGCTAAACAACCACCTAGCTCAAGTTCTTTCTGGCAGTCTTTACACGTCAATTCGTGAGGGCGGCAAGAAAGTGCTATCAGGCGTTCCGCCGATTAAAGAGCTGGTTCGTCGTACAGAAGAACATCTAAAAGGCATGGTTGTCCCTGGCACCATGTTCGAAGAATTAGGCTTTAACTACATTGGCCCAATTGATGGTCACGATGTCAATGAGCTGATTAAAACGCTTAAGAACATGAGAGACCTTAAAGGCCCTCAGTTCCTGCATATCATGACTAAGAAAGGCAAAGGCTACGAGCCAGCTGAGAAAGATCCAATCGGTTACCACGGCGTACCGAAATTCGATCCAGCACACTCAAGTCTGCCTAAGAGCACCAGCTCTAAACCAACTTTCTCTAAGATTTTTGGTGACTTCCTGTGTGATATGGCGGCGCAAGATCCTAAGCTAATGGCGATCACGCCTGCAATGCGTGAAGGTTCTGGCATGGTGCGTTTCTCGAAAGAGTACCCAGAACAATACTTCGACGTAGCAATTGCTGAGCAGCATGCTGTGACCCTAGCAACGGGTATGGCGATTGCGGGTGATAAGCCGATTGTCGCTATCTACTCGACGTTCCTACAACGTGGCTACGATCAACTGATCCACGATGTGGCTATCATGGACTTACCGGTCATGTTCGCTATTGACCGTGCAGGTCTTGTCGGTGCTGATGGTCAAACACACCAAGGTGCGTTCGACTTAAGCTTTATGCGTTGTATTCCAAACATGGTGATCATGGCGCCAAGCGACGAAAACGAATGTCGCCAAATGCTTTACACTGGCCACCAGCATACAGGTCCAAGTGCCGTTCGTTACCCTCGCGGTAATGGTATGGGTACTGAGATACAAAATAAATTTACCGCGTTTGAGATTGGTAAAGGTCGTATCGTTCGCGAAAGCGAAAAAACAAAAGATGGCTCGAAAGTCGCTATCTTAAGCTTTGGTACTTTCCTTGAGAGTGCACTTCAAGCCGCTGACGTCATCGATGCGACAGTTGCAGATATGCGCTTTGTGAAACCACTCGATGAAGCTCTGATCAAACAACTTGCTGCTGACCACGATGTACTGGTAACTATCGAAGAGAATGCGATTGCAGGTGGTGCGGGCGCAGGTGTGATTGAGTTCTTGATGCAAGAGAAACAGCTGATGCCAGTATTGAACCTTGGCCTACCAGACAAGTTCATTGCTCAAGGTACGCAAGGCGAACTGCATGAAGAGCTTGGTTTGGACGCGAAAGGCATTGAGAAGTCTATCACTGACTATCTTGCCAAGTAGCTTTAATACGTAAGCTCGTAAGCTCGTAAGCTCGTAAGCTCGTAAGCTCGTAAGCTCGTAAGCTATGCAAACAAAAAAGGTTGGCCCTAGGGTCTAATGCCGATCGTTTAAGAAGACTTGAACGATCCTGCAGTTAGCAGATAATCCCCATCAACAACGTTGATGGGGATTTTTTTATGCTTGAACAAGAATTAGCAATGGCGCACGAGACTATTGAGGATGCGGATAATTACGAATCTGTCGTCAACGCCATTCAACTAGAATGGATAGAACAAGCTCTTCTTGAAACAAATAAAGCGAGCATAAGACGACGTCGACTTCCCGCTCAGCAAGCTGTCTGGCTAGTTATTTGGATGGGGTTGCAACGCAACATGTCTATCAAAGAGGTATGCAGTTCATTAGACATTGCCCTTCAACCAAAACCTGAGGATAGTTGGTCTCGTGTTGCGCCTAGTGTCCTCACCGATTCACGTCGACGTCTAGACGAGAGTCCATTAGCGGCTCTTTTTCACACAACAGTCAAGGCTTGGCGCGAAGATATCATTCAACAAGACAGAGACTTAGGGCTTAACGTTCTTGCTGTGGATGGAACAACATTTAGGTGCCAAGATTCACCAGAGAACGCCGAAGAATTTGGGTTCATCTCTAAAAAACTGAAACCTTATCCTCAACTTCGTTTAGTTGCTTTGATGTCAACGGAAACTCGAATGATTATGGGGGCAGCTTTTGATGGTTGTCATGTCGGTGAAACGACCTTAGCTAAACGTTTATTCAATGATATCCCAGCGCACTCATTGACTTTATTTGATCGTTGTTATTTCTCCGCAGACCTTTTGTTGTCATGGCAAGAGAGTGCGGAAAATGCTCATTGGTTAATGCCTGCAAAACGTAAACTACGCTATGAAGTATTGGAGAAATATGCAGAAAATGACATGCTTATCTCAATGCCCATCTCTCCTCAGGCCCAGCGGCAGAATCCTAATTTACCCGAGCGTTGGGAAGCTAGATTAGTCCTATATCAAGAACCAAAAGGTGAGATAAAAGGTTTTATTACTTCACTTACAGACCCTAGCAAATACTCACTAGAAAGCCTGCTGCGTATTTATTGGCAACGTTGGGAGATAGAAGAAGGTTATGGTGAAATTAAACAGACTCAACTGCAAAGTCACGTCACTTTACGAAGTCGTTTTTCTGTCGGTGTGAGGCAAGAGCTTTGGGGTGTCTTACTTGCTTATAACCTAGTGCGATTAGAGATGGTTAAGATAGCTTCAGAAGCAGGGGTTCGAGCGACTAGGGTCAGTTTTACGGCCGCGATTAACCTTATTGATGCGCAGTTACGTTGGCTAGCTTTATGTCCAGACGGAACTCTACCAGTAAAACTTAAAAGAATGAGGGAAAGTATCAGTCACTTCATTCTCCCAGATAAAAGAAAGGACCGAACGTTTCCACGTTCAATCCTCTTTGTTCCAGCTAAATATCCGTTTAGATTCAAACAGTAATGCTTATCCGAACGGCATTGGGCCCTAGGGTCAACCTTTTTAGTATCTGCTAATTAGTTTGGTGTATCGCCAACTAAACCTTAGCCCTTCAGTTAACTCACACTAACCAACCAGCGAAATGTGCCACGGCATACAACGAAATAGCCGCCATAATACCCGCTACAATATCGTCAATCATGATACCCAAGCCGCCGTGAATTCGCGCATCTAGCCAACCAATCGGCCAAGGTTTTACCATGTCAAAGAAGCGGAAAAGCACAAAACCAGTCAGAAGCCATTTCCAGTCACCGGCAGGGATATTCAGCATAGGCACTAAGCTCATGGTGATCCAAAAGCCCGCAAACTCATCCCAAACGATAGAACCGTGGTCATGCACGCCCATATCATCAGACGTTACTTGGCAGATCTTAATACCAATAATGCAGCTTACCACCACCACGGCAACGTAAGCAGGAAACGGTAGCTGAACCAACAATAGGTACAACGGAATTGACGCAAGCGTGCCCATTGTGCCGGGAATAATAGGCGATAAGCCACTGCCAAAACCCGTTGCTAAGAAATGCCAAGGATTTTTAAGAGAAATAAGAGAAAGTGGGTTTGTCATCAATTAACCTTAAAGTGATCGTAACCAGTTAAGTTCCAGCTTAGTGGTTCACCATTATTGTGTAATTCAAAATATTCTACAGGTCTTATCTGGCCAATGCAGGTGACTTTTGTACCAGTGTGTGACAAAGCACTTTCCAGCGACCCTTTATTCTCTTCTGGTACAGTAAAGCACAGTTCGTACTCTTCACCACTCGTTAGCGCATACTGCTGAGCTGAAGTGATATCAGGAGCGAACTGACGTAACTCTGGAGAGATAGGCAGCGTGCTTACATCAATACTCGCGCCAACTTGAGAACGCTTAAGGATATGTTTTAAATCAGCAATAACGCCATCAGAGATATCAATCGCAGATGAAGCAAGGTTCACTAGAGCCTGACCCGCTAACACTCGTGGGGCGCTCACATAATGTCTCTCTTCAAGCTCAGCAGCATAGGGCTTCGCTCTGTTCTGCTCAGGGTTAAGTAACACTTCTAAGCCAGCTTTGCTGTCACCTAGATTACCTGTTACGTAAATCCAGTCGCCCACTTTCGCGCCATCTCTGCGCAGCGCTCGTCCTTCAGGAACAAAGCCCTGTACCGTCAGTGTCAGGCTTAGTGGACCTTTGGTTGTGTCGCCACCAATTAACTGAATACCAAAGTAGTCTGCGAGTTTAAAAAAGGAGTCACAGAAGGGAGCAAGCCATGCTTCATCGATTTCAGGCATGGTTAAAGCAAAAGACACCCAAGCAGGCGTCGCGCCCATTGCAGCAAGGTCACTGATATTGGAAGCCAACGCTTTGTGTGCCACCCAAGCCGGATTCGCCTCAGCTAAGAAATGGGTACCAGCCACTAAGGTGTCCGTGCTGATCGCTATCTCAACATTGCCCGGCGCTTTGACCAAAGCACAATCATCGCCAGCAGCTAGAAGAACGTCTTTACGTTGTGGTTGTCGATTTACAAAATATTTTTCAATCAGGTTAAATTCGCCAGACATCACATGCCCTATCTTTAGTCTCATAAAAATCGCCGTAATCATGGATATTACAGAAATTTAGTTACAAAAAAGGCCAGCATAAAAGCTGACCTTTAGATTCAATATACGAACGTCTTATTTCTTACGAACGTGCGGTGCAGCTTTATCAAGCACACCGTTAACAAACTTATGGCTGTCTTCTGCTGCAAATACTTTTGCAAGCTCGATAG
This sequence comes from Vibrio sp. F13, assembly GCF_020806305.2. Classification (NCBI taxonomy): domain Bacteria; kingdom Pseudomonadati; phylum Pseudomonadota; class Gammaproteobacteria; order Vibrionales; family Vibrionaceae; genus Vibrio; species Vibrio sp. F13. Next base: position 2,473,465 of record NZ_CP170175.1, on the reverse strand, counting down.
CTTCGTTGATAACCACTTTGTATGGTACATCTTCGCGACGAGTCATCTCGTACATAGCTAAACGTAGAAGCGCTAGTTCCATCAGATCCAGATCTTGCATAGGGCGAGATACGAATGGACGAAGCTTGCTATCAAGTTCCATGTGGCTAAGAGCAACACCAGTTAGTAGGTCGCGGAAGTATGCAACGTCTGTTTCTGGCATAGCAAGAGCAGGCTCTGCAGCATGATGCTCTTCTTCATCATACTTACCACCAGATAAGAACTGTTCTTCAACGGTAGCAATATTTTCTTTAGTAATTTGCCAAGAATAAATTGCTTGTAGAGCAAATTGACGTGCGTTACGACGTGCGGCTGGTTTCACACTGGCCCCCATTAGGAATCGATTTCAGAAAGAACGTTGATCATCTCAAGTGCGCTAAGTGCTGCTTCTGCACCCTTATTACCAGCCTTGGTTCCTGCGCGTTCAATAGCTTGATCGATCGTATCAACAGTAAGAACACCAAACGCTACTGGAAGAGAATATTCCAGAGACACTTGTGCCAAACCTTTATTACATTCACTACAAACATAGTCAAAGTGAGGTGTACCGCCACGAATTACTGTACCAAGAGATACAATCGCATCGAACTTACCTGTTTTTGCAACGCGCTGCGCTACAAGTGGAAGTTCTACTGCACCAGGGCAACGAACAACAGTGATGTTGTCTTCGCTTACTTGTCCATGACGCTTTAAAGTATCGATTGCACCAGAAAGTAAACTTTCGTTAATAAAACTGTTGAAACGAGCAATAACGATAGCAATTTTTGCATTTGGCGCTGGGAAGCCACCCTCGATCACTTTCATAAGCCTTCCTTTAACTATTTTCATCAAGTGAGAATCGCCGGATTCTAGCACAAAACTGTGAGCAATATCTAATGGTAATTTAGAAGAACAGACACCGGCAATGTAAAGATGATAATGCAGCGCTGATCCCAAGCATATAGGAACAGCGAGTAACCAAGTTTGCGTGTTGAACACGTTTTGAGTCGGACTTGGCTACTTTGCTCTTTTGGCAAGATTTATCACCAAAAGAGCCACTGAAATCATCGGTAAATTATGTTGCTACAAACGGAGAAACGTCTGCTTGCTAACGCATGGTTTATTCGCAAACGTACTCAACAACGTTAAGGCCAAAACCACCCAATGCGTGGTAACGCTTAGTGCTTGAAGAAAGCAGACGCATATCGTGCACACCTAGATCTTGAAGAATCTGAGAACCGACACCAACACGACGCGAGGTACCCTGCTTCTTCGCCATAGTTGGCTGCTCGTTCTTGTCTTGCGCTTCGAATGTCTTCACTTTGTGAATCAAAGAATCAGACGACTCTTCGTTGCCAAGAATAACCAACACACCGCCTTCGTCGCCAATGCGCTTCATCGCTTTATCTAGCGACCAGCTACGCTCCGTACCACGGTCTGAATGAAGCAGATCGGTGAACGTGTCATGCAGATGAACACGTACCAAAGGAGCACCTTCAGATAGGTCACCTTTTTGCATCGCGTAGTGGATCTGGTTATCAATTGTATCGCGGTAAGTCACAAGCTCGAAATCACCAAACTCAGTTGGCAAATGACATTGGGCAACGCGCTCAATCGTTGTTTCTGTGTTGTTGCGGTATTCGATCAAGTCAGCAATTGTGCCTAGTTTGATGTCATGCTTTTCTGCGAACACTTCAAGATCTGGACGACGAGCCATGGTGCCGTCGTCGTTTAGGATCTCAACGATAACCGATGCTGGCTCACAGCCTGCTAGACGAGCTAAATCACAACCTGCTTCCGTGTGACCTGCGCGTGTTAGAACACCGCCATCTTGCGCTGTCAGTGGGAAAATATGACCAGGTTGAACAAGGTCAGCTGCTTTCGCATCTTTCGCCACTGCAGCTTGAACCGTCACTGCACGGTCTGATGCAGAGATACCCGTTGTTACGCCCTCTGCCGCTTCAATCGAAACAGTAAAGTTAGTGGTGTACTGTGCGTTGTTATCTTGAACCATAGGCGCTAGGCCCATGCGGTTTGAACGCTCTTTAGTCAACGTTAAACAGATTAAACCACGGCCGTACATCGCCATGAAGTTAATCGCTTCTGGCGTCACATGTTCTGCTGCCATGATCAGATCGCCTTCATTTTCGCGATCTTCATCATCCATCAGGATAACCATTTTTCCTAGGCGAATGTCTTCAATAATTTCTTGAGGAGTACTAATTGGCATTGTTCTATATCCTTTGAAATGGTTCTGCTTCCTAGAACCGACACTATTTAAACCTGATGATATTGCTTCGCTTTACAAAGTCTCGCTTAACGCACTTTGTATCAACGGTTAGGCAAAACCATTCTGCTGTAAGAATTCCATCGTTAATCGAGATTCAGGCTCAGATTCTTGTTGCTGACCTTGCAGTAAACGCTCCATGTAACGTGCTAATACATCAACTTCTAGATTCACTTTACGACCGACATTGAATTGGTCGATGGTGGTTTCTGAAGAAGTATGAGGAACGACAGTCAGCTTGAATGCGTTCTTACGTAAATCGTTCACAGTCAGGCTAATGCCATCAACTGTTACTGAGCCTTTTTGAGCCACGTATTTTGAGATTTCTGCTGGCATTTCTACCCAGAATTCAATCGCACGGCCAACTTGGTTACGTTCAACAATCTCACCCACGCCATCAACGTGACCAGACACTATATGTCCACCGAAACGCGTGGTTGGTAACATTGCTTTCTCAAGGTTAACTTTATCGCCCGCTTGGTAATCGACAAAACCCGTTTTTTTCAGGGTCTCAAGCGAAAGATCTGCACTGTAGCTGTGGTCGTTATATTCAACAACTGTCAAACACACACCATTGGTAGCGATACTGTCGCCTAACTTAACGTCAGCCATATCAAGCTTACCAACATTAACCGTTACGGTGATGTCTTCTCCGCGGGGAGTGATTGCACTCAATGTACCTACGGCTTCTACAATTCCTGTAAACATTTTAAAACTCTTTTTGTTGTCAACGACACGTATGCAGTTGGAGTAACTATTTCCACTGTGGTTTCGTTACTATCTGTTTCGAAATACGGGTTTCGCAACGATGCGAATATCCACACCAACCTGTCGAACATCTTTAATTTCTAGGTCAATAACGTCAGACATTGAAGTGAGCCCTAATGCACCCATCAAACCTCGTCCGTCACTGCCCATAAGTTTAGGTGCTAAATAAAGGATTAGCTCATCCACCAGCTGCTCTTCAATCAAGCTTTTTGCCAATGTTGCGCCCGCTTCGACCCAAATATGGTCGATATGATTGGCAGGTAATTGACGCATCAGATCGTGCAAATCGAGCTGACCTGCATCTGTGGTTGCGACTTCAATATCAGCAGATGCTTCGGCAACTCTCAACACCGATGTTGGAGTCTGGAATAACTTGAGTTCAGGACGCAGTTGGTTTTGACGATCAAGAATCACGCGAATCGGCTGACGCAGCTCGTCTTCAGCGTAATGACCTTTGATACTGCTTGGCAACTCTGCCCAACGAACATTCAACGACGCGTTGTCTTCAATCACCGTCTGGCTAGTTGACAACACAGCGCCTGATTTTGCTCGGTAGTTCTGAACATCACGACGTGCTTCTGGCGATGTGATCCACTGGCTTTGACCATTTTCCAATGCCGTTTGCCCATCAAGGCTAGCCGCCATCTTTAACTGAACGAATGGCATGCCCGTTTGCATACGCTTGATAAATGCAGGGTTCAAGTCGAGAGCGTCTTGCTCTAGCAAACCGATTTCAACCTCAATACCCGCATCGCGTAGCATTTTGATACCACGACCTGCGACTTTTGGGTTTGGGTCCTGCATGGCACAAATCACTTTGGCTACTTGAGCCTTAATCAAACCTTCAGCACAAGGCGGCGTTCGACCGTAATGAGAACAAGGCTCTAGCGTGACATAAGCCGTCGCACCTTTTGCTTTGTCGCCTGCCATTCGCATGGCATGTACTTCAGCATGAGGTTCGCCAGCTTTGGCATGAAAACCTTCACCAACGATCTGACCGTCGGTTTGTACAATGACACAACCCACATTAGGGTTTGGCGCAGTAGTGTAAATGCCGCGTTTTGCTAACTGAATAGCACGCGACATCATTTGAAAATCTAGGGGAGTAAAGTTTGACATGATTGAGGAGTTAATCCTCTAATTTAGCGATTTCTTCGCCAAACTCTCGGATGTCTTCAAAGCTGCGGTAAACAGAGGCAAAACGAATGTACGCCACTTTATCCAATTCTTTCAATTGGCCCATCACAAGATTACCAATCATCTCGCTTGGTACTTCACGCTCACCAGTTGCACGGAGTTGTGACTTAATCGTACTGATCGCAAGTTCAATCGCGTCAGCACTCACTGGGCGTTTTTCTAGGGCGCGCTGTACACCACCCACCATTTTATCTTCATTAAATGGTTCGCGGTTTCCATTCGACTTTATGACTTTAGGCATCACAAGTTCTGCCGATTCGAACGTAGTAAAACGTTCACTACATGCAAGGCATTGACGGCGACGACGAACCTGATGGCCATCGGCTACCAGTCTTGAATCGATTACTTTAGTGTCGTTCTCTGAACAAAAAGGACAATGCATATCACCTCCAAATAATTGAATATCAGTGTAACGGAATTGCCAAACGTTAGGAAAGAAAAAGGGCCAATTAAGGCCCTTTTGTGTGGTGATTCATTGATTATTGCTACTCGACCGCCATTTCAAAAATGAGCTGAGGAGTAAAATTAACGACCAGCGTTAACCGCGGACTAAATAGTTCGCTTTACCTACCCATTTGTAGCTTGTCAGCTCTTCTAAGCCCATTGGGCCGCGAGCATGCAATTTCTGAGTAGACACGGCAACTTCAGCACCTAAACCAAACTGTGCTCCATCAGTGAAACGTGTTGATGCATTCACATAAACCGCTGCAGAACCAACAGAGTTAATGAATCGCTCTGAGCTCTCTAAGCTATTGGTCATGATCGCATCTGAATGACTCGCGTTGTGTACACGCATGTGGTCAATCGCTTCTGCCACATCCGCTACCACTTTCACGCCTAGCGTGTAGCTTAGCCATTCAGTGTCAAAGTCGCCTTCAACCGCATCACGTTGGTCTTCAAAACCCGCTAGCAGCGATTTTGCACTGGTATCAGCAACTAAGGTTACCTTGCCGGCTAAACGCTGTTTCAGCTTAGTTAGGAAAGCTTCAGCAACCGCTTCATGCACTAGCAGTGTATCTAACGAGTTACACGCCGATGGACGTTGAACTTTTGAGTTTTCGACCACATCGACAGATTTCTCAAGATCAGCGCTTTCATCAACGAAGATATGACTGATACCAAAGCCGCCGATGATTACTGGGATGGTGCTGTTCTCTTTACACATCTTGTGCAGACCAGCGCCGCCACGAGGAATGATCATATCCACGTAGTCGTCCAGTTTAAGCAGTTGAGAAACGAGTTCACGATCAGGCTTCTCGATGTACTGAACAGAAGCGGCTGGAAGCTCCGCTTTCTCTAATGCAGACTGGATAACCTTAACCAGTTCCATGTTCGAGAAAAACGTCTCTTTACCACCACGTAGAATGCTTGCGTTACCTGTCTTCAGACACAGAGCTGCAATATCGATGGTTACGTTCGGACGCGCTTCATAGATAACACCCACCACACCAAGTGGCACGCGGCGGCGAGACAGTGACATACCGTTTTCTAGTACTTTGCTGTCAATTTCGCTGCCAACTGGGTCATTCAGGCTAATCACGTTACGAACATCGTTAGCGATACCGGTTAAGCGCTCTTCGTTAAGAAGTAGACGATCGAGCAGTGCGTCAGTTAAACCCGCTTCACGACCCAGTTCGATGTCTTTCGCGTTCGCTTCTAAAATCGTTGTTGCGTTTGCTTCTAGCTCATCAGCGATAATCGCCAATGCTTTATTCTTTTGCGCCGTAGATGCGGTCGCTAGGTGGAAAGCAGCGTCTTTTGCTGCGATACCCATGTTAGTTAAATCCACGTTTAACTCTCCCTAAATTCTGTCTGTCTTTGGATGCAAAAAGGTGATTCACCTTATCATCACGAGCTACTCTTGGATTACAACTAGGTCGTCACGGTGAATGACTTCTGACCCATAATCGTATCCAAGGATGTCGCCAATATCTTTACTGTGCTTGCCTGCAATTTTTGCTAGGTCTTGGCTTGAATAACTGGCGATACCACGCGCAATTACTTTGCCTTTGCTGTCTGTGACTTGGGTAACTTCACCACGAGAGAATTCGCCTTTAACTCGAACAACCCCTTTCGCCAACAAGCTGCTGCCTTTGGTGTTGACTGCGTTTACTGCGCCGTCGTCAACCACGATGTCACCTGCTGAAGCAGGGCCCGCTAAAATCCAGCGTTTACGGTTTTCAAGCGCTTCCGCTAAAGGCAAGAAACGTGTGCCTTGTGGGTTATCACTCAGTGAATCAAACACCACATTTTCAGCACTGCCCGCAGCAATAATCACTTCGATGCCTGCGCGACGAGCAATGTCAGCCGCCTGCAGTTTTGTCGCCATGCCGCCAGTACCCAACGTAGTACCGCTGCCACCTGCGATCTTACGCAGCGTGTCATCAATGGTTTTCACTTCTTTGATGAGCTCAGCATTTGGATCTTTACGAGGGTCAGCCGTAAACAGGCCTTTTTGGTCTGTTAGTAGCAAAAGCTTATCAGCACCGCACAAAATACCCACTAAGGCCGACAAGTTATCATTGTCGCCCACTTTAATTTCGTTGGTTGCTACTGCGTCGTTTTCGTTTACTACCGGAATAATATCGTGCTCAACCAGTGCGTTGATCGTGTCACGTGCATTAAGAAAACGCTCGCGATCATCGAGATCAGCACGAGTCAGTAGCATCTGGCCAATCTTAAGGCCATAGATAGCAAACAAAGACTCCCAAACTTGAATCAACTGACTTTGCCCAACTGCCGCAAGCAACTGTTTGCTCGCCATTGAGTTGGGAAGTGCGGGGTAACCAAGGTGCTCACGTCCTGCTGCAATTGCACCAGACGAAACCATAACCACAGAGTGGCCTTGTTTTTTTAATTCTGCACATTGACGAACCAGCTCAACCATGTGAGCACGATCTAATGCCAATGTTCCACCAGTTAAGACACTGGTACCCAGTTTAACAACGACAGTTTTACGCTGTGTTGTTGTCCCGCTTTGATGATTTGTTGTCATGAAGTCTTTTATGGATAAAACAAATAAGAGGTGATGTTTTAGCAATCAAAAGGGGAATTCACAAGCAGAAAAGGTGCGAAATCGCACCTTTTTGCTTTATGTAGAAGAGTAACCTTTAAAATTAGACGAATTCGACAGACTCTTCGTCTAATTGGATACTGATTTCAAACTTACTTTGAAGTTCATCAACCAGTTTTTTGTGGAAGGCTTCTTGAGTTCGAGAGACCTCAGCGACCGCCTTTTTAGGTAACGGCAAAGAATCCCAGTTACCATCGATGTTGTATTTACCGATATTGTACTTCGCCGAATATCCCTCTCCCGACTTGTCCAACTCCAGCCACCAGCCCCAAAACTCGCGTTCTTCTGGTGATTTTTTATCGTTCACACATACAGACAAGCAATCAAAGATATAATGACCTTCTTCTGATTGCGGTTCCCTCAAGTATGGCCCAATCGCCTTTAAAACATTCAACAAGCGGTAATGCGTAGGTTGTTGTGTCACTTCTGACATATTGAATCTCCATTTTCAATGTTAAGAATGACGTTACTCAGATTGTTATACGTAAAAACTACGCAATTAGGTTTTATAAATTATCTCTGAGTATCAGGTACTTAGTTTGTACACTTTTCATGCTTAACTAATTTTGGAGAAATGTCATCTAAATAATTCATCCTCAAGCCACTTTATCGCCAATTCGAGGGATTGCTCATAACCTTGTGTAATTGACTTAGCTTTGATTTTCTTCGCTTTTCCGTAATCACTGTAAATAGCAACCAGTTGATTATCCATTGGCGGTGAAACCGGGTCGCCTTCCAGAGCCAATGCCAAGATAGGAACACTGGTTTTACTGTTTGACAGCAAACCTTGTACCTTGAGTGACCACGCCATCAACTGCCCAGAAAGGCTATTGATATCGACCGCCCCTTTACCAAGGCGCGAAGCCAACACATCTAGATGCATTTTAGGCATCTGCTTAAGTTTGTCTGCATGAACAAAGATATCGTGAATTGGCGCGCCTAAAGAAATACACGCTTTAATCTTATGTTGCTCGAGGAAAGATAATCTCACCATCGCATTGCCACCGAAGCGGAAACCAAACAAGCCGACTTTGTGGTGATCAACCCATGGGATGTTAGGCAATTCATTCAGCACTGCTTGGTGAAGACAAGATGAGTCTTCTGTTAACGGCCAATGTGCACTGTGCCCTATTGATGGCATGTCTACCGTTAACATAGCAATGTTCTTAGGTGCTAAATAATCCCTAAACAGGCGCCACATATCGGTTTGCAAGCTATCTAGACCCGCGCTGACAATCACAACCGGTTGTGGTTTATCTGTCTTGGTTAGATGCAAGTTCGCTTTGATCTTCTTGTTTTGGTATGGAATATCAATCTGCTTGACGATCAACTTAGTGTGCTTGATCGCTTCAGAATACGCTGCGTTGGCCAACACTTGAGCCTGAGCTGCCAAGTTGTCGTTCTTGAGGTGTGGGTAACCCGCAATACTGAAGCACAACGATGCGGAAAATAGCTCTTCAGCCATCTCTTCACCATTCTTCTCATTAGAACGATTTTGATGCTGCATACCCAGCTTGGTCCATTCGTATGCCCAGTTACCACTTCGGTAACCCATGACCGTATCAAGCCACTCATCGGTTGTACGAGAGTTATCTGATGACGCGATGCGAGCCAATACCGCTTCCTGCTCTATTGGATTAACGCCTTGCCATACCCACTGAAGACGTCTTAGGTTTCGATACCATGATGAGTTTTGCTGTTCACGTTTCTCATCCAATAGCGCTTCAGAGCTTGGCATGTATTGTGTCAACATTGAGGTCTCTTTCGCTTGCTTGTGCTTTACAAACAAAGTTTCCGAAAGGTTCGAGCTCGTTTCTTCTGGTTCAGACATTGGGATACTTAATAAAAAATGGTTGTCACTAATAATATAAAAAAAATGACCCTATAAAGGGTCATTTCTCAAAAAACTAAGTTTACGCTTATTTTGACTTGCGATTTACTGGCTCTACGTAGCTTAGGCTAGTATCCCAAGGTTGCTCAATCCATGTGTCTTGAGCGATATCAACAATGTACTCGTCTAGCAAATCAGCGCCAGATGGTTTTGCACATACAGCGATCAGTTTCGCTTTAGGGTACATTTCGCGAAGCTTACGTGCAGTGTCACCACTATCAACCAAGTCTTCAACGATTAGGAAGCCTTCGCCGTCACCTTCAGGTGCTTTAACTACTGTCATATCACGTTGGTGATCGTGGTCGTAGCTAGAAATACAAATCGTATCTACGTGACGAATACCTAGCTCACGAGCCAAGATTGCACCAGGAACCAAACCACCACGGCTTACTGCCCAGATGCCTTTCCACTGCTCTGCTGGCATTTGCTTTTCAGCAAGTTGACGGCAGTAAGTCTGCATGTTGTCCCAAGTGATAACGAATTTGTTGCTCATAGTATAAAACCTAATAATTTTGTCATGTTATTAGAGGCTATTTCAAACATAGCCTCTTCAGCGATTAAGCAGAAATCTAGACGATTAAGCGAAAATGTATTTAAGAATAAAGATAGCCGACATTACCCACACAGCAGGTGAAACGTCGCGACCTTTACCACTTAGCAGCTTAATTGCAGCGTAAGCGATGAAACCTAGTGAGATACCCTCAGCGATAGAGTACGTCAGCGGCATAAGCAGACATGTTACCACGACTGGTGCTGCTTCCGTAAGATCACGCCAATCAATGCCAACTAGGCCAGACATCATCAGAATTGCTACATAGAAAAGTGCACCTGATGTTGCGTAAGCCGGAATCATACCTGCAAGTGGCGAGAAGAAAAGAGCCAGTAGGAATAAGATACCAACAACAACAGCCGTTAGACCGGTACGGCCGCCTTCAGCAACACCCGCAACACTCTCAACATAAGAAGTAGTATTTGATGTACCTAGCAGTGCACCAATAGATGTTGCTGTAGAGTCAGCAAGCAGTGCTTTGTTCAAGCGAGGTAGTTTGCCGTCTTCTTTGATTAGGTTTGCTTTCGTTGCAACACCAACCAGAGTACCCGCTGTATCGAACAAATCGACGAACAAGAACGCGAATACCACTGAAATCATACCGATTTCAAATACAGCAGAGAAATCAAGCTGCATGAATGTAGGAGCAAGGCTTGGTGGTGTAGACATGATGCCGCCGTATTGAACGTCACCAATAACAATGCCAAGAGCTGTGATAGCTAGAATCGCAATCATTACTGCCCCTTTCACGCCACGGTGAACAAGAGCAATCGTTAGGAAGAAACCAAGTGAGCCTAGGATAGGAGCAATCGCGGTAATGTCGCCCAGTGAAACTTTAGTTGCTGGGTTAGAAACAACGATGCCTGCATTGCTAAGCGCAATAAACGCTAGGAAAAGACCGATACCTGCAGAGATACCAACACGCAGAGACATAGGGATCGAGTTGATAATCCATTCACGGATCTTAAAGATGCTTAAGAAGATGAAGATTACGCCTGATACGAAAACCGCTGCCAGAGCAACTTGCCACGTATAACCCATACCCATTACAACAGCGTAGGTAAAGAATGCGTTCAAACCCATGCCTGGAGCTTGAGCAATTGGGTAGTTAGCAACAAAGCCCATGATGAAACAGCCAATAGCAGCCGCTAAACAGGTTGCTACAAATACAGCGCCATGGTCCATACCAGCATCAGCTAGAATCATTGGGTTTACAAAAATGATGTAAGCCATTGTTAGGAAGGTTGTTAGACCTGCGATGATTTCAGTGCGCACATTGGTGCCATTTTCACTGAGTTTGAATAGCTTTTCGAACATTATCGAATCCTATAAGGGTAAAAAGTAAACGGTTGCGTAATCGATTGGCTGTGGATTATAAAGTTATCAAATAACAAATTCCAGATAGAATTAAGGCTCTAATCGATATTTATCAGAATGCCGTATGAAACAAAGCGATTAAAAATGAAGATATCATCGATAAATAACCATTAAAAACAAACAATTAACAACAATAGACTCACTAAAACTAGTTGGTTGTTTTTTCTACCATCGGTTATTTTCATTGATAATCTAGCCAGTAAATTCTGAATTCAAACTCACAATAGTTATGTATTTTTCAACAGGATCAGTAATAAGGCGCAAATTGATATTTCGGCGTTTAAAAAACAACCACGCAGAACAGCAAGGAAAGTGACAAGCGAAAGCGGTTTGGAAAAGTAGCAGGCAAAAAAAACGCCACTCAAAACTGAGTGGCGGTAGAATCTGTCAACCAAAAGGGCTGTAAAAGAATTCCAATATATAGGGGTGAACAAAACTGTTCGAGTTACATGCTTACGGTATTAGTAACCAAAGCTTGTAGGGTATGCAAAGTTGCTAGTGTAAACAGAGCTGTTAAGCCAGAACATTGCAGATGGTAAACCTTTCATAACTATCACCTTAATAAATCAATAAAAAACAAATTTGATTTCTCGGTTCCTTGGAGGCGATAAAACGGACTCATCCTTTGAGCATTTACTCTTCGTCTCAGAAGTTGGTTATTAATATACCCCAAAGAAAAAAGATTACAAGTATTTTTTGCTATACGTCACACTTTTTGGCTACTTATGGTTATTTTGCAAACTTATTTTTGTAATTAAATTACAAAAAAGAATTAAACAAACGTTTGCCCGTGTCATTTATAAGCATCAAAGCGCTTAATCATGATCAGATGGACAAGATCGCTTTCAAAATTTGAGCTATTTGAGGTTTAGAACCGCTACTCGTCAAAACACTCTAGTGGTATGCTGTTGCCATCAAAACAGACCCATATTTTAGATTTTTGTTCTAAGTTTTCACCTATAAAAACCCTAAATATATGGTTATCAAATAAAAAAGGAGTCATCCGTGTCTGAATTCCATTCTGAGATCAGTAAATTATCCCCTGCCCCTATTTGGCAGTTCTTCGATAAGATTTGCTCAATCCCACACCCTTCAAAGCATGAACAAGAGCTTGCTCAATACATTATTGCTTGGGCAACAGAGCAAGGCCTAGATGTACGTCGTGACCCAACGGGCAACGTATTCATCAAGAAGCCAGCAACGCCGGGTATGGAAAACAAAAAAGGTGTGGTGCTACAAGCTCACATCGATATGGTTCCACAAAAGAACGAAGACACCGTTCATGACTTCGCTAAAGATCCAATCCAACCATACATCGATGGTGAGTGGGTTACAGCAAAAGGGACAACGCTTGGCGCTGATAACGGCATGGGCATGGCTTCTTGCCTAGCGGTTCTTGCTTCAAACGAAATCCAGCACGGCCCTATCGAAGTTCTACTAACAGTAGATGAAGAAGCAGGCATGACTGGTGCTTTCGGTCTTGAAGCGGGTTGGTTAGAAGGCGATATCCTTCTTAACACCGATTCAGAGCAAGAAGGCGAAGTGTACATGGGTTGTGCTGGCGGTATCGACGGCGCAATGACATTTGAAGTTGCACGTAATGCAATTCCTGCTGATTTCGTAACACGCAAGCTAACGTTGAAAGGCCTTAAAGGCGGTCACTCTGGTTGTGATATCCACACAGGCCGTGCAAACGCAAACAAACTGCTTGCTCGCTTCCTAGCGGGTCACGCGAAAGAGCTAGACCTACGCATCGTCGAATTCAAAGGCGGTAGCCTACGTAATGCGATCCCTCGTGAAGGTTTCGTAACGGTTGCAGTACCTGCTGCAAACCAAGAGAAACTGGCTTCTCTATACAACTACTACACAGAGCTTCTTTCAACTGAGCTAGGTAAAGTAGAAGACAGCATTGTTACTTTCAACGAAGAAGCTTCGGTTGAAATGGGCGCTCTTGCAGCAGCTGACCAAGCTCGCTTTATCGCGGCACTTAACGCATGTCCAAACGGCGTGATTCGTATGAGTGACGAGATTGAAGGTGTTGTGGAAACGTCTCTAAACGTAGGTGTTATCACAACAGAAGAGAACTCAATCACAGTACTTTGCCTGATCCGCTCTCTTATCGATTCAGGTCGTAGCCAAGTAGAAAGCATGCTTCACTCTGTTGCTGAACTAGCAGGCGCTAACATCGCGTTCTCTGGTGCTTACCCAGGTTGGAAACCAGACGCAGATTCAGAAATCATGCATATCTTCCGTGACATGTACGAAGGTATCTACGGTCACAAGCCAAACATCATGGTTATCCATGCTGGTCTTGAGTGTGGTCTATTCAAAGAACCTTACCCGAACATGGATATGGTTTCTTTCGGCCCAACCATCAAGTTTCCGCACTCTCCTGATGAGAAAGTGAAGATCGACACCGTTGAGCTATTCTGGAACCAAATGGTTGCATTGCTTGAAGCGATCCCAGAAAAAGCTTAATTCGATAAGCTATGTTTGTTCAGTAAATGGTGTTTTACAGTAAACACCGTTTATCTGAGACAAAATAAAACAGGTACTCAATGAGTACCTGTTTTTGTATCTAATCTTTGTAGCTACTACTTGTGACTAAATAAACAATTAAGCGCGTGAAGCCGCGTAGCTTTCTAGCTCATCAATTGAAGTTTGTGCCACAACTTCGCCATCGATGAAGTACGTCACCATCTCGCCATCACGAACACCGATTAACGTCGCACGCTCACCAGACTGGTAAGTAATGTCCATTTGGATCGTGTTTTCATCAATCTGCTGCATTTGACCTTTTTCGATCACATCTGCACTCGTGATAGGACCCACTGGCGCTTCCGTTAGAGACGGATCAAGTTGGTGGTTGATGTCTAGGTAAGTATCAGTCTTAGTATCAAAGATGTGCGGAGCACCTGTTAGTGGGTTGCTACCAGTCCAGAACTCTAGTGAGTTGAATACTAGGTAATCGGCAGCAACTGTTAGACCGTATGCAGGTGCAAGTAGCATGTTCAAACCACCACGAGCGTAACGGTTATCAACAGCCTTGATGTTGAACTTCATTAGGTAACCCGTTACTGCGTTGCTACCAACACAGCCAGATAAAGCAACAGATACCACCGCTAGTGCTACAACTTTTGAAATTGTTTTTTTCATTTTGATCTCAATATTTGAATTTGGCCGCCAAAAAATGGCGGTGGATAATACCAACGAACTGAATGACAAATATCAGCTCTAAGTTAATGTATTGTCAGAAAATTCAAAATTTTAAACACCCTTCAATTAGCCAGATAAAAAACTGAAACCAATTCAGAAGTCCCTTCATAAAAAACTTTTGTCGTCACCGTAAAGCGATTGATTCGTACTAAAAATCAACGATTGCTACATTCCGTGTTAACGAATTATCACCATGTTGAGAACAACCTAAATGGCAAGACTAAAACCTAATCAACCATTCGAATTACTTGGTTATACTGTTCAGCCAGGACAACGAAAAGAGATTGAACTACAGGCAGCTCAGCTTTACACGCACTCTCCACTTTCGATCCCGATTGAGATCATCCACGGTCGCCAAGCAGGCCCAACACTAATGGTAAACGCTGCTATTCACGGTGATGAGCTAAACGGTGTTGAGATTGCACGACAGTTAACTAACGCAATAGAACCTAATAAACTGAAAGGTACATTAATTGTTGTGCCGATCGTAAACGTATTTGGCTTCATTCATAAATCTCGTTACTTACCAGACCGTCGCGACCTAAACCGTTGCTTCCCAGGTAGTGAGAAAGGCTCATTGACATCACGCATCGCTTACACCTTCTTCGAAAACGTAGCGAAGCACTGTGATTACATTTTGGATCTACATACAGGTGCTATTCACCGTACTAACCTGCCACAGATTCGTGCAAACCTATCAAATCCAGAAACATTACGAATTGCGAAAGCGTTCGCAACGCCAGTAATCATTGATTCACCTTTGCGTGATGGTTCACTGCGTAGCGAAGCTGAAAAACTGGGCATCCCGGTACTGACTTATGAAGGTGGTGAAGCGCTGCGTTTTGATCCTTTAGCGATTCGTGCAGGCTATCTAGGCGTTCATCAAGTGATGAAAGAAATAGGCATGTTGCGCCCTAACCGTAAGAAGTTGCCAGAGCCAGTATTGAGCAAATCCACCAGCTGGATCCGCGCTGAATCAGACGGCATCTTGCGTAATATGGTAAGACTTGGTGAGCAAGTTGAGGCTGGGCAAACTCTAGCTTACATCAGCTCTCCTTTGGGCCACGAAGAAGGCCAAGTGATCACAACCAAAGGTGGTATTGTGATTGGCCAGCAAACGCTGCCTCTTGTCAACGAAGGTGATGCAGTATTCCACATTGCTTACTTCAAACAAGACGATGAAGAAGTAGGCCAATCAGTAGAAAGCTACATTGAAGAAGTAGCAGAAGACGATTGGCTAACCACACTGAACAACTGATTAAAGCTTGATAGAGCGACGTTAAAAGCGATAAATAAAAACCGTCGCTCTTAGGCAAAATAGAAACGAACTCCACAAACGAAAAAGCCCCAATATAGTCACCTATATTGGGGCTTTTTTTATAAGTCCCTTATCTTAAAATTAAGGGACCTATAAGTTAATCGTGCACCGAATTACTCAGCGTCTTCCTCTTCTGCACGAGCTTTAGCGCGTGCTTCACGAGCTTGCTCAGCTTTAAGCTCTTTAGTGTGACGTAGTTCGTCACGCTCTTTACGCTGCTCTGATTTACGCTCGTTACGTTCTGCTTGGTTTGCGATGAAAGATGCTAGTTCTTTCTCTGCCCACTCTTGTGCTAGAGCTTCAGTTTCGAAACCAGACTCACGCTTAGATACTGTAGTACTGCGAGATGTTACTTGACGAGTAATCTCTGCACACCAACCGTTGCGTTTTTCTGTAAGGCGGATATCAAATTTTTTGTTCTTAGACATGTTCTATTTTTTCCTAAGGGAGATCATTACGGGATCGGTCAACTTTGATAACTCCATCTAAGTGGGTATCTTTTAACACCATCCCTTGGTAAGCGCGGTATTAGAGCACAAATCAACACATATTGCTGCAAATATTTGCAGCGGATCACACTCTAGTGCGGTAAATCGTTTGCGAGTCATTTCAATTCGTTCATAACTCCAAAATAGCTTCCAATTTACGGGGCACTTTCTCGATAACGAGCAAATGAACTATGCTCAAATAGAGATAAATGAAAGAGATAGCCTATAGACTCGGATCTCACCATCGAAACACCTCACCTACTCCGCCCATAATTACAATAGCGAAGGGGTTGCTATGGATAGCTTTATCAAAAATTTACCTAAAGTTGAACTGCACTTACATATTGAAGGTTCGTTAGAACCAGAACTGATGTTCAAACTCGCCAAGCGTAATAACATTTCAATTCCCTTTGAAAACCCAGACCAAGTAAGGGACGCGTACCAATTTCACAATCTTCAGTCCTTTCTCGATATCTATTACCAAGGCGCTAACGTACTCATTCATGAACAAGACTTCTACGACCTGACATGGGCTTATCTACTGAAGTGCCAGCAAGATAATGTGGTTCATACCGAAATATTCTTCGACCCTCAGACTCACACTGAACGCGGCATTGCCTTTGAAGTCATAGTCGGTGGGATCACTCGAGCTTTGAATCAAGCAGAGCAAGAACTTGGCATCAGCAGCCAACTGATCATGTGCTTTCTGCGTCATCTCGATGAAGACAGCGCTTTTGAAACACTCAAACAAGCCCTTCCTTATAAAGATAAGATCATTGCCGTTGGGTTAGATTCATCAGAACAGGGCAATCCACCAGAGAAGTTTAAACATGTATTCCAAGAAGCGATCAACCAAGGCTTTCTGACTGTCGCGCACGCCGGAGAAGAAGGCCCAGCACAAAATATTAGCGACGCACTGAGCTTGCTAGGCATTACCCGAATTGATCATGGCGTTCGCTGTGTAGAAGATGAAGAGTTGATGGAACAGCTAATAGCAAAACGTACACCACTGACCGTCTGCCCGCTGTCGAATACCAAGCTCAAGGTGTTTGAGACCATGCAAGAGCACAACATCGTCGAGTTGCTGAGAAAAGGGCTGTGCGTCACCATCAATTCCGATGATCCGGCTTACTTCGGCGGCTATATGAATGATAACTTCCTCGCCGTCGCCAATGCTCACCCAGTGACCAAAAACGAATTGGCGCAGTTCAGTATTAATGCCATCGAAGCCAGTTTTATCTCGCCTCACGCCAAGGAAGATCTCATCACACAGGTACGCCAATACCTTGCTGCGAGTACTTAATGAGTTATCAAGATCAAAAAGGGAAGCTCTGAGCTTCCCTATCTATATCAATAGATAACTAATTGGCTTAGCCCGGGTGACCATCCACTCTTGGCGTTAACAGCATCATCCCAAATTTCCAGATAAATAGACCGAACGCTAACGTCCATAAACCCGCGCTGATATTGACCATCTCAAATAAATACGCCGGGAAGAATGTCACACCTAAACTACGAACGAGTGCCGCGATAAATATAGCCGAGAACGCCAAAGCCATACTTGGCCCTTTATAGATAGCACGGCCAGTATGTCCCATTGTCACGCGCGTGATCATCGCCAGAATTAACCCACTCAAACCGCCAATCGCAAACAGGTGCAGCATGTTATGGCTCGCGAACGGGTTATCTAGCAAACCGCGTAACAGCAAGCTGAGAGGGATACATAGGTAAGCCGCATGCAGCGACCACACCAAGGGTTCTGATAGTGTTGTCCAAGGCTTCCAGCGGATAAAGCGCACCAACTGTGTCACACCTGCAAATACCATCAACTCATTGCCGACTTGAGCAAAGGTCAATGGGAAGAAGCTCAACACAAATAAGCCAACCAAAGGTAGATTGGCTAACCATTCCAACCAAACCAAGGGCTGCGCTTTTTCGAAATCAAAACGACGCGCTGTGAAGAATGGGATCACTCGCCCACCCATCACTGATAACAGCAAGGTAAACCACCACAACATAGACTGCCAAACTGCAGACGATGGGAATGGAGGCATCCCCTTAATGGTCGCGTAACTAGCAAAGTTCGCCACGATAGCCAATATAAACAGTGGCACAAAGAATAGATTCTTCCAGCCTTTCGACTTCACGACTCGGAAACCAATTTCGTAGGCGGCGAAGATTAAGAACAGCGCCTCAACCGACGAGATCAGCCATAACGGAGCGGGGGTCCAAAACAGAATACGAGGTGCGAGCCAAAAGCCCACAAGAATTGCCAACCGATAGTGCTTGGTTCCATTGACACCCGTCCAGGTTTGCACGGCAGTGAGCACAAAACCGACCACTATCGCCATTGAGAAACCAAACAGCATCTCATGCACGTGCCACCACAGTGCGGGAACTTTTAAAATCTCAGGCTGACCGTTTTGGAACATGATGACCCAAGCGACAATCGCGATCACTGCATAGAGACTGCCTAAAAAGAAGAAAGGTCGAAAGCCTAAACGCAGGTAGGCTGGAATCGCGTCTTCTACACTTTTATCTGTGATATTTAACAAACTCGCTCCTAATTCTCAGATAAGCGGCCAAGGTATTACCTAAACCAAATTTTGTGTGCATCAAATCCGATGCAATATGCAGATCACAATGCATGAAACGCGCCAATTAGATAAAACCAGTAAAAACAGCGACTCACGAGATTCAATAGCCAATAAATAAGTCAAAAAAACACAACCAAAAGAGTCATAAAGACATATACATGTATAAATAGAAACTTACTGACTTTTGGTATCTCGCCACATATAGTAAGACTAGACTTAAATGGAACAACTCAGACAAGGAATGCGATGTATATTTTTGGTTATGGCAGTTTAATCAACTCATCTTCACGTCAGCTTACCGGTCAGACAGGGCAAGCGATCCCTGCGATTGTTCATGGCTTGATTCGCCATTGGAGCAAGATCGATGACAGCTATGTCTTATCCCCTTTGATCGTCAATCTCGGCGAAGGACAAGTGAATGGTGTGTTGCTTGAGGTGGATGATATTGCACTGGCTGAGTTTGATCGCCGTGAGCGTGGTTATCACCGTATCGAATTAAAGGCCTCTCAGATAGAAAGCCAAGATGAATTCAAACAGGATCAACCGATCTGGGTTTACATCAAAGACGAGATTGAAGCACCTTGCGAAAACAGCCCTATCGTTCAAACCTACGTCGATACTGTATTAGCAGGATGTTTAGAGGTGTCTGAAAGCTTTGCGGCGCACTTCGTTAAACACACACAAGGTTGGCATCACCCATTAGAAAATGATCGCCACCAGCCTAAATACGGCAACCTTGCTGGGGTTTCCGATCACCATCACAGTGTGATTGATGGCTTGATACTAACTGTACGCAGCTAGTTGATTTAGGTTGGTGAACACATTGACTCACCAACCTAAAGTGAGCTTAAACGACACGAATACCTGCTGGCATCGCACGTTCAGGTGTTAGCAATACACTTTCAGATTCATCTTCCGTTTCTGCACAAAGCAACATGCACTCAGAAGTGTGGCCTCTCATCTTCGCCTTCGCTAGATTGCACAAAACAACAACCTGCTTACCCATCAACTCTTCTTCTGTGTAGTAAGGGACTAGGCTGGTCACCGTTTGCAGTGTCTTGTCACCAACATCCACTTGCACTATGTAAAGCTTGTCGGCGTTTTCATGACGCACAACCTCAATGATCTTACCCACACGCATTTCTAACTTAGCAAAGTCACCATAAGAGACAGTATCCATTTCTCACTTCCTATATTGGTTTATTTTCACTCATCAAATCATTTACTAAAATTAAGTAAAATGTAAATGTTTACACTAGCATTAAGCCTAATAATTACAAGCGGTAAAGATCTCATTACTGGAAGTAAAATGAGAGTTTCGTTGCCTTACTATCATTGTCGGTGTTAAATAGATGAAGCAATGTATAGAGGTTAAAAATGGCAACAATTAAAGATGTAGCAAAGGAAGCTGGTGTTTCTGTTGCAACCGTATCTCGAGTGATCAACAAGTCTCCCAAGGCGAGTGCAAGCTCGGTAGAGTCTGTAACTAAAGCGATGTCTAAACTTGGCTATCGACCGAATGCCAATGCTCGAGCGCTGGTAAGCCAAAGCACGAACACTGTTGGTGTATTGGTCGGTGACATCTCCGATCCCTTTTTTGGCACGCTGGTTAAGGCTGTCGACAATGTCGCTCGTGAGAACGGAAAACATATCCTTGTCGGTAATGGCTCGCACGATCGTGAAGAAGAGAGACAAGCGATTGAATTGCTGATTAACAGCCGTTGTGACGCCCTGGTGATCCACTCTAAAGGCCTCACCGACGAAGAACTGATTGCCTATGCAAAAGAGGTCAAAGGCTTAGTACTGATCAACCGTTATATTGCTGAGATTGCCAACCACTGTATTTTCTTAGACAACAAAAAAGGTGCGTATCTTGCGACGGAATATCTGATCCGCCATGGCCATAAAAACATTGCCTGTATCGCCTCATCGCATAGCATTGAAGATGCCGATGAGCGTATCCAAGGTTACTTAGCGGCACTCTCAGATTACAAAATAGCGCTCTCTGACAGCTATATTGAATACTCAGCGCCGACCAGTGACGGTGGCGAATACGCCATGACTAACCTTCTGACTAAGTCACTGCCAATCACTGGCATTGTGGCGTACAACGATTACATGGCAGCTGGTGCTTTGTCTGTCCTTGATGAAAACGGTATTCAAGCGCCAGACAAAATGTCGATCATCGGTTTCGATGATGGTTTGATTGCCCGCTATGTTCATCCAAAGCTCACCACTATTCGCTACCCGATTCAGATGATGGCAGAGAAAGCGACACGACTCGCGTTGCACTTAGCCAAAGGTGAAAACACCTCAACTGAACCAATGATGTTCTCTCCAACTCTGGTACGCCGTAATTCGGTAGAGAAAGTCTAGGTTCTGGTCGACTCATCAAGCAATAAACAAAAAAAAGCCCTAACAGAATCGCTTCTGTTAGGGCTTTCCTACCTTACTCAGATACTCAACAATTGCGCTTAATAAACCGCACTCTTGTTGAGCACCACTTTTGCTCATCCCCCAAGAACAACGCGATAATTCACATCGTCCTATTC
The DNA here is from genome assembly GCF_020806305.2 of Vibrio sp. F13. Lineage (NCBI taxonomy): Bacteria > Pseudomonadati > Pseudomonadota > Gammaproteobacteria > Vibrionales > Vibrionaceae > Vibrio > Vibrio sp. F13. Next base: position 2,452,133 of record NZ_CP170175.1, on the reverse strand, counting down.
ACAAACAAAAGATATTGACGTAACCGCTTTGAGCTAGAGCGTACTAGTTTGAAGAATCCCCCGAAAATTCAAACTGGTAACAGGTACTGTAGTTATATTCTTGTTCAGGCTTGAGAATACAACTGTCCTGCTTCCACTCTGGGTGGTTAGGAGAGTCAGGTAAGAACTGGGTTTCTAGCGCCAAACCAGCGTAGTCTTCATAGCTGCCACCACTTCGGTTTGGTGTGCCACCAAGCCAGTTTCCGGTGTATAGCTGCATCGCAGGTTTGGTTGAAAATACTTTTAGTGTGACGAGCGCATCCGGTGAGGTTACGGTCGCGGCGCATTGAGTGCGTTTGCAGCCATCAGCCAATAAGAAAGAGTGGTCGTAACCCTTTGCTGCTTTCTGCTGTTCATCGCCCAACAAACGCTCTGAGATCATCATAGGCTGATTGAAGTCAAAGCTGGTCGATTTCACTGATTTAAGGTTACCTAACGGAATACCCACCGAATTGGTCGGTAAGAACTGATTAGCATTGATACTGACAATGTGTGACAAACAATCGTGTCCAGCTTCAGCGCCAAGTAGATTGAAGTACGCATGATTCGTTAGGTTGACTACAGTCGGCTTGTCTGTGGTTGCAGAGTAATTAATGGACACTCGATTGTCTTCGGTGATGTCATAACGTACCGACACATTCAAATTCCCCGGGAATCCTTGGTCGCCATCAGCAGACTCTAGACTGAACACCACTGACGTTTCGGTTTGCTCGGCAATATTCCAACGGCGTTTATCAAATCCGTTCGGGCCACCATGTAAGGTATTGCCCGCTTGGTTGGTTTCCAGCTTGTAATTCTGACCATCAATTTTGAAACGACCATTAGCAATGCGGTTAGCATAACGGCCTACGGTTGTGCCCATATAGCTGGCTTGTTTATCGAAGTTCTCCATTGAGTTAACACCCAACAACACTTCTCTTTTGTTTCCCTTTACTGGCAGGATACAGCTCAACCATGTTGCACCAATATCCATGAATGTCACTTGAATCCCATGCGTATTTGATAGCGTCACTAACTGAGCGGGTTGGCCATCATAGGCTGGAGTCTGCGCCATGGATTGATGCAGGTTTTGCTCTTGTGTCATTCTAAATTCCTTCTAGTGCCAGTAAAAAGCCTCTACCTGAAGTAAAGGCTTTAGCATTTGGCCTACCATGATCTTTTTACTTGGTAAGCTCTATATTAAGTCTCGAAGCTGTTAGATTACTTCAACTAAGCCTGCTCCGTCTTTCGCTTGGCACACATAAATAGATTCTTTTAGCCCCGTCGCCGCTTGATATTTCTGTTCAACGGTTGTTTTGATTTCATCAACCAATGCAGGTGGAACCAATGCCACAATACAACCACCGAAACCACCGCCAGTCATACGCACGCCACCTTGTTCACCGATCACTTCTTTGACCATATCAACCAGCGCATCAATCTCTTTCACCGTGATTTCAAAATCATCACGCATTGATGCATGCGATTCAGCCATCAACTCGCCCATACGCTTCATATCATGAGTGCGTAGAGCTTGAGCCGCTTCAACAGTACGGTCATTTTCAGTAATCACGTGACGAGCACGTTTCGCGACCATTTCATCCAATTCAGACTCTTTCGCTTTGAATTGCTCAATGGTCACATCACGAAGTGCCGGAACACCAAAGATGCGCGCCGCTTCTTCACACTGTTCACGACGTGTGTTGTATTCGCTGTCGACTAAGCCGCGTTTCTTGTTTGAGTTAATGATAACCACAGCCATATCTTCTGGCATTGAAACCGCTTGAGTCTCTAGGCTACGACAATCCAAAAGCATCGCGTGGTTTGCGCGACCTTCTGCAGAGATCATTTGGTCCATGATGCCGCAGTTACAGCCCACAAATTCGTTTTCGGCCTGCTGACCATTTAGCGCCACTTCAGCTTGGCTGATCTCTAGGTTATAAAGCACCTTGAATGTTTGACCAATCACCACTTCCAGCGCCGCAGAAGAACTTAAACCTGCACCTTGAGGCACGTTGCCCGTTACAGAGATGTCTGTACCTGTAAATTCAAAGCCGCGACCTTTTAAGCACTTCACCACACCACGAATGTAGTTAGCCCACATCTTGTCTTGTTGGAATGTGATCTCTTGAGTTAAATCGAACTCATCGACTGCATTACCGTAGTCCACTGATACTACGCGAACAATGTTGTCGTCACGCTTAGCCGCGGCGACTACCGTTTGGTAGTTAATGGCACACGGTAGAACAAAACCATCGTTGTAGTCAGTGTGCTCGCCGATCAGGTTCACACGACCTGGTGCTTGGATAATATGAGTCGCTTGGTAACCAAGGACTTGCTCAAAAGATGCTTTCACGTTTTGGATTAGGTCAGACATAAGTAAACTCTCTGGTTAAACTCTTTGTTCAATTGGTTATGGCCCCTTCACGGCACCACTTTAATTCTTTTAGATTCCCTATCTCATTCGTCTCTCACGGTAGGGAATGACAACATCAGCCTTTCACCTGCCGTCATTCCAGAATCGAGGGACGAGATATCAGGAATCTCGCTCGTTATCTACGAAGTAGGCTATTCCTGCTCTTTATAGTGAACGTCACTCAAATCACGCAGACGTTGCGCGGCTTGTTCTGCAGTTAAATCACGCTGAGACTCAGCCAGCATTTCGTAGCCGACCATGAACTTACGAACCGAAGCACTGCGTAACAGTGGCGGGTAGAACAACGCATGCAGTTGCCAGTGATCGATGTCGGTGCCTTCTTCGAAGAACGGTGCATAGTGCCAGCCCATTGAGTAAGGGAATGAACACTGGAACAAGTTGTCGTAACGACTGGTCAGCTTCTTAATCGCAAGCGCTAAATCATCACGCTGCTCGTCAGTCAGTTCGCTCATACGGCGAATGTGTGTTTTTGGTAGCAACATGGTTTCAAATGGCCACGCCGCCCAATAAGGCACCACAGCGATCCAATGTTCAGTTTCAACCACAGTGCGAGAACCGTCTTTCATTTCAGATTCAACGTAATCCACTAAAAGATTCGAACCTTGTTGTTCAAAGTACTCTTTTAACAGTTTCTCTTTGCGTTCAATCTCGTTGGGCAAAAAGCTGTTTGCCCAGATCTGACCGTGTGGGTGTGGCTGAGAACAGCCCATGGTCTCGCCTTTGTTTTCAAACGCTTGAACCCATAGGTAGTCTTTACCTAGCTCTTCAATCTGTTCATTCCATGTGTCGATAACACCGCGAATCTTGTTTACTGGTAACTCTGGCAGCGTTTTGCTGTGGTCCGGAGAAAAACAGATCACGCGGCTCAACCCGCGAACACCTTGAGTCTTGAATAGAGGGTTTTCAGACTCTGGAGCGTCAGGCGAATCGGGCATCAAGGCCGCGAAATCATTACTGAATACGTAAGTGCCGTCGTAATCTGGGTTTTCGTCGCCCGAGATACGCGTATTGGTTGGGCACAAGAAACACTCTTTCTCGTACGCAGGAAGCTGCGCGGTCGATGGTTTTTCATCTTGGCCACTCCAAGGACGTTTTGCTCGGTGCGGTGATACTAAGATCCACTGACCCGTTAATGGGTTATAACGACGATGCGGGTGGTCTACTGGGTTAAATTCAACTTTTGACATGTTTAGATTGCTCTCAAATTTTGTGTCTTGGTCAATTCACCAAGATGAATAATTCTTCTACAAGGAGATTCCCTATCACGCTCGTGCCTCGCTGTAGGGAATGACGTGTAATCTCATGTGCTAGTGATACAACGGCTATCGCTTCATATCCTTATGCTCATCCGTCATTCCAGAATCGAGGTACGAGATATCTGGAATCTCTCTTTTTTCAATAGCTTAAAAGTTCTTTAGTAACCTTGTGGGTTATTCGACTGCCAATTCCATGTATCCGCCGTCATCTCCATCACGCTACGCGTCGCCTTCCAGCCAAGCTCGCGCTCTGCTTTTTCAGTACTTGCCCAACATTCGGCAATGTCACCTGCGCGGCGTGGGCAAAGTTCATAAGGAACCGGTTTGCCCGATGCTTGTGCGAAGGCTTCAACCATCTCGAGTACGCTTGAGCCTTTGCCCGTGCCTAGGTTGTAAATGTGTAAACCCGCCTTCTCGCCAACCGCTTTCAATGCGGCTACGTGTCCGTCCGCTAAATCCATAACATGAATATAGTCGCGAACGCCTGTGCCATCGACTGTTGGGTAATCGTTTCCAAAAACAGCCAATTTGTCGCGACGACCTACCGCTACTTGAGCAATAAACGGCATCAGATTGTTTGGGATACCTTGTGGGTCTTCACCCATAGTGCCCGATGGATGTGCGCCAACTGGGTTAAAGTAGCGCAGTAACGTCACGCTCCAGTCGTTTTCGGCGTTGAACAAATCACTCAAACATTCTTCGACCATGTACTTACTGCGACCATAAGGATTAGTTGTTGCACCCGTTGGAGAGCTTTCAGTAATTGGCACCACTTCTGGATCACCGTAAACGGTAGCCGAAGAGCTAAATACAATGCTCTTCACACCCGCTTTCTTCATGCTGCGAGCTAACACCAATGATCCATTGACGTTGTTATCGTAGTACTCCAAAGGTTTAGACACCGACTCCCCAACCGCTTTCAGGCCAGCAAAGTGAATCACGGCTTGGATATCGTTTTCTGAAAACACGCTATCTAGAAAAGATTGATCACGAATGTCGCCAAGATAAAAAGTTGGTCGCTTACCGGTCAATGATTCGATTCGCTCCAGTACTAGCTCTTTGCTGTTGCAAAGGTTATCAACAATGATTGGCTCCATACCCGCCTGTATCATTTGAATACATGTATGACTTCCGATATAACCCATGCCGCCCGTAACCAGTACTTTCACAATCAACCTCTCTTTGTCGTCATTCTTGGACTAACTCGAACTGACATTCAGCTCAGTAGCACCGTATGCCAGAAATAGTAGCAGCCATTTTGACTATAATTCTGTGATCAAAACCACGAAGTGTAAACGTTTACACTAACTCATATCATTGTTACTGAACGTGACATAGGGAGAACCTATAAACAAACACATCTAATTCATTGAATTTTAATAAGATAATTATAGATAGTTAGATTTGAGACATCATAGAGGAGTTGAGCATTTATTTTACTAAAAGTTAATGCAATGACGTCCAGTTTGATTACAATAGGTCTGTAGAATAAAGAGGTGCATTGCTTTTTTACTAAATACCAATTTCAAAGCAGCGCAATGTTCCAATAACAGGAAGTGAGTATGGCAACGTTAAAAGATATCGCGACTGAAGCGAATGTATCATTGGCTACAGTTTCAAGGGTTCTCAATGAAGATCCAACATTAAGCGTCAAGGAAGAGACCAAAAGGCGTATCTTTGAAATTGCAGAGAAGTTGGAATACAAAACCAGCAGCTCACGAAAAACCGTTAGCAGTAAAAAACAAAACCATCACTTCCTAGCACTGTATAACTACAAGCAAGAAGCGGAAGTTAACGACCCTTACTATCTATCGATTCGCCACGGGATTGAAACCCAATGTGAAAAGATGGAAGTTAAGCTAACCAACTGTTATGAAAGTAAAATACAGATCAATTCAGCACCAATCACAGGTGTTTTGTTGGTGGGTAGAATGACACCAGAGGTTATCGAGCAAGCTAAAAAGCTGAGCGATAATATCTGTTATGTCGATTTTACCGATCACTCAGAACCTTATGACTCTGTCGATATCGACCTGGCTTTGATCAGCAAAGAGATCACCAACTTCTTTATCAACCAAGGCTATGAGCGCATCGGCTTTATTGGTGGCCAAGACGACGTCAATACCCCTGATATTCGTGAAGTCGCTTTTGCTGAATATGGTGGCCTCAAGAACGTTGTCAGTGAGCAAGACATCTACCGTGGTGACTTCTCTAGCTCATCAGGTTACAAGCTTGCAAAACAGATGCTCGCGACGGGCGACTACCCTAAAGCCATGTTTATTGCGTCAGATTCCATCGCAATTGGCGTTTTACGAGCAGTTCATGAGCACGGATTAAACATCCCTGAAGATATTGCGCTGATCAGTGTAAACGACATCCCAACAGCTAAATTTACCTTCCCATCTTTATCAACGGTTCGTATTCACTCTGAACTGATGGGAATTCAAGGCGTTAACCTGCTGATTGAAAAAGTACGCGACGGCCGAACCATCCCACTACGTGTCTATGTACCAAGCAAACTCAAGCTGCGCGATACAACAAAATAATTAAATATATCAAGTAGATAAATAAAGGCTACCTTTGTTGAAGGTGGCCTTTTTTGTGCCCGTCACATACATCAATCTCCACGTATCCCCCTCTTTAATCTGCTACATAAATCAGCCAATAGCATTCTTTTAAGTGGATCACACAGCACCGTAAAAAGACCATAAAAAACGTGATGAAGTTAAAGTAAAACGTTTTCACCAATTTCATTTAGTAAAACTTTTACTAATAATTACCTCAGTCCAAAAATACTCGTATTCACTACGACCCAATTACGCATAAGAACGTCGGTCAGCAAACTGCATTCAGACCGAGAGAGAGGCAACGTGAACAACTGGGAAAACTTCCTGAACTTACATGAGAACCGTATGGCACCGCGTGCATACTTCTTCTCGTACGCATCAGAAAAAAATGCAAAAACGTTTCAGCGTGAACTGAGCAGCCACTTCCAACTATTGAGTGGCCAATGGAATTTCAGCTATTTCACCAATCCGCTATTGGTTCCTGAAGAGTTCTATTCTCAGGAAATGAGCGACTGGGGAAACATCACGGTTCCAAACATGTGGCAAATGGAAGGCCACGGCGATCTTCAATACACAGATGAAGGTTTCCCATTCCCAATAGATGTGCCTTTCGTACCATCAGACAACCCAACCGGCGCATACCAACGCTCTTTCTTCCTTGGCGAAAGCTGGGACGAGAAACAAACCATCATCAAATTTGATGGCGTTGAAACTTACTTCGAAGTTTACGTAAACGGCGAGTACGTGGGCTTCAGCAAAGGCAGCCGCCTAACCGCTGAGTTCGATATCTCTAGCCAGGTAAAAGCAGGCAACAACCTACTTTCTATTCGAGTGATGCAGTGGGCCGACTCTACCTACATTGAAGACCAAGACATGTGGTGGACGGGCGGTATCTTCCGTGACGTTTACCTAGTAGGTAAAGAACAACTGCACGTTCAAGACGTTACCGTTCGCACTGACTTCGACGACGCTTACCAAAGCGCGACCCTGTTATGCAAAGTGGAACTAGAAAACCTAGCAGCAGCGGCAAACGCAACCCTTGAGTACGCATTGCTCGATGGCAGCCAAGTTATCTCGCAAGGCTCTGTAGATAGCTTAAGTGTCGATGGCAATACGAGTACTCAATTCTCTATTGATGTGGTTAACCCTGTCCAATGGAACGCTGAGAACCCTTACCTATACCAACTGCTGCTTACGCTGAAAGATGGTGACGGCAAGGTGTTGGAAGTGATTCCACAGCGCGTTGGTTTCCGCGACATTAAAGTTCGCGATGGTCTGTTCTACATCAACAACAAATACGTGATGCTGCACGGTGTAAACCGTCACGACAACGACCACCTAAAAGGTCGTGCGGTTGGCATGGATCGCGTAGAGAAAGACTTAGTGTTGATGAAGCAGCACAACATCAACTCAGTACGCACGGCGCACTACCCGAACGACCCACGCTTCTACGAACTGTGTGATATTTATGGCCTATTCGTTATGGGCGAAACCGATGTCGAAACTCACGGCTTTGCTAACGTTGGCGACCTAAGCCGCATCACTAACGATGCCGCATGGGAAGCGGTGTTTGTTGAACGTATCGAACGTCATATCCACGCTCAGAAGAACCACCCTTCTATCATCATGTGGTCGCTAGGTAACGAGTCTGGTTACGGTTGCAACATCCGCTCTATGTACGATGCAGCAAAAGCAATTGATGACACGCGTCTGGTTCATTATGAAGAAGACCGTGATGCTGAAGTAGTCGACATCATTTCAACCATGTACTCACGTGCTCAACTGATGAATGCCTTCGGTGAATTCCCACACGAAAAACCACGCATCATCTGCGAATACGCACACGCAATGGGTAACGGCCCGGGTGGTTTAACTGAATACCAAAACGTGTTCTACAAGCATGACGCAATTCAAGGTCACTATGTTTGGGAATGGTGTGACCACGGCATTCTAGCGCGTGATGAAGCAGGCACAGAGTTCTACAAATACGGCGGTGACTACGGTGACTACCCGAACAACTACAACTTCTGCATGGACGGTTTGATCTACCCAGACCAAACGCCAGGCCCTGGCTTGAAAGAGTACAAGCAAGTGATTGCCCCAGTGAAGCTTCGCGATTTCGATGCACAAACGGGCACCTTCACGGTAGACAACAAACTTTGGTTCTCAAACATCGATGACTACACCATCACTGCGGAAATCCGTGCTGAAGGTGAAACCATTGCTGTGCAACACATCAAGATTGAAGAACTGGCAGAAAACTCGAGCCGTGAACTGACACTTAACTTGCCACAACTTGATGAGCGCGAAGTGTTTGTGAACTTTACCGTGCGCAAGGATTCTCGTACGCCTTACAGCGAAGCGAACCACGACATCGCGGTGTATCAATTCCAAGTGAAAGAGAACACAGCACAGCTAGAAGCCTTCACTAACAACAATGCGACAGCACTGAATGTGGAAGAGTCTCGTTTAGCTTACCTAATCAAAGGCCACAACTTCGCACTGAACTTCTCGAAAGTGAACGGCAAGCTGACGTCATGGTTGGTCAATGGCGAAGAGATGATTAAGTCAGAACCACGAATCAACTTCTTCAAGCCAATGATCGATAACCATAAACAAGAGCACGATGGTTACTGGGAGCCTGCACACTTGCAAATTATGCAGGAGCACTTCCGTAGCATTGACCTTGAATGCGTTAACGTTGAACAGGTAAATGGCAAGGTAGAGATCACCACCACCAGCATCATTGCTCCACCAGTATTCGATTTCGGCATGCGTTGTGAATATCGCTACCAAGTTAATGCTGAAGGCCAATTGAACGTTGAGCTAAGCGGCGAACGTTACGGTGAGTACCCTCATGTAATTCCTGTGATTGGTTTTGATATGGGCATCAACGGCGACTTCGACCAAGTCCAATATTACGGACGCGGCCCTGAAGAGAACTACCAAGACAGCAAGCAAGCCAACATGATTGATGTGTACCAATCAACCGTTGCAGACATGTTCGAGAACTACCCGTTCCCACAGAACAACGGCAACCGCCAACACGTTCGTTGGGCTGCGCTTTCAAGCCGCGCGGGTAATGGTATTGCAGTAAAATCACAGCAAGAAATCAACTTCAGCGCATGGTTCTACACCAACCAAAACCTGCACCAAGCACAACACACCATTGAGCTAGAGAAAAGCGGTTACATCACGTTAAACCTAGATCACCAAGTGATGGGCTTAGGCTCTAACTCTTGGGGCAGCGAAGTGCTCGATTCTTACCGCGTTTACATGGACGAGTTCCGCTACGGTTTAACTCTGATTCCATTCCAAGCAGGCGATTGCGATGCGCAGCACCTAATCAATCACAACTTTGGCGATGAGTTTTTTACGGTGAATGCACCAAAAGCTCAACCACAACTGAACGAGGCATAAGCGATGATCGTTTTAGAGAACTTAGAACAATTTAAAGTCGTCTACCGCGATGGTCGTAAATGGCAACGCTGTGTAGAAGCGATTGAAAACATCGGAAACATCAAAGATGGCGTGATGTATTCAATTGGTGATTCACTGGCTTACATGATTGAAGACGGTGTGTCTCGTAACACAGAAAACTTCACCGGTAATCGTCGTTACTTCGACGTGCACTACTACCTAGAAGGCCGTGAAACGGTTGAATTCGCAGCGAAATCAGAGCTAGAGCAGATCCAAGCTTATAGCGATGAAACCGACCGCGAACACCTAATGGGGAACGGTGAAACTCGTGAGCTAGCTGAAGGCCAAGTGGCGATCTTTGACAACAATCAGGCTTACCGTTTCCACGGTGATAACCGAGTTCGAAAAGTGGTACTGAAAGTGACCATTGAAGACGGTTACTTCCTCAATAAATAAACAATAACGCTATCTATTCACAGTATGTATCGAGCCTTGCCGTTCAAGGCTCCAACATGCTGAACAAAGCCTCAATGCTTCCTCCCTACAAGGAAGCATTGAGAAATAACGACTATAATTACGTGATTCCTCGGAGGACACTATGTCTGAATCTGTACGCGGTAAGTTAGGCAAATTTGCCCTACTCTCCATGACATTTGCAGCGGTATTTAACGTTCGCAACATTGTAAACAACAACATCGAATTGGGATTGAGTTCAGCCCCTATCTTTTTGCTCGCGACCCTTATTTACTTCATTCCGTTCGTGTTCATCATTGCTGAATTCGTATCAGCAAATAAAAATTCTGAGTCAGGCATGTATGACTGGCTAAAAAAACCACTAGGCTCAAAAGCAGCCTACCTAGGTTCCTTCCTATACTGGTTCGTAAACCTTTTCTGGTTTGTATCCCTGCTACCAAACGTAATCGCCTATGCGTCTTACGCGATGTTGGGCTATGAATACGCCTTCTCGCCAGTCGTCACATCGGCTATCTCGATTGCTCTGTTTGCTGCAGCAACTCACATCTCAACCAAAGGCGCGAGCTGGCTAGGTAAGATTGCCGAGATCGTGGCCTACGGCGTATTCGCTCTGTTTGCAATCTACGTTATCGGTGCACTAATGGCACTAGGCGGCAACCATGAGCCAGTAGAACCAATCACGCTTGAAGCAATGACACCGACCATCAACTGGGCAACGCTAGGTATCATGTGTTGGATCTTCCAAGCAGCCGGTGGTGCAGAAACCGCAGCCGCTTACCTAAACGATGTTAAGGGCGGTCACAAGTCTTTCATCAAGGTTATCATTGGTGCAGGTATCGCAATCGGCGCAATGTACGCAGTGGGCTCTCTTCTAGTAAACGTATTCGTTGCTCGTGATGAACTGACCTACGCTGGCGGCATGGTTGAAATCTTCACAGGTATGGCGAACTACTTCGACATTTCACAATCTCTAACGGGTCGCTTCGTCGGTATTATCCTATTCGTTGCTATGTTCGGTTCGATGATGATGTGGACAGCAGCTCCAGTAAAAATTCACTTCTCTGAAATCCCTAAAGGTGTTTACGGCGAGAAGACAACAGAGCTTAACGAACACGGCGTGCCAGTACGTGCAGCTTGGTGGCAGTTCGCGTTTGTATTCGTGATGCTTGTGGTGAACGGCTTCGGCTCTGAATCTGTACAAGACATGATGAATACAGCAATCAATCTAACAGCAGGTACCGCAATGCTACCGCCAATCTTCATCATGGTGGCCTACTTTGTATTCCGCTTGAAGCATGACGATACACCACGTGACTTCCGCATGGGTACTCGAGTTCAAGGTATGTCTGTTGTGTCAGTACTTATCGGTATCTTTGTTGTAAGTATGACGGCATCAGCATTCCCAACGGGTGTAGACCTAATGCAAGCGTTCTTCGTCAACGTATTTATGACCGCTGTATTCTCAGCTATCGCTTGGTGGTGGATCTCTCGCTTTGAAAAGAAGCAAGCAGGTAAAGATGCAAAGCTAGAAGCGGCTAAACAATCGTAATACTTAGCAGCATTAGAACTAATTTAAAAAGCGCCTGTCACGGCGCTTTTTTGTTTTAAATCAGATAATTAAAAACCAATAACCGAAAATAAAAACGCCATTCCGTCAAGGGCTCACTTCACGAAAAACGTTAATTAAATCGTAATAAAACTCGAACAAAAACAAAGGTAAAATATTAACTAAATTTATTTACTCAAGGTCACATATTTGATCAATTTTGATTAACTTCCCGCCGCTTAATCTTTAATCTTCTTGCTGAAGAGACGAACGAGTTCATATTTAAAAACGACAAAAAAGCCCCTACAAGCCTTACAAATAGTCGTTCATGAAACAAACAATCTCTTTGATGAACCTCTTAACCTTTAACTCTTTGTTTTGGTAATAACTTTACTGAAAAGCAAGAAGGGGAAGCACTAAGAAGTCCGATCGTAAATCTATAAAAACAACAATGAGCCAACCCTGACAAAACAAAGCGGGTGTTTGCCAAACCAACATAACAATAAAAGTGCGGCCTAGAGCCTCCCTCTCTAGGACCAAGTTATAACGATCATCAACGTGATTCACCGGAGAACATCATGTCCGAAAATAAACGCAGTACGATAGGCAAGTTTGCCCTACTGTCTATGACCTTCGCGGCGGTATACAGCTTCAACAACATCATTAACAACAACATCGAGATCGGCCTTTCCTCGGCTCCGATGTTCTTTCTAGCAACCATCTTTTACTTTGTGCCATTTTGTTTGATCGTTGCAGAGTTTGTGTCACTGAATAAAGACTCTGAAGCGGGTGTTTACTCTTGGGTTAAAAGCTCTCTAGGCGGCCGCTGGGCGTTTATTTCAGCTTACACCTACTGGTTTGTTAACCTGTTCTTCTTCACCTCTCTGCTCCCTAGAATCATCGCTTACGCGTCGTATGCGTTCTTAGGTTTTGAGTACATATTCACGCCAATGACCACCGCAATTCTAAGTACTATTTTGTTTGCGGTCGCGACTCATATCTCGAATAACGGTGCGAAATTACTGGGCCCTATCACCTCACTAACATCATCACTGATGCTGCTGCTAACGATGTCTTACATCTTGCTATCTGGCGGTGCTTTGGTAGGCGGTATCGAGCCAGCTGACCCAATCACCATTGAAGCCATGACACCAAGCTTCAACTGGGCATTCCTTGGCGTAATCACTTGGATCTTCATGGCGGCAGGCGGTGCAGAATCGGTCGCGGTTTACGTTAACGACATCAAAGGCGGTCACAAGTCTTTCGTTAAAGTCATCATCATTGCCGGTATCTTCATCGGTGCGCTTTACTCGGTAGGATCTGTGTTAGCAAACGTGTTTGTTTCGCGTGAAGAGCTTAAATTCACAGGCGGCTCAGTTCAGGTATTTGAAGGGCTAGCAAGACACTTTGGCCTGTCTGAAATCTTGATGAACCGTTTCGTTGGTGTGGTTTCATTCACGGCGATGCTGGGCTCTCTGCTGATGTGGACGGCAACACCCGTTAAGATTTTCTTCTCTGAAATCCCTAAAGGTATCTTCGGTGAGAAAACGGTCGCTCTAAACAAACAAGGCGTTCCAGAGCGTGCGGCTTGGATTCAGTTCTTGATTGTGATTCCACTGATGTTCATTCCGACACTGGCGTCCGATACGGTTCAAGATCTGATGAGTACCATTATCAACATGACAGCTGCAGCATCGATGTTGCCACCGCTATTCATCATGATCGCGTACCTTAATTTACGTTTGAAGTTGGATCACTTACCTCGTGATTTCAGAATGGGCTCACGTATGACAGGCATTACCGTGGTCTCGATTCTGATCGGCATTTTCACTGTTGGCTTCTTTGCGTCAACCTTCCCAACAGGTGCTGACATCATGACCATCATCTTCTACAACGTGGGCGGGATTGTTATCTTCCTTGGCTACGCGTGGTGGAAGTACGGAAAATATGAAAAAAGCTTATCTCCAGAAGAGAAAAAACTAGAAGCAAAACCTGAACCGGCGAACGCTTAGTTTACCCTGCACTCTGATTTAAACTTCGGGCACTCTGACTTAAACTTCAGGCACTCACATTTGGTGAGTGCCTTTTTATTTGTCGGTACATTTCCACTAACCATCTCGATTAAATCAAAGCCATTCAAGAATCAAAACATTCGAACCAACAATCTAACTACCCATCAAACAATTCACCTCCCGAATACTTACAACCCTAGCCATACCTCTGCAAATTCAACTGAAAGTCAAAATAAAAACAAAGTAAATATTTACTAAAAATAGATCGCACTTTTAAACTTAATTAATTTTAAACATCAAAATTATCATTAATATTGGTTTTGCGATCGTAAGTAACCTGACCAATACGCCTTGAAGAACACCCCATATTAGAAGTCAGAACTGCTTGCGAACCTTCATTTATAACCCCGACACAGAAGTGATTAAAATGAAAAGTAGTTTTACTAAAAACACTCTTATTACAAGCTGTATTCTTGCTGCCTTAAGTACCACTGCCCACGCGGAAGAGTCCGCAGCAAACCACAGTGATACTCAGCCTCCTCAGACAGAAACTGAAACCCTATTTAACTTTTATGGTGAGCTTGGCCTTGGTGGTCACGTGGCACTCGAAGGTGATGATAAAGGCCGCTACGCAGACGGTACTTACATTGAAGCTGGCTTGGCTATCGAGCACGGTAATTGGTTTGGTCTTGCTTATATGGAGGGCTGGACAGTACAAGCCGATGACGAAGGCAATGCTTGGGCAACGGGCCACGGCTGGGGCGGTTTTGAAGGTGGTTTCAACCGCTTTTACGCTGGCTACCGCACAGATAACAAAACAGAATTCATGATTGGTCGTATGGACTCTTCATTAGATGACGTTCAATGGTGGGGTGACCCTACGGTTGAATACGGCTACGCGATCTCAAACACGCGAGACGTGCACCTTGGTGTGAAGATTCAAAACCTAGAAGGCAAGCTTCGCTACAGCGTTTCTTTCGCGCCAGAGTCTGACTTCTCGGAAGACGATGCTCTTGTTCACTTCGGTAAATACGACAGCTTCGCAGACCAATGGAAAGATAAGAACGCCATGGTCAATGGTTACCTTCAATACGATCTGACCGACGACTTAACCCTAATGGGTGGTGGTGAAGTTCGTAACAACGATGGTGGTGAACTATTGCTATTGGGTGCTGAGTACAAAAACTTCGCCACTCGTGTTTGGCACGATACAGATAAAGGCAACCAAGAGTCTTTCGGTAGCGAGTCTGGTATTCAAACCAGTGCATGGTACGAAGCGGCACAAGGCGTTTACCTATCTGCAGCCTACAACTACGCAAACTTTGACGGTGACAATGGCGACAAAGAAATCACCTCTTACATCAATGCTGGCGTTTGGTATGAATACGGCAACGGCGCGTTTGCGACTGCTTTCGATAGCCGCTTTGGCGTAGGCAGCGACACTGAAATCGGCGACGCTCAGGTGTTCGCAATGCAATACTTCTACTGGTAATAACAGGAATTGATCATGAAACTGAATAAATCATTCGCAGCTCTCGCTATCGGTGCAGCCCTTGTCGTTACTGGTTGTGCTTCAAACTCAATCTCTGGCTCAGGCTCTGACACAGAGCAACTGCAAGCCAACGAATTTAAGAACGTTATCGACCGTACTGGCTCACCTGAATACATGCGTGACTACGACTTCGATGACCACCAACGCTTTAACCCATTCTTCGACCTAGGTGCATGGCACGGTCATCTGCTGCCAGACAGTGCAGAAGGCATGGGCGGATTCCCAGGTACAGCACTGCTTACCGAAGAATATATCAACTTCATGGCTGATAACTTCGACCGCCTAAGCGTGTTCAAAGACGGTAAAAAAGTGGCTTTCACTATGGAAGCTTATAGCCTACCGGGCGCATTGGTTCAGACGCTAAAATCTGACGATGTGACCGTAGAAATGACGATGCGTTTTGCTTCAAACCGTACCTCTCTGCTAGAAACAAAAATCACTACCGACTCACCGGTTGAATTAGTGTGGGATGGTGAACTGCTAGAAAAGACGCACGCCAAAGAAGGCGTGGCACAAACCGACAAAACAATCGCTGAAACTTACCCTGAGTATGACCGTCAAATCGTCGCAACCGACGATGGCCTAAAGGTGACCTTCGGTAAGGTTCGTTCGACATGGGATCTACTGACTTCTGGTGAGTCTGAATACCAAGTTCACAAGTCGATTCCAACGAAAACCACGGTTGATGGTTTAGCGTTTACTTCAACGGCAAACATTGAAGCATCGACGACTATCTACACCACATACTCGCATGTTCTAACGGCAGAAGAAGCGCAAGCGGAACAGCCTGAAATCAAAAAGATCATGGCAAACCCTACCGACTTCTTAGCCGCATCAGCAGAACGTTGGGAAGGCTATCTTGAGATGGGTTTAACCAACCCGAACGCGACACCAGAGCAAGAGCGTGTTGCGGTTAAAGCGATGGAAACCCTAAACGGTAACTGGCGTGGCGCTGCAGGTGCGATGGAGTTTGACTCTGTGACACCATCCGTGACGGCGCGTTGGTTCTCGGGCAACCAAACTTGGCCTTGGGACACATGGAAGCAAGCCTACGCAATGGCTCACTTCAACCCAGATGTAGCGAAAGATAACATCCGCGCGATGTTCGCTTACCAAATTCAGGCTGACGATGCCGTTCGTCCTTGGGATGAAGGTTACGTGCCCGATCTACTCGCTTACAACCTAAGTCCAGAACGTGGCGGCGATGGCGGTAACTGGAATGAACGTAATACCAAACCAAGCCTAGCAGCATGGGCAGTAATGGAAGTCTACAAAACCACCAGCGACGAAGCTTGGCTACAAGAGATGTATCCAAAACTAGTGGCATACCATGATTGGTGGCTACGCAACCGTGACAACAACGGCAATGGCGTTCCAGAGTATGGCGCTGCTCGTGACAAAGCACACAACACACCTGAAGGTGAAATGTACTTCACCGTGGTTCGTGGCGATAAGCACGAAACAGTCGTAGGACAAGCAGCACTGGATAAAGTGGTAGCAGAAGGCAACTACGATTACATCGAGAGCCCCGCACAAACGGCTGCATCTTGGGAATCAGGCCGTGACGATGCAGCCGCATTTGGCTTCATTGATAAAGACCAGCTAGACGCGTACGTTGCTAACGGTGGCAAGCGCAGTGATTGGGATGTTGAATTCGCTCAAAACCGCGCTGAAGACGGCACTTTGCTTGGCTATTCATTGCTGCAAGAGTCCGTTGACCAAGCAAGCTACATGTACAGCGATAACAAGTACCTAGCAGAAATGGCTGACATTCTAGGTAAAGACGCAGAAGCGAAAGAGTTCCGTGAAAAAGCAGAGCACCTATCGAACTACATCAACACCTGTATGTTCGACGAAGGCACTAACTTCTTCTATGACATTCGTATTGAAGACAAGCCTTTAGCCAATGGCTGCGCAGGCAAACCGATTGTCGAGCGTGGTAAAGGCCCTGAGGGTTGGTCACCACTGTTCAACGGTGCAGCAACACAAGCTCACGCTGATGCCGTGGTCTCTGTGATGAAAGATACTTCAGAGTTCAACACCTACGTTCCACTAGGCACAGCGGCGCTTTCTAGCCCTGCATTTGGCCCAGATATTTACTGGCGTGGACGTGTATGGGTAGATCAATTCTACTTCGGCCTAAAAGGCATGGATAGCTACGGCTACCGTGACGATGCGATTGAAATGGCAGGTGCGTTCTTTGACCACGCCGATGGCTTGGTACAAGACGGTCCTATCCGTGAGAACTACAACCCGCTAAACGGTGAACAACAAGGTGCTCCAAACTTCTCTTGGAGTGCTGCCCACCTATACATGTTATACAACGATTTCTTTACTGACGCAGAGTAAGTAAAAACCTATACCTGTCTTCTGAAATTCAATGAAAATCTAACCTCATAAATTTCAGACTTTGGCACTCAGTTTCTCGCTGAGTGCCTTTTTTATATCTGAAGTAACGTAAGCGAAAAACAAGCACTTAGACCATTTGGCCTACCATGATCCTTTTACTCTGTTCGTTGTACTCAGCTAACACAGGCAAGCTTTTACTCACAAAAAGCAAAGAGTGCTCTTGCTATGAAATCCCATTCAAAAATTTCATCACCCTCACTGAAATATTGAATTCTGAAGACTTATTCGAATTTTATTTATCCTTATTAGCCTTCCGGACATTAATTTGATAGTCGTTTACTAAATAATAGCTAAACTATAGTGTCGCCTACCCCTTTTTTGAGAAAACCTAAATGCCTAATGCTGATTCCACCCTAAACAAACGTATGGGAATCGTTGCGCTCACCTGGCCAATTTTTATCGAAGTTCTTTTAAGAACCGCACTCAACACCAGTGATGTATTCATGTTATCGGGATACTCGGACAAAGCCGTGTCTGCCGTTGGTGTTATTTCTCAGATATCCTTTTTCCTGATCATTGTCTCGACCATGGTCAGCAGTGGTACGGGTATTCTAATCGCGCAATACAATGGTGCTTCCCGCACTCAAGAGAGCGCTCACGTGGGTGTAGCAAGTATCATTCTGGCCATTATTGCCGGTGTGCTACTGAGTGTGATTGCCGTTCTTGTTGCTGAATATTTTATCCCGCTTTATCAACTCGAACCTCAAGTCGAACAGTACGCGCAAGAATACCTGTTCATCAGTGGTGCTCTCACCTTCAATGTAACCATAGGTGTGGTTCTCACCACTATTTTGCGCAGTCATGGCTATTCAAAGTCACCGATGGTGATCAATATGATTGCAGGTGTCATCAACGTATTCGGTAACTACTGTGCCTTATATCAACCTTTTGGTTTGCCTGTATACGGCGTGCAAGGGGTTGCGACCGCGACCGTCATTAGCCAAGTAATCGGAATGTTGATCTTGATTGGTGTGGTCAGAAGCAAAGGGATTTATCTACCAGTGAAGCAGTTTAAATCTGTGCCGAAAGCCATCTATCAAAAAATCATGAAGATCGGCTCGATGAACGCTGGAGAAGTGCTCTCTTATAACATGGCTCAGATCAGCATTACCTTCTTTGTAGTGCAGATGGGTACGTCTTCACTGGCTGCGTTTACTTACGCACAAAACATCGCTCGCCTCTCTTTTGCGTTTGCACTGGCAATTGGTCAAGGCAGCCAAATCCAAACAGGCTATTACATTGGTAAGGGTTGGATCGACGAGATTACCAAGCGCGTGCAACGTTACTTTGTGGTTGGCTTTATCGCGTCAACCGCGATCACCTGCATGGTGTATGTGTTCCGTTTCGAAATTCTCGATCTGTTCACGCAAGATCCAGAGATCATTGCGCTAACGGCGGCACTGATTGCAGGTTCCATCATTCTTGAAGCTGGACGAGTATTTAACCTTATCTTTATCTCTTGTCTAAAGGCTGCTGGCGACATTAAATTCCCGATCAAAATGGGCATTCTCAGCATGTGGGGCATTGGGGTTGCCATGAGCTATTTGCTTGGCGTGCATTGGGGTTATGGCGTATTGGGTGCTTGGATGGCAATCGCGATGGACGAGTGGTTCCGTGGAATCATCATGGCCTATCGCTGGCGAGCTAAGAAATGGACTCGATTCTCTTTTTAGGTTGTTGTTGATACGTCGAAATTTATCTCGACCAAAAGAAAAAAGCGCTAGGGGGAGCTAGCGCTTTTAAGACCAACTAAGTCCGTTTAGCCTGGTAGATTTTTAAGCTATATCATGAGGATATAACCAATTTTTTTACTTAGGTAAATCAAAAAGCCTATTCTTTACGACTGCTTTAAGTCGTAAATTAAGTATAGTCGGGTTCTTATAATAAACCGGATTTTTCTAAAATTAATTCATATGAATTTGACGATTAACCGACACAATAAACTATTCGGAAATCACAGATGAGATCGCATTAGTAATCAGCTTTCTAAGTAGTTTATTTTTATCATCTAAATGCTTTGCCTTTCGATAAACAAGCTGGATATCAAAATCTGGAACATCAATTGGTGGCTTCACAGCTAGTAAGGTTTCTTCACTATCCATATCCTTGCGCGCGACTAGCTTGGGGACAATACACAATAGTTCTCTGCCACGAATGAGCCGCTTAACAGTTAAAAAGTTACTGGAAGATATCGCGACTTTCCGGCTTAAACCGAGTTCACCTAAACGAGTGTCCACTCCCGTCTTTAAAGCCCCTGCCGGAGAAACGAGCGCGTGCTCGACAGCAACAAATTGTTCTAGCGACATCGGCTCCTCAATAGATAGAACCGATTGATCAAGTAAACAAACATGTTGCTCCGTATACAAATGCTTTGTTCGATATTGCTTTGGTACCTCACCAAAGCTACCTATCGTCATATCAAGCTTGGCATCGTCAAAGACTTGCTGGTAGTTACTCCGGTTTACATTGAACAACGCTACTTGGGAATAAGGAGAGGATTGATTAATCAGGTCAAACAATATTGGAGCGAACATATGCTCGGCATAATCAGTGAGACCAATCTTCCAAGTCCCTTTATAAGTCTCTGCATCAAACGATTTAGATAACAGAACTTCAGACTGGATGGTATTCAGTAGCGCGTCCACGGTACTTGATAGTTCAATGGCTCGGTCGGTTGCCTCCATCTTGCTGCCCTCACGCTCAAACAAAGGGTCATCAAACAACTTTCGTAACCTTTGTAAGCTATGGCTCATCGCAGATTGGCTGACATAACAACGCTCAGCAGCCTTACTCACGCTATTCGTTTTATACAAAGCCTGCAGTGCAATCAATAAGTTAAGGTCAATTCCTTTCCAGTTAAAATCAGCCACAAATCAATCCCATATTATTCATAGTTATAATTAAAACAATTAATTTGAATCATAGTTCAACTCCACCTAAATTACGCTAAACATTTATCTGGAATCAATCATGCTTTCAATTTTTAAAACCTTTTTCTGGCTTGGCTGGATTAGCTTTGGTGGACCAGCAGCACACATTGGCTACTTCCGTAAAACCTTTGTTGAGAAACTGAATTGGTTGTCCGACGAAGAGTACGGGCAGATTGTCGCGCTTAGCCAATTTCTACCGGGCCCAGGTTCAAGCCAAGTTGGCTTTGCGGTTGGCTACAAGAAAGGTGGATTAACAGGTGCGATTGCTGCATTTGTCGGCTTCACTTCCCCATCTGTGATTCTGATGCTGATATTGGCGTTAGTCAGCAACCAGCTATTGGAAGCACCACTTTTCAATTCAATCATTCACGGGCTTAAGTTATTAGCGGTAGTGGTTGTGGCTGATGCAACCTTTGGTATGTACAAGAACTTTTGCCAATCGAAGATAGCAACCGCCTTATGTGTGATTACCGCGATTGTTCTGCTACTGATTCCAGGCATCTGGCCTCAAGTTTTAGTGCTTCTATTTGCAGCGATGATTGGCAGTAAGTTCTTGACATCTCAAGAGCTCAAAACGATACCTTCAACGCAAAAAATATCGGTAACGCCTCTCGTGATTTTTGTTGCTTTGCTGGTTGGTCTGCCTCTATTCAGTGCTTACTCTCAAGGTATTGAAGTATTTGGCCTATTCTACCAAGCAGGTAGCTTAGTATTCGGTGGCGGCCACGTAGTACTTCCGTTGCTACAAAATGGTATTGGTGACCAACTGTCTCAAGATGCCTTCTTAACAGGTTATGCAGCAGCACAGGCAGTACCAGGGCCTATGTTTACACTTGCGACTTACTTAGGTTATGTATTGATGCCATCGGCACCGATCACAGGCGCACTACTCGCAACGATTGCTGTGTTCTTACCGGGCTTCTTATTACTATTAGGTGTGTTGAAAAACTGGCAAGCAATTGCGAGTAAACCTTTGGTGGCTGGCGCTCTTACTGGTGTGAATGCGGCGGTTGTCGGTTTATTGTTGGCAGCGCTATATCAACCGATCTTCACAAGCGCAGTGAGCAGTGGTTTAGACTTCGCTTTGATCATTGTTGGCGTGTGGCTACTAAAAACAATGAAGATGCCAATCGTATGGATGGTAGCTCTGTTTATTGCAATAGGGTTTGGACTCGGAGTTATTTAATATAATGCCCACTAATTCTAATTAGTGGGCATTATAATTTTCGGATTATGCGACCGTTGAGATAGTGGTTATTCTTCTATCTGTGTAGAGGCTGGACTGGCATCGTCTTGGTTAAAAGACTCTGGGGGAATATACACATCAGCACGTCTGTTTTGAGCTCTACCTTGAGAGGTTTTGTTACTTGCGATTGGCTCAGACTCACCCAATGATTTCAGGGTCATTTTCTCTTTTTCAACACCGTAAGTGAAAAGCTGTTTAGACGTACTTTGAGCTCTCTCTAGCCCCAACCCTTGGTTGTAAGCTTCACTGCCCACCCAATCGGTATGGCCTTCAATGGTCACTAGGTAGTCATTGTCTGCGAGATGTTTTGCCACATCAGCAAGCACTTCACGAGCAAGAGGGGTCAGATAATAACGATCAAAGGCGAAGTTAACACGAGCAACGAGCTGCCCTTTGTCACTATCGAAGCTAGCAATACCAAGGTTTGATATATAAGTGAGACAATCACTTGGATCAGTGATCAACTGTGAGCGCTTAAGAAGCTCCCACTTGAGAGCTGGATCATGACTTCCCTCATGAATTTGCCAATAGCCATCACGATGACTAGCCACCCCTTGAACTTCACCAATTTCGATGGTGTGAGAATACTCTGAAAAAGTATTCCCACAATATTCTACTACCTGATCACTAATCTCCTGCCCATAACTAGAGAAAGAAACAAGCATACCTAGTGCTAGCATTGTATTTTTCATCTTTACTCACCCGTATAGTCTCGATACACCAGTACCTCGAGATCCTTTCTCAATTAAATTTTGAATACGTTCAATCAATTCTTCGCGACTACGTACATCGATAATATCTTCATCAGGATTTAAGACACACTTCTGAAATCCATTTTGTTTAGTCGCATCAAAATCAACACCTATAACACCTATATACAGGCTGCCATCCTCAGATTGAAAGTGCTCTCTTGCAGCATTGCACATATTGGCATCAACTAAGTCGGGTAAAATACTCGTATATGGATATTCTTGGCCATCACTCAAAATAATCATAATTTTGACTCTTTGACTGTATTCATCAATCTCCTGCTGACTAGCCGAATTACTTGGCATGCCATCATTAAGTACTTGAAGCCCTCTTAAAATACCCTGATATGAAGCCGTATTGCCTCCTGAATTCATATCCTGCATTTCTTCAATCAAATCAGAATCACTGGTAAGAGGAATCACATAGTGACCTATGCCATTTGTCATCGTCATTGAGCTATTGTAAATAACATTAGTATCCGCTCTAAAGTCAAATTTTAAATCTGTATTATCTCTTTTATAGTTAAACATATCATCAACAGATTTCTGATAATCTATATACTCTGGTATTTCAAGACGTCTAGATTTAATATTTAAAACATCCAACACTCTCTTAGCTTGTTTGTGCTGATTATTACTCCCAATATTAGGGCAATCAAATATATCATCGGCACAATCTTCGACTTCACTTAATGTTCTTTTTGACCAAAAACGCCAATTGACTTTTTCATAGGTTTTAGAGGAAACAGAAGAATGGTAATCACTTCTATACCTCAACTGACTTCCTGAGAATAAATTGTTATTAATTCTATCCTGAACTCTGAGGTTAAAAGGAACAATCGCTAGACGGTTAAGCACTGTAGAATCACCTTCACGCACAACCAAAATATTATCAGCAAGATCTGAAACAGCTAGTTTGAGAGTTTGAATCTTTGTATTTACATCACCACTTGCCCCACTCCAATCCCGATTCATTGATCCTGAAAAGTCAGTGACTAGCACAATGTCTACTAATTTATCACCTAGATAGTACGGATATTTCGCGGCGAGCGCTGAGCCTGCAAGCTTTTGATTTTCATCGAATGAAGGAATTAAATCACTCGCAAACCACGAATTATGGGTAGTCACTGCTGCAACTTCATATTGAATTTTCTCGGTATCATCATTCGCCGCAGTTGGCTCCTCATAAGTCCTTACTGTCGTGATATCTATATGCTCGATACTACGCACATAATCATCAACATATCGAGTCGCTAAAGCGTCTGCTTCATTCGATTTATCATCAATTGTTATTGCAAGGGCAGCAGCTTGTGCAGCATCTCTCAAACGACTTGTTTCTTGAATATATCGAGTTCCCTCGAGTGCAAAAACTGACACGCCTAACAAAGGTATTAACGTCAGTCCAAGCCAAATTGCGGCAATACCTCTCTGACGATGAGGACCGCGATTAAATGTATTTGGGTTTATCATATCTACCTCCCAACCATCACCGAACTCGATGAAATGGTTATTTCTGATAAATTAGCAATCCCCAACAAACGTGCAAACCAAGATGAATTACTTTCACATAATGACACTTGGTAAAGAGGGAAAGAGACTCCGTTCTCTACAGGAACCAAAGCCTCTTTCGATGAAATTAATGGTACATTACAACCTAAGTTGTTGAACTGGTCACTTTCGAATGAATCAATATTTGCAGCAGAGCCATCGTGCATAGCTTCAACTCTCAGCGCTACGCTTTCTGGAGCTGTGTTTAGCAGACGAGCGGCAATAATGACCATTTCGTCTCTATCATCACCAGTTAAGATGACATTTTCATCATAATATCGAGTGCGCTCTTTCATTACGTTAACCAGAGAAAAACTCACTCGGTCGAGTTTTGCTCTAACCAATAACTTATGACTCACGTCACTCATAAAATAAAATATGGCTATAACGACAAATAAAATGAGTGCTAACTCAATGGTAAAGGCGCCACGCTGCAGTGTTGAGTTGCGTTTTTTTCGAAAGCCTCCATTATTTGTTAATTCCGATATGTTCATCTAACACTCTCCCAACCCTCGTGCTCGAGAGTAAGTAACACTGAAGATGAAATTATTTCAGAATTTCCACCAAGCAAAGGTAAAATAGGTTCATATTGATAACTCAATGATATTTCGGCGAAGGAATATCCCGAATCATCAATCAGCATATCGCCATCATTAAGATAATTATCAGATAAAAGATCCTCATAACTCACATAATATTTGCCTGCCATTGAAAAGTTATCAACAGGCGTCAGTGAAGACCATAATTTACTTTCATCATTCATCACGTTGAAAAAGCTGGTATTATAACTGGTGTATGAATTATCTCCCTGAAAAACAGTCGTTGACCTAACCGATTCTCTGAGCGCAAACTCAACCAAATTTGAGACGTAAATCCGATACGCCATTTCGAATATCATTACCGTCGCCGTGATGAGAATGATGATGCCTAAAGCCACCTCGACGGTTAGAGACCCCTTAGCATACTTGACTATTCTTCTCATATTGAACTCCCAGTGCCTGAAGATAGGCGTCTAGACATGGTTGTAACTTCATTGATTGAATAACTACTACCTAAAACATCACTGGCTTGTTTAACATGACCTAACTTAATCAAAGCAATAGCTAAATTTGCCTGAACTTTTTTATTTTTAGGATCAGACAAGTACAATGGAAGTAATAAATCAATCACTTCTTGATATCTTCCATCAGCAAACTTAATCAATGCCAAATTATTCTTTATCGCAGTATCATTGTAACCTTTGATTCTGGCATTATTAAAATATTTCTCGGCTAACTCATAATCTCCATTCATGCAGTGAGATATCCCCAATAGAACATCTACTTCTGCCGTATTATTTCCCAACTCAATAGAACGTAGATAAGACTCTACCGCCAAAGCATCGTTATGATCTGCATTATAAACTTGACCTCGTAATTGAGATAACTCCCAATTAACCACTTTCAAGCCTAAAAGATAATCACTATAAAACCTTGCTGATTCGATATCACCCTTATAAAAATAAACTTTAGCTAGCTCCTGCATAGAAACTGTATCGTTGGGTGATTCTTCAAGCTTACTTTTATAATAGGTAACTAAACCATCATAATTACCCACTCGCTCCATGCTATCGACTTCATTGTCTAGACTTAGTTCAGATTGACTTGAAGAGCAGCCAATTAACGACACCAATAAAAGAGTGAAAATAAAATATCTAGCTCTCATAATTCACTCCTAAACAAGTCCCATCTGGACGACTCCAGGTGCTAAAATTAAGATGACAATAGGCATCATAATAAGTAAAATCAAAGGTATACTCATTTTAGCGGAGAGTTTCCCCATCTTTTCCTCAACGGTAAGTAACTGCATTTTACGCATATCCTCAGCCAAATCAGATAAGATCATGGAAATAGAAGATCCGTATTGAATATTTTGAATAATAGTCAAAACAAAGCTCGACATTTCAGGGGAAGGAACGCGTTCAGACAAGTTGTATAAAGCTTTATCGATACCCTGAATCTTGCCAAAGTCTGACGTTTTTTTTATCTGATAGCATAAATCACGATCAAAGGTTTCTAGTTCCTTTGACAAATAGGCAAAAGATGCCTCTATTGTCATACCGGTCTGCACACAAACAGACATCATATCTAGTAAATAGGGAAGATTTATCGAAATCTTTCTGACAACCGCCTTTTGCTTTAAACTTAAGATAAGATCAGGGAGGAGTACAGCTGTGATCACACTAACAACCACTAATATAAACTTAGTTTCTATAGCAATGTCCGCTATCCAAACAAAGAATAAGAGAACCGCGAAAAATAAAACTTTAATTGGAAAATAATAAATAGCCAGTTGAGGGCTGTGAATACCAGCATCCCTAACTTTCTGCTCTAACTCCCCTCGGTATTCTTTACCAAACTTGACAATAAATGAGTTAATTCTAGATGATCTATGCTTTTTTTGTGTTGCGCTTAGCAGAAATTCTATTCTTTTTTCTCTCTTCAAATCAACTAACATATTAATTGCCATATACAAACCAAAAGCAAAAACAAATAGTATAATAATAGTATTCATAATTTCACCCTTTTAACAAGAAGCCACACTATAAATAAACCTAACAATTCACTACCTAACACATAATAAAGTATCCATTGACCTTCTGGATCATGGACAATAAATTTAATATTGTCTGGGTTCAAAAAATTTAGCATTATTGCAAAACACAATGGTATGGCTGCCACTATTTTTGCTGATATCCTCGCTTCAGATGTCATCGCCATTTTTTTTCTTTCCATTGCACGAGCATCGACTAACACTCTAATCAACCTAGCTAATACTCCCTTAAGTTGGCCTCCACGATTCAGATTGGCTCTTATTGCAATCGTAAAAAAAATGTATTCAGGGTAGGGAAATACCTCACAAGATCGCTTTAAAACATCCTCAGAATTTTCACCTAGACGAAGTCGGTCACCCATTAACTTAAATTCTCGCCCAACTTCACCATCCATATTTCCCCCAACAAATATAAATGCCTGCATCAGGCTTTCACCAGCAGTCACCGCACTCATTAATATATTCAGAGCATCAGGAAATGTCCGCTGAAATGTTTTTCTTCTAACCGTTTTAAGCCTAAAGTAACCGAAGAATAATAAACACAAGATTGAAACAATCATAATAAACATTGAACGAATATAGAAAAAATGATAAATCAAATAATAGGATATAAAAACACTGAAAATAACATAAAATAAAACAATTAGTTTTGCTCTTGAACCTAATATTCCTATAGTTGGATGTAGGTCTCTTCTAATACTTCTCCAACTTGCTCTAGGCAGCAGTCCACTGATATCAATCACCGAAATATCATCTTCTTTTTTCGTTTTTTTCAATTTTGGAAAATAATTAACCACTTTTGATTTTTTATCATCAAAAAGTAAAAATATGGCAACCCCAAATAAAATAAAAGATATCCAAATGATCATGTCCCTACCCCTTTAAAGGATTCCATCAGTTCATTATATAAACCGAAAAAATGGGCTTTTCGTACCAAGTGAGATCTCTGCATGATACCTTCTGTAACAAACTTGCCTTTTACATTCTCACCATAATTGACTTCATCATATTGGAAGGAAAATATCTCTTCCATGACAACACTATCCCCTTCAATTCCGACAATTTCTGAGATGCTTGTTACTTTTCGAGAGCCATCTCGTAAACGGTTCACTTGCACAACCAGTTCAATTGAGCTGACGATAGCCTTACGAATAGCATCCAATGGCTGGTTTAAGTTTGCCATCATAATCATAGATTCGACTCGGCTGATAGCATCTCTTGGTGTATTAGCATGTAGGGTAGACATAGACCCTTCGTGACCGGTGTTCATCGCCTGCAGCATCTCAAACGCTTCTGAACCACGACACTCACCAAGAATAATGCGATCAGGTCGCATACGAAGCGCATTAATCACCAAATCTCTCTGTGTCACTAGGCCAGTACTTTCAATACTCTTAGTTCGCGTTTCAAGTCGAACTAAATTAGGCTGTTGAAGCCGAAGTTCAGCAGCGTCTTCTATTGTTATCACCCTCTCATCATCACTAATATAATGTGATAAAGCATTGAGTAACGTTGTTTTACCTGAACCTGTACCACCAGAAATCAAAATATTTAACCGACAACGAGAAGCAATCGATAGCGCCCTTGCCATATCTAAAGACATAGAATTAAATTCGACCAAAGATTCCATCGTGATATTTTGCTCACGGAACTTACGAATAGAAATCGTCGTACCATCTAAAGCAATCGGAGGAATAACGATATTTACTCGGCTACCATCTTCGAGTCGGGCATCCACTGTAGGGGATAGCTCATCAACTCGGCGACCAACTCGAGAAGCGATTTGTTTAGCAATATTGAGAAGTTGGTCTTCATTGACAAAAGTAATATCTGAACGTTCCAATTTACCGTACTTTTCATAAAATACTTCATTTGGGCCATTAACAAGTATGTCAGTTATCGAAAAGTCTTCAACAAGCGGTTGAATAGGTCCTAATCCAAATAGCTCATCTAGCATACTTTTAACAATACTTGACCGCATCATTGCCGTTACTGGACGCTCATTATTGCTAGAAAGTACATCAACAGCACTTCTAACTTGTCCCTCTAAATCATTGCGATTCATGGTTTGAATCGCTTCGACATCAAGCGCTTCAAAAATCTGAGTGCGAAAAGATATATATAGCTCTTTAGTTGTGCTCATCGTGCCACCAGTCTATTTAACCAACCCTGATGTTTTTGCACTGATTGACCATTTATTAAGTTTGATAGGTCCTCAATTGTTTTACGAATGCTTTTCTCATGTTTATGAGCTCGCTTACCTTCTACGATTAAATGAGACAGCCTTTTACAATAAGGCATATCAATATCAACTTTTGATTCAAGGTATTTTGTTATATCACCTTGTCCAATAACGAATGTACTCTCTGGTCTATGATGGTTGGCTAAAGTTATAATTCGAGTGCGACGACTTTGTGACACTTGATTTTGTTCGAGTGCTGATAGCAATGTACGTGCATTTCTTACTGATGAAACGGAAGGTTCTAGGACAACGATGATTACATCATAAATTTCTATTAATGCATGCGGGGTAATTTTAAAATCGATACTTCCAGAAAAATCCTCGATAATAAAATTAGCACTTCTATTTAATAGTTCACATAATGTTTGATTATAATCATAAATGAATTTTTGGTCTTGCTCTCCTTGCAATGACAGCAGTCTAAAATTTTTCCTCACTTGCGTTAAATAACTTAACGCTCCATCATTATCTAATTCGTGAATTGGGACAGAATATTCATCAATCAATCTAGATTGAAAATTTTCCAAACCAATTAACACATCGATATTTGAGTCACTGTATTGGTGATCGACTAATATTGTATCAATACTTTGCGTAGATAACATTGAACTCAACTCAGTGGAAATCAGAGAAGTACCTACCCCACCTTTACTACCCACAACAGCAACGCGCTTTGCCTTACGCTTTTCACTCACACCAGAAAAAGATTCTAAATTTGCTTGAACATTTAGTATAAAGTCAGAAAACTCAAACTTATTAATAGGCCAATATAGATAGTAAAATCCCATTTCTTTTAATTCACGAAGCTTAACTATAGAGTCCTGCTGTCCTATAATGATCAGCCCTTTTCGGGTAGGAAGATGACTAGCGAAATTTTGAGCATCGTCCGCCATTGTTTCTGAGTTACATAACTCCAGTAAAACAATGTTTGATTTTTGTTCTTCATAGAACTTTTTATTTACATCCGTGTTTTTAATAAATTGTGGTTCATCCCAACCTTCAAATTGAAACATTTCTTTTACGAGATCAACGCACTCCTGCGATTGATACACTAATACGCAATCAGATGGACCATTATTAATGCCTGACAAATCTTCCGAAGCTGCGGACTCTTTCATTGTTTTAACTAAATCAAACATTATAATCCCTCCACGAGCCTTTCCTTGTGAATAACCTGCCCCACTCTTGCCGCTTCCACAAAACAGTTTTGGCTTACATCAACACCTTCTACAGAAGCAAACTTACATTTTTCCTGTAATAGAGAGTGGTAGATCACTGTAATTTTAAGATCTTTGTCTAATTCGATATTTTTATGCACACTGAACGCCTCAGCAGACAGTGGTAACTTTTCAAATTCATTCACAACATTGTCAATCAAATTTTTTGAATTTCTATTCCTATACTCAAACTTATAAGAGGCTCCGGGATCTATATCGTTAACTTTAGCGATAAGATTACTTAACTGCTCTTTGGTTTCAGGAATAGATTTGACACTAAATTTATAGATATGAGTCTCTGGGTAGACTAAGTATTCACTACCTTTGCCATTAAGATAACGCTCCGCGCAACCCGAGATAAGAAACATCATGACCACTATTACAATTAATTTCTTCATTGTATAAATCCTCCTTGAGATAACAGTTCAATTGTAGGATCACTACCACTGTTTGCTTCAGCTGGAGAATCGATATTGAGCCAACGATGAAATGTAGAAGTCTTATGCATTTGAGGCAGCTGTACCTTCTTACTTTTTATTGGTTGAACCAAATTCACTGTCGCGACAATTAACAATTCGGTTCTTCTTCTATCTGTCGAAGATTTTCTAAATGCCGCGCCTAAAATTGGAATATCACCTAGTAGGGGGGTTTTCTGTAACTCTTCCAAGTCAGAGCTACTCATTAGCCCGCCCAGTACGAAACTGTCACCATCACCCAACTCGATCGTCGTCATGGCTCTACGCGTTGCCAATTGTGGAACCTCAATGCCTGCCGCTCGAATATACCGCTCGACTTCGCTCACTTCGGGAAGCAACTGCATACGAATACGCTCTTCGCTCATCACATTGGCCGTCAAACTCAAACGAACACCGAACTCTTTAAACGTAATATTTATATTATTGTTCGTGGTTACGATTACGGGAATTTCCCCACCGACTAAGAAGCTCGCGGACTCACCGGAAATAACGGTCAGATTTGGTTCTGCTAAAATTTGCGCGACATTTTCATTGCCCAATGCTGTAATAACAGTTGTAAGGTCAGCAGCGTCGAACTGTTGGAATAGAAACTCTCCGACACCCGCCCCCACGCTTGACCAATCAACACCGACTGTCTGCGCAAAATTTTCAGTTACTTGAGCGACCGAGATTTTGACGTTAACCTGCTGCGCTGTTGCGACCTCAAGTAGCTCTAAAATCCCATCCCAAGTCATATTTCTAGCAAAAACCATATCTTGTGGTTCTGGAATATCGATAAGATCGGTTTCTATTTCAAGCAATCGAGTCGCTTCATACTTTGCGACTTTCTCACGCCCCAGTAGGGTTGCGACCATCCGATATATATCATCACGCTGCTGGTTAGAATCAACCACACCGCTTACCGCAACTTGCATTCCGACGGACTCTAGCTTAATGTCTAGCTTTGGATAATGGAGTTTAATCTGGCGACGAACTTGGCTCAGATCCACATCGACGATGATTTTCTCGGACAATAGTAATTTATTGTTTTTGCCATAGATTTCGAGTCGCGCTTGCCCCACTTCTTTCGCAAAAACGACAATTGTTTTTTCATCGATAACATTATAATCGGCTATATCTGGTGCGCTAATAAACACTGTTGAGATCGTTTCATTGAGAGAGATATGCTGTCCTTCAAATTGAGTAATATATCGCTGTGAAGCGAATACCATTGAGTTTATCAACAGCAGATTCATCACTAATACCCATCTCGTTATCTTTGCTGTTATACCCATTACAGTTCGCCCCCTTGAACGGTCTGACGTCTTGAACCTCTTAACTCCGACACTCCACTATAATTTTCAATAACATTTCTAACGTCAGCATCAATCGGAACTTCATAGCTATTACTGCGATACACCTCCAAGTGCATCGTTTTTTCAGCAAGCGACACTCTTGCAATATCTACCGGATCAATCTCAATAATGACAACAGCTTGCCCGGTTTCCTCACCTGCGGATGCCGCCGGCTGAAACGTAGAATCGAGATTACCATCATCACCTTTGCTGCCACTCGACGTACCGAGCACCTTAGCTCGCTTAAGAAGCAAATTAGCATTAACACCATTAAAGCCAATACGTCTATCAAGGTCACCGGACAGATTTTCCACCGGCGAGCTTATTGATAACACATCAACATAAATTCCAGGTCTTATATAATCTAATATTAGGTTAGTACTGCTGACTAATAGTGGGTAAGGCTCTTTACCTTCTGATATAAGCAAATCAATATATCCAGGAGAACCTTTTTTATTTTGGTATTCGGGTAAAACCAAATCACCTTGGGATAAATTTCTATTAAGTAATGTGGCTGGAGAAAAATCTAAATTTACATCAGCCTTAATCCCTTCCCCAATGGCCAAACTCTTAAGAATTTGCTCTCTCTTAACCAAAGAAGCATCAATCGGTTTCCCCTTAACGAGTTGGATGTTTGCTCGCCAGACCTGAACGTATTCTTCAGTTTTTTCAACCGTAGGTTCACTCGTCTTATTTAGGTTCTGATATATTCCATAACCGCCGATTGCAACAGCTGCTACAGCAACAAACAGACTGAGACTTTTTTTCATACAAAACCTCCTGTTACAACATTTTTGAAAATGACCAGAGCAAAACCACTACAGATCGCAACGCCATATGGAATACCTTCATTCGTCGGTTTTAAAGTGCTTAATCCATCCCAAATATTGGAACCATATTTCCCACAAAAATGAAGTAGTAGATAAGTAACAGAAATAACTCCACCAATCAAAATCACCAATATAGTGGCTACAAACATATCGTTCGCTGGTATCGCTAAAGAGAAAGCCAAAATAAGCTTAACATCGCCCCCACCAATAAAATTTGCTAACCAAAAACTAATAAGAACGACACCTAAAACAAAAACAATCAATATCTTACTAAAATCTGAGGTCGTAAACCCTAAAGTAAAAGAAGCTATCGCAATAATTACGACATATAAATTAGGTATTTCTCTCTCCGTTATATCTTTAAAACATATTATCAAACTAAAGAAAATAAGAGTAATAAATGCGGATATATATAACATAATTTACTCTCATAAAAATTTACAAGTAACACTTTATCAAATGAAGTTATTAGCTACCTAATGTCAAATTTCGGTAATATTAGGTAGCTAATCAAACCTAAAATTAGTCGCCAAGGCTAAGATTTGTTCTAATAGTTGCAAACGACGTTTCCAAAGTGTCTACAAAACTAGTCGCATCTGTATAAAAAACTGCGATTAACATGGTTGCCATTGCAACAGCGATTAACCCATATTCAATCGCGGTAACGCCTTTTTCATCATTTTTAAGTTTATTCAAATAATTGAGCATATTTACGTAAAGTTTAGTAATCATGATGCCATCCTTTTTTCATGCTTCTAGTGCAAAGCAATTAGATCTTAGTAATCAGATCACTTTCTCACATTCGTTTACTATCGGTTTCCCCGATATCCAAACTAAAATTACACATGATTTTAAAGTGGTTATTTTTTTATATTATGTATCTAATTAATTTAAAGGGATTTAGCTTCTAAATTAATATTTATTTTTGAAAATTAAGTTCATTACACCCAAAGTGAAAGCGTGATCTAGATCACATTTTAATTTCAAATAGTGCCAACTCAGATTATTAGTATTAGCCTATTACTTACGGTGCAAAGTCTGCAGGAGGGAGATATGAGGCTCACTTTAGACAATTTAATCTCATTTCATACTGTTGCCTCTGAAGGTTCGTTCAGTTGTGCTGCGAGGAAACTAGGTAAATCGCAATCAACGATAAGTGGAGCGATAAAAAATCTAGAACAAGATTTAGGATATTTTCTTTTTGATAGAGGTGGTCACACCGTATCATTAACCGATAAAGGAAAAAAAATATATGCGCTAACCACACCAATAATAAGCAAACACAAAGAGTTAAGTAACATTGCTAAAAATCTATCAAATTCAAATTTAACAAAAATAAAAGTAGGCATTGACCTGCTAATGCTAAATTCAAATGTAAGAAATGCTCTTATTGAATTTTCTGAGGAGTTTCCAGAAGTTGAGATAAACGTTGTAACAAAACCAAGCTATATTTTAGGTGATTATATCAATCGTAAAAAAATTGATATCGCGATAGGAAACCCCTATCACAAAACCATCTATAACTTTAATATAGAAGAATTATTTTTAGTTAATTGCATTTGGGTGGCGAGTAAAGAAGTCGTTCAAAACTCAAAATTCAATTCACAAAACAATCGATTGTTATTGCTTGATGGATATAAAGATATTATTGATTATTCCATCATTTCAAGCCATAACATTTGGGTATTGGATGATATTAGTACTATCCTTGAACTCTGTAGCGCAGGGAAAGGGATAGCCCTTCTTCCTCAGCATATCATTGAAACCAAAACAGTAATGAACAAATTAATAAAAATACCCAGTGATACTCAATTGTTTGGTAAGCAAATATATGCGTCTATGATCTGGCCATTGCACAGTGAGTTTGGAAAATATCATCAGTGGATTCATAACAGACTAAGAAGTACCTATCACCTATGAAACATGAACAACAACTCTATTAAAATATGAAGTATCTCTGTCTTTCAGTTTCATTGATATTAATTAGTGTTAATAGTGAGATCTCAGCGAAAGTGACTCATATGAGAGATTCGATAAACTCTTATGAAGAACTGCAAGAAAATCAAAGATTGCAGCGAATTGTGGTTCCGAAAAGCAAGAGAATACACGAACTACGAGCTTCCAAAACCGATCCACCCGTACTTTTATCCCATAAAATCACTGACAGCGTCAGCGATAAATATACAATATATCAAACTCACATTGAGCGTTCTGCAACAAAGTGGAAAATTCCAGCATCATTAATCGTTGCTATGATACACGCTGAAAGTTTCTTTGATCCAAATGCTGTTTCCCACGCCTCTGCTATTGGATTAATGCAAATTCTTGTTAATGGTGGGGCAGCTGAAGTTTCACGTGAACTCTATGGCAATAGACCTATCAGAGCACAAGATCTCTTTATCCCTGAATTCAATATTGATGTAGGGACCGCTTATTTGCATCTCTTGGAGACGAAGTATCTCAACAACATTCGCTCCCCTAGCGCGAGAAGACTACTAGCAATTGCTTCCTATAACTGTGGCTTGTCTAATCTAATGAAATACTCCTTCGGTGATAAAGACATCAGTTCATTCTCCAAAAATATCAATAAGTTATCAGTTGATGAGTTATATACAATGCTAACAACACAATTACGTATTGCAGAAACAAGAACTTACGTAGCAAAAGTGTACAAACTAAACAAGCAATACCAAGCCTTGCTCAACTGATACATATATTCTTATATGGCGATGGCGATGGCGATCATTAAATTTCTAACCTAAAATTTGAATTGATAACAGCTCTGGTAATTGAATACAGTGTCAGGGTTGTTTCGATAATATCTTATAATAAACCGTGGACTTACACGTAGCGGATACCGAATCAAAAATAGCTGTAATTTCTTATCAATGTGGCTACAAGGATGTGTCGTATTTTTCAAGAATTTTTAAGAAAAGGACGGGCGTAACCCCTGCAAGCTACAGACGTGCCTGCACAGATAACAGAAAACGCTAATTTTACTCCCTAAAAGAAAAAATCATGGTACATTTAACATGATTTTAACAAAAATAACCAAAAATAACTTAGCGAAAAACATGGAGTTAGACAATGATTCAGCCTAACGAGTTTAGCCAAGAACAAGCAACAGCTCTCCCTACACCCAATGACATGATTTTAAAATGGGCAGAAGAACGCCCAGATGAAGTCTATTTGAAACAGATTATTAACCGCCAATTTGTCGAATTTACTTATAAAGAAGTAGCCGACAAAGCACTGAAATTGGCGTCAGCATTAGAAGGACTCGGAGCCCAACCAGGCGATCGAGTCGCTCTCGTATCAAAAAACTGTGCAGAGTGGTTCATCTGCGATCTTGCAATGATGTTAGGAGATTTTGTCAGCGTCCCAATCTTTCCAACAGCGGGTGCAGATACCATTCAGTACTGTATTGAGCATAGTGAAAGTAAAATTGTGATTGCGGGTAAGCTTGACGATCCTAAAGCCACTCAAAAAGTACTTGATGACAATCCGAGCTTGGTGAGTATTTCACTGCCATACGACAGCGCAGCGAAGTGCCAACACACTTTCGAGAAGCTCATTGAGACACATGAACCATCAACCAAACGCCCTCAGCATCACGACGATAAGCTGATGTCACTTGTTTATACATCGGGTACATCAGGGTTACCAAAAGGCGCAATGCTCACCTACGGCGCGTTTACTTGGTCTGTTCAAAGGTTGATTGACCATATTGGGATCCAACCTGGCGATCGCCTGTTTTCTTACCTACCGCTTGCTCATATTACAGAACGCGTTTACATCTTTGGTTCTTCAGTAATGGGGGGCGTGGTTACGGCTTTCCCTGAATCTTTAGACACCTTTATTGATGATGTGAAAATGCATCGCCCTACGCTGTTTATTTCAGTTCCTCGCTTATGGACTCTGTTCCAGCAGCGAATCCAAGACAAATTGCCACAGAAGAAACTGAACTTCTTACTGAAGATTCCGTTTATCAACAACATCATTAAGAAGAAACTTGCTGATGGCTTAGGGTTAGACCAAGCTCGCGTTCTTGGATGTGGTTCTGCCCCTGTATCACCTGCTCTACTCGCATGGTATGAGAGCGTTGGCCTGCACATTACCGAGGCATGGGGCATGACAGAGTCTTTCGCCTACAGCACGCTCAATTACCCATTCAGAGCCGATAAAATTGGTACGGTTGGTAATGCAGGTCCAGGGATCGAACTCAAAATAGCTGAAGATGAAGAGATTCTAGTTCGAGGCAAAGGCTTATTCTCTGGTTACTACAAGAATGATATTGCAACCCAAGAATCTTTTAACTCGGATGGTTGGCTTCATACCGGTGATATCGGTGATATCGATAGTGAAGGTTACCTAACGATTCGTGGGCGTAAGAAAGATACCTTTAAAACCGCTAAAGGTAAGTTTGTTGCCCCTGTACCAATCGAAAACAAACTGTTTGAGTACAGCCGCGTAGAAATGATGTGTTTGATAGGTCTAGGCCTACCAGGACCAATCCTACTTGTGGTACCGCATGACTTCCCTAATTTCGATAGAGCTCGCTATGAGAAAACGACAAAGCGCGTTATCGAGAAAATGAACGAGCAGCTCGGTTCACATGAGAAGATCAAAGGTGTATTGATGATTAAGGAACCATGGAGCATTGAGAATGGCGTGTTAACCCCGACTCTCAAAATCAAGCGACATATCCTTGAGCAGAAATACCATGAAGTTGGTCATAACTGGCCGAAAGATAAATTGGTGGTTTGGGAAGAATAATTAAAATCGAGAGGGAGCCATTATGGCTCCTTTTTTGGCAGCAAAGTACGCTCAACCTTAGATTAGCCAGTCCCTCCCCTAACACTCCCACTCACTCCCACTCACTCCCAAAACGATTTTTTCAGTTCCTTATCAACTTGTTCCTGTGTAATCCCTACATCTCTCAACAAATACTCTGGTAGCTCAGACAGCTGCTTTCTGGTTCTACGATTTTGAAAGTACATGCCTAATTTAGAATAGAATTTCTTAATTGATAATGATGACAAAAATGAATGGTTGGTATTTGCGGTTGCTGTGATCGTATCCATAACCTTTCTCCTGTTGATCTCTCGCTTTGTTATGGTCAATAATCGACCAATAGAGCAACATCGACAAACGATAGATACTGGCATTCAGTTAAGGAAAACTAATGTGAGAGAGCGCACCCCACCTTTCCAAGGGATATACTATTTTTATACTGCGGCTGAAACAGGCAGTTTTAAGCTTGCAGCAGAAAAGCTATTTGTCACGGCTGCAGCAGTCAGCCAACAAATTCGCCAACTTGAAGAATGGTTAGGCGCAGACCTGTTTATTCGTCAGCACCGAAAAATAGTACTCACTCATGAAGGTGAAGTGCTTTACCTGCAAGCTAAGAAAGGCTTTGCTCATATTCAAGATGGAGTAAGACGAATAAACCAAGACCCCAACCCCACTCAATTGTCGATTTCGACCGTGCCCTCTTTTGCACAACATTGGTTAGTACCTAGAATTGGCGACTTCCGCGACTGTCATCCAGATTTATCGATGTTAATAGAACCGACCAACAAACTGGTTACCTTTGAAGACTCGGCTGTCGATGTCTGTGTTCGATATGGTCATGGTAACTACCCAAACATTGAATCACGTTGGTTGATGGACGAAGTGGTTTACCCTGTCTGCCATCCTATCTATCAAGACAAATATGGAATCTATGACATCAGCGATCTGCATAAAGCAGAGTTAATTGAAGACCGTTGGCCTGATATGGATTGGAATCTATGGTTAGACGTTGCTGGGGCGAAGGCAGGACGTTCATCATTGCAATTTGACGGCTCACATTTTGTTTTAGAGGGTGCATTATCCGTTCAGGGCGTTGCCTTGGTTAAGCACAGCTTGGTGTATCGCTATTTGCAGGAAAAGAAACTCGTCCGAATCGGTAATATCGCGCTGAAGCCTAAATACAATTACTTTTTATGCGCGCCTCCAGGTTACTTCCATCGAGAAAAGATAAAACGCTTCGAAGAATGGATGCAGACTCAAGTTAAATTGTTTGGTGATACAGGTAGAGAAGAGCTTTCGATTATCCACACCGATTACGAACTCAAATGGTCGGATAATTCATAAAGCGAAACTGGTATACTTAGCTCAAATAAATGGCGAGAACATCTCATGACACAAGACAATAATCCACTTCACGGTATCACTCTACAGAAGCTACTGACTGAATTAGTTGAACATTACGGTTGGGAAGAGTTGAGTTACATGGTGAACATCAACTGCTTTAAAAAAGACCCGAGCATTAAATCGAGCTTAAAATTTTTGCGTAAAACAGATTGGGCTCGTACCAAGGTAGAGCAGATTTACATCGACTTAAAGCGTTAATCTCTCCCTACTTTATCTGTCCCGTGTTGATTAAATACGGGACAACCCCTGTGTCTACTTTTTAGGGGCCATATCAATATCACATCTCGCATCTCGCATCTCGCATCTCGCATCTCGCATCTCGCATCTCGCATCTCGCATCTCGCAGTATGTTACAAGCAATAAAAAGCCCCGCAAGCTTTCACTTGCGGGGCTTTTTTAGCTAATTGAGAAAAGGGCTAATTACTTACCAGCTTCTTTTTCTGCTTTAACTTTTGCAATCACTTCGTCAGCAACGTTAGTTGGACATGGTGCGTATTGTGCGAATTCCATAGAGAATTGGCCACGACCAGAAGTGATAGTACGTAGGTGACCGATGTAGCCGAACATCTCAGAAAGAGGTACGTCAGCTTTAATACGAACACCAGTAACGCCAGCTTGTTGATCTTTGATCATGCCACGACGACGGTTAAGGTCACCGATAACATCACCAACGTGATCGTCTGGAGTGAACACGTCAACGTTCATGATTGGCTCAAGAAGTTGCGCGCCAGCTTTAGGCATAGATTGACGGAATGCGCCTTTCGCTGCGATTTCAAATGCGATAGCAGATGAATCGACTGCGTGGAAACCACCATCGAAAAGTTCAACTTCAACGTCTAGAGTTGGGAAGCCAGCTAGTACGCCGTTTTCCATCATAGATGCGAAGCCTTTCTCAACTGCAGGCCAGAATTCTTTAGGAACGTTACCGCCCACAACTACAGAGTTGAACTTGAAGCCAGAACCTGCTTCGCCTGGTTTGATACGGTAATCGATCTTACCGAATTGACCAGAACCACCAGATTGCTTCTTGTGCGTGTAGCTATCTTCAATTGCTTGAGTGATAGTTTCACGGTAAGCAACTTGAGGAGCACCTACAGTTAGGTCAACGCCGTATGTACGCTTAAGGATATCTACCTTGATGTCTAGGTGAAGTTCACCCATACCTTTCAGGATAGTTTCGCCAGTCTCTTCGTCAGTCTCAACTTGGAAAGATGGATCTTCTGCAACCATTTTACCGATAGCGATACCCATTTTCTCAGAACCGCCTTTATCTTTTGGAGATACAGCGATTGAGATTACTGGAGTTGGGAATACCATTGGCTCAAGCGTTACTTGGTGCTTAGGATCACATAGAGTGTGACCAGTTTGCACGTTCTTCATACCAACGATCGCAATGATGTCACCAGCTTGTGCGCTAGTTAGTTCGTTACGGTCATCAGCTTGCATCTCAACCATACGGCCAACACGTTCAGTCTTGCCAGTGAATGAGTTAAGAATCGTGTCACCTTTGTTCAGTTTACCAGAGTAAATACGAACGAAAGTTAGAGCACCGAAGCGGTCATCCATGATTTTGAATGCAAGCGCTTTGAAAGTCTCATCTGTAGAAACGATAGCGTGTTCGCCAGTTTCTTCACCGTTCTCATCCATTAGAGGCTGAGGGTCAACTTCAGTTGGTGCTGGTAGGTAATCTACTACAGCATCAAGGATAAGTTGCATACCTTTGTTCTTGAACGCAGAACCACAGAACGTTGGGAAGAATGCGATATCACGAGTACCTTTACGGATACAACGCTTAACGTCTTCAATAGAAGGCTCTTCACCTTCCATGTAAGCTTCCATTAGGTCATCGTCTTGCTCTACAGCAGTTTCGATTAGCTCTTCACGGTATTGCTCAACGTCATCAACCATGTCCGCTGGAACATCTTTGATTTCGTAGTTTTCAGGAAGACCAGTGTCATCCCAAACGTATGCTTTACGGCTTAGTAGGTCTACAACACCAACGAACTCGTCTTCACGGCCGATTGGTAGAACCATTACTAGAGGAGTTGCACCTAGAACGTTTTTAACTTGGTCAACAACGTTGTAGAAGTCTGCACCCATACGGTCTAGTTTGTTAACGAAGATCAGACGAGATACTTCTGATTCGTTAGCGTAGCGCCAGTTAGTTTCTGATTGAGGTTCAACACCACCAGAACCACAGAATACACCGATACCGCCATCAAGAACTTTAAGAGAACGGTATACTTCAACTGTGAAGTCAACGTGTCCAGGAGTATCGATAACGTTTAGACGGTGATCGTTCCAAAAACAGCTTACAGCTGCTGATTGGATAGTAATACCGCGCTCAGCTTCCTGTTCCATGAAGTCAGTCGTTGATTCGCCATCATGTACTTCACCAGTCTTGTGGATTTGACCAGTTAGCTTAAGGATACGCTCAGTGGTAGTTGTTTTACCCGCATCAACGTGCGCGAAAATACCAATGTTTCTGTATTTCGATAAATCTGCCATTGTCTTACTCTGTTAATAGGATATAAAATGCGCGCAGAGTATATCACAATCTGTGAAGACTGATAGCTTTGCATGCATTTGGGACTAAAAAACTTTGCCTTTTTCTAACATATAGAAAAAGGCACTCAGTAGTAACAATCTAAATGATTGTTAATTATAGTGCTAACCTAAAGCCTAATCGGCGTTAAGGTTAGGCTGAATTGCTGCTGTATAGAGTAGCTGAAGTGAGTTCAATTACAACTCATCAAAAGCATTAATTGCTTCCGATAATTTTTTCACACCGTGGATCTGCATTCCTGGAATGCCACCTTTAGGCATGTTAGCCGCCGGTACAATCGCTTTCTTAAAGCCGTGTTTAAATGCTTCATTTAAACGCTCTTGTCCGCTCGGTACAGGTCGAATCTCACCCGCTAGGCCTACTTCTCCAAATACCACCACATCTTTTGGTAATGCGCGGTCTCTGAAACTAGAAAGTAGAGCCATCACCAACGCAAGATCAGCACTGGTTTCGGTTACTTTAACACCACCGACGACATTCACAAACACATCTTGGTCAGCCATTTGTAAGCCGCCGTGTTTATGCAGCACCGCTAATAACAAAGAAAGCCTGTTTTGCTCTAGGCCGACAGCGACGCGACGTGGGTTAGCCAGCTGTGAATAATCCACCAGCGCTTGGATTTCGACAAGAAGTGGACGCGTCCCTTCCCACACCACCATGACAGAACTGCCCGAGGTTTCTTCTTCACCACGAGACAAGAAGATAGCGGATGGGTTGCTGACTTCTTTTAGCCCTTGGCCTGTCATCGCAAACACACCCAGTTCATTCACTGCACCAAAACGGTTTTTGTGGCTGCGTAGCGTTCTAAAACGGCTATCGGTTCCGCCATCTAATAAAACAGAACAGTCAATAATGTGCTCAAGTACTTTTGGCCCTGCTAAGGTGCCGTCTTTAGTTACGTGTCCAACTAAGAACACAGCAACGTTATTCTGTTTTGCGTAGCGCGTTAATGCGGTTGCCGATTCACGAACCTGTGCAACACTGCCCGGAGAAGATTGAACATCCGCAACGTGCATAACTTGGATCGAGTCGATAACCATGATCTTAGGTTGTTCTTTTTCTGCAACCTGACAAATCTTATCCACGTTCGTTT
This sequence comes from Vibrio sp. F13, assembly GCF_020806305.2. Classification (NCBI taxonomy): domain Bacteria; kingdom Pseudomonadati; phylum Pseudomonadota; class Gammaproteobacteria; order Vibrionales; family Vibrionaceae; genus Vibrio; species Vibrio sp. F13. The sequence goes on along the minus strand of NZ_CP170175.1, from coordinate 2,409,421 downwards.
CTGAGAGCATCTTTAGGTGCTCTTTTGGCAATCCAAGTCGAGACGCACGCATCGCGACTTGTTGCAGAGATTCTTCCCCGGTTACATAGAGAGTCGGTAATTGAGAAGAAAGCTGACACATGGTTTGTAATAGCAGCGTTGATTTACCGGCACCCGGGTTACCACCAATCAGGATCGCAGCACCCGGTACGACACCACCACCAAGTACGCGGTCTAGCTCTTTAAAGCCACTACTAAAGCGTGGTACTTCTTGTAGATTAATTTCAGATAATGTCTGAACGCTCGATTCTGTTACTGCACCTGCATAACCAGATAATCTTTCATTGCGCGCTACTTGAGGTGAAGCGGCTAACCTAACTTCTGTAATCGTGTTCCAAGCACCACATGCGTTGCACTGCCCCTGCCAACGTGGAAAGTCAGCACCACAGTCATTACACACATAAGCTCGTTTTGCCTTAGCCATAAAACCTCAATAATTTACTCAGTTACACAATGATGTTGTCAATTTGTGACTTATTTGACCGTACGGGTGAAAATAAACGTTGCAGTCATACCACTTATACTTAAAGATCGATTTAAACTAGTCGATAACATAAATGCACCGTCCATTCTAACAAGAAAAGTATGCAGCAATCTGAAATTCTATCTGTAGCAGAACGTCTTATCCCGGCCTACCACGCCGAAGATTTCGAATTCCTTCTTTCTCAAATGACAGAAGGCGAATCTCCGTCTCTAAAACTGCTGGTTAAAATGGAACTGAATCGTATCATGGCTCCGTGTACAAAGAGCATTGATTTACGCGGGCGTATTGATAATGAGTGTCGTCAGTTCACTCTCGATGGCCGTAAGCACTGGCTCGATGATATCGCTTTAAACGCATATCAACGTGGTACGAAAAAGTTTAAAGGTTACACAGAAGGCGCATGGGAGTTAGTAATGACTCCGCGAACTCAGCCTCTGAGCGTTGTTAAAACATCTTCTCAAGGTAACCACGACATTACTAGCGCCAATAGCCCGTACGAAGCGGAAGCTATTAACCTAGGTTACGACTTAAAACGCCAAGAGAACAGACTCAAGATTAGCTCGCAGGTCGAGATCACCACATCGAAAGGGCAAAGCCTACATGGTGTAACGGTTGATATCTCCCCGTCGGGTGCAAAGTTCAAAGTACCGAGCGCCTTTCGATACAACCTCGGCGAGATCATCAGCGTTAAGTTCTCAGAGCTTATCGAAAAGTCCCAAGAAAACGATGTTAACCAAGCGGTTGAATTTCGTGTTTTGGGTATCGACGAATCTTATGAGAACAACGCGGTCAAATTTCTAAGAACCATCAAGGTAAGCGACAACAATATTGTGGCTCGCTTACTCGATGAGTCTTTAAATAGCACCAGTAAGAAAACCAGCCATGAGAATCAAGATAGGATTATTCGAACTCGTACTCGAGGAATCGAACATACCTATCTAAAGCATACTTGTAACCTACCCCTGTTTTTCAGCGGCAGCGAACTAAAGCTTGCCCTACTGACGGATAACAACCATCCATTATGGCAATATTGGCACGACGAACGAAATCAACAAGCGCTGGGTACCCTGTTCAACGAGCAACGTATGAACCTGTTGGCGAAACCAGGAGTGAAGGGAACCAGTAACGTTATCTACTCTTTTACCCATGAACACCAAAACAAGACCTTGTTCTATTCAATGATGCTGCCTGAAGCCTCTCGTGAACAAAGACAGCTGTTCTGGCACATCGGTGGCAAACGTAAAAGTTGGAAGGCGTTCAAGTTCTCGGTTTTCGAACTTTCAGACACTGAGCGACAAGCATTAGCTAAACACTCGGATACGCTGGCTCAAAGCTCAGCTCAACTGACGCATTGCGGAATCTTGCAAGAGATTGGCGATCACGAAAGTGCGGCGGACTATCTTCTGAGTGAAAAGCCACGCATTCCAAGCAGTGAATTGAACCGCTTCCGTCACCCGCGTACTGTCGTCGGCAATATTCAAAGCATCTACTTTGACTCTCAGACTCGTCGTAAAGAGCCGAGATACCAATTTAAGTCACCGTTGCAACTTACATCACAAGATGGCACAGCGGCGAACGGACACACCTTAGATATTTCGAAGCGTGGACTGAGCATTAGCCTTGAACACCCAATGGTACTCAAGATTAATGATCCGGTATTAGTGAACTTCAATGAACTGCAGCTCTATGACAAGAACCTGCCACTGAGCACAGTGCCTTACCACGTAATTCGAGTGAGTCCGAATGGTCGCAACGTGCAGTTGGTTATTGCCGAGAACGCCAAGACAATGCGTACCATCGCTTTCCTTAATGGGCTTATCGATCAAAACCAAAGTAAGCTGATTAAGAAGCAAGAGATACTGCCAACACATTCGCTACTCGAATCACTGCACAACATTTTGTTGAGCAAGATGGTCAGTAACCCAATATTCATTGATAAACCAAGCTCAACACTGCGCTGTAAGATAATTGGTGTGAATTTCCCATTGAATAAGCATCTAGCCTTGCTCGCAAAGCTTGGACACAATCAAAAGTTCTCACTCGAACCTATTTTCAAAGGGCACTCTAACTCGCTACTGGCTGAGCCACTAAAAAGGATTGAAGGGGCAGAACCTAAACACCATGACGTCTACATTGCTGCGGTTAAGTTTGGTGACAAGATCCAATCCGTACATACGAAACTGGTCAAAGATTTCACGTCTGCAAAAGAGCGAATCTTATTCATTAAGAAGGCACAGCACTTAGGTGACGTATACGTATTGCGAGTCACGACAGCTCCCATCTTTAATCCACTCACCAGTTTATTCCAATCGGATTTAGAAGAACTTGCACGAATCAGCATGCACCAGGCGAAGAAATTAGAAAATGAGGTCACCGCTTTTATCGGTTATGGTGAGATAGAAGATATTACCGATGAAGTGCTGATTCGATTGGAGCTAACACGCTAGCCTCGAGTGGCGTATTAACTTAAGCATGAAAATTGAAAAAGCAGGCTGATAGCCTGCTTTTTTTGTGTCTGAGCCACTATTGCTAAATAAGATACATAGCCAATAGCACTTAGGTAGAGCCCCTAAGGTTTCGCTTGCCAGCTGATCTTCTGTTGCTTAGCCAATACACCCGACAAGATACACAGCACACCGCCTAAACCTGCGTAACGAACAGCAGTTTGAGCTTGCTGCTCTACTTTTGGTTTTGCGTGGTAGGCAATGCCTAAACCTGCAGAGCCCATCATCACCAAGTCATTGGCACCATCACCAACGGCAACGGTATTATGTAGTTCCAATTCGTACTCTTCAGCCAACTCTACCAAGATATCCGCTTTGGTCTGCGCCGAAACAACATCGCCTAAGACTTCACCCGTCAACTTACCGTTGACGATCTCAAGCGTGTTTGATTGAGCATGGTCTAGATCAAGGGTATCTTTCAGGTAATCAGAGAAGTAAGTAAAACCGCCTGATGCAATCGCCGTTTTCCAGCCAAGCTTATTTAGAGTATTCACCAGCCCGACCAAGTCTGGCATGAATGGCAATGACTGACGCACTTGCTCAAATATCGATTCATCCGCACCTTTCAGTGCTCCTACTCGCTGGCGTAGGCTCTGTTCAAAGTCGAGCTCGCCTTGCATTGCTCGTTCTGTGATTTCAGAGACTAACTCTCCCACTCCAGCTAGCTTGGCAATCTCATCGATGCATTCAATTTGAATCGCTGTGGAATCCATATCCATCACGATCAAACCTGGCTTAGATAAGTCTGGGACCTCGCTAAGGCAAGCATAATCAAGCTTTAGCGCTTGGAGGATTTCTTCGTGTGCTGGCGTTAGATTGCCTGACATCAAAGCCACTTCATAATGCCCAACCTTCCACGTATCGAGGATGGTGTTGTAAGTGCCAGTGAAAAAGTCGATGTCATCGAAAGATTGTGGAGATAGGTACTCACCAAACACAATCCAATTGGCCTTGGATTTAGCGAGTTGAGAAGCGAAACGAGTCTCGGGGAGTCGAGTTAATAATGTCGTATGCCTTTTTATCGGCAGATATTTCTGAGCGTCCATGTGTATGATTCCTAATTAACTATGCTAAACGTTAACCTATTGCAATTTGAAAACGCAAGTCTCAATATGTCTTAATCATAACATTTGTTTATTTCAGGCTTCGTGAAACATGAATGAATCATTGTTCTCAATACGTAACGCTTTACGAATGCTAGCCCTCATTTTGTTGGCTACCATGTTCGTTGTAACGATTAAAAATACGGTCGTGATCAGTAAAGGTAACGAGAAGATCCAAGCAAAACAGTTGGAAACTCTTACCAAGCTGCTTATCTCTCAGGCATCACTTTCAGCCAGCAAGATGATCACGCAACAAGACCAAGAGCGATTGCTTGATCTGACTAACCAGCTATCTCAAGACCGACTGGTGTTCGATACCACCATCTATGATGCAGAGGGTATCCGACTGGCTTCGAGCGAAAAAGCCCTCTCGGTACGTGAGGTTCTTGGCTTAGATACACCACTTTCAACAGCAAGTATCGGCAGACAACAGTTAGTTGAACCTATTTATTCTCCAGAGAAAACGATCATCGGCTTTATTCGAGTGACTTTTGAAACCGGTAAGATGACGGCGATTTCTGATCACCACTACCGCAAAAGTGATCGCTACATGATCGGTATGGTGTTGATGGGGTTTGTGAGTGGCGTGTTGTTCATCATGCTGATTCGCAGAAGACCAACTAAGTCTGGTGAGAACTTACTATTGAAAAATGTAAGCTCATAAACACACTAGGCTGACAATAAATACTAGACTCAGAATAAATACAGCAATCCAATAAAAAGCCCCGACGCTCAGGCAGCAACGGGGCTTTTTGTTATCTGTTAACTTATCAAGCTAAGACAAATCAAGATTATTCTTGGTCGCCAAGCAGTACAGAGTCTAGTGCGATAACCATCATGTCGTTGAAAGTCGTTTGACGTTCATCTGATGTCGTTTGCTCACCAGTCTTAATGTGGTCAGAAACAGTACAAATCGTTAGAGCTTTTGCGCCGTATTCAGCACACACACCATAGATGCCAGCCGCTTCCATCTCTACGCCAACAATGCCGTATTTGTCCATTACTTCGAACATCTCTGGATCTGGCGTGTAGAACAGCTCAGCCGAGAACAGGTTACCGACTTTTACGCCGACACCGAGAGCTTTGGCTGCATCTTCTGCCGCGCGCACCATTTTGTAATCCGCAATAGCCGCAAAGTCATGATCTTTAAAGCGAATACGGTTCACTTTAGAGTCAGTACATGCGCCCATGCCGATCACCACATCACGCACTTTGATATCTTCGCTCACTGCACCACAACTACCTACACGAATGATCTTCTTCACACCAAAGTCTTTGATCAGCTCAGTCGCGTAAATAGAACAAGATGGAATGCCCATACCGTGTCCCATTACCGAAACCTTACGACCTTTGTAAGTACCGGTGTAACCAAACATGTTGCGAACGTCGCACACTTGAACCACTTCTTCTAAGAAGGTTTCAGCGATGTATTTAGCACGTAGCGGGTCACCTGGCATTAAAACTACGTCAGCGAAATCACCCATTTCAGCATTAATATGTGGAGTAGCCATTGAAAATATCCTTAATCTCAAAACAAAAAAAGAAGAGAGAGGTTTCCCTCTCTCTTCGTTAACTATTATAGAAAGCTTGTACCGTGTCCCATTGGCGATGTACCAAAGTATGACGCTAAGCTTTGACCGATATCAGCAAATGTATCGCGACGGCCTAAAGAACCGGCTGGAACCTTCTGACCGTAAACAATCACAGGGATGTGCTCACGAGTATGGTCTGTACCTGGCCATGTCGGATCACAACCGTGGTCAGCAGTTAAGATAAGCACATCGTCTTCTTTCATCATATCGATGATTTCATTGATGCGACCATCGAAGTACTCAAGTGCCGCTGCGTAACCAGCAACATCACGGCGGTGGCCGTAAGCTGAGTCAAAATCAACGAAGTTAGTGAACACGATAGTGTTGTCGCCCGCTTCATTGATCGCATCTTTGGTTGCTTCAAATAGCGCAGGGATACCTGTTGCTTTGGTTTTCTGAGTGATGCCACAACCCGCGTAGATATCAGAGATCTTGCCGATTGAGTGAACGTTACCGCCCTTCTCATCAACCAACTTCTGAAGAATGGTGGCTGCAGGTGGCTCAACAGAAAGATCACGACGGTTACCAGTACGTTCGAATTGACCTTTACCTGGGCCAATGAACGGACGAGCGATAACACGACCAATGTTGTAGTCTTCTAGCTCTTCACGAGCAATCTGACAAAGGTCTAATAGGTTTTGCAGGCCGAATGTCTCTTCGTGACAAGCGATCTGGAAAACAGAATCTGCAGAAGTATAGAAGATAGGCAAGCCAGTCTTCATATGCTCTTCACCTAGGTTATCTAGGATTTCCGTACCAGATGAGTGGCAGTTACCCAAGAAACCAGACAGGCCTGCACGCTCAAGGATGCGGTCAGTCAGTTCTTTTGGGAAGCTGTTCTCTTTGTCGGTGAAGTAGCCCCAGTCAAACAGTACAGGAACACCTGCGATTTCCCAGTGACCTGATGGCGTGTCTTTACCAGAAGACAGCTCAGCAGCGTGACCGTAAGCGCCAATGATCTCAGCGTCTGCATCCATACCAGGAGCAAAACTACCCGTAGACTCTTTGTGAGCCATCGCTAGACCTAGCTTAGACAGGTTTGGCAGTGCCAGTGAACCTTTACGATCTGCATTGTCGGCAAGACCTTGGTCACAATGATCTGCGATGTGACCCATAGTGTCAGAACCTACATCACCGAATTTATCTGCATCCGCTGTTTCACCGATACCGAATGAATCTAAAACTAAAATAAATGCTCTTTTCATTTTCTTCACCAACTTATTGCTCTTTGCACCAGAACTCTGTTTATCGGCATACACGAGGTATGCCGATACCTGTTATTTACACGTCTTCAGAACGAATCTGACGGTAAACGTCTGGCGTTGCTGTATATTCTCCGCCCACTGTGATTGCATTTTGTAATGCTGTTGCAGCTTCTTGCCACTGTTGTTCGTTGCGAGCATGAATCATTGCTAATGGTTTATCTTCACTTGCTACTTCGCCAAGACGAATGAAGTGATCAAAACCGACTGCGTAATCAATGCTGTCCGTTGCTACGCGACGACCGCCGCCCATACCAACCACAGCCATACCAATTGCACGAGTATCCATTGCTGATACCACACCGCTTTCTAGCGCGTACACTGGTTTAATAATTTCTGCTTTTTCTAGGTAGTTATCGTAGTTCGTTACGAAATCAGCTGGACCACCAAGGCCCGCTACCATTTTACCGAAGCACTCTGCTGCCTTACCGTTATCCAGTACTGCCATCAGTTTTTCGCGCGCTTCGTCTGAGTCTTTAGCTAGGTTACCGAGCACCAGCATTTCAGCACACGATGCTAGAGTGATCTCTAACAAACGAGGGTTACGGTATTCACCCGTTAGGAACTGAACCGCTTCACGAACTTCTACTGCGTTACCCGCTGAAGAAGCCAGCACTTGGTTCATGTCCGTTAGGATTGCTGTTGTTTTAGTACCCGCACCGTTTGCTACTGCAACGATAGATTTCGCTAGCTCTTCAGATGCTTCGTAAGTCGGCATGAATGCGCCTGAACCTACTTTTACATCCATCACTAGAGAATCAAGGCCCGCAGCCAGTTTCTTAGATAGGATTGAAGCCGTGATCAGCGAGATGTTATCGACTGTTGCTGTGATATCACGAGTTGCGTAAACACGCTTGTCAGCAGGAGCTAGATCGCCTGTTTGACCGATGATAGCCACGCCAGCATCTTTCGTTACTTCACCGAACACATCGTTGGTTGGTGTAATGTTGTAACCCGGAATAGATTCCAGCTTGTCTAGCGTACCGCCAGTGTGGCCTAAACCACGACCAGAGATCATTGGAACGAAACCGCCACATGCTGCCACCATTGGGCCAAGCATCAGAGAAGTAACGTCGCCAACACCACCAGTAGAGTGTTTATCAACGATTGGGCCATCAAAGTTCATGTGGCTCCAGTCAATCACCATGCCTGAATCACGCATTGCACACGTTAGTGCGATACGTTCTGGCATCGTCATTTCATTAAAAAAGATAGCCATTGCGAATGCGGCAATTTGGCCTTCAGAAACCGTGTTCTTAGCCACACCTTGAATGAAGAAGTTAATTTCTTCAGCTGTTAGGACTTCACCGTCACGTTTTCTGCGAATAATTTCTTGAGGTAGATACATTAGTGCCTCCCAAACTCTAGTGAGTATGGTTTGTAGGGAAAAGAGGTAATATGGAGTGGCTTGACGCCACTCCATCAAACAGACTTATTATGTTCAATACTCTAAATATTTGGCGTTGCAGTTAGGCGACCAGTGAGTTCATTCCTATGAGCATAGAGGCTCTATGTGATTAGGAGGAACTTATGCAGTCAACAACGCTGCGGTGTCAAATATGACGAGTAAATTAGTATGCTGCTGGATCAGCAGTCTGGTCTGTCACTTCTAATGTATTAAGAAGGTTAGTTAGTAGGCTTGAAGCACCAAAACGGTAGTGCATGTTGTCTGCCCACTCAGCGCCTAGTAGCTCATCAGCCATTGCTAGGTATAGTGCTGCATCTTCAGCAGTACGTACGCCACCAGCTGGTTTGAAACCAACTGTTTTAGCAACACCCATGTCACGAATAACTTCAAGCATCATGCGCGCGTACTCTGGAGTCGCGTTTACTGGCACTTTACCTGTTGAAGTTTTGATGAAGTCTGCACCTGCTTCGATACAGATTTGAGAAGCTTTCTTGATTAGTGCTTCTTCTTTCAGTTCACCTGTTTCGATGATCACTTTAAGCGTGATGTCACCACAAGCTGCTTTACACTGTTTAACTAGCTCAAAGCCAACTTCTTCGTTGCCAGCAATAAGAGCACGGTATGGGAATACTACGTCAACTTCGTCTGCGCCGTACGCTACCGCTGCTTTTGTTTCTGCAACAGCAATTTCGATGTCGTCATTACCATGAGGGAAGTTAGTTACAGTCGCAATGCGTACTTCTGGAGTACCTTGCTCACGCAACGCTTTCTTAGCTGCTGGGATAAAGCGAGGGTAAATACAGATTGCAGCGGTGTTGCCTACTGCAGTCTTCGCGTCATGACAAAGCGCCACTACTTTTTCAGTAGTATCGTCGTCATTTAGCGTAGTTAGGTCCATAAGTTTAAGTGCACGTAGAGCTGCTGCTTTTAAATCGCTCATTTCTATCTCCGATCAATATATTCAAATAGTTAACTACTTCGCCCTCCATCCAGTATAGATGGATATTTTAGTAATGCTCAGTAGCCACAAATGAACGGACTTGGTTCCCTGAAGACTTGATAACTTTCGCTACCAATTGCAATCCTTGTCACCGCACAGTACCAGTTTGGTCTATGGCACAACAAATCAGTCATGTTGTGTCTAACATCTATAGCGTATCGCTAATTTTGGCTTAATCCCAGAAGAATAACGTTCGAGTTGATTTCGAGGTTACTTTCTTGCCAACAGAGACATCCTATCCCTTTAGCTTATACATTATAGGTATCCATCAATAAATTGTAGTGCTCCTTAGAACGCAAACGGTTTGTATCTCAAAAAAACATTCTAGACCCTACATCTAATCTAAGCATAAGCGCGTGCATATACTAAAAACGGCAGGCCTAAAAACAAAAAAGCCCCGCAGCAATTTCTTGCTACGGGGCGATATTATTATGGCGTCTATATATCGATTTCTAACTAATTAGAAAGACAGGAAGAAGCCAGCAATTGTTGCTGCCATCAGGTTAGATAGAGTACCAGCAATTACCGCTTTAACACCCATACGTGCGATGTCGTGGCGACGGCTTGGTGCAATACCACCTAGACCACCTAGAAGAATCGCAATTGAAGAAAGGTTTGCGAAACCACATAGTGCGAATGCGATGATAGCTTGAGTCTTCTCAGACATCACTTGACCAGTTGCTGCAACAACTTGAGCGTTTTCACCAACGTATGGTACGAAGTTTAGGTATGCAACGAATTCGTTAACAACTGTCTTCTGACCAATGAAAGAACCAGCGATAGTTGCTTCTTCCCATGGAACACCAATGATGAATGCTAGCGGTGCGAAGATCCAACCTAGAAGAAGTTCTAGAGTTAGGTTTTCCATACCGAACCAACCACCGATGCCACCTAGGATACCGTTGATTAGAGCAATTAGACCGATGAATGCTAGTAGCATTGCACCAACGTTAAGTGCTAGTTGTAGACCAACTGATGCGCCACCTGCTGCTGCGTCGATAACGTTAGCTGGTTTGTCATCGCCACCGTCCATTTCGTCAGCGATGTTGTCGTCTGGCGTATCTGTTTCAGGCTTGATGATTTTAGCGAATAGTAGACCACCTGGTGCTGCCATGAATGATGCTGCTACAAGGTACTCTAGAGGTACACCCATAGATGCGTAACCCGCTAGTACACCACCAGCTACAGAAGCCAAACCACCACACATTACTGCGAATAGTTCAGAGTTAGTCATTTTAGGAACAAATGGACGAACAACTAGAGGTGCTTCAGTTTGACCAACGAAGATGTTTGCTGCTGCAGACATAGACTCGGCGCGAGAAGTACCTAGAGCTTTCTGAAGACCACCACCAAGAACTTTGATTACAATTTGCATAACACCAATGTAGTAAAGTACAGAGATAAGTGCAGAGAAGAAAATCAGAGTTGGTAGTACTTGGAAAGCAAAGATGAAACCGATACCGTCAACTGAGAAGTTAACTAGGCTGCCGAATAGGAAACCAGTACCGTCTTTACCGTAGTCGATCACGTTTGCTACACCAGCAGAGAAACCTGCAAGTAGATCACGACCCCAAGGGATGTAAAGTACGAATGCACCAAGTGCGAATTGGATAGCGAAAGCGCCACCCACTGTTCTTAGATTAATAGCTTTGCGGTTGTCAGATAGTAGTACTGCGATTGCGATCAGTGCAACCATTCCGACTAGGCTCATAAACAGGCTCATAGTTTATGACTTCCTTATTAGTTATTTATTGGCGTGTTACAAAATGGGGCTATAAAGCGGAGGCAATTATACTCATGCGACCACTAATAAAGTAATGCCGACCTCACACTTTCGTAGAAGATTCATGTACCATTCACACGCAAATGTGACCCAAATCACAAGCTCAGTGCAATTTACGCAAACGATAAACAAAAACCTTCGATTTTATTCACATATACCGAATGCGCGATGGCTATTTTGCCAAATTTGCGCTGCAATCGATTGCTTTGGCTCTTTTCTAAGCAAAAAAAGTTCATTTAAGATCGTAACTAAATATTTGGAATGATTAACATTTCCTTGGTTTCCATACATGGGCATGTCCGGAGCATCCGTTTCCAATACCAGACATTCAAGGGGCAATTTTGCGATGGTTGTGCGTGTTTTTTGCGCTCTTGGGTAAGTTATCGTTCCACCGACGCCAATATAGAAACCGAGCTTGATCCACGCCAAAGCTTGCTGTTCACTCCCAGAAAAACCGTGAATCACACCACCTAAGGTGAACTTATGCTGCTTTATTAGCTCGATAAGTCGGTTGTAAGACTTCCTCTCATGGATGATTAAAGGCAGGTCAAACGCCTTGGCAAGTTCCATTTGCTGGATGAAAAAGCGCTCTTGTTTCTCCTGTTCCACATCCACAAAAAAGTCCAACCCACACTCACCAATGGCCACACACTGACGTGTTTTTGATGCGAGTAGTTGGTGAAGTTCTTCAAATTGCATCTCATCCGCTTGCTCTAAAAAGTAAGGATGAAAGCCTAATGCGTAGTAAACATTGGGGTGAGATTGCGCAATTTTCTCAAGCTTATGCCAGTTATTTTGACCGATAGAAGGGATGAGTAACTTCTCAACTTGAGCCTGTTTTGCCTCTTTGATATATCCCTCAATGCTCAGCTCATGGGTAAAACCTTGCTCAAACGCCTCAAAGTCTGCGTGGCAATGTGTATCAAATAGCGGAAAATCACTTGTTTGCTGTGTCATCTTTCCCACTCTCAGCTTGCTGCCCTTGAGGATCTCGACGATAAGGAACACAACTGCGCTTGTTTTCAGGCGTTAGCCCAAGCTCTTCACACCACTTATCGTATTTCCTAATCCAAGCTTTTATCCAACCGAACATATTTACCTCGCGCCTTCTATCAATACTTATGAAAAGCCAACACATAAAGTAGAGAACTCAAACTACACATACAAATCATTTAAAAGCCTAATGATTAGCCAAAATATCATAAAAGCATAAATCCAATTTATACATTAACACTAGCTGGCTATATTGTTGAAAACCTCACCACCGAGAATAATAAACGCACTTGCCAAGGAGGCATTGATAGCAAGACGCTCCATTCAATAACGAGATCCTACTTTATGAAAGCATCACTCTTAGCCATATCAATTTCTAGCGTATTAGCAGCACCTGCTTTTGCTTCTGCACCTCAAGTTGACGTAGAGCTAGCAAACCAACAAACACTTCAACTTATTGACGGGCAGATGAACGCTATCGATGCTTCTGTTCAGTATAAGTTAAACGAACAATACGCGAATGCAACTCCGGGCACGACAGCCACAATCGATGACGTCACTTACGAAAAACAATCTAACGGTACTTGGGCTGCAGTTGGTGCCGCTTCTGCTGCATTGGTTGCAGGGCTTTTGAGCACGTCGTCTAGTTCCAATAGCGACAATGATGTGGATTATCTCCCACAACACCCAGACGTTGATGTTGACGCTACACCACGTTGGTCTCCTGAATTCGGTGAAGACCGTCCCGAGATGGAAGAGCGTGACCTTACAATTAAGATCATTAACGGCGAAATCCACGTTATCGACGAAAACACCAGTGAGTGGGTAGGTACTGTACAACGCAAGGATGGTGAGATCATTTTCCGTGGCAACGGCGACTTTGAAAAAACTCTAGTAAAAGTTGAAGGTGACCTAGAAGCTAACGGCAGTGCAGCCATCGTTAAAGGTAATGGCGAATGGTTAGCAACTGTTGAGCGTGTGGATAGTGGTTTTGAGATAACTAGTGGCAAGGGAACTATTGTAATTGATAGCCCACGACCTACTCTCCCAGCCTCTCCAGAGCACCCAGATATGGACTTTGATGATACACCTCGTTGGTCTCCAGATTTCGGTGAAGACCGTCCTGAAATGGAAGAGCGTGACCTGACAGTTAAGATCATTAACGGCGAAATCCACATTATCGACGAAAACACCAGTGAGTGGGTAGGTACTGTACAACGCAAGGATGGTGAGATCATTTTCCGTGGCAACGGAGACTTTGAAAAAACTCTAGTAAAAGTTGAAGGTGACCTAGAAGCTAACGGCAGTGCAGCCATCGTTAAAGGTAATGGCGAATGGTTAGCAACTGTTGAGCGTGTGGACAGTGGTTTTGAGATAACTAGTGGCAAGGGAACTATTGTAATTGATAGCCCACGACCTACTCTCCCAGCCTCTCCAGAGCACCCAGATATGGACTTTGATGATACACCTCGTTGGTCTCCAGATTTCGGTGAAGACCGTCCTGAAATGGAAGAGCGTGACCTGACAGTTAAGATCATTAACGGCGAAATCCACATTATCGACGAAAACACCAGCGAGTGGGTAGGTACTGTCCAACGCAAAGATGGCGAGCTCGTATTTATTGGCAACGGAGACTTTGAAAAAACACTACTTCGTGTGGAAGGCGATGTTACTTCTGACCAATTCTCTTTAGTCAAAGGCAACGGTCAATGGGTTGCGACTGTTTCAAAAATAGATGACGGTGTACGTATTCAAACAAAGAATCACGATCATGTGTTTGATGGTTCAAACATCGACCGTAACAAGCTTCAATCTATCGACCCAACTAAACTACAGAAAGCTAAATCCGCTATTCAACAACGTTTACGCGGCTAAAATTCAACCTGAGTTGAACCCGCTCACCCGATAATAGTGAACGCTATTATCGGGTGTTTTTACACACTAGCTAAGGAAAGCGATTCGGAATTTGAACATGAAACGCCTTCTATTAATACTTGCTTTGACCTTCCCTTTTTACTCGTCTGCAAATGACACCCTTGTTGAATCTATTGAGCGTTTTACAGATATCTTTTCCGTCAGCTTATCTCAAAACCCAGACAATGATAAAACGGTCGCTACACTTGATATCAACTATCAAATCAATGATAAATTGCGTGTTTTTGGAGAGGTTGATACTCAAGACTATTGGCAAGCAGGGTTGGGATATTCTTTCTGGCAAGGGGACACGTACTACACTGAAAACACCGTAAAAGTCAGCGAACATGAGATCACAACAGGCATTTTTGTTGCTAAGTTGATTCATGAAAATTGGACACTGATCGGTGACATTAACTACAACTATATGGATAGAGATTTCGACGCTTGTCTCCCAAACTTATGTTTGGCATATAAAGCTTCTGACACATTTGATTATAGTGCTGGCGCTTTGTGGAGCCCGATTCAATATGCTGATTTTCTTTACAAATTCAACCAAGAAATTGGATTAAAAAAAGATACCCAGGACTTTTACATTAAAGATAACATTACTACTGCGCCTGGACATATCAGAAATGAAACTAGAACCAACATCCATTATCACGAGGTAGCTATCTTCTTTAACTTAAAGTACGTAAAACCATCCGTTACCTACACCATATACCCTGAAAATAAAAACTATGTGGAATTCGGTTTAGCCTTCGATTTCTAGCTATTTAGTAGCTGTTTAAGCTCATCTCGTAGCTCTTGGTGTTGCCCATTAGTTTGATACTTCTTGTGATAGAAAAACTCAAACTCCACAGGACGCATTGAGAATGGAGGCTCATGAATCCGTAAGCCAATGGTTTTTGCTAATTGGATCATGCTAACCGGAACCGCAGCAATGTAGTCAGTCCCTTTTACCGCCAATATCAAGTTAGTGATGTTTCTTACTTCAATAGCAACATCACGAGTGAAGCTCTTTTCGGAAAGAAAGTCGACTATTTGAGTATCTTGGCGAAGTAACTTCAAGGTTACATGCCGTGCTTCAAGAAACTCATCCATCGAAATCTTCTCACCAAATTGACTGTTTTCAGGATCACTCATAAGAAGCAATCTATCAGTAGTTGCAAATTCAGACGCTAAACTTGACTGTTTAGGTAAACCAGTATCGACCACTAAATCTACTCGATTGAGTCGGATATCCTCGACAACATTCTCTACAGAAATTGGGGATTCAACTAACTGAACACCATTAAGCATGGGCATCTTGTGGAGCAGATTCGCAGGCATATAAACGGTAAAATCACGCTTTCTTGATACTGCACCTTCCATCAACTCTAAAGCATCAGATAATTGACCTGCCAATTTGTGAGCCATTGACGTTGGTTCTATTGAACGCCCTACTCTTACGAACAACGCATAGCCTACCACCGCTTCAAACCTCTTGATTGCAGCACTGACCGCAGGTTGAGTTAGCTCTAACGATTCAGCCGCTTTGGTTATCGATCTTTGTTGATATACAGAGAGGAATGGCTTTACTAAATTGAGATCAAACACGCTTTACTCCATCAAAACGGTGTACTCTTAGTGTAACAAAAAAGCCGAATGCTAGAAGCAATTCGGCTTTAATATTATCCAACAGTGTTATGTAGAACTGTCGTTATTAGTGCTCGCGCGTCGCTCGGAACTGAACTTCAGGGAAGCGTTCAGAAGCTAGGTTCAAGTTCACCATAGTTGGTGCGATGTAAGACAGGTTGTCACCGCCATCTAGCGCTAGGTTAGATTGGTTCTTACGTTTGAATTCTTCTAGTTTCTTAGCGTCATCACATTCAACCCAACGAGCTGTTGCAACGTTAACACCTTCGTAGATAGCTTCTACGTTGTATTCCGCTTTCAAGCGCGCTACAACCACGTCGAACTGAAGGACACCAACCGCACCAACGATCAGGTCGTTGTTCTGCATAGGACGGAATACTTGTACTGCGCCCTCTTCTGAAAGCTGAACTAATCCTTTTAGAAGTTGCTTCTGCTTCAGTGGATCGCGTAGACGGATACGACGGAATAGCTCAGGTGCGAAGTTAGGAATACCAGCGAACTTAAGGCTCTCACCTTGAGTAAAGGTATCACCAATCTGGATAGTACCGTGGTTATGTAGACCGATAATATCACCCGCGTATGCTTTTTCAGCACGTGCACGGTCACCCGCCATAAAGGTTACCGCATCAGAGATACTTACACTCTTGCCTGTACGAACATGGTTCATCTTCATACCTTGGTTGTAAGTACCCGAAACGATACGCATGAATGCGATACGGTCACGGTGTTTAGGGTCCATGTTTGCTTGGATCTTAAATACGAAACCAGAGAACTTCTCTTCTGTCGCTTCAACATCACGCTCGTTCGCTTGACGCGTTTGAGGTGCTGGAGCCCATTTCGTTAGACCATCAAGCATGTGGTCAACACCAAAGTTACCCAATGCAGTACCGAAGTAAACCGGCGTTAGTTCACCCGCTAGGAATAATTCATGGTCAAACTCAGGACAAGCACCGATAACAAGCTCTAGCTCTTCACGTACGCTTTCCGCAAGATCAGCACCTACTGCTTCATCTAGCTCAGGGTTATCTAGACCTTTGATGATACGAACTTCTTGGATCTCGTGGCCGTGGCCAGATTCATACAAGATCGTTTCATCACGGTGAATGTGGTAAACACCTTTAAACTCTTTACCGCAACCAATTGGCCATGAGATTGGAGCACAAGCCATACCTAGCTCGCTCTCTACTTCATCAAGCACTTCCATTGGGTCACGAACGTCACGGTCAAGTTTGTTCATAAACGTTACGATTGGCGTATCACGCAGACGTGTTACTTCCATTAGTTTACGAGTACGATCCTCGACACCTTTCGCAGCATCGATAACCATCAAACATGAATCAACCGCTGTTAGCGTACGGTACGTATCTTCCGAGAAATCTTCGTGTCCTGGAGTATCTAGTAGGTTTACTAGGCAATCATTGTATGGGAATTGCATTACCGACGTAGTTACCGAGATACCACGTTCTTTTTCCATCTCCATCCAGTCAGATTTAGCGTGCTGGTTAGAGCCACGGCCTTTTACGGTACCCGCTTTTTGAATCGCGTTTCCGAATAAAAGAACTTTTTCAGTAATCGTGGTTTTACCCGCATCCGGGTGAGAGATAATCGCAAACGTTCTACGTTTGCTCACTTCTTGTTGGAAAGACATAGTCGCCCTTTGCTGATCTAAAGCGTAAAAAGGGCAAGTAGATAATACTTGCCCTTGAATTCTGTGTGCGGATTATACAGAAAGCGTATCACTTTCTAAAGGGTCAGTTTACACCCTATTTTTTGGCTAATTTTGTGATTAGCTATCTAGTTAGCGAAAAGACGTAACATGACTAGCTAAAAGACATAAAAAGATAGCTCATAATGATGGCATCTTCGTTGCCTTGTTTAGTTGGATAGTAATTACGACGGCGATCAACTTCGTTGAAGCCTGCCTTTTCGTAAAGATTAAACGCGTTCACATTACTTTCGCGAACTTCTAGCCAAGCGCTTTCAGCATCAGCTTGTTCACATATATCAAGGAAATGTTCAGTTAGTGCCTTACCATAACCTTTGCCTTGCTTGCTTGGGTCTACCGCAATATTAAGCAGCGTCACTTCACCAACAATATTTTGAGCGAAGAAATAGCCCACCACTTGTCCATCAACTTCAAGGACATGATGACAAGCGCCTCGGCTATCAAGATCTCGGATCATATTTTCAGACCAAGGGTGAGAATGCGCGGCCTGCTCTATCTTCCAAATGGCGTCTAGGTGTTGTTGTGAAGTCGGTAAAAATTGATTAGTCATAAGCACAAATTTGTTGCCATAAGTCGCGGCGGTGTTGGTTGTTACCGTTAATGTCAGACAGTAATGGCGATTGAAGTGTTTTAGCCTTCAGCTCTTGAGCCGACTCACAACCAGCAAACCATATCCACTCAACCGAACCTAAATCCACAGTAGACAAGTGTTGCGGTTGAAGGTGTAAAGCCTGAGATAAGTCGAGCTTGATACTTTTGAGTACTCGCTCAAACATCACGGCGAGATCTTCCTGAGGTTTTTCAGGCGAAACCAACAGTAACTTGCAATCGCTCGAGAGCGGAGTCAATTCAGATTCATAACCTGCTAAACGCTCTGGGTGACTTAGTTCCCATTGGCTAATGCCCATCTCATGTAGGTATTGCGCGTGTGTTTGTGACATATCTAGCGGTAGTAACCTTAAGTTTATTGGAGCCAAAGTTTATTGAAACCAGAAGTTTGTTAGAACTAGTTTTGTGAAAGCTGCCTCTATTGAAAGAGCGCTTATTAGAGCAGGGCTGATACTAACAAAAAATAAAGGAGCATCAAGCTCCTTTATTTAGACTAAATCAGTTTGTATCTTGTTGCGTGATAAATCAGCTTATAAGTCGTTGAACTCGGGGCTGTAAGCAATCTCACCAGCATGTCCTGCAAGCGCACCTTCAACTAACTCGATAGCTTGGAAAGCTCCTTCAGGTACATCCCAAGTGCAGCTCAAACCAAATTCACTCGCAGCCTTGAAACCAAAGCGACCGTAATAGGCAGGATCACCAAGCACGACACAGGCTGGGTAACCAAAATCAACCAAAGTAGAGAAAGCATCTTCAACCAGTGATTTGGCAATGCCTTGGTTGCGGAACTCTTCTTTCACAGCGAGAGGCGCAAGCCCTTGCCAGTTATGATCGTCGCCATCAAGAGTGATAGGGCTAAACATCAGGTGACCAACCACCTCGCCTTCATCAGAACAAGCCACCAGCGATAGCGTTAAATGGCTATTCTCACGCAAGCTCATAACCAAGTTAGCTTCTGCATCTGTTTCAAAAACAGATTTCAATAAACGATCAATGACAAGTATATCTGCCGGTGCTTCAGTTCGAATAAGCATTCATTACCTCACTTTGTGTATCTGGGGATTGTACTCCCTTCTGCACAAAATCAGCTAATTGATTTAACAAAGTTTTCATAGGAGTCGGCAATAAGTCCAAATCTACGCTATCCATCAAGTTTTTAACTTCTAAACCGAGCTCGGTATCGCCTTCAATAGACAGTCTACGTTGGAAGAAAAGCGTATCTGGGTCTTCTTTACGCCCCGCAATCAACACAAGATCGTTAAGATTGCCGCTAAAGCTTACATCTTCAACCACCTCTTTATCAGCTACAACCAGTTGCTCATTTTTGTAGCTAATACACCAACTTAACCCCATGTCTTTTATTGAGACTTTCAGCCATTTGTCTTCTAAAAACTCAAAGTCACCGTCCTCTAAAGCTTCCTTGAATACATTCTTAAGCGCCTCCAATAAGGCTCTTTTTTGTACTGTTTTAGGCAATAACTGGACTGGAGATCGCAAAATTGATGCGGCATTTTGAACTAGTTGAGTGCGAATCTTGTTTATCACGTGACTTATCCGTAACTTTGTCAATAATATGGAATGCATCATAGATGATGTTGAGATCTCAGTTACTGTTATGTATCAAATTAACTTCTGTTTGATACTCGACCTTTAATATCCTGAAAATCACAGTTATAGTAACTCAGGTAATGAGAATTACAGCGGATCGCTGCACTCACAGGTAAATATCGATAGCCACACAAAAAGTAATAAATATTTATCGATAGTGAATATTCAAGCTCTTGGAGAATTGGTAGTACTTTGATGCCTCCCCAACAACTACAACATTGGTTTACCCAGCTAACTGCAAATAGTCCGTTCTTTTTTGCAGTACTTGATGCTCAACATAACTATTTTATGGTGAATGAGCGTTACTGCGATATTGCTGGTTTGAGTCAAACAGAGCTTGCAGGCATGAATGATCGCCAAACATTGGGCGAACAGTTCTACCAACATCTCAAGCCTTACTATGAGCGTGCATTCAGTGGCGAAACGATTGAGGCCGAAGTCACCCTCAACGAAACAGACCTCGATACCAGCCTTCATTTCAGCCTATCTCCGCTTACCAATGGCAACAAAACCGACTACATCGTCTTTCACGCCTTCGACACATCAGAAAACCAAGTACTTGTCCGTTCTTTAGAAGAATCCGAAGCCAAATTCCACAAACTATCTCAACTACTTCCAGATGGATTACTGCTCGTTGAAAGTGACTACATCTTGTCATCTAACCCAGCAGCAGCGCGCTTGCTTGGCTTTAACTCAACCACAGAGTTAATTGGTGAAGAGTTGGGACGCCTATTTATCGATGAACAAACCAAAACAGTCTTCAATAATAACCTCAGCTCTATTATTTCTGAGTCTGGTTTGGTTTGCTTAACGGGTGCGCGATGCGGCTTTGAACGTAAGGTCCAGCTCAACATCGACTCCACCACCGTTCTTGGAAGCAACACTCAGCTGGTGCTTATTCAAGACGCACAAGAAACCGCAAAACAATACACACCAGCAAACAGTGAAGATGCCTACATAGATGCACTGACCAAACTCTACAATCGAGTTGGGTTTACTAAGCGTCTTGAGCAGTTCATTCACAACGATACGCCGGTGGTGATGCTCTACTTAGACATTGATAACTTTAAAAATATCAATGACTCACTTGGTCATCACATCGGTGACAAGGTGATTAAAGAGGTCGCTTCGCGTCTTAAACGCTTACTGCCTCGTAAGGCCGTGATTGGACATTTAGGCGGGGATGAGTTTGGTATTATCCTTCCAGAACCTGAACATCAGCGAACACCTGAAATGCTCGCTGAAAAGATCATTTCCCTGATCAATCAACCCTTCGATCTTCACCACTTTAGCAAGCGCTTAGCCTGCTCTATTGGTAGTGTGAGCTTTCCTCAAGATGGTACTGATGCTCGTATCTTGCTGCAAAATGCAGACACAGCAATGTATGAAGCGAAAGATCGTGGTCGTAATCGTCTGATCAAGTTCAACGAACAGATGAATAAAGAAGCGCGTATGCGACTGTGGCTTGAGATAGAGCTCCAAAAAGCACTGCAACAAAATGGACTTGAGGTTTGGTATCAACCGAAAGTGAATGCCCGTGATTTCACCATCAACGGCGCTGAAGCTCTGGTACGTTGGAAGCATCCTGTCGAAGGTTATATCAGTCCGGCCGCGTTCATTCCTGTGGCGGAACGAGCAGGGCTTATTGAACAACTTGGCCGAGTGGTAATGCGTGAAGTATTTGCTACGGTTAAGCGCTGGAAGATGCAAGGTATCCTTCCAGGTCGAGTGGCTATCAACCTTTCACCAGAACAGTTTGGTAACCCGAAACTGATTGATTACATGGAAAAGCTACTGCGTTCGACCGAGCTTGATCCAAGTGCGATTACGTTCGAGCTAACGGAAAGTGCGGTGATGAGTGATAGTGAACACACACTCCAAATGCTTAACGCCATCAAGAAACTTGGCTTTGCTCTCTCCATTGATGATTTTGGTACAGGTTACTCTTCACTGTCTTACCTTGCTCGCTTCCCAATTGATGAGCTTAAGATAGACCGTGCTTTCATCTCTGATATCGATACCCTACCAAAGCAAATCACCGTAATTGAAAACATCATCAACCTAGGTAAATCTCTCGATTTGACCGTGGTTGCTGAAGGTGTCGAAACCAGTGAGCAAGCAACTCTGCTATCGAACCTCAACTGTAGTTCGATTCAAGGCTTCCACTTCTACCGTCCGCAACCAAAACAAGATGTCGAAGAGTTGTTTGCCCAAAACCGCCGTCATAAGAACTAATCAAGTACCTCATATTTAAACCAAGCCAACATGTAAAACGGTCACTCGTCAGTACCTCAAACGGAGTAAAAGCAGATTTATCCATCTAAACCTGCCTTACATCAATTCCGTCATTCACAATTCTTCATAAAATGCTCGCTTCAACTTAATTCTACTGGTAGTGAGCAAATGGAACTCTTATGCCCAGCGGGTAACTTACCTGCTTTGAAAACCGCTATTGATTGTGGTGCGGATGCTGTCTATATCGGATTCAAAGACGATACCAATGCCCGACACTTTGCAGGCCTAAACTTTGCGGGTAAAAAGCTCGATCGTGCTGTGCAGTATGTGCATGACCACAACAAGAAAATTCATGTTGCCCTAAATACGTTTGCTCACCCAAATGGCTTCGACCGTTGGACTAATGCCGTAGACAACGCCGCTGCTCTGGGTGTTGATGCGCTGATCATCGCAGACATCGCGGTGCTTGAGTACGCAGCAAATAAGTATCCAGATCTCGAACTGCACCTATCAGTGCAAGCATCTGCGACCAATGCGGCGGCTATCGACTTCTACCATAAAAACTTCAACGTTAAGCGTGTCGTACTACCGCGTGTGTTGTCGATTCATCAGGTCAAACAGCTTTCTCGTAACATCACTTCTGACGTTGACCTTGAAGTATTCGCTTTTGGTAGCTTGTGCATCATGGCAGAAGGCCGTTGCTACCTCTCTTCATACATGACAGGCGAATCACCAAATACCGTTGGTGCTTGTTCTCCCGCAAAATACGTTCGCTGGCAAGAAACAGAAACTGGCCTCGAGTCTCGCTTGAACGAAATCCTTATCGATAAGTATGAAGCAGGTGAGAACGCAGGTTACCCAACGCTGTGTAAAGGCCGCTTTGAAGCCGAGATCGATGGTGAACGTAAGCGCTATCACGCACTTGAAGAGCCCACCAGCCTCAACACGCTATCCATGTTGCCTGAGCTTTTCGCGGCAAACGTTGCCTCAGTGAAGATTGAAGGTCGCCAACGCAGCCCGGCTTATGTTGAACAAGTCACTCGCACTTGGCGCGCAGCTATCGATCGCTACTTAGCGAACCCAGAACAATACCAAGTGGAACAAGCTTGGAATGCGACACTGGCGAATGTATCTGAAGGTACACAAACCACGCTTGGCGCTTATCACCGTAAATGGCAATAGAGCCAAATGGAGAACTCAATGAAATACGCATTAGGCCCTCTACTTTATTTTTGGCCAAAACAAGACGTTGAAAGCTTCTATGAGCAAGCGAAATCAAGCTCTGCCGATATCATCTACCTAGGTGAAGCGGTGTGTTCAAAGCGTCGTGAGATGAAAGCGAAACACTGGATGGACATTGCTAAAGAGCTGTCGGCTTCAGGTAAGCAAGTCGTACTTTCCACCATGGCATTGCTAGAAGCACCAAGCGAAGTCAACATCATGAAGAAGTACATCGATAACGGTGACTTTGCGATCGAAGCCAATGATGTGTCTGCAATTCAACTGGCCAGCGAAAGCAAAGTACCTTTCGTGGTTGGCCCGGCAGTAAACACCTACAACGCACGCACCCTGAACCTATTCTTGAAACAAGGCATGACGCGTTGGTGTATGCCGGTTGAGCTTTCTCGCGAATGGCTAAGCAACGTAATGACCCAGTGCGAAGAGCTAAATATTCGTAACAAGTTCGAAGTTGAAGTGTTTAGCCACGGCTACCTGCCGCTTGCTTACTCAGCACGCTGCTTTACCGCTCGCGCTGAAAACAAAGCTAAAGACGATTGCGAAACCTGCTGTATCAAGTACCCAACAGGGCTACAAGTAGAAAGCCAAGAAGGCCAATCAGTCTTCAACCTTAACGGTATTCAGACGCAATCAGGCTACTGCTACAACCTAGTCAATGATTTACCGAACATGCACGACCTGGTTGATGTGGTTCGTTTAAGCCCTCTCGGTATCGATACCTTCTCTGAAATCAATAACTTCAGAGCGAACGAGCAAGGTCAAAAACCGATGAAGATTGAAAGCCGCCAATGTAATGGTTACTGGCATCAGCTTGCAGGTTTAGACGTTAAGAACATCTAGTTCCTCGCATTGGACTAACCAGCAACAGATACAAAAAAGGTCTAGCGTTCGCTAGACCTTTTTAATGCGACTTAAGAAACACGGCCTATGCCGTCGCTGTTTCCATCGGTGAGGCATCGAGCTTCTTTAAGTCTTTGTAGAGCATTACCATCACCACCACACTTAGTGCGATGTTAGACAGTGGGTACGCAATCCAGATCCCCGGCACACCATACAACTTAGGCATAATGTACAAGAACGGTAGTTGGATAAGCATATTACCTATAGTCACAAACATCGCCTTGCTGCCCTTGTTCACCGCTTGATAGTAAGCAGCTGCGACTACCAAGAAGCCATCCAGCGCCAGTGCAAACATGTGAAGGCGAATACCCAACACGGTGTACTCAACCAACTGAGGTTCGTCTGAGTTAAATACTGATACAAACTCACGTGGGAACGCGTTCAGAAGCAGCACGAACGCCACACCAATCAATACCGAACTCATCATCGCAATCTTAAGTAGCTTGCGGATGTTTGCTTGGTTACGCGCACCATGGTTGTAGCTCACCAATGGTTGCATGCCGTTGGCGATACCTTCAGCCGTGAGATAATAAACCGTCACGATGTAGCCCAAAATCGCGTAAGCACCGATCATCAACTGGTCGCCATATTGAGAGAACAACGCATTGTGCAACGCCACCATCATCGAACCATAAGCGTACATAAAGAAGCTTGATGTACCAATGGCGAAGATTTGTGGAATCACATCCAGCTTCAATCTCAACTCATTCCAACGTAAACGTAGGTTTGCTCGACGCGAGAAGAAGTAAGCCAAGCCGAGAGCCGTTACTACAAACTGGGCAATCGCTGTTGCTAATGCTGCACCCATCAACTCCCAGCCATAGAGAGCGATAAACAGGTAATCGAGCACGATATTAATCACCGCACCAACGATCATCAGTATCGTCGCTAAGTTCGGACTGTCATCGTTACGCAGTAGAAACGGCATCGCGATCGAACCTAGCGTGAAGACACTAGCACCAATCAGAATATGTAAGTACTGCAGACCAAGTTCATACACTCGCCCTTCAGCGCCCTGCCAAAGCAAGAAGTTATCAGCAAACAAGAACAGCAATGCAGAGACAATAGGCGTTATCGCTAACAACAAGGTTAAGCCCGTTGCTAAGATCTGCTTAGCGCCTTGAGTATCTTTTTCACCTTGGCGAATCGAGACAAGCGCACCTGTGCCCACACCCACCAACATACCAATACCAAGAATCGAACCAATCACAGGCCACGCAACATTGATACCTGCAAGTCCATCAGCCCCCACATAGCGGCCAATGAAGATGCCATCCACCACTTGGTACAGGCCATTAACCAACATGGCCGCAACGGTAGGGATTGTGTATCGCCAAAATTGACGACTAATTGAGTTACTCATTTCTTACTCTACTTTCATTTGTGAGTCGCATATCAACAAGATATGACTCGAAAAATTAGTTAACAAGGCTAACTAAATATCTAAATTATTTACTTTAAAGCTTTATTTAATAATAGGTTTAACTGCTGAGATTCTTGCTCAGACAAACGGCTTTCCAGTATCTGTGCCATGACCTGATAGATCTTACTTTCTTCTTCCAAGCCGACTTCCGCTTTGCTGGTCAGTACGACCAACTTAGACCTCGCATCTTCGAGCGAAGCTTTACGCTCAACGAGACCTTTTCTCTCTAACCTTTGAACCATAGTAGTTGCTGAAGGCTTGGTTACTTGCATTTCAATCGCCAGATCTGTCAATCGGATCGGTTCAAGAGAGGCTTGAATGACCTTCAAATAGTCATATTCATTGAAGCTCAATTGGCAAATAGGATCTTCATTTACCTGAGTGCGCCATATCTTAGAGGCGAAGCGCTCAATCTTTTCTAAATTCTGGTTCAGCATATTCACCTAATCAAAGAATGGCATTTAGTTAGCAAGACTAACTATTTTAGTGTTGTTTAAATAAAAAGCAATCAAAACGAGATGAAGATCATAAAAAAGGAGCATAAAAAAACCGCTGACAGGCAGCGGCTTTTCGGAATCAAAATGTGTTGCTTACTTAGCGTTAGCTTCTTCTTCGGCCTCAGCTAACTTAACTTGTGCTAAGTGCTCAGCTTTAAGCGTGGTGAAGATACGGCTTAACTCTAAGAAAGAGTAACGGTGTTCTACGTATTCATACACGTTAAAAGAAACCGCTAACTTGTACAAAGAGATAGCATTCGCGTAATCACCATTCATATGGTAACGCTTAGCAAGGTAGAAGTACGTCTCTGTTAGACGCTGCGCAAGTAACGTGTTGTCACGAGTACCGGTTAAGATCGCCTTGAAAGCCTGCTCTTCAGTAATGTCATCAAGCATAATCGCGACTAATACCCAACCCCACTGCTCATCACGGCTCTCGTAACGTTTTTGCAAATCAAGCTTAGCCTGCTCTGGCGTCAGCTCATGCTGAATGATGTACAACCACAGAGCGCGAAACGGATCGCTAGGATCGTCGGCATAGTGCTTCATCATCTCTTCATTGGCTAAGTCGTAACGCTCGCCATAGTAAAGCGCGATAGAGCGGTTCCTTTCTGCGTAAGAGTTTGCAGGATCAAGCTCTAACGTAGAATCAAAAGATTCATAAGCCGCATCAAACTCCCCTACCTGCGTAAAGTAAACACCCAAAAGATTGAAGATATCAGGTTGAGCAGGGTTCAATGAAAGAGATTGGTTGAAGTCGAGACGCGCGAGATCACGCAGGCCAACACTGTCGTAGTAGTTACCACGTTCAAACAGCATCTTAGCTCGAACTTCATCGTTCAAATCTGGGCGCTGTAATAACTGACTAAGACGTGCAATTTGAACTTCTTGCTGAACGCTTGGTTGCAGTGGCACAGCCATCGGTGGATAAACCCAACTTGAGGTGTTATCTGATGTTGTCGCACAACCTGTTAGTACAAGCAGTAAACACATACTCGCGGTTTGAAACCATTTCACAAATAATTACTCCTGTTATGACCGCAATAAAAAAGGGGAGCGATATGCTCCCCTTTATAACATGCTTTGTTGACGATAGGTTAGAAATCACTAAAAAGCGATATCACCATCGACACACTGAGAATTACTCAGCAGCAGGTGCTTCGCCTTCAGCTGGCGTTTCAACTGCTTCTTTCATGCTTAGACGTACACGGCCTTGACGGTCAATTTCAAGAACCTTAACAGGAACTTCTTGACCTTCAGTTAGGTAGTCAGACACTTTCTCAACGCGCTTGTCAGCGATTTGAGAGATGTGTACTAGACCATCTTTACCTGGAAGGATAGTAACGAATGCACCGAAGTCAGCTAGACGAGCAACTTTACCTTGGTAAATGCGGCCAACTTCAACTTCAGCTGTGATCTCTTCGATACGACGGATAGCTTCTTTAGCAGCTGCGCCTTCAGTAGCAGCAATCTTGATTGTGCCATCGTCTTCGATTTCGATTGTAGTACCCGTTTCTTCACAAAGAGCACGGATAACTGCGCCGCCTTTACCGATAACATCTTTGATCTTATCAGAGCTGATTTTCATTGTGTGGATACGTGGAGCGAATTCAGAGATATCTTCACGAGCACCAGAGATAGCTTCATCCATTACAGAAAGGATGTGCTTACGTGCACCTTGCGCTTGGTTAAGTGCAATTTGCATGATCTCTTTAGTGATACCTTCGATCTTGATGTCCATTTGAAGTGCAGTGATACCAGCGTTAGTACCTGCTACTTTAAAGTCCATGTCACCTAGGTGATCTTCGTCGCCAAGGATGTCAGAAAGAACAACGAAATCGTCGCCTTCTTTAACAAGACCCATTGCGATACCCGCAACAGAAGCTTTGATTGGAACACCAGCATCCATAAGAGCTAGAGATGTACCACATACAGAAGCCATTGAAGAAGAACCGTTAGATTCTGTGATTTCCGATACAACACGAACTGTGTATGGGAATTCTTCAACAGAAGGCATTACTG
The DNA here is from genome assembly GCF_020806305.2 of Vibrio sp. F13. Taxonomy (NCBI): domain Bacteria; kingdom Pseudomonadati; phylum Pseudomonadota; class Gammaproteobacteria; order Vibrionales; family Vibrionaceae; genus Vibrio; species Vibrio sp. F13. The sequence goes on along the minus strand of NZ_CP170175.1, from coordinate 2,381,442 downwards.
CTTGGATACCACGTTTAGCAAGCTTACCGTGACCAATTTCACGACGCTTAGGAGAACCAACGAAACCAGTTTCACCTACACAGTATGGAGGGAAGTTGTAGTGTAGAAGGAAGTTGTCTTTCTTCTCACCCATCAGGCTGTCGATGATTTGAGCATCACGTTGTGTGCCAAGCGTTGCAGTAACAAGTGCTTGAGTTTCACCACGAGTGAATAGAGAAGAACCGTGTGTACGTGGAAGAACACCAGTACGTACGTCTAGCGCACGAACCATGTCTTTTTCACGGCCATCGATACGTGGGTTGCCAGCGATGATGCGGCTACGTACTACGTTTTTCTCTAGAGAACCAAGCATGCCGCGGATTTCGCGCTCATCTAGGTTTTCGTCTTGTGCAATTAGAGCTTCAACAACGTCGTTCTTGATTACGCCAACTTGCTCGTAACGAGCCATTTTCTCAGTGATCTGGTACGCGTCAGATAGACGAGTTTCAGCAAGTTCAGCAACTTGAGCTTTAAGCTCAGTGTTAACTGCTGGTGCTTCCCAGTTCCAAGATGGAGTTGCAACTTCAGCAGCAAACTCGTTGATTGCTTTGATTACAACTTGTTGTTGGTCGTGACCGTAAACAACAGCTGAAAGCATTTCTTCTTCAGATAGGTTATCTGCTTCAGATTCAACCATAAGTACTGCGCCTTCTGTACCAGACACAACTAGGTCTAGTTTAGAGTTTTCAAGCTCAGTATTTGATGGGTTAAGAACAAGTTCGCCGTCGATGTGACCAACACGTGCAGCACCGATAGGACCATTGAATGGAGCACCAGAGATAGCAAGCGCAGCAGATGTTGCGATCATAGTGATCATGTCTGGGTTTACGTCAGGGTTGATAGAAACAACCGTAGCGATAACTTGAACTTCGTTTTTAAACGCACTTGGGAAAAGTGGACGAATTGGACGGTCAATCAGACGAGCTGTTAGTGTTTCGCCTTCAGATGGACGACCTTCACGCTTGAAGAAACCACCAGGGATTTTACCCGCAGCGTATGTACGCTCTTGGTAGTTTACTGTTAGTGGGAAGAAGTCTTGACCTGCAACTGCTTCTTTCTTAGCAACAACAGAAACGAATACTGAAGTATCGTCCATAGTCGCCATTACAGCAGCAGTAGCTTGACGTGCAATTACGCCCGTTTCTAGAGTAACGGTGTGGTTACCGTACTGGAACGATTTTACAACTGGTTTTTCAAACATTGTATATCCTTAGCTCTAAAGTCAGACTTTAGATTAAGTGAATAATGACTCAAGACATTACCAATCGCGACTAGTGAAAAGGGACTTAGGATGGTGACTCTTTGTATGTGTTCATACGCCGAATTAAGACCAAATCCGCCTTTGAATAGTCGCGACCTATTGGCCGACATCTGTGACTGTAATCTCTTGAGAGGTTGATTGCCAAACGCTGAAAACGCTATAGGCGGGCGTAGTATAAACTATTTTTATTAGGAGATATATTTCCTATCAGAAAAAGCCAGATGATATTCTGAGCATCCAGCCTAGCATTTTCTTACAGGCACAAAAAAAGGAGCATAAATGCTCCTTTTCTTCAAACTGTCTTTGCAGACATCGCTATTAGCGACGTAGGCCTAGACGCTTGATTAGGTCTTGGTAACGAGCAAGGTTTTTGCCTTTCAAGTAATCAAGAAGCTTACGACGGCTAGAAACCATACGTAGTAGACCACGACGGCTGTGGTGATCGTGTTTGTGCGCTTTGAAGTGACCTTGTAGGTGGTTGATAGAAGCAGTAAGTAGTGCTACTTGTACTTCTGGTGAACCTGTGTCGCCTTCAGATTGTGCGTATTCTGCAACGATTGCTGCTTTAGTTTCTGCATTCAGAGACATAATTCTCTCCTGATAAGAGTAAGTTTATATTTGTAGCAGCCAATCTCTGATTCAGCCGCTACGCGAGCCGAGGATTATAGGGAAGTTTGTCAGTTGGTGCAATAACAATCGAACCCATTAAAAACGAAAAAAGCGAACCACCTAAATTAGGCGTTCGCTTTCTGTCTTATTTGCTCGCTTTTCACGACTCAGCTCTAAGATCTGATTCGATGTAAGCGCTACGCTTGTGGTTCTTCATCTCTGAAAACAACCAAACGCTTCGGTGCAACTCGGCCATCTTCAGCAATCTGAGCTACGCCGACAAACAGCTTCTCTTCGCCACTTGTCATACGAACCGTGCCTTCAGTTGGCGCACCAGCAACCTGAACTGGCATACCGTGCTGAACTAAGTCAGTCAGTTCCGCGTTCAGGTTTACTTCTGGTAAGTCTTCAACGGCAGTGTCCATTGGCATCAGCAGAGGATCAAGCAGCTCTTTCGGTGCAATTTCTTGCGCCTGTGCTTGCTCTAGGATCTCGTTTAACTGCTCCAAAGTCACCATACGCTCGTACGGGTACTTCGCTACACCTGTACGACGAAGCATAGTCACGTGAGCACCACAACCTAGCATCTCACCAAGATCGTCAGTAATTGTGCGGATGTATGTGCCTTTCGAACAATGCACTTCCATTTCAACTTCATCGCCTTCAAAGCGAAGCAGTTCAATAGAGTACACAGTGATCTTACGAGACTCACGAGGAACCTCGATACCTGCACGTGCGTATTCGTACAAAGGCTTACCTTGATATTTCAATGCCGAAAACATTGATGGTATCTGATCGGTTTCACCCTTGAAGCTCGCAATGCAACGCTCAAGCTGTTCTTGAGTCACGTTAACATCACGTGTCTCTACCACTTCACCATCGGAATCAGAGGTATTGGTACGCTCACCAAGCTTAGCGATAACAACGTAGCGCTTATCAGAATCTAGAAGAAACTGAGAGAACTTCGTTGCTTCACCAAGACAAATTGGCAGCATGCCAGTCGCAAGAGGATCCAGAGCACCGGTGTGCCCTGCCTTCTCTGCAAAGTAAATACGCTTTACTTTTTGCAGTGCATCATTAGACGAAATGCCAGTCGGCTTATCTAATAGAATTACCCCGTTGATAGGGCGACCTTTACGACGGCGGGCCATTACTCTTCGCCCTTAGACTGAGTTTCGTCAGTGCGACCAGCTTCTTCTTGCTTACGTTTGTCGTCGTTCAGAACTTCACTTACTAGGTTAGACATTCGCATGCCTTCTACTAGTGTGTTGTCGTAAGTAAAACGAACTTCAGGCGTTAGACGGTGGCGAATACGCTTACCAAGAGCCATACGAACTGGCACTTCATGCTCTTTAAGAGCTTTAAGACATGATTCAGGAGTTTGCTCACCAACACATAGGAAAGTCACGAACACTTTTGCGTAAGCAAGGTCACGAGACACTTCTACGTCTGAGATAGTTACCATACCAATACGTGAGTCACGAACTTCACGTTGTAGGATAAGCGCAAGCTCTTTTTGAAGCTGCTGAGACACACGTTGTGTGCGGCTAAATTCTTTTGACATTTTCTTTTCTCACTTAGAAAGATGGGGGGCTTGGTAATTACCAGCCCCCCATGGTGTATTCAACAACCGATTACTTATTACCTTTACTAGTAATGTTAGTAACCTTAGTCAATATGTCGAGTCGTACAGACTGATTAGTCTAGAGTACGTTTAACCTCAACGATTTCGAATACTTCGATCTGGTCACCAACGCGAACGTCGTTGTAGTTCTTAACGCCGACACCACACTCGTAACCGTTCTTAACTTCTTGAACGTCATCTTTAAAGCGACGAAGTGACTCTAGTTCACCTTCGTAGATAACAACGTTTTCACGAAGTACACGGATTGGGTTGCTACGCTTAATCGTACCTTCAGTAACGATACAACCAGCGATTGCACCAAGTTTAGGCGACTTAAATACGTCACGAACTTGTGCAAGACCAATGATCTCTTGACGGAATTCAGGAGCAAGCATACCGCCCATCGCCTGTTTAACTTCGTCAATCAGTTGGTAAATGATTGAGTAGTAACGTAGATCTAGGTTTTCGTTCTGAACCGTGTTACGCGCAGTTGCGTCAGCACGAACGTTGAAACCAAGGATGATAGCGTTAGAAGCTGCTGCAAGAGTTGCATCAGTTTCAGTAATACCACCAACACCAGAACCTACGATGTTCACTTTAACTTCGTCAGTAGACAGTTTCAGTAGAGAGTCAGCAATCGCTTCTACAGAACCTTGAACGTCAGCTTTAAGTACAACGTTAAGCTCAGCAACTTCGCCAGCCGTCATGTTCGCGAACATGTTCTCTAGTTTCGCTTTTTGTTGGCGAGCTAGTTTAACATCACGGAATTTACCTTGACGGTAGTTCGCAACTTCACGTGCTTTACGCTCATCACGTACAACAGTCGCTTCATCACCTGATGCAGGTACACCAGAAAGGCCTAGAATTTCTACAGGGATAGATGGACCTGCAGTTTCGATGTCTCTGCCGTTCTCATCGCGCATTGCACGAACACGGCCGTACTCTTGACCACAAAGAACGATGTCGCCTTTGTTTAGAGTACCAGACTGTACTAGTACTGTTGCAACTGGACCGCGACCTTTATCAAGACGAGATTCAACAACAACACCAGACGCCATGCCTTCTTTAACCGCTGTAAGTTCAAGAACTTCAGACTGAAGAAGGATTGCTTCTAGAAGACCATCGATGTTTGTACCCTGTTTAGCAGAGATGTGAACGAAGATGTTCTCACCGCCCCATTCTTCAGGGATAACGTCGTATTGAGCTAGCTCATTCTTAACGTTGTCTGGGTTTGCACCCTCTTTATCGATCTTGTTCACAGCAACAATCAGAGGAACGCCTGCCGCTTTCGCGTGCTGGATTGCTTCGATTGTTTGTGGCATTACGCCATCGTCTGCTGCAACTACAAGTACAACGATATCTGTCGCTTGAGCACCACGAGCACGCATAGCTGTAAACGCCGCGTGTCCAGGAGTATCAAGGAAAGTGATCATACCGTTGTCAGTATCTACGTGGTAAGCACCAATGTGCTGCGTGATACCGCCAGCTTCGCCAGAAGCAACGTGTGCTTTACGAATGTAATCAAGTGTTGAAGTTTTACCGTGGTCAACGTGACCCATGATAGTAACAACAGGAGCACGACCTTCAGCGATAGCATCGCTATCACGGTCAGCTAGTACTGCTTCTTCAAGTTCGTTTTCTTTACGTAGGATTACCTTGTGACCCATTTCTTCAGCAACAAGTTGTGCTGTTTCTTGGTCGATCACTTGGTTGATAGTCGCCATAGCGCCCATCTTCATCATTACTTTGATAACTTCAGTTGCTTTAACTGACATTTTGCTAGCCAGTTCAGAAACAACGATAGTTTCGCCGATAGCAACGTCAGATTTAGCAACAGTTGCTGACTTATCGAAGCCTTGCTGCATTGAAGTTGGTTTAGCAAGCTTACCTTTACCGCCACGACCACGCTGGTTACGACCACCACGGTTGTTTGCAGGTTGGTTAGCAGGAGCTGCTTTCTTCTTGCGACGACGAGGTGCTTTCTCATCTTTCTTATCTGCCGCATCTTCAGCTTCACGAGCGTAAGTAGAAGTAGTCACATGGTAATCCGCAGATTTCTCTTGCTCTTTCTTCTTCTTCTCTTCTTCAGACCAACGTTCTTGGTTCTCTTCTGCTAACTTACGAGCTTCTTCAACAAGCTTAGCTGCTTCAGCTTCTGCTTTACGAGTTGCTTCTAGCTCTTGACGAGCTTTAAGTTCATCCGCTTCTTTTTTCGCTTGTGCGTTAGCGTCTGCATTTTTTGAATTCATGTCTTTTTTAGCCTTTTCAGCTTGTGCGCGTTGAGCCTTCTCTTCAGCTTCACGTTTTGCCTCCGCTTCACGTGTTACTTTTTCTTCAGCTTCGCGCTGTGCTTTCTCTGCAGCATCACGTTTCGCTTGCTCTTCAGCATCGCGTTGTGCTTTCTCTTCCGCTTCACGATTAGCTACTTCCTCAGCTTCACGTTTCGCTTCATCTTCAATAGTGCTGCGCTTCACGTAAGTACGCTTTTTACGTACCTCTACTTGAACATCCTTACTCTTACCGCCTCCAGCGGCAACACTTAGCGTGCTGCGGGTCTTGCGTTGAAGAGTTAAACGAGTCGGTTCTGTTTCGCCTGAAGTATCGCCGTGCTCCTTTTTAAGGTGCGTTAGCAATGTTTGCTTCTCTGAATCAGTCACTTGATCCGACCCTGCTTTCTTCATGCCTGCATCAGCAAGTTGTTCAATTAAGCGGTCAACTGGCGTACCAATCTCTTCACTCAGTGCTTTAACTGTTAATTGTGTCATACCGCTTTCTCTCCTTGCTGAATTATTCTTCGTCGCCGAACCAACAGATGTTACGCGCAGCCATAATTAGCTCGCCTGCACGCTCTGCAGTTAGGTCTTCGATGCCTTCTAGTTCATCAACGCCTTGGTCAGCTAGGTCTTCCAGTGTCGCAACGCCTTTTGCTGCTAGCTTGTAAGCCATTTCACGCTCAAGACCTTCAAGTGCAAGTAAGTCTTCAGCAGGCTCAACACCGTCGAAAGTTTCTTCTTTCGCTAGCGCTAGAGTAGTCAGTGCGTCTTTTGCGCGGTTACGTAGTTCTTCAACGATACCTTCGTCTAGACCGTCTACTTCAAGAAGCTCGTTCACAGGAACGTATGCTACTTCTTCAAGCGTAGAGAAGCCTTCTTCAACAAGCATTTGAGCAAAGTCTTCTTCAATGTCTAGGTGCTTCATGAAGTTTTCAATAGAAGCAACTGCTTCTTCTTGGTGCTTCTTCTCAAGATCAGCAACAGTCATTACGTTCAGTTCCCAACCAGTAAGTTGAGACGCTAGACGTACGTTTTGACCGCTACGGCCAATCGCTTGTGCTAGGTTATCCGCTTCAACAGCGATATCCATAGAGTGTGCGTCTTCATCAACGATGATTGAAGCAACATCAGCAGGAGCCATTGCGTTGATTACGAATTGAGCCGGGTTATCATCCCAAAGAACGATATCAATACGCTCACCACCAAGATCGTTAGAAACAGCTTGTACACGTGCGCCACGCATACCAACACACGCACCAACTGGGTCAATACGTTTGTCGTTTGTTTTCACAGCGATTTTAGCACGAGAACCGGCATCACGTGCAGCACCTTTAAGTTCAATTAGCTCTTCACCAATCTCAGGCACTTCAACACGGAATAGTTCAGCTAGCATTTCTGGCTTCGAACGAGTAACGAAAAGCTGGAAACCACGAGCTTCTGGTTTAACTGCGTAAAGAAGACCACGAACACGGTCACCTGGACGGAAGTTTTCACGAGGAAGTTGGTCATCACGAAGGATTACCGCTTCAGCGTTGTTACCTAGGTCTAGGATAATAGTGTCACGGTTAACTTTCTTAACTGCGCCAGTTACTAGCTCGCCTTCGTTATCGATGAACTGCTCAACGATTTGAGCGCGTTCAGCTTCACGTACTTTCTGTACGATAACTTGCTTAGCCGTTTGAGTCGTAATACGGTCAAACGTTACTGATTCGATATCATCTTCAATGAAACCGCCAAGTTCAATCTCTGGGTCATCGTACTTTGCAGCTTCAATAGAGATTTCTTTTGTTGGGAATTCAACTTCCTCAACAGCTTCCCAACGACGGAAAGTTTCGAAATCACCCGTTTTACGGTCAATTTCAACACGAACTTCAATTTCTAGTTCGCTTTTCTTTTTTGTTGCCGTTGCAAGCGCGATTTCAAGCGCTTCAAAAATACGCTCACGAGGAACTGCTTTCTCATTTGAAACAGCTTCTACTACCGCCAAAATTTCTTTGTTCATTAATCTAGCCTCTTAAGCTCTTCTCTCTAGGAGAACTAAAATTTAGGGATCAGGTTAGCTTTCGCAATATTGCTCAGGACGAATTCTTCTTCTTGTCCTTCAACCAATACTTTCACTGTCTCGCCTTCGATAGATTGGATATCACCTTTCCATTTACGACGGTTGCCGACAGCCATTTTCAAAACGATGCTTACCTCGTGACCAATAAATTGTTGGTAATGCTCTGCTTTGAACAGTGGTCTCTCTAAACCTGGTGAAGACACTTCAAGGTTATAAGCCACTGAAATTGGATCTTCAACGTCCATTACGGCACTTACTTGGTGACTAACTTCAGCGCAATCATCTACATTGATACCGTTTGGTGAATCGATGTAAATACGTAGCGTTGAGTGCTCACCAGCACGAATAAATTCTAATCCAACTAACTCATAACCTGATGCTGCTACTGGAGCGTCAAGCATTTCAGTAAGTTGTCTTTCTAAACCAGTCATTTAACCACTCCAGAAACAAAAAAAGGGCTCAAAGCCCAATTTAAATTCCAAGCAAACATTATCTAAATACATTTACAAATGCTTAGATAACAAAAAACCCCGTATAAGCCGGGGTTTTTGTTGCTGGACCCTTATATGTTAAGTGCCATCACATTCGATATCGCACCTAACTCACAGTGAGGTTCACACTGTGCAAACTTGCTACCAATACAAGCTATATAATAGCATTGAAATTGGTTGCGGGAGCCGGATTTGAACCGACGACCTTCGGGTTATGAGCCCGACGAGCTACCAAACTGCTCCATCCCGCGTCCGACTTGCGAGCATTATACGCCCAACAAGATGTTTTACAAGTTTGTAAACATGGTGCCGAGAGAGGGACTCGAACCCTCACACCCTAAGGCACTAGCACCTCATGCTAGCGTGTCTACCAATTTCACCATCTCGGCATCAAATCTTTACAGATTATTGTGGAATTTCGTCGCCTTGCGCCGGAACTTCACTCACTGCATCATCAGCTTGTTGAATCACCTGACCTTGGGTCGGGTCAATCCATTGTGACTCAGTTTTATGTGTAGACATATTACCAAGCACTAAGCTAAGGATAAAAAATGTAGTTGCAAAAATTGCAGTCATTCGGGTAAGGAAATTTCCTGAGCCACCAGCACCAAACACAGTGTTTGAAGCGCCAGCACCGAAAGAGGCTCCCATATCTGCGCCTTTACCTTGTTGAATCAACACTAGGCCAATTACACCAAGCGCTGCCAACAGGTAAATCACAAGTAGAACTGTAAACATTTTTCCACCTATGTTCCTAATTGTTGAGCCAGCGCCGTTCAAAAAACTATTTTTAAGAACAAGGCTAGCGACCTCCTAACTGAAGGCCGAGCAATACTAGCGAATGCGACGATGGCTGACAAGGAGAATTTGCTAAAAAATAAGCCTTTACCAAGTGAATGGTCAAAAAAAGGTCAAAAGCGACACAAAACTCATTTATGTCTCTTTTGACCGTTATATCTTTTGACCGTGATATAAGTCAACCACTTCTAATCACAAGCGCTATTCGCTGCGCCAGCTAAGTAAAAGGTTAAATTAGCAGTTTGCTTTTACTGCATCTGCAATCTTAAGCGCTGATGCTTGAACAAGCTCTGCATCTTCGCCTTCAACCATGACACGCAGTAGTGGCTCGGTACCAGACTTGCGTAATAGTACACGGCCTTTCTCGCCAAGCTCTGCTTCTACTTCAACAACCGCTGCTTTTACCGCTTCGGCTTCTAGTGGGTTTGAATCTCCGCTGAAACGAACGTTTTCTAGAACTTGAGGGTACAACGTCATGCCCTGAGACAACTCATTCAGTGTCATTTCGCTATCAACAACTGAAGCCAAAACTTGCAGAGCAGCAACGATAGCATCACCCGTCGTCACTTTATCTAGTAGGATAACGTGCCCCGAGTTTTCAGCGCCGATCTTCCAGCCTTTAGCAAGAAGCTGTTCCATTACGTAACGGTCACCAACAGCAGCACGTACAAACGGAATACCTAACTGCTTAAGGCCGTTTTCCATACCCAGGTTGGTCATTAGTGTACCAACAACGCCGCCTTTCAACTCACCGCGACGCAGTGCATCACGAGCAATAATGTAAGCGATTTGGTCGCCATCAACTTTGTTGCCTAGCTCGTCAACCATGATGATACGGTCACCATCACCATCAAAGCCAAGACCTAATGCCGCTTTTTCTTCAAGCACTTTTGCTTGCAGAGCACGTACATCCGTCGCACCGACTTCGTGGTTGATGTTAGTACCGTTTGGCTCAACACCAATCGCAACGACCTCAGCACCCAGTTCTTTAAATACAGCAGGCGCAATGTGGTAAGTCGCACCATGTGCACAATCGATAACGATCTTCATGCCAGCTAATGTCATTTTATGTGGGAACGTACTTTTACAGAACTCGATGTAACGGCCAGCCGCATCGTTCAAACGTACTGCTTTACCTAGCTCTGAAGAATCAACACATTCGATGTCTTTATCCAACTCTGCTTCAATTGCCAACTCGATATCGTCCGGCAGTTTTGTTCCCTCAGAAGAGAAGAACTTGATACCGTTATCGTAGTATGGGTTGTGTGATGCAGAGATAACAATACCGGCTTCAGCGCGGAAGGTTTGAGTTAGGTAAGCCACAGCAGGTGTTGGCATTGGGCCAGTAAACGTAGCCTGAAGACCAGCAGCAGCAAGGCCAGCTTCTAGCGCTGACTCAAGCATGTAACCAGAGATACGAGTATCTTTACCAATGATGACTTTCTTTGTGCCTTGCTTCGCAAGAACACGACCCGCAGCCCAGCCAAGCTTCAGAACAAAATCAGGTGTAATCGGGTACTGGCCTACTTTGCCACGCACACCATCTGTGCCGAAATAACGTCTTTTATCAGACATAGTGATTTTCCTTAATTATATTTAGTGATTGTTGTTCATCACTTCGATTATTTTCATCGCTTCCAGTGTCTCCTCGACATCATGAACGCGAATAATTTGTGCGCCTTTCATCGCGGCAATCGTCGCGCAAGTGACGCTTGCGACCATGCAGTCGGCCGGAACCTTGTCTAGCAATTTAAAGATCATCGATTTTCTCGACATCCCCGCTAAAACAGGTAAGCCTAACGAATGAAACTTTTCAAGATGCGCTAGTAGGTGATAATTGTGTTCGATGGTTTTCCCAAAGCCAAAGCCAGGGTCAAGGATCAGCTGATCTTTTGAAATACCCACCGCCTCACACGCTTCTACCCTTTCTTGCAAGAATGCTTCTACATCCTGAAGAACATCATCATAACTTGGGTTAGCTTGCATGGTTCTCGGCTGACCTTTCATGTGCATCAGACAAATCGGAACATTAGCATCAGCGGCGACTTGTAATGCTCCAGGCTCTTGCAAAGCGCGCACATCATTGATCAAATCAGCGCCCGCTTCAACAGCTTGGCGCATCACTTCCGCTTTACTGGTATCTATCGAGATCCACACATCAAACTTGGCACGAATGGCTTTAATAGCAGGAATGACACGGGTAAGCTCCTCTTCTAACGAAACATCAGGAGCGCCAGGTCGAGTTGACTCACCACCAATATCGATAATGCTAACGCCCGCTTGAACCATGCGTTCAGCTTGCTGTAAGGCATTATCAAGTGAGTTAAATTTCCCACCGTCAGAGAAAGAGTCAGGGGTGACATTGAGGATGCCCATCACATGTGGGCGATCTAACACGAGAGTTTTATTCTTTGCTTTTAATATCATGGAAGGCCGATCTTAAAGGGAAAAACACCATAGGCTATAAACAGAAAAACCCTGAGCGTACTCAGGGTTTTAATTTATAACTTAGCGATTAAGAATCTTTGTTTTGAGCATCATCTGTTTCAGATTTAACTTCTTCAACTTTCGACTCTTCAGCTTTTGGTTCCGCTTTAGCTTCTTCTGCCTTAGCTTCAGGTTTTGCTTCTTCCTTTGTAGGTTCAGCTTTTACCTGATCACCCCAACCAGCTGGATCACGAATCTCTTGCTTACGCTCCATCAAGTCATCAATTTGACCTGCATCGATCGTTTCGAACTTCATTAGAGCGTCTTTCATCGAATGCATGATATCCATGTTATCTTCAAGAATCTTCTTAGCTCTATCGTAGTTACGGTCGATAAGGATACGAATCTCTTCATCGATAAGCTTAGTCGTGTCATCAGAAACGTGCTTAGCTTGGCTCATGCCGCGACCTAGGAAAACTTCACCTTCTTCTTCTGCGTAAAGAAGAGGACCCAATTTCTCAGAGAAGCCCCACTGCGTAACCATCTTACGAGCAATATCAGTTGCACGTTCGATATCGTTAGACGCACCAGTTGACACTTTGTCTTTACCGTAAATAAGTTCTTCAGCAAGACGACCACCGTACAGGCTAGAAATCATAGACTCTAGATGTTGGCGAGACATGCTCACACGATCTTGCTCTGGCAAGTACATGGTTACACCAAGCGCACGACCACGTGGAATGATTGACACCTTGTACACTGGATCGTGTTCAGGTACCAAACGACCAACAATTGCGTGACCCGCTTCGTGGTAAGCCGTTGACTCTTTCACTTCTTCAGACATAACCATTGAACGGCGCTCTGCACCCATCATAATTTTGTCTTTCGCAAGTTCAAACTCAACCATAGATACATTGCGCTTGTTACCACGAGCAGCAAATAGCGCCGCTTCGTTCACAAGGTTCGCAAGATCTGCACCAGAGAAGCCTGGAGTACCACGAGCGATCAGCGACGGTTCAACATCACCTGATAGTGGCACTTTACGCATGTGTACTTTAAGAATCTGTTCACGACCACGTACATCCGGTAGACCAACCACAACTTGACGGTCAAAACGACCAGGACGAAGTAATGCAGGGTCTAGTACGTCTGGACGGTTAGTCGCAGCGATAACGATAATACCTTCGTTACCTTCGAAACCATCCATCTCAACCAACATTTGGTTCAGTGTTTGTTCACGTTCATCGTGACCACCACCAACACCAGCGCCACGTTGACGACCTACAGCATCAATTTCATCGATAAAGATGATACAAGGTGCCGCTTTCTTCGCTTGTTCGAACATGTCACGCACACGAGATGCACCAACACCAACAAACATTTCAACGAAGTCAGAACCAGAGATAGTAAAGAACGGTACTTTCGCTTCACCGGCAATCGCTTTTGCAAGCAATGTTTTACCCGTACCAGGAGGACCAACCAACAGGATACCTGTCGGGATCTTACCACCTAGCTTTTGGAAGCGGCTTGGGTCACGAAGGTAGTCCACAAGCTCTTTCACGTCTTCTTTTGCTTCGTCACAACCAGCAACATCAGCAAACATGGTTTTGATTTGTTCTTCGCTCATCATTCGAGCTTTACTCTTACCGAAAGACATCGCGCCTTTACCGCCGCCGCCGCCTTGCATTTGACGCATGAAGAAAATCCATACACCAATCAGTAAGATCATTGGGAACCATGAGATGAAGATAGTGCCAAGCAGGCTCTGCTCTTCAGGTGGTGTACCCTGAACTTTTACGTTTTGATTAATTAAGTCATCAAGTAGCTTTTGATCATAAACAGGCATGTAAGTTACATACTTAGAACCACCACCACGACGTGTGAAAGTGATTTCGCTGTTATTGAACTGTGCGTCTTGAATCTGGCCTTGGCCAACTTCCTGTACAAACGTGGTGTAATCTACTGCTCTGCCGTTACTTTCCCCAGGGCCGAAGCTCTGGAATACCGACATCAACACTACCGCGATAACAAGCCACAGAATTAAATTTTTTGCCATGTCACTCAAGGTGTAAGCCTCTCGATAACTAATTGTAATTAAAGGTAGGGTACTACAGTTTGTAACCTGTAGCCATGTTGTTAACTCTCACTCTTGGAAGAGAATCGTTAACCTTTGTAACCAGTGGCTACGATAAACACTTCACGAGATCGAGCTCGAGAAGAGTCGGGTTTTCTAACTTTTACTGTTTTAAACATCTCGCGGACGTCCTTAACGTATTGGTCAAACCCTTCGCCTTGGAATACTTTTACAACAAAACTACCATTGGTAGCTAGAACTTGTCGACACATATCCAAAGCTAATTCAACTAAATACATAGCTCTTGGCTGATCCACAGAATTGTTGCCTGCTATATTAGGTGCCATATCTGACATCACGACATCAACCATGTTTGGTTGTATACGTTCCAACAAGGCATCTAGCACAGCTTCTTCGCGGAAATCGCCTTGTAAAAAGCTAACACCAGCAATCGGATCCATTGGTAACAAGTCACACGCAATGATTTGTCCGTTGTCTCCAACAATCTTAGCAGCATATTGAGACCAACCGCCAGGTGCTGCACCCAAATCCACAATGGTCATCCCAGGAGACAGCAATTTATCTTTCGTTTGAATCTCTTCCATTTTGAAATAAGCACGTGAACGATAGCCTTTCTTTCTTGCTTCATTTGCGTACTTGTCGTCGAAGTGTTCCTTCAACCAACGGCCTGAACTGGCCGAGTGTTTCTGTTTGCTCATTGGATACCTAAATTGGAGGAAAGTACTAATTGCTGAATAAATTATAGTCTTCAGCTTTAGATGGCGTTAAAATAGGTTTTTTCAACCCTAATAGTAAAGAAAATTGGCCGCGTAATGAACCTAAGTACCAAACAAAAGCAGCATCTAAAGGGCCTAGCTCACAGTTTAAAACCTGTTGTGCTAATGGGCGCAAATGGACTTACTGAAGCTGTTCTAGCGGAAATCGAATTAGCTCTAGACCACCACGAACTGATCAAGATTAAAGTTGCATCAGAAGACCGTGATACTAAGCAACTGATTATCGATGCAATTGTACGTGAAACTAAAGCTGAGAAAGTACAGACTATCGGTAAAGTTCTAGTACTGTTCCGCCAGTCAGAAGCACGTAAAATCGAGATTCCACGTAAATAAGCGAGTTTGATATAAGCTAACTTCACTAATAGGAAGCCACAGCGCTTATCTTTTAGTGTAGCGTGAGAAACGAAAAAGGTCGCATTTAGCGACCTTTTTACTTATCAGAAACAAAGAAAATTCAATTAGATATATTCTACTTTGTCGATTTCGAAGTCTTTGTCACCACCAGGGGTAGAGATCATGACTTCGTCGCCTTCCATTTTACCGATAAGACCGCGAGCAATTGGCGATTTCACAGAAATGCGACCCGTTTTGATGTCTGCTTCGTCTTCTGAAACGATTTGGTAGCGGAACTCATCATCGGTATCCACATCAATCAGTGTCACTGTCGTACCAAAGATAATCTTGCCCGTATTATCCATTTGCGTTACATCGATGATCTGAGCCAGTGATAGCTTATATTCAATATCACGGATCTGAGCTTCACAAATACCCTGCTCTTCACGAGCGGCGTGGTATTCAGCATTCTCTTTCAGGTCACCTAGTTCACGTGCTTCACCAATAGCTGCTGAGATAACAGGGCGTAGCTTAAGTAGGCGATCTAATTCGTCACGTAGCTGCTGAGCGCCACGTACTGTCATTGGAACCTTTTCCATTTTTTACCTCTATGCCAAAGCTTTCTTTGGCCAACATAAATACACCCAACGTATTTATTGGGTGATAGAAACAAAACGATTTGGCTTAGTGTAAACAAACTTTATGGCTAAATCACCTTTATTCCACTTTGCGTTATAAAAGCTTTATCTAGGTCTAAATTACAGACATCACAAAAATGAATAATAACCTCCCCATCAATAAGTTGAGAATTAAATACCTAAAAAAACAAAAAACAAACAAAATAAACACAGATCACACTTTTATAAAAATCACTTTAAAACAAACACTTAATCAACAAGAGATATAATAAAACAGTGTTCATTTTTTAGTTTTATATCATTTTACTAACTGACCATGGAACTTTAGAGGTAAAAAGTAACCCATGGATTGCACTGGCATTTTTCAGACTTCTGTTCTAATCATGATTATGAAGCCTGATTAATACAGGCAATACACAAAAGGGTTCAAATCCTTGATAAAACTTCTATGGACAGTAATTAGGAATTAATAACATGAACAAGACTATGATCGCGCTTGCTGTATCGGCTGCAGCTCTTGCTACTAACGCAGTAGCAGCGGACGGCAAACAAGCTGGTGGTATCGACGGCACTTCTGTATACAGCTCAAACGGCACTTCTCTAGAAATCGGTGGTCGTGCGGAAGCTCGTCTATCTCTAAAAGATGGCAAAGCTGAAGACAAAACACGTGTACGTCTTAACTTCCTAGGTAAAGTTGAAATCCAAGACGGCCTATACGGTGTTGGTTTCTACGAAGGCGAATACGAAGCTAACGATAGCAGCGCAACTAACAGCGACTCTATTGACCACCGTTACACTTACGCTGGTATCGGCGGTACATTTGGTGAAGTAACTTACGGTAAGAACGACGGTGCGCTAGGTGTTATCACAGACTTTACCGATATCATGTCTTACCACGGTAACTCAGCGGCATATAAAATTGCAGCTGCTGACCGTACTGACAACATGCTTTCTTACAAAGGTGAGTTCCAAGACCTAGCGGTTAAAGCAAGCTACCGTTTTGCTGACCGTTCAGAAAACGCTGCTGGTGAGTTCGTTGACAACGAAGCAGACGGCTACTCTCTATCTGGTATCTACGCAATCGGCGACTCTGGCTTTAAGCTAGGTGCAGGTTACGCTGACCAAGACGAGCAAAACGAGTACATGCTAGCGGCATCTTTCCGTACTGAAGCTCTATACTTTGCTGGTACATTCACAGATGGTGAACTAGCGAAAAAAGACGGCGACTACACAGGTTACGAATTCGCAACTGCGTACACGCTAGATAAAGCTGCGTTCACTCTAACGTACAACAACGCTGAGTTCGACAGCGAAACTGCTGCGGATAATGTTGCAATCGATGCTACTTACTACTTCAAGCCGAACTTCCGCACGTACATCTCGTACAACTTCAACCTAATCTCTGAAGGCGATCAGTTTGGTGATACTACGAAGTTAACTACAGGTAAAGCATCTAAAGCAGATGCTGAAGACGAGCTAGCTATCGGTCTACGTTACGACTTCTAATTCTGATTATCTAATTGATTAATTAGTTAATTGAGAATCAAAACGCCCGCTATCTAGCGGGCTTTTTTTATATCTGTATACTGAAAACATCTGCCATCCAAGAAATCTTCTATGCGCCTTCTATCCACACTACTTGTATGTAGTTTTTCCATTAGCGCTTTCTCAGTTAACGCTTTCTCTTACCCCCCTCTAGATAAATTGCCTGATGGCAGTAGCACAAGTGTAATTTTGGAATCCCTGAGAGGCGATTCAAACAAAATGAATTCCAACAGTGATGGCTTCTACCCGCCCGCCAGTACTTTAAAGCTGGTGACAGCTTTAGCGGCTAAGTTGGAGTTAGGGGATGACTTTCACTACACGACCAGCATTGCCCGTTCTGGGAATGACTCAATCATTTCATTTAGTGGCGACCCGACCCTACAACGAGAACAGCTTAAAAGCCTTTTGGGTCAATACGCAAAATCTCAATCCAGAACCATCAAGGGCAACTTATACCTAGATAACTCGACTTTTACGGGCTATCAGCGAGCGGTGGGTTGGCCTTGGGACATTCTAGGGGTTTGTTACAGCGCGCCTTCGAGTGCGATGACCTTAGACAGCAACTGCGCACAAGCCTCTATTTATACAAAAGATAACGGCAGCACTCGTGTCTATATTCCTGCTCACTATCCGATAGACGTGACAACCACCGCAGCCACCGTAACTCGATCAGGGCAGAAGGCGACACAATGCGACTTAGAGCTCATCACCACTCCAGACAACGCTTACAAGCTCTCTGGTTGCTTAGTCGAGCGTAAGAAGCCACTACCACTCAAGTTTGCGATTCAAAACCCCGAGCTTTATACCTATCAAGTCGTGACATCGCTTCTTGAAGAACTGAAAATCCAAGTTCAAGGCGATGTAATTGTTGGTAAAAAAGCGCAAGCAAACAAAACCACGTTAGTCGCGAGCCACCATTCAGAAAAGCTTCCTGAACTGCTCGATATCATGCTCAAGAAGTCGGATAACCTTATCGCAGATAATCTAACTAAAACGCTAGGAGCCACATTTTATGTTCAACCAGGCAGTTTCAATAACGGTACTGAAGCGATAAAGCAGATATTGCTGACCAAGGCTAATATTGACCTCAGTAAAGCGCAGCTCGTCGATGGTTCAGGGCTATCTAGAAATAACCGAATGAGGTCACAGACCATGGCTCAAGTGCTTCGTTATATCTGGGAAAACGATCAACAGCTCAACCTAATTGAGGCTATGCCTACATCAGGTGTAAATGGAACGCTCAAGTACCGTCCAAGCATGAGAAAAGCACCGATTCAGGGCAACATCACAGCCAAGAGTGGTTCTCTATACGGCAGTTACAACATGGCGGGATACGGATTAGATAAAGCGGGAAAACCAAACTCTCTGTTTGTGCAGTTTGTTCGTGATTACTTCCCTGAAGAACAAGATCCAGACAAACCAGTGGAAGCACCTATCACCCAGTTTGAGCGTGCTTTCTACAAAGATGTGGTCGAGTTCAGTCAAACACAAAGCAAATCTAAGTAATGCTTAGCTTTGTGTAAACTTCTACTCAAACAATAAAAATGGCGCTGAAGACCTTAAATCTTCAGCGCCATTTTTGTTTCTCAGATGTATTTAGCTATTTTTATAGGTGCCTATTTTTATAGGAGCTAAGCGATACCGAGGAATGAGTTAACCACAGTGAAGTAGATCCACATTCCTGAGATATCAACTATGGAAGCAAGCACTGGGCTCACTAACACCGCTGGATCAAGCTTAAATAGCCTAGCAACTATCGGCAATCCGCCACCCAGCACGGTTGATATGGTCACCTGAATAAACAGCGCTACCGCAATAGCTAACGCAATCATGTTGATATCATAACCACCTGTCGCTTGGTTTTCACTAAAGAGCAAAATACGTCCAATCATCACTACAGCAATCGCTAAAGCTAAACAAATAGCAACTCTAAACTCTTTCCATAGAACGTTAGCCCATTGGCGTTTTTTCAACTCACCTGTGGCTAAGGCTCGGATCACCAAAGTCGCTGCTTGTGTTCCGGTGTTACCACCAGCAGCAGCAATTACCGGCATGTAGATTGCCAAAAGTACCAACTGACTGAGAATGTCTTCATACTGAGCAATGATAAGCCCTGAGACGATTCCCAATAGTGCTAACGCAATAATCCAACCGATACGCTGCCTGACGTGGCTCATGACGCCAGTCGAAAGGTAACCCTGTTGAGGTTCTACCTCAGAGTAGATCAGCCCTAGTTGGTGAGCTAGATGTCGAGAGCGCTTCTCAAAGCCCTGCTCTTCTAGCTCACTAAGTAAAGTCTGAATCGTACTCAAAGAGCATTGCCCCAGCACTAGCACCGCATCTTCGAGCGGCATTCGGTTCAAAAGGTTAATTTGTTGCTCACGGCCATACTGTTGAAATGCATTCGATACAGCTTGGATGTCTTGCTCTGTGTACAAAGCTTCGATAGATAAAAAAGTGTTGTTCATTACCGTCATGGCGAATCTCCCGATTGGCAAAGGTAACGACCATCAAAACAAATAGCATAAGTTTATAGATTTATAGATTTATAGATTTATGCGCACCAAGAGCTGAAAGCTACTGGTGTGTCTACTTGTTAGAATCTAGTGTGTGGAAAAGAATGAGGGGGAAAAACAAAGATACCCTACCCGAACGGCAGGACAATAGATCAATACCGAGACGGGTTATTCTTCTCCATTCAAACTAGGAGGATGGTCGGTATTGTTCATAAAAATCTCCAGAATTACTGTCAATATGACAGCGCGCATAGTGTAGCAATAGCCGTTCAAAAACTTCGTCAAATTCCTGTCAATAAATAGGGGGCAATAAAAAAGGCATCCGTAGATGCCTTTTCGTTAAATCATTGAGATTTAATATTACTTGATAGTAATACGAGCAAACTTACGCTTACCTACTTGGTAAACTGCAGTACCAGCTTCAGGTACGAATTTACTGTCTTCAATCTTCTCGCCTTCAAGCTTAGCAGCGCCTTGCTTGATCATACGCATCGCATCAGAAGTAGAGTTTACAAGACCCGCTTCTTTTAGAACGTTCGCAATAGGTAGGCCGGCTTCGAATTCAAATTCAGGCATTTCATCAGGAACTTGGTTCTTAGCAAAACGGTTAACGAACTCTTGCTCAGCGGCTTCAGCATCTGCTTCACTGTGGAAACGAGCAATGATCTCTTTCGCCAGAAGTACTTTAACGTCACGAGGGTTTTTGCCCGCCTCAACGCCAGCTTTCAGTTCCGCAACTTCTTCAAGTGGACGGAAAGACAGTAGCTCGTAGTAGCTCCACATTAGATCGTCAGAGATAGACATGATCTTACCAAACATCTCGCTTGGTGCTTCGCTAATACCGATATAGTTGTGCGCAGACTTAGACATCTTCTTAACGCCGTCTAGACCAACTAGTAATGGCATCATCAGTACCGCTTGTGGTTTTTGACCTGCTGCTTTTTGCAGTTCACGACCCATTAGAAGGTTAAACTTCTGGTCAGTACCACCAAGCTCAACATCACTCTCTAGTGCAACAGAGTCGTGACCTTGTAGAAGTGGGTACATGAATTCGTGGATTGCGATCGGTTGACCACCAGCGTAACGCTTTTTGAAGTCATCACGCTCAAGCATACGAGCAACAGTTTGGTTAGAAGCAAGACGAATCATGCCTTCAGCGCCAAGCTCAGATAGCCATTCAGAGTTGAAACGAATTTGCGTCTTCGCAGGATCTAGAATCTTAAATACTTGCTCTTTGTAAGTTTCAGCATTCTTCAATACGTCTTCGCGGCTTAGCGGTGGACGTGTTGAGTTTTTACCTGATGGGTCACCAACCATTGCAGTGAAATCACCGATAAGGAATGTCACTTCATGACCAAGCTCTTGGAAAGCACGAAGCTTGTTAAAGATAACCGTATGGCCTAGGTGGATATCTGGAGCTGTTGGATCGGCACCCAGCTTAATGCGTAAAGGACGACCTTCTTTTAGTTTTGCAATCAGTTCGTCTTCTGGAATCAGTTCTTCTACGCCACGTTTGATCTCGGCTAGTGCAGCTTCAATACTCGCCATTCTTGTTCACTCCCACAGATTTGGCAAAAATACATTAATTAGACATCTTACTTGAATAGCGATGTATTTTGAAACCAGTTACACTATTCCGTCGTCGATTTTCATAATATTTACAGAACGAACCGGAACATGTTGTCTATTTTTGCACGCCTTCCTATTTTGCACCGGGCTTTTATCGCATTTTTTAGTGCCATAATTTTCGTCGCGATTTTCTTACTCCCCGACGTCAACAGTTTGCGTGACGATTCGGGCGCTTTAGTTGTGGGAAAACATTACCCACTGACTATCAATGCCTCTGCACTTATTAGCTCAAGTGACGCTCCACCGACGGCAGTGCTCAATTGGGAGAAATACACCGTTCGCTCTGGCGAAAGCACCTCTGTTTTATTTGAACGTATTGGCCTCTCATACCGTCTGCTGATCACGCTACTCAATACCAATAATGATATTAAGAAGCAGCTGTCTAACCTAAGACCTGGTGATGTCTTGCAGTTCGGCTTTGATGAAAACAACGACCTTATTCAGTTAAAACGACAACTTAGTGCGTTTGAAAGCTTCAAGATCACTAAATCTGGCGATTCTTTCTCATCAAGTTTCGACAAAAAAGAAGTGGTATACCAATACAATTATGCCGAAGCCAACATCACCTCTAACTTCTGGAACGCTGGCGTCAGCGCAGGTTTAACCGCAAACCAAATTATGGAACTGGCCGGCATCTTCGGTTGGGATATCGACTTTGCGTTAGATATTCGTAAGAACGACAGCTTCAAAATCTTATACCAAGAGAAAGTGGTTGAAGGTGAAGTAGTTGGTCGCGGTAAGATCATGGCAGCCGTGTTCAAAAACCAAGGCGATTCATTTACCGCGGTATTGGATGATAAAAGCGGCAACTACTTCGATGAAAATGGTCGTGCGATGAAGAAGGCGTTCTTGCGCTCACCAATTGATTTTCGTCGCGTAACATCGAACTTTAACCCTACCAGGAGACACCCAGTAACCGGTAAGATTCGAGCTCACCGCGGTACTGACTACGCAGCCCCTGTTGGCACGCCTATCTGGGCAGCCGGTGACGGTATTGTTCAGAAGTCAGGTTACAACCAATTCAATGGTAACTACGTGTTCATCCGCCACAGCAACACCTACATCACCAAGTACCTGCACATGAAGCGACGTATGGTGAAAACCGGTCAGCGCGTAAAACAAGGCCAAACCATTGGTACTTTGGGCGGTACAGGCCGTGTGACTGGCCCGCACTTACATTATGAATTCTTGGTTAATGGCGTACATAAAAATGCGCGTACCGTGAAATTGCCTCAATCCAAGTCGTTAACTGGTAAAGCAAAAGCAACCTTTATTGCCAACTCAGAGATTCGATTAAGAAACCTTGAGCGATACGGTCAGTTACTAGCGACTAACTAGGCGTTTGTAGCTTCACTGCAAAATAGAAAAATGCAAAGAGCGCCCATCAAGGCGCTCTTTTTTATGCTCACATACCACAACTAGCTACTGTTTTTCAGGTTTGTTGTTCCGTCCAAGCATTAACAAACAAGGGGTTAATACTAAAGTCAGCACCGTGGCAAACGCCAAACCACCAGCAATAGCGGTCGCAAGCTGTGACCACCATTGTGTACTTGGCGCGCCAAACTCTATCTTTTGATTAATCAGGTCGATGTTCATCTCTAACACCATCGGCATTAAACCTAAGATAGTCGTAACCGTCGTGAGCATTACTGGCCTTAAACGCTGAACACCGGTTCTTAGAATCGCATCTCGCTTGTCCAAGCCTCTTTTGATGAGCTGATTATAAGTATCAATCAACACGATGTTGTTGTTCACGACTATGCCGGCGAGCGCTATTACCCCAATTCCCGACATCACAATGCCAAACGGACGTTGGAAGATCAGTAAGCCAACGAACACGCCAACGGTCGAAAACAATACAGCACTCAGAATCAAAAACGCTTGATAGAAGCTATTGAACTGAGTAATCAGAATCAAAGCCATTACCGCCAAAGCAACCAAGAAAGCACTTTGTAAAAAGGCTGACGAGTTTTCTTGTTCTTCGTTTTGACCACGGATGCGAAATTCCACGCTACTCGGCAGCCCTAGCTCACTCAATGCTTGTTCGATCTTTGGTAGTTCGAGAGCAAGGTTATACCCTTCTTCCATATCCGCCATGATGTTCACCACACGCTTGCCATCAAGGCGTTTAATGGTGTCTTGCTTATGGTCGGGAACGATCTGAGCGAAATTAGTAATAGGTACTAAACCTGCTGGCGTTTTCACCCTAAGCTGGTCGAAGCGCCCGATATCACGCTTATCATTAGGGTAGCGCACCAAGATATCGACCTCTTCTGAAGAGTCATCGGGCAGATAATCACCAATCTTGAGACCATTAGTCACGAATTGAACGGTATTACCCACTAAGGTCGCATCAGCTGCAAAGCGCGCAGCATCGTCGCGGCGAATATCCACCTTCCAATCGATGCCATCTTTACTCGCAGTATCGCTGATATTGGTCAGTGCTTTATTTCCATCAGCCCAACCTCTCACAATTTTTGCAGCCTGATTGAGCTGCTCTGGAGTTCTTGCCGACAGCTCAATCACTAAGTCATTTTCAACCGGAGGCCCAGCATCAGGGAACTTATATTCAATCTCAACACCAGCGTATTGATCGGTTTGTACCTTCAACTCATCAATAATCGCCTTAACGCTGCGTCGATATTGCCAGTCAACAGGCGTAATTGAGATCAAACCAATCTGATCGTCACCACCAGTACGCGTGTAAACGGTATCGAACTCATCATGATTGAGCATCATCAGTTCAATATCACGCATGATGTCATCCTTTTCTTGGATAGACAGATCCCCATGCGAGCGAACTTTGACATTAAAGAATGGCGGATCAACTTCTGGGAAGAACTCTGCACCTAGACCCGCTTTTGAATAAGTAAAACCAACTGCAACCGCGAGCAGTGCCGCACTGAACAAAATCTTAAAGGGGTGTTTAATCGCTAAAGAAAGCGTGTGGTAGTAAGCCTTGGTTAAACCAGTAGCCTGTGAAAAGTCACCATTATGCAGTGCGACCATTCGAGCTTGGCTTTTAGACGATACGTATTGAGGTTTGCCAATCAAACCGCCCAGCACGGGCACAAACAACAACGCCATGATCAATGATGCAGTTAAAGTCGCGATCAGAGTTAGTGGTAAGAACTTCATAAATTCGCCCGTCACATCAGGCCAAAACAGTAACGGAGCAAATGCGGCTAAGGTTGTGGCAGTCGATGCGGTTATCGGCCACGCCATCCGTTTCGCTGCATCTCGGTAAGCGGCTTTGCGCCCTTCACCCTCTTGCATTCGCCTGTCTGCAAATTCGGTCACCACAATCGCACCGTCTACTAGCATCCCCACCGCCATAATCAGAGAGAACAGCACTACGATGTTGACGGTTAAGCCAAACACCGAAAGAACCAATAACCCGGTTAGGAATGAGCCTGGAATGGAAATACCCACTAACAAAGCGGTACGCACACCAAGAATCGCGATGATAACGATCACCACCAGAATAATGGCGGATAAGATATTGTTTTGCAGATCATTAAGCATGATCTTCACATCTTTAGATTCATCCCAGGTGTATTTGACCAACAGGTTATTTGGCCATTCCGCTTGCTGCTGAGCACCAGCCATTACCGCTTTGACTAGCTCAACGGTTTCGATGATGTTCTCACCTGCACGCTTCTTGATATCCAACACCACCGCAGATTTGCCATCTAAACGAGCAAAACTTTCAGGATCTCGAAACGCTCGACGAACCGTAGCGACATCGCCAAAAGTGACCACCTGCTTGCCATCCACTTTAATAGGCAACTCAAGCACGTCTTTTAAGGAGTTAAATACCGAAGGGACTTTGACAGAAAAACGTCCGTAGCCAGTATCAACAAAACCTGCGGCCACCACTCGATTGTTCAGAGCGATCAGATTATAGATATCCGCTTGATCTAAGCTGTAGCTCTCCATCAATAACGGATCGACAATGATCTCGACGATGTCAGCGCGATCGCCCGCAATATCGACTTCAAGGATTTGGCGATAGCTTTCTAATTTGTCTCCAAGCTCTCGGGCAATTTGCACTATGGTGCGCTCAGGAACGGTACCGAATAGCACAACAGACAAAACAGGTTGCTCAGAAGCCAGCGTCACCTCATTTACGGTCGGTTCGTCACTGTCTTCTGGTAGTTTTGGTTTAGCCAGATCAACCGCGTCACGCACATCGGCCATTGCTTTGGTGAGATCGACGCCAACATTAAACTCCAACACAACAGAGGCATGCCCTTCTGCTGCGGTTGCTGTCATCTCTTTTACGCCTTCAATGGATCTAAGCTCTTGTTCTATAGGTCGAACTAACAGACGCTCGGCATCGGTTGGTGAGATCCCTTGATGCCCAACTGAAACATAGATAATCGGGATGGTGATATCGGGGCTCGACTCCTTAGGTATCGTGATATAAGTAATAACACCTGCGACCAAGATCAGCGCCAACAGAGAAAGCATGGTGCGAGCACGAGACAAGGCTGCATCAATAATTGAATACATCAGTTATCTCCTGCTCAGCTACTGTATTTGAGAGTTCAGCACCTTGCTCAACCGCAATCACCGAATCACCATCACGTACAAACCCTTGTCCGACGGTGATGATATCGACCCGTTGACCTAAACCTGTGAGCCACACACCATCTTGCTCTGCCTTCACTAGTTGAATACCGACAAATTTCACAACTGGTGAGTCATCGACTGAAACCAACGTTTTGACCCCAAGGTTACCCGCCTCATCCAAAGCCAACATCGCAGGTGTGACTTTGATAGCATCCCTTGTTTCGAGGTTGAGCTTCACTTCAGCGCTGACACCTGCAGGCAGTAAGCCATCAGAGTTATCGATTTCAATTTCGATTGGGAAGGTATTAGTAGAAGCTGAAGAGATTCGAGACACATAACGCAATCGCCCTTCCACTTCATCTCTGCCAAGTAGACGAACCAATGCCTCTTGATTGACTAACAGATGCTGAATATGACGCTCACTGACATCCGCTTCAATCACCAGAGGGTCGAGGTCAATCACGCCAGCAACAGGATCGCCAACACTAACGAAATCACCGAGCTCCACCATCAAATCTTGAACCACACCCGAAAAAGGCGAAGTAATCACAGTATTCTTTAAAGCCAATTCCGCATTGCGCATCATGGCTTTTGATTCTGTTAATGAAGCCTCAGCTGTGGTGTAGGCGATTTCACCTTGCAGTCCTCTTTTCTTCAGTGACTGCGCCGCTTTGAACTCTTTCTGCTTCAAGCGATATAACGCAGATGCTCGCTCTAGTTGAATCTCTAAATCACCCTTATCTATCTGGGCAATGGCTTGTCCTGCTTTAACCATCCCCCCCTTAACAACATTCAATCTGACAATTTTACCCGCGACTTCTGCACCTAGACGAGCATGCCTATCGGGCGCCGTTCTTCCATAGAGATCAATCGTTTTAAAGGTCGGTGATGAGGTGAAGGTTTGAAAGGAAACCTTAGCCAGCGGAATTTCTGTTGCCTTTTTTTCAGGTGACTCTTCTGCTTGCCCTACGCCTAAACCAAGCCAGATCGACAACAACACGACTAGAGTCAGAGAAACCAGCCACGGCTGCTTCAATTTCTGAAAAAGTGGTGAGTTAGAAAATAGAGTGGGCATAACAAATCCTTTTGTCCGATGTCATTCAGGCGCGCTAGTTGGCTTAATAGCGTGATGTGCAACTTCCTTATGCACAAAGGTAACCTTAACAGACCAATCCTCAACGAAGTTGGACGCTATCGACAGTTTAAAAAATATGCCGTGTACTAAAAATGAGAGGAATGCTTTGAAAAGTAATAAGTTACTAAGTAAAAACAAAAACGCCGAACATAAGTTCGGCGTTTGAAATGTATCTAATACAGCTTTGAGCTCAAGCTATTTTCAACTCATGCTATACGCTGAATGATGCGCCACAACCACATGTTGTTGTAGCGTTCGGGTTGTTCACAAAGAAGCGTGCGCCTTCTAGGCCTTCAGTGTAATCAACCATGCCGCCCATTAGGTATTGTAGGCTCATTGGATCAACAACCAGCGTTACACCGCTGTTTACAATCGTAGTGTCGCCATCATTTACTTTTTCATCAAATGTGAAGCCGTATTGGAAGCCACTACAACCACCACCTGTAATGTATACACGTAGTTTTAGTTCTGGGTTTTCTTCTTCAGCAATTAGCGTTTGTACGCGGGTAGCTGCTGCATCAGAAAAAGACAATGGGATATTTACTTCGCTCACGACAACCTCTCTTACCTGTGTCAAAAACAACATGATACAAATCTAATTCGAGACCATAGTTGTTGAGTATTTTCTTATATTCTGATGATTATCTAATACCTGACTGAAACGTTCAAGTATTCACCACAGGATCGGTCCTTTTACTGCTGTAAACTCGCTAATATCTAACAATTAAAACGTGTAACCACACAAAACAACCAGATTCGGGTGATTATCTGGGCGAAAGCATTCCTACTTGGATTGTGGATAGGTACAATGCGTGCCAATTGGTCCGACAGTCAAAAGAGGATATATCAATGACCAAATCAGCAGAGCTATACGAAAAAGCACAGCAAACTATTCCTGGTGGCGTAAACTCTCCAGTTCGTGCATTCAATGGCGTAGGTGGTTCTCCAATCTTCGTTGAACGCGCTGACGGCCCACTTATTTTTGATGCTGATGGTAAAGCGTATATCGACTACGTTGGCTCTTGGGGTCCAATGATCCTTGGTCACAACCACGCTGTTATTCGTGATGCTGTGATTGCAGCAGCTCAACGCGGCCTTAGCTTCGGTGCTCCAACCGAAACTGAAATCAAAATGGCTGAACTGGTATCTGAG
Source organism: Vibrio sp. F13 (assembly GCF_020806305.2). Lineage (NCBI taxonomy): Bacteria > Pseudomonadati > Pseudomonadota > Gammaproteobacteria > Vibrionales > Vibrionaceae > Vibrio > Vibrio sp. F13. Next base: position 2,353,464 of record NZ_CP170175.1, on the reverse strand, counting down.
ATGGTTCCATCAATGGAACAGCTACGTATGGTGAGCTCAGGTACAGAAGCAACAATGAGCGCGATTCGTCTAGCTCGTGGCTTCACTGGTCGTGACAAAATTCTTAAGTTTGAAGGCTGCTACCACGGCCACGCAGACAGCCTACTTGTAAAAGCTGGTTCTGGCGCACTGACTTTAGGTCAACCAAGCTCTCCAGGCGTACCGGCTGATTTTGCGAAACTAACGCTAACAGCAACCTTCAACAATCTAGATTCAGTACGTGAAATCTTCGCAGCAAACAAAGGCGAGATCGCTTGTATCATCGTTGAGCCAGTAGCGGGTAACATGAACTGTATCCCTCCTGTAGAAGGCTTCCACGAAGGTCTACGTGAAATCTGTGATCAAGAAGGTGCATTGCTAATCTTTGATGAAGTAATGACAGGTTTCCGCGTTGCTGAAGGTTGTGCTCAGGCTTACTACAACATCAAGCCAGACCTAACGTGTCTTGGTAAAGTGATTGGCGGCGGCATGCCTGTCGGTGCTTTCGGTGGTCGTAAAGACGTGATGCAATACATCGCACCAACTGGCCCTGTTTACCAAGCGGGTACGCTTTCAGGTAACCCTGTTGCAATGGCTGCTGGCTACGCATGTTTGAACCTTCTACGAGAAGAAGGCAACGAAAAGCGTCTAGCTTCAAAAACTAAGCAGTTGGCAAAAGGCTTCAAGCAACTTGCTGACAAGCACGGCATCCCGATGCTAGTTCATCAAGTTGGCGGTATGTTTGGTTTCTTCTTCACTGACCAAGAAACTGTGACGTGCTACGAAGATGTAACTAAGTGTGATGTAGAACGCTTCAAGCGCTTCTTCCACCTAATGTTAGATCACGGTGTTTACCTTGCACCTTCAGCATTCGAAGCAAGCTTTACTTCTCTTGCTCATGGTTCAAAAGAACTTGATGCAACACTAGAAGCTGCTGACCGCTCTCTTGCGATCATTGCTGCTGAAAGCAAATAATCGAAAGCACTTTATAAGTCGCTAACCGATTGAATTTAGGGCTGCATTAAATGCAGCCCTTTTTATATATCGCGCTCACCAGCCAAAAAATATGACAGCTTATTTAGCCGTCGACTAAGGCTAAAGCTGAACCAAAAGCGATTAACGTTCCCAGAAAAGAAAAACCAACAACATCAAGGTACCAAGGAACATTCTGAACCAAGGGATCTCTTTTTTTGTTTGCTGTTCTTCGTCTTGGCATTTCTTATCTTTATTACAGCATCCCATTATCAAAACTCCTCATTGCTAACTCTCTGTTTTGCAGCCATTATAAACTCAGAACGCAAATATAGAGACCATTACCGTGTCAGAAAAACTCAAAATCAATTCCAGCCACTGGGTGATCATCATTGCCCTACTCGCGGCGGCTTATGCTTGTTACTTGCTTATCGAGCCATACGTTAACTCTATCGTGATGGCCTTTATCATTTCACTATTGATGTTCCCAATCCATGAGTGGCTTGAAAAAAAGCTCCCGAATAAAGAAAACATCGTCTCTCTGCTGTCTTGTATCATACTGACCTTCATTATTGTTATCCCTTTATTGGCAGTATTCGCAGCAATTGTTCAGCAAGGTTCTCTGTTCTCTCAGAATACTTACCAATGGGTGACCCACGGTGGCATTCAGACTCTGTTTGCTCATCCGTTAGTGGTCAAAGCGCTGTCATTTGTGAATAACTACCTGCCTTTCGACAATATTGAGCCCCAAGCCATCGCACAAAAAGTCGGTGAGTTTGCGACCAGCTTTGGTTCTAAGCTAGTTGGTATCAGTGCCAAAATCTTAGGTGACGCGACCAATTTCTTGATGGATTTCTTCTTGATGCTGTTCGTTTTGTTCTTCTTATTAAGAGATCACGACAAAATCATCAGTGTGGTTCGTCATATTCTGCCGCTGTCTCGTAGCCAAGAAGACAAACTTCTAACAGAGATAGAGCAAGTATCTAAATCAGCAGTAATGGGCTCATTCTTAACCGCAATCGCGCAAGGTTTTGCCGGCGGTTTAGGTATGTGGATTGCTGGTTTCCCAGGTCTATTCTGGGGCACAATGATGGGCTTTGCCTCTTTCATCCCAGTAGTGGGTACTGCATTAATCTGGATCCCAGCAGCAACCTACTTGTTCCTAACTGGTGATACCACGTGGGCGATTTTCCTAACGGTTTACTGTGTAGCGATTGTTGGTTCAATTGATAACCTTCTGCGTCCACTGCTAATGCAAGGCAGTGCAGGCATGAATACCCTAATGATCTTCTTCTCACTATTGGGCGGTATTCAACTGTTTGGCCTAATTGGTCTTATCTACGGACCATTGATTTTTGCGATTACCATTGTCCTATTCAACATCTACGATGAAGAGTTTAAGGACTTTTTAAACCAGCAAGACAAGAGTTAACGAACTTGACGTCAACTTGATTGGCGAACCCGTATTAAACACTTCAAGCTTTGGGCGGATTATGCGAAAATCCGCCCTCATTTTTTGCTAACGATTCAACAGAGTGTCCTATGTCAGCTTATATTGCACCAAGCCAGATTGCTCAACGCCAACTCGCCTACTTTGAAGGCAAACATGTTTTAGTTGCCGGTGAGGCAGAAGACTTGTTCCCTGTTGAGTTAGCGAAGCATTGTGAATCTGTCTCTGTGTTTACTTCTAATTACAGCTACTACCGTCAATTAGAAGGCTACAACACCATCCAACGTTTTTATGGTGCGGAGTTTACCGAAGAGACTAAAGCCGACTTAGTGATGTTGTACTGGCCAAAAGCCAAAGCGGAAGCGGAATTTTTGTTGGCGATGCTATTTGCCAAGCTAGGCAAAGATACCGAGATCGTCGTGGTTGGTGAAAACCGTTCAGGCGTGAAAAGCATCGAGAAGATGTTTGCTCCTTACGGCAAAGTTGTTAAATACGATTCAGCGCGTCGTTGCTCTTTCTACTGGGGTCAATGCTTCGAGCAACCACAAGCGTTCAACCTGCAAGACTGGTTTAAGACCTACACGGTTAACATTGATGAACAACCTCTGACGGTAAAAAGCCTTCCTGGCGTCTTCAGTCACGGTCAATTCGATGTTGGTAGCCAACTTCTGTTGGACACCCTGCCAAAACTAAAAGGCAAGGTACTGGATTTTGGCTGTGGTGCAGGCGTATTGGGCGCGGTAATGGCATCTCGTAACCCAGATATCGAGCTAGAAATGTGCGACATCAGTGCATTTGCCGTGGCATCAAGCCAAGCAACGCTAGAAGCGAATGGTTTAACGGGTAAAGTCTTCGCATCCGATGTCTATTCTGATACTGCAGAAGACTATCAGTTCATCATCAGTAACCCACCATTCCATTCAGGTTTAGACACTAGCTACAGCGCGACTGAGACCTTACTTGCTCAGGCTCCTAAGCATTTGAAGCGTTCTGGTGAGATGATTATCGTTGCGAACAGTTTCTTAAAATATATTCCAATTATTGAACAAGCGTTTGGAAAATGCGCGACTCTAAATAAGACCACTAAATTCGCGATCTATCACGCAAACAAATAACCTCTCTAGCACAGCGCAGGGTCATTATCTGCGCTGTCTGTTCATATTTTTGTCAAAACTCTATAAAAATGAGCTTTTGCACACGCTTTAAATACCACTTACTTGTCAAAGTAAAAAAACTCGTTAATTTCGTTAAATTGGAACCCGTTAATTCTATTCTCTGTACTTGTTTTCGCCCCTTTTAGCAGTACATCAAAGGAAAGTAGTACCCAATTTATGTTTAGATTCTATCGTAAGCAGAAGTTTAAGCGCCTTCAAAATACCCTAATGCTGGCATTTCTTGTCCTCAGTATTACCCCTGTGACACTTATCGCGATATTTTTCCTCCAATCGCACAGTCAGGATCTCCAGGAACAAAGCACCTCACACCTTGTTTCGGTTCGTGATACTAAGCAGCAGCAAATTGTCGATTACCTACAAGCTCAAGAATCCCAAGTGATGGGCTTTGTTCGCTCAGAATTGGCCAATGCCAGTGGCGGGCGATTTTATGGTTTGATCAATGCATTTCAACGATTGGGGTTAGATATTGACGAGGCACGCAGTAATGCACAGCAGCGCTATATTCAAGGCTCTGGCGATCAAATCAAAACGTCGATCCTCCCTGAATCCAGCAGCTTTATTGGCAGCGAGCGTTATCGCCTGCTCCACAAGCGCTACCATAATGCTTACCTAGAACTGCTTAAACGCTCTGATTTTGACGATATTCTCTTAGTTGATATCAACGGTAACGTCGCTTATTCCGTCTTTAAAAATGACGATTACGGCACCAATCTGCTGACAGGAAAATACAAGGACTCCAACCTAGGTATTACCTTTCAACGACTAGCCAAAGACGTAACCGACCGACGCAAATCTAACGAAGATTACACGCCGGTTATCGTTTCTGACTTTAAAGACGAGAATGGCAAACAGACCGCATGGCTAGGCGCACCTATCGTTCAACAAGGCTACCTACACAGTTACGCGATGTTTAGGCTACCAATCAACGGCATTACTAAGTTGATTGCGGATCTCAACAAGAGTTCGAATATTCAAACGCTGCTTGTAGGTGATGATCACCTGCCGCGTAGCCTTGCTCATTCACAAGAATCTATCAACTTGAGCCTTGATGTTGTCGATAAAGCATTGGCTGGCGAAACAGCGGTTGGCACCTTCGACAACACCCTAGATCAAGCGATCATCGCGGCATATACGCCAATTGAACTGAAATACGCAACATGGGCTCTTGTCGTAGAGCTGCCAGAGAAAGAGGCGTTTGCCCGTATTCATCAGTTAGAAAAGATCTTCGTGATCGTGATGCTAACGGCGATCATTCTGGTAGTCGTTGCATCGCACTATCTGTCTAACTTCATCACATCCCCACTGCTTAAACTGACGTGGGCTGCCGAAAAAGTATCGGCGGGTGATCTCGATGAAACCATGATCAATACCGAGCGCAAAGATGAGATAGGCCGACTCGCGGTGAGCTTCGAAAGAATGCAGCGATCTATTCGTGAAAAAATGCAGCTCATCAAAAGCCAAAACGATGAGCTTGAGGACAACCTTAAGACCATTCAAAAGCAAAACGAAGAGTTACAACTGGCAAATAAACTCAAAGATGAGTTCTTAGCGACTACTTCACATGAATTGAGAACACCACTGCATGGCATGGTGGGTATCGCTGAAGCGTTGATATCTGGAGCTAACGGCCCTATTCCTGCTAATCAGAAATATCAGTTGGATATCATCATCAATAGCGGTCAGAGATTGGCGACCTTGGTTGATGATCTGCTTGATTATCACAAGATGCGCTATGGCAGCTTAGATATTAAGAAATCAGCCGTTGATTTGTCGGCAGCCACCAGCTTGGTCCTAGAGTTGTCTCATCACCTATTGGGCAATAAGCCAATCCGTATTATTAACCAAGTCCCAAGTGATTTAGGTCTGGTTTCATCGGATCCTCAACGACTTGAGCAAGTGATGTATAACTTGGTCGGCAATGCCATCAAGTACACCTCAGAAGGTAAAATTGTTATCTCTGCCAGCGTTATCGATGACAACATTCGTGTACAAGTTGTCGATACTGGCCAAGGTATACCGGCCGAGTACCTTGAGCACATCTTTGAGCCATTGATTCAAGCAGGCCAAGATGCGAGTAACTACCGCCAAGGTGCAGGGCTTGGATTATCGATCAGTCGTCAGTTGATCGAGCTAATGGGCGGTTCACTGTACGTTAGTAGCCAACCAATGCTCGGCACTACGTTTAGCTTTACCCTGCCCCTAGCTACTCAAGATGAGTTAGACAGTTACAACGAATCAGGTCACTACTCGCACTTCCAAGCGCCTGATTTAATTGATAACAGCCAACAAGAAAATAGTGTTATCAGTGAAAACCCAGATGGCCCGTTATTGGTTATCGCCGATGATGAGCCGGTTAACCTGCGAGTATTAGACAGCTTCTTGAAGTTAGAAGGTTATCGAGTACGTACTGCATGTGATGGCCCTGAAACCATTGAACTGATTGAGAAAGAGAAGCCAGAGCTGCTTCTACTCGACATCATGATGCCAGGAATGAGCGGCTATCAGGTTTGTGAAGCACTGCGTAAGCAATACGATCATGCTCAGTTGCCAATCATCATGCTAACGGCACTCAACCAAGCAGAAGACCGTGTTCGAGGTTTCGAAGCTGGCGCCAATGACTACTTGTCTAAACCGTTCAACAAACAAGAACTAGCGGCTCGAATTACAGCACATCTATCAGCAAGCAAAGCTGAACAAAGACGCCTTGAAAACGACCAACTGCAACTCGAGCTCAAACATAGAGCGATGGTTGAGGCTAACTTGTTAGAAACTCAAGGCCGCTTATTAGAGCAACTAGAATCGGCACCTGAAGCCATCATCTGTATTCGTGACGACCAACGTATTCGCTTTGCTAACGAAGCTGCGGCGAAGCTATTCAGACGCGGACAAGAACAACTTAAACGCTCAATGGCCGACGAGATCATTGCGCCTAAATACCTTAAGGTAGAACAAGCCCACTACTGCGGTGATATTGATATCTATATAGACGATACACGTCAGCGCATACCAAGTGACATCCTTAAGCTGCCTGAAGGCTCAGGGCTCGACACCATGTATATCTTCAATGTAGGTGGTGGTGTTAACTCAAACCGAATCAATAACCTTGAAACGGCGGTTGAGGCTCTCTCTAGTTATGCCTTTGAAGGCGACAAAGATAAGTTACAGCAGCTGAAAGAGCTTGGCGGAGAATTTACTCGTCTTGCTGACAAGGCAACCGGTGAAGGTAAAAACAAGCAAGAGTTAATGCGTGAGGTACTGGTCGATGCGATGACGAATGCCATCATCTACTGGGAATCGGTGACTGGTGAAACCAAGTTTGCTTTCGCCGAGAAGAGTGGCTTGTGGCGCGTCTACTTAGACCGCAGTACGCTGCAAACTCGAACGCTAGACAAATACCTACGCGTAGAAACCCTACCGAAAACGCCTCGCTGGCGAACGGTACTGAGCTCAATCGAATTCATTCTGGAACACTGCAAAGAACAGACGCCAGAAAGAACCCATATTGAGATGCTGAGGGATAAACTTCAGAAACTACTGACCAGTTAAACCCTGAACCAACATCACGATACTTTGAATAATGGAGCCCACCTAGCGTGGGCTTTTTTGTACGCCTAATAATCACAAAAAGTAGAATCCCAACGCTTGCAACGCACTTTTTTTACGCCTTTAAACAAGGGGAAATTCACGCCAATTACGTACAGTGTGAGCTCGTAACCGTCAGTACTTTTCGTTCTATTCTCAATCATATCTGACTCTTTGTTGCAGTTTGAGAAGCGAGTCACAACAGAACGGCAGATTTAATTTTCTAGGGAAATTTAACGTAAAACTGGCAAGTGACCGAGATCTACAATTATACCAACGTAGGGTAAGGCATTATAATAAAAAGCCTTTAAAGTTAGTGGCCACTTACAACCTGCAAGAACCTCAAAACCAAATGCGAGTCACATCACTTTAACAATTGCGTACGAAAAACCACCAAAGCAACCTGTTTTGACGTTAATGACGTGGGGTTGTGTGTTTTTAACGTTTTTGACGGGAAACGAGTTTGATTAATTCATCGATAAGGTGTTTTCTTACTCCTGCCAAAGGCCTACAGGCCACTCTTACCACTTCTCAGAATCAACGATGAATCTGGATCAACGAAGAAGAGGTAGGCCTTTAACCAGAGTGTGTATCTACTAAACAATTTAGCGACAGATAACATTCAATCCATTAGTGAAATGAAAGCAAATAGTAAGGAACAGCTATGCTTGCCAATATAAAAAAAACAGCAATAGCAACAGCAATTATTGCAACTGCTACAACAGGTTTTGCATCAGTAGCAACCGCTGCAGAACGCAGTGAACTGACCGTTCACCCGAAAGAGTACACTACATTCGTACGTAACTTTAACCCGTACCTTGGTGCTACTAACCTACATACTACAACTGACTTCATGTATGAGCCGCTAGTAGTATTTAACGAAATGCACGGTAACACTCCAGTGTTCCGTCTAGCTGAAAACTTCAAGATGTCAGATGATCTGATGAGCGTTGTTTTCGACATTCGTAAGGGTGTTAAATGGTCAGACGGAGAAACTTTCTCTGCTGATGATGTTGTTTTTTCTTTCAACCTTGTAAAAGAGAAGCCAGAGCTTGACCAATCTGGTATCAACTCTTGGGTAACTTCTGTAGAAAAACTGAACGACAACCAAGTTAAGTTCACACTAACAGAAGCAAACTCAAACGTACCTTACGAGATTGCTAAAGTACCTGTAGTACCTAAGCACATCTGGAAAGACGTTAAAGATCCATCAACGTTTACCAATGAGAACCCGGTAGGTTCTGGTCCATTTACAGAAATCGATACGTTTACAGCGCAGCTATACATCCAGTGTGCAAACCCGAACTACTGGGATGCAGACAACCTAGATGTTGACTGTCTACGTGTTCCACAAATTGCGAACAACGACCAATTCCTAGGTAAAGTTGTAAACAGTGAAATGGACTGGACGTCTTCTTTCGTTCCAGATATCGATCGTACATACGCAGCAGCTAGCCCTAAACACCACTACTGGTACCCGCCAGCAGGTACACAGGCATTCATCGTTAACTTCAAGCACCCTGATGCTGCGAAGCATGAAGCATTGAGCAACGTTGACTTCCGTCGTGCTTTCTCTATGGCTCTTGACCGTCAAACTATCATCGACATCGCATTCTACGGTGGCGGTACTGTAAACGATTTCGCATCGGGTCTTGGCTACGCGTTTGAAGCTTGGTCTGATGAAAAAACTCATGACAAGTACAAAGGCTTCAACACTTACAACGCTGAAGGCGCGAAGAAGCTTCTTGCTGACGCTGGCTTCAAAGATGTAAACAAAGATGGTTTTGTTGACACTCCATCAGGCAAGTCTTTCGAACTAATGATTCAATCGCCAAACGGCTGGACTGACTTCAACAACACAGTTCAACTAGCGGTAGAACAGCTAAACGAAATCGGTATTAAAGCAAAAGCTCGTACACCTGACTTCTCTGTTTACAACCAAGCAATGCTTGAAGGTACATACGACGTAGCATACACAAACTACTTCCACGGTGCGGATCCATACACGTACTGGAACAGTGCTTACAACTCATCACTACAATCTGGTGATGGTATGCCTCGTTTCGCAATGCACTTCTACAAAAACGACAAGCTAGATGGTCTTCTAAACAGCTTCTACAAAACAGCTGATAAGAACGAGCAGCTAGACATTGCACACGGTATCCAACAAATCATCGCTGCAGACCAAGTGACAATCCCTGTGATGTCTGGTGCTTACATGTACCAATACAACACAACTCGCTTCACTGGTTGGTGGAACGAAGAAAATCCAAAAGGCCGTCCAAACATTTGGGCTGGTATTCCAGAGCGTCTACTTCATGTACTGGACCTAAAACCAGTTAAATAAGTAATCGTTCAATCCTTGCGGCGTAACCTCTTACGCCGCTTATAAAAATCCCCACACTCTCAATTGAAAGTATGGCGCTAGTCGTCAGGGGATTTTTCGTTCCAAATTTCGCTAGGAGCGACCTGAATCCAGAAACAGGGAAACAATCTGGGTGAGTAAGGTGTGAGTTATGGGTTATTTTTTAAGACGTTTGTCATTTTATTTTGTCGCGCTATTAGTTGCTGCGACGTTAAACTTTATTATTCCAAGAGCAATGCCTGGTGACCCAGTTACCATGATGTTTGCGAACGCTTCTGTACAAGTTACTCCAGAGCGTATTGCTGCAATGAAAGAACTATTAGGCTTCGTTGATGGTGGCTACTTAGTTCAATACGTGGCGTACATGAAGAACATTCTTAGCTGGGAACTTGGTACATCAATTCAATTCTACCCACTTTCTGTAAACACACTGTTGGGTGGAGCATTCGGTTGGTCGCTTTTCTTAGCCGGCACCGCAGTTATTCTTTCTTTCTCGATTGGTTCAATCCTAGGTATTTTCGCAGCGTGGAAACGCGGCAGTAAGTACGATGCCTTCGTAACGCCAGGGATGCTGATTCTACAAGCCGTTCCTCAAGTTGTTATCGCGATGATTGCACTATTTACCTTTGCAATTGGCTTGAAGTGGTTCCCAACAGGGTATGCCTACACCGCTGGTACTATACCTGATTGGACAAGCTGGGCATTCATTAAAGATGTCGCTTACCACGCCTTCTTACCACTGTTCTGTGCTTCTGTTGTTCAAATTGGTGGCTTCCTAGTAAACATGCGTAACAACATGATCAACCTACTAGCCGAAGACTACATCACCATGGCGAAAGGCAAAGGCCTGAGCGAAAACCGAGTGGTATTCAACTACGCAGCTCGTAACGCGATGCTACCTAGTGTGACAGCCCTGTCAATGTCGCTAGGTATGGCAATCGGCGGTCAGTTAATTATCGAAATCATCTTTAACTACCCAGGTCTTGGCAGCGTACTTTTCAACGCAATTAACGCTCGTGACTACCAAGTACTGCAAGGTCAGCTGCTTATCATGACGCTATTCATGCTGTTCTTTAACCTAGTTGCAGACATGCTTTACGTTGTTCTTGACCCTCGTCTTCGTAAGGGTGGTAAATAATCATGAAAGACTTTTTAAAACTCATTTGGCGTAACCCGATGGCCCTAACAGGCGTCATCATCCTAAGTATTTTTATTCTTGGCGCGATTGCAGCTCCATTAATCACCAAACATGTACCAGACAAGCGTACAGGTAACCCACACGAATATCCTGGTTTCGTGGTGAAGTCTGCACAAACTAACCCTGATGGCTGGGTTGCTCAAAATCTAGCAGACGACCGTCGTACATTGATCATGTCTAAAAAGGCAGACCACGTACTAGGTACAACTCGTATGGGTCGTGACGTTTGGTCTCAAGTGGTATACGGCGCACGCGTATCTCTTGCTGTAGGTTTTGGTGCGGGTCTAACCGTATGTTTACTCGCAACTGTTATTGGTGTTTCTGCAGGTTACTTCGGTGGCCGTGTCGATGACGTTCTAACAGCCGCAATGAACATCATGCTGGTAATCCCTCAATACCCATTACTGTTCGTAGTAGCAGCCTTTATCGGTGAGGCAGGGCCACTCACCATAACCTTGGTTATCGGCTTTATGTCTTGGGCTTGGGGTGCCCGTGTTGTTCGCTCCCAAACCTTAGCACTGCGTGAAAAAGAGTTTGTAAAAGCCGCTGAAGTTTTGGGTGAATCTTCATTCCGCATCATCTTCGTAGAGATTCTACCAAACCTTATCTCTATCGTTGGCGCAAGCTTCATCGGTTCGGTGATGTACGCAATCATGATGGAAGCAACCATCTCGTTCCTAGGTCTTGGTGACCCGAACACAATCAGCTGGGGCATCATGCTTTACAACGTTCAAACCTCTTCATCAATGCTGATTGGCGCTTGGTGGGAACTGTTGGCTCCTTGTATCGCATTGACACTACTTGTAACTGGTCTTGCTCTACTTAACTTCGCGGTCGATGAAATTGCTAACCCGCAACTGCGTTCTCACAAAGGCATGAAGCGTTGGAAGAAACTAGCAGCTCAAGACAAAGAAGAACGTGAACCAGAACTACCACCACAAAATGCACTTTGGAGCGGAGATAAATAATCATGTCTGAACCACTAATTTCTATCCGCAACTTATGCGTGGATTACATCACAGAGTCTGGCGATGTTCGTGCGTGTAACAACGTAAGTTTCGACATCGCTCCAGGTGAAGTCTTCGGCCTAGCTGGTGAATCTGGCTGTGGTAAATCAACGGTCGCTTTCTCTCTTATGCGTCTTCATAAGCCGCCCGCTTACATCAGTGGTGGTGAGGTTATCTTCAACGGTGAGAACATCCTTGAATACAGTGATGACCGTATGCAGTCGTTCCGTTGGAGTGAGATGTCGATGGTATTCCAGAGCGCGATGAACGCACTCAACCCAGTACTACCGATGGAAGAGCAGTTCTGTGACGTAATCATGCGTCACACCAACATGACTCGTGAGCAAGCTAAACAACGTGCTGAAGGTCTACTTGAAATCGTAGATATTCACCCGAGCCGATTGAGTGATTACCCTCACCAATTCTCTGGCGGCATGCGTCAGCGCTTAGTTATCGCTATCGCGTTAGCACTGAATCCAAAGCTGATCATTATGGATGAGCCGACAACCGCACTTGATGTGGTTGTGCAACGCGAAATCCTACAAAAGATCTATGCACTGAAAGAAGAGTTTGGCTTCTCGATTCTGTTCATCACCCATGACTTGTCATTGATGGTCGAGTTCTCTGACCGCATCGGCATCATGTACTCAGGTGAGCTAATCGAAGTAGCTAACTCTCAAGATATTCTAGAAAACCCTTACCACCCTTACACCAAAGGGCTGGGAAGTTCTTTCCCTCCACTGACAGGGCCAAAGACAAAGTTAGCAGGTATTCCAGGTAACCCTCTGAACCTGTTAGAGATCCCTGAAGGGTGTCGTTTCCAAGCTCGTTGTGACCGTGTACATGAAACGTGTACCAAGGTGCCAACCAAGCTGCGTTCTATCGACCCGGGACATTTGTCTAACTGTCACCTGTACGGTGACCCAATAGTACAAAGGAAGCTATAGCTTGCACGCTGACTCAGCGTGAATAACGAACAAGGCGGCTCGACCGCCTAAAAACAAGCAAAGCGAATAAGGATTCTGGAGACAATTATGAGCAAAGATTTCGGTCAATTATTGGTAGAAGGCAAGAATGTCGTAAAAGACTTCCCAATAAGCAGTACCACCATTCAAACCCCTATGATGCGTGCGATTAACGACGTGTCATTCAAGATGTACAAAAGCCGTGGCCTAGCAGTGGTTGGTGAGTCTGGTTCAGGCAAATCAACAACCGCAAAAATGATCGCAAAAATGTACGCACCTTCAGGCGGCACGATCGAATACAAAGGTCGTGATATCCAAGAGATCTCAAGCAGAAAAGATCTTATGCACTACCGTGAAGGCGTGCAGATGGTATGGCAAGACCCGTTTGGTTCATTGAACCCAACGCACAATATCTTCCACCACATTGCTCGACCACTGTTGATCCACAAGAAAGTATCTCCGGGCAACAAGAAAGAGCTAGAAGAACGCGTTTACGATCTTTTAGAGCAAGTCGGTCTCATTCCGCCAAAAGAGACGGCGAAAAAGTACCCTCACCAACTGTCTGGTGGTCAGCGTCAACGTGTCAACCTAGCCCGCAACATCGCGGTAGGTGCCGAAGTTGTATTAGCCGATGAACCAACATCAATGCTTGATGTATCGATTCGTGCCGGTGTTTTGAACCTGATGGAAGAGATGAAGTTTGAGAAGCAAATGTCTCTGCTTTACATCACTCACGATATCGCAACTGCTCGTTATATCGCTGAAGATCTTTCAGTGATGTACGTAGGACACATGGTGGAATGGGGCGATACCGATGACGTAATTGCTAACCCTCAGCACCCATACACGCAATTGCTTGTTTCTGCTGTTCCAGATCCTAAGAAATCGATCCACGAACAACTTGCTGGCAATAAAGGGGAGATTCCTCTGTGGACTCCAGTATCAGCTGGTTGCCCTTTTGCTGGCCGTTGTACTCACGCAATGGACAAGTGTAAAGAGCAACTGCCGGGTGTGACTCAATTAGCCGATAACCACTTTGTTCGTTGTTACCTACACGAAAGCTAAACATTAAAACTGAGTTAGGGTCTGCGGACCCTAACTATTTATATCCAAAACATTCAAGTACCTAGCCAATAGAAACTAGGACTGTCGGAGAATATTGATGCTGTTATTGACCAACCATATTGGCTATGAGTCCACAGGCCCGAAGCAAGCTATCCTACAAACTAAGAAAGCTCGCCTATCAAGCACTACGGCTCTACTCGTCTGTGCTGACAACCATATGACTGTCGGAAATTTTGATGTGGTTAAACAAGGCCGCGTAGCAAATTGGCATCAAGGGCAATTCTTCACTATTGATTTCAGTTCAGTCACTGAATCTGGTCGCTACTACCTACGTTTTGACAACCTGCGTTCAGAAGTATTTGAGATTGGTAGCAACCTATTAATGAACCACACGTTTTCTGATGTGCTTCATTACTTTAAGTCACAACGCTGTGGCGGTATTTTCGACAAAAAAGATCGACAAGCACAAATTCTAGGTACCGACCGATACGTCGATGTCCACGGTGGATGGTATGACGCATCAGGTGATGTCAGTAAATATTTTAGCCACCTGTCTTATGGTAACTACCTAAACCCACAACAAATTCCGATGGTCGTTTGGAACATGCTAAAAAGCGTACGCTTGACTAGCCATAACCCAGACTTCCCGAAATTCTCCATGACTCGTCTAACGGAAGAGGCTCTGTTCGGTGCCGACTTCTTAGTGCGTATGCAAGACGCTGACGGATACTTCTATATGACGGTATTCGACAAATGGAGCAAAGATATCAACCAACGCGATATCTGCGCTTATGCGACTCAAGAAGGTCATAAATCAACGGACTTACAAGCGGGCTACCGACAAGGTGCAGGTGTTGCTATCGCAGCATTAGCCGCAGCTTCTGAGCTTGAAATCTCTGGCAGCTACTCGAGCCACACATACCTTGAAATGGCGGTTAAGGGTTACTGGCATCTAAAAGAGTACAACCTCCAGTATCTAAACGATGGTGAAGAGAACATCATCGATGAGTATTGCGCCCTACTCGCAGCCAATGAGCTGTATCGCGTAACACAAGACCAGCAATACCTATCAGAAGCAAGAACTTGGGCGACTCGTTTAATCTCTCGTCAGCAATCCGATGATTCATTTGAGCACTTCTGGTCGGCAAACTCTGATGGCTCTCGTCCATACTTTCACGCAGCTGAAGCCGGTCTTCCTGTGATTGCACTATGTGAATACATCGACAATGAAACCGATGCTGAATTAAAAGAACAGGCGCGCACAGTTGTTGAACAAGCTTGTCAGTTCGAAATCAACATCACCGACAAAGTCACCAACCCATTTGGCTATCCAAGACAATACGTTAAATCTGTCGATGGTGATAAACGTGATGCCTTCTTCGTCGCTCAACAGAACGAAACCGGTTACTGGTGGCAAGGCGAGAACGCACGCCTTGGCTCACTCGCAACCATGGCTTACCTAGTTCAACCGCACATTAAAGATAGCGAACTTCAAGAGCGCTTAATCCAGCTTTCACAAAATAGCCTTGATTGGATCTTGGGCCTCAACCCATACCACATGTGCATGCTCGATGGTCATGGCCATAACAACCCAGACTACCTACCTCAGCTTGGGTTCTTCAATGCGAAAGGCGGTATCTGTAATGGCATCACAGCTGGTTTTGAAGATGAACAAGACATTGCGTTCAATCCACCAGCACAAAAAGATGACATGCTTCAAAACTGGCGCTGGGGTGAGCAATGGATCCCTCATGGTGCGTGGTTCTTATTAGCAACCGCTGCACAGTTCAACTTCTTAGCTCAGCGTAAGGAGCAATAATAATGACTCTTTACTACGTCGGTATTGATGGTGGTGGTACTTCTTGTCGTGCTCGTATTCGTGACGCTCAAGGCAAACTGATTGGTGAAGCGAAAAGTGGCAGTGGCAACATCCTTTTGGGTGTTGATGTTGCGATGAGCTCAATTATTGATGCCATCACAAAAGCGGCACAACAAGGGCAACTCAACTCAGACCATTTTTCAAATATGCATGTTGGCCTAGCGCTGGCTGGCGCTGAGCAAAAATCAGCATGGTTCGACTTCATGGCTCAACCACACCCTTTCGCAAGCATGACACTAAATACCGACGCTTATGGCGCTTGCATTGGTGCTCACAATGGCCAAGACGGCGCAATCATGATCGGTGGTACGGGTTCTTGCGGTATCTTCCTAAAAGACGGTGAGCAATATGTGGTTGGCGGTCGTGAATTTCCGATTTCAGATCAAGGCGGCGGCGCAGTCATGGGCTTACGTTTGATTCAACAAGTCTTGCTTGCAGAAGACGGTATTCGCAACAAAACCCCGCTGACTCTACATGTGATGAATCACTTTAATAATGATGTGGATGCCATTGTCGAATGGTCAAAAGGTGCTATTCCAAAGGATTACGGTCAATTCTCACCAGTTATTTTTCAACTCGCTAACGAAGGTGACGAACTGGCTATCGATATGCTCAAGCAAACCGCGGCTGATATCGAAATGTTTGTCTTAGCACTGCATCGAAAAGGCGCTGACAAGGTGTGCTTAATGGGAAGTATCGCTGAGCGTATTCTCAACTGGCTATCACCACCAGTACAACAATGGATCGTTAAACCTCAATTCGACGCTATTGAAGGCGCATTGATGTTTGCCGGAAAACCACAACACAACTTGTATCAACAGGCTTAGCAGGGAAGTTATATGAATTATCGCATCGACTTAGCTGTTCTTTCTGAACAAAAAAATAACTGCCGATTTGGCCTTACGGTACATAACTTAAGTGACCTCGACGTAAAAGATTGGTCTCTGCACTTTGCATTTGATCGTTTCATCCTTCCAGAGAGTTTATCGCAAGGAGAGCTGACTCAAGTTGGCAGCTTTTGCTCATTCACACCAAGTTCGTCAGTGTTAAAGGCCAACAACCATTACTACCTTGAATTCAGTATTCAAAGCGCACCATTCCGCTTCTATTCTGATGGCCTTAACGATGCCTTTATCCAGTCACATAATGATGGAGAAACATCGGTACTGCCTGTCGCGATATCACCCATAGTACTGGCTTCGCCATACCGTGAACGCAATCAAATACCTGAAGTTAACGCTGCTGAGATTGCATTGATTCCTCAGCCTAATCAGATCGAATTTCAGCAAGGTAGTTTCGCGCTAAGTAGTTTCGCGCTAAATAACGACTGCAGAATTGAGGTTCAATCTCATCTTGCTGATAAGGCAGTCTCTTGGTTCCAGCAAGAGTTGCTCTCGACCTTTGAGCTGTCTCTTTCGACCGCGCTTTCAGCTGAACTTTCAAAAGACGAAAGCGGCAACATTCTATTTCGCAGCAACCCGACGTTAGATGAAGCCGAATACAAACTGACCATCACTGCACAACAGATTATTGCTGAATCAGGCAGCCAGTCGGGCTTTACACACGCTGTGGCAAGCTTGATTCAACTAGTTCAACAACTGGACGCAGAGAACTTCTCTCTACCATGTTGCAAGATAGCCGACCAACCGCGCTTTAAGTACCGCGGCATGATGTTGGACTGCGCTCGTCACTTCCACTCAGTAGAGCAAGTGAAGCGTTTAATCAATCAACTGGCGCACTACAAGTTCAACGTATTTCATTGGCACCTAACTGACGATGAAGGTTGGAGAATTGAGATAAAGAGCCTGCCACAGCTAACAGAAATTGGCGCTTGGCGTGGCCCTGATCATGCACTAGAGCCGCAATATACCCACATTGCGGAAAACTACGGCGGCTTCTACACGCAACAACAAATTCGTGAAGTCATTGAATATGCAGAGCAACGCAGCATCACGGTGATCCCAGAGATCGATATTCCAGGACACTGCCGTGCCGCAATCAAATCACTGCCTGACATGCTGGTAGAGCAAGCGGATACCACTCAATACAAGAGCATTCAGCACTACAACGACAATGTACTAAACCCAGGTTTGCCCGGTACTTACCAATTTCTAGATGCAGTTATTGAAGAAGTCGCAGAGCTATTCCCGAGCGAATTGATTCACATGGGTGCAGACGAAGTGCCACCCGGTGTGTGGACCAACAGCCCTGCTGCTCAAGCATTGATGAAAGAACACCAGTACCAAGACAGCAAAGACCTACAAGGCCACCTATTCCGCTATGCCGAAAACAAGCTTAAGCAACTCGGCAAACGCATGGTCGGCTGGGAAGAAGCACAGCACGGCGACAAAGTGAGTAAAGAGACCATCATCTACTCATGGCTCAGTGAAGAAGCGGCTGTCAATTGCGCTCGCCAAGGCTTTGATGTGGTGTTGCAACCTGCACAGTTTACCTATCTCGACATGACCCAAGATTATGCACCGGAAGAACCGGGCGTAGATTGGGCTGCCGTTATCCCATTAGAACAAGCTTATACCTACGAAGCACTTGCTGAGGTATCCGACACCGACCCAATTCGTAAGCGGATCCGCGGAATTCAGTGTGCTCTATGGTGTGAGATCGTCACCAACCAAAAGCGTATGGATTACATGGTATTCCCAAGAATTAGCGCTTTAGCTGAAGGATGTTGGACACATAAAAACAACCGAAACTGGCTAGATTACCTATCTCGCCTAAAGGGGCATCTGCCATTACTCGACAAACTCAATGTTGATTATCGCAACCCTTGGAAAGCTCAATAAAACAAACCAAAGCGACACTCATATCGAGTGGTTGCTGACTCAAATTAAGGTGCTCAGTTAGATACGACTCAGCATCACTATTTAAAAATTAGCTGCATAGATGCAGTTTGTTAAAAAGGAAATGACAATGAAATACGGCTATTTCGATAACGACAATCGCGAATACGTCATCACTCGCCCTGATGTACCAGCACCTTGGACAAACTACCTAGGTACTGAAAAGTTTTGTACCGTGATTTCGCACAATGCGGGCGGTTACTCGTTCTACAATTCTCCGGAATACAACCGTGTTACTAAGTTCCGTCCAAACGGCACCTTTGACCGTCCTGGACACTATGTGTACCTGCGTGATGATGAGACAGGTGATTACTGGTCTATCTCTTGGCAACCAGTGGCAAAGAGCCTAGATGAAGCGAACTACGAAGTTCGTCACGGCCTGTCATACTCAAAATTCAAATGTGAATACAGCGGCATTACCGCAACCAAGACGCTATTCGTACCTAAGGGTGAAGATGCAGAAGTTTGGGACGTTGTATTAAAGAACAACACTGACAAGCCACGTACTATCAGCACTTTCTCGTTTGTTGAGTTCTCTTTCAGCCATATTCAATCAGACAATCAAAACCATCAGATGTCTTTGTACTCTGCGGGCACGTCTTACCAAGAAGGTGTTCTGGAATACGACCTGTACTACAACACTAACGACTTTGAAGGCTTCTACTACCTAGCTTCAACTTTCTCACCAGACAGCTACGATGGCCAACGTGACAACTTCCTTGGTATGTACCGTGATGAAGCAAATCCAATTGCGGTTGAAAACGGTAAGTGTTCTAACAGCGCTCAAACTTGTTACAACCATTGTGGTTCTCTGCACAAGCAATTTACGATTCAACCCGGTGAAGAAGTTCGCTTTGCGTATGTACTCGGTATCGGTAAAGGCAACGGTGAACGCCTACGTGAGAAGTACCAAGACACAGCAAACGTAGACGCCGCTTTCCAAGGCATCAAAGATCACTGGGACGAGCGTTGCAACAAATTCCAAGTTAAGTCGCCAAACGAAGGCTTAGACACAATGATCAACACGTGGACGCTATACCAAGCGGAAACCTGTGTGGTTTGGTCACGCTTTGCATCATTCATCGAAGTTGGCGGTCGTACTGGTCTTGGTTACCGTGATACGGCTCAAGATGCTATTTCAGTACCCCATGCCAACCCACAAATGACCAAGAAACGTATTATCGACCTGCTTCGCGGCCAAGTGAAAGCGGGCTACGGTCTACACTTGTTCGATCCTGACTGGTTCGATCCAGAGAAAGCCGACGTTGAGCCATCAAAATCACCAACAGTTGTTCCAACACCGTCAGATGACGACAAGATCCACGGCATTGAAGACACATGTTCTGATGACCACCTATGGATCGTTCCGACCATTATCAAATACGTAATGGAAACCGGTGAGCACGACTTCTTCGATGAAGTGATTCCATACGCAGACGGTGGCGAGGCGACAGTTTATGAACACATGAAAGCGGCACTGAACTTCTCTGCTGAATACGTGGGTCAAACGGGTATCTGTAAAGGTCTTCGAGCTGACTGGAATGACTGTTTGAACCTAGGTGGTGGTGAATCTTCAATGGTTTCATTCCTACACTTCTGGGCGCTACAAGAATTCCTAGATCTTGCTAAGTTCCGTAATAACGATGCTGATGTTGCGAAATACACTGAAATGGCAGCTAACGTTCGCGAAGCGTGTGAAACGCACCTTTGGGATGACGAAGGCGGCTGGTACATCCGTGGTCTAACTAAAAATGGCGACAAGATCGGTACCGCTCAACAAGCTGAAGGTCGTGTACACCTTGAGTCAAACACGCTAGCCGTTCTATCTGGTGCGGTATCTCAAGAACGCGGTGAGAAAGCGATGGACGCTGTTGATGAGAACCTTTTCTCAGAATACGGCCTACACCTAAACTCTCCTTCATTTGCAACACCAAACGATGATATCGGTTTCGTAACTCGCGTTTACCAAGGCGTAAAAGAGAACGGCGCAATCTTCTCTCACCCTAACCCATGGGCCTGGGTAGCAGAAGCGAAACTAGGCCGTGGTGACCGTGCGATGAAATTCTACGACGCACTGAACCCATACAACCAAAACGACATGATTGAAACGCGTTACGCAGAACCATACTCGTACGTGCAGTTCATCATGGGTAAAGATCACCAAGACCACGGCCGTGCAAACCACCCTTGGTTAACCGGTACCTCTGGTTGGGCTTACTTCGCGGTAACCAACTTCATTCTTGGTGTTCGTACAGGCTTTGAAGGCTTAACGGTTGATCCTTGTATCCCGACTGATTGGCCAGAATTCGAGGTTACTCGTCAATGGCGTGGCGCGACTTATAACATCACAGTGCAAAACCCGAATGCAGTAAGCAAAGGCGTTGCCTCTATCACTATCAATGGTGAATCAGTTGAAGGCGCTATCCCAGTACAAGCAGAAGACAGCGTGAACGATGTTGTCGTTGTTCTAGGCTAGTCACGCAATTTAACGAACAGCTCTTGTCTCAAGTCTTTACAGGCTTGAGACAATGAGACTAAAAGGATTTTCTAATGATTAAATTTGGTACAGGTGGCTGGCGCGCTTTCATTGGTGAGGAGTTCACTAGAGAAAACGTCCGTTTGGTAGCGCAAGCACTCGCTAACATCATCAACAACGAAGATGCAGCCAAGAATGGGTTTGTGATCGGCTATGACCGTCGTTTCCTTTCCGATAAAGCCGCATGTTGGTTTGCAGAAGTACTTGCGGCGAACAACATCAAAGTAAGCTTCATCGATAAGTTTGTTCCAACACCTATCGTGATGTTCCAAGCAAAAGAGATGGGATGCACCTACTCGGCGTGTATTACCGCCTCTCACAACCCAGCCGATTACAATGGCATCAAGGTATTCATTGAAGGTGGCCGTGATGCTGATGAGATCATCACAGAGAAGATCGAACAGCAAATCGCAACACTGACCAACGAAGATATTATTCGTGTCGATTTCGAGCAAGCGTTGAATGACAAAGAGATCGAAATCATCAACCCGATGAACGCCTTTGTTGATTCCATCATTAATGCCATCGATATTGAATCGATTAAGAAAGCGAATCTACGCGTGCTGATCGACCCAATGTTTGGTGTGGCGAAAAACGCTCTGCAAACCGTGCTGATTAACGGTCGCTGTGATGTCGACGTCATCAACGATGGCAAAAACCCAGATTTTGGTGGCTTAATGCCGTCGCCAAATGCTGCAACGCTGTATCGCTTGAAGCACTTAGTTGCAGCAGAAGGCTATGACATTGGTATTGGTACTGATGGCGATGCTGACCGTTTGGGAATCATCGATGAGAAAGGTCACTTCATTCACCCTAACGAAGTGCTACTCCTACTTTACTACTACTTGCTGGAATACAAAGGCTGGAAGGGCTCTGTCGTTCGTAACATCGCAACCACACACCTACTGGATAAAGTGGCGGCAGATCATGGTGAGAAGAGCTTTGAGGTTCCTGTAGGCTTTAAGCATATCAGCTCACAAATGGAGGCCGATGACTCTCTGATTGGTGGCGAAAGTTCAGGTGGTTTAACCATTCGTGGTCACATCAAAGGTAAGGATGGCGTATTTGCTTCAAGCTTACTGGTTGAGATGATCAGTGTGACAGGCAAGAAGTTGTCTGAATTACTTGATGAGATTTACTCTAAATATGGCTATGCCTACACCGCAGAAGGCGATTGTAAGTTTAAACCTTCAGAGAAAGAAGCGCTTTACACTAAGATCTACGTCGAGAAGCAACTGCCTGAATTTGAATACGAAATTGAAAGAGTCAGCTATGAAGATGGTGCCAAGGTGTACTTCAAGAATGGCGGCTGGGTGATTGCTCGCTTCTCAGGAACAGAGCCGTTACTACGAATCTTCGCAGAAATGGAAGATAAAGACACTGCAGAACGTGTTCTTCAAAAAGTGAAAGACTTCCTCTCTCTATAGGCTTATAGAGTGCAGCAGTTTTGTATGGGACTTAACAAATCACTGCCTTGTTAAAGCCTATAAGTGAAGAACTCTTGCCCAGTACTTTGATTAAAGTGCTGGGCTTTTTTATCGCGATTATTGTCACGATTAGTATCGCGTTACATCTCTTTAAAAAGCCAATACGCCTTTGGTATCCACTTTTACGTTGACCGGCATACCCACTTCAAGTGCTTCTGACGAGGTTGCTAATAACTTCTGACCATGCGCTTCGATTACATAACGACAGTGATCGCCCATAAATTGCTGTTCTAGCACCGAAATAGCACTATCTTGCTCGTAACTTGCTTGGATATGCTGGGGCCTTAGCAGAAGCTCACATGTATTGCCGAACTCAATCTCCGTTTGCGGTTTGGCTTCAACCATACCCAAACTGGTTTCAAATTCATGCTCCGAAATACGCTGTGCATTGAGGTAGCTACCGCCACCCAAAAAGTCTGCAACAAACTTACTTGAAGGATGGAAATACAACTCAGATGCCGAACCATACTGCTCAATCACACCATGGTTCATTACTGCCATTTTATCTGCAAATGCGAACGCTTCTTCACGGCTGTGAGTTACGAAGATAGCTGTAACACCCTGCTTCTTAAAAATCTTGCGAATCTGAGAAATCAGCTCATGACGAACCTGAGTATCGATGTTTGAGAATGGTTCATCTAACAGTAGCAAGTCTGGCTTGTACGCCAAAGAACGAGCAATAGCGACACGCTGTTGTTGACCACCTGAAAGTTGGTGTGGGTAGCGGTCACCGTACTCATCTAAGTGAACCAACTCCAGCATCTCTTGAACTTTGTCTTTCTTTTGCTGCTCAGAAAGGTCTTTCAAGCCAAAGCCGACATTCTGGTTTACCGTCAGGTGCGGAAACAGGGCGTAATCTTGGAAAATCATACCAATGTTACGCTGCTCTGGTGGCAACCAATTCTCGCCATCATCAATGGTTTGACAGTTCAAACTCATCACACCGCTACTCAATGGAAGTAAGCCCGCAATCGCCTTCAGTAAGGTCGTTTTACCGCAGCCACTCGCACCAAGAAGACAAACAATTTCACCATGCTCAACTTCTAACGAGAGCGCTTCCAAAATGGTTTGCGACTCATACTTACAAGTCAGATCTTTAATTGATAATGCACAACTCATTAGTTTTTCTGCTCCAAGGAACGGTTTACGATGATCAGAGGAATTAAACCCACCAACACCAATAATACAGCAGGCATCGCCGCCAATTCTAGGTGCTCATCTGAGGCATAGTTATAAACATAAGTCGCCAATGTTTCGAAGTTGAAAGGACGCAGCAGCAAGGCCGCATTCAACTCTTTCATTGATTCGATAAACACCAGTAAGCCAGCGATCAATGCGCCACGTTTAATCAAAGGTAAATGAACACGGCGTAACATCTGATTGGTATTGCAACCCATGGTTTTTGAGGCCATATCCAATGAAGGGGATACTTTACTCAAGCTGCTTTCAATACTGCCAATTGCCACTGCAGAGAAACGTACGACCATGGCAAAAATTAGCGCGAACATGGAGCCAGAGAAGATCAAACCAGGTCGCCCCCACTCCATCACTTTCGCAATGTCATTGACCAAGTGATCCATGAACAAAACAGGTACCATCACCCCAATCGCTAACACGGTGCCTGGAACGGCATAGCCCATCGAAGCGAGACGCATATAAGCCTGATTTTTCTTACTCGGACTAACGCGTTGATTAAAGTTAACAATCATCGCGATAATCACGCCAATAATCGCAGCAGCTACCGAAACGTAAAGGCTGTTGATGGCATATTCTCTGAATTCAGGGGTCCAGCTTTGAGCAAAATATTTGTAGGCGTAAATAATGAGCTGGCCAAGAGGGAATAAGAACGCAACGCAAACTAATCCCCAGCACCAGAATAGTGCCAGCCATTTTTTCCAACCAGAAAGGTCGTAACGAAAATCTTCGCGGCTGCTGAACTGATTCTGGAATAGCTTCTGCTTACGGCGACTGTATCGCTCTGAGCTCAACAGTAGGATCACGATAACCAGCATGATTGCCGATATTTTCGCAGCTGCCGTTAAGCTTGAGTAGCCTAGCCAAGTATCATAAACCGCAGTCGTTAAAGTATTTACCGCAAAGTAACTCACGGTACCAAAGTCACCGATGGTCTCCATAGCAACAAGCGATAAACCGACCGCCATTGATGGACGAACAAGTGGTAAGGAGATACGACGGAAGCTTTCCCAAGGCGAGCATTTTAGCAAACGAGCAGATTGTAATAAGGAGACGTTTTGCTCCATAAATGCCGCGCGGCACAGCAAATAAACATAAGGATAGAGAACGAGAGACAGAACAATAATAGCGCCGGATAAGGTTCTAATATCTGGGAACCAATACTCACCGGGTCCCCACCCAGTAAGATCTCGCAGTAGAACCTGAACAGGGCCGGCAAAGTCGAACCAATCGGTAAAGATATAGCCAACAATATAGCCTGGCATTGCTAATGGCAGGACGAGTGCCCACTGTAAAACACGCTCTCCCGGAACACGGCACATTGCCATAACCCAAGCCGACGGAATACCAAAAACTAAAGACAGGAACATGGTTCCTATGACTAAAACCACCGTATTGTAGGCATAGGTAGGCATCACTGTGGACATCAGATGAGAAAATAGCTCATCTGTTTCTCCAACAGCCGTCGTAAAAATCGCTAAGATCGGTAAAACCAGTAATACAGCAATAATGCCGCTACTGGTGTTCCATAAATAATTCTTTTCTTTCATCGCCTAACTACAACGAGGCTTAATGAAACACAAATGCATTTGCAAATACATCTCATATCCTTTTAATGGTGGGGTTATTTATACCCATATACTCTAATGACTTCAAGGTGAGATGCTAATAACTCAAGGGATCAACGGGGTGCTTTGTATCAAAAAGTGATTTTCCAATAACAAACAACCCCAAGTAGCCAAAATGGCGACTTGAGGTTGTCATTTTACTTAGGCCGAAGCCTACCGTAATAAATTATAGATCGAACTTAACTTCGTCTAATAGCTTGATTGCAGCCGCGTGGTGGTTTGCAATTTCGTCTAGAGAAATAGTATCCGCTTTGAACTCGCCCCATGAAGCAACAAGCTCAGAAGGTTTAACGTCTGCTTTCACTGGGTATTCGTAGTTCACTTCTGCGTACATGCTTTGTGCTGTGTCACCAGATAGGAATTCCATCAGCTTAACGGCATTCTCTTCATTTGGAGAGTATTTAGCCATTGCCATACCAGAGATGTTTACGTGAGTACCTGTAGTCTCTTGGTTAGGGAAGTTAATGTAAACAGAGTCAGCCCAAGCTTTTTGCTCTTTATCATTAACCATCTTACCTAGGTAGTAGCTGTTACCAAGAGCAACATCACATAGACCTTCTTTAATCGCTTTAACTTGCGCGCGGTCGTTACCTTGAGGCTTACGTGCTAGGTTTGCTTTTACGCCTTCTAGCCATTCTTTCGTTTCAGCTTCACCTTTGTGAGCAATCATCGAAGATACTAGAGAAACATTGTATGGGTGCTTACCACTACGAGTACAGATTTTGCCTTTAAATTCAGGCTTAGTTAAATCTTCGTAAGTGAACTCTTCACCTAGACGACCAACACGGTCACGTGAAGAATAAACGCTACGTGTACGAGTTGTTAGAGCGAACCACTCGTTATCTGTATCTTGGTATTGAGCTGGGATGTTCTTTTCAAGTACATCGCTCTCTACAGATTGAACTAGACCTTGTTTAGTTAATTCAGATAGACGGCTGATATCTACAGTTAAGACAACGTCAGCTGGGCTGTATTCACCCTCTTGAGCTAACTTCTCTGCTAAACCTTTTTTAGCAAACTTAACGTTTACTTTAATACCAGTCTCTTTTGTGAACTCTTTGAACATTGGCTCAACAAGGAAAGGTTGACGGTAAGAGTATACGTTTACTTCTTCCGCAGCCATTGCTGTCGGGGCAATTACACCACACGCTAGAGCTGAAAGTGTTAGCAGTTTCTTCATTGTAAAATCCTTTATATCGAAATGATAATGTCTATCAGTTGCGTTATTATATTCATCATTAACATAATTACAATGACGACCAACAAAAAATCCGTCTACTCAGACCATTCAAACTCTCACTTTTGTAACAAACCATTTCAACTTTGTGTCTTGTCGTTCCCCTTAAACAATGAGCCTAACTTCAACGTTCGTGTTTATATATTGTGCAACCGTAAATACAACAAAGCCCCGCAACAAGAGTTGCGGGGCTTTCTTTGTCCAACCTAACCCATTCAGATTAGGCGACGACTGTTGATTATTTTACTGATACAAACTCAGGGTAAGCGCCGACACCACAATCGTGCATGTCCATACCTTCAAGTTCTTCATCTTCCGTTACTCGGATACCGATTGTTGCTTTAAGCACCGCCCATACTGCTAGGCTAGCACCGAATACCCATGCAAAGATGACTGCTGCACCCATTAGCTGAGCACCAAACGTTGCATCAGCGTTGCTTAGTGGCACAGCCATTAGACCGAAGAAACCACATACACCGTGTACAGAGATAGCACCTACTGGATCATCAATCTTAGCTTTGTCTAGAGCGATGATGCTGAATACAACCAATGCACCAGATACCGAACCAATCGCTACAGCAAATAGAGGTGATGGTGATAGAGGGTCTGCAGTGATTGCTACTAGGCCAGCTAACGCGCCGTTAAGAATCATTGTTAGGTCTGCTTTACCCCAAGTTGTTTTACATACTAGTAGTGCTGCAATTGCGCCTGCTGCTGCTGCTGCGTTGGTGTTAAGGAAGATTTGACCTACTGCTGTTGCGTTCTCAAAATCCGAAACCATCAGTTGAGAACCGCCGTTGAAACCGAACCAACCGAACCAAAGGATAAATGTACCTAGCGTTGCAAGTGGCATGTTTGAACCAGGAATCGGGTAGATTTCACCGTTCTTACCGTATTTACCTTTACGAGCACCGAGTAGTAGAACACCAGCTAACGCTGCTGCTGCACCAGCCATGTGTACGATACCTGAACCTGCGAAGTCACTGAAACCCGCTTCTGATAGGAAACCACCGCCCCAAGTCCAATAACCTTCAACAGGGTAAATGAACGCTGTTAGTACTACAGAGAAGATTAGGAATGACCAAAGCTTCATACGCTCAGCAACCGCACCAGATACTACAGACATTGCTGTTGCAACGAATACTACCTGGAAGAAGAAGTCTGATTCTAGAGAGTGATCTGCGCCTTCACCTTGTGTACCAATTAGAGTACCAAATGATGGCAACCAACCGCCTTCACCGTTGTCGACATACATGATGTTGTAACCAACCACTAAGAAAGCTGTACAAGCAATTGCGTACAAACAGATGTTCTTAGTTAAAATTTCTGTGGTGTTCTTTGAACGAACTAGGCCAGCTTCTAACATCGCGAAGCCTGCTGCCATCCACATTACCAACGCACCTGAAATGAGGAAGAAAAAAGTGTCTAGTGCGTAACGCAGTTCCGTTACTGTTGTTGTAAGTTCCATATTAAAGTCTCCAGTCCTTGTAATTCTTTAAAGTGCTTCAGCATCCATTTCACCAGTACGAATTCGTACGGCTTGGCTTAGGTCATACACAAAAATTTTGCCGTCGCCGATTTTTCCGGTGTGTGCCGCTTGGCTAATCGCTTCAACAACTCGGTCAACATTCTCAGCTTGGGTAGCAATCTCTAGCTTCACCTTTGGTAGGAAATCCACTTGGTACTCTGCACCACGATACAATTCAGTGTGTCCCTTCTGACGACCAAAGCCTTTCACTTCAGAAACAGTCATACCTTCAATACCCACATCAGAGAGCGCTTCGCGTACATCGTCTAATTTGAATGGCTTAACAATGGCATTTATTAATTTCATATTCGTTCCTTAAATTCTTACTTAATCCGTTAATTCTCTTATTACAATCCAAGTAGCGTGCCAAAAAGTTAAGTAGTTGATTTTAAATGAGATGAAGATAATAAGGTCGTAATAACGAAAAAGGCCGCACCAATATGGTGCGGCCTTTTCACTATCTTAATGCGTTGCACTATTGTTGCTCCAGTTTTGGGCAACGGAGCCTTCAAAGCTCTGAGTGACTAACAAATAGGTGTTAGGGCTAGTAACCTAAAAAATCCATCCAGCGTTCGATGAGCAGTTCGAAATCATCGATTCCGCAGCTTGCTTGGCTTTCACAGTTATAGAAGTCGAATTCACTGCCCTCTTCCATCTCTTGCTCATGCGCTAACACGTTTTCTTGAATCGTAACTTCATCTTCATTGATCGCAAGGCTAATCTCCTTGCCAAGCAACGTCACTTCATTGCTCAGGTCCTGTCGAGATTGCTCAATCAACGCCATCACATGATCTAGCTTCTGCTTATCTTTACCAATCTCTTCTTGAAGCCAACGGCCAACAATCTCATGGCCCATGCTGCATTTCACATAGTATTCACCCATTAGAGTGTTTCTAGTAAATTCAAACTCCATAACTCAACCTATACTGCATTAATACTCAAGCGATACTATTTCTGAGTATACCATTGTCTTGTCAGAAACGAGCGTATTGACGAATTTATCGTTACGATCCAACCTACACAGTCAATGAAGAGGAGGGCTCTATGCAGTTGAACGAAATGATTGCCAAACAAATTGTCGAACGAACCATGAAGATCATCCCACACTCGATTAATGTGATGGATAATAAAGGTCGCATTATTGGATCCAGTGATCCTACTCGCTTATACCAAAAACATGAAGGAGCGGTACTTGCCATCACCGAATCACGAGTCGTTAATATTGACGAAGCCACTGCCGAACACCTAAAAGGGGTTAAGCCTGGAGTTAATTTACCGATTCTATTTCAGGATAATGTCATTGGGGCGATTGGGGTTTCTGGGACACTGCAGCAAGTTCATCATTTTGGTGAGCTGGTGAAGATGACCGCTGAGCTTATTGTTGAACAAGCTGTACTTATGTCTCAAGTAGAATGGAATAAGAGGCATCGTGAAGAATTGGTATTGCAATTAATCCGAGGTAGCACGCTTAATGACATGCAACTGCAATCCATCGCACAGCGTCTGGATCTCGACCTTGCACAACCGCGGATTGCCGCCATCGTCAAGGTGTTACCGATAGGAGACACTGCGCCTTCATTTGAAAACTTACAGCAATTAGTACATTTACTTGAATATCCCGAGCGCGATAATTTAGTCGGTATCTTGTCTGTTTCACAAAACGAAGTGGTGGTACTCAAGCCTATAACCCTGATAGGGAACAGCTGGTCCAAGGATGCAGAAGCCAAGCGCGTGAAATTGCTACTCAAAAGAATAAAGAAAGAAGCTAAGTTTCAAATCAAGATTGCGCTTGGGGATTACTTTACCGGACTTTCTGGTTTAGCAAGCTCCTATGATACCGCTGAGCTCACTATGCGCAGTGTCGGTAACCGCCCCGGAGACATGTTTTTCTATCAAGACTATCGACTGCCGGCCATTATGAGTAGCCTGTTACAAGATCCATGGATTCGTGAGCAACTGGAGCAGTCTTACCTACATCTTCAACAACAGGACAGTAAAGGGATACTGATCAAAACTTTGAAGACATATTTAAAGCAGAACTGTGATTCAGCTCTCACCTGTAACGAACTACATATCCATCGCAATACGCTACGCTATCGAACAGACAAGATAAACCAAATAACATCATTAAATATCAACAATATAGACGATCTATTTCAACTCTACATTGCAATAAATCTATTCCACTGGTCGAGCTAAAAAATGTGCAACTGCACAATTTAAAAGGACCGATTTGAGCACTTATTTGTAGAGAATGACAAAGACTTACCAACCCTATATCTTTATATTTGCCGAAAATGACACATCGTTATCTGGGAAATAGAACATGATTGAAGTTTCAACTCTTGGCGCACTTTCAGCATTGATTGTTGCTATCGCGCTCATTCTTAAAAAAGTGCCACCCACCTACGGCATGATCATCGGTGCTTTGGTTGGCGGCGTGGTTGGCGGCGTTTCTCTCACCGAAACCGTTGAGTTAATGATAGGTGGTGCCCAAGGGATCGTCACTTCAGTGATGCGAATTCTCGCCGCTGGTGTGTTGGCCGGCGTACTAATTGAATCAGGGGCGGCTACCTCGATTGCAGAATCCATCATCAAAAAAGTAGGCGAAACTCGCGCCTTACTTGCTCTTGCCATTGCGACCATGATTTTAACCGCTGTTGGCGTTTTCGTTGATGTGGCCGTTATCACGGTTTCTCCTATTGCACTGGCTATTGCTCGCCGCGCAGACCTTTCTAAAACCGCGATCCTTTTGGCGATGGTGGGCGGCGGTAAAGCAGGTAATGTCATGTCGCCTAACCCAAATGCCATTGCGGCGGCTGATGCGTTCAATGTTCCGTTAACCTCTGTGATGGCTGCAGGCGTGATTCCGGGTCTATTTGGGCTGCTTTTCGCCTACTTCTTGGCAAAGCGCCTCGTCAATAAAGGTTCAAAAGTAGCGGAAAGTGAAGTGGTCAAAGCGGATCAAAGTTCACTGCCAAGCTTTTCTTCTTCAATCGTTGCACCGTTAGTGGCTATTGCCCTACTCGCGCTGCGACCACTCGCTGATATCAATGTTGATCCTCTAATTGCATTACCCTTGGGTGGATTGCTGGGTGCACTGGC
Source organism: Vibrio sp. F13 (assembly GCF_020806305.2). NCBI lineage: Bacteria > Pseudomonadati > Pseudomonadota > Gammaproteobacteria > Vibrionales > Vibrionaceae > Vibrio > Vibrio sp. F13. The sequence goes on along the minus strand of NZ_CP170175.1, from coordinate 2,322,215 downwards.
TATGGGTCGCTTCAAACAAGCCAATAGCTTTGCGGTTTCAGGCTTGTCACGTATGGCACCGGTTGCTGTAATGCTACTGGGCACAGGAACCATTGCAGGCATCATTGCTAACTCAGGACTAAAAGCTGATCTGATTGAAGTGCTGACGATGTCTGGGCTGCCTTCTTACTTACTTGCTCCGTTTTCTGGCGCACTGATGGCACTATCAACCGCATCGACAACTGCCGGAACAGTAGTGGCATCGAATGTATTTGCCAGCACCATTCTTGAGCTAGGTGTTCCAGCTCTCGCAGGCGCAGCAATGATCCACTCTGGTGCGACAGTACTTGACCATATGCCACATGGTAGCTTCTTCCATGCCACGGGTGGTGCGGTACATATGAGTATTCATGAACGTCTAAAACTCATCCCTTATGAGTCAGCGGTCGGTCTTGTTATCGCCTTCGTCTCAGTAATGATCTTCGGTGTATTTGGTCTGTTTGTTTAAGTTTAAAGGTATCAAAATGAAAATTGTAATTGCTCCTGACTCATATAAAGAAAGCCTATCAGCAATGGGCGTTGCTCAAGCGATTGAAGATGGCTTTAAACAGCTAATACCAAACGCCGAATACGTAAAATTACCAATGGCTGATGGTGGTGAAGGCACAGTACAATCTCTGGTGGATGCGACCAATGGCTCTATCATCCAACATCCAGTGATTGGTCCATTAGGTGAAATTGTCGAAGGCTTCTACGGTATGTTCGGTGACGGTAAAACTGCCATTATTGAAATGGCGGCCGCTTCCGGCCTAGATTTAGTCTCTCCAGAACAACGTAATCCACTAAAAACCACTACCTATGGTACGGGTGAGTTGATCAAAGCCGTATTAGATAAAGGTGTTGAGCATATTATTATTGGCATTGGTGGTAGTGCGACCAATGATGGTGGCTTAGGAATGGCTCAAGCGCTAGGCATTCGTATGCTAGATGCAGAGGGTCACGAGCTGGTGTTTGGTGGTGGTGAACTGTCAAAACTGACAACCATTGATCTCACCAACCTCGACCCACGCCTACAAAACGTACGCTTAGAGGTCGCTTGTGATGTCGATAATCCATTATGCGGACCAAAAGGGGCATCACAGGTATTCGGTCCGCAAAAAGGCGCAACACCAGAAATGGTTGAGCTGTTAGATGCTAACCTTGCTCATTATGCCAGTATCATGAAAAACCAGTTAGGCGTCGATGTCATTGATCTCCCTGGTGCTGGCGCGGCAGGCGGTCTAGGCGCGGCACTTGTTGGCCTGTTAAATGCGGAGCTTCGCCCTGGTATTAACATCGTAATGGACGCCGTCAATTTAGATGAAATAGTCTCAGATGCTGATCTTGTGATTACAGGAGAGGGGCGCATTGATAGCCAAACCATTCATGGCAAAACACCGATTGGTGTCGCTCGCACAGCCAAAAAACATAAACTGCCTGTCATCGGTATTGCCGGCTGTCTAGCCAGTGATTGTGGTGTGGTTCATGAGCATGGTATCGACGCGGTATTTGCGGTAGTGAACCGTTCAGTAGACTTGCCGACAGCTTTGGCTGAAGCGGCTGAAAATATTGAACTTACTGCTCGCAATGTTGCAGCAATGTATACGATTAAGCACTAATCGAGCTCTCTGTAAGCTAAAAGCAATTTTCGCTGTATGCTAAAAGCAATTAAGGCCGCTATTCACAGCGGCCTTAATTATATTTACAACAAAATCAGACGTTACGCAGGCTCTTGGAAGATAACCGTGTCTGCTTTTTCCGTGTACTGACCCATTTTATGGAAGTTCAGGTAACGGTATGTATCAGCAGCCGTTGCATTAATCTTCTCAGCGTACTCTAAGTACTCTTCTTTCGTTGGGATGCGACCTAGAATCGCGCCAACAGCAGAAAGCTCAGCAGAAGCCAGATAAACGTTCGCGCCATTACCTAAGCGGTTCGGGAAATTACGCGTTGACGTCGACATAACCGTCGAAGCATCAGCAACACGAGCTTGGTTACCCATACATAGTGAACAGCCAGGAGTTTCGATACGTACCCCAGCACGACCGAAGATGCCGTAGTAGCCTTCTTCTGTCAGTTGGTCTTTATCCATCTTCGTTGGCGGAGCCACCCATAGGCGAGTATTTAGCGAGCCGTTAAACTCTTCTAGCATCTTACCTGCAGCACGGAAGTGACCGATGTTCGTCATACAAGAACCGATGAACACTTCTTGAATCTCAGTACCTTGAACGTCCGAAAGAAGACGAGCATCATCTGGATCGTTTGGTGCACATAGGATTGGTTGATCGATGTCAGCAAGATCAATCTCGATAACGTGCGCGTATTCCGCATCTGAATCAGCAGATAGCAACTCAGGGTTCTCTAGCCACTCTTCCATTGCTGTAATACGACGCTCAATCGTACGAACATCACCGTAACCTTCAGCGATCATCCACTTCAGCATCACGATGTTCGAGTTCAAGTACTCAGAGATAGACTCTTCAGAAAGCTTAACGGTACAACCTGCAGCAGAACGCTCAGCAGATGCATCAGAAAGCTCAAATGCTTGCTCAACAGATAAGTGCTCAACACCTTCAATTTCTAGTACACGACCAGAGAATTCGTTGATCTTACCTGCTTTCTCTACCGTTAGTAGGCCTTGCTTGATGCCGTAAAGAGGAATGGCATGTACTAGGTCACGTAGCGTGATACCCGGTTGCATTTCACCTTTAAAGCGAACCAAGATAGATTCAGGCATATCAAGAGGCATAACGCCTGTTGCTGCAGCAAATGCTACCAAGCCAGAACCCGCAGGGAATGAAATACCTAGAGGGAAACGAGTATGCGAGTCACCACCTGTACCTACAGTATCAGGAAGAAGCATACGGTTTAGCCATGAGTGGATAACGCCATCACCCGGACGAAGTGAAACACCCGCACGATTCATGATGAAATCAGGTAGCGTATGGTGAGTGTTTACATCGACTGGTTTAGGGTATGCCGATGTGTGACAGAAAGACTGCATTACAAGGTCTGCAGAGAAACCAAGACACGCCAGATCTTTAAGCTCATCACGAGTCATAGGACCGGTCGTATCTTGAGAACCGACTGTCGTCATTTTAGGTTCACAGTACTGACCAGCACGAACACCTTCAACGCCACATGCTTTACCAACCATCTTCTGAGCTAGCGTGTAGCCTTTATCAGATGCAGATGGATCGATTGGTTTAGCAAACAGATCCGTTTCAGCTAGACCTAGAGCGTCACGAGCACGACCCGTTAGACCACGACCGATGATCAGTGGAATACGGCCACCAGCACGCACTTCATCAAGAAGTACTTTGCTTAGCTCAAAGTTTGAAATCACAGAACCGTTCTTGTGAACAACACCTTCGTACGGGTAGATATCAATGATATCGCCCATGTTCATGTCTTGTACGTTCAGTTCAATGGGTAGTGCGCCTGAATCTTCCATTGTGTTGTAGAAGATTGGTGCAATTTTACCACCAAGACAAACACCGCCAGTACGCTTGTTTGGTACGAATGGGATATCTTCACCCATGAACCAAAGTACTGAGTTTGTTGCCGATTTACGTGAAGAACCTGTACCAACAACATCACCAACGTAAGCCAGTGGAATGCCATCTTTTTGCATTTCTTCAATTTGTTTGATTGGACCAACGCTACCCTGTTCATCAGGAGTAATGCCATCACGTTCCATCTTCAGCATCGCTTTCGCGTGTACTGGGATGTCAGGGCGTGACCATGCATCAGGCGCTGGAGATAGGTCATCGGTGTTCGTTTCACCAGTGACTTTAAATACTTTTACTGTGATTTTTTCTGCTACTTTATCTTTCGCTGTAAACCATTCAGCATCAGCCCAAGATTGAAGTACTTGTTGTGCAGCAGCATTGCCAGCTTTCGCTTTCTCTTCTACGTCATAGAACGCATCGAACATCAGTAGAGTATGAGATAGCGCTTTAACAGCGATTGGAGCAAGCTCAGCATCGTCTAGTAGAGATACTAGAGATTCGATGTTGTAACCGCCTTGCATGGTACCAAGCAGTTCTGCAGCTTTTGCTTTGCTTACTAGTGGCGAAGCTACTTCACCTTTAGTGATAGCCGTAAGGAAGCCAGCTTTTACGTAAGCAGCTTCATCTACACCCGGTGGAATGCGATTTTCTAGTAGGTCAAGAATGATTTCTTCTTCACCTTGAGGTGGATTCTTCAGAAGTTCAACTAGGCCAGCTACCTGCTCAGCATCTAGTGGTTTTGGAACAACTCCTTCGGCAGCACGTTCTTCGACGTGTTTACGGTAGGCTTCAAGCACGACTTTTTTCCTCTCATTGCGGTTCACTTCTTCCCTTCATAATTGTTAGTAAAATAAAGAAGTGAACATCCTTGGAAACTTGGCTCTCCATTGCCATTTTTGTCATTCAATTTGTATTGATGAGCGGCGTCATAGAGGCCAAACTGTGGGCGGTAGAATAGCAAATTTAACGTTAAATTAAAATCTTATCATTTTGACCAACATAGCAAGTTAAGACGAAAGTCCCACTATTTTTGCCTAATTACGCACTTAAATGGCGACTCTGCGCATGATTATTTGTAGGAAGTACCGACAATCAAATAGACCGAATCATAGTTATCTTCAGTTCGGCCATAAGCCAAAATGATCGGTCCTATTGGCGAATCAACACCAGCAAAAATAGAACCTGCGGTGTACATTGGTGCTTCATCAAGCCTTAAATCATTGTTCGACCAAACACCACCATGTTCAATGGATGCACCCACGTAGAACGGTGATTTAAAGAGGCCGAAGTCATTTTCAAACCACTTATAACGATAGATAAGGCTGGTGTAGGCCAAGTTCTGACCTATCATACTATTCCTTGGAATACCTGACAGGTTTAAGAAGCCACCAAGCTCTTTGGGGTCGATTGGAAAAACAGAGTTTTTACTTTCTACAATGCCGTAATCAAGCTTTGCGACTAAAGTATGCTTCTCAATACTCTTTGCTGCCATGAAATTAGCCGAAAACTCATAAACAGTATCGCTTTCAGACCCTAAATCCGGGGTATCTCCAGACGTGTTGTCCTCAAAGTCATCATGGGAAACAAGATATTCTAAATCGACAAAGTAACCTTTCGTTGGCAAACTAAAATTATCTAAAGTATCGAGTCGATAACTAATAAACCCGCCTATACGTGTATACGCTCCGTTACCAAAAGATGGTAGCGAAGAAACCTCCAAACCCCCATCAGTATAACGAGCACCAAATTTCAGTTCTTGCCACAAGGTAGGCTGATAGCCTAAAGCCAATTCACTAACATATTCACTATAAGTCAGTGGGACATAGTCTGTAGTCGCCTCTAATGTCGGCTCTCCAACCTCCCCCTCAACCACTGACAAGTTTCTATTTTCCTTACTGTAAACAATCGATGCAGAAGTGAACAGTTTTTGACTCGAAAAGAAGGGCGAGTAAAGTTCCGCTTCAATTCGTTTGTCAGTACCCATCTCGACGTTAGTTCTTAGCTCTGCACCATGCTTATTAATATCGGTAAAGTTGGCTGAGACACCGATCGAGTACTGACTGGTAGTAGAGAAATCATCTTCAAGAAAGAATCGAAAGTTGAGGTAGTTTGGGCCCCAAGACTTTTCGTTCACATCGACCTGAAGTTGATCTTCACCATCAACATTATCAAACTCATAAGTGACCAATTCAAATCTATCCAGTGCATAGAGATCTTTCACTTTAGATTCGATTTCACTGGTCTTCAGAACTTCACCAGAATCAAGGTTTAAGCGATTTTCGATCAACTTATCTGAATAGTGGGTGTTGTTATTGATGACCACCCTATCGACGACCGTTTGATCGCCATGTTTCAGCTGCTTTCGAGCTTGTTGCTTATGCTCGATATACTTCTGATAGTCCGCGTTAGAAAGTGACAGCTTAGAAAGCTCATCAGTATGCTGCTTAGCGGCTTCATAGCCCGCGAGGAAAGCCGATGGCATTTTATCAAAGTCAGTCGTCTCCATTTGCCCAACATCAGGACGTAGGAAAACATCATCATCTGTCAGTGTTTCAGCTTGCTCTTGAGTGCTGCGTTGGACCAGATAATTAGAGAGTTGATCAGCTGCCGCTAGAAAATTCGTGAAATCTTCTTTGCCTTTGTAATTGGTACTGATATCCACCGCAATGACAATGTCCGCGCCCATAGCTCTGGCAACGTCGACTGGCATATTATTGGTGACACCACCATCAACCAGCATTCGGCCATCTAATTCATAAGGGGGAAGCGCGCCGGGAACTGACATACTGGCCATCATCGCATCAACAAGGTGACCATGGTCGATGACCACTTCTTCAAGCTCAATAATGTCGGTTGCGACTGAACGGTAGGGAATAGCAAGATGGTCAAAAGAGTCGAGTGGAGATAGGTTACCTGTGGTTTCACGCAGAATACGCAACATGTTCTGACCTTGAACCACACCTTTCCTAGCTTTGATTTCGCCCCAACCTAAACCGAGATCGGTGTTCAGTTGGTAACGGTCTTCATATTCTTTGTCACGTACTCGGCGATCACTACGGTTAACACGATCACGGTAGCCGCGATTCCAATCAACCGTATAAATAAAACTTTCAATCTCATCAGCACTCATCCCTGTCGCATAAAGCCCACCAACGTAAGAACCCATGCTAGTACCAGTAATGTAATCAACCGGAATTTGCATCTCTTCTAGCGCTTTAAGTACACCAATGTGAGCCGCTCCTTTGGCTCCTCCACCAGCAAGCACAACAGCAACGGTTGGTCTTTTATGAGCTTGTCCAGCTTGCTGAGATTGTTCCACCGGTGTCACAGTCGATGCAAACAGCTGAAAACTGATCACAGTACCGACAATGCCTAAGCTGCTCACTATCCAACGAGAAATCATTATTTAAACTATCCTTGTCATTCTTTTCTTTTACGACTTTACCACTGAAAAAGCTTTTTTAGCCACTGTTTTGGTTGACTTTCACAACCCTTTTTAATGTTTCCATTCTCATCCCAAACCGGCAGTTTAACCGTACCATCACAGTCAAACTCTAAAGCCCCTTGAGAAGTTCGAGTAAAACTTGCCGTCGTAATGCCATTCGGCCAAGGCAACAGTAACTGCTCTGGAGTTCGATGCTTCAGATAATCGGCATAAACACGTAGCGCACCACTAGAGCCCGTGAGTTTAGTCGGCTTATTATCATCGCGCCCTAGCCAGATGGTAGTGACTTCGCGACCATCAACACCCACGAACCAACTGTCTCGGCTGTCATTACTGGTGCCCGTTTTACCGGCTAATCCTGCCCATGCAAACTGACCTTGTAGGAAACGCCCCGTACCTTCAGACACGCCACGTTTCATCGCATACGTTGTCAACCAAGCCGCTTGCTGGTCAACGCTTTGTGATACTCGAGGGATCGACTGATACAGAACCTCACCATCGTTATCAACAACTGAACGAAGCGCAGACAAAGGTGCGATACGGCCAGAGTTGGTGATGGTTTGGTACATCTGCGCTACCTGAAATGGGGTCAATGAGAATGACCCCAAAAACATTGATGGCACTGGACGAATTTCGTTTTTATCGACACCCAGTTTTCCAATCGTATCCGAAACGCTATCAATACCTAACTGCATGCCCAAACGAACCGTTGGTACGTTGTAAGACTTAGAAAGCGCCACATACAAGGGCACATCGCCACGGAACTTACGATCGAAGTTTCTCGGGCTCCACACGCTACCTTTACTGCCTTTCAAGCTCAGTGGCGTGTCTTTCAATGTTGTCGCCAACGTGTACTTCTGAGGCTGCTCTAGTGCGGTTAAGTAAATTGCAGGCTTGACCAAAGAACCAATTGGGCGACTCGCGTTCAAGGCACGGTTAAAGCCATCGTAGCCAGTACGCTTACCACCGACCATCGCCCGGATTTCACCGGTATTTCTATCCACGGCAATAGCTGCTGCTTCCAGCTTATTACCTGCGGTTTTCGATAAATCAGGCACCTTACGAGCAATCGACTTCTCTAACTTGTCTTGAGATACCGGATCCAGAGAGGTAAAGACTCGAATCCCTTTTTTCGCCTCAAATCGATCGCCGACATACTTCTTAAGCTCAATGTTTACTTGTTGGAAATAAGCGGGCTGACGGCTAGCAATGCGTGGGTTGTCTTGAATATCCAAATCACGACTCGCCGCCTCTTCGTATTGTCGCGGAGTTAAGATGTCTTGTTGCATCAATAAGCGAAGAACCAGATCGCGTCGAGTCTTAGCACGCTCAGGATAGCGAACCGGATTGTAATACGACGGTCCTTTCACCATACCCACCAGCAGTGCTAGCTGATCGATGCGCAGCTCTTGAATAGGTTGACCAAAATACAAACGAGACGCTAAACCGAAGCCATGAATCGCTTGCCCACCATTCTGTCCAAGATAAACCTCATTTAAGTAAGCCTCTAGGATACGGTCTTTGCTGTAACGATGGTCTAAGATAAGTGCAATGTAGGCTTCACGAACCTTACGCCACAATGTACGTTCACTGGACAGGAACAGGTTTTTTGCCAACTGTTGTGTCAGCGTACTACCACCTTGTACCGTTCGCCCAGCTTTGACGTTAACGACCATTGCACGAGCGATGGCCAGTGGCGACACACCATCGTGTTGATAGAAGTTTCGGTCTTCGGTTGCCAGTAAGGCATCAACCATCACTTCTGGGAACTGATTGCGTTTTAAGAACAGGCGCTGCTCATCGTTACTTTTCTCAAGCATGCCAAGCATTTTCGGTTCAACACGCAGGTAGCCCATGTCGCCTTTCTTCTCCAGCGACTGAATGCGAGTTAATTCGTTACCATTGAAGTGCAGCATCACATGACGATCCGCTTCCGGTCCATCAACAAACTCGAACGGACGACGAATCATTTCAATCTTGGTCGAAGAAGAAGAGTATTCGCCTGGGTGACGAGGCGCGTTCACCTTACGGTAATTAAGTACATCGAGCTCATTCTTAACCTGAACCAAACTCACCGGAGTTCCCGGAGACAGGTCTAGCACTCGCGCATAAACCACGGTTGGCAAATCAAACAGCTGACCTTCAAAGCGCTGTTTGACCACAGAATCAAGATAAATACCGACGAACAACAGCAATGCCGCAAGCGCTAAGCCCGCTTTCCAAGAAATGCCCCATAGGATCTTCAACCAACCTCTTTTGCCAGATTTCTTAGCCTTAGGTTTGGTCTTTTTCGCAGCCGCTCTTGGTTTTCTTGGCTTGGCTTTGGTCGCTGGTGACTTCTTTGCTGGCGCTTTTTTAGGTGGTGCCTTTTTTGGCGTTAACATTTTGGTCATCATCGATTCAACTGTCGTTTAGTTTTAGTGGTTGCTACATGGTTAGCAGGGTCATCCGGCCAAGGATGTTTTGGGTAACGGCCCTTCATCTCTTTTTGTACTTCTTTGTACGCGCCAGCCCAAAAGCCAGCTAAATCTTGAGTAATTTGTAGTGGTCGCTGTGCTGGAGAAAGGAGCTCAAGCACTACTTTTTTACGCCCTTGCGCGATCAATGGCGAGTCTTGTTCGCCAAAGACTTCCTGCATTCGCACTGAGATCACTGGTTCAGATTGATATTGATAACGAATGGCCTTCTTGCTGCCTGTTGGCATCAGATAGTGCGTTGGCAACCATTGGTCGATTTCTTGATTCAAAGGCCAACCAAGATAAGCCGACAATGCTTGCTCAATCGAAACACTAGACAGTCCTTTTGCCGACTTAATGCCATTCAGATAGGGAGATAGCCACTCATCAAGGTGTTCAATCAAACTCGCATCGTCCATCGCTGGCCAATCATACTCAGGCATCCAAAGCTCTGCACAGCGTACACGCTCAACCAACTGCTTAGCCGAAGCTGTCCAATTTAAGCGATCCAACCCACATCGAGCGACATAATTGAGCAGCGCTTGGCTCGCCTGATTCGCATCGGGATCAGGTAAAGCTTTGGTGCTGATAATCAACTTGCCCAGAGATACACGCTGCTCAGCAACTAAACGGCCACGTTTCTCATCCCAATCGGCGTAATCGGAACGCACAAACAGTTTTGGAAATTCAGCTTCTAACTGTGCGATATCAACCGCGGTGGCTAAGAAAATCTGACTGGCTCGCCCTGTGCTGCGCATCAAATCAATCACTACGATATAGTTATTGTTCGCCAGTGGATCATCATCACGAACCTCAGCACCGTGGCCATTCGCCAAAAGGAAAGCACTGCTGGTCGCGCTTCTCACTTGTGCAATCCGGTCTGGGAAGGCAAAACAAAGCACTAATGGTAGCAATGATTCGTCAGCTTGTGACAAATCTAAGTGATGATTGAGTTTGCTCGCGAGACTTTTCGCTCGCTGCATCACAACGCTATTTTTGGAATGTTTTCTTTGCTTAAGTCGATGCAAAGAGTGTTGAATATCCGTCACATTGCGCTCCGGCTCTTCCAGCAAAGCAGCAGCAACAATCGCGACATTCAACAGAGCAGGACTACCTTGCTGCGCTTTAACCAACATGCTGGCAATACGAGGCTCTAGACCTAAACGTTGGACCTGTTTTCCTAATGCCGTAAATTGACCATTATCGTCTAACAATTCAAGAGTCTGTAAGAGTTGCTTGGCTTGCCCGATAGAAGCTTTGGGTGGAACGTCTAACCATTGCAGTTCATCAGCACTCGCAGCGCCCCATTGCGTCAATTCAGACACCAGCGAAGACAAATCAGAATGAAGAATTTCAGGTTCTGGTATAGCTGGTTGCTGCATCAGCTGCGTTTCGCTGTACAAACGAACGCACAAGCCCTCTTCAATTCGTCCCGCACGGCCCGCTCGTTGTTCAGCTGAAGATTGCGAGATTTTCACTTGCTCAAGCTTAGTAATACCGGTTTTCAGATCGAACTTCGCCACACGTTCAAGCCCAGAATCAACCACCAATCGAATACCTTCAATCGTCAAAGAAGTCTCAGCAATATTGGTCGCTAACACCACCTTTCGACGCCCTTTCTCTGATGGCGCGATCGCTTTCTGCTGTTGAGAAAAGCTGAGTTGCCCATACAGAGGACACACATCGATATCATTGGCGAATTGTTCTAGTTGAGATTCCACCTGCTTAATCGCAGAAACGCCCGGCAAAAAGGCCAGAAGTGAGCCTGACTCTTTCTCCATCAGAGAGCGAATCACGTTAGCCATTTTAGGGGCTAGATATTCATTTGCGTTAAGAGGCTGATAACGGAAATCGACCGGAAAGGTGCGACCTTGTGATTCAACGTATTTGGCATTCGGCAGCAAAGTTTGTAGCGCTTGTTGATCTAAAGTTGCCGACATCACTACCACTTTCAGATCGTCACGCAACGCCTCTTGGATCTCTAAGCTAAACGCCAATGCGGTATCGGCGTGAATACTGCGCTCGTGAAATTCATCAAAGATCACCATATCAACCCCAGTTAATTCAGGGTCGGTTTGGATCATTCTTGTCATGATCCCTTCAGTAACAATCTCTAAGCGAGTCGCACTGCTGCTTTTAGATTCACCACGAACTCTAAAGCCAATGCTCTCTCCCACCTTTTCTCCCAATTGGCTCGCTAAGTAAGTAGCAATATTCCTTGCAGCCAAACGCCTCGGTTCAAGCATGATGATTTTGCCTTGAACGGCGTTGGTCTTAACTAACTGTAAAGGGAAGAATGTTGACTTACCCGCACCGGGAGCGGCCTTTAGAATAAGTTGAGTGTGTGTTTCTACGCCAGCGAGCAGATCTGGCATCACAGCTTCTATGGGCAGTTGTGGCAATGGGAGAACCTTGTGGTGTAATGTTGGCAACATTGTACATAAAAACCTACCTGTCTAAATAAGTAATATGCACTTCAATCCTCCATTAGAGCCAGCGACTCTTATTAAACGCTATAAACGCTTTCTCACTGACATCCAACTTCCAGACGGTAGCGAGCGCACTATCCACTGCGCTAACACTGGAGCGATGACAGGATGTGCGACTCCTGGCAATACGGTGTGGTACTCAACCTCCGATAATGCAAAGAGAAAGTACCCAAACAGCTGGGAGATCTCAGAAACAGACAAAGGTCATCGTATTTGTGTAAATACTGCGCGGGCAAACCAGCTAGCAGTGGAAGCAATTGAAAATGGGACTATAGTTGAACTCTTAGGTTATAACGCGTTACGAACCGAAGTGAAATATGGCAGTGAGAATAGTCGCATTGATATTCTGCTTGAAGATAACGAAAAGCCGCCTTGCTATATCGAAGTGAAAAGCGTCACTTTGCTCGACGAGCAAGAAACGTCAACTAAAGGGCAAGGTTTTTTCCCTGATGCGGTCACAACCAGAGGCCAAAAACATCTGCGTGAACTCACAGAAATGGTCGAATCTGGAAATAGAGCCGTACTTTTATTCACTGTTTTACATTCAGGTATTGAAAAAGTGTCTGCGGCACACCATATAGACGCCAAATATTCGTTATTACTAAAACAAGCACAAGACGCTGGAGTTGAAGTGCTTTGCTATAAAGCAGAGCTCAGCAGTACTCAAATACAACTAAAACAAGCTGTTGAATTTATCAATAGCTAAGCAAAGATGCTGAACTAATCACATTGATTGCAAGTTTGAATAAGAGTATTTGCCACCATTCGTTCTTTCTGCTATAGATACCCGCCTTAAAATTAGCTGCTTTGCAGTTGACTAGGTGTAAATAGGAGATGCTGTATGCCAGAATCTAAGAAAAAAGCGCTAGGCATCCTAGCCATCGCAGGTGTTGAACCGTACCAAGAGAAGCCAGGTGAAGAGTACATGTCACTTGAGCAAACGGAACATTTTACAAAAATTTTAGCAGCTTGGCGCAACCAGCTCAGGGAAGAAGTTGATCGTACTGTGCACCACATGCAGGACGAAGCAGCGAATTTCCCAGACCCAGTTGACCGTGCTTCTCAAGAAGAAGAATTCAGCTTAGAGTTACGTAACCGTGACCGTGAGCGTCGTCTTATCAAAAAAATTGAGAAGACATTAGACAAGATCGAAGAAGACGATTTCGGCTTCTGTGATTCTTGCGGTATCGAGATTGGCATTCGTCGCCTTGAAGCTCGTCCAACTGCTGATCTTTGTATTGACTGTAAAACACTTGCAGAGATCAAAGAAAAACAGATGCAAGGTTAATTCTTGCAGATGTAAAGAAAGGGAGCCTTGGCTCCCTTTTTTGTTTGTTATCCAAGCGAAGTATTTCACACGCTTGATAGTAAATAGCAGCTTTAAGCCTTAGTTCTAGGCATTAAAGCTCTTGTCAAACGTCTTAAGAATCGGCTACTGCGGTACCATTTAGATTAGGTTGTTCACTCATGAATTATATCGGGCGCTTTGCACCATCACCGTCAGGTCCTCTTCATTTTGGCTCACTTGTTGCTGCTCTTGGTAGCTACTTTCAAGCGAAATCTAACCAAGGAAAATGGTTAGTTCGTATGGAAGACCTCGACCCACCAAGAGAAATGGCCGGCGCTGCAGACCTCATTCTTAAGACGCTTGAGGCTTACCATCTATTTTGGGATGGTGAAGTCGTCTATCAAAGCCAACGTCATGACTTGTATCAAGCTCAAATCGATCAATGGGTTGCTGACAATCAAGCCTACTACTGCCAATGCACCCGCAAGCAGATAAAGGCTTTGGGCGGCTTTTACAATGGTCACTGTCGAGATGTAGGCCTAATCGATTCAGGTGAACAGGCGGTGCGCTTGTGCATGGACTTTCCAGTGGAGTCCTTTGATGATGTTCGCCACGGCACCATTCAAATCCCTAAAGCACTAGCTGAAGAAGATTTTATTATTAAACGCAGAGATGGATTGTTTGCCTATAACTTGGCCGTTGTTCTTGATGACATCGACCAAGGAGTAACAGAAGTCGTAAGAGGCGCAGACCTGATAGAACCAACAGGTCGACAAATCAGTTTGTATAAGACGCTCAAGCAAAAAACAGTGAGCTACTTGCACTTACCATTGGCAACCGATGGCTTGGGGAATAAACTGTCAAAACAGAACCATGCCACCGCGATAGATCTAGACAACCCAAAACCAACGTTACTCAACGCGATGCGATTCTTAGGTTTTGATATCCCGACGGCCCTTTATGAGGCTTCAATGGATGAGATTTTATTGTGGGGCTGCCAACAATGGAACGTCAGTCAGTTACCTGATAGTTTACAAAAAGAGCACTGTAATTAGCTCGAAACTCACGGCAAATAGCAAAAACGACACATAAAAATGCCATAACCAACCACTGTGGTTAAGCAGACGATGTTCTCAAATGGCTCGCGCTAAGCTATTATTAGCCGCAATTAAACTCTGCACTACCACTTTGGACTAAGAGAAAAACAAAGTTGGCGATACCTACTTTGTTCTAAACTAATGAATACAAACGACAATACCCCAAGCGAACAACGCGGATTCCACGAATTAGCTCTGAATATTTATACTCGTCAAGAGCACAATATTTCACGCAAGCAGATCAGCGACAACGCACTAAAAGTGCTATATCGCCTGAATGGTGCGGGTTTTGACGCATTTCTAGTCGGTGGTGGTGTGCGCGATATCTTATTAGGCTCTCAGCCAAAAGATTTTGATATTGCGACCAACGCAACGCCAGAGCAAATCAAACACCTCTTCAGAAACTGTCGTCTTATCGGTCGCCGTTTCCGCTTGGCACATATCATGTTTGGTCGCGACATCATTGAAGTGGCAACTTTCCGTGGTCACCACCAAGAACCATCGAAGAACGTTTCTGCACAATCGAAAGAAGGCATGCTACTTCGCGATAACGTGTACGGCAGTGTTGATGAAGATGCAGAGCGTCGTGATTTCACAATCAACGCGATGTACTACAACATTGCAGACTACAGCATCCACGATTACGCGGGTGGTGTAGAAGATTTAGAAGATAAACTGATCCGCCTGATTGGCGATCCAGAAACGCGTTACCGCGAAGACCCAGTACGTATGCTACGTGCAATGCGCTTCGCCGCTAAACTGGATTTCGACATCGAAGAAGACACGGCTGACCCGATTGAAGAGTTAGCTCACCTTCTAAGAGATATCCCAGCAGCGCGCCTTTACGAAGAGTCTCTGAAATTACTGCAATCAGGTCACGGTTTAGAAACCTACCACTTGATGCGCGAGTACAATCTATTCCAACAGATGTTCCCAGCGGTAGCGGAGCACTTCACCGAAGATTACGACTCACACACAGAGCAGATGCTTGATTTGGTTCTCGATTCAACCGACCTTCGCATCGAAGATGGTAAGCGAGTAAACCCAGCATTCATGTTCGCAGCGATGCTTTGGTACCCAATGAACAAGCTGGCAGACAAACTTGTCGCTGAACAGGGTATGGCACACTACGATGCGATCATGGAAGCGAGTAACATCATTCTAGATCAGCAAGTAAAGTCTATTGCGATTCCTCGTCGTCACACAGCAACCATTCGCGAAGTTTGGCAACTGCAACTTCGACTGCCTCGTCGCAACGGTAAACGCGCTGTTCGTCTAATGGAATTAAACAAATTCCGTGCAGGCTACGATTTCCTAGAAATGCGTGGTGAGATTGAAGGTGGCGAAACCAAAGAGTTAGCAAAATGGTGGGAGCGTTATCAGACTGCAGGTCGTAACATGCGTCAAGCAATGGCTAACGACGTTGCAGCACCATCAAAGTCAGGCCATCGTCGCCGTAAGACTTACCGAAACAAAAAGAGTAAGCAATCAGAATGATAACTGCTTACATTGCGGTCGGCAGCAACCTTGCCGACCCAGTTAGCCAAGCAAATTTGGCTATCGAAACGCTAAAAAGCCTACCGCGATCAACGTTTATTGCGACCTCTCAGCTATATAGTAGCACTCCAATGGGACCGCAAAATCAACCAGACTACATCAACGCGGTAGTCGCTATCCAAACCGAATTAACGCCAATTGAACTGCTTGATTGCACTCAAAAGATCGAACTAGAGCAAGGGCGCGTCCGTAAAGACGAACGTTGGGGACCAAGAACCTTGGATCTCGACATTGTGCTATACGGCAATGAGGTGATCGATTCAGAGCGCTTAATCGTTCCTCATTATGGAATGAAAGAACGAGAGTTTGTACTCTACCCGCTTGCTGAAATCGCACCAAGTTTACAACTCCCTGATGGGACTGAGCTGACAGAACTACTGAAAATAGTAGATAAGAACGGGCTCAATGTTTGGCAACAATAGCCAAGCGCATTAAGGAAAACCAATGAAAAAAGTAACCATTAACGACCTGATCAAATGCAAACGTGAAGGCCGTAAATTTGCGACTTCGACAGCTTATGATGCGAGCTTTGCTCAATTATTCGAAAGCCAAGAAATGCCAGTTCTGCTTGTCGGTGATTCACTGGGTATGGTTTTACAAGGCCATAACGATACATTACCAGTAACCGTTGAAGACATTGCTTACCATACTCGCTCAGTGCGTGCTGGTAGCCCAAATTGTCTTCTTATGGCTGACATGCCTTTCATGAGCTACGCGACGCCAGAACAAGCTTGTGAGAGCGCAGCGACTTTGATGCGTGCTGGTGCGAACATGGTAAAAATCGAAGGCGGAAGCTGGTTGGTTGATACTGTGAAGATGCTAACAGAACGTGCAGTACCAGTATGTGCACACTTAGGCTTGACGCCCCAGTCTGTGAACATTTTTGGTGGTTACAAGATTCAAGGTCGTGACGACGAGCAAGCCGACAAAATGGTTGCTGACGCGTTAGCACTGCAAAACGCAGGCGCTCAAATCGTTCTACTTGAATGTGTGCCAGCTTCATTGGCAAAACGAATTACAGAAGCTTGTGACGTACCGGTTATCGGTATCGGCGCAGGTAATGTTACCGATGGTCAGATCTTGGTTATGCATGACATGTTCGGTATTTCTGCGAACTACATGCCGAAGTTCTCTAAGAACTTCCTAGCAGAAACAGGTGATATGCGTAAGGCAGTAGCTCTATACAAAGAAGAAGTAGAGAGCGCGCGCTTCCCTGATGAAGCTCAT
This sequence comes from Vibrio sp. F13, assembly GCF_020806305.2. Classification (NCBI taxonomy): domain Bacteria; kingdom Pseudomonadati; phylum Pseudomonadota; class Gammaproteobacteria; order Vibrionales; family Vibrionaceae; genus Vibrio; species Vibrio sp. F13. The sequence goes on along the minus strand of NZ_CP170175.1, from coordinate 2,305,126 downwards.
ACAATCGCTTAGGAGTAAGTATGCAAACTTTTGCTGAAATAGCGGCTCTTCGTGAGCAGATTAAACAGTTTAAGCGTGATGGACGTACGGTTGCTTTTGTACCGACAATGGGAAACCTGCATGAAGGCCACCTGACTCTGGTAAAGAAAGCTCGTGAACTGGCCGACATCGTTGTGGTAAGCATCTTTGTAAACCCAATGCAGTTTGACCGTGCAGACGACCTAAACAACTACCCTCGAACGTTAGAAGCAGATTTAAGCAAACTAACAGGTGAAGGGGTTGAGCTAGTATTTACACCAACGCCAGAGGTGATGTACCCAGATGGATTAGACAAGCAGACGTTTGTTGAGGTCCCTGGCATATCTCACATGCTTGAAGGTGCCTCTCGTCCAGGTCACTTCCGTGGTGTATCAACCATTGTCACTAAACTGTTTAATATCGTTCAGCCAGACTTTGCATGCTTCGGCGAGAAAGACTTTCAGCAACTTGCTGTTATTCGCCAGATGACCACTGATTTAGCATTAGACATTGAAGTTGTCGGCGTTGCGACCGTTCGTGAAATGGATGGTTTGGCAATGAGCTCTCGCAATAGCAACCTAACGATTGACGAGCGCCAACGAGCGCCCGTTTTAGCGCGTACTATGCGCTGGATCAGCAGCGCTATTCGTGGTGGTCGCGATGATTACGCATCAGTGATTGAAGATGCTACTGACCAGCTACGCGCTGCAGATCTTCAACCTGACGAAATCTTCATTTGTGATGCTAAAACTCTGCAAGCGATCACTTCAGAATCAACTCAAGCAGTGATTCTAATGTCGGCTTTCCTAGGTAAGACGCGTCTTATCGATAACCAAGTTCTCGATTTGGTAACGGAAACCAAAGAAGAAGTGAAAGAAGAAACGACTGAATAGTCGGCTTCTGCTCTTAACGCAAAACAAAAAAAGGTCGATGTTATATCGACCTTTTTCTTTACCTGTTACTTAGATGAACCAAAGGTTAGCTACGTAAGCCAATACCCTTTGTCACTAGGTAGTGTGCAATGCCATACAACAGCACGATAAACACACCTAGTACGCCAAACGACGTCACGATCCCCACATCAGACACACCCAAGAAGCCATATCTGAACGCGTTAACCATGTACACGATAGGGTTCAACTTCGATACACCTTGCCAGAATTCAGGCAATAGACTGATCGAGTAGAACACACCACCAAGGTACGTCAGCGGCGTTAAGATAAAGGTTGGGATAATAGAGATATCATCAAACGTGCGTGCGAATACCGCGTTAATCAAGCCACCCAAAGCGAATACTACCGACGTTAAAAATACCGTCGCAATGATCACGCCCCAATGGTCAACTTGTAAGTCGACAAAGAACAACGACACGAAGGTTACTATGGTACCCACTAACAAGCCACGAACCACACCACCCATTACGAAGCCGGCGATAATCACGTAGTTAGGAACAGGCGCTACAAGCAGCTCTTCAATGTTCTTCTGGAACTTGGCACTAAAGAACGATGAAGCAACGTTGGAATATGAGTTGGTGATCACCGACATCATGATCAGACCGGGAACAATGTATTCCATGTAGCTAAAGCCGTTCATTTCACCAATACGCGCACCAATCAGGTTACCGAAGATGATGAAGTAAAGCGTCATGGTAATCGCTGGCGGCACCAGAGTCTGCACCCAGATACGAGTAAAGCGATTGATCTCTTTGGTCAACAAACTGCAGAAAGCGGTCCAATATAGGCTGTACATATTATTTACTCCCCTCACGGACGATACTCACAAATAGCTCTTCTAGACGGTTTGCTTTGTTACGCATAGAGAGGACTTTAACCTGTTGCTCGCTCAATTGAGCAAAGATGGTATTCAAACCTAGGTTCTTGTCGATTTCGATTTCTAGCGAGCCATTGACCATCACTTGGCTATTCACGCCTTCAAGCTTAGGTTCAGTCGTGCCCTCTTCCAGATCCAGAATAAAGGTCTCAGCACTCAATTTGCCCAACAGCGCTTTCATTGTTGTGTTCTCAATCAGCTCACCGCGATTGATGATACCAATGTTGCGACACAGCATTTCTGCTTCTTCTAGGTAGTGCGTGGTCAAGATAATGGTAATGCCCTGCTTCTCATTGATCTCTTTTAGGAATTCCCACATTGAACGACGTAGTTCAATATCAACGCCTGCTGTCGGTTCATCAAGGATCAACAAATGAGGTTCATGCATCAATGCACGCGCGATCATCAAACGACGCTTCATACCACCAGACAAGTTACGCGCGCGTTCGCCACGCTTTTCCCACAGATCGAGTTGAGATAGGTACTTTTTCGCTCGCTCTTTCGCTAATGCTTTTGGCACGCCGTAATAACCCGCTTGTTGCAGCACGATCTGTTCAACGGTTTCAAACGGGTTAAAGTTAAACTCTTGAGGCACAAGGCCTAAGTTCTGCTTCGCCAATTCCAGATCGGTATCAATGTCGTAGCCGAACACTTTAACCTTGCCTGACGTTTTATTTACCAGTGAAGAGATAACACCAATGGTGGTTGATTTACCCGCACCATTGGGACCAAGTAGTGCGTAAAAGTCGCCTTTTTCTACTTGTAAACTAACGCCCTTAAGAGCCTCGAAGCCCCCAGCATAAGTTTTTCTTAATTGCTCAATTTCTAATGCATACATAGAGATAGACTGCCATTTGCTATAGATAAGATGTAGACGACCGAGCTTGAGGAAGAGAGTAATGCTTAAAACGAGCTAGCAGAAAACTAACCCAAACTTGTTAACTCGGCCATTTTGCAAACAAGTTTATCGTTGATTGACGATTAATACAAATATCGTGTGAGAGTTTCTTTCGAAAACAAATAAGCGTCTTGGCTACGTGAAGACTAAATCAACGTTCAATAAATATAAAAATGCCGCTAAGTGATTCACTTAACGGCATTAATGATCAGTCTTGACGTGAGCGTCTATGGCTTATTCATATCAGGTCATTCATATCAGCTTATTACTGAAAAATTAAACTGACTCAAATTGATGCTCATCTCTGTCGACATAGCTTGTTGCTGCCGTCAGGGCTTCATATCTGAATCGATAAGTGTTGGATTCAGGTACTAGGTCAATCACGTGGAACTTCTCTAGTTGTTGACGAGTATTCTCATTAGGACACAGCAGATACACCTCACACTGCGCATCCAATGCATCTTTAATCGCATTCTCTAGCGCTAGGCCAACAGTGACATCAATCATAGGTACATCTGTCAGGTCTAGAATCATCGCTTCATAGTCAGAGATACTTGAGTGCTGACGTGAAATCGCCTTTGAAACGCTGAATATCATCGGCCCTGATAGGTAGAAGAATAGCACCTTACCATTGGCACTATCGAGTAACTGACGTTCGCTATCAGTCAATGGGATATCGTCTTCATCATCACCATCACTGATCGCCTTAACTTGTCTGGCTTGCTCTCGGCTTAATCTTTCAATAATCAGAATATTCGAGATAAACACACCCAGTCCAACGGCAATAATCAAGTCAACAAACACAGTCAATAGCATCACGCCGTACATCACGCCCATGCCGGCATAGCTAACCTTGTGCGCGCGCTGGATAAAGCTCCAATCTAGGATATTGAAACCAACATACATCGCGATACCAGCCAGCACTGCCATAGGAATCGGTTCTGTTAAACCACCTGCAACCAATACCACGAGCGCAAGTACTAAAGCTCGAATAACACCTGAAAGCGGAGAACGCGCTCCCACCTGAATATTGGTTACAGTCCCCATAGTGGCACCCGCGCCAGGTAGTGCACCAAACAGGCCAGAGATCATATTGGCAATGCCTTGGCCACGAAGCTCTTTGTCTGAGTCATGCTCTTTACGAGTCAATGAATCTCCGATAACCGCGGTCAAAAGCGTATCAATACAACCTAATGTACCAAGCACCAAGGCATCGATAACCATAGTAGTAAACTGTTCAGCGCTGATCGTAGGGATAACGAGGGAAGGTAAACCAGCTGGGATTTCACCAATACGGCGAATAGAGTCGGTATCAAAAATAATGACGGACAAGAGCGTTACAGCCACTAACGCGACCAGTTGAGCAGGCACATACTTACGATACTTAGCGGGGAAGCCAAAAAGAATACCGAGTGTCAGAGCACCTAGAAATAGCTCACTCACTTTTAAGTTTGCTAGCGTATCAGGTAAAGCAGAGAGCGTGCCCATTACACCACCGGATGGAGCGGCATGCCCTAACAATGGAGACAGCTGCAAGATAATCAGAATAACGCCAATGCCCGACATGAATCCGGAGATCACGCTATATGGCATCAAAGTGACGTATTTTCCTAGCTTTAACGTACCAAGTAATATCTGGAATGCACCGGCCATCATCACGACAGTAAAGGTCATTGCCATACCCGTTTCAGGATATTTAGCAACCATACTCGTCATTACGGCAGTCATGATCACCGTCATCGGGCCGGTAGGTTCAGAAATCAAACTACTCGAACCGCCAAACAATGCTGCAAATAGGCCAACCATAATGGCGCCCCACAAGCCAGCTTCAGCTCCCGCGCCAGAAGCAACACCAAATGCCAATGCTAAAGGTAACGAGATGATGGCTGTAGTTACACCGCCAAACATATCCCCTTTGAGATTGATATCCGTAAAACGACTTCCAAACAAAACACACCTTCCTGATGATGAAATGACAAACCTTATCACTTTAGCAAATGTATCAAGTGTTCAGAAAGTGTTAATTCAATCACATTATTCATGTCTTATAACCGGATTATTGATAGTGGGCTAAGTTTATGATTTTCCGTACTAGAACACGTCAGATGAGTACATTTTGACGCAGTTTTTACGAGATTGAATTTGTAACATTGTGTATAGTTAAGCATCTTAATTGAGGGATGTAAGAAGCAAGATGCCAGAAATAAAACAGCTTTTTGAGAACAATTCCAAATGGTCTGAAGAAATTCGCTCTGAAAGACCTGAGTATTTTACAACGCTTGAAGAGGGTCAAAGCCCTGGTTTTCTATGGATAGGTTGTTCAGATAGCCGAGTTCCAGCCGAGCGCCTGACTGGCTTATATTCTGGAGAACTGTTTGTTCACCGAAACGTGGCCAACCAAGTGGTTCATACAGACCTAAACTGTCTATCTGTTGTTCAGTACGCAGTAGATGTGCTTAAAGTGAAACACATTATTGTCTGTGGTCACTACGGTTGTGGCGGTGTTAACGCGGCGATTGATAACCCTAAACTTGGTCTTATCAACAACTGGTTACTGCACATCCGTGACAATTACCTAAAATACCGCAAGCAAATCGAGGGGCTTCCTCGTGAGCAATGGGGTGACAAGTTATGCGAAATTAACGTCGCAGAACAGGTTTATAACCTAGGTAACTCAACCATTATGCAAAATGCGTGGGAGCGTGGCCAAGACGTTGAAATCCATGGTGTGGTTTATGGTATTGGCGATGGCAAGCTACAGGACCTTGGCGTACGTTGCTCAAGTAACGATACTTTAGAGAACAGTCACTTAGATGCATTAAACAAGATCTTAACGACGCCTCTTCTTAGTCAACAAAGCTAACCCATTCCGTCATATATACAAAAAGCCCGCATCAAGCGGGCTTTTTAATGACTTCTAAACCACAAGCGTAATGATTACTCTTGAGGTACTACCTTACCGATGTACGGTAGGTGACGATATTTTTGTGCGTAGTCGATACCAACACCAACAACAAACTCGTCTGGGATCTCAAAACCAATCCATTTTGTATCGACAGTCACTTCACGGCGAGAAGGCTTGTCTAATAGCGTACAAATTTCGATAGACTTAGGACCACGTAGGCTCAGAATCTCTTTTACTTTAGTCAGCGTGTTACCTGTATCGATAATATCCTCTACAAGTAGAACGTCTTTACCTTGGATATCATCATCAAGATCTTTCAAAATACGAACATCACGTGAGCTTTCCATGCCGTTGCCGTAGCTAGACGCGGTCATGAAATCAACTTGGTGAGTTAAATCGATAGCACGAGCAAGATCTGCCATAAAGACAAAAGATCCACGCAATAAGCCAACTAAAACTAGATCTTCACTACCGTTGTAGTGTTCCGTGATCTGTTTGCCTAGTTCGTTCACTCGATCCTGAACTTCTTGCTCAGAGATCATGACTTCAACTGTATGCTTCATACTGCTCTCATTCTATTTGGTGATTGCGACGAATGTTGACAGTTTCGTCAGTTGTGTCGCTCAATTTTGTGCGTAAGTCTAGCACTGCTCAAATACCCACACCACCTTATGGTTCGAATTTACTGTCAGATTCTCCACGAAATGTGCGCTGGTGCCTTATCCAATACTCGTCTCCTTTCACATCAATGCTGATCACGCTTTATGTATCAAGTTTGATGTAACTGTCTATAAAACAAGCTCAAAGGATTGACCATTCGCATATGCACCATTACACTCATCTTGGATTAAATAATAATAAAATCATTAATATAAAAATTTCGTTGGCAAGGAAAATAAAATGGACTCAATATCTAAGAGACCTAGAACTAGGCTTTCACCTTTAAAAAGAAAACTTCAATTGATGGAAATCGCTCTTGAGGTATTCTCTCGCCGCGGTATCGGTCGTGGTGGACACGCTGATATTGCAGACATCGCTCAGGTGTCTGTCGCAACAGTATTTAATTACTTCCCTACCCGTGAAGATCTGGTTGATGAAGTGCTTAATCATGTTGTACGCCAATTCTCTAACTTCCTTTCAGACAATATCGATCTGGATATTCACGCAAAACAAAACCTACATAATATTGCGACTGAAATGGTGACGTTAGTGGCTCACGATAGCCATTGGTTGAACGTATGGTTTGAATGGAGCGCTTCGACTCGTGATGAAGTATGGCCTCTATTCGTAACCACCAACCGCACTAACCAAATGTTAGTACAAAACATGTTTAGTAAAGCGATCGAACGCAGCGAAGTTTGCGACGATCACGATCCTAAACATCTAGCGAACCTATTCCACGGCATCTGCTACTCACTGTTCATTCAAGCGAAACGTGTAGAAACGCCAGAAGAGCTTTCAAGCTTAACGGATAGTTACTTGAACATGCTGTGCATTTATAAGTAGATTCGAGTAAATAATTTAAGGGTTGGCCTAATCGGTCAACCCTTTTTTTGTAGAATGGAATGGCTCTTCGCATCCCGAAGCGCAGCGTACTCGCATCTCGGAGTGAAACGTTACTGTTCCTTACTTCAGATATAAAAAAACCGCTGACGAATCAGCGGCTTTTAAAAACATTAGCGAGTGGCTAAAGAAGGATTACTTCTTCTTTTTTACTGCTTTCTTATTTGGAAGGTCAGTGATTGAACCTTCGAATACTTCCGCAGCTAGACCAACAGACTCGTGTAGAGTTGGGTGAGCGTGGATAGTAAGTGCGATATCTTCTGCATCACAACCCATTTCGATCGCTAGGCCGATTTCGCCAAGAAGTTCACCACCGTTAGTACCAACAACAGCACCACCGATTACGCGATGAGTATCTTTATCGAAGATCATCTTAGTCACGCCGTCTGCACAGTCAGAAGCGATTGCACGACCAGAAGCAGCCCAAGGGAAAGTAGCAACTTCGTAATTGATGCCTTCCGCTTTCGCTTCTTTCTCAGTCTTACCTACCCAAGCAACTTCTGGCTCAGTGTACGCAATTGATGGGATTACTTTAGGGTCGAAGTAGTGCTTCTTACCAGAGATAACTTCAGCAGCTACGTGACCTTCATGCACACCTTTGTGAGCAAGCATTGGTTGACCAACAACATCACCGATCGCGTGGATGTGAGGAACGTTAGTACGCATTTGCTTATCAACATTGATGAAACCACGCTCATCAACTTCGATACCCGCTTTTTCAGCGTCGATAAGTGCACCGTTTGGAACACGACCGATAGCAACAAGAACAGCATCGTAGCGTTCAGCTTCAGCTGGTGCTTTTTTGCCTTCCATTGAAACGTAGATACCGTCTTCTTTTGCTTCAACAGCAGTCACTTTAGTTTCAAGCATTAGCTTGAACTTGTTCTTAATGCGCTTAGTGAAAACTTTAACGATGTCTTTATCCGCAGCAGGGATAACTTGATCGAACATCTCTACAACTTCAACTTTAGAACCTAGAGAGTGGTAAACCGTACCCATCTCAAGACCGATGATACCGCCGCCCATGATAAGCAGTTTTTCAGGTACTTCGTTTAGTTCTAGTGCATCCGTAGAATCCCAAATACGTGGGTCTTCATGTGGGATGAAAGGAAGTTTGATTGGGCGAGAACCCGCAGCAATGATTGCGTTGTCGAAGTTAACAGTTGTTGCTTCGCCTTCGCCTTCAACAAGAATGCTGTTAGGACCAGTGAACTTACCGAAACCGTTAACAACAGTAACGTTACGCATCTTAGCCATACCGCCAAGACCGCCAGTTAGTTGATCAACTACTTTTTCTTTCCAGATACGGATCTTGTTGATGTCCGTTTGTGGCTCGCCGAATACAACGCCGTGCTCTGCCATCGCTTTAGCTTCTTCGATTACTTTAGAAACGTGAAGAAGTGCTTTTGATGGAATACAACCAACGTTTAGACATACACCACCAAGAGTGCTGTAACGTTCAACTAGTACTGTTTCTAGACCTAAATCCGCACAACGGAATGCCGCTGAGTAACCAGCAGGACCTGAACCAAGTACAACAACTTGGGCTTTAATTTCTTTGCTCATTGTGACCTCTTGTAGTCATTATCCCTAACAGGCTGAGTAGATGTTCTTAAAATTATTGGGCTTTCAAACAGGAAACATTTTACAGAGATGTTAACAGTGTGAAAGTAGCTTTAAGTTAGCCTGTGAGCTAGACAACAATTCCCCATCAGATTATGAGAAATGCAGGAAACTGTTGTCTAAAAATAGTCTTTATATAAAGAATTAAGGTGACCCGAAAGTCACCTTAATAATTACTTTCTCAATTACAGTACTAGACGACGAATGTCAGATAGTGCGCTGTTTAGGAAAGTAATGAAGCGTGCACCTTCAGCACCATCGATCACACGGTGGTCGTATGATAGAGACAGTGGAAGCTGTAGACGTGGTTGGAACTCTTTACCATTCCAAACTGGCTTAATTTCAGACTTAGATACACCTAGGATACCTACTTCTGGAGCATTTACGATTGGAGTAAATGCAGTGCCGCCAATACCACCAAGGCTAGAGATTGTGAAACAACCGCCTTGCATGTCTGCCGCTGTTAGCTTACCAGAACGTGCTTTCTTAGAAACAGCCATTAGCTCTTCAGATAGCTCGTAAATGCCTTTCTTGTTCACGTCTTTGAAGACAGGAACAACTAGACCGTTTGGTGTATCAACAGCGATACCCACGTTTACGTACTTCTTAAGAATGATGCTTTCGCCATCTTCAGAAAGAGAAGAGTTAAACGCTGGGAATGCTTCTAGCGCTTTAGCAACAGCTTTCATGATGAACACAAGTGGAGTGATCTTCATGCCAGTGTCTTTCTTCGCTTCGATTGCGTTCTGTTCTTTACGGAATGCTTCTAGCTCAGTGATGTCTGCGTTGTCCCATTGTGTAACGTGAGGGATCATTACCCAGTTACGGTGCAGGTTAGCACCAGAGATCTTCTTAATCTTAGAAAGCTTCTGAACTTCAGTTTCGCCGAACTTGCTGAAGTCAACTTTTGGCCATGGTAGTAGACCAAGAGCAGAACCGTCGCCGCCTTTGCCAGATGCAGCTGCACCAGACTCAAGACGCTTAAGTGCATCTTTAACGTAAGACTGAACGTCTTCTTTAAGGATACGGCTCTTACGACCAGTACCTTTAACCTTAGAAAGGTTAACGCCAAATTCACGAGCTAGACGACGAACTACTGGAGAAGCGTGCGCGTAGTCACCGTTCTCTTGGAAGTCGCCAGCTGCTGCAGGTGCTTCTGCTTTAGGAGCAGGTGCCGCCGCTGGAGCTGCTGCTTGTGCTGGAGCGGAAGCCGCTACTGCTACTGGAGCTGCGCCTTCCACCGGAGTGCCGGCCACGACGAAAGTCATGATTAGAGAGCCAGTTGACACTGTGTCGCCAGCTGCAATCTTGATTTCTTTTACTGTACCAGCGAATGGTGCAGGAACTTCCATTGAAGCTTTGTCGCCTTCAACAGTAATTAGAGATTGCTCTTCTTCTACTGTATCGCCAACCGCTACCATGATTTCAGTAACTTCTACTTCGTCACCACCGATATCAGGAACGTTTACTTCTTTTTCAGCTGATGCTGCTGGAGCCGCTGCAACTGGTGCCGCCGCTGGAGCAGGAGCTGCTGCAACTGGAGCGCCAGAGCCCGCTACTTCACCTGTTTCTACAGAGAAAATCATTACTAGAGAACCAGTAGATACTGAATCACCAGAAGCGATCTTGATTTCTTTAACGATACCAGCGAATGGTGCAGGTACTTCCATTGAAGCCTTGTCACCTTCAACAGTAAGAAGAGATTGCTCTTCTTCTACTGCGTCACCGATAGCTACCATGATTTCGGTTACTTCAACTTCATCACCGCCGATATCAGGAACGTGAACTTCTTTAAGTTCTGCCGCTGCTGCCGCTGCAGGCGCAGCTACTGGAGCTGCCTCTGCTGCTGGAGCAGGTGCAGCTTCAGCTGCACCCTCGGCTTCGAAAATCATGATAAGAGAACCAGTAGAAACTGAATCGCCTTCAGCTACTTTGATTTCTTTAACAATACCCGCTTGAGACGCTGGAACTTCCATAGAAGCTTTGTCGCCTTCAACAGTGATCAGAGACTGCTCTTCTTCAACCTTGTCGCCAACGCTTACAAGAATCTCAGTAACTTCAACCTCATCCGCACCGATGTCAGGTACATTAATTTCGATTGCCATTGCTTATTTACCTTCTAGTTAAGCGCTGTATTAAGCGTATTGTGGGTTTGTTTTTTCAGTGTCGATATCGAATTTAGCAATTGCTTCAACAACTACAGATTTCTCGATGTCACCACGTTTAGCCAGTTCAGTTAGAGCTGCAACTACGATGTAGCCAGCGTTAACTTCGAAGTGACGACGTAGGTTTGCACGGCTGTCAGAGCGGCCGAAACCATCTGTACCAAGTACTTTGTAAGACTCAGTTGGCATGTACGCACGTACTTGCTCAGCGTAGTTCTTCATGTAGTCAGTCACTGCGATTGCAGGTTCTTTACCAAGAACAGTCGTGATGTACGGTACTTTCTCTTCAGCTTCTGGGTGAAGCATGTTGTCACGCTCTACCGCTTGGCCGTCACGAGTTAGTTCGTTGAACGACGTTACTGAGAATACGTCAGATGCTACGCCGTACTCTTCGCTTAGAATTTCAGCCGCTTTACGCGCTTCGTTCATGATAGTACCAGAGCTCATTAGTTGAACTTTGCCCTTAGCACCAGCGTGAGATTCAAGCTTGTAGATACCTTTACGGATGCCTTCTTCAGCGCCTTCTGGCATTGCTGGCATTGCGTAGTTCTCGTTCATTACTGTTAGGTAGTAGTAAACGTTCTCTTGCTCAGGACCGTACATGCGACGGATACCGTCTTGCATGATTACCGCTAGCTCGTAAGCGAACGTTGGGTCGTAAGAGATACAGTTAGGGATAGTGTTCGCTTGGATGTGCGAGTGACCATCTTCGTGCTGTAGACCTTCACCGTTCAGTGTTGTACGACCTGCAGTAGCACCTAGTAGGAAGCCACGAGCTTGTTGGTCGCCTGCTAGCCATGCCATGTCACCAATACGTTGGAAACCGAACATTGAGTAGTAGATGTAGAACGGGATCATCGGTAGATCGTTTGTGCTGTATGAAGTTGCAGCAGCAACCCATGAAGCCATAGAACCTAGTTCGTTGATACCTTCTTGAAGAACTTGACCAGACGTTGCTTCTTTGTAGTAAGAAACGATGCCTTTATCTTCAGGTGTGTATTCTTGACCGTGTGGGTTGTAGATACCAACCTGACGGAATAGACCTTCCATACCGAATGTACGAGCTTCATCACAGATGATAGGAACGATGTTCTTACCAATGTTCTTATCTTTAAGAAGGATGTTTAGCGTACGTACATAAGCCATAGTTGTAGAGATATCACGCTTCTGTTCACCTAGTAGAGGTGCGAATGCGTCTAGCTCAGGAACCTTGAACTCTTGAGTAAACTTAGGAAGACGTGCAGGTGTGTAACCGTGTAGAGCGTTACGACGAGCGTGCATGTATTCGTACTCAGGCGTACCTTCTTCCAATTTCAGGTAAGGAAGTTCAGCGATCTTCTCATCTGAAAGGATGTCTTCTAGGCCTAGGCGATCACGTAGGTGTTGAACATGAGTCATGTCCATTTTCTTAACACCGTGTGCAATGTTCTTACCTTCAGCTGCATCACCCATGCCGTAACCTTTAACAGTCTTAGCTAGGATTACAGTTGGCTTACCGTTTGTCTCTTTAGCATTGTTGAATGCAGCAAACAGTTTAGAAGAATCGTGACCACCACGCTTAAGAGCGAAGATTTCGTCATCAGTCATGTCTGCAACTAGTGCAGCTGTTTCTGGGTACTTACCAAAGAAGTGCTCACGTACGTATGCGCCATCTTTAGATTTGAATGTTTGGTAGTCACCATCGATAGTTTCGTTCATTAGTTGAAGAAGCTTACCAGTAGTGTCTTTAGCTAGTAGAGAATCCCAGTTGCTACCCCAGATAACTTTAACAACGTTCCAACCTGCACCTTTGAATAGGCCTTCAAGTTCTTGGATGATGCTACCGTTACCCATTACAGGGCCGTCTAGACGCTGTAGGTTACAGTTGATTAGGAAACATAGGTTATCTAGCTTCTCACGCGCAGCGAAAGAGATAGCACCACGTGATTCTGGCTCATCCATCTCACCGTCACCTAGGAACGCGTATACGCGTTGCGCTGAAGTTTCTTTCAGGCCACGGCCGTCAAGGTACTTAAGGAAGCGCGCTTGGTAGATAGCAGAGATAGGGCCAAGACCCATAGATACTGTCGGGAACTGCCAGAACTCAGGCATCAGTTTCGGGTGCGGGTAAGAAGGGATACCTTTACCATCAACTTCTTGACGGAAGTTATCTAGCTGTTCTTCAGTTAGACGACCTTCAACGAATGCACGAGAGTAGATACCTGGAGAGATGTGACCTTGGTAGTAAACTAGATCGCCACCGTCTGTCTCGTTTGGAGCACGGAAGAAGTGGTTGAAACATACTTCGTAGAACGCTGCTGCTGACTGGTAAGAAGCCATGTGACCACCAAGGTCTAGGTCTTTCTTAGAAGCACGCAATACGATCATGATTGCGTTCCAGCGAATAATCGAACGAATACGACGCTCAAGAGTTACGTCACCAGGGTAAGCTGGCTCTTGTGCTGCTGGAATTGTGTTGATGTAGTTTGTGTTGATGCCTGTAGCCATATCAACACCATCTAAACGCGCTTTATCTAGAACTTGTTCTAGTAAAAACTGTGCACGTTCTACACCTTCTTCACGTACTACTGACTCAAGAGCTTCTAACCAATCTTGAGTTTCCAGAGCATCAACGTCATGCTTCATGTCAGACATGGCGATCTATCCTTTTTGTTAGTTGGATTCTACTAAACACGTAAAAAGCCGAAGTATTACGGCTATTTACCCTGTTGAATTCGACGTAAAGAACGTTCGCGGCGCGACTCTTCTTTGGTCAAATCCATCAATGTTTCTTCGATGTAAGCTAAATGAGAGTGTGACATTTCACGTGCCTGTTCTGGCTGTCCTGAAACGATCGCATCCACAATGTTAGCTCGATGTATACTCACTTTCTCCACAACGTCTTTACGACGATGCAACAGCTTTAAATTTTCTAAGACGTTTTGTTCGAGTAACGGAGCCAAGCTACGAACAATGTGCAATAACACCACATTGTGCGCTGCCTCTGTTAAAGCAATAAGAAAAGCCATCACTGCTGCAGATTCGGCTTCAATATCACCCTTATCTTGCGCACCGCGAATTTTTTCTTGGCATGCTTGAATTCGAGCAAAGTCTTCATCAGTGCCACGTAATGCCGCAAAGTAAGCCGAAATCCCTTCCATCGCATGACGCGATTCCAACAAGTCTAGTTGGGTTTCAGAATGGGACGACAACAAATTAAGCAAAGGATCTGAAAAGCTTTTCCAGATATTTTCGCTAACAAACGTACCTCCACCTTGACGGCGAGTAAGCAAGCGTTTTGCTTCTAAACGTTGTATCGCTTCTCGGATCGAAGGACGAGACACATCGAACTGTTTCGCCAGTTCGCGCTCAGGCGGCAGCTGCTGCCCTGGAGCCAGTGTTCCTTCCACTATCAACCTTTCTAACTCTTGTTCGATAACATCGGAGAGTTTTGGCTGACGAATCCTTTGATAAGCCATAGTTTGTTGTTCTTCTTTTTCTTCGCTGACAATTGGTAATACCAATTTTAAGTTGGGCAGAAATTAACATAATTAAAACGCCACTGTCCAGCCTAAAATTGACCTGCATCATAGAATACAGCGTGAATTAACCATGATTTAACAAATGAAATTTAAAACAGCAACCAAATTGGTCTTACCATTTACAGGGGTAATACTTTTGGGGAGTGTTCGTGCTAGAAAGTTTCAGGATAAAAATGAATTGTTTCAGAAAGATTAGTGTCACTCGTTTAAAAATCGAACCAAGCGCACATTTAGGGTGGAAATTCTGTTCATAAGTTTTAATAAATGAGTGTTTGATAAGCTCGTCACACTCTCGATTTATTGATGCTCCCCGTCCGACCACTTCCTTTACAAAAGCACAACAAAAATTCACAAACAATTATGCTCATCGTTGATTATCTAGAGCCCTTCAATGAGCAGAGTCTTGTTGTGAATTCGGATTTAGAAACTCAGTTGGCCTTGATATTTCTTCCAATCAAAAACCAAACCGGGGTCAGTCTTTCGTAGCGGAGCGATGTATTGATGGCCAGTGATACGCTGACGCGTAATCTGCGGGAAGTTCGACACCAATGTCTCCGTTAATTGAGCCAAAGATTGGTATTGCTGCTCGGTATAAGCAACAAAGTCACTGCCTTCCAGTTCAATGCCAATAGAGTAGTCATTACATCTTTCACGGCCAGCGAAGCTCGATTGACCCGCATGCCAAGCTCGGTCTAAGAAAGAAACGAACTGCACCACTTCCCCATCGCGACGAATCAAACAGTGCGCCGACACGCCCATTTGGTGAATCACCTTAAAAAACGGGTGTTCCTTCGGGTCGAGTTTGCCCGTAAAAAACAGTTCTATGTAAGGCCCACCAAATTGACCCGGAGGCAAGCTAATGTTGTGAACCACCAGCAGAGAGATATCGTCGGCACTCGGTCGAGCATCAAAATACGGAGAAGGAACATGCCGAGCGTTGTCGTACCATCCGTTGGAGCTGATCGTCATCTTGGTCTCACTTTCTTTTCTGCTAGCACAATAAGATGTGACCTTGCCCATAGAGCAGTCGCGCTAGCCTCTTTAATTTGAAGTTAAGCAAGAGTATCATTCCATTCCCACTCCCTTTCAAGATTAGATTTGCGATGAAAAACACACATAACAGCCACCAACGCCTTGACTACTTAAAAGAGCAACTGCCTCTAGAGATCACTCGTGCAGTAGCCGAGACTATCAAAGAAGATCTAGGTGGTACGTTAGATCCAGCGGCTGATATTACGGCAAGTCTAATCCCTGCAGACGCAATCAACAGTGCAACCATCATTACCCGTGAGCACGGCGTGTTCTGTGGTAAAGCTTGGGCTGATGAAGTGTTTAAGCAATTGGGCGGTGAAGTGACTATCGAGTGGAATGTAGAAGATGGCGACAAGGTTGAACCAAACCAAACACTTTGCACCCTAACTGGCCCAGCACGCGCGCTATTAACGGGTGAGCGTAACGCAATGAACTTCATTCAAACGCTATCTGGCTGTGCGACTACTACAGCTATCTACGCAGACAAAATCAAACACACCGAATGCCGCTTGTTAGATACACGTAAAACGATTCCTGGCCTACGCAGCGCACTGAAATACGCGGTGGCTTGTGGTGGCGGTTTCAATCACCGTATCGGTGTGTTCGATGCTTACCTAATCAAAGAAAACCACATCATCGCTTGTGGTGGCATTGAGAAGGCTATCTCTACTGCAAAAGAGCTGAACCCAGGAAAGCCAGTAGAAGTGGAAACCGAAAGCCTAGAAGAGCTAGAGCAAGCGATCAGCGCTGGCGCAGACATCATCATGCTAGATAACTTCACCACAGACATGATGCGCGAAGCTGTGAAAATCAACGCAGGACGTGCAGCACTAGAAAACTCTGGCAACGTGACTCTAGATACCATTGCTGAGTTCGCTGAAACAGGCGTTGATTACATCTCGGTAGGCGCATTAACTAAGCACCTAAAAGCAATGGATCTATCAATGAGATTCAAAGCGTAATTGACTGAATAATAATTAATTTCTGTAAAGGCACTGTTGATAACGGTGCCTTTTTTATTGCCTGAATTATCAGTATTTCAAGCAGTTATTTAAGCTGATCGCATAATTTTGCCTGCTATATGAAACACTACACCAATAAATACCAAACCACTCGCGACCACACCTGAACACCATTCCACTCCCCCATCTCAACTTCTATTCTTTCCATCAACCAGTGCCTGCACTGAAACAAACTAAACAATGGAATTAGACAATGAATAACAAAAGTAAAAGAACAAATCAGAAAGGCTTTACGCTGATTGAATTGATGATTGTGGTGGCGGTAATTGGCGTATTGTCTGCGATTGCCATTCCTCAATATCAAAAATATGTAGCCAAAGCAGAAGTTGCTTCAGCTCTTGCTACAATGACAGGTATAAAAACTAATGTAGAGGCTTATGCCGCGGAAAACGGGGCTTTTCCTGCTAATAGCTTAACTAATGCGCTAGGTGTCCCATCAAAGATACCAGTTGGAGCGATTACATTTGAACCTGACACATCAGCTGGTGTTGGCACCATCGTATTTACATTCGCAAGCTCCGGAGTTAGTACCATTTTACATGATAAAGTTTTTGTATTAGGCCGCTCAGGGGATGGCGAATGGGAATGTGATAGCGATGCAACAGATGGTGTCGAGGACGAACTATTACCAAAAAACTGTAAATTATAATATTCAATGCTAACCAACCTCCCAACCGTTCTACGTCAGGCTGATTTACTTAGCCTGACTCAGGAACAAGCCGTGGCAGAACATGTACAAGCTTCAGGTATTTCGACACCTGAAGCTTTACTCATTCTTAAGTTATTCACAGGCGATTCCTTAGCAAACAACATAAAAACCATCTTCGGCTTACCGTTAATACGATTAGCCAATACTGACTACGAATCCCTGAGTGAACAATTAGGGCTTCGTGAACTGATTACTAAGTATCGTGCTATTCCAATTTCAGTTTCTAGCTCAACTCTCACACTCGCTTCTGCCGACCCTACGGATTTACAGGCTGAAGATGACTTCCGCTTTGCGACAGGATTGCAAGTTGAATTGGTTGTCGCTAACTACTCTGAATTAGAAGGTGCGATACGCAAGCTGTATGGCCGCTCTATTTCCGGGCAAGATTCTAAGCGTAAAGAGATCACCCAAGATGAGCTAGCTAACCTCGTCAAGGTATCTGACGACGAAATAACGTCGATAGAAGATCTCAGCCAAGATGACTCTCCTGTGAGTCGCTTTATCAATCAGATACTGGTTGATGCGGTGCGTAAAGGCGCATCGGACATCCACTTCGAACCTTATGAAGAAAACTACCGCGTACGTCTACGTTGCGATGGCATCCTTGTCGAGATCCAACAACCCGCCTCTCATTTAAGCCGTCGTCTGTCAGCTCGCTTAAAGATCCTCGCTAAACTCGATATTGCCGAACGTCGCTTACCTCAAGATGGCCGTATCAAACTGCGTTTAAATGACGAACTGGCAATTGATATGCGCGTATCAACGCTGCCTACCTTATGGGGCGAGAAGATCGTACTGCGATTGCTTGATAGCAGTGCGGCCAATCTCGATATAGACAAGCTCGGTTACAGCGAGGCTCAAAAAGCCCTCTACCTCAATGCACTAAAGCGCCCGCAAGGGATGATCTTAATGACCGGGCCAACCGGCAGCGGTAAAACGGTTTCTCTTTATACTGGCCTTCGCGTGCTCAACACTACGGAACGCAACATCTCAACAGCCGAAGACCCGGTGGAAATTAACCTGTGTGGTATCAACCAAGTACAAGTAACACCTAAGATCGGCTTTGGGTTTGCTGAAGCACTGCGATCATTTTTACGACAAGATCCTGATGTTGTGATGGTTGGAGAGATCCGCGACTTGGAAACCGCCGAAATCGCGATCAAAGCATCGCAAACCGGTCACTTAGTACTTTCGACACTGCACACTAACTCCGCCGCAGAAACCGTCACTCGACTCGCTCATATGGGGATAGAACCCTTTAACCTCGCTTCATCATTGAGTTTGATTATCGCCCAGCGACTGGCAAGACGATTATGCAACCACTGCAAAGAAAATGACGACTCGCCAGACATATTCCTGCGTCACTCCATTCCTAACAGCCAAACCATCTACAAAGCGAGTCCTAAAGGTTGCAATGAGTGTAACCAGGGTTATTCGGGGCGAGTGGGTATCTATGAAGTGATGCCGTTTAGCGATCAACTGAAAAGCAGCCTGATCGACAAACCGAACGCGTTGGCCATTGAAAACTTGGCTCGCCGAGAAGGCATGAGAACTCTGCAAGAGTCGGGGCTAGATAAATTGCTTGAAGGCACCACCAGCTATCAAGAGCTGCAACGTGTTCTGTACATATAAACCAATGGAGCACCAATGAGTAGCAAGTCCAAACAATCACAATTAAAAAGCTATCACTGGAAAGGCATTAACAGCTCAGGCAAGAAAGTGTCTGGGCAAACGTTAGCGCTCACCGAATTGGAAGTACGAGAAAAGCTCAAAGAACAGCATATTCAGATTAAGAAAATCAAAAAGAAAAGTATTTCAGCCGTCACTCGTTTAACACATCGCGTCAAAGCCAAAGACATCACAATTTTAACTCGGCAACTTGCGACGATGCTGGCTACTGGTGTGCCTATCGTACAAGCGATAAAGTTGGTATCAGACAATCACCGTAAAGCAGAAATGAAATCAATTTTATCGCACATCTGCAAAGGTGTAGAAGCCGGCACTCCTATTTCAAAAGCGATGCGAACCGCAAGCCGCCACTTTGATGATCTGTATACCGACTTGGTCGCGACAGGCGAACTCTCCGGCAACCTTGCACAAGTATTTGAACGCTTGGCGACCTATCGTGAAAAGAGTGAGCAACTAAAATCCAAGGTTATAAAAGCTCTCATCTACCCAGCAATGGTTGTAGCGGTCGCCCTTACCGTTTCCTACTTAATGCTGACCATGGTCATTCCTGAATTTGAATCGATGTTTTCTGGTTTCGGAGCAGACTTACCTTGGTTCACCCAGCAAGTGCTTTATCTTTCCCATTGGATGCAGGCCTACAGCTTTTATACTGCCGTAGGCATAGGGCTTGTTGTCCTGATTATTTACCAACTGTGTCAGCGTTCCCACTCGATCAAACTGTCTGTTAGTCGGCTAGGATTACGCTTTCCTGTTCTTGGTGGCGTATTAGCCAAAGCCTCTATTGCCAAATTCAGCCGAACCTTATCAACCAGCTTTAGTTCTGGCATTCCGATTTTAATGAGCCTTAAAACCACAGCCAAAACCGCAGGCAACCTGCATTATGAATCGGCCATCATTGAGGTTCACCGAGAAACGGCTGCTGGCATGCCGATGTACATTGCAATGCGCAATACCAATGCCTTCCCAGAGATGGTTTTGCAGATGGTGATGATTGGTGAAGAATCAGGAAATCTTGATGATATGCTCAATAAAGTCGCCTCCATTTACGAGTTCGAAGTAGACAACACCGTCGATAATCTGGGCAAGATCTTAGAGCCATTGATCATCGTGTTTTTAGGAACGGTTGTTGGAGGGCTTGTGGTTGCGATGTACTTACCGATCTTTAATCTTATGAGTGTGTTAGGATAGTTAAAAGCAACTAAACACCCATGAGTAGCAAACTTCTGCTCATATAGATCAAGTGGTAAAGGACACTATGGAAGTATTTCACTACTATCCTTGGCTATTCCCCGTATTAGCTTTCATTTTTAGCCTTCTTATTGGCAGCTTCCTCAACGTCGTCATACACCGTTTACCGATTATGATGGAACGAGAATGGCAACAAGAGTGCTCGGAGTATTTCTCTCAATATAAAATTCCAGCGCCAGAGGGGAAGTTTAATCTCAGTATTCCTCGTTCAACCTGCCCGAAATGCAAAACCCAATTAAGAATCGTCGACAATATCCCAGTGTTAAGCTGGCTGTTCTTAAAGGGGAAGTGCCATAGCTGTGCTAACCCAATCAGTGCTCGCTACCCTTTAGTCGAACTGCTTACCGCAATCCTTTGTACCGCAGTCGCTAGTCATTTTGGTTTCAGTTATTACGCCATCGCTCTGATCTTTTTCACGTTTGCATTGATTACCGCAACCTTTATCGATCTCGATACCATGCTGCTCCCTGATCAAATCACCTTGCCTTTGGTATGGTCCGGTATCGCATTAGCACTGTTTAATATCGGCCCAGTATCGCTGCAAGATTCCGTGGTTGGCGCAATGGCTGGTTACCTCGCTTTATGGTCTGTTTATTGGTTGTTCAAACTGCTAACAGGTAAAGAAGGCATGGGTTACGGTGACTTCAAACTCCTGGCTGCGCTTGGTGCATGGCTTGGTTGGCAACACCTACCGATGATCATCCTTTTATCTTCGCTGGTAGGCCTTGTGTTTGGTTTAATTCAACTTCGCCTGAAACAGCAAGGCATCGATAAAGCCTTTCCATTTGGCCCTTACCTTGCAATTGCGGGTTGGGTAAGCTTGATGTGGGGTAACGACATCATGGGTTGGTATTTCACTTCTGTACTAGGAATTTAACCATGGCAATCATTATCGGATTAAGCGGCGGTATCGCCAGTGGCAAAACCACGGTCGCTAACCTGTTCAATGAGCATTTTAATATTGATATTGTTGATGCTGATATCGTGGCACGTGAAGTGGTTGCGCTGGGCAGTGACGGTTTAAAACAGATTACAGAACACTTTGGTGAGTCTATCTTGCTTGAAGATGGAACTCTCAACCGAAGTCGACTGCGTGAGCTGATCTTCTCTGATCCTAAAGAGAAGCAGTGGCTCAATGATCTTCTTCATCCCATGATCCGTGACAAAATTGACAGTGACCTGTCTAAAGTCACATCCCCTTATGCTTTATTAGTCGCACCGCTATTGGTTGAAAACCAAATGCAAGGCATGGCCGATCGCGTTTTAATCGTTGATGTGCCTACAGAAGTGCAAATAGAACGCACAATGAGTCGTGACAATGTTTCTAGGGAACAAGTTGCATCAATTTTAAAATCACAGGCTTCAAGAGAACAACGCTTAGCAGTTGCAGATGACGTGATTAAAAACCATACTAAAAACCAAGAACTTTTGCCTCAAATCACAGATTTACATCAAAAGTATCTGGCAATCAGTGCTGTAGATGGGTCAGAATAGAACAATGTTGAATGAAGGTTTGCTCGATGATCACCCATAAATTTGAACATCCTCTAAATGAGAAAACACGCATCTACTTAAGAGTCGAATCACTCTTGAGGCAGCTACACTTGTCTTCTACATTTTCCGATGCTCAACAGTATCAACTCTTTTTCCGTTCCATCTTTGATCTGATTGAAATCTTCGAACAGATCCAACTCAAGAGCGAACTGGCAAAAGATATTGAGAAGCAACGTGTAACCTACAAAAGTTGGTTGGATGTTGAAGGTGTCGATCAAGAGATGCTGACATCACTACTTAATGACATTGGTAACATCTATCGTGATCTGATGCAGGCAGAACGTTTTGGCCAATCACTTAAAGAAGACCGCTTCCTGAGTGCGATTCGCCAGCGCTTTAATCTTCCAGGTGGCTCATGCTGCTTTGATTTACCGGCACTGCATTATTGGCTGCACCTTCCTCTTGATAAGAGAATGCGAGATGCTAAAGCTTGGATGGACAGCTTACAGCCTCTGTATGAAGCGCTAACACTGTGGTTGAAGCTCACCAGAGAAACGGGTCACTTCAAAGAGCAAATCGCTCGTGCTGGCTTCTTCCAGAGCGATGCAGATGAAGCGAATATCCTTCGTCTTTCTATTCCGATGCAATACGGTGCCTACCCGATGATCTCCGGTCACAAGAACCGCTTTGCTGTTAAGTTCATGAGCTTTGAAACTGGGCAAGCCTGTACTCAAGACATCGAATTTGAATTGGCAATCTGCACCTAATTAATTTCCTTTTATAGTTTGGCTTGAGTCCTCACTCGAGCCTAAACCCACTATTATTACACCTTCAAATTAAGAATCACTATGTCGAAGAAAATCACCATCGTTAAATGCCCTCAATGTAATGCTGACGTTGAATGGGGCGAACAAAGCCCGCACCGCCCGTTTTGCAGCAAGCAATGTCAGATGATTGATTTCGGTGAATGGGCAGACGAAGAAAACAGCATCGCTGGCGCACCAGATATGTCAGATAGCGATGGTTGGTCGGAAGATCCGCACTAAGCGAGTAGCGAGTAGCGAGTAGCGAGTAGCGAGTAGCGAGTAGCGAGTAGCGAGTAGCGAGTAAATTTTGAAGGGTTGGCGTTTAACGTCAATCCTTTTTTATTGCCTATAACACGGCGCTAGTAGAGATTCCCTACTCCTTCCTTCGTCAGTCTAGGGAATGACGGTTAAATATGAGTTTCGTCTGGTTTGTCATCCTCAAGAGTGAGGTACGAGCGAATTGGGGATCTCTTACCTGCTAAGCTCCAAATAACAGACACAAAAAAGCGGAGCCAAATGGCTCCGCTTTTATCGATAGAATGCAAAAAGAATTACTTCTTAGTAAGCTTCTCTTTAATACGAGCTGACTTACCAGAACGCTCACGTAGGTAGTACAACTTGGCACGACGTACTGCACCACGGCGTTTAACTTCGATGCTATCAACCATTGGAGAGTGAGTTTGGAACGCACGCTCTACGCCTTCACCGTTCGAGATCTTACGAACTGTGAATGCAGAGTGTAGACCACGGTTACGAATAGCGATTACAACGCCTTCGAAAGCCTGTAGACGCTCACGGTCACCTTCTTTTACCTTAACCTGAACTACAACAGTGTCACCTGGTGCGAATTTAGGAAGGTCTGATTTTAGTTGCTCTTCTTCAAGAGCCTTGATGATGTTGCTCATTTGTATAAATTCCTAGAATAAACTGATACTAAATTTAATAGGTTACTGCTTGCTTTTCGTTAAGAGCGTTGCTCTTTAATGAATTCAGCCAGTAATTGTTCCTGTTCGTCAGTCAGAGCTAGGTTTTCCAGGAGTTCTGGTCTTCTTAGCCAAGTTCGGCCCAACGATTGTTTTAATCGCCAGCGACGAATATCCTTATGGTTTCCAGACTTGAGTACCGATGGCACATCTTTATCGTCTAGCACCTCAGGGCGCGTATAATGGGGACAATCTAGCAAACCATTTGCAAAAGAATCTTCTTCTGCTGAAGCGAAATCTCCAAGTACACCCGGAACAAACCGAGATACTGAATCAATCAGCGTCATGGCTGGCAGTTCGCCACCCGTCATCACAAAATCTCCAATCGACCATTCTTCGTCAACTTCAGATTGAATGATGCGCTCATCTACCCCTTCGTAGCGACCACAAATAAGAAGTAAATTCTCGTTTGTTGCCAGCTCTTCAACACCTTTCTGGTCGAGTTTACGACCTTGAGGTGAAAGATAGATAACTTTCGTCTTTCCCGGTGCTGCTTGCTTGGCCGTTGTGATAGCGTCGCGCAAAGGCTGAACCATCATTAACATGCCAGGACCACCACCGTAAGGTCTGTCATCAACAGTGCGATGTTTATCATGAGTGAAATCACGAGGATTCCATGTCTCAATAGATAAAAGACCTTTTTTAACCGCTTGACCTGTTACTCCAAAATCAGTAACAGAACGGAACATTTCAGGAAAAAGGCTAATAATGCCAACCCACATGTGTTCTCTCGCTCTGTAATTTGGAGTTAGAATCCAGGATCCCAGTCAACTTCGATCCGGCGAGCTTCGCGATCAACTTTCTTGATCACTTGCTCTTCAAGGTACGGTACTAACCGTTCCTTTTGGCCAAAAGCATCTTTAAGATTTGCTTTGATTACTAGAACATCGTTCGAGCCAGTTTCTAATAGGTCAGTGACCTCACCAAGGTCGTAACCTTTAGTGGTAAAAACTTGCATACCGAACAATTCGCGCCAGTAGAATTCATCTTCTGACAATTCAGGTAACGAAGCAGGATCAATAGCAATTTCAAAGTTAGTCATCAGTTGCGCGTCTTCACGAACATCTAATCCCGCTAGCTTACATACATAACCTTGGCCATGACGTTTCCAGCTCTCAACTTTGTACTCAACCCACTTACCCTTTAGGTTTAAATACCAAGGGCTGTAATCAAATATGCTTTCAGCATTGTCTGTGTAGGAGAACACTTTGAGCCAGCCACGAATACCATAGGTAGACCCAAGTTTACCCATGACAATTCTATTATTTTGCTCGCTCATAGTTTCTTTACCCTTCATCGACATAAGCTATTTCTCTTTAAAAAAGAATTAAGCCGCTTTTTGAGCGTCTTTAACTAGCTTAGCTACACGATCAGATAGAGATGCGCCTTGACCAACCCAGTGGTTAACACGATCTAGGTCTAGACGTAGACCTTCTTCTTGACCTTGAGCTGTAGGGTTAAAGAAACCTACTTTCTCGATGAAACGGCCAGTTGCAGCGTTACGGCTATCCGCAACTACGATTTGATAAAATGGGCGCTTCTTTGCACCGTGACGTGCCAAACGAATGGTTACCATGTCGTCCTCTTTGCTTTCTTAATAAAATAATTAACCCCAAGTATAAGTAAATAGCTTGGGGTCTCGTGCCAAATTAAAGCCCCGGAATTTTACTCTTATTCCGGTGCAATGCAAGGGCTTTAGCTATTTTTTCACCAACATAGCTGCCGTACACTTTCTGTGACACGGCTAACACTATGAAAAGTAACGTAGCTAAAGCTTACATTTGTAGATTATCGACCAAACGGGTTAAAGCCACCACCCATTCCGCCCATACCTCCACCGCCGCCCATCATGCCTTGCATGTTGCGCATCATGCCTTTCATGCCACCTTTCTGCATCTTCTTCATCATCTTCTGCATTTGGGTGAACTGCTTAAGCATACGGTTTACATCTTGTACCTGTGTACCAGAACCAGCGGCAATACGCTTTTTGCGAGAGCCTTTGATTAGGTCAGGGCGTTGACGCTCTTTCATGGTCATAGAGTTGATGATCGCTTCCATTTGCTTGAACATCTTGTCATCAACTTTATCTTTAACGTTATCTGGTAGCTGAGACATGCCTGGAAGCTTATCCATCATACCCATCATGCCGCCCATGTTTTGCATCTGACCTAGTTGTTCACGGAAGTCTTCAAGGTCAAAGCCTTTCTTCTCTTTGAACTTCTTAGCCAGTTTCTCTGCTTTCTCGGTATCAACGTTTTTCTGTAGGTCTTCAATAAGAGACAGTACGTCGCCCATACCTAAGATACGAGAAGCAACACGATCTGGGTGGAACGGTTCTAGTGCGTCAGTCTTTTCACCAACACCCAAGAATTTAATCGGCTTGCCTGTGATATGACGAACAGACAGAGCAGCACCACCACGCGCATCACCATCCACTTTCGTCAAGATAACACCGGTTAGTGGTAGCGCATCACCAAAGGCTTTTGCAGTATTCGCAGCATCTTGACCTGTCATTGCATCAACAACGAACAGTGTCTCTACTGGTTTAATTGCAGTATGAAGCTCTTTGATCTCGCCCATCATCTCTTCATCGATAGCCAAACGACCCGCAGTATCGACAAGTAGCACGTCGTAGAATTTCTTCTTCGCGTGGTCGATTGCAGCGTTTGCAATATCAAGAGGTTTTTGATCAGCTGAAGATGGGAAGAAGTCTACGCCAACATCGCTTGCTAACGTTTCAAGCTGTTTGATTGCCGCTGGACGGTAAACGTCGGCAGACACAACCAAGACTTTCTTCTTGTCACGCTCAGTTAGAAGCTTAGATAGCTTACCTACCGATGTGGTTTTACCCGCACCTTGTAGACCCGCCATTAAGATAACGGCTGGCGGCTGCGCTGCTAGGTTAAGAGCCTCGTTAGACTCACCCATCACCGCTTCAAGTTCAGCTTGAACGATCTTAATGAATTCTTGACCAGGCGTTAGAGATTTAGAAACCTCAACACCCACAGCGCCTTCTTTTACGCGCTTAACAAAATCGCGGACAACGGGCAGTGCAACGTCGGCTTCAAGTAGCGCCATACGTACTTCACGCAGCGTCTCTTTAATATTGTCTTCGGTCAGACGACCTTTACCGCTGATGTTCTTCAGCGTTTTGGATAGACGATCCGTTAAATTATCAAACATAGTTTTCTCTTCGCTCAAAACTGCGACTATTACTGTGAGTATACATTAGCGCGGATTAGAGTCATACCCGTTGTAGAGCGTTAATCATCCGTGCTTGTGATGTGAGACATTATTCACTTGGAATTGAATGAGGTTCGCCATAGCCCCAAAGAGCGATGCGAGGTATAATTCGCCAATTAGTAATCATTAAAATGGATACCATGGACAGTCTTATTGCGATCGCAGCAGCCTTTCTTTATACAATGGCGATTTCCACGATCATTCCAGGTCTCGTGCACCAAACAGGAATCCGTGTAAAAACGGTGTTTATCAGCGCATTACTTGCTCTAGCTTTCCATGCTTGGTTGCTTGGCGATTTGATTTTTAATGCCAGTGGCCAAAACCTCAGTATCTTGAACGTTGCTTCATTAATCAGTTTAATCATATCTGTGGTAATGAGCGGTGCAATGCTCAAAACCCGTCTGTGGTTTATCTTACCCGTCGTCTATAGCTTCGCTGCGCTGAACTTGATGGCTGCCACTTTTCTTCCAAGCACCTTCATCAAACATCTAGAGAATGACCCAAAACTGCTCGTGCACATCTCTTTGGCTCTATTCTCATACGCAACGTTAACTATCGGTGCGCTATACGCCCTGCAACTTGCGTGGCTAGATCACAAACTTAAAAAGAAAAAAGCCTTAGTGATAAACCCTAACCTACCTCCTTTAATGATGGTGGAAAGACAGCTTTTCAAGATCATTTTGATTGGTAATGGCTTATTAACAGGTACCTTGTTAACGGGTCTCATCTTCGTGCAAGATATGTTTGCTCAAGGAAAGGCACACAAGGCTGTGTTGTCTTTTATCGCTTGGGTTATCTACTCCATCCTTCTGTGGGGTCACTATCAGAAAGGTTGGCGTGGACAGAAAGTCACTTGGTTCGCACTGGCCGGCGCCAGCATGCTCACATTAGCCTACTTCGGTAGCCGCTTCGTCCAGGAAATCATCCTGAACTAGTCTGTAAAATAAAGGCAAGGTCTCACATACCTTGCCTTTAAAATATTGAGTGCAATACATTCAATTGACATCTCGACCATGTTCGGTCATAAATTAATCAAGATACACAAATAGGAAAAGAATAGTTTTGGACGACATATCAACGGGTATCTTATTTGCGCTACTCGCGTGTCTCATTGTAATTTCTGGTTATTTCTCTGGTTCCGAAACGGGCATGATGTCCCTGAACCGCTACCGTTTAAAGCACTTGGCCAATACGGGTCATAAAGGTGCCAAACGTGTAGAAAAACTTCTGAACCGCCCAGACAGATTGATTGGCCTCATCCTCATCGGCAACAATCTCGTCAACATTCTTGCATCTGCGATCGCTACTATTCTTGGTATGCGCATCTACGGGGATATCGGTGTGGCTATCGCTACTGGTACCCTGACTCTCGTGATCCTAGTATTCGCCGAGGTAACCCCAAAGACCATCGCTTCTCTATTTCCTGAACGTGTCTCTTACGCGAGTAGTATCCTTTTGATGATACTGATGAAGGTGCTATCACCATTGGTGATCTTAGTGAACTTCATTACCAACGGCTTCATTCGTATCTTAGGCGTTAAAGCCAGCCATGATGCAACCGACCACTTGAGCTCCGAAGAGCTTAGAACCGTGGTAAATGAAGCCGGTAGCTTAATCCCTCAACGTCACCAAGATATGTTGGTGTCTATTCTGGATTTAGAGCACGTCACCGTGAACGACATCATGGTGCCGCGTAATGAGATTACTGGTATCGACATCAATGACGACTGGAAATCGATCGTTCGTCAACTTACCCACTCGCCTCATGGTCGCGTAGTGCTGTACCGTGACCAAATAGATGAAGTGGTCGGCATGCTTAGGCTGCGTGAAGCTTACCGTCTGATGCTTGAAAAGAACGAATTCAATAAAGAAACCCTGTTGCGTGCCGCGGATGAGATCTACTTTATTCCTGAAGCGACACCACTCAATATTCAACTGCTTAAGTTTCAACGCAATAAGCAGCGCATCGGTTTGATTGTTGATGAGTATGGCGACATCAATGGTTTGGTTACATTAGAAGATATTCTAGAAGAGATCGTAGGTGAGTTTACCACCTCAATCACCCCAAGCTTATCTGAAGAGATTACTCCGCAAAGCGATGGCAGCTTCTTGATTGAAGGCAGTGCCAATATCCGAGATATCAACAAAGGCTTACAGTGGGCACTGCCTACCGATGGCCCAAGAACGCTGAATGGTTTGATACTGGAACATCTTGAAGATATTCCTGAGAGTCACCTCAGTGTTCAGGTTGCCAGCCACCCAATGGAAATTGTTGAGCTTGAAGAGAACCGCATCAAACTGGTTCGCGTGTTCCCACAGATCGTGAACGGCTAACTGAGTTATCACTGAAGCTCACATAAACAAAAGACCCGGTTCATTGAACCGGGCCTTTTAGTATCTAACTCGCCCTATCTAGGGTAGCTATCAATGACTAGTCGATCTTAAGCTCTTGCAGCATAGACTCTGGCAGTGCCAGTTCATCATTCTTGTTTACAGAGATGCCTGCAGCGATGATCGCATTCGCGATCTCTTTCGCTTCATCCAAAGAGTGCATTGCCGCGGTACCACATTGGTATTCGTTCAGCTCAGGGATCTTATTCTGGTTCTCAACTTTCAGTACGTCTTGCATCGCTGCCAACCAACCGTCAGCCACTTGTTGTTCTGTAGGCGTACCAATCAGGCTCATGTAGAAACCAGTGCGACAGCCCATCGGTGAGATATCGATGATCTCTACATCTGAACCGTTCAATTGATTACGCATGAAACCAGCATATAGGTGCTCTAGAGTATGGATACCTTTCTCAGATAGGATGTCTTTGTTTGGCGCAGTAAAACGCAGGTCAAACACAGTGATGGTATCCCCTTTTGGGGTTTGCATTGTTTTAGCAACACGAACGGCAGGTGCGTTCATGCGTGTGTGATCAACAGTGAAACTATCTAATAAAGGCATTGCTCTTCTCCATGACGGCTGGCTTTAGAAAAACCAGCTTCGATTGTCTTCTAGTTCTTTGCGGCACTGTTTCAGCTGCCATCCATAATCTTTTGCTTGCTGTTCGACTTTGCGCGCCACCTTAATTAGCGATGGCTTGCTGTTGTATGACTTACGCTTATAACCACCACGGCCTTCATGATAAGCCAGGTATTGGTTATATGGGTCCCATAGTGAGATGCCCAATTGACGACGCGTCTCGCTGGTATACCAACCGATGAACATCAATGCATCATCAAAGTTGGTTCTTGAACCACCGTTATTGGTCGCCTTTTGGAAGTCTTCCCAAGCAGGATCTTGAGCTTGTGCATAACCGTAGGCACTGCTTACACGCCCCCACGGTATAAAGCCAAGAATGTAATCTTTAGGTGGGCGCGCATCATGACGATAGCTACTCTCTTGTTTCACAAAAGCCATCGCAACGTTAATCGGCGTTCCCCATTCTTCTTGCATATCCAAGGCATCTTCATACCATGAAGGGTGCTCTCGAAAGATGCTACACAAATTATCTTGCTGCTTTGGCGGTGGCGTTGCACATCCAACCAACAGGCTAGAGACAACACCAACAGTCACTACAGGTAACCATTTACTACTCACTCGAGTAGGCTGACCTAATAAGGCTTGCTTCCTTTCCACCAAAGTCTCGCTATGCTTTTAAATACGAAAAATAATCCGCTAAGAAGCTATCAAAATCTTGAGTGCTTGCTTCTTCACTTTGTTGCTGAGCAATCACAGAACGTTGAACTTCTGCTTCCATCAACTCAGCTGAATATACTTTGTATTGGTGCGCTTTGTGTTGCTGAGCGTACGTTTTACCTAACGCGCAACCCACTTTACCTAAGCCGCCCAATTTTTTGGTCTCTTCTAGCAACTGGCCAGAAATAGTTAGCTCAGGGTTATCAATCCAAGCCTCAAGCGTATCGCATGTTTCTTGGTATGCACGACCACCTTGTTCAGCGTCCATCATCTCGGCAATAGAGCGCAGATCTTTGAAGACACGCTTCGCCCAATCTTGCAGAGACAATCGCTCACCATGACAACCGATTTGCAGCTCTAGACCAACCTGACGACCTTGTAGGATCACCTTGTTCCAGTTATCGCGCCAGCATTCAAGCTCGCAGTTATCCATCTCAGCAGAGTCCGTTAGCACACTCCACGTTAGGAATAAGTCTAGGAAGCGAACCTGCTGCTCATTGATACCAATTGAGCTGAATGGGTTTACATCTAAAGAACGAACCTCAATGTACTCAACACCACCGCGTGCCAATGCTTCAGATGGTTTCTCACCACTCTTCGCCACACGCTTAGGGCGGATTGGAGCGTAAAGCTCATTTTCAATTTGCAGTACGTTGCTATTCAACTGACGGTATTCACCATCAACCTTAGTGCCAATCTCGGCAAATTCTTCTGATGGTGTGCGAATCGCTTGATTCAAACCTTCAAGGTATTGGTCTAGGCTGTTGAAACCAATCTTCAACACACTTTGCGCACTGTTCGTGTAGCCAAGGTCGCTCAGGCGCAGTGCCGTTGCTTTTGGCAGATACAGTGTCTCGCCAATCTTTTCAAAAGGCAGGTTTGTCTCTCTTCCTTTGATGAAAGAAGAACATAGCGCAGGTGAAGCACCGAAGAAGTATGGGATTAACCAACCAAAGCGGTAGTAGTTACGAATCAAACCAAAGTAAGCATCTGACTTAGATTCACAACGCGCTTCTTCAGTTTGCTCTCCAAACAGGCTATCCCAAAAGCTTTCTGGGAAAGAGAAGTTGAAGTGAACACCAGAGATAATCTGCATCAGGCTACCGTAACGACGTTTTAGGCCTTCACGATATAGGGTCTTCATCTTACCGTTATTCGAGGTGCCGTATTGCGCTAGCTGAATGTAATCTTCACTGCCAACGTAACAAGGCATAGAAAGCGGCCATAGTTTTTCGCCGTCTAACTTGGTTTGCGTGAAGTGGTGGATATCAGACAACTGATTCAAAAGCGTCGGAACGTCGTTAGAAACAGGCGTGATAAATTCCAGTAGCGACTCAGAGAAATCGGTCGTTACCCATTCGTTCATCAACGCAGATCCCAAAGCCTCAGGGTGCGGCCCAGTAGCAAGGTGCCCATCTTCCGTGTAGCGTAATGTTTCCCTTTCAACACCACGACCAAATTGAGAGAAGGTCTTAGGGTTGGTTGCAACTTGCTTTAGTCGCGCAGCAAAATCAGTCAAAATTCAGTTCACTTATCTTATATTGTTCTGATTAGAACTATCATAAATTAGGTTGGAGGAGAAAAGTAGAGTCTCTTCCCTCCCCCTTTAATGTGTACTCTAACGAATGATTTCAAGCTCTTCTATTGGAATATCTAACTTTTCTAATTGCGGGCGAAGCGAAGTCGCGTCACCAACAACGATTATTTGATAATCATTCGGGTCAAACCATTTCTTAGATAGCTCGTTTAAGGTCTCTTTTGAAACCGTTTCAACTATCTGATTACGCTGTTGTAGGTAATCTTCATCAAGGCTCAATGCAACAATATTACTCAACAACCCCGCCTTTTGACTTGGCGTTTCGTATTTAAGTGCATCTTGTTGACCGACGGCAAGGCGCATAAATTTCACCTCTTCGTCAGTTAATCCACTTTGGCTAAACTCATTCAGCTCATTAATAAACTCTTGAATCGATGGAACCGTCGCATTCGCCCTTACCTGCGCGCTAAATACCACTGCGCCAGTTTCACGAGTACTTGCGAAGTAACCGCTTGCACCGTAAGTGTAGGCTTTGTCTTCACGTAGGTTCTGGTTGATACGGCTATTGAAGTTGCCCGCTAAGTTAAAGTTAGCTAACTGGCTCAAATACAATTCGCCCGTCGCATCAAACGGCAGGCCCTTACGAACCAAGCGAACAATGCTTTGCGGCGCACCCGGTTTATCAACTAAGTACAGGTGCTGACCAGAAAGCTCTTTAACGATCTGTGGACGCGTTAATGGTGCCGCATCGCCTTGCCACTCTTCAAAGAATTGTAGCTGTTTCCCTACCTCTTTCTTCGAGATGTCTCCCACCACAACAATATTGGCACCTTCTGGTGTGTAATGTTGCGCATAGAATTTTTTCACATCGTCTAAGGTCAATTTCGATAGAGATTCCTTAGTACCATCACTTGCACGAGCAAAAACAGTGTCACCAAACAGCACTTCACGGGTTGCTTGAGAAGCCATCCAGCTTGGCTGCTGATGCTGATACACAACGCCTTCTAGCATCTGTTTCTTAACGCGCTCAAAATCTTGCTCATCGAACTTAGGATCGAATAGAACCTCTTGCACAATCGCTAAGGTTTGAGGCAAGTTTTTCTCTAGCGTCGAGACTGAAATATCTGTGGTGTAGCTGCCCGCACTAATGCTCACGCTGCTACCAAGTTTATCTAAGGTCGCTTGTAACTCTTCAACGGTTCGTTTAGTTGAGCCTTCTTCCATCATCGAAGCCGTTAGGTTCGCTAGGCCTTCTTGCCCTTTGCGAACATAGCGTTCGCCTGCAGGCAATTGAATTTGCAGCTGTACTGTCGGCGTTTCACTGGTCACGGTACCAATTAAGTCAGTGCCATTTGCAAAGTGCATGCGGTACAACTCAGGCATGGTCGCCTCAACACCAAAGTTCACTTCTGGCATCACACTGCGCTCAAAGGTATCCGGTGCCTTTCTGAAATCCAGTTGATCTTCCGTCACCTTGCTGTATTCCGGCAACGTACGTGGTGGCGTGGTAAAGGTCGCTTCACGAACCGCCAAATCGAGCTTTTTCTTAGGAACCACACTCAAGGTAACCTTGTGCTTACCTTCGATGAAATCTTGGTATGCCTTGCTCACGCTCTCAGGCGTCACCGCTCGGATTTGATCGAGTTGTGATTCAATGCGATCAGGCTGACCATAGAAGGTTTGGTTCGACGCGAGTTGCGACACCTTACCTTTAACGCTTTGCAATGCAAAAACAGCATTCGCTTCGGCCATGCCAGTGATCTGGTCTAAACGCTCTTGCTCAACGCCCTCTTTCGAGAATTGCTCCAGGGTATCCATCAGCTCTTTATTGAGAACCGTCAAATCGCCTTTTTCACCTGAGTTGCCCATTGCATACACGTACATGGTACACGCCAACTCAGCACAATCATGGAAAGAGCCAGCGCTGACGGCCTTCTGCGTTTTTACGAGGTTTTGATATAGGTAACTGTTGGTACCTGAACCTAACACGTTAGACAATGCATTCAGTGAAGCTTGCGTCTCTTCACCGCGATACGTTGTTGGCCACCCCACCAGCACCATCGGCTGACGAATATTGTCTTCTAAGGTGATGTATTTATCTTCTGTTAGAACAGCAGGTTGCTTCTCTGCCGCCTTCACTTCAGGGCCTTGAGGAATTGAACCAAAGTACTTGTTAACCCATTCTAGCGTGTCATCAACGTCGATATCACCACCAATCGTTAACACGGCATTGTTTGGGCCGTACCAACGCAGGAAGAACGCTTTAAGATCATTCACGTCAACACGGTCAAGATCTTCAACATAGCCGATTGGTTGCCAAGAGTAAGGGTGACCTTCAGGGTAAAGCGCTTCGCCCATGCGTTCCCACATCAAGCCGTAAGGACGATTTTCGTAGCTCTGCGCTCGCTCGTTCTTGACCGTGCCTCTTTGAACCTCAAATTTCTTCTGAGAAACAGCATCCAACAAGAAGCCCATTCGGTCTGATTCTAACCACAACATTTTCTCAAGTTGGTTAGAAGGAACAGTTTCAAAATAGTTGGTGCGGTCACGGTTGGTCGTGCCGTTTAACGAGCCACCCGCTTCGGTAATGATCTTAAAGTGCTGTTGGTCACCAACGTTCTCTGAACCCTGGAACATCATGTGCTCAAAGAAGTGAGCAAATCCCGACTTGCCTATCTCTTCACGTGCTGAACCGACGTGATAAGTTACATCAACATGCACCAACGGATCGGAATCATCAGGGGAAAGAATAACTGTCAGACCGTTTTCAAGCTGATACTTGGTGTAAGGAATCACTACTTTATCTTTAGAGGGCTTAACCTCTTCTAACAGAGTGACACCTTCAGGTAACGAGGAAAAGAAGGGCGTTGAGCTAGGTACATTGTAAGAACAGCCAGCAATGGCGATAAGAGAAAATGTACCAAGTAAAACCTTTTTCATAGGTTCTCCTTAGAAAAAACCGAAGTAGATAGCAGCAAGTAAGCTATAGCGAGCGGCTTTGCCAATCGCTATCAAAATAACGCTAGGGATGAATTTCATTCTTAGCCAACCCGCAGCGAGACACAAAGGGTCACCAATGATCGGTAACCAACTAAATAACAGTGTCCAGTAGCCATAGCGACTCAGCCAAGCCATAGCCTTATGACCATGCTTTTCAGATTGAGTTCGATTAGGCAACCACAAACCAATCCAATAGTTAGTCAGGCCGCCTAAGGTATTGCCTAATGTCGCCACTAGAATGATCGATGAGGTTGAAAACTGATCTAAGCTCAATGCAGCCACAAGGCTAGCTTCTGAACCACCGGGGAGTAACGTGGCACTCAAGAAGCCACTAATGAAGAGTACCCACAGCGCCGAGTCCGAGAACCACAGCGCGATATTTTCAAAAAGGGAGTTAAAAAATTCTAACACTGCCTATCAACTTTCTTGCATTTTAAGTAGCACCTTGCCTCTGGTGTGTCCGGTTTCAACCTGCAGGTGCGCCGACTGCGCCTCGTCTAATTGGTAGATACCTTGAATTTCTGTTTTGAGTAATCCGACACTGACCATGTAAAGCATAGTGTCCATTTGCTCAGGGCTTGGTTCAACCAGCATGCCTGATGCAGTAAAACCTAATAGTGTGGCTTTTTCGCAGATAAGTTCTGCAGATAGAGTCGGCACAGTCACGACTCGCGCGTCATCTTTTAGGCACTTCAATGCATCAAGCGCGGTATCGCCGCCGACCAAGTCAATCAACACATCGACATCAGATACTCTTTCTGATGCTGGTGCAAACTTATAGTTAATCGCGTGAGCACCTAGCGTCGCAAGGTAATCAAGGTTGGCTTCGCTGCAGGTTGTGTAAACCTCTGCTTTTGCTGCCACTGCAATTTGAACCGCAAGGTGACCAACGCCGCCCGCGCCCGCCAAGATAAGCACGCGGTCGCCTTCTTTCACTTCGGCTTTGTTGAGCGCTTGTGCCGCTGTTTGACTCGCGAGTGGTAATGCAGCTGCCGCTTCTAGAGTGACAGAATCAGGAACCATACTTAATGCAGCTTCTGGAACACACACATATTGGCTGTAACCGCCACCTTGCAGTGGAAAACCAATAAAGCCAGCTACGTTATCACCAACAGTAAAGCGTTCAGCCTGTTCGCCTAGCGAGACAATTTGCCCTGAAATATCGTAGCCAGGTACCCAAGGTAGGTTATCTTTGTTTTGTGCTGCCGCCCAACCAAGGCCCGCTCGGGTTTTGACATCAATCGGATTAATGCCTGAAAAGGAAACTTTAACCACCACTTCTCCAGCCTTAGGCTCAGGGATCGCACTGGTTTGAATACTTAGGTTTTCGACGCCGCCGAATTGAGTAATCGCAATCTGTTTATTTTCCATTTCCACATTTCCTTGATTGATAAAAGCCCTAGTGAGCAAGCACCCTAATTAATAAAAAGAAAGGGATGCGAAAGCATCCCTTTGACTATAAACCATTTAATAAGGCTAAGTTAACCGCTCATTCGTAAATTGACGACCAATTAACGTAACGATACATGACCCAGCAAATCCACTAGCCCACGAGAGCTAATAGAATACCCGCCGCAACCGCACTACCAAGTACACCGGCTACGTTCGGGCCCATTGCATGCATCAACAAGAAGTTCTGAGGGTTTGCCTCAAGACCAACCTTGTTCACAACACGTGCCGCCATTGGAACCGCTGATACGCCAGCTGCGCCAATCAGTGGGTTGATGTCCTCTTTCGAGAATCGGTTCAACACCTTAGCCATCAATACACCACCCGCCGTACCGATACTGAACGCGACCGCACCTAAACCTAGAATACCCAATGTTTCTAAGTTCAAGAACGTATCCGCTTGAAGCTTAGAACCAACCCCTAGACCTAGGAAAATAGTTACAACGTTAATCAGTTCGTTTTGAGCTGTTTTTGAAAGGCGATCAACCACACCCGCTTCACGCATTAAGTTACCCAAACAGAACATACCAACTAGAGGTGTTGCTGAAGGTAGGAACAAAATCGTCATCAGTAGTACAGCAAGCGGGAAAAGAATCTTCTCGGCTTTGCTAACGTGACGAAGTTGAGCCATCTTAATTTTGCGCTCTTCAGGAGACGTTAACGCTTTCATGATTGGTGGCTGAATGATCGGAACCAAAGCCATGTAGCTATAAGCCGCTACTGCAATGGCACCTAAAAGATCCGGAGATAACTTACTCGCCAAGAAGATCGCAGTTGGGCCATCGGCACCACCAATGATCGCAATTGACGAAGCATCGGCCATCGAGAACTCCATTCCTGGAACGTAGTTCAGCAAGATCGCGCCAAATAGCGTCGCGAAGATACCAAACTGAGCCGCAGCCCCTAGCCACAACGTTTTAGGGTTCGCAATCAACGCACCGAAGTCCGTCATCGCACCAACACCCATAAAGATCAGCAGTGGGAAAATACCTGTCTCAATACCAATGTAGTAGACGTAGTAGAGCAAACCACCTGGATCAGTAAACCCAGCATTTGGAATGTTTGCTAATACAGCACCAAAACCAATAGGCAGTAGAAGTAACGGTTCAAATCCTTTACGAATTGCCAAAAACAACAGTAAGCAACCAACCAGCATCATACAGATCTGGCCGAACTCAAAGTTCGCAATCCCTGTTTCAGACCATAAGGTCATCAATCCTTCCATGGTACTCCCTTACGCTAAGCTTAGTAGTGGAGCGCCTACAGTAACTGCATCGCCTTCTTTAACATTCAATTCTTGAACGATACCACCACGAGCAGCACGAACTTCCGTTTCCATCTTCATCGCTTCTAGGATTAGTAGAACGTCGCCTTCAGAAACCTCAGTACCCGCCTGAACGTTTACTTTAAAGATGTTACCCGCCAATGGAGCTGGAACCGCTTCAGCGTCAGACGCTGCTACTGGTGCAGCCTGAGCAGGTTTTGCAGATGGCGCCACCGATGTCAGTTCACCTTGTGGGCCAACTTCAACATCGTAAACTTGACCATCAACCTTCACGCTGTAGCTTTCAATACCACCAGAAGCTTGTACAGGAGCTGCAGCAACTGGAGCCGCAACTTCTAGCGTTGGTGCAGGTTCAAATGCTTCAGGATTACGACGGTTCTTAAGGAACTTAAGACCCACTTGTGGGAAGAGCGCGTAAGTCAGTACATCATCAACCGTATCTTCAGCTAGAGAGATACCCTCTGATTTCGCTTTCTCTAACAGATCCGTCGTTAACGTATCCATTTCAGACTTAAGTAAATCAGCAGGACGACAAGTAATCGGCTCTGCACCGTCTAGAACTTTCGCTTGCAGTTCAGCATCCACTTCAGCAGGAGCTTGACCGTATTCACCTTTCAGTAGACCAGCAGTCTCTTTCGTGATGCTCTTATAGCGTTCGCCCATTAAGACGTTAATAACCGCTTGAGTACCGACAATCTGAGAAGTTGGTGTTACTAAAGGAATGTAACCAAGCTCTTTACGTACGCGTGGGATCTCTTCTAGAACTTCATCCATGCGATCGGCGGCGCCTTGCTCTTTAAGCTGGCCTTCCATGTTAGTTAACATTCCGCCAGGAACTTGAGCGATTAAGATGCGAGAATCGACACCTTTTAGCTGACCTTCCCATTTCGCGTACTTTTTACGTACATCACGGAAGTAAGCCGCGATGGGTTCGATTTGGTCTAGTTTAAGATTCGTGTCGCGCTCTGTACCTTCTAACATCGCAACAACCGTTTCGGTTGGCGTATGACCGTAAGTACAGCTCATTGAAGAAATAGCGGTATCTAGAATGTCGATACCCGCTTCAACGGCTTTAACCGCTGTTGCAGTCGATAGACCAGTTGTCGCGTGGCTATGCAGTGCCAGAGGAACGTCACACGATGCTTTGATACGTGTAATCAGCTCTTCTGCTTCATACGGCTTTAATAAACCTGACATATCTTTGATACATAGTGAGTGACAACCTAGGTCCTCTAGGCGCTTAGCCAAATCAACCCAAGTATCTGAATTGTGGACCGGACTGGTTGTGTAAGACAACGTACCTTGAGCGTGGCCACCAACGTCGATCGTTGCTTTCACTGCTTTTTCAAAGTTACGCACGTCATTCATCGCATCAAAGATACGGAATACGTCCATGCCGTTTTTATGGGCACGTTCAACAAATTTTTCTACTACATCATCCGCGTAGTGACGGTAGCCCAATAGGTTTTGACCACGCAGTAGCATCTGCATTGGTGTGTTTGGCATCGCTTTTTTCAGCTCACGCAAACGCTCCCATGGATCCTCGCCAAGAAAACGGATACACGAATCAAACGTCGCGCCGCCCCAAGTCTCAAGTGACCAGTAACCGACTTTATCCAGTTCTGCCGCAATTGGCAGCATATCTTCGATACGCATACGAGTAGCAAATAGTGACTGGTGCGCGTCACGAAGTACCACATCTGTGATAGCTAGTGGTTTAGACATGCTCATAAACTCCTTTTTAATCCTTTAAATACTACTTAGCAGTAGACGCACGGTATTGATGAACCGCGGCCGAAATTGCAGCCACTACCTGTGGACTAACAGCTGAAGGGTTTGATTGTGATTTTTGAATTTTTTTAGGTGCTGCGATCGGCTCTGGTACTTCTTCTGGTACCAGTTTTGACATCAACCGAACGAGGTAAACTAGAATAGTTAGGAAAATAAAGACAACGGACATCCCCGTTATCATTAGAGTCGCCGCATCTCCTAGCAGGCTTCCAATATTAGTCATGTTGCTTCCTTTCTTCGTCATCCTGACATACGTACAGGATTTCAGCGAATAGTGATCCCGACCCATGGATTATCTCGATTGGTAAAAGTTTGTCAATTTTGTTTAAGGTTCTGTTACGGATAACGCACACATAAGGTTAATTATTCGCCTATCAGATCACATAAATCTGTCAAATACGTCATTTTTAGATATTTAAACTGTGACTTAAACGGGGCTTTTCTGGGAATTGATATGAGAAGGGTGGAATAACAAAGAAGCAATCAAGAACCACTTTAAATACAACAAGTTAAACAACAAACAAATTTAACATTGTCGCAACAAATTTGCAGCAGACATAAAAAAAGCCTCGTATAAACGAGGCTTTTTCTAATAATGTGGCGCGCTCTGGAGGATTCGAACCTCCGACCGCCTGGTTCGTAGCCAGGTACTCTATCCAGCTGAGCTAAGAGCGCACGGTTTTAATATCAATTCATTGTTACTAACAACAGATCAATATAAGGATTTCATTCTTATAAGAAAAAAGCCCTAAATAGTGGCGCGTCCTGGAGGATTCGAACCTCCGACCGCCTGGTTCGTAGCCAGGTACTCTATCCAGCTGAGCTAAGGACGCACGGTTTTCGATATCAGTATTTCCAATATCAGGAGTTCACAAGGAAACCCTAAAGAGTGGCGCGTCCTGGAGGATTCGAACCTCCGACCGCCTGGTTCGTAGCCAGGTACTCTATCCAGCTGAGCTAAGGACGCGCAGTTTTCGATATCGGTATTCCCAATATCAGGGGTTCATAAAAGAAACCCTAAATAGTGGCGCGCTCTGGAGGATTCGAACCTCCGACCGCCTGGTTCGTAGCCAGGTACTCTATCCAGCTGAGCTAAGAGCGCACGGTTTTAGTATCAATTCGTTGTAAACAACAACAACTCAATACAAGGATTTCTGTTCTTATAAGAAAGAAGCCCTAAATAGTGGCGCGTCCTGGAGGATTCGAACCTCCGACCGCCTGGTTCGTAGCCAGGTACTCTATCCAGCTGAGCTAAGGACGCACGGTTTTTGATATTAATTCTCGACGAACGATTTATCAATATCAGGATTCACATTCTTATAAGAACTAAACCCTAAATAGTGGCGCGCTCTGGAGGATTCGAACCTCCGACCGCCTGGTTCGTAGCCAGGTACTCTATCCAGCTGAGCTAAGAGCGCACGGTTTTAGTATCAACTTAGTCAATACAAGGACTTTCATTCTTAAAAGAAATAAACCCTTAAATAGTGGCGCGTCCTGGAGGATTCGAACCTCCGACCGCCTGGTTCGTAGCCAGGTACTCTATCCAGCTGAGCTAAGGACGCACGGTGTTCATTCATTAAGAATGAAGTTGTGAAATATATCACATTCTTCTTGCTACGAAGAAAAAAAAAGGCCATCGGCCTGTAATGAATGGCGGTGAGGGAGGGATTCGAACCCTCGATGCAGCTACAAACCACATACTCCCTTAGCAGGGGAGCGCCTTCGGCCACTCGGCCACCTCACCTAATTCATTATTCTCAAATCACTTACAAGTAAGAGAAGAGAGAATGGCGCGTCCTGGAGGATTCGAACCTCCGACCGCCTGGTTCGTAGCCAGGTACTCTATCCAGCTGAGCTAAGGACGCACATTTACATTGTCTAAATTGCTAATTTTAGACTCGCAAGAAATGGCGGTGAGGGAGGGATTCGAACCCTCGATGCAGCTACAAACCACATACTCCCTTAGCAGGGGAGCGCCTTCGGCCTCTCGGCCACCTCACCGTCTTGCGGAGGCACATATTACGTTTTACCGAAAATATGTCAAACACTTTATTGAAAAAAATTGGACAAAAACACTCAACCGTTTGCTATTTAATCAAAGCGCTTGCAAATTGAACTTATAAGGTTCAAATCGCGCTTTTTCCCTTAAAAATTAAGGTGA
The DNA here is from genome assembly GCF_020806305.2 of Vibrio sp. F13. Classification (NCBI taxonomy): domain Bacteria; kingdom Pseudomonadati; phylum Pseudomonadota; class Gammaproteobacteria; order Vibrionales; family Vibrionaceae; genus Vibrio; species Vibrio sp. F13. Next base: position 2,263,469 of record NZ_CP170175.1, on the reverse strand, counting down.
AAGATTGGCAATAATAAACAGCCGAAAACAATTATCTAATTTCTCCAGCAGCAAGTGCTACCGCTGATGGCACAATACTACGGGATGCGTATTTTCGCCATAGGGGAAGCGAATAAATCTTGAGTTTTGCCAAACAAAATACAGAGCAACAGTTCTGTTCAACCTTGTCTGTATCTCGCAGCATCACAAAGCATTCACTTCACCACTTTGAGACCGATCCGTTATCCAACCCATCTATGTCCCAATCAGTGTTTCGGTTCCCCAAGATCAAAAAAGGCTAGCAACAATGCTAGCCTCTTCTCTACGCAAAGGTATTAGTAGTTGCCAGCTGCAACGTTACCATTACCTTTTTCAGCTTGAATGCGCATGTAGATCTCTTCACGGTGAACAGATACTTCTTTAGGTGCGTTAACACCGATACGTACTTGGTTACCTTTAACGCCTAGTACAGTAACTGTTACTTCATCACCAATCATCAGTGTTTCGCCAACGCGGCGAGTCAAAATTAGCATTCTTTGCTCCTTGAGTAATCTCTAAATTTATCTAGCTACGAGAGCATTATCCAACAAAAGTTATATTTTCGTAAACTATCGATTGAGTTTATTTAACCAAAATGCACTTCTTTTTTAGGATAACCCTGTGTTTCACGCGCTACGATGTATGCATTGTGTAATATGTTAGCAGCCATATCGACTTGCGTTGGTGATATCACCAAAGTTAAAGACTGCTGCTGCAATAAGTGATGCTGTACATCAATTTCGCCTTCAGACAACAATCCATGTGAACTGACCACAATTTCTTGTGTTCGGCTTCCTACCACAGTTAACAAACTAACCTGTTCACTATTACGGATTTTCTCAGCAAAAACTAGTTTTAATTTGGCACTTATGTCTTGTTTAATAATGAGTGCTGCCCGTTCTGTTTCCTCGATCACACTACAGACTTCGATCCCCAACAGTTGGCAATGTGAAATGAAAGACGGTAAATCTTCATTCAAACACTCGATACGCACCATATCTCTTTGGATGGCGATGCCAGCAATATCATTCAAACACTGATTACCCGCGATCAATGTGCCCTCGCCTTGTTCAAAGCTTGAAAGCACTCGCAATGACACGTTGTGCTGCCATGCATACTGAACACAAGGAAGGTGCAATACCTTAGCGCCTCGGCGAGCCATCTCTTCCATAGAAGGAAAGTCTAAAGTATCTAATTTCTGAGATTGTTTTACGACTCTAGGGTCACAAGAGTAAACACCATCTACATCAGTATAGATCTGGCATTCTTTCGCCTGCAAGGCACCTGCAAGCGCGACCGCTGTAGTATCTGAACCACCGCGGCCTAATGTCGTGATATCACCTTTCGCATTGAATCCTTGAAAGCCTGCAACAATAACAATCTGGTTGTCATCTAGCAGAGCTTGAATCGGAGCAGTATCAATACGCTCAATCGCCGCATTATTATGATTAGAATCCGTGTGTATCTTGGCTTGATAGCCAGTCATCGATGTCGCTTCATAACCTAACTTGTGTAACGTCATTGCTAACAAGGCCATGGAAACTTGCTCGCCAGCCGTTAACAACACATCCAGTTCTCTAGCGTTTGGTACGCTATCAACTTGCGTGGCTAAATTAACTAACCGATTTGTTTCACCAGACATAGCAGAAACGACAACCACGATCTGGTTCCCTTCATTTTTCGCTTCAATGATTTTTTCTGCTACATGATGGATTCGTTCAATTGAACCCACCGACGTTCCACCAAATTTCTGCACGATAAGAGGCATTTTCACCCGTCCTCACCTTCCCAAGACCAATGTCTATATATGACAAAAAAACACATACTCCGCGTCAGGGCGAAGCAATAAAAAATTAACCAAGGAGTCTAACGCCACCATTAGACTTCTTGGTTAATCTCAATCAAACCTTGTTTAAACACACTTCCAATAGGCAAAATAAAAGATGCCCAATCAACTGATTGGGCATCTTTGTATCAATTACTTAAGCTTAAAGACGCTCTTCTAGCCAAGTACGCACAGATTTAAGCGCTTCTGGCAGTGCTGCAACGTCTGTACCGCCCGCTTGAGCCATATCTGGACGACCGCCGCCTTTACCGCCAACTTGCTCAGCAACCATCTTGACGAGATCACCCGCTTTTACTTTGCCGATTAGGTCTTTGGTTACACCAGCAATCAAGCCAACTTTACCGTCTGCTACGTTCGCGATCAGGATGATGCCGCTACCTACTTGGTTTTTAGCGTTATCAACCATAGTACGTAGGTTCTTGTTGTCTGCGCCTTCAATTGCAGCAACCAAAACTTTAGTACCAGAGATGTCTTCTACTTTGCCCATGATGTTTGCGCTTTCTGCAGCAGCCATCTTTTCTTTAAGCAGTTGGATTTCTTTCTCTAGCGATTTCGCTTTCTTAGCTGATTCAGCAAGTTTCTCTTCGTAAGCGTTAGCCTGAGCTTCTACAGCATCTAGAGCAGCTTCACCTGTTACCGCTTCAATACGACGAATACCCGCAGCAATACCACCTTCAGAAGTGATCTTGAATAGACCGATATCACCCGTGTTGCTTGCGTGGATACCACCACAAAGTTCAGTAGAGAAATCGCCCATAGATAGAACGCGAACTTCATCATCGTACTTCTCGCCAAACAGTGCCATTGCACCTTTTTCTTTCGCTGACTCGATGTCCATGATGTTCGTTTCAATCACATGGTTCTTACGAACTTGTGCGTTAACTAGACGCTCTACTTCTTTAATCTGTGCTGGTGTTACCGCTTCAAGGTTAGAGAAGTCAAAACGTAGGTTATCTGGCTTAACTAAAGAACCTTTCTGAGCAACGTGCTCACCTAGCACTTCGCGCAATGCAGAGTGAAGTAAGTGAGTGGCAGAGTGGTTTAGTGAGATAGCAGCTCGACGCTCAGCGTCAACCGTTGCTTCTACTTTATCGCCCTTAGCAAATACACCTTCAACTAGCTCACCGTGGTGCGCAAATGCGTTACCTAGCTTCTGAGTGTCTTGTACTTTGAAAAGACCCGACGCTGTTTTTAGTGTACCAGCATCACCACATTGACCGCCTGACTCAGCGTAGAATGGTGTCTCTTCAAGGATGATGATTGCTTTGTCGCCAGCCGATAGTGAAGATACTTCTTCGCCGTCAACGAATAGCGCAGAGATTTCACCAGCACCTTCAGTTGCTGTGTAACCACAGAACTCAGTGTTGGTGTCTACTTTGATTGTCGCGTTGTAATCCGTGCCGAATTGGCCTGCTTCACGTGCACGCTTACGCTGTGCTTCCATCGCCTTCTCAAAGCCTTCTTCATCGATAGTAAAATCGCGTTCGCGAGCTACATCGTTAGTAAGGTCAGCTGGGAAGCCGTATGTATCGTAAAGTTTGAAAACTGTTTCGCCGTCAAGCTCTTTGCCTTCAAGTGCATCTAGTGCGTCATTAAGAATAACCATGCCGCGCTCTAGCGTACGACCAAAGTTCTCTTCCTCAATGCGAAGTACTTTTTCAACCAGCTCTTGCTGTTTCTTAAGTTCATCTGCCGCAGAGCCCATCACTTCAGCCAGTACGCCCACAAGTTTGTGGAAGAACACGCCTTGTGCGCCAAGCTTGTTACCGTGACGAACTGCACGACGGATGATACGACGTAGAACGTAGCCACGACCTTCGTTTGAAGGCATAACACCGTCAGCAATTAGGAATGAACAAGAACGGATGTGGTCAGCAATAACGCGTAGCGATTGGTTAGATAGATCGTCATGACCAACAACTTCCGCAGTCGCTTTGATTAGCTTTTGGAATACATCAATTTCGTAGTTAGAGTGAACGCCCTGCATGATTGCAGAAATACGCTCAATACCCATACCTGTATCTACAGCAGGCTTAGGTAGCGGTTCCATTGTGCCGTCAGCGTGACGGTTGAACTGCATGAATACGTTGTTCCAGATCTCGATGAAACGGTCACCATCTTCTTCAGGTGTACCAGGACGGCCGCCCCAGATGTGCTCACCGTGATCGTAGAAGATTTCAGTACATGGACCACAAGGACCTGTGTCACCCATCGTCCAGAAGTTATCAGACTCGAACTGTTTACCGCCTTCTTTGTCGCCAATGCGAACGATACGGTCAGCAGGAACACCTACTTTCTTGTTCCAGATATCGAATGCTTCATCATCTGTCTCGTATACCGTTACCAGTAGACGATCTTTTGGCAGTTGAAGAGTTTCAGTCAGGAACTCCCAAGCAAATCCAATCGCTTCTTCTTTGAAGTAGTCGCCAAAGCTGAAGTTGCCTAGCATTTCGAAGAACGTGTGGTGACGAGCCGTGAAACCTACGTTTTCAAGGTCATTGTGTTTACCACCCGCACGTACACAACGCTGAGCCGTAGTTGCTCGAGTGTAGGCACGCTTTTCGGCGCCTAAGAAGCAATCTTTGAATTGGTTCATACCTGCGTTAGTGAATAGCAGGGTTGGATCGTTATGTGGAACTAACGATGAACTGTCTACGATTTGGTGTTCTTTGCTCTCAAAGAACTTAAGGAACGCGTTGCGAACCTCATCAGTGCTCATGTACATGCAGCTCTTCCTGAAAATAGTCGAGTTAGAATTTTGCCGTATTGTAGATCATGGTTAAGGCTTCGACTAGTTTTCTTGTAGAAAAGACACCCTTGGGCAGGATTTTAGTGGGAATTCGATAAAATGAAGAATATTCCACTATATCTTGCCGTGGAAAAGCAGAACTAAATTGACGACCTAGTACCGAAGAAACTCAGTCAACGAAAGAGATTTGACCAAAGACATGCTCGACGGAGCAGATCCAATAAAAAAGCCCCGCATAAAATATGCGAGGCTTTAAATTCTTTCAAAGCGGATGCTTCTTTCAAACATCCACTCTATAAAACGTGAGCTTATAGCTCTTCGTTTTCTTCTTCTTTCTCTACGTCTTTCTCTTCAAGAACAGCAGGAGTCAGTAGTAACTCACGAAGTTTAGTATCAATCTCTAGAGCAACTTCTGGGTTTTCACGTAGGTATTTACCAGCGTTAGCTTTACCTTGGCCAATCTTATCGCCTTTGTAGCTGTACCAAGCGCCTGCTTTTTCTACTAGCTTATTCTTAACACCTAAGTCGATAAGCTCACCTTCGCGGTTGAAGCCTTTACCGTAAAGGATTTGAGTTTCAGCTTGTTTGAATGGTGCAGCAATCTTGTTCTTAACGACCTTGATACGAGTTTCGTTACCAACAACTTCATCACCATCTTTAATCGCACCAGTACGGCGAATATCAAGACGAACAGATGCGTAGAACTTAAGTGCGTTACCACCTGTTGTTGTTTCGGGATTACCGAACATCACACCAATTTTCATACGAATTTGGTTAATGAAGATAGCCATACAGTTAGACTGCTTAAGGTTACCCGTCAGCTTACGCATTGCTTGAGAAAGCATACGAGCCTGAAGACCCATGTGGCTGTCGCCCATTTCGCCTTCGATTTCTGCTTTTGGTGTTAGGGCTGCTACTGAGTCAATAACAAGAACGTCGATTGCACCTGAACGAGCCAGTGCATCACAGATTTCCAGCGCTTGCTCACCAGTATCTGGTTGAGAAACAAGAAGTGCATCGATATCAACACCAAGCTTTTGAGCGTAGATAGGGTCTAGTGCGTGCTCCGCATCAACGAATGCACACGTCTTTCCCACTTTCTGTGCTGCAGCAATAAGCTCAAGCGTTAGCGTTGTTTTACCTGATGATTCTGGACCGTAAACTTCTACGATACGTCCCATCGGTAGGCCACCAGCACCTAGTGCGATATCTAGAGATAGAGAACCTGTAGAAATAGTTTCTACGTCCATTGTGCGGTTATCACCAAGACGCATGATAGAACCTTTACCAAATTGCTTTTCAATCTGACCAAGGGCTGCGGCTAACGCTTTTTGTTTATTCTCGTCCATTTCTATCTCCACATAATCGGTTGTCTCAACAAGCGATCTAGAATCTATTTCTAACCCACATAGGGGTGACTAATTGGCTTTCATTATACTGTTGATTCATACAGTGTCTATACCTGTATGAAAATAATTTGTACAAATGTTACTTACCTTCCATTGATAGGTAATCATAAATAACTTGCAGGGCATGGTGCGTGGCTTGTTGGCGTACTTGTGATCTGTCGCCTGTAAATACATGCGTTTCTACTTTATCCCAGCCATTTAGCGCTTTCCACGCGAAGCACACCGTACCAACAGGCTTATTTTCGGTCGCGCCACCTGGGCCAGCAATGCCACTGATTGATACAGAGATCGTCCCGTTTGAATGTTGTAATGCCCCGCTCGCCATTTCTATTACGACAGGCTCACTAACAGCGCCAAACTCCATTAAGGTTTTAAGTTGTACACCTATCATCTCTTGTTTGGCTTCATTGCTGTACGTAACAAAAGCGCGATCAAACCATCCAGAGCTGCCCGCAATATCGGTGACTGCACTCGCGACACCTCCGCCAGTGCAAGATTCAGCCGTCACTAACACGTGTTTGTGTTTAGCGAGTAAATTTCCAAGCTGCTCACTAAGGTCTTGAGTCATCTGCATCATCTGCTTCCCTTTATTTACTGTCATATCATTTGGATTCGCATCTTTTCGCATCAGCCGCTTTTCGCACGAAACGCTTTCACGTATCCTAAGCCGCAATAGAAATAAACGAAAGAAGTTAACTGTGAAAGCCGATCAAAAACATACTCCCATGATGCAGCAGTATCTAAAACTGAAAGCAGAAAACCCAGAAATTCTGCTGTTCTACCGCATGGGCGATTTCTACGAGCTTTTCTACGATGACGCTAAAAAAGCCTCTCAACTCCTCGATATTTCACTGACTAAGCGTGGCTCATCAAATGGTGAACCGATTCCGATGGCAGGTGTTCCATACCATGCGGTTGAAGGATACCTTGCAAAGTTAGTGCAACTTGGTGAGTCCGTAGCAATTTGTGAACAGATTGGTAATCCAGCACTTTCAAAAGGCCCTGTTGAGCGCGCAGTAGTGCGTATCGTGACACCGGGTACCGTAACCGACGAAGCCTTGCTTTCTGAACGCGTTGATAACCTAATTGCAGCCATTTATCACCACAACGGTAAATTCGGTTATGCGACACTTGATATTACCTCTGGCCGATTCCAACTTTGCGAGCCAGAAACAGAAGAAGCGATGGCCGCTGAGCTACAAAGAACCTCTCCGCGTGAGCTGCTGTTCCCTGAAGATTTCGAACCCGTCGATTTAATGGCAAGCCGTAATGGCAACCGCCGCCGCCCTGTATGGGAATTTGAATTAGACACCGCTAAGCAGCAATTGAATAAGCAGTTTGGTACTCGCGATCTGGTTGGCTTTGGCGTAGAAAGCGCGAAACTGGGTCTATGTGCGGCTGGTTGTTTGATCCAATACGTGAAAGATACCCAACGTACTGCCCTCCCTCATATCCGTTCACTCACGATGGATAAACAAGATCACTCGGTGATCCTTGATGCTGCAACTCGTCGTAATTTGGAGATCACGCAAAATCTTGGGGGTGGTACTGATAACACCCTTGCCGAAGTACTTGATCACACTGCGACAGCAATGGGTAGCCGTATGCTTAAGCGTTGGTTACATCAACCAATGCGCAATATATCTGCACTCGATCAGCGCTTAGATGCAATTGGTGAAATGAAAGATTTGGCTCTATTCACAGAACTACAGCCAACCTTAAAACAGATTGGTGATATCGAACGTATTCTCGCTCGATTAGCACTTCGCTCTGCTCGCCCTCGCGATATGGCGCGTCTTCGCCAAGCAATGGAATATTTGCCAGAGCTTGCTGAAACACTGACGCAACTGAAGCACCCATACCTAACTCAACTTGCTCAATATGCTTCTCCTGTGGATGAGGTTTCTGAGCTGCTTGAACGTGCAATCAAAGAGAACCCACCGGTGGTTATCCGTGACGGTGGTGTGATTGCAGAAGGCTACAATGCCGAGTTAGACGAATGGCGCGACCTTGCAGCAGGCGCAACTGAATTTCTTGATAAGCTTGAGCAAGAAGAGCGTGAACGTCATGGCATCGACACGCTAAAAGTTGGCTACAACAACGTACATGGTTTCTTCATTCAAGTAAGCCGTGGGCAAAGCCATCTTGTTCCGCCACACTATGTTCGTCGTCAAACGCTGAAAAATGCTGAGCGTTACATCATTCCTGAGCTAAAAGAGCACGAAGACAAAGTACTTAACTCTAAGTCGAAAGCACTCGCTATCGAGAAACAGCTGTGGGAAGAGTTGTTTGACTTACTACTGCCGTATCTAGAGCGCCTACAAAATATCGCCTCTTCAGTATCTCAGCTTGATGTTCTACAGAACTTGGCTGAGCGTGCAGATACCCTTGATTACTGTCGTCCAACCATGACAGAGTCTGCTGGCGTACAAATTCAGGCCGGTCGTCACCCTGTTGTTGAACAAGTGATGGACGAACCTTTCATTGCTAACCCTATCGACCTGAATGATCAACGTAAGATGCTGATCATCACGGGTCCCAACATGGGTGGTAAATCGACCTACATGCGCCAAACGGCACTCATCGCATTGATGGCTCATATCGGTTGTTATGTTCCTGCAGAAAGCGCAACCATCGGCTCTATCGACCGTATCTTTACGCGTATTGGCGCATCCGATGATTTGGCTTCTGGCCGTTCAACCTTCATGGTTGAGATGACAGAAACCGCAAATATCCTGCACAATGCAACACCAAACAGCCTTGTGCTAATGGATGAAATCGGTCGTGGTACCAGTACTTACGATGGCCTGTCTCTGGCTTGGGCAAGTGCAGAGTGGCTAGCCAATCAAATCAATGCGATGACACTGTTTGCAACGCACTACTTTGAGCTAACTGAACTACCTAACCAACTTCCAACTTTAGCAAACGTACACTTAGATGCGGTTGAGCATGGTGATAGCATTGCCTTTATGCACGCAGTTCAAGAAGGTGCTGCAAGTAAATCTTATGGTCTAGCGGTTGCAGGTTTAGCTGGCGTACCGAAAGCAGTGATCAAGAATGCTCGTGCGAAGCTGACTCAGTTAGAAGCGTTAAGTATGGAGTCGCCAACATCGAAGCCAAGTGGTGTTGATATCGCGAACCAACTGAGCCTGATCCCTGAACCGAGTGAAGTGGAGCAAGCACTAGCGAATGTTGATCCTGATGATCTAACACCTCGCCAAGCATTAGAAGAACTTTACCGCTTGAAGAAGCTGCTTTAGTTTCTTACCAAGTAGCTTGTTATGGCCGTACTGCTATTTTGATTAGACGGCATGAAATACCAAAGCCACAAACAAAAAAACGCTGACTTAAAGTCAGCGTTTTTATTTGTCTTCTATTTAGAGAAGCATCATCCGTTCAATTAGTCGTTTTCTACGTTGAACAGGTTTTCCATATTCAGACCTTGCTTGATAAGAATCTCACGTAGACGGCGAAGACCTTCAACTTGGATTTGACGAACACGTTCACGAGTCAGGCTGATTTCGCGGCCCACTTCTTCTAATGTTGACGGTTCATAACCCAGTAGTCCAAAGCGACGCGCAAGCACCTCTTTCTGCTTAGGATTCAGCTCATCAAGCCAGAAAATCAACGAGTTCTTGATATCGCTATCTTGAGTTGAAACCTCAGGATCTGAATTATTGATGTCTGGAATAATATCCAACAGCGCTTTCTCACCGTCACCACCAATTGGCGTATCAACAGAGCTCACTCTTTCGTTTAGACGAAGCATCTTGCTCACATCACCAACCGGCTTATCTAACTTAGAAGCAATTTCTTCTGCCGTTGGTTCATGGTCAAGCTTTTGTGATAGCTCTCTTGCAGTACGTAGGTAGATGTTCAGCTCTTTCACAACATGGATTGGCAAACGGATAGTGCGAGTCTGATTCATTAACGCACGTTCAATGGTTTGACGAATCCACCATGTCGCGTAAGTTGAGAAGCGGAAGCCACGCTCTGGATCAAACTTCTCTACGGCGCGAATCAAACCTAGGTTGCCTTCTTCGATTAGATCGAGAAGTGCAAGGCCGCGGTTGCTATAACGACGTGAAATTTTTACCACTAAACGCAGGTTACTTTCGATCATGCGTTTACGTGCTGCTTCATCACCGCGTAGAGCTCGACGTGCATATAGCACTTCTTCTTCAGCGGTTAGTAGTGGTGAGAAACCAATTTCGCCTAAGTAGAGTTGAGTGGCATCTAAACTTTTAGACGTAACTTCAACTTCTTCTTTCGCTTCGGTTTTCTTAGTGACTGTTCGTTTTGCTTTTCCAAGAGCTTCCGGTTCCGTGGTTGCTTGGTCAAGATCGAACTCTTCTTTGGTTACTGCATTGCTTATACTCATAACGCCTCCCCCTGGCGAAATTAGCATGACATTACAACTTCATATGTCGCTAAATGACTATGTCACTCCATACAATACGTAATTTTTGCATATTGTATTTAAGGTAAATATCGTTTTGGATTAACGGACTTACCTTGGTAACGAATCTCAAAGTGCAGCCTAACACTGCTGGCTCCAGAGCTTCCCATTGTTGCAATCTTCTGCCCTGGTTTCACACTTTGCCCTTCAGATACTAATAGTCGGTCGTTGTGCGCGTATGCACTTAAGTAATTATCATTGTGCTTCACAATCACTAGATTGCCGTAGCCTCGTAGTGCATTACCCGAATAAACAACCGTTCCCCCTGCAGTAGATACTATTGGCTGACCTCGCTGTCCTGCTATGTCTATGCCTTTATTTCCTTGTTCGCCTACAGAGAAACTCTTGATTACTCTCCCTTTAGTTGGCCATAACCATTTGGATACTTTATCACTTGTTGGTTTGGTGGGCGGTGTAACATTCTGTTTACCTTTAGAACCAACATACTCCTTTGATTTGGATTGTTCAACCTTCTTTGGTGGATCTTTTTTCACCACTTTGGTGGTAGTTTGAGCTGGAGCCGGTTTAGAGTTTTTGCTCGGTTGCGATGTGGTTTTAGGTTTACTTGCCGCAGATGACGTTGTCGATGCCGCGACAGGCGCAGCAACTGCTGCTGCCGCTACCGTTGATTTACCATACGCTGGCGCATTGTAGCTAGGACGCCACAACTTAAGCTTCTGCCCGGGGTGGATAGTATAAGGCGCAGACAATTTGTTGTAGCTGACGAGGTCATTGACGTCTTTATTGGTCACATAAGCGATGAAATAAAGCGTATCGCCTTTTTTCACTTCATAGTAACTGCCGCGATAACTACCACGATCAATCGATGAGTATTTCTTGTTAAGGCTTGAAACCGGCGCAGGCGAATTCGCTGCACACCCAACAAGGGCACAGCTAAGCAGTAAAGTACTTCCTTTAAACAACTTCGAACGCATCGACTCTCTATCCACCTACACCATTAATCTTGTTATTAAGCTAGTTCACCAGGAACAAGAGGTACAAATCTCACCATTTCGATAACACTCGATAAAAACTCATCGCCGTGTCGAACGATCTTCAATAGTTGCTGTTCGTCATCACCGACAGGAATCAGTAAACGACCGCCATCTTTCAGCTGTTGCAGAAGCGCTTGAGGAATCGACTCTGCAGCGGCGGTGACAATAATCGCATCAAAAGGGGCTTTTGAAGACCAACCTTGCCAACCATCACCGTGCTTAGTTGAGATATTGTAGAAATCGAGTTGCTTCAACCTACGCTTGGCATCCCATTGTAGCGACTTTATTCTTTCAACCGAATACACATGATCAACAAGTTGAGCCAATACCGCAGTTTGGTAACCAGAACCCGTTCCGATCTCCAAGACACGGCTATCTTGTTGTAATTCAAGTAGCTCTGTCATTTTAGCAACAATGTATGGCTGTGAGATTGTCTGACCCTGACCGATAGGCAGCGCATTATTATCATAGGCTTGGTGATACATCGCCTGTGATAAAAAGCTCTCTCTCGGCAGTTGGTAAATCGCATCAAGAACCTTTTGATCCTGAATACCATTTTCAATCAGGAAAGTAATTAAACGCTCAGCTTGCGGATTACTCACTTACTTCTCCCCTAACCATGTTGCCATCGCACCCAACGACTCATGCGCCGTCAGATCAACCTGCAACGGTGTTACCGACACAAAGCCATGCTCAATCGCGTAAAAATCGGTACCTTCACCGGCATCTTGCTCTTTACCCGGAGGGCCAAGCCAATAGATATCGTGACCACGCGGGTCTTTTTGCTTGATCATATCTTCAGCGTGATGACGAGCACCTAAGCGCGTCACCTGAGTACCAGACAATTGTTCTAAGGCTAAATCAGGAACGTTTACGTTCAACAAGCGGTTGGTCGGGATTGGGTTTGCTAAATGTTGTTCGACAATACGACGAGCAATCGCTGCCGCTGTCTTAAAATGTTTTTTTCCCACCAGAGAAAACGCTACCGATTGAACGCCTAGAAAATGCCCTTCCATTGCTGCAGCCACCGTGCCGGAATAAAGCACGTCATCACCCAGGTTAGCACCGTGATTAATGCCCGTTAATACCAGATCAGGCATGTCATTCTTTAGCAGTTCGTTTAACGCAAAATGCACACAGTCGGTCGGTGTTCCTTGTACCGAATAGGTATTTTCAGTAATCTCTTGAACACGCAGAGGCTGTTCTAAAGTTAATGAATTTGACGCACCCGAGCGATTACGGTCAGGGGCAACAATGATAACGTCAGCAAGATCACGTAGCTCATTTGCCAGCTCATGAATACCTTGAGCGTGCACACCATCATCATTGCTGAGTAAAATCTTCATCTTGTATCCTTTCTTTTGTTCCCATGCTAAGCCAAGTCACTTAAATTCCAATATCAAGTGACTCAGCTCCAAGCAGAATCGTTATTGCTCGTAGGTTCTCTCTACGTGTACTTCTTCAACCAATTCGCGAACGATCGCTGTTGCGAAACAACCCGCATCAAGAGAGAACTTAAGCGTGACATTATCTTCGTTCACTTCCCAAGTTAAGTCTGTTGGTTTCAGTGACGCTTCACGGCGATCATGACGCATACGGTTACCACGAATCAGAGCCATTAGATCCGGTTCAGCATCAAGGTGTTTCTGTTCTAGAGCTTGAGACTCATCAATCGTTGGTAAGGCATTATCGCCAGCCAAAGCAACAGTTATCAAAGCAGAACCGTTCGCAATGTCTTGGTTTACAGCTTCAATGTTGTCTGCTGTTACTGCCAGTTGAGCACCGTCTTTCACCACGATATCGCCAACCAATGCTGATGCAAACGCATCTTGCTCAATACGGTCTGAAAGGATCAGGTTGTAAATCCACGAACGAGCAGCAGAAAGGTACAAGCTGCGCTTATTCTGGTTACGAGTACGAACGTTATCGCGGCCCCAACGACGAGCTTCAGATAGGTTGTTACCTTCATTGCCAAAACGCTGAGCACCAAAGTAGTTTGGCACGCCCACTTGAGCGACTTTTTCCAAACGCTTGACCACATCATCGCAATCCGTTACTTCAGACAAGGTCAACTCAAATTGGTTGCCAACTAAATCGCCTGGACGTAACTTTTTGTTGTGTCGCGCTGTCGCTAAGATTTCAATGCTTGGGTATTGTGCTAAGAACCCTGAAAATTCAGGCTCACCTTTCGGTAGGTGAACGCTCAACCACTGCTCTGTCACAGCGTGGCGGTCTTTCAAACCCGCCCAGCTCACGTCTTTCGACTTAACACCGCAAGCTTTAGCCAGCTCGTTTGCTACGAAGCTCGTGTTTTCACCAGTTTTACGAATACGAACCATTAGGTGCTCGCCTTCACCAGCAAACTCAAAACCCAAGTCTTCATTAACGACAAAGTGTTCGGCTTTTGCTTTTAGTTTTGCTTTCGCAGTTGGTTTACCGTTTAGATAAGCCAATGAAGATAAAATATCTGACATGCTGTTCTTTTCGTGTTGGTGCTTACGCACTTTTAGTAATTAGGACCACCGCTTCACATGCGATGCCCTCTTTGCGACCTGTAAAACCTAAACGCTCAGTGGTCGTCGCTTTTACATTCACATTGCTAATGCTGGTTTCTAGGTCTTGAGCAATAGCTTGGCACATAGAGTCTATATGAGGCGCCATCTTTGGAGCTTGCGCCATGATAGTAATATCGGCATTACCAATCACGTAACCTTGTTCTTTTACTCGACGGTAAACATCTTTCAGTAGCTCACGGCTATCCGCACCTTTCCATTCGTCATCGGTATCAGGGAAATGACGACCAATATCACCCGCAGCAATCGCACCCAATAGAGCGTCACACAACGCATGAAGGGCAACATCACCGTCTGAGTGTGCAATAAGACCTTGCTCGTAGGGTATGCTTACACCACCAATAATTACCGGGCCTTCACCACCAAACTTATGTACATCAAAGCCATGGCCAATACGAATCATCATTATTCCTTATTCTGACTTAAATAGAACTCAGCAAGCGCTAAATCTTCAGGCTGAGTAATCTTAAAATTATCTGAACGCCCTGCCACTAAAGCGGGCGATAAACCTTTCCATTCAAAGGCTGAGGCTTCATCAGTAATTGAAGCGCCTTGTTGCAACGCCTCACTTAATGCCTTCCACAGAGGCTTTGCTCTGAACATTTGCGGCGTAAGTGCATGCCATAAATCGGCACGCTCAACGGTATGCTCGATCTGCCCTTGGGCACCGCGCTTCATCGTGTCACGAACTGGAGCCGCTAAAATAGCGCCCACATCATGGCTCATCGCGCCGGAAATTAGCTTGTCGATATCACTTAGCTGAACACACGGCCTTGCCGCATCGTGAACCATTACCCAATCACTAAGCTGCTGCTCAGCGATATAGTTTAGCGCAGAGAGTACAGAGTCCGCTCGCTCGCTTCCGCCTGACACTCTGATCACTTGCGGGTTCAGGTTGAGTGCAAGATCAGGGTAGTATGGGTCATCATCGCTGATCGCAACGACAATTTGAGCGACTTGTGGGTGAGACAGTAATTTCTCAATGGTGTGCTCTAAAATTGTTTTGTCGTGAATCTTGAGATATTGCTTAGGGCGGTCTGCCTTCATTCGGCTACCGACGCCCGCCGCAGGTACAACGGCAATCACGCTTTGAAGTTGAGTCGACATTAATGGGATTCCTCACCAATGATGCGATAAAACGTTTCACCTTCTTTGACCATTCCAAGTTCATGACGTGCGCGTTCTTCTATCGCGTCTAAGCCTTGGCGTAGATCGTCAATTTCAGCAAACATTTCTGCATTTCGAATATGCAGCTTTTCATTTACTTGCTGTTGAACTTGGATTTCGTTGTTCACACCGTAGTAATCAGAGATACCATTTTTACCGAGCCACAGTGTGTGTTGTAGCCAGCCAAACACTATGAGCAGTACTAAAGCAAAAATTCGCATAACACCTTTCGCCGGTTGAAAAAGAAGGAACTAGAATAAGGCACATATATACCATAATGAGCTTATTGGTGCGAGATATGTGGTGTCAGGGAATCAATAAGTCGGGGAGTCATTGTCAGGAAAACAATGAGATTCCCTACTCCTTCCTTCGTCAGTCTAGGGAATGACGAACTTTATATGTGACAAGGAGGAGCTTTAGAGCCTAGAGCTTCTTTCATTCAGTTTTCTACAGACAAAAAAATGCCCCGCATAAGCGAGGCATTCAAAAGTATTAGTGCATAATTCTAACTAGTTGGTGCTGTAGCAAGGCAACAAAGAAGATTCAGCTATGGAGCATAGTTTCCTATGTGACTTAGTGAATCTTCTGCAGTTAACGCAGCTACAGTGCCAAATAGGACGAATTATTGACCTTTAACTTCTTTAAGACCGTTGTAAGGAGCTTTAGAACCTAGAGCTTCTTCGATACGGATAAGTTGGTTGTACTTAGCAACACGGTCAGAACGGCTCATAGAACCAGTTTTGATTTGACCTGCAGCTGTACCTACCGCTAGATCAGCGATAGTTGCATCTTCAGTTTCGCCAGAACGGTGAGAGATTACTGCAGTGTAGCCAGCGTCTTTAGCCATCTTGATAGCAGCTAGAGTCTCTGTTAGAGAACCGATTTGGTTGAACTTGATAAGGATAGAGTTAGCTACGCCTTTCTCGATACCTTCAGCAAGAATCTTAGTGTTTGTAACGAACAGATTGTCACCAACGATTTGAAGTTTGTTGCCTAGAAGTTCAGTTTGGTGCTTGAAGCCATCCCAATCTGACTCGTCAAGACCGTCTTCAATAGAAACGATTGGGAAGTTGTTCGCTAGCTCAGCTAGGTAGTGGTTGAACTCTTCAGAAGTGAAAGTTTTACCTTCGCCCTTCATGTTGTAGATACCAGCTTCTTTGTCGAAGAACTCAGATGCTGCACAGTCCATAGCAAGAGTAACGTCTTTACCTAGTTCGTAACCAGCAGCTGCAACAGCTTCTGCGATAACTTCTAGAGCTTCAGCGTTAGACTTAAGGTTAGGAGCGAAACCACCTTCATCACCAACTGCAGTGCTGTAGCCTTTAGACTTAAGAACTTTAGCTAGGTTGTGGAATACTTCAGCGCCGATACGTAGACCTTCTTTAAGAGTTTTAGCGCCAACTGGTTGGATCATGAACTCTTGGATGTCAACGTTGTTATCTGCGTGCTCACCACCGTTGATGATGTTCATCATTGGTAGAGGCATAGAGAACTGACCAGCAGTACCGTTTAGCTCAGCGATGTGCTCGTATAGAGGCATGCCTTTCGCAGCAGCAGCAGCTTTTGCGTTAGCTAGAGATACAGCTAGGATAGCGTTCGCGCCGAACTTAGACTTGTTATCAGTACCGTCTAGGTCAAGCATGATTTGGTCAACGTCAGCTTGTGCTTTAGCGTCAGTACCAACTAGAGCTTCAGCGATTGGGCCGTTTACAGCTTCAATAGCTTTAAGAACACCTTTACCTAGGAAACGTGATTTGTCGCCGTCACGTAGCTCAAGAGCTTCGCGAGAACCAGTAGATGCGCCAGATGGAGCAGCAGCCATACCTACGAAACCGCCTTCTAGGTGTACTTCAGCTTCTACAGTTGGGTTACCACGTGAATCGATGATTTCACGACCTAGAACTTTAACGATCTTAGACATTGAATGTTTCCTTCTCGTTGAATATATAAATGTCAAATTTAAAGGTAGCAGCACAACTTACGCAGCTACCTGTATTCCTTTTTACTTCTCTAACTCGCCGCGCTGGAACTCACCAGCCGCTTTAACGAAACCTGCAAACAATGGGTGACCATCGCGAGGTGTTGAAGTGAACTCTGGGTGGAATTGAGCAGCAACGAACCATGGGTGGTTCGGGTTCTCAATAACTTCAACCAGTTTCTTGTCCGCAGATAGACCCGATACTTTTAGGCCCGCTTTTTCGATTTGTGGACGAAGATTGTTGTTCACTTCGTAACGGTGACGGTGACGTTCATGGATCGTCGCGCTACCGTATAATTCGTAAGCTTTCGTCCCTTTCGCTAGGTGACAAAGCTGTGAACCAAGACGCATTGTGCCGCCAAGGTCAGATGTTTCTGTACGCTCTTCAACTTTACCTTCGCCATCAGTCCACTCAGTGATAAGACCAACAACTGGGTACTTAGTTTCAGTACAGAATTCAGAAGAGTGTGCCCCTTCCATTTTCGCAACGTTACGAGCGTACTCGATAAGTGCTACTTGCATACCTAGACAGATACCTAAGTACGGTACTTTGTTTTCACGAGCGTATTGAGCAGCAAGAATCTTACCTTCAACACCACGGTCACCAAAGCCACCAGGAACTAGGATTGCATCTAGGCCTTCTAAAACTTCTACGCCACGAGACTCAACGTCTTGTGAATCTACGTATTTAATATTAACGCTTAGGCGATTTTTCAAGCCCGCGTGTTTTAGCGCTTCATTTACTGATTTGTATGCGTCTGGTAGTTCAATGTACTTACCAACCATACCAATCGTCACTTCACCCGTTGGGTTAGCTTCTTCGTAAATTACTTGTTCCCATTCAGACAGGTCTGCTTCTGGAGCTGTGATGCCGAAACGCTTACATACAAGTTCATCAGTACCTTGAGCTTTAATAAGCTGAGGGATCTTGTAGATAGAGTCAACATCGCGCATAGAAATAACTGCATTTTCTTGCACATTACAGAACAGAGCAATTTTCTTACGCTCGTTCGAAGGAATGTTGCGGTCTGAACGACAAACTAGGATGTCTGGCTGAATACCAATAGACAGTAGCTCTTTTACAGAGTGTTGCGTTGGCTTAGTTTTCACTTCGCCCGCAGCTGCTAGGTATGGCACTAGAGTAAGGTGCATGAACATTGCGCGTTCACGGCCTAGTTCTACTGCTAGCTGACGAATCGCTTCCATGAATGGTAGAGATTCGATATCACCAACCGTACCACCAACTTCAACGATCGCGATATCGTGGCCAGCTGCGCCAGAAATTACACGCTCTTTGATAGAGTTAGTGATGTGTGGGATAACCTGAATAGTTGCACCTAGGTAATCACCGCGACGCTCTTTTGCTAGTACGTCTGAGTAAACACGACCTGCAGTGAAGTTGTTACGCTTAGTCATCTTGGTGCGAATGAATCGCTCATAGTGACCAAGGTCAAGGTCTGTTTCAGCGCCATCTTCCGTAACGAACACTTCACCGTGCTGAGTCGGGCTCATAGTGCCTGGATCAACGTTGATGTAAGGGTCAAGCTTCATCATGGTCACTTTAAGACCACGAGCTTCTAAAATAGCTGCAAGAGATGCTGCAGCAATACCTTTACCTAGAGAGGATACAACCCCGCCAGTAACAAAAATGTAATTTGTCGTCATGTTTAACCTGAAATTGGTTGAATGAGGGAAATGGACTACTTCTGGACGGGATGAAAATATACCAGAAGCCCCTTATCGCCACAACGTGAAATCTATCACACTGCTATTTTTTATTTTTTGCTTCAAATCAATTCATGATAAAAGCTTTGGTTATCTTTTCTCCGCCACTTTGACTTCATCCCACATGGAATCAAGCTGTTGTAGTGAAAAGTCAGTCAAATTTTTATCTTGCTGACGAACTTTTTGTTCCACCCCTTTAAAGCGACGCGAAAACTTGAGATTGGCTTTATTGAGTGCCGATTCTGGGTTTTTACCTAAATGTCGTACCAAATTGACCGTCGCAAACAGCAAGTCTCCCAACTCTTCTTCAACCAAATCTTCATTTGGCGTCACTTGAAGTGCCTCTTCCAGCACCTCATCGACTTCCTCTAAAACCTTATTAGCCACTGGGCCAATAGAGTCCCAATCAAAGCCATATTTCGCTACCTGTTTTTGAATCTTTGTAGCACGTGAAAGCGCAGGTAGAGAGTTTGGTATTGAGTCTAGAATACTTTCTTGAGTTTTGCCTGCCTGAGCTTTTTCTTTGGCTTTTTCAGCTTCCCAGTTGGCATTAATTTCTTCATCGCTCGCAAACTCGGTATCAGAAAACACATGCGGATGGCGGCGTGTTAGCTTTTCGTTAATGCCATCAACCACATCAGAGAACTCAAACAACCCCTGTTCTTTCGCTAACTGGCTATAGAAGATCACCTGAAACAACAAGTCACCCAACTCTTCTTGTAGGTTCGGCCAATCTTTGTTGTGAATCGCATCCACCACTTCGTACGTCTCTTCGATAGTATGCGGGACAATTGTTTCAAAATTTTGTTTTAAATCCCAAGGACAGCCACCTTCTGGATCGCGCAGCTTAGTCATAATTTGTTCTAGTTGTTCAATCGGGTGGCTCATGGTGCTTTCCTATTATTCTGTTTGATTGTTTTAATCTAATTCTTTTCTTAAAACTAAAAAAGGTGAGCAGCCAAAACCACTCACCTTTCTATTTTTCGTCATCTCCAAGAGTGAAGTATGAGCGAGTTGGGGATCTCAAATCGCTTTACGAGATTCCCTATCACGTTCGTCCCTCACTGTAGGGAATGACGTGGATAGTATTTTGGCCTACCCCAACCTTTTGACTGACATAACATCTTTGATTTGTTCTACTCGGCTGGTAACGCGACTCAGAATTTCAATATTGGTCACTTCCAAATCGAAATCCATTACCGATAGCTGACGCTTGTAGTCGATGCGGCTCTTCATTGTGGTCACGCTGATCTTTTCATTCGAGAACAGTGAGGTGATGTCTTTCAACAAGCCATTACGTTCTAGCGCTTCAACACGCAGCGTTAGGATGTATGAACCGACAAAGCCATTACCCCAAACGGTATCAATGATACGTTCTGGCGCATGCACGCTTAGCTCGCCTAGCTGTTCACAGTCAGCGCGGTGCACTGAGATACCACGACCTTGAGTGATGTAACCTTTAATCACATCACCTGGGATTGGCTGACAGCAACGCGCTAGGTGCGTCATTAGGTTATCAACGCCCTCAACCACTACCGCATCTTTCTTCGGACGACTCTGTTGTGCAGGCTTGTTTTCCGACTCAAGCAGTTTCTCTAGCGCTTTCTTGTCTTCTTCTTCCGCCGTTGGCTTATTCACTAGCGCATTGATGTGATTAACCACTTGGTTAATACGCAAGTCGCCACTACCAATACCTGCATAGAGTTCGTCTGGCGTATTCACGTTAAAGCGTTTTAGTGCGTATTGATCAGCATCTTTTAGGGTTGCGCCTACTTTCGCTAGCTCAACTTCCAGGATATCACGACCCGCTTCTAGGTTTTTCTCACGGCTTTGTGCGCGGAACCAAGCGTTGATTTTCGCTCGAGCTCGACCAGAATGAACAAAACCTGTGGTTGGATTTAACCAGTCACGAGATGGGTTCGGCTCTTTCTGCGTGATGATCTCAACTTGATCGCCCATCGATAGTTTATGAGTGAACGGTACGATACGCCCCGCTACTTTGGCACCGATACAGCGGTGTCCGACCATCGAGTGGATGTGGTAGGCGAAATCCAACGGGGTTGCGCCCATTGGTAAGTCGACCACGTCACCACGTGGAGTAAATGCGTATACACGGTCATCGAAGACTTGGCTGCGTACCTCATCCAGCATCTCGCCAGAGTCCGACATCTCTTCTTGCCAGTCGATAAGTTTACGCAACCAAGTGATTTTCTCATCGTAGCCACTACGGCCGCTTGAAGCTCCTTCTTTGTACTTCCAGTGCGCCGCCACACCAAGCTCAGAGTCTTCGTGCATTTGCTTAGTACGGATCTGAATCTCAATGGTCTTGCCTTCAGGGCCAAGTACTACGGTATGAATCGACTGGTAACCATTTGGCTTAGGGTTCGCCACATAATCATCAAATTCGCTCGGGAGGTGCTTGTATTTAGTGTGTACCACCCCAAGGCCGGCGTAACAGTCTTGCAGCTGGTCAGCGATAATACGTACTGCTCGTACGTCAAAAAGCTCATCGAAGGCTAAGCCTTTCTTCTGCATTTTGCGCCAGATACTGTAGATGTGTTTTGGTCGGCCACTCACTTCAGCATTGATGTTTGAACGCTGCATTTCTGCGGTTAAATCATCAACGAAATCTGTGATGTATTGTTCACGTACGATACGACGTTCAGACAGCTGTTTCGCAATCTGCTTGTAGGTATCTGGTTGTTGGTAGCGGAATGCGTAATCTTCGATTTCCCACTTAAGTTGGCCGATACCTAAACGGTTAGCCAGTGGTGCATAGATGTTAGAACATTCTTTTGCTGCCGCACGACGCACAGCATCAGGTGCCTTTTTCACCTCAATAAGGTTACAGATTCGCTCCGCTAGCTTGATGACTACGCAACGGAAGTCATCAACCATTGCTAATAGCATGCGACGAACGTTATCGACTTGACCCGAGGCTGCACTGCCTTCAAGGGTCACGTTTAGCTGGCCCAAGGCCGCCATTTCTTCAACGCCGTCAATCAGCTTAACGATTTCTTTGCCGTAGCTTTCTTCGAAGGCTTCGCGTTCAAAAACGCCACTTGATACCACTGGGAAGAGTTGTGCTGCGACTAATGTTGCACGATCCATCGACAGCGTGACCAAGATTTCAATCATCTCGCGTCCACGCCATAGCAAGAGTGATGCTTGCTCGTGATCTTTTAATAGCTCTTCACAGTGACGATAAACTTTGTTCAGTTTATTCGAGGTTTTTGCGTCTTGCTTTAATGACGCAATCCAACTTTCTAGCTCAAACTGTTCGCTTGGGTTTAAATGTGCGCTTCGTACCGCAACCATCGTGCCTTCCTAGTTATTCTGTTTTATACCCAATTCAATATGACTAACTGGTTCCAAGTTAGTTCGACCATATTGATATCAGCGCAGGTGTCCCTGCGCCTTTGTCATTCATTTTTAAGCCTTATTTACGGGCCTTTAAGCCTTGATAAAGAGAGCCATCGATTCTAAATGGCTAGTGTGTGGGAACATATCCAACATACCAAGTTTGGCTAATTGGTAGCCTTGCTTTTCTAAGCTCTCTGAATCTCTAGCTAGAGTAGCAGGATTACACGAAACATAAACCACACGCTTCGCTCCTAACGCTGAAATTTGATCAACGATCCCACTCGCTCCCGCACGTGCCGGGTCAAGCAATATTTTATCGAATTTCTCTTTTGCCCAAGGCTGTGAAGATAAGTCTTCTTCAAGGTTAGCTTGGTAAAATTCCGTATTGCTTAACTGGTTTAACGCTGCATTAGATGTGGCTTGCTGAACCATTTCATCAACGCCTTCTACGCCAACCACAAACGCCGATTGTTGCGCGATAGGCAAACTGAAATTCCCTAAGCCGCAAAACAGGTCGAGCACTCGCTCATCCGCTTGAGGTTCTAGCCACTCAATCGCTTGAGCCACCATCTGCTGATTCACTTTCTGGTTTACTTGGATAAAGTGGTTTGGCTCAAACGGTAACGTCACGCCAGTTTCGCTGTAGCTAGGCGCATCACCAACCAGACGGGCCAACTTATCGGTTTCAGGCATCGAGTACAGCGTAGCGCCTTCTTCTTTTGCTAACGCAATCAGCGCTTGCTCATCTTTTTCAACCAAAGGCTTAAGGTGACGTAGAACCATAACAGGGCCAGTATCGCCCAACACCAATTCAACGTGTCCTAAAGACGTAAGGCTGTTGAAAGTGTTCAGTAAATTTTTCAGTTTTGGCAGCAACACATTAAGGCGAGGATCAAGCACGGCACAGTCGGTGATGTTTTCAATCTGCTTACTCTGCTTCTTACGGAAACCGAATTGAAGCTGTTGTGTCTTCTTATCAACAAATAGGCTGATACGTGCGCGACGTCGATAACCGGTTTCATCACCGACAATAGGTTGTGCAACTTCAGTGTTCGCCGTTTGGTATTGGCTCATCAGGTGCGTCAGAGATTGCGATTTATGCTCAACCTGAGAAGAGTAACCTAGGTGTTGAAGGTGACAGCCACCACACTGATTAAAGTGCTTACAAAACGGCTTTAAACGCTGCTCGCTCGGCTTCAATAACTTGATGAGTTTAGCTCGCGAAAACTTACTTTTGCTCTCAGTAAGTTGAATAACCACCTGCTCACCGGGCAATGCGCCATCAATGAAAACCGGTTTATTCTTTTGATAAGCGATGCCAGCGCCATTGTGATCCATTCGTTCAACCAAAACCGATTGATGCTTGGTCTCGAGTTGAGTTTTCTTTTTTGGTTGGAAAAAACGTGCCATTGCTTGTGCCTAATGTATCTTTTAATAAGTAATTGGTATCCAGGACTCACTATTATGTCTTGGAATCATTGTCGAACGTCACGGCTTTGATTAAGCTTACCGTTCACTTAACCGCCATTGTGTGCGTTATTTTCCCATATCCAGACCTCGATGTAATTAAAGAACATGACCAGATATGGCTTAAGAGCCCGTGTAATTACCTTAACTCTAGCTCCAACCCTGATTATTGGGTTGCTATTGAGTGCATTTTTCTCATTTAACCGCTATCAAGACCTTGAGGGTCAAGTGGTTAACACTGGTACTAGCATCATTGAGCCACTTGCGATTGCGAGTGAATCAGGCATGAAGCTCGAAAGTCGAGAGTCTGTTCGTCAGCTTATTAGCTATGCGCATCGAAAGAATTCTAAGCTGGTGCGCAGTATCGCGGTGTTTGATGAGCGTCATGAGTTGTTTGTAACCTCAAACTTCCACCCCGATTTTGAAAGCCTAACCTATCCCAAAGATAAACCGATCCCGCATTTAAGCTCATCGAACCTGCTCGATAATACGCTGATCCTGCGGACGCCGATCATCGCCGAAGGCCAGTACATCAACTCAGCCAACGGTCAGTCTCAAGCCAACCAAGCGATCGGTTATATTGCGATAGAGTTAGATCTGTCATCACTTCGATTGCAGCAATATCAAGAAGTGTTCTCTGCCTTCTTAGTGTTGATTCTCGGACTTGGTTTATCGGGCGTGTTTGCGTTCCGTTTGATGCACGACGTAACCCAACCGATCACACACATGAAAAATATGGTCGACCGAATTCGTCGTGGTCACCTAGATGTACGTATCGAAGGTAAGATGCATGGTGAGCTAGACTCGCTGAAAAACGGTATCAACGCGATGGCGGTATCGCTATCAGAATATCACGTCGAGATGCAGCACAGTATCGACCAGGCCACATCAGACTTGCGTGAAACTCTTGAACAGCTAGAGATTCAAAACGTTGAGTTAGACATCGCGAAGAAACGCGCGCAAGAAGCGGCTCGTGTTAAATCTGAGTTCTTGGCGAATATGTCTCACGAACTGAGAACCCCATTGAACGGTGTGATTGGCTTTACTCGTCAGATGCTCAAGACCCATCTATCGAACAGTCAAACCGATTACCTGCAAACCATTGAACGTTCGGCAAACAACCTGCTTAGCATCATTAACGATATCTTGGACTTCTCGAAACTTGAAGCCGGTAAATTAGCCCTAGAGAACATTCCATTTGAATTCCAAGCCAGCCTTGAAGAGGTAGTAAACCTTCAAGCAACCAACGCTCATGAGAAAGGCCTAGAGCTGACACTGAAGATCGATCCAAAAGTGCCGCCAGGCGTAGTGGGCGATCCACTGCGTATTCAACAGATCCTGACTAACCTAGTCGGTAACTCAATTAAGTTTACCGAGCGCGGCAACATTGATATCAGCGTTGAGCTGCGTTCACAAAGCGAAGACAACATCGAGCTGCAGTTCATGGTTCGAGATACGGGTATTGGTATCTCGGAGCGTCAACAAGCTCAGCTTTTCCAAGCTTTTAGTCAAGCCGATGCAAGTATCTCTCGTCGTTATGGTGGTACAGGCTTAGGTCTGGTTATCACCCAAAAACTGGTCAGTCAAATGGGCGGAGAGATCAGCCTAACCAGTCGTCTGCACCAAGGCTCAACCTTCTGGTTCACCTTGAGACTATCAACGACTGATATGCCGATGACTGAGCTGATTGAGACTCAGTGTCTACAAGACAAACAACTGCTACTTATCGAACCAAACATGCAAGCGGCATCGATTACTCAGCAAATCCTAACCCAAGAAGGTTTAGTGGTAACGTATCGTTCGGTGATGCCAGACGAGACCACCTCGTATGACTACGTTTTGCTTAACCTAGCCGCCAACCAAGAATATCAATTTGATACCGTGAGTGGTTGGGCGATCGGTGCGAAGAAGATTGCTCAAAACGTGATTATTGGTACACCAAGTACCGAGCTAGCGTTGGGTGAGCAACTAATGAAAGAGGTCGATGTTCAGTGCATTACTAAGCCTCTTTCTCGTAAGAAGCTGCTGCAAACTCTGGTATCGAATCAGGCACCAACCTTGATTGCACCAGCGATTGAAACGCATTCTGAAGAGAAGTTACCGCTTACTGTGATGGCAGTAGACGACAACCCAGCCAACCTTAAGTTGATTACCGCGCTGCTTAAAGAGCGTGTAGAAACCGTCATCAGTTGTACCAGTGGTCAGCAGGCGATAGACAAAGCGACAGAGACGCCATTTGATATCATCTTCATGGATATTCAAATGCCACAGATGGACGGTGTAACCGCTTGTCAGAACATCAAAAAACTGGCGAACAATGCGAACACTCCAGTGATTGCCGTGACCGCACATGCAATGATTGGCGAGCGTGATCGACTGCTTGAAGCGGGCATGGATGACTACCTAACCAAACCGATTGAAGAGCATGTTTTACAGCAGGTTCTGATTCATTGGAGCCCGACCTCTGAGGTTGAGCACATCGAAAAAATAGATCCAGACCACCCAGCGGTCTCCGCTGAAGTCGACAACGGTCCAGTGTCAGAAACTGAAGCCAGCGTACACACAAACATCATCATTGATTGGCAAGCTGCGATGAAACAAGCCGCCAATAAAGAAGACCTCGCACGCGATATGCTGCAAATGCTCGTCGACTTTATTCCAGAGGTGTATGAGGCAGCAGACAAAGCGATAGAAGACAGTGACTATCCAGTTGAAGAGCTGATACACATCATTCACAAGATGCATGGCAGCAGCTCGTACAGCGGCGTACCAAGGCTAAAATCGGTATGTGCGACAATAGAGAAAGAGCTGCGTTCAGGTACTTCTGTTGAAGACATTGAACCTGAGCTTTTCGAGCTTCAGGATGAATTAGATAAGGTTCAAGCAACCGCGATTCACTACTTGAAACAGGCGAAGGCCTAGCGGGTACTTGTTACTCACTAGTATTCTTTAGAGGGTTTACCCGCCAATAAAAAAGCAGAGCTCATGAGCTCTGCTTTTTTCTGTCTAGAGCCAAGAGCACTAGATATAAAGTCGCGATAATCTGTTTACGATTCGAGTAACACCGTTGCCACAGCGTAGTGACGCTCATCCGAGATAGTCAGATGAATCGATGTTGTGCCATTCGCCTCTGCGATTTCACGCGCTTTCTTGTGTAAGCTCAATACTGGCTTACCATGCTCATCGTTTGAAATCTCAAAGTCGTGGAAGGTAACACCCAGCGCAATCCCCGTACCTAACGCCTTAGATGCAGCTTCTTTAGCAGCAAAACGTTTTGCAAGGTAACGGCCTTTTTGCTTCAACTGTTGGAATACTTCAAACTCAGAATCCGTCAAAATACGCTGAGCAAAAGCGTCGCCACTTCGCGACAGCGCCTTCTCGACACGTTCGATTTCTGCGATATCTGTACCTAATCCAACAACTGCCATGTTTCCTCTACTACTTAACTTCTGTCTAATGATTAACTGTACATCGCTTAGTGCCGACGACTTGCCGAACTAAGCGTTGTTACGTGCTGTTTCCATGATTGCTTTCATGTCTGCAACGGCTTTGTTTAAGCCATCAAACACTGCACGTCCCATGATCGAGTGACCGATGTTCAGCTCGTAGATCTCTGGAAGTGCCGCAATCGGTGCTACGTTGTGGTAAGTCAGACCATGACCCGCATTGACTGTGATACCTAAGTCATCTGCATAGCTTGCGCCTGCTGCGATCTTCTTAAGCTCGTCTTGTTGATCTTCTTCTGTCTTAGCATCAGCATAGTGACCCGTGTGCAGTTCAATGAACGGTGCGCCACACGCTTTTGCAGCATCGATTTGCTCACGGTCAGCATCGATAAACAGAGATACCTTGATACCTGCTGCAGACAGTTTTTGTGTCGCCGCTTTGATCTTCTCTAGTTGACCAACTACGTCCAAGCCACCTTCAGTGGTTAGCTCTTCACGTTTTTCAGGAACCAGACAAACAAACTCAGGATTAGTATCGAGTGCAATTTGAACCATCTCGTCCGTTACGGCCATCTCCAAGTTCATGCGAGTTTGAAGTGTTTCAGCCAGAATACGCACATCGCGATCAACGATGTGACGACGGTCTTCACGCAGGTGAATAGTAATGCCATCTGCACCAGCACGTTCAGCGATTTCAGCTGCGTGTACTGGATCTGGGTATTTAGTACCACGTGCATTACGTAGTGTTGCAATATGGTCGATATTAACGCCTAAAAGGATTGAGCTCATTTTCCAATACTCCGTGCTCTGGAGAGGGCTATTGTTGGCATAAATAGCTCTCTACTTTTTAATGGTTTGCCGCCAAGATACGGCTTTAAGGCTATGCGTGTAAAGCGTTTTGCCGCTTTTAACTGCTCTTTAGTGATAAACCTACGTTCGCTGATTGCAATAAGTTCATCGCCCATAAAAGTCAGGTTATCTCGACGTACTGAAGCGATGAAACCTTTCTGCTCTCGATAGCGATAAGTCATGCTCGGATCAATCGCTTCGCCAGTGCCCGCGCAGTGTAAAAAGTCGACGCCGTAACCCATAGCAGATAATAGAGCCAGCTCAAAGCGACGCAGTGCTGGCTCAGGATTATCATTATGCGCCAGCTCTGTTAAAGCATGAAGATAGTCGTGAAAAAGTGCAGGCATCGGTACTTCCGCCATCAATACCCGACCGATAAGCTCGTTCACGTACATGCCTGAATACAGATTAATACCGGCGAGAGGGAGCCCCAAGCTGATGGGTTCAGCTTGGCGTAAGGTTTTCATCGAACCATTACCAGACCACTTAAGCAATAGCGGCGTAAAAGGTTGTAATGCACCTTTCAAATTGGAACGCTTGCTGCGAGCGCCTTTAGACATCAACGTCACCCGACCGAACTCTTCGCTGAAGACGTCCAAGATCAGGCTCGACTCACTGTATGGTCGACGGTGCAACACAAAGCATCGCTGTAACCCTTCGCTCAATCACTTACCCTTATTACAGATACAAAAAGAGAGAGTTCGCACTCTCTCTTGGATTTATCTTCAGTTCAACTTTCTTAATCTCAGAAAGTGACGTTCAATATATTATAGATCGTCGATGTAGCCTAACGAGCGAAGTGCACGCTCATCATCAGCCCAGCCAGATTTAACCTTGACCCAAGTCTCTAGGTAAACCTTACGGCCGAATAGCTCTTCCATATCGATACGCGCTTCACGACCAATCGTTTTGATCTTCTCGCCCGCTTTACCAATCACCATTTTCTTCTGGCCTGTACGCTCAACAAGAATCAGTGCATTGATGTGGAAGCCATCGTTATCTGGGTTGTAATCGAAACGTTCGATTTCAACCGTTACCGAGTAAGGTAGCTCGTCACCCGTAAAGCGCATCAGCTTTTCACGGATAATTTCAGAGGCCATAAAACGTTGCGAGCGATCAGTCACGTATTCTTCAGGGAAGTGGTGTGTCGCTTTAGGTAAATGTTCACGTACGTGCTTACGCAGTACATCAATATTTTTACCTTGCTTCGCTGAGATTGGCACTACATCAATGAAGTCCATCTTCTTAGAGACTTCCATCATGTGCTGCATCACGTTAGTACGGTCTTGAACGTTATCTACTTTGTTGATGCAAAGTACAACTGGGAAGTCAGTCTTCTTCAGTTTGTTCAGAACCATCTCATCGTCGTCAGTCCAGTGAGTACCATCGACAAGGAAGAATACTAGGTTTACATCACTCAATGAGCTGTTCGCCGCACGGTTCATCAAGCGGTTGATGGCACGCTTTTCTTCAATATGAAGTCCAGGAGTATCAACAAAGATCGCTTGGTAATCACCCTCAGTTTCAACGCCCATAATACGGTGACGTGTCGTCTGTGGTTTACGTGATGTAATAGAAATCTTCTGACCCAGAATATGGTTCAGAAGCGTCGACTTACCTACATTTGGGCGACCGACAATAGCGATGAAGCCACAGTGTTGGTTTTCCGGTAGGCCTGTTTTTTTGCTATCAGATGAAAAGAATGCATCGATATCGAAATCTTGGTTGTTATCAGACATTGCTTAGTTGCTCTAATGCTGTTTCAGCAGCCGCTTGTTCTGCCTTGCGGCGGCTAGTGCCTTTACCGATAACAGGTTTATCCACACCTGCCACTTCACACTCAACCGTAAACTCTTGGTTGTGTGCTTCACCTTTAATATTAGTCACTGTGTAGACAGGTAGAGGATTTCTTCGACCTTGCAAAAACTCTTGTAGGCGAGTTTTCGGATCTTTTTGAGATACTCCAGGCTGAATAGCATCTAGGCGAGATTGGTACCAGCTTAAAATAATGCCGCGAACCGTCTCGGTATCACTATCTAAATAGACAGCGCCGATGACCGCTTCAACCGCATCCGCTAGAATAGAATCACGACGGAAACCGCCACTCTTCAACTCACCTGGACCTAATTTTAAGTAATCTCCTAGTTCGAATTCACGACCTAGTTCTGCCAATGTATGACCACGTACTAATGTTGCGCGCATGCGGCTCATATCACCTTCGTTTACCTTAGGAAAACGGTGGTAAAGATCATCAGCGATAACAAAACTTAAAATTGAATCGCCCAGAAACTCAAGACGTTCGTTATGTTTACCTGCGGCGCTGCGGTGAGTCAGCGCCAAGTGGATAAGATCGGCATCATTAAACTGATAGCCAATCTTTCTCTCTAGTTTATCAATTGGAGAATTCATGCTCTCTCGATGTGTTATGTGATCGATTAATGAATCCCACCGATGCGATTAAAACGCACACCAGTAGGAATCCATGTTGGAAGTACACTGTCTGAACCGCGTTCGAATTCGAAGCTGATCCAAATAGCAACGGCCTTACCAACAAGGTTTGCTTCAGGGACAAAACCCCAGTAACGGCTATCGGCACTGTTGTCACGGTTATCACCCATCACAAAGTACTGGCCTTCTGGAACGACCCATTCGTTAACACCATTGCGAGGCTGATATGCTTGCACACGATCGCGGCGCAATGGGTTAACTAAAATCTGGTGTTCTACGTCTCCAAGCTGTTCGTTCAGCTGAATCAGAGGCACACCATCTTGAATAAATTGGCTCTCTTCAACATTACTTAGTTTCACTGGTTCACAGCTACTTGTACCCTTCGCCTGAATGCAGATCTCTTTACGACTGCTGTAGCGAATCGTGTCACCTGGCATACCAACAACACGCTTAATGTAGTCGATGTTTGGCTGAGGTGGGTACTTAAATACGATTGAGTCACCGCGTTCTGGCTTGCCTGTTTCTACCAATTGAGTGCGCCATACTGGGTCTTTTAGACCGTACGCGTACTTCTCTACCAAGATGAAATCACCAACCAAAAGGGTTGGCATCATCGAGCCAGAAGGGATTTGAAACGGTTCATAGATGAATGAACGCAAGATCAAAACAAATGCAATTACCGGGAAAATGGACACACTGTTCTCAACCCACCAAGGTTGAGCCGTAACTTTTGCGCTAGTTTCAGCGTCTAGGCCATTCGATTGTGCTTCAACGTCAGCAAGCTTTTGCTGGCGCTTCTTCGCCCACACAAACTTTTCCAACGCCCATACAATGCCGGTCACTAGAGTTACGATCACTAAGATAAGCGAAAATGTATTAGCCATTGATATCCCTTAAATTTCATTTCTTTAAAAATAACGAAAGTGAAAGAGTATAACCCTTTCACTCTGCTTAATATTTCTAATCTGTATCAATCATGCTGACTAAATGCTGGGGAGATTACGCAGGAAAAATCGTTTAGTTCGAGGCGCAAAGTGCAGTGACTAGCGGGCCTAATTGCAATCTTTGCAACAAAGAAATAAACGATTTTAACCAGTAATGTTCAGCAGATAGTTAGTGCGATTGATACCTAGTCTTTGCCAACATGAAGGATTGCAAGGAAAGCTTCTTGAGGCAGTTCAACGTTACCGATCTGCTTCATACGCTTCTTACCTTCTTTTTGTTTCTTAAGAAGTTTCTTCTTACGACTGATATCACCACCGTAACATTTTGCGATTACGTTCTTACGCAGTTGTTTCACTGTAGAACGAGCAATGATGTGGTTACCAATCGCTGCTTGAATCGCGATATCGAACATCTGACGAGGGATGAATTCTTTCATCTTCTCTACCAGTAGACGACCACGAGACTGAGCAATATCTTTGTGCGTAATGATAGCTAGTGCATCAACTGTTTCGCCATTCAGCAGTACGTCTACACGTACCATGTTTGATGGCTCGTAACGTTGGAAGTTGTAATCCAATGATGCATAGCCGCGAGACGTTGACTTCAGACGGTCGAAGAAGTCTAGAACGACTTCTGCCATAGGAAGATCGTACGTCACAGCAACTTGGTTACCGTGGTAGACCATGTCTACTTGTACGCCACGCTTCTCAACACACAGTGTGATTACGTTACCTAGGTAATCCGAAGGTACCAGAATATTACAGCGTGCAATTGGCTCACGAATTTCTTCTAGGTCATTAACCGCTGGCAGTTTAGCCGGGCTATCAACGTAAAGAACCGTTTTATCTGTTTTTACAACTTCATACACTACTGTTGGAGCAGTTGTGATTAGGTCTAGGTCGTATTCACGCTCTAGACGCTCTTGGATGATCTCCATGTGAAGCATTCCTAAGAAGCCACAACGGAAACCAAAACCAAGTGCTGCTGAACTTTCTGGTTCAAAGAACAGTGATGCATCGTTCAGGCTTAATTTGCCTAACGCGTCACGGAAGTTTTCGTAGTCATCAGATGATACAGGGAATAGACCAGCGTATACCTGAGGCTTCACTTTTTGGAAACCAGGTAGACGTTCAGTGCTGCCGCCTTTTGCAAGCGTCAACGTATCACCAACCGGTGCACCTAGGATGTCTTTAATACCACAAACAACCCAACCTACTTCGCCAGTATTTAGCTCTGTAGTATCGATTTGCTTAGGCGTGAAGATACCTAGACGGTCAACACCCCATACTTGGTCTGTCGACATTACTTTGATCTTATCGTTCTTCTTCAGCTTACCGTTTTTGATACGAACCAAAGAAACTACGCCAAGGTAGTTATCGAACCAAGAGTCAATGATCAACGCTTGTAGAGGCGCTTCAGGATCACCTTCCGGTGGCGGGATTGCCGTCACGATGTTTTCTAGAACATCATCAACACCCAAACCTGTTTTCGCAGAACAGCGAGTCGCTTCCATCGCATCGATGCCAACGATCTCTTCGATTTCTTCAGCAACACGTTCTGGTTCAGCAGCTGGTAGGTCAATCTTGTTCAAGATTGGCACTACTTCCAGTTCCATTTCGATTGCTGTGTAACAGTTTGCTAGAGTTTGTGCTTCAACACCTTGGCCAGCATCCACTACAAGTAGTGCGCCTTCACAAGCCGCTAGAGAACGAGATACTTCGTAAGAGAAGTCTACGTGTCCAGGAGTGTCGATAAAGTTAAGTTGGTAAGTTTCACCATCTTTAGCTTTGTAATCTAAAGTCACACTCTGCGCTTTAATTGTAATACCACGCTCGCGTTCTATATCCATAGAATCGAGGACTTGAGCTGCCATCTCACGTTCACTTAATCCTCCACAAACTTGGATTAAGCGGTCAGAAAGGGTCGACTTACCGTGGTCGATGTGGGCGATAATCGAAAAATTACGAATGTGCTTCATAGGCTTGGTGTGACTAAACTCTTTGAATAGGGATAATAAGAAAGCCGCGACGCGTCCAATCTACAGTCAGCATTGGTGGCGGCATTTCAATCAAGTTGGCAGATTCTACCCAATTTAAGGGCAAGAAGCATCATAAATTAGACGAGAGACTCACCTAGGATTCGAATCAAGACGACTTCTTGCTTGGATTTGTCTTCCATGGGTTTGGCTAACCGCTTCGCTAAGGCAATCCCACCAGCAGTAAACAGTGCTGCACTTAAGATAACAATGCCCTCGCCCCCCTGGAGTAAGGGTTGTAACAAGAGTTGCCCAAAACCAGCACCAATCATCAACATGAAAAGTGGGATGAGATAAACAATCGCCGCCGACTGAAGTAGGCTTTTTTCTGGAAAGCCAATTTCTACGATTTGTCCAGTTTTGACTAAGCTTTTGGTTTTAAGCTGCCAAAACAAAGATTTATTGCCAACAGCCTTGGTCACAATACCCGTACCGCAGTTTTTTTGAGAAGAACAGCTGCTACAACTGGTTTGTTGTTCGCAGCTCAATTGAACAAAGTATTGCTTACCTTTTTGTTCAACCGAGCTAACGGTCGCCAGCGCGGTCATCATTGCGCTTGTACCGATTTATTAAATGTAACTGACTGAGCAATACGTTTTGCAGTTGCCGGCGGAATGTCACCAACCACAGAGATCTCTTTATCGCCAATCACTAAGCTGTGCAAGGTTCTACGCCCTTGACGCACCAGCTGCCCTTTCAATGAATGCTCATCTTTTTCCGCGATATAAACCGAAAAGTTAAACAGTCCATCACTGAAAAGCTGACTTTCAACCATTTTATCGGTCGCAGCCATTTGATAGCGGCTAAGCTCTTTTGATTTAAACCCTTCAGGAATCCACGACGCTTGCCAGTTAGTTTCACTCACTAAGCCTTCCGGTAATGATAAAACTTTCGGCAATTGAGCTTGGCTCAAGCCACCCATAGCCTCAGCAATCTTATCGTTCACCACGTAAGAGATAGTGCGGTACTGTTCAAGCACTTCGCCATCACGATCCAAAAGGTCGGCACGCAAAGGAAGATTCGTTTTTTCGTCTACCCAAACCACGTAAGAGTAGCGAAGGCCATCTTTCGGCACGACACGCAGCACTTGAGTGGTGCTACCTGCTTCACGAGAGCGACCAACTTTCACAAAGTCGTAGTACTGATTCAGAGATTCGATATCTCGATTAATCATCGGAATAACAGGCGCAACCATGCTGCCTGACTGAATCGTAAATGGCTCTGTACCCGGCTCGATGTAGCTAACTTCGTTGCCACGTCGAATGACTTCACGAACAGGGCCGCTTAGATAAACAAGGTGTGCAAGTTGTTGGTCGTCGTTAACCGCATGGCGATAAACAAGAGGCTCAATACTGCTCTTCTTTATCAAAATGTAGGAGAGTTCGTAATTTAGATGCTGACTGGCCTCGTTCATTTGATGCAACAAGGCCTTTGCAGTGGTTTCCTCTGCAAAGGCTGTTGGAGACATCAAGCTGAACAGTGTCAGTGCACTGACCAGGATTTTCTTCATTCAATGTCCGATTCTAGATGTGCATCTTGCATTGGCGATGCATCACTGTTTAATCTTAGCTGCAGCTCATAATCTTCTAACAATGCATGAACGCGTTTGCGCTGCTCTTGCAAGTTAGCTTCAGATGTTGGTTTCTCAACAGAGTCACGCGTTAAACTTACTGGTTCCGCAGAACCGGCAAATGGAATCGTCTGGAGTACAGGCAACTGCTCTGGTGCTGCAGGGTCGCTACCACCATATTGTTGAACACCTAATACAACGGCTAATGAAACACACGCTGCCACGGCAACTTGTCCAAACTGTTGTAACCACGCCGGAAGCTGACGCTTCGCTTGCTGAGGTTTAGGTTGCTCTTCAATTGGAGCAACAGTAGGTTCAACATTCACTTGGTGCAGGTTCGACATTGAACCATGTGCAGGCTCGTTCTCAAGCGCTGCCGCTACACTATTAGCAATGTTCCACTCTGGAGTTTCTGGCGAATCCCCACGCATAACATCACCAATTAAATGGTAACTCTGCCAAGTATCCATGCTTTCTTGATCAGATTCTAGATCTACAATGAGAGCTTTATCGATCGTTTCACCATCCATGAGTGCCGAAAGCTTTTCTTTATCAGCCATTATTTTCACCATAATTATTACAAGTTCTAGCGTTGCAAAAGAGGTTTGATTTTCTTTTCCACCGCTTCACGAGCTCGGAAAATACGCGAACGTACGGTTCCTACAGGGCAATCCATTACATCTGCAATCTCTTCGTAGCTCAAACCTTCGAGCTCTCGCAACGTCATTGCAGTTTTTAAGTCTTCTGGTAGCGCTTCAATCGCTCCAAAAACAATTTGTTTCAATTCTTTAGACAGCGTTAAGTTCTCAGGGTTCGATATTTCTTTTAACGCGCTGCCTGTTTCGTAATATTCTGCATCTTCTGCATCTACATCGGTTGCTGGCGGCCTACGGCTTTGGGCAACGATATGATTTTTAGCAGTGTTCACGGCAATTCGGTATAACCATGTATAGAAGGCACTCTCGCCACGAAAGTTAGGTATCGCGCGGTAAGCTTTAATAAAAGCTTCTTGTGCTACATCAGGTACATCACCGGAATTATTCACGTATCGAGAGATAAGATTACAAACTTTGTTTTGATACTTAACCACTAGTAAGTTAAATGCCTGCTTATCTCCACTCTGAACTCGCTCAATCAACACTTGATCGGTTAGCTGCTCGTTCATTCGAGCGGGTACTCCTATTGTTATAACCCTCACCTTCACAGATATGGGTACTAATTATGCGAAATGTAGTATTGACACCACCGTCTACAAGAGCACTATTGTGACTAAGCCAAATACCGAAAGTTCCAACTTTCTTAAAATTATTTGCCATTATTGTTTCACAATGTGATGTAATAAAAATAGCTATCCCTATCAATTTGGGGAAACTTGAGCAAAAGCAATGGTATTGAGCAATTAAATATTTCTAGATAGCTGTCTATATATTGATTTTGCATAGCGTTTAAGGATGACTCTGGAGAGATTATAACAGTCTTAGCCAAACTCCTAAAACAAGACAAAGTCAATTGAGAGTGGACAACTCGACTATAGCCCGGGATTTAATAAGTTTTATGAACGCAAACCGTGAACATCAGTGTGATGTATTAGTGGTAGGAAGTGGTGCGGCAGGCTTGTCATTAGCCTTACGCGTAGCAGAACATGCAAAAGTAATTGTATTAAGCAAAGGACCACGCAGCGAAGGATCGACGTATTACGCACAAGGTGGTATCGCCGCGGTGTTCGATGAGTCGGACAGTATTGAGTCTCATGTAGAGGATACTCAAATCGCTGGGGCTGGGTTATGCGAAGAAGATACAGTTCAATTCATTGCTGAAAATGCGAAAGAGTGTGTGCAATGGCTGATTGATGGTGGTGTTCCATTTGATAAAGATGAGAACAGCACAGAAGGCCAACCAAAATATCACCTCACTCGTGAGGGTGGCCACAGTCACCGCAGAATTCTGCACGCTGCCGATGCAACTGGCATGGCGATGCAAACCTCACTACAAGATAACGTCAACAACCACCCAAATATCGAGATCTTCGAGCGCCACAATGCGCTGGATTTGATCACGGAAGATAAGATTGGTGGTTCAAAAGACAAGGTGATCGGTGCCTACATTTGGAACCGTAACCAAGAACATGTTGAAACCGTGCGCGCTAAGTTTGTTGTATTAGCAACAGGCGGCGCTTCAAAGGTTTACCAATACACCTCTAACCCAGATGTTTCTTCAGGTGATGGTATTGCTATCGCTTGGCGTGCGGGTTGTCGTGTGGCAAACCTTGAGTTCAACCAGTTCCACCCAACTTGTTTATTCCACCCAGAAGCGCGTAACTTCCTACTAACGGAAGCACTGCGTGGTGAAGGTGCTTACTTGCGTCGTCCAGATGGTTCTCGCTTTATGAAGGACTTCGATGAGCGCGGTGAACTGGCGCCACGTGATGTGGTTGCTCGTGCAATTGACTTCGAAATGAAGCGCTTAGGTGCCGACTGTATGTATGTTGATATCAGCCACAAGCCTGAAGAATTCATCACAGCGCACTTCCCGATGATCCATACTCGCTTGATGGACTTGGGCATCGACATGACCAAAGAGCCGATCCCTATCGTACCAGCCGCTCACTACACGTGTGGTGGTGTCATGGTGAATAAGCAGGGTCAAACCGACCTAACGAACTTGTATGCGATTGGCGAAGTGAGCTACACCGGCTTACACGGTGCAAACCGAATGGCTTCTAACTCACTGCTTGAGTGTGTGGTTTACGCATGGGCAGCAGCAAAAGATATCGTTGAGAACATCGACCAATCTCAACTGTGCGCTGAACTGCCAGCATGGGATGAAAGCCAGGTCACCAACAGTGATGAAGAAGTTATCATTCAACACAACTGGCACGAACTGCGCCTATTCATGTGGGATTACATGGGCATTGTTCGAACGGATAAACGACTAGAGCGAGCATTGCGTCGCATTCAGATGCTGCAACAAGAAACTCATGAGTACTACAGCTACTTCAAGGTTTCGAATAACCTATTAGAACTGCGTAACTTGCTACAAGTGGCAGAGCTAATGGTTCGTTGTGCAATGCAACGTAAAGAGAGCCGCGGCCTCCACTACACGTTGGATTACCCTGAACTTGCAGAAGACAGTGGCCCAACGATTCTGACGCCAGAGAAACGCCAATCATAATAATTGGTTAAACGTGCTTAGCGAATTAGCCGTCAGCGGAAAATGATTAAACGAAAGGGAGCCGAGTGCTCCCTTTTCTTTTGTCTAACGCTTTCTTTTATCTAATACTTTCTTTCATCGAATAGTTTGGCTTCTCTAGCGCGCTCGTTGTAAGTTCGCCAGAAAATGGCGATATTCTCGCTCGCAACAGCTGTCCCGCCAAAGCAGTACCGAGTGCCCACATTCAAACTGCAATTTAACGAAGAACTGCGCCCAGATCTTATCAACGGACTTGAGTCGGTAAGTTCGGTCATTGAGTCGAATATCACCATCCTCTCTGTAATCAAAACGCCCATAGACACTATTTAGAATCACATGATTGTTTCTGAACAAGCGGATCATTAAAGCTAAGCAATAAAGGCTGGCGGCAAGTGGAATAGAAGACAGGACGATGAAAAACAAAAGGCACCCAAAAATAGTGCCTTTTGCAAATAATGCGGAATACGAAGGGTTAAGCTGAAGCTTAACGAACCTTG
This sequence comes from Vibrio sp. F13, assembly GCF_020806305.2. Lineage (NCBI taxonomy): Bacteria > Pseudomonadati > Pseudomonadota > Gammaproteobacteria > Vibrionales > Vibrionaceae > Vibrio > Vibrio sp. F13. Next base: position 2,224,741 of record NZ_CP170175.1, on the reverse strand, counting down.
CTGAGGTTGTGTGCGACAATTTTATCAACCATTGATGCATGGCCTAGGTTTTCACTGCGTCCGTGGCCCATTACCCAAGTAAACAAATCTGGATCATCACACTCTAATAGAGAAACAAACTCGCGCTGTTCCTGCTCTTGCAATGAATCAAAACACTCTTCGAAAAATGGCATGATGACTACATCAAGTTCTAACATGCCGCGACGGCAACCCCATTTAATTCGTGCTTTCTGCTCTGCAGTGTACATTGGCTATCCTCACCTATAATTTTTCTTTCTCGGAGTGTAACAAGTCATACGCCCTGCAACTACTATGTGAGTCACAGTCCCTATCTAAGCTCACAAAAAAACCTAGGCTGACAAAGAAACAGAACCGGATTAACATAGAGCCAAATAAAATTCTTAGGAAAGATAAAATGGATTGGAAAAACATATTTCAGCCACTCGCTCATACGCAAAATGAATCGCTTCCAGAACTGATGATGACACACGTATCAGACTGGAGTGCAATTACCATGATAGGCGATGACAAAAAGTCGTACCTACAGGGTCAAGTAACGTGCGATGTCGTCACTCTTCCTAATGATGAATCCACATTAGGCGCGCACTGTGATGCAAAAGGAAAGGTATGGAGTATCTTTCGTTTGTTCCACCACAACGGTGGCTACGCACTCATGCAACCTAAATCAGCGATTGAAGTCGAGCTCGTTGAAATCAAGAAGTACGCGGTGTTCTCTAAGGTTGATATCGAGCAAACGACAGATGTTGTTATCGGTGTGATGGGCGCGTCTGCGGATCAATATATTGATTCAATTTCAGAAGGCCAAGGTAACGTGCGTGCTATCTCTGGTGGCACAGCGGTTAAAGTCTCAGACAATCGCTGGGCGTTGCTTATTACGGAAGAAGTTGCTGCAACTTTAGTCTCAAGTAGTTCAGCAGAAAAAGTATCAGAAGCACTTTGGCAGTATTATGAAATTCTTGATGCTCAGCCTAACCTATCGAAAGCAGAGCAAAACGAGCACATCCCTCAAGCGCTTAACCTGCAAGCGATTGGTGGAATCAGCTTTTCAAAAGGCTGCTACACAGGTCAAGAAACGGTAGCTCGTGCCAAGTACCGTGGCATGAACAAGCGTGAGATGCGCATTGTTTCAGGAACGACAGCAGAAGTATTGTCTCTAGAGAACCCAATTGAACTAGAGCGTAGCGTGGGTGAGAACTGGCGTGGCGCAGGCCGACTATTAAACGTCTATAAATTTGCTGATAACCGAGCGATTGGTTTGATGGTACTGCCAAACAACCTTGATGACGATGTTCAGCTGCGACTGACCGCGCAGCCTGATCAAACATGGAATATCCTGCCACTGCCGTACAGCCTTGACGACGAGTAACCACGTGGAAACGCTGATTACACAATGGCTGGATCAACAGCAGGTGAATTATCGCCTGCTGATGCAAAGCAAGCCAACCACCAGCATTGAAGAAACCGCACAAGAGCGAGGCATCGACGCCTCTCAAATGGTGAAGTGCATCCTGCTTAAGGATATGGGTAACCAGTATGCGTTAGCCTGTACTGCTGGTGACCGCTCTGTCGATCCCAAGAAAGTACGCTCGGTACTGAATTGCCGTCGAATGACCTGCGTGTCTCTCGCTGATGTTGAAACAATCACTGGCTTTAAAGTGGGTTGTGTTGGCCCGCTCGCTCTCAAGAGACACATGCCGATCATTTTTGATCCTTCCATTCAAAACAACTCGACCGTAACCATTAGCGCCGGCGACCGAATGGCTGGCGTTGCGCTGGATCTCAATGATCTTATGGCGCTATGTGCACCGACCGTCGCGGACATCAGTCGATGATCGTTTAGATCATGCTTCGCAAACTTCATTTTAATATTTCATTGAGTACATTTTTAGTGTGAACCTCGTCATAAGAAGAACACACCATTAATAAATAGTTACTCAAAATAAAAGCATAAGTAGTCACAAAGTTAAATTTGCGTTATTGTAAATTTACTGACTAGCTATTAAGCAAATCAGTGCAAGTGAATCCACTGAGTAACATCAGTATCCACTTTTGTGTAATGCATCTGTGACTATTCGCCCGTTTTAGACGGGCTTTTTTTTGTCCGAAATTTACAATTTGATTACACAAACAAAAAATCCCGCCTATTCTTATACTTGTAACATTATCACTGCTTAATACTGAACAGAAAAGTTCACGGCAGTTCACTACTCAGTATTATTTTGGGGAGGAGCTCACGTAAAAATAGATATTTACTGAAGAAAGTGCTTAGAACAGCACAAATATCTAATTAACGTCAACGCTACTGCATATAACTCCATGCTTATCACAATTATTATCTCGGAGTTTTTCTATAATATGCAGGCTAGGTAAATATAAGGATAATTAAGAATGAGACTGTTTAAGCGCTATACACCGAGTATGATTGCTAAACATGTAAGTCGACTTTTCAAAGGACGAATCTACATTTACGGCGTAGGAAAATTTGAGTTTGATAACGGTAAGCTAGTGCTACCAGACCGAGCAGAAAAACGTCACTTTCAAACAGTGAAAGAAATAAATAGTGAAATCATGAAACTGCGCTGCGCGTACGCATGACCTGATTATCTACAGAATTAAAAACAAAAAGGGTTGGCATTATGCCAACCCTTTTTTCGTACCAATTTTCGTATCAATGATGATTCGATATACCACCAGAACACTATGTCATTATCGATGAGTCACTGGACGCTTAGCTAAGTCAGGAAGATTGCCAGACAAACCCAGTGCGCGCTTCATGATCTCATCTTTCGCACCCGGTAATTGGCCCGCAAGCTTCATACCAATGCCACGAATCAGCTTCTTAGCTGGGTTATCGCCTTCAAACAGATCTTTAAAGCCCTGCATTGAAGCAATCATTTTCGCCGCCTCTGCTTTTCTCCAGCGCTCGTAGCCGCGAAGATTACGCTTGGTGCCAATGTCTTCACCCGCAGACCATAGCTTTAACAGCTCTTGCGCTAGGCTTGCTGCGTCTAATAGGCCAAGGTTCACGCCCTGCCCTGCTAATGGGTGAATGGTATGAGCAGCATCACCAACCAAAGCCACACGCTCTACCGCAAAGTCACGCGCATAACGCATGCGCAGTGGGAAGGCAAAACGGTCACCAACCACTTCACATAAGCCCAGCTTTGCATCGAACTCAGCTGTTAACTGCTTGTTGAATTCAGCATCCGACATTGATACGAGGTTCTCGGCACGATTTGGTTCCGTAGACCAAACAATCGAGCTCATGTTGCTTGGTTGCATTGGTAGGAATGCCAATGGGCCTTGAGGCGTGAAGATTTGACGAGCAACGCTGTGGTGCGGCTCTGTGGTTTTGATGTTCGCGACAATCGCACTGTGTCCGTAATCCCAATGTGTTAATGGGATATCTTGCTGCTTACGAACCCAAGAGTTTGCGCCGTCTGCTCCAACAACTAACTTAGCTGTCAGTGCTTGACCATTGTCCAATGTTAACCAAGCTTCACTTTCACCAATCGCCATCGTTTTACACGTTGCGGGCATATACAGGCTGACGTTGTCTTGTTTCTTAACCTGATCAAGCAGCGCTAATTGAATCACACGGTTTTCAACGATATGACCAAGATTAGGCTGAGCCAAGCGTGTCGAGTCAAACTCAATACGAGCGAAACTGTCTTGTTCCCACACTTCCATCGCTTGATACGGTGCAGCGCGTCTTTGTTCGATACCTTGCCATGCACCTAGGTTACGAAGAATCACTTCACTAGAACGACTCAACGCGGATACACGCACATCAGGCAGCTCACTCAGCCCTTCACTAGGCGCTCTGCCTTCAATGACAGCGATTCTTAGGTCACTGTCTTTTAGGGCAGCAGCAAGCGCTAGGCCAACCATGCCACCACCAACAATCGCGATATCAACACTTTGCATCATTATTTATTACCTTATCTTTCTACTAGGCCAAGCGTATGACGCAAAAGTGGACCTTTAAGTGGTGGAAGGTTATCTATTACGGCTAACCCAAGATTACGCCCAATGCGAGCGGTCATATAATCGTTTGAGAACAGGTGAACTAGGCTTGAAGTCAACGTGATCGTTGCGTCTCGGTCTTGTTCTCTACGCTTTCTAAAGTTAACAAGACCACGGTAACGACCTACATCATCTAACTGGGTACACAACTCTTCTGCCAAGGAAGCCACATCTCGGATGCCTAGGTTAAAGCCTTGCCCCGCAATTGGGTGAAGCGTTTGAGCAGCATTACCAACAATGGCAAATCGATGAGAGATATTTTGCTGTCGGTGACGAAGAATCAGAGGGTAACTCGCGCGCTTGCCGACCTTCTCTAATCGGCCAAGTCGCCAGCCAAAGTCATTCTGCAATTGCTCAAGAAATTCATTGTCGTTTAGCGTCATCACTTTTTGTGCTTGCTCTGGTGTTAAACACCAAACCAGCGATAAACGGTTGTCACTCATCGGTAATAGAGCAACTGGCCCATGATGGGTAAAACGCTCAAATGCGCGACCTTGGTGAGGTTCACTCGCCACAATATTGGCAATCACAGCGACTTGCTCAAAGTCGTGCTCACTCAATGAGATATTGAGCTGTTGGCAACAGGTTGAGATTGCACCGTCAGCAGCAACCAGTAACTTAGTGGTTACTGGTTGCCCACTTGTCAGTTCAATCGTCGTCAACGCTTCTTCACGTTCAACTTTACTAACAGACTCAGGACAAAGCATGGTAATTGCCGCTTCTGATTCAAGTTTCTGCTGATAGATTCGACCCACATCTGCTAACTCGACCACGTAGCCAAGCGCATCTACAGCAAGCTCTTCACTGTAGATGTCTGTCATTCCGGCATGCCCGCGATCCGAAACATGGATATCTTTAATCGGGGTCGCGACCGGAGCGATAGATTGCCATAAGCGCAAAGAATCCAGGATCTGCACCGTGCCATAGGACAAAGCAATCGAACGAGAATCAAACCCAGGGTGAGCTTGATGATCAACCTGATAAGGCTCCACTACCGCAATCGACAGTGAACCTTGGCTTAGGTGATTCAAAGCAAGGGCTAAGGTTGCCCCTGCCATTGCGCCACCAGCAATTACAACATCATACTGAGCCATCATAACCTCAAACCGGCCAACGAATTAATGAATGGTAGGCGCCGCATCTTCAGATGGGCGAGCACCAAATTCAGCATGAATCGTTAGTGCACACGCTTTTACGTGCTCAATAACGTGCTCTAGAAGCTGCGCTTGCTCTTCCAGATCATCTTCTTCGTCAATGCCTAGCTTAGCCATCTCTTCTAGATCAGCTAATGCTTCTTTTGTACTGTCAGACGCTTTGTTCAATTGAGCGCCAACCAAGCCTAAGCCAGAAATAAAGTGGTTAATCCAATCAGACACACCGTCAGCAAGATCAAACAGGCTTGCGCTTGCGTCTTCGTCAGGCAGCAACATAGACAATTCCATACCCGAACCTGTGATTTCACTGGTCGTTACTTTCAGTGTCGCTTCCGCTAGCGTTAATGCGCGATCTGGCCAACCCATGCCTTCATTGGTGTAATCGAAGATCAGTGGTTGCCAGCTTTTATCTGCAAGGCTTAAGCCTCCGCTTAACATACCCGTTAATAAACCGTGCATCTCAGCAGGGGTTACGGCTAGACTTGCCGATTGAAGTTCAGTCGCAACCGTTAGGTAGTCAGGTAAAGTAGTTTCGCTCATCAGATAGCTCGCTCAGTTATTCTTTATATCGATAGTATAATCGTACCACTTCACCCCAATTCTGGTAAGCATCGATCCCCAGCAATTGAAGGATGACTGACTACCAATTGTTCAATTTGCTGAATTACTGTGTGCTCAAGCTCTCATTTACAAACAGTCACTCTGAAAAGCTTGAATCTTAATAGCGGTTTACCTATAGTTTCTCCCTCAGAGGAGATTGCTTCCTCATCGGTACTTGCACTTTTTCTTTCTCAAAAAATGGCGAAGGGCAACAGCCTTAAAATAGCGCGTTAAAGAGTTCATCCATCATGAGTAATCAAGCGGTAGACGTTGAAATATTAGGAAAACTGACTCGAGTGAATTGTCCACCAGGGCAAGAAGAGTCATTGATTGCAGCGGCGGCCGATCTTGATAATCGATTGAAAGAGATGGCTGAACGTACTAAGGTAACCAATGAAGTGAAGCTGCTGACTATCGCAGCTCTGAATATTTGCTACGAATTACAAACCAAGAAGTTTGAAGCAAATGATGAACAAAACGCACTGACCGAGCGAATGGAACAGCTCACGACATCACTTTCAGATGTCCTCAGTAAAGTTAAGCACGGACAGCAATAGCGTACACAAAATTTACCCTGGAGTGTTTGTCAGAGGATTCACGTCCCCGAGCCGATAAGCAATCCCTAAGGGTTAGTACTTGAGTGCTATTGAGCATGCTCGGCCCGACCGAGAAGCCTACGGTAATCATTGCTGATCCGCCTTGAACTCGCTGGTTCAAGGGCCATCTATTCTCAACGGCACTTTGGGGTATCCCTTCTTATGAAGACGCTCACACGCAGCGAATTTCGCAAACAGATCCGTATCAAACGCAATGCCTTATCTGGCGACCAACAAACTCAATCCGGTATCGACTTAGTTAAGCAGTGCATGCAGCTTGATGAAATTCAGTCTGCTCAGCATATTGCCCTCTATATCTCTATCGATGGCGAACTCGATACTCAGCCTTTAATCGAATGGTTATGGGCGCAAGGTAAGCAAACTTATTTACCAGTATTGCACCCCTTCTCTGCCGGGCACCTGCTGTTTTTACACTACTCGCCAACCACACCGACGGTCTTGAATAAGTACGGTATTGTCGAACCTCAGCTCAATCAAATGCTGGTTAAACCTTGTCAGCAACTCGACCTTATTCTTACGCCCCTTGTCGGCTTTGACTCCCATGGCCATCGTTTAGGTATGGGCGGCGGATATTACGATCGCACCTTGGCAAAGTGGTTCGAGACGGGCGAAGGTGCAGCTCCTATTGGTTTGGCTCATGATTGCCAACATGTTGATACGCTACCGATTGAAGAATGGGACATTCCGTTACCTAAAATCGTGACTCCGAGTAAAACTTGGCAATGGGAAAGCAACCATTAAAGCGCTATAATCGCGCCGCAAACGTTAACCTCGATATAGAAACGTTAACTCAATATCTAAACGTTAACTTCATCATTACGCAAACGATCAATTCAAAGCGCAAGACCTTATTCAGGAGAATGGCATGACTCAAGATGAAATGAAAAAAGCAGCTGGCTGGGCAGCACTTCAATATGTTGAAGAAGGCAGCATTGTAGGTGTAGGTACTGGCTCTACAGTAAATCACTTCATCGACGCACTAGGCACAATGAAAGACAAAATCAAAGGTGCGGTTTCAAGCTCTGTTGCTTCAACGCAGCGACTAGAAGAGCTAGAGATCAAAGTGTATGAGTGTAACGATGTCGCTAAGCTAGACATCTATGTTGATGGCGCAGATGAAATCAACCCAACTCGCGATATGATCAAAGGCGGCGGCGCTGCTTTGACTCGTGAAAAAATCGTAGCGGCTATCTCTGATAAGTTTGTGTGTATTGTTGACGGTACTAAAGCAGTTGATGTGTTGGGTAAATTCCCACTGCCTGTTGAAGTAATCCCAATGGCACGTTCATACGTGGCACGTGAGTTGGTTAAGCTTGGTGGTGACCCAGTTTACCGCGAAGGCTGCACAACCGATAACGGCAACGTGATCCTAGATGTGTACGGCATGGCGATCGAAAACCCGAAACAACTAGAAGATATCATCAATGGTATAGCTGGTGTGGTGACGGTTGGTCTGTTCGCTCACCGTGGTGCTGATGTGGTTATCACCGGCACGCCTGAAGGTGCAAAAATCGAAGAATAAATAATAGAAGATTGAGTTTTTCTGTTACTTCATTACATACGGTGCCCTAGGGCGCCGTTTTTTTTGCTTTATTGCTGTAAAATTATGTCTTATTCCGTAATTTTCTTACCCAAAACATTTTTTTTTTGTTACTTTATTGTTCAGAAGACGCACAGAGAAAACGTTTGTCTCCTAACAAAGTGGTGAATTTGTTCCCCTTTCAGCCATTTTGTAGCACGTGCGCCGCATTTGCCCAACCTTTCCATTTTAAGGACGAGAACAATGGCCAAAGTTTCACTGGAAAAAGAAAAAATTAAAATTCTACTTCTAGAAGGTCTTCACCCTTCTTCTGTAGAAGTACTGCAAGCCGCTGGTTACACAAACATTGAGTACCACAAAGGCTCGCTACCGGAAGATGAACTTCTTGAAGCAGTAAAAGATGCTCATTTCATTGGTATTCGTTCTCGCACTAATATCTCCCAAGAAGTTATTGATGCAGCTGAAAAGCTGGTTGCCGTCGGTTGTTTCTGTATTGGTACTAACCAAGTCAACCTTCAAGCAGCAGCAAAACGCGGTATCCCTGTGTTCAACGCACCGTTCTCAAACACTCGAAGCGTTGCTGAGCTCGTTCTTGGTCAGGTTCTATTGCTACTACGTGGCATTCCAGAAAAGAACGCGCTTGCACACCGTGGCATCTGGAAAAAGAGTGCCGACAACTCTTACGAAGCCCGTGGTAAGCGTTTAGGTATTATTGGCTACGGTCACATCGGTACTCAACTGGGTATTATTGCTGAAAACCTTGGCATGCGTGTTTACTTCTACGACATTGAAAACAAACTGTCTCTGGGTAACGCAACGCAAGTTCATACCATGACGGAATTACTGAACAAGTGTGACGTAATCTCTTTGCATGTACCTGAAACCAACGAAACAAAAGACATGATGGGTAAAGAAGAGTTCGAGCGCATGAAGCCTGGTTCTATCTTTATCAACGCAGCTCGTGGCACGGTAGTCGATATTCCTGCTCTGTGTGGCGCTCTGGAGTCTGGACACCTTGCAGGTGCGGCTATTGATGTTTTCCCAACAGAACCAAAAACCAATGCAGACCCGTTTGAGTCTCCATTAATGCAGTTCGATAACGTGATCCTAACGCCTCACGTGGGTGGTTCAACTCAAGAAGCACAAGAGAACATTGGTGTTGAAGTTGCTGGTAAGCTAGCGAAATACTCTGATAACGGCTCTACGCTATCAAGTGTTAACTTCCCTGAGGTATCACTACCACTGCATACTGGAACGTCTCGTTTATTACACATTCACGAAAACCGCCCAGGCATCCTAACTCAGATCAACACCATCTTCGCTGAGGAAGGGATCAACATCGCGGGTCAATACCTACAGACTGCGGCTGATATGGGTTATGTCGTTATCGATGTAGAAGCCGATCGCTCTGAAGAAGCACTGCTTAAACTGAAAGAGATCGAAGGCACAATCCGTGCTCGTCTTCTTCACTAATCATCACACTCAAAATGCATAAAAAAGGCTCTCATCATGAGAGCCTTTTTAGCATTTGGCCTATCGTAGGTAATTAGGTCGTCATGATCCAAAACCTTCTATATCACTGTCATTACTCTTCGATCTGGTAGATCACATTCACGCGATCACGAATGGTGATCGTTGAGTCTTCATAAGAGTTCGATTCTGTTCTTGCATCCATCGCCATTGAACGCATGAGTACTGGCTGAGAAGATTGGGCGTTGTAATCCACGCGCCATACATCACCTAACTCGCGCTCAAAACCACTCGCCAATGATTTAGCTTTTGATGTCGCATCTTTAATGGCTTCTAAGCGCGCTTGCTCTTGATACTTAGCTTGGTCGCGAACTTGCAGTTGGATGTTGTCGATCTGATTAATGCCTTCTCCAATCGCAATATCCATGTACTCATTAAGATTAGCTAGCTCAGTCACTTGAACGGTCACATTACGTGAGGCGCGGTAGCCAACCAGTTCCGGTTTGCCATCTTTCGGGTAATGATATTGAGGAGATAAATACAGGTTAGAGCTGTGTACACTCGCCTCATCAACACCAGCTTGATGTAGCTTGTTTAGAAAGCCTGTCACGACTTTATCAACGGTATTTTTAGCCTGTTCAGCAGTCATCGTCGATTCCACGACTCTCACAGAGAATGTCGCCATATCAGGTGTAGCGATCACTTCACCATAGCCTGTCGTTGAAATATGAGGAAAGGATGGAGAGTCAGCCAATGATGGAAAACTCACAGCACTCAACGCCGCAGTAAGAGTAAGAGACGTTGCTAACATCTTTGGTACAAGCTTCATTAGGTATGACCTATGCTAAACAAATGTCCTTTCATCATAGAGCAATTTATCGTTTAGCCAATCCAGAGCACACACTTCTAACAGAACTTTGACGCTGAAAAAACCAACAGTTTACTGAGGTAAGTGATTGTGAGCAAAACTCAATATTGCTTGGGATACCTCTTTTAATACTCCGCTCTCAAGCTGCCAATGGTGCCAATAGATGCGATAAGAGAGCAGAAAGCCAGGGGTAATATCAATCAGAGCACCAGACTCGAGCTCATCGATAATCTGTAATCGGGGGATCAAGCAATAGGCTACACCCGATAATGCCAAGCGCACAAATGCTTCTGAACTGCCGACTGTATGATTGATCACACTGTCTCTCGGGACGTTAAAATGATCATGCAGAAACTTCTTATGCAGATCATCGTATTGATCATAGGAAACCGCAGGTGCTTTGCTTAAGGTGGCGTAGTTTACGCCCTCTGCAAAGTAACGCTGATGAAAGTCAGGGCTAGCCACGCACACATAATCCATCCTACCGAGATAGTCAGCACTGCAGCCAGGAATCGCTTGAGACTCCAAACTGATTGCACCGGCCACCTCGCCACTTTTAATCTTTTCAATGGTTCTCGACTCACCATGAATCGCGAGGTTCAACTCGACTTGGCGAGACTTAATCACATCCGACAAAGCTGGTAGCAACCATGTCGCCAAACTATCAGCGTTGGTGGCTATGGATATCGATAGTGGTTGATTACCCTCTTCATTCATCAACTCAGGCACAAGCTCGTGCTCTAACAAACGAACACGGCGATATAAGCCCAGTAGTTTTTTACCCGCAGGCGTTGGCCTAGGCGGGCTTTCTCTCACCAAGGCTGGCTGAGCCAACCACTTTTCCAGCTGTTTGATGCGTTGAGATACCGCCGACTGGGAGATATATAACTGCTCAGCAGCCCTTTCGAAGCTACGTTGTTTTACTACAGCATCCAGTGCTTCAATCCATTTATAATCCAATCCGCGCATCAATTTGCTTCCTTTTTAAGCTAACTCATCACCACATTAGCAACTCTAATAATGGATTAAAATCATTAATTATACTTATTTAAAGGGTCAGAGTATCTTCGCCATATAGCACGTAAATATCGTTAAATAAGTGGAGGTTAAAATGAGTTTTTGGGTTTTATTACAAGGTTTTGGTCTAGGGGCAAGTATGATTATCCCTATTGGCGCTCAGAATGCGTACGTCCTAAATCAAGGGATAAAACGCAATCATCATTTAACGACAGCAACGATTTGTAGCCTGCTCGATACTCTGTTTATCTCATTAGGCATTTTTGGCGGCGGAGCGATCTTGTCGCAAAATGAATTACTGCTTACCTCAGTGACACTAGGTGGCATCGCTTTTCTGACTGTGTATGGTTTGCTCTCACTACGCAGTGCATTCAAAGTGCGCACCAGTGATGAGTCGAAAGGTGAGATATTAGCGCGTGGCAAGCGCACCGTTATTTTAGGGGCATTGGCAGTAACAGTATTAAACCCACATCTCTATTTGGATACCGTGGTAATTCTTGGATCCATTGGTGGGCAATTTGAAGGCAACGACAGAATTGCATTTGCTATGGGGACTATATTGGCTTCGTTCGTCTGGTTCTATTCTTTGTCATTAGGCGCTGCAAAACTAGGCCCGACGCTATCTAAACCTAAGGTTAAGAAAGGCATTGATATCGCAGTCGCAACCATGATGTTCGCCATAGCAACGGTGCTTACCGATGGACTTATTGAGCAATACTGGTAAATCTATTTAGCTTCATGAAACCAACAAAAAAGGCGGATAACCTAAGTTATCCGCCTTTCCTTATAAAAGCTTATAGTTATAAAAACTAACTAGGAATTAAGCTTCTACTTTATTCATGTGTACATCCATTTGCGGGAATGGAATTTCGATACCCTCGTTATCCAAGCCTTCTTTAATTGCTTGCATCAGGTCGAAATAAACATTCCAGTAGTCAGCAGTGCTAACCCATGGACGAACAACGAAGTTAACTGAAGAATCAGCAAGCGTATGAACACCAACTTGAACGCCAGGTTCTTTCAGTACACGCTCATCAGATTCACAGATCTTAGTCAGTAGCGCTTTTGTCTTCTGAAGATCAGCGTTGTAAGAAACACCAATCATTAGATCAATACGGCGCGTCGCATGACGAGAATAGTTTGTGATTGGGCTGCCGATAACGCTACCGTTAGGTACTACAACCATTTTGTTGTCTGGCGTTGTTAGAACCGTTTGGAAGATTTGAATAGAATCAACTGAACCTGCCACACCACCAATTTCCACATAGTCACCAGACTTAAATGGACGGAATGCAACGATAAGTACACCAGCAGCAAAGTTAGATAGTGAGCCTTGTAGTGCAAGACCAACGGCTAAACCAGCCGCACCAATAACAGCAACTACAGATGCCGTTTGAACACCTAAACGACCAAGTGCAGCAATTAAAACAATCACAAACAACAAGTAACGAACTAAACCATGGACGAACTCCACAACTGCTCGGTCCATTTTCTTCTTCTGAAGAACCTTAGACACGCTATTCGCTACTGCTTTAACAATAAGGTTGCCAATAAATAGAATTATCAGTGCTGAAATGATATTTACGCCATATTGGATAAATAAATCTGAATTATTTGTTAACCACTGCTCTGCTTGAGACAAACCATCCACAAGTGGAGTCTCAATCGCTGTCGAACTATCAGCCATAATGTGCATCCTCTATATAATATGCTATGGGCTAAACTGCCTTAAGCCTCATTTACTCTGCAATATAATAAACAGTGTAATTACCGTTAAGTCATTGTGTTAAAAGTAAATTAAAGCCAAGTCCTTTTTATAAACTGAACCAAGTTCAGTTTTTCGGCACGATATCCTATCTTTGACAGATTGCAAAGTCATATTTATGTAAGCTTTTGAATTATTAAAACTTACCGATAAACACAAATACCGATAACTAAAAGACTACGAAATTTATTCACCGCACGCTAGGTTTTTCACATATTTAGTACAAGTTTTTATCAGATATAAAAAAACCCGCTCAATGAGCGGGTTTTTAAAACTTAAAGAGTACTTAATTCAAAGAATTATAGTACGTCTACAGCGTTAAGGTCAGCAAATGCTTTCTCTAGACGAGCAACCATTGAAGCTTGACCAGCACGTAGCCATACGCGTGGATCGTAGTACTTCTTGTTTGGAGCAGCTTCGCCAGTTGGGTTGCCGATTTGACCTTGTAGGAAATCGAAGTTGTCAGCAGAGTACTGACGGATACCGTCCCAAGTTGCCCACTGTGTATCAGTATCGATGTTCATTTTGATAACACCGTAGCCGATAGACTCTTGGATTTCTGCTTCAGAAGAACCAGAACCACCGTGGAATACGAAGTTTAGAGCGTTAGGTGCGATACCGAACTTCTCTGCACAGTATGCTTGAGAGTCACGTAGGATAGTTGGAGTAAGTACAACGTTACCAGCTTGGTAAACACCGTGTACGTTACCGAAAGATGCAGCGATAGTGAAACGTGGGCTAACAGCCATTAGTTTCTCGTAAGCGTATGCTACGTCTTCTGGAGAAGTGTAAAGCTCAGATGCGTCCATATCAGAGTTATCAACGCCGTCTTCTTCACCACCAGTACAACCAAGTTCGATCTCGATTGTCATGTTCATTTTAGCCATGCGCTCTAGGTACTTAGCACATGTTTCGATGTTCTCTTCTAGAGACTCTTCAGAAAGGTCTAGCATGTGAGAAGAGAATAGAGGCTTACCAGTTTGTGCGAAGAACTCTTCACCAGCGTCTAGTAGACCGTCGATCCATGGAAGAAGTTTCTTAGCAGCGTGGTCAGTGTGCAGGATAACTGGAACACCGTAAGCTTCAGCTACAGCGTGTACGTATTTTGCACCAGCTACAGCGCCAAGAACTTGTGCGCCTTGACCTTCAAGTTTAACGCCTTTACCTGCGAAGAATGCAGCGCCGCCGTTAGAGAACTGAACAACTACTGGAGCTTTAACTTTAGCAGCTGCTTCTAGTACTGCGTTTACAGAGTCAGTACCAACAACGTTTACAGCAGGAAGAGCAAATTTGTTTTCTTTTGCTACTTCAAATACTTTCTGTACGTCATCGCCAGAAATCACACCAGGTTTTACAAAATCGAAGATCTTAGACATGGAAATAGTCCTATTTATTCTATCGTTTTAAGATTAAAAAACTTAAGTTTAAAAACTTGCAATCGTTTGCTCACAACTTATGCCATTCTAGCAAAAAAGTGTGATATGCAGCAAACGTTAAAAGGCGAGATTCACATCTCGCCTTTCTAAATCAATTATGCTTTAGCACGCTCTTCAAGCATTGCTACTGCAGGAAGTACTTTACCTTCAACGAATTCAAGGAAAGCGCCACCGCCAGTAGAGATGTAAGAAACGTCAGCTTTGATACCGAACTTATCGATAGCTGCTAGCGTGTCACCACCACCTGCTACAGAGAAGCCTGCAGACTCAGCGATTGCTTTAGAGATACCAGCTGTACCCGCTTCGAAGTTCTTGAATTCGAATACGCCTACAGGGCCGTTCCAAAGGATTGTTTTCGCGTTGCCGATGATTTCAGCTAGTGCCGCAGTTGAATCTGGACCAAGGTCGAAGATCATGTCGTCGTCTTGAACTTCAGAAACGTGCTTGATTTCAGCTTCTGCGTTTTCGTCGAATGCTTTAGCACATGCAACGTCAGTTGCTACTGGGATAGCACACTCTTTCATTAGCTTTTGAGCCGTTTCAACTAGGTCAGCTTCGTATAGAGACTTACCTACGTTGTGGCCTTCAGCAGCGATGAATGTGTTCGCGATACCACCACCAACAACAAGCTGGTCAGCAATTTTAGAAAGAGATTCTAGAACGGTTAGTTTAGTAGAAACTTTAGAACCACCAACGATAGCCACTAGTGGGCGAGCTGGGTTGTCCATTGCTTTACCAAGCGCTTCAAGCTCAGCAGCTAGAAGAGGGCCAGCACATGCTACAGGAGCGTAAGTACCAACGCCGTGTGTAGAAGCTTGAGCACGGTGAGCTGTACCGAATGCATCCATTACAAAGATGTCACATAGTGCAGCGTATTGCTTAGAAAGTGCTTCTTCGTTCTTCTTCTCGCCTTTGTTGAAACGAACGTTTTCAAGAACAACAAGTTCACCAGCGTTTAGCTCTAGGCCGTTTACGTAATCTTTAGCTAGTTTAACTTCGCAGTCTAGTGCGTCGTTTAGGTAGTTAACTACAGGAGCTAGAGAGAACTCTTCGTTGTATTCGCCTTCAGTAGGACGACCAAGGTGAGAAGTAACCATTACCTTTGCGCCAGCTTCTAGGCAAAGTTTGATAGTTGGTAGAGATGCAAGGATACGTGCATCTGAAGTTACTTTACCGTCTTTTACTGGTACGTTTAGGTCAGCACGGATAAATACGCGTTTACCTGCAAGTTCCAGGTCAGTCATCTTGATCACAGACATGATTTGTCCTCTCAAATTTAAATAAATATAAAGTTTTGGAAACTCAGCAACCCTGCTAAGCCTATAAATTATTCAACTGGTAATTCTTTCACTACTAATAATATGTGGACTCTTAGTATTTATTTCAAGCTAAAAAATAAATAATCCGCACATTTGCTTCTAGGTCTTACTTCTTGCCTTCAGAAGCTTGCATTGCAAGAACCGTATCCAGCATTCGGTTCGCAAAGCCCCATTCATTATCACACCACACTAGCATTTTAACTAAGTGGCCGTTGCTCACTCGCGTTTGTGAACCATCAACGATTGCGCTATGGGGATCGTGATTAAAGTCGATGGAAACGAGCGGCGCTTCAGTATAGTCAACTATATTGTGTAATGTACACTGGGATGCATTAACAATGGTTTGATTTACGTCATTAACTTTCACATTTGCATTAATTGTGACACTTAAATCCATCGCTGTTACGTTTACCGTCGGCACACGCACAGATATAGCTTCAAATTTGTTGGAAAATTTCGGGAAGATTCTTTCAATACCTTTATGCAACTTGGTATCGACAGGAATGATCGATTGGCTTGCTGCTCGAGTACGACGCAAATCGCTGTGGTACGCATCGATAACTTGTTGATCATTCATTGAAGAGTGAATAGTCGTAATCGTACCGGACTCGATACCAAAGGCGTCATCAAGAACCTTAATGATAGGGACAATACAGTTGGTGGTGCACGAACCATTGGAAACGATTTGGTGGTCCGCTTCGATGGTATCGTGGTTCACACCATAGATAATGGTGTTATCGAGGTCATTGGCACCGGGGTGAGAAAACAGTACCTTTTTCGCCCCTGCAGCAATGTGCGCGAGGCCGTCATCTCGGCAACCATAAACACCGGTACAATCGAGAACGATATCCACCTCAAGGTCACGCCAAGGCAACAGCTCAATATCAGCAAGATGTAAGATACGAATGGTATCAAACTCACCCTTGTCTTCAGCACCAATGCCATGATGGACATAAATGTGCTCTTGATCGTTAGAGATTTTCTTACCGAAGCGGCCGTGACTGGTGTCGTACTGCAATAGGTGAGCCATAGCGTCAGGCTGAGCAAGCTCATTAACAGCTACTACTTTGATTTGTTGGCTTTTGCCACTTTCATAGACAGCGCGTAATACATTACGCCCTATTCTTCCAAATCCGTTTATCGCGACTTTTAGCATATTTCCGTACATCTAACCAAAATTTCGTGCAACAGATGATAACTGAATCCTACCCAAAAGGCATTACTTGAATAACCCCGTTTAGTTAGGACAGGTTAATCTGTTGCTTGTAGAGATAAGCCTAGAAGAAACAAATCCCAGATACAAAAAACCGAGCTCAGCGCTCGGTTTTTCCTTCATTTAACTGTTAGCACAGGCCATCAGTCAATGATTAAGCAAGAAGCTCTTTCGCTGTGTTTACTACGTTTTCAGTAGTGAAACCGAACATCTTGAATAGCTCACCTGCTGGTGCAGATTCGCCGAACGTTGTCATACCGATGATCTTGCCACCGAAGCCAACGTATTTGTACCAGAAGTCAGCGATGCCAGCTTCTACTGCGATACGCGCTGTAACATCAGATGGAAGTACAGACTCACGGTATTCAGCGTCTTGCTTGTCGAATGCGTCAGTTGCAGGCATAGATACTACGCGTACAGCTTTACCTTCAGCGGTTAGTTGTGCAGCAGCTTCAACTGCAAGCTCAACTTCAGAACCAGTTGCAATGATGATTAGCTCTGGCTTGCCTTCACAATCTTTCAGGATGTAACCACCCTTAGCGATGTTAGCAACTTGCTCAGTATTACGATCTTGTTGTGCAAGGTTTTGACGAGAGAAGATTAGAGATGAAGGACCATCTTTACGCTCAATAGCCAGTTTCCAAGCCACTGCAGATTCAACTTGGTCACATGGACGCCATGTGCTCATGTTTGGAGTCAGACGTAGAGAAGCGATCTGCTCAACCGGTTGGTGAGTAGGGCCATCTTCGCCTAAGCCGATAGAATCGTGCGTGTAAACTTGGATGTTCTGAACTTTCATCAGAGCAGCCATACGCATTGCGTTACGCGCGTATTCCATGAACATTAGGAACGTTGCGCCGTATGGCACGAAACCACCGTGCAGAGCGATACCGTTCATGATAGCCGTCATACCGAATTCACGTACACCGTAATGGATGTAGTTACCAGAAAAGTCAGTTGCTTCAAGAGACTTAGAACCAGACCACATAGTCAGGTTAGAAGGCGCAAGGTCAGCAGAGCCGCCCATGAATTCTGGAAGCATTTGACCAAACGCTTCTAGTGCGTTTTGAGATGCTTTACGTGAAGCGATGTTTGCTGGGTTAGCTTGAAGATCAGCAATGATTGCGTTTGCTTTCTCTTCCCACTCAGCGGGTAGCTCGCCGTTAGTACGACGTTTGAATTCAGCTGCTAGCTCTGGGTAAGCCGCTGCGTATGCGTCAAACTTCGCGTTCCACGCTGCTTCTTTCGCTGCGCCTGCTTCTTTCGCATTCCACTCAGCTGCGATATCTGCTGGGATTTCGAAAGGACCGTGTTCCCAACCCAATGCTGCTTTAGTTGCTGTGATTTCATCAGCGCCTAGTGGAGCACCGTGACAGTCATGCGTACCCGCTTTGTTTGGAGAACCAAAACCGATGATAGTTTTAGTACAGATAAGCGTTGGACGAGGATCCGCTTTAGCCGCTTCAATCGCTGCGTTGATAGCATCAGAGTCGTGACCATCTACTGCTGGGATTACGTGCCAACCGTATGCTTCAAAACGCTTAGGTGTATCGTCAGAGAACCAACCTTCAACTTCACCATCGATAGAGATGCCGTTGTCATCCCAGAAAGCAACCAGCTTACCAAGACCTAGCGTACCTGCTAGAGAACATGCTTCGTGAGAGATACCTTCCATCAGACAGCCATCACCCATGAATGCATAAGTGTAGTGGTCTACGATGTCGTGGCCTTCTTTGTTGAACTGTGCCGCCAGTGCTTTCTCAGCCATTGCCATACCAACAGCGTTAGTGATGCCTTGACCTAGAGGACCAGTCGTTGTTTCGATACCAGGAGCGTAACCGTACTCAGGGTGACCTGGAGTCTTAGAGTGCAGTTGACGGAAGTTTTTCAGGTCTTCAATTGAAAGCTCGTAACCTGCAAGGTGAAGCAGAGAATAAATCAACATTGAACCATGGCCGTTAGACAGGATAAAACGGTCGCGGTCAGCCCATTCTGGGTTTGCTGGGTTGTGGTTCAAGTGGCCACGCCAAAGAACCTCAGCGATGTCAGCCATGCCCATAGGTGCGCCTGGGTGGCCTGAATTTGCTTGTTGAACACCGTCCATGCTAAGTGCGCGGATTGCATTGGCTAGATCTTTACGAGAAGGCATGTCTGCTCCTGGATACATAAGCGATTTAAAAAAGAGATAATTGCTAAAGTTTTCATTTTTATTAGCGCGGGTATTCTCTCAAACGACTATTGCGACTGCAAACGTTTTACTGGCATTTTAACGGTCATTTTTCGCAATTTTCGAACATTTACATCACTTGGCAGTGGCTTATCTCGATCGATACGCAAACGATTAGTTATGACATATCATAAAAAAGAGCTTGTAATTCGACCGCTGGAATTTAGAATAGCCGTCTAGATGTAGAAACACCTACAAAATATACTGTATTTAATGGCGGCGCTTCCTAGCTTGCGACGCCATAAACTATTTACACCAAAAACTAAAAGTGGAGCTCTCATGGCTAAGCACCTATTCACTTCTGAATCTGTTTCAGAAGGCCATCCAGATAAAATTGCAGACCAAATCTCTGATGCTGTTCTTGATGCCATCTTGGAACAAGATCCAAAAGCACGTGTTGCTTGTGAGACTTACGTTAAAACCGGCATGGTTATGGTTGGCGGTGAAGTAACAACGTCTGCATGGGTTGATATCGAAGAAATCACTCGTGAAACAGTACGTGAAATTGGTTACGTTCATTCTGACATGGGCTTTGACGCTGACTCTTGTGCTGTTTTAAACACAATTGGTAAGCAGTCTCCAGACATCAACCAAGGTGTTGATAAAGAAGACCCTAAAGAGCAAGGCGCAGGCGACCAAGGCATCATGTTTGGTTACGCGACTAACGAAACTCCTATCCTAATGCCAGCTCCAATTACTTACTCTCACCTTCTTGTTAAGAAGCAAGCTGAAGTACGTAAGAGCGGTAAGCTTGACTTCCTTCGCCCAGATGCGAAATCTCAAGTTACTTTCCAATACGACCAAGGTAAGATCGTTGGTATCGATGCTGTTGTTCTTTCTACTCAACACTGTGATTCAGTAACAACGCCTGACCTACGCGAAGCAGTAATGGAAGAAATCATCAAGCCAGTACTTCCTGCTGAGTGGATCAACAAAGATACTAACTTCTTCATCAACCCAACAGGCCGTTTCGTAATCGGTGGCCCAATGGGTGACTGTGGTTTAACTGGTCGTAAGATCATCGTTGATACCTACGGCGGCGCAGCTCGTCACGGTGGCGGTGCATTCTCAGGTAAAGATCCATCAAAAGTTGACCGTTCTGCAGCTTACGCAGCACGTTACGTTGCGAAAAACATCGTTGCTGCTGGTATGGCTGACCGTTGTGAGATTCAACTGTCTTACGCTATCGGTGTTGCTGATCCAACATCTATCATGGTTGAAACGTTCGGTACTGAGAAAGTAGCACACGAAATCATCATTGAAGCTGTTCGTCAAAACTTCGACCTACGTCCATACGGCCTTCAAGAGATGCTGAACCTTCTTCAGCCTATCTACAAGCAAACTGCTGCATACGGTCACTTCGGTCGTGAAGAGTTCCCTTGGGAAGCGACTGACAAAGCAGCAATCCTTGCGGACTTCGCTGGCCTAAAATAATTTAGCCACTGCGATGTGTTCCTTTAAAGCCCTTACTGCTTAGTAAGGGCTTTATTTTTATGTACTTACCGAACTTTCACTCACAATACCCTTCCCTAACGCCCTTCTTTACCGTTAACCACTTAGTATAAAAAGCCGCTGATAATTTGTGTTTTCTAGCACTACTGACAATAGTTAAGGTAACTCCTAGGCGATCAAGCTCACATTTAACTTAAATTAATTCAGTCTGATAACGCTCGTTAAATGCACGCTAGAACAATAACTGGGATGACAAAGAGCAATTTAGCTCAACACCATAACTCTCACACAAGCCACATCGATGAGCCTTATGGAATTATAACTAGGACGTTATTTAACTAGGGGGATCTATGCCTCGTACCGCGCACCCATCCGAACTGAACGATAAAAAACACAAGGTCAGCGATAAGGATTACGCTCGCACCATTCCTTGCAACCAAATCAGTATTTCCGCACCCTTTCATTGGTTGTCGCTTGCTCTGCATGACTTAGTAAGAATGCCATTAATCAGCGCATTTTACGGATTGTGCTTTATGGGAGCGGCAATTGCGATTGTTCAACTTGTCCAATGGCAAGGAACACACTTAGTCGTGATGCCAAGCCTGATCGTGTACATGCTGATAGGGCCGTTTCTTGCCCTAGGCTTGTATGACGCAGCTTGGGAAAGAGAAAAAGGCCATAACGCCAGCCTACTGCACTCAATGAAAGCCATCACTCGCAACTCGACCCACCAATGGGCCTTTGCGATTGTGTTGATGGTTGCGATGATATTCTGGATGCGTATCGCTGCGTTATTGCACGCGCTCTACCCTTCAGTGCAAGGCGCACCACTGGCTGAGTTCGCTCCCTTCTTAATTACGGGTTCTGTGATTGGTTTTGTTATCGCAAGCCTCATATTTAGCATCTCAGCATTTTCAATTCCGTTAATGATGGAGAGACGCGTTGATGTGATGAGTGCGATTTTCACTAGCTTTAATGCCGTGAAATCGAACATCCCTGCAATGGTGGTTTGGGCGAGTATTATTTGTGCCGGTATTTTGGTGGGTTTTGCCACCTACGGCATCGGAATGATCGTCACCATGCCGCTACTTGGCTATGCTACATGGCACGCTTATCACGAGATCATTAAGAAAAAACATCACGTGTAAAGCATCGCTAGATCAACAAGCAATGTTATGATTAGGCCTTGGTTTAAACGCTGAGGCCTTTTATTTGGAGTTAACAACGTTTGTCTTACACCCCGCAACAACACCGAGCAAATAAGAAATTGGCCGAATGCCTAGCTATCGCAAATCAACATTTCTCTCGTGAATTTCCACACCCAACTATCACCTTCAAGTTAAGAGGCAAAGCGGCGGGAAAGGCCTACCTTCAGCTCAACGAAATTAAGCTCAACCACGTACTATTTTCTGAAAATGAAGATGCCTTCATCAACGAGGTTGTGCCACATGAACTCGCACACCTGATCACGCATCAGGTTTTCGGACGTGTTAGGCCTCACGGAAACGAGTGGAAATACGTGATGGAAAAAGTATTCAACGTGCCAGCCAGAACAACTCACAGCTTTGAAATCGCGTCAGTTCAAGGGAAAACCTTTGAATATCGATGTGAGTGCACCACTTACCCATTATCAATCAGACGACACAACAAAGTACTTCGGAATCAATCGACCTACCGCTGCCAATTGTGCCAGCAAACCTTAGCTTTCACGGGAACTCAACTAAGCTAGTGACAGGTTGATTTACTCGGTAGAACAAATCTAATAGAGAGATTTAACATTTGAGTGCTAGACTGATGTTTATCATACTTTTATCAGTCTTTTTCTATGCAAAAACTCACCTTCAAAGCATTTGGCCTACCTGTATCTTTTTACTTAACAATAGTATTTGGCCTACTGGTAACCCAAAGCGTTCTCGCCGCACCACCGAGCTCATTTTCCAAAGCAAAAAGAGAAGCGGTGAAGATTTACCTCGACCATCCGACTTCATTTTATTGCGGCTGTGACATTACATGGAAGGACAAAAAGAAAGGGATTCCCGACCTTGATGGCTGTGGCTATCAAGTCCGAAAACAACAAAAGCGGGCGAGTCGAATTGAGTGGGAACACGTGGTTCCAGCTTGGCAATTTGGCCACCAGCGTCAGTGTTGGCAAGATGGTGGGCGCAAGAACTGCACTCGCAATGACAAAATATTCAAATCCATGGAAGCCGACCTTCACAACCTAACTCCGGCCATTGGCGAGGTTAACGGTGATCGCTCCAACTACAACTTCAGTCAGTGGAATGGCATGGATGGTGTGAGCTATGGTCAGTGTGAAATGCAGGTCAACTTCAAGCAGCGTAAAGTCATGCCGCCAGACAGAGCAAAAGGCTCTATCGCGCGTACTTACCTTTACATGAGCCAAGAGTATGGTTTCAAACTATCTAAGCAACAAACCAACCTAATGATGGCGTGGAACAAGCAATTTCCTGTCGACAAGTGGGAATGTACTCGTGATGAGCGAATCTATGCCATCCAAGGTAATCACAACCCATTTGTTTACCCTGCTTGTAAATAACGTCGCTCGTACAATCAACATTCCTAACTATCTCAAACAAGAGTTTCAGAATTGCCCCTGAAACTCTTGCTCTACCCTTGTTTTTTCAACTAAAAGCATCCATGTTAGGCAGAGACAAAATACCCAAATGAACATATTTATAGGTTTACCAGCATGAGAATCCCTCGTATTCATCACCCAGAACGCATTCATCAGTTAGGTTCACTCGCTTTAGGCGAAGATGCCGCGGGTCATGTTGGTCGTGTCCTTCGCATGAAAGAAGGCCAAGAAGTCCTTCTATTTGATGGCAGTGGCGCTGAATTCCCTGCGACGATAGCCGAAGTATCAAAGAAAAATGTCACCGTTAATGTTTCTGAACGCATCGAACGCAGCAGCGAATCTCCGTTAGACTTACATTTAGGCCAAGTGATTTCACGTGGCGACAAAATGGAGTTCACGATTCAGAAATCGGTTGAGCTTGGTGTGAACACCATTACCCCTTTAATTTCAGAGCGCTGTGGCGTTAAGCTTGATACAAAACGCTTCGAGAAAAAACTCGCACAGTGGCAAAAGATTGCTATCGCGGCGTGTGAACAGTGTGGCCGCAATACGGTTCCAGTCATTCGCCCTATCATGCAACTTGAAGAGTGGTGTAGCGAACCGAGTGAAGCATTAAAGCTGAACTTACATCCTCGTGCAAAATACTCAATTAATACCCTTCCAGAACCTATCAGTAAGGTACGCCTATTGATCGGCCCTGAAGGTGGCTTGTCGGCTGAAGAAATCGGCATGACAGAACAATACAAATTTGAAGAGACGCTACTCGGCCCACGTGTACTTCGTACCGAAACAGCAGCTCTAACCGCAATTACTGCCTTACAAGTCCGTTTTGGCGATCTAGGCTAGGAGAAAAAAATGATCAAACTTGGCATCGTAATGGATCCAATTTCATCCATTAACATCAAAAAAGACTCTAGCTTTGCCATGATGCTTGAAGCTCAGCGTCGTGGTTACGAAATCCATTACATGGAAATGGATGATCTACATTTAGATCAAGGCGTAGCCATTGCTGACACTAAGGTTGTTGAACTAAAAGAAGATCCAAACGGTTGGTACGAGTTCAAATCAGAACAGACTATCGCGCTATCCGATTTAGATGCGGTACTAATGCGTAAAGATCCTCCGTTTGATACTGAGTACATCTACGCAACTTACATTCTTGAGCGTGCTGAAGAGAACGGCGCACTGATCGTCAACAAACCACAAAGCCTACGTGACTGTAACGAGAAGTTGTTCACGGCATGGTTCCCTGAACTGACACCGACCACCATCGTGACTCGTAAAGCTGAAAAAATTAAAGCGTTCCGAGAAGAACACGGCGACGTGATTCTAAAACCACTTGATGGCATGGGCGGCGCGTCTATCTTCCGTGTGAAAGAAGGCGATCCAAACGTATCAGTTATTATTGAAACCTTGACCAACCACGGTCAGAACTACGCAATGGCACAAACTTTTGTTCCAGACATCAGCAATGGTGATAAGCGTATTCTTGTGGTTGACGGTGAGCCAATGCCTTACTGTCTAGCGCGTATTCCTGCAAAAGGGGAAACTCGAGGTAACCTTGCTGCTGGCGGTACAGGTGAAGCTCGTCCTCTAAGTGAAACAGACTGGGCTATCGCAAGAGCAGTTGCTCCAGCACTGAAAGAGAAAGGCTTAATCTTTGTTGGGCTTGATGTTATCGGCGACAAGCTGACTGAAATTAACGTGACTAGCCCTACTTGTATCCGTGAAATTGAAGCCGCTTTTGATATTTCAGTTACAGGTAAATTAATGGATGCAATTGAGCGTCGCGTTAACGCTAAATAGCCTAAACTAAAGAAAGCCTTAGCTATTCGAAAACACAGAAATATCTAGGCAAAGAACAATGAGCGGCTTTACGCCGCTCTTTTTCCTTTACTGGGAACACACTGGCAGGAGGCTCTATGAATTTAACGAACCACTTTCTGGTTGCTATGCCCGGAATGAAAGACCCATACTTTCAAAATTCGGTGATTTACCTTTGTGAGCACAATGACGAAGGCGCGATGGGTTTGATGATCAACGCCCCTATTGATGTCACTGTCGGTAGCATGCTTAAGCAAGTTGAGGTTGATTCTGATCAGCCAAAACCCAACCAAGCAAGTCTTGATAAGCCTGTATTGAATGGTGGACCGGTCGCAGAAGACCGTGGGTTTATTTTGCACAAACCTAAAGGCAACTATCAATCCAGTATCAGCATGACGGATCAAATCTCAGTGACAACCTCAAAAGATATCTTGATGGTGTTGGGCACAGAAGATGAGCCGATGAATTATTTAGTCGCACTTGGGTATGCAGGATGGGAACCGGGACAACTGGAAACCGAACTGACCGAGAACTCGTGGTTAACCGTTGAAGCCGACCCGAAGGTCATCTTCGATACACCGATTTCTGACCGCTGGAAAGTCGCTGTACAGATGTTAGGCATTAATGCAGCTCAGCTTTCAGCAGACGCTGGTCACGCCTAGCTCAAATCAACTAAGTAAAATAAACAGACACTCTCAAACACAGATAAATTTGGAAACCCCATGTCACGAACAATTATGGCATTTGACTACGGTACAAAAAGTATCGGTAGTGCGATAGGACAAGAAATCACGGGCACCGCAAGCCCTCTAAAAGCTTTTAAAGCCAAAGATGGCATCCCAAATTGGGACGATATCGAAAAGCAAATTAAGGAGTGGCAGCCGAATCTTATCGTGGTTGGTCTTCCTACCGATCTTCATGGTAAAGATCTAGCCGCGATTACACCAAGGGCGAAGAAGTTTGCCAATCGCCTAAAAGGGCGCTTTGGTGTCGATGTTGAACTGCATGATGAAAGACTTTCTACGACAGAAGCAAGGGCCGACCTTTTTGAAATGGGCGGCTATAAAGCGCTAAGCAAAGGCAATGTCGATAACCAGTCTGCAGTCGTCATTTTAGAGAGCTGGTTTGAAGCACAATATTCATAACGAAAATTAAGAGCTCAAAGATTAAACTCCTTTGTGATCCTATAATGATATTACGACGTAATGTCGAAGCAATTCATTATTAGGTAAGTGGGAGTTCACATGAAAATTTTTCTAGCAATCTTCGTAGCTCTAGCAATATCAGCGTGCAGTTCGACAAGCTCCAATAATGCAGGTTATATGAATAATACTTCGACTGACGCAGACGTAATCAGCGAGCCTAAGAACAAGAAGCGTTGATAATACAGACGCAGTCGAACGATGAATATGATGAACGCCTGATTTTAACCTAGAATCAAATCAGGCGTTTTTTATCACCCCATATCTATCTTCACACTAGCCAACGCCCCAGTTCCGTAGTCGTCATCACCACGTCTAGTTTTGAGCATTAAGCGCAAGTCATTAGCAGAATCGGCACTGTGGAACGCATCCTCTTCGCTGATCTTGCCTGCTATCACTAAATCATACAAAGCTTGGTCAAAGGTCTGCATACCTATCTCTTTCGATTTAGCCATGGTTGCTTTCAGTTCGTGCAGTTCACCACGACGAATCAAGTCAGAAACACGAGGGCTATTCAGCAGAATCTCGAATACACCATGACGCCCGCTGCCATTCTTGTCGCGAATGAGTTGCTGAGCGACGACACCACGCAGGTTCATCGATAGGTCAAACAAGAACTGTTCTTTCTGCTCTTTCGGCACCAAATGAAGAATACGCTCTAGCGCTTGGTTAGCGTTATTGGCGTGCAAGGTTGCCATACACAAGTGACCCGTTTCAGCAAAGGTCATCGCGTATTCCATGGTCTCACGGCTACGGATTTCGCCAATCAAGATCATGTCTGGTGCTTGGCGTAGCGAGTTCTTAAGCGCGACTTCATAGCTCTCGGTGTCGAGTCCAACTTCACGCTGTGTCACGATGCACTTTTTATGTTCATGCACAAATTCAATCGGGTCTTCAACCGTCAAGATATGTCCCGAGCGATTGGTGTTGCGATAGCCTGTCATTGCTGCCATTGAGGTCGACTTACCAGAGCCTGTCGCACCAACCACCAGCACAAGTCCGCGCTTAGCTATTGATAGGTCCTGTAGTACATCAGGAAGCTTTAGTTGCTCAAAGGTTGGGATGTTAGTCTCGATACGTCGAATGACCGCTCCAGGTAGCTCTCGCTGAAAGAATGCACTGACACGAAAACGACCAAAGTCACGCACAATCGCAAAATTAGCCTCACGCGTTTGCTGATATTCATCACGTCGGTCTTGTTCCATCATCGCATCAAGTAATTGAGCAACTTGAGCCGCATTCAGCTTCTCTCCTTGGGGGCGTAATTCACCATCCACACGAAAAAGGATTGGCGCATCAACCGTGATATAAAGATCCGATGCCTTTTGAGAAAGCATTCCCTCAAGGATTTGATTCAATTCCATTGTGTCCACCTTGATTAAAACATTGAGGTTTCAATTTCGATCTTTTTCTCGACCTCTTCCGAATCAACCAAGCCCTGCGCCATCAGCTGCTTCGCATTTTGTTCCATGGTCTGCATGCCGTGCGCTGCGCCCGTTTGAATGATCGAGTACATCTGAGCGACCTTATCTTCACGAATCAAGTTTCTGATCGCCGGTGTTGCCATCATGATTTCATGACACGCCACACGACCACCACCAACACGCTTTAGCAGCTTCTGGGCTATCACCGAGCGCAGTGATTCAGACAACATCGAACGAACCATATCTTTATCGCTACCTGGGAACACATCGATAATACGGTCGATCGTTTTAGCCGCAGAACTGGTGTGCAGAGTACCAAAGACCAAGTGACCCGTTTCTGCTGCGGTTAACGCTAAGCTAATCGTCTCTTGGTCACGAAGTTCACCAACCAGAATCACGTCTGGGTCTTCACGTAAGGCACTGCGCAGTGCCGCTTTAAAACTGTGAGTATCACGGTGAACTTCACGCTGGTTGACTAGGCATTTATTATTGGTGTGAACGAATTCAATCGGGTCTTCAATCGTCAGAATATGCTTATTGTGGTTGCGATTTACGTAATCAACCATCGCCGCAAGAGTCGTTGATTTACCAGAGCCAGTGGGACCAGTAACGAGCACTAAGCCTTTTTCGTAGTTAGCAATCCTTTCGAAGATCTCAGGTGCACCTAACTGATCTAAAGTCGGGATTTCGACAGGGATAGTTCGAAAGACAGCTGAGCAGCCACGGGCTTGGTTAAACGCATTAACACGAAAGCGACCAACATTGGGTAATTCAAAAGAGAAGTCGACTTCCAGTTTTTCTTCAAACTCGCCGCGTTGTGAATCGCTCATGATCTCAAAAACCAAACGATGCACATCAGCATGACTCAAAGCTGGGATTCCAAGCTTCCTTACTTCACCATCTATACGTACCATTGGAGATACACCCGCAGAAAGATGTAGATCTGACGCGTTATGCTTTACACTAAAATCTAGTAACTCAGTGATATCCATTTATTTTCCCTTAAGTAAAGTCAGCTATGAGTAGTATTCAACAAAATATCGAACAAATCACCTCACAGATTCGTAGTGCTGAGCAAAAGTGCGGACGAGCTCCAGAGTCCGTGCAACTTTTAGCCGTCAGCAAAACTAAACCTATTGATGCGATTCTAGAAGCCGCACTCGGAGGCCAAGTTGCCTTTGGTGAAAACTATGTTCAAGAAGGTGTAGATAAAGTAAAACACTTTTCAGAACAACATTCTAACCTAAATTTAGAGTGGCATTTTATTGGTCCAATTCAATCCAATAAAACCCGCCCAATCGCGGAAAGCTTTCAATGGGTGCATTCCGTCGATCGCGATAAGATCGCACAAAGGCTTAATGATCAACGACCAAGCGAACTTCCACCTTTGCAAGTGTTGATTCAGGTAAACACCAGTGGTGAAGAGTCCAAATCTGGAACCTCAGAAGAGACAGTTTTTGCACTCGCGGAGTTGATTTCATCGCTCCCCAACCTCACCTTAAGAGGATTGATGTCGATTCCTGCAAACGTATCTGACTATCAATCTCAGCTTAATGCATTTTCTCAACTGGCAGAGCTTAAAGACAAGCTAGCCGCGAAGTATTCAGACATTGATACCCTTTCGATGGGGATGAGTGGTGATATGGATGCAGCAGTTGAGGCTGGCAGCACAATGGTTCGTATTGGAACAGCTATTTTCGGCGCTCGTGATTACGCGAAATAGCCGTAGTAAGTAACGACAAGTACAAGTATTGATACCGCTTCGCCTTATCCGCGCAGCGACACGCTCAGGATTTTATATATGGTACATAAGAACATCGCCTTTATTGGGGCGGGAAACATGGTTCGCTCAATTGTAGCTGGCTTAGTTGCTAGTGGTTACCCAGCGCAAAAGATTACTGCGACAGCACCTTCAGAAACCAGAAGGCTGCCGTTAGAACAAGAATACGGCATCAATACCACCAGCGATAATATTGCAGCAGCTGAAAAAGCAGACGTTGTTGTGTTATCCGTGAAGCCACAAATGATGGCTGATGTATGTAAACCCTTACAAGATATCGACTTCAGCAACAAACTGGTTATCTCAATTGCCGCGGGTATTAATGCGAATCGACTTAATGAGATGTTAAACTGCCAACTGAACCTTGTTCGTGTGATGCCAAACACGCCATCACTGCTTGGTAAAGGGATGAGTGGTCTTTATGCCGATGCAACTGTCAGCCAAGATGATAAAGACTTTGCTTCTCAGCTGATGCAAGCTGTTGGTGAAGTAAGTTGGGTTGAACAAGAGTCTGGAATCAACAACATCATTGCGGCGGCGGGTAGCGCTCCGGCTTACTTCTTCCTGTTTATGGAAGCGATGCAAGCTGAAGCAATCAAGCAAGGTTTTGACCAAGAAACCGCTCGTAAGCTAGTGCAGCAGTCTGCATTAGGCGCGGCAGAGATGGTGGTAGCAAACCAAGATACTGAATTATCAACACTGCGTGAACAAGTGACATCCAAAGGCGGCACGACCGCAGAAGCACTACGCACGTTTAACGAACATCAACTATCAGACATCGTAGCAAAAGCCATGCAAGCGGCGGTTGCTCGAGCTGAAGAGATGGAAAAACTGTTTTAGTACCAATCAAGGTAAACAAGCATTTTGCCGCTCTGGTTATATCTAAGCGACAAGTAAATCCGAAAAAGGAAACAATATGAACTCGATGAGCTTTCTGATCTCGACCGTTTTTGATCTTTACATCATGGTTGTGATCTTGCGTATCTGGCTACAAGCATCACGTGCAGATTTCTACAACCCATTCTCACAATTCATCGTAAAAGCGACACAACCGGTTGTTGCCCCACTACGCCGAGTTATTCCATCAATCGGCAGCCTTGATCTAGCGACCGTTGTTTTCGCTTATGTGCTGTGTGTACTTAAGTTCGTTGCTCTAAACCTGATTATCTCTGGCGGCGCTGCCGTTTTCGATATTAGCTTCCTTATCTTTGGTGCACTGTCTCTGCTCAAAGCGGCTGGTGGTTTGATCTTCTGGGTTCTACTTATCCGTGCAATCCTAAGCTGGGTAAGCCAAGGTCGTAGTCCAATCGAGTACGTATTCCATCAACTGACTGAACCAATGCTAGTGCCTATCCGCCGTATCCTTCCGGACATGGGTGGTTTCGACCTAAGCGTACTGGTTCTGTTCATTGTTCTGCAATTTGCGAACTTCCTAATGGGCGACATGATTGGCCCTATTTGGTATCAGCTATAATTCAAGTACAAACATCAGGTACTTTGACGATGCCAAAAGCGGTTTGGGCCGAGGAAGACGATATTCTTCTTAGGCTCTATATCCAACCCAAAGCAAGCCGAGACAAGATTGTTGGCTTGCATGGTGAGGAACTCAAAATTGCCATAACTGCTCCACCAGTAGATGGCAAAGCCAACGCCCACTTAGCGAAATACCTTGCGAAACAGTTTAAGGTCGCAAAAGGGCAAATTAAGATAGAAAAGGGAGATCTCGGTAGGCACAAGCAAGTTCGAATATGCTCGCCAAGCCAAATCCCAACTGAAGTCAAAGCCATCCTATGATGGCTTTTTGCTATTTATTGGAGTCATTATGCGTTTATGGATAACAGCACTACTCACCGCTCTTGTTGCCTTACCAAGCTCAGCAGGGCAATTTAAGAACATTAAGGATGTCGAGGTTCATTACTCGGCTTTTAATTCCACGTTCTTAACTTCGCAAGTCGCTAAGCAATACAAACTTAAGCGAAATGGATACTCAGCAATCCTCAACATCAGCGTGTTAGACAAGGCTTCTCTAGGCAAGCCTGCGACAACGGCTAAAATTACGGGAACAGCGAAGAACCTCGTTGGAAACACCCGTACTTTGAAGTTTCGAGAAATCAAAGAAGGCGATGCGATTTATTACCTTGCTGAGTTCCCCGTAACTCACGAAGAAAACATCACCTTCGACATCGATGTGAACGCAGGCCTAAAAGGCACTGGTCCACTGCGTTTCACACAGAAATTCTATATAGAAGAGTAAGCTCAAACCTTACTTTTCATTTATTAACTTATTTAGAGCTACATTCCCATGAGTAAGATTGTTTTAGCAACAGGCAACCAAGGTAAAGTTCGCGAGATGGCAGATATTCTGTCTGAGTTTGGTTTTGACGTTGTCGCGCAAAGTGAATTTAACGTTTCAGAAGTCGCTGAAACAGGAACGACTTTCATTGAAAATGCCATCATCAAAGCTCGCCACGCAGCGAAAGAAACAGGGCTGCCAGCCATTGCTGACGACTCAGGTTTAGAGGTTGATTACTTAAATGGTGCGCCAGGTATCTATTCAGCGCGTTACTCAGGTGAAGGGGCAACCGATAAGCAGAACATCAAAAAACTATTAGATGCGATGCAAGGTGTCGAAACTGAAAAGCGTACTGCGCGTTTCCACTGTGTGTTGGTGCTAATGCGTCACGAGAATGATCCAACACCTCTAGTGTGTCACGGTAAATGGGAAGGTCGTATTCTTACTGAAGAACACGGTGAGAATGGCTTTGGCTACGATCCTGTGTTCTTTGTACCAGAAGATAACTGCGCCTCAGCAGAGCTTGAATCTTCGCGTAAGAAGCAACTATCACACCGTGGTAAAGCGCTTGCGTCACTATTCAAGACTCTCAAGGAGCAAGCTCTGTAATGCACAATGCAGCGCTAATACCACCCGCACTTAGCCTCTATGTACACATCCCATGGTGTGTACAAAAGTGTCCGTATTGTGATTTTAACTCTCACGCTCTGAAAGCCGAGATCCCTGAAAAAGAGTACATCGATGCACTGCTTGAAGATCTCGATACTGATATCGAAAAATATCAGCTCAATGGTATGCCTCGCCCACTGCATTCGATCTTTATTGGTGGCGGTACCCCAAGCCTGTTTTCTCCTGAAGGAATTGGCCGATTGTTACAAGGCATTGAACAGCGCATCCCGTTCAAACCTGAAATAGAAATCACCATGGAAGCCAACCCGGGAACTATCGAAGCTGAGCATTTTGCAGGTTACCAAAAGGCAGGCATTACTCGAATCTCGGTGGGTGTGCAAAGTTTTGAGCAAGAGAAACTGGAAAGACTTGGGCGTATTCATGGTCAAGATGAAGCGGTAAATGCTGCTCATTTAGCGCATAAGATTGGATTGAATAGTTTCAATTTAGACTTAATGCACGGCTTACCCGAACAGAGTATTGAACAAGCGTTGGCTGATTTGGATAAAGCGATAGAACTCGACCCTCCGCACTTATCTTGGTATCAGCTAACAATAGAACCTAACACCATGTTCTATTACAAAACACCAACGCTGCCTGATGATGATGACCTTTGGGATATCTTCGACCTAGGCCATAAGAAGCTCGCAGACGCAGGGTATGTGCAGTACGAAATTTCAGGCTACAGCAAGCCGGGATATCAGTGCCAACATAACCTCAACTACTGGCGCTTTGGTGACTATCTAGGTATTGGCTGTGGCTCTCATGGCAAGCTGAGCTTTACAGATGGACGCATTGTTCGTACCACTAAGGTTAAGCACCCTAGAGGCTATCTAGCTGCGTACCAAAACATGGTAAAACCTTATCTATCAGATGAATTTGAAGTGCCGAATGAAGACCGCCCTTTTGAATTTTTCATGAACCGCTTTAGGTTAATGGAAGCATGTCCAAAGCAGGATTTCATTGATACGACAGGGCTTGGTTTTGACTCGATTCAAAAAACGAT
The DNA here is from genome assembly GCF_020806305.2 of Vibrio sp. F13. Lineage (NCBI taxonomy): Bacteria > Pseudomonadati > Pseudomonadota > Gammaproteobacteria > Vibrionales > Vibrionaceae > Vibrio > Vibrio sp. F13. Next base: position 2,191,222 of record NZ_CP170175.1, on the reverse strand, counting down.
TGAATGGGCAAAAGAGCTAGGCTACTTGAAGGAAACCGACACTCACTGGCAGATCACTGAAAAAGGAAAGCTGTTTCTCAATGATCTGTTAGAAGCCTTTATGGCAGAAGAAGACGAGTAGTTCGAGATTCGAGATTCGAGATTCGAGAAGCATTGCGTAAGGGTTGGCTTTAGGGTCAACCCTTTTTGTTTTATAGCCCTCTCTCGGAGCGAAGCGTTCTATAGGACAACGTCCGTGCTCGAATCTTTCTCTTAGAAAATAGAACGACCAATTCGCTCTGAAAGCAACTCTAGAGCCTTAGTACCTGCGAGCGAGTTACCAGACGGATCAAGCTCTGGAGACCACACAGCAATCGTCATTTCACCAGGAACGATAGCGATAATCCCGCCACCTACTCCCGATTTGCCCGGCATGCCGACGCGATAAGCAAACTCACCTGCGCCATCATACAAACCACAAGTTGCAAGCAAAGCATTCAGCTGCTTGGTCTGTACCGGCGTGATGATCTCTTTCTTAGTCTGTACTGACACACCTTTGTTCGCTAAGTAGCTAAAGGTTTTCGCCAAATCCACACAAGTCATCTTAAGTGCACAAGCATGGAAGTAATTATTAAGTACAGGGATAACATCGTTCTCAAAATTACCAAATGAACGCATCAAGTACGCGATAGCGGCATTACGGTCGCTATGCATCATTTCTGAAGCCGCTACTACCTTGTCGTACACAATATGAGTATCGCCCGATAACTGACGTACAAACTCCAATAAACGCTGTCTTGGTGCTGACAAGCGGCTTTGTAGTAGGTCTGCAACAACAATTGCACCAGCATTGATGAACGGGTTACGAGGAATCCCATGCTCCATCTCAAGCTGAATCATCGAGTTAAAGGCTTGACCAGAAGGCTCTTTGCCTACTCTTTGCCAAATCTCTTCCGGCTTATAGAGCACCATTGCTAACGTCAAACTCAAAGCCTTAGAGATAGATTGTACAGAGAAGGCTTCCTCTGCATCACCAGCTTGAATCACTTCTCCTTCATTGGTGTACACCGCAATCGCCAGTTTCTGGTTCGATACGCGAGCCAGTGCAGGGATATAATCAGCGACCTTTCCCTGTCCAATTAAAGGACGAACTTCGTCTAAGATCTCGGCCAAAATAGCTTGAGTTGGTTTCATGTGCGCTTACTTCTATATTGTTATTTTTGTAGGGGTGTAACATATACCAATCGTAGTAAATAACAGCTCACTCTAGCTTGTTAAAATGCTCGATAACTGCGTTAGAGTTTTTGATTGTAGAGTAACTACTTATCGAAAAATGCTGCCTTGTTCTCAAGCCTTTTTCCTACGCTATTTCTGATCACTTACTTACTGTGATTGGTATTACTTTCTGTCGTTAAGCCTTTACTGAAATAAAAGCCTAAGGACAAAAAAGCCAACACTACAATAATGTTGGCTTTTATCAATCCCATAAAGTGTAGGGGTTAAACCCTAAGTCGGATTACCCTTCACTTAATTTGATTCGAAGTTACTTAGTACGCTTGAACTTAATGTCCCAAACACCATGACCTAAACGGTGGCCACGCGCTTCAAACTTAGTTAGCGGGCGCTCATCCGGACGAGGGATGTAATCACCATCTTCAGCGATGTTTTCGAAGCCTGGAGCTACGTTCATCACTTCAATCATATGTTCTGCGTAGTTTTCCCAGTCTGTTGCCATGTGGAAAACACCAGTATCAAGTTGAAGCTTGCCGCGAACCATCTCTGCAAACTCAGCCTTAACGATACGACGTTTATGGTGACGAGCTTTGTGCCATGGGTCAGGGAAGAACAGTTGCAGAGTATGCAGGCTGCTATCTGGGATCATGTGTTCAAATACTTCTACAGCATCGTGACACATTACACGCAGGTTAGTTACGCCAGCATCGCGAGCTGTACCTAAACACGCACCAACACCCGGGCTATGAACTTCAATACCTAAGAAGTTTTTCTCAGGTGCGTTCTTTGCCATTTCAACCAGTGATGCACCCATACCGAAGCCAATCTCTAGTACAACCGGGTTATCGTTGCCAAATACTTCTTTCCAGTTAAGAAGCTCTGGGTTGTAGTCGATACCCATTGTTGGCCAACATTCATTCATCGCGTTCTCTTGGCCTTTTGTTAAGCGGCCTTCGCGGCGAACAAAGCTACGGATCTTACGAACCAGTTTGCCGTCTTCAGTATATTCGTTAGTGGTCACTTCACTCATTGATTTTTGCCTGCACATTGATTAATCAAAGCGGGGATTATCCAAAGAATTGCCTCCGGTGCAAGTCTTTCCGTGGATAAATTCCCACACAATTTGTCTGTTTTACATCCAACGTTAAGTGTGGTGCAATTTCGCTTCTAATAATAGCAAAGCATAGAGCATGTCGTGACTCCTTTCGCAACCGCCATATTAAAGTGGTATGACGCCTACGGGCGTAAAGAATTGCCTTGGCAACAAAACAAAACCGCCTACACCGTTTGGCTATCTGAAATCATGCTTCAGCAGACTCAGGTTGCTACGGTGATTCCATACTACCAACGCTTCTTAGAACGCTTTCCAACGGTTATCGACCTAGCGAACGCCGAACAAGATGAGGTACTCCACTTATGGACAGGGCTTGGTTATTACGCACGAGCTCGCAATCTACATAAAGCAGCCAAGATCGTTGCTGAGCAATATGGTGGTGAATTTCCGCTGTCTATCGAAGAGATGAACGCGCTACCGGGGATTGGTCGCTCAACAGCAGCAGCCGTCTTATCATCGGTTCATAAACTTCCTCATGCGATTCTTGATGGCAATGTAAAACGAACGCTTGCGAGAAGTTTTGCCGTTGAAGGTTGGCCGGGGCAAAAGAAAGTCGAAAACCAGCTTTGGGAACACGCCGAAGCACATACTCCGAACAAAAATGTCGATAAGTACAACCAAGCAATGATGGACATGGGTGCCATGGTTTGTACCCGTAGCAAGCCTAAGTGCACCTTGTGCCCGATTGAAAGCATGTGTGAGGCCAAGAAGCTCGATAGACAGCTCGACTTCCCTGGCAAAAAGCCTAAGAAAGAAAAGCCAGTAAAAGACACATGGTTTGTGATTCTGTATCACGACAACCAAGTGTGGCTCGAACAGCGCCCTCAATCTGGTATCTGGGGCGGATTGTTTTGTTTCCCTCAAAATGAAAACGCAGAGATCGAACATCAACTAGATCTTCGTTCGATCAAAGACACTCAAACCAATTCGATCAAGACCATGATTGCGTTTAGACACACTTTCAGCCACTACCATTTAGATATCACACCTGTATTAGTAAAATTAGATAAACAACCAGATTTGATAATGGAAGGGACTAAAGGTCTCTGGTATAACTTATCAAAACCGGAAGAAATTGGCCTAGCCGCTCCTGTAAAGCAGCTTATTGAGAGCCTACCCTTTGAACTGAACGACGACGTTTGAATCAACGAACGCGATAAGAGGAACCACTATGAGCCGCACTGTATTTTGTGCTCGCCTTCAAAAAGATGCTGAAGGCCTAGATTTTCAACTTTACCCAGGTGACTTAGGTAAGCGTATCTTTGACAACATCTCTAAAGAAGCTTGGGGACAATGGCAAAGCAAGCAAACCATGCTTATCAATGAGAAGAAGCTAAACATGATGGATCCTGAACATCGTAAACTTCTTGAAACTGAGATGGTTAACTTCCTTTTCGAAGGTAAAGATGTCGTTATTGATGGCTACACTCCACCAAGCGAATAAGACATTTATTTAAGCAATTTTTAATGACATCATGGTTAACGCTGCGATGTCATTTTTGTATGAGGAACTATGAAAAAGCTAAGTTACTTCCTAACAGCCATGTTATTAACTGGCTGCAGCCGTGAATTTGTCGAAAGCATTTATGATGTCAATTACGAGCCAACCAACCGGTTTGTGAAGAATTTAGCTGAGCTACCCGGACAATTTGAAAAAGATACCGGGGCGCTAGATTCATTAATAGATAGCTTTTCAGGCAACATTCAAAAACGTTGGGGTAGCAGTGAAATCAAGATAGCAGGTAAGAGTAACTATGTGAAATACATAGATAATTACTTAAGTCGTTCAGAAGTGAATTTTAGCCAAGGCCTGATAACGGTGGAAACGGTTTCCTCTACCGAACCGAAAAAACACCTCAAAAATGCGATCATGACGACCCTTTTGACGCCAGATGATCCGGCGCATGTCGATCTATTCTCTTCTAAAAGCATCAAGCTAGAAGGCAAACCTTTCCTCTATAATCAGGTCGTAGACCAAGAAAAAAAGCCCATTCAATGGACTTGGCGAGCGAACCAGTTTGCGGATTACCTGATCGCGAATAACCTAAAAACCAAAGAAGTCGACTTTAAAAAAGCCTACTACGTTGAAATCCCAATGGTGGCCGACCACGCTAGCCAGCGTAGTTATCAATATGCCGACATCGTTCGACGAGCGTCTCAGCGTTATGACATCCCTGAAGATTTAATCTACGCTATCATCAAGACAGAGAGTAGCTTCAACCCGTACGCCGTAAGCTGGGCTAATGCTTATGGTCTTATGCAGGTGGTACCTAAAACCGCTGGTCGAGATGTATTTGAACACGTCAAAAAGAAACCTGGTGAACCAAGCCCTGAGTACTTATTCAATCCAGAAAACAACATTGATGCTGGCACCGCATACTTTTACATCCTTAAAAATCGTTATTTGAAAGACGTAAAAAACCCATTAACGCTTGAATACAGTATGATTTCAGCCTATAACGGCGGTACTGGTGGCGTACTCAATACCTTCAGTAAGGACAGAAAGCGAGCAATGCAAGACTTAAACTCGCTGCAACCGAGCCAAGCCTACTGGGCGCTTACCAAGAAGCATCCAAATAAAGAGTCGCGCCGATACCTCGAAAAAGTAACGCAATTCAAAAAAGAATTTAACCAAGGTAAAACATAACCCTCACTTTTGAATAAAAAAACAACGAACGAACGGTTTTTTTAGTTATTTTCAAAAAAGGAGTTGACGGTTATGCAGAAAATCCGTTTAATAGCGCTCCGTTGCCCGGATAGCTCAGTCGGTAGAGCAGAGGATTGAAAATCCTCGTGTCGGTGGTTCGATTCCGCCTCCGGGCACCACAATTTGATTTGTTGGTGTCAACACTCTTTAACAGGGAGTAACAACACGGACAAAAGCATAAAGAATTTAGTGTGCCGACTTAGCTCAGTAGGTAGAGCAACTGACTTGTAATCAGTAGGTCACCAGTTCGACTCCGGTAGTCGGCACCATTCTTTTGCCTCGATAGCTCAGTCGGTAGAGCAGCGGATTGAAAATCCGCGTGTCGGTGGTTCGATTCCGCCTCGAGGCACCATTATTTGGTACTTAACAAATAATGGTCTTTATAGACCTGATGTTGAGACAAGTAATTCCCCTTTAGTTCAGTTGGTAGAACGGCGGACTGTTAATCCGTATGTCGCAAGTTCAAGTCTTGCAAGGGGAGCCATTTTTAAAGGACTTCATTTTATATGAGGTCTTAATTGAAGAGTTTAACTCTTTAAGCAAAGAATTTAGTGTGCCGACTTAGCTCAGTAGGTAGAGCAACTGACTTGTAATCAGTAGGTCACCAGTTCGACTCCGGTAGTCGGCACCATTCTTTTGCCTCGATAGCTCAGTCGGTAGAGCAGCGGATTGAAAATCCGCGTGTCGGTGGTTCGATTCCGCCTCGAGGCACCATTATTTGGTGCTTAACAAATAATGGTCTTTATAGACCTGATGTTGACACAAATAATTCCCCTTTAGTTCAGTTGGTAGAACGGCGGACTGTTAATCCGTATGTCGCAAGTTCAAGTCTTGCAAGGGGAGCCACATTCAAGAAAGCCAAGTCGAAAGACTTGGCTTTTTTTCGTTTGAACAAAAACAAACTCTATTCAATATACACATCAGCTCCTCACTAACTCTTAATCAGTCTCGATAAATTGAGTTATCTCCTTTTAGTACTCTTACTACAGCAGTTGATTCTAAGTTCTATAAAGCATATCCACTACAACAGAACCAACGCCTTATAAAGTTCATGACCCGCTAATATTCACATTAAAACAAATAGAACCAAGTCCTGTTACTTTTTTTTCTTCGAAAATTTAATCCCTATCATACTTTGATGTCTTTCTAATATCTGCCTTACACCACTTAGATTAAGATTCGATGAATTATACCTAATACTAATTATTGAATCGCTGCGCGGGGAAATATGAAACTAAAAACGCAAGCTTACTTATTATCGGGCATCATCTTGATCGCCCTGCTAGCACTGACGGCTACAGGCTTATGGACCTTAAGAGTTGCTAGCAACATGGACAACAAAGCTCGCGTAACAGAGCTGTTTAAGAGCGCATACAGCATTCTTACTGAAGTCGAAAAAATGGCGATTGATGGCACACTAGAAGAAGAGCAAGCCAAGCAACTAGCTACTCGCCTTCTACGCAACAACATCTATAAAGATAATGAATATGTTTACGTAGCCGATGAGAACATGACGTTTATCGCGACACCATTAGATCCTCAACTGCACGGAACCAGTTTTAACGACTTTAAAGATGGCGACGGCAATAGTGTTGGGCAGCTAATCCAAAGAGTACTTGGTAATCGTACTGGCGAGATCATTGAGTACACCTGGACACAAAAACTGCCAGATGGAACGATTGAAGAAAAACTGTCTATTGCAGAGAAAACGCCACATTGGGGTTGGGTTGTCGGCACTGGTATCGGGTTCAATGAAGTTAACGCTCGTTTTTGGTCTACTGCTCAATGGCAGCTATTCCTTTGTGTCGTGATTGCTGGTCTTATTCTGGCGAGCCTAATTGTATCCATTAAACGCATGCTAGCGCTTCTTGGCGGCGAACCTAAAGACGTACGAGAAGCAGTACAAGCCGTAGCACAAGGTCGAATTCAAACCTCTTTCGAAACTCAGGCAATTGACGGCAGTATCTATCACGCCGTACAACAAATGAGTAAGTCATTGGCTGAGCTAGTATCAAACCTTGACGCTTCAATGCTGGCATTAAGAGGCGAACTGCAGCGCGTAGAAGATCGCGCTGGGTCAATTGGTCAACTGACAGACACCCAACAGCAATCAACAGAGATGATCGCGACAGCAATGACCGAGATGGCCTCTTCAGCCAATAACGTAGCTGCTTCAGCTAGCGATACCGCGCGCAACACCGACGAGGCCGACAAACAGAGCCAGCATACCCAACAACTCATTCACAACACAGTAGATAACATTCAAGGCTTAGCAGGCCAACTAGGCACAGCAAGCGAAGCTGTCGCTAACCTAGATAACGATGTAAACAACATTGCAAAAGTATTGGATGTGATTGGTGATATAGCGGAGCAAACTAACCTATTGGCACTAAATGCAGCCATTGAAGCAGCTCGAGCTGGCGAACAAGGTCGTGGATTTGCTGTTGTAGCAGATGAGGTTCGTAACCTTGCAGGCAGAACACAATCGAGCACAAAAGAAATCCAATTAATGATTAATAACCTTCAAGAGGGATCTCGCAACGCAATTCAAACCATGGAAGTGTGTGCCGCGACCAGTGAAAGCACCGTAACAGAGTCTCAAAACGCCTCTGAAGCACTACAACAGATTGTTGTCGCATTAGAGTCCATTTCATCAATGAGTCATCAAATCGCAACAGCGGCCGCTGAGCAGACTCAGGTGAGCGATGATATATCGAAGCGTATCAATATGATCGAAGAGAGCGGTAACCAACTGAGCAATGTCGTAACAGAAAGTCATAACAGCACCCAAACTCTTGCCTCTCTTTCCAACGAATTAGAAGCTTGGGTTAATAGGTTTGAAGTAAAACACTAAACTCCCTAGAAAATTTTCAAATAAAAAAGCACGTTTTCATACGTGCTTTTTTTATTTCGGCGCCCATTCAGTGTAGTTAACCGTAGTTTTACTATCTTTTAGGGCATGCTAGACCTAGGTTTTTCACCCCAAATGAGCAAAAACAACCCACTAAGTATAGAAAAACATCAAACGATACTTTTTTTGCAATTTAATGTTGACCCAGAACGCGAAAACACGTTTAATACACCTCGTCGCCCGGATAGCTCAGTCGGTAGAGCAGAGGATTGAAAATCCTCGTGTCGGTGGTTCGATTCCGCCTCCGGGCACCACAATTTATTTGTTGGTGTCTTAGACAACAACAGTAAAGCACAAAGAAATATTATGTGCCGACTTAGCTCAGTAGGTAGAGCAACTGACTTGTAATCAGTAGGTCACCAGTTCGACTCCGGTAGTCGGCACCATTTCTTTAAAGCTTTAAGAATAATTCCCCTTTAGTTCAGTTGGTAGAACGGCGGACTGTTAATCCGTATGTCGCAAGTTCAAGTCTTGCAAGGGGAGCCAAGTTAATCATCAAGCATAAGCTTTTTGATTCATGATGCCGACTTAGCTCAGTAGGTAGAGCAACTGACTTGTAATCAGTAGGTCACCAGTTCGATTCCGGTAGTCGGCACCATTCTCTTGATTAGAGACTAAACAATCAATTCCCCTTTAGTTCAGTTGGTAGAACGGCGGACTGTTAATCCGTATGTCGCAAGTTCAAGTCTTGCAAGGGGAGCCAATTAAAAGAAGCCGCATCATTGATGCGGCTTTTTTGCATCTAAAGATCCTAACTTCTCAATACAACTACCCTCACCTTTCAAATACCATATTCAATTCAGAAACCAACCGTTTTCATATCCTTCAAAAGCTACAAATTTTCGCTACTTGATGCTCTTCAATATCTCCCAACAACAAGCGACACGTTCAGGTAAAAGTCACTTATATTAACGTTACTACGCATTTTATTAATCAGGAGATAGGTTGAAAAAATCAATGCTAAGTCTGGAAATGAGAAAGCTAAACAACGAATCAAATAAGCGCTAGAAAAGCTCTGTAAGGCGCTTCAATCCAAATTGAAACACAGGTCACTCTTTATCAAAACTATCCACTACAATAGCACCCATAGAGGCTGGCATTGAAATAACAATCACTCTTTTGATCGATACGACGGGATCACTCAATAGAGGTAATTTGTCCAGGCAAGTCAGTACCAAAGCAACGACCAATGCCGTCATAACATAAGCAATCACTATTCTGAAAATAAACACCGGCAACCGAGCAACAACATCTTTTTGAAAGACACTCTCATACGTATAGAAGCCTAAGAACACCGCAGACAGTAAAAATAGCAGCAATAGATTAGCGGTAGGTAAAGTCTCCCCTAACTTCCAAGCCTCTTCAGAAAAAGAAATCGGCACGGCCAAGGCAAAAGATCCCACAAAGATCTGGCTCGCATCTTCAAAGTTAAAACTCAATTTCATAATTCGACCCATTAGGTTTAAGGCTTTATCTAATTCTGAAAAGAATCACAAAACTATCCGCCAATGATTTGGGGGATTTTTATTTCTACTAAGCAAACAGTAGTGACCTTCTAGCTTCATCTTAGTCGCAATAACCAAAACATAGCTTGAACTAACCAGCAAGAAATCAACATGTTCTGAGCAAAGTTGTCGACACAACTAATTCATATCGAGTCAACAAGCACATCAGAATCGAAGAGAGACCGGTAAACATCCTAAATTACCATCCCCTAGAACCAGAGAACATCACAATCAGTTGGGGGAAGAACCTCCCTGCACGTGTAGATACGGATACGAGGGACACTCTATGTCTTAACTTACATATCCCTCCAGCACCACTTTGGAACGCAACCTAACAACTCTCACCTTTCAAGCTGAATCTACTCCGCTTCCATCCTTTGAAATGCTTCTAACAAAGCGCTTGATGCTATCGAGAGTGGTTTAAGCTGAATGTATAATAAGAGCTATTAAGTCGACTCATTAAGGGCTATAGCGCTCTTAGCAGAAGCCTCCATGATAGAGCCCTAATTACACGTATCCTATAGATTCACAGATAGAGCAGAAGTCAGATTTCGTAGACGAAAGGCTGTTAACTAATACTGAGAGCCACTCACTTAATAAAGGAAACATCTACAGCGCAGAGTAATTAGGATGGGATGTAAGGCTTTTATAACTCAAAGTATTAATAAGGGGTCAGTTCAGTCTCATAAATCTAACTTACAGCGCGTATGGCTTGAGTATCTGATACCAATTAAAGTAAAAATGTGATCTAATTAAGATTGATGAATTATTGTGAAATTTAGCCATGGATAGCCTTAATAACACTGACTTCAAAAAGCTTGCGAGCCAGCAAAAAACCATTCAGATGAAGATGCGTTTACTTGCGCTAGCACACTTTAAAGACGGCCTCTCTCGTACACAAATTGCAAAATCTCTCAAAGTCAGTCGAACCAGTGTCAATAAATGGGTTCGGATTTTTTTTGAAGAAGGCCTAGAAGGACTTCAAGAAAAACCTCGGACTGGTAGGCCTGCATACCTCACCGATGAGCAGCGGGCTCAACTCAGTGCCTTCATAAAAAAAGAAGCTGAATCACCTTCTGGTGGCCGCCTTGTTGGAAGCGATATACATGACTACATCGTTAAACACTTTGACAAGCACTACCACCCTAATTCCATCTATTATCTCCTCGACCACATGGGTTTTTCTTGGATAACTTCTCGTTCCAAACACCCTAAACAATCACAGCAAATACAGGACGATTTTAAAAAAATTCCAAATCGAAACAATCCTTAAGATCCCCGGCCATATTGGGCTAGAGAGTGTTGATGTCTGGTTTCAAGACGAAGCTAGGTTTGGTCAGCAGAACACAACAACACGTCTTTGGGCTACTCGTGGAACGAGACCTCGCGTAGTAAAACAGCAGCAATTTGAATACGCTTATTTGTTTGGCTCAGTGTGCCCATCGAGAGGGATTGGTGAGGCAATGGTCGTCCCTTGGGTTAACAAAGACATCATGATAAACCATCTAGAGCAGATATCTAAAGTCACAGAAAAAGACCGTCATTCAGTGGTAATAATGGATGGCGCAGGATGGCATACCGATGATATTGCTAACCCATTTGATAATGTCAGTATTATCAAATTGCCGCCATACTCACCAGAGCTTAACCCTATAGAGCAAGTGTGGAGTTGGTTAAGGCAACACTATCTAGCAAACCAAAACTTCATTGATTATAACGATATTGTTTCGAAGGTCTGTAGCGCTTGGAATGGATTTCTTGAGTGCAAAGATCGCGTCACAAAAATGTGTACAAGAGATTGGATTGACCTGATCAGTTAGTTTTCCGGATTGGTATCAGGTGACGACACTCATTGGTCGGAGACCAAATTATCGATAGCCAGAAACGACGAAAGCCTAGTCATAAGACTAGGCTTTCTAATAAGTGGCGGAGTGGACGGGACTCGAACCCGCGACCCCCGGCGTGACAGGCCGGTATTCTAACCAACTGAACTACCACTCCGCAGTGTCTATTCAGCATAAAGCAATTTGAGCCTGACGATGTCCTACTCTCACATGGGGAAGCCCCACACTACCATCGGCGCTATTGTGTTTCACTTCTGAGTTCGGCATGGAATCAGGTGGGTCCACAATGCTATGGTCGTCAAACAAATTCTGTTGTTAACTTGAATAATCAAATCAACTAAATATGGTGCTGATACCCAGACTCGAACTGGGGACCTCACCCTTACCAAGGGTGCGCTCTACCGGGCTGAGCTATATCAGCAATTCAAGAACCGTTTAAAAACGACTCTAAAAATTTAAAGCCTGGCGATGTCCTACTCTCACATGGGGAAGCCCCACACTACCATCGGCGCTATTGTGTTTCACTTCTGAGTTCGGCATGGAATCAGGTGGGTCCACAATGCTATGGTCGCCAAGCAAATTTTGCTTTTACTTTCAGCTTTTTTAAAAACTGAAGGCAAAATAATCTGGAAAACTGATTTAAAAGTCTATCTCTTCAAACTCATTCAAGGTCTGGTCTTTCTTTGAGTCCACAAAACCCCTTGGGTGTTGTATGGTTAAGCCTCACGGGCAATTAGTACAGGTTAGCTCAATGCCTCGCAGCACTTACACACCCTGCCTATCAACGTCGTAGTCTACGACAACCCTTTAGGACGCTTATAGCGCCAGGGAAAACTCATCTCAAGGCTCGCTTCCCGCTTAGATGCTTTCAGCGGTTATCGATTCCGAACTTAGCTACCGGGCAATGCCATTGGCATGACAACCCGAACACCAGAGGTTCGTCCACTCCGGTCCTCTCGTACTAGGAGCAGCCCCTTTCAATTTTCCAACGCCCACGGCAGATAGGGACCGAACTGTCTCACGACGTTCTAAACCCAGCTCGCGTACCACTTTAAATGGCGAACAGCCATACCCTTGGGACCGACTTCAGCCCCAGGATGTGATGAGCCGACATCGAGGTGCCAAACACCGCCGTCGATATGAACTCTTGGGCGGTATCAGCCTGTTATCCCCGGAGTACCTTTTATCCGTTGAGCGATGGCCCTTCCATTCAGAACCACCGGATCACTATGACCTGCTTTCGCACCTGCTCGAATTGTCATTCTCGCAGTCAAGCGGGCTTATGCCATTGCACTAACCACACGATGTCCAACCGTGTTTAGCCCACCTTCGTGCTCCTCCGTTACTCTTTGGGAGGAGACCGCCCCAGTCAAACTACCCACCAGGCACTGTCCGTAATCCCGATTCAGGGACCAACGTTAGAACATCAAAACTACAAGGGTGGTATTTCAAGGACGACTCCACCACATCTAGCGACGCGGTTTCAAAGTCTCCCACCTATCCTACACATGTAGGTTCAATGTTCAGTGCCAAGCTGTAGTAAAGGTTCACGGGGTCTTTCCGTCTAGCCGCGGGTACACTGCATCTTCACAGCGATTTCAATTTCACTGAGTCTCGGGTGGAGACAGCGTGGCCATCATTACGCCATTCGTGCAGGTCGGAACTTACCCGACAAGGAATTTCGCTACCTTAGGACCGTTATAGTTACGGCCGCCGTTTACCGGGGCTTCGATCAAGAGCTTCGACCGAAGTCTAACCCCATCAATTAACCTTCCGGCACCGGGCAGGCGTCACACCGTATACGTCATCTTACGATTTTGCACAGTGCTGTGTTTTTAATAAACAGTTGCAGCCACCTGGTATCTGCGACTCTCGTCTGCTCCATCCGCAAGGGACTTCACTGATAAGAGCGTACCTTCTCCCGAAGTTACGGTACCATTTTGCCTAGTTCCTTCACCCGAGTTCTCTCAAGCGCCTTGGTATTCTCTACCCGACCACCTGTGTCGGTTTGGGGTACGATTCCTTACAATCTGAAGCTTAGAGGCTTTTCCTGGAAGCATGGCATCAATGACTTCACTACCGTAGTAGCTCGACATCGTATCTCAGCGTTAATAGCGGTCCGGATTTACCTAAACCACCCGCCTACGTACTTGAACCTGGACAACCGTCGCCAGGCCCACCTAGCCTTCTCCGTCCCCCCATCGCAATTGTAAGAAGTACGGGAATATTAACCCGTTTCCCATCGACTACGCCTTTCGGCCTCGCCTTAGGAGTCGACTTACCCTGCCCCGATTAACGTTGGACAGGAACCCTTGGTCTTCCGGCGAGGGAGTTTTTCACTCCCTTTATCGTTACTCATGTCAGCATTCGCACTTCTGATACCTCCAGCAGCCCTTACAGGCCACCTTCAACGGCTTACAGAACGCTCCCCTACCCCACATACCCTAAGGTACGTAGCCGCAGCTTCGGTGTATAGCTTAGCCCCGTTACATCTTCCGCGCAGGCCGACTCGACCAGTGAGCTATTACGCTTTCTTTAAATGATGGCTGCTTCTAAGCCAACATCCTGGCTGTCTGAGCCTTCCCACATCGTTTCCCACTTAGCTATACTTTGGGACCTTAGCTGGCGGTCTGGGTTGTTTCCCTCTCCACGACGGACGTTAGCACCCGCCGTGTGTCTCCCGGATAGTACTTACTGGTATTCGGAGTTTGCAAAGGGTTGGTAAGTCGGGATGACCCCCTAGCCTTAACAGTGCTCTACCCCCAGTAGTATTCGTCCGAGGCGCTACCTAAATAGCTTTCGGGGAGAACCAGCTATCTCCAGGTTTGATTGGCCTTTCACCCCTAGCCACAAGTCATCCGCTAATTTTTCAACATTAGTCGGTTCGGTCCTCCAGTTGATGTTACTCAACCTTCAACCTGCCCATGGCTAGATCACCTGGTTTCGGGTCTAATCCTAGCAACTGTACGCCCAGTTAAGACTCGGTTTCCCTACGGCTCCCCTAAACGGTTAACCTTGCTACTAAAATTAAGTCGCTGACCCATTATACAAAAGGTACGCAGTCACACCACGAAGGTGCTCCTACTGCTTGTACGTACACGGTTTCAGGTTCTATTTCACTCCCCTCACAGGGGTTCTTTTCGCCTTTCCCTCACGGTACTGGTTCACTATCGGTCAGTCAGTAGTATTTAGCCTTGGAGGATGGTCCCCCCATATTCAGACAGGATATCACGTGTCCCGCCCTACTCGTTTTCACTGATTATGATGTGTCGGTTACGGGGCTATCACCCTTTACTGCGAGACTTTCCAGACTCTTCACCTGCATCATTAAAAGCTTAAGGGCTAATCCAATTTCGCTCGCCGCTACTTTCGGAATCTCGGTTGATTTCTCTTCCTCGGGGTACTTAGATGTTTCAGTTCCCCCGGTTTGCCTCCTGTTGCTATGTATTCACAACAGGATACTTACTTATGTAAGTGGGTTTCCCCATTCAGGAATCCCAGACTCAAAAGGTTATTACTACCTAATCTGGGCTTATCGCAAGTTATTACGCCTTTCATCGCCTCTGACTGCCAAGGCATCCACCGTGTACGCTTAGTCACTTAACCATACAACCCGAAAGGGTCTTAGCGTATGGCAACTAACCAAGGTTTTTGGTTGTCATCAAGAAGGGTTAATTCTCAATGACTGTTTGCCGGACTCAATTTTGATTCAAACTAAGTTTGAATCACTCTTTATTTCCACTTTTAAAAAGTGAATACAAAAAGCCAAGACACTTGAATGTGTTTGTTGTGTTTATCTAATGAAAGATAAACATTGAGAACTTTTAAATTTGATTGAATTACTCGTAAGTAATCAATCAGTCAGCTTTCCAAATTGTTAAAGAGCTTGATTCAATAAATTGAACCATTTTTAAAGACTCTCGTAAGACTTTTTGTCGAACAAGAACGCTTAAAGATGGTGGAGCTATGCGGGATCGAACCGCAGACCTCCTGCGTGCAAGGCAGGCGCTCTCCCAGCTGAGCTATAGCCCCATCTAGGTCGATATTGGTGGGTCTGAGTGGACTTGAACCACCGACCTCCCGCTTATCAGGCGAGCGCTCTAACCAGCTGAGCTACAGACCCAATATCGTCTCTTAACTTTTCTAAACCTAATCAATCTGTGTGGGTACTCATCAAAGATATCTTCGTATAAGGAGGTGATCCAGCCCCAGGTTCCCCTAGGGCTACCTTGTTACGACTTCACCCCAGTCATGAACCACAAAGTGGTGAGCGTCCTCCCCGAAAGGTTAAACTACCCACTTCTTTTGCAGCCCACTCCCATGGTGTGACGGGCGGTGTGTACAAGGCCCGGGAACGTATTCACCGTGACATTCTGATTCACGATTACTAGCGATTCCGACTTCATGGAGTCGAGTTGCAGACTCCAATCCGGACTACGACGCACTTTTTGGGATTCGCTCACTATCGCTAGCTTGCTGCCCTCTGTATGCGCCATTGTAGCACGTGTGTAGCCCTACTCGTAAGGGCCATGATGACTTGACGTCGTCCCCACCTTCCTCCGGTTTATCACCGGCAGTCTCCCTGGAGTTCCCGACATTACTCGCTGGCAAACAAGGATAAGGGTTGCGCTCGTTGCGGGACTTAACCCAACATTTCACAACACGAGCTGACGACAGCCATGCAGCACCTGTCTCAGAGCTCCCGAAGGCACACCTGCGTCTCCGCTGGCTTCTCTGGATGTCAAGAGTAGGTAAGGTTCTTCGCGTTGCATCGAATTAAACCACATGCTCCACCGCTTGTGCGGGCCCCCGTCAATTCATTTGAGTTTTAATCTTGCGACCGTACTCCCCAGGCGGTCTACTTAACGCGTTAGCTCCGAAAGCCACGGCTCAAGGCCACAACCTCCAAGTAGACATCGTTTACGGCGTGGACTACCAGGGTATCTAATCCTGTTTGCTCCCCACGCTTTCGCATCTGAGTGTCAGTATCTGTCCAGGGGGCCGCCTTCGCCACTGGTATTCCTTCAGATCTCTACGCATTTCACCGCTACACCTGAAATTCTACCCCCCTCTACAGTACTCTAGTTCACCAGTTTCAAATGCAGTTCCGAGGTTGAGCCCCGGGCTTTCACATCTGACTTAATGAACCACCTGCATGCGCTTTACGCCCAGTAATTCCGATTAACGCTCGCACCCTCCGTATTACCGCGGCTGCTGGCACGGAGTTAGCCGGTGCTTCTTCTGTTGCTAACGTCAAGAGATAGCGCTATTAACACTACCCCCTTCCTCACAACTGAAAGTACTTTACAACCCGAAGGCCTTCTTCATACACGCGGCATGGCTGCATCAGGCTTTCGCCCATTGTGCAATATTCCCCACTGCTGCCTCCCGTAGGAGTCTGGACCGTGTCTCAGTTCCAGTGTGGCTGATCATCCTCTCAGACCAGCTAGGGATCGTCGCCTTGGTGAGCCATTACCTCACCAACTAGCTAATCCCACCTAGGCATATCTTGACGCGAGAGGCCCGAAGGTCCCCCTCTTTGGCCCGTAGGCATTATGCGGTATTAGCCATCGTTTCCAATGGTTATCCCCCACATCAAGGCAATTTCCTAGGCATTACTCACCCGTCCGCCGCTCGACGCCCATTAACGCACCCGAAGGATTGTTAGTGTCGTTTCCGCTCGACTTGCATGTGTTAGGCCTGCCGCCAGCGTTCAATCTGAGCCATGATCAAACTCTTCAATTTAAGATTTTGTCGGCTCAATGAATACTGACTTCAAAACTACAAAAGTAATTCTAAAGCTATTATCTTTCCAACAGAAAGATAATGAATTGACTGTGCCAAATACCTTCTTTCTACAAGAGAAAGTAGTTATTCGTATTGGTCACTCAGTTCATTGAAACCAAATTTGATTCCGAGGAATCTGTTTTACTTCTCTTTAAAAAAGGGAAGATAAAACGTTTTGATATTCATCAACGAGTGCCCACACAGATTGATAGGTTTAAATTGTTAAAGAGCTTGTTCTCTAAAAAGAGAACGCTTTCAGTGCCTTAGCACTTAAGCAGGACGCGTATAATACGCTTTCTACTTTGAAAGTCAACATAAAATACTAAGAAAACTTAGAACTCTATGGTGACCTGTCTACTTAATAGACAAAGTCGAACTTTTGTCTTCACTTTTAAAAAAGTGAAAATAAATTTAAAGCCTGGCGATGTCCTACTCTCACATGGGGAAGCCCCACACTACCATCGGCGCTATTGTGTTTCACTTCTGAGTTCGGCATGGAATCAGGTGGGTCCACAATGCTATGGTCGCCAAGCAAATTTTGCTTTTACTTTCAGCTTTTTTAAAAAGCTGAAGGCAAAATAATCTGGAAAGCTATTAAAAGTTCTTACGTAAACTCATTCAAGTGTTCTTGTTTGCCTCTGCTTTTTAAAGCGGAAACAACAGTTTTGAGTCCATCAAAACCCCTTGGGTGTTGTATGGTTAAGCCTCACGGGCAATTAGTACAGGTTAGCTCAATGCCTCGCAGCACTTACACACCCTGCCTATCAACGTCGTAGTCTACGACAACCCTTTAGGACACTTATAGTGCCAGGGAAAACTCATCTCAAGGCTCGCTTCCCGCTTAGATGCTTTCAGCGGTTATCGATTCCGAACTTAGCTACCGGGCAATGCCATTGGCATGACAACCCGAACACCAGAGGTTCGTCCACTCCGGTCCTCTCGTACTAGGAGCAGCCCCTTTCAATTTTCCAACGCCCACGGCAGATAGGGACCGAACTGTCTCACGACGTTCTAAACCCAGCTCGCGTACCACTTTAAATGGCGAACAGCCATACCCTTGGGACCGACTTCAGCCCCAGGATGTGATGAGCCGACATCGAGGTGCCAAACACCGCCGTCGATATGAACTCTTGGGCGGTATCAGCCTGTTATCCCCGGAGTACCTTTTATCCGTTGAGCGATGGCCCTTCCATTCAGAACCACCGGATCACTATGACCTGCTTTCGCACCTGCTCGAATTGTCATTCTCGCAGTCAAGCGGGCTTATGCCATTGCACTAACCACACGATGTCCAACCGTGTTTAGCCCACCTTCGTGCTCCTCCGTTACTCTTTGGGAGGAGACCGCCCCAGTCAAACTACCCACCAGGCACTGTCCGTAATCCCGATTCAGGGACCAACGTTAGAACATCAAAACTACAAGGGTGGTATTTCAAGGACGACTCCACCACATCTAGCGACGCGGTTTCATAGTCTCCCACCTATCCTACACATGTAGGTTCAATGTTCAGTGCCAAGCTGTAGTAAAGGTTCACGGGGTCTTTCCGTCTAGCCGCGGGTACACTGCATCTTCACAGCGATTTCAATTTCACTGAGTCTCGGGTGGAGACAGCGTGGCCATCATTACGCCATTCGTGCAGGTCGGAACTTACCCGACAAGGAATTTCGCTACCTTAGGACCGTTATAGTTACGGCCGCCGTTTACCGGGGCTTCGATCAAGAGCTTCGACCGAAGTCTAACCCCATCAATTAACCTTCCGGCACCGGGCAGGCGTCACACCGTATACGTCATCTTACGATTTTGCACAGTGCTGTGTTTTTAATAAACAGTTGCAGCCACCTGGTATCTGCGACTCTCGTCTGCTCCATCCGCAAGGGACTTCACTGATAAGAGCGTACCTTCTCCCGAAGTTACGGTACCATTTTGCCTAGTTCCTTCACCCGAGTTCTCTCAAGCGCCTTGGTATTCTCTACCCGACCACCTGTGTCGGTTTGGGGTACGATTCCTTACAATCTGAAGCTTAGAGGCTTTTCCTGGAAGCATGGCATCAATGACTTCACTACCGTAGTAGCTCGACATCGTATCTCAGCGTTAATAGCGGTCCGGATTTACCTAAACCACCCGCCTACGTACTTGAACCTGGACAACCGTCGCCAGGCCCACCTAGCCTTCTCCGTCCCCCCATCGCAATTGTAAGAAGTACGGGAATATTAACCCGTTTCCCATCGACTACGCCTTTCGGCCTCGCCTTAGGAGTCGACTTACCCTGCCCCGATTAACGTTGGACAGGAACCCTTGGTCTTCCGGCGAGGGAGTTTTTCACTCCCTTTATCGTTACTCATGTCAGCATTCGCACTTCTGATACCTCCAGCAGCCCTTACAGGCCACCTTCAACGGCTTACAGAACGCTCCCCTACCCCACATACCCTAAGGTACGTAGCCGCAGCTTCGGTGTATAGCTTAGCCCCGTTACATCTTCCGCGCAGGCCGACTCGACCAGTGAGCTATTACGCTTTCTTTAAATGATGGCTGCTTCTAAGCCAACATCCTGGCTGTCTGAGCCTTCCCACATCGTTTCCCACTTAGCTATACTTTGGGACCTTAGCTGGCGGTCTGGGTTGTTTCCCTCTCCACGACGGACGTTAGCACCCGCCGTGTGTCTCCCGGATAGTACTTACTGGTATTCGGAGTTTGCAAAGGGTTGGTAAGTCGGGATGACCCCCTAGCCTTAACAGTGCTCTACCCCCAGTAGTATTCGTCCGAGGCGCTACCTAAATAGCTTTCGGGGAGAACCAGCTATCTCCAGGTTTGATTGGCCTTTCACCCCTAGCCACAAGTCATCCGCTAATTTTTCAACATTAGTCGGTTCGGTCCTCCAGTTGATGTTACTCAACCTTCAACCTGCCCATGGCTAAATCACCTGGTTTCGGGTCTAATCCTAGCAACTGTACGCCCAGTTAAGACTCGGTTTCCCTACGGCTCCCCTAAACGGTTAACCTTGCTACTAAAATTAAGTCGCTGACCCATTATACAAAAGGTACGCAGTCACACCACGAAGGTGCTCCTACTGCTTGTACGTACACGGTTTCAGGTTCTATTTCACTCCCCTCACAGGGGTTCTTTTCGCCTTTCCCTCACGGTACTGGTTCACTATCGGTCAGTCAGTAGTATTTAGCCTTGGAGGATGGTCCCCCCATATTCAGACAGGATATCACGTGTCCCGCCCTACTCGTTTTCACTGATTATGATGTGTCGGTTACGGGGCTATCACCCTTTACTGCGAGACTTTCCAGACTCTTCACCTGCATCATTAAAAGCTTAAGGGCTAATCCAATTTCGCTCGCCGCTACTTTCGGAATCTCGGTTGATTTCTCTTCCTCGGGGTACTTAGATGTTTCAGTTCCCCCGGTTTGCCTCCTGTTGCTATGTATTCACAACAGGATACTTACTTATGTAAGTGGGTTTCCCCATTCAGGAATCCCAGACTCAAAAGGTTATTACTACCTAATCTGGGCTTATCGCAAGTTATTACGCCTTTCATCGCCTCTGACTGCCAAGGCATCCACCGTGTACGCTTAGTCACTTAACCATACAACCCGAAAGGGTTTCTATTTGCTTTCACTTTAAAAAGTGAAGACACTTGAATGTGTTTGTTGTGTTTATACCGTTCTTATTAAATAAGAGCAGATAAACATTGAGAACTTTTAAATTTGATTAACATGACTCGTAAGTCAGTTAATCAGTCAGCTTTCCAAATTGTTAAAGAGCTTGATTCAATAAAATGAACCATTTTTAAAAACACTTAAATAAATGTGCTTAAAGATGGTATCCCGTAGGGGAGTCGAACCCCTGTTACCGCCGTGAAAGGGCGGTGTCCTAGGCCTCTAGACGAACGGGACATAGGTTACTCTTAACTGTTTAAACATATCAATCTGTGTGGACACTTATCGTGAATATCTTCGTATAAGGAGGTGATCCAGCCCCAGGTTCCCCTAGGGCTACCTTGTTACGACTTCACCCCAGTCATGAACCACAAAGTGGTGAGCGTCCTCCCCGAAAGGTTAAACTACCCACTTCTTTTGCAGCCCACTCCCATGGTGTGACGGGCGGTGTGTACAAGGCCCGGGAACGTATTCACCGTGACATTCTGATTCACGATTACTAGCGATTCCGACTTCATGGAGTCGAGTTGCAGACTCCAATCCGGACTACGACGCACTTTTTGGGATTCGCTCACTATCGCTAGCTTGCTGCCCTCTGTATGCGCCATTGTAGCACGTGTGTAGCCCTACTCGTAAGGGCCATGATGACTTGACGTCGTCCCCACCTTCCTCCGGTTTATCACCGGCAGTCTCCCTGGAGTTCCCGACATTACTAGCTGGCAAACAAGGATAAGGGTTGCGCTCGTTGCGGGACTTAACCCAACATTTCACAACACGAGCTGACGACAGCCATGCAGCACCTGTCTCAGAGCTCCCGAAGGCACACCTGCGTCTCCGCTGGCTTCTCTGGATGTCAAGAGTAGGTAAGGTTCTTCGCGTTGCATCGAATTAAACCACATGCTCCACCGCTTGTGCGGGCCCCCGTCAATTCATTTGAGTTTTAATCTTGCGACCGTACTCCCCAGGCGGTCTACTTAACGCGTTAGCTCCGAAAGCCACGGCTCAAGGCCACAACCTCCAAGTAGACATCGTTTACGGCGTGGACTACCAGGGTATCTAATCCTGTTTGCTCCCCACGCTTTCGCATCTGAGTGTCAGTGTCTGTCCAGGGGGCCGCCTTCGCCACTGGTATTCCTTCAGATCTCTACGCATTTCACCGCTACACCTGAAATTCTACCCCCCTCTACAGCACTCTAGTTCACCAGTTTCAAATGCAGTTCCGAGGTTGAGCCCCGGGCTTTCACATCTGACTTAATGAACCACCTGCATGCGCTTTACGCCCAGTAATTCCGATTAACGCTCGCACCCTCCGTATTACCGCGGCTGCTGGCACGGAGTTAGCCGGTGCTTCTTCTGTTGCTAACGTCAAGAGATAGCGCTATTAACGCTACCCCCTTCCTCACAACTGAAAGTACTTTACAACCCGAAGGCCTTCTTCATACACGCGGCATGGCTGCATCAGGCTTTCGCCCATTGTGCAATATTCCCCACTGCTGCCTCCCGTAGGAGTCTGGACCGTGTCTCAGTTCCAGTGTGGCTGATCATCCTCTCAGACCAGCTAGGGATCGTCGCCTTGGTGAGCCATTACCTCACCAACTAGCTAATCCCACCTAGGCATATCTTGACGCGAGAGGCCCGAAGGTCCCCCTCTTTGGCCCGTAGGCATTATGCGGTATTAGCCATCGTTTCCAATGGTTATCCCCCACATCAAGGCAATTTCCTAGGCATTACTCACCCGTCCGCCGCTCGACGCCCATTAACGCACCCGAAGGATTGTTAGTGTCGTTTCCGCTCGACTTGCATGTGTTAGGCCTGCCGCCAGCGTTCAATCTGAGCCATGATCAAACTCTTCAATTTAAGATTTTGTCGGCTCAATGAATACTGACTTCAAAACTACAAAAAGTAATTCTAAAGCTATTATCTTTCCAACAGAAAGATAATGAATTGACTGTGCCAAATACCTTCTTTCTACAAGAGAAAGTAGTTATTCGTATTGGTCACTCAGTTCATTGAAACCAAATTTGATTCCGAGGAATCTGTTTTACTTCTCTTTAAAAAAGGGAAGATAAAACGTTTTGATATTCATCAACGAGTGCCCACACAGATTGATAGGTTTAAATTGTTAAAGAGCTTCTCTTCGTTGTGACTTACATCACTTCGGAAGAGGCGGCCATTCTAGCGATTTAATTCTCAGTGTCAAACACTTATTTGGAATTAATTCCTACTTTCTAAAAGTAGAAGCGAATCATCGCTTAAAGCTAGTTGCCTTACTAACATTTCTCGCTGAAGCCTTGTGGCGTCTGCCGTGTCAGTGAGGCGGCATTATAGAGATGCCGCTCATATTGGCAAGCAATAAATGCGTTTTTTATTAAAAAAAGAGGTTAAGCGAAGACATTTCAACCAAGGGCTTATTTATACCACTTTCACCCCAAGTTTCGAACAAATTACCCACAACGACCTGTGGATAACTACTCTCCACTATCAAAAAAGTAAGATAAACGAGCCCTAGGGTTTAGATACTCTCGAACTTGTTCAGGTAATTTGCTTGGATGAACGGCATTAACGATTTTGATCTCTTTAATAAAGAGGTCAATGATCGGAGCTTGGGTTCTTGGCACGCTAGGATCATAGATAAGTACATTTGGATAAAGCATATGTTTAGCGTTAACGGATATCACAATCCCAATCGAGTCATTTGAAAGCTGTACTACAGTTCCTGGTGGATAGACTCCCATGAACTTAACTAACAGCCCCAAGTTATCTTGGCTATATAGATGCTTGCAGCTCTTATATAGGTGGGACAGTGCCAAATACGGGATCATTTGTTGAGATTGCGTTTTACCATGGCAAAGGTTATCAAATGCATTAGCCACGGCGACTATCTTGGCAAATTCATCAATCTCATGTTCTTTTAAGCCCTCGGGGTAGCCAGAACCATCATTCATCTCATGATGTTGAGCGATCACCTTTTTAGCACTTTCAGGAAAGTCATCAATTGCCGATACAATATCCGCACCGTATTTAGTATGAAGCTTCAGGTAGTTCTCTTCTGGCACCGTTAGTGCACTCTGCTTTCTTAGTATCGCGACTGGTATTTTGATCTTGCCTACATCATGAAACAACGCTGCGAATGAGAGGTCTTTCAATTGCTGTGTGTTATAGCCTTTGGCCTTTCCTATCATCAGTGCAACAACCGAAACATTTAGAGTATGAAAGTAAATATCTTCGAAATCTGCTTTAGCATTCATAAGGTGCAAGGTGACGTTATCATCGCTCACTAGAGTTTCAACGATATCATCAACAAGAGCCTTAACCTCCCCTACCGCATCTAAAGGTCTGTTACGGATCTTGGTCATCACAGATCGCATTCGAGCAAGCGAACGTTCAAACTCTCTCTCACAATGACTCACCCTGCGGCGGTAAGAGCTAAGGGTTTCGATACGCTCATGCTTATCTTTCCACATTCTTTCCGTTTCAAGGCTTACCTGTGAATCAATATCGACTTCTTGTTCACCTACGTGATTAACAGGTAAAGGTGAGGTATCACTTTGACTCAGGTTTATATAGACGTGCTTAATCCCAAGATGTCGAATTACTTTTACTTGAGCGTCATCTTTGATTTTAAAGCTGTTGAATAAAAATGGGTGTTCATTCCATTTTACGGGGAGTCGTATATGCAGACCGGGCTGAATGCGATCTACGGTAATCTTTATGCTGCCCATTTTTATATATAATATTGATGATTAATCTCTATTTATAATTCTAATAAAACCAAGCAGCAATTTCACTATCCAATTTCACAGGCTCAACTTAAAGAGTCGCAGTGCACCATCCAGCGTATACCGAATTTATCTTCTACTTTGCCAAATCGAGCCCCCCAAAAAGTATCTGCGAGTGGAGTCATTATCCGCCCTCCCTTCTTGAGCTTTTCAAAGATTTGTTCTTGAGTCGCGCTATCTTCAGTCACAAGAGAGAGAGCGAGATTGTTGCCTTTGAGTTCTTTTGCCTTAACACCATCAGACATCATCAGCTTCATACCAAACGCTTCGAACTCAGCATGCATAACCCAATCAGGTTGAGCTCCCTCTATTACCTGTGGTGCATCACTAAAAAGCTGCTTAGATAAAACCACACCACCAAAGCACTTGTGATAAAAATCCAACGCTTCACTACAACGACCATCAAAAAATAAGTAAGGGGTTACTGTCAGCATATTTCTCTCCTCTGTTAGTCCTTTAAACATAGACAATAGAAGAGAGAATGACAGGTAACATCATGATTTAAGATAATTAATTCATTATCAGACCGAGTAGCGAAGCGAAATTATGGGATTTAGGAATGAAACATCAAGATCTGTCTAATTGAAGGGCAACTGCAGCGACACGCTGGATTTTAAATTCACAAACGCCTAAAACGACGAAAGGTCGCTATAAAAGCGACCTTTCTATGTTTGGTACCGGTAGGCGGACTTATTGGACAGGCATTCCTGCCGCCACCGCGAAGGCAACGCTTCCTATACCCCAGATACAACAAAGCCCCGACCATTTCTGATCAGGGCTTTATCTAAATATGGTACCGGTAGGCGACTTGACTGGGCTTGCATCCAAGCCGACACGCTGGATTTCAAATTCATAAACGCCTAAAACGACGAAAGGTCGCTATAAAAGCGACCTTTCTATGTTTGGTACCGGTAGGCGGAATGATTGGACAGGCATTCCTGCCGCCACCGCGAAGGCAACGCTTCCTATATCTCAGATACAACAAAGCCCCGACTTTCGTCGAGGCTTTGTCATTTAAATATGGTACCGGTAGGCGGACTTGAACCGCCACGCCCGAAGGCAACGGATTTTGAATCCGTCGTGTATACCAATTTCACCATACCGGCATTATCTTGGGGCATTGCCCTTTCGATGTTTGGCATTATACGTATGCGAACTGATGTGGCAAGTATAAAAACTTGAATTCATGTGTGTTTGCCGATAATTTCGCCACTAAGTCATAAGCTGTGCGTCATGTCTCTTTTCAGGCTAAGCCTTAAACTATATTCTGACGCCTCAATTTTTAAAGAAGTAATAACACATGACATCAACAAACACTCTGCCACCAGCAGGAGTCATGCGCCGATTTGGTGCCTTGTTCTACGACGCTCTGATCGTAATCGCTATTGAAATGTTGGCGGCTGGCGTCATTGTCGCTCTACTGCACGCGCTCATGGCTCTCGGCATTTTTAACCACAGCGGTTATGCCGATGTTAGTGACTTCTTAACCAACCATCCGATTTGGAGCCCTGCATATACCTTTTACTTAGTCGCCGTTTGGGTATATTTCTTCGTGTTCTTCTGGACTAGAGCTGGTCAAACTCTCGGCATGAGAGCTTGGAAGCTGCGCGTTCAAAACAAAGATGGCTCAGCGATCACAGTAACTCAGGCGCTGATTCGTTTAGGTACTTCAGGTTTTGGACTGGCAAACCTATGTGTTCCATTCGATCCTGAAAAACGTGGCTTTCACGATATCTGGGCAAAGACCGAAGTCGTTGTGTTACCACAAGCACGATAATGTGATTTAAGTTAGCTCCAATCAAGATCAAAAAAGGAAGGCGTTATGCCTTCCTTTTTACTATTTACAGTTTCCGCCTCAAGAGCATGATGGCAATTCCAAGGAACACCACGCTCGGGGCTATTGCGCCAAAGGCGGGTGGTATTTGATAAACCAAACTCACTGGGCCAAAGAACTCACTGGATATATAGAAGGTAAAGCCAGCAATAACACCTGACAAAATCCTCGCACCCATGGTCACACTACGCAAAGGACCAAAGATAAACGACAGTGCCATCAACATCATAACCGCGATCGAAATTGGCTGGGTTATCTTTCTCCACAGCGCCAATTCATAGCGTGATGCATCTTGCTCTGACGCCTTCAGATAAGAAACATAATCATACAACCCACTTAACGATAGCTCTTCTGGTTTAACCGTTACTATCGCCAACTTATCTGGAGCTAATGACGTTTCCCAAGAGTAAGTCGGTAAACTTTCTTTAGTAATTTGAAGTTCGTTTTCAAAAGACGTGATCTCTACATCCTTCATCGTCCACACGTTGTCTCCAACGTAATCAACTTCGTCAGAATAAATAGCGGTTTTAAGTGCCTTGTTTTCATCAAAGCGCCACATGTTCATTCCATATAGCTTCTGGTCATCGATTTTGACAATGAAGATGAAGTCATTGGCATCACGAGCCCAGACACCACTTTGCGTCGAAATAATATTACCACCAGCAATCGAGATAGTTCTTAGATCACGAGCCATTTTCTGCGCTTGCGGTGCTCCCCATTGACCAAGCAATGTCACCACGATCATCAGTGGAATAGCTGTTTTAAGTACTGATAGGCCGATATCTAACTTAGAGAAACCAGCTGCCTGCATAACGACAAGCTCAGAACTTGCAGCAAGCATACCAAGCCCTATCAATGCGCCAAGCAATGCAGCCATTGGAAAGAACATTTCGATATCACGAGGGATACTCAATAAAACGAAATACAGCGCTTGTAATAGATCGTATGTACCACGGCCAACTTTTCTTAGCTGTTCTACATATTTGATGATCCCAGAGAGACCAACAAACGTCACCAATACCAGTGACGTCGTTGCGATGATGGTTCTGCCTATATATAAATCGAGAATCTTAAACACGGCTTAAGCCAACCTCTTATTCTTGAATTTTTCTTTCAAACGCCTTACTGGCACGCTATCCATAAAGTTGGCACCAATCGCGACAAATAACAATAACGCATTGATTGGCCACATGCCGATTACCGCAGGAATGCTCCCCTCTTCGATTGAAGACTTGGTTGCACTGATTGCTAAGAAATAGGTGAGATAAATCAGTATTGCTGGGCCGATTTTCGCAAAACGACCTTGCCGAGGGTTTACCGCAGACAGTGGCACGACAAGCATGGTCAACAATGGAATACAAAGTACCAAAGAAATACGCCACTGCAACTCTGCTTTCGCACTATTATTTGAGTTACCAATCAGTTCAAGCGTAGGGATCGCTTCCCAGTCTCGACCTTTCTTCTCAACTTCACGCTGACCAATCAGGCCTTCGTATTCTTCAAAGTGCGTCACCCTGTAGTCGAGGCGAGTCGGAATGCCTTCATGACGAGTACCATCGTACATTACGATCACTTGGCGACCATCACTGAGCTCTTTTACATCACCTGACTTCGAGAACATCACACTTGGCAGTACAGAATCACGCGGACGCATTTGAGCTACGAACACGTTTTCTAACTTATTACCGTCGATATCATCAATAAACACGACAGAAGAGCCATCCGGCGTACCTTCAAACTTACCTTTTGGTAGCAAATCAACGCTGTTCTCTGCAGCTACTTCTTCATACATTTGTTCAACTTTGTCTTGTGACCAAGGAGATAACCAAAATGAGTTAAAGGCTGCAACAGATGCCGTAATTAAAGCGAGGTAAAGCGCAGATTGGATCAGGAATTTATTACCGATACCGGTGGCGTTCATGACCACTATTTCACTTTCAGCGTAAAGGCGGCCAAAAGTAAGCAAAATACCAATATAGATACTGAGTGGAAGCATCAATAGGCCCATCGCTGGCATATTTAAGCCAACAATCGACAATATAAGACTCGCAGGGATATCACCATCAGAGGCATCCGCTAAAACACTGATGAATTTTTGGCTGAGAAACACGAGAAAGAGAACAAAAAAGATCGCAAATTGGCTCTTGATTGTCTCGCGGATCAAATATCTAACAATAATCACGCTCAAATTACCTATACAAAACTTGTTTTTTTGATTGAATCACTATAATTTCCCGTTGAACCTTTTATTTTTTTAAATTTTTAGCTAAGTGTTAGCGTTCTTCTTTAAGGTTAGTTCCATTATAGGATCCAACAAGTAAGAACCCATTATCTAACATTTAGTTCGATTTGTCTTCAGGATGTAGGAGTACGCATGGAGTTCAGTGTAAAAAGTGGCAGCCCAGAGAAACAACGCAGCGCATGTATCGTTGTCGGTGTATTCGAACCGCGCCGCCTTTCTCCAGTCGCCGAGCAATTAGATAAGATTAGCGATGGCTATATTAGTTCACTGCTTCGTCGCGGTGATCTAGAGGGTAAACCTGGCCAGATGCTACTACTGCATCAAGTACCTGGTGTACTTTCAGAACGTGTTCTACTGGTAGGCTGTGGTAAAGAGCGTGAGCTAGGCGAACGTCAATACAAAGAAATCATCCAAAAAACCATCAGCACACTAAACGAAACAGGTTCTATGGAAGCAGTATGTTTCCTTACAGAACTTCACGTTAAAGGTCGCGACACTTACTGGAAAGTTCGTCAAGCTGTAGAAGCAACTAAAGATGGCCTTTACACGTTTGACCAATTCAAGAGTAATAAGCCAGAGACTCGTCGCCCACTACGTAAATTGGTATTCAACGTACCTACACGTCGTGAATTGAGCCTTGGTGAGAAAGCTATTTCTCATGGCCTTGCTATTGCTTCAGGCGTGAAAGCATCGAAAGATCTAGGCAATATGCCACCGAACATCGCAAACCCTGCTTACCTTGCATCTCAAGCTCGTCGCCTAGCTGACGATTATGAAACTGTGAAGACTAAGATCATTGGCGAAGAAGAGATGGAAAAACTGGGTATGACTTCATACCTAGCAGTAGGCCGTGGCTCTAAGAACGAATCGATGATGTCTATCATGGAATACAAAGGCGCTGCGGATCCAGACGCAAAACCTATCGTCCTAGTCGGTAAAGGTCTTACTTTCGATTCAGGCGGTATCTCACTTAAGCCTGGCGAAGGCATGGATGAGATGAAGTACGATATGTGTGGTGCTGCCTCTGTATTCGGTACAATGAAAGCATTGGCGAAACTTAACCTGCCAATCAACGTTGTTGGTATTCTAGCGGGTTGTGAAAATATGCCTGGTAGCAACGCTTATCGCCCTGGTGACATCCTAACTACGATGTCTGGTCAAACCGTTGAAGTATTAAATACTGATGCAGAAGGTCGTTTGG
Organism: Vibrio sp. F13; assembly: GCF_020806305.2. NCBI lineage: Bacteria > Pseudomonadati > Pseudomonadota > Gammaproteobacteria > Vibrionales > Vibrionaceae > Vibrio > Vibrio sp. F13. The sequence continues at coordinate 2,161,424 of NZ_CP170175.1, read as the reverse complement.
TTTTATGTGATGCTCTAACTTACGTTGAGCGTTTTGAACCTGATTGTGTTGTCGACGTTGCGACACTAACTGGCGCATGTGTTATTGCTCTAGGTCACCACATCAGTGGCGTTCTATCAAACCACAACCCACTATCTCATGAACTTGTTAATGCTTCAGAGCAAGCAAGCGACCGAGCATGGCGTCTACCTATGGCTGACGAATACCATGAGCAGCTAAACAGCCCATTCGCTGATATGGCGAACATCGGCGGCCGTCCTGGCGGCACAATTACTGCTGGTTGCTTCCTGTCTAAATTCACTAAGAAGTACCACTGGGCACACATCGACAGTGCTGGTACGGCGTGGAAGTCAGGCGCAGCGAAAGGCTCGACAGGTCGTCCTGTCTCAATGCTTGTCCAATTCTTATTGAACCGCAGCGGCCAAGAGACTGAAGAGCAATCTTCAAAATAGTAAAAAGGGCCTACGGGCCCTTTTTTAATAACTGCTATTTGTTAGAGTCTGTAGACCAAGTAATATTGAGGTCCACAATTTTCAGTTCGAGTGTTAAGTATGCAAACTGCCACTTTTTACATAGTGCCTTCAGACAGTCCGCAAGCCCGCGAAGATGGTTTTACTCACTATGTGCTGTTTCTTGCTCAGCACTTTGCAAAACAAGGCGCTAAACTTTATCTCAACTGTAATGACAAAGAGCATGCCGAGCGTATTGCTGAAGTTTTCTGGCAAGTCGAACCCTGTGATTTTATTGCGCACAACTTGGTTGGCGAAGGCCCGAAGTATTCAACCAACATCGAAATTGGCTATCAAGGCGTAAAACATAATTGGAATCGTCAGCTAGTAATTAATCTGGCCGATAATCATACAACCTTTGCGAACGCCTTTGCTCAGGTGATAGACTTCGTCCCTTGCGAAGAAAAAGCTAAGCAACTCGCTCGAGAAAGGTATAAAATTTACCGTCAAGCTGGATATCAGCTACAAACTATCGAGATTCAACATCCATAGTCAAACCTCATAGTTAAAGCTATCTTTGGATTTAGATTCAAGAAGCTTCACTTATGAAGTTTGACCACGATTAACCATTCACAGTATCCGTTTAAGAGCACTATGGAAAAGACATACAACCCAACATCAATCGAACAAGCTCTGTATAAGACTTGGGAAGAGAAAGGCTACTTTAAGCCACACGGTGACACATCAAAAGAAGCTTACAGCATCATGATCCCGCCACCGAACGTCACTGGCAGCCTACACATGGGTCACGCGTTCCAAGATACGATCATGGATACGCTTATCCGTGCTCAACGTATGAAAGGCAAAAACACGCTTTGGCAAGTGGGTACTGACCACGCTGGTATCGCAACTCAAATGGTTGTTGAGCGTAAGATTGCTGCCGAAGAAGGCAAAACAAAACACGACTACGGCCGTGAAGCTTTCATCGACAAGATCTGGGAATGGAAAGGCGAATCAGGTGGCACGATCACTCAACAACTTCGTCGTCTTGGTGCATCTGTAGATTGGGATCGTGAACGATTCACTATGGATGACGGCCTATCGGCTGCGACTCAAGAAGTGTTTGTTCGTCTATACGAAGAAGACCTAATCTACCGTGGTAAACGTCTAGTAAACTGGGATCCTAAACTGCACACTGCAATCTCGGATCTTGAAGTTGAAAACAAAGACAAAAAAGGTTTCATGTGGCACTTCCGCTACCCGCTAGCGAACGGTGTTAAAACGGCAGATGGTAAAGACTACATCGTTGTTGCGACGACTCGTCCTGAAACCATGCTTGGCGATACTGGTGTTGCTGTTAACCCAGAAGATCCTCGTTACAAAGATCTTATCGGCAAAGAAATCCTACTTCCTGTTGTAAACCGTCTTATCCCTATCGTAGGCGATGAGCACGCAGACATGGAAAAAGGCACGGGTTGTGTGAAGATCACTCCAGCTCATGACTTTAACGATTACGAAGTGGGTAAGCGCAACAACCTACCGATGATCAACATCCTAACGTTCAATGCTGATATCCGTGATGCTGCTGAAGTCTTCACGACTAACGGCGAAGAAAGCGATGTTTACTCAACAGGTATCCCTGCTAAGTACCAAGGTATGGAGCGTTTTGCTGCACGTAAAGCTATCGTTGCTGAATTCGATGAGCTTGGTCTTCTTGAAGAGATCAAAGATCACGACCTGACTGTCCCTTACGGCGACCGTGGTGGCGTGGTTATCGAACCAATGCTGACTGACCAATGGTACGTGCGCACAGCACCTCTTGCAGAACCTGCAGTTAAAGCGGTTGAAGATGGTCAAATCCAATTCGTACCTAAGCAGTACGAAAACATGTACTTCGCGTGGATGCGTGACGTGCAAGACTGGTGTATCTCTCGTCAACTTTGGTGGGGCCACCGTATCCCAGCATGGTACGACAACGATGGTAAAGTTTACGTAGGTCGCACTGAAGAAGAAGTTCGTGAAAAGAACAACCTAGCGCCTGTTGTTGTGCTTAAGCAAGACGACGACGTACTGGATACTTGGTTCTCTTCTGCACTTTGGACGTTCGGCACACAAGGCTGGCCTGAAGATACTGAAGCACTGAAAACATTCCACCCATCTGAAGTACTAGTATCTGGTTTTGATATTATCTTCTTCTGGGTTGCTCGTATGATCATGATGACCATGCACTTCGTGAAAGACGAAGATGGCAAGGCTCAAGTACCTTTCAAAACTGTTTACATGACAGGTCTTATCCGTGATGAAAACGGCGATAAGATGTCTAAGTCGAAAGGTAACGTACTTGACCCAATCGACATGATTGACGGCATCGGCCTTGAAGAGCTAGTAGAGAAGCGTTGTGGCAACATGATGCAACCTAAACTGGCTGCTAAGATCGAAAAGAACACACGTAAAACATTCGAAAACGGTATCGAACCCTACGGTACTGACGCACTGCGTTTCACTCTTGCTGCTATGGCTTCAACTGGCCGTGACATCAACTGGGACATGAAGCGTCTTGAAGGTTACCGTAACTTCTGTAACAAGCTATGGAACGCAAGCCGTTACGTACTGATGAACACAGAAGAGCACGACTGTGGCATGTCACTGTCTGTAGAAGACCGTGCAAACATGGAATTCTCTCTAGCCGATAAGTGGATTGAGTCTCAGTTTGAAGTTGCAGCGAAAGAGTTTAATGCTCACCTAGACAACTACCGTCTAGACATGGCAGCAAACACGCTTTACGAATTCATCTGGAACCAATTCTGTGACTGGTACTTAGAGCTAACTAAACCTGTTCTTTGGAAAGGTACTGAAGCTCAACAACAAGCGACTCGTTACACGCTTATCACGGTTCTTGAGAAGACTCTGCGTCTTGCTCACCCTGTTCTTCCTTACATCACTGAATCTATCTGGCAGAGCGTTAAGCCGCTAGTAGACGGCGTTGAAGGCGAGACAATCATGACTCAAGCGCTTCCTCAGTTTAATGAAGCTAACTTCAATGCTGAGATCGTTGACGACATCGAATGGGTTAAGACTTTCATCACTGCTATCCGTAACCTACGTGCGGAATACGACATTGCACCAAGCCAAGGCTTAGAAGTAATGATCAAGGTTGCTGATGAGAAAGATGCCGCTCGTATCGAAGCGAACAAGATCGTTCTTACTTCTCTAGCTAAGCTAGACGATATTAAAGTTCTAGCTGATGGTGAAGAGACTCCTGCTTGTGCAACTAAACTGGTTGGCAAATCTGAGTTGATGATCCCAATGGCGGGTCTTATCGACAAAGATGCAGAGCTTGCTCGTCTAGATAAAGAAGTCGCTAAGACTCACGGCGAGATTAAACGTATCGAAGGTAAGCTAGGTAACGAAGGTTTCGTTGCTAAAGCACCAGAAGCAGTTATCGCGAAAGAGCGTGAAAAGCTTGAAGGCTACAAGGAAACTCTTGTTAAGCTTGAAGAGCAAAAAGCGACAATCGCTGCGCTTTAAAACCGAGTGAACGAGAAGGCTTCAAACTTCTCGGTCTAAATAGAAAGGTTGGTCTTGGTGACCAGCCTTTTTTTATGTCCCTGATTCCAATATTCCAATGCTTCTCACTCTAGCCGCACTGATTGATAGGTTTCATCTATCAAATTAATCTCTACTTCCCATTATACTTAATGATAATAATTCTCAATAATAGACCTATCAAAACAACACAACGACTGAGTAATTATCATGAAAAAGACACTAACCTTTGCTGCATTACATTTTACTATCGCATTTAGTGTCGCTTATGTACTAACAGGCGACATCTTAATTGGTAGCTTAATCGCTATGATTGAGCCCTCTGTGAATACTGTTGCCTTCTATTTTCATGAAAAGGCGTGGGCTCAAGTTCCAGCTCTTAAAGCTCGCCAGTGGATGACCAAATTAAAAACAGCAAGCTTTGCTACCATCCACTTTAGTGTTGCCTTTACCGTTGTCTACTTGTTGACTGGCGATGCCTTCATCGGCGGCGTGATGGCTTTGCTTGAGCCAACTTTAAATACAGTTGCTTACTACTTCCACGAGAAAGTCTGGTTACGTAAATCAGGCGACCAAATGGCACAACAACAATTCTGTTTGCACCAACATGCTTAGTCACCATATATTGGGTCACATATTAGTGACCCTTTCATAGGCAGATCATGGAACAAATTGCTGAGTTCACCCTTAGACCCATTACACCGCAAGACAACCCAAGCATCGCACAAATCATTCGCCAAGTTTCGGCTGAGCATGGACTCACAGAAGATAAAGGTTATGGCGTGGCCGATCCAACACTCGACGATATGTACTCTGTCTATAGCCAAGCGAATGCAATGTACTGGGTTATCGAACACAACGGAAAGATCGTCGGAGGCGGTGGCTTTGCCCCTCTAGCAGGTAAACCCAATGTGTGTGAGCTACAAAAGATGTACTTCTTACCGCAAACTCGAGGGCATGGCCTAGCCAAGCGAATTGTCGCTTTGAGCTTAAAGCAAGCCAAGCAACTTGGGTATCAACACATGTATTTAGAAACGACGAAGTGCTTGGGTGCTGCGGTCAAACTCTATGAGAAGCTTGGGTTTGAGCATCTTGAGTCAGCTTGGGGAGAAACAGGCCACGACGCTTGTGAGGTTGTCATGGCCAAGTCGTTATAAGCAGAATGCGCCGCTATAGCGAAAGAAGATAACGCTAAAATATACGGAGTTAACGTAGAAAGTTACTGACGCAAGAAGTTGGGTTCAAGGCAACAAAAGAACTCTCTTCTTGCCCATCAAGTACCACTTCTAATGGGTATAGATACTTGGGGTTAGGATTCTCAATATCAAAAATGATAGGAGCTTCGACCTGGAACACGACGCCAGTATGTTCAGCGCGTACATCAATCGGCATCACGAGAGTCATACCATTAAACTTGATGGATGCCGATACTAACCCCGCCTTTAGCGTTTGATAGATAACATCCACTTTAAACTCACAGCCACCACCGTGGTGCCAGATCTGCTCTGTGACAACTTGCTCTAGCTTGACGTTTCGAACGAACTGCAGGTATGGCGCTTGCCAAATCCCGATGCGTGAATCAGATTTAGCGATAGCCTGTGAAGATACAGAGTCATCCATGTCTTCTTCAAGCAATAGGCTCTCCTCTTCTTCAAGGAAAAGGATCTCGAAACGGTTTCGGCCGGACTGCATATAAGGACGGATATCTTTACGGTATTCAGCTTGGCTACCATCACAATCAAAAACAGCCACACCATTAAGTCGAACTTCAGCAAAATAATCGACTCCAGCCATCACTAACTCAACAAATGGACACGCTAACATAGCGTCATCCACTTCGATGTCGTGCATCAGGTGCCACTCTTGCTCTGCAATTTGACTTTCACTCAAGCTATCAGGGAGCTTTGAGCTTAACGGAGCCGGAAAGGTGATGTCATCTTGTGGGATAGAGAGATCCGTCAGTGGCGAAATTTGCCAAAGACCATCGAGAAGCAACCGCATATCATTCCTTGAGCTAGATCAATTTTGACCGCATTATAATGAATGAATGCATATAAAGACATTTATTTTTCTGAGGGTAAAAAAATGCCAGCTCGAGGCTGGCATTTTTTAAAATTGGGAAAGAATTACTCTTCGCCTTCATCATCTTCGTCTGGGTAGATAGCATCTTCACCTTCGTAGTAAGTGCCCCAACCGTCGTAGATAATGTCAAACTTCTCTGCAAGGTTTACAAGCTTCTCAACTTGCTCATCAATCGCTTCTGCATTCAGAGTACATTGCATCGTTGCATCACAACAAAGTAGCTTATTGCCATCTTCGTCTTCTGTCTCTTCAGCTTCAAGCACTTCAAAGCCCATTTTGAATGCTTCAACAACCGCTTTCTCAAGCACATCGAAATCTTCAGCAAATAGGTGATGCTCGATATCGTATAGAGCTTCAGGATCGCTACCATCTTCAATTAATGCTGTAATGATGTCGCGAGTCTCTTCCTTTTGAAATTCAATTAATTCCGCTACTGATAGATATTCATCTTCGTGAGACATGTGTCTGCTCCAGAGTGTTGACTATGAAAAGATCAAATTTGATTGTCACGAAATATGGCACGGATCGTCTAGAAAAGCCACCCAGATCAGGCCTAGAAAGGTAAGTTTATCGCGAGATCGCAGCGCCAATATCAATTCAAAAGTGAAATCAAAATCACAGAAACAAATTTTCAACATTTTATTAACTGCGCCGTATTTTAGCATTTCGTTTTTGTGGCCACTTTAGGGCTTATTGAATAAAACTTGCGTGATTAGTCACGTTAGGTGCATACGCTAAACCGCTTTTGGGGTGCATAAATCCTCAGCTTGTTATCAAAAAGTGCATAATAGTGAATAAAAAATCACGATTAATAAGCAAAATTCAATTCTAACAAGCCACGAATTGAGCATAGATCCTCAAAAACGTTGTTCCGTTCGATAGCCAGTTAGTTGGAATTTAATCTGTATAAACTTAAAAATCACAGGTTTTATGACCAATTATTACCCAAATACCTTGTATTAACTCAATCTACAAAACTTGCATATTACGGACAAGCTTGTCATAAATAGACGCTGGATTAATAGTAAGGATGCAAAATGAGTAAGCTGTACGTTGGCTCCGAAGTCGGTCAATTGAGACGAGTTCTCCTAAATAGACCTGAAAGAGCACTCACCCACCTCACCCCTTCAAACTGTCATGATCTTCTATTTGATGATGTACTTGCCGTTGAAGCCGCTGGTGAAGAACATGATGCCTTTGCAGAAACGCTGCGCAGCCAAGACGTAGAAGTACTACTGCTGCATGACCTGCTAGTAGAAACGCTTGCCGTATCTCAGGCTCGTGAGTGGTTGCTGAATACTCAAATCTCAGATTTCCGTTATGGGCCGACTTTCGCCCGTGACTTAAGAAACTACCTTGCTCAAATGGATAATGAGCATCTAGCAACGATCTTACTCGGTGGCTTGGCCTACTCTGAGCTTCCTATCAAATCATCATCGATGCTGCCTAAAATGCATCGACCACTCGATTTCGTTATCGAGCCACTGCCTAACCACCTATTTACGCGAGATACTTCTTGCTGGGTTTACGGTGGTGTATCGCTTAACCCAATGATGAAGCCTGCACGTCAACGTGAAACGAACCACCTGCGTGCTATCTACCGCTGGCACCCAGTGTTCGCAGGCCAAGATTTCATTAAGTACTTTGGTGACGAAGACCTTCACTACGACAACGCTAACATTGAAGGCGGTGACGTACTGGTTATCGGTAAAGGTGCGGTACTGGTTGGTATTTCAGAGCGTACGAAACCACAAGGTGTCGAAAACCTAGCGGCTAGCCTATTTAGATCAGGCCAAGCGAGCGAAGTGATTGCGATCGATCTACCAAAACACCGCTCTTGTATGCACCTTGATACGGTGATGACACACATGGATATCGACACGTTCTCTGTCTATCCAGAGATCGTTCGTAAAGACCTCGACACTTGGCGCTTAACGCCAAAAGAAAACGGCGAAATGCGTGTCGAGAAAGCTGAAAACTACCTGTCAGCGATTGAAGGCGCACTAGGCCTTGATCAACTGAAGATCATCACTACCGGCGGTGATAACTACGAAGCTGAGCGTGAACAGTGGAATGACGCTAACAACGTACTGACAGTGAAACCAGGTACCGTGATTGGTTATGAACGTAATGTTTACACCAATGAGAAATACGACAAAGCGGGTATCGAAGTTCTAACGATTCCTGGCAACGAGCTAGGCCGTGGTCGTGGCGGCGCGCGCTGTATGAGTTGCCCTATCGAAAGAGATGGTATCTAAGTCAAAGAGCTCAGTTAAACAGACTCAATAATCTTATCTAGGCCAGTATTCATTTACTGGCCTTTTTTATCAAATTAATAAAATAAATATTCACAAATATAGCATTTTTATGTTTAACTAAGTTCTTCATTGATTCTATATACGCAAGGAGCGAGAGATGGCCTTTAATCTTCGCAATCGTAACTTTCTAAAACTTCTCGACTTTACTCCTAAAGAGATTCAGTTTTTACTCGACCTGTCTGCTGACCTAAAAAAAGCTAAGTATGCAGGCACTGAGCAGAAGAAACTCAACGGCAAAAACATTGCTTTGATCTTCGAGAAAGCATCAACTCGAACACGATGTGCGTTTGAAGTGGCCGCCTTTGATCAAGGTGCTCAAGTCTCTTACCTTGGCCCTTCTGGTTCTCAGATTGGTCAAAAAGAATCAATGAAAGATACGGCGCGTGTATTGGGACGCATGTACGATGGCATTGAATATCGTGGCTTTGGCCAAAGTATCGTTGAAGACTTAGGCGCTTATGCGGGCGTGCCGGTTTGGAATGGCTTAACCGATGAGTTCCACCCTACTCAGATCTTGGCTGATTTCCTCACTATGCTTGAGCATGGCCGCGGGAAGCATCTACACCAAATCAGCTTTGCTTATCTAGGCGATGCACGCAATAACATGGGTAACTCTCTGTTAGTCGGAGCCGCGAAGATGGGCATGGATATTCGCCTTGTCGCGCCAAAAGCCTTTTGGCCAGAAGAGCAGCTTGTTGAAGAGTGCCAAACCATTGCGCAAAACACTGGCGCAAAAATCACGTTAACTGAAGACGTTGCTGAAGGCGTGAAAGGTTGTGATTACCTATACACCGATGTTTGGGTTTCGATGGGCGAAGCCCCTGAAGCTTGGGACGAACGTGTGGCGGTAATGAAACCATACCAAGTGAATATGGATGTCATTAAGCTAACTGGTAACCCTCAAGTGAAGTTCATGCACTGCCTACCCGCTTTCCACAACAATGAAACTGTGATTGGTCAGCAAGTCTCTGACAAGTATGGAATGAACGGCTTGGAAGTGACTGACGAAGTGTTTGAATCTGACTACTCGATTGTATTTGATGAAGCTGAAAATCGCATGCACACCATCAAGGCGGTGATGGTCGCGACGCTTGGTCAATAGACAATAATGAAAGTAAACAAAAGCTTGATGTAATCGCTTGCGCTCACAAATTGAAAGCGTATAATTCTCGGCAATTTGTCTGAGAGTAGTTAAAATGACGCCAAGCAATGTTTTGATAAAACATAATGATATTGTGAAAACACATAATAAACTTGTGAAAACACCAAATATTGCTCGTAAGCTAAGATGCTTACCAGGCCGTCTATTCTGCTTTTCAGCACTTTTTTAAAGCCTCCCATTATGGGGGGCTTTTTTATGGCCAATACATTATTGTGGGGAAGAAGATCATGGCGAATTCGCTCTATCAAAAGCACATCATCTCAATTCCAGAGCTTTCTCGTGAAGAGCTAGAATTAATTGTTCAAACGGCAGGTCAGCTAAAGGCTGAGCCAAACCCAGAACTCATCAAGAACAAAGTTGTTGCCAGCTGCTTCTTCGAACCTTCTACGCGAACTCGTCTCTCTTTTGAAACTGCGATTCAACGCATCGGTGGTGATGTGATTGGTTTCGACAGTGGTGGTAACACTTCTTTGGCAAAGAAAGGCGAAACGCTAGCGGACTCGGTACAGGTTATCTCTTCATACGTTGACGCTTACGTGATGCGTCACCCTCAAGAAGGCGCAGCGCGTCTGGCTTCTGAGTTCTCAAACGGTGTTCCTGTTATTAACGCAGGTGACGGCGCAAACCAACACCCAACACAAACGTTATTAGACCTATTCTCTATAGCTGAGACACAAGGCCGCCTCGACAACCTAAACGTTGCATTCGTTGGTGACCTTAAGTACGGCCGTACGGTTCACTCGTTGACTCAAGCACTAGCAAAATTCGACAACATCTGTTTCTACTTCGTGGCTCCAGAAGCACTAGCGATGCCAGACTACATTTGCGAAGAGCTTGATGAAGCGGGCATCAAGTACCAACTATTGACGGACATGGAAGATGTGATTCCTGAACTAGATGTCTTGTACATGACTCGAGTTCAAAAAGAGCGCTTCGATGAGTCAGAATACGCGCACATAAAATCCGCATACATCCTGACCGCTTCGATGCTGGAAAATGCACGCGATAACCTGAAGGTTCTGCACCCTCTTCCTCGCGTTGATGAAATTACTGTCGATGTCGATAAAACACCTTACGCTTACTACTTCCAGCAAGCAGAGAATGGTGTTTACGCCCGTGAAGCATTGCTAGCCCTTGTTCTTAACGAAACGCTGTAGAGGAGAGATATAATGTCTAAAGAGACTCAATTAAAAGTTGAAGCAATCAGAAACGGTACTGTTATCGACCATATCCCAGCCAATATCGGGATCAAGGTTCTAAAACTGTTCGACATGCACAATTCTCATCAGCGCGTGACGATTGGCCTGAATCTACCGTCTTCTGCACTAGGCGGAAAAGACCTGCTCAAGATTGAGAATGTGTTTATCACAGAAGAACAGGCGAGCAAGCTGGCACTTTATGCGCCTCACGCAACAGTGAATCAAATCGAAGATTACGAAGTGGTTAAGAAACTACCACTAGAACTTCCTGAGCAAATCAACGATGTGTTCGAGTGTCCAAACACCAACTGTATTACTCACAATGAACCGGTTGAAAGTAGCTTTAAGATCTTTGAAAAGAAAGAAGATATTCGATTGAAGTGTAAGTATTGCGAAAAAGTCTTCTCTCGCGAGATCGTAACAGAAAGATAACGTCATACGGCAAAGCAGACCGAATGTAAAAACTATCAAATACCTCGCCTGTGCGGGGTATTTTGCGCTTTACCTATCCAAAGTTTGAAGGCACACTGAAAATTGATTTTTATCTAATAACTGATGGAATAAACCAATGACTAAAGTACTTCACACAGAATCTGCTCCAGCTGCAATCGGCCCATACGTACAAGGCGTTGACCTTGGCAACATGGTACTGACTTCTGGTCAAATCCCAGTAAACCCAGCAACTGGTGAAGTATCTGCTGATATCGCAGAGCAAGCTCGCCAATCTCTAGACAACGTTCAAGCGGTTGTTGAAGCTTCAGGCCTGACTGTAAAAGACATCGTAAAACTAACGGTATTCGTTAAAGACCTAAACGACTTCGGCACAGTAAACGAGGTTTACGGCAAATTCTTCGATGAGCACGGCGTTGCAAACTACCCTGCACGTTCATGTGTTGAAGTAGCTCGTCTACCAAAAGATGTAGGTATCGAGATCGAAGCTATTGCGGTTCGCAAATAGCTTTTAATCTCTAGATTAAACACCTTCGGATAAACGACTTAGCGTAATGCTGAGTGTTTATTAGATACAAAAAAGGTTGCCCCGTTGGCAACCTTTTTTATTGTTCATCGTTTCGCTTAGATAATTACTTTTTATTAAGCTCAACCACTTCTTTGTCTAACTCTTCAAGTTTCGCAGCCATCTGCTCACGAGCTAGGTTAGCCAGTTCACGAACATTAGACTTGTCGTAGCCTTCAGTGCTGATTGGTGGCAGCATTTCAACAATCACGTGACCATTGTTCCAACGGTTTAGCTTCACGCCACCGGTTGAGCTACACACGATAGGGATGATAGGCAAGCCAGCACCAATCGCAGCATGGAATGCACCTGTTTTGAATGGCAGCAGACCACGGCCACGAGAACGAGTGCCTTCAGGGAACATCCAAACTGAAACATCGCTCTCTTTTAGACTCGTCACGACCTGATCAATCGTACCTACCGCTTTGCTACGGTTAGCACGGTCAATTAGGATGTTACCCGTCAACCAGTAAAGCTGACCAAATAGAGGCATCCACACTAGGCTTTTCTTACCAACAGTTACCACTTTTGGCGTTACCGCTGATGAAATCGTGAATAGATCCCAGCTGTTTTGGTGGTTCGCCACATAAACATGCTGGCCGCGAGAGTAGGCATCTTCTGGGATGCGAAGCTCTAACTTCATGCCGAAGATCTTCGACATGCGACCGAAATAACGGCCAAAGGTAAATACGTGTTTCGGGTTGCGTGGACTTAATAGGCAGTAACCACAACCAAATACAAACATAAGAATCGCAAATATCGCCACTGCGAAAATACGTAATATTGCTATCATTTTGTTCCTCACCGACCGCCAAGTTGATTCATCTATTCGCGCAAAAATGAGCAATAGATTTACTCGCGGTAAATACAACTATAAAAAAGCCGAAACCAAGGTTCCGACTTTTATGTTTTCATCTTACTGATTCATGAATCCACTAACCTAGGTTAGTTCGACTCACTAAATCGTGTAATGTTTGCGCCTAAGGCTGACAATTTATCTTCAATCTTATCGTAGCCACGATCGATGTGATAAATACGGTCAACGATGGTTTCACCTTGAGCAATACAGCCAGCAATAACAAGGCTCGCAGATGCGCGAAGGTCCGTTGCCATTACTTGAGCGCCGCTCAGTTTTTCCGTTTCACCACAGATAGCCGTGTTACCTTCGATTTCCGCTTTTGCACCCATTCGCTGTAACTCAGGAATGTGCATAAAACGGTTTTCAAAGATAGTCTCAGTGATAACACCACTGCCCTTCGCCATCATGTTAAGCAGAGTAAACTGTGCTTGCATGTCGGTTGGGAAACCAGGGTGAGGTGCCGTTACGATTTTCACCGCTTTCAGTTCACGACCCGTCATATCAAGACTGATCCAGTCTTCGCCCGTTTCAACCTTCGCACCCGCTTCTTCAAGCTTCGCTAAGGCAGCTTCAAGAAGATGAGCGTTGGTGTTGCGACAAACCACTTTACCGCCAGAAACAGCAGCAGCAACCAGGAAAGTACCTGTTTCAATACGGTCAGCAACCACAGAGTGTTGGCCACCACCAAGACGTTCAACGCCTTCGATAGTAATCGTATCTGTACCTGCGCCAGAAATTTTAGCACCCAGTTTGTTTAGGAAGTCAGCCGTATCAACAATCTCAGGCTCACGCGCTGAGTTATCGAGTACTGTTGTTCCTTCCGCTAGCGTTGCTGCACACATGATAGTAATGGTGGCACCCACACTTACTTTATCCATCACGATGTGCGCGCCTTTCAGACGGCCATCAACACTTGCTTTCACATAACCATCTTCCAACTTAATGGTCGCACCTAGTTGCTCTAGGCCGTGGATATGCAGATCAACAGGTCGAGCACCAATTGCACAACCGCCTGGAAGTGACACTTGGCCTTCACCAAAACGAGCGACTAGAGGACCTAAAGCCCAGATAGAAGCACGCATTGTTTTCACTAAATCGTAAGGCGCACAAAATTCATTAATTTCGCTGCCATCAACATGAACACTACCATTACGCGATACTTTTGCGCCTAAACGCTTAAGCAGTTCCATCGTAGTATCGATGTCACGTAGGTGAGGAACGTTACTTACTTCCACTGGCTCTTCAGCAAGAATTGAAGCAAATAAGATAGGTAGCGCTGCATTTTTTGCGCCTGAGATCGTCACTTCACCGCTTAGCGGCTTATCCGATCCAATAACTCGAAACTTTTCCATCATAAACCTTAAAGTGACATCAGTTTCTTATCACGTTCCCACTCTTCCGGCGTGAAAGCCTTAATAGAAAGAGCATGGATGTCATTGCGTTGAATGTATTCCATTAGTGGGCCGTAGATTAGTTGCTGCTTCTTAACTCGATTCATGCCGTCAAAACATGGATCAACCGCAACAACTTCGTAATGACTGCCTTCCCCTTTCACGAAAATTTCCTGAAGGTTCAGTGCTTCTGCTAATAATTCTTGTACTTTTGTGCTGTCCACAAATAGCTCCTGCCTAATTTTTTATGTGTTCTGCCATCATTGGCTGGATATTGCTCAATTGGAACAACGTTCGTAATTGTTCTGGCACGAAACTGAGCATTATATGACAGTTTTGATTTTTTGCATGCTCTAATAAGTGAATTAGCATCACCATTCCTGCTGAATCGACTCGATTTATATGGCTAAGGTCAATTTCAACGCTCGATTCCGTCGTTTGCCACTTTTCCAATATACGCCAGATTGCAGGGACACTGTCTCGGTCTAAATCACCGAACAGTTGATACTCTTTAGAGCTTAGTGCTTGCCATTGAGAATGGCTCATTATTTGTTACTCTCAAAACGAATCGGTTGTGCGGCTAATTTCTCTAGTTCGTCTGCAACTTGTAAGATGCCTTCTTGACGAATCTTAGTATTCCACTCCGATTGCTTGCTCGACAACAAGCTAATACCTTCGGCAACCATATCAAATGCTTTCCACTCGCCAGATTTCTTGTCTTTGCGAAGCTTAAATTCAAGCTTAATGTTTGGTCGCGGCGTATCGATGATGTCGACCTTGATACTGGTAATGCGGCTATCCGCTTTGATTTTTGGTTCTGGACCAAATTCAATCGTCTGATTTGTGTATTGAGTCAGCACTTGGGCATAAGAAGAAACAAGGTATTTACGGAATGAATCGATAAACACGCCCACGTCTTTTCTATCCGCGCCTTTCAAGTTTGGTCCAAGTAACTTAAGAGCTGCATATTGTGCATTCACATAAGGCATCAACTCTTCTTCCACGATGACCTTCAATAACTCTGGATCTTGGTGGATGTTGTCTTGTTCACTCTTCAAACGCTCAAATGCCACTTCGGCAACTTGAGTCATCATCTGGTAAGGCTGAGTACGGTCAATCGATTCTGCAGCAAAGGCTTGGGTAGAAATAAGCAACGCCATTGCCGCCATAAACATTGATTTCAAGTAACCAATAGCTTTTAAATAACTAATAGTTTTCAACATTATCTTATTCCTTAGCTTCGCTGTCATTAGAACCACCAACGCTATACAGCACTTGGCCAATCAAATCTTCTAGTACCAATGCTGACTTAGTGTCTTCAATTGAATCACCATCGACCAACATCTCTTCATCATCAAAAATGAAGCCTGGAACCAGACTAATGTACTGCTCACCAATTAAGCCAGATGTTAAAATTTGAGCACTAGAGGTATCTGGAAATTGTGAGTACTTCCCGTCAATAGACAGTTCAACGACAGGAAGGTAGCTCTCGGTATCAAGCTCAATGCTTTTAACTCGTCCAACAACGACGCCACCCACTTTCACTGGAGAACGAACTTTTAGGCTGCCAATGTTGTCAAAGGTCGCTTTTAGATTGTAAGTATGGTTCGAACCTATGCCTTTTACGTCAGCGACTTGAAAGATCATGATTAAGATTGCGCAAATTCCGGCAATAACAAAGGTGCCGACCCATAATTCTAATTTTCGAGTTTGTTGCATGATTAATTCCCAAACATCAATGCGGTAAGAACAAAATCTAGCCCTAGTACCGCTAGAGAAGAGTGCACTACAGTGCGTGTGGTTGCCTGACTGATACCTTCTGAAGTCGGTACTGCGTCATAACCATTGAAAAGTGCGATCCAAGTTACGGTGATAGCGAAGACCATACATTTGATCATGCTGTTACCAATATCTCGGCCAAGTTCTACTGAAGACTGCATCGCAGACCAGAAACTGCCGTGATCAATGCCTTTCCAATCAACACCAACCAGTTGACCGCCCCAAATACCTACCGCCATAAAAATCATAGCAAGCAATGGCATTGAGATAAGCCCGGCCCAAAGACGTGGTGCAATAATGCGTTTAAGAGGGTCAACGGCCATCATCTCAAGGCTTGAGATCTGCTCTGTTGCCTTCATTAACCCAATCTCTGCCGTGAGTGCTGAACCGGCTCGACCTGCAAATAATAACGCAGTCACCACAGGCCCCAACTCACGCAACAGTGAAAGCGCGACCATTTGACCAAGGTTTCCCTCAGCGCCGTAGTCAATTAACACGACATAGCCCTGCAGGCTGAGCACCATGCCGATAAACAGACCCGAAACTAAAATAATAGCCAATGACTGAACGCCAACGCTATAAAGTTGTTTTACTAATAAGGGGAAGTTTTTTAGTCGCGGGATGCCAAACAAAGCCCCAAATAACATCAGGCTTGCTCGACCAAATGACTCACAGCTCGCAAGTGTACGCTTACCGACACCCGCAATAGTTTTAACAATCATATTAAAACAAATCCTTTTCTAAGCTCTTCGCAGGGAATCTAAATGGTACTGGACCATCGGCTTCGCCTTGCAAAAATTGCTGCACTCTCGGATCGCTATTGTTGTACAACTCATCAGGTGTTCCAGCGGCAATAATCTTGCTATCTGCCATGAGGTAAACCCAATCAGCAATACTCATCACCTCTGGCACATCGTGAGAAACAACAATCGAGGTTAAGCCCAAGGCTTGATTGAGATTTCGGATCAATTCAACCAATACGCCCATGGTGATGGGATCTTGGCCAACAAACGGCTCATCGTACATGATAAGTTCTGGATCCAGTGCGATTGCGCGCGCCAGTGCGGCACGCCTAGCCATTCCGCCAGACAACTCACTCGGCATCAATTGCGCAGCACCACGTAATCCTACCGCTTCAAGCTTAAGTAATACGATGGTACGAATGAATTTTTCATTAAGTTCAGTGTGCTCTCGCAGCGGAAACGCCACATTATCAAAGACATTGAGATCCGTAAAAAGCGCACCCGATTGAAATAGCATGCTCATTTTCTTACGTGCTTGATACAGCTTTCGACGTGATAATGCAGGGACATTGTCGCCATCAAACCAAATTTCGCCTTCATCTGGCGGCAGTTGCCCACCAATCAAACGCAGTAAAGTCGTTTTGCCAATCCCAGACGGCCCCATGATTGCGGTTATCTTGCCTTGAGGCACCTCTAAACTGATGTCATCAAAGATAACGCGCTCACCACGTGAGAAGCTGAGGTTCTTAACTTTCACAAGCTCAGTGTTCAACATATTTTTGTTGTTTCCTTGCTTTAAAAAACGCCAATTATGGCTGCAATAATAATGAGTCTACTTTAGAATTAAAAGCACTGTTCAATTAATTCATATTAAACAGGAATCTATGCAGGGATTTGAAAGCATTAGGAAATTATCTATTGATCTCTCTTTCTTGCCTGCTAACTGGTAATTAATTTGCCGAGTGACTTCCCTTTTATCTAGCAACAGGTCAAAATTAGCGGTTAATTCTCCGTTTTTATTAATTTTTTAGGAATCATCATGCTTGAAGCGATTGCGTTTCTTATTATCGGTCTAGGTTTTTTGGTGTGGAGTGCAGATAAGCTGGTTTACGGTGCCGCTGCTCTTGCTCGCAACTTCGGTATTTCACCACTAGTTATCGGTATGACGATCTTAGCAATGGGGTCTTCGGCTCCTGAAATGATGGTTTCTGCGACAGCAGCCCTTGATGGCAAAACAGATACAGCTGTAGGCAACGTACTGGGCTCTAACATCGCCAACATCGCGCTGATTTTAGGTATTACAGCCCTTATCAAGCCGTTATCGATTAGCTCAGGCGTGATTCGTCGTGAACTACCATTAATGATCGGTGTCACTCTGCTAGCGGGCGCCCTATTGTGGGATAACCATTTAGGCTTCTATGAAGGCGTGTTGTTGTTTGTTCTTTTTGCCGCGTTTTTGTTTGCTATGTTGCAAATCAGCCGCAGCGAGAAAAAGAACGGCGATGCTTTCCTTGATGAGCAAGAATCAGAGATCCCTGAAGGCGTAAGTAACCCTAAGGCTGCAATGTGGGTCGTGATTGGTCTAATCGTCCTACCTTTAGCTGCTGATATGCTGGTAGATAACGCTGTGATCATCGCGAAGTTCTTCGGCATGAGCGACCTTGTCATTGGTTTAACCATCATTGCTGTTGGTACTAGCCTTCCTGAACTTGCAGCATCACTAGCCGGCGTTATGAAGGGTGAAGATGATATGGCTGTAGGTAATATCATTGGTTCAAACGTATTCAACATCCTTGCTGTTATGGGTATCCCGGGCATCCTAAACCCTTCGATCTTGAGCGAGTTCGCTATGGGTCGTGACTTCTGGGTAATGCTAGGCGTATCGCTACTACTTGTTGTGATGGCACTAGGAAAATCTCGTAGTGTGAATCGTATTGAAGGCGGCGTGTTAATTGTGACGTTCGTGGCCTACCAAAGTTACCTATTAATGAACATGTCGGCTTAATTGTTGATTTAACTTCCCGTACTTGGAGTATTTGATGTCTCAGCCATTTGATTACCGCAGCGTTGCAAAACAAGTTTTGGAAACCGAAGTTGCAGGTCTCACTCAATTAGACCAATATTTTAATGATGATTTTTGTAAAGCTTGCGACCTTATCCTGAACAACAAAGGCAAAGTCGTTGTGATGGGCATGGGTAAATCAGGCCACATTGGCAACAAAATCGCAGCAACATTGGCAAGTACCGGGACATCGGCTTTCTTTGTTCACCCAGGCGAAGCGGCGCATGGCGACTTAGGCATGATCGAACCTGGTGATATTGTGATTGCAATATCCAACTCCGGCGAATCGGGAGAAATCCTCAGCCTATTTCCTGTGTTAAAGCGTCTGAGCATCAAGATCATCAGCATGACAGGCAAGCCAGCATCAAACATGGCAACCCTGTCTGATATCCATTTACAAATTTCAGTACCGGAAGAAGCTTGTCCGCTGGGCTTAGCACCAACAACAAGCACCACGGCGACTTTGGTCATGGGTGATGCATTAGCCGTTGCACTTTTGCAGGCTCGAGGCTTCACCGCTCAAGACTTTGCCCTGTCTCATCCTGGTGGCGCTTTAGGTCGTCAGTTGCTGTTGAAGCTCGACGACATCATGCACACAGGCGATTCACTTCCTGTTGTAGCACCCGACGCACTAGTAAGAGACGCTCTACTAGAGATATCTCAGAAAGGCTTAGGCATGACAGCAATCGTTGGTGAAGATGGCCAAATGGCCGGTATTTTTACCGATGGTGATTTACGCCGTATCTTAGACAAACGCGTTGATATCCATAACACGCAGATCGGTGATGTGATGACGCTAAACCCGACGGTAGCCGAGCCAAACATGCTCGCGGTTGAGGGCTTAAACTTGATGCAAGCGAAGAGCATCAATGGCCTGATGTTATGCCAAGAAGGTAAATTAGTCGGAGCGTTAAACATGCATGACTTACTGAAAGCAGGAGTAATGTAATGACACAGACAGTCGAAACTCTATACGGCACTGTTAATTCAGATGTATTTGCAATTGCAAAAGAGATCAAACTGCTGATTTGCGATGTCGATGGTGTCTTCTCTGATGGTCGCATCTACATGGGCAACAACGGTGAAGAGCTGAAAACCTTCCACACTCGTGACGGTTACGGTATCAAATCACTGATGAACGCAGGCATTGAAATCGCGATCATCACGGGTCGCAAATCTCAAATTGTTGAGAATCGTATGACCGCTCTAGGCATTAAGCTGATTTATCAAGGTCAAGACGATAAAGTTAAGGCATACCAAGATATTTGCGATAAGCTTTCTGTAAACCCTGAAAATACAGGTTACATCGGAGACGATCTGATTGACTGGCCTGTAATGGAAAAAGTTGGCTTGAAGGTCTGTGTGGCAGATGGGCACCCGCTACTTGCAAAGCGTGCAAACTACGTGACAACCATTAACGGTGGTCATGGCGCGGTACGTGAAGTCTGTGACCTTATTTTACAAGCAAGAAATGAACTCGACGTGCATAAAGGTTTAAGCATATGAGTTTTACTCGTATTATCTATTTAATACTCATATTTATTGCCTCTTGGTCGACCTATTACTTGTACGACAAAGAGCAAACATCAACGATACAAGTGGCTCCAAATTTGGAGCTGCCCGCGTTTAGTGGCAAAAGCCTGAACAACATTAGCTACGACGAAAGCGGTATTCGCAGCTATCAGGTTGAATCGACGTATTTAGAACACTACTCAGTAGTTGGCGATACGCACTTTCAAAACCCAGTTCTTTCGGTATTCCGTGAAGGGCACACGATTGAATGGCAAGTCACCGCTGATCGCGCGATTATGGATGAGAATCAAGTTGTCACGTTTTATGACAACGTCGTGGCAAAGAACCTGTTGCCAGAAGCCAGCTTCGATACAATGACCACAGATAAAATGGTTGTTGAGCTGCCTAGCCGAGATTTTTATTCAGAGACTCCGGTCCATATGATCGGTACATTTTTTGAAACTGAGGGACAAGCAATGAAAGGTAACTTCGGTACCAACAATGCAACCCTCTTTAATTCTGTTCAAGGTAGATATGAAACTCTTACACCTTAGTTTATTCGCTTTGACCCTTGCGGCACCTAATGTCTATGCTCTGTCTTCGGATAGTGAGCAACCTGTCTACATTGACTCAGACAGCCAGCAATTGGATATGAAAAGTAACCAAGTGACTTTCCTTGGTGATGTGAACCTTAAACAAGGCAGCATCAATATCAATGCCGAGAAGGTTATTGTTACTCGTAACGCCGTAAACGGTGAGATTGAAGAAATTCAAGGCTTCGGTAAGCCAGCAACCTTCTCTCAGCTTACTGACGACGGTAAGACACTCTACGGTGAAGCTGACGACCTGCACTACCAGCTTGTTGCCGACCGACTGATCATGACTAAGAATGCGATGTTATCTCAAGATGGCAGCATCATTCGCGGTTCTAAGATCACTTACCAGATCGGTTCTCAGAAATTAGTCGCTGACAGTGGTGAAAACAAACGAGTGTCAACGGTTTTACAACCAACGGAAGTGAATAAGTAACGATGGCTGTTCTTAAAGCAAAAAACCTAGCGAAAACCTACAGTAAACGTAAGGTTGTTACCGATGTAAGCTTACAGGTAGAGTCAGGCCAGATCGTCGGTCTGCTTGGGCCTAACGGTGCAGGTAAAACCACATCTTTCTATATGATTGTTGGTTTGGTGGCGCGTGATGAAGGTACCATCAGCATTGATGACCGAGACATCAGTATCTTACCAATGCACAGCCGCTCTCGTCTTGGTATCGGTTACCTGCCTCAAGAAGCATCGATTTTCCGTAAGTTGTCCGTAGAGAACAACATCATGGCGGTTTTACAAACCCGTGATGAAATGACCAACGAACAACGCCAAGATAAGCTGGAAGACCTGCTAGAAGAGTTCCACATCCAACATATCCGCACCAGCAATGGTATGGCTCTGTCGGGTGGTGAGCGTCGTCGTGTAGAGATTGCTCGTGCACTAGCAGCAAACCCGCAGTTCATTCTATTGGATGAACCATTCGCCGGTGTTGACCCGATCTCAGTAATCGATATCAAAAAAATCATTGTTCACCTGCGTGATCGCGGCTTGGGCGTTTTGATTACCGACCACAACGTTCGTGAAACATTAGACGTGTGTGAAAAAGCTTACATCGTAAGCCAAGGACACCTGATCGCTGAGGGTACTCCTGAAGATGTTCTCAATAACGAACAAGTTAAACAAGTTTATCTAGGCGAACAATTCCGTCTATGATTATATAGAGAGTATCGAGAGTTCTAAGAATAATAACTAGGTAAGTCACACTGAATGAAACCCTCATTACAACTTAAGCTAGGCCAACAGTTAGCAATGACTCCTCAATTGCAGCAAGCGATTCGTTTGTTGCAATTGTCTACTTTAGATTTGCAGCAAGAGATTCAAGAAGCACTTGAATCTAACCCACTACTCGATGTCGAAGAAGGCAATGAAGATACGCCAACATCGGAAGAAAAACCTAGCAGTGACGAAAAAGAAACTGTTGAAGCCACAGAGCAAGACTTACCTGATAGCTCAGACTTAATCGAAAAATCAGAGATTGGCAACGAACTAGAAATCGACACAACTTGGGAAGACGTCTACAGCGCGAACACCGGTAACACGGGTATTGCGATTGATGACGACATGCCGGTTTATCAAGGCGAAACCACTCAAAGCCTGCACGATTACCTACTTTGGCAACTCGACTTAACGCCATTCACTGACACCGACCGAAGCATCGCTTTTGCATTAATCGATGCCATCGACGACTACGGCTACCTCACTGTAACTTGTGAAGACATCCTTGAAAACTTCGACAATGAAGAGATCGAGCTTGATGAAATTGAAGCGGTACGTAAACGAATTCAGCAGTTTGATCCGCTAGGTGTCGGTTCAGTCAACCTGCAAGATTGCTTGTTACTGCAACTGGCAACCTTTCCCCAAGATACGCCTTGGCTTAACGAAGCTAAGTTAGTACTTACTAGCCATATCGACCAACTCGGCAATCGCGATTACAAACTGGTTATCAAAGAGACCAAGTTGAAAGAAGCAGAACTACGTGAAGTTTTGCAACTGATTCAACAGCTGGACCCTCGTCCTGGCAGTAAGATTACTCCGGATGAAACTGAGTATGTGGTTCCAGATGTATCTGTCTTCAAAGACCTTGGCAAATGGTTAGTGACCATTAACCCTGATAGCGTGCCTAAGTTGAAAGTGAATCAGCAGTACGCTGATCTGGGCAGTAAAGGCAACAGCGCCGACAATCAATACATCCGCTCAAATTTGCAAGAAGCAAAGTGGTTAATTAAAAGCCTAGAGAGCCGAAATGAGACGCTACTCAAAGTTGCGCGATGCATTGTTGAACATCAGCGTGATTTCTTCGAACATGGCGAAGAAGCGATGAAGCCAATGGTTCTTAATGATGTTGCGTTAGCTGTTGATATGCACGAATCCACGATCTCTCGTGTGACGACTCAAAAATTCATGCATACGCCACGTGGCATCTTCGAGCTCAAATACTTTTTCTCAAGCCATGTCAGCACTGACAATGGCGGTGAATGTTCATCTACAGCAATTCGCGCACTCATCAAGAAGCTTGTCGCAGCGGAAAATACCGCGAAGCCTCTAAGTGATAGTAAGATTGCTGCTTTACTGGCTGACCAAGGAATTCAGGTAGCTAGACGTACCATAGCGAAATACCGTGAGTCTCTGGGCATTGCCCCATCGAGTCAGCGTAAACGCCTGCTATAAGCTCATTTAGTCGCTAGTTACTTAGCAACTATGATCAGGCAACCAACTGAAAAGGAAAGTCTATGCAAATCAAGATTCAAGGCCATCACGTTGATCTTACCGATTCAATGCAAGACTATGTTCACACCAAATTCGACAAACTTGAGCGCTTCTTTGATCATATCAATAGCGTTCAGGTTGTTTTAAAAGTTGAGAAAATCAATCAAATCGCAGAAGCTACCCTGCATATAAATCAGGGGGAAATCCATGCGACAGCAACAGATGAAAGCATGTATGCCGCGATTGATTCATTGGTTGATAAACTCGTCCGCCAACTCAACAAGCACAAAGAAAAGCTAAGTAGTCACTAACATGCAATTAAGCGAAGTACTTTCATTGGACTGCACCAAAAGTGCAGTCCAATGCACAAGCAAAAAAAGAGCCCTTGAGCTCATCAGCCAGATAGCAGCTGAGAGCTGCGGTCAAGATTCAACAGAGCTATTTGAGTGTATGTTGAGCCGTGAGAAGATGGGCAGTACCGGTATTGGTAATGGTATCGCGATTCCCCATGCTCGTATGAATGTCAGTGATAAAGCGATAGCTGTATTACTGCAATGCCAAGATCCTATCGAATTTGATGCGATTGATAATCGTCCTGTCGACCTACTATTTGCCCTGCTTGTTCCTAGCGAACAATGCAAAGAGCATCTAAAAACCCTTTCTTGTATGGCAGAACGACTAAACGACAAGCAGACTCTTAAACAGCTGCGTAATGCTCAGAGCGATCAAGAGCTTTACGACATCATGATTCAAGTGCCAACTTGCGAGCAATAACATGCGATTAATCGTGGTTAGTGGCCAATCAGGGGCCGGTAAAAGTGTTGCGTTACGAGTCCTAGAAGACTTGGGGTATTACTGTGTCGATAATCTACCAGTAAACCTGCTCAACAACTTTGTCGAATCGGTACGCGAAAGCAACCAAAACGTTGCGGTAAGTATTGATATACGTAACCTACCGAAAGAGCCTCAGTTAGTCACCGACACGCTCGAGCAACTCGAGTCAGCTACAAACATCGATGTTGATGTATTGTTCCTCGATGCCAGCAAGCAGACACTCCTTAAGCGCTACAGCGAAACCCGCAGAATCCACCCTTTATCAATTGGCCAAGAAAAGCTCTCTCTTGAGCAAGCGATTGATTTAGAGAAGACACTTCTGACACCTCTCGCAGAGCACGCCAGCATTGTGATCGACAGCAGTGACTGCAACCTCTACGAATTGAGTGAAAAGGTTCGATTTAAAGTTGAAGGCAAAGGGAAGCAAGAGCTGATCATCGTCTTTCAATCTTTCGGTTTTAAGTATGGCTTGCCAAGTGATGCCGACTACGTGTTTGATGTTCGCTTTTTGCCGAACCCTCACTGGGAACCTGCACTACGACCACTAACCGGGCTAGATGCACCAATTCACTCCTTTCTAGAAGAACACTCAGAAGTTCTGGAACTCAAGCAACAGATCCAAGGCTTTGTTGAACAGTGGTTACCAATGTTAGAGAAGAACAATCGCAGTTACCTAACGGTCGCGATTGGCTGTACTGGCGGCAAACACCGCTCGGTTTATCTAACCCAGAAAATTGGTGAGTACTTCGAACAACTTGGTCATCAAGTTCAAATCAGACATGCCTCTTTAGAGACGCACCAACAGGGCTAACCATGGAATTAACTCGAACTGTACTGATCCAAAACCGTTTGGGTCTTCACGCTAGAGCGGCCGTAAAGTTGGTTGAGCTTGCACAAAGCTTTGATGCCACTATCACAATTCATAGTGAAGAAGATAAAAGTGCCACCGCAGACAGCGTAATGGGACTATTGATGCTGGAGTCAGCCCAAGGCCAACACATCACGATTCAAGCTTCGGGTACTGATTCACAACAAGCACTTGATGCCGTTTGCCACCTTATCGAAGATAAATTTGATGAGGGTGAGTAGCTAAGACGCTTTACTCACAACACCGCAAACTCAAACGGTGAACCAACCTATATTAAATCTTAGTTCTACCTAAGTTTATGATTTAAATAAGCCCTAGAATTAAGTTACTATTCCAAGCATTGTAAGAATAATGAGATAGGAGGAAAATATGGCAGAGCAATTAGAATTCGACCAAGCTCACCAAACCCTCCAAGAAGTCAGCGAAGCCCTAGAAAACGGCCGATTTGTTCACGTACGCCGACAACTTCAGGACATGGAGCCTGAAGATATTGCACACCTTTTAGAAGCCTCCCCTCGCAAAAGTCGTGACGTACTCTGGCAACTCACCGATCCTGAAGACTACGGTGAAATTCTTGATGAACTAAACGAAGACGTCAAAGATGCTCTTGTGTCAAAAATGGCACCTGAGACCTTGGCAGAAGCAACCGAAGGCATGGAAACCGATGACGTCGCGTACGTACTTCGAAGCCTACCCGACGATGTTTCTCGCGAAGTCCTTTCTCAAATGGACTCCGTCGATCGTGCGTTAGTTGAAACCGCCCTGTCGTACCCTGAAGATTCAGCGGGTGCGATCATGAATACCGACGTAATCACGATTCGTGGTGATGTCGATGTCGACGTTGTATTGCGCTACATGCGTATGCGTGGCGAACTGCCAGATGCAACTGATGCTCTGTATGTTATTGATGAAGAAGAACGTCTTATCGGTAACCTATCACTTACCACGCTAGTAACGACTCAACCTGATGTCCCTGTTTCAGAAGTGATGGATGATGCCGACGAAGCGATCGCGGTAGAAACCAGTGCGTCAGATATCGCGAGCCTGTTTGAACGTCGTAACTGGGTTTCTGCGCCTGTCATCGATAGTAACCAGCACCTTGTTGGTCGTATCACCATCGATGACGTGGTTGATGTTATCCGTGAAGATGCCGAACACTCAATGATGAGTATGGCGGGTATGGACGATGACGAAGATACCTTCGCACCGGTCGTAAAATCTGCTCGTCGTCGTAGTGTGTGGCTTGGTGCTAACGTACTCGCAGCACTGGCGGCAGCATCTGTATCAAACATGTTTGAAGCAACGCTCGATCAAATGGCAGCGATTGCGGTTCTGATGACTATCGTGCCTTCGATGGGGGGTGTTGCGGGTAACCAAACCGTTGCTCTGGTGATTCGTGGTTTGGCACTCGGTCATATCGGTGACAGTAACAAACGCGAACTGCTACTCAAAGAGGCAGCCATCGGCTTCCTAAACGGCGTTCTATGGGCCGTTATCATTGGTGGTATCGTGGTGGCTTGGAAAGGTAACTGGATACTGGGAGGCATCATCTCAGCGGCGATGATGACCAACTTGATTGTCGCAGGTATTGCTGGTGTAACTATCCCAGTGATGTTGAAGAAGATGAATATCGATCCAGCCCTTGCTGGCGGTATGGCACTGACCACAGTAACCGATGTTATTGGCCTATCGGTGTTCCTAGGCTTAGCGACCATACTGATCTAGTTAGCAGAAGCAGCTAGCCAATTTTTGGCGACATACAGAAAACAAAAAGGGAGCCATTGGCTCCCTTTTTTAATTCAATCAATTAGTGTTAATTGAATTACTCGCCTGCGACTTTCATTGACTCAAGCAAGATAGAACCCGTTTGAATTTGCGAACGTGTTTCTACGTCATTACCAACCGCAACAATCTGAGTAAACATGTCTTTTAGGTTACCTGCGATTGTTACTTCTGATACTGGGTATTGGATCTCTCCGTTTTCAACCCAGAAACCTGCAGCGCCACGTGAATAATCACCCGTTACGGTGTTTACGCCTTGGCCCATCACTTCAGTGACTAGGAAGCCAGTACCCAACTCTTTTAGCATCTGCTCAAAGTTTTGACCGGTCGATTTAACGAACCAGTTATGAATACCACCAGCATGACCGGTTGGCGTCATATCCATCTTACGTGCGGCATAGCTCGTTAGTAGGTAAGTTGCTAGCACACCGTCAGTGATGATTTCACGATCTTGAGTGAACACACCTTCGCTATCAAATGGGCTTGAAGCCAAACCACGTAGGATGTGAGGACGCTCAGAGATATTGAACCAATCAGGTAGGATTTTCTGACCTAAATGATCCAATAAGAAAGATGACTTACGGTAAAGGTTGCCGCCACTGATCGCCATCACAAGGTGACCGATAAGACCTGTCGCAACATCGTTAGCGAACATAATTGGATATTGGCCTGTTGGTAGCTTTTTCGCATCCAAACGGCTAATCGTCTTTTCTGCAGCTTCCTGACCTACACGCTCAGGCGTCCACAGTTCGTCACGGTGACGTGCAACGGTGTAGCTGTAGTCACGTTCCATTTCACCATTAGCGCCTTGTCCAATCACGCAGCAGCTCGTGCTATGACGGCTTGAAGCGTAGCTGGCTAGTAAGCCATGACTGTTACCGTAAACCTTAACACCGTAGTGACTGTCGTAGCTCGCGCCATCACTCTGTTTGATCTTATCGCTATAAGCGAGCGCTTGCTTCTCAGCTGCAATCGCAATCTCAGCGGCATAGTCAGGGTTAGGCTCGTCAGGGTGGAAAAGATCCAAGTCTGGAATTTCTTTTACCATGTATTCTTTTGCTGCAGGACCTGAAAACGGGTCTTCAGATGTGTACTGAGCGATATCAAGCGCGGCTGCTACCGTTTGAGCAATCGCCTTCTCACTCAGGTCAGATGTAGATGCGCTGCCTTTTTTCTGGCCGCGATAAACAGTAATACCAAGTGCACCATCACTATTAAATTCAACGTTTTCCACTTCACACATACGTGTTGAAACACTTAAACCCGTTGACTTAGTAATAGCAACTTCAGCGGCGTCGGCACTCACAGAGGCCATGTCCAACGCTTTTGCTACTGCGGCTTCTAGCTCAACTCTTTGCTGGGCGACTTGCTGTTTTACATCCATATCTATTCTAATTTTGTAGGTCAATATTACGTAGGATAACAAGAATTTCGCTTTCTCCCCAAGATTCTTGCTAAAATAGGCAATATATTCGTTTGAGATAGTGACATAGGCAGAAAAGATGGCTCGCAAAAACCAAAAAGCCCCATGGGAACCAGAAGAAGAAATCATCTGGGTAAGTAAGACAGAAATGAAAACCGACATGGAAGCGCTACAAAAACTGGGGGAAGAACTTGTTTCCCTGAAGCCTTCTGTATTAGACAAGTTTCCTCTGTCTGAAGATTTGGCACAAGCGATTAAAGATGCACAACGCTTTAAAAATGAAGCGAAGCGCCGTCAACTTCAATACATTGGTAAAGTAATGCGCAATGTTGATCCTGAGCCAATTCAAGCGGCTTTGGATAAAGTACGTAACAAGCACTCGCAAGCAACCGCTGAACTGCACAAGCTTGAGCAACTGCGTGATCGCGTTGTTGCTGAAGGCGATGCTGCCATTTCAGAAGTCATGGACATGTACCCTGAAGCAGACCGTCAGCGTCTTCGTCAGCTAGCTCGCCAAGCTAACAAAGAGAAATCAGCGAACAAGCCAGCAAAGGCTTCTCGTGAAATCTTCCAAATCTTAAAAGAGCTAAAGCTAGAAGACTAATCTTTGTCGCTTTATTCTGTAAGACAATAAAAGACCTAGCGCATGCTAGGTCTTTTTGTTTTTGACGCACTCGATATCAAGAAGCACTCAATATCAATAAATACTCACAGGAGTGATGAGTCGTCACTCACCCGCTTTAACAAATGAGCTTAATTCTGTCTGTGGATGATCCGCCGTCAGTGCCTCTATCGAGTCTTCAACCAACACCTTACCTAGCGCCACAAACACAAACTTATTCGCGATACTGCGTGCGTCACCTAAATGGTGAGTCACCATCAAGACCGTAATATTTCGCTCTGCCGCTAATCGCTTCACTAAGCTAAGCATCTCTTCACGCAGCAAAGGGTCAAGCGCAGAGAAAGGTTCATCAAGCAGCCAAATATCATGAGGTTGGACAAAACAACGCGCTAACGCGACACGCTGGCGTTGACCACCGGATAAGTGCTCAGGCAATCTATCCAAATACTCTGCAACACCTACTTGTGCGGCTGCTTGCTCAACTTTGAGCTTTTGGGTTGCCGTAAGCTTTAATCCCGGGTGCAGACCTAAACCAATATTTTCACGTACCGTGAGATGGGCAAACAGGTTGTGCTCTTGAAACAACATCGCCAACGGACGCTGATGTGCTTCTTTACCAATAAGCGACTGCCCAGCCACTGATATCTCACCCGATGTAGGCTCGATGAAACCAGCAACTAGCGCCAACAGTGTAGACTTACCCGCACCACTCGGCCCCATAAGCGCAACAATATCGCCCTGCTCAGCTTGAAAATCAAAGCTAAACAACTCTCTGTGATAATGGTAATCCACATCTTTCATCACTAACATCATCGGTTCCTTAATTCTTTAGCATCGAGCTTAGATCTTCGAGTAAATAAGAATTCTATTAAGCTAAAACTGCCGACACTCAGTAACAGTAAGCTCACAGAAACTACCGCCGCAGCTTCCATTTGATAACTGCCTAACAATTGGAATAGGTACAAAGGCAGAGTTCTAAAATCTTGGCTACCAAACAAAGCAATCGCGCTTAAGTCACCCATCGCCAACATAAAGCTAATCGAGAAGGCTTGCGCCATCGGCTTACGCAGTGCTCGCCACTCCACTAACCTAAAACGCGTGAAACCTGTCATTCCCAAGCTTGCACACACATACTGATACTGCTGAGACAAATGCAGCATAGGTTGAGCTAGGGTTTTAATTACGTAAGGCAGCGCCATTAAGCTGTTGACGGCAATCACGATAAAGAAAGCTAAACTAAAGACATCGGTGAATGAACGCAGTAATAAGAAGATCCCCGTACTGATCACCAGCCCCGGAGTCACTAAGATAATAGTGCCAATCAGCTCGATTTTATCGGCTCGAAAATTCTTGTTCTGTAAACGCCATGCTCGGCTAGTCAGCAGTATGGCGATACCAATACCAACTGCGATAACACTTGCTAATGACGCGACTTTAACCGAGGTAATTAACGCCGCCCAAAACGGCTCGCTGCTGAGTACGGTTAATGCCTGCGAGTTAATTCCACTGACGATAACCATAGCTAATGGCGGCAATACCAGCATTGAGACTATTATGATCCAAAAGCTATCCCAAGCTTTTGACCACCAGCTGTCCTTAACCAAATATTTCTCTTCAGACAACTGACTGGCCGTCACTGAAATAGGTTTCGATAGCCGTTGAATGCTCACTGCTAGCACACCACACAGCAGCATTTGCCATATCGCGAGCAAGGCACCAGCTTGAAGGTCAAAGTCGAATTTAATCGCCTGATAAATAGCGAGTTCGATAGTGGTTGATTTAGGTCCACCGCCTAGTGCCATCACGGTAGCAAAGCTGGTAAAACACAGCATGAAGACTAAGCCACACACATGAGGCAATTGCTGTCTTAAACGTGGCCATTCAACCCATCTGAATTTGTTCCAATGACTCATACCCAAATGAGCACAAAGCTTGTGTTGCTCGGCAGGCACGGTATCTAACGCTTGTAAAAGTAAGCGACTGGCATAAGGCAAGTTAAAGAAAACGTGCGCCAGCAAAATACCATTCAATCCGTATATGGAAAATGGCAATTCAATATCGAAGCTCGCCAAAAACTTAGCTAACCAACCACTATTGCCATAGATCGCAAGTAAGCCAAATACGCCCACTAACACAGGCAGGACTAAGGTCGACGCGAACAGCCTTAACAACAAAGCGCGTCCAAAAAATTGCCTACGACACAGCGCATGAGCAATAGGTATAGCAAAGCCAACACTCAGCACTGTTGAGAGTGTCGCTTGATAAAAGCTGAATTTCGTTACATGCCAATAGTAAGGATCGGACCATACTTGGCTGATATCAAGAGAAGGGGCATTGCTAAGCAATGCCCCAACTGCTGAAACCACGAAGGCAGTAATGAGTATCGCTACCCAAATCCCAACCTTAGGTGTTTTCTTTATCATAGATTGTTTTTTACCGTAAATGGTTCGCTCAGTTAACATCGAACAAACCTTTAAATACAGAAAGTTAGAAAGCTAATTTTTTAAAAGCAAATTAAAAAGTAAGTGCACTCTGCCATTCACGAATCCATGGCTTACGCTTCTCGGCGATCTCTTCTGAGCTAAAGCTCAGCGCTTTCTGAGGAACCGTAAGTTGCTCAAACCCTTTTGGTAACTCAACATCCGTCACTGGGTACATCCAGTTACCTGTTGGCATCGCCGTTTGGAATTCATCACTTAGGATAAACGCCATAAACTCATCAGCAAGTTTCTCGTTCTTACTGCCTTTAACCTTGGCAGCCACTTCCACTTGAGTGTAATGCCCTTCTTCAAAGCTTGCCGCTGCGTACTTAGAATCGCTCTCAGCAATAATGTGGTAAGCAGGAGACGTTGTGTAAGACAAGACTAAATCCGACTCGCCTTCTAGGAACATTGAGTAAGCTTCAGACCAGCCTTTGGTTACAGTCACTGTTTTCTGAGCAAGCTTCTTCCATGCTGCTGTCGCTTCATCACCGTATACTGATTTCATCCAAAGCATCATGCCTTGGCCTGGTGTTGATGTACGTGGATCTTGGTAGATGACCTTAAGATCATCACGCTGCTCAACCAGTTCTTTCAAGCTCTTCGGCGGGTTTTCCAGTTTCTCTTTATTGTAAACAAAAGCAAAGTAGCCAAAGTCATAGGGTACAAAAGTGCTGTCGTTCCAACCATTAGGAAGCGTTACCGATGACGTATCAACATTATGCTCAGCCAATAAGCCCGTCGCTTTCGCTTCAGCCATTAGGTTGTTGTCTAGGCCTAATACGATGTCAGCTTTGCTGTTGCCGCCTTCGAGACGCAAGCGGTTAAGAATAGACACGCCATCTTCAAGCGCGACAAAGTTCACATCACAACCACACTTCTCTTCGAATGCTTTTTCAACGGCAGGACGAGGGCCCCAATCCGCAGCAAAAGAGTCATAGGTGTATACAGTCAAAGTGTTGTCTGCAGCAAAGGCAGAAAAAGAAATAGCTGTAGTAACAGCAAGGGTAGTTAATGTGAATTTCACTGGACGCTCTCCATGGTCTGAGCGGCACAGGTTTGAGGGAGGAGAACGGTAGAGGTTGTTCCTAACTCAATTCCTACGCCAGCATTATCTGGTTCAG
Organism: Vibrio sp. F13; assembly: GCF_020806305.2. Taxonomy (NCBI): domain Bacteria; kingdom Pseudomonadati; phylum Pseudomonadota; class Gammaproteobacteria; order Vibrionales; family Vibrionaceae; genus Vibrio; species Vibrio sp. F13. The sequence goes on along the minus strand of NZ_CP170175.1, from coordinate 2,128,863 downwards.
GTTTACGGGTCCCAAGCACCTGCTTGATCTCAGCTCGCATTCATTATTTGAATGGTTCGCTCCCCGATGAGTGTTCAGAATTGTAATTTGATTTTTAACAATAAGCTATCAAGTTTGGATCAATTACGTTGATCGTAACCCCAACGTGGCACTAAACCTTGTTCGATACCAAGGTGATCTAGAATACGCGCCACCATAAAGTCGACCAGTTCTTCAATTGACTTAGGTTGATGATAAAAACCCGGGGCTGCAGGCATGATCGTCACGCCCATGGTCGAAAGCTTATGCATGTTCTCTAGATGAAGCGTCGAAAATGGCGTCTCACGAACCACCAACAACAGCTGTCCTCGCTCTTTCATGACTACGTCTGCTGCTCGCTCAATCAGGTTATCAGACAATCCATGTGCAATCGAAGCCAAGCTTCCCGCGGAACATGGGCAAACGACCATCTGCTTCGGTGCAGCTGAACCAGAGGCAACCGGCGAGAACCAATCATCTTTGCCACACACCACCAGCTTTTCAGGGTCGCAGCCAAGATGTTTAACCAAAGCTTGTTTCGCCGCATCTGGCCCAGCAGGTAACTTAAGTTCATGCTCGGTCGCCAATACCACTCGCGCTGCCGATGAAATCAGCAAGTAGACCTGATAGTCGGCTGCCAAAAGGCATTCAAGTAAACGCAGGCCATAAGGCGCACCAGATGCGCCAGTGAAAGCAAGGGTTATCGCTTTATCGTGTTTTGTCATGTTCTCAATTACTTCAAATTATAAGGTCGTGGATGCCGTTAGCCTTTGAGTGCCAATCCATCCAACAGTTTTTGATGAATGCCACCAAAGCCACCATTACTCATTACCAAAATTTGGTCGCCAGCTTGTGCCTCTGAGACAATTTTAGCAACGAATGCATCCATGTCATCACTCACGTGTGCCGGTTGGTGACAAGCGTCTGCAACATCTTGAACTGACCAATCAATGTTATCCGGTTGGAATAAGTAGGTAGAATCCGCCTGCTTCAACGAATCAGCCAGTATTTCTTTGTGCACACCACGTTTCATGGTGGCAGAACGAGGCTCTAAAACGGCAATGATTTTCTTAGTGTCGACCTTATTACGTAATCCCCCGAGCGTAAGTTCAATCGCCGTTGGATGATGAGCAAAATCGTCATAAACAGACACACCTGCCACCTCGCCTTTAAACTCCAAACGGCGCTTAGTATTAATAAAGGTAGCTAGTGATTCACAAGCAAGGTCAGGTGTCACGCCCACATGACGTGCAGCTGCAATCGCCATCAAAGCATTATTTACGTTGTGGTCGCCCACTAAATCCCAATTTACGGTTCCAACACATTCATTTTGGAAGTAAACCTCAAATTGAGAGCCATCTTTGACCAGTTTCTTGGCATCCCAGTCGCCTTGCTCGCCACTCGATTCAGTTTCACTCCAGCAACCGCGAGCTAGAACATCTTCAATAGCGCTGTCTTGCTTAGGTGAGAAAATGCGACCATTGCTTGGCACAGTACGCACCAAATGATGAAATTGTCGCTTAATCGCTTCAAGATCGTCAAAGATGTCCGCATGATCAAACTCTAGGTTATTCATCACTAAGGTTCTTGGGTGGTAATGAACGAACTTAGATCGTTTATCGAAAAAAGCACTGTCGTATTCGTCGGCTTCTACCACGAAGAACATGCTTTCACCAAGGCGAGCAGAGATACCAAAGTTACCCAACACTCCGCCAACTAAGAAGCCCGGTGCATAGCCACAGTCTTCCAAGATCCAAGCCAACATGCTTGATGTCGTGGTCTTACCGTGCGTTCCCGATACCGCTAACACCCAACGGTCATGCAGTAAGAACTCTTGCAACCACTGAGGACCAGAGGTGTATCTAAGGTTGTTATCCAACACATACTCAACACACGGATTACCGCGGCTCATTACGTTACCGATAACCACGAGATCTGGCCTTGGTTCTAATTGGCTAGGGTCGAACCCTTCAATAATTTCAATCCCTTGTGATTCCAACAAGGTGCTCATTGGTGGGTAAACATTCGCGTCACTACCCGTAACCTTGTGACCTAATTGACGAGCCAATACCGCAGCACCACCCATGAAGGTGCCACAAATTCCTAAGATATGAATATGCATAAATTGCTTCCAAACGCTTGGCTAAATAAACAGTGCCTAATTAAAACGGCTTGCACTCATTATCATTAAATGGCGATTAAAAGCGAGCGGCAATGCAAAACAAATTGAGTCGACATAGTAAGTGAGATCTGTGTCGCTTAGTTCATTACCATTAAAAAGATCTAACCTTTAGAATTTAGGTAAGCGTCTAGATGAATAAAGCCCACTCAAGAGGCCGAATCTACAGTGCTCAAATCCCCCCTAATATTGAGAGAAGTTTAAGGAAATAACATGTCTGAGATGCGCACCCTTGGTGAGTTCATTGTTGAGAAACAGAGTGACTTCCCCCATGCAAGCGGTGATCTATCATCCCTTTTGTCGTCTATTCGACTTGCTGCAAAAATTGTTAACCGTGAGATCAACAAGGCTGGCCTAGTCGACATCACTGGCGCTGTTGGTACAGACAACGTGCAAGGTGAAGAGCAGCAAAAGCTAGACCTTTACGCGAACGACAAATTTAAAGCGGCTCTAGAAGCCCGTGACCAAGTTTGTGGTGTTGCAAGTGAAGAAGAAGACGAAGCTGTCGCCTTCAATAAAGAGCTCAACAAAAACGCAAAATACGTTGTACTGATGGATCCACTAGATGGCTCATCAAACATCGATGTAAATGTATCGGTTGGTACAATTTTCTCTATCTACCGTCGAGTATCACCGATCGGTACACCACCAACACAAGAAGATTTCTTACAGCCCGGACACAAGCAAGTAGCCGCGGGTTACGTGATTTACGGTTCTTCAACCATGCTTGTATACACAACTGGTGCTGGCGTAAATGGTTTCACCTACGATCCATCTCTGGGTACTTTCTGTCTATCTCATGAAAACATGATGATTCCAGACGAAGGCAAGATCTACTCGATCAACGAAGGTAACTACATCCGCTTCCCAACCGGTGTTAAGAAGTACATCAAGTACTGCCAAGAAAATGAGCCAAGCGACAACCGCCCTTATACATCACGTTACATCGGTTCTCTAGTATCAGATTTCCACCGTAACCTTTTGAAAGGCGGCATCTACTTGTACCCAAGCACGCAAAGTCACCCTCAAGGTAAACTGCGTCTGCTTTACGAGTGCAACCCAATTGCTTTCCTTATGGAACAAGCGGGCGGCATCGCTTCAGACGGTGCTCAACGTATCATGGATATCAAACCAACTGAGCTGCACCAACGTGTACCTTTCTTTGTTGGCTCAACAAACATGGTTCGCAAAGTAGAAGAGTTTCTTGAGCTGAACCCTGAGTAACCCTCTCATTTCATTCTCAAACTAACGCTATTAAAAAGCCAGCACCTCAGTGCTGGCTTTTTGTTGTCTCGTAAGGTGATTAACTAGTTAGGAATCATTGTTCCGCTGACACCAGTTACCCGAAAGTATTTCTTTATTAGCTGTTAGATCAAGCTGATACAAATATACCCATGCTAATCCAAATATAGTCTCTATTTGCTCGCGACGATACTCAACAGGAACATCTTCTAGCCGATCGAGCGACTCTAAAATTTCGTCGTTAATGATATAGACCTCACCAGCGACACTTTTCTTTCCCAAAATCATCGCCGGATAGGCACCTAAATCAAAAAGTGCGTATTCCTTAGGTGTATCAAACTGCCCTAATAAATCGCAGCCCTGCAAATAATGGTGATTGGACTGACCTTGCCTCAAGGTTCCATAGACAAAAACAAGATGCTGCATATGCCCTCCCATACGGCTCTACTCGAACTCAAATTGATAGAGAAGATCCACAGCACTGTCTAGGCCAGAAACAGCTTCAACATAGAGATCCTGCATCAATCTATAACGAACGGTAAACTCACCTAACGAGTTAAAGATACCCACACCATACTTCACCTGTAAGCCAGGCAGGATGTAACCACTTACCGTCACTTGAGAGTCATCGCCAGAGCCTGCAGTATCCAGTTGCAAGTCCTTTACACCAAAGGCTTCACCGATTTCACCAACAACCTTACCACTCTTCGCTAAACTCAAACCGATTAAAGTCGTTGTCATCGAACCGCTCGACTCACCGTCGATATCTTGGCCACGCAAAATATAAGACAGTGCGTTCGCTTGTGGCATCGCTGGGTCAGAATAAATCTCGATGGTAGGCTCTGTCGCAGGGCCAGTCACTCGAATACCAGCGGTCACGTCATCCTGAGTATTATCAGGATTACGAATCGCGTTGATGGCTACGTATGGCTGATCCGGTGGTCCATTCATTAGGATCTTACCCTCTTCGATCAAGAGGTCTTGCCCGAATGATTGATAAGTACCATCGACGATGTTCACTTCACCTGTAATAAATGGACCTTGGTCTTTTTGAGCCACGTTGAGCTTACCGACCAAATCACCTTCAAGACCGAAGGCAGACAGTTTAAAGTCATCACCAATGGAGATATTAATATTCGTCATCACATTGAATGGAATCGTATCTTCGTTTTCTGGCTCTAGATCTTTATTCAAAATAACCTGATCAGAAGAGACGCCAACCGCTGACGGTGGTAAATCTTCAACAACAATTCGTCCCCATGGTAATGCAATATCACCGGTGATTTTCGCCAGATCTGGTGTGACATCAATAGTCATATCAGGTACGACCTTCACCTTAACCATCGGTGGGATATCAACCATCAACTCATCAGCGAAAACTCTAACGTTCGAATGCCATGCTTTAAGATCTTGCCAATCTCCGGTTCCCTCAATATCAAGGTGACCATCAGGTGTTTCGACATTCGCATCCAGTTTTGCACTATAACCATCAAAGTCGAGGTCGATGCGGCCATCTTTCACATCAACAGGCGTAACATCGCCTTTGACTTGAATACCATCAACAGAGAATTGACCAAAGACTTGAGGGTGCATCAGAGAGCCTTTAACTTGAAGATCACTCTCAAGGTCGGCTTTCAATAAGCTGTATTCACCTAGAATTGGTTGTAAGAAATCAAGATGGAACGTGGTCAGCTTAATTGCCGCATCGACCATTTTGTCTTCGGCAAGAATATCCGGTAACGACACCGTACCAGACAGGTCACCATTGTCGGAAACATCCAGCTTAAAATCGGCATCCAATTTGTTATCTTTCAGCTGGGCATTCAATGCAATACTTTCCCAACCCAGTGTAATTAGCTCACCAACTTGTTGAACAACCTGACCTTTCGGCATATCAACACTTACCGTAACCTCAGGTTCACCTTGTTCAGACCACTTAGCATGAGCGGTCGCATTGACTAAGCCCTGCAATTGCGTCTCTTTAGGCACAAAGGCTTTAATCTGCTCGAAATCGAATTGATTGATGGCCACCTTGGCCTCACCCGATTTACCGACACGAACGTCTTCATCCAAACACACACTCGAACCAGATTGCTTCCAACAGTGCGCTTGAACATCGGCAAACTGTTTATCGACATCCGCCTTTATCGCGACAGGTTGATCTAATACCCAAGGACCTTGCTGAGTGGTTATTTTGACGCGGTCTAACGACCCATCCCAAATAATAGAAGGCTTTTGAATCAACTCTCCAGAGATGGCCAAACTTGTCGACACGATGTCGGATATCACATCAAGTGTCACTGTGTGTTTCTTCTCACCACCACTCACCGTGAGATCAATACTTTCCACGTTTTGATCTTGATAGGTTAAGTTCTTAGCTTTGAGTACAAGATCGGCTTGGGCTTCAGGTAATGGCAGAGGAACCAAAGAGCCATTAAGCGACAAGGATTCTAGTGTTGCTTCGTTATTCCAATCGACCTTATCAACATTTAAAGCAAGATCGACTTCAGGCTCTTTCGTTGGGCCACTAAGTTGGATGCTACCGATCACTCTACCTTTCAGCTCAGAACTACTTTTTGCAAGCTCAGGGAAGAAGATCTCAACGCCCATGTCCCACTGCTTATCAAGTTGCCCCTGTGCCTTAATCGAGTTAACACCATGAGCCAAACTCAAACCGCTGGTTTTCAGCTTTGGTTCACCGTTCGCGCTGCGATCCGACGCTGACAACTGACCTTCGATATCGAGAGGATATTCTCGTAAGATCCCTTCAATATCCAGTTTAGGCAATTCAATCGCCCAGCCGCCCGCTTCCGTCAACTCACCCGAGGTGACGATGCTTCCGCTAATGTTACCCTCGGCTTCTGGCCATTGCAGGCCCGGCTGAATGTCTTTAAGTGTCACGTCAGCTTGCCAGTTAACGAGACTCTTCCAGTTCGCTTTGACCACACCATTTAGTTCTCCACCCAAGGTATTCAGTTTCAAACGTTCAAGTTCAATTTGTTCCGTGGTGCCTTTGCCTTGCAGGTCTATTGTTAAGGCCGGAATTTCCTTACCATCCGCTTCGCCTTTGAGCTGCACATTAAAACCATCTAATGAGCCATCGGCTTTGAATTTCTCAATTGCAGCTTGGTAGTCACTTTTACCAGTAAGAGGCCATTGCGCTTTACCTCCATCCAAAAGAAGGTCAAATGGCAGAGTTGGCTCTAAGGGTTGAATATCCCCAGACAGTTTTGCCTCAATCAATTCAGAAAACTGAGACTCTAGGCTTAATTTGGCCACGCTACCTTGTGCTTTCAGCGATAGCTTCTGACCAGCGAGGTCGGTTTCTTTCACCAAAGCATCTAAAGAAAGATCTAACGGATAGCCACCTTTAAGCTCAACCTTAGCCGCAAGGTTAGCGCTTGCTTGTGGCATATCGAGCTCTAGAGTAGAAACATCTACCGTATGTTTACCTGCTCGAGCTTCTAGCCCAAGATGGTTCACCACAATTGGGGTTTCTTGTTCTAAGGTGAAACGGTTGAGGTCAAAACGCTCCAGTACAACCTGTAAAGGAATCCAGACTTCAGGCAGCTCGATCGCAGTTTTAGCGGTTGATTCTGGCTCTACTGTTTCTGTTTGCGGTTCTTCTGTCGACTCAGCAAGCTTAACCTTCAGATCATTGAATAAGGTTGGCGATACCGTCAGCGTTTCTCCCTGCATACTCAAAGCCGTAGAGAACAGGCTCCATTCAATTTCATGTCCCAAGATATTTAACTTGATATCAGACAAAGCGATACGGTTGATCACAATTGGCAACGGTGTTTTTACCGATGTTACGGGCGGAGTAGGTTCTGTTTCTTCTGTAGAGGCCGGAGGCAGTTCAGTAAATGCGAAGTCCAATCCTTGAATCGCTAAACGATCGACACACAACTTAGGGTCGAGCAGACAGCGAGGATTAATCGCCAAGTTCAGCTTTTGAACTTTGGTGTCTATATGCAGGCTCTCATCTTTAAACTGAACATTATTAAGCGTAAAGCTCGGGAACAGAGCCCCTTTAGTGCTTTCCACTTTAAGCTGTGGCAACGCTTTTTCAGCGCCCCACAACACAGTGTTCAACCCTGGATTGGTGAACAAAACAAAACCTAGCAAGGCTATCAACAACAGCAAAATAGACGTCAATGAGATCGACGTCCACTTGATGCACTTGCCCATCACTTTGATCATAATTCTGGCCCTAAACTAAAGTGTAACTGGAACTCATCACCTTTTGCTGCATCTAGACCCCAAGCAAAATCTAAGCTCACAGGGCCGACGGGCGACGCCCAACGAACCCCGACGCCGGTACCATGTTTCCATTCAGGTTTATCATTGAAGGCATCACCAATGTCGTAGAATGCTGCGCCCCACCAGTTTCCAACCAAGCGGTATTGGTATTCAAACGAGCTGGTTGCAATGAATTTGGCACCCGTTAGTGCGCCACTTTCATCTCGAGGAGAGATCGACTCATAACCATAACCACGAATGCTATTGTCACCACCAGCAAAGAATCTTAGGGAGGGAGATAGCTTATCAAACTCGTCGGCAAAGTTGCCGCCAAATTGAAGTCGAGTTAAGCCTCGGTGATTGTCGCCAATGCTTCGAATCCAAGCGGTTTGACCTTGAAAACGAACAACCTTAGTTTCAGATAACAAGGTATCATCACCCGCTTCAACCATAATGGTTTGTTTATCGCCCCACATCGGCATCGAACCGCCTCGCGTTCGAGTGCGTGAGAAAGAGATACCCGGCAGCACAAATTGCGCTAAATCATCCTGCAAACCTTGCTCATAGTTTTCGACCAAGTATCGAATGAAGACCGTGCGTTGCCAACCGTTATCCAGTCGCCAATATCTTTCTAGCGCTAAGTTTGACTCCAAACTCTTGGTATCACGATTATCCAAGTTTTTCATACCGTACTTAACTTGATAGTAGTCGTTCAGCACGTCATCCAGAGGGATTTTATAGGTAGCGGTAATCGTCTGTTCAGGTTTAGAAATCGACAGGCTGCTATTGAAGCTATGGCCTTGTTCATTAACCCAAGGTTTTTTCCACTTCAGAGTGCCTTTTACGCCAAGGTCGGTGGATACACCGATACCCGTTTCGATTTGGTTACGAGCTTGCGGAGCAAGGCTAACCTTCATCGGGATCTCTCGGCCTTCGCCTAACTGGCTTAAATCTGGTTCAACAAATACCGAGGAGAACCAATCCGTATTGGACAGGTTTTGGTTGTACTCACCGACTTTGGTGATTGAGTAAGGTTCGCCATCCTCAAATGGTTTAAGTGACTGCACCTTATCTTCTTCTATCTGGCTACCAGTAACCTGAGTAGTACCAAAGTGATAGCGGATACCACTGTTATAATGAAGACGAACATAAGCGCGGTTCAATTCAGGAGCGACTTCTAGCTTACTAAGATCATAAGCACCATCGAAGTAGCCTTTCGCTAAGCCAAGGTTGCGGATCGACGATTTCAAAGAGTCATAATTACCATGATTCAGAGTCGAACCTTTAGACAAGCTACTCTTCGCTATCAAGGCTAAAAAGTCTGGGTCATCCTTGGCTTCACCAGTTAGAACGATATCTGAAGTATAAATAACAACAGGCTCTCCCGGCTCAACCGTAACGGTCATTTCGGTATCATCTTCGGAGTGAGTAAATGTGATTTTAGGGTGGTAGTAGCCTAACGCATTCAGGGCTTCTTTAATCATAGATTCCAAGCGGGATTGGAATCTTAGTGAAACCGAATACTCTTCTTCAGGGATCGCACTCAGATAAGCATCAACATTATCCTCAAGCGCTCCATCTAGCCCTTTGATTTCAAGGGAAACGTCAGCGAAAGCGAGCGTCGATGACAATAGAGTGCCAATCAGAACTGGTAAAGTTTTTCTTATCATGTTTAATTGGTGAAGAAGTTATCAATACGTTAATAAGTGAAAAGAAATAATACCGCTAAATAGGCATTGAGTCTGTAATAAATCCTGGAATAACACGGTCTAATTTAAAGACTTATTCAATATTGACCAACAGTTAATATGAACCCACGTTAAATAAAAGCCAGCGCGGTAAACGTATGCGAAAAGGAATATAACATGCTAAACAAACAACAACTGGTTTCTGCAGCAACCGCACTACCGGGAAATGCTGACCCAATTCGAATCACTGAGCGCCATTTCGTCAATCAAACCGACCTGCTCGATGCACCCACGGGCTCTCAACAAGAAGTCCTGTTTGGTATGGGGTGCTTCTGGGGAGCTGAGCGTTTGTTTTGGCAATTGGATGGCGTTATTTCAACATCCGTTGGTTACGCTGGCGGATACACAGTTAATCCCACTTATGAACAAGTATGTACTGGGCAAACCGGCCATACCGAGGTCGTTCGTGTCATATTTGATAGTGAACAAACCTCTCTAGCTCGAATACTTGAAACCTTTTGGGAGCGTCATGACCCAACTCAAGGGATGCGCCAAGGCAACGATTTAGGGACTCAGTACCGTTCTGCGATTTACACCTTCAGTGAAGAACAACAATCTATCGCTGAGCACTCTAAACGTGAATATCAACGAGCAATGACTGAATCTTTAGGCAACGAGATCACGACGGAAGTTCTGCCTGCTGGAAAATATTTTTTCGCAGAAACCTACCACCAGCAATACCTAGCTAAAAATCCGAATGGGTATTGCGGGTTGGGTGGAACAGGTGTGTGCTTCCCTCCACAATAAAGTGCCGTTCGACATACCATCGTGAACGACACGCATTAAAAAAGGGCTTCCATCAGGAAGCCCTTTTCATTGTTAATCTATTCGGTGCAAGACAAATCGATAAAGCTCAGTTACACCGGCAACGCTGCAATGGTGCCGTTAACTTCTTTAAAAATAGTGAGCTTTTGTTTGTCTGAAACTTCAGGAAGTAGCACCTTGCCTTGGTCGAAGCGAAACTCTCCAACACCTTCAATAGCAAATTGGCCTTTGAACAGGACTTTAACGAAACGCGCCACCTGACGTGGACGGTAAGTAGAAAATTTTCTTAACATAATACAACCTCAATTCCATTTGAGTACTACAGTCACATACCTGAACAGCGTCGCTGTTCAAAGCACATTTAATCGCTAATTCCTTTAGCAAACAGCAAGATAATCTATTGTTCATCTTGATATTGATGCATTATACCTTTTGGTAACAAGCCTGCAACTTCTTTCTACGTCGTACGATAAAAAAGTTAAAGAGGCATTTTTCAAATTTCATATTATACTTCCTGTGCAAACCAATAAGCGGAACAAAAATATAATGAAAAACAAAACTCTACTGGCTTTTCTAGCCGCAGCCTCTCCACTCTTCGCCAATGCTCACAACCTATCAGTAGGCGCTACCCTGCCTGCCGTCGATGTGAGTAACTATGGTGAGATTGTTCTAAACGACGGAAATACTGGATATCAAGCTTGGGCAACCAATGATCTTCTAGGTAAAGTTCGCGTCGTTCAAGCTATCGCTGGCCGCAGCAGCTCTAAAGAGCTCAACGCACCACTGATGGCAGCCATTACCGCATCGAAATTCTCAGAAGACAGCTACCAAACCACCACTATCATCAACCAAGATGATGCGATTTGGGGTACTGGGTCTTTTGTTAAGTCCTCTGCCGAAAGCAGCAAAGAAGAATTTCCATGGTCTTCTATGGTCCTAGATGAAGACGGCGCCGTTGCGTCAACATGGGCTCTAAAAGAAGAAAGCTCAGCGATTATCGTTCAAGACAAGCAAGGTAAAATCTTGTTTGTAAAAGAAGGTGCATTAAACGAATCAGAAGTCACTCAAGTCATTGAGTTGATTAAAGCGAGCCTTTAATAAGATATTCGCGTCTTTTTCGAGACCTAACCAAAGGATATTGTTATATTATAACAGTATCCTTTTTTTAATTCTGTGGTTAATCATCCTGATGTGGCAAAACACACCCAACAATGTGAAACGCAAAACAGGCTTCTTGCTTGGGCTTATGCTCATGTTAAGCGTGTTAGCCGCAACACACATTGTGGATATCGCACCAGAGCACCACACTTCACACCATTGTGAGCTGTTTTCGCTTAATCAGTTCATCACAGCGCACTCACTACCACAGATTCCAGAGTTCCATTCGGAATTTACTGTCGCTATTACAGAGTCAGTAACTTCACTACAGCGGCTATATTTCGCTTATTTGGCACGCTCACCTCCTGTAAATATCGCTTAATTACCACTACTTTTTAATTAACCTTTATTCAGGAAAAAACATGAAACCTACTTTTTTAGCCGTTGTTATCGGCATGACTGTCTCTACAAATGCTCTAGCTAACGAAGAATTCCGCTCTCATGATGCACACGTACATGGCCAAGTTGAAGTAAACATCGCGCAAGATGGGCAAGAATTGCTTGTTGAAGTAACAGCTCCCGGCGCTGATGTGGTTGGGTTTGAACATGCTCCAGAAACTGCAGAACAGAAGAAAGTGTTTGAACAGGCTATCGCACAATTAAACAAGCCAGAAGAGCTGTTTAGTTTTAACAATGCGAGTTGTACTCTGAAGTTCAAGTCAGTAGCAAACACCTTAGAAGGCGGTCATGACGACCATGAAGGCCATGACCATGCGGAACACGGTCATGGCGACCACAAAGACCATGATCACGCTGAACACGATCATGACGACCACAAAGACCATGACCACGCTGAACACGATCATGATGACCACAAAGACCATGACCACGCTGAGCACGATCATGATGACCACGAAGGTCACGACCACCACGATCATGAAGGCCACGATCACTCAGAAGGTGGCCACGGTGAGTTCACTGTTGAGTACCACTATGAATGTTCAGATGTTGCTAAGCTAGACACAGTTAGCACTCAGTGGTTCTCTAAGTTCAGCAACACTGAAAAAATGACGGTGAACCTACTAACAGACACAGCTCAAGTACAAGAAGTGCTTAACGCAGAGCGTATTAGTTTCCGATTCTAATCACTCCTAGATCGGATTAAACGTAAAATAAACAGCCAGGTAAGTCATCGCTTACTTGGCTGTTCAAATCGGTGTATTCCTGGGAATTTATGTTTCAAATTACTGTCCAGTAGATACACCGCTTTAATTATTGGAGCTAGCATGTCTTCTGACAGTTCATCACTTGTGGTCAAACTCGAAAATATCAGCTTTCGTTGGAAGCCTGAATTACCACCAACGCTAGAGATCCCCTCTCTTCACATCCAAGCCCAAGAGCACCTTTTTATTAAAGGGCCAAGTGGTTGTGGAAAATCAACTTTGTTAGGGCTACTGACCGGAATCAACCAAGCTGAGCAAGGAGAAGTCTCTATCCTTGATCAAGACCTCACTCAGCTTACACCTCGTCAAAGAGATAAATTCAGAGCCGATCATATTGGTTATATTTTCCAACAATTTAACCTGCTTCCTTATCTATCAGTTATCGATAACGTGACGCTTCCTTGCCAGTTTTCACAGATACGTAAACAGCAAGTCGCTGAAAGCCAGAAAAGCTTACAAGAGACGGCTCGAGAGTTGTTACTCAGATTAAAACTCCCTCAAGCTTTAATGGACAAGCCCGTTACCGAGTTAAGCATCGGTCAACAACAACGTGCTGCTGCCGCTCGTGCTTTGATCGGCCAACCCAAAATCATTATTGCCGACGAGCCAACCTCGGCTTTGGATCATGACAACCGAGAAGCTTTTATCGAACTGTTGTTAGAACAAGCCAACCAGGCAGGTTCTACTCTTATCTTTGTTAGCCATGATCCAACACTAGAAAAATTATTCACTCGAACCATAGATTTAAAAACCGTTAACCAAGCTAAGGTTGTCGTATGAAAGTAATTACTCACTTAGCCTTAAAAAGCGTACTCAACCGTAAAGCCACGGCTATTCTCACCATTCTCACGGTGGCGGTATCTGTCATTCTCTTGCTCGGCGTAGAACGCGTTAGAACCGAAGCAAAAAGCAGCTTCGCCAATACGATTTCAGGTACTGACCTTATCGTTGGTGGCCGCTCTGGTCAGGTCAACCTGCTGCTTTACTCAGTATTCAGAATCGGTAATGCGACCAACAACATCGACTGGAAAAGCTATGAAGAATTTAGCCAGCACAACGCAGTAAAGTGGGCGATACCAATATCATTGGGCGATTCACACAAAGGCTTCCGTGTGATGGGTACAAATCATAGTTACTTTGAAAACTATCGCTATGGAAGTAAGCAATTACTTACTTTCCAACAAGGTAAAGAATTTGAACAGCTATTTGATGTAGTGATTGGTGCCGATGTTGCGAAGAAGCTAGATTACAAAATAGGTGATCAAATCATTCTTGCGCACGGTATCAGTGATGTTGCGTTTAGCCGTCACGATAATCTGCCCTTCAAGATTGTGGGAATACTCGCGCCAACAGGAACACCAGTAGACAAAACCGTACACGTATCGCTAGAGGCAATCGAAGCAATTCATGTTGGCTGGGAATCAGGTGCCAACCTCGGGCACACACCGAATGCTGAAGCGCTAAAGCAACGTGACTTCCAACCGAAGCAGATTACCGCGATGATGGTTGGCCTTAAATCGAAGATCCAAACCTTCGCACTGCAACGAGAAATCAATAACTACCGCCAAGAACCTTTAAGCGCCATTATGCCGGGCATTGCGCTTCACGAATTGTGGGGAATGATGGCTGTAGCAGAACAAGCACTACTGATTGTTTCAGGGTTTGTTGTCGTCGCCGGTTTATTGGGCATGCTCAGTAGCCTACTCACTAGCTTGCAAGAAAGGCGCCGAGAGATGGCCATCCTACGTGCGATGGGCGCAAGACCTCGTCATGTGTTTGGTTTACTGATCAGTGAAGCCAGTGCGCTAACCTTCCTTGGCATTACATTAGGTGTTGCAGTATTGTTTGCGCTGATCGCAGTGGTTGCTCCTATTGTGCAACAAAGTTATGGTATCAACATATCGATATCCGCAATCACACCGCATGAGTGGAAACTGCTTATGCTGGTACAAGTTGCTGGAATCATTATCGGCTTTATTCCCGCTTTCAGGGCTTACCGCCAGTCATTGTCTGATGGCATGACGATTCGAATCTAAAATAGGAACCTACGATGCAACGCAAATTCCTACTGATACTTGGGCTACTTCTGTTCCCATTTATCAGTACAGCTCACGCTGAAACCACTCAGAATGACGAATCGGTATTAACACTTGAATGGATTGATTTGATTCCAGAATCAGAACGTGCTCAGCTAGATTCATTTGGTATGCCGATGGTTGACCACAATAGTATGGACAAACCTCAACAATCGACACTTGGTGCTGTTCGCCCAGAGCTGAATGGCAGCACAGTGAAGATTCCTGGCTTTGTGATTCCATTGGAAGGTGATGAGAATATGATCACTGAGTTTCTGCTGGTACCGTACTTTGGCGCATGTATCCACGTGCCACCGCCGCCACCGAACCAAATCATCTACGTGAAGTTCCCGAAAGGTGCACCAATACAGCAGTTATGGGATGTGATCTATTTGGTCGGAACGCTGAAAACTGAGTCAATCAGCCATGACTTAGCGCAAACCGGTTATCTTATTGAAGGTACTGCGATTGAAGAGTATGACGACATGTAGTCATTAGAAGGGTGGCTCAAGGATGAGCTGCCGTCACTGAACGAGTGTGATCATTCAATAACAGTTTAATAACGATAATTTTCTTCTGAATTACGCGATGTAATTAGATAAGTAAGCTAGAACAGCGACATAAATCGCGAGTAATAACCCTATACTAAGCTGTTTCTTCAGCTTGTTATCATTGACTTGATTCATAACTCCTCCTTGAGAATTACAACAAATTTAACATTTTATTATCATTAACAAAAGTAAAATTTTGTTGAAACCTTCAACTATGCTCGCAAAATCTAGCCACCAATAAGATAAAGAGTTACATTTTAGACAGTTATACCAATCACAATAAGTAAGTGTTCAGAAATAGCGTAGGAAAAAGCCTTGAGAACAAGGCGGAGCTTTTTGATAAGTGGTTATTCTACAATCAAAAGTTCTAACGCAGTTATCAAG
Organism: Vibrio sp. F13; assembly: GCF_020806305.2. Taxonomy (NCBI): domain Bacteria; kingdom Pseudomonadati; phylum Pseudomonadota; class Gammaproteobacteria; order Vibrionales; family Vibrionaceae; genus Vibrio; species Vibrio sp. F13. Next base: position 2,113,338 of record NZ_CP170175.1, on the reverse strand, counting down.
CGTTTTAACAAGCTAGGCTGAGCAATTATTTACTACGATTGGTTTTGAGTCGTCTCCTAACGGTACTCTTATGTCAAAAACCAAACAGCCAGTGATCATTGAGCATGCTAGCGACACACAGCATAAGCATGAGAAAAAGCCTCATATTGCCGACAGTGCCAGCAGAATGCTGCACATCGCACAAAGCTTCGGCCTCGATTCCTTAATTAGTCATAGTGCCAAGCCAAAGGATAAAGCTGAGAGTACGCTTATCGAACGGGCACTATTGCGAGAGAAAAAACGTAGAGAGCTTCGCCAAAAGAACCTAGAACAGATTCTAAAGTTGGCGCACTCTTCATGTAAGGATGAAGCGGCTGGAGACCCGGATCAGGACTGGTTATACCGTTTCTTCGACATGGCACAAGAGATCCACAATACATCGATGCAGAGGCTATGGGCTCAAGTACTGAAACGAGAAGTCACCAACCCAGGCTCGACGTCGATGAAGGCACTGCAAATCTTAAAAGACATGACACCAAAAGAAGCGTTAACCCTACAAAGGGCAGCATCACTGGGTTGTAGCTTTGGTAGCGATAACAGCAGAAAGCTCTTACTCGGCTTTAAATCTCATGCTGGGCTATTCAACTTTGGCAAAAGGGACACCACCAACACCATCAACCTTGGTGGGCACAACCTGCCCTACTCCAGCTTGCTCCACTTGATAGAGCTCGGGATTATTCTGGGCACAGAATTAGAATCCGGAGAGATTGATTTCGATCCAGCCCTGCACCTAACCTATCAAGGTAAGAGCATGTCACTGGCACCATTATCAAAAGGCGTGAAGCTGGTTTACTACCGATTCAGCCCTACAGGCAATGAGCTTTGTACCTTGCTCGGTAACAAGCCAAACACGCAGTATTACGATCAACTGATTGCACTATTGAGCCAGAAATTCACAGTACAGACAGAAGTGAAAAGCAGCGTAAATTACACCGTCTAGACACTCGACGGAGCTAAAATAGACGGTGTAAAAAGTGAAGTATAGAGAGGAATAAAGAGAATCTAGAGGATAGGTTTCTTGTCTCGGTAAACTAAGGCTGCACTATTTATCGGTCGTGAATAAACAGATAAACAGCTGAGTAGCCTTAGTCATACCAACGATCTCAGTTGGCTAAGATATTTCGCTTCTCCAACGCATCAATACACAGTTCGACCAATTCATCGAGTGTCTTCTCACCTGCAGGTAGATCAATCTCAGGGTTCTGAGGCGCTTCGTACACTGAACTAATACCTGTAAAGTTCGGGATCTCTCCGGCACGTGCTTTCTTATACAGACCTTTAGGGTCACGCTGTTCGCAAACCTCTAATGGAGTATTGACGAACACCTCAAGAAACTCACCTTCCGGCAATAAATCTCTCACGAGTTGCCTTTCAGCTTGATGCGGAGAAATAAAGGCTGACAACACGATCAAGCCTGCATCTGCCATCAATTTAGCAAGCTCACCAATACGACGGATGTTCTCTCGACGATCTTGCTCAGAGAAGCCAAGGTCGCTACATAAGCCATGACGCACATTGTCACCATCCAATAAATAAGTATGGTAACCAAGCTGTGCCAAACGATTTTCTAATGCTCCAGCGACTGTCGATTTACCAGAACCAGACAACCCCGTGAACCAGAGCACGGCTGGCTTTTGTGATTTCAGATCCGCGCGAAATGTTTTATCAATCGAGTGTTGATGCCACACAACATTCTCATCTTTGGGTTTGAGTACTGCGGTCATAATTAGTCCTTTAAATAAACAGCATTAAAATGGGAAAAAATAAGGAATTAGGGTCAGCACCAAGCCCGAATATACAATCGAGATTGGAATGCCGATACGCAGATAATCCGTTAAATGGTAATTACCTACGCTATAAACAAGTAAGTTGGTTTGGTAGCCGTATGGAGAGATAAAACTGGCACTGGCACCAAACAGTACCGCCATGATGAACGGCATAGGGTCAACGCCATAACCTACTGCCATACTGTAGCCAATCGGAAATGAGAGTGCTGCAGCCGCATTATTGGTCACCAGCTCTGTCAAAACCAAAGTCATAAAGTAGGTAGCAACTAACGCACCGAATACGCCCCAGCCATTAAACGCCTCCATAAACATCAGCCCCATCCGCTCAGATAAACCCGATGAAATCATCAGTTGAGCAATAGAAAGTGCAGAGCCCACGATCACCACAATATCGACTGGGAAACGGCGGCGGAGCTCACCCAGTTGCACCACGCCAAATGCCACCAGCAACAGTAGAAAACCAGCTAAGCCTTTGATAATAGGTACTGCATCGATAAGGGCTAAACCAATCACGCTAGCAAAGCCGAGCAACACGAACGTCGATTTGTCGGCATCAAGCTTGGCACTCGAATCTAAGTCATTCATCAACACAAACTCTTTGTTGTGTTGTTGGCGCTGTTCTTCAAAGCGTTTACCTGGAACCAAAATCAAGGTATCACCAGCGGTCAATGTGATATTCCCTAGCCCACCTTCTAGGCGTTCATGGCCACGACGAATAGCAACCACAACCGCATCGAAACGGTCTCTAAACTGGCTAGTTTTCAGGGTTTTGTTACAAAAACTTGCTGATGAACTCACCACCACTTCAACAAAGCTCTGGCCATTCAAATGATGCTGACCAAACAGAGTCAGTCCTTGAATTTCTTGCAGTGTCGCCACGCTCTCAACATCACCACAAAACAGCAATCGGTCACGAGCTTGAAGAATAAAATCAGGGTCAATCGACGCGGTGGTTTTACCGTCTCGAATCACTTCGGCTAAGAACAGTTTTCTAAGAGCTCTAAGATTATTTTCACTGACGCTACGGCCAACTAATGGAGAACCTGGCTCAACTCGCGCCTCGAGAAAGTAAGGCAGATCATCTTGAGAACCATCATCGTAGCTGGGTAGAAAATAGCTAAGAGGAATAAGGATCAATACCCCACCGACCAAAACCGCTAAACCGATCAAGGTAGGTGTGAAAAAGTTTAAGCTCGGTAAACCTGCATCTTCAACAAAACTATTGATGATCAAATTGGTAGAGGTGCCGATCAATGTCAGGGTGCCACCTAAGATGGCAGCGTATGACAAAGGGATAAGTAACTTAGACGGCGCGTGCTGTTGATTACGTTTGATCGCCCCGATCAAAGAAACAACCACCGCGGTGTTATTAGTAAAAGAAGAAAGTAACGCTGTAGAAATACCCAACTTCGCAACCACGGTACCTAGCCTACCTTCAGAGATATTGCGGCTAACCCAGCTGATTAAGCGAGTTTTCTCCAACGCACTTGATGCGAGGATCAGAAGAATTAAAGTCAGTAACGAGGAGTTAGTGAAGTTATTAGCCAAGCTCGACAAGTCGATCATGCCAGCCATAAAAGCAATAAACGCCGCGCCAGCAAAGATAAAGCTTGGCTTAATACGGGTAACGAGCAGGCAAGTAATAATGCCGAGCAAAATCGCTAATACAAATCCTTGTTGCCACATATACCCGTCCTTTATGGCGGAAACGATCGGTTTCCGCCTGATTCAATAAGCTGTTACTTGGTCGTTTATGACTTCAGTAGTTGGCTTAGATCTTTGGCATCCCAATGAGGGAAATGTTTGCGAACCAATGCGTTGAACTCAAGTTCAAATGCAGAGAAGTTACCGACTTGCTGTTCAACAGAGTCCAAACGGTCTCGAATCAAACCCGCGCCAACCGTCACGTTGGTTAGTCGGTCGATAACGATGAAGCCACCGGTATCGGCACTTTCACGGTATTTATCCAGCGCGACAGTCTCGTTCAATGACCATTCACACAAACCAATACCATTCAATGGCAACTCATCGACAGCGTGAGTCGATAGGTTGTTGATGTCGTATTGGTGACGAACCGTTTCAACCTGACCAACGGTTTTCTTGCCTGCGATCTTGATGTCGTAAGCTTTGCCCGGTTGCAATGGTTGCTCTGTCATCCACACGATGTCAGCCAATACGTGGTTAGTGGATTCAATCTGCGCGTTTTCTAGCACAATCAAATCACCACGACTGATATCAATCTCATCTTCAAGGGTCAGTGTTACTGCCAAGCCCGCTTGCGCAGACTCCAAATCACCATCAAAAGTTACAATGCGTGCAACCTTAGAGGTTTTACCCGACGGCAGCGCCTTGATTTCATCACCGACACTGACACGGCCAGAGGCAACGGTGCCAGCAAAACCGCGGAAGTCTAAGTTAGGACGATTGACGTACTGAACTGGGAATCGGAATTCACCTGCCGAACGCTTTTGGTCAATGTCGACGTTCTCTAACACTTCTAGCAGAGATGGGCCTTCGAACCATGCAAGCTCTTTACTTGGTGCAGCAACGTTGATGCCTTCAAGCGCCGATACTGGCAAGATCTGAATATTGGTTTCGCCTTCTAGGTTTTCTGCAAACTCTAGATACTGATCGCGAATCTCTTCAAAACGATCTTGTGAATACTCCACGAGATCCATCTTGTTTACAGCAACGATGAAATGCTTCAAACCAAGCAGGTTAGAGATAAACGAGTGACGACGTGTTTGATCCAGAACGCCCTTACGAGCATCAATCAAGATCACCGCCAGATCACACGTTGAAGCGCCTGTTGCCATGTTGCGCGTATACTGCTCATGCCCAGGAGTATCAGCAATAATGAACTTACGTTTTTGAGTCGAGAAGTAGCGGTAAGCCACATCGATCGTGATCCCTTGCTCACGCTCAGCCTGCAGACCATCAACAAGCAGTGCCAAATCAGGTTTCTCACCTGTCGTTCCCACTCGTTGGCTATCCGAGTGAACCGCCGCTAGCTGATCTTCATAAATCTGTTTTGTATCATGGAGTAAGCGACCGATTAGCGTACTTTTACCGTCATCTACCGAGCCACAAGTTAAAAATCTAAGCATAGATTTATGCTGATGCTGACTTAGATAACCTTCAATCCCTAGTTCAGCCAATTCGGCTTCTACTGCACTATTCATTTTTCTTTCCTTAGATTCTTAGAAATAACCTTGGCGCTTTTTCAGCTCCATAGAGCCCGACTGATCATGGTCAATCGCTCGACCTTGACGCTCACTAGACGTCGCCACCAGCATCTCTTCAATAATGCCCGTTAGCGTATTCGCCTCAGATTCAACCGCTCCGGTTAATGGGTAACAGCCTAAAGTACGAAAACGAACGCTTTTCTCTTCAATCACTTCACCTTCTTGCAGCTCCATACGGTCATCATCAACCATGATCAGCATGCCATCACGCTCAACTACAGGGCGTTTGTCTGAAAGGTAAAGTGGAACAATATCGATGCTCTCTAGATAGATGTATTGCCAGATATCGAGCTCAGTCCAATTAGATAGCGGGAAGACACGAATGCTTTCGCCCTTATTAACCTGACCGTTGTAGGTGTGCCAAAGCTCTGGACGCTGGTTTTTTGGATCCCACGTATGGTTCTTATCACGGAAAGAATAAACACGTTCTTTCGCACGAGATTTTTCTTCATCACGACGCGCACCACCAAAAGCCGCATCGAACCCATACTTGTTTAACGCCTGCTTAAGGCCCTGTGTTTTCATGATGTCAGTGTGCTTCGAAGAACCATGTACAAATGGGCTACAACCCATCTCAATACCTTCTGGGTTCTTATGTACTAAAAGGTCGAAGCCGTACTTTTTAGCCGTACGATCACGAAACTCAATCATCTCGCGGAATTTCCAATCCGTATCTACATGCAATAGCGGGAATGGAATCTTGCCTGGATAAAACGCTTTGCGAGCTAAATGAAGCATCACAGAAGAATCTTTTCCGATGGAGTACATCATCACTGGGTTATCAAACTCAGCCGCCACTTCACGGATAATATGAATACTTTCCGCTTCGAGCTGTTTTAGGTGGGTTAAACGTTCTTGGTCCATTTCAGTGCTTCCTTTAAGGCTCGCGTTACGAGCAATTCATTACTTGGTCTTGCCAAGCATGGGATTTAACTCATCCACTTGAGTGAATGGGAGTATTGGCACTAGAAGAAAACAGAAGCTTCGTGTTGAGCTATCCTTGCTATTCGTCTGCCTGATACGTCCTTGATATAGGCATTATGACGAGCCTCTCATATTACTGGAAATTCTAAAATTTCATTTTTTATTCGAAAAGCTGATAAGGGATTGAATTTATCGATAAGCAGGTGAAATGAATGGACTAATATTATCGATATCAGTTGCACATCGATTAATCAGGTTTGGGAGGCGTCTTGCAGAACACCATAAAGTAATCGATCTAAGTCACGAATTAACATTCGTTGTAATCATTGTTTCATTCCATTTTGTTACATTACGCAACGAATTTTCTACTATCCACTTTGGAGCTACAAAATGAAAGTTGCAATGAAACCTTTGTCATTGGCTGTACTTGCGGGTCTTGGTTTGACTTTAGCAGGCTGCACAACAACACCAGATACCGATGAAGTGATTAAATTACGTGTCGTAGAAACGACGGATATCCATACCAACCTAATGGATTACGACTACTACAAAGACAAGCCATCGAAAAAAATTGGCTTAGCACGTACTGCAACTCTAGTAAAAGAAGCTCAAAGCGAAGTAACCAACAGCGTATTAGTTGATAACGGTGACTTGCTGCAAGGTAGCCCAATGGGTGACTACATGGCAGACAAAGGCATCGAAGTAGGCGAAGTTCACCCTGCATACAAAGCTATGAACCAACTAAGCTACGACGCTGCAAACCTAGGTAACCACGAATTCAACTACGGTCTTGAGTTCCTAGAAGAATCGATCAACGACGCTGATTTCCCGTACATCAGTGCTAACGTTTACGACGCAGAAACCAAAGAACACTACTTCACGCCTTATATCATCAAGACGCACACGTTCGAAGATACTGCTGGTGTAGAGCACGAAGTAAAAGTGGGTTACATCGGTTTTGTTCCACCACAAATCATGACGTGGGATAAGAAGAACCTTGAAGGCAAAGTGATCGCTCGCGATATCATTGAGACGGCTAACGAGTTAGTGCCTCAAATGAAAGCGGAAGGCGCTGAAGTTATCGTTGCTATCCCTCACTCAGGCGTATCAACTGACCCATACAAAAATGGCGAAGAGAACTCAACGTTCTACCTATCTGAAGTAGATGGCATTGATGCGATCGCATTCGGCCACTCTCACGCAGTGTTCCCAGGTAAAGGTTTTGATGACATTCAAGGCATCGACAACGAAACGGGCACAATGAACGGCGTTGCGGCAGTAATGCCAGGTCGTTGGGGTAGCCACGTTGGTGTTATGGACCTAACACTGGCACAAAAAGACGGTAAGTGGGAAGTCGTTAAAGGCCAATCAGAAGCACGCCCTATCTACGACAAGATCGAGAAGAAATCTCTTGCTGCGGCTGATGAAGGCATCGTAACAGCACTAGAAAAAGACCACGCTGGTACTCGTGAGTTTGTTAACCAACCGATTGGTAAAGCAGACGATGTGATGTACAGCTTCTTGTCTCTAGTACAAGACGATCCAACAGTTCAAATCGTTAACCTTGCACAGAAAGATTACGTTGAACAGTTCATCCAAGGTGACCCTGACCTAGATGGTACGCCAGTACTTTCCGCGGCTGCACCATTCAAAGCTGGTGGCCGTAAGAATGACCCAGCGAACTTCACTGAAGTTGAATCTGGTCAACTGACATTCCGTAACGCAGCTGACTTATACCTTTACCCGAACACACTAGTTGCGATGAAGGTAACAGGTCACGAAGTAAAAGAGTGGCTTGAGTGTTCTGCTGGTCAATTCAACCAAGTTGATGTTAACTCAACAGCACCACAACAGTTGATCGAGTGGGATAACTTCCGCACTTACAACTTCGATGTTATCGACGGTGTTGATTACCAAATCGACGTAACTCAACCTGCGAAATACGATGCAAACTGTAAAGTCGTTAACCCTGACTCACAGCGTATTGTTGGCCTAACTTACCAAGGTAAGCCAATCGACATGAAGCAAGACTTCCTGATCGCAACCAACAACTACCGTGCATACAGCGCTAAGTTCCCAGGCACAGGTGAAGACTTCATCGCATTTGATGCACCAGATGAGAACCGTACTGTTCTTGCAAACTACATCTCTCGCGTAAGCAAAGAACAAGGTCAAGTGAGCCCAAGCGCAGATAACAATTGGTCATTTGCACCAATCAAAACGGATAACAAGCTAGATATCCGCTTTGAAACATCTCCAAGCGACAAAGCAGCAGAGTTCATTAAAGAGAAAGGTCAATACCCGATGAAACGTGTTGCGACTGACGATGTTGGTTTTGCTGTTTACCAGATTGACCTAACTAAATAGATTGCTTAAGTAATCCATAGTTAACGTTCTGAAAGGCTGAGTTTTACGACTCAGCCTTTTTCTTTTCTTCTAAATGTTCAGCCCAAAGCCCTAATTTTCGAACGACAAACTCTCGTTCAACCCGCTTCCAAATGCCACGCCTTCAGCTTCAAAACAGCAGTCAAACAGCAGTCAAACAGCAGTCAAACAGCAGTCAAACAGCACGACTCAAACCACCAATTGAATGAATCCAACACAAAAAAACACTAATCAGCTGTAAGTTTTTATCTGCTCCTCCTGTCTATTTAATTTACTACACTCAATGAATGGTCGTTAAGCCATTCATCTATAGGATAGATAAGGACATTTAATGAGCACCGTCGAGAGCATTCAAGCATGGTTACATTCAGGAGAGGAGTCGCTGCTATGGCTGATGCTTGGCATCATCGCGCTTTCTTACCTGCTTGAAGATCTTGCGATTGTTACGGCGGCAGGCATCGCGACTCAAGGTCTAATACTTCCTCAATATGCGCTGCTTGCTATTTTCATCGGTATTGCCACGGGTGATCTCGGTCTTTATTACTTAGGGAAGTCAGGACGTTACTTCCGAGGTGTTCGATATAAAGCCCTCACCAATAAGTACTTTCGTTCGCTTCGTACCAAATTACGTCAGAACGCATTCAGCAGCCTTTTTGTCATCCGCTTTATTCCTGGGCTTCGCACCGTCGGGTTTACCTTGAGTGGCTTTTTCGCCATCCCACTGTCTACATTCTTGTTTGCCGTTATTAGTGCCACTGCGCTCTGGACTGGCATTGTCTTCTCTGCCATCTACTATTTAGGGACATCAGCGTGGCTGCAAGCCTCTGAATATCAATGGATCGTTATCCCGTGTGCCATCGCTTTACTGTTTATCGGTAATCGATTAATGAATAAAACCTACTCTAGAGGATTATCATGAGTTCACCGCAAGATATTCGCATCATTCCCGCACATCAAATCAATGCAGGCATGCCCTTACTTGAAAAAGATACCGTGCGCAGTGTCTCTCCTTATGAGTTTCTTCCAACTTGGTTTTTCTACACGCCAGTGGTGATTCAAAGCCTGATGCAAGGGTTACGGCACTTTGACTGGGCGCTGCCGCTCATCGCCAACCCAAGCATCAAGTTAAGCGGTATGGTAGGCGAATCAAAACACGAGATATTAAGCCTTGCCGGATCTTCAAGTCAGCGTTGGATCTCTCCGTTTATCACCCTCACCAAAACGGATCTCAGCAGTAAAAAACAAGCCGAAGACGCACGCAGCGCACTAATACAATCCGATCTTGATTTCCCGATTGTCGCTAAACCAGATCTTGGCTGTCGAGGCGTTGGCGTCAAGCTGATCAACACACAAGATCAACTTGAGCAATATGTTGAATCTTTCCCAAATAATGCTCGCTTTCTACTGCAAGAAAAGGCGCCTTATCAGGCAGAAGCTGGCGTTTTCTATGTTCGTTACCCAAACAAAAAGCAAGGCGAGATCATCTCGATCACACTCAAATATGCGCCAATGGTGATGGGTGATGGCAAGTCGACACTCAAGCAGTTAATTGAAAATAGCCCGCGTGCTGGGCAGCTCAGTCACCTGTATCTACCAAGGCATGAAGATAAATTGGATCACGTGCTCGCAGAGGGCGAAGAGTTCCAACTCGCGTTCGCAGGTAGCCATAGCCGTGGCTGCATCTTCCGCGATGGCAATCAATACATCACTCGGGCTTTAACTGAACGTTTAGACGAGATATTCGATGACTTCGATGGTTTTCATTTTGGCCGACTCGACGTCAAGTTTAAGGACATGCACAGCCTAATGAACGGCGAGGATTTCACGATCCTTGAGGTCAATGGCGCAAGCAGTGAGGCTGGGCATATCTGGGATCGCAACACACCGCTGCGAGAGATATTTTCTACGCTACTACTGCAATACCGCATTCTTTTTGATATTGGCGCTCAGCAAAAACAACGAGGCCATAAGACTCCTTCTTTCAAAAGCTTATTCGCTGCGTGGCAAGAAGAGCGACGCCTTGTTCAACAATATCCGACCACTGACTAACTTTGTACGAGGACCATGAATGAACCCCATAGCCCAACCGAGCGCCCTCACTTCTTTCTCTCCTAGTATCAAAGGAGCGGTAGAGATATTGAATCAGGGTCTAGAGTTTTTGTTAGCGATTTCTGACAGCGATTACCTGACACGAGCAAAGCCACACGTTACAAGCTCTATCGGTGAACATACTCGTCACACACTGGATCTTTTTCACGCCTTGATTTTAAAAGAGGATGAGGCCGTTGATTACAACACTCGTCGTCGTGGTCATCCTGTCGAATACGACCGCTCTATTGCAGTCAAAGAGATCCACTATGTGATCAACTGGCTTGAACGATTAGACCGTCGAGATCTCGAAGCGCCTATCATGATCCAAACCGAGGTTTCGATGGATGCTCAAGTGTTCGCAAGCCTGCCTTCAACGCTCGAAAGAGAGGTCACCTTTGCCGCACTGCATGCCAATCATCATTACGCGATGATCAAGGTGATCACCACCTTCCTAGACGTCGAGACCTGCAACACCTTTGGTTATGCCCCAACCACCAACAGCTATCTGAGGGAGCAATAATCATGTGTTCAGTATCTTGGCTGCTTGAAGAGAATGGTTATCAGGTCTTTTTTAATCGTGATGAACAAAAGACGCGAGCACTGGCAATGCCACCCAGACAATATCGAGTCAACGGTGTCGATATCATTATGCCACTCGACCCAACTGGCGGCGGTAGCTGGATAAGTATTAATGAGTTCGGGCTTTCGCTATGTCTACTCAATAACTATCAAGGCACAGTGCCCGTTGGGCCGTTAGTCAGCCGCGGTTTGCTACTTAAAAATCTATCATCGAGTCGTAATATCAGTCAGCTATCTGAAGCGTTTCACAAGCTAGACCTACACTCTTTTGCCCCATTTACCTTGCTAGCTTTCGCGCCCAATCTAACCCAACACAATGGTCTGGTTATCGCCTACATGTGGGATGGTATTCAACAGAAAATAGTCGACACTGATTCTCCGCTCTTCTCATCCGGTGTTGATTTAGAGCGAGTGCAAGCCTACCGACAAGCAAAATATGATCAGCTCATGGCGGCAGGTAAGAATCAACAGAACTTACTGATGTTCCACTCTCACCATCACAATGAGCAACCTCATTTAGCGACCTGTATGCATCGCGAAGACGCACATACCGTGAGCTTTACACACTTACGTAACCTGCATGGTCAAGCCTCTATGTTTTATGCACCCGGCTCACCATGCGAACCCATTAAACCATGTCAGATAAATCAGCAGCGCTTTACCTTTGATTTATCACCCGCAATCAATCTATAGATGGAGTCCATCATGAGAAAACTATTCACCATGGTTCTGCTACTTGTTAGCCCGTACGTATTTGCCGCCGATGAAATCTATACCGGCTTCTTTAGCAGTAAGGCACTCGATGGCTACGATACCGTGGCTTATTTCACGTCTGGGAAGCCTGTTGAAGGGAGCAAGAAGTTCAGCACAGAGTACAAAGGCGCGGACTGGTATTTCTCTTCTGAAAAGAATCTGACTTTATTTGTTAATAATCCTGAAAAATATGCCCCTCAATATGGTGGCTATTGCGCTTGGGCAGTATCAGCGAAGAGCGACTTTGCACCGAGTGACCCACATCAATGGACGATTGTTGATAACAAGCTTTACCTCAACTACGACCAAGAGATTAAGCAGCGCTGGGAACAAGACCAAGCACAGCATATTCAACAAGCCGATAAAGTTTGGCCGCAACTGATTAAGTAAGGTAATTTCATTATGATTGATAGTCCTTTTCGTTTACCACGTTACACGCCTTTTGGTTTAGGTGAGTCTGTTGTCGAGTGGGCAACTGGGCTATCTAAGCTAGACCGACTCTACCAAGATCGTAAAAACGAGTTATCTAGCTTCGAATTCATGAATTACACTCTGTCGGCGCTCAATATCGACTACTCGGTTGCATCGGGAAGCACGGAAAACATCCCGGAAGAAGGGCCTGTCGTGATTGTGGCGAACCACCCGCTTGGCGCCATCGAAGGCGTGATCCTTGCCGATCTCGTAGGATCAGTAAGAAAGGATGTGAAGGTGCTGGCCAATGAGTTACTTAAGCGCCTGCCTGAACTGGATGATCTTTTCATCGGTGTCGATGTCTTTAACAGTAAAGAATCGAAACGCACCAATGCCAAAGCGATTCGAGATGCCAATCGTCATTTGGCTGATGGTGGACTATTGATTGTATTCCCAGCAGGTGAAGTATCAAGCTACCGTAAAGGGGCAAAAACACTGACAGACATCGAGTGGAGCAAGTCGGTAGCGAAATTCGTCAAACGTCACCAAGCCACCACGGTACCTATCTTTATCAATGGCAAGAACAGTGAGCTTTTCTATCAAGCGGGTCGTGTTCATCCACTGTTGAGAACCGCTCTACTCGGGCGTGAACTTCTTAATAAACAAGCGACAACTATCTCTATCTCGATTGGCTCATCGATTCCGTATTCAGAGATAAAATCGTTTGAAAAAGAGATGGATATCGTCAACTACCTACGACTTAATACCTATCTAATGAGTCAACAAGATAGTCCGAACACGCCAATCCACGCGCCCTCTTTCGATACCCAAGTGATAGCGCCTATTCCACCAGAAGTCTTATCAATAGAGATAGACTCACTCCCTGAAGAGATGAAACTGCTCGAGCAAGGGAACTTTGAGGTCTACTGCACACCAAGCCAATCCATTCCTAACTTAATGCGCGAGATTGGTCGAGTAAGAGAAGAAAGCTTTAGAGAAGTCGGAGAAGGCAGCGGGCTGGCCTGTGATTTAGATGAGTATGACCTTTACTACCATCAACTGTTTGTGTGGAATAAAACCAAGGCAGAACTGGTCGGGGCGTATCGACTCGGTATGGTCGACAAACTCATCGCAGAGCACGGGCTTGATCAGCTTTACTCTCGTAGCCTGTTTAACTACAACCAAGAATTCATTGATACGTTAGAAAACAGCATTGAACTAGGGCGATCGGTAGTAAGTAAACCTTACCAAAAGAGCCTGAACTCACTGTTACTATTGTGGAAAGGCATTGCGACCTTTGTGTCTCGTCACCCTCAATATACCCATCTGTTCGGCCCAGTCAGTATCAGCAATGATTACAGCCACAATGCGCGTCTGTTGATCGCGACCACGTTATCAATCCACCATTATGATGAGGAAAAGGCGAATTTGGTTTCACCTTCGTCACCACTCAATACCAGCAGTCATGTGTTCTGGCAAAATCACCTGCTCTCTTCACTGGCGAGTGTGCCTCTGCTCTCTAAAGTGTTAGCACGCATGGAGCAAGGTAAAGGCCTGCCGGTACTGCTGCGCCAATATCTAGGGATGAACGGTAAACTGGTGTGTTTTAATGTCGACCCATCGTTTAATGATGCCTTGGATGGCTTGATTGTGGTGAACCTTAAAAAGGTACCACTGAAGACTCTGGGTAAATACATGGGCAGAGAGCTTGCTCAAGATTACCTAGAGCAACACGCACGCCGCTGATTTATCCCGCTCTGTACCTCTCTCCAAATAAGTGCGATGATTTCGGCACTTATTTGGGTTAGGTTATTTTCATGCACACCTCTTTTATCGAACAACTACAAAGCTTCGACTTCTCTGAAAGCCAGATTGAATCTCTAGTTGCTGTCGCCAAGCCACTTGAGTTGCCAACCAGACACATCTTGATCAATCAAGGTGAGATGGCGAGTTCAATCTACTTTGTACTTGAAGGCTTGTGCCATGCCTGCTACCTCACTGATGATGGTAAGCAATACAGTAAAGAGTTCTATTGGGAACAAGATTGGATCATCGGCTTTGAGAGTCTGATAAAAAGCCAAGCGTCCCCTTACCTATTAGAAACGCTGACTCCCATCACCATGTTAGAGCTGCCAATGAATGCGGTTATCGAGTGGCGTGCATCAAATAATCCTTTGTATTTAAAGCTGTTAGAAACACAGCTGATGCATAAGGAAAACAAAGAACGCTTCATGCTGCTCTATACACCAGAGCAACGTTATCAGCTGTTCTGCGAGCACTATCCCGACCTTGAGCAGCGCTTAAATGACAATCAAATTGCCGCTTATCTAGGAATCACCGCAATCAGCCTGAGCAGAATTAAAGGTCGAATTAACAATAGTTAATGCCAACAATCATCACGCATAGTACATTCAGGGCATCGATAATCTCTGGATGTAAACATGATCACTTGGCACTCAATTCCTTTTTCTGAACTCTCAACACAACAGCTTTATCAACTACTTAAATTAAGAGTCGATGTATTTGTGGTTGAGCAAACTTGTCCTTATCCAGAGCTCGACGGTAAAGATACACTCGCAGGTGTTGAGCACCTGCTTGGTTATTCTGATGATGAGTTGGTTGCGTGTGCACGTTTATTACCACCAGGTACCTCTTACGACAACACCAGCATCGGCCGAGTCGCAACCAAGCAATCAGCAAGAGGTGATGGCTTGGGGCATCAATTAATAAAAGAAGCATTAACACGCTGCGAGGCTCTTTGGCCAAATACGGCCATTGATATTGGCGCGCAGCAACACCTAGAAAACTTCTATGCGAGCCACGGCTTCAACACCATCTCGGATATGTACCTCGAAGATGACATTCCTCATATAGACATGAGATTAGAAAAATAATGACGAATATCACTGCCGGTATTCTATTGTTGGTTGCAGGTAACTTGTTTGCCTCGCTTTCCGACGTAGCGGTAAAGCTGTTAAATGGCGAAGTACCGCCCTTACAGTATATTTTTTTCCGACAGTTGATATCTCTGCTCATCATCACCCCTTTGTGGCTACAGCAGAAAAAAGAACAACGGCGCTTACAGCAGGCTAAGGTAACCTTCATTCGAGGTCAGTTAATTCTGATCGGCAGTGGGTGCATGGTGGTCACGATCACTCACTTGTCTTTGGCAACCGCCAACGCAGTATTTTATGTCGCGCCTTTACTGATGTTGCCGCTCTCAATGTTGCTATTGAAAGAGCAACCGGCACTCGGCAAGGTGATCGGCACAACCATAGGTTTTATTGGTGCATTGATTGTCTTGAGGCCATCACAATTTCATTGGGCGGCACTGTTTGCTTTGGGGACAGCACTCACCCTAGCACTATTTAATGTACTCGTAAGAAAGCTTCCTAGTGAGCAAACGGTGGTCACTACGCTGTGGTGGACAACCTTATTCTCTATTCCAGCCTCATTAGTACTGTGCTTCTTATACTGGCAGCCGGTGTCTGTGGAGCATTTGGGATACATAGCCCTGAGTGCGACGCTAATCTTAAGTTACAACGGCCTTGCGGTTGCTGCCTATCAAAAAGCACACTCTAGCCAAATTGCCTTGGCTGAGTATTCAGGATTGGTGTTTGTCGCGCTAATAGGTGCAATATGGTTCGATGAGATTCCGGATACATTAACCTTTATCGGAATCATGCTTATCATCTTGCCACTCGCCCCTTTCAAGCGACCAAAAAAAAGAGCTAATGCTTAGCTCTTTTCTATCGTTTATCTGTGTCTGGTGAAGCGCTTTAACTCAGGCTCACTATTCATCTACTTACTGCGACCAAAGCCACCATCGGATAAGCGGAAGAACATCACCGAAGTGTCGCCTTTCTCTAGCTGAAGAATGTCCAACTGCCCAGTTTCAGCAAGTTTGAAACGAACCAGTTGGCCTTTACGAATCTGACTGAGTGGCTTATCTGCACCTTCAATACGCACTAACGCATTCAAGTCAGACAATGGCAAATCGTTGTTTCGAAAAACCTGCGCTAACGTATCCCCTTGCTTAACAAGGTACTCCTGCCAATTTTTGTTACTCGGTTCTGATGAACTGCTCTTGGCATTTTGCTGTTCGCTTAAGCCGACGGTGTTTATTTCAAGCTCAACGCGCGATGTTGTTGGAGCTGTGTCTACTTTAGGTTCTGGTAGCGGCACAAAAAGTAATATCAGTACGATCGGAGAAATCACCATCAACAGTCTTTGGTGTAACTTCGGCAATGAGCCCCAAGTTTGCGCTGTCGAGGTTTTCAATTTCTTCACATCGATCGAACTCAATTTCTCTTTGACCTTATTCAGTCGATCCTTGAATTCTGCTAAGTGGTCAACTTTCTGTTTCTTCTTTTGACGACGATTCATACCACTGCGTCCTATACATTGAATAACTACAGTATAAAAACCAAAGTACCAACAGTATAGATCTTTCCGTCACAACAAGGCCCAAAGCGAGAAAATTGACATGGCTGTGATTTGGGCACGGTAAAGCGCAAGTGATCAGGGACTAGCCGTTTCTTCACGCTGCTAATACTGGTATTCTTACCCTTTTCGTACTGACAAAAAGAGTGACTTTTCATGTCTGAAGTAAAATTTGAAACTGTAGAGCAAAAAGCTAGCTACGGTATCGGTCTACAAATGGGCCAACAACTTGCTGGTTCTGGTCTTGAAGGCCTAAACGTTGACGCAATCGCTGCTGGTATCGCAACAGCTCTAGTTGGCGACATGCCAGCTATCGAAGTTGACGAAATCAACAACGCACTACAAGAGCTACACACTCGCGGTGAAGCTGCACGTCAAGAACTAGCTAAAGCTGCTGCTGCTGACGGCGAAGCTTTCCTAGCTGACAACGCTCTTCGTTCAGAAGTAACGGTTCTTGAGTCTGGTCTTCAGTACGAAGTACTAACTGAAGGTACTGGCGAAATCCCAACTGCAGACAAGCAAGTACGTGTTCACTACCACGGCGAACTAACTGACGGTACTGTTTTCGACAGCTCTGTATCTCGCGGTCAACCTGCTGAATTCCCAGTAACTGGCGTAATTCAAGGTTGGGTACAAGCTCTACAAATGATGCCTGTTGGCTCTAAGTGGAAGCTATACATCCCTCAAGATCTAGCATACGGTGAGCGTGGCGCAGGTGCTGCAATCCCACCATTTGCTGCTCTAGTATTTGAAGTAGAACTTCTAGCAATTCTTTAATTTTTATAAAAACCTTTAGTAAAACAAAATACTATAGGTAAATAAAATTGAAATAATCCAACGGCGATGTGACTACATCGCCGTTTTTCGTTTATAGTGAAAGAGTAAATTACTTTATTACTTAAGGACGAATAATGAAGAAAGTACTCATCACAGTTTTAAGCAGCCTTGCTGTTGTCTCTTGCGCTAGCACTAGCGACTCTGAACAAACCAGTTCATCATCAGATACCAACTATTCCCAACTATCCCAAACTGCACTGATGGCTGCAGTGAATATGTGGTCTCAGCAGAACGAAACAACACCGCTTGTGGATACGGTAGCTGACCAAGCTTCTGTTACCAGCGACCAAGCAGTTGGCGGTATTGGTTCAATGTTAGCCCTTGCACAAAACTCTCTTGGCACAGCCGACAACAAAGAACTCGCGACACTTATTCCGGGTATGTCGAGCCTTGAGTCTACTGGTCTATCATCGCTACTAAGCTCACAAGGTGCCGTTGAAAGTGCGTTTTCTGGATTAGGTATGGATCCATCAATGGTTACAACATTTGCACCCATCATTCTTCAAGCACTGCAGTCACAAGGTGCAACGAGCGGCCTGATGGATTCACTTTCAGCTATATGGCAATAATCGTTAGTTATTAATAGCTAGCTTAAAATCTAATAAGGGCACTTCGGTGCTCTTTTTTGTGCGTGGAAGAAAAGATATTTGAGATACGAGATACGAGATACGAGATACGAGATACGAGATACGAGATACGAGATACGAGATACGAGATACGAGACATTTTTGAAAATTGGAGCAGATAAGACAAGCAAAAAGTGCCAAACATCATGGTGCAATTTCTATTATCTTTTCCTTGTTCTACAGACACAAAAAAGCCGAGCTAATGCTCGGCTTTTGTATTAAGAATCTAGTATAGATTACTCAGCAGCTTCTTCAGCAGCTGGGCGGTCTACAAGCTCAATGTAAGCCATTGGAGCTTTATCACCAGTACGGAAACCACATTTAAGAATGCGAGTGTAACCACCTTGGCGAGCCGCGAAACGCGGGCCTAGTTCATTAAATAGTTTTGCCACAACTTCGTTATCACGAGTGCGAGCAAATGCAAGACGACGGTTAGCAACACTGTCTGTCTTAGCTAGGGTAATCAATGGCTCAATTACGCGACGTAGTTCTTTTGCTTTAGGCACGGTAGTTTTAATAACTTCGTGACGAACAAGAGAGCTAGCCATGTTGCTGAACATCGCTTTGCGATGACTGCTGTTGCGGTTGAGTTGACGACCACTTTTACGATGGCGCATGACCTAATCCTTCTAACTTTTCGATTAATCTTCAGCGATTGACGCTGGTGGCCAGTTTTCTAGACGCATGCCTAGAGAAAGACCACGTGAAGCAAGCACATCTTTAATCTCTGTAAGAGATTTCTTACCAAGGTTTGGCGTTTTAAGTAGCTCAACCTCAGTGCGCTGTACAAGATCACCGATGTAGTGAATCGCTTCTGCTTTCAAACAGTTAGCAGAGCGAACTGTTAGTTCAAGATCGTCTACAGGACGTAGTAGGATAGGATCGAATTCTGGCTTCTCTTCCTTCTCCTCAGGTACACGTACATCACGAAGATCTACGAACGCATCCAATTGTTCAGCTAAAATAGTAGCTGCACGACGGATTGCTTCCTCAGGTTCTAGAGTACCGTTCGTTTCCATATCGATAACAAGCTTGTCCAAATCAGTACGTTGTTCTACACGTGCCGCTTCTACAGCGTAAGCGATTTTATCAACCGGGCTGTAAGTAGCGTCAACTAGTAGACGACCGATAGGACGCTCATCTTCTTCAGTATGGATACGAGCTGAAGCTGGAACGTAACCACGACCACGTTCTACTTTGATACGCATAGCGATCTCAGCGTTGTCATCCGTTAGGTGACAAATTACGTGCTCAGGGTTAGCGATCTCTACATCACCATCGTGGGTGATGTCACCTGCAACAACAGGGCCTGAGCCTGATTTGTTCAGTGTAATAAACACTTCATCTTTGCCTTCAGCAACGCGTACAGCCAAACCTTTAAGGTTTAGAAGGATTTCCAGGATATCTTCCTGAACGCCTTCTTTAGTGCTGTATTCGTGTAGCACACCTTCAATTTCAACTTCTGTTACGGCACAACCCGGCATAGAAGATAGAAGAATGCGGCGAAGAGCATTACCTAGAGTGTGGCCGAAACCGCGCTCTAATGGCTCAAGAGTTACTTTCGCGTGTGTCGTATTGATCTGTTCAATGTCAACAAGACGCGGCTTAAGAAATTCTGTTACAGAACCCTGCATTGTGTCCTCTCTTTTTTTAACCTTACTTAGAGTAAAGTTCGACGATCAAGTGTTCATTGATGTCAGCTGATAGGTCAGAACGCTCAGGCATACGCTTGAATGTACCTTCCATTTTGCCAGCATCTACTTCAATCCAAGTTGGCTTTTCACGTTGTTCAGCAACTTCTAGAGCCGCTTTAATACGAGATTGCTGTTTAGCTTTCTCGCGGATAGAAACAACGTCGTTTGCCGCTACTTTGAAAGAAGGAACGTTTACAACTTTACCGTTAACTAGAATAGACTTGTGGCTAACTAGTTGACGAGATTCAGCACGAGTAGCGCCAAAGCCCATACGGTAAACTACGTTATCAAGACGACCTTCAAGAAGCTGAAGCAGGTTTGCACCTGTGTTGCCTTTAAGACGTGCAGCTTCTTTGTAGTAGTTGCGGAATTGTTTTTCTAGAACGCCGTAGATACGACGAACTTTTTGCTTCTCACGAAGCTGAACGCCATACTCAGATAGACGACCGCGACGAGCGCCGTGTACACCTGGTGCGTTATCAATTTTACACTTGGTATCGATCGCACGGACACCAGACTTAAGGAATAAGTCAGTACCTTCGCGACGGCTAAGCTTAAGCTTAGGACCCAAATATCTTGCCATGATCTTTCTCCAATATTCCTAGAAACGAAACTTAAACGCGACGTTTCTTAGGTGGACGACAACCGTTATGAGGGATTGGTGTCGCATCAACAATGTTAGTGATACGGAAACCAGCAGCGTTCAGTGCACGAACAGTAGATTCGCGACCTGGACCTGGACCCTTAACCATAACTTCCAAGTTCTTTAGGCCATATTCTTTAGCCATTTCACCACAACGCTCAGCTGCAACTTGTGCTGCGAACGGAGTAGATTTACGAGAACCACGGAAACCTGAACCACCTGCTGTAGCCCATGCAAGAGCGTTGCCTTGACGGTCAGTGATAGTTACGATTGTGTTGTTGAAAGAAGCATGAATGTGCGCTACGCCATCAGCTACTTGCTTGCGTACGCGCTTACGCGCGCGAGTTGGTTGTTTTGCCATTGTACTCTACCTTATCCGACTATTTCTTGATCGGCTTGCGCGGACCCTTACGGGTGCGAGCGTTGGTTTTAGTACGCTGTCCACGTAGTGGTAGACTGCGACGATGACGAAGACCGCGGTAACAGCCAAGGTCCATAAGACGCTTGATGTTCATCGATACTTCACGACGTAGATCACCTTCTACAGTGTACTTAGCTACACCATCACGCAGTTGATCGATCTGCTCTTCAGTTAGTTCACTGATCTTAGCATCTTCAGCAATACCCACTTCAGCTAGAATAGCTTGAGAGCGAGTTTTACCGATACCGTAGATTGCAGTAAGTGCAATTACAGAATGCTTATGATCAGGAATGTTAATGCCGGCTATACGGGCCATTATTCACTCCTAAGGGGTTCATAAAAGAATTATCCGCAGCAAAGCCCGTTATGGATACGCTGCGGCATACTACTTCTTTTGCACGCAAAAGGTAGGCCGAGGAATATACTCGACTCTACCTTGTATTTCAAGTAAAAATTTCTGCTAATTAGCCTTGGCGTTGCTTATGCTTTGGCTCACTGCAAATCACGCGAACGACACCGTTACGCTTGATAACTTTACAGTTACGGCAGATTTTTTTAACGGAAGCACGAACTTTCATTGCTAAACTCCGTAAATGGAATCGAAATTGTTACCACCGAATTAACGGCCGTAACCCTTCAGATTCGCTTTCTTTAACACAGAATCATACTGTTGTGACATCAGATGAGTCTGTACCTGTGCCATGAAATCCATGATAACTACCACTACGATTAGTAGTGATGTGCCGCCAAAGTAGAAACGAACGTTCCACGCGACCATCATGAACTCAGGAATCAGACATATAAAAGTAATGTATAGAGCGCCCGCAAGGGTTAGTCTAGTCATCACTTTATCGATATATTTCGCTGTCTGCTCACCTGGGCGGATACCGGGTACGAATGCACCAGACTTCTTCAAGTTATCAGCTGTTTCACGTGGGTTAAACACCAACGCTGTATAGAAGAAACAGAAGAAGATTATAGCTGCTGCATAAAGCATTACATACAAAGGTTGACCTGGGCTAAGAGCTAATGACACGTCAGTTAACCAACCGAACGCGCTGCTTTCACCATTTTGACCAAACCACTGCGCTAATGTTCCTGGGAACAAAATAATACTTGATGCGAAAATCGCTGGAATAACACCTGCCATATTAATCTTAAGAGGCAAGTGAGAGCTTTGTGCTGCAAAAACTTTACGACCTTGTTGACGTTTCGCATAGTTAACGACGATACGACGTTGACCACGTTCCATGAAAACTACGAAGTAAATAACAGCAAAAGACAATACAGCAATCAACAGCAGAAGAAGCACATGCAATTCACCTTGACGCGCTTGCTCGATTGTTTGACCGATTGCAGAAGGCAATCCAGCAACAATACCTGCAAAAATCAGAATGGAAATACCATTACCGATTCCTCGCTCAGTGATTTGTTCACCTAACCACATTAAGAACATGGTACCAGTTACTAAACTCACGGTAGCAATAAGCGTAAACATGGTTTGGTTGATAACAACCAGATTGTCGACCATGTTTGGTAAGCCTGTTGCGATACCAATAGCTTGGAATGTTG
This sequence comes from Vibrio sp. F13, assembly GCF_020806305.2. Lineage (NCBI taxonomy): Bacteria > Pseudomonadati > Pseudomonadota > Gammaproteobacteria > Vibrionales > Vibrionaceae > Vibrio > Vibrio sp. F13. The sequence goes on along the minus strand of NZ_CP170175.1, from coordinate 2,090,888 downwards.
CAAGTACAAGCGTGCCGTAGCGTGTATATTGGCTTATCTTACGACGGCCTGCTTCACCCTCTTTCTTGAGTTCCGCTAACGCTGGATGAACTACAGTTAGCAATTGGACTACGATCGATGCCGAAATGTACGGCATGATACCCAATGCTAATATAGATGCACGCTCAAGAGCACCACCGGAGAACATGTTAAACATTTCTACGATGGTACCTTTTTGCTGATCGAACAAATCGGCAAGTACAGCTGCGTCAATACCAGGGATCGGCACAAAAGAGCCGGCTCGGAATACTAAAAGTGCACCAATTACGAATAATAAGCGCGACTTTAGTTCACTTAAGCCGCTCTGAGCACTACGAAAATCTTGTCCTGGTTTCTTAGCCATCTGTACCTCGTTCCTCGAGATTATTCCTCGATTTTACCGCCTGCAGCTTCGATTGCAGCTTTAGCGCCTTTAGTCACGCGTAGACCTTTAACAGTCACAGCTTTGCTTAGGTCACCAGAAAGAACGATCTTAACAAACTCGATGTTCTTAGTGATAACGTTAGCAGCTTTAAGGCTGTTAAGATCAACTACGTCACCTGTTACTTTCGCTAGCTCAGCTAGACGAACTTCAGCAGACACTAGGCTCTTACGAGAAGTGAAACCGAATTTAGGTAGACGTTGTTTTAGAGGCATTTGACCGCCTTCAAAACCTGGACGAACAGAGCCGCCAGAACGTGACTTTTGACCTTTGTGACCGCGGCCACCTGTTTTACCAAGGCCAGAACCGATACCACGACCTACACGCTTCTTAGAAGGTTTAGAGCCAGCAGCCGGTGATAGAGTATTCAAACGCATTCTGATTACTCCTCAATCTTAACCATGTAGTAAACCTTGTTGATCATACCGCGTACGCACGGTGTATCTTCAAGTTCTACTGTATGGTTGATGCGACGAAGACCTAGACCTTTAAGACACGCTTTGTGCTTAGGTAGGCGACCAATTGAGCTTTTAGTTTGAGTTACTTTAATAGTTGCCATCGTGTGCTTACTCCGAAATAGATTCAACAGTTAGACCACGTTTAGCAGCAACCATTTCTGGTGACTTAACGTCTACTAGAGCACCAATCGTTGCACGAACGATGTTGATCGGGTTCGTTGAACCGTATGCTTTAGAAAGTACGTTATGTACGCCCGCAACTTCAAGTACAGCACGCATTGCACCGCCGGCAATAACACCTGTACCTTCTGCAGCTGGCTGCATGTAAACTTTAGAGCCCGAATGACGACCTTTCACCGGGTGGTGAAGAGTGCCTTCGTTAAGCGATACTGTAACCATGTTACGGCGCGCTTTTTCCATTGCTTTTTGAATCGCAGCAGGTACTTCACGAGCTTTGCCGTAACCGAAACCTACGCGACCGTTACCGTCACCAACTACTGTTAGTGCAGTAAAGCTCATGATTCGACCACCTTTAACCGTCTTAGATACACGGTTAACTGCGATCAGCTTTTCTTGCAAATCATTAGCTTGTTGTTGTTCTTTAGCCATCTTCCAACCCTACCTTAGAATTTCAGACCAGCTTCGCGAGCAGATTCTGCTAGCGCCGCTACTCGACCGTGGTATTGGAAACCAGAACGATCAAATGCAACTGAAGCTACGCCTTTTTCAAGAGCGCGCTCAGCAACAGCTTTACCAACTGCTTTAGCTGCATCAACGTTACCAGTGTTCTTAACTTGCTCACGGATCGCTTTTTCTACAGTAGAAGCAGCTGCGATAACCTCAGAGCCGTTTGCCGCGATAACTTGTGCGTAAACATGGCGAGGAGTACGGTGTACTACCAGGCGAGTTGCACCAAGTTCTGCAATCTTACGACGTGCACGTGTAGCACGACGGATGCGAGATGCTTTCTTATCCATAGTGATACCTTACTTCTTCTTAGCTTCTTTAGTACGCACATTTTCATCTGCGTAACGAACACCTTTGCCTTTGTAAGGCTCAGGAGCACGGTAAGAACGAATGTCAGCCGCAACCTGACCTACTACTTGCTTATCGCAACCAGTAATGATGATCTCAGTTTGGCTAGGGCACTCAGCTTTAATACCTTCAGGTAGAGCGTGCTCTACTGGGTGAGAAAAACCAAGAGTTAGAGCTACAGAGTTGCCTTTCATAGCAGCACGGTAACCAACACCCTTAAGAGTTAGCTTCTTAGTGAAGCCCTCAGTAACACCCACAACCATGTTATTAACTAGAGCGCGAGCTGTACCAGCTTGTGCCCATGCGTTAGTAACACCTTCTTTCGGACCGAAAGTTAGGTTGGTTTCTTCCTGTGCAATAACTACGGCGCTGTTAAGAACGCGAGTAAGCTCACCTTTGCTACCTTTTACAGTAACTTCTTGGCCGTTTAGTTTCACCTCTACGCCAGCTGGAATAGCGACAGGTGCTTTAGCAACACGAGACATAATCTACTCCTTAAGCTACGTAACAGATGATTTCACCGCCAAGACCTGCTTTACGAGCAGCACGGTCAGACATCAGACCCTTGGAAGTAGAAACAACTGCAATACCAAGACCACCCATCACTGTAGGTAAAGAGTCTTTATTTTTATAAACTCTTAGACCAGGACGTGATACACGCTTGATTTGCTCGATTACAGGTTTAGCTTGGAAGTACTTAAGAGTAACTTCTAGCTCAGGTTTTGCTTCGCTGTTAACAGCGAAGTCTACGATGTAACCTTCAGCTTTAAGTAATGCAGCAATTGCAACTTTAAGCTTTGAAGAAGGCATTTTTACAGCAACTTTGTTTGCTGCCTGACCGTTACGAACTCGGGTCAGCATATCCGAAATCGGATCTTGCATGCTCATAAGATTTACTCCAAATGATTAAGTGGCAATTACCAGCTAGCCTTACGAAGACCCGGAATCTCGCCTTTCATGCAAGCTTCACGAACCTTAATGCGGCTTAGACCGAATTTACGTAGGTAACCGTGTGGACGACCAGTTTGGTTGCAACGGTTGCGCTGACGTGATGCACTTGAATCACGTGGAAGAGATTGCAGTTTAAGAACCGCATTCCAACGATCTTCTTCAGATGCGTTTACATCGCTAATGATAACTTTTAGCGCAGAACGCTTTTCAGCGAACTTAGCTACTAGTTTTGCACGTTTAGCTTCACGTGCTTTCATTGATTGTTTAGCCATAACAGTAACCCTACCCTTACTTACGGAATGGGAAGTTAAAGGCAGCCAGCAGAGCTCGGCCTTCCTCATCGGAACCCGCAGAAGTCGTGATAGTGATATCAAGACCGCGGACACGATCGACTTTATCGTAGTCGATTTCCGGAAAGATGATTTGCTCGCGAACGCCCATGCTGTAGTTACCGCGACCGTCAAAAGACTTAGCGCTAACACCACGGAAATCACGTACACGTGGAAGTGCGATAGAGATTAAACGCTCTAAAAATTCCCACATGCGCTCACCACGCAAGGTTACTTTACAACCAATTGGGTAGCCTTCACGAATTTTGAAACCAGCTACAGATTTACGCGCTTTAGTGATAAGTGGCTTTTGACCAGAGATCGTTGCCATATCAGCTGCTGCGTTTTCTAGCAGTTTCTTATCGTTGATTGCTTCACCAACGCCCATATTTAGGGTGATTTTCTCAATCCTAGGGACTTGCATGACGCTTGTGTAGCTGAACTCTTTGGTAAGCTCAGCGACTACAGACGACTTGTAGTAATCATGCAGTTTCGCCATAGTAGAACTCCAAATTACTTCTAATTAGTTAGAAACAGTTTCGCCGTTAGATTTGAAGAAACGAACTTTCTTGCCATCTTCGATACGGAAACCGATACGGTCTGCTTTACCAGTAGCCGCGTTAAAAACAGCAACGTTAGAAGCATCAATAGCTGCTTCTTGTTCAACGATGCCACCTTGTTGACCTAGAGCCGGAACCGGCTTTTGGTGTTTCTTAACAAGGTTGATGCCTTCAACGATAACTTTACCAGTTGTCAGAACCTTAGTTACTTTACCTTTCTTGCCTTTATCTTTACCAGCAAGAATGATTACTTCGTCATTACGACGGATTTTAGCTGCCATATTGCCGCTCCTTACAGAACTTCAGGTGCTAGTGATACAATCTTCATGAATTTCGCGTTACGAAGTTCACGAGTCACAGGACCAAAGATACGTGTGCCGACTGGTTGCTCAGTAGTGTCATTTAACAATACACAAGCATTACTGTCGAAGCGAATGACAGAACCGTCTGGGCGACGAACGCCTTTACGGGTGCGCACTACTACCGCCTTCAGAACATCACCTTTCTTTACTTTACCGCGAGGAATCGCTTCCTTCACTGTAACCTTGATGACGTCACCGATATGTGCATAACGGCGGTGAGAGCCACCCAGAACCTTAATACACATTACCTTGCGCGCGCCAGAGTTATCTGCTGCGTCAAGTGTACTTTGCATCTGGATCATTGTTAGTGCTCCGCTAAATATTAAAACTAGACCCTCTCGGGTCGGGCTGCCTCTTTAAAAGGGACGCGAATTGTACCACCCTTTTTTTAAATTGGGTAGACAAAAAACAAGCGGCTCCAAAAAATAATTTGGAGCCGCTTATAAGTTATAGAATTACAAAGATTAAATCTTCGCTTTTTCTAGAACTTTAACCAATGTCCAAGACTTAGTCTTAGACAGAGGACGACACTCAGCGATTTCAACTTTGTCGCCTAGGCCACAAGTGTTGTCTTCGTCGTGTGCGTGTACTTTAGTCGTGCGTTTGATGAACTTGCCGTAAATCGGGTGTTTTACAGTACGTTCAATAGCAACAACGATAGACTTGTCCATCTTGTCACTTACTACACGGCCTTGCTGGATGCGGTTAGTTTCGCTCATTATGCGCCTGCCTTTTCAGTCAAAACAGTTTTCACACGTGCGATGTCACGGCGTACAGCTTTTAGAGTATGAGTTTGCTGAAGTTGACCAGTTGCAGCTTGCATGCGCAAGTTGAACTGTTCACGTAGCAAATTCAATAGCTCAGCGTTAAGCTCTTCAACGTTCTTTTCGCGTAGATCTTGTGCTTTCATCACATCACCTGCTTAGTTACAAAAGTAGTTTTAACAGGCAGTTTACGTGCCGCTAGGCGGAACGCTTCACGTGCCAACTCTTCAGGTACGCCATTCATCTCGTACATAACTTTGCCTGGTTGGATTTGAGCAACCCAGTACGCAACTGAACCTTTACCTTTACCTTGACGAACTTCAAGAGGCTTTTCAGTAATCGGTTTGTCTGGGAAAACACGGATCCAGATTTGACCTTGACGCTTAATGTGACGTGTCATAGCACGACGTGCCGCTTCGATTTGACGTGCAGTCAGACGACCACGGCCAACAGCTTTAAGACCGAATTCGCCGAAGCTTACTTCAGTACCTTTAGCTAGACCACGGTTACGACCAGTCATAACCTTGCGGAACTTAGTACGTTTTGGTTGTAGCATCGTTCGACTCCTTACTTACGGCCTTTACGCTGCTTCTTAGGCTTATCGCCTTTTGGCTCTACTGCGTTAGCAGCTGGCATACCGCCTAGAATCTCACCTTTGAAGATCCAAACTTTAATGCCGATCACACCGTATTGAGTGTGAGCCGAAGAAGTTGCGTAATCAATGTCTGCACGTAGAGTGTGTAGAGGCACACGGCCTTCACGGTACCACTCTGAACGTGCGATTTCAGCACCGCCAAGACGGCCGCCTACTTGTACTTTGATGCCTTTAGCGCCTAGACGCATAGCATTTTGTACCGCACGCTTCATTGCACGACGGAACATAACACGACGCTCTAGTTGAGACGCGATGCTATCAGCTACAAGCTGACCATCTAGCTCAGGCTTACGTACTTCAGCGATGTTAATTTGCGCTGGTACACCTGCGATTTTAGCTACAGCTGCGCGTAGCTTCTCTACGTCTTCACCTTTCTTACCGATAACAACGCCAGGGCGAGCAGTGTGAATAGTCACACGGATGCTCTTAGCTGGACGCTCGATAACGATACGAGATAATGATGCTTTTTGTAGTTCCTTTGTAAGGAACTGACGTACCTTGAAGTCGCCGTCTAGGTTGTCAGCGAATTCGTTGGTATTAGCAAACCATGTAGCATTCCAAGGCTTAACGATGCCAAGACGAATACCATTAGGATGTACTTTCTGACCCATTGCTTACTCTCCTAGTCTTTAGCGATCTGCTACAACAATAGTGATGTGGCTTGAACGCTTCAAGATACGATCCGCACGACCTTTAGCACGAGGCATAATACGCTTCATGATAGGGCCCTCATCTACGAAGATTTTAGCGACATTTAGATCGTCGATATCTGCACCTTCGTTATGTTCCGCGTTAGCGATAGCTGACTCAAGAACCTTCTTAACTAATACAGCAGCTTTTTTGTTGCTGAAAGTTAGAATTTCTAGAGCTTGGTCTACCGACTTACCGCGAATTTGGTCTGCAACTAAGCGAGCTTTCTGTGGAGAAATACGAGCAAAGTTATGTTTAGCTAAAGCTTCCATCATCTACTCCTTATTTCTTCTTAGCTTTCTTATCTGCAGCATGACCGCGATAAGTACGAGTTGGTGCAAATTCGCCCAGTTTGTGACCGATCATTTCTTCGGTAACGAAAACTGGAACGTGCTGACGACCATTATGGACAGCGATGGTCAAACCAATCATTGTTGGGATGATCATTGAGCGACGGGACCAAGTCTTAATAGGCTTTTTGTCTCCGCTTTCCACCGCTTTCTCTACCTTCTTCAGCAAGTGTAGGTCAATAAAAGGACCTTTCTTGAGAGAACGTGGCATGGCGATTCCTCTTTATAAATTATTTAGTGCGACGACGTACGATGTACTTGTCAGTGCGCTTGTTCTTACGAGTCTTGAAGCCCTTAGTAGGAACGCCCCAAGGAGAAACTGGGTGACGACCACCAGATGTGCGGCCTTCACCACCACCATGTGGGTGATCCACCGGGTTCATTACTACACCACGTACGGTTGGACGTACGCCGCGCCAGCGTGAAGCACCAGCTTTACCAAGTTCACGTAGCATATGCTCAGAGTTACCAACTTCACCGATCGTTGCACGACCTTCAGAAAGAACTTTGCGCATCTCACCAGAACGTAGACGGATAGTTACGTATGCACCATCGCGAGCGATGATTTGAGCATAAGCACCAGCCGAACGAGCTAGTTGAGCACCTTTACCAGGCTTAAGTTCAACACAGTGTACAGTAGAACCTACTGGGATGTTGCGCATCGGCAGAGTGTTACCTGCTTTGATTGCAGCATCTACGCCAGATTGAATCTGGTCGCCTGCGTTAACACCTTTAGGTGCAATGATGTAACGACGCTCACCGTCTGCGTACAGAACTAGAGCGATGTTAGCACTACGGTTTGGATCGTATTCTAGACGCTCAACTTTCGCTGGGATGCCATCTTTAGTACGTTTGAAGTCAATTACACGGTAATGGTGCTTATGACCACCACCGATGTGACGTACTGTAATACGACCGTTGTTGTTACGACCACCGTTCTTAGAGTTTTTCTCTAGAAGTGGTGCGTATGGCTTACCCTTGTGTAGGTCAGCGTTAACAACTTTAACGACGTGACGACGACCAGGGGAAGTCGGCTTACATTTAACAATAGCCATTTTTACTACTCCTGTTATTCCGCGCCGCCAACGAAGTCAAGATCTTGACCTTCTTTCAAAGTAACGTAGGCTTTCTTAACGTCTGAACGACGGCCTTCACGCATACCTTGACGTTTGGTCTTACCCTTTAATACAAGAGTATTTACAGACTTAACTTCAACTTCAAATAGCTTTTCTACAGCTGCTTTGATCTCTTTCTTAGTTGCATCTTTAGCTACTTTGAAAACGATAGTGTTCGCTTTCTCAGCTGCCATAGTTGCTTTTTCAGAGATGTGCGGAGCACGTAGAACTTTTAAGATACGCTCTTCAGTGATCATGCTAGCATCTCCTCAACTTGCTTAACTGCGTCAGCAGTCATTAGAACCTTGTCGAAAGCGATTAGTGATACTGGATCAACACCAGCAACATCACGTGCATCTACTTTGTATAGGTTACGAGCAGCTAAGAATAGATTTTCATCTACTTCGCCAGTCACAATCAGAACGTCGCTTAGCTCAAGCTCTTTAAGCTTAGCTACAAGTTCTTTTGTTTTTGGTGCTTCTACAGAGAAGTTATCAACAACGATTAAACGCTCTTGACGAACTAGCTCAGAAAGAATGCTCTTCATAGCACCGCGGTACATTTTTTTGTTTACTTTTTGGCTGTGATCTTGTGGTTTCGCAGCAAAAGTAACACCACCTGTACGCCAGATTGGGCTACGAATTGTACCAGCACGTGCGCGGCCAGTACCTTTTTGACGCCATGGCTTAGCGCCACCGCCAGATACTTCAGAACGAGTCTTTTGAGCACGAGTACCTTGACGAGCACCTGCTGCATATGCAACAACTACTTGGTGTACAAGAGCTTCGTTGAAGTCACGTCCGAAAGTAGTCTCGGAAACAGTTAGTGCATCAGCACCTTTAACCATCAATTCCATTACTTACTCCTAGACGTTATGCTTTAACAGCAGGTTTTACGATCACGTTTCCGCCTGTTGAGCCCGGTACTGCACCTTTAATAAGGAGTAGATTGCGCTCAGCGTCAACACGTACGATCTCTAGGTTTTGAGTCGTTACACGCTCAGCACCCATGTGACCTGCCATTTTCTTGCCTTTAAACACGCGGCCTGGAGTTTGACATTGGCCAATTGAACCCGGTGCGCGGTGAGACAAAGAGTTACCGTGAGTCATATCTTGAGTAGAGAAGTTCCAACGCTTGATAGCGCCTTGGAAGCCTTTACCTTTAGATGTACCAGTAACGTCTACTTTTTTAATTTCGTTGAAAAGTTCTACGTTTAGCTCAGCGCCAACTTCAAACTCTTCGCCGTTTTCTAAACGGAATTCCCAAAGACCGCGACCTGCTTCTACACCCGCTTTCGCGAAGTGACCAGCTTCAGGTTTAGTTACACGGTTAGCTTTCTTAGCACCAGTAGTTACTTGGATTGCTGCGTAGCCGTCTGTCTCAAGAGTTTTAACTTGAGAAATACGGTTCGCTTCAACCTCAACAACAGTTACTGGGATAGAAACGCCTTCTTCAGTAAATACGCGGGTCATACCCACTTTACGTCCGACTAGACCAATCATTATTCTTATCTCCCTTAACCTAGGCTGATTTGAACATCAACGCCAGCTGCAAGATCAAGACGCATTAGAGCATCAACAGTTTTATCTGTTGGCTCAACGATGTCGATCAAACGCTTGTGAGTACGGATTTCGTACTGATCACGTGCATCTTTGTTGACGTGTGGAGAGGTAAGAACAGTGAAACGCTCTTTACGAGTAGGAAGTGGAATAGGACCACGAACCTGTGCGCCAGTACGTTTTGCTGTTTCAACGATTTCCGCAGTTGAAGCATCGATTAGCTTGTAATCAAACGCTTTAAGGCGGATACGAATACGTTGGTTCTGCATGAGACAGAGCTCCAATTATTAAAAATTACACAAACAATATCGCCACTCAAACCCGATAAAACGAGAGAATGCCGATTGATTTATGTGAAACCGTAGCACCCAAAATTAGGACGCATTGTCAGTTAACTTTTGAAGTAAACAAGAAGTTTACTATTTTTATTAACCGCGAACATAAGCTGAGTATACATTACTAGGTAAGACCTACTCCTCAGTGCTCATTGGTTCACAACCAGCGTTAGCCAGTGCGATGCATTATACAGATCACACTTTAGTATGCAAGTAGTGTTGGAAAAATAATCGCAATTTATTGGAAGTTGGTTTTGTATCGAGAGGGAAGAAGATAGATGGAAGGTAATATTTCTTTTGAGAAAACAAAAGGGAAGCCGAAGCTCCCCTTTTCAGATGCGTGCTCTTCTAATGAAGAGAGTGCAAAAATCTAAATGCTATTAAGCGAAGATTTTAGCTACAACACCAGCACCAACTGTACGGCCACCTTCGCGGATTGCGAAACGTAGACCTTCGTCCATTGCGATTGGAGCGATTAGCTCAACAGTCATTTGAACGTTGTCACCTGGCATTACCATTTCTACGCCTTCTGGTAGAGTGATGTCGCCTGTTACGTCAGTTGTACGGAAGTAGAACTGTGGACGGTAACCTTTGAAGAAAGGAGTGTGACGGCCGCCTTCGTCTTTAGAAAGTACGTATACTTCAGACTCAAACTTAGTGTGTGGGTTGATAGAACCTTTCGCAGAAAGTACTTGACCACGTTCAACGTCATCACGCTTAGTACCACGTAGAAGTGCACCAACGTTCTCACCTGCACGACCTTCGTCAAGCAGTTTACGGAACATTTCAACACCAGTACAAGTAGTAAGAGTAGTCTCTTTGATACCAACGATTTCTACTTCGTCACCTACACGTAGGATACCGCGCTCGATACGACCAGTTACAACAGTACCACGACCTTGAATTGAGAATACATCTTCAATTGGTAGTAGGAACGGTTGGTCAACTGCACGCTCTGGCTCAGGAATGTAAGAATCTAGTGCTTCTGCAAGCTCAACGATCTTGTCTTCCCACTGCTTCTCGCCGTTTAGTGCGCCAAGTGCAGAACCTTGGATAACTGGTAGGTCATCACCTGGGAAGTCGTATTCAGAAAGAAGTTCACGAACTTCCATCTCAACTAGCTCAAGTAGCTCTTCGTCATCTACCATGTCACATTTGTTCATGAATACGATGATGTAAGGGATACCAACTTGACGACCAAGTAGGATGTGCTCACGAGTTTGAGGCATAGGGCCGTCAGTCGCAGCAACAACTAGGATACCGCCGTCCATTTGTGCAGCACCAGTGATCATGTTTTTAACATAATCCGCGTGTCCTGGACAGTCTACGTGTGCGTAGTGACGTGCTGGAGTGTCGTACTCAACGTGAGAAGTTGCGATTGTGATACCGCGCTCACGCTCTTCTGGAGCGTTATCGATAGATGCGAAATCTTTAGCAACACCGCCGTATACTTTTGCAAGAGTAGTACAGATAGCAGCAGTTAGAGTTGTTTTACCGTGGTCAACGTGGCCGATAGTACCAACGTTTACGTGCGGTTTCGTACGTTCAAATTTTTCTTTAGACACAATCGTGTTCCTTCCTAGTTATGATTCGCCACGTTCATTATTGAGCGAGACGCGCCAGAAATTGCTATTTTATGCGCCAACTCTCGTTAGCGCAATATTTGGACGCATTGTTCTTTCAAAAAATGAAAAAAAATGCCTTCCTTTTGTTTAACCACGCTCTGCAATGATTGCTTTTGCAACATTGTTAGGCACTTCAGCGTACTCACTAAACTCCATAGAGTAAGAAGCACGACCTTGTGTCGCAGAACGTAAATCAGTTGCGTAACCGAACATGACAGACAACGGAACTTGTGCACGAATTATCTTCAGGCCAGCTGTCCCCTCGTCCATACCTTCGATGATGCCGCGACGACGGTTAATATCGCCAACAACGTCACCCATCCAGTCTTCTGGAGTAGTTACTTCAACTTTCATCATAGGCTCAAGCAGAACCGGTTGCGCTTCAAGTGCACCCGTTCTGAAAGCCATAGAGGCAGCGATTGTAAACGCCATCTCACTTGAATCTGTTTCATGGTAAGAACCATCATATAGTGTAGCTTTGATATCCAAAACTGGATAGCCAGCAAGCACACCATTGTTCATCTGCTCTTCAACGCCTTTAGCAACTGAAGCGATAAACTCTTTCGGTACGATACCATTGGCAATTTCATCCACAAAGACAAAGCCTTCGCCAGCTTCTGATGGTTCTAGTTTCAGCCATACGTGACCGTACTGACCTTTACCACCATGTTCACGGATAAATTTACCTTCCGCTTTCGCTGTACCACGAATAGTCTCACGGTAAGCCACTTGCGGGTTACCAACGTTGCAGTTCACGCTAAATTCGCGCTTCATACGGTCAACGATGATATCTAAGTGTAGTTCACCCATACCAGAAATCAGAGTCTGGCCAGTTTCCGCATCCATATCAACGCGGAACGATGGGTCTTCCGCTGCTAGTTTACCTAGAGCGATAGTCATTTTATCTTGATCAGCTTGAGAGCTTGGCTCTACAACGATCTGAATAACTGGGTCTGGGAACTCCATGCGCTCAAGAACAATCTTATGGTTCTGGTCACAAAGGGTTTCACCAGTAGTCACATCTTTCAGGCCAATGATGGCTGCGATGTCACCTGCTCGTACTTCTTTTACTTCTTCTCGCTTGTTTGAGTGCATTTGAACAATGCGACCTAAGCGTTCACGTTGTTTCTTCACAGAGTTATAAGCTGTTTTACCGCTTTCAACAACACCAGAGTAAACACGGATGAAAGTTAAAGTACCAACGAATGGGTCTGTTGCAATCTTAAATGCTAGCGCTGAGAACGGTTCTTTGTCGTCTGCGTGACGCTCTGCTTCGTTCTCATCTTCATCGATACCTTTAATTGCAGGTACATCGACTGGAGAAGGAAGGAAATCAACAACTGCATCTAGAACAGCTTGTACACCTTTGTTTTTGAATGCACTACCACAAGTAGCAAGTACGATTTCATTATTAAGGGTACGAGTACGAAGACCTTGTTTGATTTCAGCTTCTGTTAGTTCACCTTCTTCAAGGTACTTATCCATCAGCTCTTCATTTGCTTCTGCAGCAGCTTCAACAAGTTCTGTACGATATTCTTCAGCCATTTCTTGCATGTCTGCAGGAATATCTTCGTACGTGAAAGTCATGCCTTGGTCAGCTTCATTCCAGTTAATTGCCTTCATCTTGATAAGATCGACAACGCCTTGGAAGTTTTCTTCAGCACCAATGTTCAGTTGAATTGGAACAGGAGTTGCGCCTAAGCGGTCCTTGATCTGTTCAACTACGCGCAAGAAGTCAGCGCCGGTACGGTCCATTTTATTAACGAAAACCATACGTGGAACTTGGTACTTATCAGCTTGACGCCATACTGTCTCTGACTGAGGTTCAACACCAGATGAGCCACAGAACACAACAACTGCACCATCAAGCACACGCAGAGAACGTTCTACTTCGATTGTGAAGTCAACGTGTCCAGGAGTGTCGATGATGTTAATACGGTGGTCCGAGAACTGAGCTTCCATACCACGCCAAAACGTAGTGGTTGCTGCTGAAGTGATCGTAATACCGCGCTCTTGCTCTTGCTCCATCCAGTCCATGGTTGCTGCACCATCGTGAACTTCGCCGATTTTGTGAGAAAGACCGGTATAGAACAGAATACGTTCACTTGTGGTTGTTTTACCTGCATCTACGTGAGCAACGATACCGATATTACGGTATTGCTCTATAGGAGTTTTACGAGCCACGGTTGAATCCTCTTATTAGAGACTTAGGGACTATTGCTATGTCTAGATTAGGCGTTAAAAGCGATGCTTCGCTAAAAATTGCTTGCCCTAGAAATAGCAATAGTTCCTAGCATAAGCATAGGAACTAAAGAAGTGCTGCAAGGAACCTTGCAGCACTAAAAAGGTATTACCAACGGTAATGTGCGAACGCTTTGTTTGCGTCAGCCATGCGGTGAACGTCTTCACGTTTCTTAACCGCAGTACCTTTGTTCTCAGACGCGTCTAGCATTTCAGCAGCTAGGCGTTGAGCCATAGATTTTTCACCACGCTTACGCGCAGCTTCAACTACCCAACGCATAGCAAGAGCGTTACGGCGAACCGGACGAACTTCTACAGGTACTTGGTAAGTTGAACCACCTACACGGCGAGATTTAACTTCTACCGCTGGGCGAACATTTTCAAGAGCTTCTTCAAATACAGCTAAGTGGTCTTTACCAGACTTCTCAGCCATTGAATCTAGTGCAGTGTAAACGATTTTTTCTGCAGTAGATTTCTTTCCGTCAACCATAAGGATGTTAACGAATTTTGCCAGCAATTCAGATTTGAACTTAGGATCTGGAAGGATCTTACGCTGACCTATTACGCGACGACGTGGCATGGATATTCTCCGTTGTCTTCTTCAGGTTTTTTCCAAAACTTTTCAGAATAATAAATAAAATAGTGTTTGGCCTTACTTAACGATTTCTTTTTAAAAAAGAGAATCAATTAAGACTTAGGACGTTTCACACCGTACTTAGAACGACCTTGTTTACGGTCGTTAACGCCAGCACAGTCAAGTGCGCCGCGAACAGTGTGGTAACGAACACCCGGAAGGTCTTTTACACGACCGCCACGGATTAGTACAACACTGTGCTCTTGTAGGTTGTGGCCTTCACCGCCGATGTACGAAGTTACTTCGAAACCGTTAGTTAGACGTACACGACATACTTTACGTAGTGCCGAGTTAGGTTTTTTAGGTGTAGTAGTGTAAACACGAGTACATACACCACGTTTTTGTGGGCACGCTTCTAGTGCAGGCACGTTGCTTTTAACAACTTGCTTTACACGAGGTTTGCGAACCAACTGGTTAATAGTTGCCATTAACTAGCTCCTGAAATTTACTTGAAAGTAAGCTTTGTGAAAAATCTATCCCTAATCACAAGTCGTAATTAGGGACGCAAAATTCTATTCAGCAGTGGGAGGTGTGTCAAGAAATATACAGATCTTTTTTAGCCGTCTAGAGCTCAGGATGGTCTACTTTTAACCAAACTGATAAAACACAGCTACCAAGTGACTGATTTGTCGTTCAAAACCGTCAGTTTAACGAAGCCATCGAAGTCAACTTGATCAATGGTACTTGAGACAAGTAGTTGTAAACCTCGGCTATCGAGATCTGGTTTTAACACCGACACCTGCTCTACTGCGCAGATTTGAGTGAATAACTCATGATTGGGAAGGCAAACATACACCGCATCTTCCACCAAAAGATACTGATCTTGTGGCTGAGAATAGGTCAATGCGAGTTTAAGTTTGTCGACTGATTTTACAATATGAAGCATAGCGTCCCCTAGAAAGTCAGTATCTGTTGGCACTGAGCTAACTTCTGCGTTAACTCGTCGGCTTCAACGGTGGTCACATCGATCAGCAGGTTGTCTGCTGAAAGACCAAACTGACTCAGACTACGCTGACACACATACACCTGTTCGATGTCGTACAGGTCCATAAGTTTGAATGCAGAGATGTAGTCACGCGATAGTGTTTCGTCGGGCTGCTGCGCTTTGAGAAGCTGTGTCACGCCATCGCCAACAAAGAACACGGCAATGCCTTCACTATATGCGGACGCAGCAAGCAGGGCGTCTAACCCTTCTCTACCCGCAGCGGTCGTATGAGGGAAACTGTTAAATATAAAGGCTAACTTTCTCAAAACTGCACAACCCTATCTTGCGTTAGTAGCGCTTCCGATAAGCTTCCTAATCCGGCTTGAGTAAATCCAGTGGCTAGGTTAGAGGCACTTAGTTGATGTTGCTCTGCTTCTTCAGAGCTAATCACTCCGCGTCTTAGCGCAGCTGCCACACAGGTTTCAAGGCTAACATCGTGTTCATCAGCCAGCTTTTGCCAAGCAGAAGCTAAATCAAATTCATCGTTAGCCGGTACGGTAAGGTCTGAGCCGTTACTCACGCCATCTTGATAGAAGAACACACTGTGAAGTTTGTGGCCCTGTTTAATCAGAGCCACGGCAAACTGGTAGGCACTTCTTGCTGACTGTGAGCCATAGACTGGCCCATTCACTAGGAGTGTATAGCTTAGCAACCCTCTTCATCCTCTGTTTTACGTTGGCGGATGTATAGGTACACGGTGTGCTTAGAGATGTTCAGTCGCTCAGCAACGCGGTTGATCGCGTCTTTAATATCGAAAATACCTTTGTCGTACAGCTCCATCACGATCTGACGGTTCTTAGTATTGTTCGATACCGATTTGTCAGCGTTAATTTCTTCAATGGTGCGTTCAACCGTTTGGTCGACAAGTTCTTCAACGTCACTAGCGAAGTTAACCGATGATGCGGCTTCGTCTGCGTCTTGTGTAGGCATGAACGATTGCAGCACTTGTGAGAATGGCGCGTCTAGATTCACGTTAATACACAGTAGGCCAATCACTCGGTCTTCACCGTTGCGGATAGCAACCGTGATCGACTTCATCAACACTCCGCCTTTAGCGCGAGTGAAGTATGAACGTGAGAAGTTACGCTTAGAACCTTCAATATCTTTTAGCATCTTCAATGCAAGATCGGTAATCGGCGAGCCAACCTGACGACCTGTATTTTCGCCGTTGGCAATTTTAATCGCAGAAGTATTGAGGTCTTCTAAAGAGTGCAAAACGATTTCACAAAACGGACCAATAAGGCTCGCAATACCGTCAACAACGGCCTCATAAGATCTTAGAATGATTTTATCGTGTTCACTGAATGGCATAACGTGGACTGATTCCATTTCAAGTAACACATCTGCATTGACTGTTTCTGTAGTAGTCACTTATTCCTTACCTTCGTGTGAAAAATCAACAAATTTATGTAAGTTTATCAGAAAATTTTAATTGCACACCTAGCTAACATTGCAACTAGTGATTTAGAACAAGTTTAAAAATCAAATACTCATCTTCAAATCATAAAAAAAGCCTAACTCAAAGTTAGGCTTTTTATTCAATCAACGTATTTTAGTACGAGGCTTTTAACCGATATTACTGTGCAGGAGCTGCTTCAGCGTTATCGATGTTTAGTAGTTCTACTTCGAATACTAGCGTTGAGTTAGCAGGGATAGTCGGTGTGTCTTGCTCACCGTATGCTAGCTCTGGCGGGATAACGAACTTGTACTTAGAACCAACTTGCATCAGTTGTACGCCTTCAGTCCAGCCTGGGATTACGCGGTTTAGTGGGAATGTTGCTGGTTCGCCACGATCGTAAGAGCTGTCGAACTGAGTACCGTCTGTTAGCGTACCTTTGTAGTGTACTTGAACGGTATCAGTGTCTTTTGGAGAAGCGCCTTCACCAGCAGTCATTACTTGGTAAAGTAGACCAGATTCAGTTTGCTTAACGCCTTCAGTTTTAGCGAACTCAGCGCGGAAGTCATCACCGGCTTTCTTCACTTCTGCAGATTTTTCTGCCGCTTGTGCTTGCATCGTTTCAGCAACACGCTTGTCTAGAGCTTCAAGAGCTGCGCGAGTTTCTTCTTCGTTAAGTGCTGTTTTCTCTGCGAATACGTCTTCGATACCTTGAAGAACCATATCTTTGTCTAGGTTGATACCTAGCTCGCTTGGCTTATCAATGCTTGTGCTTAGGTAGTTAGCGAAAGATACACCGATTGCGTAAGCCGCTTTGTCATCTTCTGTTTTAAAGTTTACTGCTTCAACTTTAACTTCTTCTACCTGTGGAGCTTCTGCCTTTGGTTCTTCTTTCTGACAACCAACTGCTAGCATAACCGTTGCGGCAAGCAGTGATACTTTTAAAACTGATTTCATTGAATTCTCCAATTAATGGCCAAGCCATTGGTTATTGTGCACAAATCTAATGATTAGATTGGTGTGAATACGTTAGTTATAACAATATACTAGTCATATGTCTTTCGACACAAACCGGATTATTAGATGTGATGCGAATATTTTTCCACTCATTGCTATGTACAATTGTCATCACCTTGTTAAATGGTTGCTTTTTCTTCCAAGATGATGAGCAGCGTTGGGAAATTGAGCCCAATGGTGCCACCAGCTTTGCACTCAGCAGAGATGGACGCTTCGCCCTGCTCTACTCTCAGCAAAAGCAACTGCTCCTTTGGGACCTCGCCGAAGACCAAGAGTTGGCTCAGCTTGGTCCACAAGACCAGTTAGAAAACCAAGTATCGCGTATCCGTATCTCGGACAATGGCCGTTTTGCCATTACCGCTAGCCAGATGAACTTCGCCGTTTGGGACTTATCTTGGACTCAAGCACAAGGGCTCTGGTCTATCTCCGACGGCTTGATTCGCGATGTCGATATCTCTAGCAATGGTGAAAAAGTACTGCTTGGCCTTTCTAATGGAAAAGCCATCTATGTGGACTTAGTCACCGGACGCCGTCTGGAGTTCCTTGCTCACCGAGAAAAAGTGAATTCAGTCTCCCTCTCTTCTAATGGCCGCTACGCATTATCAGGCGGCAACGACTACAAAGCTTACCTTTGGGATACCGAGTCGGGCTTGGTGTTGCGCACCTTTGAGCATGAACAAAGAGTAGTACGAGTCGCGCTACAACGCGATGGTGAACTGGCTTTTACCTCTGATGGCGGCAATCAAGCGATGATTTGGGATCTTGAAACGGGCGAACCTCAAGCGCAATTGCAAAGCTGGTCTCGACAGTTGATTTTCTCGAGTGCGCGTTTTTCTGATGACGGCAGTATGTTGGTGACGGGCACACCATCCAGCCAAGTGAGTGTGTGGAATACTCAGGATGGCAAGCGAATTTCTCGCCACGATGCTGAGCCATTAAAAGATGCTCGCCCTCCTCGTGCGGTAGTGTATGATGCAGCCTTTGATGATAAGAACCGTGTGATATCGGGCACCTCTGCGGGCATTGCCCAAGCTTGGAATGTGGATTAAGAACGATGACAGAAAAGCGAGTTGAACAACTAGAAAGCCGCGTAAATGACCTAGAGTGTCAGCTAGCTTTCCAAGAACAGACCATTGAAGAACTCAATGAAGCGCTTAGCCAACAACAAATGTTAATCACGAGAATGCAAGATCAGATGAAGTTCGTGGTTGGCAAAGTAAAAAATATGGATGGCTCTAATCTAGCTGACGCATCAGAAGAGACGCCACCTCCACACTATTAAGTGCGGTTCAAAATAACCAATTAAATCTAACGACGCATATCGTTAGTTTCTCGTCCTCAATGTGTAAACACATTTCAGGACGGGACATAGAAAACTAAGAGGGCGACAGATACTTATCTGTCGCCCTTTTGTTTATTTCATCTCAGTGAATAAGCTAAAGCCAATTAAGCCGATACCAACTTAGTCGTCGGCATAAATCTTCACTTCAACACGACCTTGAGTATCAACGCTTGCACGATACATTCCTGAGCTGTTCATACCAAAATGTATATCGCCTTGGCCATCGATAGCGATCAAGCCACCTTCTCCACCCATGGTTTTCAATTCACCTTGAATGATCGTTTCACAAGCGGTGTGCACATCTTCTTTCAGATAACGCATTCGTGCTGCGACATCACTGGCGACCATTTTACGTAGGAAGAACTCACCCATCCCGGTTGTTGAGACGGCAACATTGCCATTTTCAGCGATGGTTCCTGCACCAATGATCGGAGAGTCACCCACACGACCGTATTTCTTATTGGTCACGCCACCGGTACTGGTTGCTGCCGCTAAGTTACCCGCTTGGTCTAATGCGACCGCACCAACCGTGCCGTACTTTTTATCGTCAGGGTATTTCTCAGCTTGCTGCTGATCATATTTCGCTTCAGACAGAGCAAAGATGCCTTTCTCTTTCATCGACTGAAGTTGGTCATAGCGGCGCTCAGTAAAGAAGTAGTCTTGCTCGGTAAAGGTGTAGTCATGCTCAAACGCAAACTTCTCGGCACCTTCACCAATCAGCAACACATGGTCGCTTTTCCGCATCACATCACGTGCAAGCTCAATTGGGTTTTTGATATGGCGAACGCCTGCAATAGCACCTGCATCCATTTCGCGGCCATGCATCACAGAAGCGTCCATCTCAACAAATTCATCATGCGTTAAAACAGAGCCCCTACCGGCATTAAAGTGCGGGCTGTCTTCCATCACCTTAACCGATGCCACTACCGCATCCAGAGCATCACCACCCGATTGCAATATTTGATAACCAGCCAAAACCGATTTTTCCAAAGCCTCGGTAATACCCGCTTTTAATTCATAGCTCATTTGCTCGCGCAAGATGGTTCCTGCACCACCATGAATGGCAATTGAAAAAGGCTGTGACATACAAACTCTCCACTGACGTCGTCTTATAATGTTGTGCTATCAATACCACATCCATGGTTCGATGTCTGATAACGAAAACCAAACTTTTACGAATGCTTAGATTTGCGGACACTTAGTTTGGTAGAGAAAAGCGAGGTCAAAAAGCGAGACTCCTAAACGCAAAAAGCCTCCACAAGGGAGGCTTTCAAGATTCTTAAACTAAACCGTTAATTCGGTATTAGTGAGAACCACAGCTACCGCCGCCGCAGCAGCCGTCTTTTTTCTCTTCACCGTGGTCATGGCCTTCGCCACCACAGCAACCGCCTTCGTGGTCATGATCGTGGTCGTGACCGCCACAGCCGCCTTCTTGGTGTACGTGACCGTGTTGAACTTCTTCTTCAGTCGCTTCACGAACCGCTACAACTTCAACGTCAAACGTTAGAGTTTGGCCAGCTAGCATGTGGTTACCATCAACAACAACTTCGTCGCCATCTACTTCAGTAACTTCAACTGGGATTGGACCTTGGTCAGTATCCGCTAGGAAACGCATGCCAACTTCGATTTGCTCAACACCTTGGAATACGTCAGCAGGAACACGTTGAACTAGTGCGTCGTTGTGTTCGCCGTATGCGTCTTCTGGAGTAACAGTTGCAGAGAACTTGTCGCCAGCTACTTTGCCTTCAAGCTCTTTTTCAAGACCTGTAATTAGGTTGTTGTGACCGTGAAGGTAATCTAGTGGAGCTTCTGCAGTTGATTGGTCAACTACTACGCCATCTTCAAGTTTCACTTGATATGCAACACTAACTACTACGTTCTTTTCAATTTTCATGAGAGCTCCAAGGAGGTTTGGACTAAGCTCGAACAGTTGAGCTTAAGAAAAATTCTGTACCGGGATATTATGGGGATCAATTAACGAAACTCAATCATTCTGGCTTAAAAATACCGATCATTTCTTGATTCGCGTGTTCAGATTTCTCTACAGTTTTCGGTTTACGCTGTTCTGTGAAGTCACAATCGACACATTCCACCAGCTCGATATTATTTTCAATCCACCAACGGAGTGTGTCTTGAGTGTTGCAACTTGGGCAGCTTGCCCCTGCGATAAAGCGTTTTTTCTGTTTCACGTTCATATCCTTTACTGCTCTGGATTCGCGGTTCTTCCCACTCACTTTATTGATAAGTTAAGCAGAGACCGCGTTTATTATTAGGTTAGTTCTATAGTCTGTTATTTCTATGCCCAAGCTCTATTTCTAAGCTCAAGCATGAGTTATCACTTCAAGCTACTGCCAATAGTTTCGAGATTGGTGATCGTTTTCCATCTCGTGTCCAAAGATCTCTTCAAGTTCTTTACGAGCCTCTTTCGCTCTTTGGGCTAACTCGGCATCTTCGTTATGCTGAGGCAGCAACTCTTTCAGCATACCATTATCCAACTTTCTAAAGTGTGCTTCTGCTCGCTTCGCTTTATATGGATGCATGCCAAGTTCAGTCAATGTTTGACGACCTAAATCCAATGCTCCAAGGAAGGTTTCACGCGAATAGTTACTCACACCGTGGTTAAGTAGTTGATACGCTTCAACACGGCTTCGTGCACGCGCCAAGATCTTTAAGCGTGGGAAGTGCTGCTTACATAAATCGACGGTTTTCATGATTTCATCAGGGGAGTCAGTACACAACACAATCGCCTCTGCTTTATCAGCACCGGCTGCGCGTAATAGCTCTAGGTGAGTCGAGTCTCCGTAAAAGACTTTGTAGCCAAACTTTCTAAGGATATGGATTTGGCTGGCATCACTCTCAAGAACGGTAATACGAATCTTATTAGCGTACATCAAGCGACCGATGATCTGACCGAAGCGACCAAAGCCAGCAATGATCACTCGAGGGCTGCGATCAACCACATCCGAAGACATCGCACTTTCGCTGATTTGGTTCAGTTGACGAGCAAAGAACTTATCTTGCAGCTTAAGCATTAGTGGCGTGGTCACCATAGACAGGCTCACTACTACCAGTAAGAACGACACCTGTTCGCCACTTAAGATGCCCTGCGCACTCGCCGCGGTAAAAATAACGAAAGCAAACTCACCACCTTGGCTAAGAATCATCGCCATTCGGCTACGTGCTTTAGCTTGAGTGCCGAAGATACGAGCCAGCGCATACAGCACCAAACCTTTCAATACGACTAGCGACGACACTGCAATAAGTATTGCGAATGGGCTTTCTGCCAGTAGACCTAGGTTTACCGCCATACCCACAGAGATAAAGAACAGACCAAGCAGTAAACCTTTGAATGGATCAATCGCGATCTCAAGCTCGTGTCGATATTCACTTTCAGCCAGAAGTACGCCCGCTAGGAAGGTACCTAATGCCATCGACAAGCCAATCCGTTGCATGATCACAGCAATACCAATCACCAATAACAACGCTGCAACCGTGAAAAGCTCACGGACACCGCTCATCACTACGTATCGGAACAGTGGCCTCAACAAGAAGTGACCACCGACCAGCAGACCAATCACACCGCCTAGCATCCACAGCATGTCAGCCCAACTGCCGCCCGTATTGCCAGCGAGCAAAGGCAGCATCGCCAACATAGGGATAACAGCTATATCTTGGAAAAGCAGTACTGCAAAGCCTGACTGCCCGGCTTCTTTACCACCAAGTTCTCGCTCTTCAATAACGCGTAAAGCAATGGCTGTCGAAGACAACGCTAAACCCATACCTATTACCAGGCTGGTTTGCCAAGTTAATCCAAATAGACAGGCGATGGCGGTAATAATCAGAGTGGTGATCAGCACTTGTGCGCCACCGAGTCCTAGAATCGGCGCTCGCATCTGCCACAGTTTTTTCGGATTAAGTTCGAGACCAATCAAGAAGAGCAGCAGTACCACCCCGAATTCGGAGAAGTGTAGAATCGCTTCGACATCACTGATTAAGCCAAGCCCCCATGGGCCAATTGCCACGCCCGCTAATAAGTAACCAAGTACTGAACCCAAACCGGCGCGCTGTGCGATAGGAACCGCAACCACAGCAGCCGCTAAAAATATAACGCTACTTTGTAGAAAATCATTAGTCAGAGCCATCATCTGCTCCTATATCTTGTAGCGGGTCTCGCAACCAATTTCGATACGCTTCGGCGTGTTGGTAACGCGTCATATCGGAGACATTTCGTGCCCAGTGTAAAACCAAAGGGGATATCCAATTCATCTGACACAAAGCAGCGGTAAGCTCGAATGGTTGCAAGATCTCTTGTAATGGATATTTATTATAGCCTGCGGCACCAAACGCCTCTTCTTTACCACCGGTAGTAATCACACTGCGCCAGTGTTTGCCTTTAAGTGCGCTCTGCTCACCAAACGCAAAACCCTTGCCTAACACGCGATCAAACCACTCTTTTAACAATGAAGGGCAGGAATACATAAACAGAGGATGCTGAAACACGATCACATCGTATTGAAGGAGCAATTCATGCTCATAAGGCACATCGATAAAGAAGTCTGGGTAGATGGCGTAGAGATCATGAACTTTGACATGACCGAGCGACTCTACCTTCTTAACCATCATCTGATTAGCAATAGAGGTTTGCGGCTCTGGGTGCGCGTAGATGATCAACACCTTTGGCACGACTTTGTCTGTCGAGGGAGTATTACTCATTCCTTTGAAACATTCCTTTGAGGGCTAAACGGTGGCAAGGCCACAAGAATTTAAGCAAAAGTTATTAATATGTTATTGGCATCATAACGCAAATTGCATTGTGATCGACTTTTATCTGGTTTCAGCCTACTATGCAGGCGTCTGTTCACCTCTAATTTCTATGCTATTTCAATTATGATTACTTTCTCTGATATTCAATTGCTACGCGGCGGTAAGCCACTCCTCGACCAAGCATCTGCGACTTTTCACCCTGGCGACAAGATCGGTTTGGTTGGTAAAAACGGCTGTGGTAAATCTACGCTATTCGCCTTAATTAAGGACGAACTGTCTATTGATGCGGGTTCATTCAGTAAACCAGCCCATTGGGAAATGGCTTGGGTTGCTCAAGAAACACCTGCATTAGAAAGAACAGCAATTGAATACGTGATTGATGGCGACCGTGAATACCGCGGCCTTGAAGATCAACTAGAGAAAGCTGAACAAGCCGACAATGGCACATTGGTAGCAGAGATCCACGGCAAGATTGAAACCATTGGTGGTTACAGCATAAAGGCACGTGCTGCCGAGTTACTGGATGGCCTAGGCTTTAGCCAAGAACAAATGACATGGAACCTGACTCAATTCTCAGGTGGTTGGCGTATGCGTTTGAACCTAGCGCAAGCCCTACTGTGTCGCAGTGACCTACTGCTACTCGATGAGCCTACCAACCACTTGGATTTAGACGCAGTAATGTGGCTCGAGCGTTGGTTACAAAGCTACCCTGGCACGCTAGTGCTTATCTCGCACGATAGAGACTTCTTAGACCCTATCGTCAACCGCATCGTGCACGTTGAAAACCAACAGCTCAATGAGTACACGGGTAACTACTCATCGTTCGAAACCCAACGAGCGCAAAAACTGATTCTGCAACAAGCGATGTACCAAAAGCAGCAGAAACAGATGTCTCACATGCAGAGCTACATTGACCGTTTCCGTTACAAAGCTTCAAAGGCTCGCCAAGCGCAAAGCCGTATTAAAGCGCTAGAGAAAATGGAACAAGTGCTGCCTGCTCAGTTTGATAATCCATTCAGCTTTGAATTTAGAGAACCAGACGCACTACCAAACCCAATCATGATGATGGATGAAGTATCAGCGGGCTATGATGACAATCTGATTCTAGAAAAGATTCGCTTGAACCTAGTACCGGGCAGTCGTATTGGTTTGCTTGGCCGAAATGGCGCTGGTAAATCAACACTGATTAAACTGCTTTCTGGCGAACTGAAACAGCAAGGCGGTGAACTGAGTTATTCGCAAGGCGTTAAGATTGGTTACTTTGCACAGCACCAGTTAGAAACGTTGCACCCAGAAGAAACACCGCTGCAGCACATGATGCAGATTGCCCCTAAACACACCGAGCAACAATTGCGTGATTACCTAGGTAGCTTCGGTTTCCAAGGTGAAAAAGCACTTGATAAAGTAGCACCCTTCTCAGGTGGTGAAAAAGCGCGTTTAGTATTAGCGCTACTGGTATGGCAAAAACCAAACCTGTTGCTACTCGATGAACCAACCAACCACTTGGATCTCGACATGCGTCAAGCGCTGACTTTTGCCCTGCAGACGTTTGAAGGCGCAATGGTTATCGTATCGCACGACCGTTACCTACTGCGTGCAACTACCGATGATTTATACCTTGTACACGACCGCCAAGTCGCACCGTTTGATGGTGACTTAAGCGATTACTACAAGTGGCTAACCGAGCAACAGAAAGTTGAGCGCAAAGAAGCACAAGCATTGGCACCAGCCAAAGACGGCGCCAACAGTGCAGCAGCGAAAAAAGAGCAGAAACGTAAAGAAGCCGAGTTCCGTAAACTGACGGCACCACTTCGTAAAAAGCTCACTCAATTTGAAAAGCAGATGGATAAATTAACGCAGGCTCTTGAAGAAGCTGAGCAAGAATTATCCGACACATCACTGTATGAAGCTGAAAATAAGGCTAAACTGAATAAAGTACTCGCTCTCCAAGCGAGCAGTAAGTCACAGCTAGAAGAAGTTGAAATGGATTGGATGTCCACTCAAGAAGAGCTTGAGCAGATGGAACAGGATATGGATAGCTTATGAGCCCAGAGCACGCCCCAATATCACTAACACTGGAACGACTATGGCAATTTAGCCTTCAGTATTACAGTGTGCGCGGTGTAAAGGATGCGTGCTTAGCTTTGCAAAACCAGTTCCACGGCAACGTCAATCTACTGCTGCTTCTCAAATGGCTTGATGAGCAGCAATTGTCTTTTGCTGAAGAAGAGTGGCATAAAGTTCAACAGTGTTTAAGCCGCTCTGAAACCCTGCTTCATAGCTATCGAGAGCTACGTAAACATCTCAAAGCACACGTTGTCGACTCTCTATACCGTGAAGCGCTAAAGTTTGAGTTACAGCTTGAAAAGCAACAACAGTCCGATCTGGTCGACTGTATAAACTCCCTACAACTGTACGCTAACCAGCAATCACCGCTCACTTTTCAGTACTGTCGTTTATTAGGGGCTGAAAACCTCTGCGACGCTTTTTCTGAACCAGCACCACAGCCCTAGCTCGTTCTCTTTCCCTTTTATTCAATCAAGATCCAAGCTTAACCTTGATATTATTCAAACGGTTACCCATAGTCTGTTTTTGTATCTCGTATAAGTGAAGCCTTGCGCTTATGCCGAGAATCAACCAAGCTCAAATAAAAACGTGGGCGTTTCGTTACAAACTCAACACGTTATCAAAACCCGTATAAAGAAGCATGGATCGTTTTTATGACAATATTTACCGCAGCTGCTGGTCTCTCTAATCCGCACTTACAAACCTTAGTGCCACGGTTTATTAGGAAGCAGGCGCTGTTTCATCCTCACTGGCAAACCTTAGAAACACCCGATGGTGACTTTCTTGATCTTGCTTGGAGCGAATCACCAGACGGTGACACCTCAAATAAAAATGATCGCAGTAGCAAGCCGATATTCGTTCTATTCCACGGTTTAGAAGGTAGCTTTGAGAGCCCTTATGCCAATGGATTAATGAATGCGTTTGCTAAAGATGGTTGGTTGTCCGTGATGATGCACTTCAGAGGCTGCAGCGGAAAACCCAATCGCCTGGCTCGCGCTTACCATTCAGGTGAAGTCGAAGATGCGCGCTTTTTTCTAAGACACCTGCACGCCCAGTTTCCGAATAACCCTAAGGTTGCGGTTGGCATATCTTTAGGTGGAAACATGCTGGCGAACTATTTGGCTGAGTACGCAGACGACCCATTGCTGTCGGCGGCGACCATCGTATCTGCTCCTTTTGACTTAGCGTGTTGCTCTAGTCGTATTGAGCGTGGTTTCTCCAAGCTCTATAAGAAGTACCTGCTCAACTCTCTAAAATCGAATGCGCTAAAAAAGGTTAACCTGCTGCAGGAAAAACTTGGCATCACCGCTGAAGCCATCAAGAACATCACCAAACTGTATGAGTTTGATGAACGAATCACTGCGCCTCTGCACGGCTTCAAAAATGCCCAAGATTATTATGCGCAATGTTCTGCTCTGCCTAAGCTCAATAAGATCAAACTACCGACTCAGATCATTCATGCCAAAGACGACCCTTTCATGACCGATGATGTGATCCCAAAATTTGTTCTGCCCGATAACATCGATTATCGACTGTTTCAAAAAGGCGGCCATGTTGGGTTTATTACTGGCAGTACACTCAAGCCAAGGTTTTGGTTAGAAGAAGCCTTGCCTGCCTACTATGAAAGTATCCAAGATTCGGCATAATGACCGAGCCTTAGTAAATAGAAGTAAAACAATACTAAGCACACGCATTTCTACATCAATAAACCTATTTATGAACATAAAAGAGAGAAGTATTTATGATCATCCCATGGCAAGACATTGCGCCAGAGACACTGGAAAACCTCATCAAAGAGTTCGTGCTGCGTGAAGGCACAGACTACGGCGACGTAGAGGTTTCACTGCAAAACAAGATTGATCAAGTGAAACATCAATTAGCTTCAGGAGAAGTCAGAATTGTGTTTTCTGAGCTCCATGAAACCGTTGATATTCAAGTCACAAAACGCTTCTAAGCTGCGCTCATAAAGGAGCCGTGTTATAGTGGTAAACGATTGCTAACAAGTAAGTTACTCAAAAGACAAGGGTTGTCATGTCCGCTAAACATCCAATTATTGCGGTGACGGGTTCATCTGGAGCCGGCACCACCACCACCTCAGAAGCCTTCCGTAAAATGTTCAATATGATGGACGTGAAGGCAGCTTGGGTTGAAGGAGATAGTTTCCATCGCTTCACTCGCCCAGAGATGGATGTCGAGATCCGTAAAGCGCGCGAGCAAGGTAAGCACATCAGCTACTTTGGTCCACAAGCCAACGATTTTGGTGCGCTAGAAGAGTTCTTCCGTAAATACGGTAACGAAGGCACAGGTAAAGTACGAAGCTACCTGCACACCTTCGATGAAGCCGTGCCTTACAATCAAATGCCAGGCACCTTTACGCCATGGCAGGAGATCCCTGAAAACTCCGATGTGATGTTTTACGAAGGCCTGCACGGCGGTGTGGTTGATGGCGACATTAACGTTTCTCAACACGTCGATTTGCTGATTGGCATGGTACCTATCGTAAACCTAGAGTGGATTCAAAAATTCGTTCGTGACACCCGCGATCGTGGCCACTCACGCGAAGCCGTAATGGATTCCATTGTTCGTTCGATGGATGATTACCTTAACTACATTACCCCACAATTTTCGCGCACTCACATCAACTTTCAGCGTGTTCCAACCGTAGATACATCTAACCCTCTCAACGCCAAAGGGATTCCAAGTTTAGACGAAAGCTTCGTAGTTATACGTTTGCGTGGCATCAAAAACGTCGATTTCCCCTACCTTCTGGCTATGATTGATGGCTCGTTTATGTCTCGTCATAACACGCTAGTAGTGCCAGGCGGCAAGATGAGTTTTGCTATGGAGCTCATTGTGAGGCCAATCCTGCAACAACTCATCGAAACCGGAAAAATAGGTTAACAAAACGACATTCTGGTTGATTACTTTTCATACCGTGATCATGTGCACAATTTTGCGTAAAAAATCGTAGCTTGGTCACGATTAAAATCAAGAAATAGTACCTGAAAAAGGATACTATTCTTAAACGAAACACAAGATAGCTTGCAGCACTCAACGAGTGCTCTTATCCTACAAGTCAATCCAGGCTTAGCTAAAATACGGAAAGCGGCAAGCATACCCTGCAGAGGAAGTGAGATATTATGGTTCTAGGTAAACCTCAAACCGATCCAACATTAGAGTGGTTCCTTTCACACTGTCATATTCATAAGTACCCTTCAAAAAGTACTTTGATTCATGCTGGTGAAAAGGCAGAAACCTTGTACTACATCGTTAAAGGTTCTGTGGCAGTTCTTATCAAAGACGAAGAAGGTAAGGAAATGATTCTTTCTTACCTAAACCAAGGCGACTTCATCGGTGAGCTTGGCTTGTTCGAAGAAGACCAAGAGCGTACAGCTTGGGTTCGTGCTAAATCTCCTTGTGAAGTAGCTGAAATTTCTTTCAAGAAATTCCGTCAACTTATCCAAGTGAACCCAGATATCCTAATGCGCCTTTCAGCGCAAATGGCAAACCGTCTACAAGTAACTAGCCAAAAGGTTGGTGACTTAGCGTTCCTTGATGTAACAGGTCGTATCGCTCAAACGCTACTAAACCTAGCGAAACAGCCAGATGCAATGACTCACCCTGACGGCATGCAAATCAAGATCACTCGTCAAGAGATTGGCCAGATCGTTGGTTGTTCTCGTGAGACCGTTGGTCGTATCTTGAAGATGCTAGAAGAGCAGAACCTAATTTCTGCACACGGTAAAACTATCGTGGTATACGGCACTCGTTAATCTCGATTAACTGAGCCAAAAATTTGAAAGCCACCAAATGCGAATTTGGTGGCTTTTTTGTTTTCTGAAGACCCAGAGAGCAGATGCGAGATACGATAAAAACTCACAGAATCCTATTTGTAAACTTCCTCGAAGCGAAGCGTACTCGAATCTCTAGGACAAAGTCCGTGCTCGTACCTTTTGTTAACCGTTGGTGCTCTCAAAGATTTTGTCAGCTGATGCTGCAACAAAACCTGTGTAAAGCTCACCGTTGACCATCGCATAACGCTTAGCGAACTCATAGAAGCCGCCAGGAATCATCTCATTGCCTTCAACAAATGAAACTGGGACTTTGTCTGCCATTGTTGATGATTGCTCTAATAAGACCTCTGGAGAGCCTTTAACCTGACCGCCAGATGCATTGATTGTGAAGCCTGACTCGCTCAGGTAGTCATTCACCGCCTGCACTTCATCAAATTCATTTAGCTGGTTCACACTCACCGTAAAGTGGTTTGCACCATATCCATGAGCCGCGAGCCAAGACGCGTATTCGCTCTCTTTCGCTAGTACTTGGAAGTCAGCGAAGCTCAAATCCCAAAGACGACCACCAAACAAGAACTCATGACCTTGAAGCTTACTTGAGTCCACTTGCTCAACCAACTTAGCAACGATCTGTTGCAAGTCACTTGAACACTCTTCTACCTTCAACTCACTAATGAACACTTTTGGTTGTTTTGGATTTGGGTGCTCGTAATGCTTAGCCACCAACTTCTTGCTCTCAAACAAGTAGTCGCCACACGCCTTATAGCCTAACTCTAGGAAAGGCTTCGCTAATGTTTCAATACCCAAAGGAGCAACATTGAAAGTACGCAATGCAATGTGATCATTAATCAGCGCTTCGTCTTCTTTCAGCAAGTGATGCACTTTCTCAGCCGATGGACAAAGCCTGTGAATGTAATCGTCCCAAAGTGATTTAAAGAGTAGATCGGGCGTCATGGTGACTCCTTGTCAAAGGTTCTAGCAAGCTAGTAATTTGGATAAGAGAGGGAGAGGCTGAGACACAGAGTCAGCAGCCATCAGCCTGTGACATACTTTTTCTATTATTATCTACCGCCCAATCTAGGTGTCGGACGTGATGGAAAAGGAAAGCGATAACACCACTTCCCTATTTCAAGCTTAACGCATGAGCCTAAGACTCATTAGCCTAAATTAAAGCTCAATACCCGGGCTAAACGTTGCTGGAAGTTGAGTTTCACCGCCTTCCATTGAAGCCATAGGATAAGCACAGTAGTCCGCCGCATAGTAAGCACTTGGGCGTAGGTTGCCTGAAGCACCCGGACCACCAAATGGTGCATCACCACTTGCGCCTGTTAGCTGACGGTTACGGTTAACAATACCCGCACGGATATGGTCAACGAAGTATTCCCATTCAGAATCATCTGTTGATACAAGACCCGCAGACAAACCAAAACGAGTGTCGTTAGCTAGCTCAACCGCTTGCTTTAGCGATTGGTAACGAACCACTTGTAGCAGTGGACCGAAGTACTCTTCATCCGGCAGTTCAGCAATGTTGGTTGCGTCGATAATACCAGGAGAAACAAACGCCGCCTGACCCGCTTTTGCTTCTACTAGGCTGACACCACCTAACGATTGCAGATTAGCTTGCGCGTCTAGAATAAATTTAGCGGCAGCTTCAGAGATCTGAGGGCCCATGAAAGGAGCTGGTTCCGCGAAAGGCTGATCGACACGAATCTTTTGCGTAGCTGCGACCAGTTTATCGAGTAGCAGATCGCCCTTCTCGCCAACAGGCACGTACAAACGACGAGCACATGTACAACGTTGACCCGCACTGATGAAAGCTGATTGGATGATAGTGTATACCGTTGCGTCTGCATCACCGTATTGGTCGCTGATCACCATAGGGTTGTTGCCGCCCATTTCTAGTGCCAGCATCTTGCCCGGTTGGCCCGCGAATTGACGATGCAGGATATGACCGGTATTGGCACTACCTGTGAACAGCACGCCATCAAGACCTTTAGCATCGGCTAGTGCGATACCTGTCTCTTTAGCGCCTTGTACTAGGTTGATTACGCCAGCTGGAAGGCCCGCTTCTTGCCATAGTTTCATCGTAAACTCACCCGTCCAAGGTGTCTGCTCTGAAGGCTTAAATACCACGGTATTACCCGATAGCAGTGCAGGAACAATATGACCGTTTGGTAGGTGACCAGGGAAGTTATAAGGGCCAAATACTGCCATCACGCCTAATGGACGGTGACGAAGTACAATCTGGTTGCCTGCCGCTTCACGTGAAGCTTCCCCGGTACGCTCATGGTAAGCACGAATGGAAATAGCAATCTTGCCCGCCATTGCGCCCGCTTCAGTGCGAGTTTCCCAAATCGGTTTACCCGTCTCTTTAGCGATGATTTGTGCGATTTCTTCGCTGTTCTCTTTAACTTTTTCAGCAAAGTTCAACACGATCGCTTCACGCTCTGCAAAGCTCAGTTTTTTCCAAACCAAGAAGGCTTCACGAGCTGATGCTACTGCAGATTCAACCTGTGCTGGTGTTGCGCTATCACCCTGCCACACTACTTCATTGTTGTATGGGCTTACTGATGTCATGGCGTCACCTTGACCTGCCACCCACTGTCCTGCTATCCACTGAGTCATACTTCTATCCTTAAAATCTTCGACAGATAATCGCCGCTCTTATTGAGCCAACATGCGAACGAATTCGCCTTCTTTTACTTCAAGAGCGCTTGCTACTTCAGATGATAAAATCACTGTGTCGCTTGCTTGGTCATACGCACCTTTCGCGGCTACTGCGCGGAAGTTCTCAAACGAGGTATTACCAATTAGGAAGTCTTTAGAGCTAGAGTGCTCTGCAATTTGAACCTGTGCTCGAATTGAGTGACGCACAGATTCGATGTTTCTTAGATCACACTCAACCGTTGGGCCTGCATCAAAGATGTCGACATAACCACGGTTGGTGAAACCTTCACGTTCCAGCAACTTAAGTGCAGGGCGCGTATTGTCATGTACCTCTCCGATCACCGCTTGAGCTTCTTTGCTCAGTAGGTTCACGTAGATAGGTAGCTTAGGCATTAGGTCAGCAATGAAGCCTTTCTTACCAATACCGGTTAGGTAATCGGCAAGCGTGAAGTCAATCGAGAAGAAATGTTCTTGCAGCCATTGCCAGAAAGGAGAATTGCCTTCCGCATCTGATACACCACGCATCTCAGCAAAGATCGTTTTTGAGAAACGCTCTGGGTGCTCAGCCATCAGTAGGAAACGACACTTAGACATCAGTCGACCGTTTAAGCCTTTGCGGTAATCAGGACGTAAGAACAGCGTACAAATTTCGCTGCAGCCTGTGTAGTTATTACCAAACGTCAACAGCTTAACCACGTTATTCACTTTAAGGCGCTGTGAAGAGTGAACCACTTTACTGATGTGGTACGAGTAAAAAGGCACATCCCAGCCAATGGAAGCTTCGATACCCGTTGTACCAGCAACTTCGCCAGTTTCAGCGTCGAAACCCACCATTAGATAGCCTTCATCACCGGGTTCGGTCACGTCTGCTTTCGCAAAGCTGTATTCAGAATGGGTAATTCGGTTAGTTAACAGTTCTTCGTTAACCGGAAGAGATGTGAATCCGTGTCCTGACTCAACGGCGCAGGTATGCAGCGCATCGTAATCAGATAGTTTTATTGGGCGAACAACTAGCATCAATATTCCCTCCAGATGCAAAATAGGCCCAAAACCAGAAGCTTGGGCCTTTAGCAGAACGTCATGGGATCGCTCTAGTGGCGATCATTCCTATGACGCCGCTCAGGCTAAACTAGCGTAGCGATTGCTTTGTCTAGTTTTGATAAGCCTTCTTCAATTTCTTGTGTAGTGATAACCAGTGATGGAGTAAAACGAACCACGTTTGCACCCGCAACCAGTACCATCAAGCCTTGTTCGCCTGCTGCTACTAATACGTCACGTGCACGTCCTTGCCACTCTTCGTTAAGCGCAGCACCTAGTAGTAGGCCTTTACCACGAACTTCACTGAAAATTTGATACTTGTCGTTAATCTTAGCTAGGCCATCGCGGAACAGAGCTTCACGCTCTTTCACGCCAGCCAGAGTTTCAGGTTGGCTAACTACATCAACAACGGCTTCTGCTACTGCACACGCCAGTGGGTTACCACCGTAAGTAGAACCGTGCGTGCCAACTTTTAGGTGTGTCGCAAGTTCAGAAGTTGTTAGCATTGCGCCGATAGGGAAACCACCACCTAGAGATTTTGCTGTGCTCAAGATGTCTGGTGTTACACCTAGACCTTGGTAAGCATAGAAATTACCAGTACGGCCATTACCTGTTTGCACTTCATCAAAGATAAGCAGTGCATTGTGTTTGTCACACAGTTCACGAACGGTGTTCACAAATTCAGACGTTGGAGAAATGATACCGCCCTCGCCTTGCAGAGGTTCCATCATGATGGCACAAGTGCGATCAGAGATGTGCGCTTCTAGCGCTGCAATATCATTGTAAGGCAAGTGAGTCACATCGCCCGGTTTAGGACCGAAGCCATCAGAGTAAGCTTCTTGACCACCCACCGTTACAGTAAAGAAAGTACGACCGTGGAAACCTTGTTTGAATGCAATGATTTCAGATTTCTCAGGACCGTGAACATCCGCCGCCCAACGACGAGCTAACTTTAGAGCTGCTTCGTTCGCTTCTGCACCAGAGTTCGCAAAGAATACTTTTTCTGCAAAACATACGTCAGTTAGCTTCTTCGCTAGACGCAGTGCAGGTTCGTTAGTCATTACATTACTTAGGTGCCAAATCTTGTTTGCTTGCTCGGTAACAGCATTAACCATTGCTGGGTGACAGTGACCCAAACAGCTCACAGCGATACCACCAGCAAAGTCGATATACTCTCGGCCTTGTTGGTCCCAAACGCGTGCGCCTTCCCCTTTTACTGGGATCATTTCCATTGGGTTATAACAAGGCACCATCACCTCATTAAACAGACTACGTTCTACTTTATTTTCCACTGTCATCGTACATTCCTTCTCGATACCGCAAGCTTCGCAAATAAGCGTAATGGTTCATAAGTGAGACAAAGATATTTTGTCTCGCCATAATCCCGCTGCAGCATTATATTTACATTTAATTAACCTTTTCAATAGTAGATTATTCTTTAGCCATCCCTTACAACCAGCTAAACGTCACTACCTATGACTATTTATGCATCAATTAATCTGTTTTATGAAGCTTTTTTTACCTAAACGTATAACCAGCAACAGCAAAGCCTTACTGGCATTGCGGTATATTGGGTTCGAGACGAAATAACGCGAATAATTTTGCATAGGCTAAAAACTTAGCCTGACGAGGGAGAAATGTTATAAAAAGTGATCGGCGTCAGAGGGATGAAGACGCGTAGCGCCCGAATTTAAACGCTTAACGGGTAATGGAATACGTTAAACTGGCTTATTTAGACGGAGAAAGAGTCAAATTTAAACACTCAGCGTGCTAGGAAGTTAGCGAGAAGCTGGTGTCCTTGCTCTGTTTTAATCGATTCAGGGTGAAATTGCACCGCATCAATCGGCAAGGTTTTGTGTTGATAACCCATGATCTCATCCATGCTGCCATCTTCAAACTCCGTCCAAGACGTCAGCTCAAAGCAGTCTGGTAGCGTGCCATTTTTCACCACGAGTGAGTGGTAACGTGTCACAGTCAGAGGGTTATTGAGACCTTGAAAAACACTCTTGCCATTGTGGCATATTGGCGAGGTTTTACCGTGCATCACTTGTCTGGCTCTCACCACTTCACCACCAAACACTTGAGCAATGGCTTGATGACCAAGACACACACCTAAGATCGGCAACTTGCCAACGAAGTGTTCTATAACTTGCAGAGAGATTCCCGCATCATCCGGTGTACAAGGACCCGGCGAGATAACAAGGTGACTAGGATTCAGTGCTTCGATGCCCGCAATATCAATCTCATCGTTGCGTACAACTTTTACAGTTACCCCTAACTCACAGAAATACTGATACAAGTTATAGGTAAAAGAGTCGTAGTTATCGATGATAAGTAACATGGGTCGAAATCGTTTGCTAAATACTAAAGGATTGGGAGATATAGGGGCGGTATTGTGCAATACCCATAGCGAAAGGCAAGTGGAAACTGCATTTCGCCAATAATTAAGGCCAACCTAAGTTGACCTTAATTGTTTACAGATAGCGTTAAGTTATCTGAATTGGCTTACTTGTATGGCAAGCCAATCTATTTGTGATTGAGCTACTTACGACGACGCCACATTGCTAAGCCAAATAGTGACATAAGAGCACCGAAGCCAAATGAACCGCCTACTCTTAGCTCAAGAACGGCAGGATCATGATCCGATGAACGGAAGTGATCTTGGTACTTAGGTAGGTCACCTTTGTACTCTTCGTTGTAGTCAAACAACGTCGACTCACCACCATTGATGTGCCAATCGGTAGCATCGACAACCCTATCTTTCAGGCTTTCGCTGATCAGCAGGTGGTCTAGAGCGCCAACTTCATCATTGTATGAGTAGCTCCAGCTGTCTGGGTGCTTTTGAGCCACAACATTGATATAACCGTAGTTCTTCGTAATCACCGCACCGCTATCACCAAACTGCTCAACACCATCAATGTAGGTATTACGAGCTGCTTTGATCTGCTTGCCGTATTTCTCTTCCGAGTAATCGGTTAGCACCAGCATTGGATCTTCCATGCCGTACGAGTTCATATCACCCAGGATCACTTTGTGACCTTTGATGCCATCGAGCGCTTCACCTAATGCAACCGCCGCAGCAACACGGAAGTTCTCACATGAACCTTGCTTATCGGCATCAACGCCGCCTTGGCCGCCCTGCTCAATCGGAGCAGCATCTTCCCAACACTTAGAGCCTTTCGATTTAAAGTGGTTGATCGCTACGGTGAGTTTCTCTTTGGTGCCTTTAACTTTAAAGGTTGGCGCCAATGAGTCACGTTGGTAGTTCTTACCGTCTTCAATCACCTTGCCTGAATCGTCTAACACCTCTGGTGCTTGTTGGCTTGGCATCGCGATAACACGGCTGTCTTTAAGCTTAACCACCTTCTTACGGTAGATAACACCGGTTGTGATTACATCGGTACCAATCGAGTCCATCTCGTCGGTTACGCCGTCTTCGTTCGAGTCGACAGCCACAAAGGTATAACGGTCTTTCTTACGCTCAATGCGATCATTCAGTTGGTTTACAAGTTGCTGAATGGCAGAGCCTTCACCAAAGCCATTGTTCTCAATTTCCATCAAGCCAATGATGTCTGCATCTAAGCGAAGAATCGCGTTCACAATCTTCTCTTGCTGCATCTCAAACTCAGTGATGGTGTTCGCGCCACGGTTATTGCCGTGCTGATTCGCGTCGCCACCAAATGGAGAGTTGAAGTAGTTCAATACGTTGAAGGTCGCAATACGTAGGTCGCCTTCATCCATGTCTGGTTTGTCGGTACGCGGATCGTTACGCACATAGTTTTCAGCCGAGATCTGGTTAGTCGCAATTAAACGGTACTCACCGTAGCTGTAAGTCAGCACGCCTTCTAGGCCAACAATGGTGTCATCAATGCGGATGTAATCTTCTGTTGAACCATCTTGGTCGATATCAGTGCGGCCAAAATCTGGGTAGAAAGGGACTTGTCCATCAGCCGCTTTTTGATCGGTTTCAACGAAAAGACGGCGGTCTGCGTTGTCTTCAGTTTGCTGCTTCGCTTCGTCAGATCCCGCGGCGAAAAGCTGGTTCGGCTGCATGTTAATACGCTCATGCGCCAGTACCATGTTGTTACGACGACCTGCGTAGTCATAACCAAAGGCACGCGTCACACGCATATCAAGTGCTTCGGTTGTTTTCACCAACATGCCTTCGTAGCGTTCAAGCGTTGCAGCGAAGTTCTCGTCACTGTCTAGCACTTCAATCGCCGTAGCTTCAGGTGCCTGCTGCTCGCCCTGTTTTAGCCATTGGTTGTTTTCTACTTTCAGCTGAGTGTGGCTGTAGTATTCTTGAACCTTGCCTTTCACACACACTACATCACCGGCTACTAGCTCTGAGCTCGACTGGTTGGTATGAATAAATAGACCCTCAGAAGTGCTTGAGTTGAAATCATCCTCAAGTGCTTGCAGGTAGAAGCCTTTAGTTAGGCCTGTTGTTACCGCACTTACCACACCTTTTACGAAATATTCATCGTCGGTGATGTACGGGTAGCCATCGATGAATGGCGATGTAGCGCCCTCACCTTGGATTTCTTGAATGGTGGTGAATACTGGGTCAGAGCCATCTTGTGTACAAGTGAACGCTTCTGGCAGTTCAACGCTGTCTAGTGAACCTAGGCCTTCAATGCTGTCTTTTGGTAGCGATACCCATTGTGAAGCATCAAACGTCGCAGAAGGTGTTTGTGTCGCACGAACCAAAGTAACATCTTTGCCCCAGTCCACATCGCCCATCAAACCAACAACATCATGTACCGAGCCGTCTGAATTCAAGATAGCCAGCGGGTCGTCACCATTATGATTGGCGATAGAGGCATTAATGATGTCAGCTTGAGCTTTAATCTCATCACTCGCACTAGAATGTGCGACCACGAGTACTTCACCGGGTGCTAAAACGTGTCCATCTAAAGGTAAAGTGGCACCCCATGATCCGTTGCCATTGGCAGATTTCGCCAATGAGTAACCATCTAAACTAATGCTGCTATCGCCACTATTGGCAATCTCAACCGCTTTGTTATAGCTGCCGCCTTCCACATATTGTGAAATAAACAAATCAGCGTGTGCGCTTGTAGTTAACAAGCTACCAATTGCCACTGCTAGCAATGAAGGTTTGTGTAAAAGAGCCATCCGTTTCACCTGAGTTCATCGAGTTATAGTCACTGCCATCTATGGGCAGTCATGTATTTTGTGGTAACTATCAGGTTTATTTATGAAAGGAATAAGTCAGTTGGCAAGAAAATGAGGAACTTATCACTTTGGAATCATCAATTGTTTGGCACGTTATATATTTCCAACATATATAGAAACGAGTGTGATTTTATAAAGCTTGAGGGTACCAAATAAGATCATCTGCACAGCATTACAGCTATGGATATGCTAGCTAAATACTGGGTAAATTATCAATTCAAACAAGGGGGTTTCGAGGAAGGCAAATGGAATGGGCATGAAAAAGCCCAAAGTAAACAACAGCTACTTTGGGCTCAAATTCTCAAGCGAGTTGTGTTAGTTCACCCTATGGGCGAGTAACAAAACCTACTGCTTCGTATGCTTTTTTCAGTGTCACTGCAGCACGTTCAGAGGCTTTTTCAGCACCGGCTTTCATTACTGCGTCCATGTAGGCACGGTCAGCACGGATACGGTGATATTCAGCTTGAATCGGCTCAAGCATCTCAACCAATGCTGCGCCTACGTCTTTCTTGAACGGACCGTACATTTCAACGCCTTGGTACTGCGCTTCGATCTCTTCGAACGTTTTACCTGTCGCTGCAGAGTACAGACCCATTAGGTTAGAGATACCCGCTTTGTTTTCCCAATCGTGAGCAATGCGTGGTGGTGTTTCTGCATCGGTTTGCGCTTTGTTGATCTTCTTGATGATCGACTTAGGTTCTTCTAGCAAAGTAATCACGTTCTTACGGTTGTCGTCTGACTTAGACATCTTCTTCGTCGCATCTTGCAGGCTCATTACACGTGCATTCACTGTTGGAATGTAAGGTTCTGGTACTTGGAAGATTGGCGTTTCAGGACCGTAGATGTTGTTGAAGCGAGTTGCGATATCACGCGCTAACTCTAAGTGTTGTTTCTGGTCGCTACCTACAGGCACTTGATGAGCACCGTAAAGCAGGATGTCTGCGGCCATCAACACTGGGTAGTCGTATAGGCCTACGTTTACGTCGTTTGAGTGACGTGCAGACTTATCTTTAAACTGAGTCATACGGCTCAGTTCACCCATTTGTGTGTAACAGTTAAGAAGCCAACCAAGTTGAGCATGCTCTGGTACGTGTGACTGAACAAATAGCGTGCTCTTCTTTGGATCAACACCGACAGCAAGACAGATTGCTAGTGCGTCTAGAGTCGCTTCATGCAGTGCTTTCGGGTCTTGGCGAACCGTAATTGCGTGAAGGTCTACAACACAGTATTGGCAATCGTAATCATCTTGCATCTGTTGCCATTGACGTAGAGCACCCAAGTAGTTACCGATACTTAGTTCACCAGATGGTTGAACACCACTCAATACGATGGGCTTGCTCATGGTTTTAATTCCTTTGCTTATTCGCTAAGTTTATTGAACGCTTAGCTTCTTAACTTAAATATAGAAAAGCCGCACAGCTCTTCTGTACGGCTCATCCAGTGTACTCATTGATAAGTATTTTGCTAGTAGGTTAGCTAACTTTTGTCCGCTTTATGCTGAAACTAGAACGACATCTAGTAATTGCGCGACGTTATCCGCGACATAGTCAGGGTTTGATGCTGAAATCGGCTCGCCGTGGTTATAACCGTAAGTCAGACCAAACGAGTGACAACCTGCATTCTTAGCCGCTTTAATGTCGTTGCTTGAATCGCCAACCATCAACATCTCTTCCGCTTTTACATTGTGCTTTTCTAGCAACCAGTTCAGAGCGACTGGGTTCGGTTTTTTCTCTGGGAAAGAGTCGCCACCCAACACATCAACAAAGTACTTATCAATACCGTGTTGCGCCAGTACGTCTGGTACAAACTTCGATGGCTTGTTGGTAACCAGCGCCATAGTGAAGCCGGCTTTATCCAGCTCAGCCAGCGTCTCTTTAACCGATGGGTAAAGGTGACTTAGCTTGTGACCGCCCTGCTCATAGAAATCATCAAACAGGATGCGCGCTTTTTTCAGGAGCTCTGGCTCAAGGCTTGGGTCAACCGTCAGGTTGCGGCTGAGTGAACGTCCGATAAGAACATCAGCACCATTACCTACGTAGTCGCGAACTTGTTCTTCGCTCACTGAAGGGAAGCCCAACTCCTGACAAGCTTGGTCAGCAGCAACGGCCAAATCAGGCACGCTGTCTAACAAGGTTCCATCCAAATCAAAGGCGATCAGTTTTATTGAGCTTAATGACATCTTACTTTCCTATTTATTATGTTCGTCTTATGAGTTGAGCTATAAGACGTAAAAAAGGGGCCAATGAGCCCCTTAATATTCAATCTATCTGTAGTTTTACGATTATGCGTTTACTTTTGCAAGCTCTGCACGCATCTCATCAATCACTTCTTTGTAATCTGGTTGATTGAAGATAGCTGAACCCGCAACGAACATATCTGCGCCCGCTTCTGCGATTTCACGGATGTTATCAACCTTCACGCCGCCATCAATCTCAAGGCGAATGTCACGGCCTGACTCATCAATCAGCTTACGAACAGCACGTAGTTTATCTAGCGTGTGCGGAATGAAAGATTGACCGCCGAAGCCTGGGTTCACAGACATCAGTAGAATCATGTCTACTTTGTCTAGGATGTAATCTAAGCAAGAAAGCGGCGTTGCAGGGTTAAGAACCACACCCGCTTTACAGCCGTGCTCTTTGATTAGCTGTAGAGTGCGATCGATGTGCTCTGAAGCTTCAACGTGGAAGGTAATCATTGATGCGCCGGCTTTAGCAAACTCAGGCACGATGCTGTCTACTGGCTTAACCATAAGGTGAACATCGATAGGAGCCGTAATACCGTAGTCGCGCAGCGCTTTACAGATAGGCGCGCCAAAAGTCAGGTTAGGTACGTAGTGGTTGTCCATCACATCGAAGTGCACAACATCAGCACCAGCTGCGAGTACTTTTTCTACGTCTTCACCAAGACGAGCAAAATCTGCAGACAAAATCGATGGAGCGATTAGAAAATCTTTCATACCAAACCTCTTAAGAGTGAGTAAATTGCGAATATCACCGCCTTGTGACATCTCATATACAAATACAAGACTCAATTCCAAGACTATTTGGTGTGCAATTCTACCTAAGCAACTAAGCAGATCCTAGCAGTTCGAAAGATTAGTTTATGAAAGTACCCGTTGGTCACTCAATTTAATGAGTTCGAGGGTTATGTTGGCCGCTACAATTCTTCTGAAGCGTGTTGCTGGTTTTTCTCTTTATGAAAAAGTGCCAGTAACTCATCGACTTTATTGCGCCCTGCGCCATTACGGCTAATGGTGCGCTTAACCTTGACCACGTTCAGTTCTGCACCATGGTATAAACGGCGCGTTAAGGTGGTGTCATGGTTTGAGATCAAGACAGGGATGCCTCGTTCCATCGCTGCTTTTTCAGCAACATCCGCCAGTGCAGCTTGGTCATCTAAGCTAAAGCCATTACCTGCGTAAGAGGTAAAGTTTGCCGTGTTCGACAGTGGTGCGTATGGAGGATCGCAGTAAACCACACAGCCTTTGCGCGCGCGGCTAAAGGTTTCATGGTATCCCTCACAGACGAAAGTGGCTTTTTTCGCTTTCTCGGCAAAAAATTCCAGCTCAGCTTCTGGGAAGTAAGGTTTTTTATAAGAACCAAATGGAACGTTAAAACCGCCCTTCTTGTTGTAACGACATAGGCCATTGAAGCCAAATCGGTTCATATACAAGAAAGCCAATGAACGATACATGACGTTATCTGTACCATTGAACTCAGCGCGAATATCTAAGAAGGCTTCTTTACGGTTGTTCTCAGGACAGAACCAGCGCTTCGCTTCCGTGATATAAGTTTCAGGATCGGTTTTAAGCAGGTTGTACAGGTTGATAAGATCGGGATTGATATCTGCAAGCAGGTACTGTTCAAAGTCAGTATTCAGAAATACTGAGCCGGCACCGACAAACGGTTCTACCAATTTACGAGCAGGTGGCAGGTGACGTTGGATGTCTTCAACTAGGCCATATTTACCACCAGCCCATTTTAGAAAGGCACGCTGCTTTTTCATTTACTGCTCTATCTATCAACTCAAAAATAAGGCTGCGGAATGTAACATATTTTGAGGCTAAGCTCAGGGTTATTTCGCACGTTCTATCTCTCGATGCACTTGATTCATCGATTTTGCCCAAGGTTCCAACTGTTGAAGGGGTTTTGATAACGCACTTACCGCGTCTCTCGCCACTTGAATCGTTGGGTAATCTTGATAAGTGATAATAAACCACTTGGTGTCGTTGCGAAGTGTTGGGTAAATACGAACCTTGTTCTCAAGGTCATACTCTTCAATGAAAGACTGTACGTCGTCCAATGAGGTCATCGCACTCAACTGCAAAGTATAAGCTCGCGGAGAGATAGCTTGTAACTCTTCGCGAGAAAATGAGAATGTAATTTTCTTAGTCGGTGGCGTGGACTGTGTTAGGTCTGTTGCTTCATCGGCTGAAGGCTGTGACTCCACTTTGTCTGCATCTGATTGCGAACTCACCGCGGCACCTGTGTTTTCTTCAACAGCAGCATCAATCGCACTGGTATCGGCACTTTCAGGTTTATCATCAAGCAAGGCATCAACCACATCAGAGGTGATTACGACACGCTGCTGATCTTGTTCGACTTCTCCAACACTCGCGGTATCTTCAACGACAGTCGGTGGCAAAGATGAGCTGTCGTCATCAGCACCTTGATAACTCATGTCAGCTTCGGCTTCAGAATCGTCCATTCCGTCGATTCCAGCTTGCTCGGTACCACTTTCCACTTCAAAAGTTGGGATAGCTGTCTGTTCAATCGGAGCGATAAGAGATTGCGCTTTATCGTCAGGGGTTGGTTGACTGAACATCCACCAATAACCACCACCAATTAAAATCAACAGCAAGGCCACCACAATCGCGATATTGATGGGTGAGCCAATAATTGAGCGAATAATAATCCTTTTTTCCACTTTCAATTCTCCTAAAGCCATTAACTCACCGGGCAGAGGTTGCGCTTTATTAAACGCACGTCGCACGCAAGTTTCAGACTCATCATCAACATATCGAATCACCAGTGATTCAAAGAAATGTTCAGCTTCTGGTTGCGAAAGGTCATCGATCTCAAGATCGATAGGTTTGTGTTGTTGACCGTAGCTCAAACGCGTTAATAACGTATCTAAGTGGCCAGGTTCCGAGAAGAGAACGATATTGATCGTCCATTGAGGGTTTGATTGAGCTTCCAGTACCAACATCCATAATTCGGATACCAATAGCTCAGAAAGTCGTTGGGCATCATCAACGACGATAACCACATTACACGGTTCTCCATCCAGTAACCTTGTTAGGCTATCCGATAAAGAATCATGTTGATTAAACAGGGGATCAGAAACAATTTGGCTAAGAATGAGCGCACGGCGTTGTTGATCGTCTTGGCTTGGATGACAAAGCAGTAAACACTGATTTTTTTCTGTCGACCATGCTTCAAGATAACGCTGAGCCAACCAAGATCGGCCAGAGCCAGCTTTGCCCGCCACCGTCACAAGGTTTGAACCAAAGTTAGTCAAAAGCTGTAAGCGCTCTAGCAGCTCAACTTGAGATTCTAACT
Organism: Vibrio sp. F13; assembly: GCF_020806305.2. Lineage (NCBI taxonomy): Bacteria > Pseudomonadati > Pseudomonadota > Gammaproteobacteria > Vibrionales > Vibrionaceae > Vibrio > Vibrio sp. F13. The sequence continues at coordinate 2,046,938 of NZ_CP170175.1, read as the reverse complement.
CTAATACTCTTAATTCATGAGCCAAACTCATTGGGGATCCCTACTGATAAGATCGATCAGTAAAACGCTTCAGTTGCCTAGAGTTTAGCTAGGCAACCTCACAACCAAATTTAAAGAGTACGGCAGAAATCGATCGCTTGTTTAATGATGTCTTGAGGCACATCAGCAACCACTTCAGCAGTACCAATACTTGTTGGTAATACCAAACGCAACTGACCAGACAGCACTTTTTTATCGCGCATCATGTGCTTCATAAAGTCTTCAAAAGACATGCTTTCTGGCGTATGGATTGGTAGTTTCGCATTCTTGAGTATAGAAATAATTCGCTCAAGTTGCTGCTGAGAGATCAGTCCCTGTAATTGAGCTGTTTTAGCTGCCATTACAGTGCCTGACGACACAGCTTCACCATGTAGCCAATTACCATAGCCTAGTTCTGCTTCAATCGCATGACCAAATGTATGACCTAGGTTCAATAACGCTCTGATTCCTGACTCTTTTTCATCTAGAGCCACCACTTCAGCCTTAATTGCACAACAACGAGCAATCGCGGTAATCAGTGCTTCTTCATCAAGTTGATAAAGTTTCTCTAGATTCTGCTCCAACCAATCAAAGAAGGCTTCATCGTAAATGATGCCGTATTTGATCACCTCAGCAATGCCCGCTGCAAACTCACGCTCTGGAAGCGTTGATAAACAGTTGGTATCGATGATCACAGATTTCGGTTGGTAAAAAGCGCCGATCATATTCTTACCAAGAGGATGGTTTACTGCGGTTTTACCACCAACAGAAGAGTCCACTTGAGAAAGAAGGGTCGTCGGGATTTGAATGAAATCAATACCGCGCTGGTAACAAGAGGCAGCAAAACCGACCAAGTCACCGATAACACCACCTCCTAAAGCAATCACCACCACATCGCGGCTGTAATTTCCTTCAAGCATGTAGCTCATCACTGAATTGAACGTTTCAAGGGTTTTGTACTGTTCACCGTCTGGCAGCTCGAGAAGAGATGTCTGACAGCCGACTTGATCCAATAGCGATAAAATTTTATCAGCATAAAGAGGCGCTACTGTCACATTACTGATAACAACAACTTTCTGCTTACCTGATAAAAAAGAAAGGTACGCCGGGTCTTCAAATAACCCGGCGCCAATAGAGATAGGGTAGCTACGCTCAGCTAGATTGACCGTAATCCGTTCCATGGGTTTGCTCTCCGAAAAAATGAACTTAACGTTCTTCTAGCATTTTTACGATCTGGTTGGCTACCACTTTTGCACTTTGGTCGTCAGTACGAACTGTGTAGTCCGCCACTTCTTCGTATAGTGCGTTGCGAGATACAGCTAGATCTTCTAGCACATCACGCGGGTTGTCTGTTTGAAGTAGAGGGCGTTTCTTGTCGCGGTTAGTGCGAGCAAGTTGCTTTTCAATTGTTGTCTCTAGGTATACAACAATGCCTCGTGCAGATAGACGGTTACGGTTTTCTTTGCTCAACACTGAACCACCACCTGTCGCAAGAACAATACCTTGTTCTTCTGTCAGATCATTGATTACAGATTCTTCGCGCTTACGGAAACCTTCTTCGCCCTCAACATCAAAAACCCATGCGATGTCTGCGCCAGTGCGCTCTTCGATCACAGTGTCAGAGTCTAGAAACTCCATATGAAGTTGGGAAGCTAGGTGTCTACCAATTGTACTTTTGCCGGCGCCCATTGGGCCAACAAGAAAAATATTGCGTTTCTCAGCCATGTTTTTAGCAGTAATTTACAACGTTAATTCAATGACATCGCCACAAGGTAGGTCAGTACAAGTACTGAAATTAAAAGGCCCGTGGCACCGATTCCTCACAGATAATTCGTGATAAGACCCGAAATTATCAAGGTTAGGTGCCACTAATGCAACTTTATTTTTAATCTAATTGTTCATTACTGAATCACAACTTTGGGTGTGACAAAAATAAGTAGTTCACTTTTACCCACATTTTCATAGCTGCGACGGAACAATGCGCCCAAAACTGGCAGGTCCCCCAACAGAGGAACTTTATCCACTGTACTGCTCACGCTGTGCTGAAATATCCCGCCAAGCACGACAGTTTCACCATTATTAACAAGCACTTGCGTACCTATTCTTTGCGTATCAATGGCGACCGCTTCACCGGTTCCAGTTTTTACCACTTGCCCTGGCCTATCTTGAGTCACGCTCAAATCCAATACCAAACGATTGTCGGGTGTGATCTGCGGTGTCACCTTAAGACTCAACACGGCTTTCTTAAATGCAACCGACGTAGCGCCACTTGAAGATGACTCTAAGTAAGGAATTTCAGTACCTTGCTCAATATAAGCCGGCTTTTTATTGGTGGTGATTAAGCGTGGACTAGAAATGATTTCAGCTTTTGACTCTTGTTGCAGTGCCGACAGTTCAAGATCGAGTAAGGTATCTGAACCCAGTTTGGCCACCTGAAACGCAATACTCGAGGCGTTCGGCGATGTTGCCCCTAAATTGACGTTGAGATAGTCATCAATCACGCTGCTGCCGCTATCGTCGTCATACGGCGTAATCGCTGATGGGTGGTTACCTTCGATTGAGCCACCAACGGTGAAGCTTCCGTTGGTTGAGGAAACGCCCCAGCGCACGCCAAGCTCATCAAGATTACCCTCAGTAACCGTGACAATACGCGCCTCTATCTGTACCTGCTTCACGGGAATGTCTAACGATTCAATGATGCCTCGGATCACGGCAATGTTTTCTTCCAATTCACGAATGAGCAGTGAGTTGGTGCGCTCATCAATGGTAATCGAACCACGATCGGACAACATGCTGACCGCACCTTCACCTCCAATCATGTCAGCGATGTCGGTGGCTTTAGCAAAGTTAATCTTGATGATTTCCGATTTAAGCTCCCCTAACTCCTCTTCTAAGCGCGATTTCTCTAACGCTTGTTGCTCTCGAAGGTCGAGCTCCGCTTTCGGCGCGACCAAGATAACATTGCCATCAACACGCTTATCCAAGCCTTTAACTTGCAAGATAATGTCGAGAACTTGCTGCCAAGGTACGCCATCTAAGCGTAACGTCAGGTTTCCGGCTACCGAATCAGACACCACGAGATTGAAGTCGTTGTAATCGGCAATCAGTTGCAGGACATTTCGTACCGGGATATCCTGGAAGTTAATCGATATCAGCTTGCCCTCTTTCTCTAGAACGCTTTTTTCTTTGGTCGCTTCATCGAGCACCGGTTTGCTGATCACGACCTCAATAAAGCGCCCCTTTAGGTTGTATTCATACTGATAGTCATTGCTAATCGTCGCTAGAAGCCGAGTGCTTGGTGTCTCTTTATAGACTTCAATGCCTTCAACCAAGGTAGCGAAATCCTTCACATCCAGCAGGTAGAGCTTGTCATCATCAACTTGAGTATTGATTAGCTCGATACTTAACCCTTCCTGAGCTCGTTGAACATCCACCACTGCTGTGCTGGTCGCCAGCTCAATAATGATGACGGCGTCTTTATCCTTATTGACCCTAAAATCAATATTCTCCAATTTGTTCGGTAAGCTCTCGGCATGGCTGAGCACGCTAACAACCAACATCACAGACACAGCAAAACCTTGTAGAGCCTTGCTCACTAATCCACTTATTCCTTTAATCATATTTACATCTCATATCCACATCATGTGACATTGGTTTACTTCAGAGCCAGCCTAACGTTGCGCTTATGCCAACAACCTAAGCCATCTGGAAGAGTTTCATTAATCTGAACGTATTGGCTCGTCACCTTAGTAACTCGGCCATTGTTTAAGCCGATAAACTGGCCTTTCTTGACGTTTACCACGTTGCCTTTGGGTGTTTGCACTAAGCCAAACACGCTTGAGCCACTGCCCATCACGCCTCTTAAACGAAGCTTACTCAGCGGGTACTTCTCTAACTTGCCATTACGAGAACGGGCGCTGGGTTGCCAACAGTCTTTCTTAACCAAGGGTTGGTTTTGCACAATGGCTTCTTTAGGCAGTTCAAAGGGAGGACGCAAAGATCGGCGCTGATAAGTCGCCGCCGTGAATTCAGTTGCTGGGACAAGTTGCTCGACATCTTTTCTCGCCTTGGCTTCAACCTGCGCCACAAAATCTTGCAGTGAGTCTTGATTAGCTTTGCAGCCTGACAACGCAAGCATCAATACGATTGAGTAAAACGCGCTATTGGGTTTCATCATTAACCTCCGATTTAAACTGGTAGGTATAAGCTCGAACCCTAAAGTGCAGCGTGCTACTTTCTTGACTGACTCGCTGCCAATTCACATCATCAAAGCTAATAATACGCGGCAGCTTGGCGATGGCAGCAGAGAAGTCACCAATCTCGTGATAGTCACCTGTCAGCTCTATATTGAGAGGCAATCGATAGAGAAACTCCTTATTCTGCTTTTGCCCCCAATCGATTCGTGTGAAGGTCAGCGAGTTATCCAAGCCGAGCTCATTCACGGAGGCCAACATGCTCGCTAACTCCTTTTGAACGGGCAGCTGCTCTAATAGATAATCGTAGCGACTAGTTAGCTCATCCAACTGGCTCTGCAACTTAGGCAAGGCTGCAACCTTATTCGCCTTTATCCTCAAGGTCGTTTTTAAGGTCTGCTCCTGTTGCTTCATCTGTTTCAGTTCCTCGTCGAGCGGCAGCAGATACAGCCAAGTGCCAACACCTTGGATTAACACCATCAACACCAGAATCACGAGAAGCTGAGGCAACAATGGCCATTCGGTGATCTCATCAACATCGAGATCTTGCAAGCTCATCCTGTTTTGCCTACTAATCCTATTTTGAAGGTTAGCCATGATGCGCCCCCTTATCTTTTCTGCTCGCGGTTGTGTTTTCTAAAGACACAGGGCTAAACACAAAAGAGACCTTGAAGGTCTGAAACTCTTTATTGAAGCGCTTGCGGTTATGAACGATAGAGTGCATCTCGACCCCTTTCAAAGAATCTGAACGTTCGAGGTTGTCCAACATGGTGGCGAGACGAGCAGTGCTGTCGCTGATGCCCGACATTTCAATCTCCTGACCATTCATCTTTATCTTGTCGACATAGACACCCTCTGGAATCAGCTCCGGCATCAAGTTCATGAAGTCGGTGGTCTTATTACGGCCAAGCTGCAGCGACTCAACCACATCAAGTCGAGTCAGAATGGCTTTGTGTTCTTGCTCTGCGACTTTTAACGACTGAATTTGTCGGTCGAGCTCAGCAATGTACTGATTGAGGTAATTGAGGCGAGCTTGCTGCTTGGCTTGTTGATCGTGAAAATAGTGACCAACCGCCCATTGCCCTATAAGCGCAATGATGACGCCAAGAATGACCAGATGGATAAAACGCTTCTTGTGCTGAGCACGAATCTCATCACGCCACGGCAGCAGGTTAATTTGATGCAACATGCTTCTCTCCCTGCCACTTGAGCCCACTCATCGCCATACCCGCCGCGATACCAAAGTGTTGCCAGTCAATCGGCAGTCGGCGTCTCTTGGCGACCTTATTCTCAAATAAAGACAAAGGATTCAATGACTCGCAGCTCAACTGAAAATGGCGTTCTAGCTCTTCGGTTACCATAGGGATGCTGGCGCCCTCGCCCATCAACCAAATCCCTGAGATAGGTTGCTGCGCATTTCCCGATGAATAGAGCTGCAATTGACGCTTGAGCTTCTCAATCAGGTTAACAATGAATTGATGTGTCTCTTCCATAGTACCGAACACGCTCTCGATATCACTCGGGTCATCTGAGCTGCGAAGATCTTGAGTGCCAAAGGCGATGTCTTTATAGAAAGGCGCCGAATTCTGCGGGATAACCCCTAGCGAGGTTTGGTCGATTCCAACATCCACTAGCAACCAGTTTTTCTTATCGGGATACAGGCGCGAGGCCAATTGCCAGATATTAAGTAGCCCATGCGCCTGTGTATCCACCACCACAGGTTTGAAGCCAGCCTTGGTTAATGCATCCGCTCGGCTATCCACAACTTCTTTACGAGTGGCGTATACCTGATAACTGCTTGTCGAACCTTTACCAAATCGTTTGTCTTCCAGCTTTACAAAATCTAAACTCAGCTCCTCGATAGGAAAGGGAGATTGATGGGCGAAGGTTTGATAGATAGAAAACTCTTTTTCTCTGTCTTCTAACTCACTCTCTATTTGCAGTACTTTGCTGATCACCGTGTTATCAGGTACCGAAATGGCGACGTTGCGACAGCCAAAAGGCAGTCCTTTCCTAAGTTCTTTAAGTTTCTTAACAGTTTTCTGATACTCCAAAGTATGGTTAGCTGTAAAAATGTCGTCCGAAATCGGCAGCTCTTTGTATCCCACTAGGGCATACAACTCCCCCACGGGTTTTAGTACCACGGCTTTGATGCTGTGATGATTTATATCTATACCTGTAATTAATGATGAACCCATGTGACCTAGCTCCTGAAGTGCCAAGCATTTCGTTGATTATCTAGGGGTTGTGATTATTAGTTAAATAAGCGTTAATAAACGAAAGCTAAGTTTTTAGCCTAGAGTACAAGGGTTTGCTGCTTATCAGCCTTAACTAATCAGGGATTATCCGGTGAAGTTCATAAAGCGATTATTCATATTTACATTGATTTGCATGATTCTTGGAGTCAGTACAATTTTCGGGTTTTATTTTTACGTAAAACCAGAGTTGCCTGATGTTGCCACTTTGCGCGACGTAGAACTCCAAACGCCGATGCAAGTCTTCAGTCAAGACGGTAAGCTGATCTCTCAATTTGGTGAAAAGCGTCGTAATCCAGTCACTTATGACGAGATTCCTCGCCACTTAGTTGAGGCTCTGATTGCCACCGAAGATAGCCGTTTCTATGAACACCCAGGTATTGACCCAATCGGTATCACACGTGCAGCACTCGTGGTTGCAATGTCGGGTTCAGCCAAACAAGGTGCTAGTACCATTACTCAGCAGCTTGCGCGTAACTTCTTCTTATCTAATGAGAAAAAGATTATGCGTAAGATCAAAGAGATCTTCATTGCGATCCACATTGAGCAACTTCTTAGTAAAGAAGAGATCATGGAGCTTTACGTCAACAAGATCTTCCTTGGTCACCGTTCGTATGGTTTTGGCGCGGCAGCACGTGTTTACTTCGGTAAAGATCTTCCTGATCTCACGCTGAGTGAAATTGCGACCCTTGCGGGTATGCCAAAAGCACCTTCGACAATGAACCCTATTTACTCTGTTGAGCGCGCGACTAACCGTCGTAACGTTGTATTGCGTCGTATGTTAGACGAGAAATACATCACTCAAGCAGAGTTCGATGACGCTCGTAGCGAAGAGCTTATCTCGAAATACCACGGTGCAGAGATCGAACTGAGCGCGCCATATGTTGCTGAAGTTGCACGTGCTTGGATGGTGGAACGCTATGGTGAAGAAGCTTATACATCAGGCATGAAGGTCTACACGACCGTTGATTCGAAACTGCAAAAAGCAGCGAACCAAGCCGCAATTAAGAACCTACTTGGCTACGATGAGCGTCACGGCTACCGTGGTGCTGAAAAAGTATTGTGGCAGACTGCGCAATCAGCGTGGGATCAAGAACAAATCGTTAAACACCTTAAGTCTCAACCAACCTATGGTGACCTAGTCCCTGCTGTTGTTACCGCGGTTGATTCGAAAAGTGCTCAAATTTGGGTTAAGAACCAAGGTGAAGGCACTATCGAATGGCAAGGCATGAACTGGGCGCGTAAATTCCTAACGGATAACCGCCAAGGACCAGCGCCTTCTCAAGCGAAAGAAATTCTGGCGGTTGGTGAACAAATCTGGGTTCGCCATGAAGCCGTTACCGGCGATGAAGTCTCTGAAGAGCCGACAGAAGAGTCAGCGACTGCAGAATCAGAAACACCGATTGTATGGCGACTAAGCCAAGTACCGAATGCGAACACAGCATTTGTTGCAATGAACCCGAACAACGGCGCGGTATTGTCGATGGTCGGTGGCTTTAACTTTGTCCACAACAAGTTCAACCGTGCAACGCAATCTATTCGTCAGGTGGGTTCTGGTATCAAACCCTTTATCTACTCAGCAGCGATTGAGAAAGGCTTAACGCTAGCCTCACTGATCAACGATGCACCGATTAACCAATGGGATAAGAGCCAAGGTACCGCATGGCGACCAAAGAACTCGCCACCGACTTACGTGGGTCCAACTCGTTTACGTATTGGCTTAGCTCAGTCTAAAAACGTAATGGCGGTACGTGTACTGCGCGAAGTAGGCCTAGATGATACTCGTAACTACCTAACTCGATTTGGTTTTGATATTGACGAAGTGCCTCGTTCAGAGACCATTGCTCTGGGTGCGGGTAGCTTAACGCCAATGAAAGTAGCTCAAGGTTACTCAGTATTCGCTAATGGCGGCTACTACGTTGAACCTTTCTACATCAGTCGCATTGAGACACCATTTGGTGAGACTGAATTTGAAGCGACACCAAAAGTGGTTTGTAAAGACGATTGCCAACAGAAAATGACCTCAGACCCAATGGCTGATGAGTTTGCAGAGCAAGATGTGGATGCCAAAGTACAATACGCACCTCAAGTTATCTCTGAACAGAACGCATTCCTTGTTCGTGAAATGATGTACAGCAACATCTGGGGTGGCGGTGATTGGAGCGCTGGCACTGGTTGGAACGGTACTGGTTGGCGTGCACAACCGTTGAAGCGTCGTGACATTGGCGGAAAAACGGGTACCACCAACGATTCTAAAGATACTTGGTACAGCGGCTACGGCCCTGGCATGGTGGCTACGGTATGGGTTGGTTTTGATAACCACAACCGAAACCTAGGCCGTACTAAAGCGAACTCGAACCTTGGTAAAAATCAGATTACTGGTGCAGAAGCTGGCGCGAAAACAGCAGAACCTGCATGGGTTGATTTTATGGGTACGGCGTTAGCGGGTGTTCCTGCTGAGCGTAAAGAAATTCCGGAGAACATCGTCCGTGTTCGAATCGACCGTGAAACTGGCTTACTGACCAACAAGTTCGATAGCTCATCAATGTTCGAGTACTTCGAGAAAGGCACAGAGCCAACCGAGTACATCACTGAACGTTTCAATGATGACATCTACTCAACCTCATCAGGTGAAGCAGTAGAAGAACTGTTCTAACTAAGGTTTGTAGAACCTAGTAACATGAACCAACAAAAAGGGTTGATATGCATTCATATCAACCCTTTTTTATATCTATATCTGACCAGACTAGGCTCTAAATTCAAGCGCTAAGCCGTCTTCTCCAGTTGAGTTCGGATAGTCTCAGCCAATTGCTCGAAACGTCCCTTCAATGGAGAACCCGGACGGTAAGCCACGACAATTCTACGTGAAGGCGTTGGATTCACCGCAGGTACGTAACACACACCGTCTTTCTGCTTCTCTTTCGGCACCGATAACTGAGGAAGCAAGGTAATACCCGCCCCCGCCGCAACCATGTTACGCAGCGTTTCTAAGCTAGTCGCCTTAAAGCGCTCATCATCTTTGGCGCCCGCAGCAAAACAGAAACCCAAGGCTTGGTCTCTTAAACAGTGACCGTCACCTAGCGCCAGTACGGTTTGTCCATTTAGCTGCAGCATATCGACAGTGTCTTGCTGAGCCCACTCGTGGTCACATGGAACGGCAACACTTAACGGCTCGTCATACACATCGATCTCTTTGAACACCGCCGTTTCATCAACCGCAGCCAGTACTAAGCAATCAAGCTTGCCATCTTCAAGTTGGCTCACTAACTGATGGGTCTGAGCTTCATGCAGGTAAAGCTCAAGATCTGGGAAGCTCTCTTTTAGATGAGGAACAATCTTAGGCAAGATGTAAGGACCCACGGTTGGAATAAAACCAATGTGCATTGGCCCCGTCATCGCTTCACCGTGTCCACTCGCCATATCTTTAAAAGTTTTCACTTCATTGAGAATACGCTTGGCTTGTTCAACAAGTTGTAACCCTGATTCTGTAAATATCACCTTCCTTGGACTACGCTCGGTTAACTGAAGTCCAATTTCATCTTCGAGTTTGCGTATTTGACCGCTTAGTGTCGGCTGACTGACAAAGCACGCTTCTGCCGCTTTTCGGAAGTGTTTATGCTCTGCGAGCGCCACCAAGTATTCAAAGTCACGAATGTTCATGCTCAGTCTCTTACCTCAGGTTTTAATAAGAACAAGGGTTCTAATAGAAACATTTAAAAGAAAAATGCTCTTGATAGAATTTACCTATCAAAACCATAACATCAAACGATTAGAGCTATCAAAGGATTTATCTAATAATGGGCTCAACGAAACGAAACAGAGCGAAGAAAAACGTTAAGCTCTGATAGAACAAAATTAAAAATACTATTTAAGGAAATCAATATGTTTGCATCTAAAGAAGGTCAATCAATCCCTCAAGTAACATTCCCAACTCGCCAAGGTGATGCATGGGTTAACGTAACTACTGAAGAGCTATTCAAAGACAAGACAGTTATCGTATTCAGCCTACCAGGTGCGTTTACGCCAACATGTTCGTCAAGCCACCTACCTCGTTACAACGAGCTACACTCTGTATTCAAAGAAAACGGTGTTGATGACATTCTGTGTGTTTCAGTAAACGACACATTCGTAATGAACGCTTGGAAAGCAGACCAAGAAGCGGAAAACATCACATTCATCCCAGATGGTAACGGTGATTTCACAGACGGCATGGGTATGCTAGTTGAGAAAAACGACATCGGCTTCGGCAAACGTTCATGGCGTTACAGCATGCTGGTTAAAAACGGCGTGGTAGAAAAAATGTTCATCGAAGAAGACGTACCAGGCGACCCGTTCAAGGTTTCTGATGCAGATACTATGCTTAACTACCTTGCTCCTGAGCACAAAGAGCAAGAGTCAATCACAGTATTCACTAAGCCAGGCTGTCCTTTCTGTATGAAAGCAAAACAGAACCTAATCGACAAAGGTCTGAACTACGAAGAAGTGGTTCTAGGTAAAGATGCAACAACAGTAAGCCTACGTGCAATCTCTGGTCGCACTACCGTTCCTCAAGTATTCATCGGTGGCAAACACATCGGTGGTAGTGAAGAACTAGAAACTTTCCTAGGCTAATCGCTTCATCGCCGATATAGGCTTAGAAGTATCAGCTAACCCACCCTCTTGTGGGTTAGCTATTCCAAACACTCTTATCTGAGTTTTGGGAAAAAGAATATAGCTGGTGACTCGCCTGTCTTTTACTAACCTATAGTTAGCAATAAAAGCAGAGTCACAAGCTAAACCTAATAAAACAGAATCACAAAACTGACCCGTTATCCTGACTCTCAAAAAAATCACCAGAGTTGGAGGGGTTCGTTCAAACTAAATTCAGCCATTGCGAGAAAATTATTATGAAACAAGTCAATGTAGATGTAGCAGTTATCGGGGGCGGTACGGCAGGTCTAGGTTCTTACCGCGCTGCAAAAGCACACACTGACAGTGTCGTGATGATTGAAGGCGGCCCTTACGGTACTACCTGTGCTCGCGTTGGTTGTATGCCATCTAAACTGCTTATTGCAGCTGCAGAAAGCGTACACCAAATCGAGAAAGCTCCGGCTTTTGGCGTTCACCCACAAGGTGATATCGTGATTAACGGTCGTGAAGTGATGGAGCGAGTGAAGTTTGAGCGTGACCGTTTTGTTGGTTTTGTTTTAGAAGGCGTTGATGAAATCCCAGAGCAAGACAAGATCTCTGGTTACGCAAAATTCTTAGACGATAACACGCTACAAATTGATGACCACACGGTTGTCACCGCTAAGCGTATTGTTATCGCGACCGGTTCTCGCCCTGCATACCCTGCCGTTTGGAATGAACTTGGCGATCGCCTGATCATTAACGACGACGTGTTCAGCTGGGATGATTTACCAGAATCGGTTGCGGTATTTGGCCCTGGTGTTATTGGTCTTGAGCTTGGTCAGTCACTGCACCGCTTAGGTGTGAAGACCAAACTGTTCGGTTTGGGTGGTCAAGTTGGCCCAGTAACTGATCCAGAGATCATGGCTTATGCAGATAAAGCTTTCAATGAAGAGTTCTATCTCGATGCCGACGTGAAAATCGAAAGCATGAAGCGCATTACCACTGAATCGGGTGAGCCACGTGTCGAAATCCAGTTCATCAATAAACAAGGTGAATTAGAAACTAACGTCGTTGAATACGTACTAGCAGCAACAGGTCGTCGCCCTAACACTGACAAGCTTGGCTTAGAGAATACCTCTCTAGAACTTGATGAGCGTGGTGTGCCAATCGCTGACCACTACACGCTTCAAACATCGCTTCCATCAGTATTCATTGCGGGTGATGCAAGCAACCAACTGCCTCTACTACATGAAGCAGCTGACCAAGCACGCATTGCAGGTGACAACGCTGGTCGCTTCCCTGAGATTCGTGCAGGCCTACGCCGCTCTAAAATCTCAGCGGTATTCTCTGACCCACAAATCGCGATGGTTGGTGAAACGTACAAAGAGATCACTACCCGCTTAGGCACATGTGGCTGTTTCGCAACGGGTGAAGTGTCTTTCGAGAACCAAGGTCGTTCACGAGTGATGCTACGCAACAAAGGTATTCTGCACGTTTACGGCGAGCAAGGTACAGGCCGCTTCCTTGGTGCTGAGATGATGGGACCAAACGCAGAACACTTGGCTCACTTGTTAGCATGGGCACACCAGAACAAGATGACGGTTTCTGAGATGCTAGACATGCCGTTCTACCACCCAGTAATCGAAGAAGGTGTACGAACAGCGCTACGTGACCTGAATGCGAAACTGCACCTAGGTCCAGAGATGGTGAAACACTGTCTGGATTGTGGCCCGGGCTGTTAATCTCAGACTAGCGCCAGTCAATTAGCAGTTAACAAACGTTAGATACTAAAAAGGAAAGCCATTGGCTTTCCTTTTTGTTTTTGGCAACGAGTAAACTATAGATTCCCGATTACGCTCCTTCGTCGCTCTCGGGAATGACAGCAATTTTTATACACGTCTAGGCGAAGCTAACCAGAATAACGGTGCTTTTCAAAACGCGTCTAAACTGAAGCAAATCAAAGTGACGCATCAGCTAAACCAAAACTAAACTCGTCATTCCAGAACCGAGGGACGAGGTATCTGGAATCTCTTGAAGCCATTGCGTCACTAAAAGCTTTAAGCAATTACTTCTCAGCAGCAATCACAGAGATCTCAACAAGTAGCGCTTCGCGAGCCATGTCGCCTGTCACACATGCGCGAGCTGGAGCGTGGCCTTCTGGAACCCATGCATCCCAAACTGCGTTCATTTCTTGGAAGTCTTTCATGTCTTTCAAGTAAATCGTTGCTGACAGCATGTGCTCTTTGTCGCTGCCTGCTTGCTCAAGTAGCGCTTCTACTTTATCTAACATGGTTTGAGTTTGTTCAGTGATGTCTTTAGTTGCATCAGCACAAACTTGGCCACATAGGTAGATAGTACCGTTGTGTTTAACAATACGGCTCATACGTTGCTTGGTTTCTTGGCGCTCAATCATCGACTTTCTCTCTCTGTGTCACCGTGATCCAATATCTTGTGACGTGTTATTATCAGGGCAACAAGCATAACGCGAATCAAACCCAAGATGACATGCATTCATTGCAATAAAAGTGAAAAAATCCGTAACAAACTCGGTCGCTGCCAGCGTTGCATGAATCAGCTGATGGTGTTGTCGATTTTGAGTTGGGGAGTATGGTGGCTGTTTTTCAGAGAAGACCCAAAAACCATCAATGCCATCGCGTTGATGATGGCCGCTTTCGCGTTCAGTGGCTTGCTGTCGTTGCATTGGGTCATGAAGTTTGTGGTGCTACCGTTAAAGGGCAAAAAACGTTAGCTGGAAGTCTTTATTGGATAAAGAGTAGTGATTAGAGACAGGGCTAAACAATCCGATAATTCATCATAATTTTCGAGCTATTGTCATTTCCCGAACAGCAGATAGAAAAAAACCCCAGAACCAATCGATTCTAGGGCTTTCTTAGAAAATTCTAAGAAAAAGCAGTGGTACTTTAATAGACCGGGCTTTTCTTAGTTTGTTCCCAAAAAAGATCAGATTTTTGATTTTTTTTTTAGGAGCTATAAAATCAATGCCTTATGCAACATTAACCTTAGCAATTATCTGCTCTACCAAGTTCACTTCCAATGCCACTTCATCACACGCATGTTGACGAGGACACTGGTCACAATCTTTCAGTACCTTCTCAGGCAGCAGAGATTTCGATGTTGGTAAGAAATCATGCTTCATAAAGAACTCTGGAGTACGAGTCAGCACAAACACCTTCTTGATGGCCATTTGTCGCGCTTTCTCAACCAAGTGCTGCACAATTGCGGTACCCTGCCCTTGACCTTGCCAGCCAGCTTCGACACCCAGTGAACGGATTTCCGCTAGGCCAGAGTCATACACATAGAGTGATGCACAACCTGTCACCTCACCATGATGCTCTGCGACCGCAAACGAGCCAATATCACGCACCAGTTCATTACGAGAACGAGGTAGGTTTTCACCCATGTTCGCCCAGTAAGCGACCATACCTTCCAACGCTTCAATATCGGTCAGACGAGCAGGACGAACCTTGACGATGGACGTATCACGCTGTGATAAACGTTTCTCAGCTTGGTCAACCGCGTAAGCCACTTGCTGTGGAGATACACCGCCTAGCGCGCTACGTTTTTCAAGACACGATTCAATGGTCAGGATGTCATACACATCTTCCTCAATCACCTCAGAGAACTCTTTCATCTCTGCGATGGTTAATTCTTCTAATGCACAGCCTTTAGCAATCGCCGCCACTACCGTCACACCAACAATATGGTGAGCTTCACGGAAAGGAATCCCTTTCGCTACTAGGTAATCAGCCAATTCAGTTGAGTTCGCGTAGCCTTGTTTCGCGGCTTCAAGTGTACGTTCGCCGTTCACTTTAATGCCGTCAAAACAGAGTGCTGCCATTTCCATACAATCATTCCAAGTATCTAAAGCGTCGAACAGACCTTCTTTATCTTCTTGCATGTCTTTGTTGTACGCCAAAGGCAGAGCTTTTACTGTCATCATCATTGCCGCTAATGAACCGTAAACACGGCCAGTTTTGCCACGGATAAGCTCTAGCGCATCTGGGTTTTTCTTTTGTGGCATCAGAGATGAACCTGACGTCACGGTATCCGCTAACTCGATGAAGTTTGATTCACCTGAGTTGTAGAAAATCATATCTTCTGCAAGACGCGAAAGGTGAAGCATAGAGATAGAAGCAATCGACATTAGCTCCATCACATGGTCGCGGTCAGAAACTGAATCTAGAGAGTTGCGCGTTGCACGACGGAAACCTAAGTTGTGAGCTAACTCTTCACGGTCCATCGGGTAAGCTGTTCCAGCAAGGGCACCAGAACCCAGCGGACATGTGTCTAGACGCTTAATCGCATCATTCAAACGTGAATAATCACGCTCAAGCATTTCAACGTAAGCCAAGCACCAGTGAGCAAAAGTTACCGGCTGAGCACGTTGTAAGTGAGTGTAGCCAGGAAGCACGGTTTCTTGATGCTGAGAAGCAACGTTCACCATTTGGCTTTGTAGGCGATCCAATGCCAGTAGCAGTTGGTTACCTTGCTGACGACACCATAGTTTCAGGTCGGTCGCCACTTGGTCGTTACGAGAACGGCCAGTGTGAAGTTTTTTGCCCAAGTCACCGACTTTGCCGATAAGTTGCTGCTCAACCCAGCTGTGAATATCTTCTGCATCAGAACGTAGAATCTGTTCAGGATCTTCCATCACCTCAAGTTTTAGCTCATTCAGCGCTAACTCAAGCTTCTGTTGCTCTTCTTCTGTTAATACGTTGACCGACAGTAGAGCTTTAGACCAGGCAATTGAGCCCACAATGTCTTGCTCAGCCAATCGGTAATCAAAACGAAGAGAATCGTTAAAATCTTTGAACCGGGTGTCTGCTGCTTGGGTAAATCTACCGCCCCATAATGCCATTGTGTATCTCCTAATTGCACAGTGCTCACTGTTTTTGCAAATGATAATTCTGATTAAGATTCAGTATTTTTCTGATGGTTTAAACTTACGGCAATTCAAAATGAAAATAAAGTATTAATTCATTATTTTCACATATTTATTCACCAACAGTTCAATCCATTGATTATTTTTAGCGTGGAGCGCGAATTATATGCCATCCGATAGGAAAAACCGAAGCTGATTTATTAGGCAAATAGAAAGTAAAAAGCCCACTCACTAATCAATAGTGAATGGGCTTTGCATAATAATGTCTGTTTACTAACCTTCAATCTTTCATCAAAGGCTAGCTCACTAACTCATTGTTAGGATTACTTTTGGCTATTCAAAGCACGGATACGGCTTGATAGCGAGTAAAGGCGGATGAAGCCTTCAGCATGGCTCTGGTCGTAAACTTCATCTTCACCAAAGGTTGCAAACTCTTCTGAGTACAGGCTGTTGTCAGAACGCTTCTGAGTCACCGTTGCATGGCCTTTGTAAAGCTTGATAACCACTTCACCATTCACGTCTTGTGCTAGCTCTTCTGTCGCGGCAAGGATTGACTTACATAGTGGAGTGAACCAACGACCATCGTATACAAGGTGAGAAGCCTTAACACCGAGCTCTTCACGGAATTCGAATGCCGCTTTATCAAGAACCAGTTGCTCTACTGCACGCAGTGCTTCCATCATGATTGTGCCACCCGGAGTTTCGTAACAACCACGAGACTTCATGCCAACAAGACGGTTCTCTACGATATCGATACGACCAACACCGTGCTTAGCACCTTTCTCGTTTAGGTAAACCAGTGCGTTGTATGGCGTCATTGTTTCGCCATCAACCGCAACCACTTCGCCTTTTTCAACTTTAAGCGTCACTGTTTCAGATTCGTTTGGCGCTTGCTCAGGGTCTACAGTCCAAGCCCAGCAATCTTCGTTAGGTGCATTCCATGTGTTTTCTAGAACGCCGCCTTCTGTTGAGATGTGCCAGGCGTTTGCATCACGCGAGTAAATCTTAGTAAGAGAAGCCGTACAAGGGATGTTACGCTCAGCCAGGTAATCTAGACACTCTTCACGACTCACTAGATCCCATTCACGCCATGGTGCAATTACGTGTAGATCAGGTGCTAGTGCAGCAAATGCGCCTTCAAAACGAACTTGGTCATTACCTTTACCAGTACAGCCGTGACACAGTGCGTCTGCACCTACTTTACGTGCGACTTCAACCTGTGCTTTCGCGATGATTGGACGCGCCATCGACGTACCTAGTAGGTATTTACCTTCGTAGTAAGCGCCCGTTTTCAGCGTTGGGTAGATGTAGTCAGCAACCATCTCTTCTTTAAGGTCTGCGATGTAACACTCAGATGCACCAGAAGCTTTTGCTTTCTCTTCGATACCAATCAACTCTTCGTCGCCTTGACCAACATCCGCAACAAACGCAACCACTTCACAGTCATAGTTCTCTTTCAACCATGGAATGATTACTGATGTGTCTAGACCGCCAGAGTAGGCTACTACAACTTTCTTTACGTTAACTTTGCTCATTTTCTTTCTCCTAGTTTCCATACTGCACATGGCGGTCAGCGTTGGAAATGACTTCATAATTATATGTTTATTTAATTTGTCTAAATTCTTTAAGTAGTGACTCGTTGTGAAACCTACTGAGGTAAAAACTGTGTTCCTATGCTTTTACCTGAAAACAGTTGTGTTAGCTTTTCTGGGTATCGCCAAGTGGCAACTTCGATTGGTCGTCCAAGGTCGTTAGCGGCTTCTAGTGCGGCTTGAACCTTAACGATCATGCCGTCGGTAATCACTTTGCCTGTAATAAGGTCATCAGCTTGTTGTTGATTAAGGCTTGGAATGAGGTGACCTTTGCCATCCAACACACCACTTACATCAGAAAGCAGTACCAGTTCAGCATCAAGTGCGCCTGCAACGGCAACCGCAGCTTGGTCGGCATTGACGTTCATCAGTTGGCCTTGCTCAGTCAGACCAATCGAGCTAATGATAGGCAGTGCGCCCGCATTAAGAATCGCTTGCAGAACGGTTGAGTCGCCCGGCTCCGCTTTTCCTACCGCCCCCAGTTCAGGGTTCAGTTCGCTCACTTTGCATAAACCACCGTCTGCTAGGCTTAAACCAACGGCATTGATACCGTCTTTAATCGCCTGACCTTGAAGTAATTTATTCGCCGTGCCCGCTAATGCACCAGCGATCACTGGGATCTGATCATAAGGAGTAACACGTAGCCCTTCTTTCTTAACGGTTTCGAGGTTCAACTTATTCATCAAATCATCAACAAGGTAACCGCCGCCGTGAACAATCACGATTGGTCGTTGTGCCTGTTGTTGGTAAGCAGAGATAGCACCAAATAACTTGCTAAGTGTTTCACCACAAGATAGCGCAGCGCCACCTAACTTTATGATTAATGGTTGATTATTAAGGCTCATATCTAGATTTCCTTACACTAACGCAGTTAATGGCGCAAAACCATAACGTAAATTCAAACACTGCATCGCTTGGCTAGATGCACCCTTTAATAAGTTATCAATCGCTGAAACAACGATGATGTGATGACCTTGAACCTTCCAACCTAAGTCGCAGAAAGGCGTCTGCTCTACATCTTGAATTCTTGGCAATGTCTCTTCGAGTAATCTCACCGCAGGTTTACCTTGGTAAGCTTGCTCGAAGGCATCTTGTATCTGTTGTTCTGTCACGCCTTCAGCCAATTTCATGGTAATGGTTGCCAAAATGCCACGCTTAAAGTTGCCGAGGTGCGGGGTAAAAATCACATCACATCCTAAATGTGCAGCCATTTCAGGTTGATGACGGTGATTGAATACACCATAAGCTTGCAAGCTCACTTCGCAGAAGCTGTTGACCATCGTCGCCTTGCGGCCTGCACCAGTCACACCGCTGGTTGCGTTAATCACTGGCCATTGGTTTTCATCCAGTAACTTGGCTTCAACCAAAGGCTTAATCGCCAGTTGTGATGCGGTTGGGTAACAACCCGCGACAGCGACAAGCTGAGCTTCTTTAATTTCTTGTTCGTTCCACTCAGCTAAACCGTAAGCCGCTTTGTCTAGCCATTGTTCGTGTTGATGTTCAAAACCGTAAAACTCTTGATAGAAGTTTTCGCCTTTAACTCTGAATGCACCCGATAGGTCGAAGACTTGGCAATCGTTCTCTAGAAAAATTGGCGCTAGGTCGTGACTAACCTCGTGTGCCGTTGCTAAGAAAATCACATCAGATTGTTTAGCTACTTCTTCCGGATTTGTTAAAGGTTGTACTGGCATATCAATCAAGCCAGCTAACTTACCGTGCAGTGCCGCAATAGGTTTACCTGCGTCTACACTATTGGCTGAGACATATAAACCTGATAGCGTGAGCTCAGGGTGTCTGTTTATCATTAGAGCCAGTTCTGCTCCTGTGTAGCCGCTTGCGCCAATGATCGTGGTTTTCAACATCTCAACACATCCATTTTTGAGGTAAGTTACATTTCAAATTTGACTATTCATACTTAATTTTTAGCTTTATTTGATTTCTTATGCATTAAATATGATTTAATATGTGTTTTACCGACTTATGGTTTTCCTGTCAATAGTAGAAGTGAAGTTATTATGCAATTACCGAGTTTTCTTGAGGTCTACAAAGGCCTAATTTCCACAGACTCTATTAGCTCGACCGATCCAAGCTGGGATCATGGCAACGAGAAAGTGATCGAAAAAATGGCTCAATGGTTTAAAGACGTAGGCTTTAGCGTTGAAGTCGTGGAAGTCGAACCCGGCAAGCATAATATGGTCGCTAAGATGGGATCGGGCGAAGGTGGCTTGCTACTCGCAGGACACAGCGACACAGTGCCATTTGATGAAGGACGTTGGAACTTTGACCCTCACGCACTAACAGAACACAACAATCGCTTCTATGGATTAGGCACAGCCGATATGAAAGGCTTTTTCGCTTTCGTTTATGAAGCGGCAAAGAAGATGGATTGGAGCAAACAGACCAAGCCGCTATATGTATTGGCAACCTGTGACGAAGAGACCACCATGCTGGGTGCGCGTCATTTCACTGAAAATGCACCGTTTAAACCGGATTACTGCATTATTGGTGAGCCAACCAGCCTTGTGCCGATTCGTGGCCATAAAGGCCATGTTGCTAACGCTGTGCGAGTAACGGGTAAATCAGGTCACTCTTCTGATCCTGCATTAGGTGTCAACGCCATCGAGATCATGCATGAAGTGTTGTTCGCTTTAATGCAACTGCGTGACAAGCTAGTCAAAGAGTATCACCACCCGGGTTTCGCAATTCCAAGCCCCACTCTAAACCTTGGCCATATCCACGGTGGCGACAGTGCCAACCGTATCTGTGGTTGCTGTGAGCTGCACTATGATGTGCGTCCTTTGCCAGGTATCAGCCTAGATGGCTTGGATAACATGCTGCGCAGCGCACTTAAAGAAGTGGAAGCAAAATGGCCGGGCAGAATCGAGATTACGCCACTGCACGAACCTATCCCAGGTTATGAGTGCCAACACGACCATCCATTTATTGGTGGCATGGAATCAGTTTGCGAAACTGAATCACAAACCGTGAACTACTGTACAGAAGCACCTTTCCTTCAAGAACTTTGCCCAACCTTAGTGCTGGGGCCGGGCTCTATCGACCAAGCTCACCAACCAGATGAGTTCCTAAGCTTCGATTTTATCGATCCAACGATTGATGTTCTGAGTAAATCTATTCGTAAATATTGTTTCTAGCTATTGCTACCCTTGCGATACTTTTTTATAAAAGCTGCCCTAAAAGGTGGCTTTTATTCTGTTATCCCAGCCAAAGCCTGATCTTGTAATTAAATTTCACTTTATTCCGAAGTCTTGGAAAATTTACTTCTCCCGCATTTCGAAAACTAATAATTGCAAACTTAGAATGCTTTATTTGACTAGATACAGCACTTTTCGCTAGATTGTGTACTTAACAAGGAACAATGGATGTAATTTTTTTACGAGGCAGGATGACAATGAACGAGAAATACGCCGCTCTCAAGAGTAACGTAAGCATGCTGGGACGCTTGCTAGGTAACACAATCCAAGATGCACATGGTGACGTTATCTTAGAGAAAGTGGAGACTATCCGTAAACTTTCCAAATCCGCCCGCGCAGGCAACAAAGCTGACCGTGACAGCCTAGTTGAAGAAATCAAAAACCTGCCGAACGAACAACTCACTCCTGTTGCTCGTGCATTTAACCAATTTCTCAACCTCACCAACATGGCAGAGCAGTACCACACCATCTCTCGCCACTGTGAGGAGCATGTTTGTGAACCAGACGTGCTGCAATCTCTATTTTCCAAATTAAACCAGAATGACATCAGCAAGCTAGACGCGGCTCAAGCCGTTCGCGACCTGAACATTGAACTCGTTCTGACTGCACACCCAACAGAAATCACTCGTCGCACCATGATCAACAAGCTAGTTAAGATCAACGAGTGTCTGTCTAAATTAGAATTAAGCGACCTATCACACAAAGAGCGCGTGAAAACCGAACGCCGCCTAGAGCAACTGATCGCTCAAGGTTGGCACTCAGATGTGATTCGTCAACAACGCCCAACGCCACTTGATGAAGCTAAGTGGGGCTTTGCGGTTGTAGAAAACTCTCTATGGGAAGCCGTTCCTGACTTCCTACGTGAAATGGATGGCCGACTAAAAGGTTATCTTGATGAAGGCCTGCCGATCGATGCACGCCCAGTACACTTCTCATCTTGGATGGGCGGTGACCGCGATGGCAACCCATTCGTAACGCACACCATCACTAAGGAAGTTCTGCGCCTATCTCGTTGGAAAGCTGCCGATCTTTACTTAGGCGACGTAAACGAGCTGATTACCGAACTGTCGATGACTAAGTGTAATGATGCCGTTCGTGAGCTAGCAGGTGATGAACACGAAGCTTACCGTGCAATCCTGAAGAACCTACGCACTCTACTGAACAACACGCTAGAAGTGCTGGATGCAAAATTGCATGACACAGAGGTTCCGAAGAAAGAAACACTACAGAACATCGAGCAACTTTGGACACCGCTTTACGCATGTTACCAATCGCTGCACGAATGTGGCATGGGCGTAATCGCAGACGGTTCTCTGCTTGATACTCTGCGCCGCCTAAAAGCGTTCGGTGTACACCTAGTTCGTCTCGATGTTCGTCAAGAAAGTACTCGTCACTCAGATGTACTGTCTGAACTGACTCGCTACCTAGGCATTGGCGACTACGACCAATGGAACGAGCAAGACAAGATTGCTTTCTTAACCAATGAATTAAGCTCTAAGCGTCCGCTTCTTCCTCGCGATTGGGAGCCATCTGAACAGGTTAAAGAGGTTTTAGACACCTGCAAGGTTATTGCTGCTCAACCTCGTGAAGCCTTCGGTGCTTACGTAATTTCTATGGCTCGTACTGCATCAGATGTACTGGCTGTTCACTTACTACTGCAAGAATGTGGCTGCCCATACCGCATGGACGTATGTCCGCTGTTCGAAACGCTAGACGACTTGAACAACTCAGAAGCAGTAATGAAACAGCTAATGAGCATCGACTTGTACCGTGGCTTTATCCAGAACCACCAAATGGTGATGATCGGATACTCTGACTCAGCGAAAGATGCGGGCGTAATGTCTGCAGGTTGGGCTCAATATGATGCAATGGACAAACTGGTTAAGGTTTGTGATGAAGAAGGCATTGAACTGACTCTATTCCACGGTCGTGGCGGTACGGTTGGTCGTGGTGGTGCTCCGGCGCACGCTGCTCTTCTTTCTCAGCCACCTAAGAGCTTGAAAGGCGGTTTACGTGTAACAGAGCAAGGCGAAATGATCCGCTTTAAACTTGGCTTACCAGACGTTGCTGTAAACAGCTTCAACCTTTACGCAAGCGCGATTCTAGAGGCGAACCTTCTGCCGCCACCTGAGCCAAAACAAGAGTGGCGCGACCTAATGGAAGTGCTATCTCAAGTATCTTGTGAGGCTTACCGCAACGTGGTTCGTGGCGAAGAGAAATTCGTACCTTACTTCCGTCAAGCGACACCTGAACTGGAGCTAGGTAAACTGCCTCTTGGCTCTCGCCCTGCGAAACGTAACCCGAACGGCGGCGTAGAAAGCCTACGTGCGATTCCATGGATCTTCTCTTGGAGCCAAAACCGTTTGGTACTGCCTGCATGGTTAGGCGCTGGTGAAGCGATTCAGTACTCTGTAGATCAAGGCCATCAAGCCCTGCTCGAAGAGATGTGTCGCGAGTGGCCGTTCTTCTCTACCCGTCTCGGTATGTTGGAAATGGTGTACTCGAAGTGCAACATGGAAATCGCTAAGTACTACGACCAACGCCTTGTTGACGAAGAGCTATTACCATTAGGTGAGTTACTGCGTGAACAGCTGCAAAAAGACATCAAAGCCGTGCTAAATGTTGAGAACAACGAGAACCTAATGCAGAGCGACCCTTGGGGACTTGAGTCAATCCGCCTACGTAACATCTACGTTGAGCCACTAAACATGCTTCAAGCTGAACTGCTTTACCGTACTCGTAAGTGTGAAACACCACCAGCAGAGCTTGAAGAAGCGCTAATGGTGACGATTGCAGGCATTGCAGCAGGCATGCGAAACACTGGTTAATTAGTGATTCCTACCATTCAACAGACAAAAGGTCGCCTAGTGCGACCTTTTTATTTCACAAAATAAGCAATAGTGAGTTTTTTGTCAGTTTTTTGGGTTATTTTGTCCATGTATTCTACTTTATGCTTATTATTTAGATATACTACTGCTCCGCTGCGGAAACACTCCAAAAAATAATCTGCAGCATCTTGACCAATAAACTGGTCAACACCTAGGTGATAAACGGCTTTGTAAGGTGACATAACCAACCGATGAGTTGGTGCTACTTAGACATAACCAATATAACGTGCCATTAGAAGCACACTTGTTGTTTAAGTATTTGTTTACTGTTTACCATTTGGATTTCAGACATGTCATTACCACACGTAATTCTAACCGTTTTAAGTACACGCGATGCTACTGGTTACGATATCACAAAAGAATTCTCCGCAAGCATTGGTTACTTCTGGAAAGCTAGCCATCAACAAGTTTACCGCGAGCTAAATAAAATGGCTCAGAACGACCAGGTAACTTGCGTGCTTGAGCCTCAAGAAGGCAAACCTGATCGTAAAGTTTACTCTATCACTGATGCTGGCCGTGGCGCGCTAGGTGAATGGTTTGAACAACCAACTGCACACCCAACCGTTCGTGACGAGTTCTCAGCTAAGCTAATGGCTTGTGCTGTACAACCTTCTGACGCTTACCGTGTACAACTTGCTGAGCTAGTAGAAGAGTCTCGCAAACTGGTTTCTCACTACCGTGAAATCGAAGCAGCTTACTACGCAACGCCATCGACACTAGACAAGCAAGCACGCCTTGAGCGTCTAACACTTCGTCGTAACCTACTTATCCGTGAAGCATGGATTGTATGGGCTGAAGAAGTACTGCTTGAACTTGGCGCTCTAGCTTAAGTTAAGCTAGAAAAGCAAAAGGCTTGAACTCTATGAGTCCAAGCCTTTTTTGTATCTATAGGATTTGAAATGTTACTGCCAGAGGCTTTTTACAAGTGCTTAGGCTTTACTTCTTAGACTTTTCTTACAGCGCAGCGACTTGCGGACGAACACCTAGCGTATGGCAAAGTGCATAAGTCATTTCTGCACGGTTTAGCGTGTAGAAGTGGAAATCTTTCACACCTTCACGGCTCAGTGTACGAACCATATCAATTGCTTGGCTAGCACCAACAAGCTGACGAGTCGTTGGATCATCATCCAAACCTTCAAACTGCTTCGCCATCCAGCCCGGTACTTTTACGTTGTTCATCGCAGCAAAGCGAGATGCTTGCTTGAAGTTAGAAACCGGCAGAATGCCCGGTACAATCTCAACATCAACGCCAGCCGCTACACAGCGGTCACGAAAGCGTAGGTAGCTCTCTACATCAAAGAAGAACTGAGTGATGGCACGGTTGGCACCCGCATCCACTTTACGCTTTAGGTTAATAAGATCAGATTGAGCGCTTTTTGCTTCAGGGTGAACCTCAGGGAATGCCGCTACTGAGATATCAAAATCGTGGCGAGATTTAAGTAGCTCAACCAAATCACATGCGTACATCTCTGGCGCGCCGCCGCCTGCTGGAATATCACCACGTAGCGCAACAATACTCTCGATACCATTTGCCCAGTAATCGTCGGCAATTTGAATCAGCTCTTCACGGCTTGCATCAATACACGTTAGGTGCGGTGCAGCCACTAGGCCGGTTTGGTTTTTAATTTCTTTAATGATTGAGTGGGTACGGTCACGTTCACCCGAGTTTGCACCGTAAGTTACCGATACAAATTTTGGTTGAAGTGTTTTAAGGCGGTGAACAGAGTTCCACAGGGTCTCTTCCATCTTCTCACTGCTCGGTGGAAAAAACTCAAATGACACATTGATGTTGTCAGAAAGCTCAGCGATATTCTGATTTAAAGCGTCGATATGACTAGCGTGTGTGTATCCCATCTTACTCTCCCTGTGGCAAAAGCAACCACTAAAAACTCAAATCCTTAAACGACGTTTAGACGTCTATATGTCTGTAGAATGTATTGAATACGATTTAATGTCAACAGATCCATTATGAATTTTTCTCAAGTAGATCGTGAGTAAAACTCAAGTCGTTAGATGGGTCGCAAAGCAGAAATAATGTAGAAAAAAGGCTGAAAAACACATCGTGCTTTCAGCCTTATTTATCTTAGTGAATAGTATGCCATTTAGACACTAAACCAACCGATCTGAGTATCAGAACAGGCTAGACATTCTGTTTAAATCAGATTGAATTGCACCTGCCGTTACTTCACGACCGGCACCTGGGCCACGAATAACCAATGGATTATCTTTGTACCATTTGCTCTCAATCGCAAAGATGTTGTCGCAAGGCAACAAGTTCGCCAGAGCATGTTCTTTAGACAGTGCTTCAACGCCTACGGTTGCCTTACCGTTCTTCTCCAAACGCGCTACGTAACGCAGAACTTTCTGTTGAGAGTGCGCTTTCTCTAAACGCTCAGCCAGCTCTTCGCTCAGTACAGAAGCTTTGTCGAAGAAGTCATCCACAGATAGATCTTGCAGCTCTGCAGGTACGAGCGATTCCACTTTTACGTTTTCAGGTTCGATATCCAAACCAGATTCACGCGCCAGAATCACCAGCTTACGCATCACGTCTGAGCCATCTAGGTCAGCACGAGGGTCAGGTTCCGTAAGGCCTTGTTGCCATGCTAAGTCAACCAACTCGCTGAACGGCACGGTGCCATCAAACTGTTGGAACAACCAAGACAACGTGCCCGAGAAAATGCCAGACAACGCAATGATGTCATCGCCACTTTCACGTAGGTCACGTACCGTGTGGTTAATCGGCAATCCAGCACCCACTGTCGCGTTGTACAACCAATGACGGCTGATCTTAGCGAAAGCATCTTGTACTTGATGGTAATACTCGCTCGATGCAGAACCTGCCACCTTGTTCGCCGAGATTAGGTGAATACCTTGTTGTGCGATTTGCAGATACTTTGCTGCAAGCACTGGGCTCGCAGTCACATCCAGAACCACTGCTTCGTCATAACCTTGAATAGAGCCCAAACGCTCTAACCAGTCGTTACCATTGTTAGCAATAGCTTCGTCGTCAAAGCGCTTACCTACCGAAGTCGCATCAATGCCTTGATCGTCGAACCAATAGGTTTGGCTATCAACCACGGCAACCAATTCAAAGTTCATTCCACGGCGCTTTTCAAGTTCCGCTTTTTGCTCAGCAAACAGGCTTAACCAGCTTGAACCAATATTGCCCTTACCACACAAGGCAATCGCAACACGCTTCTGCGCTTGGAACAGTTGAGAATGAATGCCTTTCACTAGACTTGATGTTTCACTCTTACGAATCACAGCCACCAAGCTTAAGCCTGAGTTCGCTTCTGAGATGAACTCAACCGGCGAGCTCTTAAGCTGCTGGTAGAAACCGTAGCAATGATTAGGGTTCTTAGTCACACCCGCACCCACTGCAGCAATCAGAGAGAAACCTTCTTTTAGCTTAATCTCAGCTTCAATCGCATGGTCTTGGAGATATTCTAATGCACCACCAGCGATCTCTTCTGTGTAGGCAAGACGCAAACAGTGTTGATCCGGTTCAAGCTCATAAGCAAGCGGCTCAAGTTGAGCACGCTTAAGCCCTTCAAGCACTTCACTCTCTAGACGGTCGAAATCATGGCCGTGACCAAAGGTCAGTTGCACGATAAGCACTTCATCCAAAGAGGTAATGATTTTTGCGCCACGACCCGATGCCAGTACACGCTCGATCTGTGTAGAGCCCGCCTCCGGCTGATAGCTGCAGCGTAAGCTGAGATCCATAGCACTTTGAGCCACAGGCTGTAGCGTTCGGCTGTGAAGCACTGGAGCGGCAAGACGAGCCAATTCGCTGGCTTCATCAAGGCGAAGTAGAGGCAATAGACACGCATCTGAAACCAGACGAGGGTCAGCGCTGTAAACGCCTGCCACATCACTCCAAATCGTCACGCGTTCAACTTCAGCCAAAGCACCAATCACGGTTGCTGAGTAATCCGAACCGTTACGGCCAAGCAATACCGTTTCACCCTCGCAGTTCTGAGCCATAAAGCCCGTAATCACCACGCGGCAATGTGCATGCTGCGCCAAGGCTTCTTTGATCAGAGGGTAAGAACGTGCGCGGTCGACTTCAGGCTGAGCGCCCACTTCTGCACGTAAAAAAGCACGCGCATCTTGAGCAACGGCTTGTAAATCATGCTGGCACAACAAAGCCGCGAGTATACGTGAAGACCAAACCTCACCGTGTCCAAGCACTTTTGCTTTTTGTGCTTCGCTCAAGGGAGCCGTTAGCTCACCCAAAGCGGTAAATTCTTGTTGAATGGTTGAAGTAAGTTGTGCGGCTGATTCACCCTCAAGCAGTGCTTCAATCAGATCGAGTTGGAACTGACGAAGTGCTTGTAGGCATTCATGGGCAATACGACCATCTTTGTCGAGCGCTTCAACAAATTCAATCAAACGGTTGGTTGTTTTGCCTGCTGCCGATACCACCACCAAATCAGATGCTGATGAGTATTCTCTAAGAATGTTGACCACGCGTTGGTAACATTCAGGATTCGCTAAACTGCTGCCACCAAATTTATGTAGCTGGCGAAAGGTTGCCATTATTAACCCTCCCCTTCAGCGATAAAGCGCTGTGTTCTTTCAAACGCTTGCTTGAGGTCATCGATTAGGTCTTCTGCATCTTCAAGGCCAACAGATAGACGCAGTAGTTGCTGAGAAACACCCGCTTCTGCTAAGGCTTCTTCACCCATCGCGCGGTGAGTCATCGACGCAGGGTGACAAATCAGGCTTTCAACACCGCCCAATGATTCTGCCAAAGAAAACAGCTCTAACTTATCAACAAAGTATTTAAGCGCCTCGAATGAGCCCGCAAACTCAAAACTGAGCATGGAACCAAAGCCCGATTGCTGTTTCTTCGCGATATCATGACCCGGATGTTCAGGAAGGCTTGGGTGGTAAATAGTGCCAACAAGATCTTGTTGCTGCAGAGACGCTAGAATTTCACGTGAGCTTTCTTCGTGAACTCGCATACGCGCACCTAGCGTACGAATACCACGTAAAGTCATGTAGCTATCAAATGGTGTGCCGGTCGCACCAATACAGTTGCCCCACCATGCTAACTCTTCAGCGTGTTCTTCTGTCTTAGTGACCACAACGCCACCAATAACATCTGAGTGTCCATTGATGTACTTAGTGGTTGAGTGGATAACAAAATCAGCACCCAGCTCTAAAGGCTTTTGGAACACAGGTGTCAAAAACGTGTTGTCGACAGCAACCAGAGCACCAACCTCTTTCGCTTTACGGCAAGTTTCTGCAATATCAACCACGCGAACCAGTGGATTCGATGGGGTTTCAATTAAGATCAACTTTGGCTTAAGCGCGAGCGCCGCATCCAGCGCTGCTTGATCCGATTGATCAACGAACAGAACTTTGAAGTCACCTTTTAGCGAGCGAGTGTTAAACAGACGGTAAGTACCGCCGTAGCAATCGTGCGGTGCAATAATAAGATCATCGCCGCCTAAGAAAGCCGAAACCCATAAGTTAAGCGCCGAAGTACCACAGTTAGTCACAACCGCGCCTTTGCCTGATTCAAGCTCAAACAGTGCCGTCTCTAATAAACCGCGGTTTGGGTTACCAGAACGGGTGTAATCGTACTTTGGCACTTCACCAAAAGCGGGAAACCCATAGTTAGTCGAAAGATAAATGGGTGGGACAACGGCATGGTGTTGCGTGTCTGACTCGATACCAGTACGTACTGCGATTGTTGCTGGCTTCCGGCTGCTCATAGGTGCTTCCTTACAAGTTTTGCGTCTGAGAATCACAGCGGCTTGTCGGCATTTTGCGGCTGTGTTAGATATATGTTATTCACTTTACTTTCATAAACGTGAGACGTCAACACTTCTAGACGTCTATATGTCTTTGCTTATGGCAGTAAATCCCGCTAAAATCACCACTATTAATTTATTCTAACAACTAAAGTGATGAAGGTACGCAATGGCCGACTGGAATGGTGAATACATAAGCCCATATGCTGAGCATGGAAAGAAAAGCGAACAAGTAAAGAAAATTACAGTTTCTATCCCTCTAAAAGTGTTAAAGGTTCTTACTGACGAGCGTACTCGCCGCCAGATTAATAACCTACGCCATGCAACAAACAGTGAGCTACTGTGCGAAGCCTTTCTACATGCGTACACAGGCCAACCACTACCAACGGATGAAGACCTTCGTAAAGACCGCCCAGACGATATTCCTGCTGAAGTGAAAAAGCTGATGACAGAGATGGGTATCGAGTTCGAAGCGTTTGACGAAGAATAAAAACAACTCAGTCACTGCCTTCATTATTGATTCGCTCTAGCTGAACCTTATTTATCACATCGCGCATAGCTTTTTATGATTGCGCTGTGAATGATAGACATAAAAAAACCGACTCCAGATGAGTCGGTTTTTTATTATTCTTTTTGGCTCAATAGAGCAATAGCTATTAAGCCATATAGTTAGCAGGCATCTCGATACGAGCTACGCCAGATTCAACAGCCGCTTCCGCAACTGCTCGTGCTACGCGAGGAAGTAGACGTGGGTCCATTGGCTTAGGAATGATGTAACCCTTACCGAACTCCAGTGCAGTCTCGCCCGCAGCTGCTAGTACTTCAGCTGGAACTTCTTCTTTCGCCAGTTCACGAATCGCTTTAACCGCCGCTAGCTTCATTTCGTCATTAATTTCGCTCGCACGCACGTCTAGTGCACCACGGAAAATGAATGGGAAACAAAGTACGTTGTTTACTTGGTTAGGGTAATCACTGCGGCCTGTACCCATGATTAGGTCAGAACGAACTTCGTGTGCAAGCTCAGGCTTGATCTCTGGATCTGGGTTTGAACATGCAAACACAACAGGCTTATCAGCCATCAGCGTTAGTGCTTCAGCAGGCAGTAGATTCGGCCCCGATACACCCAAGAACAGGTCAGCGCCTTCGATAACATCTTCAAGCGTACGCTTATCAGTGTTATTTGCGAACAGCTCTTTGTATTCGTTGAGGTCATCACGACGAGTATGGATCACACCTTTACGGTCAAGCATGTAGATTTTTTCACGCTGAGCGCCACACTTAATCAGTAGTTCCATACAAGCAACCGCCGCTGCGCCAGCACCTAAACAAACGATCTTACACTCTTCAAGTTTCTTACCTTGAAGCTCGATCGCATTCAGCATACCCGCTGCCGTTACAATCGCAGTACCGTGTTGGTCATCGTGGAATACCGGAACATCACAACGTTCAATCAGGCGACGTTCAATCTCAAAACAGTCTGGTGCTTTGATGTCTTCCAGGTTAATACCGCCGAATGTATCTGCGATATTCGCAACTGTATCAACGAACTCATCGATTGTGCGGTGTTTTACTTCAATATCGATAGAATCTAAACCAGCAAAACGCTTAAACAGGAGCGCTTTGCCTTCCATAACAGGTTTAGAAGCAATAGGGCCAAGGTTACCTAGGCCAAGAATCGCTGTACCGTTAGAGATAACTGCAACCATGTTGCCTTTACCTGTGTACTTATAAACGTTATCAACGTTCTGTGCGATCTCGCGAACAGGCTCAGCCACGCCTGGGCTGTATGCAAGTGCTAGGTCTTCTGCAGAGTTTGCAGGCTTCGTCAGTTCTACGGCAATTTTGCCTGGAATTGGGAACTCATGGTAATCAAGAGCTTGCTGACGGAATTGTTCTTGAGGCGATAACGATTTTTCAGATGATAACGCTTGAGAGGATTGATCTTGGCGGCTGTCTTCAGACATAGGTGTAGGTTCCTAGGATATTATTATTTGGGGGATCTTGTTCATGTTAATGGATGTACTTCAAAGTTCCTAGGTGGTTGAAGCCTCTGTCTCATTAAAAAACGAGATTTCACTACTAATAAGACCAGTGAGCAGTTGAAATTACTATCGCTTGTTGAAGTTTCGTGCTGAATTTTGGTGAAGAGAGATACGCAAGGAATTGCCCTGAAATAGAATAGAGAGGCAACTTATCGTTGGGTGAGAGTGATGCTTGAATAGAAGTCAGTGCTTTCTCAAATTACAGGCAACAAAAAAGGACACCGAAGTGTCCTTTTTCATGTCTAAATAGCGAGAATCACTTCTTGCTAGAAAGAGCACCGAAACGCTTGTTGAAGCAATCAACACGGCCGCCAGTATCTACGATACGTTGCTTACCAGTGTAGAACGGGTGACATTTGTCACATACGTCTAGGTGGATTGATTCTTTTGCTAGCGTTGAGTTGAACTCAAATGTGTTGCCGCAAGAACAAGTTGCAGTAACTGCTTTGTATTCTGGGTGGATTCCAGCTTTCATGGGATAACCTCAAGTAGGCCGTGTCGCTATACGATTCTAAGCCGCACACCACACGTAGTTTAAAAAAAGAAATAAAGACACCGCATCGACACAAAAGAGTGATGAAGCCATACCTTTAAGGCGCAGTATAGTAATGAATCTATAAAGCAGGATCAACCGATTTGATACATTTTTCACCAATTCTCTCTTTATTTCCTTTATCGGCCTGAGATTTCGGGCTGTCGTTGTCGGTATACGCTAACTCGCCACCTTCATCCAAACTGCTTCTCGAATTTAACCGCCTTATCCTTTAGACTGTTCGCTCTCGTCAATTCAGATAAAGCCGTCCCTTTATGCGTCCAATGATTGCCCGTGTGGCGCTGCCTGTTCCACTCGACAAGCAGTTCGATTACAAGATTCCAAACCACCTATTCCCGATTATTGGTGGTCGCGTCTCTGTGCCTTTTGGACGACAAACCTTAACTGGGATTGTCACGGCTCTGGTTAACGAATCAGAATTCGAGCTAGATAAGCTCAAGCCCATTAAAGCCTTATTAGACAACCAACCCGTTTGGCCGGAATCTGTCTATTCACTGTTAATGTGGTGCAGTCAGTTTTATCAGTACCCTCTTGGCGAAACCTTTGCTAACGCCCTTCCGAGCGCTCTAAGAAAAGGCAAAGCCGCCGACTTCGCGACGCTGGTTGAGTGGCAGTTAACGCCATCAGGCAAAGACCAACTGATGCAAGGTTTTGGTCGCGCGGTCAAGCAAGCCAAAGTGATGCACATGCTTGAACACGGCCCGGTTCCTCATCAAGAGTTCATTGATGAAGAAGTTGGCAGCGCCGTACTCAAAACGCTAGAAGAGAAAGGCTGGATTGAATCGGTAGAGAAAAAGCCAACGCGTCAGCCGTGGCCAGTTGATCTTGAAAACGACCAAGACAAGCCTAAGCTCAATGCCGAACAAGCCATCGCGATTGCGACCGTAAATAGCCAAACCGACTTTGGTTGCTTCCTGTTAGAGGGCGTTACTGGCTCAGGTAAGACCGAGGTTTACCTTAATATGATTAAGCCGATTCTCGACCAAGGTAAACAAGCGTTAGTGCTCGTGCCCGAGATTGGCCTCACCCCTCAAACGATTAACCGCTTTAAGCGACGCTTTAATGTACCTGTTGAGGTTATCCACTCAGGTTTAAACGATTCTGAGCGACTGAATGCTTGGTTATCGGCGCGCGATAAAATAGCGGGCATCGTGATTGGTACCCGTTCGGCTCTGTTCACGCCGTTTGCTGACCTAGGTATTATCATTGTCGATGAAGAACACGATGCGTCTTATAAACAGCAAGATAGCCTGCGCTACCACGCTCGTGATGTGGCGATCATGCGTGCGCACAAAGCGCAGATTCCAGTTGTGTTAGGCTCGGCGACTCCGGCCTTTGAGACGCTGCACAACGCTCAGATCGGCAAATACAGTTATCTCACCCTGACTTCACGTGCGGGTGTCGCACTGCCGACCACCAATAAGGTGTTGGATGTTAAAGGTGAATATCTAGAAAGTGGTTTGTCTGCGTCGTTAATTGCAGAGATGCAAAGACACCTCAAAGCTGGCAACCAAGTGATGCTGTTCCTCAATCGTCGAGGGTTTTCTCCGGCATTAATGTGTCACGATTGTGGTTGGACAGCCGAGTGTAAACGTTGTGATGCTTACTACACCTATCACCAATACAGTAATGAGATGCGCTGCCACCACTGTGGTTCTCAGCAGCATATCGTGCACAACTGCCAAGGTTGTGGGTCTGTGAACTTGGTGACAGTGGGTGTCGGTACCGAGCAGTTAGAAGCTCAACTTGGTCAACTATTCCCGGAATACAAAACCATTCGTATTGACCGCGACAGCACCCGCCGTAAAGGCAGCTTAGAAAGCGCGCTCGAGTCGATTCGGAAGGGTGAATTCCAAATTCTTATCGGCACGCAGATGCTTGCTAAGGGTCACCATTTCCCTGACGTGACACTTGTGGCGTTATTGGATGTGGATGGCTCTTTATATAGTAGTGACTTCCGTGCCTCTGAACGTCTTGCCCAGCTATTCATCCAAGTAGCGGGACGCGCAGGACGAGCAAGCAAACCCGGTGAAGTGATCTTACAGACTCACCACCCAGAACATGGGTTGTTGCAAGCCTTGCTACACAAAGACTATAACCACTTTGCTCAGACGGCGCTGGCAGAACGTAAGCAGGCAATGTTACCGCCCTATACCTTTATGACGCTGTTTAGAGCAGAAGCCAATGACACTCGCTTGGTGGAAGAGTTCTTGCGTCAGGTTCGTCACACATTGGAATCGCACCCGCTGTTTGACCAATATTGCATGGTGTTAGGGCCAACCCCGGCTCCGTTAGCAAAACGAGCGGGCAAATCGCGCTGGCAGTTAATCTTACAAACTCAGACGCGCTCGTTAATGCAGAAGCTATTGATGAGTGCCAAGCCGGCCATCAATATGTTACCTGCTGCGAAAAAAGTTCGCTGGTCACTCGATATTGAGCCGCAAGATTTGAGTTAAACCCACTTGGGTTAAAACTAATGATAAGTTTGTTCACAAATATTTCATATTTCTCGTGAGCAACTTCACACTAGTCATGTGATTTTTGTTAATCTAGCCGTAACTTTACACGGATTAAACGAATAAAATATTGCAATAAAAAAAGTGTTAGCAACACTTTCATAATATCTATTCGATTACATTTATTATTCACGCCTTAGATGCTTAGGCGGCAAAGGAACTTAAAAGAGGGTTTAATTTATGGCGACAATGAAGGATGTTGCCCAGCTAGCAGGCGTCTCAACAGCCACGGTATCACGTGCATTGATGAACCCTGAGAAAGTCTCAGTTTCGACTCGCAAACGAGTGGAAACAGCAGTACTTGAAGCTGGATACTCACCCAATACATTAGCTAGAAACTTACGTCGCAACGAATCAAAAACCATCATCACTATTGTTCCTGATATCTGTGACCCTTATTTCGCCGAGATCATTCGTGGTATCGAAGATGCCGCAGTAGAAAATGATTACCTTGTTCTACTGGGTGATAGCGGCCAGCAAAAGAAGCGCGAGTCTTCGTTTGTTAACTTAGTTTTCACCAAACAAGCCGACGGCATGTTGCTGCTGGGTACTGACCATCCGTTTGATGTCAGCAAACCTGAACAAAAGAATTTACCGCCGATGGTAATGGCGTGTGAGTTTGCCCCTGAGCTTGAACTGCCTACGGTACACATCGATAACCTGACCTCTGCCTTTGAAGCGGTGAACTACCTAGCTCAGTTAGGTCATAAGCGTATTGCTCAAATTTCAGGACCAGTATCGGCAACACTGTGTAAGTTCCGCCAACAAGGCTACCAGCAAGCGCTGCGTCGCGCCGGAGTCTCAATGAATCCAGCCTATAGCACGGTCGGTGACTTCACCTTTGAAGCGGGCGCTCAAGCGGTTCGTCAATTACTGGCACTTCCTGAACAACCTACAGCTATCTTCTGTCACAACGATGCGATGGCGATTGGTGCGATTCAAGAAACGAAGAAGCTGGGCTTGCGCGTTCCTCAAGACCTATCGATTGTCGGCTTCGATGACATCCAATTCGCTCAATACTGCGATCCACCGCTAACCACCATTTCTCAGCCTCGTTATGAGATTGGACGCCAAGCGATGTTGATGATGCTTGATCTATTAAAAGGCAACGATGTGCAAGCAGGTTCGCGTCTACTTGAAGCTAAATTAGTCGTTAGAGGCAGCACCGCACCACCTCGAATGTAACCCTCAGAAATACCCTTATAAATCTGCGGCACATTTTGATGTGCCGCTTCCATTTCTGCACTATTATCCTCGCGCAATCTGGATTACCATGAGGACAGAATCAGCAACTATTGAATTGTCTTGTGGCTAATAGAGATTATGTAAAGCGCGGTCGTGGCACGAAAAAACCGACCAAGAAACAAGCCCCTCGCCGTAAACCTTGGCGCAGTGGTCTTTTGGCGATCCTCCTTGCCGGTGGTTTTGGTTATGGACTTTACTTATTGAGTAATAATCCTGAGCCGCCAGCACCAACACCTGTGGCTACCAAACCAAAACCTAAGCCAAAACCAGCGAAAGTGATTCCACCGCCTCCAGAAGAGAAGTGGGACTACGTTGAAACGCTGCCAAGCCGCGAGATTGAAGTTAAAGCCAAAGAGCAAGAGATCTCTAAGATCCCTTACGTGATGCAGTGTGGCGCTTACAAAACGTCAGCACAGGCAGAAACGCGCAAGTTAGATATTGCGTTCCAAGGTATCTCGAGTGAAATCCGTAAAAAAGACGGCAGTAGCTGGTACCGTGTGGTTTTAGGGCCATACAAGTTGAAGCGTGACGCCGAGCGCGATCGCCATAAGCTGCAACGGGCGAAAATCGAACCTTGCGCTATTTGGAAAGACACCGATTAGATTTAGATTTAGATTTAGCAATAGTCGCAGTCTTAATCTTAGCAAAAGCCGAAAAACAAACTCCGAAAGCCTCCCATTGTGGAGGTTTTCTTTTATTTACTCCCTTTAGTCAGTTTTCCTTACAACTTCCGCCGATAAGTTGCGCGACATCACTCGCCCTTCCTTGAATTATCCGAGCACCATCCTCATATACTTTTTATACCCAAAGATAAGAAATATTAAGAGGCCCTACTCGTGACTACCATTGTATCTGTACGTCGTAATAATAAAGTCGTCATCGCGGGTGATGGACAAGTATCTCTAGGCAATACTGTAATGAAGGGCAATGCCCGTAAAGTACGTCGCCTATACAACAACAAAGTACTGGCTGGTTTTGCTGGCGGTACGGCAGATGCTTTCACGCTATTCGAAAAATTTGAAAGCAAGCTGCAAATGCACCAAGGCCATCTCACCAAAGCGGCAGTTGAGCTAGCGAAGGATTGGCGTAGCGACCGTGCTCTACGTAAGTTAGAAGCACTGTTAGCAGTAGCGGATGAGACCGCTTCACTGATCATCACAGGTAACGGTGACGTAGTTCAACCTGAGAACGACCTGATTGCGATCGGTTCGGGCGGAAACTTCGCTCAAGCAGCCGCTACTGCACTATTAGAAAATACTGATTTAGATGCGCGTGAAATCGCAGAAAAGTCGCTGAACATTGCAGGCGACATCTGTGTCTTCACCAACCATCACCACACTATTGAAGAACTAGAAAGCACCGTTGAGCTGCCAAAGCCAGAGTAACGACCGCTTCCATCAATAACGTTGTATTCAACAGTGATTAAAGAATTAAGGAAAAACCATGTCTGAGATGACTCCTCGCGAAATTGTTCACGAACTCAATCGCCACATTATCGGCCAAGACAACGCTAAGCGCTCAGTGGCTATCGCTCTTCGTAACCGCTGGCGCCGTATGCAGCTTGAAGAAAGCCTACGTGTTGAAGTATCGCCAAAAAACATCCTGATGATTGGCCCAACGGGTGTAGGTAAAACTGAAATCGCTCGCCGCCTAGCGAAATTAGCAAACGCGCCTTTCATCAAGGTAGAAGCGACTAAGTTCACCGAAGTGGGTTACGTTGGTAAAGAAGTTGAAACCATCATCCGTGATCTAACGGACGTTGCGATCAAGATGACGCACCAACAAGCGATGGAAAAAGTACAATACCGCGCTGAAGAACAAGCTGAAGAACGCATTCTTGATGCCCTTCTACCACCAGCGCGTGATGCTTGGGGTCAGAACGAGCAATCAACTGAAGACACCACCTCTTCAAACACTCGTCAGATTTTCCGCAAGAAACTGCGTGAAGGTAAGCTAGATGACAAAGAGATTGAAGTTGATGTAGCCGCACCGCAAATGGGCGTTGAAATCATGTCACCTCCAGGCATGGAAGAGATGACAAACCAGCTGCAAGGCATGTTCCAAAACCTAGCGGGCGACACCAAGAAAAAGCGTAAGATGAAAATCAAAGACGCATTCAAAGCACTGACGGAAGAAGAAGCTGCGAAGCTTGTGAACCAAGAAGAGCTGAAAGAGAACGCGATCTTCAACGCTGAAAACAACGGCATCGTATTCATCGATGAGATCGACAAAATCTGTAAGCGTGGCGACAGTTCAGGCCCAGATGTATCTCGCGAAGGTGTTCAGCGTGACCTACTGCCTCTTATCGAAGGCAGCACAGTATCAACCAAGCACGGTATGGTTAAAACTGACCACATCTTGTTTATCACATCAGGCGCATTCCAAGTGGCTAAGCCATCTGACCTGATCCCTGAGCTACAAGGTCGTCTACCAATCCGCGTAGAACTTGAAGCACTATCAGCACATGACTTCAAACGCATCCTAACTGAGCCAAAAGCATCTCTAACAGAGCAATACATTGCCCTAATGAAAACAGAAGATGTCAACATTGAGTTCACTGAAGATGGCATCAACCAGATTGCGGACGCAGCATGGCGCGTAAACGAAACCACTGAGAACATCGGTGCGCGTCGTCTACACACAGTGATGGAGCGTCTAATGGATGAGATTTCATTCGAAGCAACAGACAAAGCTGGCAGCAAGCTAGTGATTGATGAAGCTTACGTAACATCGAAACTTGGCGAATTCGTTGAAGACGAAGACCTAAGCCGCTTCATCCTGTAGCACACCAAACTCTAACTTATTGCTCTATCTCAAAGAAATAGCAGCTAATAAGCGAATTCAAGGCCCACTTTCGAGTGGGCTTTTTATTACCCGAAAAATGGGCGTATACTCAAATCACAGTATGAAACGAAGACTTACAAAGAATTAGACCTACGATGAAACAATCTCTACTGATCTGGCTTGATGCCGCACGACCAAAAACTCTGCCTCTCGCACTTGTCTCTATTCTTACAGGAAGTAGTTTAGCGTTCGCCGGTGGTCAGTTTTCTTTATCGATAGCCCTACTGGCATTTTTAACCGCCACCCTATTACAGATTTTATCGAACCTAGCCAATGACTATGGCGACGCCGTAAAAGGCACAGACAACGAAAATCGTCTGGGGCCAACACGTGCCATGCAATCTGGCGCGGTAACAGCGAAAACCATGAAGCAAGCGATCATCCTCAACATCGTGTTTACTATGGTCGCTGGGCTGATTCTTATTTTTCATGCCTTAACCTCGATTGAAAGTATCTTATCTTTCATTGCGTTAGGCATATTAGCCATTGTTGCTGCCATCGCTTATACCGTCGGTAATAAGCCTTATGGCTATATTGGCCTTGGCGACTTATCGGTATTTATCTTCTTCGGTTTATTAGGTGTTTCAGGGACTTACTTCTTGCACACTGGCCATGTTGAACCAAGCCTATTCCTTCCGGCATTGGGCTGTGGCTTGATGGCGGTTGCGGTACTCAATATCAACAACATGCGTGATATCGAAAACGACAGCGAATGTGGTAAGCGCACCATGGCGGTTCGCCTAGGACAACGCAAAGCCAAACACTATCATTTTGCTCTGCTTGGCCTCGCCCTTGCGTCTTTCGCTATCTACCTGCTTATTCAAGAAAAACCGGTCTGGATCAGCCTGCCGTTTTTGCTGAGCATTATTATTGTTTACAAGCATGGCAAAGCCGTTTGGGAAACCGAAAAGCCAGCGCAAATTGCACCAATGATGCCCGTGATTGTGAAATGCTCACTGGTCACTAACCTATTGTTTGCAGGGGTTGTCGTAGCTCAAACTCTATTGAGTTAAATGAGACTAATCATTGCAAAGGGATCAAGCGCCGATATACTCAAAGTAAGCTCATTGTTCAAAAGGTATACTAATGGAATACAACACTTCAGCACTGTGCGACATATATTTGGATCAAGTTGATGTCGTGGAGCCAATGTTCAGCAACTTCGGTGGACGTGCATCCTTCGCAGGACAGATCACGACATTAAAGTGTTTTGAAGACAACGCTTTGATTCGCTCTGTACTAGAGCAAGACGGTCTGGGGCGTGTGTTGTTAATCGATGGGGGCGGCTCACTACGTAAAGCGCTGATCGATGCTGAGATAGCCCTACTTGCCGAAGACAATGAGTGGGAAGGGATTGTGGTTTACGGGTGCGTTCGTGAAGTCGATGAGCTTGAAGACATGAACCTAGGTATCCAAGCCTTGGCTTCTATCCCTGTTGGTGCGAGCCAAGAAGGTGTCGGTGAATTAGACGTTCCAGTGAACTTTGGCAGCGTGACCTTCTTACCTGAAGATTACCTCTACGCAGACAACACTGGCATCATTCTTTCTGCCGAACCTCTAGATGTAGAACTCAATTTGGATGTCGAGGAAGAAGACGTCGAGTAACTCTCACTCAGCTT
Source organism: Vibrio sp. F13 (assembly GCF_020806305.2). Lineage (NCBI taxonomy): Bacteria > Pseudomonadati > Pseudomonadota > Gammaproteobacteria > Vibrionales > Vibrionaceae > Vibrio > Vibrio sp. F13. The sequence continues at coordinate 2,006,682 of NZ_CP170175.1, read as the reverse complement.
CAAATAATAAAACAAATCATAAGAACACAAACAAAAACGCCCGCTACTGAGTAGCGGGCGTTTTTTTAAATCTGAAGAGTCGATTACTCTACTTCATCCATTTTACCAAGAAGGTTACGGATGCGATCTTGCCATGCTGAATGCTCTTCCTGCATTTGCTGAGTTTTTTGCTCTAGCTCGTGACGGCTTGCTTTAAGCTCACCAGCTTCTGTTGCTAGTGCTTGTTTCTCTTCTTTAAGCTCTTCCACTTCCATTTGAAGAAGTGCAATTGTATCTACTGCTGTTTGAATTTTTGCTTCTAGCTGCTCTAGTACTTCAAAAGACATTCTGGCCTACCTTTAAGTTATCCGTTTGATGGTGAAGGTTCACTCCACTTATTTCCCCATTCTACTCAGCAGAGCAAGGATAAACACTCAATATATTCGATATTTTGCGCCATTCGATGAAAAAAACAGCGCTTTTTACCGAATATTGACGTGAACGATTACCGCCACAACGGCAAACCGATTATTTTGATGAATAATAACTGTTTTCCACTGCGAATTGATCGAGAGCAATCTCCAAAAAACAAAAAGGCAAACGTTTCCTTTTGGATATGGTAAAATTCGCCGCGAAATTTCTATTCCCCCTTTGAAAATTTTGGAGTCCGCATGAAACGCGATTTAGCAATGTCATTCTCTCGTGTCACAGAAGGTGCAGCACTAGCTGGTTACAAGTGGCTTGGCCGTGGCGATAAAAACGCTGCAGATGGCGCTGCTGTAGAAGTAATGCGTAGCCTATTAAACAAAACCGAAATTAGCGGTGAGATTGTTATCGGCGAAGGTGAAATCGATGATGCACCTATGCTATACATCGGCGAAAACGTAGGTGTGGGCGGCGACGCTGTCGACATCGCAGTTGACCCAATTGAAGGGACACGCATGACAGCAATGGGCCAATCAAATGCATTGGCTGTATTGGCTGCGGGCGAAAAAGGCAGCTTCCTTAAAGCGCCTGATATGTACATGGAAAAGTTGGTTGTTGGCCCTGGCGCTAAAGGCGTGATTGACCTAGAACTGCCACTAACAGAAAACCTAGAAAACATCGCTAAAGCACTAGGTAAAACACTTGATACTCTAGTCGTAACCACGCTTGCTAAGCCTCGTCATGATCAAGTCATCGCCGACATGCAAGCAATGGGCGTTCGTGTATTTGCTGTGCCAGACGGTGATGTTGCGGCTTCTATCTTAACCTGTATGCCAGACAGTGAAGTAGACGTCATGTACTGCATCGGCGGCGCACCTGAAGGTGTGGTCTCGGCGGCGGTAATTCGCGCACTCGACGGCGACATGCACGGTCGTCTTCTACCTCGCCACGAAGTGAAAGGCGACACAGAAGAGAACCGCAAGCACGGTGAACTTGAACTTGAGCGCTGCGCAGAAATGGGCGTAACGGCGGGTATCGTATTGAAGATGGAAGACATGGCACGCAGCGACAACGTTGTATTCTCAGCAACAGGCATCACTAAGGGTGACTTGCTAGAAGGTATTTCTCGTCAAGGTAATATCGCAACCACAGAAACCCTGCTTATCCGTGGCCGCTGCCGTACAATTCGCCGCATCAAATCTATCCACTACCTAGAGCGTAAAGATCCAGAAGTAGTAGGTCATATCCTGTAAGCCTAAATTCGGTGAAACAGAATATTCCAAGGCTGATACCTAGTATCAGCCTTTTGTTTTATTAGCGCACCAGAATCTGACCATGGCAGCCAATAGAGTAAAACGCTATCTATAGAGTAAATTATCATCAATATAGTAAATGGTTTGCTTTATAAACACCTTGCCTCATAATAGTAAGGTTCATTAGGTAGGGATAGTATGAAAACAAGCGACAGAATCTTACAGACCATTAAGCGTCAAGGCGCGGTAACCGCGAAACAACTGTCAGAAGAATTTGGCATGACGACAATGGGGGCAAGGCAACATCTGCAAAGCCTGGAAGATGACGGTATTCTTGCGTTTCATGATGTGAAAGTGAAAGTGGGTCGCCCGACTCGCCACTGGTCCCTGACTCAACAAGGTCATAACCAATTTTCAGACCGACATGGTGAACTCACCATTCAAGTGATTGATGCTGTCGAGAATCTATTTGGTAAAGAAGGGCTGGCTAAGGTTGCTGCCGAGCGTGAACAACACACTCTTAAGCAGTATCAAACTGCGCTGTCTGGCTGTGATTCACTCATCAGCAAGCTTAAAAAACTCACCCAGCTTCGTGAAGACGAAGGCTACATGGCTGAGCTTCAAGAGCATGATGATCACTACATCTTAATTGAGAACCACTGCCCTATCTGTAAGGCTGCAACTCGCTGCCCTAGCCTGTGCCAATCTGAGCTCAACGTGTTTACTGAGTTACTAAAAGATGAGTGTCACGTGAGCCGTACAGAGCACATCATTGCTGGCGAACGACGCTGCACTTACACCTTAACACCCGCCCTTTGATTGCAAAGGTAATCGGCTAATACCGTCTCAATATTGAGAAAATACAAATAGATTAAAATTTGTACAGATTTCTTTCTTAAGCTTAGAGCATATGAAACACGCTTAATGCTAAGGAAGGAATGATGGCGCATCCACAACCCGCTCAAAAACTGCCACCCTTTGATGAACTTGTCCAACTCGCGAAAAGCGACCCGAAAGCATTCAATCAATTCAAACACGAGATGTGCGAACAGATGATTTGTTCGGCTTCAGACGTGATGCAAGACCGACTTCGTGCGCAGCAAAGTCACATCGACTTAGTGGTTAGCCGTTGTAAAAACCCACACCACGCCAATGTCGTACTCATGCAAGAGCTGCGCTGTCAGGTCTGTAAGTTCCAAGATGCACTCGAAGGGCGCTGCGGCTTTGAAGAATCTCTGCCTGAAAATGTCGTGCCTTTTAAGCCGAATACCGAACCTAAAATGTACTGAAATTAGCAAAGCACTAAAAAGAAAAAGGGAGCGTAATGCCCCCTTCTTATTGGTTCGCTGTTCAATATTTACATGGGTCTTCGCCGTAGTCATTACGGCCTTCTGTACCTTTCAACAAACCACACTCAATCAGAATCCAGAAACCACACACTAATGCCGCGACGGTTGCCGCCATATGAATTGGCGATACCGGCTCTGTCGTCGTTGCAACCATTGGCGAAGCTAAACGACCCAATACTAATGGCACATTCAATAGTAGCCAGTAATTAGACTTATTGCGGTCGTGCCAGCGCTTAGCGGTTACCGCAAGGTCTGGGATCACAAGCATCAATAGGATGATTGGTAGCAGGATATAAGAGTAAGCAGGGAACAACACAGAGATACCTGAAGCAAAACCGGTAATCGCTATGTAGTAGAAAACATTCCAAATCCAGTAAGTCTTACGACCAATTCTCCCCTTGAAAGAGAGCAGTAATTCTTTCATCGACATCTTAAATACTCAAATTTATACGCCGCTAAAAGTCAGCAGCAATGGTTAGTTTATTACTTTTTGAAAGCAACTTTTATCCATATCACGAATATTCACCGTTAAGCTTCTTACATGACTCGCTTGTTCTTGCAGGATCTGCATTAACGATCGTGACAATTCTCGCTTTTGCTCTTCCGTTCGTCCCGAAAGTAACTCAAAGCTGATATGAATAAAGTCTACACTATCTTCCTCATCACCGACCAACCAATTATGGCAACGCAGTGAACGAGATTTCACTGATGGCACATCAAACAAGCCACATGTGAGAGCGACTTGGTGGAGATCTTCCAGTAAGCCTTGGATATTTACTCGCTCATCCACTGAATTGGAGTACTCTAGAACTAGATTCGGCATTGTTACTTCCTGTTGTTAACGCAATCGTTTGTCCCTTAATAACAACTAACGATGAAAAATCCGAGAAGTTAGCTATTATTCTGTCTGCCGGATCACTGATATATGCTCAAAATCTACTCTGACCATTGAGTAAGATCCAAGAAAGTCATGACCACAGTCATGATCTGTTGATATTAATCTGTTATATTATTTCGTAATAAAGTTTACTTTTTTACATTCGATTTATTTAAATACTTTGGAGATATTCCTATGCGTCATCCTGTAGTTATGGGTAACTGGAAACTAAACGGCAGCAAAGAAATGGTTGTTGATCTACTAAACGGTCTTAACGCTGAACTTGAAGGCGTAACAGGCGTAGACGTAGCAGTTGCTCCACCAGCACTTTTCGTTGATCTAGCAGAGCGTACGCTTACTGAAGCGGGCAGCGCGATCATCCTAGGTGCTCAAAACTCTGACCTAAACAACAGCGGTGCATTCACTGGCGACATGTCTCCAGCAATGCTTAAAGAGTTCGGCGCATCTCACATCATCATCGGTCACTCTGAGCGTCGTGAATACCACAACGAATCAGATGAGTTCGTAGCTAAGAAATTCGCATTCCTAAAAGAGAACGGCCTAACTCCAGTTCTTTGTATCGGTGAATCTGAAGCACAAAACGAAGCAGGCGAAACTGTTGCAGTATGTGCTCGTCAACTTGACGCTGTTATCAACACTCAAGGTGTTGAAGCTCTTGAAGGCGCTATCATCGCTTACGAACCAATCTGGGCTATCGGTACTGGTAAAGCAGCTACAGCTGAAGATGCACAACGCATCCACGCTCAAATCCGTGCACACATCGCAGAGAAATCTGAAGAAGTTGCTAAGAAAGTTGTTATCCAATACGGCGGTTCTGTTAAGCCAGAAAACGCAGCAGCTTACTTCGCACAACCAGACATCGACGGTGCTCTAGTTGGCGGCGCAGCTCTAGACGCGAAAAGCTTCGCAGCTATCGCTAAAGCAGCAGCTGAAGCAAAAGCTTAATTTAAACCTCACCGTTTAGATTAGATGAAAGGTCAACTTAGGTTGGCCTTTTTTATTACCTGTCGTTTCTGAAACCCAAACGGCAGGCACAAAAAAACCGCTGAATAATCAGCGGTTTTTAAATTCTTTAAGAGAACGCTAAGCGTGGCTTAGAACAACTCTTCTGCAACGCGGAACAGCTCAGAACGGTCTGGGTTCTGCATGTTCTCGATACAATCGATGATGTCGTGGTGAACAAGTTCTTCTTTCTCGATACCAACACAACGACCACCGTGACCTTCTTGAAGAAGGTGAACAGCGTAGTTACCCATACGAGAAGCCAATACACGGTCAAATGCAGTAGGACGACCACCACGTTGGATGTGACCAAGAACCGTTGCACGAGTTTCACGACCTGTTGAAGATTCGATCTCTTTAGCCAGTTCGTTAGCATCCATCATTAGCTCAGTTAGAGCGATGATTGCGTGCTTCTTACCTTTCGCAATACCATCTTGGATGTTGCTGATAAGCTGTTCTTTATCTAGGCCAGTCTCTGGAGTAATGATGTACTCACAACCACCCGCGATTGCTGACATAAGCGTAAGGTCACCACAGTGACGGCCCATGATTTCAACAATAGAAATACGTTGGTGAGAAGAAGACGTGTCACGTAGACGGTCAATTGAATCAATAACAGTGTTAAGCGCTGTTAGGTAACCGATTGTGTAGTCAGTACCCGCGATATCGTTATCGATTGTGCCTGGAAGACCGATACATGGGTAACCCATTTCAGTCAGCTTCTTAGCACCCATGTAAGAACCGTCACCACCGATAACAACAAGTGCTTCGATACCGTGCTTCTTAAGGTTCTCAATGCCTTTCTCACGAACAGCAACGTCTTTAAATTCAGGGAAACGTGCAGAACCTAAGAAAGTACCACCACGGTTGATCACGTCAGATACGCTTGAACGGTCAAGCTTTTCGATACGGTCTTCAACAAGGCCTTGGTAGCCATCGTAAATACCGTAAACTTCAATGCCAACTGATAACGCAGTACGAACAACGCCGCGAACTGCTGCGTTCATACCTGGAGCGTCACCACCACTGGTCAAAACACCGATCTTCTTAATCATGCTCACCCTCGATTTTTGGGAATCTATTATTCAATTCTTGTTCTTGCTGATTGTATATCAACAAGATTTTAAATCTATATTTGTGCGTTATGTTACATTTCCTCAACAGGAATAGCACTCAAATCGCGTAAAATTATGTAACATTTCTACTTCTGTAAGAGTATTACAGTTTTACTCAATAACTTTGTTGATTCACATCAGAATCAACATTAATTGTTACTAAGGTGGTTTTTGAATCACCTAACAGTTAATAATTTTTACTCACTTTAGTTCAAAAGCCACTCACTTACCATTTGCCCGCTGATTTTTAGCACGCATTACCACGAGTGGAATTTCTGCTGCTTCTCTGGTCCAAATACGACCGAATACGGGTCTTGGTGAATTAATACATCAGCATCAGGGAACACGGAGATAAGCTTAGCCTCTACTTCGTCAGAAATGCGATGCGCTTCAATAAGTGGGATATTATCTTCCAATTCTAGATGCAGTTGGATGAAGCGTATTGGCCCCGAGCGACGCGTTCGTAATTGATGCACACCCAACACGCCTTCCACGCTCAATGATGTCTCTTTAATCTGTTTCAGCTCATCATCTGGCAGCTTATGATCAAGCAGAGACTGAACCGCTTCCATCGCCATTTGATAAGCGCTGTACAGAATGTAGATACCTATACCCACCGCAAATACAGAGTCCGCTTGGCCAAGCCCAAACCAACTCAATGCCAGTGCCAGCATAATCGCGGCGTTCATATAAAGGTCTGATTGATAGTGCAATGAATCGGCTGCAATAGCTTGGCTACCCGTTTTGTTGACCACATGTTTTTGGAAGCGAACCAGACCAAAGGTCATCACTATCGCGAACAGGCTGACGTAGATACCAATTTCTGGAGAGTTCAGTTCATGAGGTCGGAAGAAGCGCTCAATACCATTGAGAATAAGGAAACATGCAGAGCCTGAAATAAACATTGCCTGCGCTAATGCAGCGAGAGATTCAGCCTTACCATGACCAAAGGTGTGCTCTTTGTCGGCAGGCTGCAGAGAGTAACGAACCACGATAAGGTTAACGACAGAGGCCGCGATATCCAGCATTGAATCCACGACGGAAGCCAACAGACTCACGGAACCTGTCACCCACCAAGCTGCGACTTTCACTATCAATAAAATAGTGGCGATGGTGGTGGCTGCCCAAGCGGCGAGCGTAACTAAACGTGCGTATTCTTGTTTCATAACTTGGCTATAAAGTGACTGATAGCACAAAGTATAACCTGCAAACCACCAATTGAATATGACAGCCATGATGTGAAACATTCATTTTTAAGGATCAAAAAAAGCGACACTCGGCCGCTTCTTTCTAAACACTTTCATTCAACGCTGATTTTTCAAGCAATGAATTACTTGTCTTTGTTCATGCGTTTTCCCATTTTGTCAGCACACTTAGTCATGCGCTCTTGTTGGATTTCTTTCAGTTGAGTCTTTTGCTCAGCCGTTAGTACGCTCATCATTTGGTGTTGCTTCTTAAGCATTGCTACGCGACGCTCAGTTTGCTTCTCAACCATTTGGCTTGCTAGGTCGTTTGCTGCTGCTTCGTCAAAGTTGTCAGCAAGTACCAATGCTTGAACCTTTTCGTGATGCGCTTTCATTTGCGCCATTTTTGCCGTTTTGTTTGCACCGCGCTTTGCTTTCATCTCAGCACGGTCTGCTTCACGCATCTCTTTTAACTGTTCTTTTTGAGCGTCGGTTAGGTCTAGTTGGCGCATTACTTTTTTATCGAAACCGCCACACTTGTCGTGCATACCTTTGTGGTCACCTTTATCACCACCACCGTAAGCATACGCGCTTGCTGTACCTAACATTAGTGGAAGTGCCGCAGCTGCTAGTACAAGTTTCTTAGTCATTTTCATAATTGTTGCCTCAATTCGGTATAATAAGTCATGTGTTGCGTCTGTTTCTCAGCGCTTAGATATAGATTAGTCTTTCCCTCGTAAAGTGACGTTTAGAAAGCGTAAAGAATCGTAAAGAGTGAAAGTTGACGAATAATTAGCAGTATTATTAACCTGTAAATAGTAGATAACCGATTAAGGCTTCCCAATGGCGAACATTCTTCTTATTGATGACGACACCGAGTTAACCAGCTTACTCAAAGACATTCTGAGCTTTGAGGGCTTCACTGTTTCCGAAGCCAATGATGGCTATGCAGGGCTGGAAGCTATCAATGATGAGATTGACCTGATTCTTTTGGATGTGATGATGCCGCGTCTTAATGGCATGGAAACACTAAAGAAACTGAGAGAAAATTGGGAAACACCAGTGCTGATGCTGACCGCAAAAGGCGAAGAGATCGACCGTGTGATTGGTCTTGAACTTGGCGCGGATGATTACCTGCCTAAACCTTTCAGTGACCGAGAGTTGTTAGCTCGTATTCGAGCTATCTTGCGTCGTACTCAAACCAACACCGCACCTAAGGCGGCCAGTGATAGAGTTCAATATCAAGACATCGAAGTCTTCCCTGGCAAACAAGAAGCCTACTGCAATGGGGAGCTCATCGACCTCACCACAACCGAGTTCGCCCTACTGAGTCACCTTATCCAAAACCCAGGGCAAGTGATCACCAAAGAAGCATTGAGTTTGGATGTGCTGGGTAAAAGGCTCGCAGCGTTTGACCGCGCGATAGACATGCACATCTCTAATCTACGTAAGAAGATTCCTGAGCGCACTGACGGCAAATCACGCATCAAAACCTTACGAGGCCGTGGCTACTTATTGGTAGAGGAAGATTAATGCGTATACCTAAAATCACCAGCTTATATGGACGTATCTTTGCTATCTTTTGGTTCACCATGTTACTGGTGCTTTTGTCGGTGCTGTCACTTCCCCATTTAGACCCTCGAGTCGCGCGAGATGTGCCCGCAGATCACCTCGATAAACTCGAGCGTATCGCTAAAATCACAGAGAAACGCTACGCCAAAGAACCTAATCTGGGCAAGATTGTCTTCCAACTGGAGGCACCACGCAGCCGCAAGGATTCTAGAGCTCGCATCTACCTGACCGATCTTGAGGGCGCAGTCCTTACCTCGAAAAGGCATTCAGACTATAAGCTAAAGGCGATTCGTAACTTTGTTACCTCGATAGATAACCCTGAAGTGCCGAAACAAAAACTGTACGGACACTACATGGTGGCAGGTCCAGTACCCATCAAACTCGCGGGTGAAGAGTTGTTGATGTACGCCGGAATAAAGTGGACTCAACCACCTCCGTTCTTGTTACGCCTGTTTGATAGACCTCTGCAGTTACTGCTTGCGGTTATGCTAGCGAGTACCCCGCTATTGCTTTGGCTAGCTTGGGCACTGAGTCAACCCGCTCGCAGGCTAGAACGCGCGGCACAACGCGTGGCGAAAGGTCAATTCGAGGTCGATCCAACACTCGAAAAAGGTACTTCAGAGTTCAGACAAGCTGGTGAAAGCTTTAACCAGATGGTAGAAGCGGTAAACCAGATGATTTCGGGGCAACAACGCCTGCTCTCTGATATCTCACACGAGCTCCGCTCGCCACTGACACGTCTTCGCATGGCCAATGCACTGGCGATTCGTAAACAAGGCGAGAGCCAAGAGTTAGAACGCATTGATACCGAAGCACAGCGTTTGGAACAGATGATCAGTGAGCTGCTGACGCTATCTCGTATGCAGGTCGACAGCCATATTACTCGTGAGGTTCAGCCTATCTCGAGCCTATGGGAAGAGATCTTAAAAGACGCAGAGTTTGAAGCCGAACAGATGGGCAAACAACTGACGTTCTCGGAGATCCCAGAACGCTCTATTTCGGGGAACCCTAAACTGCTGATGAGTGCGCTAGACAACATTACACGCAATGCCATCTACTACGGTAAAGACCAAGTGGATGTACAGTTCCATGTGGTTCAAGATCAGCTAACAATTTGCGTCAATGATAATGGTGATGGTGTTCCAGAGGATGAACTCGATTCTATCTTCAGACCTTTTTACCGTGTCTCAACAGCGCGTGACAGAAACTCTGGCGGCACAGGGCTTGGATTAACCATTACTGAAAGTGCGATTCGCCAACACAGCGGAACCATCACCGCAACCCGCAGCCAGCTCGGTGGATTACAACTCGAAATCACCCTGCCTATCTTACCGGTGTAATACCCCCACAAAGATCGCAGTTGATAATGATTTTCATTACCATTATGGTAAATCCTCTAATTAAGGAGGATTTACCATGTCGCACACTTTCCCTGCTTTACCCTACGCTTACGATGCCCTAGAGCCTTACATTGACGCTAAGACAATGGAAGTGCATTACAGCAAGCACCATAGAACCTACTACGATAAGTTTGTTGCGGCGGTGTCTGGCAGCGAGCTAGAACAGCAATCTCTGACCGAGATCTTCGCCAACATCTCTCAGCACAGCCCGGCTGTTCGTAACAATGGCGGTGGCTACTACAATCACATCTTGTACTGGAACTGCATGTCGCGAGACGGCGGTGGTGAACCTACGGGCGAGCTTGGTGAGGCTATCAAGAGTACCTTCGGTGATTTCGAGACATTCCAAGATCAGTTCGCCCAAGCGGCGATCAATACCTTTGGCTCCGGCTTTGCTTGGCTAGTGGTAGAGCAAGGGCAACTGAAGATCATCTCAACCTCGAACCAAGATAATCCGTGGATGGATACCGTTGTCAGTGATGGCGAACCGATTCTTGCGCTCGATGTTTGGGAACACGCCTACTACATCAGCTACCAAAACCGTCGTCCTGATTACATCAACGCATGGTGGAATGTGGTGAATTGGAAGGCGGTTGCTGAAAACTACGCACAAGCACTCGCGAATAAAGCGTAAGCGAATGGTGGTGAACTGTACTCACTCAGCTTGCCACCGTATACTCGGGCTATCTTTGATTACTCTTGTGAACCAACATGTTTGATATCGCTCTATACGAACCAGAAATTGCACCCAATACGGGTAACATCATCCGCCTATGTGCTAACTGCGGCGCAAACCTGCACCTGATTGAACCGCTTGGCTTTGATTTTGAAGAGAAGAAGGTTCGTCGTGCTGGCTTGGATTACCACGACCTTGCGCGAGTTAAGCGTCACAAGAACCTAGAAGCTTTCCTTGAGTATCTTGAGAATGAACGCGAGGGTGACTTCCGCATCTTTGCCTGCACCACTAAAACGACAGGTCACCACGTTGATGCAAAATTCCAACAAGGTGATGTGTTGATGTTTGGCCCAGAGACTCGCGGCCTGCCTGCTGAGTTCATTGAAAGCATGCCAATGGAACAACGCATTCGTATTCCAATGATGCCAGACGCGCGCAGCCTGAACCTGTCTAACGCAGTGGCAATCATTGCTTTTGAAGCATGGCGACAAATGGGCTTTGAAGGCGCGGTATAACCGAACGCTCAAACTTATCTTTTATCTGTTATCTGTTATCTGTTATCTGTTATCTGTTATCGATAGTAAACAGTAAGTAACAGCTAGCGACAGACAATAAAAAAGCTCTTACCATTATCACTTTCTTGCGAAGGATAAAGGTAAGAGCCTTTTCTGTTTTCCCTCTATATAAAGAGAGAAAAAATTAATTAGTTTAAGCGGTTACGATCGTTGTCGTCGTCTTTCTTCTCAAACTCACCTTCAAAGGTGTTGCCGTCTTTTGATTGGTCAGATGGATCGCGATTGAATGGGTCTTGTCCAAATGGGCTCTGGCCAAAACCAGCTTGTCCACCGGCATGGAAACCACCAGACATGTTGGTCACCACCATTTTTTCCATCATTTTCTTGGCAATCATCGCTCTTGGTGCTGGCAATAATACCAACATACCGAGTGCGTCCGTCATAAAACCCGGAGTCAGCAGCAATACACCGGCAACTGCAAGCATCACGCCTTCAAGAATCTGTTGTGCTGGCATTTCGCCTTGTTGCAAACGACCTTGCACAGACATAAGTGTCTGAATGCCTTGGCTACGAACCAGCGATGCACCCACAAATGCAGTGATCAAAACCAACGCAATAGTTGGCCACAATCCTAAGAAGCCACCAACTTGAATAAATAGCCCAATCTCAATGATGGGTACGAAGATAAATAGTAATAATAAGATAGGAAACACACGCCCTCCTTTGTTACTTGCAGTTTACGCTGAAAGCCCTAACAATCTCAAATTTATCCGGTAAATAAGCGTGTTTATTGACCAAGAATAACTTTGCAAAATATTGACGAAACAAAACCGAAAAAGGTGATCCACTTAATATTTTTATGCGCTAAGTACAGTATCATGTGCCACATAAGTCAGGACGGATTTATCAGCCCAATATTCTAGCGAACGGAGTATTTGCACACAGAATAGGCTAATAACTAACTATATAATCAGAATAATTCTCTAAGGATCCTGTTATGGCTACTCAATCAGAAGCTCAAGTTGAAGCTCCTCAAGCTACTCGTCTCGAAGAAGATCTATTAGGTCAACGTCATGTTCCGGCTGATGCTTACTACGGCATCCACACTCTACGCGCAGTTGAAAACTTCAACATCTCAAATGTAACGATCTCAGATGTACCTGAATTCGTTCGCGGTATGGTGATGACTAAGAAAGCGGCGGCTTTAGCAAACAAAGAGTTAGGTGTAATTCCAAGCGAAGTGGCTAAATACATCATCCAAGCTTGTGACCTAATTCTAGACACGGGTAAGTGCATGGATCAGTTCCCATCGGACGTTTTCCAAGGTGGTGCTGGTACTTCTGTAAACATGAACGCAAACGAAGTTGTTGCGAACGTGGCTCTTGAACTTATGGGCAAAGAAAAAGGCCAATACGAGTTCATCAACCCGAACGACCATGTAAACCGCAGCCAATCTACAAACTGTGCTTACCCAACTGGCTTCCGTATCTCTGTTTACAACAGCGTTCGTAAACTGATTGATGCGATCGAATACCTAAAAGGTGCATTCGAGCTTAAGAGCCAAGAATTCAACACGATTTTGAAGATGGGTCGTACTCAGCTTCAAGACGCAGTTCCAATGACGGTTGGCCAAGAGTTCCACGCTTGGGCTGTAACCATCAATGAAGAAATCAAAAACCTAGAATACACTTCAAAACTACTGCTTGAAGTAAACCTAGGCGCAACGGCTATCGGTACAGGTCTGAACGCAGCACCGGGTTACCAAGGCCTAGCAGTGAAACACCTAGCAGAAGTAACAGGCCTAGAGTGTGTAGCGGCTGAAGATTTAATCGAAGCAACGTCTGACTGTGGCGCATACGTAATGACGCACGGCGCACTTAAGCGTCTAGCAGTTAAGCTATCTAAGATCTGTAACGACTTGCGTCTACTTTCTTCAGGTCCACGTACTGGTTTGAACGAGCTAAACCTACCTGAACTGCAAGCAGGTTCTTCAATCATGCCTGCTAAAGTAAACCCAGTTGTACCTGAAGTAGTAAACCAAGTTTGCTTCAAAGTTCTAGGTAACGACAACACGGTTTCTTTCGCTGCGGAAGGTGGTCAACTTCAACTGAACGTAATGGAACCTGTTATTGCACAAAGCATGTTTGAGTCTCTAGACATTCTGACAAACGCTTGTGTGAACCTGCGCGACAAGTGTGTAGACGGCATTACGGTAAACAAAGAAGTATGTGAAGCGCACGTATTTAACTCTATCGGTATCGTCACTTACCTAAACCCATACATTGGCCACCACGAAGGTGACATTGTTGGTAAGATCTGTGCAGAAACAGGTAAGAGTGTTCGTGATGTAGTTCTAGAACGCGGTTTATTGACCGAAGAAGAACTTGATGACATTTTCTCTGTTGAAAATCTAATGCATCCTCAGTATAAAGCTAAACGCTACGAATAACGGTAGCGAGAAAGGGCTCCAAACGGAGCCCTTTTTTAGGCTCCAATACGGTTAACCCTGCTGATCTTGTGGATTTCCGTTAGTTGCGTTTTTGCTTAATTAAACCTAAACCATAGAACTATTATGTGAACATTCCAGTGGCGAATGTTCACATAATAAAATCTAAAATGAGGTGTTACTTATGATTGCAGTAGAACTATTTGTCGTCCTGCTCTTTATCTTTTTGGGGGCCAGAATTGGCGGTATCGGTATTGGTTTTGCCGGTGGTGCTGGTGTTATTGCCCTTTCATTAATTCTTGGTGTTCCAACAAGCCAATCTTTTATCCCGGTCGATGTAATTTTGATCATCATGTCGGTTATCACCGCAATTGCAGCAATGCAGGTTGCTGGCGGTATGGACTGGTTGGTACAAATTGCAGAAAACTTTTTGCGTAAACACCCTGAACGTATCACCTTTTACGCGCCGATTGTGACCTTTGTAATGACACTAATGGCGGGTACTGGTCACACAGCATTCTCTACGTTGCCTGTTATTGCAGAAGTAGCAAAAGGCCAAGGTGTTCGTCCTTCTCGTCCACTGTCTATCGCAGTTGTAGCCTCTCAAATTGCGATCACAGCTTCGCCTATTTCGGCAGCAGTTGTGGCTTTCGCAGCGATGCTGGCACCCTTTGGTGTCGATTACCTAACGCTATTGATGGTTTGTATTCCAACAACCTTCATCGCTTGTATGGTTGGTGCGGTTGTCGCGAACTACATGGGCAGCGAACTGAAAGACGATCCTATTTACCAAGAACGTCTAGAGAAAGGTCTAATCAAGCTAGCAACAGAAGAGAAACGCGAAATTCTACCAACAGCGAAGAAGGCGACTTACATCTTCCTTGCAGCGATTGGTTTTGTTGTTTGCTACGCAGCCGCTATCTCTAGCTCTGTTGGCCTAATTGAAAACCCAGCACTGGGCCGTAACGAAGCGATCATGTCTGTGATGCTGGCAGCAGCAGCGGCAATCGTGATGTTCACTAAGATTGATGCAGCGAAGATTTCTTCGGCTCCAACATTCCGCTCTGGTATGACAGCATGTGTTTGTGTACTGGGTGTGGCTTGGTTAGGTTCAACGTTTGTGAATGCACACGTTGCTGAAATCAAAGACGTTGCTGGTGCTCTACTTGCTGACTACCCTTGGATGCTGGCTCTTGTTCTGTTCTTCGCTTCTATGCTGCTTTACTCTCAAGGCGCGACAACGGTTGCACTGATGCCTGCAGCTCTAGCGATTGGCGTAGCACCACTAACAGCCGTGGCTTCTTTTGCTGCGGTAAGTGCACTGTTCGTACTTCCAACTTACCCTACGCTACTGGCAGCGGTTGAGATGGATGACACAGGTTCAACTCGTATTGGTAAGTACGTATTTAACCACCCATTCTTCATTCCTGGTGTGGCAACAATCAGTACAGCGGTAGCACTCGGCTTCGCATTCGGCGGTCTGTTTATCTAACATTCGCTGGTGATTGAACATTTAAAAGGAAGCTTCGGCTTCCTTTTTTGTTTTCTGCTCAATGTGTTATTTGATACGCATCAAATAACCATTATAAACTTTAAAAACCGCCTAAAAATAAAGTTTGAATAAAATTCCAAGATTATTCTGCCTAATCATAAACAACACCTACCAAATCAATCTCCTTCCACTTCCAGTTAATCCACAACGAATATTAATCCAAGCTAACTAACCAAAAAACCTTGACGATTTTCTGCCATTTTTTAGCCCTTTTATTAGCCATTATTTTTGTGAACAGCACCAAACTTAAATACCGGAGTAAGGAATAAAATAACCGCAGCTAAATTAAATCTAACTTCATTTGGATTAGTAAATATAAAAACAACCTTAATTTAAAGTCAGCAACTTTATATCGTTGAGTGCTTTATAAGTGTCCGTGTATTTACAATCTATAAATCATTAGTCGCTAATTCACATCACTTCTATTTAAGATGATGTAAGGAGATAGCCATGACAACTCAAACGATACCAAGCGAGAAAAAAAAGGGCGGCTTCTTTGCCAACTTTAAATTCCCTTCTGCCTACACCATTCTATTTATTCTGATTGCGTTCGTCGCACTGCTTACCTGGATTGTTCCAGCAGGCCAATACGACCGTGCAATGAATGAAGAGCTAGGCCGAGAAGTACCCGTAACCGGAACCTATCAAGCGGTAGAAGGTAACCCTCAAGGCGTGATTGATGTACTGCTCGCGCCTATTGACGGCTTCTATGACCACAATAGCTATGAAGCGGCGGCTATCGACGTTTCGCTGTTCATCTTAATCATTGGTGGCTTCTTAGGGCTAGTAACCAAAACGGGTGCCATTGATGCCGGTATCGAGCGCGTCACCGCCCGCTTAGAAGGGCGAGAAGAGTTGATGATACCAATACTGATGGCGCTATTTGCCGCAGGTGGTACCGTCTACGGCATGGCGGAAGAATCACTGCCCTTCTATACATTGCTAGTGCCGGTAATGATGGCAGCTCGCTTTGACCCTCTTGTTGCCGCTGCGACCGTACTGCTTGGTGCAGGTATTGGGGTGCTGGGTTCAACGATTAACCCATTCGCAACCGTGATCGCTGCCAACGCCTCTGGTATTCCATTTACAGACGGTATCGTGTTGCGCATTGCGATGTTGATTATTGGTTGGGGTATTTGTGTTGCCTACGTAATGCGTTACGCAAGAATGGTTCAAGCCGATCCAACAACATCAATTGTCTACGACAAATACGAAGAGAACAAAGCGCACTTCTTAGGTAATGCGAGCGGCGAAAAACTTGAATTCACCGCGACTCGCAAACTGATTCTGACCATTTTTGGTGGCTCGTTCGCTGTAATGATTTATGGTGTATCCGTTGCTGGATGGTGGATGGCTGAGATCTCAGCGATGTTCTTAGCAGCAACCATCATCGTTGGTATTGTGGCTCGCATGAGCGAAGAAGAGTTTACCACCAGCTTCATTGATGGTGCCCGCGACCTACTTGGCGTTGCGCTCATCATAGGTATTGCACGTGGTATCGTAGTGGTGATGGACCGCGGTATGATCACCGATACCATTCTCTTCTCAGCAGAACAGATGGTAACGGGGCTTTCTTCGGTTATCTTCATTAACGTGATGTTCTTCTTAGAGATTCTACTGTCGTTCTTAGTGCCATCGACCTCTGGCTTAGCGGTACTGACCATGCCAATCATGGCACCACTGGCCGACTTTGCTGGCGTAGGTCGTGACTTGGTTATCACTGCGTACCAATCTGCATCTGGCTTGGTGAACCTAATCACCCCAACCTCCGCGGTGGTGATGGGTGGTTTGGCGATTGCTCGTGTCCCTTACGTGCGCTGGGTTAAATGGGTGATGCCACTAGTCGGTATATTGATGGTGTTCTGCATTGTTGTACTGAGTATTGGTGCGCTGATCTAACTAACAGCACTTCACTCCTTTCTCATCCAAAGCCGCTTCTCACAGCGGCTTTTTTATTGTTCCCTCTCAATGTAACCCTCTGCCACTGAAACAGATCCTCAAAGCCATACACGCGATATTCAAGGTTCTTCTGTTCGTAGCCAAGCTCAACTAAACTCAAAGCACTCGCAATAGAAGAATCAATCCTACTTTTAAACATCTAATTTTCTTGATGAAATAACACTCTATTTTCAACCATGATGTTTAAACAAATAGTTAGTCACTTATTAGCGTTAATTATATTTAAAGTAATTAATAGCCTAATAAACAGACGAGGATTAATGCCCTTTTCTATCAAAAAACACACTTAAACAGCCGATTTTAAAATGTGATCGCAACAGCTTTATTCGCATTTACTTTGTTAATAAACAATTAATTCCACATCCAAAATTAAATATCTAAATAAAAACACTGCATACTTCCAAGCTAAGTACACTCTTATCAATAAAACTATTCTGCATATAATCCCTCGTAAATTAGATTCTAGTAAGTTTCGTCAAAAAAGCGTGCATAAAGTTCCCTAACTGCTAACTATTTAGAATGTATTATTCATAACTGAAAGTGCATAAAGTTTGTTAAAACCCTTAATTTTAAAGGGCTGCGGGATAAAAAACGATTTGTGATAGATCTCTAAGAATACCTGACTAGCAGGCGTAATATTAATTCCAGACAAGAGATATGAATAAATAATTCATTCTTCTCAACTGAAAATAAATAATTACTCTTAGCGATAAAAGTAATTCAAATATATAAGAGAGAGACGATCATGAGTAAGTTCTATGTAGGTTCTGAAATAGGTCAATTACGCCGCGTTCTAGTTCACCGTCCAAGACGCGCACTGACTCACCTAACACCCTCTAACTGTCACGATTTACTATTTGATGACGTACTGGCTGTTGAACGTGCTGGTAAAGAGCATGACGCATTTACTCAAACGCTGCGTGATCAAGGTGTTGAAGTTCTTCTTCTTACTGACCTACTAGCAGACACGCTAGCAGTGCCAGAAGCGAAAGATTGGCTTTTGAATCATCAAGTTTCTGATTACCGCTTAGGCAAAACCTTTGCTAACGATGTGCGCTGCTACTTGGGCGACTTACCAAACCTAGAACTAGCAAAAATCCTAACGGGTGGTCTGTCTTACGCTGAGATGCCAATGAAATCATCTTCAATGATGCAAGGCATGCACGCACCAACCGACTTCATTATCGAACCGCTACCAAACCACCTATTTACTCGTGACACATCTTGCTGGGTATACGGTGGCGTATCCATCAACCCGATGGCGAAACCTGCTCGTCAACGTGAAACCAACCACGTTCGCGCTATTTACCGCTGGCACCCAACATTTGCTGGCCAAGACTTCATTAAGTACTTCGGCGATGAAGAAAACATCAGCTACGACAACTCAACCATTGAAGGCGGTGACGTTCTTGTAATCGGTCGCGGTACGGTTCTTATCGGTATGTCTGAGCGTACAACAGCACAAGGTGTTGAGCACTTAGCATCTAGCCTATTCAAACACGGTCAAGCGAAACAAGTTATCGCAATGCAGCTACCAAAACACCGCTCTTGCATGCACTTAGACACCGTTATGACGCACATGAACGAAGATACGTTCTCTGTTTACCCTGAAGTGGTGAGTAAAGACGTACAGTGCTGGAACCTAACTGGTGATGAGTCTGGCGCAGTGAAAGTGAAAGAAGAAGGCTACTTCGTAACAGCTATCGAAAAAGCACTTGGCGTAGACAAGCTAAACCTAATCACGACCGGTGGTGACAACTTCCATGCAGAACGTGAGCAGTGGAACGATGCAAACAACGTTCTAACGGTTAAACCTGGCGTTGT
Organism: Vibrio sp. F13; assembly: GCF_020806305.2. Taxonomy (NCBI): domain Bacteria; kingdom Pseudomonadati; phylum Pseudomonadota; class Gammaproteobacteria; order Vibrionales; family Vibrionaceae; genus Vibrio; species Vibrio sp. F13. Next base: position 1,987,532 of record NZ_CP170175.1, on the reverse strand, counting down.
GATTGGCTACGAAGGCAACACCTACACCAATGAAAAATACGATAAAGCAGGCATCACAGTTCTTCCTATCCCTGGAGATGAACTTGGCCGCGGTCGCGGTGGCGCACGCTGCATGAGCTGCCCAATTGAGCGTGATGGTATCTAATCACTAAGACGAAAACGGCCAAGTTGAATGATCTTAAATAATCTCAGCTTGGCCAAAATGAGAGAACACAATTATGACTAAGCAAACTGTTGTTGTTGCACTCGGCGGTAATGCCTTACTTCGTCGCGGTGAGCCGTTAGAAGCCGATGTTCAACGCCGTAATATTGAAACAGCGGTTAAAAACATCTCTGAAATCGCGAAAGTGTACAACGTGGTTCTAGTACATGGTAATGGCCCACAAGTTGGTTTACTGGCTCTGCAAGGTTTGGAATACAAAAAAGTAAACCCGTATCCGCTAGATGTATTGGGCAGTGAGACTCAAGGCATGATCGGCTACATGCTGATGCAAGAGTTCAAGAACTATCTACCTAACCGCAACATCTCGTGCATGTTGACGCAAATGACCGTTGATCCAAACGATCCTGCATTCGCCGATCCAACGAAGCCGATTGGCCCGATCTACGAAGAAGCGGAAGCGCGTGAATTGGCGGAGAAATTCCACTGGATCGTCAAACCAGACGGCCAACACTTCCGTCGCGTTGTGCCAAGCCCACGCCCTACTGGCATTGTTGAGCACGAAGCGATCACCCAACTTATCGATGCAGGCCACCTAGTGATTTGTACTGGCGGCGGTGGCATCCCAGTGAAAAAAGAGAACGGCAAATTAGTGGGTGTTGAAGCGGTTATCGACAAAGACATGTCAGCGGCTTTCTTAGCGAAACAACTGGATGCGGATGCACTGCTTATTTTGACCGACGCGGACGCTGTTTACCTTGATTGGGGCAAACCGACTCAACACGCACTGCGCAGCACCACACCAAGTGAACTGGCGAAATTCGAATTTGATGCAGGCTCTATGGGACCAAAAATTGAAGCATCGTGCGAATTCATTCAGCAAGGCGGCAAAGTCGTCGGTATTGGTGCACTCGAAGATGGTTTGCAAATCCTGCAAGGCTTGGCGGGCACCAACATCACCAAAGATTAATCTACTCGCGAGCTTTTCAAACCTTGCGAGAAAACTGAATCACCGTTTGAACTGAAATTAATACACAAAAATTGAATCGCGCTTTCTTGAATTTTCTTTCCCTGTAACAAGAAAGCGCCTAAATCTAAGAAGGAATACATCATGGCTTTTAACCTACGCAATCGTAACTTCCTAAAACTACTAGATTTCACTCCACGCGAAATTCAACACTTATTAGATCTTTCTATGGAGCTAAAAAAAGCGAAGTACAACGGTTACGAACAGCCAACACTAACTGGCAAAAACATTGCGCTTATCTTTGAGAAAACCTCAACTCGTACTCGCTGTGCATTCGAAGTAGCGGCATTCGACCAAGGCGCTCGCGTGTCTTACTTAGGCCCATCTGGCTCTCAAATTGGCCACAAAGAATCAATGAAAGATACCGCTCGCGTTCTTGGCCGTATGTACGATGGCATTGAATACCGCGGCTTCGGTCAAGAGATTGTTGAAGAGCTAGGCGCTTACGCTGGAGTTCCAGTATGGAATGGTCTGACTGACGAATTCCACCCTACACAAATTCTTGCTGACTTCCTAACCATGACGGAATACGGCCGTGGTAAACAACTGCATGAAATCAGCTTTGCTTACCTAGGTGATGCTCGCAACAACATGGGTAACTCTCTGATGGTTGGCGCAGCGAAAATGGGCATGGACATTCGCCTTGTTGCTCCAAAACAGTTCTGGCCACAAGAAGAACTATTGGCTCAGTGTCGTGAAATCGCAGAGCACACAGGTGGCAAAATTACACTGACTGAAGATGTTCAAGAAGGCGTGCAAGGTTGTGACTTCCTGTACACCGACGTTTGGGTATCTATGGGCGAAGCGAAAGAAGCATGGGCTGAGCGTATCAACCTAATGATGCCTTACCAAGTGAACATGGAAATGCTGAAAGCAACGGGTAACCCACATGTGAAATTCATGCACTGTCTGCCAGCTTTCCATGGCGAAGATACCACGGTAGGCAAACAACTTGCGGCTGAATATCCACAGCTAAAAGACGGTGTGGAAGTGACTGATGAGGTAGTTGAGTCTGAATACTCTATCGTGTTCGATGAAGCTGAAAACCGCATGCACACCATCAAAGCAGTAATGGTTGCAACACTAGGCAGTTAATTACCTAAACAGCTAAGAATCGAAACAACTAAGAAGTTAAGCACTCACTTGTTCGCGAGACATTGACAAGTTAAGTGTAATGACAGGGAAATGCGGGCGGCGAACTTGGGATTTAGCCCTTGGATAAAGCCCGCATTTTTTTTCATGTACTTGAGGGCATTATCGCCCCAAAAACCCTGAGATTTTCTGTTTCAACAAGGGCTTAAATCAAAGCAAAATGTAGAGGTTATTTCGCATAAAAATCCATTAAATGAATACTTTACAGAAAGTATTGCATGCCGTTTTTATCTGAGTATAATCCTCCGCAATTTGTCTTAAGAGAGCAAAAAATGAACTGCAATTCTGTCGCACATGATTGTCAAACTACACGCCAAAGAGTGGCGGTGGTGTCATTTTTATTTTGCTCTATTGATCGTTTCGAAGCCTCCTATTTTTAGGGGGCTTTTTTTTTGTCCGCAATTTGACTGTATGCATAGAAGGAAGACCCGTTATGGCGCATTCGTTATTTAACAAGCACATCATCTCCATACCTGAGCTCACTCGTAATGAACTGGAGCTTATCGTCGACACAGCAGCAAGACTCAAGGCCGAGCCAAACCCAGAGTTGCTGAAAAATAAAGTCGTTGCGAGCTGCTTCTTTGAGCCTTCAACTCGAACTCGCCTTTCATTTGAGACCGCCGTCCAGCGCCTTGGTGGCACGGTCATTGGCTTTGATAATGGCGGTAACACCTCACTGGCGAAGAAAGGCGAAACACTTGCCGATTCAGTGCAGGTTATTTCATCCTACGTCGATGCCTTTGTAATGCGTCACCCACAAGAAGGGGCAGCACGTTTAGCGTCTGAATTTTCTAACGGTGTGCCGGTAGTAAACGGCGGCGACGGTGCTAACCAGCACCCGACGCAAACCTTGCTGGACCTGTTCTCGATTTACGAAACACAAGGCACGCTCGATAACCTCAATGTGGCGTTCGTCGGCGACCTAAAATATGGCCGTACCGTGCACTCATTGACGCAAGCACTATCGAAATTCAATAACGTGCGTTTCTTCTTTATCGCGCCAGAAGTCTTAGAGATGCCAGATTACATCTGTGAAGAATTGGAAGAGATGGGCATCCAATACAGCACTCACAGCAGCATTGAAGAAGTCGTGCCGGAACTGGATGTTCTGTACATGACTCGCGTGCAGAAAGAGCGCTTTGATGCGTCGGAATACGCACACATGAAATCGGCTTACATCCTCACCGCCGATACATTGAAAGACGCTCGTCAAAACATGAAGGTACTTCACCCGCTGCCACGCGTCGACGAAATCACCACCGACGTTGATAAAACGCCACACGCTTACTACTTCGAACAAGCTGAAAACGGTGTATACGCTCGCGAAGCCCTATTGGCCCTAGTTCTTAACGACACTTTATAAGCAGGAGAAACAGTCATGGTTAAACAAACTCAGCTACAAGTAGAAGCGATCCGTAACGGCAGCGTGATTGACCACATCCCTGCTCACCTTGGTATCAAAATCCTTAAACTGTTTAAGCTACACAAGACAGAACAGCGCATCACTATGGGCTTAAACCTGCCATCATCGGCACTTGGCCATAAAGATCTAATCAAGATTGAGAACATCTTCCTGACCAAGGAACAAGCCAACCAATTGGCTCTTTATGCTCCGCAGGCAACGGTCAATCAGATTGAAGAGTATAAAGTGGTTAATAAGCTAACCCTTGTGCTGCCAGAGCAAATCCACAGTGTCTACTCTTGCCCGAATAGCAACTGTATTTCGCACGGTGAACCTGTCGAAAGCAGCTTTAAAGTGCAGCTAAAACAGGAAAACGTGCAGCTAAAATGTCACTACTGTGAAAAAGTATTCTCTCGCGAGATCATGAGTGAAATTCGCTAACCCTTAGCGCCATTATCACGGTCTCCAAAGCACCCTAATACCGATGGATATTTATGCCAAACTTGGAATAAATATCCATTTAACAAAAGAATAAAACTCCAAAATAAAAGCAATTAACTAGAATTTTATTTGGTGATCCCCTTCAAAAAGATAACCATCCTTTAGTGGTAGACTCAATGGGTAGACGATCATACATCACGCATACCTTCCCTCTTTATTTCGGGATTCATCGGTAAGCCCTATTTAACAATCGTACTCTACGGCTTTGGGAGTACGCTCGGCGCTATGGACAAGCGATAACCACATGTTGACCTTAAGGAGTTGTTCATGAACCCAATCACTGAGCACGGTTGCTTGTATTCAGCTGAAGATAAAACACTGACTGCAGCGTGCAAACGCTTACTACAACAACAAAGCTTCTCGACCCAAAATCAACTGCGAGAGAAACTCGTCGATATTGGCTATACCGGTATCAGCCAATCGACCGTATCTCGTATTTTGTCACAGCTTGGTGTTGTCAAAATTCAGAATGCTTGCGGTAAAAAGGTTTACTGCATCACGGTTGAAAGTGCACCGGTTCGTGTCGATGCATCCATCTCATCGCAAATCGAATTCATCACTCATAACCAAGCGATGGTCATCGTAAAAACTCATCCAGGTTGTGCTCAATTAGTCGCAAGATTAGTCGATATCGACCCACATACTGAGATTATCGGCACCGTTGGCGGTAATGATACCGTGCTTATTATTCCAAAAGATACGATGAATATTGATGCTTGCGAACAAGTAGTAAAAGCACGCTTGGGTGTAGCTTAAATGTCTCTTTTACAAAGGCAAGTCACTCAAGTTGAATTGCAGCTCCCCACTCGATTACCCAATAAAATCGCTATCCCGCCTTAGGGGATATTTGTTTGCCGATGAAACTAATAGCAAACTATTACGGTCTGATTGAGTTAAGATACCTTCAACTCCATTTTGATGACTAAATAGTATGCGACGACTTGCCACATTACTTTTTGTTTGTGTTTCCCTATTCACCCAGCCTGCGTGGGCGCTATTTGGGAACGACAACGCCGAGCCAAGCTTCGGAGGCAATAACAATGGTTTTGTCCCTGTAGACCAAGCTTTCCCTTTCAATTACTACCAGCAAGACGACAAAGTCCTTCTCGACTGGCAAGTAAAAGAGGGCTACTACCTCTATCAACATAGCCTCTCGTTCACCGGGCAAAATCTCGCTATCGGTAATGTTGAATTAGAAGATGGTAAGCCGCACCAAGATGAATTCTTCGGTGAGGTGAGCATTTATACTCAGCCGTTATTCGTGCAAGTTCCTCTGCAGAGTTACCAAGATGGCTCACAGCTGATCGTTAAGTATCAAGGCTGTGCGGACGCAGGGTTCTGCTACCCACCAGAGACTCGTATCATCGACATTGAACCTTTCACAGCAACAGGTTCTGCTAATTCGCAAGGTAGTGACTCACAAGCTTCATCTTCTGCTGGCAACGAAACCGATGTTTCTACGCAACCAACATCTCCGAAAGCAGACGTTGTAAGTAACACGACTCAACAGCCAAATGCCCCTGTTTCAAAAGAAGCAGGCTTAGCCGATAAGCTCGGTGACAGTTGGTGGACCCCTCTATTATTCTTAGCACTCGGTGTTGGTTTAGCCTTTACGCCGTGTGTGCTGCCTATGTATCCGATTCTAACGGGTATCGTTTTAGGTGGTGGCAAACTCAGCCAAGGTCGCGCGCTGATGCTGTCCTTTATTTACGTGCAAGGCATGGCGTTAACCTACACCTTATTAGGTTTAGTGGTTGCTTCAGCAGGCATGCAATTCCAAGCCGCTATGCAGCACCCTTACGTGCTGATCGCGCTGAGTGTTCTGTTCGTGGCGTTAGCAATGTCGATGTTTGGCGTTTATAACCTGCAACTGCCAAGCAGCATCCAAACTTGGCTCAACAACCAAAGCAACAAGCAGCAAGGTGGCAATACCTTGGGCGTATTCGCAATGGGCGCTATCTCTGGCTTGGTGTGTTCACCTTGTACCACGGCGCCATTGTCAGGCGCACTGCTGTATGTGGCTCAGAGTGGTGACCTATTTACCGGTGCAATTGCTCTGTACGCGTTGGCTATGGGTATGGGTATCCCACTGATTTTAGTGGCAGTGTTTGGTAATAAGCTATTGCCTAAAGCGGGCAGCTGGATGAACAAGGTGAAGATCGTATTCGGCTTTATCTTGCTTGCCGCGCCTATCTTCCTGCTAGAGCGCATCATTCCTGAATTGTGGGCAACCGTGCTTTGGTCTGGCCTTGGCTTCATCGCCTTTGGTTGGCTTTACCACAGTAAGAATGCACTGCCATTTGGTGGCTGGAAGCAAAGCGCTGTGGGCATCATTGCGATGCTTGGCCTGTTCGCATCAGCTCAACCTGCGCTCAATTACTGGTTTGCAGAAAAGAGCGTGACGGTAGAACAACACATCCAATTTGCACGCATCAACACGGTTGAAGAACTAGAAATCCAGCTCATCGAAGCGAAGAAACTCGGTAAGCCTGTGATGCTCGACTTCTACGCCGATTGGTGTGTGGCATGTAAAGAATTCGAGAAGTACACCTTCCATCAAGCTGATGTGGAAAACAAGCTTTCTGACTTCGTACTGCTACAAGCCGATGTAACGAGAAACATGCCTCAAGACATTGAACTGCTTAAACAATTACAGGTACTTGGCTTACCTACGATTGAGTTCTGGGATGGTGAGGGTAACCATGTTCCAAATGCTCGTGTAACCGGTTTTATGCCTGCCGATGTATTCTTAAAACACATGCAAAACCACCAGCTATAACGGCAATATTCACTAAAATATAAGCCGAATCGAAAGCCGCACCGCCCCTCCGTAACGAGATGGCAGTGCGGCTTTTTTGCTATTCAGAGTAACGCTTTCTTATTCCGGGGATAAAAGTCGATATGGTTCAGACTTTTAATGCATAGATATTGTCCACATACTCAATCAGGATGATAATAAATATTAACTAAATTGTTAAAAGTATGAACGTCATGGACTCGACCTATACCATCATCATTGCTGATGACCACCCTCTCTTTCGCAACGCCCTGTTTCAGTCAGTTCATATGGCGATCAGTGGTGCGAACCTGCTTGAGGCCGATTCTCTCGATGCCTTACTGACTCTGCTAAAGAAAGAAGGCGAGCCGGATCTATTACTGCTCGACCTGAAAATGCCGGGCGCCAATGGCATGTCAGGCTTAATTCAACTGCGCGCTGAATACCCAGATCTACCGATTGTGGTGGTTTCTGCCAGTGAAGATGCCAGCGTGGTCACTCAGGTGAAGAGCCACGGTGCGTTTGGCTTTATTCCTAAGTCGAGTGATATGCGTGAGTTGGTGAGTGCACTGAATCAAGTGCTGAATGGCGACCCGTTCTTCCCTGAAGGGCTTATCACCAATAATGCAGCGTGTAGCGACCTTGCAGAAAAGATTTCCACACTGACGCCTCAGCAATACAAGGTATTAGGGATGCTTTCTGACGGCTTGCTTAACAAGCAAATCGCGTATGAATTGAATGTTTCGGAAGCGACCATCAAAGCACATATGACGGCCATCTTCCGTAAACTGGATGTGAAAAATCGTACTCAAGCGGTTATCTTGCTACAAGAAGTCCACAATTAAGCTTCACTGATATCCTCTTCTAAAGTCGTCTTAGGTAAACATAAACCCAACCTGACGACTTTATGATCATCTATCTCTGCAACCACCCAAGTGATGTCATGCCACTCAAAGCTATCACCCAATACAGAGTGTGCGCCAAGCTCTTGAGCAACCAATTGTTTTAGCGTCATTTCTCGCTCTTCTTCCGAGCCAAGTTCAATACCATAACAATCACTCACTGCCGCAACTGATAGCTCAACATCCAAGAAGAAGTCACCAAAGAATCGTGCCGCCTCTTCTGCTAGAGGCGCCTCACTGAACAACGAACTTAAGCTGTCCAAATCTTTGTCTTGACCAAGCACACATAAGATATCGTTCGCCTCTAACACGGTGCTGCCTGATGGGTGAAGCAAGGCATCCTTTCTAAACAGTGCAGTAATTCGCGTTCCTTCCGGCATAGACAAACGCTTTAGTGGTTCGCCCACACACCACTTCTCTTCTTTCAGCTTGTAGACAAACATCTCCCACTCACTAGCAGGGTAAATTTCAATGCCAGTACGAGAAATCGGTGTCGGCGTTGGAGGTAGCGTCACTTGAGCCAATCTCGCGACTTTCATCAAGCTGCCGCCTTGAACAATCAGCGACACCATAACCACGAAGAACGCGATGTTGAAGTAAAGCTGAGCATTAGGCAGGCCAGCCATCATCGGGAACACCGCCAGAATGATCGGTACCGCGCCGCGTAGACCGACCCAAGAAACAAACCAACGTTCCTTGGTGGTAAAGCTTCTGAACGGCAGCAAACCCAACCAAACCGACAGCGGACGAGCAAACAAAATCATACCGAAGGCCAGTGCCAGCGCAGGCAGAGCAATGTCCATCAACGTTGATGGCGTCACCAATAAACCCAATACCAAGAACATCACGATCTGGCTTAGCCACGTCATGCCATCAAGAACATTAAGAATCGAGTGTCGCGAGCGCGTCGGACGATTACCAATGAACAAGCCCACTAGGTAAATCGATAAGATGCCGCTGCCGCCAAGCATGTTAGAGAACGCAAACAGAGCCACGCCCCCACTGAGTACCAGAATGGAATAAAGGCCATCAGCCAATTGTACTCGATTGATTAAGCTCCATAGAACCCAGCCGCCGCCAATACCAACAAGAGTACCGATACCAAACTGCATCGCAAAACTTTGCAGTAGGAAGTTCATTTCCATCTCAGCGTCAGGGTTACCTAACAGCGCAATTAAGGTCACCGTCAGGAAGACCGCCATTGGGTCGTTAGTGCCCGATTCGATCTCTAGGGTTGAGCCAACACGCTCATTGAGACTCTGTCCTTTCAGCAAAGAGAATACCGCTGCCGCATCGGTTGAACCAACAATCGCCCCGACCAAGATGCCCTGCATTAATGACAAGTCAAACAGCCAAGCCGCCATTAATCCGGTTAAGGTTGCTGTACATGCGACACCTATCGTCGCCAGCGAGAGCGAAGGCCAGAAAGCGACCTTGAAGCTCGCCACCTTGGTTCGCATACCGCCATCCAACAGAATCACGGCAAGCGCAAGGTTACTCACCAAGTAGGTCAGTGAGTAATCATCGAAATGAATATTACCGGGTCCATCTTCACCCGCTAACATACCAACGAATAAAAAGATCAAAAGAATCGGAACGCCCAATCGTGAGGACACTTGTGAGAAAAGCACACTGATGGCGATGAGCACCGCACCAGTTAAAAATAAGTGGTTGATAGTTATTGCGTCCAATTCGTTCCCCCAAAGAATAAAACTCAAGATATAAGCATGTTGATCTTCTGCCGTTTAGCAAGGCACGGTCGGTGAAAGTGCCGTTGTTACTATAACAAACTTATGTTTCGCTTCGTGTCATAAGCAGGGCTAAATACCGTTTCTCGGTCATTTAGTTGTTAAATTTTATGACTCGCAGTCTAATTCATCCCTTTTTGTTAGACCTTTGGCTAATTTAACAACATTTTAACATCACATTTTTCTATGATTATGTCTCCTAGCTCCCATATTTCAGTACATTAGCGCTAATACCATCCCGACTAAAGTTGCACAGATCCCTTGACTTATCCTTGCTACATTCTAAATCGTAACATTACGTTAACACGCTATTTTACAAAACGGTTTCACAAAAACAGTTTCTACGAAAACGGAATAAAGGAGAAGGCAATGGCGTTCGAATCTACGGAACATGCTCAAGCCTACTGGAAGGAAAACTTGGGAATTATGGGAACACTGCTCGCGGTCTGGTTTGCGGTGTCTTACGGCGCTGGCATCTTATTTGTGGATGCCCTCAATACCGTTCAGTTTGGCGGGTTCAAGCTAGGATTTTGGTTCGCTCAGCAAGGTTCGATATACACCTTCGTGGCGCTGATATTTATTTACGTTGTCCGCATGAATGCGCTCGACAAAAAATACAACGTACAGGAAGACTAGAGGCTAGAACATGGATATTCAAACTTGGACGTTTATTCTCGTCGGTATTACTTTCGCGGTATATATCGGCATCGCAATCTGGGCTCGTGCAGGGTCTACTAGTGAGTTCTACGTTGCTGGCGGTGGTGTACACCCAGTAGCAAACGGCATGGCGACCGCCGCTGACTGGATGTCGGCAGCATCATTCATCTCAATGGCAGGTATCATCTCATTCGTTGGTTACGACGGTGCGGTTTACCTAATGGGTTGGACAGGTGGTTATGTACTACTTGCGCTATGTTTAGCACCTTACCTACGTAAGTTCGGTCAGTTTACGGTTCCTGATTTCATCGGTGAGCGTTACTACTCGAAAACGGCACGTATGGTAGCGGTATTCTGTGCAATCTTCGTATCGTTTACGTACGTTGCAGGCCAGATGCGTGGTGTGGGCGTTGTATTCTCTCGTTTCCTAGAAGTTGATATTAACCTAGGCATCATCATTGGTATGGGTATTGTGTTCTTCTACGCAGTACTAGGTGGCATGAAAGGCATCACTTATACGCAGGTAGCTCAATTCTGTGTCCTCATTTTCGCCTTCCTTGTTCCAGCAATCTTTACCTCAATCATGATGACAGGTAACCCACTTCCACAAGTTGGTATGGGCTCTACGCTATCAGGCACAGATGTTTACCTTCTTGATAAACTGGATGGACTGACCGAAGAACTCGGATTTACCGCCTATACCGAAGGTAACAAGAGCATGGTAGATGTATTCTTCATCTGTGCGGCTCTAATGGTCGGTACTGCGGGTCTTCCACACGTAATCATTCGTTTCTTCACGGTACCAAAAGTACGTGATGCTCGTATCTCAGCGGGTTGGGCACTACTGTTCATCTCATTGCTATACACAACAGCACCAGGCGTTGCAGCATTCGCTCGTGTAAACATGATCGAAACAATCAACGGCCCTGACATGCAAGGTGTCGCTGCAGCGGACGCACCAAGCTGGTACAAAAACTGGGAAAGCACTGGCCTAGTAGGTTGGGAAGATAAGAACGGCGATGGCAAAATGTTCTACTCGGGCGATGAGCGCAACGAGATGAAGATTAACCGTGACATCATCGTACTGGCTTCTCCAGAGCTAGCGAAACTACCAAACTGGGTTGTAGCACTGCTTGCAGCCGGTGGCCTAGCAGCCGCACTATCAACAGCCGCGGGTCTACTATTGGTCATCTCAACGTCGATTTCACATGACTTGTTGAAGAAAGGCTTCAGACCAAACATGACCGACAAGCAGGAGCTGTTAGCCGCTCGTCTGGCAGCCATGGTCGCGATTGTCGGTGCCGGTTACTTAGGTATTAACCCACCAGGCTTTGTAGCACAGGTAGTAGCGTTTGCCTTCGGCTTAGCCGCAGCATCCTTCTTCCCAGCGATTATCCTAGGTATCTTCTACAAGAAGATGAACAAGGAAGGCGCAATTGCAGGTATGTTGTCAGGTATTGCCTTCACAGCAAGCTACATCATCTACTTCAAGTTCATTAACCCAGCAGCAAGCACACCTGAAAACTGGTGGTTTGGTATCAGCCCAGAAGGCATCGGTACGCTAGGTATGTGTCTAAACTTCGTAGTATCGATTGCTGTAAACAAAGTAACTGCTGAAGTACCACAAGATGTACAAGATATGGTTGAGAACATCCGTTACCCGAAAGGTGCAGGTGAAGCTCACGACCACTAAGCACGACCATTAAACAAAGATGTTTAGCAAAAAATGAATCAGTACTTACATTGTAGGGATTAGGTACTGACTCCAGAAAGCCGATACTTCGTGTATCGGCTTTTTCTTTTTCTGCTCACTTTATAAAAAGATAAACAAAGGGTTGTTTTTAAAATTTTATTTGATAATAATTATCATTAACATCCAATAAAGAGATGCAGATGATGATGAAAGAGCAGCAGGTTCTCTATTCGAGATTTTACAAAGCACAGGATCGCTTTGCTTCATTAGAACAAGTTCAAGGCCATGAGCCGTTTGTAATTCGAGAGTATATCGAGTGTGCACTGACGCTTTCGGCTTACTATGAAAAGCATACCGCTCAAGAAAACATCTTGTTGTGCGAGCTGTATCTACGCCAAGTTTTCTTTCATTTGATTGAAGCGATTGAGTCTCCTCAGCGCAGTTTCGCCTTTCGTCATATCTGCCTAGACTCTATTCACTCACCACTATTTTATTTGAAGCGCCACTACTGCCAGCAACCTCAAGGCCAAGCGCGTTTTTTGAATCTCAGCCAAACACTACAACAAGTCCAAGCCCCACTTGGCTAACAAGGATAGAACATGACCCTACAATTTCGGATTGAAAAAGACAGCATGGGCGAAGTGAAAGTCCCTGCCGATGCGCTATACCAAGCACAAACTCAGCGTGCAGCGGATAACTTCGCGTTTAGCTCTCACAAGATGCCGACCAGTTTTATTCAAGCACTGGCGTTAATTAAACAGGCAGCGGCAGATACCAATGCTCAGTTAGGTCTACTGGAAGGTGATATTGCCAACGCGATAGCCGAAGCCAGCCAAGAGATCATTGAGGGTAAACACCTCGATCAATTCCCTATCGATGTCTACCAAACCGGTTCAGGTACCAGTTCCAACATGAATGCCAATGAAGTGATTGCTACGCTTGCCTCAAGAAGCTTGCAAGGCGACGTGAACCCCAATGATCACGTCAACATGGGCCAAAGCAGTAACGATGTGGTGCCAACCGCAATTCAAGTGAGCGTTGCTTTGATGGCTGAAAATAAGCTATTACCTGCATTAACTCACCTTTCTGAAGCACTCACCATCAAACAACAGGAACTTGCGGAGGTCGTGAAGACCGGCCGCACTCATCTAATGGATGCGATGCCAATGACCTTTGCTCAAGAGCTAGGTGGTTGGAAATTTCAGATAGAACACGCTAAGCAAGCAATAGAGAACACCCTGCCCGCTATCAAGGCTTTAGCACAAGGTGGTACTGCGGTTGGAACAGGGATCAATGCTGACCCACGCTTTGCCGATAAGTTTGCGAGTAACCTGTCTCAATCGACAAAGATCAGTTTTAGCTCGAGTGAAAACTTCTTTTTTAGCCTCAGCAGTCAAGACGCGATCGTTGCGCTGTCAGGTCAGCTCAAAACGGCAGCAGTTGCGATCATGAAGATCTCAAACGATCTTCGCTGGATGAACTCTGGGCCGTTGGCTGGCTTAGGGGAAATTGAATTACAGGCTCTACAACCAGGCTCATCGATCATGCCTGGCAAGGTAAATCCTGTGATTCCAGAAGCTGCAGCTATGGCGGCGGCGCAAGTCATTGGCAACGACACCACCATTACCGTAGCCGGACAATCAGGTAACTTCCAACTTAATGTGATGCTGCCAGTGATTGCTCATAACGTGTTGGAAAGTATTGAGTTATTGGCAAACAGCTCAGTCGCTTTAGCGGACAAAGCCATCGCGACCTTCACGGTACGCCAAGACAATCTCGATTTGGCACTGTCAAAGAACCCAATCCTAGTGACCGCACTTAACCCTGTGATTGGCTACTTGAAGGCGGCTGATATTGCCAAGAAAGCTTACAAAGAAGGCTTACCAATTCTGGATGTCGCAGAAAGAGAAACCGATCTTAGCCGAGAAGAGCTCAGTAAACTGCTTGATCCAACCACACTGACACAAGGTGGCATTGCTGGTTAGTTATTGAATTAACAAGCGAATCGGCGTTCGCAAAAAAAACAGAGACAAAAAAGGCCTCATCTGAGGCCTTTTCACTATCCGCTCACGAACGTACTAATCCGAGCCTGTTAACCCAAACTAGCTCACTCGATTCAAGACCGCTCTTAACTTAAGTGGCTTCACTGGCTTGGCAATAAAGCGAAAGCTGTTGGCCTTTATCGCTGCCAACATGTCATCGGTTCTATCGGCACTAATGATGACCCCTTCAAAAGAGTCTCCGAGGCGCAAGCGACACTGCTGCAGGACTTCGAGACCCGTTCTGCCATTATCTAAACGGTAATCAGAGAAAATCACATCAGGTAGCCAACCCTCATCTAGGCACTGCAAGCTTTCGACCAAATCAACCGCCGTCTTAACCTCACAGCCCCAACGTCCGATCAGGTTTTCCATACCGACTAAGATTTCTCGTTCATTATCGACACACAATATCTTGAGATGTTCGATGTCGCTGGTCGCCATTGGCGTCGAAGCTTGCACAACTGGAGCCACTTTTTCCGCTCTAGCTAAAGTGATGGAAAAGACACTGCCTTGCCCCGGCCATGAGCGCATCGAAATTTGATGGCCAAGCACATGAGCAATACCTTTCGAGATTGCTAACCCTAACCCCAATCCTTGATCGGCTCGTACTTGGCTGCCACGAGTAAACTCTTCAAAGATTTCTTGTTGCTTGTCTTCATCGATACCGGTTCCATTATCCCACACATCAATTCGAACCTGTCCATTGACTCTTCTCGCACCCAGTACCACTTTCCCTTCCGGGTTGTAGCGGAACGCATTGGTCAAAAAGTTCTGAATCACACGCCTCAACAGCTTAGGGTCTGAATGAATGAACAATGACGACGGAATCATCTTAAACTCAATTTTCTGTTGTCTCGCTAGAGCGCTAAATTCCGCGTTCAAATTGGTTAATACGTCATGCACGGCAATCGCGTGAATGTTGGTTTCTAACTTTCCGGACTCCAATCGAGAGATATCTAGCAAGTCACCAATCAAATCTTCTGCGGCGCCAAGTGCACTCTCGATGTGAGATGACAATTGCTTCACCTCTTGCTCTTTTGCCACCTCAGACAGTGACGAAGCAAATAGACGTGCGGCATTGAGCGGCTGCATCAAATCGTGGCTTACCGCGGCTAGAAAACGACTCTTAGATTGTGATTCTTGATCCGAAATCTGCGTGGCTTTTACCAAGCGATGATTCAGTTTTTCGAGCTCTTGAGTTCGCTCATGCACTCTCGATTCCAAGCTTTCATTGGCATCTTTTAGCGCTTGCTCTGCTTGTCGGAATACCGTGATGTCGGTAAAGCTCATCACAAAACCACCACTTGGCATTGGGTTACCTTGCACCTCAATCACTCGGCCATCAGGACGAATACGAGAAGAGGTGTGTCGAGTGCCTTGCTCAAGGTGATAAACACGGCGGCGAACGTGATCTTCCGGGTCACCTGGGCCACACAACCCTTGCTCGGCATTATGACGAATCACGTCTGAAATGGGTCGCCCAACCTGAATCAAACCCGCAGGGAATTCAAACAATTCTAGGTAACGCTGATTCCATGCAACCAGCCTCATTTGTTTGTCGATTACTGCGATGCCTTGGCCAATATGTTCAATCGCGCCTTGCAGTAAACCGCGACTGAAGTCGTACAGCTCCGAGGCTTCATCAACGATGGTCGCGACTTCTTCAAGCTGCATGTTTCTTCCCTGCAAAGCAGAAGTAAGTACTAACTTAGCAGATGAAGCACCGAATACACCGGCGAGCACGCGCTCTGCGTGTCGAATCAGACTCGCAGGCGCTTGTTGATTAGGAAGCAGCGGCTGCCCGTGTTGTTGCCAATAGCTGTGTAAAGCACTTTTCGCACGCTTACGGCCCACAAAACGCGACGCCAGCATCTCTAATTCAGCGACCGTCACTCGGTTCTGGTAAAGGCTGATATTCTCGTTTTCAGGCAGCGGCGTGCCAACAAATGCTGCTGATTGTAAGCGCTCACTTAGGCTTGGGCGAGTCGTCATCGAAACCACGGCATAGCACAAGGTATTAAGTACAATACTCAGCACAATGCCCCAGTTTGAACTGCTGATATTCCAGCTACTGAGCAGTTCTGGCGGCGTGATAATCCACAGTAAAAGGTTACTTTCACTGTCGCCAGCCAACATGCTGGTTTGGCTCATCAAGGTAATCAGCCAAATCAACGAGCCCACCATTAAGCCGACATACACGCCCTTGCGGTTACCCGGGCGCCAGTACAAACCACCAATAAGTGCTGGCGCGAATTGAGCAATCGCAGCAAAGGAAAGAAAGCCAATCGCTGACAGTGAATGGATGGTATCGAGCGCCTGATAAAACAGCCAAGCACCCAGTAACAGCAGTAAAATTAGCCCGCGGCGAATCACCAATAGCAGGCCAGAAAAGTGTCGATGGGTTCTTTGAGTTAGGCGCATACGGCGCAGTAACAATGGCATCACTAAATCATTCGACACCATGATCGCCAAGGCGATGGTCGACACTATCACCATGCCACTTGCCGCAGACGTACCACCAAGGAAAGCCAGCAAGGCAATGTGATTAGCGCCTTCTGACATTGGCACACTGATCACATAGGTATCCGCTGGCATACCAGTAAGTAGTCCTTGTCCTGCCCAAGCAATTGGCAGCACGAACAGTCCCATCAAAATCAGGTAAAGCGGAAACAACCAACGAGCGGTATGCAGGTCTTGAGGACGTTCGTTCTCTACCACCATGGTATGGAACTGGCGTGGCAGACAGACAATCGCCAACATGGTCAAAACGGTATGAATAATTAAGGTCGGAATATTGGGTGATTCGTAGGTGGAAGCCGCCACATCAAGCAAGTCGATCTTGTCGCTGCTCATCGCCAGATACATGATGAATAGGCCAACGATCAGGAATGCCGCGAGCTTAACGATGGATTCAAACGCCACCGCCATCATCATACCACGGTGATGCTCTGTGTTATCAATGTGTCTTGTACCAAACAGCATGGTGAAAATAGCCAAAGCACCGACCACAAACCAAGACACATGATAGTCCTGATAACCGAAGTCAGCCGCTAGGTTGGGTGCAACAATATCCAACCCCATGGTAATACCACGCAGTTGCAGAGCAATATAAGGAAGGATACCAACCACGGCGATAACCGTCACCGCCACCGCTAAGCCCTGAGATTTTCCATAACGAGCCGCGATAAAGTCGGCAATGGAGGTGATATGTTCCCGCTTCGCAATCAGGATCAGCCGCGCCAAGATCCGCCAGCCTAGTGTAAAGACTAGAATCGGGGCGAGGTAAATGGGTAAAAAAGACCAAGGGTTGTTACTCGCCTGCCCGACCGTTCCATAGAAGGTCCAAGAGGTACAATACACGGCAATCGAAAGGCTATAGATCCACGGGCGCCAACGCGATAGCCAACGAACCTGCCTGTCTCCATACCAAGCGATCAGAAATAACACGCCCAAGTAGGCTAAAGAGACTGGAATTACTATCCATCCTTGCATTGAAAACCCTTTTTTCATCCATAAAAAAACCTCTCCATAAGGGAGAGGTTTCATTTAACTAAGGATGGGTGATTAACTCAATCGCATCGCTTAAATTCTGTGCTTTAGACTCTAATTATCAGCATTTGCTGTGAGATTCTGACTGTTCCGAATCTGATTGATTAATCTCAACCACTGAACTTCTTTCATCCAACTTAATGAACAGAGCAAGTGCACCCATTGCAGCCATGCCCCAGAAGATATTTGCGCCCCAAAGCTCATAACCCCAACCACTTAAGGTGGTCATCAGTGCAATAAAGGCACCTAATGGAATCGCGTTATACAGGGCTTGTAGCGCAACCATCTTGTTTTGTTCTTCAGATTGGATGTATTGAATCGCGGCGATGTGTGCCATGGCAAATGTCACACCGTGCAGCAACTGCACCATCACCAGTGCAAAAATCGCCGTGGTTGATGCGGTTATACCCCAACGCGCCATCACCCCAATAGCCGCGACGACAAACAAAGTACGCAGTGACCAGCCTGAGAATAATCGCTTACTCAGAGCAAATACGGCCACTTCAGCAACAACACCTAAACTCCACAAATAACCGATGATAGCTTCTGAGTGACCCGCTTCTTTCCAATAAATCGCACTAAAACTGTAGTAAGCCGCATGACTACCTTGCAGCAGCGCCATCAAGGCTAAAAACTTTACCACTGACGACTCACGCAGCAGTTCACCTAGTTTTGGTCGCGCCGCTTGTTGCTCAGATTGTGTTACTGGCATCACATTGGGGTTTCTCATCGCAAGAATCAATGACAGCAACACACCGGCAAGCGCAGTATACAAAATCATGTCAGTGCCGAATTGTGCCACCAAATAGCCAACAACCGTTGAACCTGCGATAAAGGCAATTGATCCCCAAAGACGAGTTCGGCCGTAGTCGAACATTTTCAAACGACTGTAATGGTTAGCCATCGCATCAGAAAGAGGAATGATCGGCCCACAACAGAGGTTAAACAGTACCGTTGCCAACAACATCAGTATAAAGCTGCCACCGGTGAAGAAGTGGAAACCGACAAACAGCAGCGCAGCGAAACTCAAACAGCGTAGCGCTGGCATCAAGTGTTCCACTTTATGGATACGCGGCGTAATCACTAAGTTGGCCACACAACGAGTCGCAAAGCCGATACCAATCAATACGCCAATATCACCAGCAGACACGCCTTGGTCTTCAAACCACAACGCCCAAAATGGCAAATACACGCCATACGCAAAAAAGAAACCAAGAAAATACTGAGAGATCCAGCCATAGGGTGAAGGGCTAAACATAAATGACCTATAAAGTGTGCGGAAAAAGGCAGCACCAATTATGCCTATCTCGCATACGATGAAAAAGGGAATTATTACTGGGATAGTATTCCCATATTCAATGGGTCTGGATATCGCATTTCAACAAGAGATTTCACGCTCATCAATACTCATACTCGCATTTAGACTAAAGTCGTCTGGAGCTTCGCTGGTATTTTGTCAGACTGATTAAAGACTCCCATTTCTTCTTGTGATGCTTATGCCTGACAAATTTAATATGCAGCACCCGCCCTTCGATAGCCTGTCCGACGCCGAACAGTTGAAGCTTCGCTCTTCATTAGACGTGGTGTATTACCGCTCTCAAGAAGTGATACTGGAAGCTGAAAGGCCGAGCCGACACCTGCATATTTTGATCAAAGGAGCTGTTGAAGAGCGCGCGAGCAGTGATGGTGAGATTTACGCACACTATGCCAATGACGATATTTTTGATGTCCGCAGCCAGTTTGAACCCCACACCAAACACCAATATATCGCACTCGAAGATACATTAAGTTATCTGCTGCCCACCGATATTTTTCTTGAGCTTTACCACGCCAATGGCCAATTCGCTGCCTACTTTGATAGCAACCTATCAACACGAAAAGCTTTGATAGAAGCCGCCCAGCAGCAACAGAATCTTGCCGAGTTTATATTAACCAAAGTGGATGACTCTATCTATCACCCACCACTGATACTTGAACCAAACCAACCGATCAACCAAGTCACTCAAACCCTTAAAGAACAAGGGTTAGACTCGGCCCTAGTCCATTTGGAACATAATGATCCAAAAGCTTTTGGATCATCATGTTCCTTGCCGTATGGAATCGTCACTCGAACCAATTTATTGCATGCTGTGATGCTCGATAATTTCACACTGGATGCGCCTGTCGGTGAGATCGCAACGTTTCCGGTGATGCACGTGAACCAAGGCGATTTCTTATTTAACGCCATGATTACCATGACCAGAAATCGAGTAAAAAGGTTGATGGTTTGTGATGGTAAAAATGCGGTCGGCATGGTGGATATGACACAGATTCTCAGTGCATTCTCCACACACTCCCACGTTCTTACTTTGCGTATTGCGCGCGCCACCAGCGTTGAAGAATTGGCAATGGCATCCAACAAACAACGTCAACTGGTCGAGAGCTTGCTCAGTAATGGGATTCGCACACGCTTTATCATGGAGCTGATTTCTGCGGTCAACGAACAGATCATAGAGAAGGCTTTTGAGTTGGTGATCCCACCTGCACTGCATAATCATTGCTGCCTAATCGTGTTGGGTTCTGAGGGGCGTGGAGAGCAAATTCTCAAAACCGATCAAGACAACGCTCTGATTATTCAAGATGGTTTGGAATGGCATCAATGCCAAAGTGCCATGAACGACCTCACCCATACCCTTCAACAATTGGGTTACCCACTGTGCCCGGGCAACGTAATGGTCAACAATCCGAAATGGGTGCATTCAGAACAAGAGTGGAAACAAACCCTCACCCATTGGGTAAAAAAAGCCACGCCAGACACCGTGATGGATATCGCGATCATGGCAGATGCACACGCAGTAGCGGGGAATAGAGAGTTATTAAAACCTGTAAAGCAGCACCTCAGTGATTTAATGCTCGGACAAGAATTGATTCTGACGGAGTTCTGCCGCCCGGCGCTGAACTTCTCAGTTCCCCTGACCCTGTTTGGTAATGTGAAGCAATCTAAGTCCGGACTCGATATCAAACAAGGCGGTATTTTCCCTATCGTGCATGGTGTGAGAGCGCTTTGCCTAGAACATGGTGTCACGGTCAACAACACCTTCGAACGCATTGAGCAGCTGGTCAGCAAGAAAGTATTAGAGCAAAGTACTGCCGATAATCTCAGTGAAGCACTCAAGCAATTCTTTAAGTGGCGCTTAGCCCAAAGGCTTTCTCAGCAGCACAGCAGCAACAAGATTAACGTCAAACTGATGGAACGAGCAGACAGGGATCTGCTTCGTCATAGCCTGCACGTGGTGAAGAAATTCAAGCAATGGCTCGGCTACCACTATCAGATACGGGATTAGGCATTGAACGATGAATAGGTTGGTTCGCTATTACTGGCATCACAAGCTCAAAGGCTCCCTCTATCAGCCTCTGTTTACTGCGCCTATTGATCATGAATATGTATCGCTCGATTGTGAAACCACCAGCCTAGATCCCAATCAGGCAGAATTAGTTACCATTGCCGCGACCAAGATCATCGGTAACCGAATCATTACCAGCCAACCTTTTGAAGTCCGGTTGCGCGCCCCCCAATCGCTCGATTGCAATTCAATAAAAATCCACCGTATCCGTCATCAAGATCTAAAGCACGGCATCGAAGAAAAACAGGCTTTAATCGAGCTACTGAACTTCATTGGAAATCGTCCTTTAGTCGGCTATCACATCCGCTATGATAAAAAAATTCTCGACCGCGCCTGTTTAAAACAGCTTGGATTTCCACTGCCTAACCGATTAGTCGAAGTGAGCCAACTCTATCAAGACAAACTCGAAAGACAGCTGCCCAATGCCTATTTTGATCTCAGTATGGACGCCATCTGTCGCCAACTCGATTTACCTATCCCGGTCAATAAACATGATGCATTACAAGACGCTATCTCCGCTGCGCTGATCTTTGTGCGCCTGAAACATGGTGACCTTCCCCGTTTCAACTCTTCTTATTCTTAATTCAACCACTGGCGCTTCACATAGAGAGCAACATCTCAAAATTGAACTTAACTCGCTATTTTGTAAGTGAAAAGCAGCGTCTCATCCTAAAGTCTAATTGTGGAAATCGCCGTCCTAGCCGAGAGTGATAACACAAAGACGGTTCTGTAATAGACCTAGAAACTGAACACAAAGGAAGTTGCCAGTTCATTAGGAATGTAGGCACAAGGAGAGATGCAATGAGTGAAGCCCACGTTTATCCGGTAAAAGAAAATATTAAATCAACCACACACGCGGATAATGACACTTACCTAGCCATGTACCAGCAATCTGTTTCTGACCCTGAAGGCTTTTGGGGTGAACACGGAAAAATCGTTGATTGGATCAAACCTTTCACACAAGTAAAAAACACCTCTTTCGACCCTGGCCACATTGATATTCGCTGGTTTGAAGATGGCACGCTTAACGTTTCGGCTAACTGTATCGACCGCCACCTTGCTGAGCGCGGTGATGAAGTCGCTATCATCTGGGAAGGCGATGACCCGGCAGATGATAAAACTCTAACTTTTAATGAACTGCATAAAGAAGTGTGCCTGTTTTCGAATGCTCTAAAAGAGCAAGGCGTGCACAAAGGTGATGTGGTTTGTTTATACATGCCAATGGTGCCAGAAGCGGCAGTAGCCATGCTGGCGTGTACCCGTATCGGTGCGGTTCACACAGTCGTATTTGGTGGTTTCTCACCAGAAGCACTGTCTGGTCGTATTATCGATTCAAATTCTAAAGTCGTTATCACTGCCGATGAAGGCGTGCGTGGCGGCCGTGCTGTTCCACTGAAAAAGAATGTCGATGAAGCACTGACGAACCCTGAAGTGAAAAACATCGAGAAGGTTGTTGTATTCAAACGCACTGGCGGTGATGTGGCATGGCACGAACATCGCGATGTGTGGTGGCACGATGCTATTGCTAATGTATCTGCAGATTGCCCACCAGAAGAGATGAACGCAGAAGATCCACTATTCATCCTTTATACGTCAGGCTCAACAGGTAAACCTAAAGGCGTTATGCACACCACAGGTGGCTACCTTGTTTATGCTGCGATGACCTTCAAATACGTATTCGATTACCAAGAAGGCGAGACTTTCTGGTGTACAGCCGATGTGGGTTGGATTACCGGTCACACATATCTTGTTTACGGACCGCTTGCTAATGGCGCAAAAACGATTCTGTTTGAAGGCGTGCCAAATTACCCGAACACCAGCCGCATGAGCGAAGTGGTCGATAAGCACCAAGTTAATATTCTTTATACGGCGCCAACGGCTATTCGTGCATTGATGGCGAAAGGCAATGAAGCCGTTGAAGGTACTTCTCGTGACAGCCTAAGAATCATGGGCTCAGTGGGTGAACCTATCAACCCAGAGGCGTGGGAGTGGTACTACAAAACAATCGGTAATGAGCAATCTCCAATTGTTGATACATGGTGGCAAACAGAAACGGGCGGTATCTTGATTGCACCGCTACCAGGCGCAACAGACCTGAAACCGGGCTCTGCAACTCGTCCATTCTTCGGTGTGCAACCGGCACTGGTTGATAACATGGGTAACATCATTGAGGGTGCAACAGACGGCAACCTAGTGATTCTTGACTCTTGGCCAGGCCAAATGCGTACCGTTCATGGCGATCATGACCGCTTCGAACAGACTTACTTCTCGACCTTTAAAGGCATGTACTTCACCAGTGACGGCGCTCGTCGTGATGAAGACGGTTACTACTGGATTACGGGGCGTGTCGATGATGTACTTAACGTATCAGGTCACCGTATGGGTACTGCTGAGATTGAATCGGCTCTAGTCGCGTTCGATAAGATTGCAGAAGCCGCGATTGTGGGCATCCCTCATGATATTAAAGGCCAAGCGATTTACGCTTACATCACGCTGAATGATGGTGAGTTCCCAACCGCAGAGCTTCATAAAGAAGTAAAAGACTGGGTACGTAAAGAGATTGGCCCAATTGCAACGCCAGATGTACTGCACTGGACCGACTCTCTACCAAAAACTCGTTCGGGTAAAATCATGCGTCGTATCCTGCGTAAAATCGCGACTGGCGATACAGGTAACCTAGGTGATACCTCGACACTGGCCGACCCAAGTGTGGTTGATAAGCTGATTGCCGAGAAAGCAGAACTGGCATAAGCAACCAGTCACAGCAGCTAATCACTGTTTAAAACAGCACTTTCTAAACCGTCACCTATGTGGCGGTTTTTTTATGGCTGATCTTGATCTCAAATATCCCGCCCCAAATTAAGGCTAAGACGCTTTTTTGTTAAGTTGGTAACAATTCCAAGCTGTATCAATATGAGATTAGACCAGTAAATTGCTGCGATTTGCGCTGAATTAGCTATAATCTGGTTCTAATTTTTAAATTTGGGTTTTTCTCACTGGAAATTAACCGCAAATTTTCAATAAAATGGCAACATTCACGTTCGTAAACACGATAAAGGAAGATAGCCCCACGATGTCTACAAAGTTTCGCATTCTAGTTTTAAATGGCCCAAACCTTAACCTGTTAGGCCTTAGAGAGCCTGCACACTACGGTTCTCAAACACTTGACCAGATTATTAGCTCACTGACCGAGCAAGCGAAAGCACACGATGTTGAGCTATCTCACTTACAGTCAAATCGTGAGTACGAACTGATTGAAGCTATCCATAGTGCTTATCAAAATGTTGATTTTATTATTATCAACCCAGCAGCCTTTACACATACCAGTGTGGCACTGCGTGATGCACTACTTGGCGTTGCCATACCATTTATTGAGGTTCATCTATCGAATGTTCACGCGCGTGAACCATTCCGTCACCACTCTTACCTATCTGATAAAGCAGAAGGTGTGATTTGTGGCTTAGGTGCCCAAGGTTATCAATTTGCTTTGACCGCTGCGCTCAGCAAGCTCAACTCAAAGTAAACATAAACAACGAACTATTACTAACCTACTCAGTCATAGAGTAAGTTCAATTAACAGATAAAGAGAAAGAAACAATGGATATTCGCAAAATCAAAAAGCTAATCGAATTGGTTGAAGAGTCTGGTATTTCTGAGCTAGAAATCTCTGAAGGTGAAGAGTCAGTACGAATCAGTCGTAACAGCACTGCACCTGTAGCACCTGTTCAATATGCAGCTGCTCCAGCACCTGTAGCGGCAGCAGCTCCTGCGGCGGCACCTGTAGCAGCAGAAGCAGCAGCTCCTGCAGTTCCAGCTGGTCACCAAGTTCTTTCTCCAATGGTTGGTACTTTCTACGGCGCTCCAAGCCCAGACGCAAAACCATTCGTTAAAGTTGGTCAATCTGTAACTGCTGGCGAAACGCTATGTATCGTTGAAGCAATGAAAATGATGAACCAAATCGAAGCTGATAAATCTGGTGTTGTAACAGCTATCCTAGTTGAAGACGGTCAACCAGTAGAATTCGACCAAGCTCTAGTAATTATCGAATAATAGAGAGCACTCATTATGTTAGATAAATTAGTAATCGCAAACCGTGGTGAGATTGCACTACGTATTCTGCGTGCATGTAAAGAGCTTGGCATTAAAACGGTAGCGGTTCACTCAACTGCTGACCGTGACCTTAAGCACGTACTGCTTGCAGACGAAACCATTTGTATCGGTCCAGCTCGTGGTATCGATAGCTACCTAAACATCCCTCGTATCATCAGCGCAGCTGAAGTTACAGGTGCAGTAGCTGTTCACCCTGGCTACGGCTTCCTATCTGAAAATGCAGACTTTGCAGAACAGGTAGAGCGCAGTGGCTTTATCTTTGTTGGCCCTAAAGCTGAAACCATTCGCATGATGGGTGACAAAGTGTCAGCTATCACGTCAATGAAAAAAGCTGGCGTACCTTGTGTACCAGGTTCTGACGGCCCTCTTGACGACGACGAAGCAAAAAACAAAGCGCACGCTAAACGCATTGGCTTCCCAGTTATCATCAAGGCATCTGGCGGCGGCGGCGGTCGTGGTATGCGTGTTGTTCGTTCTGAAGCAGAATTAACTGAAGCTATCGCGATGACTCGTGCTGAAGCAAAAGCATGTTTCAACAACGACATGGTTTACATGGAGAAATTCCTAGAAAACCCACGTCACATTGAAGTACAAGTGCTTGCAGATGGCCAAGGTAATGCTATCCACCTAGGTGAGCGTGACTGTTCAATGCAACGTCGTCACCAGAAAGTTGTGGAAGAAGCGCCAGCTCCAGGTATCACTGAAGAGATGCGTAAGTACATTGGCGAACGTTGTACTCGTGCATGTATTGAGATCGGTTACCGCGGTGCAGGTACATTTGAATTCCTATACGAGAACGGTGAATTCTACTTCATCGAAATGAACACTCGTATCCAGGTTGAACACACGATTACTGAAATGGTAACGGGTATCGACCTAGTGAAAGAACAGCTACGTATTGCAGCTGGTCAGCCTCTATCATTCACTCAGGATGACATTAAGCTGCGTGGCCACTCAATCGAATGTCGTATCAATGCTGAAGATCCAGTTCGTTTCCTACCTTCACCAGGTAAGATTGAACGTTTCCACGCACCAGGCGGCATGGGCGTACGTTGGGAATCTCACATCTACACGGGTTACACAGTGCCACCACACTACGATTCAATGATTGGTAAGCTGATCACTTACGGTGAGAACCGTGATGTTGCTATCGCTCGTATGAAGAACGCATTGGGTGAAATGATTGTTGAAGGTATTAACGTTAATACTGAGCTTCAACTGTCTATTATGAACGACGAAAACTTCCAACACGGTGGTGCAAACATCCACTACCTTGAGAAGAAACTTGGTTTGTCATAATCCGTTCGTTTAAGAACAGTCAAAATGCTCACTTCGGTGAGCATTTTTGTTTTTGAACCGCCGAAAAAATCAATCTTTAATCCCCATTATATTCCGTGGGGTTTTGGTGAATTTGCTCATATTTTCTGCTAGACTCGCCATCCAATTTTTCTCATATAGAAGATGCAGCCATGCCTTGGATTCAAATCAAGCTTAATGCTACCAATGAAAATGCCGAACAAATCGGCGACATGTTAATGGAAGAGACTGGTGCTCTTTCTGTAACTTTCCTGGATGCACAAGATACCCCTGTATTTGAGCCTCTGCCAGGCGAAACTCGCCTTTGGGGTGATACTGACATTCTCGCGCTTTACGACGCTGAGACTGATACTGGTGTCGTTCTAGCGCAGATTAAAGCAAGCAACATGTTCCCTGCAGACTTTGCTCATAAAGTAGAGCAAATTGAAGACAAGGATTGGGAGCGTGAATGGATGGACAACTTCCACCCAATGAAGTTTGGTGAGCGTTTATGGATCTGCCCTAGCTGGCGCGATATCCCTGAACCTGACGCTGTTAACGTAATGCTAGACCCTGGCCTTGCATTTGGTACAGGTACTCACCCGACAACGGCATTGTGTCTTGAGTGGCTTGAAGGCTTAGACCTTGCAGGCAAAACCGTGATCGACTTCGGTTGTGGCTCAGGCATCCTAGCGATCGCTGCGATCAAACTAGGCGCAGCAAAAGTTATCGGGATCGACATTGATCCTCAAGCTCTGCTTGCATCAAAAGACAACGCACAACGCAATGGCGTTGCTGAGCAACTAGAGGTGTTCTTGCCACAAGATCAACCGGAAGGTTTGCTAGCAGACGTTGTTGTTGCCAACATTCTTGCGGGTCCATTACGCGACCTTTCTGGCATCATCAAGGGCCTAGTTAAGCCAAATGGTGTACTTGCGATGTCGGGTGTTTTAGATACACAAGCAGAAGATGTTGCCACTTATTATCGTGATGAGCTTCACATTGATCCGATCATCGAACAACAAGAATGGTGTCGAATCTCAGGGCGCAAGCAAGGCTAGACAAGACTTTGGGCGCTAATTGACTGAAATTTAAACAAATTACAAAAACAAATTGTAAATGCTCAAATATTAGTCTTTTCACGCAGCGAAAAAATGCGTAAAATGCGCGCCCTTGCTGGTACAGAACTGTGATGACATTTTTGAAAATCGGAAATTATCAACTTAAGAACAATCTAATCGTCGCTCCTATGGCTGGCGTAACGGATAGACCATTCCGTGAGTTGTGTCTTCGCTACGGTGCGGGGATGGCAGTCAGTGAAATGATGTCCTCCAATCCGAAAGTTTGGAAAACGTCAAAGTCTCAGCAGCGTATGGTACATGAAGGCGAATCGGGCATTCGTTCAGTACAAATCGCTGGTGCAGATCCACAGCTTATGGCCGAGGCTGCTCAATTTAATGTCGATAACGGTGCGCAAATCATCGATATCAACATGGGTTGTCCAGCCAAAAAAGTGAATAAGAAGCTTGCGGGCTCAGCCTTACTGCAGCATCCAGAACTCATTGAAGACATTCTGAAAGCGGTGGTAAATGCTGTCGACGTTCCAGTAACGTTGAAAACGCGCACAGGCTGGGATACAGACAATAGAAACTGTGTCCAAATCGCGAAAATAGCCGAAGACTGCGGCATACAAGCTCTTGCGCTCCATGGAAGAACTCGCGCTTGTATGTACAAAGGTGAGGCAGAATACAAACACATTAAAGCAGCGAAACAAGCAGTATCTATTCCGGTTATCGCTAACGGTGATATCGATAGTCCGGAAAAAGCGAAGTTTGTGCTGGAGTACACCGGCGCTGATGCTTTAATGATAGGTCGACCTGCCCAAGGACGTCCTTGGATTTTTAACGAAATCCTACACTATTTGGAAAACGGCACCACGATGGACCCACTCCCGATTTCGGAAGTGAAAGACATCATGCTTGGTCATGTGCACGCTCTACATGAATTTTATGGAGAGTTTTTAGGCCCTCGCATCGCTCGTAAGCATGTGGGTTGGTATCTAAAAGAACATGAACAAGCGAGTGAGTTTCGCCGTACCTTCAACGCATTCGAAGCAGGTGATCTGCAGCTTGAAGCGCTAGAAGGTTTTTTTGATAACGTTGCACCATAATTACGAGAAGAGCTAGACCGAATATGTTCGAACAAAATCTGACTTCAGAAGCATTGACAGTAACTACAGTTACATCACAAGACCAAATCACGCAGAAGCCACTACGTGACTCAGTTAAAGCATCATTGAAAAATTACCTTGCTCAATTAAACGGTCAAGAAGTCAGCGAGTTATACGAATTAGTATTAGCTGAAGTTGAACAGCCACTACTAGACACTATCATGCAGTACACTCGCGGTAACCAAACTCGCGCAGCAACCATGATGGGTATTAACCGCGGTACTCTTCGCAAGAAACTTAAAAAATACGGCATGAACTAATCGTTCTTTCGTAATTTATTGAATTGAAAGCCAAGCTCATTGTTGAGTTTGGCTTTTTTTTGGCTTGTCGATCCGTGATAGTCGCTGATTACTCTCCAGTGCGACAGCAGCGACCTTTGTCGACGTTTGCTGAGTCCAAGGCTGCTAGAATCGAACAATGGCTTGCATCATCGTCTACGTGACCACAACACGCATCATTAATCTTTTTAAGTGCGGTGCGAATCTTAGTTAACTCGGTAATCTTCTCATCAATCATCTCTAGCTTTGCTGAGGTAATCGACTTCACTTCAGCGCAACTGTGCTGTGTGGCCTCGAGGCGAATCTCAAGCAATTCTTTAATCTCGTCCAAACTCAGCCCCAACGCTTTAGATTTGAGAATAAACGTCACCTGTTTCTGGTTATTTTCATCATATAGGCGATAACCCGAGTCACTGCGACTGGCTGGCGCGATCAGGTTATTCTTCTCATAAAATCGCAAGGTATCGGCTGTCACACCGCATCGCTTCGCTAATTCACCGATCTGAAACATGTTTTTTCCTACTGTTTCGTCCATTCCACAATTAACCTTATCGTTACTTTTCAGGCTGAAATGGCACTTTTCATAATTAATTTTGAGATGCCAAACGATTGCGCGAGCTTTTTTGTAATAAATTAGTTAGAATCTGCGCCATCAAATTTGGAGTTGGTTATCTTATAGCTTAATCATAAGACTAACCCAAAAGGTCTTTACCAAAACTGGCCAATATTTTATCTCTTACTGGTATCTAAGATAATCCACGCTAAGAAGATAGAAACAAGTTCTTTTTTGGCAAATATCTTTATTTTAACCCCATGAATTTGAGGAAGATGGAAGCATGAATAACGCTCGTCCAATTCGCCGCGCTCTAATCAGCGTATCAGACAAAACTGGTATCGTTGAATTTGCACAAGCTCTTGCTAACCGTGGTGTAGATATCCTATCTACCGGTGGCACTGCTCGCCTGCTTGCTGAAAAAGGCATCTCTGTTACAGAAGTATCTGACTACACTGGTTTCCCAGAAATGATGGATGGCCGTGTTAAGACTCTGCACCCAAAAGTTCATGGTGGTGTTCTAGGCCGTCGTGGCCAAGATGATGACGTGATGGAAACTCACGGTATCAACCCTATCGATATGGTTGTTGTAAACCTATACCCATTCGCAGAAACCGTTGCTAAAGAAGGTTGTACCCTTGCTGATGCTGTTGAGAACATCGACATCGGCGGCCCTACAATGGTTCGCTCTGCAGCGAAAAACCACAAAGACGTAACGATCGTTGTTAACGCACACGACTACGAGCGCGTTGTCGCTGAAATGGACACGAACGATAAATCTCTAACACTAGAGACTCGCTTCGACCTCGCTATCGCAGCATTCGAGCACACCGCTTCTTACGACGGCATGATCGCAAACTACTTCGGCACTATGGTTCCATCTTACGGTGCCTCTCTACTTGATGAAGAAGGAAAGAAGGCTGACGAAGAGTCTAAATTCCCTCGCACGTTCAACCAACAGTTCGAGAAAAAGCAAGACATGCGCTACGGTGAGAACAGCCACCAGGCAGCCGCATTCTACGTTGAAGCAAACCCTGAAGAAGCATCAGTTTCTACAGCTCGCCAGATTCAAGGTAAAGCCCTTTCTTACAACAACATCGCTGACACCGACGCAGCACTTGAGTGTGTGAAAGAGTTCGACCAGCCAGCATGTGTGATCGTTAAGCACGCTAACCCATGTGGTGTTGCACTAGGTGAAGACATCCTAGAAGCTTACGACCGTGCATTCAAAACAGACCCAACTTCTGCATTTGGCGGCATCATCGCTTTCAACCGTGAGCTAGACGCTGCAACAGCAACGGCTATCACTGAGCGTCAATTCGTTGAAGTTATCATTGCACCATCAGTTTCTGCTGAAGCAGTAGCAATCGTAGCGGCTAAGAAAAACCTTCGCCTACTTGAGTGTGGTGAGTGGACAACGAAGACAACTGGCTTTGACGTTAAACGCGTTAACGGTGGTTTGCTAGTTCAAGACCGCGACCAAGGCATGGTGTCTGAAGATGACCTTAAAGTGGTTTCTAAGCGCCAACCTACAGCTGAAGAATTGAAAGATGCTCTATTCTGCTGGAAAGTAGCGAAATACGTTAAATCTAACGCTATCGTTTACTCGAAAGGCGACATGACAATTGGTGTTGGCGCTGGCCAAATGAGCCGCGTTTACTCTGCGAAAATCGCAGGCATCAAAGCTGCAGACGAAGGTCTACAGGTTGAAGGCTGTGTGATGGCATCAGATGCATTCTTCCCATTCCGTGACGGTATCGACGCGGCTGCAGAGGCTGGCATCAAGTGTGTTATCCAACCGGGCGGCTCTATGCGTGATGACGAAGTTATCGCAGCAGCAGACGAACACGGCATGGCGATGATCTTTACGGGCATGCGTCACTTCCGCCACTAATTTCCTCTTCGTATTTGGCACTGTGGCGTCGTTAGCTGCTTTCGCCCACCCCGGTCACATAGCGGACTATGCTCCCGGGGATGGGCTCAATTGCTGCCTAGCCACATCACCAACTACTTTGAGCAAAACTTATAATTTTGTTTTTTAAATATTCCGATATTTGAAATACGTAGAGCAAGTCAGTGACTTTAGTTCAAGGAAAACACGCGGAGCTTATGACCATAAGTGAGCATGTTTGACACAGAAATAAAGGCTCTGAAGCAGCTATAAGGATTTTAAAACATGAATGTATTGATTATCGGTGCCGGCGGTCGTGAGCATGCACTTGGTTGGAAAGCGGCACAAAACCCAAACGTTGAAACAGTATTCATTGCTCCAGGTAACGCAGGTACTGCACTTGAGCCAAAACTAGAGAACGTAAACATCGGCGTTGAAGACATCGCTGGTTTAGTCGCGTTTGCTCAAGATAAAAAAATCGAACTGACTATCGTGGGCCCTGAAGCACCATTGGTTATCGGTGTGGTTGATGCATTCCGCGAAGTAGGTTTGCCAATCTTCGGCCCTACTCAAGCTGCAGCACAGCTTGAAGGCTCTAAAGCATTCACTAAAGACTTCCTAGCTCGTCATGATATCCCAACAGGTTACTACTCAAACTTCACTGAGATTGAGCCAGCTATCGCTTACGTTCGCGAGCAAGGCGCTC
The DNA here is from genome assembly GCF_020806305.2 of Vibrio sp. F13. Classification (NCBI taxonomy): domain Bacteria; kingdom Pseudomonadati; phylum Pseudomonadota; class Gammaproteobacteria; order Vibrionales; family Vibrionaceae; genus Vibrio; species Vibrio sp. F13. The sequence continues at coordinate 1,955,476 of NZ_CP170175.1, read as the reverse complement.
CTATCGTAGTGAAAGCTGACGGTCTTGCGGCAGGTAAAGGCGTTATCGTTGCGATGACCCTTGAAGAAGCAGAAGACGCAATCAAAGACATGCTAGCGGGCAACGCCTTTGGCGAAGCAGGCAGCCGCGTTGTTATCGAAGAGTTCCTCGAAGGCGAAGAAGCAAGCTTCATCGTAATGGTTGACGGCTCTAGCGTGCTTCCTATGGCCACCAGCCAAGATCACAAACGTGTTGGCGACAAAGACACTGGGCCAAACACGGGCGGCATGGGTGCTTACTCTCCTGCGCCGGTTGTAACTCCAGAAATCCACAACCGTATCCTTGAGGAAGTTATCTACCCAACGGTACGTGGTATGGACGCAGAAGGCGCACCTTACACAGGTTTCCTTTACGCTGGCCTAATGATCGATGCTGACGGCACACCTAAAGTTATCGAATACAACTGCCGCTTTGGCGACCCTGAAACGCAACCTATCATGATGCGTATGGAGTCAGACCTTGTTGAACTTTGCCTAATGGCTATCGACGAGAAGCTCGACGAAGCAGAATCGAAGTGGGATCCACGCGCTTCTATCGGTGTTGTTCTTGCGGCTGGCGGTTACCCTGCTGACTACGCAAAAGGTGACGTTATTTCACTACCAACAAGCGAAGTTGAAGGCCAAAAGGTTTTCCACGCGGGTACGACAAATAATGAAGCTGGCGACGTTGTGACAAACGGCGGTCGTGTACTTTGTGCAACAGCACTGGGCAATACGGTTTCTGAGGCTCAAGAGCGCGCTTACGCGTTGACGAAGCAAGTTAGCTGGAATGGTATGTTCCACCGCAATGATATTGGTTACCGTGCGATTGCGCGCGAACAAGAGCAGTAAACAATCTTGTTGCTCGCTTACTTTCCAATAACAGTAAGCAAATGACAGCAAGTGAATAACAGAAAAAGGCGCCTCAATAGGCGCCTTTTATTATCTCATTTACACAAGAATCTGTATTTGTACAGACAAATAGGCACTTGGCCTACAGTAGGCCAAATACTCTCAATCCTTTGATTACTCGCTATTCTTTCAACAATGATGGCCTAACGACACAATCATGGCTGTCTTCAGCCAGCATCAGTAACTCTTCCACGCTCATCTTACCCAGTGAATCACTGCCAAGAAACGCCGCATAGCTTTCCACAGACGCCAATCGGTCAATCACGAAGCCTGGCAAGGTCTGGTTAAATTCAATGCGATCAAACTCACCACCAGCGCACGTTTTAAAAGAGCTGCCATTCCAGTAACCCTGAATCAGCCTAAGCCCTTCATCATGCTGCTTCGTTGTGGTCTCTAGAACCGACGTCGCTTCTTTCTGATAGTTTTCAAGCTGCTTGGCTTGGATAGGTAAGATTTTGCTATCAATACGATACTGTTGATACACAGCTTCGCCTGACTTATTGAAACGCACATGGACTCGATAGGGAACCAGCTCATTAGAAGAGTTACGCTGCTCGCCTTCACGAATGAATTCACGAAGCACGCCTTCTGACCAAGCATAATCAGTTTGGTACCAGCCGTAATCGCCGACAGTGACGTAGTCAGCTGAAGTATGAGGTTGTGTTAGCTTGTTTGTAACCCAGTAGAAACTCGTCGCGTCGCCCATGACTTGGCCGCCAGTGTGAGTTTCAAATTGCTCTAGGTTTTTGCGAGGGCTTGTTGAAGAACAGCCAATAAGAAATGTAGATAATAGTGAAACGAGAAGAAATGCTTTTTTCATAAAAACCTGTACCGAGGTGGAATACGACTACCTCGGTACAGTTTAGATTATTTCACTGAATCTTTCAGCGCTTTACCTGCAACAAATGCTGGAACATTTGCAGCAGCGATTTGGATCTCATCACCAGTTTTTGGGTTACGACCAGTGCGAGCTGCACGGTGGTTTACTTTAAAAGTACCAAAACCAATTAGCTGAACTTGATCGCCATCTTTAAGAGCATCTGTAACACCGCCAAGAGTCGCTTCTAGAGCAGCTTTAGCTTGTGCTTTAGAAAGGTCCGCTTTTTCAGCAATAAAGTCGATTAATTGAGTCTTGTTCATTTTAGGTTTCCCTTCTTTGTATTTTTGAATTCAATTCACTCTAAAACATAAATGCCCCATCTGGCAAAGGTTTGTCGTCGATCTTTAGCTCTAATGCCGTAGTTTTAGCCATAATATGAGTAATAACTCACAATTTGTTACTGATTTTATTAAGCAAGCCCTTGTTTAAAAGGGGCTGAGAGCAAAATTAATGATGACCTAGCCACTACTTTTTCACTATAATCCACGCTGAATCGCTGCTAAAGCGTACAATTTAATTTAAGGGCAAACATGCTGCTGCTATCTATTTACGTCTCCATTGCTATTGGAGTTTCTTTCATTTGTTCTGTTTTGGAAGCTGTACTTTTGAGTATTAGTCCGAGCTACATTGCTCAACTAAAACAAAATGGGCACCCTGCAGCAGAGTCTTTAGACAAACTGAAAACAGATATTGACCGCCCGCTTGCGTCAATTTTAACGCTCAACACCATCGCCCATACTATCGGTGCTGCGACAGCAGGTGCACAAGCGGCTGTCGTTTTTGGTAGCCAATGGTTAGGTGTCTTCTCTGCCGTGCTAACGCTAGGTATCTTGGTATTATCTGAGATTGTTCCAAAAACCATTGGTGCAACCTACTGGCGTCAACTTGCTCCTGCTTCGGCAAGCGTGCTTCGTTGGATGGTGTTCTTCCTAACACCGTTTGTATGGTTCTCAGAACAGATCACCAAACGTCTTGCTCGTGGCCACCAAGCACCAAAAATGCGTGATGAGTTATCTGCAATGGCGATTTTGGCAAAAGAGAGCGGTGAATTTGCAGAAGGCGAGTCAAAAATCCTGAGCAACCTACTGGGTATTCAAGATGTACCCGTGACTCAGGTAATGACGCCGCGCCCAGTGGTATTCCGTGTTGATGCGGAAATGAGTGTGAATACGTTCCTAGAACAACATAAAGACACGCCATTCTCACGTCCGCTGGTTTACAGCGAGCAGAGTGACAACATCATCGGTTTTGTTCACCGCTTAGAGCTGTTTAGATTGCAGCAAGCCGGTTGTGGTGAGAAAGCTTTGGGTGAAGTAATGCGCCCTATCCACGTGTTGCTGAACAACATGGGCTTGGCTAAGGCCTTTGACCAGATGATGGCAAACCGCCTGCAACTGTCTTTAGTTGTGGACGAATACGGCACTATTCAGGGCATCATCACCCTAGAAGACATCTTTGAGCACCTAGTGGGCGAAGAGATTGTCGACGAAGCGGATAAGACGACTGACATGCAAGAACTGGCGTTCCAACGCTGGGAGAAGTGGAAAGAGACACACGGTGTTATCGAAAACCGCGATGACGAGGACGAGGAAGAAACTCCAGCAGACAACGACTCTTCAGATGCAAAATCAACGAATGACGACGACGCATCAAAAGATAAGGCATCAAAAGACAAAGTGTAGAACGAAGACAAAAAAGACGCTTAATCTAAATTTGATACCGTCAGATACCACAAAGGCTCCCTAGGGAGCCTTTGTTTTTATTCGTACCTTGGTGCAATTGCGAATTATAGCGCAACACCAATGTTACTGACTGGGTCTTCACGCAGTTCGTGGCGTAGGTCTTTGATCAGCTCTAAGTCACGCTCAGTCGTTTCACGTAGAGGTCGGAAAATGGCCCACTGAACGTCCCACTCTTCACACACCGCTTCGTTTTCTTTCTGGTTTTCGTTCGTCACTTCTTCAGCGCCTTGAGCAAACTCAAGCTCAGCAACCGTCTTCACCGATTGTTGACTCACTTTAATTACCGCTTCCAACATATGTTCACGGTCAAGCAGACCATGAATTAGCGTTGCTAGGCCTTGGCATGCGTCCATTGCTGGGTAAACACCATAAAAATCAAAATCATCACCGCTAGGGAATAGCTCTTCAACCTTCTCAAGTTGACGCTCAAAGTTCACCTTTGCTGTTTTAACCGTCAGGATTTCCCAAATGCTATCCAAAACATCACGATAGATTCGAGCTTCCGCAAATTCTGTATTCTCACAAAACATGGCATAGTTAGGGTACATACGCTCACATAGACACGCCATAAAGGTAATTTGTTGCCAAGGTTCTAACTTTTCAAGACGAACCTGCAGTGGATTCTGAAGCATAGTCACTCAATAATTGCAGAAAAAGACAGCGAAAGTGTACTTGATAAATCCTGGGGGGAAAAGGTAAGCCGATGAACAATTTTACGAATAAGCTCTATATTCTTACTGAGCATGACGATACCTATACGCAACTGATTCTAAACCAGGATTTACCCGACCTAGAAATCACTCAAAACCCCAAATCAGCACAGATTGTCTTGGCGTCACCACCTCTAATCGCAGAGCGCCTCGGCGAGTTTAAAGAGCTAGACTGGGTACAGAGTACCTATGCCGGAATCAATAAACTCACTCAGCCAGATCTGCGTCAGGACTATACGCTAACCAACGTCAAAGGCATCTTTGGTCCGGCTATCGCAGAATACGTATTGGGTTACACAATCAGTCACTGTAGACACTTCCCTCATTACCACCAGCATCAACAACAACGAAACTGGCAGCCACAGCTTTATACTAGCCTAACTGACAAAACTATGGTGATTTTAGGAACAGGTTCAATCGGCAGTCATTTGGCAAAAACCGCGGCGGCTTTTGGTATTCATACCATAGGTGTCAACCGTACCGGCATCCCATCCAAACAAGAAACCTTTAAAGAGACTTTCCACATCAATGAGATAGAGGCTGCCCTTAAGCAGGCCGATATTGTGGTCAACACCTTGCCATCAACCGCTGAAACCTATCAGCTGTTGAACCAAACCACGTTAGGTTACTGCTCTAATGTGTTGCTGTTTAATGTCGGTCGAGGGGAAAGCATCGACAATAAAGCCTTGTTGCTCGCCATAAAAAACAGATGGGTAGAACACGCATTTTTAGATGTGTTTGAAAGTGAACCCCTCTCTCAGGAACATCCTTTCTGGAAACTACCGCAAGTCACCATCACTCCACACATCGCTGCACTCAGTGAGCCAAGACAAGTAGTCGAGATCTTCGCAGAGAATTACAAACAGTGGCGAGATGGCTTTACACTTAATCATGTCATCGATTTTGATAAAGGTTACTGATGTCCTCTTCGTTACTTAAAGAGATTCGACAATGCCGAGCTTGTGAGCCTCACCTATCACACGGTGCTAACCCGGTGATTCAAGCGCATCCAAACGCGCGCTTGCTGATCATAGGTCAAGCGCCGGGTATCAAGGTGCATGAGTCGTCGACCCCTTGGAATGACGCGAGTGGCGAACGATTAAGAGGATGGTTAGGGATAGATAGCGATACTTTTTACGACGAGCAAAAAGTCGCGATTGTGCCTATGGGGTTTTGTTATCCGGGGAAAGGGAAAAGTGGTGATCTTCCACCACGCAAAGAGTGCGCGGAGCTTTGGCATAACAAAGTGCTGCAATCTCTACCCAATATTCAAATGACACTGCTGATTGGCCAGTACGCACAAAACCATTACCTAACAAACAAGACCACCAGCACATTGACCGAAACCGTGCGTGATTGGCAAAGGTGGGCGCCTGAGTTTTTGCCATTACCCCACCCTTCGCCACGCAATAATATCTGGCTCAAGAAGAACCCTTGGTTTGAAAGTGAAGTCATTCCTTATATCAGGAAACACATCTCTGATGTATTTGGCCTACCATGATCCAAATACCCAATTAACTGCACACAACAAGATTAAACCGCCATCAAATGCCAATTTCAGGCAATAAAAAAGCGCTGTTGGTTTCCCAACAGCGCTTTCAATAATCTTACTCAGAATTACTTGTGGTAAGGCTTAGACAATTCGTGAACAGCGTCAACGAATACACCAGCGTTCTCTGGCGGTACATCTAAGTGGATACCGTGGCCTAGGTTAAATACATGACCTGTACCACCGTCGCCGAAGCCTTCAAGGATGCTGCCCACTTCTTCGCGAATACGTTCAGGCTGAGCGTAAAGCATTGAAGGATCCATGTTACCTTGCAGAGCAACTTTGTCGCCGATGCGAGCTTTTGCATCTGCGATGTTGATTGTCCAGTCTAGACCAACCGCATCACAACCTGTTGCTGCGATAGACTCAAGCCACATGCCACCGTTCTTAGTGAACAGAGTAACCGGTACTCGACGACCTTCGTTTTCACGGATTAGGCCATCAACGATTTTGTGCATGTATTGCAGTGAGAATAGGTTGTAGTCACGAGGAGTCAGTACACCACCCCATGTATCAAATACCATTACCGATTGAGCACCCGCTTTAATTTGCGCGTTCAAGTATTCGATAACACTGTCAGCCAGCTTGTCTAGAAGCAGGTGCAGCGTTTGTGGTTCTGCGTACATCATCTTCTTGATCTTAGTGAATGCTTTAGAGCTTCCACCTTCAACCATGTATGTCGCTAGAGTCCATGGGCTACCAGAGAAACCAATCAGTGGCACTTCGCCTTTCAGGTCTTTACGGATCTGACGAACGGCATTCATTACGTATTGAAGCTCGCCTTCTGGATCAGGTAGGCCAATCTTCTCTACGTCAGCTTTACACGTGATAGGACGCTCAAACTTAGGACCTTCACCTGTTTCAAAGTACAAACCTAAGCCCATTGCATCAGGGATAGTTAGGATGTCTGAGAACAAGATTGCCGCATCAAGCGGGAAACGACGTAAAGGTTGAAGTGTTACTTCTGATGCCAGTTCCGCGTTTTTGCACAAAGACATGAAATCGCCCGCTTCAGCGCGCGTTGCTTTGTATTCAGGAAGATAGCGGCCAGCTTGGCGCATCATCCATACCGGTGTGTAATCAACAGGCTGTTTTAAAAGTGCGCGTAAATAGCGATCGTTTTTTAATTCGGTCATTCCGTTAAATTCCAATTCAATCTTGTCTAGTTTTGATGGCAAGTATTCTAACACTGATTGAAGGGTAAAAGCTTTGTGCTTTGCAACCTAGATCAAGTTATTAACTTTTAAATCAATGCTTAATTTGCACCCAATTACGGGAGCATGTTAAAAATTTGTTCGCTAGCGAAAATTACAATTATAACATCTGAGTAGTCACTACTCAGCATCTCATAACGACATCTTACTTACCCCCTCCACTTGTGGAGGGTTTTTTTTAGCTTTTGATCACCCATAGGCCAAATACTATCACAGGCAAATTAGTGCTCTAGTATCTGCTCAGTCACACCATCTTTCATCACGTCATCAACGGTTTTCTCAATCAACTGTCTCGCAATGGTTCCAACAGGAGCAACATCAGGCAGGCTTGTTACGTCAAACCATTGAGCATCCGATAGCTCGCTGTAGTCAGGCTTGAGCGTACCACCAGCATAATCTGCGAGAAAGCCCATCATCATACTCGATGGAAACGCCCATGGCTGGCTGCCAAAATAACGAATATTATCGACATCGATACCCGTTTCTTCTTTGACTTCTCTTGCCACACACTGCTCTAAGGTCTCTCCGACCTCTAGGAAGCCCGCTATCACGGTATACATACCTGTCTTATGTCTTGGGTGCTGCGCAAGCAATATCTTGTTGTCGTTTCGTACAGCGACAATGATGCACGGGAAGATACGAGGATAATGAAGTGTGCGGCAATCTCCACACTGCATCGCCACCTGGTTATGGTTGAGATGATTTCGACCACCACACTGAGGGCAAAAACGCATACTTTGAGTCATATGCCCATATTGGATGGCTTTGCTTGCAGTCAAGAAACTCACTTCAGGCCAGTGCAGTAACTCTCTTAGGCTGACCATGCTCAGCTCATTCTCCACATCACAATCGTTGAGCCAATACACCTTGCGACCTTGATGCTGACCAATACAGATTGCATGCTCCACATTCAGCCCAAGCTCTTCAGCAGAGCCAAACGGAAACTGATCATTATTAACCCAAATATCACTACCAGAAACGACGCACCAATAAGCTTGCTCTGTCATTTTGTTATCACTTTTTTTAAACATCCCTATGCCTCATTGCTTGCAGTTCGTTCATTTTACTGGCAATCTAATTTCATACTAGAGTTGTAGCAGAGAATATTTCAAGCTATTACTCTTAGTAGCTACCAATAAAACGGACCCTGCTTAGGCAATTACTTGATCACAAGGTTGTGATCAGATCATGAGGACATGGTCATGCTAAATAAATTCAAACAAATACAAGAACAATGGGGTGGCTCTAATGAGGTCATCGATCATTGGCTCGAAACTCGACAGTCTCTAATCGTTGAGTATTGTAAGCTAGGTGCCTTGCAGCCAGCTAGCAACGGGCAATCAAACGTTGTTGAACTCCCTTCCCCTAAAGAAATAAGCTCATTCTGTGATCATGTTGTCGATTATATCTCAGAGGGTCATTTTAAGATCTACGATATGGTCATGAAAAAATGGCAAGCAACAGGCTTTAAAACCAATGACGAGATTGATACAACTTACGCGAAGATCGTACTTACAACCGAGCCGCTTCTAGAATTCAATGATAAGTACGTTAAAGTAAATGCAGACGATGAGTTGCCTAACTTCGAAGGAGATATGTCCAAAGTAGGTGAACTACTCGAACTACGTTTTGAAGTAGAAGATAATCTTATCCAGCTTATTGCAGACAGTTTAGCGATTCCACCAGGCGCTTAGTTAGCCGAATCCTTAATAAGCTTGCCTCTGTGCAAGCTTTTTGTTTTGTCTGTAAGGTTATCCAAACTACCCAGAACCTTTCAGACAGAGCTTACTCGCTCGCCCTGACCTTTAGCCATAAGCATATGGTTACAGCCCTAATCAGCCTAGTCATCTCTACCCTTTATCTTACTGGCCTCAAAGAGCACTCTTCAGGACATAAATCCAACCTCACCAGCTAGATAAGCACACCTATCACTTTATAAGTCATAGCTAAATACCAATACGCCAGATACAAAAAAGGCACCCGAAGGTGCCTTTTTCTTATCTCTTAGAGACTACTCGTAGAGCTTACTCTTCTGAAGAGAAACCAGCGTTTAGAAGTGCTGCTAGATTGTCAGTAGCTTGTTCAGCTGAAGGACCTTCTTGCTCTTCTTCACGTTGTTTTTGACGCTCTTGGTGGTATGCGAAACCAGTACCAGCTGGGATCAGACGACCAACAATTACGTTCTCTTTCAGACCGCGAAGGTCATCACGCTTACCAGAAACCGCAGCTTCTGTTAGTACGCGAGTCGTTTCTTGGAACGATGCAGCTGAGATGAATGACTCAGTTGCAAGAGATGCTTTAGTAATACCTAGTAGATCACGTTCGAAACGTACTAGTTCTTTACCTTCAGCTTCTAGCTTACGGTTAGCAATCTTAACATTGTGGTACTCAACTTGTTCGCCAGGTAGGAACGGAGAGTCACCAGAATGAGTGATTGTACACTTACGTAGCATTTGACGAACGATAGTCTCGATGTGCTTATCGTTAATCTTTACGCCTTGTAAGCGGTAAACTTCTTGAACTTCGTTCGCGATGTACTGAGTTACTGCGTGGATACCACGTAGACGCAGGATATCGTGTGGAGTTTCAGGACCGTCGGCGATTACATCACCACGTTCAATCTTCTCACCTTCGAACACGTTCAATTGACGATGCTTAGGAATCATCTCTTCGTAAGCGTCACCGCCTTCACGAGTGATTACTAGACGACGCTTACCTTTCGTTTCTTTACCGAAAGACACAGTACCTGTGTGCTCAGCAAGGATCGCAGGCTCTTTAGGCTTACGAGCTTCGAATAGGTCAGCTACGCGTGGTAGACCACCGGTGATATCTTTGTTTCCGCTCGATTTTTGAGGGATACGAGATAGTGTGTCACCGATGCCAACTTCAGCGCCATCTTCGATGTTTACAATCGCTTTGCCAGGTAGGAAGTAGTGAGCTGGCATATCAGTACCAGGGATCATTACGTCGTTACCTTGCTCATCAACAAGTTTGATAGCTGGACGCATATCTTTACCTGCTGCTGGGCGAGCTGCTGCGTCTGTAACTTCACTTGAAGAAAGACCCGTTAGATCGTCAGTTTGACGAGAAACTGTAATACCATCGATCATATCTACGAATTGGATACGACCTGCCACTTCAGTGATGATTGGCATGGTATGCGCTTCCCAGTTAGCTACAACTTCACCAGCAGTAACTGCTGCGTTGTCGCCTTTGGTTAGCATCGAACCGTAAGGAAGTTTGTGCTTCTCTTTAGTACGGCCGAATTCATCAATAATCGTCATCTCAGATGCACGAGAAGTGATAACCAGTTTCTTATCTTTGTTAACTACGAACTTAGCATTGTGAAGTTTCACAGTACCAGTTGTCTTAGCTTGGATGCTGTTCTCTGCTGCTGCAGTAGATGCCGCACCACCGATGTGGAACGTACGCATCGTTAGCTGTGTACCCGGTTCACCGATAGATTGTGCAGCGATAACACCAACTGCTTCACCTTGGTTCACTAGGTGACCACGTGCTAGGTCACGACCGTAACACTGTGCACAACAACCGAAGTCTGCATCACAGGTAACAACAGAGCGCACTTTCATGCTATCTACTGAGTTGTCTTCCATGATTTGACACCACTTCTCATCAATCAGAGTATTACGTGGAATCAGTACATCTTCAGTACCAGGCTTAAGAACGTCTTCAGCTACTACACGACCTAGAGCAAGCTCAGAAAGTGCAACTTTAACGTCACCACCTTCGATGTGAGGCATCATGTCGATACCTTCATGCGTGCCACAGTCATGTTCGTGTACTACAACGTCTTGAGCAACGTCTACTAGACGACGAGTTAGGTAACCCGAGTTTGCTGTTTTCAGTGCTGTATCCGCAAGACCCTTACGAGCACCGTGCGTTGAGATAAAGTACTGAAGGACGTTTAGACCTTCTTTAAAGTTCGCTGTGATCGGCGTTTCGATGATTGAACCATCTGGACGCGCCATCAGACCACGCATACCTGCTAGCTGACGAATCTGAGCTGCAGAACCACGTGCGCCCGAGTCGGCCATCATGTAGATGCTGTTGAACGATTCTTGCTGTTCTTCTTCGCCGTCACGGTTGATAACTGTTTCAGAAGATAGGTTATCCATCATTGCTTTCGCAACGCGGTCATTCGTAGATGCCCAGATATCGATAACTTTGTTGTAACGCTCACCCGCAGTAACAAGACCAGATTGGAATTGCTCTTGGATTTCGCGAACTTCTTCTTCAGCAGATTCAATTTCATCGTATTTCGCTTGAGGTACAACCATATCGTCGATACCTACAGAAACACCAGAAAGTGCAGCGTATGCAAAACCTGCGTACATGATTTGGTCAGCAAATACTACTGTATCTTTTAGACCAAGCTTACGGTAACACTCGTTAAGAAGAGTAGAGATCTGCTTCTTACCTAACTTTTGGTTAACGATGCTGTACGGTAGGCCAGCTGGAACGATTTGCCATAGCATTGCACGGCCGACAGTTGTATCAACCATCTTCGTTTCAGTAGTGCTGTTACCATCTTCGTCTACTACAGTTTCGGTGATACGTACTTTAACGCGAGCGTGTAGCTCAGCAGTCTTAGTACGGTATGCCTTTTCAGCCTCAGCAGGGCCAGCAAGGTACATACCTTCGCCTTTCACGTTGATCTTGTCACGTGTCATGTAGTAAAGACCCAATACAACGTCCTGAGAAGGTACGATGATCGGATCACCTGACGCTGGCGACAGAATGTTATTCGTCGACATCATCAGTGTACGTGCTTCAAGCTGTGCTTCTAGAGTTAGAGGCACGTGTACCGCCATTTGGTCACCATCGAAGTCGGCGTTGTATGCCGCACACACTAGTGGGTGAAGCTGAATCGCTTTACCTTCGATTAGTACTGGTTCAAACGCTTGGATACCTAGACGGTGAAGTGTAGGTGCACGGTTAAGCAGTACTGGGTGTTCGCGGATTACTTCGTCCAGGATATCCCAAACGATAGCTTCTTCGCGCTCTACCATCTTCTTAGCAGCTTTGATTGTCGTAGCCATGCCACGAGTTTCTAGCTTGCTGTAGATGAACGGCTTAAATAGCTCAAGTGCCATCTTCTTAGGAAGACCACACTGATGTAGACGAAGGTATGGACCTACTGTGATTACAGAACGGCCAGAGTAGTCTACACGTTTACCTAGAAGGTTCTGACGGAAACGACCTTGTTTACCCTTGATCATATCAGCAAGAGATTTCAGAGGACGCTTGTTAGAACCAGTGATAGCACGACCACGACGACCGTTATCTAGAAGTGCATCAACAGACTCTTGCAGCATACGCTTTTCGTTACGTACGATGATGTCCGGAGCAGCTAGCTCTAGAAGGCGCTTCAAACGGTTGTTACGGTTGATCACACGACGGTAAAGGTCGTTCAGATCTGAAGTCGCAAAACGACCGCCATCTAGTGGTACTAGAGGACGTAGATCTGGCGGCAGAACCGGAAGTACAGTCAGAATCATCCATTGCGGATCGTTACCCGATGCAATGAACGCTTCAACTAGCTTCAGGCGCTTAGTAACTTTTTTACGCTTAGTTTCTGAGTTAGTCGTTTCTAACTCTTCGCGCATTTCTTCCACTTCTTGATGAAGGTCCATTGTTGCAAGCAGATCTTTGATCGCTTCAGCACCCATCTTAGCAGTAAATTCGTCACCCCACTCTTCTAGACGATCCAGATACTCTTCTTCAGTAAGCATCTGAGATTTTTCTAGATCAGTCATACCTGGTTCAGTTACTACGTACATCTCGAAGTAAAGAACACGTTCGATATCACGTAGAGGGATATCCATTAGTAGACCGATACGAGACGGCAGTGATTTTAGGAACCAGATGTGAGCAACTGGTGAAGCTAGCTCGATGTGGCCCATGCGGTCACGACGAACTTTAGTTTGTGTAACTTCAACGCCACACTTCTCACAGATAACACCACGGTGCTTCAGGCGCTTGTATTTGCCACAAAGACATTCGTAGTCTTTAACTGGACCAAAAATACGTGCACAGAACAGACCATCACGTTCAGGTTTGAACGTACGATAGTTAATTGTTTCCGGCTTTTTAACTTCACCAAAAGACCATGAACGGATCATGTCTGGTGAAGATAGACCGATTTTGATTGCATCAAATTCTTCGGTCTTATGCTGTGCTTTTAGAAAGTTTAATAAGTCTTTCACATTCAGCTCCTGTAAGGAGTTAAAGGAGCTCACTGCTGTAGCAAGCTCCCTTTTACCAAATAATCCTATCTTCTTTTAAAAAGAAGGAGGGATTACTCTTCGTCTTCTAGCTCGATGTTGATACCTAGCGAGCGAATCTCTTTCAACAGTACGTTGAACGACTCAGGCATACCAGGTTCCATGCTATGGTTACCGTCTACGATGTTCTTATACATCTTAGTACGGCCGTTAACGTCATCTGACTTAACTGTTAGCATTTCTTGTAGAGTATATGCAGCACCGTATGCTTCTAGTGCCCATACTTCCATCTCACCGAAACGCTGACCACCGAACTGAGCTTTACCACCAAGTGGTTGCTGAGTTACTAGGCTGTAAGAACCAGTTGAACGAGCATGCATCTTGTCATCAACCAAGTGGTTCAGTTTCAGCATGTACATGTAACCAACAGTTACAGGACGCTCAAACGAATCACCAGTACGACCATCAAACAGTTTAAGCTGACCAGATTCTGGCAGATCACCCAGTTTAAGTAGTTCTTTGATTAGAGACTCAGAAGCACCGTCGAACACAGGAGTAGCAATCGGTAGACCGCCACGTAGGTTCTTGATCAGTGTACGAACTTGATCATCAGACAGTTCAGCAATATCAACTTTCTGACGAGTATCACCAAGATCGTAAACCTTCTGTAGGAACTCACGGAACTTATGCAGTTCTTGTTGTTCCTTAACCATTTGGTTGATCTTGTCACCGATACCTTTCGCAGCCAAACCTAAGTGAACTTCTAGGATCTGACCGATGTTCATACGCGATGGTACACCCAGCGGGTTAAGTACGATGTCTACAGGCTGACCTTTCTCATCGTATGGCATGTCTTCAACAGGGTTAATCTTAGAGATTACACCTTTGTTACCGTGACGACCGGCCATCTTATCACCAGGCTGGATACGACGTTTAACCGCTAGGTAAACTTTAACAATCTTAAGAACGCCAGGCGCTAGATCATCACCTTGAGTGATTTTACGACGCTTAGTTTCAAACTTCTTATCGAAGTCTGCTTTTAGCTCATCCCACTGCTCAGCAAGTTGCTCAAGCTGTGTTTGTAGCGCATCGTCTTCTAGAACTTGCTCTAGCCATTGCTTACGACCGATAGTATCAAGCTTAGCTTCAGAGTAACCACCAGACAGAAGTACAGCTTTAACACGGTTAAGAAGGCCACCCTCAAGAATTTGGAACTCTTCAGTTAGGTCTTTCTTAGCTTCTTTAAGCTGCATCTGTTCGATTTCAAGTGCACGCTTGTCTTTCTCTACGCCATCGCGAGTGAAGACTTGTACATCGATGATAGTACCCGAAACAGAGTTTGGTACACGTAGAGAAGTATCTTTAACATCAGATGCTTTCTCACCGAAGATAGCACGTAGTAGCTTCTCTTCAGGAGTCAGTTGAGTTTCACCTTTAGGGGTTACTTTACCAACTAGGATGTCGCCACCCTTAACTTCAGCACCAATGTAAACGATACCTGACTCGTCTAGTTTAGACAGAGCAGACTCACCTACGTTTGGAATATCAGCTGTGATCTCTTCAGAACCCAGCTTAGTATCACGAGCCACACAAGATAGTTCTTGGATGTGGATTGTCGTGAAACGGTCTTCTTGAACTACGCGCTCAGATACTAAGATCGAGTCTTCGAAGTTGTAACCGTTCCAAGGCATGAATGCGATACGCATGTTTTGGCCAAGAGCTAGTTCACCAAGGTCTGTTGAAGGACCATCAGCAAGAACATCGCCACGTGCAACTGGTTCACCAGGAAGTACAGTTGGACGTTGGTTAATACATGTGTTTTGGTTCGAACGCGTGTACTTAGTTAGGTTGTAGATATCGATACCAGCTTCGCCAGGTACCAATTCATCTTCGTTAACCTTAACTACGATACGAGAAGCGTCTACAGACTGAACTTGACCACCACGTTTAGCAACCGCTGTAACACCAGAGTCAACTGCGATGTTACGTTCGATACCAGTACCTACTAGAGGCTTATCAGCCTTAAGTGTTGGTACAGCTTGACGTTGCATGTTGGCACCCATCAATGCACGGTTCGCATCATCGTGTTCTAGGAACGGGATAAGCGAAGCAGCGATAGATACTACTTGGTTTGTCGCAACGTCCATGTAGTCAACGTGATCGCGTGGGTGAAGACCAGATTCACCTTTTTGACGAGCTGTGATTAGCTCATCTGCAAACGTACCTTCTTCAGTAAGAATGGTGTTTGCTTGCGCGATTACGAATTGACCTTCCTGGATTGCAGACAGGTAATCAACTTCTTCTGTTACTACACCATCTACTACACGACGGTACGGAGTTTCTAGGAAACCGTAATCGTTACAACGTGCAAACGCAGATAGTGAGTTAATTAGACCGATGTTTGGACCTTCAGGCGTTTCGATCGGACATAGACGACCGTAGTGAGTTACGTGAACGTCACGTACTTCGAAGCCTGCGCGCTCACGAGTAAGACCACCAGGACCTAAAGCAGAGATACGACGTTTGTGCGTAACTTCTGACAATGGGTTGTTTTGGTCCATGAACTGTGAAAGCTGTGAAGAGCCAAAGAATTCTTTAACTGCAGCAGAGATCGGCTTAGCGTTGATAAGATCTTGAGGCATGATTGCATCAAGGTCACCAAGGCTTAGGCGCTCTTTAACGGCACGTTCTACACGAACTAGACCAACACGGAATTGGTTTTCTGCCATTTCACCTACAGAACGGATACGACGGTTGCCAAGGTGGTCGATATCGTCCACTTCACCAATACCGTTACGGATACCAATCAGTTTCTTCATCACTTCGATGATGTCTGATTCATCCAGAGTACCGCGCTCTTCTTCTTCTTCACGCTCGATAGAGCTGTTGAACTTCATACGGCCTACAGTTGATAGGTCGTAACGTTCTTCAGAGAAGAATAGGCTTTCGAATAGAGACTCTGCAGCTTCTTTCGTTGGTGGCTCGCCAGGACGCATCATGCGGTAGATTTCTACCAATGCAGAGATGCGATCTACTGTGCTATCTGCACGTAGAGTGTCTGACATGAATGGACCGTGATCTAGGTCATTCGTGAACAGAGTTTGTAGAGCCTTGTGGCCTGCTTGAGACAGGTTAGCAAGAGCTTCTAGGCTAATCTCTTGGTTCGCGCCAACGATGATCTCGCCAGTTGCTTCGTTGATGTAATCTTTAGATGCAACTTTACCAACGATGTACTCTACTGGTACTTCGATGTGCTCAACGCCATCTTTTTCAAGTTGACGGATATGGCGAGCAGTAACACGACGACCAGTCTCAACGTAAGTTTTACCGTTTGCTTCGATGTCGAATGACGCAGTTTCACCACGTAGACGATCAGGAACCAACTCCATAAGAAGAGTTTGGTCTTTCACTTCGAAGTTCACTTTGTCGAAGAACAGATCAAGGATCTCTTCAGTCGATTTACCAAGTGCACGAAGAATAATCGATGCTGGTAGCTTACGACGACGGTCGATACGTACGAATAAGTTATCCTTAGGATCGAACTCAAAGTCTAACCATGAGCCACGGTAAGGAATTACACGTGCGTTATAAAGAACTTTACCTGATGAGTGGGTCTTACCCTTATCACTGTCGAAGAACACGCCTGGGCTTCGGTGCAGCTGGGATACGATAACCCTCTCGGTACCATTAATTACGAAAGTACCATTGTCTGTCATAAGCGGAATTTCGCCCATGTAGACTTCTTGTTCTTTAATGTCTTTTACAGTACCTGCTGGTGCATCTCGATCAAAGATAACTAGACGTAGTTTTACGCGTAGTGGCTTTGAGTAAGTAACACCGCGGATTTGACATTCTTTAACGTCAAAAACTGGCTCACCAAGACGGTAGCTAACGTATTGCAGCTCAGAATTGCCGTTGTAGCTCTGAATTGGAAATACAGAACGGAAAGCAGCTTCAAGACCGTATTGACCTTCTGGATCCTGTTCGATGAATTTGTCGAAAGAATCAAGCTGGATCGATAACAGGTATGGAATGTCCAAAACTTGTGGACGAGTACCAAAATCCTTACGGATGCGCTTTTTCTCGGTATAAGAGTAAACCATGGGGTTCCTCAGCTCGCTGATAAGTGACCCAAACCACCCAAAACACTCTTCAGAGGGGGTGGTGACAAACAGCTGTTTAGTGGTAGTGAACAATCATTTCGAAAAAATGACTGTTTTTTTGCTCGGATTATGACGGTTAAACAGCGGAAATTTCGTCATAGCCCTACAGCGCAAAAAGGCCGGTGGTTAATAAACCACCAGCCATTAGCCTTGCGGCTATGAAATTAAGTAATAATTACTTGATTTCAACAGAAGCGCCAGCTTCTTCTAGCTGTGCTTTAAGAGCTTCAGCTTCAGCTTTGTCAACGCCTTCTTTAAGCGCTGCAGGAGCTGAGTCTACAAGACCTTTAGCTTCTTTAAGACCTAGGCCAGTTGCGCCACGTACAGCTTTGATAACTTGTACTTTGTTAGCGCCAGCAGCAGTTAGGATTACGTCGAATTCAGTTTGCTCAGCAGCAGCGTCGCCGCCAGCTGCGCCACCAGCTACAACTGCAGCTGCAGCTGAAACGCCGAATTTCTCTTCCATAGCTTCGATAAGCTCAACAACTTGCATTACAGACATTTCTGCAACTGCGTCTAGGATTTGCTCGTTAGTAATAGACATAACAATTCTCTTTTAAGTCAACAATAAGTTTAATTTGCAACCAGTGAAAAGCAAGGCTTAAGCCGCTGCTTCTTCTTTTTGGTCACGTAGTGCAGCGATAGTACGAACCAGCTTGCCAGCAGAAGCTTCTTTCATGCACATCATTAGGCGTGCGATAGCTTCGTCGTAAGTTGGTAGTGTCGCTAGTACTTCAGCATCAGTAACTGCGCCTTCAAATGCAGCAGCTTTGATCTCGAAATCTTTGTTCTCTTTAGCGAAGTCTTTGAAAAGACGCGCTGCAGCACCTGGGTGCTCGTTAGAGAACGCGATCAGAGTTGGACCAGTGAAAGTGTCTACTAGACACTCGTAGTCTGTACCCTGAACCGCACGGCGTGCTAGTGTGTTACGAACAACTTTCATGTAAACACCCGCTTCGCGAGCTTGTTTACGTAGAGAAGTCATTGCGCCAACTTCAACGCCACGAGAATCAGCTACAACTGCAGAAAGTGCACCACTGGCAGCTTCGTTGACTTCAGCAACAATTGCTTTTTTGTCTTGAAGATTTAAAGCCATTTGGATTAACCTCTGGTTGTGATTACAGCACCCAATACAAAATGTATTGAGCGTTTACGATGTTATTTAAAAGTGAATAAATCCACTTCAAACCACAACATCGCCTACGTAGGTTTTATTAAGCTATCAATAATCTAATGAAAATCGACAGCGCCTACGGTCTTGGGATAGATGATTTCAAATTGCTTTAAAACCACCCAACCACAAATATTAGGCGCAGAAGTATACACTAAATCTGCGCCTAAGCAAATTAGTTTGCTTGAGTGTCAAGACTAGCTTGATCAACAGCAACACCAGCACCCATCGTAGTAGAGATGCTTACTTTCTTCAGGTAAGAACCCTTAGCTGAAGAAGGCTTAGCTTTCTTAAGAGCAACTAGAAGAGCTTCTAGGTTCTCTTGAAGCTGGCTAGCTTCGAAAGATGCTTTACCGATAGTAGTGTGGATGATGCCGTTCTTGTCGTTACGGTAACGAACCTGACCAGCTTTAGCGTTCTTAACCGCTTCAGCAACGTTAGGAGTTACAGTACCAACTTTAGGGTTTGGCATAAGGCCGCGTGGACCTAGGATTGTACCTAGTTGACCAACAACACGCATTGCATCTGGAGAAGCAACAACTACGTCGAAGTTCATTTCGCCTTTTTTCACTTGCTCAGCAAGATCTTCCATACCAACGATATCTGCGCCAGCAGCTTTAGCAGCTTCTGCGTTTGCACCTTGAGTGAAAACAGCAACGCGGATGTCACGGCCAGTACCGTGAGGTAGCACTGTTGCGCCACGAACGTTTTGGTCAGATTTACGAGCATCGATGCCTAGGTTAACAGCAACATCTACAGACTCAACGAATTTAGCAGTCGCTAGTTCTTTAAGAAGAGCAACAGCTTCGCTGATTTCGTATTCTTTAGTTGAGTCAACTTTGTCGCGGATTACGCGCATACGCTTAGTAAGTTTAGCCATGATCTTATCCCTCTACCACTAGGCCCATTGAACGAGCAGTACCAGCAATAGAACGTTTCATTGCTTCGATGTCAGCACCAGTCATATCAGCAGCTTTAGTTTCTGCGATTTCCTGAACTTGAGCGTCAGTAACAGTACCAACTTTCTCAGTGTTTGGACGACCTGAACCAGACTTAACGCCAGCAGCTTTCTTAAGAAGAACAGCAGCAGGTGGAGTCTTAGTTACGAACGTGAAAGAACGGTCGTTGTAAACAGTAATAACTACTGGAGTAGGTAGACCTTTCTCAACAGATTCTGTTTTTGCGTTGAACGCTTTACAGAATTCCATGATGTTCACGCCGTGTTGACCTAGAGCAGGACCAACCGGTGGACTTGGGTTTGCCATACCAGCTGCAACTTGCAGTTTGATATAAGCTTCAACTTTCTTAGCCATGATATTTCCTAATATTTTGGGTACATGCGCTAGCCGCCAGGCGAGCTCCCCATAAATTCAATTAACTCTTTTTCACTTCCACAGAAGCAAAAAGGCGCGAAATTATAATCATAATTCGCGCCTTTAACAACCCTAAAAAGGTGATTTTTTATACTCTTTAATTTTAAACAGCTTGTGAACTATTTATCCACAGCTTGTTCAAAACTTAGAGTTTTAGTCCAGTTTTTCAACCTGACCAAATTCAAGCTCAACCGGTGTTGCACGACCAAAGATCGATACAGATACCTTAATGCGGCTTTTCTCGTAATCTACTTCTTCAACAGTACCGTTGAAGTCAGCAAATGGACCATCGTTCACACGAACCACTTCACCCGCTTCGAACATTGTCTTAGGACGTGGAGACTCGCTCGCTTTCTCTAGACGGTTCAAGATAGCATCAGCTTCTTTATCAGTGATTGGTGCAGGACGATCAGAGGTACCACCAATGAAGCCCATAACACGCGGAATGCTGCGTACTAAGTGCCATGATTCATCATTCATGATCATTTGAACTAATACGTAGCCAGGGAAGAATTTACGTTCACTTTTACGGCGTTGGCCTGCACGCATTTCCACTACTTCTTCAGTAGGTACTAGCACATCGCCAAATAGTTCTTCCATGTTGTGCATTTTAATATGCTCGCGTAGCGACTGTGCAACACGACCTTCAAAGCCAGAAAAGGCTTGAACTACATACCAACGTTTTTTTGGAGCTTCACTCATGAATCAGAACCCTCTACACCCCAGTTGCTAGAGAAACTAGACGGACCATAATGCCGTCAATTCCCCAAAGCACTAGAGACATAACAATACATACAGCTAAAACGATCAATGTAGTTTGCATAGTTTCTTGGCGAGTAGGCCAAACAACTTTACGAATCTCCATACGAGATTCTTTTGCAAAATCGATCGCAGCTTTACCTTTAGTTGTTGTTGCTGCAACGCCTAGTGCGGCAGCAATCAGCACAACTACACCTGCAGCGCGAATTACAACAGACAATTCACCATACAGGTAATTACCCACAACAGCAGCAGCCAACAGAACAAAAGCGACAATCCACTTCATTGTATCTGCTGCACCTGAGCTATCAGGAGTTTCAGCGTTTGCTTTCATAAAACCAACCTGTGATAAGTCTTAAATATAGACGACAATAACCCCGCTGTTGCAGGGCACATTCCTTTGCGTTGCAAAACAACACATCTAACAGTCATTTTAGTCAAAAAGACCGTTTAATTCTTTGCTAAGAGCAAAAATCGATGTCAAAACATCCAACTCTTTTTTTAGCGCAGAAAAAGGGCATCAAATGATGCCCTTTTTACTAGTGGTTCGTCAAATCTTATGCAAAGATTTTAGCTACAACACCAGCACCAACTGTACGGCCACCTTCGCGGATTGCGAAACGTAGACCTTCGTCCATTGCGATTGGAGCGATTAGCTCAACAGTCATTTGAACGTTGTCACCTGGCATTACCATTTCTACGCCTTCTGGTAGAGTGATGTCGCCTGTTACGTCAGTTGTACGGAAGTAGAACTGTGGACGGTAACCTTTGAAGAAAGGAGTGTGACGGCCGCCTTCGTCTTTAGAAAGTACGTATACTTCAGACTCAAACTTAGTGTGTGGGTTGATAGAACCTTTCGCAGAAAGTACTTGACCACGTTCAACGTCATCACGCTTAGTACCACGTAGAAGTGCACCAACGTTCTCACCTGCACGACCTTCGTCAAGCAGTTTACGGAACATTTCAACACCAGTACAAGTAGTAAGAGTAGTCTCTTTGATACCAACGATTTCTACTTCGTCACCTACACGTAGGATACCGCGCTCGATACGACCAGTTACAACAGTACCACGACCTTGAATTGAGAATACATCTTCAATTGGTAGTAGGAACGGTTGGTCAACTGCACGCTCTGGCTCAGGAATGTAAGAATCTAGTGCTTCTGCAAGCTCAACGATCTTGTCTTCCCACTGCTTCTCGCCGTTTAGTGCGCCAAGTGCAGAACCTTGGATAACTGGTAGGTCATCACCTGGGAAGTCGTATTCAGAAAGAAGTTCACGAACTTCCATCTCAACTAGCTCAAGTAGCTCTTCGTCATCTACCATGTCACATTTGTTCATGAATACGATGATGTAAGGGATACCAACTTGACGACCAAGTAGGATGTGCTCACGAGTTTGAGGCATAGGGCCGTCAGTCGCAGCAACAACTAGGATACCGCCGTCCATTTGTGCAGCACCAGTGATCATGTTTTTAACATAATCCGCGTGTCCTGGACAGTCTACGTGTGCGTAGTGACGTGCTGGAGTGTCGTACTCAACGTGAGAAGTTGCGATTGTGATACCGCGCTCACGCTCTTCTGGAGCGTTATCGATAGATGCGAAATCTTTAGCAACACCGCCGTATACTTTTGCAAGAGTAGTACAGATAGCAGCAGTTAGAGTTGTTTTACCGTGGTCAACGTGGCCGATAGTACCAACGTTTACGTGCGGTTTCGTACGTTCAAATTTTTCTTTAGACATGGGGTGTCCCTCTAGGTACGGATTAGGTGGCTTAAAATAAGACCACGCAACCAAAAAAATGGTTTTCTTTATTAAAGGAGAAGAAGCTTTAGACTGGTGCTAATACCCAGAGTCGAACTGGGGACCTCACCCTTACCAAGGGTGCGCTCTACCGACTGAGCTATATCAGCACACAAAATGAGTTGGAGCGTGCAGCGGGAATCGAACCCGCATCATCAGCTTGGAAGGCTGAGGTAATAGCCATTATACGATGCACGCAACACGTAACTCTGTTTGAGCTATTTAACCTTTAGAATATGGTGGAGAGGGACGGATTCGAACCATCGAAGGCAGTGCCAACAGATTTACAGTCTGCTCCCTTTGGCCACTCGGGAACCTCTCCAAATTTTGAGCTTTCTCTCGCTTGCCTTATAGGAAGGGAGAAAGTGGTGCCGACTACCGGAATCGAACTGGTGACCTACTGATTACAAGTCAGTTGCTCTACCTACTGAGCTAAGTCGGCACAAGTGGGGCGCATTTTATTGAATGATTTTCCACCTTGCAATAGTAAATTGAAAAAAAGTGCAAAATTCTCTGACCAAACTCCTACATACGGCTATTTAGCTCAAGGTTTACGTCTTTAACCCGCATCTAGTACAGGAAGATATTTTATTTATCTATCGCTTGATGTATTTTCCATGCACTTGTTTTGTTATCCACTATAGAGTTTTGTATGAGCCCATTTATGTCATTTGACCGCGAACGTTGGTCTGAGCTAAGGAATTTAGTTCCGATGACACTTTCTGAGAGCGACTTAAAAGAGCTTCAAGGCATCAATGAAAAGCTCACAATGGAAGAGGCAGTAGAGATCTATCTACCGCTATCTCGTCTATTGAACCTCTATGTGGCAGCCAGACAGAATAGAAACTCGGTACTCCACCAATTTCTAGATAAGAAAGAGAAAGCGCCACCTTTTATCATCGGTATTGCGGGTAGCGTAGCTGTTGGCAAAAGTACCACTGCGCGTCTGCTTAAAGCCCTACTCTCTCGCTGGGAAAACCACCCAAAAGTTGAACTAGTGACAACCGATGGCTTTTTATATCCAAACGAGGTGTTAGAAGAGAAAGGGTTGATGAGCAAAAAGGGCTTTCCTGAATCTTACGATATCAAGCGTTTAGTGAACTTTGTTTCGGATGTAAAAGCTTGCAAGAGAAATGTCACAGCCCCTGTTTACTCGCATCTTACGTACAATATTACTGATGACGTTAAGTGCGTCGACCTACCAGATGTGCTTATTATTGAAGGGCTTAATGTTTTACAAACCGGAATGAATTATCCACACGAGCCACATCGCGTGTTTATTTCAGACTTCCTTGATTTCTCACTCTATGTTGACGCTGATAGCCAACAAATCAAAGAATGGTACGTCAATCGCTTTATGAAATTCCGCGATGGCGCGTTTACTAAGCCTGGCTCTTACTTTAGTCATTACACTAAATTATCGAACCAAGCCGCATTGGACAAAGCAGAAGGTATCTGGAGTTCAATTAATGGCTTGAACCTTGAACAAAATATCCTTCCGACAAGAGAAAGGGCTCACCTGATTCTACGTAAAGGCGCAGATCATATGGTTGAAGAAGTGTTACTAAGAAAATAGTAACGCCTTAGTCGCCTTTTCTTAGCGATATCTCGCCACCAATATAGCTCTCGACACCATTCTCAGTTTTGAGCAATACAGCACCTTGTTCATCGATGCCTTGAACAACACCTTCAATTTCTCTAGGTCCAATGATCAATCTAACATTGCGACCTAAGAAATTATCCAAGCGGTTCCAACGCTCTAAAAAATTGGACATTCCTTTCAACTCGTAGTCGACAAGTGACTTATCCCAAGCATTGATCAGAGCCTGCGCTAACTGGTTACGGTCTGGCACCTTCCCATCACACACTTCTTTAAGGGAAGTCCATGGCTGGCCAATACCTGATGTTGTTGGATCCATGGATAGGTTTAGCCCTAAACCAATCACAATATGCGCAGCGCCGCCAGACTGTCCTGACAGCTCGACCAAGATACCTGCAAGCTTCTTGTCATTGTGGTAAAGGTCGTTCGGCCATTTAAGCTTTACACCTTCTACGCCCATCTCTTCCAAAGCTTCAACAACAGCTACACCAACCACAAGGCTTAAGCCCATTGCGGCAGCCATCCCCGCGTCGAGTCTCCAATACATTGAAAGATAGAGGTTTGCACCAAATGGTGATACCCACTCTCGTCCACGGCGTCCACGACCCGCAGCTTGATATTCAGCAATACAGACAGAACCCGATTCGAGGGTGTTAGTGCGCTCTAATAGGTGTTGGTTTGTAGAACCTATGATGGGAATGAGTTCAAGAGAAGCATCGCGACTAACTGCAGACAATTTGTCTTGGTCAAGCATATCCAAACGACTGGCTAGTTTGTAACCCTTGCCTTGTACTCGGTAGATATCTAAACCCCACTCTTGAATACCTTTAATGTGCTTACTGATAGCCGCTCGTGATACGCCAATCATTTCACCTAGGTCTTCACCTGAATGAAACTCACCGTCAGCAAGACATCTCAATAGTGCAAGCTTGGTACTGTGCTCTCTCATGCCAATGACTCCAAAGCCTTATCCAAGTTTGTCTCGCAGTCTCGTCCCATAAAGCGCACTTCATGTTCCAATCGAATATCGAATTTATTCAAAACGGACTGGCGCACTCGCTCTGCAAGCTTAAGGATATCCACAGCAGAAGCCTCATCATAATTGATAATAACCAATGCTTGGTTGGGGTGAACCTGAGCGCCACCTTCTGTCACACCCTTGAACTGGCATTGATCAATCAGCCAGCCAGCAGCAACTTTGATCATGTCATTACTCTCATAACCAACCATATTTGGATATAGAGCTAACAAGCGATCAAAATGATCTTTGGTGATCACAGGGTTTTTGAAGAAGCTACCCGCATTCCCTTGTACTCTAGGGTCTGGCAGCTTACTTGAACGGATAGCACACACTTCATCAAATATAGTGCGAGGGGAGAGCGTATCGGCTGCTAGGCTTTTTAACGGGCCATAGTGATTGCATGGCTCCCACTCTTTCGGCAACGTTAAACCAATCGCAACAACAATCGCTTTATCGTAGAGAGCGTGTTTGAAAATAGAATCTCGGTAACCAAAGAGACACTCTTCTTTGCTTAATCGCTTAACTGTATAAGTATCCAGACACAGGATATCGACATACTCGCATACGTCTTGTAGCTCAACACCATACGCACCAATATTCTGAATCGGAGCAGAGCCGGAACAGCCGGGTATCATTGCTAGGTTTTCTAGACCACCCAGCCCTTTATCCACACTCCACTCAACCAAGCTTGGCCAATCCTCGCCACCACTCACATGCAGTAGGTGATGACTGTCCGTCTCGGCCAGCTCAATCCCAGCTAATTTATTCACGATGACCAGGCCAGCGAAGTGCTCAGTAAAAAGCATATTACTGCCCTTACCCAGTATTAACTTAGGCAAAGCTGACCATTTAGGGTCTTTGTAAAGCGAAATAAGTTCTTCGGTAGTGGTGACTTCAACCAACGCATCACACGTCTGATCGATGGAAAAAGTATGAACATTTTTTAAACTAGCATTGAGATGGAATTGCATGGCGATATTCAATTAACTTACACTGCGGTCATTCTACAGCAGATAAACCAATGGCGCAGTGACTGAATGAACAATGTCATCATTACTCAATTAGACCCAGTAAAGGTTCCCCTAGTTAAACGTTTCTATAAAGAACATTACCCAACGGGAAAAGCGAATAAGAGTGAACTGATCTATTCGTTATTGCTGAATAACGAACTGTGCGGTGTCGTGCGTTTTCGTACAATAGAAAATAATCGCTTACTTACCGGTATGGCGATATCAAAACAACATCGTGGTCAGCAATTAGGCTCCCAGCTTATGGATTATTGTGCGCAACATACGCTTACGGAAGATGATTACTGCTTTGCGTACGCTCATCTCACCAATTTTTACGCGCGACACAAATTCGTACAAGTAGACCCTAAAGATCTACCAAATGGTTTAAGAGTTTTATACGAGCGCTATTCGAATAGCGGAAAAGATCTCATTCCTATGCATTATCAGCAAAATTGTTAGAGAATGCCTCGATTATCTAGTATTTGGTGCTATCCCTTTGGTAAAATTAAAGGTTCGCAATTTTGCATATTTTTAAGGTAAAACAGTCAATATGATTGCCAGTAGGAATCCATTCATACAGTTGCCAACCATAGCGCAGAATCCTGACAAGTTTGAAGTACTACTATCAGCGCAAGAGTTTCGAACTCGCCTACTTGATGAAATATCTCGCGCAACGACTCGTATTAGTTTAGTCGCTTTGTATCTTGAAGATGATGAGGCTGGCCGTGAGATCCTAACTGCCTTATATGAAGCAAAGCAAAAGAATCCAGAATTAGACGTGAGCGTTTGTGTCGATTGGCACCGGGCGCAGCGTGGATTGATTGGCGCAGAGTCTTCTGAAGGCAATGCAGCCATGTATAAAGAGTTCGCAGAGAAATATCAACATTCTGTGCCTGTCTATGGCATTCCCGTTCGCGGCAAAGAAGTCTTTGGCGTATTGCACTTAAAAGGCTTTATCGTCGATGATAGCGTGATATACAGCGGTGCAAGCCTTAACAATATCTATCTGAATTACCATGACCGCTATCGCTTTGATCGTTACCATGTTTTAAACAATGCAGCTCTTGCTGACTCAATGTTTGCCTACGTACACGAACAGATGGTTGCGGACAGCGCTGTTTATGACCTGGCTGATAAGAACAAGCCTGCGACCAAAGAACTGAAACCAGCGATTCGTCAGTTTCGAGCATCATTGGCAAGGTCTCAGTATCAATTCGAAGGGCAAGAGGTTTCAGCAGAGCAAGTGGCTGTAACACCATTGGTTGGTATCGGTAAAAGACGTAACCGTCTGAATCAGGGAATCAACCAACTCGTCGCTCAAGCTAAAGATGAAATCTTCATCTGCACACCTTACTTCAACTTCCCACCTAGCCTAGCTAAAGAAGTGAAGAAAGCACTTAAGCGTGGCGTAAAGGTCAGCATTGTTGTTGGTGATAAGACAGCGAATGATTTCTTTATCTCACCAGAAGAAGAGTTTAAAACGATTGGTGGTTTGCCATACCTTTACGAACTGAACTTACGCCGTTTCGCTAAAGCGAATGAAGCTCATATTGCTAGCCGTAATCTATCAATTCGACTTTGGCAACACGATTCCAATAGCTTCCACCTAAAGGGCATTTGGGTAGATAAGCGCTACATGCTACTAACAGGTAATAATCTAAATCCACGCGCATGGAAGTTGGATCTAGAGAACGGTATCTTTATCCAAGATAACTACCATCACCTAACAGACAAGTTTCAGGCTGAAGTGGATAACATCCTTCAACACACTCAGCTTATCTGTACTTATAAGCAGTTAGACAAGGTAGAGAGCTACCCGATGGAAGTTCAGAAGTTGATTCGTAAGATCACTCGTGTGAAAGCCGATAGGGTGCTTAAGCAAATACTGTAGTCGATGTATTAGAGACACTATTTATCAACGCCTAGCAAACGCTAGGCGTTTTTGTATCTACGAGATAGCTATTTAGGTTTGTTTGATGGTCTTTCGAATCAACATCTCTATTTATGCATAGTGAGTGTGATAGCTTGAAGTGTTAAGCATCCTACCTTTTCCTTAGTCAACGTGTATCAGGTATGGTTTAGATAGCAGCTAAACGAGTACCAATACGAACATAATCGACAATTACCCTTTACGTATTCAAGCAATAAAGTCTCACTCCTTAGGGCGAAGTACGTACGCGATAGAGAATTTCACATAGTAAAACAATCAGATTAGTGCTCTGCTCTATTTAGCTTAACTACCAGAGTTAGAAGTAATACCAATCCGGAAAACTAACTGATCAGGTCAATCCAATCTCTTGTACACATTTTTGTGACGCGATCTTTGCACTCAAGAAATCCATTCCAAGCGCTACAGACCTTCGAAACAATATCGTTATAATCAATGAAGTTTTGGTTTGCTAGATAGTGTTGCCTTAACCAACTCCACACTTGCTCTATAGGGTTAAGCTCTGGTGAGTATGGCGGCAATTTGATAATACTGACATTATCAAATGGGTTAGCAATATCATCGGTATGCCATCCTGCGCCATCCATTATTACCACTGAATGACGGTCTTTTTCTGTGACTTTAGATATCTGCTCTAGATGGTTTATCATGATGTCTTTGTTAACCCAAGGGACGACCATTGCCTCACCAATCCCTCTCGATGGGCGCACTGAGCCAAACAAATAAGCGTATTCAAATTGCTGCTGTTTTACTACGCGAGGTCTCGTTCCACGAGTAGCCCAAAGACGTGTTGTTGTGTTCTGCTGACCAAACCTAGCTTCGTCTTGAAACCAGACATCAACACTCTCTAGCCCAATATGGCCGGGGATCTTAAGGATCGTTTCGATTTGGAATTTTTTTAAAATCGTCCTGTATTTGCTGTGATTGTTTAGGGTGTTTGGAACGAGAAGTTATCCAAGAAAAACCCATGTGGTCGAGGAGATAGTAGATGGAATTAGGGTGGTAGTGCTTGTCAAAGTGTTTAACGATGTAGTCATGTATATCGCTTCCAACAAGGCGGCCACCAGAAGGTGATTCAGCTTCTTTTTTTATGAAGGCACTGAGTTGAGCCCGCTGCTCATCGGTGAGGTATGCAGGCCTACCAGTCCGAGGTTTTTCTTGAAGTCCTTCTAGGCCTTCTTCAAAAAAATCCGAACCCATTTATTGACACTGGTTCGACTGACTTTGAGAGATTTTGCAATTTGTGTACGAGAGAGGCCATCTTTAAAGTGTGCGAGCGCAAGTAAACGCATCTTCATCTGAATGGTTTTTTGCTGGCTCGCAAGCTTTTTGAAGTCAGTGTTATTAAGGCTATCCATGGCTAAATTTCACAATAATTCATCAATCTTAATTAGATCACATTTTTACTTTAATTGGTATAACCTATAAGCAAAACACTTTTCTTCAAATGTAAAAAAGCCCTGCTATTGCTAGCAGGGCTTCTCTAATAAGTGGCGGAGTGGACGGGACTCGAACCCGCGACCCCCGGCGTGACAGGCCGGTATTCTAACCAACTGAACTACCACTCCGCAGTGGAATACTTGTCGTCGCTGACAAGTGTTCAAATTTAAAGCCTGGCGATGTCCTACTCTCACATGGGGAAGCCCCACACTACCATCGGCGCTATTGTGTTTCACTTCTGAGTTCGGCATGGAATCAGGTGGGTCCACAATGCTATGGTCGCCAAGCAAATTTTAAAATTCGGAAAACTGTATTTAAAAGTCTCTTCAAACTCATTCAAGGTCTGGTCTTTCTTTGAGTCCACAAAACCCCTTGGGTGTTGTATGGTTAAGCCTCACGGGCAATTAGTACAGGTTAGCTCAATGCCTCGCAGCACTTACACACCCTGCCTATCAACGTCGTAGTCTACGACAACCCTTTAGGACACTTATAGTGCCAGGGAAAACTCATCTCAAGGCTCGCTTCCCGCTTAGATGCTTTCAGCGGTTATCGATTCCGAACTTAGCTACCGGGCAATGCCATTGGCATGACAACCCGAACACCAGAGGTTCGTCCACTCCGGTCCTCTCGTACTAGGAGCAGCCCCTTTCAATTTTCCAACGCCCACGGCAGATAGGGACCGAACTGTCTCACGACGTTCTAAACCCAGCTCGCGTACCACTTTAAATGGCGAACAGCCATACCCTTGGGACCGACTTCAGCCCCAGGATGTGATGAGCCGACATCGAGGTGCCAAACACCGCCGTCGATATGAACTCTTGGGCGGTATCAGCCTGTTATCCCCGGAGTACCTTTTATCCGTTGAGCGATGGCCCTTCCATTCAGAACCACCGGATCACTATGACCTGCTTTCGCACCTGCTCGAATTGTCATTCTCGCAGTCAAGCGGGCTTATGCCATTGCACTAACCACACGATGTCCAACCGTGTTTAGCCCACCTTCGTGCTCCTCCGTTACTCTTTGGGAGGAGACCGCCCCAGTCAAACTACCCACCAGGCACTGTCCGTAATCCCGATTCAGGGACCAACGTTAGAACATCAAAACTACAAGGGTGGTATTTCAAGGACGACTCCACCACATCTAGCGACGCGGTTTCAAAGTCTCCCACCTATCCTACACATGTAGGTTCAATGTTCAGTGCCAAGCTGTAGTAAAGGTTCACGGGGTCTTTCCGTCTAGCCGCGGGTACACTGCATCTTCACAGCGATTTCAATTTCACTGAGTCTCGGGTGGAGACAGCGTGGCCATCATTACGCCATTCGTGCAGGTCGGAACTTACCCGACAAGGAATTTCGCTACCTTAGGACCGTTATAGTTACGGCCGCCGTTTACCGGGGCTTCGATCAAGAGCTTCGACCGAAGTCTAACCCCATCAATTAACCTTCCGGCACCGGGCAGGCGTCACACCGTATACGTCATCTTACGATTTTGCACAGTGCTGTGTTTTTAATAAACAGTTGCAGCCACCTGGTATCTGCGACTCTCGTCTGCTCCATCCGCAAGGGACTTCACTGATAAGAGCGTACCTTCTCCCGAAGTTACGGTACCATTTTGCCTAGTTCCTTCACCCGAGTTCTCTCAAGCGCCTTGGTATTCTCTACCCGACCACCTGTGTCGGTTTGGGGTACGATTCCTTACAATCTGAAGCTTAGAGGCTTTTCCTGGAAGCATGGCATCAATGACTTCACTACCGTAGTAGCTCGACATCGTATCTCAGCGTTAATAGCGGTCCGGATTTACCTAAACCACCCGCCTACGTACTTGAACCTGGACAACCGTCGCCAGGCCCACCTAGCCTTCTCCGTCCCCCCATCGCAATTGTAAGAAGTACGGGAATATTAACCCGTTTCCCATCGACTACGCCTTTCGGCCTCGCCTTAGGAGTCGACTTACCCTGCCCCGATTAACGTTGGACAGGAACCCTTGGTCTTCCGGCGAGGGAGTTTTTCACTCCCTTTATCGTTACTCATGTCAGCATTCGCACTTCTGATACCTCCAGCAGCCCTTACAGACCACCTTCAACGGCTTACAGAACGCTCCCCTACCCCACATACCCTAAGGTACGTAGCCGCAGCTTCGGTGTATAGCTTAGCCCCGTTACATCTTCCGCGCAGGCCGACTCGACCAGTGAGCTATTACGCTTTCTTTAAATGATGGCTGCTTCTAAGCCAACATCCTGGCTGTCTGAGCCTTCCCACATCGTTTCCCACTTAGCTATACTTTGGGACCTTAGCTGGCGGTCTGGGTTGTTTCCCTCTCCACGACGGACGTTAGCACCCGCCGTGTGTCTCCCGGATAGTACTTACTGGTATTCGGAGTTTGCAAAGGGTTGGTAAGTCGGGATGACCCCCTAGCCTTAACAGTGCTCTACCCCCAGTAGTATTCGTCCGAGGCGCTACCTAAATAGCTTTCGGGGAGAACCAGCTATCTCCAGGTTTGATTGGCCTTTCACCCCTAGCCACAAGTCATCCGCTAATTTTTCAACATTAGTCGGTTCGGTCCTCCAGTTGATGTTACTCAACCTTCAACCTGCCCATGGCTAGATCACCTGGTTTCGGGTCTAATCCTAGCAACTGTACGCCCAGTTAAGACTCGGTTTCCCTACGGCTCCCCTAAACGGTTAACCTTGCTACTAAAATTAAGTCGCTGACCCATTATACAAAAGGTACGCAGTCACACCACGAAGGTGCTCCTACTGCTTGTACGTACACGGTTTCAGGTTCTATTTCACTCCCCTCACAGGGGTTCTTTTCGCCTTTCCCTCACGGTACTGGTTCACTATCGGTCAGTCAGTAGTATTTAGCCTTGGAGGATGGTCCCCCCATATTCAGACAGGATATCACGTGTCCCGCCCTACTCGTTTTCACTGATTATGATGTGTCGGTTACGGGGCTATCACCCTTTACTGCGAGACTTTCCAGACTCTTCACCTGCATCATTAAAAGCTTAAGGGCTAATCCAATTTCGCTCGCCGCTACTTTCGGAATCTCGGTTGATTTCTCTTCCTCGGGGTACTTAGATGTTTCAGTTCCCCCGGTTTGCCTCCTGTTGCTATGTATTCACAACAGGATACTTACTTATGTAAGTGGGTTTCCCCATTCAGGAATCCCAGACTCAAAAGGTTATTACTACCTAATCTGGGCTTATCGCAAGTTATTACGCCTTTCATCGCCTCTGACTGCCAAGGCATCCACCGTGTACGCTTAGTCACTTAACCATACAACCCGAAAGGGTTTCTATTTGCTTTCACTTTAAAAAGTGAAGACAAATAAGCGTATGGCAACTAACCAAGGTTTTTGGTTGTCATTAAGAAGGGTTAATTCTCAATGACTGTTTGCCGGACTCAATTGTGATTCAAACAAGTTTGAATCGAATACAAGACACTTGAATGTGTTTGTTGTGTTTATCTAATGAAAGATAAACATTGAGAACTTTTAAATTTGATTGAATTACTCGTAAGTAATCAATCAGTCAGCTTTCCAAATTGTTAAAGAGCAATGAGACTTCTTGTGAAGTTCATTTTCTAAAGACTCTCACAGTCGAAAAATCCAACCAACGACATAAGAAGTGGTTTGGATATTTAACTTCCAAGAATATTTAGAGAATGGTGGGCGATACCGGGCTCGAACCAGTGACCCCCTGCTTGTAAGGCAGGTGCTCTCCCAACTGAGCTAATCGCCCACGATAGTTTTAATTCCTTCGCGGAGAAAGAATGGTGGGTCGTGCAGGATTCGAACCTGCGACCAATTGATTAAAAGTCAACTGCTCTACCAACTGAGCTAACGACCCAATGGTATCCCGTAGGGGAGTCGAACCCCTGTTACCGCCGTGAAAGGGCGGTGTCCTAGGCCTCTAGACGAACGGGACACTGCAATTCGTCTCTACTTTAAAAAGTAGAAACAAACTTCGAAGAACTTGGGAGTTCTTCATCTCTTTGCTTTTCTAAACCTAATCAATCTGTGTGGACACTCATCGTGTATATCTTCGTATAAGGAGGTGATCCAGCCCCAGGTTCCCCTAGGGCTACCTTGTTACGACTTCACCCCAGTCATGAACCACAAAGTGGTGAGCGTCCTCCCCGAAAGGTTAAACTACCCACTTCTTTTGCAGCCCACTCCCATGGTGTGACGGGCGGTGTGTACAAGGCCCGGGAACGTATTCACCGTGACATTCTGATTCACGATTACTAGCGATTCCGACTTCATGGAGTCGAGTTGCAGACTCCAATCCGGACTACGACGCACTTTTTGGGATTCGCTCACTATCGCTAGCTTGCTGCCCTCTGTATGCGCCATTGTAGCACGTGTGTAGCCCTACTCGTAAGGGCCATGATGACTTGACGTCGTCCCCACCTTCCTCCGGTTTATCACCGGCAGTCTCCCTGGAGTTCCCGACATTACTCGCTGGCAAACAAGGATAAGGGTTGCGCTCGTTGCGGGACTTAACCCAACATTTCACAACACGAGCTGACGACAGCCATGCAGCACCTGTCTCAGAGCTCCCGAAGGCACACCTGCGTCTCCGCTGGCTTCTCTGGATGTCAAGAGTAGGTAAGGTTCTTCGCGTTGCATCGAATTAAACCACATGCTCCACCGCTTGTGCGGGCCCCCGTCAATTCATTTGAGTTTTAATCTTGCGACCGTACTCCCCAGGCGGTCTACTTAACGCGTTAGCTCCGAAAGCCACGGCTCAAGGCCACAACCTCCAAGTAGACATCGTTTACGGCGTGGACTACCAGGGTATCTAATCCTGTTTGCTCCCCACGCTTTCGCATCTGAGTGTCAGTATCTGTCCAGGGGGCCGCCTTCGCCACTGGTATTCCTTCAGATCTCTACGCATTTCACCGCTACACCTGAAATTCTACCCCCCTCTACAGTACTCTAGTTCACCAGTTTCAAATGCAGTTCCGAGGTTGAGCCCCGGGCTTTCACATCTGACTTAATGAACCACCTGCATGCGCTTTACGCCCAGTAATTCCGATTAACGCTCGCACCCTCCGTATTACCGCGGCTGCTGGCACGGAGTTAGCCGGTGCTTCTTCTGTTGCTAACGTCAAGAGATAGCGCTATTAACGCTACCCCCTTCCTCACAACTGAAAGTACTTTACAACCCGAAGGCCTTCTTCATACACGCGGCATGGCTGCATCAGGCTTTCGCCCATTGTGCAATATTCCCCACTGCTGCCTCCCGTAGGAGTCTGGACCGTGTCTCAGTTCCAGTGTGGCTGATCATCCTCTCAGACCAGCTAGGGATCGTCGCCTTGGTGAGCCATTACCTCACCAACTAGCTAATCCCACCTAGGCATATCTTGACGCGAGAGGCCCGAAGGTCCCCCTCTTTGGCCCGTAGGCATTATGCGGTATTAGCCATCGTTTCCAATGGTTATCCCCCACATCAAGGCAATTTCCTAGGCATTACTCACCCGTCCGCCGCTCGACGCCCATTAACGCACCCGAAGGATTGTTAGTGTCGTTTCCGCTCGACTTGCATGTGTTAGGCCTGCCGCCAGCGTTCAATCTGAGCCATGATCAAACTCTTCAATTTAAAGTTTTGATTACCTAAATTAATAGGTGTGACTCAACGAATACTGACTTCAAAACTATTCTTTATAAATAAAGAGTGTAATTTTAAAGCTATTACCATTCCAACAGAATGGTAATGAATTGACTGTGCCGAATAACTACAAGTAGTTAAACGTATTGGTCACTCAGTTCATTGAAATCAATTTTGATTCCGAAGAATCTGTTTTATCTAACGATAAAACGTTTTGATATTCATCAACGAGTGCCCACACAGATTGATAGGTTTAAATTGTTAAAGAGCTTGTTCTCTAAAAAGAGAACGCTTTCAGTGCCTTAGCACTTAAGCAGGACGCGTATAATACGCTTTCTACTTTGAAAGTCAACATAAAATACTAAGAAAACTTAGAACTCTATGGTGACTTGTCTACTTTGTAGACAAAGTCGAAATTAAAGCCTGGCGATGTCCTACTCTCACATGGGGAAGCCCCACACTACCATCGGCGCTATTGTGTTTCACTTCTGAGTTCGGCATGGAATCAGGTGGGTCCACAATGCTATGGTCGCCAAGCAAATTTTGCTTTTACTTTCAGCTTTTTTAAAAACTGAAGGCAAAATAATCTGGAAAACTGATTTAAAAGTCTCTTTCAAACTCATTCAAGGTCTGGTCTTTCTTTGAGTCCACAAAACCCCTTGGGTGTTGTATGGTTAAGCCTCACGGGCAATTAGTACAGGTTAGCTCAATGCCTCGCAGCACTTACACACCCTGCCTATCAACGTCGTAGTCTACGACAACCCTTTAGGACGCTTATAGCGTCAGGGAAAACTCATCTCAAGGCTCGCTTCCCGCTTAGATGCTTTCAGCGGTTATCGATTCCGAACTTAGCTACCGGGCAATGCCATTGGCATGACAACCCGAACACCAGAGGTTCGTCCACTCCGGTCCTCTCGTACTAGGAGCAGCCCCTTTCAATTTTCCAACGCCCACGGCAGATAGGGACCGAACTGTCTCACGACGTTCTAAACCCAGCTCGCGTACCACTTTAAATGGCGAACAGCCATACCCTTGGGACCGACTTCAGCCCCAGGATGTGATGAGCCGACATCGAGGTGCCAAACACCGCCGTCGATATGAACTCTTGGGCGGTATCAGCCTGTTATCCCCGGAGTACCTTTTATCCGTTGAGCGATGGCCCTTCCATTCAGAACCACCGGATCACTATGACCTGCTTTCGCACCTGCTCGAATTGTCATTCTCGCAGTCAAGCGGGCTTATGCCATTGCACTAACCACACGATGTCCAACCGTGTTTAGCCCACCTTCGTGCTCCTCCGTTACTCTTTGGGAGGAGACCGCCCCAGTCAAACTACCCACCAGGCACTGTCCGTAATCCCGATTCAGGGACCAACGTTAGAACATCAAAACTACAAGGGTGGTATTTCAAGGACGACTCCACCACATCTAGCGACGCGGTTTCAAAGTCTCCCACCTATCCTACACATGTAGGTTCAATGTTCAGTGCCAAGCTGTAGTAAAGGTTCACGGGGTCTTTCCGTCTAGCCGCGGGTACACTGCATCTTCACAGCGATTTCAATTTCACTGAGTCTCGGGTGGAGACAGCGTGGCCATCATTACGCCATTCGTGCAGGTCGGAACTTACCCGACAAGGAATTTCGCTACCTTAGGACCGTTATAGTTACGGCCGCCGTTTACCGGGGCTTCGATCAAGAGCTTCGACCGAAGTCTAACCCCATCAATTAACCTTCCGGCACCGGGCAGGCGTCACACCGTATACGTCATCTTACGATTTTGCACAGTGCTGTGTTTTTAATAAACAGTTGCAGCCACCTGGTATCTGCGACTCTCGTCTGCTCCATCCGCAAGGGACTTCACTGATAAGAGCGTACCTTCTCCCGAAGTTACGGTACCATTTTGCCTAGTTCCTTCACCCGAGTTCTCTCAAGCGCCTTGGTATTCTCTACCCGACCACCTGTGTCGGTTTGGGGTACGATTCCTTACAATCTGAAGCTTAGAGGCTTTTCCTGGAAGCATGGCATCAATGACTTCACTACCGTAGTAGCTCGACATCGTATCTCAGCGTTAATAGCGGTCCGGATTTACCTAAACCACCCGCCTACGTACTTGAACCTGGACAACCGTCGCCAGGCCCACCTAGCCTTCTCCGTCCCCCCATCGCAATTGTAAGAAGTACGGGAATATTAACCCGTTTCCCATCGACTACGCCTTTCGGCCTCGCCTTAGGAGTCGACTTACCCTGCCCCGATTAACGTTGGACAGGAACCCTTGGTCTTCCGGCGAGGGAGTTTTTCACTCCCTTTATCGTTACTCATGTCAGCATTCGCACTTCTGATACCTCCAGCAGCCCTTACAGACCACCTTCAACGGCTTACAGAACGCTCCCCTACCCCACATACCCTAAGGTACGTAGCCGCAGCTTCGGTGTATAGCTTAGCCCCGTTACATCTTCCGCGCAGGCCGACTCGACCAGTGAGCTATTACGCTTTCTTTAAATGATGGCTGCTTCTAAGCCAACATCCTGGCTGTCTGAGCCTTCCCACATCGTTTCCCACTTAGCTATACTTTGGGACCTTAGCTGGCGGTCTGGGTTGTTTCCCTCTCCACGACGGACGTTAGCACCCGCCGTGTGTCTCCCGGATAGTACTTACTGGTATTCGGAGTTTGCAAAGGGTTGGTAAGTCGGGATGACCCCCTAGCCTTAACAGTGCTCTACCCCCAGTAGTATTCGTCCGAGGCGCTACCTAAATAGCTTTCGGGGAGAACCAGCTATCTCCAGGTTTGATTGGCCTTTCACCCCTAGCCACAAGTCATCCGCTAATTTTTCAACATTAGTCGGTTCGGTCCTCCAGTTGATGTTACTCAACCTTCAACCTGCCCATGGCTAGATCACCTGGTTTCGGGTCTAATCCTAGCAACTGTACGCCCAGTTAAGACTCGGTTTCCCTACGGCTCCCCTAAACGGTTAACCTTGCTACTAAAATTAAGTCGCTGACCCATTATACAAAAGGTACGCAGTCACACCACGAAGGTGCTCCTACTGCTTGTACGTACACGGTTTCAGGTTCTATTTCACTCCCCTCACAGGGGTTCTTTTCGCCTTTCCCTCACGGTACTGGTTCACTATCGGTCAGTCAGTAGTATTTAGCCTTGGAGGATGGTCCCCCCATATTCAGACAGGATATCACGTGTCCCGCCCTACTCGTTTTCACTGATTATGATGTGTCGGTTACGGGGCTATCACCCTTTACTGCGAGACTTTCCAGACTCTTCACCTGCATCATTAAAAGCTTAAGGGCTAATCCAATTTCGCTCGCCGCTACTTTCGGAATCTCGGTTGATTTCTCTTCCTCGGGGTACTTAGATGTTTCAGTTCCCCCGGTTTGCCTCCTGTTGCTATGTATTCACAACAGGATACTTACTTATGTAAGTGGGTTTCCCCATTCAGGAATCCCAGACTCAAAAGGTTATTACTACCTAATCTGGGCTTATCGCAAGTTATTACGCCTTTCATCGCCTCTGACTGCCAAGGCATCCACCGTGTACGCTTAGTCACTTAACCATACAACCCGAAAGGGTCTTAGTGTATGGCAACTAACCAAGGTTTTTGGTTGTCATTAAGAAGGGTTAATTCTCAATGACTGTTTGCCGGACTCAATTTCGATTCAAACTAAGTTTGAATCACTCTTTATTTCCACTTTTAAAAAGTGAAGACAAAAAGCCAAGACACTTGAATGTGTTTGTTGTGTTTATCAATAAAGATAAACATTGAGAACTTTTAAATTTGATTGAATTACTCGTAAGTAATCAATCAGTCAGCTTTCCAAATTGTTAAAGAGCTTGATTCAATAAAATGAACCATTTTTAAAGACTCTCTTAAGAGAATACTTAAAGATGGTGGAGCTATGCGGGATCGAACCGCAGACCTCCTGCGTGCAAGGCAGGCGCTCTCCCAGCTGAGCTATAGCCCCATCTAGGTCGATATTGGTGGGTCTGAGTGGACTTGAACCACCGACCTCCCGCTTATCAGGCGAGCGCTCTAACCAGCTGAGCTACAGACCCAATATCGTCTCTTAACTTTTCTAAACCTAATCAATCTGTGTGGGTACTCATCAAAGATATCTTCGTATAAGGAGGTGATCCAGCCCCAGGTTCCCCTAGGGCTACCTTGTTACGACTTCACCCCAGTCATGAACCACAAAGTGGTGAGCGTCCTCCCCGAAAGGTTAAACTACCCACTTCTTTTGCAGCCCACTCCCATGGTGTGACGGGCGGTGTGTACAAGGCCCGGGAACGTATTCACCGTGACATTCTGATTCACGATTACTAGCGATTCCGACTTCATGGAGTCGAGTTGCAGACTCCAATCCGGACTACGACGCACTTTTTGGGATTCGCTCACTATCGCTAGCTTGCTGCCCTCTGTATGCGCCATTGTAGCACGTGTGTAGCCCTACTCGTAAGGGCCATGATGACTTGACGTCGTCCCCACCTTCCTCCGGTTTATCACCGGCAGTCTCCCTGGAGTTCCCGACATTACTCGCTGGCAAACAAGGATAAGGGTTGCGCTCGTTGCGGGACTTAACCCAACATTTCACAACACGAGCTGACGACAGCCATGCAGCACCTGTCTCAGAGCTCCCGAAGGCACACCTGCGTCTCCGCTGGCTTCTCTGGATGTCAAGAGTAGGTAAGGTTCTTCGCGTTGCATCGAATTAAACCACATGCTCCACCGCTTGTGCGGGCCCCCGTCAATTCATTTGAGTTTTAATCTTGCGACCGTACTCCCCAGGCGGTCTACTTAACGCGTTAGCTCCGAAAGCCACGGCTCAAGGCCACAACCTCCAAGTAGACATCGTTTACGGCGTGGACTACCAGGGTATCTAATCCTGTTTGCTCCCCACGCTTTCGCATCTGAGTGTCAGTGTCTGTCCAGGGGGCCGCCTTCGCCACTGGTATTCCTTCAGATCTCTACGCATTTCACCGCTACACCTGAAATTCTACCCCCCTCTACAGCACTCTAGTTCACCAGTTTCAAATGCAGTTCCGAGGTTGAGCCCCGGGCTTTCACATCTGACTTAATGAACCACCTGCATGCGCTTTACGCCCAGTAATTCCGATTAACGCTCGCACCCTCCGTATTACCGCGGCTGCTGGCACGGAGTTAGCCGGTGCTTCTTCTGTTGCTAACGTCAAGAGATAACGCTATTAACGTTACCCCCTTCCTCACAACTGAAAGTACTTTACAACCCGAAGGCCTTCTTCATACACGCGGCATGGCTGCATCAGGCTTTCGCCCATTGTGCAATATTCCCCACTGCTGCCTCCCGTAGGAGTCTGGACCGTGTCTCAGTTCCAGTGTGGCTGATCATCCTCTCAGACCAGCTAGGGATCGTCGCCTTGGTGAGCCATTACCTCACCAACTAGCTAATCCCACCTAGGCATATCTTGACGCGAGAGGCCCGAAGGTCCCCCTCTTTGGCCCGTAGGCATTATGCGGTATTAGCCATCGTTTCCAATGGTTATCCCCCACATCAAGGCAATTTCCTAGGCATTACTCACCCGTCCGCCGCTCGACGCCCATTAACGCACCCGAAGGATTGTTAGTGTCGTTTCCGCTCGACTTGCATGTGTTAGGCCTGCCGCCAGCGTTCAATCTGAGCCATGATCAAACTCTTCAATTTAAGATTTTGTGACTCAACGAATACTGACTTCAAAACTAATATTTACCGAAGTAAACATGTAATTTTAAAGCTATTACCCCTCTCTTCTTAAATAAATAGGAACAGAATGGTAATGAATTGACTGTGCCGAATAACTACAAGTAGTTAAACGTATTGGTCACTCAGTTCATTGAAATCAATTTTGATTCCGAAGAATCTGTTTTATCTAACGATAAAACGTTTTGATATTCATCAACGAGTGCCCACACAGATTGATAGGTTTAAATTGTTAAAGAGCTTTGCTTTCAGTGCCTTAGCACTTAAGCAGGACGCGTATAATACGCTTTCTACTTTGAAAGTCAACATAAAATACTAAGAAAACTCAGAACTCTATGGTGACTTGTCTATTTAATAGACAAAGTCGAATTTAAAGCCTGGCGATGTCCTACTCTCACATGGGGAAGCCCCACACTACCATCGGCGCTATTGTGTTTCACTTCTGAGTTCGGCATGGAATCAGGTGGGTCCACAATGCTATGGTCGCCAAGCAAATTTTGCTTTTACTTTCAGCTTTTTTAAAAACTGAAGGCAAAATAATCTGGAAAACTGATTTAAAAGTCTCTTTCAAACTCATTCAAGCGTTTGGTATTTCTTTGAGTCCACAAAACCCCTTGGGTGTTGTATGGTTAAGCCTCACGGGCAATTAGTACAGGTTAGCTCAATGCCTCGCAGCACTTACACACCCTGCCTATCAACGTCGTAGTCTACGACAACCCTTTAGGACACTTATAGTGCCAGGGAAAACTCATCTCAAGGCTCGCTTCCCGCTTAGATGCTTTCAGCGGTTATCGATTCCGAACTTAGCTACCGGGCAATGCCATTGGCATGACAACCCGAACACCAGAGGTTCGTCCACTCCGGTCCTCTCGTACTAGGAGCAGCCCCTTTCAATTTTCCAACGCCCACGGCAGATAGGGACCGAACTGTCTCACGACGTTCTAAACCCAGCTCGCGTACCACTTTAAATGGCGAACAGCCATACCCTTGGGACCGACTTCAGCCCCAGGATGTGATGAGCCGACATCGAGGTGCCAAACACCGCCGTCGATATGAACTCTTGGGCGGTATCAGCCTGTTATCCCCGGAGTACCTTTTATCCGTTGAGCGATGGCCCTTCCATTCAGAACCACCGGATCACTATGACCTGCTTTCGCACCTGCTCGAATTGTCATTCTCGCAGTCAAGCGGGCTTATGCCATTGCACTAACCACACGATGTCCAACCGTGTTTAGCCCACCTTCGTGCTCCTCCGTTACTCTTTGGGAGGAGACCGCCCCAGTCAAACTACCCACCAGGCACTGTCCGTAATCCCGATTCAGGGACCAACGTTAGAACATCAAAACTACAAGGGTGGTATTTCAAGGACGACTCCACCACATCTAGCGACGCGGTTTCAAAGTCTCCCACCTATCCTACACATGTAGGTTCAATGTTCAGTGCCAAGCTGTAGTAAAGGTTCACGGGGTCTTTCCGTCTAGCCGCGGGTACACTGCATCTTCACAGCGATTTCAATTTCACTGAGTCTCGGGTGGAGACAGCGTGGCCATCATTACGCCATTCGTGCAGGTCGGAACTTACCCGACAAGGAATTTCGCTACCTTAGGACCGTTATAGTTACGGCCGCCGTTTACCGGGGCTTCGATCAAGAGCTTCGACCGAAGTCTAACCCCATCAATTAACCTTCCGGCACCGGGCAGGCGTCACACCGTATACGTCATCTTACGATTTTGCACAGTGCTGTGTTTTTAATAAACAGTTGCAGCCACCTGGTATCTGCGACTCTCGTCTGCTCCATCCGCAAGGGACTTCACTGATAAGAGCGTACCTTCTCCCGAAGTTACGGTACCATTTTGCCTAGTTCCTTCACCCGAGTTCTCTCAAGCGCCTTGGTATTCTCTACCCGACCACCTGTGTCGGTTTGGGGTACGATTCCTTACAATCTGAAGCTTAGAGGCTTTTCCTGGAAGCATGGCATCAATGACTTCACTACCGTAGTAGCTCGACATCGTATCTCAGCGTTAATAGCGGTCCGGATTTACCTAAACCACCCGCCTACGTACTTGAACCTGGACAACCGTCGCCAGGCCCACCTAGCCTTCTCCGTCCCCCCATCGCAATTGTAAGAAGTACGGGAATATTAACCCGTTTCCCATCGACTACGCCTTTCGGCCTCGCCTTAGGAGTCGACTTACCCTGCCCCGATTAACGTTGGACAGGAACCCTTGGTCTTCCGGCGAGGGAGTTTTTCACTCCCTTTATCGTTACTCATGTCAGCATTCGCACTTCTGATACCTCCAGCAGCCCTTACAGACCACCTTCAACGGCTTACAGAACGCTCCCCTACCCCACATACCCTAAGGTACGTAGCCGCAGCTTCGGTGTATAGCTTAGCCCCGTTACATCTTCCGCGCAGGCCGACTCGACCAGTGAGCTATTACGCTTTCTTTAAATGATGGCTGCTTCTAAGCCAACATCCTGGCTGTCTGAGCCTTCCCACATCGTTTCCCACTTAGCTATACTTTGGGACCTTAGCTGGCGGTCTGGGTTGTTTCCCTCTCCACGACGGACGTTAGCACCCGCCGTGTGTCTCCCGGATAGTACTTACTGGTATTCGGAGTTTGCAAAGGGTTGGTAAGTCGGGATGACCCCCTAGCCTTAACAGTGCTCTACCCCCAGTAGTATTCGTCCGAGGCGCTACCTAAATAGCTTTCGGGGAGAACCAGCTATCTCCAGGTTTGATTGGCCTTTCACCCCTAGCCACAAGTCATCCGCTAATTTTTCAACATTAGTCGGTTCGGTCCTCCAGTTGATGTTACTCAACCTTCAACCTGCCCATGGCTAGATCACCTGGTTTCGGGTCTAATCCTAGCAACTGTACGCCCAGTTAAGACTCGGTTTCCCTACGGCTCCCCTAAACGGTTAACCTTGCTACTAAAATTAAGTCGCTGACCCATTATACAAAAGGTACGCAGTCACACCACGAAGGT
The DNA here is from genome assembly GCF_020806305.2 of Vibrio sp. F13. Taxonomy (NCBI): domain Bacteria; kingdom Pseudomonadati; phylum Pseudomonadota; class Gammaproteobacteria; order Vibrionales; family Vibrionaceae; genus Vibrio; species Vibrio sp. F13. Next base: position 1,911,595 of record NZ_CP170175.1, on the reverse strand, counting down.
GCTCCTACTGCTTGTACGTACACGGTTTCAGGTTCTATTTCACTCCCCTCACAGGGGTTCTTTTCGCCTTTCCCTCACGGTACTGGTTCACTATCGGTCAGTCAGTAGTATTTAGCCTTGGAGGATGGTCCCCCCATATTCAGACAGGATATCACGTGTCCCGCCCTACTCGTTTTCACTGATTATGATGTGTCGGTTACGGGGCTATCACCCTTTACTGCGAGACTTTCCAGACTCTTCACCTGCATCATTAAAAGCTTAAGGGCTAATCCAATTTCGCTCGCCGCTACTTTCGGAATCTCGGTTGATTTCTCTTCCTCGGGGTACTTAGATGTTTCAGTTCCCCCGGTTTGCCTCCTGTTGCTATGTATTCACAACAGGATACTTACTTATGTAAGTGGGTTTCCCCATTCAGGAATCCCAGACTCAAAAGGTTATTACTACCTAATCTGGGCTTATCGCAAGTTATTACGCCTTTCATCGCCTCTGACTGCCAAGGCATCCACCGTGTACGCTTAGTCACTTAACCATACAACCCGAAAGGGTTTCTATTTGCTTTCACTTTAAAAAGTGAAGACAAATAAGCGTATGGCAACTAACCAAGGTTTTTGGTTGTCATCAAGAAGGGTTAATTCTCAATGACTGTTTGCCGGACTCAATTGTGATTCAAACAAGTTTGAATCGAATACAAGACACTTGAATGTGTTTGTTGTGTTTATCTAATGAAAGATAAACATTGAGAACTTTTAAATTTGATTGAATTACTCGTAAGTAATCAATCAGTCAGCTTTCCAAATTGTTAAAGAGCATAAAGCAAAAAGCTTTAATCAATAACTTACGTTATTAATTAAAGCTCTGGCTTTAACTAAATCTAAACCATCAATCTGTGTGGGTACTCATCGTAAATATCTTCGTATAAGGAGGTGATCCAGCCCCAGGTTCCCCTAGGGCTACCTTGTTACGACTTCACCCCAGTCATGAACCACAAAGTGGTGAGCGTCCTCCCCGAAAGGTTAAACTACCCACTTCTTTTGCAGCCCACTCCCATGGTGTGACGGGCGGTGTGTACAAGGCCCGGGAACGTATTCACCGTGACATTCTGATTCACGATTACTAGCGATTCCGACTTCATGGAGTCGAGTTGCAGACTCCAATCCGGACTACGACGCACTTTTTGGGATTCGCTCACTATCGCTAGCTTGCTGCCCTCTGTATGCGCCATTGTAGCACGTGTGTAGCCCTACTCGTAAGGGCCATGATGACTTGACGTCGTCCCCACCTTCCTCCGGTTTATCACCGGCAGTCTCCCTGGAGTTCCCGACATTACTCGCTGGCAAACAAGGATAAGGGTTGCGCTCGTTGCGGGACTTAACCCAACATTTCACAACACGAGCTGACGACAGCCATGCAGCACCTGTCTCAGAGCTCCCGAAGGCACACCTGCGTCTCCGCTGGCTTCTCTGGATGTCAAGAGTAGGTAAGGTTCTTCGCGTTGCATCGAATTAAACCACATGCTCCACCGCTTGTGCGGGCCCCCGTCAATTCATTTGAGTTTTAATCTTGCGACCGTACTCCCCAGGCGGTCTACTTAACGCGTTAGCTCCGAAAGCCACGGCTCAAGGCCACAACCTCCAAGTAGACATCGTTTACGGCGTGGACTACCAGGGTATCTAATCCTGTTTGCTCCCCACGCTTTCGCATCTGAGTGTCAGTATCTGTCCAGGGGGCCGCCTTCGCCACTGGTATTCCTTCAGATCTCTACGCATTTCACCGCTACACCTGAAATTCTACCCCCCTCTACAGTACTCTAGTTCACCAGTTTCAAATGCAGTTCCGAGGTTGAGCCCCGGGCTTTCACATCTGACTTAATGAACCACCTGCATGCGCTTTACGCCCAGTAATTCCGATTAACGCTCGCACCCTCCGTATTACCGCGGCTGCTGGCACGGAGTTAGCCGGTGCTTCTTCTGTTGCTAACGTCAAGAGATAGCGCTATTAACGCTACCCCCTTCCTCACAACTGAAAGTACTTTACAACCCGAAGGCCTTCTTCATACACGCGGCATGGCTGCATCAGGCTTTCGCCCATTGTGCAATATTCCCCACTGCTGCCTCCCGTAGGAGTCTGGACCGTGTCTCAGTTCCAGTGTGGCTGATCATCCTCTCAGACCAGCTAGGGATCGTCGCCTTGGTGAGCCATTACCTCACCAACTAGCTAATCCCACCTAGGCATATCTTGACGCGAGAGGCCCGAAGGTCCCCCTCTTTGGCCCGTAGGCATTATGCGGTATTAGCCATCGTTTCCAATGGTTATCCCCCACATCAAGGCAATTTCCTAGGCATTACTCACCCGTCCGCCGCTCGACGCCGTTATCGTTCCCCGAAGGTTCAGACAACTCGTTTCCGCTCGACTTGCATGTGTTAGGCCTGCCGCCAGCGTTCAATCTGAGCCATGATCAAACTCTTCAATTTAAAGTTTTGATTACCTAAATTAATAGGTGTGACTCAACGAATACTGACTTCAAAACTAATATTTACCGCTCTTTCGAAAAAGAACAGAAACATGTAATTCTAAAGCTATTACCCCTCTCTTCTTAAATAAATAGGAACAGAATGGTAATGAATTGACTGTGCCGAATAACTACAAGTAGTTAAACGTATTGGTCACTCAGTTCATTGAAATCAATTTTGATTCCGAAGAATCTGTTTTATCTAACGATAAAACGTTTTGATATTCATCAACGAGTGCCCACACAGATTGATAGGTTTAAATTGTTAAAGAGCGCTAGCGTTTTGTGATTCACATCTCAGTCGCTAGGGGTGCGTACTATACCTGCACCACTTTGAGAGTCAAGGGTTATTTTCAAACTCTTTTTCTCTACCGATTTCGCTGTGTGACTTTCGTCTCACTCCGTGTCGGTGAGGCGGCATTATAGAGAGATTGAGATGGAGCACAAGGGCTTTTTGAAATAAAAGTTTTGTTCGCCTAAAAAGCCACCAGATCCGCATTTTTCGAATAAAAACTAAACATTTGAGACGTATCACAGCAATACATTGGAAAAATGGAAGCCATGAACGTAAGATTCATGTGTCTATTTTGTTAATAGTAGATGCGTCTATTTCGTTTATTAATATGTAGTATTCCGATATGAACTCAAAAAAATCGATGTTGTTAATTGTCGCACTGGCTGTATTAGGCGGCATTGTTTTCTCTCAGGTAGATATATCGCCTGCAATTACCTTTATCCTTGGTGTCTTGGCTTCCGCTTTTGTTGTTAACTTTTCAAGCACCAACTCAAAATCAGATCCAGAACCTAAGGCTTCAACCAAAACACTTTATGTGGGTAACCTTCCATACAAAGCGAACGAATCACATGTACGTGAATTATTCTCAGAGCATGGTGAAGTATTTGCAGTACGCTTAATGAAAGACAAACGTACTGGTAAAAGAAGAGGCTTTGGATTTGTTGTTATGGCAAGTAATGATGTGAATCATGCAATCTCTGCACTTAACGATAAAGATTACATGCAACGCACTTTAAAAGTACGTGTTGCAAATGATCCTAAACATCCTGAAACGGACGAATCTGAACTGAGCTAAACCCTAACTGCTTTAACATACTATTTAGTGCACTTTCTTTTTTAGGAAGTGCACTACAAAAAACCTCACGCACTCCCACTTCTTTATTAATGCTTTCCAAACCCAACAAATCTTGAACTCGCTTCGCTATTGCTTTACCAGAATCTATCAGCATTACACTTTCACCTAGTACTTGTTGAATCTCAGATTTGATAAGTGGGAAATGAGTACATCCTAAAACAGCCACATCAATCGTGTTGATCATCGGTTGAAGGATTTTCTGTAACTCTTCAAGGCTAATTTCCTCACCTCTGAGTTTATCTTCGGCCATATCCACCAGTCGAGTAGAACCCAACAGCTCTACTCTTTTATTACTCGAGAAGTTTTTGATGAGCTCGTGTGTGTATTCACGAGTAATCGTCGCAGGGGTTGCAATAAGTCCAACCGCTTTATTAGCCAGTAACGAGGCAGGTTTGATTGCCGGGACAACACCGACAATAGGGATAAGGTTATTAGCGCGAAGTGCAGGCAGGACTATCGTACTGGCCGTATTACAAGCTATCACCACAATATCAATAGCGTGACTCGCAACAAAACTGGCGACGATACTTTGGACTCGCTGAATGAGGACTTGCTGATCGAGCTCACCATATGGGTAAGCCTCGTTATCGAATACATAGATATAGTTGTGATTTGGTAGTAACTGGCTTATCTCTTTATATACAGAGAGGCCGCCAACTCCAGAATCAAAGACCAATATGTTTTTTTGTATGCTTTTCGACACAACCATTACCTGTAAGAAGTTCCGCAGCAATGATACCCCTTCACTTAGTTTTCGCCAATCATCACTCTATATAATGCAAGCTCGGTAGCGTTGATGCCCAAAGCGCTCACCCTGCTCTACATTTTCTAGCTCTATCTTGAGCTTACCTTTAAAGCATGGCGCTGACGTTACTAAGGTATGGAACTCACCATCTTCTCCACATGGGTCGACGTGACTTGGCAAACTGTCTATTAGTTCAGGCGTGTATTCTTTCCCGCAATAGCTCATGTCTAATGCATCGCTATCAACTGTGACGAGGAAGGTTTCGATTCCTCTATTTATGATTTCTTGAGCCAGAGTTTGGCTACTCTCTCCTAGTAGAGGAAATACACACTCCCAGCCCGCAGGTTCTATATAACTTCTTCGGTAATCAGCAATACCATTGCAAAACATATCGCCGAATGCCACGGCATCAATAGATAAACCCGATCCTTTAAGCGCCGTAACAATCGTACTTTGATAGATCTCGTTACTTGGGAACACCTCCGGCAGCTCAATCGTTATTAGAGGCAAACCGATCAATGTAGCCTGCATTCCGACAACCTCGATTGGCGTGACTTGGAAAGGGACCTCATCTCCAACATACGTAGTATAGAGAGCAACAACTTCATACTCGGTGCTTTCAAGTAGACGTTCTAGGGTTAATGTAGAGTCTTTGCCTGACGACCAACTTATGACGACTTTCTTTTTCATTGATATACCCAATAAGAAAAAACCGCCCGAAGGCGGTTTAGGTGATAATTAGAATTGGTAAGATGCTGATACAAAGTATTCACGACCCGGTGTCGCGTAACCACTATACATTTCATAATCTTCATCGAATGCGTTACTCAGTTTCCCTTTCACCTTAAGATCTGCCGAAACTGCGTACTCAGCAGTAAAATTCCAAAGACTGTAGCTTGCTAATCGTGTCGTACCATTAAAACGCTCACCTTGATAAAGATACTGAGAGCCCAGAACCCAATCACCTAACTCAGCAAAGGCGTTCCATTTAGCGCCTTGTTTAGAACGGTATGCTAATTGCTGCTCTTTACCATTAGACTTATCTACTGGATCTTTCCAATCTAAGTAAAACTGGTGTGTAACGATTGAAGTATCAAAACCTAAACCCAGTTCAACACCTTTGATTTCAGCTTCACCAATATTGGTCATGCCAGCACCCTGCCACATCAACATGTTATCAATCTTGTTGATAAAGCCAGTAATAGACCAATCTAGATAAGAATGTGTGCCTTCAAGTGTTAACTCTGTATTTTGAGAGTCTTCTGCTTTTAGATTAGGAGCTTCGTAACCTGGGTAATATAAGTCTAAAAACGTAGGAGCTCTAAATGCAGTACCATGACTCGCTTTAAGCTCATAATTATCAAGGAATGCCCAACCCGCCGCTGCTTGCCACGTCGTGTTGTTTCCATATTGGCTGTTCTCATCATTTCGAGCACTTGCTTCAAGTGTCCAGCCATCTATAGTGTATTGACTAATAACACTCACACCATAGTTTTCACGAGGGTTCTCTTCTGGTTTATAGTAACTAGAACCAGTATAACCTTCATCTAACTCTTCACGTCGGTAATCTAAACCACCACCCAAAGCCAACTGCTCGTTTACTCGGTATGAATTCAACCAAGCAGCATTGATTTGGTTAATCGATGTGATACCACCACTTTTCTTACTCTTACCTACAATATAATCGTAGTTGTCTTGCTCTGCATAAGTAAGATCTAACGTTGAAGTGAGGTTATCTTCGTTGTAAGCCAAGTTTGTATTGATTGAACGAAATTCAGTTCGGCCAACTTTTTCTTCATGTCGAGCAGGCCCCCAAGGAGAAGCTGCCGAGCTATTGTCGTACTCACCTTCGTTGTCATAAGCCACAACATTAACAAAGGCATTAACTGTCTTGGTTAGCTGATTTTGGTAGCCAATATTTAAATTGTATGACTCAAAGCCGTGCTCATCACCATCATTGATACCCTCAATCGGCTTAACATTAAATCCATCATCCTTTTCATAACCAACAACAGCTTTAATATGTTGGTTATCATCAATTTTATGCAGAGCAGCTAAGGAGGTTACATAATGATTGTTTGTGCCATACCCGCCATACACTTTAACGGCATTCTCATTCACATCTGCTCTAGTAATAATATTGATGACACCAGAAATAGCTTCAGAACCATATATAGAGGCGCGCGCACCACGAATGAATTCAATTCGTTCAATTGAGTTAACTGGCAAAGAGTTAAAATCAACACCACCCATCATAGCTCTTGGTAAGCGAGTTCCATCCATTAGTACTAGAACTTGAGAAGAACTACCGCCTCGCACATAGAACGAGGCTGTTTGCCCGCGACCACCATATTGAGCAACTTCAACGCTTGGCAACGTTCGAAAAACGTCAATAAGGCTATTTGCTTGAAGTTTTGAAATGTCTTCTTTGGTAACCACTACAGTTTGCGCTAATACTGCGCCATCAACTTGCTCAAAACGGTTAGCCGTCACCACCATGGTTTCGTCGGCAGATGCTTCTTGGGCGTGTAAATTGGAGATAGGTGAAAGCAGCGATGCTACAGCAACCGCTAAAAGGGATTTCTTCATGTTGTGATCCTAAATCGCGTAAAGTCCTACCAAACCACATTGTGTGGCTTAGCCGCTGGCAGGTATTCGGACTCAAGAGCACAACCCTTATGGTTACCTAATATTCGACTTCCCACAAAAAGCTATTTGCAGTGTCTTATGAATACTCGTTCTCTTTTACCGCTGCGCGTCAGTTCTGGATTCACACCAGATTCCCTCTTCAGCCATCTATACATCCAAATGGCACCAGCTTGTCGGAGATAGTATTAACCTATGAATCATTTGTCTAGTCTAAGATAGTTATAAGCTATAGTTTTCAAGGTCGATTTACATTGAATAGCTCTCAACACTGGACAAGCGCCTGTGATTGAATAAAATCTGCGCTCTTGATTTAAAAGCACGACAGCAAAAGGCATAACAATGGCGAATTTAGATGTAAACCCGCAACGCTACCAAGAACAGCTCGCAGAAAAGACTGAACGTCTTACTGAAATGTTCTCACAATACAATGTGCCTGAGCTGGAAGTGTATGAATCTCCAGAACAACACTACCGCATGCGTGCTGAATTCCGCGTGTGGCATGAAGGTGACGATATGTATTACGTCATGTTCAATCAAGAGACCAAAGAAAAATACCGCGTAGACCAGTTTCCTGCGGCTAGTCGTCTTATCAACGATCTAATGCCTCTATTAACGGATGCAATGAAGAGCAACCATTCTCTACGCCACAAGCTATTCCAAGTAGACTTCCTATCTACACTAAGCGGCGAAATTTTGGTGTCACTGCTTTACCACCGTCAATTGGGTGAACAGTGGATTCAAGATGCTAAAGCACTTAAACAGCAATTAAACGATGAAGGTTTCAATCTAAACCTGATTGGCCGTGCGCGTAAGATGAAAATCGTACTAGACCGCGACTACGTCATTGAAAAGCTAGACGTGAATGGTGACAGCTACATCTACCAACAAGTAGAAAACAGCTTTACTCAACCAAACGGCAAAGTAGCAGAGAAAATGTTGGAATGGGCTGTCGATTGTACTCAAGACAGCAAAGGCGACTTACTTGAGCTTTACTGTGGTAACGGTAACTTCTCATTAGCGCTAGCACAAAACTTCGAGCGTGTACTGGCAACTGAACTGGCGAAACCGTCAGTAGAATCTGCGCAATACAACATCGCTGCGAACAACATTGAAAATGTTCAGATCATCCGTATGTCTGCAGAAGATTTTACTGTAGCAATGGAAGGCAAGCGTGAGTTCCGTCGTCTACAGCAAGCGAACATCGATCTTAAGAGCTACAACTGCAACACTATCTTTGTTGATCCACCGCGTTCAGGTATGGATGTTGATACTTGTAAGATGGTTCAAGGCTACGAGCGTATCATGTACATCTCTTGTAACCCTGAAACATTGAAAGAGAACCTAGACATCCTAAGCGAAACGCACGACATCACTCGTTTTGCTCTGTTTGACCAGTTCCCTTACACGCACCACATGGAAGCTGGCGTATTCCTAGAGCGTAAAGCGTAAGTATCGCTTTCAGGTCTAAGCCAAACAGCAGATACAAAAAAAACGAGCCCATTGGCTCGTTTTTTTAATTTCTAAATCAGCTTAAGCAGTTTTGCCGATAAAGCCGAGTTTCTTACCTACCCATGCAAGAAGCAACATCGCGACAATAATCGCAAAGAAGTTTGAGCCAGCATCAGGGTGTTGTGCCTTCACAAAAGCCGAGTGGCCAAATGCACCCACGAAGAAACAAGCTAAACCTACTAGTGGGATATCTTCAGATACTGGGTTAGTTAGGTACTCTTGGTAAAGCGCTTGTACAGCCAAAACTAAAGCGATAAGCGGGAAAATAGAGAAGCCCACTTCGCTCATTGTTACCCAAGATAACAATGCATCACCACACACACCGGCTACAACAGCAAGTACGAGTGTTTTTCTTTCAGAACCACGGTTTACAGTATTATTTTCATTCGACATTATTCAATCCCGCCTTTTAATCGGTTACGTTCACGTTCTTTACGATACCAAAAAGCTCCTTTGGCCATCATTCGCAATTGCATGATCAAGCGTTCAGCCAATTCATCTCGCTGACGTCGATCTAAATCTAATGCTTCTGCCCCTGAGTTGAAGACTAAGATAACCGAGGCTTCCGCTTGAGTGAAAGCTTCGTCCCTTGTCATGCCAGTCGTTATCAAATATTCGGTTAACTCAGCAGAGAAGTGCTGTATCTCACGAGCTACCGCTGCACGAAACTCAAATGAAGTTCCTGAGCGCTCTCGCAATAACAGTCTGAATACGTTAGGGCTGCTTTCAATGAATTCCATAAAGGTTTCAACCGATGTACGAATCACACTGCCTTCTTTTACTATGCGTTGCCTAGCTTGACGCATTAACTGGCGCAGCAGTAAGCCACCTTCATCAACCATGGTTAAGCCAAGCTCATCCATGTCTTTGAAGTGACGATAAAAGGAAGTCGGTGCTATTCCAGCCTCACGAGCGACTTCTCTCAAGCTTAGATTGGAAAAACTACGATCGGCGCTGAGTTGGCTAAATGCTGCATCGATTAAGCTGCGACGAGTTTTTTCTTTTTGCTGTGCGCGAATGCCCATTGGTTTCATACTTTATCAATTTCTTCTTTTACAGCCTAAACAGGCATGTCTAATACTCTATTCAATATAACGCGAATCACTTATTTATATAAGGCACTCTGGTTATATAAGACACTAAACATACCTCTTTGTTCACGTACCGAAGTAAATACGTTCGAAGAAAAAATTTCAATATCCACACTGTCATTTGGAGACATACGACATACCAAATATTATTTTTTCGATAACACTGCGTGATCCCACCGACTCTCTGATGCCCTTTTCATGTACCCAAGAACAGAATCAGTTAAAATCTCGCTAAAGCAATGTTACTCAAATATAACAAGGAAGATATCTATGCCGCACTCCAACCACTTTGATGTAATCGTAATTGGTAGTGGCCCCGGAGGAGAAGGGGCAGCGATGGGATTAACCAAAGCCGGGTTGAACGTTGCAATCATTGAGAAAGAGAGCAGCGTTGGTGGTGGTTGTACTCACTGGGGAACCATTCCTTCAAAGGCACTGCGTCATGCCGTAAGTCGTATTATCGAATTCAACAGTAATCCGCTGTTTTGTCAGAACAACAAAAGCATACACTCAACGTTTTCTAACATTTTGGGGCATGCCAAATCGGTTATCGACAAGCAGACTCGATTACGCCAAGGCTTCTACGACCGCAACCAGTGCACGTTGGTCTTTGGTACTGCACGTTTTATCGATACCAACACTGTCTCGGTAATGCAAAGCGATGGCACTGAAGAACATTACAGTGCAGACAAATTTGTTATCGCGACAGGCTCTCGCCCTTACCAACCAGATAACGTCGACTTCCTGCATGAACGTATCTACGACAGTGACTCGATTCTTTCTCTTAAACACGACCCGCAACACATCATCATCTATGGTGCTGGCGTTATTGGTTGTGAATACGCGTCGATTTTCCGCGGTTTGGGTGTAAAAACCGATCTTATCAATACTCGTGACCGTCTGTTGTCATTCCTAGACAATGAAACCTCAGATGCACTTTCTTATCACTTCTGGAACAGCGGTGTCGTGATTCGCAACGATGAAACCTTTGAGAAAATTGAAGGCACTGATGATGGCGTGATCATTCACCTAGAGTCAGGTAAAAAGATGCGCGCTGATTGCCTACTGTATGCCAATGGCCGAACGGGTAATACCGATAAACTGAACCTTGGTGCTGTTGGCTTAGAAGCGGACTCGCGTGGGCAAGTCTCAGTAAATACCAATTACCAAACCAATGTTGACCATGTTTACGCTGTCGGTGATGTGATTGGCTACCCTAGCCTAGCAAGCGCGGCTTATGACCAAGGTCGATTTGTGGCTCAAGCAATTGTGAAAGGTGAAGCTGAACGCCACCTTATCGAAGACATTCCAACCGGCATCTACACCATCCCGGAGATCAGTTCTGTTGGTAAAACCGAGCAAGAACTTACCGCAGCTAAAGTACCGTATGAAGTAGGACGTTCTTCATTCAAACACCTAGCTCGTGCTCAAATTGCGGGTAAAGACATTGGTAGCTTGAAGATTCTGTTCCATCGCGAAACCAAAGAGATTTTAGGTATCCACGTGTTTGGTGAGCGTGCCGCTGAAATCATCCATATCGGACAAGCGATCATGGAACAGAAAGGTGAAGCAAATACCATCGAGTACTTTGTGAATACAACCTTTAACTATCCAACGATGGCGGAAGCTTATCGTGTTGCAGCACTCAACGGGCTTAACCGTTTATTCTAGATAAAGAACCAATAGGAGTATTTGACCACCCATAGGCCAAATACATAAACAGCAAGCCACGCGCTTGCTGTTTTTATTTAAAACACTGAATATTAAGGCATTGATAGTAATTAGATCATGATGTTCTAAATACCCCTTTACCTGTACAGCCTCATTTACTCTCCACAAACAGAGCCCTCAGAGCTAAGCGAGAAACTCCCCTTTCTTCCACTGAGAAACAAACAACACACCAAGACCAATTCCGCGCATTGCCATAAAGCTCAGCATCGCTAACCACAGTGCATGGTTCTCTAAACCTGATGCTAAATAGAAAATCGCGAAGAAACTACAGGTCGCAACAAACATACTATTGCGCATATCCTTGCCCTTAGTTGCTCCAACAAAAATACCATCCAACAAGAAGCACCACATAGACACCAATGGCATTGCGATTAACCACGGTAAATACACCTCGGCTTGACTCTTCACGTCTGGGATTGTGGTGATCATATTGATTAAGCTCGAGCCAACGAGTGCGAACACTATGGTCAGTACCAAACAAATATTGAAGCTCCAGAAGAAAGTTCCAATCAATGACTGGTTCAGCTCATCTTTGTCTTTCGCGCCTATCGCCTTACCGACCATCGCTTCCATTGCGTAGGCAAAGCCATCCATCCCATAAGAGATGATCATCAAGAAACTCATCAACACGGCATTGGCCGCAACAACATCATCGCCAAAGCTTGCACCTTGGAAGGTCATGAAAGTGAAAGTCGCTTGTAGGCATAATGAACGAAGAAAGATATCGCGATTCAATTTCACGAAACGACTCAAACCTTGGCTGGTTTTCTTAAGCAGATCCCATGGCGATGGTAACTGCTTCTTCGCCCAGATTCGGTAAACACAAATCAAGCCAAATGTTAGACCGGCATAATCAGCCATTACAGATGCCAATGCTGCACCTTCCACTTGCCATCCTAAGCCGATAACAAAAACAATATCCAAAACGATATTGGTGATATTGGTGATGATCACCATCCACATGGGCGCTTTGGCATTTTGAGTCCCGAGTAACCAACCTAGAATCACAAAGTTAGTTAGCGCAGCAGGCGCACTCCAAGCGCGGATTGAGAAATATTGCTGACCATAGTGCTTAACTTGATCACTGGCGCTACTCAATGAGAAAACTAAATCGGCGACTAGACTGTGTAAAAGCAAAAAGACACCAGCAAACCCTAAGGCCATGGTCACGCCTTGCACAAAGACTAAACCAAGTTGCTTGCCATCATTCGCACCATAAGATTGTGCGGCTAGCCCTGTTGTCGACATGCGCAGGAAACCAAGCAACCAAAAGGTCACGCTGATCATTGTGCCGCCCAGCGCCACACCACCTAAATACCAAGAGTGCTCGAGGTGACCGATAACCGCCGCATCGACTAAGCCCAGCAGTGGAACAGTAATATTAGAGAGAACCATCGGGATCGCGAGCAGCAGCACTTTTTTGTGCATCGCCTGATTGGATAGCGTTTGAAAAATAGTTTGGGGATTAAATAGCTTCACGATCACCTCTTAGATTAGAGGCGATAGTTTAACCTAGTGGGTGGGCTTTCACTATGTTGTGGAATTTTACTTATACCGGCTATGTACTCAGTTACTCGAAATACAGAACCACTAGGGTTACCACTTAACGAGCACTAACTGCGGCGTTAAACGCTTTTTGACCTGAGAGATCTTACAAAGAAGCCGCTGCCACAATTTCCAACGATTGCATTGTTGGTCTAGGGGAGAAAACGCTTTTACCCATTGTGCCCATGGCAGCCAATTAAGAACGCTGTCTATTGGTGAAGACAACCCATGAGCATACTTTCCTGAACCAAGCTTTTGTCCCAACGTACTTGAGCTTTTATCTCCAGCTAAGACTAAACACGCATGTGCATGAGTAAAGTAGCGGCTCAAAGACTGAATGAAGTTCGCGGTCTGTTGTTCATTACAATCCAGCAAAGCATGTTCACACACCACCATCACCGAGGCTTGTTCTGGAATATTAAGTTCATCCAACCAAGTTAGGTCATCGACAGAGCCACACTCTAAGCGATAGCGTTCATTTTTGTGGAACAAGCGTTGTCGCCAAAGCAGATTCTCGGTTACATCTAACTCAACCCAATGACAGCGGCCATTATCTAAACGGTAGAAACGGGTATCGAGCCCTGCTCCCACGTTAATAATCCAAGCATCTGGGTTATGAGATAAAAACTGTTGAACTTGAGAATCACAAAGTTGAGTCAGTGTCGCGTAAAGGAGTTGCTGTTGGTCGAGTTCACCGGTAAGACATTCTGGTGCGAGCTGGCAACGCTTGCAGGCTTGAGCTGCGATAGGATCATAAACGAGACCATCATCAGCTAGGCTTTCACGGCTACGAAACCAAAGATGCTGAACGAGGTTCGTCGGAACTTGGAATTCTTGATGTGCAGACCCTTGTTCAGAAGAAGCCTTTTGAACAGAGGAGCGCGGCTTACGAGTAAGCGGCTTCATTTGAGGTTTGGTTGGGTTTGTCATCATCATCTTCCTTGTATCTCGACAAAGAAGATGATAATGAATATCAATTACAATGACAAGTTATTGAGAATAAATATCAATAAGCTGTTTGTACTGACTACATCCAGTCGGTGTTGCGAATAATACCAACCGCAAGCCCTTCAATAGACAAGTGTTGAGATTCTAGATCGACATGGATTGGAGAAAACTCTTCATTTTCAGCATGTAACAGAACCGTTGAACCTTTACGTTCTAGGCGTTTTACCGTTACATCATCATCGACACGAGCCACTACAACCTGACCATCGCGTACATCTTGTGTTTTATGAACAGCTAATAAATCACCATCCATAATACCGATGTCTTTCATACTTTCGCCATTTACACGAAGTAAGAAGTCAGCTTGTGGTTTAAACATGCCTGGATCAACTTGGTAATGCATTTCTACATGCTCTTGAGCCAAGATAGGCTCACCAGCGGCAACCTGACCGATTAATGGTAAACCTTGCTCTTCGTTTGCTGCATCTTCAAGCAAAATACGAATACCGCGAGACGCACCCGGGATAATCTCAATCGCTTCTTTACGAGCAAGAGCTTTCAAATGTTCTTCTGCAGCATTAGCAGAACGGAAGCCTAGTTCACGCGCGATTTCTGCACGTGTCGGTGGCATACCGGAATCTTCGATCTTACCTTTGATAAGGTCAAAGACTTGTTGCTGGCGGGGCGTTAACGGCTTCATGATTCACCTGTCTTTTTATACAGTTGACTGTGAGTATATCCAGTAACTGAACAAAAGCAAAGCAATTGCTTGTTTTTAGTTCATTTTTAGCAAATTACAAAAACAGGATCTCTAGCCACACATAACCTGCGAGTGCCAAACAGATGAAAACTGCTGCCGAACCGACATCTTTAGCCATCCCAGAAAGCTCATGATGTTCACTGCCGATTCGGTCGACAACCGCTTCAATCGCGGTATTGATTAGCTCGACAACCATCACCAATACCACCGATGAGATCATTAAGATTCGTTCAACTTGGCTTACATCTAGGTAAAATGCCAACGGAATAAGCACGACCGCCATGAACACTTCCTGTCGAAATGCAGCCTCATTTTTAAACGAACTCGTAATGCCTTGCCATGAAAAGCCTGCTGCTTTGATGATGCGTTTGAATCCGGTGTTTGATTTTTTGGTCATTTTTAACCCTATACTCAATCAGTCGATGAATGATTTTCCACAAACTTAACGGCAATATGACTATTTCCATTAAAAGGTTAGACCAGTTTCTGGTATTCTTGCATCGATTAAATTTACGCCTAGGCTTATCCCTATTTCACTCATAGGATTTATCCTTTTTATCAGAGAAATAGAGATACGCTTCAGCACATTGAAATAACTATTGAGGCAGTGAACCTATATGTCTTCTGGACAATCTTTTTCACGTTCATTAATGAAGCTACCTTTATCCGTATTGGTAAAGGGCACATCAATTCCTTCAAACCCTGTTGAGGATTTGAACGTTGATTTGAGCAAACCGATTGTATACGCCTTACCGTTTCGCTCAAGTGTCGACATTCTTACATTGCAAAAACATGCACTTGAATTAGGCCTACCTGATCCGTTGAGCAAGCTTGAAATCAACGGCAAATCACTGCAACGCTACGTTTTCATCTCTTCTCGCAAAACTCTGCTGCAAGACGATGATTATGTACCAAGCTCATCAATTGAAGTCTTCTCTGAGCTGCTTTCACTGCATGCTGAAGACTCTGATCTCGACGTTCAAGTTATCCCTGCCACTGTATTGTGGGGTCGTAAGCCTGGTAAAGAGAATAACCAGAAACCTTACCTACAAGCAATGAACGGCTTAGAGAAATCAAAAGCGGTATTACTGGCAGGTCGTGACTGCTTGGTTCGCTTTAGTCCTGTGGTTTCTCTACGTTACATGGCTAACTCACACGGCACCGACAACACCATCGCACACAAACTGGCGCGCGTGGCACGTATTCACTTTTCTCGCCAAAAACTTGCAGCATCAGGTCCTAACCTGCCCAGTCGCCAAGCTCTGTTTGACCGCCTACTAAAATCTGAAGCGATCAAGAAAGCGATTGAAGATGAAGCACAAGCAAAAAACATCTCGATCGAGAAAGCGAGCAAAGAAGCTCAAGACATCATGGACGAGATTGCTGCGAACTTCTCTTACTCGCTAATCAAACGCGGTGAGAAGATTCTTGGTTGGTTGTGGAATAAGTTGTATCAAGGCCTGCATATCAGCAACGCTTCAACAGTTCGTAAGCTGGCTCAAGATGGTCACGAGATTGTTTATGTGCCTTGTCATCGTAGTCACATGGATTACTTACTGCTTTCTTACGTGCTTTACCACGAAGGCATGGTGCCGCCGCATATCGCTGCGGGTATCAATCTGAACTTCTTCCCTGCCGGTCCTATTTTTCGTCATGGTGGTGCGTTCTTTATTCGTCGGAGCTTCAAAGGCAACAAGCTGTACTCGACTATTTTCCGTGAATATCTGGCAGAATTGTTCGCTAAAGGTTACTCAGTTGAGTACTTCAGTGAAGGTGGTCGCTCTCGTACGGGTCGTCTACTGCAAGCTAAAACCGGCATGTTGGCGATGACTATTCAGGCTATGCTGCGCGGCATGAACCGTCCAGTAACGTTAGTACCTGTGTACATCGGCTATGAGCACGTAATGGAAGTGGCGACCTACGCAAAAGAACTTCGTGGTAAGCGCAAAGAAAAAGAAAATGCGAGCCTAGTGATTCGTACACTCCGTAAACTGCGCAATTTTGGTAAAGGCTACGTCAACTTTGGTGAGCCGATTCAGCTTAACCAATATCTGAACGAGCACGCTCCAGAGTGGACTAAAGATATCGATCCAATGGGAACCAGCAAGCCACAATGGATGAATCCAGTGGTCAATGACCTGGCAACCAAAATGATGACACACATTAACGATGCGGCAGCGACCAACGCACTAACACTTTGTGCAACGGCGTTACTGGCTTCAAGACAGCGTGCATTGTCTCGTGACTCTTTGGTTTCTCAGATCAACTGTTACCTGTCTCTGCTTAAGAACGTGCCTTACTCTGATACATTTACGGTACCAAAAGACAGTGCTGAAGATCTGGTAAAACACGCTGAATCGCTGAACAAGTTCCTAATTGAATCAGACTCAATGGGCGACATCATTTCGCTAGACCGTCACCAGTCAATTCTGATGACCTACTACCGTAATAACATCATTCATTTGTTTGCTCTACCATCATTAATTGCTCAGATGACCATTCGTCAGCACGGCCTAACCATTGACACGATTCAAGAGAACGTTGCTGCTATCTACCCGTTCTTGAAGAAAGAGTTGTTCTTAAGCTATGACGAAGATCAGCTTGAAAGCGTGGTAGCGAACATCATTGAAGAGCTTGTTGGCCAAGGTATGCTTGTGGTGTCGGACAACCAAGTCACCATCAACCAGTCAAACAGCCAAGCACTGATGCTGTTAGGCCGTACGATTTCAGAAACGCTACAGCGCTACTCTATTGCTTTGAACCTATTGGCAGAAAACCCTGATCTGGATAAATCTGATCTTGAGCAGAAGAGCCAAGACATCGCACAACGACTGGGACGTCTACAAGGCATTAATGCACCAGAGTTCTTCGATAAAGGCGTGTTTGCGTCGATGTTCGCCACTTTGAAACAGCAGCAATATCTGGATAACGATGGTAACTGCGATTTAGAAAAGACTCAGCAATTCGCTAAGCTTCTCTACTCAATGCTTTACCCTGAAGTACGTTTGACGATTCAAGAGAGTATCCACCAAGCGGAGTAATCATCAGCTTAGAATCTCTTGAATAGCGAGACCGAACACGATCAAAAAAGGCACCCAATGGGTGCCTTTTTCTTTAGCGTTCGTTAACTCGAAAAGCGGATGCTTACCAGAAGGTAATGAACAAGCCCGCTGTCACTGCCATTCCAACATAGTTGTTGTTTAGAAAGGCTTGGAAACAAAGGTCTCGATCACGGTGGCGCATCAGGTGTTGTTGATACACAAATAAGCTTCCCGCTACCAACAGTGCCCAATAGAAGGTATCTCCTAGTTGGTAATGCATGCCTAACGCAATCAGCATCGCTAGGGTGACGAGTTGCAAAGAGCCAACAATCAGTTTATCGAAGCGACCAAATAAAATAGCCGTCGATTTAATACCAATCTTCAAGTCATCATCTCGGTCAACCATCGCATATTGCGTGTCGTAAGCAATCGTCCACAACGCGTTAATCACGAAGACAAACCACACAATGCTTGGCAGTTCATTGGTTTGTGCCGCCCAAGCCATTGGTATCGCCCAACTAAACGCTAAGCCAAGAAACAACTGTGGAAGATGCGTAAAACGCTTCATGAAAGGGTAAATGAACGCCAGACCCACACCAATAAATGAGAGCTTAATGGTCAGTGGATTCATGGTGAGTACCAGCAAGAATGAAACTACGGCTAGCACTAAAAAGAGCAGAATCGCTTCCTTACTGGAAACCAAACCAGACGGCAGTGGACGCTGCTTGGTACGTTTAACATGACCATCTACTTTACGGTCCGCAAAGTCATTGATCACACAGCCAGCTGAACGCATCAACACCACGCCGAGTACAAAAACAACCAAGACATCAAAATCAGGCATACCTTGTGCGGCGATAATCAGTGACCACAAGGTCGGCCAAAGGAGTAATAGGGTACCAATCGGGCGATTCATTCGCGTTAATTGCCAATACGCCTTCGCTTTGGTGGCAAGCATTTACACACTCTCCTTAGAGTAAATGGGTGATGTTGGTAAAAACAGTTCTGCCACAAGCATCGGTTTATGGTTCATCCATAATCGAGAACGACGCGCGAGTAATCGCTCATCGCCTGCGATAACCCAACCAACTTGCAGCGCATCTCGCTCCACGTTCTCAGCACTAAAAACGGTCAATCCAAGCGGAACATTACCTTGTTGAGAAAGGTCTGAGTGCTGATGATCTTCTAATGTGACTCGGGGAATCAAGGTTCGACCTAACACCCACGGTTCGTCATCACCCTTTAAAATCACTTTACGCAGTAAGCAATCAAACGATGATAAAAGATGTTCCTCGTCTTGTTGCAACATTGAGCGTTCTACAACTTGATTATGAAGCAACTCAACAGACAGGTGCTGACAGCACTTCCCCAACTTGCGGGAAAGAGAACCTTGCTCCATCAGCCACTCTTTGGTGGTTTCATTAGGAAAATCAAATGTTTCTGTACTTTGCCAATCTACATTCATTAACGAATTAAGATACAGCGATATTGGCTGATTCATACTAGTATTCAATAGGTGACTTTACACGTACAATAAAGCTTCAACTTTCGAACAAAATTAAAGCGTTCTTCGAATTGTAAACGTATTTAGATTTAGACCGCTCATTGTAACAAGACTAATGCGTTTCGAATATCGCGAATAAACTAAAGAAAAGTCACAAATATGCACAAACGTTATGTAGCCCAAATATTTCTTGCGATTACCCTACTCTTTTCAGCATCAAGTTTCGCGGAAGAGGAGTCGGCAGCTAAACTCGCCTACTTCACGCTAGAGCCAGACCTGACCACCAATTTTTACACTAAAGGTAAAAAACTGGGCTACATTCAGGTTCGCCTCGACATCATGGTGGCAAATAGTAGCGACTTGGCCGCTATTGAGCATCACCAACCACTGATTCGCGATGCGGTGATTGAATTGCTTGGCAAACAAAACGAAGAAACCATTAAATCTCTATCTGGCCGTGAAGACTTAAGAAAATCCTTAGTTGAACACCTCAACAAGATTTTGCTTCCAGAGACAGGTAAAACCCTGATTGCTGACTTACTGTTTACCAAATACCTTTATCAGTAATGATGTAAAACGAATCCCAATAAAAAAGCGGCTCATCTGGCCGCTTTTTTTGTCTCTATCGTTTGGCTACTCATTAGAAGATATGAATTAGCTTCTTGTCGAGCTTGGTGCTTTCATCGCATCGATAAAGCCAATAATCACACCAGCGGCTAGACCAGCTAAATGCGCCGTATTGGCGATAGCCATAAATGGCTGCATGTACCCAAGCACCAACCACACCAACATAAAGCCGACAATCTGTCTTGGGATACCTAAACCAAGTTGTGGCGCCTTCGCACCAACCACCCATAAGTAACCAACCAAGGCATACACAACACCAGACAAACCACCGAAGTTCGCCCCTTCAACCCAATACTGCCCAGCACCTGAAAGCGCAGAAGAGACAGCAAAGATCTGAAGTAGCTTGAGGCTGCCAAGTTTCTTCTCAATGTCTCCACCTAGCTGCCACCACCACAAAATATTAAATGCGATGTGCATAACAGAGAAATGTAGAACGGCATGACTCAACCAACGCCACAGCTGCCATTGCTGTCCATCCACCGCTGGGAAATGTAGGGCATTGAAAATAGCTTGGCCAAAACCGATCTGTTGCAGCGCAAAAATCACCACACACACCAACATCAGGCTTAGTGTCACTGGGCCTGCTTTGGCTTTGATCATGCCCATGAAGCTTGGCGTGTGGTAATGGAAGTTGCTCTTTCTGGTCTCTGCCATGTCCCAAGATGCAGCTTGATAGCGCTTATGATTGGGCTCAGCCAGAAAACGATTCAGCTCAGCTTCGGTTTCAACCTGAAATTGGCCATCAAGAAGCCAAAGAGCAAAACGCCCTTCTCCCTCTGGAGACATCTGAATAGGGATCTGACGAGAGGCCATATAATCAATAAATGCTTGAGCAAGACGTGGATTGTCTAACACCATCAATCTAATCATTGTTACTTCCTATTCATTCTATGAGGGATGCTTGAGGCGGTTCAGGTGATGAAAGTCATTAACCTGCGATCACTGGAAGTTCAGCACGATGCCAAGCTTCGAAACCACCATCAACACTATATACCTCTTCAAAGCCTTGGTTCACTAAATATTGTGCCGCACCTTGGCTACTGATGCCGTGGTAGCACATCACTAAGATAGGTTGTTCGAACTCAACCTCATCCATGAATGACACCATCGTATCGTTAGTCAGGTGGTAGGCTGTTTTTGGGTGGGCAACCGCAAAAGACTGCGGGTCACGTATATCGACAAGTCGAGCTTCGCCTTGTTCGATGAGGGCTTGAGCGCCTTTAACATCGATATGTTTAAACTGGTCCATGACTTTCTCTTTTTATACTGATTTACTTTGCTGCCATTGTAACCTATCCCAAGGCTAACATTCACATCCACTTAATAAGGTTATCCACCAGCGATCACTTTTACACCATTTGTGGATAAATCTGTGAATTGCGTGAATAAAGTGTCTTTTCAAAAATAGATCCACAACATGTAGTAATGATCCTGATCTAACTGTGGGTTAACTGAAACATATCCCCACTCGAAAAACCCCGTCAAAGCCTTACTACACACTGCTTTTAGATAGCTGACGAATAAACTTCTCACAGAGTTATCCACAAAATCATTTTGCAAATTTCGATCGCAAAAGTTGAGAAATCGATCCAAAACAAAAAGGCCGAGATCTCTCGATCTCGGCCTTTTCAAAATTCAGCTATTTGTTAGCTCTACTAGAAAGTAGAAGCTAATAGAAACTAGATGCTATTAGAAATCACCAACGGCTTGTTTCAATTTCTTCATCGCATTCTTTTCTAACTGGCGAACACGCTCAGCTGATATACTGTAGGTATCCGCTAAGTCTTGCAGGGTTGCCTTGTTGTCGTCTAACCAACGTGAGCGAACAATGTGTTGGCTACGCTCGTCTAAGCTTGCTAGTGCTAGCCCTAGGCGATTATTGGTGTGTGACTCCCAGTTAGCCGCTTCAACCGTCTCAGCAACGTCTGACGCCTTGTCTTCTAGGTAGTAAACTGGAGCAGTGTAAGCAGAACCGCCATCGTCATCGTCCATAGGCGCTTCAAACGTCGCATCTTGTGCTGCTAAGCGAGATTCCATCTCACGAACTTCTGAAGGCTCAACACCCAGTTCACGAGCAACCGTCTCAACTTCACCGTTATTGAACCAACCCAAACGCTTTTTAGACTTACGAAGGTTAAAGAACAGTTTACGCTGTGCCTTAGTGGTCGCAATTTTAACGATACGCCAGTTACGTAGAACGTATTCATGGATTTCAGCTTTGATCCAGTGAACAGCAAACGAGACGAGACGAACACCAACTTCTGGATTGAAGCGCTTAACAGCCTTCATCAAGCCGATGTTACCTTCTTGGACGAGATCAGCCATTGGTAGCCCGTAGCCAGAGTAGCCTCTTGCAACGTGCACCACGAATCTTAGGTGGGAAAGGATCAAGCCTTTCGCAGCGTCGATCTCACCTTTGTAATGTAATCGCTCTGCAAGTCCACGTTCCTCTTCAGGAGTCAGCATAGGGTAGCTGTTCGCTGAGCGGATATAGCTATCTAAACTATCTTGTGTGACTAAAGCCATTTGATACGCTTGGTTTGCCATTCGGTTCCTCATCAATCTCTGATCTGGAGTAATACATCTATTAAAACCCTACAATCTTGAACCTAAAATGAACAGGTTTCAAGGAGGGGGAAGTAATTATGCATAATCAATTCGTCTATACAAGGCAAAAACTGGTTAAGAAGTGCCTATTTTTCGTCTAAATATGACTCTATTCACCTAAACTGGTTCAATTTCTTTTAGGTGACGCTGTGCAGAAAGCTTTGCAGCCACACTACCAAGCAGAGTTCCGACGATCAAAAGCAGTAAAGATTCATCCCAACTCAGGCCAATTAAACGGAAGTGGCTGTCGTATAGCTGAGCCAAGTCATCCACCGCGCTGTTCAGCAATACGGTAATCAATGCCGTCATTACCCAAGCGCTAATCGAACCTAAAACGCCAAACCACATCCCAGCATAAAGGTATGGTCGAAGAATGTAGCTGTCGGTCGCACCAATCAGCTTCATGGTTTGAATCTCTTCTTTATGCGCCAACACATTAAATCGTAGTGTATTGCCGATAATCAGAAATACCGCGCCCAGCATCAATACCGTTAAGGTAATCACGATGACAGCCGCTAATGCTTTGATCGCATCTAATCGCGCTAACCAATCTTCGTCTAGGCGAACATCGGTCACTAATTCTTGTTGTTTAACTGTGCCTGCCAGCTCTTTAATTAAGGTATCGCTGTGCACGCTTGGCGTAATCACCAGCACACCTGGCAGTGAATAATCGTCGAGAATGGTTAGGGCGTCTTCAAAACCAGAATACTGGCTGAGGTCTGCAAGCCCTTGCTGCGGAGAAATGTACTCCACGAGCTCAACTTGATCCCAACTTTCGATTTCATCCTTAAGCACCATTACTCGTGGCTCAGGAATACCATCCTCTACATAAGCACTTATTTGTGACGGGCTAGTGACATCTTGCGCCACTTCCCCTACATTTTTACCTAATAGGTACAAACAAGCTGGCATCGCCAACGCCATAGAGATCACCGCAAGGGTCAGTAAGTTGCCTACCGGGCGCTGCCACATTTGCGAGAACGATGACTTGGCTTGTTTCCAGTGAACAACAAAGAAGCCGTCGCTTGAAGCGCGGTTTGCTGCTCGATTAGATTGAGGTTTTTTGATGCGCTTATTCGCGGCCATAGTCTTCAACCTCACTCAAAAATCCTTGGTTTAATTCAAGATGGCGGTACTGAGGGCGAGTGTTCACTAACCCGATATCATGCGTCGCTAGGATGATCGTCACACCTGCGCGGTTGAATTCTTCAAATAATCGCAACACACGGTTAGATAATTCAGGGTCTAGATTACCGGTAGGCTCATCGGCTAAAAGCAGAGTTGGACGGTTAACCACGGCGCGAGCAATACCTACTCGTTGCTGTTCACCACCAGATAACTGACTTGGTAGGCAACGCGCCTTATCAAGTAATCCGGTTTTATCCAACGCAGCACTAACTCGACGTTTTATTTCGTTTTCAGAAATAGATTCAATACGCATAGGCAGAGCGACGTTATCGAAAATCGAGCGATCCATCAGCAGGCGGTGATCTTGAAAAACAATCCCAATATTACGTCGTAAAAAAGGAATGTCTTTGACTGGAATCCGAGTGATATCGTGATCATTGAACCAAACACGGCCATCAGTCGGACGCTCAATAGCACAGATCAACTTCAGCAAGGTACTTTTACCAGCCCCAGAGTGCCCACCCAAAAAAGCCATCTCTCCACGTTTCAGGTGAAAGTCCACTTTTTGGAGCGCTTGTCTTCCACCTCGGTAGGCTTTACTCACTTGCTGAAATTTGATCACCGAAAATTCCTCTTACGATCACTAATATCAAATTTAAAAACGGTAGCAGATTAAGGATAAACCACTTTGCTACTCGCGTTACTCTTCGCGGCTAAATAGTGCTTCAATGAAGTCTTTAGATTCAAATGGACGCAGGTCATCAATACCTTCACCCACACCAATGTAGCGGATTGGAATCTGGAACTGGTCAGCAATTGAGAAAATTACACCACCTTTCGCCGTACCATCTAGCTTAGTCAGTGTAATACCCGTAACTGGAGCCACTTCACTGAACAACTTCGCTTGGCTGATAGCGTTCTGACCTGTACCTGCATCGAGCGTTAGCATGATTTCGTGTGGCGCAGAGTCATCAATCTTCTTCATTACACGAACGATCTTGCGTAGCTCTTCCATCAGGTTGCTCTTGTTCTGCAAACGACCGGCTGTATCAGCAATCACAACATCAACACCACGAGCCTTCGCTGCTTCAATCGCATCGTAGATAACAGACGCACTGTCCGCACCAGTGTGTTGAGCGATAACTGGCACATCGTTACGCTGACCCCAAACCTGAAGCTGTTCAACGGCTGCAGCACGGAAGGTATCACCCGCTGCTAGCATCACTTTCTTGCCTTCATTTTGGAATTGTTTCGCCAGCTTACCGATCGTAGTTGTCTTACCTACACCGTTCACACCCACCATTAAGATAACGTAAGGTGTTTTAGTGGTATCAACAACCAGTGGCTGTTCCACTTGGCTTAAGATGTCTGCCATCTCTTCTTTGAGCAGACCATAAAGCGCTTCACCGTCTTTTAGGTCATTGCGAGATGCTTTTTCTGTCAGGTTTTCAATGATCTTAACCGTGGTATTCATACCCACGTCAGCAATCAGAAGTTGCTCTTCTAGCTCTTCAAACAGGTCTTCATCGATTTGCTTGCCTTTGAACAGACCAAAGAAACCAGCACCGATGTTTGCTTTAGTGCGGCTTAGGCTGCGCTTAAGACGAGCAAAGAAGCTTTCTGTCGGCTTCTCTTGTACTTCTTCAACCTTAGCTTGAGGAACTGCCACTTCTTCCTGTTCTGCTTCTGCTTCTGCTTCTGCTTCTGCTGCGACAGGTTGCTGCTCTTGTTGAGCTTCTTCAAGCGCTTGCTCAGATTCAGTTGGCTTAACTTGTTCAGCTTCAGGCGCGACCTGTTCAGCCTCAACTTGTGATTCAACTTCAGTTTGATCTTCAACGCTTTCTACGTTCGCTTCATTCTGAGTTTTTGGGCTTTGTTCTTCTTCACCAAAACCAAGCCACGATAATAATCCGCGCTTCTTTTTTTCCGTCATCAGAGGAGTTTCCTAGATCTACTAATTAGCTGTATTGACTTAATACACGTCGACTCTTTGCTATTGTTATACAATACAAGCTTGTACAAACGAATAGTAAAGAAAAATGACAAAGCAGTGATAAGTTTGCTTTTAGCTTGATACACTTTGTCATTGCAAATTTATTTAATACACGAACCCACTTAAATTGGGCTCGGTATAGTATCACTTTATTAGCGGTCAAAAAATCTATGGTAAGACGTCGCCAGCAAAACACATCACAAAAAAAGCCATCCGGAGGCTTTGTTCGAATTATTAGTGGCTC
This sequence comes from Vibrio sp. F13, assembly GCF_020806305.2. Classification (NCBI taxonomy): domain Bacteria; kingdom Pseudomonadati; phylum Pseudomonadota; class Gammaproteobacteria; order Vibrionales; family Vibrionaceae; genus Vibrio; species Vibrio sp. F13. Next base: position 1,885,813 of record NZ_CP170175.1, on the reverse strand, counting down.
ATGGAGAGGTAGAAAGCTGCCTGTTCATGATTTAGAAGGATTACGCCCAACCATTGACCGAGTAAAAGAAACACTCTTTAACTGGGTGGCTCAAGATATCCCACATTCAACTTGCTTGGATGTATTTGCCGGTTCTGGCGGTCTAGGTTTTGAAGCAGCTTCTCGCCAAGCCAAAATGGTGACACTGCTCGAAATGAATCAAAAGGCGGCTAAACAGCTTTCTGATAACGCGAAAGAGCTCAAGGCAGACAACATTAATGTCGTGAATACTGATGCTATCTCTTTCCTTAAGAAACCAGGCACTCCTTACGATATGGTTTTCCTTGATCCACCATTTCGCAAAGGCTTACTGGCAGAAACAGTACAACTGCTTGAGAGTAACGGTTGGCTTGCAGACAATGCCATCATTTACGTCGAGACAGAGAAAGAACTGAAACTCGAAGCTATGCCAGAGAACTGGGAATTGCATCGCGATAAGACCACCGGACAGTCAAGCTACCGACTGTTCAATCGAATTACTGAAGAATAGGAGTTATTGAATGAAGTTCTTGCTTCCACTAGCAAAAGCAGCCATCGCCTTTGTTTGGTTTATCTTGATCGTAAATATTTTCTACCCGTTCCCGGGTAATGCTGCGATTGCGCTTTATATCATGACAGCATTCTTGTTCTTCATGCACGGCCTGCAGATGCTGATTTTCATCGGTGCTTTCGGCGACAAGATCGAGATGTCACGTTGGGAGAAGTGGTCAATATTGATTTTCGGTGTCTTCGCCTTACTCGATATCCGACGCAAACACATGATGTAATCGAGCTTAAGCCCAGATATAAAACGCTTAGCTACAGAAAACATCATGACAGAAACAGTAGAGACAAAAACGCCGCTCATTTGAGCGGCGTTTTTTTATTCAGCAATGATATTGATGTTAGCCCATGTAGCCTTTCACACCATCGAGGAACATTTGCGTCGACAGCATAACCAACAACAAGCCCATCAAGCGTTCGATGGCTTTAAGCCCTCTCTCTCCCAGCACTCGCAGGAAGAAGCCATTAAACATCAGAATGAAGAAGGTAGCGCCCCAAGCCAGCATCACAGCCGCTGAAAGCTCTAACATATTGTCAGGGTGCTGTGTCGACAACAGAATCAATGCCGCAATCACTGAAGGGCCAGCAATCATTGGGATCGCCATCGGCACAATAAACGGTTCTTCACCCGCCGCGAGGCCAGTAATACTACCCGCACTTGGGAAAATCATCTTAATCGCGATAATAAACAGAATAATACCGCCAGAGATACTCAAGGTTTCAGGCTGCACGTGCAGGAAGTTCATGATGCTTTGACCCGCAAATAAGAACAGCAGCAAGATAACCAGTGCGAACATCAGCTCACGAATCAGAACAATACGGCGACGCTTCGGGTCAATATGCTTAAGGATAGAGAGCACGATTGGCAAGTTGCCAAGCGGGTCCATGATAAGAAACAGCATGGTTGCTGCAGATAAGATTTCCATAAGTTTGTCTCGAAAAGCGTAAGTGCGCGGAGTATAGCAGCCTCAACATTGATTTTCGAACGCAGTGATAAGCGGGTTAACTGATGCTTTTAAAAGGGGATGTTATAAGAAGGCAAATTAGCGAAAGCAGATTGAAAGGTAATGAAAAGAGTGGAGCCGAAACATGCACCCACTCTTTATTCACGAATAAAACAAGCCACTAAGAATTAGTGATTACACACACGTTCGCGGTTAGTGCAAAGCTTATCATCGACAACGACAACCTTTTCCATCTTCAAGAAAAACTTCAACAGGCTATCTAAATCCAGACCATTGAGCTTACAAGTATGGAAGCGAGCTTCTTCGCCATAGGTTTGAGCAAGCGCTAATGTTAGCTCTTCGCGAGTCAGTGGCTTTTCACTAAGCAGGTTTAAAACGTTGTGTGCGTGAATTTCAGTCGTCATAACTCAATCTCATGTTTAATGAATTACACGTAGAGTACCGAGTTTTAGCAACGCCGTTTTGATGTAGCTCAGGCTTGAGAGAGCTCTACCCTAAATAGTAATCGATGCGACGATGAATGCGTGTGCGAGAAAGTAACTGCCCGTTACCCAAAAGTAAGCGCCCTTGATTGGGCTGCGGTAACTGTTTAGCGCATAAGCTAAGGCCGAAAGGAGCAGCACGCTACAGCCAGCAAAACCGACCGCGTGTGATAACTGAGGATCCAGCAGCCAAACCTCACCAGAAGCCCATGCTAACTGAATAAGCACAATGCCCATGATGACCACGGGAAAAACGAGTTTGTCTAAGCGTGGCAGCAGTAAAAAGAAAGCAACAACGCAAGCTGCCAATAACAGCGCGAACAACCACCAAACCATTTCACCTGATAGCTGTAACCAAAAAGCTTTGCTGTAACAGAGTTGAGCCAATAAGAAGCAGACAAAATGCAGAGGGCGTTTTTGAGTGAGAGTATGAAGCACATCTGCGATCGCAGAGATAGCCAACCCCGCAACTATCCAATAGGTAAAGTCAGCCACAACCGACTGAGTTAAAGCAATTGTCGCTAATAATACAAAGGTAAATACCTTATACGATAAGGCCTGACCGATATGTCCATGTTTCGTTCCTGCTATTGCTCCGATACCAGATAAGGAAACCGCTAACCAACTCCACATACCACTTGCCCTATTGCTTTAAATCGTCGCCAGTCTAGGCACACGAGTGTTGATGTAAAGCCTCAGCCCCTCAAAATTGGATCTTGATTACGCTTCCACTAAAAAGAGTCTCTTTAGATTGAAGTCGTAACAATTACCACCATGACAATGGCCATTCGTTTAAAACTAGAACGAATCATCATAAAACCCATTCAAACTGGCATTAGAGTCGCCATACTTGAATTTTGGCCAATTCTAACCTATCGACCCCACCAAAACCGGCCTAATTCCGTAAAATACCACACTTAAAAAATTAAAATAACCACATTTAAAGTAAATAATAACAATAACTTAAATAAACAAACTCAAGATTAATAGGAAAATAAAAACGCCAACCAAGCCTAGACTTGTAAAGTAGCCAGTTTTCTTTTTTAACGCCCAGTTTTGTCAGGTTATTTCAAGCCTCCGGTAAAAATCGCCACAAAAACCAAGCCGAAAACTTAAAAAACCAACCAAAACCAACCTAGCCACCACCAACCTCTATTAATACAGTTTAACAACCTTTAACAATATAAATTACACAAAACAACCATTACAAAACAACAAGTTAAATCAAATTAGAACAAACATAAATCACAACGAACAAATTAAGAACACACCATAAAACACAGTTAAACACTGCCAAACAAGCCAAAAACTCATAGTTTTCTACTACTTTTAAAGCTTTCGAAAGTAATTCTTGATCTAAGGCCATAAGTAGTGCTATTCTTTAAAACATAGCGAGAGACAACCAAATTTAGGAGTAGTGTTATGATTTCATCTTCGCAAAGACAAGGACTTGTAATGATCGCGGTAGTTGTAGGTCTAATGACACTACCGATGATGTACTAAGCAAGTTACAGATAAAAAAAGGGACGCCATGAGCGTCCCTTTTTTTGTTCAATTTTTTCACTTCGAAAACAGATGCAGTGTTAGCACATCCCAGTTCGCATAATAGAAACCTGCGGCAGCTAAAGTCATTGCCATCATCAGTAAGATCGCAACTCGCCAGATAAAACGACCACTACGTGGAGTCAGCTCCTTCTCACAGTCGTTACACATCATGATGAACTTATGTTGGTCTTCCAACTTAGCCTCATGTTCATTGACTACCTTATTACGACACGTTGCGATATAGCGCAGCTTGCTCACCATATCGTGCGGTAGCCTTTCTTCACAGCTTGTTACAAGCTCATGCAATCCTTCGCCTTCGGCATGATATTGAAGCCTCAATAATTTCTCTATATTGCGAGTTCTTGTCACCACTTTTTCAATATCGGTCATCTTAGCCCTCCCACTCCACACTATAATTCTAGTCGAGCATTTCCCTATTCTTATACAAAATCACTGTTATTTACGAGAGAAAGAGACAATAAATAACAATGCTTTATCCCAAACTGACCATTAAATGTGATGTCTGCCGAAAAATAATCAGCTTGGCTTACAACAGTTCACGAATAACGGCTTTAAACACATATCCCTATTGCCTGAAAGACTAGAATAACCATCACGACTACATGGAGGTTATATGCCTAATTCACTCTTTTTTGCCATCTTTGCTCTCGCTGCTCTAGCGGCTTGGGTATTTATTGGTTTCTATCGAAAACACTCGCAAGGTGAAAATGCGCCAGAGAAGAAAGTGAATGTCACGGTGTTAGACAAACAATCGATCGACCTTCCTGACGCAGAACCGGGCCAAGAAGATCAAGAGTACTGGATTTACGTTCAACGTGGTGTGGTTGGTCCGAAGCGAGAATTCCAAGTCGGCATCCACTATTTCCACGCCCTTAACCCTGGCGACAAAGGAACCTTAACCTACCAAGGCGATAAGTTCTTACACTTTGCGTTGAAGCGCTAAACGTCAGCCGCTTCAACTGTCGTCCCTAAGCAATCCATCAGAAAGCCTTAGCAATCACCGCTAAGGCAATAACCAACGCGTTTTCTCTGACTTAGACACCAACCAGCTCATCCATAATGCGCCAGCTCCGCTGATCACAATCCATAATGGAATAACCCATGCCGGATGTCCTTGGTACCAACCAAACTCTTTCATCGGCCACAAGAAAATCGGGTGCAGCAGGTAAATACCTAAGCTGTGCTTACTGATAAAGCCAACCACTTGGTTACTCTTCTCAGACAGGCCTTCACCATAGTAACGGCATACCATGAACACCATGCTCGCGGCTAATACGGTATTCAACGTTTTGTAAGATAGCCAGCGCCCTACCGTGTACTCTTCTGCTACCAAGCTTGCATCAACCACCATGTAAACCGTGGTTAGTAACGCTAGCCCACCCAGTAACACACTCACGCCAACGGTCATCTTGTTAAGTGGCACAATCTTATACAGCAAGTAACCCAATGGTAAGTAACCGGTGTACAACCACAATTCGTGACTCCAAGGGCCATCGATTTTCAGTAAGAACAGCAATGTTGTGAACAACCATACCGCCGTAAAGGCATAGACCGATCTATCACCGTACTTTCTAACCATGATCTGCAAGAACGGAATCACAAAATAGAGTGGGATGAAGTAATAGAAGAAACCAAGGTGGTAATAGGTGTAATGATGGTAGCTATTAAGCAACACGTCCCAACTGACGTCGGCATCAAAGCCCATTGCTGACCAGCCCGACAGATAGGTATAGAAAAGCGACCAGACAATGAAAGGTATCAGTACCTTGCCTAAACGACGCTTGAGGTAGTATTTGGCGTCAAACGGGCGCTGATCACTGAGCATCAGTGCGCCAGTAATCAAAATGAACACAGGTACTGCCCAGCGGCTGAAACCGTTTACCGTAATGGCAGTAAGCCATTCACCGAAAGGAATAGTGCCCAACTCATTGCGATAAGGCGCCAAAACATGAATCGCGATAACCGCTACGGCCGCGACACATCGTGCTAAATCAAAAAAGAGAATTCGCTGCTTCATGTAAATGCCTGATTAATATTCAATCATTCTACTATAGCAATAAAAAAGCTGACCGGAATAAATACCAAGTCAGCTTAGTGTTAAAGGAGATACTTATCGCGAATTTAGCTCATACGACTCTAGCTTCTGCGACTTGAGCTCTCACAAATGAGGCTCATGTGGCTGAAGCTTATGCCGCTGAAATTTGCGGCACTTTCGGTAAACGCAGAGAGATCACCGTCGTTATCGCCAAGAATGCGAAGGAAACCCACAGACACGCAGACAAACCGGCCATTTGGAATACCAAGCCCGACAATATCGTGCCAATCAAACGGCCCATCGCGTTTGCCATGTAGTAGAAACCGACATCAAGAGAAACGCCATCACCTTTCGCATAACTCACAATAAGGTATGAGTGCAGCGATGAATTCACCGCAAAGATGGCACCAAACACCATCAAGCCACCGATAATAACGAACTCGGGTTGCCAGCCAATTTGCACCGCATAGGCAATACCTGCAGTCACGATAGCCAACGCCCCCGCCCATAATAGCGCTGCATGTCCATCAGGCACCTTGCCTTGTGCTTTACCAGTAATCTTGGGTGCAATGCCCTGCACAAAGCCGTATGCGATGGTCCAAGCCGCTAAAAAGCCACCCACCCATGAGTGATCCCACCCAAACACGCTGCCTAGGTAAATCGGCAAAGCAATCACAAACCACACATCACGAGCGCCAAACAGGAACATACGTGCTGCGGATAGGATGTTGATGGATTCAGACTTAGAGAAGATCTGTTTAAACTTAGGTTTAGTTTTCGCTTTACCCATGTCCGCTTCTAAGCTCAACACACTGCCAACGAAGACCAATGCCAACACGGCTGCCATCGCAAGCACAGCGTATTGGAAGCCAATCGTTGAAAGTAGTAAACCACCAATAAAGAAGCCTGCCCCTTTAAGCGCATTCTTAGATCCGGTCAGAATCGCAATCCACTTATAAAGCGCGCCTTGTTGTTCATCAGGAACCAGAGTCTTAATTGAGCTCTTGGCACTCATCTTATTGAGGTCTTTAGCGATACCAGACAAGGCTTGCGCCGCCATGACCCAAGGAATGGTCAGCATTGCCGTTGGCACCGCGAGCATACCCAAGGCGACGACTTGCATGCCTAACCCAATGTTCATGGTCTTATTGAGGCCAAGACGCGCCCCTAACCAGCCACCGATTAGGTTAGTCACCACACCAAAGAATTCATAGAAAAGGAACAGTGAGGCGATTTCTAACGAACTGTAGCCAAGGTCGTAAAAATACAGAACCACCAACATGCGAAGTGCACCATCAGTAATGGTGAAGTTCCAGTAGTTAAAAGTCACCAACATGTATTGGCGAACGCTCTTACTTAGATTTGAAAACATAACGCTATCTCTGCAATCTAAACAAAAAGAGCTTTTGGATCATGATAAGTTCAACACTCCAGATACCAAAAGCTCCCTGTCTAACACTGATGACTATTAGCTATTCGCTACGCCATTAATGTATTCAACCTGGATAGGTTTAGTGAAGGCACCTGGACGCAGTGCCTGCACCTCTTGAACTACCTTGCTCAAATCCCAGCCTTTTTCTAACAGTAGGTGAGCTGCGAACAAACCAGTGCGACCAGAGCCGCCCATACAATGCATTGCAACCTTGCCGCCGTTATCGACGATGTTATGTAGCTCAGGGCTAGCTGCTTGCCACTTCGCAGCAAAACCAGCACCCGGTGCACAGTCGTCTTCAATTTCGATCTGGAACCATTGCATACCTAACGCACGTGTTTTTTCACCAAGTGCCGCCACGTCTTTGCTTGCAAGCTCATGGTCATCAAGTGCTGTCACGATAGCTTCAACGCCTTGCTCTTTTAGCTGAGCCAGTGATGCATCAAGCGTTGCTTCTTTTGTGCCTGGGCACGGAGTAAGCACTAGCGCACCTTGCTCTAGGTCTAGTTGCCATGTTGGATGTATCATTATATCTTCTCCAGATTCTTATTAAGCAAGGCCAACGGTACGAACAAGCTCAGCGGTACGTGTTGCGTAACCCATCTCATTGTCGTACCAAGCGTAGATCTTAACCATGCGCTTACCGACCAACATCGTTGATAGTGCATCCACGATTGTTGAGCGTTGGTCGCCTTTGTAATCGATAGAAACCAGTGGACGCTCTTCAAAGCCAAGAATACCTTTTAGTTCATTCTGAGACGCTTCTTTCAGCATCGCGTTAACTTCTTCTGCCGTGGTGTCTTGCTTCACTTCGAAGATGATGTCTGTCAGAGAAGCGTTCGCTAGCGGTACACGAACTGCGTGGCCGTTGATGCGGTTTTCTAGCTCAGGGAAGATCTCAACAATCGCTTTGGCGCTGCCCGTCGTTGTTGGGATAAGACTCATGCCACATGCACGTGCGCGGCGTAAGTCTTTGTGCGGCGCATCAAGAATAGTTTGCGTGTTAGTTAAATCGTGAATAGTGGTGAAGGCTGCGTTCTCGATACCAAGCTTCTCGTTGATCACCTTAACCACTGGCGCGATACAGTTCGTTGTACAAGACGCTGCCGTTACGATTTTGTGTACCGCAGGGTCGAAGATATTGTCATTCACACCAACAACGATGTTTGCGATGCCTTCTTCTTTCACTGGCGCCGATACCACAACACGTTTCACGCCCTGCTCTAGGTATTTGTTTAGGAAAGAGGTCTTACGGTGAACACCTGTCGCTTCGATAACCACATCACAACCAGACCAGTCGATCGCATCGATGTCGCGCTCTTGTGTGGTCTTGATGCGCTGGCCATTAATGATCATCTCATCGCCTTCTGCAGTTACTTCGTGGTGAAAGCGACCTTGAACTGAATCAAATTCTAGAAGGTGGGCCAGTGTTGTTGTGTCGCCAGCAACATCGTTAATTTGAACAAATTCTAGCTCATCCCAATCGAATGCTGCGCGAAGTGCTAGACGGCCGATACGACCAAAACCATTAATACCTACTTTGACTGTCATTTTCTGTTCTCTCAGTTAATTGCCTTCATATTTGAAGCCGCAGCGTTGTTGACTACGTTCACTTACCGGAGCGCCGGCCGCCCTAATTACATAGAGCCACTATGCTCATAGGGATAAGTTCACTTGTCGCCTAGCTGCAACTACAACTATTTCGGCATTAAGTTTTAATGTATTTAAACGCAACATACTGGGCGTGAGTTCATCGACTCTAAGCGCTCAATATCTTGCTGGTATTCAGTTTTCAAACAGTTCGATGCAATAAGGTCGTCAATTAACTTTAGCATCCAACCTGGTAAATCTTGTGACAGGCGGTAAAACACCCACTGCCCCTGGCGAACATCAATCAAAACACCGTTTGAACGCAGCTGCGCAAGATGGCGTGAAACCTTTGGCTGACTTTCTTGCAATGCCTGAGTCAACTCACCAACCGATAAGCACTCATTGCGAACTATCAACATTAAGCAACGCACTCGCGTTTCATCGGACAGTAATTTAAAAAATTGGTGAGGAAGCATAAAAACATACTCATATATGGATATGCACATATCTTAGATATAAAAAAACGCACGTCAAGGCGTGCGTTTCAATTGTCATAAAAGTTTAACGAAGAAATATCAGAGCTTGTTGGTCACGGTATGGCTCCAACGGCGCGCTTCAGTAAGCTCCGTTTTAACCTGATCCACGCTTAATCCTAAATCGGCGCAGTGCTCATCAATCTGTTGCCAATCGGCATGCTCAAAGCTCTCTTCAAGTGCGAGCAAGGTACCATATGGCCCTTCTCTACGTAATAGAGCAACCTTGATACTTTTACACAGCGGCAACTGCTCGACTAAGTTATCTAACGACAAGTCCAACAGAGCATCCAACAAGGAGAATAAGCCAATCATAAAGGCCTGTTCTCTATACCCTTCAAATGCCTGATAGCGAGACATACGCTGACAAAACTGAGCACGCTGTAGAGACAATCCATACAGCTCTTTAGGCTTTTTATCGGACACATAAGAGGCGACGGCTAACGAGACAAACATTTTCAGTTTCTCTTGACCTAGATATACCAAAGCCTGACGAAAAGAAGAGATGGTAACTTCAAGGCGCGGCGACATAGTATTCACAAAACGCAGCAGCTTATATGAGAGCGCCACATCTTTCGCGACAATGCTCTCCACCCGTTGAAAATCCACATCGGGCTTACACACTTCTTGAAACAGCTCCATAGCAATCACTTGCTCAGGGCTAATGTATTTACTCTTGATGATTTCCGGTTTATTGAAAAAGTAACCTTGGAAAAACTTAAAGCCAGCCTCTTTGGCTTGCTGGAATTCTTGTTCGGTCTCAACGCGCTCCGCCAAAAAGCTAAACTTTTTCCCTTGATGCGCCCTAACCAAATCACACGCTTCATCCAAACCCATCTGCATAATATCGAGCTTGACGATATGCGTGTATTTAAGGAAACGTTCCCATTCTGGGGTCGAAGTAAAATCATCTAGGGCAATCATGTAACCCGCTTGGTAAAGGTCTTTAACCGCTTCCAACAATTCATCTGTTGGTTTACAGGTTTCCAGAATCTCTACCACCACCTTATCTTTCGGCAAACTTAAGGGCAGTCGACGAATCAAACTTTGATAAGGGAAGTTGATAAAGCAGCGTGAAGATGGAATAGAAGGGTTAAGACCAACAGACAAGAAGTTCTCAACAATCAGACGATACGTTGCTCGATTAGACTCAATATGCGCTGGGTACGCATTCTTTTCTCCATCGCGAAATAACAACTCATAGCCGAGTGTATTCCTCTTGCGATTTAAGATAGGTTGTCGAGCAACGTATGTAGCGGTCATTTCTTGATAACTCTGATTGGTTTAACTATAACTCAGTCGCTTAATCTAAGCTTTCGCGGCAGCTAGCAAAGCACCGCAGCCCATGAACATACCACCAAATATTTTATTTATCTTACCCATTATGCGATCAGAGCGAATAAAACGTCCCATTTGTGACGCTAATGAGGTGTAACCCAACATAACAACGCTATCAATGAATACTGTCGTCACACCTAGCACTAATAACTGAGGTGCTTGAGGTTGTGTAGGGTCAATAAACTGAGGAAACAAAGCCACCAAAAACACGATTGATTTCGGGTTAGTTAGGTTGATAAGCACAGCGTTTCTCAGCAGTTTGCCACTCGACAGAGTAGAGCTTTCTTCAGATGCTACTAGGCTCGAGCTATCACGCCACTTTTGAATACCTAACCAAAGTAAGTACACCACGCCGACCCACTTAATGATGGTGAACGCCAACGCAGACTTAGCAACGAGTGCACCGATACCCGCGCCCACCAGCATAATGTGAAACGCAAGACCAAGCTGTAAGCCAACAATTGATGCGAGTGACTTTTTAGTGCCATAGCTAAGCCCATTACTGATTGAGTTAACGGTACCCGAGCCCGGAGCCAAGCTAAACAAAATCGCTGTGACAACATAAGCAAGCCAAACATGAGTATCCATTTGCATTTCCTTACTAGTTCTTTAATCTAACAACATTAGTAGCAATAAAGCTCTCACACGCATCAGTTCAGGTAATTTCCCATGGAAAACCACAGCGAAGCCACCTTCCCTTACACTCAAGAACCTCAGTTCGATCATGCGATTAAACACCCGATCAACGCTCTTTGGCAACAAAGAAAAGAGGGGTATTTAACATCGTCTGGTAAAAAGAAACTGTACTGGTGCAGCCTCACCTCAGAAAAGCACAGCAAAGCTATTGTGATTTCAAATGGCCGTATCGAATGCTGCCAAAAATACCAAGAAATCTTTTATGATTTTTATCAACAAGGCTATGACGTTTATTCATTTGACCACCGAGGTCAAGGCCAGTCTGAACGTATGGTAACAGACTCTGACATTGGTCACATTCATGAGTTTGATGATTATGCATCTGACATGTCTGACGTCATTGCCAGTTTTGATCTCAGTAAGTATTCCAATCGCTACCTGCTCGCACACTCAATGGGCAGCACCATAGCCACTCGCTACCTACAAACCCATCCAGACCACCCGTTTGATAAGGTGACTCTGTGCGCTCCGATGTTTGGTATCAATACCGAGTGGTACCTGAAACCTATCGCGATGATCGTTGGACAAGTGCTTACCGCTTTTTATGCCAAGCCAACTTACGCGCCGGGCCAGCAAGCATATTATTCGAAGCCTTTTGAAAACAACTTACTGAGCCACAGTAAGGTTCGCTATCAGTGGTTCCGCCGCTTATATGACGAGTCTCCATCTTTGCAGGTGGGTGGACCAAGCACGCGTTGGGTGTGGCAAGGGTTAATGGCCGCCAAGCAAGCAATTCAACAAACTCGTCAAATCAAGATCCCTCTGCTATTGATTCAAGCTGGGGATGAAAAGATTGTCAGTAACAGTGCTCAAGTAAAGTTCATTTCTAAGCTGAAGAAAACCAACTCTGATTGTCAGTTTAAGTTGATTGAGGGTTCTAGGCATGAGGTGTTGTTTGAGCAGGATGAATATCGCAATCAAACACTGGATGCGATCAATCAGTTTTTCGCCTAGAGCTAATAGGCTAAGCAACCTACCAAGAAAATAAGCGCTAAAGAGGAAGAGAAGTAAGTGAGCTTTGCCCTCTTTTCTTGCATGAATTTGGCATACAATTTCTACCTAGAGATATTGTAGTTAAAACGATTCTAGCGCTGGCTAGCGTCAATATTGGTTAAGCATTTTGCAATGAGGGTTAAATGAGTATTCCTGCACTAAAAGATTCCGTGAAAATTGTTGCTTCTGATTTAGATGGTACGCTTTTGGCTCCCAACCATCAGCTAAGCGACTTTACCAAGCTAACGCTTAAGAAATTACACGACCAAGGTTATACCTTCATCTTCGCAACGGGTCGCCATCACGTCGATGTGGCGGGTATTCGTCAGATAGCAGGTATTCCGGCGTACATGATCACTTCAAACGGTGCACGCGTGCATGACCAAAACGATCAACTGATGTATAGCCAGAACGTACCTCAGGAACTCGTTCAGCCAGTTATTGATATTGTGCGCCAAGATCCAAACCTCTTTATTCACATGTACCAGAATGAAGATTGGTTACTAGACCGTGAAGATGAAATGTTGGCTAAATTCCACAGTGAGTCTGGCTTTAGCTACAAGCGCTTTGAAGCTGAAAACGCACCAAGCGAAGGCATCGCGAAAGTCTTCTTCACACATCCAGAACAAGACCACGAATATCTCGTCACGTTTGAACAAAAGCTAAGAGATGCTTTTGGCGACAAACTGAACATCGCCTTCTCTACACCTTGGTGTCTGGAAGTGATGGCAGCTGAAGTCTCTAAAGGCCACGCTCTAGACGCTGTTGCAAAATCACTAAACCTGACTCTGGATAACTGTGTTGCCTTTGGTGATGGCATGAACGACGCTGAAATGCTGGCTATGGCGGGTAAAGGTCTAATCATGGGTACATCACATGAGAAAGTGATGAAAGCACTACCTGACAATGAAGTGATTGGCAGTAACGCAGACGATGCCGTTGCTCACTACCTAGAAAAGCATCTGCTCTAATCTCGCTCGTTGAACAGATCTGAATAAATAAAAAGGCAGCCAACTGGCTGCCTTTTTTGAACCTTACGTAAAAAGCTCTCTCTAACGCTATCGAGAACCTAACACTTCTTTGCTTAAGATTGCCTGCCACTCTTGTTCGGTAACCGGCATGATCGATAAGCGATTACCGCGTTTCACCAAGGGCATTTCGGAGAGTTCAGGCATGGCTTTAAGCGTAACCAAAGGAATCAAGCGCTCAGTCACTCGCACAAACTCGACATCCACCATGATCCAGCGTGGGTTATCGGGTGAAGACTTAGGATCGTAGTAATCACTCTCAGGGTCGAACTGAAAGTGGTCTGGGTAGGCTTCTCTGGTTACTTTAGCGATCCCCGCTACGCCAACTTTTTTACATGATGAGTGGTATATCATCACCAGATCGCCAAGCTTGACGTCATCACGCATCATGTTTCGAGCCTGATAGTTGCGTACACCCTCCCAACAAGAGGTTTTTTGTACTCTAAGAGTCTGAATAGAGAAGGTGTCGGGTTCTGTTTTAAATAACCAATATGCCATAATAAATCCAATTAACGGTTGCTCCGAGGAAGATATAACATGAAGGTAATGAAAAACCCAGTGACATGGCTAGTCGCGTTCGCTCTACAAGGCTGTGTTACGGCACCTGATACGCCGCAACAACCTGAACAGCCCCCAGCAAACTTGGATGAGCCACTGAGCATTCAACCGCAAACCTTCATCATGCGTGGTCAGGTGGTGGTTGGCCATGAAAGCCGAACCTTCACTCCTTGCGGTAGCCAACAACAATACTGGTTAGACTTATCTCCAGAGTTAGCGTTAGAAGCACAAGGGCTCTCAACGAGACCTTACCAAGCCTTATATGGCGAGCTGATTGGTCACCTAACCGTGCCGAGCCAAACGGGTTATAACGCAGATTTCACAGCGCGTTTCGTGGTTGACCAAGTGAACATCCTAACCGCAGAGAACCCAGATCGCTGCGTCCAACCGCTGCGCTCAACACGAGTATTTGGTAATGAACCCTTCTGGTCAGCAACCTTCGATAAAGACCAGCTGAAATACACCAAGATGGGCGAACAGCCACAGACCCTCGATATTGAATCAAGCCGCACCACATCGAGCAGCCGTGACTACCAATTAGAAGGTAAAGCTGCACAAGGCAAACTCAACCTTACGAAAGAGAGCTGTAGCGACGGCATGAGCGATTCTATCTATGGATGGCATGCCAAGCTTAACCTCAATGACAGTAACTACAATGGCTGTGCGACGGTCTCTAACCAAGATCCAACGCTGGACTGGAGCGGACTCTACTTCGCTAGCTCAACGCAAAACTCAGGGTTCTCTATCAACCTTGAACTCAACAATGACCACAGTGCTATCACGACTTATTCATACAGCAATGGAGACCCTTCTATTGTTGAACAAGGCTTCTGGCAGCAACTGAACCAAAATCAGGTACAAGTGGTTATGACTCGCCACCAGCAACAATATTTGATCTCCGAGCGCATCTTCACACTCGATAATGGCAAGCTAATCGCTGAAAAAGAGAAAGTGGGCAACGTGGTGTATCCGATTGCCAATGGCGGTCTGGTGCTATTCGAAGCTAAGAGTGCGCAAGCACAAGTAAACACCACCACTAACGTTGATCTAACCGCAAAGCAGGTGAACTCCAGCGATCAACTTGATCCAAAAGTCGACCAAGCGATCCGCGAATACTTTAAGATCAACAACAGCTCACCTGACGACACTAAATACCGCTGGTTAACCTACGACCTCAACGGCGACGGTAAAGAAGAGCTGTTCGCCCAACTCGATTGGTGTGGTTCTGGTGGCTGTACACTGCTAATTTTCGAAAACCATCAAGATAACTGGCGCTTCAATAGCCGAGTGACACTGGTTAAGGGCGACATACGCTTAGGTAAATCGCAAAACCACGGCTGGCAGGATCTGATCTTCAATGTCAGTGGCGGCGGTGCAACACCGGCGAAACACACACTTTCATACTCTGGTGTCAGCTACCCGCTAAACCCAAGTGTCGCTCCAGTTGCAGATGATGCTGATATCAGCGACGTGGTTTTGTTTGCTGATGGTATCTCACCCGCACAAAGTGGAGTTAAGTTGTAAACATGAGTAACCAACAAGCTTGCCATGGTTGTAGCTTCACTCACCAATGTATTTGTCACCTGATACCTAGTGTCGCAAGCCAAATCGATCTTGTACTGCTCACTCATGAGAATGAACTGTCACGCGATACCAATACAGGGAAGCTGCTTCAGCAATCCCTTGATCAGTGTCAGTCCATTGTATGGCAAAGGAAAACACCACCAGCGGAGCTCATCGCACTGCTTGACGATGAAACACGACAACCGTTTCTTTTATTCCCAAGTGATCAAAGTGTCGAGTGCCAGCAAGCTGTAATGACCCAAGCCCAGAGCCGTAAGCCGCTATTCATCATCTTGGATGGCACATGGCAAGAAGCGAAGAAGATGCTTAACAAGAGCTCGTGGTTACAAGCCGTTCCGCAAGTTCACCTCGATATTACCAGCGAATCTTCATACACCTTGCGCCGCAACCAAGACAGTGGCCACTTGTGTACTTGTGAAGTGGGTATTGAGTTACTCAAATCTTTAGGTGAAAGTGAATCTGCCAAGCTCATTGATGACTACTACCAGCATTATCTAAAAGTGTTCCACGCCGACAAGTGTGGCCACGCCCTCAAATAGACCAAGCAGGCGCGCGGGAAGGTAAAAACACATTTCGGGACGAGACAGACACTAAAAACAAAAAGGGTGAGCCATAAGCTCACCCTTTTTACATCGTATTTTCGTTATTGAGCCAACCAGTGTTTCACGTGAAACGCTCGCTCCATCAAAACAAACGCTGAGGTTGACCAAAGTAATACCCTTGCAAGTAATCGACCCCCATGTCTTCAGCAATACGGCACACCTGCTCATTATGAACGAACTCCGCCACCGTCTTAGCATTCAGAATCTGGCATAAGCTCACCAACTGCTGAGCGATCTTGCGCTGCTTTTTATCTTTATCAATATTGCGAATCAAACTGCCATCAAGCTTGATCACCTGTGGTTCTAGCTTCAATATCTCATCAATGTTCGAATAGCCCGAACCAAAGTCATCAACAATAATATTCACACCAAGATCGCGGAAGTGATTACACACCTCAATCAAGCGACCGTAATCCTGAATTTGTTCCGTTTCTAACACCTCCAAGCCAATACGCTGTGGGTGACTGATTTTCTTGATCGCTTGTTCAAGGTGAAGAATGGTTTTCTCATTGCTGAAATCTTGTGGCGCTAAATTAATTGAGAACGAATCGGTTCGCTGACTCATAAAATCGAAGGTGCGCGTTATCATCTGACGACTGAGGCGTGTATAGAGATGGGTTCCTTCAATGATTGGCAAGAACTTACCCGGTGCAATTAACTGACCGTCCTCTTCAATTCGAACCAAACACTCGTAGCTCTCTACCTGATGACTGTGTGCTGAAACTATGGGCTGAGAGCACGCCACAATATTCTGATTAAGCACCGCGCGACTCACGCACGACAGCCAACCAAGTTGCTCTTGGCGATGCTTCTCCAATTGAATGAGTGCCTTGGCGCTCACTAGGTGCTTGTTCTGGCTGACAGCGCTGCGCCTCGCATCAATCGCCTTCAACAATAAGTCATCAATAGAGGTAGTCGGGAAATCTCGACGGCTGGCGATACCCGCACAGATAGACACCGACAAGTAATCAATATCGGGTAAACCGGTAGGCTCAAAATTCACATGCTCGGTTTGATCGGCAAATTCCGAGAATCGCTGATGAATATGTTCTTGGCTCGCCCAACTATCAAACACCACCGCCCACTCACCAATACCGATACTGTAGAGCTGACAGCCCTCATCAAAGAACTGCCACAGCGCCTTTTGAAAGTACTCACTCAAATCATGCAGAAGCTTGTCACCTACTCGATAACCATACTTCTCATTGATCTGACCAAAGGTCGTGACCTTCAAAGCTAGTAAGTGGCTATCACTGCTCATCTTCGACAGTTTCTCACGCAGCACACTTCGATTGGGTAAACCTGTACGGTGATCAATTCGATAGCTTGCCGTCAATGCAGTGGCTTGCTGCTGAATCTTACTCGCCATGCTGTTGTTCATGTCATCGACATCAAGCAGTGCATTTCGGATCAATGAAAACAGAGGGGATATGTTGGTCGCGGGTTGCGTCTCTAATGGCAATACCGCCTTACCCTCGCCTTCTCTAAGCGCAAGATAAGTGAGGCTATGGTGCAAGATTCGCTGTTGGCCATTCTCTTGATAAAGTTCTCCCATGCAGTAAACGCCATAGCTGTCGGCCAATTTTTGGAAAACCTCAACCTCTTGGTTGCCATCAATAAAGTCGATACGAGATGTACAGTTATAAATGAAGAACTGTTCTGGCCTATGAGAGGCGATCTGCTGCACGCCCAGTCGTATCTGCTCTAAGGTCAGTGATGGATGGTCATAACAAAACCGGACCTCATCGCCCACTTGGAACAGGCCGCTGAATTCTATCTCTCCACTTTCCGTTACCTTGAGCGGTAAGTGAATGTTTTGCTCTTTCGGGTCACCGACCATCAAGGGAAAGTTATGCAGTTGCTCAAAAGGCACTTCGAGGCCATCAGCGAGGTAACGATTGTAGAGTTCGCGAACAGGCATCCCATCCAGTTCCAACAACCGGTTCTCTTGAGCACCTGTCACTCGAAAAGTTCGACCAATCGGATTCCATTCAGTGTAGTAACCCTTAGCGATGGAGAGCTCAACACTGTGCAGCGCCAACATCACATAGGCATTTTCATAGCAAATGCCGTCTAACATCACCCATCGCCCATTATCTGTGATGGTCGATGCACCGCCACAGATCGGTAATGAATACATCGACTGCTCAAACGCTGAAAATAGATCTCGGTTATTTATCTGCAAGCGGTCTGCGAAACAGATGATGCTTTGAGTATTATCATTGCACTCAAGCTGTTGCCACATAGCGTGGCTATCGAGCAATGGTTGTTCGCTATATTCGACAACACCACAAGAGTAAGACGTCGCGTCAAAGCGGGTAACAATCAGATAAAGACCTTGGTGCAGGATGACACCTTGACTAATGTAGTGGTTAGCACTGCAACCAATCAATTTGGCATTGGGAAAAGTCGATTGAATCACTTGGCAGGCAGCCAAAACAGAACCTTTCTCGAAAGACGAAAACACCTGAATCAGTAGGCTTTCATGTTGATGAAAATCTATCTTTTCCAATTCACGTTGGGTTTGCTCAATGTCTTGTATCAGGAGAGAAGTCGACTGCATATTCACATTAATCGTTACGTTAATGATTTATTATTGTGCTTATTATAGATAAGGCTTGCACGGAATACTTGCGATCGCGTTATGAATAATGTGACCTTAGTTAGACATCATTCATTCCGCCAAAAAGCAGTCATTAATGGCGGCGCAGTACTTTTATAGCCAGTCGTTACACAATGCGGGAAGCTTTAACTGCTAAAACAGTCGCTTAGGCTCACCGAAGTAGTAACCCTGCAGATAATCGACACCCATTTGCTCTGCTATCTCACAAATCTGTTGGTTATGGACAAATTCAGCGACCGTTTTGGCATTGAACACTTGGCACAAACGAATCAACTGAGAGGCTATGTTTCTTTGTTTTTGATCTTTGTCGATATTACGAATCAAGCTACCGTCGAGCTTAATGATCTGTGGCTCAAGCTTAATGATTTCCTCGATGTTGGAGTAACCAGAGCCAAAGTCATCAACAATGATTCTCGCCCCAAGCGCACGGAAGTGATCACACACCTCAATCATGCGACCATAATCTTTAATCTGCTCAGACTCGAGAACCTCTAGGCCAAGTCGAGTGGGATCGTTCATAGCACTGATGGCGGTCTCGAGCACCTCAAGCGTCTTGTCGCTCAACAAATCTTGCGGGGATAGGTTGATAGAAAATGGGCTTTGCTTATCCGCCATATAACCTATGGTGTTCTTAATCATGTGTCGGCTGAGGCGAGTGTAAAGGTGCGTGTCGGCAATGATAGGTAAGAACTTACCTGGTGGCACAATGGTACCGTCTGACTCCATGATTCTGACCAAGCACTCTTGGCCAATCATTTCGTGCGTAACCGACTCCACAATCGGCTGGGAATAGGTGATGATGTTCTGATCTAGAATCGCACGACTTACACAACTCAACCAACCGAGTTGCTCTTTGCGGTCCTCTTCGCTCACCTGAATATCTTTGGCATTGGTGATGTGGGTATTGTTACGTACTCCATAGCGTCGAGCTTCGATCGCTTTCAATAAGATCTGGTCACCACTGTCGGTTAAGAAGTCACAACGACTAGCAAAGCCGCCACACAGAGAAACTGACAGGTAATCAATATCAGCCAAACCATATGGCTCAAAATTTATGTGTTCGATGTCATCGGCGAACTCAACGAAACCTTCTTTTATTTTCGTACTACCAACACTAGCATTGAAGATAATCGCCCACTCTCCAACACCAATACTGAATAGCTCTACCTTCACGCGAGGCTCTTTAACCACACGAAGCTGTAATCGCTCGATAAAGTGATTAGACAGATCGAGTAGCAGCTGATCCCCCACTTGATAACCATACTTCTCGTTAACCTGATGGAAGTTGGTTAGCTTTAAGGTCAGCAGATGTTCACTGAACAGAATCGTATTGAGGCGCTCTTTCAGTACGATACGGTTCGGCAAACCAGTACGCGAGTCAATGCGATAGCTTTCGGTTAAGCGACGCGCTTGTTGATGGAGTTTCTTTTCCATCTGAGTATTCATACTGTCGAGATCAGCGACTGCATTTCTGACTAGGTTAAGCAATGGCGACACGGTTGAGCCACACTGAAAGTCTTCGCAATGAAACTCTTTAATCTCGTCAGACTCGCGCATAGCGATATAAGTCAAGCTGTGGTGCAGTATCTCTTGGCGGTCTTCATTACGGTATAGCTCCCCCATGCAGTAGGCACCACATGTATTCACTATCCCTTCAAATGGCTTGAGCTCAAGTTTACTGTCGATAAATTCAAGTCGAGATACGCAGTTATAAATGATCACCGATTCAGGCTGATGCATGGCTAGCATCTCGGCACCGTGGTGCACCTTTTCTGCAGTGAGCGATGGGTGGTTATAACAAAACTGCGCCTCTTCACCGACATGCCAAGGGCTATCAAACTCAATACTGCCATCATCATTAATACGTAGCGGCGTCGAGATACCCTTCTTTCTGCCAAGTTCTCGATAAAGTGGAAAGCTCATCAGTTGACTAAAAGGAAGGTCTTTGCCATCCGCAAGGTAATGTTTGAATACTTCAATAGCCGGCTTGTCGTTCAATGCGTATAAGCGATTTCCGATTGCGTGTGTGACTCGTAGCTTCATCCCAATCGGGTTCCACTCAGAGTACGCGTCCGACCAAACCTTCAATCTTGGGTTAGTCAGAGCCACAGCAACACAGGCGTGCTGGTAGGTTTGCTCGTTATACATAACCCAACGGCCAAATTCATTCTCATGGCACAGTCCACCAGCTATCGGCAAGGCGTAAGGCAAATTTTCAAAAGCGCTATAAATAGGATAATCACGCCCTTCAACCTGATCGCACAAGCTGATGACCGTTTTGGTTTCTTCTGTAAGGCGCAGCTGAAAAGCTAAGTCTTGGCTGTCTTGATTTGGATTGCCGGAAAAAGGCTGGACCGCAGAGGTTAGATGGGTTTCGTTGAACTCACTGATGATGACTAAGGTGCATGCACTTTCAAGGCAATTATCACAGATAACATGACGAGCACTCTGGCCAATTAGCGTCGCATTATTTAAACGATTGAGGGCAACACCCGCGATTTGACGAGCTAGATCTGAAGATTGAGCTGAGAAAATTTGAATAAGGTACTGTTTGCTGTCACACCATTCTCGCTGATCAAATTGAGCTCTAAATAACGCCTCAGTATTTGCGAGAAATGTAAATGTTTGCATGCCAACCCTTGTTCAAAATCGAGTGAAGTAACAACCCGCAACCACTGCTATGACTGAAATGAATCGATAAAAAGTAGTCGCCAATTATCCTAGCCTAATCAGGCTTTTATAGGCGACTAATGTAACAATTCAATAGCATAAATGCGACACAATAAGCTTACCGAGCCATTAAATTAGTCGCATAAGATCGCTAAGTTGGTCTATTTCAACATCAGGGAGCACACTCGCCTTCGGGGAGCGGTATAAATTGGAACCAGTGTCATTAAACCAGCACGCTTGGAAGCCATTTTGCTTGGCTCCATAGACATCCGTTTTGAGGTGATCGCCAACATGAAGAATATTCTCAGCGTCACAACCTAGGTGTTGCTGAGCTTTTTCAAACATATCTGGATAGGGTTTTGCTCTGCCATCAGGGCCGGCTTTAAGGATTAATTGAAAGTACAGCCCTAAGCCAATTTTGTGTGGATCGACATTGCCATTGGTAATCGCAACCAGAGGAATACGTTGGCTAAGTTCAGTCATCACTCGATGCGTTTCTTGAGGGACATCGACTTGATTACGCAACCACAAGGCATGCTCAATGCCCTCTCGAGCCGCTTGCTCTGCTTGCTGCAGAGAGTAACCCAATTGCAGCAAACCACTCTTAATCTGAGTTTCACGCCACACGGTGACATCATGTTTCAAAGCTGGGTTTTCAGATGCGACTTGCTGCTTAATGCCCTGCCACTCTTCAAGCGATAAAGAAGCCGACACTGGGTGCTTTTGATAAAGCCACTGTGCCATCTCTTTCTCAACCTTCATGATCACAGGCCAGTTGTCATACAGGGTGTCATCCAAGTCAAAGGTCATGGCTTTGATGGGCTTTAACCCTCGATAAATTCGCATAGTAAACCCTTTAATCTAATCTTTATTCTTCTTACGAGCTCTCGGGTGAGCCTGATCATAAGCTTGTGCTAAGTGTTGGAAATCTAAGTGGGTATACACTTGGGTCGTCGAGATGTTTTCATGGCCAAGCAACTCTTGCACAGCACGAAGATTTTGGCTCGATTCCAGCACATGCGTTGCAAAGGAGTGACGCAGTTTATGCGGGCTGATGTGGCTCGCGACAGATTGCTTCTTGCCCCACTCTTCCATGCGCTTTTGCACGCTGCGGTGAGAGATACGAGTCCCGAGCTTAGAGACAAACAGCGCGGTTTCACCCGGTGAAGCCAATTCACCACGAACTTTGAGCCATTTATCGACCCACTCTTTAGCTAAACCAGAAAAAGGCGCTTTGCGTTCTTTGTCGCCTTTACCAATCACTCGGATTTCGCCTTGTCGACCCAACACATCTTTCAGATTGATGCCGACCAGTTCTGCCAGTCGTAATCCAGCACCATACATCACCTCCATCATCGCTCGATCACGAATCGACAATGGATCGTCCTCATTCACATCAAGCAGTTGACCCACTTCATCAACATCGAGGTTTTTAGGCAAAGGGCGTTGTTTGCGAGGTGCAGAGACACCTTTGGCTGGATTGGCGGTCATTTCGCCACGCAACACAAGGAAATCAAAGAAGCTGCGCAGTGACGATAAGCGCGTTGCAATGCTGCTCGCTTTCATTCCCTCACGCATGCCTTTACTGGCCAGTTGTCTGACCCACGCCGCATCGACTTGACCCCAATCCTTTAGCCCTAGAGTGACTAAATGACCGGCCATGGTTTCAAGTTGTTGTTTGTAATTACGTTGGGTGTGTAGGCTGAGTCCCTTCTCGCTTCGGAGATATTCATAGAAGCGAGAAAGTGGCTTTTGAAGGCTGTTAGGAAGAGGTATTTTGGGCTCTAGGCTCATTATTTATCTGCCAAGGTAAGGTGTCCGCCAAATGAGCGACAACAAGTGCTAAATGGCGTAAAAAGAGCGTATCCATATGGGGTTGGAAATGTCCGCCATCTTCACTAGAAAAGGCGAGCAAACCCAATGGAGACTGCTTAGCAAGCGGTAGTACTACATAAGAGCCTAGCTCTGGAACTGGATAATCACCAAACAAATCGTGTCTGTCGGCTTTTCTCAAGCGTCCAAGATAAGCATCTTTGCCATTGAAATGGTTAAGCGAAAACTTAGAGTAACCCTCAGCACTCAACTGATAAAAGCCAGATTGCGAAAGAATTCGAACATGAGCCTTAAGCCCAAGATCTAACGCTTTTTGTTCAACGGCTTTTATCACCTGCATAAAGTCACTGCATTTCAGCACTTGCGCTTGCAGATCCATAAACTCATAGAAGGTTTTATCGTTATTTGCCGCCAACGACATCAAGCCAGTGATCTCTTCTTCAAGCTCTTCGATTCGATGACGCTGGCGTTTAAGCTGAACCTCAACCAGAGAAACAGCGCCCTGCTCAACGTTATTGATAGCAAGGCGATCAACCAAATCTTTTCGGTCTTGGAAAAAATCTGGGGTATCACGTAAATATTCCGCGACCACTTCTGCGGTGAGTGCGTCGGCTTCAACGTAAGACAAAACCTATCCTTTATTTTTATGAATATATTTGTTTTGGGTCATTATTAGCAAGAAAGTTGACCATCAAACACATGCGTTGCAGGGCCGGTCATAAACAGAGGTTTACCCGGGCCTTGCCAGCTAATGTGTAAGTCACCGCCTGGTAGACGAACC
Organism: Vibrio sp. F13; assembly: GCF_020806305.2. NCBI lineage: Bacteria > Pseudomonadati > Pseudomonadota > Gammaproteobacteria > Vibrionales > Vibrionaceae > Vibrio > Vibrio sp. F13. The sequence continues at coordinate 1,861,922 of NZ_CP170175.1, read as the reverse complement.
TTCACATTCTCAGCCAGTAAGCCTTGAGTGATACCCACTGCAACTGCGCCACACGCTCCGCTGCCACATGCCTGAGTTTCACCCGCGCCGCGTTCGTAAACACGTAGACGAACTTCTTCACGGTTAACGACCTGCATAAAGCCAGCATTAACACGCTCAGGGAAACGTTCATGTGATTCAAGTAGTGGGCCTAAGGTGTCCACATCAGCCGTGTCGACGTCATCAACCACGGTAACCACATGTGGGTTACCCATGCTTACCGCACCACAGAATAAGGTGTGTACATCCGTTCTTAGGATATACGTCTTCTCTGGCTGCTTGGCCTTGAATGGAATCTTGCCGGGTTCGAACTCAGGAATGCCCATGTTCACCGTGATCAGGTCATTCTCTTCAATCTTGAGAACCATTTTACCTTTCTTGGTACTCACGTTGATGCTGTACTTATTCGTTAAGCCTTTCATGCGAACGAATCGTGCAAAACAACGTGCACCATTGCCACACTGCTCCACTTCACTGCCATCCGCATTGAATATGCGGTAATGGAAATCAGTTTCTGGATCATAGGGAGCCTCAACCACAAGTAGCTGATCAAAGCCCACGCCAGTGTGACGATCCGCCAAGCGACGGATCAAATCTGGAGAAAAGAAAATATTTTGAGTAATGCAGTCCACGACCATGAAATCATTGCCCAAACCATGCATTTTAGAAAAGTGGAAGTGCATAACGCTTAAAATTACTCCGGAAGAATGTTTTCAAGTTCCCACAGACTCGTAAGCTCTTCACGCTGACGAACCAAGTGAGTTTTATCGCCATCCACCATCACTTCAGCCGCACGCGAACGAGTGTTGTAGTTAGATGACATCGCGAAGCCATAAGCACCCGCTGAACGAACTGCTAGCAGATCACCTTCTTCAAGAACAAGGTCACGATCTTTACCTAGGAAATCGCCTGTCTCACAGATTGGGCCAACCAAATCGTAAGTCACAGTTTCACCCTGACGAGGGCTCACAGGAACAATATCCTGCCAAGCTTGGTAAAGTGCTGGGCGCATTAGATCGTTCATTGCTGCATCGATGATGGCAAAGTTCTTGTGCTCTGTTGGCTTGAGGAACTCGACTTTCGTTAATAATACACCAGCGTTAGCAGCAATCGCTCTTCCAGGCTCGAAAATCAGCTCTAGATCAGAATGATTGTCTAAGCGAGCCAATAAAGCTTTCGCGTAGTCAGAAGGCTGTGGTGGTAATTCATCACGATAAACCACACCCAAGCCGCCACCAACATCAAGGTGTTTGATGTTGATACCGTTAGCACGTAGCTGGTCGATCAGCGCAAGTAGGCGATCGGTTGCATCGATGAAAGGTTCGATATCCGTTAACTGAGAACCAATGTGGCAATCAATACCATGGATAGACAAGTTATCGAGTGTTTTTGCAAACTCATAAACAGCAGGAGCACGGTCGAAAGCGATACCAAACTTGTTATCACGCAGACCTGTAGAGATATAAGGGTGAGTGTTCGCATCAACGTCTGGGTTGATACGCAGTGAAATCGGCGCTTTAACACCAAGCTCACCAGCCACTTTATTCAGTCGCTCTAGTTCTGGTTCTGACTCTACGTTGAAACACTTAATGTTCAACTCAAGCGCACGCTTCATTTCAGCGGCTGTTTTACCGACACCAGAGAATACAACTTTTGCTGGATCGCCACCGGCAGCAACCACACGCTCTAGCTCACCGCCAGAAACGATATCGAAACCTGAGCCCAAACGAGCCAAAGTATTCAACACGCCAAGGTTTGAGTTAGCTTTAACGGCATAACACACCAAGTGCGGATGCTCACCAACCGATGAATCAAACGCATTCCAGTGGCGTTCTAATGTTGCACGAGAATATACATACAGCGGTGTACCATATTGCTCTGCTAGTTGTGAAAGTGCGACGTCCTCAGCCCAAAGCTGGCCATCTTCCTGATAGTTGAAGTAATCCAAAGTTCTTATCCCTTATAAATAACGATTTCTGCGTGTTTTCACTTATTGTGATTGTTCGGTTTGCTGAACTTCATCAGGATCGTACAAAGGACCCGTTTGACCACAACCAGAAAGTCCAATAACGGACATCATAAATAGAGCAGTAATTAATTTTTTCATTTTGCATATCGTGATTATTAACTCAATGCCCCCTATAATCGCACCACACTCAGGAAAAGCAATAGGATAGAAAGGATGAACGAGACTGAATTTCATCAGCTGGTCGATATACAGATGCAAAACATCGAAGAAGCTATCGATGAATCAGAGGCAGATATTGATTACGAAGTGACTGGTAACGTGATGACGCTGGAGTTTGAGAACCGCAGCCAAATCATCATTAACCGCCAAGAACCAATGAAAGAAATCTGGTTAGCGTCTAAATCTGGTGGCTTTCACTTCAAGCTAGTTGACGACAAGTGGACATGTTCAAAGACGGGCATGGAGCTGTTTGAGATGGTTAAAGAAGAATGCGTGAAGCACGCAGGTGAAGCGATCGATTGGGTCTAATCATTTGTAAGCAAAACTAAAAAGGAGTGAATCAATCACTCCTTTTTTTAAAATCAATCGGGCTTAGTAAGACTAGATGTTAACTATCTTTGAGCTCCGAGAAGCTAAAGTTGCATCGTTACGATAAGGCACAACGTAAGAATTGCCTTCTTCAGGATGAACGATTTGGTAGTACTGAGGTAGGTTAAAGTTAATCAACTTAGACGACATCTTCGACTCATCTTTTACCGATGTGTAGAAAGAATTCACGCTCGCGATCATCTCATCTTTTTCACCGCTGTACTGGTGGTAGACCTCAACTTGGTTCGACTCGTCCAATACATAAATATTGAAGCCTTTGTCGGTATCTTCGAAAAAGAACTGAATCAAGCCCTCACTCGCAAAACCATCCACCACTTCTGGTAGCTGATACTCTTGCTCTTTATCGAGCATCAGTAAAGGTGAGCCTTTGAGCTTATTGGTTGAGATGCTACGGTAGAAATCGACCGAGTTTTCCAACATCTGTACCGACACACCACGACGTTCGAAGAACAGACCAAACATCTTATTAGCTAAACGAATAGCCTTAAAGCGGCGGCGCTTCTCGGGTTCAATCGGTTTCAATCGTAAATCGATACACTCAGCAAGCAGTTGATACACCATGTTACGCATCACACCACGCAGGTTTTTGCTGTAACAGAACACATCAACCGATTCTGGCGGTAAAGCATCTTGGTGCATTTTGCCAAGCACCGTCTTCAGCGCATCCAGCATTGCCGTATCACCTTGGAAATGCAGCGTACGTACTTCATGCCAAGAGTTACGATAAACTAAGTCGACACTGCCGACTAAGCTCTTACCTTCCTCACCAAAGCTGAAGATATCGGCGTTCTTGAGGTCCACTTTTAATGCACGACCACTTAATTCAGACGTCGGGTCATTTTCAAAGTTGATGAACATCGCTAGCTGGCTTATCTCACACGGGCTCGCCAGTGCTTGCATACTTGGGCGACGCTTACGCAAAGAAAACGTATTACGCAGGTCGCTCACCATTTGATAGAACTTATCGATATCGATGTGAGCGTCACGTACCACAGAGTGCAAACGTGTCGACTCGGTAATCAAGCCATTAAAAAACGACCATGCTACCAACTTACTCAAGTACTCATGGTGCTCTAGAGAAGGCTGACCAAGAATGCGGTGTGCAACCAGTGGCTGCTTATACAAGTACCAACCTGCTTTATTCGACTGACCCTGACGAACTTCGATGAAGCTCAAGTCGGGTTCATGCAGATCCGGAGAGATTTGTGGGTTCAGCAGTGTCACTTTACCTGGCAATACCTCAAACGCAGCGTAAAGCTTACGTGCCAAGATGCTGATATCTTGTGGACTGATTGCCGAAGTGATGTCGTTACGACGCGCAAATTGAATCAGATTACGATAGCTCAGCATCAAGGCATCAAGCAGTGCATGGTGCACCACTTTAACCTGCTCAACCTTCCAGTTACGGCGGTTATCGAGCTCAGCAATGGTTTCATGTCCCCAATTCCAAGATTTAGTCATCTCGGTTAAGGCTTCACGACGCCACGCAACGGAGCCAATGCCCGCATCTCGTGACAACTTCTCGTGGGTCTTAAGATAAAAACAGCGCCTCACCAAGTCCAATCGAGTATGGTCGTTAATACGCTCTAGGTAGCGCGTTACCTTCTCAAGCATCAGATAGTAACTATCCATGCCATACAGATCCGGTTCATCCGCGAAGAAGCGACGCTTGGTATCAATACTCAGCAGTTGGGTGTTTGGGTATTCCCATGAATAGGCTTCTAACAGGATCGCCTTCAAAACCGATTTATACGGTGAGTCGATACTCTTATAGAGCTGCCACAGGTTTGAACCAAAGTACTCTTCAGCGGGAATGCGATTCAGCTTGCCGAAATCGATCCACTGCGAGCAATCAAGATAGCCATCCTGACACAAACCTTGAACATACTCGTCGTAACACTCTTCCATTTCTGGCGGAATGATTTGCCACAACAAACGCTGACCAGCCAAACGAACCGCAGAGCGATAAAACTCATCAAGCAATAATAAGTGCTGTGAAGAACCACAGTTATCGCCGGTCATCTCTTCTGAATGGTTCGAACGGAAACGCTCTTCATCCATCAAGAAGAAGTTCGCTTCTACTCCCAAGGTTTCAGCCCAATCGGTAATCAAGAGACACTTGTTGGTTAGGCTATCGCGAGAGGCGCCATCCATATCCGGGGAAACACACACCCAGATATCAAGATCACTTGAAGTGCTTTGACCAATAGAAGAAGTACTACCCATGGTGTACAAGCCAAGGATTGCTGGTTCATCCGTCTCGGTGAGTTTGCCACCCAGCGTTAATTCGGTATCAGAGACAAATTGCTTTTGGAATTCATTAAGCGTGAAGCTACGAATTCCAAAAGGAACTTGTTGGTCATAATAACCAGGCATCATCGGGTGATTGAAGTGAAGCAGTGCGGGAATAAGGTTGAATACTCGCTGGCCTTGCACATTCATCAACGCCAACGCACGATCAATGCGCTGCTGATTTAGATTGTCTAATCGTTGAATCAAAGTTTGAGTGTAAGCCTGCAAGGTAAGTCCTTGGTTTGAGGTTAAGTGCAGTTCTGTTTAGTTACTGAACGAAAGGAGCAACAAAACGTGATCAATTTAACACTTTTACCCTTAATGGTAAAGCAAAGGAACCCGTCATACTGGTCAATTCCTTGATGACAGAAAGTTAAACTCACGGCGCCGTAGTGTCCTCTTTATTGACTATTTCTAATAATAGCCCATGTTTCAAATGAGATACTAATCACACTATTTTGGTGAACTCATGAAAATCTCTCAGCTATCAAAGTATGGAATGATCAAACAGTAAGAATTCTCGCCTCATAATGGTAGGATTAGGCTATTACAGAACCTATATCGGAAACACCATGACAAATTCAGCACCAATCCGTATCGCGACCAGAAAAAGCCCTCTTGCCCTTTGGCAGGCATACTTTGTAAGGGATGCACTGCAAGCTGCTCACCCTGGTTTAGAGGTTGAGTTGGTAACTATGGTGACCAAAGGTGACATCATCCTAGACACTCCGCTTGCTAAAGTGGGTGGTAAAGGACTGTTCGTTAAAGAACTTGAAGTAGCCATGCTAGAAGGTCGTGCTGACCTAGCGGTTCACTCAATGAAAGATGTACCTGTCGACTTCCCTGAAGGTCTAGGTCTGGTAACAATTTGTGAGCGCGAAGATCCGCGTGACGCTTTCGTATCAAACACTTACAACAACATCGACGAACTCCCACAAGGTGCTGTCGTGGGTACGTGCAGTCTGCGTCGCCAATGCCAACTGTTAGAATACCGCCCAGATCTGATCATCAAAGAGCTGCGCGGCAACGTTGGTACTCGTCTAGGTAAACTCGATGATGGTCAATACGATGCGATCGTACTGGCTGCTGCAGGTCTTAAACGTCTAGAGCTAGAAGAGCGTATTCGTAGCTTCATCGAACCAGAGCAGTCTCTCCCTGCTGTTGGCCAAGGCGCTGTTGGTATTGAGTGTCGCCTTGATGACGAGCGTCTGATTAAACTCCTTGAACCACTGAATCATAAAGACACGGCTGATCGTGTACTGTGCGAACGTGCAATGAACCTTACCCTAGAAGGTGGCTGTCAGGTTCCTATCGGCAGCTACTCATTATTAGATGGCGAAAACATCTGGCTACGTGCATTAGTTGGTGAACCGGACGGTTCTAAGATGGTTCGTGGTGAGATCTCTGGCCCTCGCAAAGATGCAGAAGCACTTGGCGTGACTCTGGCAAATCAATTGCTGGATGATGGCGCGAGAGAAATCTTAACCAAGCTCTACGTTGACCAAGAATAATCATGACAGTGTTGGTGACTCGTCCCGGTTCAGAGGGACAATCGCTTTGCCAACAACTAGCGGATGAAGGGGTTCAAGCAATCCATCATCCGCTGATTCGTATCGTGGATAATCCCAACTCTGCGGATTTAAGCACCCAGCTTAATAACAGCGATATCATTATTGCAGTCAGTCACCACGCCGTGGCGGCTGCCCAAAGCATCCTTTCAAAAACCTCATCCATTTGGCCTACTTCGCCGCTTTATCTTGGCGTTGGTCAAAAAACTGCGCACGTTTTAAGCAAAGTCTGTAAACAAAAAGTAAACTATCCTCAAGTTAGTGATAGTGAACATCTTCTTAAACTTACTGAACTTAATGGCGTAGAAAATAAGTCCATTTTGATACTACGTGGCAATGGTGGGCGTGAGCTCATTAGGGATTCTCTACTCAATCGAGGTGCACAAGTCTCTTATTGTGAGACCTACCGTAGAGAATATATTCCTATTAGCGACCACAATACCTATCAAACATGGATAAACAAAAAAACGTCCAAAGTTGTCATCACTAGTCAGGAACAATTGGAGTATCTCTGCTCAATTACCCCTGATGAGTATTTGGCTTGGCTTTCAACAAGACATCTATTTGTCCCAAGCCAGCGCATTGTAGAACGAGCACAACAACTCGGCTTCTCGAATGTAACCAATACTCACAGTGCTACGAACCAAATATTACTGGCTGCTCTCCGGCCCTAGCTAGAAACAGGAAATAAGCATGACAAGCAAAAAAAATAATGAGCATATTGAACCTGAAAAGAAACAAGATACTCAGCCAGTAGTTGTTGAAAACGAAAAAGCTGACTCTACAGAGACAAAACAACCTGAACAGAAGCTTGATGCCTCTGCTTCAAATACCGCTAAAAATGAGCAGCCTCAAGCAGAGCATAAAGAGCAAATAGAGAAAGCAGAAAAGCAAGGTAAGCGCGGTGTCAAACTAGGCGCTATTGCGATCGCTATTTCAATTATCTTCAGTGGCGGTATCGCATTTCAAATGCAGCAAAAGAGCGCTGAATACTCGGCTCAAATAGCCGCTCTTCAAGCACAACTTCAAAATACCCAATCTGCGGTAAATAAAGACCTACAAACCATCAAGCAAGAGACTATCCAAGAAGCCTCACACGCGGTGGAGAAAACTCAGGTCGTGCAATCTCAACAGCAGAAGAGCATTCAAAGCCTGCAGTTAGCAGTGGCTGACGTGAAAGGTCGCCGCCCGAATGACTGGTTACTTGCCGAAGCCGATTACCTTGTGAAACTAGCAGGACGTAAACTGTTCCTCGAGCATGATGCCGTTAGCGCAACCAAGTTAATGGAAAGCGCCGATCAACGTATCGCAGCACTGAATGACCCGAGCTTAGTGTCACTGCGTCAATCAATGACCAATGACATTACCAAGCTTCGCACTATTCCTCTGATCGACCGTGACGGCTTAGTTCTGCGTATCACAAGCTTGCAACAGCAAGTCGATACACTGCCGCTTGCCAATGCGATTCTTCCGGAAGCTGCGGTTGTTGAGAAAAAAGCGGTATCGCAAGATATTAATGATTGGCAGAACAACCTGATGACGTCGATGAAAGACTTCTCAGAAAACTTCATTACCTTCCGTAGTCGTGATGGCGAAGTTATCCCTCTACTCTCTCCTGAACAACACTTCTACCTGCGTGAAAACATCAAAGGTAAATTAGAAACCGCGATTCGCGCCGTCTACAAAGAACAAGGTGAACTCTATAGCGCAGCTCTTAATACCGCTAGCGAGTGGTCGAAAGCGTATCTAAACCAAGATAACAACTCAGTGATTGAATTTGAGAAAGCGATTAAACAGCTAAGTGAACAGAACATCTCTGTGAAATACCCTGTAAAGCTTGAATCTCAAAATGAGTTGTCAGATGTGATACGTGAGCGCCTACGTCGTGAAGTCACCGTTATGACCACGGAGGAAAAATAATGATTCGTTGGATTTTTCTTTTTCTCGTTCTAGGTGCTGGGTTAATTGTTGGTACTCAGTTCTCTGGTCAACAAGGCTACGTTCTGATCTCAATTGCGAATAAGACTATTGAGATGAGCGTGACAACACTGGTTATCTTTGTCATTGCTCTTCTAGCGGCTCTATTCGGCTTAGAGTACCTATTTAAAAAGCTTATGTACGCAAGCTCGACAACTTGGAACTGGTTCAGTGTTCGTAAGCTGAAACGTTCTCGTCGTTATACCAATGAAGGCATTATCAAGCTACTTGAAGGTGACTGGAAAGGCGCTGAGAAGAAAGTAACTCGTTGGGCTAACCATCACGACATGCCTCTACTTTGTTATTTAGTCGCTTCTCAAGCGGCACACGAACAAGGTAATACAAGTGAGCGAGATAAGTACATCGAGCTTGCTAGCCAACAGGACGACTCTCTACTAGCGGTTGAGCTAACTAAAGCTAAACAGCAAATCAGCGAGTCAAACTACGAAGCTGCATTCGATACACTTTCGACCCTAAAAGGCACATACCCTAATAACACTGCTGTACTTGGCCTGTTAAAAGCCACTTACTTGCAACTGAAGTTATGGCAGCCATTGCTAGAGTTAACTCCTAAATTAGTTAAGAACAAACTTCTAACAGCTGATGAGCAACGTGAATTAGAACAGAAAGCACAATGTGGGCTACTTCATGATGTGGCACAACAGCAAGGTAGCGAAGGTTTAATCAGCCATTGGAACAAGCTTTCAAGAAAACAGAAACAAAGTTCGCACCTTGTATCCTGCTTTGTGAAGCAACTTATCGCTCGCAAAGCTGACTCAGAAGCCTTCACTGTGATCAAAGAGAACATTGCAAAGAGTGGGTCAAATGAACTCTACATGTTGCTTCCAGAGCTGAACTTATCCGATCACCACCCAGTAGTGGTCATGCTAGAACGTGCAATTAGTAAAGACAGTGGTAATGCCGAAGCACACAGCGCGCTGGCTCAGTTCTACTTAAGAGAGCAGAAGTGGGCGGAAGCACAAAGCCACTTCGAAAAAGCCCTAGCACTTCGCTCAAATGTTTCAGATTACGGATACCTATCTGACGCACTAGAGAAGCAAAACTTAACGAAAGCAGCTCACGAGGTTTCTCGTAAAGCGCTCGCTCTAGTTCAGCCCGCTTAACTCTAAGCGACTCAAACTAAGCCGATGTCTAGCATCGGCTTTTTTGTATCTGCTATTTAACCCTAGATAACTTCTACAATAGCTATAAACCAAGCTCATCAAACACTTACCTGCCCAATACCAACTAACCATGAAATTGCTCAACTGGGCTTCTCAAACACACGGAGAACGACTTTAGTTGTGTCTGTACGTAGTTTTACCATTCTTATAAACAAGTCCTTATAAGAGGTTCGAGAGGAGTCATAGAGAAAAGTGATACCTTGAAGTTCAAGAACAAATGGAGATCAGCTTGAGAGAAGGCGCTTAAAGATATTTACCCGCAGACAGATGCCCACTTAAAGTCACGTTGAATTAACAATTAAATAGCCATCAACGTTCCAACTATAAACCGTTATAACCGGGGAGTTCACGTAACTGCCTGTAGATTAATCTATTAAGTAGAGGGAGATAGCAAGAGTTACCGACCAACAAAACCTTGTTATTAGAAACGAGGCATCTTTATCAGCCAGTTCAAATTAGTAGGAGATAGAGCTCTCAAGACGCTCAGGAAAAGTTAATCAACGAACCAATAGCCACAAGTATAAACTTACGTAATCAAGCGCTGCTAGAGAGAGCAGAGCTTAATAATAAGTGTCGGAATATCAGAGCTCGTGATCAACGTAAAGCGCCTCTACAAACTCTGAGACGAATAATAAGACTCATACCAATCCGGAAAATTAACTGATCAGGTCAATCCAATCTCTTGTACACATTTTTGTGACGCGATCTTTGCACTCAAGAAATCCATTCCAAGCGCTACAGACCTTCGAAACAATATCGTTATAATCAATGAAGTTTTGGTTTGCTAGATAGTGTTGCCTTAACCAACTCCACACTTGCTCTATAGGGTTAAGCTCTGGTGAGTATGGCGGCAATTTGATAATACTGACATTATCAAATGGGTTAGCAACATCATCGGTATGCCATCCTGCGCCATCCATTATTACCACTGAATGACGGTCTTTTTCTGTGACTTTAGATATCTGCTCTAGATGGTTTATCATGATGTCTTTGTTAACCCAAGGGACGACCATTGCCTCACCAATCCCTCTCAATGGGCACACTGAGCCAAACAAATAAGCGTATTCAAATTGCTGCTGTTTTACTACGCGAGGTCTCGTTCCACGAGTAGCCCAAAGACGTGTTGTTGTATTCTGCTGACCAAACCTAGCTTCGTCTTGAAACCAGACATCAACACTCTCTAGCCCAATATGGCCGGGGATCTTAAGGATCGTTTCGATTTGGAATTTTTTTAAAATCGTCTTGTATTTGCTGTGATTGTTTAGGGTGTTTGGAACGAGAAGTTATCCAAGAAAAACCCATGTGGTCGAGGAGATAATAGATGGAATTAGGGTGGTAGTGCTTGTCAAAGTGTTTAACGATGTAGTCATGTATATCGCTTCCAACAAGGCGGCCACCAGAAGGTGATCCAGCTTCTTTTTTTATGAAGGCACTGAGTTGAGCCCGCTGCTCATCGGTGAGGTATGCAGGCCTACCAGTCCGAGGTTTTTCTTGAAGTCCTTCTAGGCCTTCTTCAAAAAAAATCCGAACCCATTTATTGACACTGGTTCGACTGACTTTGAGAGATTTTGCAATTTGTGTACGAGAGAGGCCGTCTTTAAAGTGTGCGAGCGCAAGTAAACGCATCTTCATCTGAATGGTTTTTTGCTGGCTCGCAAGCTTTTTGAAGTCAGTGTTATTAAGGCTATCCATGGCTAAATTTCACAATAATTCATCAATCTTAATTAGATCACATTTTTACTTTAATTGGTATTACAGCACTCATAAAACCTAACAACAAACACTTTTCTTCAAATGTAAAAAAGCCCTGCTATTGCTAGCAGGGCTTCTCTAATAAGTGGCGGAGTGGACGGGACTCGAACCCGCGACCCCCGGCGTGACAGGCCGGTATTCTAACCAACTGAACTACCACTCCGCAGTGGAATACTTGTCGTCGCTGACAAGTGTTCAAATTTAAAGCCTGGCGATGTCCTACTCTCACATGGGGAAGCCCCACACTACCATCGGCGCTATTGTGTTTCACTTCTGAGTTCGGCATGGAATCAGGTGGGTCCACAATGCTATGGTCGCCAAGCAAATTTTGCTTTTACTTTCAGCTTTTTTAAAAACTGAAGGCAAAATAATCTGGAAAACTGTATTTAAAAGTCTATCTCTTCAAACTCATTCAAGCGTTTGGTATTTCTTTGAGTCCACAAAACCCCTTGGGTGTTGTATGGTTAAGCCTCACGGGCAATTAGTACAGGTTAGCTCAATGCCTCGCAGCACTTACACACCCTGCCTATCAACGTCGTAGTCTACGACAACCCTTTAGGACACTTATAGTGCCAGGGAAAACTCATCTCAAGGCTCGCTTCCCGCTTAGATGCTTTCAGCGGTTATCGATTCCGAACTTAGCTACCGGGCAATGCCATTGGCATGACAACCCGAACACCAGAGGTTCGTCCACTCCGGTCCTCTCGTACTAGGAGCAGCCCCTTTCAATTTTCCAACGCCCACGGCAGATAGGGACCGAACTGTCTCACGACGTTCTAAACCCAGCTCGCGTACCACTTTAAATGGCGAACAGCCATACCCTTGGGACCGACTTCAGCCCCAGGATGTGATGAGCCGACATCGAGGTGCCAAACACCGCCGTCGATATGAACTCTTGGGCGGTATCAGCCTGTTATCCCCGGAGTACCTTTTATCCGTTGAGCGATGGCCCTTCCATTCAGAACCACCGGATCACTATGACCTGCTTTCGCACCTGCTCGAATTGTCATTCTCGCAGTCAAGCGGGCTTATGCCATTGCACTAACCACACGATGTCCAACCGTGTTTAGCCCACCTTCGTGCTCCTCCGTTACTCTTTGGGAGGAGACCGCCCCAGTCAAACTACCCACCAGGCACTGTCCGTAATCCCGATTCAGGGACCAACGTTAGAACATCAAAACTACAAGGGTGGTATTTCAAGGACGACTCCACCACATCTAGCGACGCGGTTTCAAAGTCTCCCACCTATCCTACACATGTAGGTTCAATGTTCAGTGCCAAGCTGTAGTAAAGGTTCACGGGGTCTTTCCGTCTAGCCGCGGGTACACTGCATCTTCACAGCGATTTCAATTTCACTGAGTCTCGGGTGGAGACAGCGTGGCCATCATTACGCCATTCGTGCAGGTCGGAACTTACCCGACAAGGAATTTCGCTACCTTAGGACCGTTATAGTTACGGCCGCCGTTTACCGGGGCTTCGATCAAGAGCTTCGACCGAAGTCTAACCCCATCAATTAACCTTCCGGCACCGGGCAGGCGTCACACCGTATACGTCATCTTACGATTTTGCACAGTGCTGTGTTTTTAATAAACAGTTGCAGCCACCTGGTATCTGCGACTCTCGTCTGCTCCATCCGCAAGGGACTTCACTGATAAGAGCGTACCTTCTCCCGAAGTTACGGTACCATTTTGCCTAGTTCCTTCACCCGAGTTCTCTCAAGCGCCTTGGTATTCTCTACCCGACCACCTGTGTCGGTTTGGGGTACGATTCCTTACAATCTGAAGCTTAGAGGCTTTTCCTGGAAGCATGGCATCAATGACTTCACTACCGTAGTAGCTCGACATCGTATCTCAGCGTTAGTAGCGGTCCGGATTTACCTAAACCACCCGCCTACGTACTTGAACCTGGACAACCGTCGCCAGGCCCACCTAGCCTTCTCCGTCCCCCCATCGCAATTGTAAGAAGTACGGGAATATTAACCCGTTTCCCATCGACTACGCCTTTCGGCCTCGCCTTAGGAGTCGACTTACCCTGCCCCGATTAACGTTGGACAGGAACCCTTGGTCTTCCGGCGAGGGAGTTTTTCACTCCCTTTATCGTTACTCATGTCAGCATTCGCACTTCTGATACCTCCAGCAGCCCTTACAGACCACCTTCAACGGCTTACAGAACGCTCCCCTACCCCACATACCCTAAGGTACGTAGCCGCAGCTTCGGTGTATAGCTTAGCCCCGTTACATCTTCCGCGCAGGCCGACTCGACCAGTGAGCTATTACGCTTTCTTTAAATGATGGCTGCTTCTAAGCCAACATCCTGGCTGTCTGAGCCTTCCCACATCGTTTCCCACTTAGCTATACTTTGGGACCTTAGCTGGCGGTCTGGGTTGTTTCCCTCTCCACGACGGACGTTAGCACCCGCCGTGTGTCTCCCGGATAGTACTTACTGGTATTCGGAGTTTGCAAAGGGTTGGTAAGTCGGGATGACCCCCTAGCCTTAACAGTGCTCTACCCCCAGTAGTATTCGTCCGAGGCGCTACCTAAATAGCTTTCGGGGAGAACCAGCTATCTCCAGGTTTGATTGGCCTTTCACCCCTAGCCACAAGTCATCCGCTAATTTTTCAACATTAGTCGGTTCGGTCCTCCAGTTGATGTTACTCAACCTTCAACCTGCCCATGGCTAGATCACCTGGTTTCGGGTCTAATCCTAGCAACTGTACGCCCAGTTAAGACTCGGTTTCCCTACGGCTCCCCTAAACGGTTAACCTTGCTACTAAAATTAAGTCGCTGACCCATTATACAAAAGGTACGCAGTCACACCACGAAGGTGCTCCTACTGCTTGTACGTACACGGTTTCAGGTTCTATTTCACTCCCCTCACAGGGGTTCTTTTCGCCTTTCCCTCACGGTACTGGTTCACTATCGGTCAGTCAGTAGTATTTAGCCTTGGAGGATGGTCCCCCCATATTCAGACAGGATATCACGTGTCCCGCCCTACTCGTTTTCACTGATTATGATGTGTCGGTTACGGGGCTATCACCCTTTACTGCGAGACTTTCCAGACTCTTCACCTGCATCATTAAAAGCTTAAGGGCTAATCCAATTTCGCTCGCCGCTACTTTCGGAATCTCGGTTGATTTCTCTTCCTCGGGGTACTTAGATGTTTCAGTTCCCCCGGTTTGCCTCCTGTTGCTATGTATTCACAACAGGATACTTACTTATGTAAGTGGGTTTCCCCATTCAGGAATCCCAGACTCAAAAGGTTATTACTACCTAATCTGGGCTTATCGCAAGTTATTACGCCTTTCATCGCCTCTGACTGCCAAGGCATCCACCGTGTACGCTTAGTCACTTAACCATACAACCCGAAAGGGTCTTAGTGTATGGCAACTAACCAAGGTTTTTGGTTGTCATTAAGAAGGGTTAATTCTCAATGACTGTTTGCCGGACTCAATTGTGATTCAAACAAGTTTGAATCGAATACAAGACACTTGAATGTGTTTGTTGTGTTTATCAATAAAGATAAACATTGAGAACTTTTAAATTTGATTGAATTACTCGTAAGTAATCAATCAGTCAGCTTTCCAAATTGTTAAAGAGCTTGATTCAATAAAATGAACCATTTTTAAAGACTCTCGTAAGACTTTTTGTCGAACAAGAACGCTTAAAGATGGTGGAGCTATGCGGGATCGAACCGCAGACCTCCTGCGTGCAAGGCAGGCGCTCTCCCAGCTGAGCTATAGCCCCATCTAGGTCGATATTGGTGGGTCTGAGTGGACTTGAACCACCGACCTCCCGCTTATCAGGCGAGCGCTCTAACCAGCTGAGCTACAGACCCAATATCGTCTCTTAACTTTTCTAAACCTAATCAATCTGTGTGGGTACTCATCGCAAATATCTTCGTATAAGGAGGTGATCCAGCCCCAGGTTCCCCTAGGGCTACCTTGTTACGACTTCACCCCAGTCATGAACCACAAAGTGGTGAGCGTCCTCCCCGAAAGGTTAAACTACCCACTTCTTTTGCAGCCCACTCCCATGGTGTGACGGGCGGTGTGTACAAGGCCCGGGAACGTATTCACCGTGACATTCTGATTCACGATTACTAGCGATTCCGACTTCATGGAGTCGAGTTGCAGACTCCAATCCGGACTACGACGCACTTTTTGGGATTCGCTCACTATCGCTAGCTTGCTGCCCTCTGTATGCGCCATTGTAGCACGTGTGTAGCCCTACTCGTAAGGGCCATGATGACTTGACGTCGTCCCCACCTTCCTCCGGTTTATCACCGGCAGTCTCCCTGGAGTTCCCGACATTACTCGCTGGCAAACAAGGATAAGGGTTGCGCTCGTTGCGGGACTTAACCCAACATTTCACAACACGAGCTGACGACAGCCATGCAGCACCTGTCTCAGAGCTCCCGAAGGCACACCTGCGTCTCCGCTGGCTTCTCTGGATGTCAAGAGTAGGTAAGGTTCTTCGCGTTGCATCGAATTAAACCACATGCTCCACCGCTTGTGCGGGCCCCCGTCAATTCATTTGAGTTTTAATCTTGCGACCGTACTCCCCAGGCGGTCTACTTAACGCGTTAGCTCCGAAAGCCACGGCTCAAGGCCACAACCTCCAAGTAGACATCGTTTACGGCGTGGACTACCAGGGTATCTAATCCTGTTTGCTCCCCACGCTTTCGCATCTGAGTGTCAGTATCTGTCCAGGGGGCCGCCTTCGCCACTGGTATTCCTTCAGATCTCTACGCATTTCACCGCTACACCTGAAATTCTACCCCCCTCTACAGTACTCTAGTTCACCAGTTTCAAATGCAGTTCCGAGGTTGAGCCCCGGGCTTTCACATCTGACTTAATGAACCACCTGCATGCGCTTTACGCCCAGTAATTCCGATTAACGCTCGCACCCTCCGTATTACCGCGGCTGCTGGCACGGAGTTAGCCGGTGCTTCTTCTGTTGCTAACGTCAAGAGATAGCGCTATTAACACTACCCCCTTCCTCACAACTGAAAGTACTTTACAACCCGAAGGCCTTCTTCATACACGCGGCATGGCTGCATCAGGCTTTCGCCCATTGTGCAATATTCCCCACTGCTGCCTCCCGTAGGAGTCTGGACCGTGTCTCAGTTCCAGTGTGGCTGATCATCCTCTCAGACCAGCTAGGGATCGTCGCCTTGGTGAGCCATTACCTCACCAACTAGCTAATCCCACCTAGGCATATCTTGACGCGAGAGGTCCGAAGATCCCCCTCTTTGGCCCGTAGGCATTATGCGGTATTAGCCATCGTTTCCAATGGTTATCCCCCACATCAAGGCAATTTCCTAGGCATTACTCACCCGTCCGCCGCTCGACGCCCATTAACGCACCCGAAGGATTGTTAGTGTCGTTTCCGCTCGACTTGCATGTGTTAGGCCTGCCGCCAGCGTTCAATCTGAGCCATGATCAAACTCTTCAATTTAAGATTTTGTCGGCTCAATGAATACTGACTTCAAAACTACAAAAAGTAATTCTAAAGCTATTATCTTTCCAACAGAAAGATAATGAATTGACTGTGCCAAATACCTTCTTTCTACAAGAGAAAGTAGTTATTCGTATTGGTCACTCAGTTCATTGAAACCAAATTTGATTCCGAGGAATCTGTTTTACTTCTCTTTAAAAAAGGGAAGATAAAACGTTTTGATATTCATCAACGAGTGCCCACACAGATTGATAGGTTTAAATTGTTAAAGAGCTTGTTCTCTAAAAAGAGAACGCTTTCAGTGCCTTAGCACTTAAGCAGGACGCGTATAATACGCTTTCTACTTTGAAAGTCAACATAAAATACTAAGAAAACTCAGAACTCTATGGTGACTTGTCTATTTAATAGACAAAGTCGAATTTAAAGCCTGGCGATGTCCTACTCTCACATGGGGAAGCCCCACACTACCATCGGCGCTATTGTGTTTCACTTCTGAGTTCGGCATGGAATCAGGTGGGTCCACAATGCTATGGTCGCCAAGCAAATTTTGCTTTTACTTTCAGCTTTTTTAAAAACTGAAGGCAAAATAATCTGGAAAACTGATTTAAAAGTCTCTTTCAAACTCATTCAAGCGTTTGGTATTTCTTTGAGTCCACAAAACCCCTTGGGTGTTGTATGGTTAAGCCTCACGGGCAATTAGTACAGGTTAGCTCAATGCCTCGCAGCACTTACACACCCTGCCTATCAACGTCGTAGTCTACGACAACCCTTTAGGACACTTATAGTGCCAGGGAAAACTCATCTCAAGGCTCGCTTCCCGCTTAGATGCTTTCAGCGGTTATCGATTCCGAACTTAGCTACCGGGCAATGCCATTGGCATGACAACCCGAACACCAGAGGTTCGTCCACTCCGGTCCTCTCGTACTAGGAGCAGCCCCTTTCAATTTTCCAACGCCCACGGCAGATAGGGACCGAACTGTCTCACGACGTTCTAAACCCAGCTCGCGTACCACTTTAAATGGCGAACAGCCATACCCTTGGGACCGACTTCAGCCCCAGGATGTGATGAGCCGACATCGAGGTGCCAAACACCGCCGTCGATATGAACTCTTGGGCGGTATCAGCCTGTTATCCCCGGAGTACCTTTTATCCGTTGAGCGATGGCCCTTCCATTCAGAACCACCGGATCACTATGACCTGCTTTCGCACCTGCTCGAATTGTCATTCTCGCAGTCAAGCGGGCTTATGCCATTGCACTAACCACACGATGTCCAACCGTGTTTAGCCCACCTTCGTGCTCCTCCGTTACTCTTTGGGAGGAGACCGCCCCAGTCAAACTACCCACCAGGCACTGTCCGTAATCCCGATTCAGGGACCAACGTTAGAACATCAAAACTACAAGGGTGGTATTTCAAGGACGACTCCACCACATCTAGCGACGCGGTTTCAAAGTCTCCCACCTATCCTACACATGTAGGTTCAATGTTCAGTGCCAAGCTGTAGTAAAGGTTCACGGGGTCTTTCCGTCTAGCCGCGGGTACACTGCATCTTCACAGCGATTTCAATTTCACTGAGTCTCGGGTGGAGACAGCGTGGCCATCATTACGCCATTCGTGCAGGTCGGAACTTACCCGACAAGGAATTTCGCTACCTTAGGACCGTTATAGTTACGGCCGCCGTTTACCGGGGCTTCGATCAAGAGCTTCGACCGAAGTCTAACCCCATCAATTAACCTTCCGGCACCGGGCAGGCGTCACACCGTATACGTCATCTTACGATTTTGCACAGTGCTGTGTTTTTAATAAACAGTTGCAGCCACCTGGTATCTGCGACTCTCGTCTGCTCCATCCGCAAGGGACTTCACTGATAAGAGCGTACCTTCTCCCGAAGTTACGGTACCATTTTGCCTAGTTCCTTCACCCGAGTTCTCTCAAGCGCCTTGGTATTCTCTACCCGACCACCTGTGTCGGTTTGGGGTACGATTCCTTACAATCTGAAGCTTAGAGGCTTTTCCTGGAAGCATGGCATCAATGACTTCACTACCGTAGTAGCTCGACATCGTATCTCAGCGTTAATAGCGGTCCGGATTTACCTAAACCACCCGCCTACGTACTTGAACCTGGACAACCGTCGCCAGGCCCACCTAGCCTTCTCCGTCCCCCCATCGCAATTGTAAGAAGTACGGGAATATTAACCCGTTTCCCATCGACTACGCCTTTCGGCCTCGCCTTAGGAGTCGACTTACCCTGCCCCGATTAACGTTGGACAGGAACCCTTGGTCTTCCGGCGAGGGAGTTTTTCACTCCCTTTATCGTTACTCATGTCAGCATTCGCACTTCTGATACCTCCAGCAGCCCTTACAGGCCACCTTCAACGGCTTACAGAACGCTCCCCTACCCCACATACCCTAAGGTACGTAGCCGCAGCTTCGGTGTATAGCTTAGCCCCGTTACATCTTCCGCGCAGGCCGACTCGACCAGTGAGCTATTACGCTTTCTTTAAATGATGGCTGCTTCTAAGCCAACATCCTGGCTGTCTGAGCCTTCCCACATCGTTTCCCACTTAGCTATACTTTGGGACCTTAGCTGGCGGTCTGGGTTGTTTCCCTCTCCACGACGGACGTTAGCACCCGCCGTGTGTCTCCCGGATAGTACTTACTGGTATTCGGAGTTTGCAAAGGGTTGGTAAGTCGGGATGACCCCCTAGCCTTAACAGTGCTCTACCCCCAGTAGTATTCGTCCGAGGCGCTACCTAAATAGCTTTCGGGGAGAACCAGCTATCTCCAGGTTTGATTGGCCTTTCACCCCTAGCCACAAGTCATCCGCTAATTTTTCAACATTAGTCGGTTCGGTCCTCCAGTTGATGTTACTCAACCTTCAACCTGCCCATGGCTAGATCACCTGGTTTCGGGTCTAATCCTAGCAACTGTACGCCCAGTTAAGACTCGGTTTCCCTACGGCTCCCCTAAACGGTTAACCTTGCTACTAAAATTAAGTCGCTGACCCATTATACAAAAGGTACGCAGTCACACCACGAAGGTGCTCCTACTGCTTGTACGTACACGGTTTCAGGTTCTATTTCACTCCCCTCACAGGGGTTCTTTTCGCCTTTCCCTCACGGTACTGGTTCACTATCGGTCAGTCAGTAGTATTTAGCCTTGGAGGATGGTCCCCCCATATTCAGACAGGATATCACGTGTCCCGCCCTACTCGTTTTCACTGATTATGATGTGTCGGTTACGGGGCTATCACCCTTTACTGCGAGACTTTCCAGACTCTTCACCTGCATCATTAAAAGCTTAAGGGCTAATCCAATTTCGCTCGCCGCTACTTTCGGAATCTCGGTTGATTTCTCTTCCTCGGGGTACTTAGATGTTTCAGTTCCCCCGGTTTGCCTCCTGTTGCTATGTATTCACAACAGGATACTTACTTATGTAAGTGGGTTTCCCCATTCAGGAATCCCAGACTCAAAAGGTTATTACTACCTAATCTGGGCTTATCGCAAGTTATTACGCCTTTCATCGCCTCTGACTGCCAAGGCATCCACCGTGTACGCTTAGTCACTTAACCATACAACCCGAAAGGGTTTCTATTTGCTTTCACTTTAAAAAGTGAAGACAAATAATCGTATGGCAACTAACCAAGGTTTTTGGTTGTCATTAAGAAGGGTTAATTCTCAATGACTGTTTGCCGGACTCAATTTCGATTCAAACTAAGTTTGAATCGAATACAAGACACTTGAATGTGTTTGTTGTGTTTATACCGTTCTTATTAAATAAGAGCAGATAAACATTGAGAACTTTTAAATTTGATTGAATTACTCGTAAGTAAATCAATCAGTCAGCTTTCCAAATTGTTAAAGAGCATAAAGCAAAAAGCTTTAATCAATAACTTACGTTATTAATTAAAGCTCTGGCTTTAACTAAATCTAAACCATCAATCTGTGTGGACACTCATCGTGACTATCTTCGTATAAGGAGGTGATCCAGCCCCAGGTTCCCCTAGGGCTACCTTGTTACGACTTCACCCCAGTCATGAACCACAAAGTGGTGAGCGTCCTCCCCGAAAGGTTAAACTACCCACTTCTTTTGCAGCCCACTCCCATGGTGTGACGGGCGGTGTGTACAAGGCCCGGGAACGTATTCACCGTGACATTCTGATTCACGATTACTAGCGATTCCGACTTCATGGAGTCGAGTTGCAGACTCCAATCCGGACTACGACGCACTTTTTGGGATTCGCTCACTATCGCTAGCTTGCTGCCCTCTGTATGCGCCATTGTAGCACGTGTGTAGCCCTACTCGTAAGGGCCATGATGACTTGACGTCGTCCCCACCTTCCTCCGGTTTATCACCGGCAGTCTCCCTGGAGTTCCCGACATTACTCGCTGGCAAACAAGGATAAGGGTTGCGCTCGTTGCGGGACTTAACCCAACATTTCACAACACGAGCTGACGACAGCCATGCAGCACCTGTCTCAGAGCTCCCGAAGGCACACCTGCGTCTCCGCTGGCTTCTCTGGATGTCAAGAGTAGGTAAGGTTCTTCGCGTTGCATCGAATTAAACCACATGCTCCACCGCTTGTGCGGGCCCCCGTCAATTCATTTGAGTTTTAATCTTGCGACCGTACTCCCCAGGCGGTCTACTTAACGCGTTAGCTCCGAAAGCCACGGCTCAAGGCCACAACCTCCAAGTAGACATCGTTTACGGCGTGGACTACCAGGGTATCTAATCCTGTTTGCTCCCCACGCTTTCGCATCTGAGTGTCAGTATCTGTCCAGGGGGCCGCCTTCGCCACTGGTATTCCTTCAGATCTCTACGCATTTCACCGCTACACCTGAAATTCTACCCCCCTCTACAGTACTCTAGTTCACCAGTTTCAAATGCAGTTCCGAGGTTGAGCCCCGGGCTTTCACATCTGACTTAATGAACCACCTGCATGCGCTTTACGCCCAGTAATTCCGATTAACGCTCGCACCCTCCGTATTACCGCGGCTGCTGGCACGGAGTTAGCCGGTGCTTCTTCTGTTGCTAACGTCAAGAGATAGCGCTATTAACGCTACCCCCTTCCTCACAACTGAAAGTACTTTACAACCCGAAGGCCTTCTTCATACACGCGGCATGGCTGCATCAGGCTTTCGCCCATTGTGCAATATTCCCCACTGCTGCCTCCCGTAGGAGTCTGGACCGTGTCTCAGTTCCAGTGTGGCTGATCATCCTCTCAGACCAGCTAGGGATCGTCGCCTTGGTGAGCCATTACCTCACCAACTAGCTAATCCCACCTAGGCATATCTTGACGCGAGAGGTCCGAAGATCCCCCTCTTTGGCCCGTAGGCATTATGCGGTATTAGCCATCGTTTCCAATGGTTATCCCCCACATCAAGGCAATTTCCTAGGCATTACTCACCCGTCCGCCGCTCGACGCCCATTAACGCACCCGAAGGATTGTTAATGTCGTTTCCGCTCGACTTGCATGTGTTAGGCCTGCCGCCAGCGTTCAATCTGAGCCATGATCAAACTCTTCAATTTAAGATTTTGTGACTCAACGAATACTGACTTCAAAACTAATATTTACCGAAGTAAATATGTAATTCTAAAGCTATTACCCCTCTCTTCTTAAATAAATAGGAACAGAATGGTAATGAATTGACTGTGCCGAATAACTACAAGTAGTTAAACGTATTGGTCACTCAGTTCATTGAAATCAATTTTGATTCCGAAGAATCTGTTTTATCTAACGATAAAACGTTTTGATATTCATCAACGAGTGCCCACACAGATTGATAGGTTTAAATTGTTAAAGAGCTTAACTTCTTGAGCGTTCCTTTTAAGTAAGGAGCCTCTCGAAGTGGACGGCCATTCTAGCGAATTAACATTCAGTGTCAAACACTTTTTGAAAATTAATTTTTTGTCGCTTTCCGTCTTACTGATTCTTGCTGAAGCCTTGTGGCGTCTGCCGTCTCAGTGGTGTCGCATTATAGGGAACCCTCTCAGCTTAGCAACTACTTTTTCATGAAAAATGAATAAATAGGGGTTAACTGCCTAATAGTTCACCTAAACGTAAAAAAGAGAGCATTTCTGCTCTCTTTTTGCTCAAAATCTAAGGGTATTGTTAGATAAATGCGTAAGCATCAGCGTACATATGGTCACGCTTTGCTTCTTTATTCTGAGTAAATAGGTCTCTTGCAGCGCCCGCCATTTCAAAACGACCTGCAATATAGATATCGAAATCAGCTAATGATTCGAAACTTTGCATAACAGCCTCAAGCACATTACCTGTTTGGCCATGCCAAACTTCCGGTGCTTCTTCTACTACCGGTACAAAGTGCACATTGCTATGCTTTTCTGCAATGCCAACCAACTCTTCTTTAGCATATAACTGGCACTCATCTTTTGCGCCCCAGTATAGGTAGATCTCTTTCGAGCTATTTTGCGCGATGCAGTGATCAAGAATAGAGCGCACGTAGCTGAAACCCGTGCCACCAGCAATAAGTAATAGAGGGCGATCGCTTTCTTCTTTGATCCAAGCATCTCCGTGTGGAGCATCAATCGCAATATCGCCATCTTCAGCTTGTGCCTTCTTCATCGCTTCAACCACTTCTAGTGCGTAAGCGTTGTGCTCGGCAGCACCAATGTGCAGCTCAAGCTCACCTTCGTGGCGGCAAGGGCTACTTGCGATAGAGAATGGGCGCTTATCTTTCTCGCCCATTTCAACCATCAGGTACTGGCCCGCTTTAAAAGCGACCGGTGTTTCTGGGTGAAGTAGGATTTGGTAAGTATTACAAGCCAAAGGCTCGATAGACTTCACTTTACATTTAATAGTCATGTTCTTCCTCTTACTAACCCTTAATCGGCAAAGGTTAGAACTAAATTACTTTCTGCAAATGCTTGGCAAGCAAAAATCCAGCCTTGTTGCTGCTCTTTCTCTGTGAGCATGGGTTCAAGGTGGTAACTCACTTGCCCTTCTAATTTTTTGCACATACACATTGCGCATGCGCCAACTTGGCAACGGTTTGGGAAATAGATATCGCTGTTGAGCGCAGCATCCAAGACCGTTTGCCCTTTTTCTACTGTGAAACTGATGTTTTCTGGGTATAAGACTACTTGGTAGCTCATGAAATTCCTAGCTGTTCCCAGATGCTATCAATCTTTTTCACAACATCAGGATCTTTTGTGATTGGTACACCCCACTCACGCAGGCATTCACCTTCCCACTTATTGGTCGCATCGAGACCCATTTTTGAGTGTCCAGTTTCGTTCTGCAGGAATAACGTATCTCTCGCCGGATCCATTCTTGTCGTTACAGCCCAAATGATGTCATTCCAATCACTCACATTGACATCGCCATCACACACGATAACAAACTTGTTCTCATCAAATTGAGACCAAACCGCTTCCATGATTTTCTTACCATTACCGGCAGCTTGCTTATCAATAGACACCACAACCATGCTGGCATTGTCGTTTTGCAGGTGAACATCAATAATTTCAGGATGAACCTTGGTTAACTCAGCCAAGCTACCCTCAATATGTTCACTATTTACAGGTGCTGTTTGGACATCTGGCGATAACGCTAACTCTGCGTCCCACTTCTTAGTAATATCTAGACCCATCTTAGAACCTAACCCAACCACGGGTGAGGCAAAATCCAATGAATCGATCGGCGTGTTCTCTATCATCAGGCTATCGCGTGACGGATCCATATGTTCGCACATCGCTGCGGTTACTTGAGACCAATCACGTGCATTCACATCTTCATCACACACCAATACAAATTTGGTGTACATGAATTGGCGTAAGAAAGACCATACACCCATCATCACTCGCTTAGCGTGACCTGGGTATTGCTTCTTCATGGTCACGACTGCCATTCGGTACGAACAACCTTCAGGCGGTAGATAGAAATCTTCAATCTCTGGGAACTGCTTTTGAAGAATAGGCACAAACACTTCATTTAGCGCAACACCCAATACCGCTGGCTCATCAGGTGGACGGCCAGTATAGGTGCTGTGATAGATAGGGTTCTCGCGCATGGTTACATGAGTAATAGTAAACACATGGTGCTTTTCTTTCTCGTTGTAGTAACCAGTATGATCTCCGTAAGGCCCTTCATCTGCGAATTCATTCGGGTCGATGTAACCTTCCATCACGATTTCTGCACTTGCGGGAACTTCTAAGTCGTTGCTGATTGATTTAACGACCTCAGTTTTACTACCACGTAGTAAGCCTGCAAACGCGTACTCAGATAAACTATCCGGCACTGGCGTAACCGCACCAAGAATGGTGGCAGGATCAGCACCAAACGCTACCGATACTGGGAATGGTTTCCCAGGGTTAGTTTCCATCCAATCACGCAGATCCAATGCTCCACCACGGTGGGCTAACCAACGCATGATGATTTTATTCTTGCCGATCTTCTGCTGACGATAGATACCTAAGTTTTGGCGTTTCTTGTTTGGACCACGAGTAACCGTTAAACCCCATGTTAGCAATGGCGCGACATCATCAGCCCAACAGCTCATCACAGGGATTTTATCTAGGTCGACATCATCGCCTTGCCATACCACTTGTTGGCAAGCCGCTTTGCGAAGGCGTTTAGCTGGCATGTTTAAGACTTGCTTAAACACAGGTAGTTTATCAAGAGCGTCTTTAAAGCCTTTTGGTGGCTCAGGTTCTTTTAGGTAAGCAAGCAACTTGCCCACTTCACGCAGTTCTTTGACTTCTTGACGTCCCATACCAATAGCAACCCGATTAGGTGTACCAAATAGATTGGTCAAAACGGGCATGTCATAGCCTACTGGATTTTCAAACAAAAGAGCCGGGCCACCAGCACGTAGAGTACGGTCGCTAATCTCGGTCATTTCGTAGTCTGGATCGACTGGGTGAGAAATGCGTTTCAACTGACCAATACTTTCAAGATGGTCGATAAAATCACGTAAATCTTTAAAACTCATAGGACTTCTACATGCTGATTATTCTGCGCTCAGTATATCAAAAAGGGTGACGCTGAGGTCCCCCTTTTTAGTGTGGTTATTGAGAGGCAAAATCCACTTTACGGTAATGCTTGCTCGATCAAAGAACTCTTCACCTGAGGGTTATCATTGACGAGATCTTGCAACCATCGCGTATGACCTTGTTTGGCGAGTTCACGCGCAAC
This sequence comes from Vibrio sp. F13, assembly GCF_020806305.2. Taxonomy (NCBI): domain Bacteria; kingdom Pseudomonadati; phylum Pseudomonadota; class Gammaproteobacteria; order Vibrionales; family Vibrionaceae; genus Vibrio; species Vibrio sp. F13. Next base: position 1,835,921 of record NZ_CP170175.1, on the reverse strand, counting down.
TAATGGTGCTTCATCAGCAATCGCCATCCTAGAGACAAGGAACAGCTTCACCTCTTCTGATAACGGGTTAACTTTGGTAAGCAAAGTAATCGCTTCATCTTTCAAACGCGGGTTCTTAGTCGCTGCCATCACCTGTTCAAGCGCGAACGTTTGTTTGGTTTCAGCAAGGCGAACTAGCTCAGCTTGGCTATGATAATCGGCCTTCATTCGCCATAGAATTTTGTAAACCTCTGGGGCTTCGCTCACTTGCGCTAATCGAACCACCACCTCAGTAGAAGGTAACCAACTAACAATAGAAGATGCGGTGAGTTGCTTAGTTAGGTAATCAACCGCTTCAGGAGACAAACTGTCTAGCTCTCTAATGAGCAACGCTTCTCGCGTTTGAACTTGATGTTCAGATCCAGATAACCACTCTTTTAGGTCGAGTTCCTGTTTCTCTGCATCTAGCACAAATACCAATGTCTTCTGATCTTGACGCCATTGTTTAATGAGGCGATTAGCAATTGAAGGGTAATTAAAGGCAGGTACCGTAAACTCATAGCCATCGCCACGTTCTAAGACTTGATAAGTGGGCGTGATAGCAAGTTGCTGCTCGATGAAGATAGACATCTTGGGTGTGAGTACGATTTTTTGCTGTTCAAGCTTCTTCAAGAGTTGGTAACGAGCCACCTCTTGCTGGGGAAATGTCAGGCGCTCAAGCGCAAAGCGTAGCGAATTGACTTCGTCACGTACGACAAGCTCGAGTAGTTCAGCAGTTTTCAGTTTTACTTGATCATTCTCAAGCCAAGACTCTACTGTAAGTGGAGACATCTCGGTGGCATAGCTCATACCAACCGGTGAAAATAACAGTGAAGTAGACAGGAGTAATGATGACAACAGTCCATGTTGCATTTTAACGTCCTTGTAACACTTTTGCTCATTCTGCAAGCTGGCGCTACAAAATGCAAATAAAAAGCGCCACCCGAGGGCAGCGCTTATTAAATACGATCAGCTAATCAATATTACTGACGACGCATTGCGTCAAAGAACTCATCGTTCGTTTTCGTCATTGCTAGCTTGTCGATAAGGAATTCCATTGCGTCGATTTCGCCCATTGGGTGAACAATCTTACGCAGGATCCACATCTTCTGTAGTTCATCGTTCTTGGTAAGAAGCTCTTCACGACGAGTACCAGAGCGGTTGAAATCAATCGCTGGGAATACGCGTTTTTCAGCAATCTTACGGTTAAGGTGCAGTTCCATGTTACCTGTACCTTTGAATTCTTCGTAGATAACTTCATCCATCTTAGAACCAGTATCAACCAGTGCTGTTGCGATGATCGTTAAGCTACCGCCTTCTTCTACGTTACGTGCCGCACCGAAGAAACGCTTTGGACGATGTAGAGCATTCGCATCAACACCACCAGTAAGAACTTTACCTGATGAAGGAATCACAGTGTTGTAAGCACGAGCTAGACGAGTAATAGAATCCAGTAGGATAACTACATCTTTCTTGTGTTCAACAAGGCGCTTCGCTTTCTCGATAACCATTTCTGCAACTTGTACGTGGCGAGATGCTGGCTCATCGAATGTTGAAGCAACTACTTCGCCTTTAACTAGACGCTGCATTTCTGTTACTTCTTCTGGACGCTCATCGATAAGTAGAACCATTAGTTCACACTCAGGATGGTTACGTGCAATGCTTTGAGCAATGTTTTGCAGAAGCATTGTCTTACCCGCTTTAGGCGGAGCAACAATCAGACCACGCTGACCTTTACCAATTGGAGATGCAAGGTCAAGAATACGAGCCGTAATATCTTCAGTCGCACCATTACCCGCTTCCATCACCATACGTTCGTTAGCGTGAAGAGGAGTAAGGTTTTCGAAAAGAATCTTGTTACGTGCGTTGTCTGGCTTGTCGTAGTTAACCGTGTTTACTTTAAGCAGTGCAAAGTAACGCTCACCGTCTTTAGGTGGACGGATTTTACCGCCAATAGAGTCACCTGTACGTAGGTTAAAACGACGAATTTGGCTTGGTGATACGTAGATATCATCTGGGCCAGCCAGGTATGAACTGTCGGCGCTACGTAGGAAACCAAAACCGTCTTGAAGAATTTCTAGAACACCATCACCAAAGATGTCTTCACCACTTTTTGCATGCGCTTTAAGGATGGAGAAGATAATGTCTTGTTTTCTTAGGCGAGCTTGATTTTCAAGACCTAAGCTTTCGCTAAGTTTAACAAGCTCAGACACAGGTCTGTTCTTCAGTTCAGTAAGATTCATAGTGGTGGAAGTTTGTTTAGTCAAAATAGGATTTGTTTTCTTAAGTTAAGAAGGATTTGGTCACAGGATTGACCAAGAAGAGAAATTCGTTCAATTAACGTGCGATAAATTAGCACTAAAACTAAGACTAGTCCATAGCTTAGAAAAAACAAAACCGCGCATTTGTTAACTGCACGGTTTCTTTTCAAATGCTGACCTGATTAAAGGTTAGCGTCTAAGAACTCTTTAAGTTGAGTTTTAGATAATGCACCAACTTTAGTCGCTGCTACGCCGCCATCTTTGAAAAGAAGTAGCGTTGGAATACCGCGAATACCAAACTTTGGTGGAGTACCAGCATTTTGGTCGATATTTAATTTACCGATTGTGAGCTTGCCTTCGTACTCGTCTGCGATTTCATCAAGAATCGGCGCAATCATTTTACATGGACCACACCATTCTGCCCAAAAATCAACAAGAACAGGGCCTGCAGCATTGATTACATCGTTATCAAAACCGTCATCAGTTAGCTGCAAAATCTTATCACTCATCTTCCACTCCAATGTATTTTTTAGAACTGGTTGGATGATAACCAGTAAATAGATGCCCTATTGGAATGTATTTACTTTCGTATTGCAAGCTTAAGCTGATATTCTATAGCAATGAAAAAGACGCATATCACAGAGCAAAAGTTCGCCGACTTGGATTTACTTCCGCAAGTCATTGAAGGATTGGAGAAAAAAGGGTTCGATTATTGTACCCCTATCCAAGCCTTGGCGCTCCCGGTACTGCTCACCGGCCAAGACATTGCAGGCCAGGCCCAAACGGGTACTGGTAAAACGCTTGCGTTTCTTACTGCTACTTTTAACCACCTGCTAAAAACATCTGAGCATGAAGGGCGTAAGCCTAACCAGCCACGTGCGATTATTATGGCACCAACGCGTGAACTCGCGATTCAGATCTACAACGATGCTGACTCTCTGGTTGAAAGCACAGGTATCAAGGCAGCACTTGCTTACGGTGGCGAAAGCTACGACAAGCAACTAGGTAAAATCGAAGAAGGCGCAGATATCTTAATTGGTACGACTGGCCGCATCATCGATTTCTACAAGCAGAAGGTATTTAACCTTAACCACATTCAAGCTGTTGTTCTTGACGAAGCTGATCGCATGTTCGATCTTGGTTTCATCAAAGACATCCGCTTCTTGTTCCGCCGTATGCCTGAGCCAAAAGATCGCCTGAACATGCTGTTCTCTGCGACATTGTCTTACCGCGTACAAGAGCTAGCGTTCGAACACATGCACAACCCAGAGCATGTTGTTGTTGAGCCAGAGCGTAAAACAGGTCACCGCATTCAGGAAGAGCTGTTCTACCCATCAAACGAACACAAAATGGCACTGCTGCAGACTCTAGTTGAAGAAGAGTGGCCAGAGCGCGCTATCATCTTCGCTAACACTAAGCACAAATGTGAGTCTGTTTGGGGTCACCTAGCTGCAGATGGTCACCGTGTTGGCCTGCTAACTGGCGATGTTCCTCAGAAGAAACGTGAAAAGATTCTTGAGCAATTCACTAAAGGTGATGTTGACCTGCTTGTCGCAACCGACGTTGCAGCACGTGGTCTACACATTCCTCAAGTAACACACGTATTCAACTTCGACCTACCTGATGACTGTGAAGATTACGTTCACCGTATCGGCCGTACAGGTCGTGCTGGTGCAAGTGGTCACTCGATCAGCTTTGCTTGTGAAGATTACGCAATCAACTTGCCACCAATCGAAGAATACATTGAGCACGCGATCCCTGTGTCTGACTACGATGCTTCTGCACTGCTAGAAGATCTACCAGCACCATTGCGCTTACGTACACGTAACCCGCAACAACGCCGCTCAAACAACAATGGCCCACGCAACGGGAACCGTAAACCAAACCAGAACCGTCGCCCACGCCAACCGCGTCATAACAAGGAAGCTTAGTCGCTTATGAGTCAAACAGTGTCACCCCCGCTTTACGCTGCAATCGACCTCGGGTCGAACAGTTTTCATATGCTCGTTGTGCGTCATATCGATGGCAGCGTACAAACCATGGCTAAAATTAAGCGCAAAGTGCGTTTAGCTGCAGGCTTAGATGAAAATAATGCGCTTAGTACAGAAGCCATGCAGCGCGGTTGGGACTGTTTGAGTCTCTTTGCAGAGCGACTGCAAGATATTCCGAAAGAAAATATCCGCATTGTCGGTACAGCGACCCTACGTACTGCTATCAATGTGGATATATTTCTAGAGAAAGCGAACCAGATCCTTGGTTACGACATCAATGTTATCTCCGGAGAAGAAGAAGCTGCGACTATCTATAAAGGCGTAGCACACACTTCTGGTGGCAGCGGCCGCCGACTGGTTGTTGATATTGGTGGCGCAAGCACCGAGATGATCATTGGTGAAGGCTTCTCAGCGAAAGCACTAACCAGCCTAAAGATGGGCTGTGTTACTTGGCTTGAGCGCCACTTTAAAAACCGCCAATTAACCGCTACCAACTTTAACAACGCCATTGAAGCGGCGAAGTCGACGTTGGCTCCTATCCTAGATAGCTACACTGATATCGGATGGGATGTGTGTGTGGGCGCCAGCGGTACCGTTCAAGCACTGCAAGAGATCATGTTGGCGCAAGGCATGGATGAAGTGATTACTCATGCCAAACTTAAGCGTCTACAGAAACAAGCGATGATTACTGAGCGCTTGGAAGAGCTAGAAATCGAAGGACTTACCCTTGAACGCGCATTAGTGTTCCCGAGTGGCCTTTCCATTCTTATTGCTATTTTTGAGTTGCTTGAAATAGATTCAATGACACTCGCAGGCGGCGCACTCCGGGAAGGCCTAGCCTACGAGATGGTTGATGAGCTTCGCCAAGAAGATATCCGAGCGCGTACCATTAAGAGTGTTCAATCACGCTACCAAATGGACGTAAGCTACGGTGAACAAGTTGCTGTAGTCGCACAAACGCTGCTAGACCAAGCGGGCGCCGAAGCGTGGGTTTCAGAACCTCAAGCTGGTGTGCTATTGCAAACGGCAGCTAAGCTTCACGAGATTGGTTTAACCATCGATTTCAAAAAAGGCGGTGAGCACAGCGCTTATCTGCTGCAAAACTTAGACCTACCTGGCTTTACTCGAGCGCAAAAGCACTACTTGGGTGAGTTAACTCGTCGCTACCGTGAACAGTTAACCTCATTACCAGAGCAACACGCTATCTCAGGCACCAGCAGCAAGCGTATTTTACGTATTCTGCGTTTGGCTATTTTGTTAACTCACCGTCGTAACCCAGCGCTAGAGCCTGAGTTCAAACTGACGACGAATGACAACAATCTAACCCTAACGCTTTCTAAGCAATGGTTAGCTGACAATCCGCTGACCGCTGCAGAGCTAGAGATCGAGTCGAATAGACAAACCGATATTGGCTGGCCATTGAATATTAAATGCCTCTGATATTAGTATCTGACGCTAGAAATTAAAAAAGCCCAAGTTAGTAGACTAACTTGGACTTTTTCTTATCGCTGCATTAATGCTTTGTGTTACAAATCTCAAACTTAAGCGTTCACGCCTGTCGCTTTAAAGTCAGGGTTCACTGCGGTTAGCTTTCTAACAATGTAGTTAAGAAGCACGCCGTACATAGGCACGAACAAGCCTAAGCTGATGATAAGTTTGAATCCGTAATCGACTAAGGCAATCTCAGTCCAATGCTCGGCCATAAATGGATCTGGGCTTTGGTAGAAAGCAATCGCAAAGAAAGCGATGGTATCAATAGCATTACCGAATAACGTTGAACACGTTGGGGCAACCCACCACTGTTTAAGCTGACGTAGGCGGTTGAAAACATGCACATCCAAGATCTGACCCAGTAAATAAGCCATGAAGCTCGCCGCGGCGATACGCGCAACAAACAAGTTGAACTCACCTAGTTGGCTAAAGCCTTGGAATGAACCTTCAAAGAACACCACTGACAAGAAATAAGAAACGGCCAGCGCTGGTAGCATCACTAAGAAAATGATTTTACGGGCAAGCTGCGCGCCAAAAATGCGTACGGTCAGATCGGTCGCTAGGAAGATAAACGGGAAAGTGAAAGCACCCCAAGTGGTGTGCATACCGAAGACGGTAAAAGGTAGCTGAACCAGATAGTTGCTTGACGCAATAATCACCAAATGGAACAAAACTAATAGTGCTAAGGCTTTGCGCTGTTGCGCAGGGGTAAAGTTACTCATGCTGTACCTTTTTAGTTTGGTTTGGGGGTGAGGGAACCCAAATCGAGTCATTTCTTCGAATAATCCAAGAAAGCTCTTACCAATAATGTGAATTAAAAATGTTTCTATAATTTGCTCTATTGAGCGGCGGGCGATTATACATTAATCAATATTGGCTGCAATGGTGAGAACAAACGCAAACGTTTATCCTCACTTTTATTGGTGAATAGCGCTAGAAGCTGTGCTTTAGAAGCTATGCCTAAAGTTAAAAACCGCGCTTGAAAAGCGTCGCGAGATAATCAAACTCTTCTCGGCTTTCTTCCGCGTTTAACGACTCAAACCAAATTGATTCACTGTAATGCTCAGACTTTAAGAACATTCGACAATCTTCAAAATCAATCAACCAAGAATGCATATCGGCGTCCCATTGCTTTTCAACAACAGACGCTGACAGCAACGCCACCAGCTTTTCACCTAGCACTTCGTAAGAATCAAAATCAAAACTTGGAGACGTAATCAATAAACGCCCTTCCTCAGCTAAATACTCTCTTAAGCCAAATTCTGTTTGTGTTGTCATGTCCCTATCAACCTTATTCTTTTTCTATTAGTTAGACGTTTCTTGCAAACTAACCGTGTGTGGTGATGTGTTCTTGAATCAAATCTAAGAATGGGTCTGCGTACTTATCGAGTTTACGTTGACCGACACCGTTGACTGCCAGCATTTCTCCGTATGAAGTAGGTAGTATTTCAGCCATATCAATCAAGGTCGCGTCGCTGAATACCACATATGGTGGCAAGCCATCTTCATCAGCAATCGACTTACGCAGCTTACGCAGTCTCGCAAACAGCTTCTTATCGTAATTCTTGCTGCTTAACTTATCGGACTTAGCATTACGCACCGCTGTATCTAAACGAGGAACAGCCAATTCCAAAGACATCTCACCGCGCAGCAGCGGGCGGGCTTCTTCTGTTAGCTGTAATGTCGAGTTACGAGTGATGTTCTGGAACAGCAAGCCTTTGTGGATTAACTGACGGAAGATACTGATCCAGTAATCGTGGCTATGGTCGCGGCCAATACCGTAGGTAGACAGCTTATCGTGACCATTATCGCGGACACGAATATTCTGCATACCACGCATCACTTCGACTACGTAGCCCATACCAAACGACTGATTGACACGGTACACACAAGACAACGCCTTCTGTGCTTCTTGGGTCGCGTCAAAGTGTTTTGGTGGATCTAAGCAGATATCGCAGTTGCCACATTGCTTCTCGCGATATTCGCCAAAATAGTTAAGCAGAACCTGACGACGACACGTTTGCGCTTCAGCAAAGGCACTCATCGCATTCAGCTTGTGCATCTCAACTTGTTTCTGTGGGCCTTCTTCTTTCTCATCTAGCATACGACGCAGCCAACCCATATCAGCCGGGTCAAACAACATCATCGCTTCAGCAGGCAAACCATCACGACCTGCACGGCCTGTCTCTTGATAGTAAGACTCGATATTACGTGGGATATCAAAGTGCACCACGAAACGTACGTTGGGTTTGTTGATGCCCATACCGAAAGCCACAGTCGCGACCACGATCTGAATATCATCGCGTTGAAAGGCTTCTTGAACGTAAGCACGCTCATCGGTGTCCATACCAGCGTGATAACCCGCGGCGCGAATACCGTTATTGCACAGCTTCTCGGTCACCATCTCCACTTTCTTACGGCTACCACAGTAGATGATGCCGCAATTGCCCTTTTGTGTTTCTAGGTAGCGAACCACCTGTGACACGGGTTTGTGCTTCTCAACCAAGTTGTAGCGAATATTAGGGCGATCAAAGCTGCCTAAGTAAGTATGCGGGTCCAGGAGCTGTAAGCGCGAGATAATATCTTTGCGCGTCGCATCATCAGCGGTTGCTGTGAGCGCCATGTAAGGCACATGCGGGAAATACTGTTTAAGCTGACCTAATGATGCGTATTCAGGGCGGAAGTCGTGACCCCATTGAGAGATACAGTGCGCTTCATCGACTGCAATCATCGAAAGCGGTAAACCTTGAAGACGCTCGATAAAATCACGCATCAACACACGCTCTGGTGACACATACACCATTTTCAGCTGACCTGAGTTCATGCGATTGAACACATTCAGCAATTGGTCACGTGGCATTGAAGAGTTAATACACTCAGCAGCAACACCATTGGCCTTCAGTTGATCGACTTGGTCTTTCATCAACGAGATCAGCGGCGAGATAACCAGAGTCAGCCCTTCACGAACCAAAGCAGGGATTTGGTAACACAGAGATTTACCACCACCGGTTGGCATAATCACCAAGCTGTCTTTGCCTTCAACGGCCAAATCAATGACCTCTTGCTGACCATCGCGAAAGCTTTGATAGCCAAACACATCTTGTAAGATGGTTTGCGCATCATTCGCGGGAGTTGGTATTTGCTCAGCAATCAGAGTGGCGGTCATTGTGGTTCCTAATCGAGGTATGAAATCAGCAAGCATCTTCGGCAAGCAAGTCGCACATTGTAGAGGGGAACGCTGGCGAATTAAACCGCAAATTGTTAGGTGAAAAGGGTTATCGCTCCTATACTGACCAACTCTCTTATAAATCTTATTAATAAGCACTCAGTGCTAGAGAAAGATGCATGACACAGGAAGAACAACAACGTACGCGCCAAGGAGTTTTGCTTGCCGTCGGCGCCTACACAATGTGGGGTATCGCCCCTATATATTTCAAATCTTTAAGTGACGTTTCCCCGTTAGAGATCCTCAGCCACCGTGTAGTATGGTCTTTTTTCCTACTCGCTTTCTTACTACACATTGGCCGCAGCTGGCGTAAAGTCCGCGATACCCTGACCTCAAAACCAAAAATGCTCTATTTGGTAGCGACGTCTATTTTGGTGGGTGCTAACTGGCTGATCTTTATCTGGGCGGTGAACTCCAATCACATGCTCGATGCCAGTTTGGGGTATTACATCAACCCGCTGATTAACGTGTTACTTGGGATGCTCTTCCTTGGCGAACGCTTACGTAAGCTGCAATGGTTTGCTGTGGCTCTGGCTGCGATTGGCGTATTAATCCAATTAATTGCCTTCGGCTCAGTGCCTATCGTCGCCATTGCCCTAGCCTTTAGCTTTGGCTTTTATGGCTTGCTGCGTAAGAAAGTCAGCTTAGAAGCACAAACGGGTCTGTTCATTGAAACTCTGGTGATGCTGCCTCTAGCCGCAACCTACTTACTGTTTATTGCCGATAGCCCGACCTCAAACTTATCGATGAACCCGATGCAACTCAACCTATTACTGGTTGCTGCCGGTGTGATCACCACGGTTCCATTGCTGTGTTTTACTGGCGCTGCAACTCGCTTGAAGCTATCAACACTCGGTTTCTTCCAGTACATCGGTCCAAGCTTGATGTTCTTACTGGCGGTTCTGATCTACGGCGAAGCCTTTACCTCAGATAAAGCGATCACCTTTGCTTTCATATGGGGAGCACTGGTTATTTTCAGCTTTGATGGCCTGCGTAACAACAAGAAGAACAAACGCGCGAAACAGTGATATTGATCGTTTTTTACAAGACAATCCCTTAATACGCAGATAAGCTTGGTTGAATTGATGACTATTTGACCAAGCTTTTTTGTACCATGGATAAAGTCCACTACTACTCTACCCCAACAGAAGATATCAGCCTGATCCAAGCTCAATACCAAGAGTTTGCTTTTCAGCGTCACTATCATTTGGACTTTCACATCGGCTTAATTACCCAAGGGCAGCAAAAATTCGCCTATAAAGGGGCGAGCCACCATGTCGGTGCAGGCCAAGTGGTTATCATGCCACCTGATGAGCTGCATGATGGGCACTCCAAACTCGATTCAGGTTATCAAGTCAGTGTGTTTGCAGTTTCTCCTCAATGGTTTCAAGATCTTGCCGATCCCAAGCAAAATGGTCACACATTAGGCTTTTCTGAGTTGATCCTCTCCGATCAAGCTGCGTTTTTACAATTACGCAACTTACACGGCCTGTTAATCAATCAAAGCATCAGCCAACTCGCTCAAGATTGCTTACCATTCGAGGGGTTCTCAACGATTGTCGATCGTTATGCAAAATTTGGATCGAAGAGTGACATCAAACTGGGTAATCAATCGATTAATACACTCAAAGACTATTTGATGGCGAATTTGGACCAGCCAGTGCGATTAGAACAACTGTCTGAGCTGTGCGGCTTAACCACAACTCAATTCCAACGCCACTTTAAGAACAGAATGGGCATCACCCCTTACGCGTGGCTGAGCCGTTTACGTATGGAACAGAGCATGCGCCTGATTAAATCTGGGATCTGTGGTACTAAAGTCGCGCACCAAGTAGGCTTCTATGATCAAGCACACTTCTCCAAGGCATTCAAAACCACATTCGGCGTACCACCCTCACAAATCAACTAAGTGTTGATAATTTACAATTGCTCGATTTCAAATCGCGGTAAGCTACGCTCAATACGATTACTTATTTAATAATAGCGGCAACGTTATTGAGAACTGACATGAACGAAGTCACCATACTGATCACCCTCGCCTCTATCCATTTCATCGCTTTGATGAGCCCCGGCCCTGACTTTGCGTTAGTCGTGCAAAATGCGACACGCCACGGCAGACAAACAGGCTTGTACATTGCGCTTGGTTTATCTTGCGGGATCTTACTGCATTCGTTGCTCAGCCTGACGGGAATCAGTTACCTAGTCCACCAGCAACCAACCCTATTTGCCATTATCCAGTTGGCTGGCGGTAGCTACTTGCTGTACTTAGGCTACGGTGCACTTAAAGCAACCTGGCAAATCATTCAGAACCACGACGATGACGACGATACCGTCAATGCCAAAGATCTGATTCTGACCAACAAGCGTCAGGCATTTTCGAAAGGGTTTGCGACCAATATTCTCAACCCAAAAGCTTTGGTGTTCTTTATTAGCTTGATGTCGAGCTTAGTGCCTGCCGACATGTCTCTATCAGGTAAAGGCTTTGCGCTTATTATCTTGTTTGGTCTGTCTCTGTTTTGGTTTTCACTACTGGCGTGGATGCTTTCGACTAAGGCTCTACAGAAGAAACTTAGCGAAGCAACGGTATACATCGATGGCTTATGTGGCGTGGTATTCAGCCTGATTGGCGCGAGTATTCTTTGGCAGTCGCTGTCCGGTTTAATCGCTTAAATTCGAATCAAGATTACAATTCGTTAACAACGCACTGGCTATCTAATCTTTCCGCTGCCAATCTAGCTCTGCATATTAAAAGGAGAAGATCATGCAGTGGAAAACAAAACTAACAACCCTCGCCACTTCTACCCTACTTTTTGCCTCTCACGTCAGTTGGGCAAATCAAGCTGCCGATTCCGTCGCACCCGAACAAAGTAGTGGTTTAGAAACCAAACAACTCGTTAAAGCCAACGATTGGATGGTCACCGCAGCCAACCCTCTTGCAACACAAGCCGGTGCTGATGTACTTGCCCGTGGTGGTAACGCAATTGACGCCATGGTTGCCGTGCAGCTTATGCTTGGCTTAGTGGAACCTCAGTCATCAGGTATTGGTGGCGGCGCGTTCCTTGTCTATTTTGATGGCAAAGACAAACAGCTCAAGACCTACGATGGCCGTGAAACTGCGCCACTTGATGCCACCCCACGTCTATTCCAAGACGAAAACGGACAACCGCTTAAATTCTATGATGCCGTGGTTGGCGGTCGTTCTGTTGCCACGCCGGGCACGGTGCAATTGCTGTGGGACACTCACCAGAAATACGGCAAGCTCGAATGGGCATCACTGATTAAACCTATCGCTCAGTTAGCTGAAGAAGGTTTTACTATCAGCCCACGTTTAGCCACCTTGATCGAAAACGACCAAGAACGTCTGAGCCGCTTTGCGACAACTAAAGCCTACTTCTTCAATGCCGATGGCAGCCCGAAAGCCGCTGGCACGCAACTTAAGAACCCTGAATACGCGGCAACGTTACACGCTATCTCGAAGGATGGTGCTAAAGCTTTCTACCAAGGTGAGATTTCTGCCGACATCATTAACACAGTACAAACAGCGAAAGGTAACCCGGGCGTATTGGCACAGAAAGATTTCGACGCCTATTCGATCAAGCAGCGCGAACCGGTTTGTTCTGCTTATGAAAGCTACGATATTTGCGGAATGGGGCCACCAAGCTCTGGTGCGTTAACGGTTGGACAAATCCTTGCAATGACTGAGCAGTTTGACCTCAAATCATGGGGGCCAAACGACGCAAAATCTTGGCAAGTGTTAGCAGACGCTTCTCGCTTAGCCTTTGCAGACCGTGGTATGTACATGGCAGACCAAGATTATGTGCCTATGCCAACCCAAGGGTTAGTGAATACTGACTATTTGCAGGAGCGTGCTCAGTTAATTACCGCAGGTAAGGCATTAGACAGCGCACCTTCAGGCACCCCACCGTGGGATCATGCGATGCAGAGAAGCCAAGATGTTTCTATTGAGTTGCCGTCCACCAGCCACTTCAACATTGTCGATAGTGATGGCAATGTCGTATCGATGACCACCACCATCGAGAACGCATTTGGCTCACGCCTGATGGTAAGAGGATTCCTACTCAACAACGAACTGACCGACTTCTCATTCAAGACTCATAACGATGGCAAGCCTATCGCGAACCGACTTGAACCAGGTAAGCGTCCACGTTCTTCAATGGCGCCGACCATTATCATGCAAGACGATAAACCTTACATGGCAATTGGCTCTCCGGGAGGCAGCCGTATCATCGGTTATGTGGCACAAGCGATCATTGCTCACACCCAATGGGACATGGATATCCAACAAGCGATCAACCAACCACACTTCCTAAATCGCTTCGGTACCTTAGATTTGGAAAAAGGAACATCAGCGGAAAACTTCAAACCTGAGCTAGAAAAGATGGGATTTGAGGTCAACGTTCGCGATCTTAACTCGGGTTTACACGCTATTCGCATCACAAAAGATGGTCTAGAAGGTGCTGCAGACCCTCGTCGTGAAGGTGCAGCCATTGGTCAGTAGGGAATAATCCTCCCTTTTTACTCGCTGCCTTGTGCGAGATCTCTCACAAGGTAGTGAGTAAATATCGATATTTGATGACGAAATTAATCACCTCGACATCGTAACCAATTGAAATTAAAAGATACGTACATTTATCGTTCAAATAATTATATAGAAATTCGCTTATGCACCATTGCTGATAAATAAGGAATCGGTAATATGAATGGTGTCGGAAGGATGCTGACACGGAACAGGAAACGCCAAGGACTTGGTTATCTTCAGGATGAAGATTCGATTACTCAGGATGAATAATCGGCATGGATAGCGAAATGGACATTGAATGGACGCAATAGTAACTAGGATGGTTGCTACTAAGGAAAGACAATGGACACCTCTGGACGAGGAAAGGACTGAACATCAGGATGATGTAAAGGACACCGCTCAAGGAACAAGTGACGCGCGCTAACGAGGATTGTTGGCAGATCAGGATAAGATCAAGGACACCGCTAGGAAGGCGATGAAAGGAATACGCTGAAGGATAACAGCACACTATCATGGATTTGATGCATGGAGCACACTTAGTAGCCGGATTGCTGCGAGTAAGACTATAGACCCCGATGAGCGCAAGCTCTCGGGGTTTTTCTTTATCTGTCGTTTCACTTATTCCTCTCTCAAACAAATAAATCAAAGACCTTTAATTACAATTCTGACATTTAAAGCATTCACTTCTTAACCACTTCCGAGTAACGTAAGTCTTACTAGGCTCAACTAGTTTCATAACCATAATTAAACTAAGGACAAATTCATGTCACACGTTACCTTCAAAGGCGCTGCTGTACCACTAACAGGCACATTCCCACAAACTGGCGAACAAGCACCAAGCTTTGCACTGACTGCAGGCGACCTTTCTGAACTGACTCTTGCTTCTCTTGAAGGCAAGAAAGTGGTTCTAAACATCTTCCCAAGCATCGACACAGCAACTTGTGCAACGAGCGTACGTACGTTCAACGCAAAAGCAGCAGAACTTGAGAACACGGTTGTTGTTTGTATTTCTGCTGACCTACCGTTTGCTGCGGGCCGCTTCTGTGAACTAGAAGGCATTGAAGGCGTTCAACACGCTTCAACTTTCCGTTCTCCTACATTCGCATCAGACTACGGCGTAGCGATCGCTGAAGGCCCACTATCAGGCCTAACAACACGTGCCGTTGTCGTTGTTGATGAAAAAGGTGTGGTGACACACAGCGAGTTGGTTGCAGAGATCACTGAAGAGCCAAACTACGAAGCGGCACTTGCAGCACTGTAAGTCTCACTTTGAGGCAACAATGTCTTCAGCTCGTATTAACCTAATTTAGGTCGGTACAAAGTAATAAAAAGAGCAGCCATTGGCTGCTCTTTCTGTTTTTAATAATGAACGATTTTTAGATACCGAAGTAGCAGATTACAACTGTTCTAAACGCGCGTAAGCCGTTACTAACCACTTGATGCCTTCACCGTTAAACGCGACTTGAACTCGGCTCTGCGGGCCACTTCCCTCGAAGTTGATGATAGTGCCTTCACCAAACTTAGGGTGCTTAACGCGAGAACCCAAACTAAAGCCTGTTTCGTTAAAGTTCTCTTTCACGGCGGTTTGGCTAAAGCGGCCACTGCTAGCAGGACGACTCACTTGCGCTTTCATACGAACCTCATCCAGACAGGTTTCTGGTAGTTCACGAATAAAACGAGATGGCTTGTGGTACTTGTCTTGACCATACAAACGACGCATTTCAGCATAAGTGATGTAGAGCTTCTCCATCGCACGGGTCATACCGACATAGCACAGGCGACGCTCTTCTTCTAAACGCCCCGCTTCTTCGGCCGACATCTGGCTTGGGAACATGCCTTCTTCGACACCCACCATAAACACCATTGGAAACTCTAGGCCTTTAGCACTGTGCAAAGTCATTAACTGAACCGCATCGTCAAACTCATCGGCCTGACCTTCACCCGCTTCCAAAGCTGCGTGAGTTAAGAACGCCGTCAGCATGCTCATCTCATCCGCTTCTTCCGGCTTTTCAAACTGGCGCGTTGCCGTTACCAATTCTTCCAAGTTCTCGATACGTGCCTTCGACTTCTCACCCTTCTCTTGCTCGTACATAGCAAACAGACCCGACGATTTAATCACGTGGTCGGTTTGTTCATGCAGGCTAAGTTCCAACGTGTCATCTTCAAGCGCATTAATCAGCTCGATAAAACGACTTAATGCGCCCGCAGCACGACCGGGTAGCACTTGCTCTTCTATCAAAGCAACACTGGCTTCCCACATGGTTGCACCACGATCACGAGCAGCAAGACGAATCGTTTCTAACGTTTTATCACCCAAGCCACGCGTTGGCGTATTAACCACACGTTCAAACGCGGCATCATTACTGCGGTTGCTCATGAGGCGCATGTAGCTCAAGGCGTCTCTGATTTCTTGACGCTCGAAGAATCGCATGCCGCCGTAGATTCGGTAAGGTAGACCACCTTGGATCAAAGCTTCTTCAAGAACACGAGATTGGGCGTTATTACGATAAAGCATCGCGGTATCTTCTAACGCACCGCCTTTCTCTTGCCACTCTTTGATTTTGCTGACCGTGAAACGTGCTTCATCTAGCTCGTTATAAGCTGAGTACACAGAGATTGGCTCGCCATCGTTACCATCGGTCCACAGCTCTTTACCCATACGTTCGGTGTTGTTCGAGATAAGCTCGTTCGACGCCTGCAGAATGGTTTTAGTTGAACGGTAGTTTTGTTCAAGTCGAACCGTCGAAGCTCCTGGGAATTCATCCAAGAACTTCTGAATATTTTCGATCTTCGCACCACGCCAACCATAGATAGATTGGTCATCATCACCTACGATCATCACGCGACAATCTGGGCCAGCCATCATCCGAAGCCAAGCGTATTGGATGTTGTTGGTATCTTGGAATTCATCGACAAGGATATGCTTAAAGCGTGCTTGGTAATGCTCTCGAATGTGTTTCTTATCGCGTAATAGTTCATGCGATCTCAGCAAGATTTCCGCAAAGTCGACCAAACCAGCACGGTCACATGCTTCTTGGTAAGCAGAATAGATCTTTAACCACGTTTGAGTTATTGGATCATGGTAGGCGTCAATGTGACTTGGGCGTAACCCCTCGTCTTTCTTGCCATTGATCCACCAAGAAGCTTGCTTAGCAGGCCACTGCTTTTCATCGAGGTTTTGCGCCTTGATTAAGCGGCGTAGCAAACGAATCTGATCATCAGAATCAATGATCTGGAAATCTTCTGGCAGTTTTGCATCTAGGTAGTGAGCACGAAGGATGCGGTGACAGATACCATGGAAGGTGCCGTTCCACATGCCTGACGAACTACCCATCATCAACTCTTCAATACGACCACGCATCTCTGCTGCCGCTTTGTTGGTGAAGGTAACCGACATAATAGAGAACGGTGATGCTTGCTCTACGCTTTGCAGCCAAGCGATACGATGCACCAACACTCGCGTTTTACCACTGCCTGCACCTGCCAGAATAAGTAGGTTTTCTAAAGGTGCCGCGACCGCCTCACGTTGTTTATCGTTTAGGCCATCGAGTAAAAGCGAAGGATCTATCATTGGATATGCTCACTACTGGGTATTTATACATAAAAGTTGATTATAACCTAAACACTAGGCTGCGTTTAGGATAATAAGAAGAAAAAACAATCAAAAAATAACATCATATAATCAGTAACTTAATAGCTAACACATCATTAATATTGATATTTCTTATAATGTCGTGAAATTATTTCCTAGTTCTTCCTATCCTTTTTAGTAAGCAAGTTAACAATCCATTAACCTGCGATATAAAATACTATTAAGTCCTAGAGGGAATGACTATGAAAAATTCTAATCTTGCTGTTACAGCTGCAATCACAAGTGTACTAGCGTTCGGCGGTGCAGTTCTTACATCAGCACCTGCGGAAGCAGCAGCAAAAGAAAAATGCTACGGCGTGGCAAAAGCTGGCCAAAATGATTGTGCAACCAAAACAAGCTCATGTGCGGGTACAGCAAAAGAAGACAACCAATCCGATGCGTTCGTAGTCGTACCTAAAGGGCTATGTGGCAAATTATCAGGTGGTAACACTCAATCATCATAATTGAGCTGCTTAGTATGGTGAGCTGACATTCAGCTCACCTCCACTTCTTGTTAGGAGAATCGTTGTGACTCAAACTCTTCACCCCTACGCAGGGGTTGGCCTTAGAACACCGCACTTGGACTTCTTTAGCCAAAATCCAGCCTTAGTAAGTTGGTTAGAAGTTCACAGCGAGAACTACTTCTTAGCTCAATCACCGCAACGACAACAACTCAGAGAAATTCGTCACGCACACAACATCAGTTGTCACGGTGTTGGGTTGTCGCTAGGTTCTGTTGAGCGCATCAATCAACATCATCTTGTGCAATTAAAAGAGCTCATTGATGATATCGAACCCTTCTTGGTTTCTGATCATCTCAGTTGGAGTCAGACAAGTGGTCATTATTTCAATGACTTGCTACCGCTGCCTTATACCGAAGAAGCGCTAGAGGTCTTTTGTCGCAATGTCATCGAGGTACAAGATAGCCTGCAACGCCCTATGCTGATTGAGAACCCATCGAGCTACCTTGCCTTCAAGCATTCAACCATCCCAGAGTGGGAATTTTTAGCCGAGGTACAGAAGCGCACTGAGTGTCGCCTACTGCTCGATTTCAATAATATTTTTGTCTCATCTTTCAATCATGGCTTCAGCTGTGAAGAGTATCTAAGTGGAATACCTGCAGACAAAGTGGAAGAGATTCACTTGGCAGGTTTTACCAAAAAGAAGCTTGAACAAGGTGAGATCTGGATAGACACACACAGTAAACCTGTCTGTGACGAAGTGTGGAAACTCTACACTGACTGGGTTGCACAACATGGTTTGCGCCATACCTTGATTGAGTGGGATCTCGATATCCCAGAGCCACAAGTTTTATTGGCTGAAGCAACCAAAGCCAGTGATATCTTGTATCAACACGACAAGTTCAACCAAAGGAGTCGCGCCTCATGAGCCACTCCCTAGCAGAGGTTCAATTGGAGTTTGCTAACGCCCTACGCTATCAAAACAATGGTGAGTACTGCGACATAGTGAGCGACCATTTTACCGATGAACAACGCATCCAGATTTACCGTAATAACTTTGTGATCAGCTTGAGCGAAGTTCTGGCAGCAACCTACCCACTCACTGAAATGTTGGTTGGTGAAGAGTGCTTCCAACAGATGGCTCGTCAACATGTCTTACATTATCCATCGACCTCTGGTGATGTCAGTGGTTACGGTGAACACTTTGAACAGACTATCCAAGCCTTTCCTGCCGTTATTGAGGCTGCACCTTATCTCGGTGAAGTGGCTTTGTATGAATGGCAGAAAGATAGCTTGGTAAGGTTTTCGTCACAAGCACATGTCGACCAGAGACCTCTTTCTTGCCTTGCAGATGTACCACAAGAGCAACAAGGCGCTTTAGTCTTTCATCTCAAAGATTCAATAACACTGATTCATTCTAGTTACACGATTATCGCGCTTGAACACGCCATCTATCAGCAGCAACTTGATGGGCTAGACATCAACCAAGCTGAATTTGGGGTGTTAATCCGAGCTGAGAATTCACAGGTTGAGAGCCATAGTTTGAGTGAAGAGAGCCACCAACTCCTCACTGAATTGCAATCAGGTCGAACACTCTCAGCAATCGATCCTTTATTACTACAACATCTGAATACTGTTATGGCGCTAAACGTCATCTCAGGTTTTTCAATCAATGCCGAATTGGAGGCATAACATGGATAACAACACAGTCACGAACATGATGGCTCAATACGACAGTTTGATTGAGAAATCACAGGCACTTTTTGTTCCAGTGCTTCTACTATTTTGTCGCCTTTGGGTGGCGTGGGTATTCTTTAATTCTGGACTCACCAAGATAGCTACTTGGGATAGCACGCTTTACTTGTTTGAATTGGAATACCAAGTGCCACTGCTACCTTGGGAATTGGCTGCTTACATGGGCACTGCCGCTGAGTTAATTCTACCGATGTTTTTAGCGCTCGGTTTATTAACACGACCTATGGCTGCGGTGTTGTTCGTTTTCAATATCATTGCTGTCGTGTCTTACCCTGTATTGTGGGATCAAGGCTTCTACGATCATCAGCTTTGGGGGTTAATGATTCTTATCGTTGTCGTGTGGGGCGCAGGACCATTCTCACTTGATAGAGTTTTGAAAGCGCAGTTCAGGAATTAAAATAAGTTTTCACCTCTTTTGAACTGCTAAAGCTAAATGCTACAGCCCAAACGCAAGAAACCACTCAATTGAGTGGTTTCTTTTTTAACTGGGATAAGCTTACTTATTTAGAAAAGCTTGTAGCTCTTCAGCAGAGATGCCTTGCTCTGCAAGTTCTTTTGCCAATAGCTGAACCTGCTCACCCTTACGAGACTCTACCACACGCTGAAATTGGTAAATGATATCTCGCAAAGTATCGATTGGAACTTGTTTTGCCGCACTGCGAATACGCTCTTCACTTTGGTTGCCTAGCTCTTTAAGCAGTTTACCAAACATGACCTTTTCAGGTGCATCTTCCATTTGTTCTAAGACGCGCGCCATTTCGTAGGTTGTTAATGACATTACAGTATTTTCCGTTGGGGACTAACGTTTCAATGAGTGACAAATATACCATGTTTTAACGTTTCGAAAACCGCCATTTGTATATTTTGTCACCCTTGTAACTTATGCCTTAGCAAACGTCGTGTGCCAAGACTTACCCGCTTTGCTCGCAAGCACTAATAACGCAGGAACAATCAGGAACATTTGCAGAGCAATCATCACTTGCGACGTTAAATCAAGACGTTGCATGGTACCCACAAGAAGCCCTGAACCGCTCATTTGGAACAAGCCAAGCAGCGCAGCAGCTGTACCCGCACGGTCACCGAAAGGTTCTAGAGCTTTACCTGCCGCAGCACCAAGAATCCAAGCAAAGCCAACTGACGATAAGAAGATCGGTAGCATGAACGCGATTGGAGTAGCGTGCTCAGCAAGCACCAACATAATCACACCCGCTAAGCCCAGCGTCGAGATACCAACCACCAGTGCTTTATAGGTACCAAAACGGTCCATAAATTTAGGTGCAGTAAACGCAGCTGCAATGTTGATGGCCGCATTAACACCAAACCAGAAAGTAAACTCTTTCATGGTCAGGCCTAGGTTTTCCATCAACACAACTGGTGCAGAGGTTACATAAGCGAGGATAACCGCCATCGCCATCAGACACAAGGTTGCGTGGAAAAGGAATGATGGTGTTTTCAATACTGACCAGTATCGCTCAAGCTTGAATACCGCAACCTTTTCTGTCGCAGGGTTAGACTCTTTCATTTGGAAGAATAAGATAGTGCCAACAACGACAGCAAAGCCTGCCATAAAGCTAAAGTTCGAGCGCCAACCAAATTGATGTGTTAACCAAGCGCCAAGAATGGGTGCCAAAGCAGGAATAAAACAGATTGCACCATTAAGGTAGCTGATCATACGGCCACTCTTCTCTGGGCCAAATAGATCGCGAACCGTTGCAAAGGCTGCTACAGAAGTCGCACAAGCTCCTAAGCCTTGTAGCAGCCGAGCCATTAGCATCATATCAATCGATTGAGCTGCCCACGCCAAGCAAGCACTCAATGCATAGATACTAACACCTCCCAATGCAACGGTTCGACGTCCTAGCTTATCAGCCAAAGGGCCAGCAAATAATTGCCCGACACCCATGGCGAATAAAAACCAGGTAATCGTATCTTGTGCTAGTGCATGTTCCACGTGAAACGCTGTCGAAATTTGTGGCAGAGCTGGTAGGTAGATATCAATAGCCAGAGGGCTAAATAAAACCAACATTGCCAATAAAGCAACCTGCAGTTTACTAGGGGTTGGAAGCGCGTTAGAAGGCACAAGATTCTCCGAATGAGTTAATTTAGGTGCATAATAACCAACTAAAGATATGAACAAAAATGGCATATACTCATTAGCATTATTCCAAATAGGAAACTCATATGAATATTGAGAAACTATCGCGCCTCGACCTCAATCTATTAGTTTGCTTGCAGGTGCTGATGGAAGAGCTAAGTGTGACTCGCACCGCCCACCGATTGTGCCTAAGCCAGTCAGCGGTTAGTAAGTCATTGGCCAAACTTCGTGAGCAATTTAATGATCCCCTTTTCACGCGAAGTGCTCATGGTCTGCGACCAACACCAAAGGCGGTCTTTCTCAAACCTCGATTAGAAACGCTGATCAACCAACTTGATGTGCTCACCCAACCAGAGACCTTCATTCCCAACAACAGTGACCACAGTTTTCACATTGCGGCTGTTGAGAGCGTTTACCCACTTATTCTTCCCCACTTTTTACCAGCGATATTTCGACAAGCCCCTAAGGTGAATATCAACACCCACGCTTGGACGGAGCAAACCTTTAAGAAGCTGCAGCTCGGTGAGCTCGATATCGGACTCACAGGTAAAGACATCGACATCAACGACGCACGTTTAACTATGCTGCCGCCAGATGATATTTGCGAGCAAGAGATCTACCGTGACGCGCAGATGTGTGTGCTAAGACGCAACCACCCCGCTCTGAATGGCAAATGGGATCTGGAAACCTACCTTGCACAGCGTCATGTACAAGTAAGATGTGATGGTAACGATCGTTGGCTGCTCGACTATAAGCTTGCCGACCTTGGTCACCAACGTGATATCGCTATTTCTGTTCCAGACTTCAATAGCGCCGCAAGCCTATGTACCTACACCGACTTTGTGTTTACTGCACCAAGCCACTTTACTTACCTCGTCGCCAAGCAACTCGACTTAGTGGTTGTCCCTTTACCGATGGAATTCCCACCGATGGCATACACTCTGTTTTGGCACCGTGACAGAGAAAATGACCCAGCGTTAACTTGGCTACGAGATATCATCAAAGAAAAAACTCTGCACCTTAGATAAAAATGGCGTACAGCGTTTGCAGCAAACGAACAAAAGCGCTAGCTTATTGACCTAATAAGTCCCCTCGCATGTATATCGACTGTGAGTGTTAACAAGGACCCTAACAATAAGGATAAACACAGATGCACAATATCACTGCTGAACGCGTTGCTGCGGTTCGAGCTTGGCTTGAAACAAACAACCTAGATGCCGTTATCATTCCACATGAAGACGAATATCTAGGTGAATACGTTCCTGCTCATAACGAGCGACTTCACTGGTTAACAGGTTTCACTGGCTCTGCTGGTGCGGCAGTTATCACTCGTGAGAACGCTGCTATTTTTGTTGATGGTCGCTACACGGTTCAGGTTCGTAAGCAGGTACCAGCAGAGTTATTTGAGTATCGCCACCTTATTGAAGAGCCGGCTTTAGATTGGATCACCAGTTCTCTAGCACAAGGCAGCAAGGTTGCATTCGACCCACGCATGCACACTGCTGCTTGGTTGAAAGGCGCTCAAGCTAAACTGGCAGAGAAAGTTGAACTAACAACACTATCTTCGAATCCAATTGATGAGCTTTGGTCTGATCGTCCTGAGCCGGTGGTATCTGATGTTCGCTTAATGGCAACAGACGCAGTAGGCCAATCAAGTGAAAGCAAACGTGCGGAGATTGCTGGCTTACTAAAAGCCAAAGGTGCTGATGCCGCTATCCTTACGGAACTCGATTCGATCTGTTGGTTGCTTAACATTCGCGGCTTGGACGTATCTCGCCTACCTGTTGTGTTATCCAATGCGATCATCCACGCCGATGAAAGCGTCGACTTCTTCCTAGACCCAGCTCGTATTCCTACGGGCTTTGAAGCACACGTTGGCAATGGTATTCGCGTATCTCACCCATCAGAGCTTGAAGCACGCCTTCAATCTTTGGAAGGCAAAAATGTATCTGTCGATTCAGGTACCAGTAACGCTTGGTACACACTGGTTCTACAAAACTCTGGTGCTCATATCATTGAAGCAGCAGACCCATGCCTAATGCCAAAAGCAGCAAAGAATGAAACTGAAATTGCCGGCATGAAAGCGTGTCACATTCGTGATGGTGTTGCGATGGCGAAGTTCCTATCTTGGATTGATGCAGAAGTCACGCAAGGTAATCTGCACAATGAAGCTGTGCTAGCAGACAAAGTTCAATCATTCCGCGAACAAGACCCAACGCTGATGGACCTAAGTTTTGACACGATTTCAGCAGCAGGCGGCAACGCAGCAATGTGTCACTACAACCACGAGAACCAACCTGAACCAGGTCAGTTAGAGATGAATACTCTTTACCTAGTCGATTCAGGCGGTCAGTACCTAGATGGTACAACCGACATCACTCGAACTATCGCGATTGGCCAGCCAAGCGACGAAATGATCCAGCAGTTCACGTTAGCGCTTAAAGGTCACATCGGTATCGCGCGTGCACGTTTCCCACAGGGTACTCGTGGTTTCCAACTTGATATTCTAGCTCGCCAACACTTATGGGCAGAAGGCTTCGACTACGACCACGGCACTGGTCACGGTGTTGGTCATTTCCTAAGTGTTCATGAAGGTCCGCAAAGCATCTCTAAGAAGCTAATCGATGTACCTCTTGTTGAAGGCATGGTGTTATCAAACGAGCCGGGTTACTACCGTGCAGATGAATTTGGTATCCGTATCGAAAACCTAGAACTGGTGGTTGAGCTGCCAACTCAAGGTGACTTCTCAGTACTAACGTTTGAGTCGCT
This sequence comes from Vibrio sp. F13, assembly GCF_020806305.2. NCBI lineage: Bacteria > Pseudomonadati > Pseudomonadota > Gammaproteobacteria > Vibrionales > Vibrionaceae > Vibrio > Vibrio sp. F13. The sequence continues at coordinate 1,811,683 of NZ_CP170175.1, read as the reverse complement.
AACACGTTGCCCTATCGATAAGCGCAACATCAACGTCGATTTACTGACACGACCTGAACTTGCATGGCTTAATGATTACCACCAGAAAGTATGGAACGATGTTAGCCCATTAGTTGAAGGTGATACATTGGAATGGTTACGCCAATCAACCACTCCACTTGCTCATGCTTAATGCTTAATGCTTAATGCTTAGCTAATTCAAACTTAATGAAATGAAAAACGGCCACCTTAGGGTAGCCGTTTTTATTTGTCGATTTAACTTCGTCGATGTTTCACGTGGAACATAAATCTGCGTGTTCGCTAACCAGAGTAAGCACTGTGCCAGTCTCTCCACACAGGATCAAAACCACGTTGACGAATCATTGACTCAACATCGGCAGCACTTCGCTCATCACTTATTTCAAATTGCTCGAGTTCTTCTTCATCAGAAGCATAACCACCAGGCTGGGTTTTAGACGCAGCCGACATACTGGTGATTCCCAATGGCAACACATTGTCACGGAAAGCTGCAGACTCACGAGTCGAGAGAGACAATTCAACCTCAGGGTTTAATAAACGATACGCACAGATAAGTTGAACCAACTGTTTATCACTCATAATCGATTTAGGCTGCAAACCACCCTCACACGGACGAAGACGTGGGAATGAAATCGAGTAACGTGTTTGCCAATAAGTACGCTCAAGATAGTCTAAGTGAGCGGCCACGAAGAAACAGTCGGTACGCCAATCTTCCAAGCCAATCAAAGCGCCAATACCTATCTTATCAATACCCGCTTTTGCCAAACGATCGGGCGTTTCGAGCCGGTATTCAAAATCCATTTTATTGCCACGCAAGTGGTGTTCCGCGTAGGTACTTGGGCTATACGTTTCTTGGTAAACCATCACCGCATCTAAGCCGAGAGTTTTAAGCTCTGCGTAGTCATCTTGATCAAGCGGCTGCACTTCCATCGCAAGATAGTTAAATTGTGCCTTAATATTCGGTAGCACTTCACGGAAGTACTTCATCCCGACCTTGGTTTCATGTTCACCAGTCACCAACAATACACTATCAAACTTCATCTTTTTGATAGCGGCACTTTCAGCATCGATTTCATCTAAAGTAAGTGTGCGACGCTTAATGCGGTTCTCCATTGAGAAACCACAATACGTGCACGCATTCGCACATAAGTTTGAGAGGTACAATGGAATATACAACGACATTGTATTGCCGAATCGCTTGCGTGTGAGTGCCAACGATTGTTGCGCCATCTGCTCTAAGTAAGGTTCTGCTGCCGGAGAGATAAGAGCCTTAAAGTCTTCCAAGTCGCGTTTAGGTTTACTCAGAGCGCGCTCAACATCCGCTGCCGTTTTACTGAAGATGGACATACCAATGTCATCCCAGTTGAGCTGTTTAAATCGATCAACAAACGTCATAAGGACACTACTCGTCTAGGAATGAAGTTAGCGGACTAGAAGCAACCGCATGAGACACCTGTCCAGCAAGACCAGAAAGGTAAGCCATACGGCCAGCTTCAACTGCCAGTTTAAAAGCAATCGCCATATCAACGGGTTGTTGAGAAGCCGCAATTGCAGTATTAACTAACACGGCATCCGCGCCCATTTCCATTGCACGAGTAGCATGAGATGGCGCACCAATACCAGCGTCAACAATCACAGGGACGTTCGCTTGGTCGATAATGATCTCTAAGAAGTCTGCCGAAGCGATACCTTTGTTCGACCCAATCGGCGCACCTAGCGGCATAACCGCAGCACAACCCACCTCTTCCAATCGTTTACACAACACTGGGTCAGCATGACAGTAAGGCAACACAACAAAGCCATCTTTAACCATTTGCTCAGCCGCTTTTAATGTCTCAATTGGGTCTGGCATCAAGTACTTTGGATCAGGGTGAATTTCCAGTTTGAGCCAGTTTGTGCCTAGCGCTTCGCGAGCCAAATGCGCAGCAAAGATGGCATCCTTCGCGTTCTTCGCCCCGGAGGTATTTGGTAACAAGTTCACGCCAGCATCAATGATGGGCTGTAAAATATCATCTTGCTCAGAGCGAATATCAACTCTCTTCAACGCCATGGTTGCCAGTTGAGAACCGGAAGCTTCGATAGCACTCGCCATTAAATGTTTATTCGCGAACTTGCCCGTTCCAGTAAAGAGTCGTGATTGAAATGTTTTATCTGCGATAGTTAACATAGTTAGCCTCCTGCAATAGCTTGGAAAAGAGAAATAGCATCGCCTTCATTGACGACCCTTTGTTGCCACTGACTACGCGGGACAACCGCATTATTGATAGCAAAGACACAACCCAGATCGGGTAGTGAAAGCGCTTGGATGATATCCGCTAGAGACGACGATTGTGCAACCTGTTCTGGTTGCTCATTGATAGAGATCGTTATGTTGCTCATTGGGTTTCTTCTTCTAAATAGTTAACTGTAGATGTGCAGCAAACGGGGCATTCACTATCTTGAGTGACACTTAAGTTTTGCCAGTTCATCGTCTGACCATCAAACAGTTTGAGCTGATGTGTTGCAACCTGGAACTCGCCAGTGCTAATACGTTGAATCGCTGCCAGTGCTTGGAGGTTGCCTATGGTGCCAACAACTGGGCCGATGATGCCGCTATCGCTACAACGTGTCGTTTGTGGATGATGACTGAACGGGAACAAACAGTGATAGCACCCTTTCTGCATCTGATAATCAAAGACAATAAACTGACCTTTCCATCCGATCGCAGAACCAGAAACCAAAGGTGTCTTGCTACCAAAACATGCTTGGTTAACCTGCTGACGTGACTCAAAGTTGTCAGTACAATCCAACACCAAATCAGCGAGCATCACCTCAAGCTCAAGCTGGCTCTGAGTCATTCGCCTATTGATGGTTCTCACTTGGTTTCGACCATTAAGCTCAGTCAGTTTTTGCTTCAGAGCTTCGACCTTAGGCGAACCTAACTGGCTTTCCTTGAACGCAACTTGTCGTTGAAGGTTAGACGAATCCACACAATCATCATCAACTAATACGATTTTCCCGATACCGGAAGCCGCAAGATAGAGAGCCGCAGCATTGCCTAAGCCACCACAACCGATGACCAATACATGGCTATCTAATAGATTGCGTTGCCCTTGCTCACCCACTTCAGGAAGTGCGAGTTGTCGTTGATAACGAATGAATTCGAAATCATTCAGCATGACTTAGCTCCTGAGTTACCTCTTTAGCAGCACCTGAAGAACGGTCAGCCATTAATGCTTCGAAGAACTCAATCACTTGTTTTGGGTCTTCGGCTAACGTAATCGCACGTACAACAGCAAGGCTCGATACCCCACAACTCCACACCTGTGCGGCCGTCGACTGGTCAATTCCACCAATCGCAACTGTCGGATAACCGGTGAGTTCTTCTGTGTATGGGATAGTATCAATCAGCTGCTGATAGATAGATAAACGCACAAGTCCTTGAGGCTTCGATGGCATCTGCTTAGTGGTGGTTGGGAATATATGCCCCAGCGCAATATAGCTTGGGTTGATTTGCACAATGCGTAGCAACTCGTAATAACCATGAGTCGATAGACCGATCTTAATACCAGCTTGGCTCAGTTGAGATAGGTTGGATTCTTCGATGTCCTCTTGCCCCAAATGAACACCAAAAGCATCATGCTTAAGTGCCAATTGCCAATAGTCATTGATAAAAACCTGAGCGTTGTGCTCTCTACCGAGTTCGATAGATCGCGCGATTTGTTGTTCTAAATCTGCTTGCTGTGGGTTCTTAATACGCAGTTGAACTGTGTTAATTCCAAGCTTGAGCAGCCTTTCGATCCACTCAACATCATCAACCACTGGGTATAGTCCTAGGCTACTCTTACTCAATTCCGGGAACGACAGTGATGTTCCTTGGTGCGCCCAACCAACACTAATATCCAGTCGCTCATCTTCGAGAACGGGAATAGGAAAGTTTTGATAGTTTGCTGGCCATGTTCCACGTGAAACACTAGATGCTGCGCGAGCTAAAACCAGTGCATCTTCTAATGGGAATTCCAACGCCAACAAAGTAAGTAACCAAGCAAAGTGGCCACGACTATCTAACTCCTGATGAGCTGGAGTTTCACTCTTGATAGCACGATTAGAATCTAGCTGTGACCAGATATCCAATGCAGCTGAGTCATCTAAGACACCGATATAGATGGTATTCGGAGTTTGTGCCAAGGCATCGCGGACACCAGCTAGCGCCACTGAATGACTGTAATAAACGATATGATCAAGCTCACTTGAGCGACACTCCGCCAATGAATCAACATCATGAGCAAAACCAATAGATAACGCTTGCTGAGCATCAACGATAGAGAAGCATTGAGTTGGGCTTACACCCAACTCAACTGCATCGGTTGCCAAGCCTTGTCGCTTAGCAACCAATAGACAGCTTTGCACCTCTCCCGTTAGCTCAATATTTTGAGATGGGATAAGAATCTTCACTGTCATTATTCCTCTAATTGAGCTTTTTTTGCGCCTACTGCTGGGTGATAAAGTTCAGAGCCAGTATCACGGAACTCTTGTGATTTCTGACGCATCCCTTCCAACGGATTATCAAGCATCTTAATCTCGATAGCCTGATCAGCAGCCACTTGTTCAGTGTCTTTCGCGTACTCTCGAACTTCTTGAGAGATCTTCATTGAACAGAATTTAGGTCCACACATAGAGCAGAAGTGAGCAACCTTGCCCGATTCTTGTGGCAGGGTTTCATCGTGGAAAGAACGGGCTGTTTCTGGATCTAAAGCTAGATTAAATTGGTCTTCCCAACGGAATTCAAAACGAGCTTTAGATAATGCATTATCTCGGATTTGTGCGCCCGGATGCCCTTTTGCCAAGTCTGCTGCATGTGCTGCCAGCTTGTAAGTAATCAAGCCAGTCTTCACATCTTCTTTATTTGGTAAGCCCAAATGCTCTTTAGGTGTTACATAACAAAGCATCGCACAGCCGTACCAACCAATCATCGCCGCGCCAATACCAGAGGTAATGTGGTCATAACCCGGTGCAATATCAGTGGTCAGCGGGCCTAACGTATAGAAAGGCGCTTCATGGCAGTGCTCTAACTGCTCATCCATGTTCTCTTTAATAAGATGCATAGGTACATGTCCAGGACCTTCAATGATCACCTGAACATCGTATTCCCAAGCCACTTTAGTTAACTCACCTAGAGTACGTAACTCCGAGAACTGAGCCTCATCATTGGCATCTGCAATAGAGCCAGGACGTAGGCCGTCACCTAGTGACAAAGCCACATCGTACTTCGCACAGATCTCACAGATCTCGCGGAAGTGTGTGTATAGGAAGCTTTCTTGGTGATGTGCAAGACACCATTTCGCGATAATAGAGCCACCACGAGAAACAATACCTGTCACACGCTTAGCCGTCATAGGAACATAACGAAGAAGCAAACCAGCATGGATAGTGAAGTAATCAACGCCCTGCTCCGCTTGTTCAATCAAAGTATCGCGCATCACTTCCCAGTTAAGGTCTTCGGCTACGCCATTCACTTTCTCAAGCGCCTGATACATAGGAACCGTACCAATCGGCACTGGGCTATTACGTAGGATCCATTCACGAGTCTCGTGGATATTACGGCCAGTAGAAAGATCCATTACGGTATCGCCGCCCCAGCGAGTCGACCATACTAGCTTCTCAACTTCTTCTTCAATCGAAGAGCTTACAGAAGAGTTACCGATATTGGCGTTCACTTTCACTAAGAAGTTTCGGCCAATAATCATAGGTTCTGATTCTGGGTGGTTGATGTTTGAAGGGATGATAGCTCGGCCTTCAGCGACCTCTTTACGCACGAACTCAGGGGTAATTTCTTTTGGCAGGTTTGCGCCAAAGTTATGGCCTGGGTGTTGGTGATTAAGCTGTTCATCAGCGAACTTCTGACGCCCCATGTTCTCACGTATCGCAATGTACTCCATCTCAGGAGTGATAATTCCCTGACGAGCATAATGCAGTTGAGTTACACATTGGTCGCCAGTAGCGCGACGAATTCGAGGCAGGTTTCCGTAACGAAGGTCGTCTAGGGTTTCATCTTCTAAACGTTCTTTGGTGTAAACAGAGCTTACATCATCGAGCAATTCCGTATCACCACGCTCTTCAATCCATTGCTCTCGCAACTTAGGAAGGCCACTATAAAGGTCTATTTCATGCGTAGGATCGGTATAAACACCTGAGGTGTCGTAGACATGAATTGGCTCATTAGGTTCGAATACAGGCTCTTTTTTGCTGCCACCAACAAGGCTATCTGCGAGGGATATTTCTCGGACAGGGACTTGAATGTCCGCTCGAGACCCTTGGATGTAAGCTTTTTTTGAGTTTGGATAAGGTTGTACAGATAAAGAATCAATAAAATTCTTCGCTTCCAGTCTTGCTTGTTTACGACTCGACATAGCATTTTTCCTTGGCTTTTAGCCATTATTTATAGGGATAAAAATGCTTGACGGATAAGATGCTACAAGAGGGATCACAGCAAGAAAATGCAGTTGTGATCTGGAGATAGATCTCTAGAAGGATTCTAGTTAGATATCTACTCTTGTTCCCTTCGCAGGTATTAGCCTGATCAGGTTCAACGGATCCCGAGTTAACGGTCTCAGCCATATGGCACTCCGACAAGTACGATCGAGTATATAAAAACGGCTTGGATAAACCAAGCCGAGTTGTTAACAAATCGTAAGAAAGTTTTAAGACTTTATCAGAAGTTGGAAGCCGATCCATGCGGCTGAAATACTGAGAACCACATTGAGCAGTACATTGAGCCCCATCTTGAAGAACGCACCCTGCTGCATAAGAAGCACGTTATCCATCGAAAACGTAGAAAATGTCGTCAGGGCTCCAAGGAAACCAAGACCGATAATTTGTCTCCACGGCTCCGTCGCAACCATCTCATTTTCAAACGCGGCGATGAGCAATCCCATAATCAAAGAGCCAATTACGTTAACAGTCAGCGTACCGTAAGGAAAACCACGCCCTAACATCACAACGCATAACTCTGAAATCAAGTAACGTGAACAAGCACCAAACGCGCCACCGATGGCGATAAAACCTAGAATAGATAACTGACCCATGAATCCTCCCAAACAATAATCCCTATATTCTAGCTTTAACGCCGATAAAAGCGAGGGTAGAAACTAAGAATGCATGCGCAAATATTAAACGTTACAGGTGTCACTTAACTTCAATATATCCCATCAAACCCGTTTTCATGTGTTCTATAACATGACAATGATACATCCAGCGGCCAGGGTTGTCGGCTACAAATGCAGCTTTAGCTCGGCCATTTTTTCCAAGTAACACTGTATCAGTATGGAAAGGTTCTTCAACTTTCTTCCCATCAAGTTCCAATACAGTGAATGTATGGCCGTGAATGTGAATCGGGTGATGATATTGAGTGACGTTCTTAAGATCGAATATATAGGTTTTTCCCAGCTCTAAAGTCGCCAACGGTTCAGGGATATTATCTTTACTCATCCCCTCCCATGCTCGTTTATTAGTTAGCCAAAACTTAGGCATAGATTTTCCATCTTTAGATACTGGAGAAACCGCCCCTTCCCATTCAAATAAAAAGTCGATTTCTTCTGCATTAGCCAAATCTAAATTGGGCACAGGATTAAGGGGTAAAGAAGGCAGAGAGCGATTCTCAACAAGGGTTGAATCTACAACCTCGAACTCACACAAAGAGAAAGGAAAGCGTCCTTTCATTTGAAGGACGCTCACTCGCCCACCTGCTTTGGGTGCTACCAATCCAATATCCACTCGCATCCCTGGGCCAATTTTATGTTGAGTCAGTTTACAAGGCGTTTTTACAGGGTTACCATCAATGGCAATCACCCATGCCTCAGCCCCTTCGACAGCAATAGGATAAGTGATCGTATTATCGACATTAGCGATACGTAGCCTAGTCGTTGCATGTTGTTTTAACTGATAGACAGGCTCATGTATTCCATTAACGCTACTCCACTCTCCTGGAGTGCCCATACGAGCACTGAGTCTTGGAATCATTAAGTCTTTCCATTGACCTTGCTTATCGATATGCCAATGTTTAAGCATCAGTGCGTGCTCTTCATCAAACTGCACTGGAATGCTCTCGTCTACGATAATTAGACCAACCAAGCCCATACCAAGCTGCTTAACGCTGTTCATATGTGGGTGATACCAAAACGTGCCAGCATCTGGTGGCGTAAATTCATAAATGAATGTTTCACCTGGCATGATCAGTGGTTGGCTCAAGAAGGGAACCCCATCCATTTCGATAGGAATCCTTAAACCATGCCAATGAATAGTTGTCGGTTCTGATAGCTTGTTGGTAAAACGGATCGTTACCTTTTCACCTTGTCGACATCGAATCGTTGGTGCTGGAATCTGACCATTAAAGCCTAGAATATCAGTCTCAAACCCCGTCACGAGTTCAGCGGTTGAAGGCTCTGCCGTTAAGTCATAAACATACTTTCCTTGTTCATCAACCGACCGTTTCATTGAGCAAGCGGGCAGTACAGTGAGTGCAGATATAGCGAGAGATGATTGAATAAACTTACGACGGGAGATATCCATATTTGTTGCCTTTTAGTAATAACGACTAAAATTTAACAAAATATTGAGAACAGTTCTCATAAAGAAGCGTAGTTTGTGCTGTTGGTTGTTTATAAAAGAGACTGGGATAAGTAAGCACTTACATTTCTAAGACAATATTCTATTCAAGGTAGGTAATACCAATCCGGAAAATTAACTGATCAGGTCAATCCAATCTCTTGTACACATTTTTGTGACGCGATCTTTGCACTCAAGAAATCCATTCCAAGCGCTACAGACCTTCGAAACAATATCGTTATAATCAATGAAGTTTTGGTTTGCTAGATAGTGTTGCCTTAACCAACTCCACACTTGCTCTATAGGGTTAAGCTCTGGTGAGTATGGCGGCAATTTGATAATACTGACATTATCAAATGGGTTAGCAATATCATCGGTATGCCATCCTGCGCCATCCATTATTACCACTGAATGACGGTCTTTTTCTGTGACTTTAGATATCTGCTCTAGATGGTTTATCATGATGTCTTTGTTAACCCAAGGGACGACCATTGCCTCACCAATCCCTCTCGATGGGCACACTGAGCCAAACAAATAAGCGTATTCAAATTGCTGCTGTTTTACTACGCGAGGTCTCGTTCCACGAGTAGCCCAAAGACGTGTTGTTGTGTTCTGCTGACCAAACCTAGCTTCGTCTTGAAACCAGACATCAACACTCTCTAGCCCAATATGGCCGGGGATCTTAAGGATCGTTTCGATTTGGAATTTTTTTAAAATCGTCCTGTATTTGCTGTGATTGTTTAGGGTGTTTGGAACGAGAAGTTATCCAAGAAAAACCCATGTGGTCGAGGAGATAATAGATGGAATTAGGGTGGTAGTGCTTGTCAAAGTGTTTAACGATGTAGTCATGTATATCGCTTCCAACAAGGCGGCCACCAGAAGGTGATTCAGCTTCTTTTTTTATGAAGGCACTGAGTTGAGCCCGCTGCTCATCGGTGAGGTATGCAGGCCTACCAGTCCGAGGTTTTTCTTGAAGTCCTTCTAGGCCTTCTTCAAAAAAATCCGAACCCATTTATTTACACTGGTTCGACTGACTTTGAGAGATTTTGCAATTTGTGTACGAGAGAGGCCGTCTTTAAAGTGTGCGAGAGCAAGTAAACGCATCTTCATCTGAATGGTTTTTTGCTGGCTCGCAAGCTTTTTGAAGTCAGTGTTATTAAGGCTATCCATGGCTAAATTTCACAATAATTCATCAATCTTAATTAGATCACATTTTTACTTTAATTGGTATAATTATCAATTAAAAATCGAACAAATATAAATCAAAAAGACTCTAGGATTTCTGCTTCGATGGGGATCAATATAGTCGACTTGGCTGACACTCCGGTCCTCAACGTCACTTTGAAAAAGTGACAGATACAAAAAAGCTCCAGCATTTCTGCTGGAGCTTTAAATATGGCAGGGGTGGAGAGATTCGAACTCCCAACACGCGGATTTGGAATCCGCTGCTCTGCCAATTGGAGCTACACCCCTAAAACTTTCATTACTTCAGATTCGAAAAAACCTCGCACTAGGCGAGGTTATCGAATAAGTGGCGGAGTGGACGGGACTCGAACCCGCGACCCCCGGCGTGACAGGCCGGTATTCTAACCAACTGAACTACCACTCCGCAGTGGAATACTTGTCGTCGCTGACAAGTGTTCAAATTTAAAGCCTGGCGATGTCCTACTCTCACATGGGGAAGCCCCACACTACCATCGGCGCTATTGTGTTTCACTTCTGAGTTCGGCATGGAATCAGGTGGGTCCACAATGCTATGGTCGCCAAGCAAATTTTAAAATTCGGAAAACTGTATTTAAAAGTCTCTTCAAACTCATTCAAGGTCTGGTCTTTCTTTGAGTCCACAAAACCCCTTGGGTGTTGTATGGTTAAGCCTCACGGGCAATTAGTACAGGTTAGCTCAATGCCTCGCAGCACTTACACACCCTGCCTATCAACGTCGTAGTCTACGACAACCCTTTAGGACGCTTATAGCGTCAGGGAAAACTCATCTCAAGGCTCGCTTCCCGCTTAGATGCTTTCAGCGGTTATCGATTCCGAACTTAGCTACCGGGCAATGCCATTGGCATGACAACCCGAACACCAGAGGTTCGTCCACTCCGGTCCTCTCGTACTAGGAGCAGCCCCTTTCAATTTTCCAACGCCCACGGCAGATAGGGACCGAACTGTCTCACGACGTTCTAAACCCAGCTCGCGTACCACTTTAAATGGCGAACAGCCATACCCTTGGGACCGACTTCAGCCCCAGGATGTGATGAGCCGACATCGAGGTGCCAAACACCGCCGTCGATATGAACTCTTGGGCGGTATCAGCCTGTTATCCCCGGAGTACCTTTTATCCGTTGAGCGATGGCCCTTCCATTCAGAACCACCGGATCACTATGACCTGCTTTCGCACCTGCTCGAATTGTCATTCTCGCAGTCAAGCGGGCTTATGCCATTGCACTAACCACACGATGTCCAACCGTGTTTAGCCCACCTTCGTGCTCCTCCGTTACTCTTTGGGAGGAGACCGCCCCAGTCAAACTACCCACCAGGCACTGTCCGTAATCCCGATTCAGGGACCAACGTTAGAACATCAAAACTACAAGGGTGGTATTTCAAGGACGACTCCACCACATCTAGCGACGCGGTTTCAAAGTCTCCCACCTATCCTACACATGTAGGTTCAATGTTCAGTGCCAAGCTGTAGTAAAGGTTCACGGGGTCTTTCCGTCTAGCCGCGGGTACACTGCATCTTCACAGCGATTTCAATTTCACTGAGTCTCGGGTGGAGACAGCGTGGCCATCATTACGCCATTCGTGCAGGTCGGAACTTACCCGACAAGGAATTTCGCTACCTTAGGACCGTTATAGTTACGGCCGCCGTTTACCGGGGCTTCGATCAAGAGCTTCGACCGAAGTCTAACCCCATCAATTAACCTTCCGGCACCGGGCAGGCGTCACACCGTATACGTCATCTTACGATTTTGCACAGTGCTGTGTTTTTAATAAACAGTTGCAGCCACCTGGTATCTGCGACTCTCGTCTGCTCCATCCGCAAGGGACTTCACTGATAAGAGCGTACCTTCTCCCGAAGTTACGGTACCATTTTGCCTAGTTCCTTCACCCGAGTTCTCTCAAGCGCCTTGGTATTCTCTACCCGACCACCTGTGTCGGTTTGGGGTACGATTCCTTACAATCTGAAGCTTAGAGGCTTTTCCTGGAAGCATGGCATCAATGACTTCACTACCGTAGTAGCTCGACATCGTATCTCAGCGTTAATAGCGGTCCGGATTTACCTAAACCACCCGCCTACGTACTTGAACCTGGACAACCGTCGCCAGGCCCACCTAGCCTTCTCCGTCCCCCCATCGCAATTGTAAGAAGTACGGGAATATTAACCCGTTTCCCATCGACTACGCCTTTCGGCCTCGCCTTAGGAGTCGACTTACCCTGCCCCGATTAACGTTGGACAGGAACCCTTGGTCTTCCGGCGAGGGAGTTTTTCACTCCCTTTATCGTTACTCATGTCAGCATTCGCACTTCTGATACCTCCAGCAGCCCTTACAGGCCACCTTCAACGGCTTACAGAACGCTCCCCTACCCCACATACCCTAAGGTACGTAGCCGCAGCTTCGGTGTATAGCTTAGCCCCGTTACATCTTCCGCGCAGGCCGACTCGACCAGTGAGCTATTACGCTTTCTTTAAATGATGGCTGCTTCTAAGCCAACATCCTGGCTGTCTGAGCCTTCCCACATCGTTTCCCACTTAGCTATACTTTGGGACCTTAGCTGGCGGTCTGGGTTGTTTCCCTCTCCACGACGGACGTTAGCACCCGCCGTGTGTCTCCCGGATAGTACTTACTGGTATTCGGAGTTTGCAAAGGGTTGGTAAGTCGGGATGACCCCCTAGCCTTAACAGTGCTCTACCCCCAGTAGTATTCGTCCGAGGCGCTACCTAAATAGCTTTCGGGGAGAACCAGCTATCTCCAGGTTTGATTGGCCTTTCACCCCTAGCCACAAGTCATCCGCTAATTTTTCAACATTAGTCGGTTCGGTCCTCCAGTTGATGTTACTCAACCTTCAACCTGCCCATGGCTAGATCACCTGGTTTCGGGTCTAATCCTAGCAACTGTACGCCCAGTTAAGACTCGGTTTCCCTACGGCTCCCCTAAACGGTTAACCTTGCTACTAAAATTAAGTCGCTGACCCATTATACAAAAGGTACGCAGTCACACCACGAAGGTGCTCCTACTGCTTGTACGTACACGGTTTCAGGTTCTATTTCACTCCCCTCACAGGGGTTCTTTTCGCCTTTCCCTCACGGTACTGGTTCACTATCGGTCAGTCAGTAGTATTTAGCCTTGGAGGATGGTCCCCCCATATTCAGACAGGATATCACGTGTCCCGCCCTACTCGTTTTCACTGATTATGATGTGTCGGTTACGGGGCTATCACCCTTTACTGCGAGACTTTCCAGACTCTTCACCTGCATCATTAAAAGCTTAAGGGCTAATCCAATTTCGCTCGCCGCTACTTTCGGAATCTCGGTTGATTTCTCTTCCTCGGGGTACTTAGATGTTTCAGTTCCCCCGGTTTGCCTCCTGTTGCTATGTATTCACAACAGGATACTTACTTATGTAAGTGGGTTTCCCCATTCAGGAATCCCAGACTCAAAAGGTTATTACTACCTAATCTGGGCTTATCGCAAGTTATTACGCCTTTCATCGCCTCTGACTGCCAAGGCATCCACCGTGTACGCTTAGTCACTTAACCATACAACCCGAAAGGGTTTCTATTTGCTTTCACTTTAAAAAGTGAAGACAAATAAGCGTATGGCAACTAACCAAGGTTTTTGGTTGTCATCAAGAAGGGTTAGTTCTCAATGACTGTTTGCCGGACTCAATTGTGATTCAAACAAGTTTGAATCGAATACAAGACACTTGAATGTGTTTGTTGTGTTTATCTAATGAAAGATAAACATTGAGAACTTTTAAATTTGATTGAATTACTCGTAAGTAATCAATCAGTCAGCTTTCCAAATTGTTAAAGAGCAATGAGACTTCTTGTGAAGTTCATTTTCTAAAGACTCTCACAGTCGAAAAATCCAACCAGCGACATAAGAAGTGGTTTGGAGATTTAACTTCCAAGAATATTTAGAGAATGGTGGGCGATACCGGGCTCGAACCAGTGACCCCCTGCTTGTAAGGCAGGTGCTCTCCCAACTGAGCTAATCGCCCACGATAGTTTTAATTCCTTCGTGGAGAAAGAATGGTGGGTCGTGCAGGATTCGAACCTGCGACCAATTGATTAAAAGTCAACTGCTCTACCAACTGAGCTAACGACCCAATGGTATCCCGTAGGGGAGTCGAACCCCTGTTACCGCCGTGAAAGGGCGGTGTCCTAGGCCTCTAGACGAACGGGACACTGCAATTCATCTCTACTTTAAAAGTAGAAACAAACTTCGAAGAACTTGGGAGTTCTTCATCTCTTTACTTTTCTAAACCTAATCAATCTGTGTGGGTACTCATCAAAGATATCTTCGTATAAGGAGGTGATCCAGCCCCAGGTTCCCCTAGGGCTACCTTGTTACGACTTCACCCCAGTCATGAACCACAAAGTGGTGAGCGTCCTCCCCGAAAGGTTAAACTACCCACTTCTTTTGCAGCCCACTCCCATGGTGTGACGGGCGGTGTGTACAAGGCCCGGGAACGTATTCACCGTGACATTCTGATTCACGATTACTAGCGATTCCGACTTCATGGAGTCGAGTTGCAGACTCCAATCCGGACTACGACGCACTTTTTGGGATTCGCTCACTATCGCTAGCTTGCTGCCCTCTGTATGCGCCATTGTAGCACGTGTGTAGCCCTACTCGTAAGGGCCATGATGACTTGACGTCGTCCCCACCTTCCTCCGGTTTATCACCGGCAGTCTCCCTGGAGTTCCCGACATTACTCGCTGGCAAACAAGGATAAGGGTTGCGCTCGTTGCGGGACTTAACCCAACATTTCACAACACGAGCTGACGACAGCCATGCAGCACCTGTCTCAGAGTTCCCGAAGGCACACCTGCGTCTCCGCTGGCTTCTCTGGATGTCAAGAGTAGGTAAGGTTCTTCGCGTTGCATCGAATTAAACCACATGCTCCACCGCTTGTGCGGGCCCCCGTCAATTCATTTGAGTTTTAATCTTGCGACCGTACTCCCCAGGCGGTCTACTTAACGCGTTAGCTCCGAAAGCCACGGCTCAAGGCCACAACCTCCAAGTAGACATCGTTTACGGCGTGGACTACCAGGGTATCTAATCCTGTTTGCTCCCCACGCTTTCGCATCTGAGTGTCAGTATCTGTCCAGGGGGCCGCCTTCGCCACTGGTATTCCTTCAGATCTCTACGCATTTCACCGCTACACCTGAAATTCTACCCCCCTCTACAGTACTCTAGTTCACCAGTTTCAAATGCAGTTCCGAGGTTGAGCCCCGGGCTTTCACATCTGACTTAATGAACCACCTGCATGCGCTTTACGCCCAGTAATTCCGATTAACGCTCGCACCCTCCGTATTACCGCGGCTGCTGGCACGGAGTTAGCCGGTGCTTCTTCTGTTGCTAACGTCAAGAGATAGCGCTATTAACGCTACCCCCTTCCTCACAACTGAAAGTACTTTACAACCCGAAGGCCTTCTTCATACACGCGGCATGGCTGCATCAGGCTTTCGCCCATTGTGCAATATTCCCCACTGCTGCCTCCCGTAGGAGTCTGGACCGTGTCTCAGTTCCAGTGTGGCTGATCATCCTCTCAGACCAGCTAGGGATCGTCGCCTTGGTGAGCCATTACCTCACCAACTAGCTAATCCCACCTAGGCATATCTTGACGCGAGAGGCCCGAAGGTCCCCCTCTTTGGCCCGTAGGCATTATGCGGTATTAGCCATCGTTTCCAATGGTTATCCCCCACATCAAGGCAATTTCCTAGGCATTACTCACCCGTCCGCCGCTCGACGCCCATTAACGCACCCGAAGGATTGTTAGTGTCGTTTCCGCTCGACTTGCATGTGTTAGGCCTGCCGCCAGCGTTCAATCTGAGCCATGATCAAACTCTTCAATTTAAAGTTTTGATTACCTAAATTAATAGGTGTGACTCAACGAATACTGACTTCAAAACTAATATTTACCGAAGTAAACATGTAATTCTAAAGCTATTACCATTCCAACAGAATGGTAATGAATTGACTGTGCCGATAATAAATTATCGATTGGTCACTCAGTTCATTGAAATCAATGTGATTCCTAAGAATCAATTTTTGATATTCATCAACGAGTGCCCACACAGATTGATAGGTTTAAATTGTTAAAGAGCTTTTCCTTTTTGAGCTTCGCTCAAATCGGACGGCCATTTTAGCGATTTAAGTTTTAGTGTCAACCACTATTTTCAAAACTTTTTTCAAGCGCTTAGCTTGGCTAATTTGACCTGCTGATTCGTTTTGGTTTCTTACGAAGCCATCCCGTGTCAGCGAGGTGGCATTATAGAGATTTCGATCACACTGGCAAGCCCTTTTTGAAGTTTTTCTTACTTTTTTGATTGTTCGAGCGTTTTTTGTTCAAAACACCCCATTTTCACTAGTATTCCTCTTAATTAAGGGCTTAAGGTGCCTATATAAAGGAGGATTTATGAGTTCAATACGCAGTTATAAAGGAATATCCCCTCAGATTGGGCAAGGTGTCTATATAGATACCAGTTCAGTACTGGTTGGTGATATCAAAATCGGTAACGACTCTAGCGTGTGGCCTTTGGTTGCAGCTCGAGGGGATGTGAACCACATTCATATTGGAGAGAGAACGAATATCCAAGATGGTAGTGTCTTGCACGTCACCCATAAGAATGCTGAAAACCCTGACGGTTATCCTCTCTTAATAGGTAATGATGTCACTATCGGGCATAAAGTAATGCTGCATGGCTGCACTATTGAGGATCGTGTACTTGTTGGTATGGGAGCGATCGTGTTGGATGGCGTGATTATCCAAAAAGAAGTGATGATTGGTGCTGGTAGCTTAGTGCCACCAAACAAGGTACTTGAAAGCGGTTACCTCTATGTAGGAAGCCCAGTAAAACAAGCTCGCCCATTAAATGATAAAGAGCGTGCCTTTCTACAGAAGTCTGCAGACAACTACGTTCAGAATAAAAATGACTATCTAGACTCTGTAATTTCAGTCTAAAGCGCTTTGATCTGAATCCGATTAGAGGAGTCATACTCCTCTTCTTCTATTAACTCTTCCGCTAGCTCTTCAATATCGAAACGTAACTCTGAAAAGATAACTAAAGCTTGATCGCCTTCTTCTATATCTTTACCTGCCAATCGTGATAATTCCTCAATAGACATGACACATTCAATCAATGCGCCCGACTGTTGTGCTGGGAACGTGATTGTTCGGCTCTCTTCATCCCAATCTTGGATATCAGGAAATAGAATTGATTGATTCATTTTTTATAAACACCCCATTACATCTCTAGATTTTTACGTAATTCTCTTAAAATCTGTTTTGTTCCCGGACGAAGACCACGCCAAAGCATAAAGCTTTCTGCTGCCTGCCCCACTAGCATACCCAAACCATCATAAGCAGCATGAACACCATTATCTAATGCCCATTGATTGAATACCGTCGTTCCAGATCCATAAACCATGTCATAAACGGCGCTAGTAGAATTGAAAATCACCTCAGACACTTCAGGAAGCTGCCCGCTTAGACCAGATGAGGTAGAGTTAATAATGACATCAAAGCCTTCATTAACATCACTTAGCCCCATCCCCTTGATGTTGCCATGCGACGAAAACATCTCAGCCAGAAGTTCAGCCTTGGAGCTGGTTCGATTAGCGACCACCAGCTGTTGTGGCTTTTGGTCGAGAAGAGGTTGAATCACTCCTCTCGCAGCACCACCAGCGCCAAGAAGAAGAACACGTGCTCCTTTTAGCGTGACTTGATGTTGAAGCAGGTCTTGAACTAAGCCCTCACCATCGGTGTTATCACCAATGATCTCTCCATCATCTAACTTCTTAAGGGTATTTACGGCACCAGCTAGTTCAGCTCTCTCAGTTAGGCGATTGGCTAACTGATAGGCATCTTCTTTAAAAGGCGCTGTGACATTGCACCCTCGACCACCTTCGCTGAAAAAGGTTTTGGCAGCAGTGATAAATTGACCGTGCTCTGGCTGTAATGCTGTATAGGTAAGTTGTTGGCTGGTTTGGCGAGCAAATAATGTGTGAATGAATGGCGATTTGCTTTGCCCAATAGGATTACCGAAAACGGCATAACGATCTACTTGCTGTGTCATATCCTTACCTAACAGAAATAATAAAAAGGGTCATCTATATAGATGACCCTATCACTATCCCTATAAGGAAGGAAGAACTACCAAACTCGAGGTTTGAGGTAGTCACTATAAAGCAGAGCTTCTGGTGAGCCCGCTTGCGGTTCATAGCGATATTCCCAACGAGCCAACGGCGGCATCGACATCAATATAGACTCTGTGCGCCCACCGCTTTGCAGGCCAAATAAGGTACCACGGTCGTAAACTAGGTTGAATTCAACATAGCGGCCACGACGGTATAGTTGGAAGTCACGCTCACGTTCGCCATAAGGTGTATCTTTGCGACGCTCGACAATAGGTAAGTACGCCGCAGCAAAACCTTCACCGACAGCCTGCATATAAGCAAAGCTCTTATCGAAACCCCACTCATTTAAGTCATCAAAGAACAGACCACCAACACCACGTGTTTCGTCTCGGTGAGGAAGATAGAAGTACTTATCACACCACTCTTTGTGTTCTTGATAAACATCATCACCAAACGGCGCACAAAGATCTTTAGCAGTTTGATGCCAAGATTGGCAATCTTCATCGACAGGATAAAATGGCGTTAAGTCAAAACCACCACCAAACCACCAAATCGGGTCTTCCCCTTCTTTTTCCGCAATGAAGAATCGAACGTTCGCGTGTGAGGTTGGGATATATGGGTTTTTAGGGTGGATAACTAATGAAACCCCCATCGCCTCAAACTTACGTCCGGCTAACTCAGGACGGTGAGCGGTTGCAGAGGCAGGCATTGCTTTACCAGCGACGTGAGAGAAGTTAACTCCACCCTGTTCAAATAAAGCACCATTGGTCATCACGCGAGTACGACCACCGCCACCTAGACGATCGCCAGGTTCTCGCTCCCATGCATCTTCTTCAAACAACGCTACACCATCAGCTTGCTCAAGCTGCTGGCAAATCGAATCTTGTAGGCTCAGTAAAAACTGCTTTACTGCTTCTTTATCAATTGCTGACATCTTACTTCCTTTGCAGGGTTTAACCCTGTCTTAATATTTTCGACGTTTTTGCATCTCTAATTTCGCTTGGCTTCTCACGGCCACCCGTTTGGCCTTCTAGAATCGCGACTAAGTGTTGACCCAGTTGCTGTTGAACATCTTCAGTCGTCATACAAGGCGGCTCGCCAGTCAGGTTGGCACTGGTAGAGGTTAACGGCTTGCCGAACTCATTACACATTCTTTGAACCAAAGGGTGATCCGTCACTCGTACCGCGATGGAATCAAACTGGCCGCTGACCCAGTCAGTAACTTTGCTGCTGGTTGGCATAATCCAAGTGACCGGACCTGGCCATGTCGCTTTCACTGTTACCAACTGTTCTTCCGTCAACTGGCTTTCATCAATATAAGGAAGCAGCTGCTCGTAACTTGCAGCAATCAAGATCAAGCCCTTTTCAACTGGACGCTGTTTTAACTCGAGTAATTTCTTGATGGCATGTGGATTATCAGGATCACAACCAACCCCAAAAACGCCTTCGGTCGGGTAAGCAATGACTTCACCTTGTTGTAATGCCTGCAATGTATGTTGAAAGTTATCCACGGGTTGCCTCATTAAGTCAGTTATCGAACTCGCTAAGTGTACAAATTATCATTCACTGTGACTAAAGCTATTTGTTTATAAAATGTATCAATTAACAACTTAGACTGACGCAAACGTTTTCCTTAAGTAATTTTACCCGTATAATGCGCGCAAAATATCTAATCACTAATTAAATCGTACCTGAAGGAGTTTGAGATGACTGTCGGTATTATCATGGGTTCTAAATCTGATTGGCCAACAATGAAGCTAGCTGCAGAAATGTTGGATCAGTTTGGCGTGGCGTACGAAACAAAAGTGGTTTCTGCTCACCGCACACCTCAGTTGCTTGCAGACTACGCAACCAGTGCGAAAGAGCGCGGTATTAAAGTAATTATTGCTGGTGCTGGCGGTGCAGCGCACCTTCCGGGCATGGCTGCTGCTTTCACAAGCGTACCAGTTCTGGGTGTTCCAGTTCAGTCTAAAGCACTGAAAGGCATGGACTCTCTGCTTTCTATCGTGCAGATGCCAAAAGGTATCGCGGTAGGTACTTTGGCTATCGGTGAAGCTGGCGCTGCCAATGCAGGCATCCTAGCGGCTCAAATCATTGGTACACACAATGAAGAAGTAATGGCAAAAGTAGAAGCATTCCGTTCTGAGCAAACAGAAACGGTTTTGGCTAATCCAAACCCTGCAGAGGACTAATTTCCATGCATGTTCTTGTGTTAGGCGCGGGCCAACTTGCTCGCATGATGTCCCTAGCTGGGGCACCGCTGAATATTGAAATTTCTGCTTTTGATGTTGGCAGCAAAAATATTGTTCACCCATTAACGCAAGCGATTCTAGGTAACGGCTTAGAAAATGCGATTGAGCGTGCGGACGTCATTACTGCTGAATTCGAACATATTCCTCACGATGTACTTGAGGTGTGTGAGCGCAGCGGTAAGTTCTTACCGACAACAGAAGCAATCAAAGCTGGCGGTGACCGTCGTCTTGAAAAAGCCCTGTTAGACGAAGCGAACGTGAAGAATGCTAAGTACTACGTGGTTAACTCTCGCGAAGACTTTGACGCTGCAATTGCTCACGTTGGCTTACCAATGGTGTTGAAGAGCACACTTGGCGGCTACGACGGCAAGGGCCAATGGCGCTTAAAGACATTAGACAATGTTGACGCGACTTGGGCAGAAATGGCTGAGTGCATTACCGCGACCGACAACCAAGCGATTGTGGCTGAAGAGTTTGTTCCGTTTGACCGCGAAGTATCACTGGTTGGTGCTCGTGATACCAATGGCGAGGTTCAAGTGTATCCACTGGCTGAGAATGTTCACACCGACGGCGTGTTGAGCTTATCGACAGCGATTGATGACATTGGACTGCAAGAGCAAGCTAAAGCCATGTTCACTGCCATTGCTGAGCGTTTAGATTACGTTGGCGTGCTAGCACTTGAGTTCTTTGATGTTCAAGGTTCACTGCTTGTTAATGAGATTGCACCACGTGTTCATAACTCGGGCCACTGGACGCAACAAGGCGCAGAGACTTGTCAGTTTGAAAACCACCTACGTGCAGTGTGTGGCATGCCACTAGGTAGCACTAAACTGATTCGTCCAACCGCAATGATCAACATTCTTGGCGAAGATACTCTTCCTGAGGCTATTCTTGCTCAAGGTGGTTGTCATGTTCATTGGTATGGCAAAGAAAAGCGTGCAGGTCGCAAGATGGGTCACATTAACGTGAGCGCTGACTACAACGCAGAATTACAAAGAGCTTTGTGCTCATTGGCTGAGATTCTTGATAAGCAAGCCTACCCTGCTGTGCATGAGTTTGCTGAGCAGATGAAGTAAGCCTACATTGGCTTATTGATATAAAAAGTTTATTGGATACAAAAACGGCGCTCAGTGAGCGCCGTTTTTTTGTGTCTATAATATCGAGTTATTGAGATTGAATGTGGTGACACTTGCGATCAGCGCATTGCTTCTTGGTACCACTGGCTGTTTTCTTCTCAAGTAACAACGGGAACTGGCACTGTTCACAACGACCTATAACAGGTGGCTGATTAACGGCGAACTTACACTTAGGGTAGTTATCACACGCATAGAAGGTTTTGCCATAGCGAGATTTACGCTCAACCAAGTGGCCTCGACCACACTCAGGGCAGGCAACAAGTGGCTGCTCTTCAGGTTGTTCTTTCGGTTGGTCCAAAGATTCGATGTGATTACACTCTGGATAACTGCTACAGCCAATGAACATCCCAAAGCGACCTTGCCTTAATACCAATTCGTTTTGGCATTTAGGACACGGAACGCCCAGCTCTTTCACCACATGACCATCATTTTGATGAAGAGGCTTGATGTAATCACAGCTCGGATACTGCTTACAGCCTAAAAATGGGCCGTGCTTACCATGGCGAAGCTGAAGCTCCCCACCACACTGTGGACATGGTTCATGCTCTAACGCATGTTCATGTGCTGAAAAAAGCTGATTATCAATCTTACTACTCATGATAAGCCTGTATTAATGCAAGATACCTTGCTCTTTGGTGTACAACAGCTCTTCCATTTGCGTGTAAGCACTTTCATTACCCGGTACATTGAACAGTACCATTAAGATAATCCACTTCAGATCATCCAACTCAAATTCATTGGTCTCTAACCCCATGACACGATCAATCACCATTTCACGAATCTCTGTCGTGAGGACGTTGATCTGCTCAAGGAACAACAAGAAACCACGACACTCCATATTAATACGTGATATCTCTTTACTTGTGTAAACACGCATCGAGGTATTAGAGCACATAGTAATCGCCGCTTGGTTATCGGTATCTTGCAGTGCAGCAAGGTCTTCTAACCAATGGAGAGCCTTATAAATATCATCTTGGTGAAACCCCGCTCGAAGAAGTTCATCTTCAAGTTCGTCTTGATCCACCTGCAATTCAGAATCGCTATGGATGTAGGTTTCAAACAAGTACATCAGTATGTCCATCATCATAGCTTAGCCTCTCCCCTTTCGAATATAGCCACCGGAAACTGCAACAACATGCCCTGAGAGCTCAAGCTCTAAAAGCTGCATCATGACTTCATGCACAGGTATATGGGTTCTCTGTGCCAAAATATCAACGGGTGTCGCCTCTAATCCTACGTTAGCTAACAGCTGTGGAAATGGCAATTGTTCATTTTCACCCTCATTCGGCGTAGGTTCGAATAAGCTCGGCTGCTGATCTATAGACCAGTTTAACAGACTCTTTATTTCAATCAGAACATCTTGAGCATTTTGCACTAAACATGCTCCAGCTTTGATGAGACTGTTACCTCCGCGACTGGTTGGGCTATGAATAGAACCGGGCAGCGCAAAC
Source organism: Vibrio sp. F13 (assembly GCF_020806305.2). NCBI lineage: Bacteria > Pseudomonadati > Pseudomonadota > Gammaproteobacteria > Vibrionales > Vibrionaceae > Vibrio > Vibrio sp. F13. The sequence continues at coordinate 1,788,876 of NZ_CP170175.1, read as the reverse complement.
ACATCTCGACCTTGCTCCATGGCATAGCGAGCGGTAATTAAAGAGCCACTCTTCTCAGCCGCTTCCACCACCAAGGTTCCTAACGACAAGCCACTTATAATACGGTTACGACGGGGGAAATGTTCAGGTCTTGGTTTAGCACTCGGTCGAAACTCTGAAATCAGCGCTCCGTTCTCACAGATCCTCTCAGCTAGATTTCGGTGGCGGGCAGGATAAATGGAGTCCAAGCCAGACCCCAACACTGCAAAAGTTTCCCCTCTTTTATCTAGAGCACCATCATGAGCATAGCCATCGATACCTAAAGCTAAGCCACTGGTGACAATTAAACCGTTTTGGACAAACTCTTTGGCGAAGGACTTGGCGGTCTGCAGTCCTTCAATACTGGCATTGCGGCTGCCGACCATCGCGATTTGAGGCTCGATCAGTTTTTCAACGTGACCTTTAACGAAAAGAACACTGGGCGCAGAGGCAATCTCATTAAGCAGTTTGGGATAATGGGGGCAATTAGGGGTAATGATGTGATGGTTAGGCTGTTTTGCTTGCCATGATAAGCAAGCCTCCACTTCTCTTGGGGCTTGCTCTCTTAGATAAGAAATTTGTTTGCCTGATAAACCCATCACTTGCAGCTGCTGGCTTGAGTAGCCAACAATGTTCGAAGGGGAATCGATACTCAGCAGGCGAGAAAGGCGTTTGCCACCCAATTGAGGAACAAAACTTAGAGTTAGCCAAGCACTCAGTTGTTGCTCATTCACTCGGTGCCCTTAACCTCTTCTGTCAAAGCAAGATCCAAAGGCGATACTGCCAGAATGCCCTTGCTAACAGGCTTAGAGCTCTGAGTGATCAACGCGAGGCTAAAATACTCATAAGGACGAATGACCATCAAGCTACCCAGCGAGGTACTTGGCAATTGCACCTTATCGCTCGCCGCAGACTCTTTATAACTGTATTCACCTTGCTTACCAAACACCACCGCACCGCTTTCGCTGAGGGTAAACATAGAACCTTGGCGAAGGTTATCCTGTGAACCTTTGTTGATCACTACCACCTGATTCTTCGCGCTGTATTGGCTGCCATCTAATGAGCCCAAGATATTAGCAAATTGACCCGCCGCACTAGGTGCAGGATAAAACGTGGTAGAGAGCTTCACCTGATCAACACCAAGTTCTGGTAGCACAAGGTCGTTCAGCAATACCTCTTGCAGCTGAGTGTCTATCTGCAAGCTGCTGAACTCAGCATCCACCTCTTTTAAGCGCGCAGTGGCGACCAGTCGCAAAGAGGTAATACTCGCTTGGGGTTGCTGCCGTTGGTAGGTTTCAACTGCGCGGTAGATACCCCACTTTTGATGTTGTTGGTTACCTGAGATAAACAACCGGTCTGCACCCGATAAGAAACGTTTACCATCACTGGTTCCTAATACTCGTTGTGCCGATTCGATATCTTGCTGCTCTACCAAGCGATCAGACTGTAAATAAGGTAGAACCAGTCCCTCGTTGACGGTAGGTACTGCTTTCTTCTCAGAAACACGAATCTTAGGGCTGAGTTTGATAACAGGCTTGAGGCTCAAGACAGGTTCACCATTAATCCAAACCAACGACAGTTTGTCTCCGGGATAAATAAGGTGAGGATTTTCTATCTCAGGGTTTACCTGCCATAACCTTGGCCACAACCACGGGCTATCAAGATACATCGCAGATATATCCCATAAGGTATCGCCCTTTACCACCACATACGCCTCAGGTGCGCCCTGCTTAATGGTTAAAGGTTGAGCGCTATTTTCAGCCGTAGCGGCGAACGAAAGCGAGGCACAAACAAGAGAAAAAATGGGAGAAAAATGACGCATGACCTAGGTTCCTTGGTCTGAATATATGACATCTGATTTGAGAATTACCTTCAGGATGCTGTCATTTGACCTCTAAAATGTCTAGAATTGAGCCAACAAGGTTTAAGCTGTTTCGGCACAGTTCAATATTTCGAGTGTATATGTCTGTATTACAAGTATTAACATTACCAGATGATCGTCTACGTACCGTGGCGAAACCGGTAAAAGAAGTTACCCCAGAGATTCAAAAGTTCGTTGATGACATGATTGAAACCATGTACGACGAAGAAGGTATCGGCCTTGCGGCAACGCAAGTAGATTTCCATCAACGCATCGTTGTTATCGATATTTCAGAAACACGTGATGAGCCAATGGTGCTTATCAACCCTGAAATTACTGAGAAGCGCGGCGAAGATGGAATCGAAGAAGGCTGCCTATCTGTACCAGGCGCTCGAGCTCTAGTACCTCGCGCTGCAGAAGTAACGGTTAAAGCACTAGACCGTGACGGCAACGAATTCACATTCGACGCTGACGACCTTCTGGCTATCTGTGTTCAGCACGAACTTGACCACCTAGAAGGCAAGTTGTTTGTTGATTACCTATCGCCACTAAAGCGTAAACGTATCCAAGATAAGCTAGCGAAGATTAAACGTTTCAACGAGAAACAAGGTTAATAACCGCTGCTATTACTAAATTAGAAGGAAGCCTACCTTGAGTCAGTCTTTAAGAATTGTCTTTGCAGGTACTCCGGATTTCGCCGCCCGTCACTTGGCGGCGTTGTTGTCTTCGGAGCATGAAGTTGTTGCTGTTTACACACAGCCAGATCGCCCAGCAGGCCGCGGTAAAAAACTCACTGCGAGCCCAGTAAAAAACATCGCACTTGAAAACAATATTCCGGTTTACCAACCAGAAAACTTCAAGTCAGATGAGGCTAAGCAAGAGCTAGCTGAATTGAACGCTGACATCATGGTTGTTGTCGCTTACGGCTTATTGCTTCCGCAGGTTGTATTAGATACGCCTCGCTTAGGTTGTATCAACGTACATGGCTCTATCCTACCGCGCTGGCGTGGTGCTGCTCCGATTCAACGCTCTATTTGGGCAGGTGATAAAGAGACAGGCGTGACGATCATGCAGATGGATATCGGCCTAGATACTGGCGACATGCTAAGCATCGCAACGCTGCCTATCGAAGCGACAGATACTAGCGCATCAATGTACGAGAAGTTAGCGGGCCTTGGCCCTGACGCGCTTGTTGAATGTCTAGCGGACATCGCTTCTGGCAAAGCAGTTGCAGAAAAGCAAGACGATGAGCTTGCGAACTACGCGAAGAAGCTAAGCAAAGAAGAAGCGCGTATCAACTGGAGTGATGAAGCTGCGCATATTGAACGCTGCGTTCGTGCCTTCAACCCATGGCCAATGAGCCACTTTGAAGCTGCTGAGAACAGCATCAAAGTATGGCAAAGCCGTGTGGCAGAGCAAACTTCTGATAAGCCTTCAGGTACAATTCTGCAAGCGGATAAAACTGGTATCTACGTAGCGACAGGACAAGGCGTACTTGTTCTTGAACAGCTACAAGTTCCAGGTAAGAAAGCCATGTCAGTTCAGGATATCTTGAACTCACGTGCAAGCTGGTTTGAAGTTGGTACTCAACTTTCTTAATCCGCTTTTAAAGCTGTTAATTACACAGCTTAGAAAACCTTTACGAGGGCAGAGATGTCCTCATGTATTCAAATAAATATTCGGTACCCCTCATGAATGTTCGCGCTGCTGCTGCAAATGTCCTATTCCAAGTTGTCGATAAAGGCCACTCTCTTTCACACGCTCTCCCTGCGGCTCAAAAAACGATCCGTCCGCGAGACCATGCTCTACTGCAAGAGATTTGCTACGGCGCACTTCGTTATCTGCCTCGTTTAGAGTCAATCGCTAACGAACTGATGGAAAACCCGCTTAAAGGTAAAAAGCGTGTATTCCACCACCTAATCTTGGTGGGCATTTACCAACTAAGCTTCATGCGTATCCCTTCGCATGCCGCGGTTGCTGAAACGGTTGAGGGTACTAAGACACTGCGCGGTCCAAGCCTGAGTGGTTTGATCAACGCTGTGTTACGTAGCTACCTACGTGACCAAGAAGAACTAGACGAGAAAGCCGTTAGCCACAATGCAGGCAAATACGGCCACCCAAGCTGGATTCTAAAAATGCTTCAAGAGAGCTACCCAGATCAATGGGAGCAACTGGTTGAAGCAAACAACAGCAAGGCACCAATGTGGCTGCGCGTTAACCGCCAACACCACACTCGTGACGAGTATGTAGAACTGCTTAAAAACGAAAACATTGAATACACATTGCACCCAGAAGCAGCTGATGCCATAAAATTAGCTGTACCTTGTGATGTTACTTTGCTTCCTGGCTTCGACAGGGGTTGGGTATCAGTGCAAGATGCTGCCGCTCAGCTTTCGGTTGATTACCTAACACCAAAAGATGGTGAGCTGATCTTAGATTGTTGTGCTGCACCAGGTGGTAAAACGGCACACATTCTTGAGCACACTCAAGATACTGAAGTGGTTGCGATTGACTGCGACATCAAACGTCTAGACCGTGTTTACGATAACCTTGAGCGCCTACAACTGCGTGCCGACGTAATTTGTGGTGATGCTCGCTACCCTGAAGAGTGGTGGATGGGCGATAAGTTCGACCGTATCCTACTTGATGCACCTTGTTCAGCGACTGGCGTAATTCGCCGTCACCCTGACATCAAGTGGCTACGTCGTGCATCTGACATTGATGCGCTGGCTGAACTGCAAAGCGAAATTATGGATGCAATGTGGCGTCAGCTGAAAGAAGGCGGCACCATGGTTTATGCGACATGTTCTATCACGCCGCAAGAAAACGTGCTGCAAGTGAAAGCATTCCTAGCACGTACTGAAAACGCAACGCTGGTTGGGTCTGATATCGAAAATCCGGGTCGTCAAATACTACCTGGAGAAGAAGATATGGATGGCTTCTACTACGCAGTTCTAGTAAAACAGGCATAACAACTAACAGCGGCTAAGAATTTATTTCTTAGCCGCTGTTTCTTTCTAGTGCATTATCAAAACAAAGTTAGATAACTAGAATTACCACGGTAAAGAAAAGAGAAAGGCTATGAAGATCATTATCCTAGGTGCTGGACAAGTTGGCGGTACCCTTGCTGAAAACCTGGTTGGTGAAAACAACGACATCACCATTGTCGACCGTAATGCTGACCGACTTCGTGAACTTCAGGATAAGTACGACCTTAGGGTTGTAAACGGTTATGCCAGCCACCCAAACACACTACGTGAAGCGGGTGCGCAAGATGCCGACATGTTGGTTGCCGTAACTAACATGGATGAAACCAACATGGCTGCGTGTCAGGTTGCTTTCTCTCTTTTCAATACGCCGAACCGAATTGCTCGTATTCGTTCTCCTCAATACCTAGAAGAGAAAGAAGCGCTATTCAAATCAGGTGCCATCCCAGTCGATCACCTGATCGCACCCGAAGAACTAGTGACCAGCTACATCGAGCGCCTGATTCAATACCCAGGCGCACTGCAGGTTGTGAGCTTTGCTGAACAGAAGGTTAGCCTAGTAGCAGTAAAAGCCTACTACGGTGGTCCACTGGTGGGTAACGCACTGTCTGCTTTGCGTGAGCACATGCCGCACATTGATACCCGTGTTGCCGCTATTTTCCGTCAAGGTCGCCCTATTCGCCCACAAGGCACCACCATCATTGAAGCCGATGATGAGGTTTTCTTTGTGGCAGCGAGTAACCATATCCGCTCAGTAATGAGTGAGCTACAACGCCTAGAGAAACCGTACCGCCGCATCATGATTGTCGGTGGTGGTAACATTGGTGCAAGCTTGGCAAAACGCCTTGAGCAGAGCTACAGCATCAAGCTTATCGAGCGCAGCTACACTCGTGCCGAAAAGCTGTCTGAAGAATTAGAAAACACCATCGTCTTCTGTGGCGATGCGGCAGACCAAGAGCTGCTAACCGAAGAGAACATCGATCAAGTGGACGTGTTCATTGCCCTAACCAATGAAGATGAAACCAACATCATGTCAGCAATGCTGGCGAAGCGAATGGGTGCCAAGAAGGTAATGGTACTGATTCAGCGTGGTGCTTACGTAGACCTTGTTCAGGGTGGCGTGATTGATATTGCTATCTCTCCACAGCAAGCGACCATTTCTGCGCTGCTTACTCACGTTCGTCGTGCTGATATTGTTAACGTATCATCTCTACGTCGCGGCGCTGCAGAGGCGATCGAAGCCATTGCTCACGGTGACGAAACCACATCGAAAGTGGTTGGCCGAGCGATTGGCGACATCAAGCTACCACCGGGCACCACTATTGGTGCGATTGTTCGCGGAGAAGAAGTACTCATCGCGCACGATAGAACCGTAATCGAACAAGATGACCACGTAGTGATGTTCCTAGTGGACAAGAAATACGTACCTGATGTTGAGTCTCTATTCCAACCGAGCCCGTTCTTCTTATAGCCTTGTTCTCGTAAGTATCTTCTCGCAACCTTCTTCTTGTGAGAACGACGCTCCGGCACAAAGCTGTAATCAATTAAAGCTATGGTCTATTAAGCTATGGTCAACTTTCGTCCGATATTATTAGTGATAGGGTTAGTGTTATCAAAACTCGCCCTTTTCATGTACATCCCCACATTGGTTGCCTTTTTCACAGGCACCGGTGGCTTCCTCGAGTTTGGTCAATCGGTAGTGATCACGCACATTGTGGCGTTCATCTGCTTGAGCTTAGGGCGCTCCGCTAAGTTCCGACTTGGGGTGCGGGACATGTTCCTGATCACCTCTCTGGTATGGACGATAGCCAGTGCCTTTGCTGCACTGCCGTTTGTCTTCATCAACCACATCAGCTTCACTGACGCCTATTTTGAAACCATGTCTGGTATCACCACAACAGGCTCAACCGTATTAAGCGGCTTAGACAGCATGGCACCAAGCATTCTGTTGTGGCGTTCTATATTGCAATGGTTAGGTGGCATCGGCTTCATCGTTATGGCGGTAGCGGTTCTGCCAATGCTCAACGTCGGTGGTATGCGCCTGTTCCAAACCGAATCATCCGACTGGTCAGATAAAAGCAGCCCACGAGCAAAAACGGTCGCGAAGAACATCGTGGCGGTTTATCTGGTTCTGACTGGCTTGTGCATCATTAGCTATCTCTTTGCAGGCATGGGCATCTTTGACGCGATCAATCATGCCTTCACAACACTGTCTACGGGTGGTTACTCAACATCAGATGGCTCGATGAACCACTTCTCTAACAGTGCTCACTGGGTGGGAACCCTGTTCATGTTCCTTGGTGGTCTGCCGTTCCTACTGTTCGTTAGCGCACTGCGTGGCAGAAAACTCTCAATCCTCTACAAAGACGCGCAAGTGAGAGGCTTCACCTATCTATTCTTAGTCACCAGTGCCGTGATATCGACATGGTTGGTGGTTAGAGATGGCTACACGGTCATGGATGCGATGCGTGTTTCGATGTTCAATATTGTGTCAGTCGTAACCACAACCGGTTTTGGCTTAGAAGATTTCACCGCGTGGGGCGCTTTGCCTACCACGCTGTTTGCCTTTTTAATGATGGCGGGCGCGTGCTCAGGTTCAACCTCTGGTGGTATCAAGATCTTCCGCTTCCAGATCGCGATGACCATGCTTCATAAGCAGATGATGAAACTGATTCACCCGTCGGGCGTGTTTGTTCAACGCTACAATCAGCGACCGGTGAATGACGATATTGTGCGTTCACTAGTCGCATTTGGTTTGATGTTCTTTATTACGATTATCTTAATTGCAGGTGGCTTGAGCGCGATGGGGCTTGATCCCGTGACCAGTATATCTGGCGCTATCACAGCCGTTGCCAACGTTGGTCCTGGTATGGGCAGCGTTATCGGTCCAACCGGGAACTTTGCTCCACTGCCCGACGCCGCTAAATGGTTGCTAAGCTTAGGAATGCTGATGGGGCGACTCGAGATATTGACGCTCATTGTTCTATTTTTCCCAGCCTTTTGGCGACGTTAACCAAGCACAAAATCAAGGAAACACAGATGAAATCATACGTACTTCTCGCTAGCGCATTGCTCGCAAACTCAGTATTCGTAAGTTCTGCCTTTGCTGATCAAATGGTCACCTTGCCTGATGGCAAGCAAGTGTTACTCAAAGATGATTTTACTTGGCAATACGTGGCACCAAAGCAAACGGAAGCAGCAACGACAACATCAGAGACTGCAGTGCCTGTCGTAGCCGTACCTGTCGCAACGAACACGCGTGGCACTACGATTGTGGTTAATAGTAAAAAGCCAAGCTTACAGCTGTCTCAGTCAGGAGTGGATGTTGTACTGGGTGCAAGTCGCTATGAAGACGGTGAGCTTATCATTCCGACAGCCATCACTAACCAAGGCACTCAAGCGGTCATTTTGGTATCACTTAACATCAGCGTATTTACTGCAGAAGGTGAGTTGTTGGCAGAAGAAGAAGTTGCTGTGTGGAAATCAATCAAACGAATGGCCGACACATACCTACGACCAAAGACGGGTGAAGAAGGCAAGCTCATCAAGCTCGACCTAGAACAACACCCTGAATATCAGATTAAAGCTGAGATTACTGAGGTGCTGACTCGTTAAACCGGAGTCACGTACAGATAGATAGCGAAGAAATGGCAAGCGCAGCCCGCCAACACAAACAAATGCCAGATGGCATGATTGTAAGGGATGCGTTTTGCCACATAGAAAATCACACCCAACGAGTAAATCACGCCACCGAGTGCTAGTAGCACCAAACCACCCATCTCGATATTCATCGCCAGTTGATAAACCACAATCAGCGATAACCAACCCATCGCCAAGTAAGTCACCAATGACAAACGCTTAAATCGGTAGACGAAGGCAATCTTCATAATGATTCCGACTAGCGCGATACCCCAAATCACTGCCATCAAACCCATCGCCAATGGTGTTCTTAAACTCACCAATAAAAATGGCGTGTAACTGCCAGCGATCAATAAGTAGATCGCACAGTGATCGAGAGTTTTCAGTAATCGCTTGGTCTTTTCTGTGGTGATCGAGTGATAAAGCGTGGAAGCGAGAAAGAGTAGGATAATACTGCTGCCATATGCCGCCATACTCGCAATAGTCAGTATGTCGGCTTGATGGTCAAACGCACGAATCAGCAGCAGGATTAAACCAACCACGCCAAGCACAACACCCAAGCCATGGGTTATCGCATTGGCGCGTTCTTCGATGTCACTGTATTCGCTCGCCGATGATGCAGACATGATTATCCTACTAGAGTAAATGTTCGATTTGCCTAGTATTGCACATTAAGCTTACACGTGTAAGCTTAAATTTTTATGACATCTTTTATGACATTAATAACGCCTAAACGGTGTGATGAAGCTAAGGTCTCTAAAGCTACAGAACCAAAGAGCTAACTAAGATGCGTTGTCTAGATACTCAAGTACCATCTTGCCCGCATCTTGTGGTGACGTATCCAATGGCACACTCAATTGACGCTGCAGTTGGCCAATGCCTAACAAGCTCGCCAACATGCCTTTTGCACCATCGCGATTACGGTCTATCTCAAACCACAACTTAAGCTCGGTTTCATCACGATGAGCAACCACTTCCAGTTCACGCCAGCGGCCATGATATGGACCAGTGGTAGGGACAAACTCAAACTCTTGAACAAATGGCAGTTCAAAGCCCTCTACTGCTTCGCACTCAACTTGGCGAATGCGTAAACCTTGAGCTTCTAGTTCATTAAAAATACCATCAAGAAGTGCATCTGGGCGAACCGTTAAAATATCCTTATCCGATGGATCAATCGCCATCGCAATATCGAGCCCGGTTTCTAGCCACACCTTTGAATCACCAATCGTGACAGGTGTGTTCAGCGGGACATCAAACTCACATTCAAAATCACGGGTTTCACCCGGCTGAATAACAAAGGCATACGGCAGGCTCCATTTGGCCAACGAGTATGTCTGGTGCATTCGACGTGTTTGACCGCCCTCTTGCCTTTGCGAATTCATAGTAATTTCTTTGACGTAACGACAGCACAAGTTGAGATCGATATTGTCGATCTCTTGTGGCTGAGCGCCACCATAGACATGCACAATAATGCTCGCCTTCTTGCCTGGATAAAGCACTTCCTGTTGCAATACAGAATCCACCTTGGCAGATCCAATTCCAAAACTTGCTAACGTTTTCTTTAAGAACGACATATGCACCTCCTTTAAAGCATCATCTTAAGCCTGAAAGAGGTTCAAACTCAAATATACTGCTCACACTATTTTAGCTCTAATATCGTCTATTTATCACTCAGGCGTCGATCGATAACTTAGATAGTGATAATCTAAGCCTTGATATGCATGCATATCATTATCCTGATTTATTCTTCGGATTGGCGAAAGCCAGACGAGTGACGCTTCAAGCAATTGAGGTGGAGCTCATGGTAAATCAGGCCATTAGATTGGCAATGGATATGCCTGACCGTTAGGTAAATTAATGCGCCCAACAGCTGTCAGGTTCTCGCACACCAACCGTAGTGCGATGCGTCGTCGTAGTGGCTTTGTTGCTGCTCCAACGGCTAAGAAATTGGCTCCTACAATGACTCTAGTTGAGAAGACTGCTTTATTAGCACCGACTACAACGAAAGTGATTAAAGCCGCTTAACAAAAAGCGCAGTTTTTACTGCGCTTTTTTCTTGCCCGCTCCCATCTTGAAATGTGTTTACACATTGGTATTCCCTACCCGATTTGATACCTTAGCCACAAATCATTATAAAATTTGTGGAGAAATAAAGTATGAAGTGTCACCGCATTGAAGAACTGCTTGAACTGATGGAGCCTGAGTGGCAGAAAGATCAAGAGCTTAACCTATTAGAGTTCATCATTAAGCTATCAAAAGAAGCGGGCTACCAAGGCAAGCTTGAAGAACTGACTGACGATGTTCTTATCTATCACCTAAAAATGCGCAACAGCGAAAAAGATGAGATGATCCCGGGCCTGAAAAAAGACCAAGAAGATGATTTCAAAACCGCAATTCTAAAAGCACGTGGCCTTCTTTAGTCGCCCGTTAGTTTAGAGCTCAATTGCCGTATAGATAAGACACTCAATTTTAAAAAGCGACCACCAGGTCGCTTTTTTGTTTCTGTTCGCTATTTTTTCGTCACAACTGTTATGACTTTTGTTGTTAAAGGTTGATAGCGTTAAAGAAATGAGAACAAGATTGTCGCTATAATCGCCATCCATAAGAATCTTCTAAAATAATAAGAGTGAGTGCGATAACAACAAATGCACCAAGCTCAATTTCAACAGGTTCTCTAAACCATACTTTCAAGTAATGTCGTCATGCCCGACTTAACCGGGCAAACAAGCCACAAAAAGGATAGTCCATGAGTCAGGATAAAATCGATATCAAAGATGTGACTCCTAAAACCTTTAACCCGAAAACACATAAAGGTAATGGAGATCGATTTAACCCAAGTAACCGAATCTATGTTCGAGAAAGCAAAGGTAAATTCCAACAACTGCGTCGCTATGGCGGTTGGTTCTTACTTTTACTTTTTGCGCTTATCCCATGGATTCCCTTTGGTGAACGTCAAGCGATCTTGCTCGATATCGGCAGCCAACAGTTCAACTTCTTTGGCACCACCTTATACCCGCAAGATCTGACCCTACTCGCGATCCTATTTATGATTGCCGCGTTTGGCCTGTTTTTCATAACCACCTTCTTAGGCCGTGTCTGGTGTGGCTATTTATGCCCACAAACCGTCTGGACCTTCATGTATATCTGGTTCGAAGAGAAGCTAGAAGGCGCTGCCAATAAGCGAAGAAAACAAGACTCGGGCAAACTGACGAGCAATTTAATCCTCAGAAAAACCCTCAAACACATTGCGTGGTGGGCGATTGCCATTGCGACGGGCTTAACCTTTGTTGGTTACTTCATCCCAATCAAAGAGTTAGTGGTTGGCTTCTTTACCTTTAACTCGTCTTTCTGGCCGGTGTTTTGGGTACTGTTCTTTGCTGGATGTACTTATGCCAATGCGGGTTGGATGCGTTCAATTGTTTGTCTGCACATGTGTCCTTACGCGCGTTTCCAGTCGGCAATGTTCGATAAAGACACCTTCATCGTTGGTTACAACACAGAACGTGGTGAAAGCCGTGGCCCTCGCTCTCGTAAAGCCGATCCAAAAGAGCTTGGTCTAGGCGACTGTATTGACTGTAATCTGTGTGTACAAGTGTGCCCTACGGGTATCGATATCCGTGACGGCCTGCAATACGAGTGTATTAACTGCGGCGCGTGTATTGATGCCTGTGACAACACGATGGAGCGTATGGGCTATGAGAAAGGCCTGATCAATTACACCACCGAGCACAGACTTGAAGGTCACTCGACCAAGGTAATGCGTCCCAAGCTGTTGGGCTATGGCGCTATCTTGATCGTGATGCTGGGCTTGTTCTTCGCCCAAATCGCGAGCGTTGATCCTGCCGGCCTAAGTGTTCTGCGTGACCGAAACCAACTGTTTAGAGTCAATAACCAAGGGTTGGTTGAAAACACCTACACCTTGAAAGTGATCAACAAGACTCAACAAGAGCAAGAGTACAAACTCGGTGTTAGCGGACTGCCCGATTCTATCTGGTATGGTAAACAGACGATTACTGTCGATCCAGGCGAGGTTTTGAACCTACCTATCAGTTTAGGCGCCGACCCAGAAAAACTGAGCTCACCAGTTTCGACAATTCAGTTTATACTCTCGGATAATGAAGAGTTTACGATGGAAGTCGAAAGCCGCTTTATCAAGAAGCTCTGATACCCGCACCTTAGTGCTTGGTATAACAACCCAATAAATGGAAAAAGGCTCAGTAATGAGCCTTTTTTATTCTATGACGATGCAAGCCTTTAACTTTGATAACCTGACTCCTGACTTCATGTGGTACGCACTGGAGAGCATTGGAGTTCGTGCTGAATCCGGGCTTCTCGCTCTCAACAGCTACGAAAACCGGGTGTATCAATTCACCGATGAAGACCGTAAGCGCTACGTCGTTAAGTTTTATCGTCCGCAACGCTGGAACAAGGCACAGATCCAAGAAGAGCATGACTTCGCACTCGAGCTTATCGAGCAAGAGATGCCGGTTGCGCCTCCAATGCGAATCAACGGTGCAACCTTACATGAATACCAAGGCTACCTATTTGCACTATTTGAAAGTGTTGGCGGCAGACAGTATGAAGTTGACAATCTAGATCAATTGGAAGGCGTAGGACGCTTTCTTGGTCGTATTCATAAAGCCAGCGCGGGAAGAACATTCCAGCATCGCCCGACCATCAGCTTAGATGAATACCTTTATCAGCCACGTAAGATTCTAGAGAACTCTCAGTTTATCCCGACGCACCTAGAAAATGCCTTCTTCAATGACGTTGACCTTCTGATCAAAGAGCTAGAGAGCCAGTGGCCGAGCAACATTGAGAATATCCGCCTGCACGGTGACTGCCACCCTGGCAATATTTTGTGGCGCGATGGGCCAATGTTCGTCGATCTTGATGACGCACGTAACGGCCCTGCGATACAAGATCTGTGGATGCTGCTCAATGGCGAGCGCCAAGATAAGCTGATGCAACTGGATATTTTGCTAGAGAGTTACCAAGAGTTTTGCGATTTTAATACCGCACAACTGAAACTAATCGAACCACTACGCGGTCTACGTATGGTGCATTACATGGCATGGTTGGCGAAACGATGGCACGATCCTGCGTTTCCTCTGGCCTTCCCGTGGTTTAATGATCCGAAATATTGGGAGCAACAAGTACTTGCTTGTAAAGAGCAAATTGCTACCCTGCAAGAGCCACCACTTTCGTTAATGCCTCAGTGGTAACAGCAATCGCAACATACAACTAGATAAAAATTCAAACATAATGGAGATTGGATAAATGAAAAAGCTATTCGCATTTTTCTCATTGATCATGTTGAGCCTTACCGCTCACGCTGCGAAATTTAACGAAGGTGAACACTACAAAGTTCTCGACCTAGAAGCATCAAAAAAACCAATGGTGACAGAGTTCTTCTCTTTTTACTGCCCACACTGTAATAGCTTTGAGCCAATCATCCAGCAGCTAAAACAACAGCTACCTAAAGACGCTAAGCTACAGAAGAACCATGTTTCATTCATGGGTGGCAACATGGGTCTGCCAATGAGCAAAGCTTACGCGACAATGATTGCACTGAAAGTTGAAGATAAAATGGTGCCAGTGATGTTTAACCGCATCCACACAATGAACAAGCCACCACGTGATGAAGAAGAACTGCGTCAAATCTTCCTAGACGAAGGCGTTGATGCGAAGAAATTCGATGCTGCGTATAACGGCTTTGCTGTAGATTCTATGGTTCGTCGCTTCGACAAAGCATTCAAAGACAGCGGCCTTTCAGGTGTACCCGCTGTTGTGGTTAACAACCGCTACCTAGTAGAAGCTCAAGGTATCAACTCTCTTGATGAGTACTTCGAGCTCGTGAACTTCTTATTAAAGAAGTAAGCCATTGATGAAAGGAAGCTTCGGCTTCCTTTTTTTTGCTAGTTCAAAAATCATTATTGATAAATAATTAACCTGGAAGTTTAAAGCTTTACTGCTATTAATAACCCGTCCTAAGAACCGGTGGGCAAGGAGCCCTTGAATGAAAATAAAAATAACTCTCTTGGCATTGAGCGTTGCGGCTTCTCCCGCTTTTGCCAAGCTTGCAGACCAACAAGGTTTCAGTGGTGAAATCTCTCTCAATACCGGGGTTACCTCTTCCACCTCGAACTTTAATACCGATGCTGATAGCAATCTTTCATCCACAGATCAGAAGGCTTCTTCGGAAAGCTCTTTTCTGGTTGCTCCTTTAGGTAGTGTTGCTTATACCTTTGGTGAAAAGCTAAACCATCAGGTATACACAGGTACCGCGCGAGATGATGTAGCAACAGGTACTGTAGTTCTCGAAGTCGGTTACAAATACCAACTTGAGTCAGGCATGGTGATCGACGCTTCACTGCTGCCAACCATTATGTCTGGTGAAACTTGGGCTGATCCATACAACACCACATCAGCTCGCACCAAGACCGATGAAACTGGCAATGCGTTTCGTTTGAAGCTAAGCAACATTGCGGGCTCAGCTTTCTCGCTAGACATGGCCTATGCGACCAAAGATGTCGACAAGGATGATATTCAAGATCAAGAGCTCAAACGAGATGCCAATACTCTCTACTTGAAAGGTCAATATCGCCTGCCACTTAGTCGTACCATGATGCTTATTCCATCCGTCATCTATCAAACACGTGATGCTGATGGTAAAGCTGAATCTTACGACCAATTCGGTGGTGAGGTAAGCTTGTTTGGTGGCATGGGGCGTCACAAGTACGCACTAACAGCGGGTTACAACCAACGCTCTTACGATGCGAGCAACCCGATCTACGACAAGAAACGCAGCGACGACAATATCAACCTATTCGCCGCCTATGAGTATGATCAATTCATGGATTGGGAAAACTGGTCGTTTATTTCACTGGCAGGCTACGGCACCAGCGACTCGAACATTACCTTCTACGACGAGTCTCAATATATAGTTTCAGTTGGCTTGAACTACAAGTTCTAACCTTAGCGAGTATGAACTGCAATCCAACGAAAGCCTGCATCTAAGCAGGCTTTTTCTGCTTGCTAGACAGCTTGAGCCGTGAGTTGTTTCAGCAAGCGATCCATCGCGCGATAGCCTAGCGCTTCTGATAGATGTTTCTTTTCGATCTGCTCGTTACCGTCAAGGTCGGCAATGGTTCGTGCCACCTTAATAATTCGATGATAAGCACGAATCGATAAACCCAAGCGATGTAGTGCTGTCTCAAGAAACTCTGCATCTTCGCGTCGCAGTGGGCAATACTTCTCAATTTCTCGGCTACCTAACAGTGCATTCGATTTATGGTTGCGAGATAGCATTAACTCTCGCGCCTGCCTAACCCTTTGCTTAACTACTTGAGTGGTTTCACCGCGATCACCGCCTTCGGCCAACATTCCTTTTGGCAACAGAGGTATCTCCAATGACATATCGAACCTATCCAGCAAGGGCCCAGATAAGCGATTGAGGTAACGCAGGATGATCTGTGGGTTGGCGCGCGCCTGGTTACCTTCGTAATAACCCGTTGGACTTGGGTTAAGTGCACCGACCAATTGAAAACGCGCAGGAAAACGAGTCTTGCCCGCAGCACGGGAGATAATGATCTCGCCCGACTCTAGTGGCTCTCGTAATGAATCAAGCACCTTGCGCTCAAACTCCGGCATCTCATCTAAGAACAATAAGCCGTTATGCGCTAAAGAGATCTCTCCGGGGCGAGGCACCGAACCACCACCCACTAATGCCGCCATTGAACTGGAATGGTGAGGAGAGCGAAAAGGTCGTTGCTTCCAGTTGTATTGATTGATTTCTTGTTGCGTTAACGAGGCCACCGACGCGGTTTCCATCGCTTCGTCATCACTCATTTCAGGTAATAGGTCACGCAGTCGAGAAGCGAGCATAGTTTTTCCGGTTCCGGGTGGGCCAAGAAACAATAAGTTATGATTCCCAGCAGCGGCTATCTCTAGAGCTCGCTTTCCTTGTTGTTGGCCGATAATATCTTGTAGGTCGCGAAGCACTGAAACATCAGCCTGATGATGTTCCGTTCTATATAGCCCAAGCTGAGCCTGTCCACACATGTCAGCACAAACCTCCAACAAGGTTTGTGCAGATTTATGCGCTCCCTTGCCCACCAGCGCAGCCTGATCACCGTTATGATGTGGGACAACTAAGCATCGCTCTACACTGTCGGCGGCTAACGTCGCAGGCAAAACGCCCTTTACCGAGCGAAGTTCTCCTGACAATGCCAACTCACCGATAAATTCATGTTGAGCTATTTTTGATGTCGGAAGCTGATCTGACGCCACCAAAATCCCAAGCGCGATGGGCAGGTCAAAACGGCCACCTTCTTTGGGCAAATCGGCTGGGGCGAGATTGACCGTGATTCTTTTCGATGGAAACTCAAAGCGAGAATTGATGATCGCGCTTCTCACTCGGTCTTTAGATTCCTTGACCGTTGTTTCAGGTAGACCCACCAGCGTGAAGCCAGGCATTCCGTTGCTTATATGCACCTCAACGGTCACTTCTGGCGCCTCTACACCCACACTAGCTCGGCTATGAATTATCGCGAGTCCCATAACTTTCCTTTGTCTTTGATTTAAAAGTATTCGCTCTGGATATTCGTTGCTCACCAAAGCGATAAGGTTGTTATATAGCTTGGTGGAATGGTATTTTAATGTGAAAAAAGAATGACATTTCCCTTGTCATGCGGCAGATTTGTGTGATAACACTAGAGATGTAGACATTTACTGAAGACAATAAACGAGAAAACTCGAATATTATGATTTTTAACGCTCGCATTTACGCACTGATTAACCTGATTAACCTGATTATCGTAGTCATTATTAAGACTGCGCGGGGGCGAGTGGGAAGAAAGTAACCACGAATTAGAAAAAACCCCCGCACTGACAAGTCCGGGGGTTTTTTCTAATTTAAACATTCGATTTTTATATTTTTGAGCATTTTCGGCTTTGCCGATTTACAGGAAGAATGGGAGCACAAGATGTGCAGAGACAAAGGAAACAGTTACCAAAATAAAGGTAATACGGGAGAATTCCGATGAAAGGCGCAGAACTAGTCGTATCCGCACTCAAGCAACAAGGAATTGAGACCGTATTTGGTTACCCCGGTGGTGCCATCATGCCAATCTACGATGCACTCTATGACGGCGGGGTTGAACATATCCTATGTCGCCATGAGCAAGGCGCCGCTATGGCCGCGATCGGCATGGCTAGAGCAACACAAGATGTCGCTGTTTGTATGGCAACCTCGGGACCAGGTGCAACCAACCTAGTCACTGGCCTTGCTGATGCCTTTATGGATTCAATCCCATTGGTTGCTATCACAGGTCAGGTTGCAAGTTCCCACATTGGTACCGATGCATTCCAAGAAATGGATGTGATTGGTATGTCTCTGTCATGTACTAAACACAGCTACCTAGTAACTGATATTGAAGAGCTAGCTCCAACCCTCGCTGAAGCGTTTGTGGTAGCAAAGTCTGGCCGCCCTGGCCCGGTTATCGTCGATATCGCTAAAGACGTTCAACTAGCAGAAGCACCTGTTAACGCTCTTCCTGAATTTACTCCACCCGCAATTCCTGTTGCGACAACTGATGCCATTGAACAGGCACAGTACTTTTTGTCTCAAGCGACCCGTCCTGTTTTATACGTAGGTGGTGGTGTTCAACTTGCTAAAGCAACCGATGCGGTTCGTGAGTTTTTACGCCTAAACCCAATGCCAGCAGTAAGCACACTGAAAGGCTTGGGCACTATCGAACGTGACGACCCACACTACCTTGGCATGCTGGGTATGCACGGCACTAAAGCCGCTAACCTTGTGGTTCAAGAGAGTGACCTGTTGATTGTTGTCGGTGCTCGTTTTGATGACCGAGTAACTGGCAAACTCGATACCTTTGCGCCGCATGCTAAGGTTATCCATATCGATATCGATGCCGCTGAGTTCAGCAAACTGCGTCTTGCCAATGCGCCAATTCGCGGTGACATCAACAAGATCATGCCTCAACTAGAGCTAAGCCAAGACATCTCCTCTTGGGTTCATCACTCTGAAGGTCTTCGTAGCTCATTCAAATGGCGTTACGACCACCCTGGTGATCTGATTTTTGCTCCACTGCTGTTGAAGCAACTGTCAGACATGATGCCAGCAAGCTCTATCGTATCGACTGATGTGGGCCAACACCAAATGTGGGCAGCTCAGCACATTCAGCCTCGCGATCCACAGAACTTCATTACCTCTGCCGGTTTAGGCACCATGGGCTTTGGCTTGCCAGCTGCAATGGGTGCATCGGTTGGGCGTCCTGACGACCAATCTATACTTATCTCTGGTGACGGCTCGTTCATGATGAACATTCAAGAGCTTGGCACATTGAAGCGTCGTCAGATCCCAGTGAAGATGGTACTGCTTAATAACTCTCGTTTGGGCATGGTTCGCCAATGGCAATCGCTGTTCTTTGATGGCCGCCACAGTGAAACTATCTTAGATGACAACCCTGATTTCGTGATGCTCGCGAAAGCGTTCGATATCCCGGGCAAAACCATCACTCGTAAAGAAGAAGTAGAACCAGCATTGAAAGAGATGCTAGAGAGCAAAACCGCTTACCTACTTCATGTTCTTATCGATGAAGAAGAAAACGTATGGCCACTAGTACCGCCAGGTGCTTCAAACAGTGAGATGTTGGAGAACACATAACATGAAAAGATACCTATTAGACATCAAAGCCGATGATAAGCCTGTACTACTAGAGCGTGTTCTTCGTGTTATCCGCCACCGTGGCTTCATTGTTAAGCAAGTTGCGGGCACTCAAAACCACGAAAGCAAAGTGGCGAGTGTTGAGATCATCGTAGACAGTGACCGTCCGATCTCGTTCTTGGTAAACCAAATCGAAAAGCTGTGGGATGTACGTACCGTTGACGTTATCTCGATCAGCCGTAATGAACTGCCAAACAACAACTTACAACAAAAGATAAACGCATAAGGAACCGCAAACATGACAGCTAAAACAGCAGACTATATTTGGTTTAACGGTGAGATGGTTCCTTGGGCAGAGGCGAACGTTCACGTCCTGACTCACGCAATGCACTACGGTACTTCTGTGTTTGAAGGTGTTCGTTGTTACAACACACCAAAAGGGCCGGTTATCTTCCGTCACCCTGAACATGCTAAGCGCCTAAAAGACTCAGCAAAAATCTATCGCTTCCCTATTCCTTACACTGAGGAAGAAATTATGGAAGCGACTCGCGAAACGCTACGCCAAAATAAGCTAGAGTCAGCGTACATCCGCCCTCTAGGTTTCGTAGGTAACGTTGGTTTGGGTGTCTGCCCGCCAGAAAATACTGAGATGGAACTGATCATCGCTGCTTTCCCTTGGGGGTCTTACCTAGGCGAAGAAGCACTAGAAAACGGCGTTGATGCAATGATTTCTAGCTGGAACCGTGCCGCTCCAAACACGATCCCAACCGCAGCAAAAGCCGGTGGTAACTACCTATCTTCACTATTAGTTGGTGGCGAAGCTCGCCGTCATGGTTACGATGAAGGCATCGCACTGAGTGTTGATGGTTACCTTTCTGAAGGGGCTGGTGAGAACATCTTTGTGGTACGTAACGGCGTGCTATCCACACCACCAGCGACCAGTGCGATTCTGCCGGGTATCACGCGTGATTCGATCATGACACTAGCAAAAGACATGGGTTATGAGATCCGTGAAGAGAACATTGCTCGTGAAGCGCTATACCTTGCCGATGAAGTATTCATGACAGGCACAGCGGCGGAAATCGTTCCGGTTCGCAGCGTAGACAAAATTACAGTAGGTGAAGGCAAACGCGGTCCTATCACTGAAAAAGTTCAAGCGGCTTACTTTGGTCTATTCAATGGAACCACTGAAGATAAGTGGGGCTGGTTAGACTACGTTTACCCAGCAGACCAAACTTCAGAAAACCAAACGCAAACAACTAAGTAAGCAACAGCCAAATATTTTATAAGGATTTAAGCAATGCCAATCTATCGTTCAGCAACGACTACCCACGGACGCAACATGGCTGGTGCGCGCGCTTTATGGCGTGCAACTGGCGTTAAAGATGATGACTTCGGTAAGCCAATCATCGCAGTTGTAAACTCTTTCACTCAATTCGTACCAGGCCACGTTCACCTTAAAGATATGGGTCAATTGGTAGCAGGTGAAATCGAGAAAGCGGGCGGTATCGCTAAAGAATTCAACACCATCGCAGTTGATGATGGTATCGCAATGGGTCACGGTGGCATGCTGTACTCACTGCCATCACGTGAGCTTATCGCAGACTCAGTAGAGTACATGGTGAATGCTCACTGTGCGGATGCGATGGTATGTATCTCTAACTGTGACAAAATCACTCCGGGAATGATGATGGCTGCAATGCGCCTTAACATCCCAGTGATCTTTGTATCAGGCGGCCCAATGGAAGCAGGTAAAACCAAGCTTTCCGATCAAATCATCAAGTTAGACCTTGTTGATGCAATGATTCAAGGTGCCGATCCAACGATTTCTGATGAGCAAAGTGAGCAAGTAGAACGTTCTGCGTGTCCGACATGTGGTTCTTGTTCAGGTATGTTCACGGCTAACTCAATGAACTGTCTAACTGAAGCGCTAGGCCTATCTCAGCCTGGTAACGGTTCTATGCTAGCAACGCACGCTGACCGTGAAGAGCTATTCATCAATGCTGGTAAGCGTATCGTTGACCTGACTAAGCGTTACTACGAGCAAGATGACGCATCAGCACTGCCTCGTAACATCGCGAACCGCGCAGCCTTTGAAAATGCAATGGCTCTAGATATCGCAATGGGTGGCTCGAGTAACACCGTTCTTCACCTATTGGCAGCAGCTCAAGAAGGTGAAGTCGACTTTGATATGGGTGATATCGACGAGATGTCTCGCCGCGTTCCACACCTATGTAAGGTTGCGCCTTCAACACCTAAATACCACATGGAAGACGTTCACCGCGCTGGTGGTGTTATGGCTATCCTAGGTGAACTAGACCGCGCAGGCCTACTGAACAACCAAACTCGCACTGTACTTGGCCTAAGCATGCAAGAGCAGCTAGCTCAATACGACATCATGCAGACAGAAGACGAAGCGGTACTTAAGTTCTTCCGCGCGGGCCCAGCAGGTATTCGTACCACCAAAGCCTTCTCACAAGATTGCCGTTGGGATCGTCTTGATGACGACCGTAAAGAAGGTTGTATCCGTACTAAAGAGAATGCATTCAGCCAAGAAGGTGGCCTAGCCGTACTTTCAGGCAACATCGCCGTTGACGGTTGTATCGTTAAGACAGCAGGTGTTGATGAAGAGAACCTGAAATTCCAAGGTCCTGCTATCGTATTTGAAAGCCAAGATAGTGCTGTTGATGGCATCTTAGGTGGCAAAGTGAAAGCGGGCGAAGTGGTTGTTATTCGTTACGAAGGTCCTAAAGGTGGTCCGGGCATGCAAGAAATGCTTTACCCAACCACTTACCTAAAATCTATGGGTCTAGGCAAGTCTTGTGCTCTATTAACAGATGGTCGTTTCTCGGGTGGTACATCGGGTCTGTCTATCGGTCACGCTTCTCCAGAAGCAGCAAGTGGCGGTGTGATTGGTCTAGTAAACACTGGCGATATCATCACTATCGACATCCCTAGCCGTTCGATCACACTTGATGTGCCTGAAGCTGAACTAGAAGCGCGTCGTGTTAAGCAAGACGCACTAGGCTGGAAACCAGAAAACCGTCAGCGTGAAGTGTCTTTCGCACTGAAAGCTTACGCAAGCATGGCGACCAGTGCCGACAAAGGCGCCGTGCGTGATAAGTCTAAGCTAGAGGGCTAGTCTATGAGTGATGACACGGTCAGTCCCCAAAAACAAACTGGCGCAGATTATCTGCGTCAGATCCTGAGAGCGCCAGTTTACGAAGCCGCAATCGTGACACCTCTGCAAGAGATGCCTCGCTTAAGTGCTCGCATTGGTAATCAGGTTCAGCTAAAGCGTGAAGACCGTCAGCCGGTCCACTCGTTCAAGCTACGTGGTGCCTACAAC
Organism: Vibrio sp. F13; assembly: GCF_020806305.2. Classification (NCBI taxonomy): domain Bacteria; kingdom Pseudomonadati; phylum Pseudomonadota; class Gammaproteobacteria; order Vibrionales; family Vibrionaceae; genus Vibrio; species Vibrio sp. F13. The sequence goes on along the minus strand of NZ_CP170175.1, from coordinate 1,766,332 downwards.
ATGGTATCAAGCCTTTCAGAGCAACAGAAAGCCGCAGGTGTGATTGCAGCATCGGCAGGTAACCATGCTCAAGGTATGGCGCTGTCCGGTTCTAAGCTTGGTATTCAAACCACGATTGTGATGCCAAAAACCACACCAGACATCAAGGTTGATGCGGTACGTGGCTTTGGCGGTAACGTAGTTCTACACGGCAGCAACTTTGATGAAGCTAAAGCTGAAGCAGAACGCCTTTCCGCTGAACATGGCTACACCTTTGTGCCTCCATTCGATCACCCATTGGTGATCGCCGGACAGGGCACCATGGGTATGGAAATGCTTCAGCAAAATGGTCACATGGATTACATCTTTGTGCCTGTCGGTGGTGGTGGTTTGGCTGCGGGTGTTGCCGTGCTAGTTAAGCAATTGATGCCGGAAATAAAAGTCATCGCGGTTGAACCTGAAGATTCATCTTGCTTGAAAGCAGCACTGGATGCCGGTGAGCCAGTAGTACTGGATCAAGTCAGCATGTTTGCCGATGGCGTTGCGGTTAAGCGCATTGGTGAAGAGACATTCCGTCTGTGTCAGCAGTACATCGATGGTCACATTGCCGTGTCTAGCGATGAGATCTGCTCTGCGGTCAAAGACATCTTTGAAGACACTCGTGCGATTGCAGAGCCTTCTGGTGCGCTTGCTCTGGCTGGTTTAAAGAAGTTTGCAGAGCAGAACCAACTGCAAGGCAAACAACTGGCAACTGTACTTTCTGGTGCTAATACCAACTTCCATGGTCTGCGTTATGTCTCTGAACGTTGTGAACTAGGTGAGAAGCGAGAAGGTCTACTTGCGGTTACGATTCCAGAGCGACAAGGAGCATTCCTAGAGTTCTGTAATATTATTGGTGGTCGAGCGGTAACTGAGTTTAACTACCGCCACAACGACGAAAGCCTAGCGAATATCTTCGTTGGTGTACGCCTACAAGGTGGTCAAGAAGAACTCGAACACATCATCAATGACTTACGTGAGGGCGGCTACCCGGTTGTCGATCTCTCTGATGATGAGATGGCAAAACTGCACATTCGTTACATGATTGGTGGCAAACCATCAAAACCATTGAAAGAGCGCCTATACAGCTTCGAGTTTCCTGAATACCCAGGAGCATTGATTAAGTTCCTTGATACCTTAGGTACCCATTGGAATATCAGCCTGTTCAACTACCGTAACCACGGCGCTGATTACGGCCGTGTATTGTGTGGATTCGAACTGGATGATGATGATTTAGCTCAGTTCTCAACACATCTACGAGAGCTTGGCTATCAGTGTAAAGATGAAACCGATAACCCTTCCTACAAGTTCTTCTTGTCATAAGAGTTAACGACCGAATCAAAAAAGAGCGAGTATTTACTCGCTCTTTTTATTGGTGCTGATTCAGCTCAAGCTTGAAAAGGATCTTCTTGTAAACAGATCATTAGATCGCCTTGCGATGATCCAACCAATCTTGGTGAAGTTGCTCACTCGATCCTAGGTACTTCACCATCCATTCGATCAGTTTATGGTTATCGTCTTTTCGCCATACCAAACAACAATGACTCTGCGGACTCGGTTCAGGCAGTATTTTCTCCACCAGCAGGCCTTGTTCGATAATTGGCGCGGCAATGTGCCTTGGCATATAACCCACTCCTACTCCATTTTTAAGACACTCTATGGCGCTATACCAGTTGGGTAACAACAGGCGTCTTTGACTTGAGTAGTGACCTGTGTGTCGCTTGGGGAGCACACTAGAGGTATCGTCCAAACATATCGCGGGATACTGGCTAACAAATTCTTCGTTGAGGTTTTGCTCTCGCACACACGGGTGACTTGGCGACATTACAAACGCCCAATCTAGGCGTCCCATATCTTTAACCTCAAAGTCGCCACCGACCGGTATCGCTGAGGTTGCGCCAATCACAATATCCGCTCTGCCCTGTGCAATCGCTTCCCAAGAGCCATTAAACACCTCCATGTTGATCTGAAGCTCTGCAAACTCAAAGGTTTGGTAGAACTCTTCAATCATCGGCTTCATTTTGTCGAGCTTAACCACGTTATCGAGCGTTAGGCGCAAGGTTTTCTTCCAGCCACGCGCCGCTCGGCGAGTCTGAGCACTGACCTCTTCCATCTGCCTCAGTAACGCACGTGCCTCTTCAATGAACAATTCACCTGCCGGTGTCAGCTCTACTTTTCTTGGTAAACGTCTGAAAAGTAGAACATCCAGTTCTTGCTCAACCTGCCTAACACCGTAGCTGATCGCCGATGGTACTTTGTGCAATTGTTCTGCCGCCGCAGTAAAACTGCCTAAGCGAGCAACCGTATCGAGCATTTCTAAAGAGGATTTAGAGAACATAAGCCTTCAAATTTTTTGATTGATAACCACATATTTTAGCGTTTTATTTTATCAGGTCTGAAAAATAGAATGTCAGCATAAATAAACAGGGGCTTTCACTTCTGTATATCAAACAATTTTTTTGATGATAAAAACATCACTACCTTTAGCTTAATGGCATCTTATGAATATTTCTAAATTTCAATTGGTCTACCTTGCAGTTCTTTCAATGCTTGGCTTTATTGCGACCGATATGTACCTTCCTGCATTTAAGGCAATGGAAGTTGATTTCGCAACCGGCCCAGAGCAGATTGCTCTGTCTCTAACGGTATTCCTTGGTGGTATGGCAATGGGTCAGCTTCTTTGGGGTCTGGCGAGTGACAAGTATGGTCACCGTAATACGCTGGCGGTTGGTCTTGTTATCTTTACTGCAGCTTCATTCGGCTTAGCATTCAGCACCGAGGTATGGCACCTACTGACACTACGATTCATTCAAGCGATCGGCGTATGTGCTCCTGCGGTAATCTGGCAAGCAATGGTTATCAAGCGTTACTCGCAAAGCAGTAGCCAGCAAATTTTTGCAACCATCATGCCTTTGGTTGCGCTATCTCCTGCACTAGCACCTCAGCTAGGTGTGTTACTGGCGGATAGCTTTGGCTGGCACAGTATCTTCATCACGTTGACCTTGATGGGTGCACTGCTAGTGGCGACAACAATGGCTCAACCAAAAGAAGCGCCTGAAGTAAAACAGACATCGATTAAGACAGACATCAAGATGTTGCTTAAATCAAAGCCTTACATGGGTAATGTTTTAATGTTTGCATCAGCATCTGCCGCGTTCTTCGCTTACCTAACGGGTATGCCAGAGATCATGGCTCAGCTAGGTTATGAAGCAAAAGACATCGGTTTGAGCTTCATCCCACAGACAATCGCGTTCATGGCGGGTGGTTACTTCGGTAAGCAAGCGGTGAAGAAATATGGCGATGGTGTTGTACTAAGAAATCTTATCGGTTTGTTCAGCGTAGCAGCGATGCTTATCTTTATTGCATCACAATGGGAACTGACGTCAATCTGGCCTCTACTAGCACCTTTCTGTTTGATTGCTGTCGCAAACGGTGCTCTTTACCCAATCGTAGTAAACCGTGCCCTATCAAGCGCTAAACAAAGCCCAGCAACAGCTGCTGGCCTACAAAACAGCCTGCAAATCAGTATCAGTGGCCTATCAAGTGCATTGGTCGCGGCAATGGCTAGCCAAGCACTAAGCGCGACGGGTATTGCCGTTGTGATCTGTTTGGGTGCGTTGTGGGTTGGCTATATTGTTTCGAACAAAGAGCTTTCTGAACACTTCGCGACACCTGACAACTCTCGAGTAGTCGCTGACGAGAAACAAGACTAGTTTCTAAGTTAACGAAAACAAAAAAGAGCGAGATTACTCGCTCTTTTTTTATATCTAGATAAATAAGAAAAAGCCAGTAGCGGTACTACTGACTTTCATTTAAATCATCTTATTTATTAAGAGACTACTTTTTCTTAGTCGGACGCTGCCAGTCAGCAATCTTACGTTCTTTCGCACGGCTGATAACCAGCTCATTTTCAGAAACATCGCGTGTTACGGTAGAGCCAGCTCCAACGGTAGCACCATTACCAATCGTAACAGGCGCGATTAATTGGCTGTCTGAACCAACGAATACGTCATCACCAATAATGGTCTTAAACTTATTCGCCCCATCGTAGTTACAAGTAATTGCACCCGCACCCACGTTTACGCGCTGACCAATTTCAGCATCCCCAAGATAAGTCAGGTGGTTGGCTTTAGAGCCTTCGCCAAGGCGAGTGTTCTTCACTTCAACAAAGTTACCGACGTGCGAATCGTTACGCATGTCTGCACCAGGGCGTAGGCGAGTAAATGGACCAACCGTACAGTCTTCACCAACAGTCGCTCCTTCGATTACGCTGTATGGACGAATAACTGTGTTGTCATCGATCTCACAGTCTTTCAGCACGCAGCCAGTGCCGATAACCACTTTATCGCCAATGCTTACGCTGCCTTCGATGATAACGTTAGTATCAATCTCAACGTCCATACCGCACTGCAGTTCACCACGCAGATCAAAGCGGCTTGGGTCGCGTAGCATCACGCCTTGCTTCAATAGCTTATCGGCTTGCGTAGCTTGGTAAGCGCGCTCTAGGCGAGCCAGTTGCGAACGATCGTTAACGCCTTCCACTTCAATTGGGCTTACTGGGTGTACCGCTTCAACTGCACGACCTTCGTCGTGAGCCGCAGCGATAACGTCAGTCAGGTAATATTCACCCTGTGCGTTGTCGTTGCTTAGACCTGACAACCAGCGCTTCAGATCGCCACCAGTCGCCACCATAACGCCGGTATTGATCTCTTTGATAAGCTTCTGCTCATCCGTTGCATCTTTCTGTTCAACGATAGCCACAACAGGGCCATTACGACGAATAATACGTCCGTAGCCCATCGGGTTGTCTAACACGACAGTAAGTAGCGCGATGCCACCGTTTGGTTGAGCGTCTAATAGGTTTTCAATGGTTTCAGGTGAGATCAGTGGAACATCACCGTATAGCACCAATACTTTTTCATCATCAGCGAAATGTGCAGATGCTTGATCCACAGCGTGACCCGTACCCAGCTGCTCAGCTTGCAGTGCCCAGTTTACAGATTCTTCAGCTAGAGTAGCCTTCATCTGATCACCACCGTGGCCGTAAACCAGGTTGATGTTTTGAGCGCCTAAACCATTACATGTATCGATAACATGCTTCACCATTGGCTTACCCGCAAGTGTGTGCAGAACCTTTGGTGTGTTTGAATACATGCGAGTGCCTTTGCCCGCCGCGAGAATTACCGCGCTAAACTTCATTGTAAACCTATCCAACGTTATTTTTATTAAGCCGATATTGTAACCGTTTTTGGGCAAAAAATTAAATCGCAATAACCATTTAACCAGTAGTGATACGTAAAAGAAGCATTTTTGAGAATCTAAAAATGCAAAAAGGCGACCCTTAGGTCGCCTTTATCTCAGAGTCTGTAATCTTAAAAAGATTAACGACGCTGTTTTGTCAGTTCGATAACTCGTAACTGAGCAATGGCTTTAGCCAGTTCACCGGCCGCTTGTGCGAAGTCTATGTCGCCATGCTGATTTTGGATATTCTCCACAGCCTTGCGCTTAGCTTCTTCCGCCTTTGCTGCGTCTAGCTCTTCACCACGGATAGCTGTATCAGCCAGTACAGTTGCTGTACCAGGCTGAACTTCTACCATACCACCAGAAACATAAATGATTTCTTCGTGGCCGTGCTGCTTAACAATACGCACCATGCCAGGCTTGATAGCGGTCAGCAGTGGACAGTGACCATGGAAAATACCAAGTTCACCCTCACTACCGGTCACCTGAAACGTCTCAACAAGGCCTGAGAAAATTTGTTTCTCTGCACTTACAACGTCTAGGTGAAAGGTTATTGCTGCCATATCGCCTCCTAGTTAGCCTTATAGCTTCTTAGCATTCTCGATAGCTTCGTCAATTGCACCACAGTACATGAACGCTTGCTCTGGAATGTCATCGTATTCACCAGATAGAAGACCTTGGAAGCCACGTAGAGTCTCTTTAAGAGGTACGTAAATGCCTGGGTCACCTGTAAATACTTCCGCTACGTGGTAAGGCTGAGTTAGGAACTTCTCAATCTTACGAGCACGAGATACAACTTGCTTATCTTCTTCAGATAGCTCGTCCATACCTAGGATAGCAATGATATCTTTCAGCTCTTTATAGCGCTGAAGAGTAGACTGAACGCCACGAGCGATGTCGTAGTGCTCTTGTCCAACTACCAATGGATCCAGTTGACGTGAAGTAGAATCTAGCGGGTCGATCGCAGGGTATAGACCCATAGATGCGATGTTACGGTTAAGTACAACCGTTGCATCCAAGTGAGCGAACGTTGTTGCTGGAGACGGGTCAGTCAAGTCATCCGCAGGTACGTATACCGCCTGTACAGACGTGATAGAACCAGCTTTAGTTGACGTGATACGCTCTTGTAGAACACCCATTTCTTCAGCCAGTGTAGGTTGGTAACCTACCGCAGAAGGCATACGACCTAGAAGTGCTGATACTTCAGTACCTGCTAGTGTGTAACGGTAGATGTTATCAACGAACAGTAGAACGTCACGACCTTCGTCACGGAAGCGCTCTGCCATTGTTAGGCCAGTCAGGGCAACACGTAGACGGTTACCTGGTGGCTCGTTCATCTGACCGTAAACCATCGCTACTTTTGATTCTTCAGGTTTTTCGATGTTTACAACACCTGCTTCCTGCATCTCAAAGTAGAAATCGTTACCTTCACGAGTACGCTCACCTACACCTGCAAATACAGATAGGCCTGAGTGTTGAAGTGCGATGTTGTTGATAAGTTCCATCATGTTAACGGTCTTACCTACACCAGCACCACCGAATAGACCGATTTTACCACCCTTAGCGAATGGACAAATCAAGTCGATTACTTTAACACCAGTTTCTAGAAGAGCTGTCTCGTTAGACTGCTCTTCATAGCTTGGAGCTTCACGGTGAATGGCGTAATGCTCTTCAGCACCAATCTCGCCACACTCATCAATCGCGTCACCTAGGACATTCATGATACGACCCAATGTCTTAGTACCTACTGGTACTGAGATTGGAGCGCCAGTATTTTCAACTGTCAAACCACGACGTAAACCATCAGAGCTACCCATTACGATTGCGCGAACTACGCCACCGCCAAGTTGTTGCTGAACTTCAAGAACTAGACGTTCTTGTACTTCATTAACATTCAGAGCGTCGTATACACGAGGTACTTCACCCTGTGGGAACTCTACGTCGACTACCGCACCGATGATCTGTACGATCTTACCTGTAGCCATCGTTAATCCTCTAACTATTTAGTTTTACCTAAGCTTAAACCGCAGCTGCGCCTGAAACGATCTCAGAAAGTTCTTGTGTAATTGCCGCTTGACGCGCTTTGTTGTACACAAGTTCTAAGTCATCAATAATGTCACCAGCGTTATCTGTTGCTGATTTCATAGCAATCATTCGAGCCGCTTGCTCACAAGCAAGGTTCTCGACCACACCTTGATATACTTGAGATTCGACGTAGCGAACCAGTAGTGCATCTAGTAGTGGTTTTGGCTCAGGCTCATAAATGTAGTCCCAAGCATGATCGCGTTTCATGTCTTCGCTGTCTGATTTAGGCAAAGGAAGTAATTGATCGATCGTTGGTTCTTGTACCATAGTGTTTTCAAACTTGTTGAACACTACGAACAGGCGATCCAATTCGCCTTCATCATATTTCTTCAGCATAACGCTTACAGAGCCAATCAAGTCTTCAAGGCTTGGGCGATCGCCCAGACCAGAAACTTGAGCTGCTACTTTCGCGCCGCTGTTGTTGAAAAATGCTGTCGCTTTTGAACCTACAATTGCAAGTTCTACATCAGCACCTTTCTCAGACCAATCTTTCATGTCGTTCATAGCTTTTTTGAACAAGTTAATGTTCAAACCACCACAAAGACCACGGTCTGTAGAAACGATGATGTAACCAACACGTTTGGCTTCACGTTCCTCAAGATAAGGATGCTTATACTCGAGGCTACCATTAGCCAAATGACCGATCACTTTACGCATTGTTTCTGCATATGGACGAGTAGCTTCCATTGCGTCTTGAGAACGACGCATTTTCGAAGCTGCTACCATTTCCATTGCTTTCGTAATCTTCTGTGTGCTTTTAACACTACCGATTTTATTACGTATCTCTTTTGCGCCGGCCATCGTTACTCTCCGTTAATGGTATGAGGTGGCCCTAAGACCACCTACCAATTACCAGGTCTGGGTTGCCTTGAAATCGTCAACAAGCTTCTTCAGCTCAGCTTCGATTTCTTTGTTGAAAGCACCCGTTGCGTCGATCTGTGTTGCTAGATCAGCGTATTGACCACGAGCAAACGACAGTAAAGCAGCTTCAAAATCTAGAACTTTTGACAGTTCTACGTCTTGAAGGTATCCACGCTCTGCAGCGAAGATTACTAGAGCTTGGTCAAATACAGACATAGGAGCATATTGTTTCTGCTTCATCAGTTCTGTAACTTTTTGACCGTGGTCTAGTTGCTTTTTGGTCGCTTCATCAAGATCCGATGAGAACTGTGCAAATGCTGCTAGTTCACGGTATTGAGCTAGAGCAGTACGGATACCGCCAGATAGCTTCTTGATGATTTTAGTCTGCGCCGAACCACCTACACGAGAAACTGAGATACCAGGGTCAACAGCTGGACGTACGCCCGCGTTGAATAGTTCAGTTTGTAGGAAGATCTGACCATCAGTAATCGAGATTACGTTTGTTGGTACGAATGCAGATACGTCACCAGCTTGCGTTTCGATGATAGGAAGAGCAGTTAAAGAACCAGTCTTGCCTGTCACTTCACCGTTAGTGAACTTTTCTACGTATGCTTCGCTTACACGAGCAGCACGCTCTAGTAGACGAGAGTGAAGGTAGAAAACATCACCAGGGAACGCTTCACGGCCAGGTGGACGCTTAAGTAGTAGTGAAATTTGACGGTAAGCTACCGCTTGCTTAGATAGATCATCATAAACAATCAGTGCATCTTCGCCGCGATCACGGAAGTATTCACCCATCGCACAACCAGCATACGGTGCAAGGTATTGCAGCGCAGCAGATTCAGAAGCAGATGCAACAACAACAACAGTGTTAGCCAGTGCGCCGTGCTCTTCTAGTTTGCGAACTACGTTAGCAATAGTCGACGCTTTTTGGCCGATAGCTACGTAGATAGAGAAAATACCAGAGTCTTTCTGGTTGATAATCGCATCGATCGCCATTGCTGTTTTACCAGTCTGACGGTCACCGATTACTAGTTCACGTTGACCACGACCGATAGGGATCATTGAGTCAACAGACTTGTAACCAGTTTGAACAGGTTGATCTACCGATTTACGGTCGATTACACCTGGTGCGATAATTTCTACAGGCGAAGTCAATTTAGCTTCGATTGGACCTTTACCATCAATTGGCTCACCTAGCGTGTTTACAACACGACCAAGCATTTCAGGACCTACTGGTACTTCTAGAATACGACCAGTACCTGTAACTTTCATGCCTTCCTGTAGGTCAGCATACGGGCCCATTACAACAGCACCAACCGAATCACGGTTCAAGTTCAGTGCTAGAGCGTAACGGCCACCCGGTAGTTCGATCATTTCACCTTGCATCACGTCCGCTAGGCCGTGGATGCTAAGGATGCCATCGCTTACAGAAACGATAGTACCTTCATTGCGAGCTTCACTAACAACGTCGAAAGATTCAATACGTTGTTTAATTAGATCGCTAATTTCAGTGGAATTAAGTTGCATGCTCCAATCCCCATTAAGACTGCAATGCATCGCTCAGGCGGTCTAAACGACTGCGCGCTGAGTTATCGATGACTAGGTCTCCGGCTCGAATAATAACTCCACTAAGTAGAGTCTCATCTATACTGCAATTCAGCTGAACTTTGCGCGCAAGGCGCAGTTCCAATTTGCTGATAATGCTTGTGCGTTGTTCTTCAGAAAGTTCAACAGCTGAAGTAACTTCAACGTCGATCTCTTTCTCATACTCTTTTTTGAGTATAAAGAACTCTTTACAAACATCAGGAAAAGCCATTAAGCGGCCATTCTCTGCCATCACTTTAATTAAGTTCTGGCCGAATTCATCAAATTGTTCGCCACAAATTACAATGAATACTTCAGCTAATTTTTCAGCAGTCATAGAACCGCTTAATAAATTGTGAACATCATCATTTTGTGCCACTTCGGCAGCAAAAGTAAGCATTTGACCCCATTGGTCTAGCTCACCTTTATCTACCGCAAAGTCAAACGCTGCTTTAGCATAGGGGCGTGCGATTGTAGTCAAATCAGACATATACAGCCCCTTGCTTTAAAGTTTTGCAGTAATGTTGTTAAGAAGATCATCGTGTACATCTTTATCGATTGTACGCTCAAGGATTTTCTCAGCACCAGCTATAGCCAGAGTTGCGACTTGTTTGCGCAGGTCATCACGGGCACGTGTACGCTCTGCTTCAATTTCTGCTTCAGCTTGCGCTAAGATTTTCTGGCGTTCTGCCTGAGCTTCTTCGCGTGCTTCATCAATAATTTGAGCTTTACGTTTGTTTGCCTGATCAATAACCTCAGTTGCAGTGCGCTTTGCTTCTTTCATTTGCTCAGAAGCGTTGGCTTGTGCCAGGTTCAAGTCTTTAGCAGCGCGTTCAGCGGCTACAAGACCGTCAGCAATTTTTTTCTGACGTTCTTCAATTGCTTGCATGATTGGTGGCCATACATATTTCATGCAGAACCAAACAAACAGTGAAAAAGCAATTGCTTGACCTAGCAGAGTTGCGTTCATATTCACAACAGCTACCCCTCGTTAAGAATCAACTACAAAAATTTAATTAACTATTAAAGAGTTAATTAGCCTGCTAGTTGACCAACAAATGGGTTAGCAAACGTGAATAGTAGTGCGATTACGATACCGATCATTGGAACAGCATCCAGTAGACCAGCGATGATGAACATCTTAACTTGTAGCATTGGAGCCATTTCAGGTTGACGCGCAGCGCCTTCTAGGAATTTACCACCAAGAATAGCAAAACCAATTGCAGTACCTACGGCACAAAGACCAACAATAATAGCAACAGCGATTGCTGAAAAACTTAGTACAGTTTCCATTTACGTTCTCCGATTAACATTAATAGTTAGAATAAAGCTTAAAAATTTTTTAGTGATCACTATCTTCATGAGCCATTGATAAGTAAACGATTGTCAACATCATGAAAACAAACGCTTGAATCAATATAACTAAGATATGGAAGATAGCCCAAGGTAGTGCACCTACCCATTGTAAGTACCACGGTAGCATTGCCGCGATAAGAATAAACACCACCTCACCCGCAAACATATTACCAAATAAACGCATACCTAGAGATAGTGGCTTCGCTAATAACGAAATTACCTCAAGTACCAAGTTAAATGGGATCATGATTGGGTGATTAAATGGATGCAGTGCCAATTCTTTAGCAAATCCGCCTAGGCCTTTCACTTTGATGCTGTAGTAGATCATCAGAGCAAAAACACCCAAAGCCATTGCCATGGTTATATTTACATCAGCTGTAGGAACCACTTTCAAGTAAGGGATACCTAGCCAATGCTCTGCAGGATATGGTAAGAAATCGATAGGCACTAAGTCCATCAAGTTCATAATGATAATCCAGCAGAATATAGTCAGTGCTAGTGGGGCAATCAGAGGGTTGCGACCATGGAAAGTTTCTTTAACGTTGTCGCCAACGAATTCCACTACCATTTCAACAAAACACTGAAGCTTACCAGGTACACCTACTGTTGCTTTCTTAGCGACTGAGCGAAAAACCCAAAGGAATAACATCCCTGTCAACACCGAAAAAAACAGACTGTCTATATGTACGTTCCAGAAACTTGTCTCCTCTACAAGACCAAACTTAGCTAAAGAAAGGTTTTGTAAATGGTGTTCAATGTATCCGGATGCTGTTGGCGCAGCCATAACTCATCCTATTTTTTATTGTTAATGAAAAGCACTGGCGCAAAGATATTAATACCTAGAACCAGTAAATAGGTCAGTTTGAGGGGAATTAATTCCACCTGCATATACATGTAGACAATAGAGAATAGTAGAACTGTGATAAGGATCTTTAGTGCTTCACCTGCATAGAACGACGCCGCAACTAACTTAGTTGCGCGAGCTCCACAAAATAGGAAAGCACACACACAAAAAACCACATTCGCGATGACAAAAATACCGCCACCAACCAATGCAGCAAAACCCCAATCAGGATTAACAGCTAAACCTAACCCTATCGCCACTAATATAACCGCGCTAAGCTCGATCAATAACATTTGCTTTGCAAGCACTCGTCCTGGTCTTGCTAACGCCGCTACCATGTATTCGTTCCTCTTTAAGCCCACTTTACCACTCGCTTAAAAGCGTGCTGAGAAATTGGCGAAAATTATACGTTCAGCCAAATTGATTGCAATAAGAATGCAGCAATCATTTACATTTCTGTATACAAACCGACAACTTTTGTAAGAAATTACTTGTTTATTACATAATTGACCTAAATCAATTATCTCATTTAGTACTCTAGTTTAGCAATAAGTTGCTCTAATTTGTGAGGCTCATCAAGAGTAATTGTCACTTTTGACTTACCGCTAACAGAACGAGTAACTGAAACGTTTGCTTGCAATTTTTCCGTGAGTCTTCGTGAAAGTTCGATGGCCTCAGTGTCTTCGGGCTTCGATTCCGCTTCAACGTCTGGTTTTAAGCACTTTTTGACAAGTTGCTCAGTTTGACGCACGGTCATTTTTTTGGTTGCTGCAGTATTCGCTGCCTCAACCTGGGTAACACCTTCAAGCGCAAGCAGTGCTCTAGCATGCCCCATTTCTAGTTGTTTACTGGAAACTAAACCTTTTACTTCATTTTCGAGCTGATTTAGACGTAATAAGTTACTAACGGTAGCTCTGGATTTACCAATCACATCGGCGACCTGCTGATGTGTCAGTGAAAACTCGTTCTGCAAGCGCTCTAGCGCTTGTGATTCTTCGATAACATTCAGATCTTCACGTTGAATGTTCTCGATCAATGCCATCGCAATCGCGGCCTTGTCTTCTACTCTCTTGATCAAGCATGGAACTTGTTTAAGACCAGCTTGACGAGCCGCTCTCCAACGACGTTCACCAGCAATAATCTCAAATTGGTCGTGCGCTAAAGGGCGTACAACGATCGGTTGGATAATGCCTTGAGATTGTATAGATGCCGCTAACTCTTCTAGCGCTTCCGGCGCAATATCCTTACGCGGTTGATATACACCTGGCTTTAAGCAACCGACAGCAAGTTCGATGAGCTCACCATCAGCCGATAACGCTTGACTATGAGAAGCAACTTGCTGTTTTTCACGAGCCAATGAGCTAGTTGCAAGCAATGCATCTAGCCCTTTTCCTAAACCACGCTTAGACATTGAGCGAATTCCTTTGGTTGGACCTATACTGGGACTTCTTCACGACGCAACATTTCGCCAGCAAGAGCAAGGTAAGCCTTAGCTCCTGCGGAATATTTGTCGTAGTACATTGCTGGCTTGCCGTGACTCGGGGCTTCTGCCAGACGCACATTTCTAGGGATCACAGTTCGGTAGACTTTGCTACCAAAGTGTTTTTTGAGTTGATCAGATACTTCGTTCGATAAGCGGTTGCGAGGATCGTACATAGTACGCAGAAGACCTTCGATCTTCAGGTTCTCGTTTACAACAGCCGCTAGCTTACTGATGGTATCCATCAATGCAGTCAAACCTTCCAAAGCAAAGTATTCACATTGCATAGGAACCAATACGGAGTCGGCCGCAGCCATCGCGTTGATTGTAAGAAGGTTTAATGAGGGAGGGCAATCAATAAAGATAAAATCATAGTTATTGCGAATGGGTTCGAGTGCATTTTTTAAACGAACTTCACGAGCAAACACTTCCATCAGCTTGATTTCTGCCGCAGTAACATCACCGTTCGCGGCGATGAGGTCATAATTGCCAGATGTACTCCGGCAAACCACCTCATCAAATGGGGTGTCTTCAACCAACAAATCGTAAGCTGTTGCTTCAACTTGATACTTGTCGACACCGCTCGCCATAGTGGCATTACCTTGAGGATCGAGGTCAACAACCAATATCTTGCGTTTTGTTGCCGCCATTGATGCTGCTAAATTAATGCAAGTTGTTGTTTTTCCTACGCCACCCTTCTGGTTGGCAATTGCTACGATTCTACCCACTATGGCCTCGCTGATTATCCCTGACGCGATAAAGTAACTAGATGACGCTCTCCATCAAGCTCTGGCACTTGCAAAGCTTTAATGTCTGTCACTGAACACCATTCAGGTAACAGGTCGATTTCGTCTCTAGGATGTTGTCCCTTAAGAGCCAAAAATACACCGGATTGCTCTTTAGGTAAATGGTGACACCACTCTACCATGTCTGTCATTGACGCAAATGCACGACTGAGCACTGCATCAAACTTTTCTTCTGGTTGAAATTCTTCAACGCGACTTTGAACCGGTACCACGTTGTCGATACCCAGCTCATGAATCACCTGTTTGATAAAACGAATACGCTTACCTAGGCTGTCTAGCAAGTAAAACTCGCAGTCTGGATTCATGATTGAGAGCGGAATCCCAGGAAGACCAGGTCCCGTACCCACATCGATAAAGCGCTTACCTTGTAAGTGAGTGCTAACAATGATGCTATCTAAGATATGTTTCACCATCATTTCTTGTGGGTCACGAACTGATGTTAGGTTATAAGCTTTGTTCCACTTGTTCAGTAACTCAACGTAGCCAACCAACTGGCCACGTTGTTTTTCAGATACTTCAAGTTCAGTCTGGCCAATAAGGTGATCCAGTTTTTCGCGTAATGCGCTCATTATGCTTCCTCACCTTTTTTCAACAGGCCGTGTTTTTTCAAGTAAACCAACAGAATTGAGATTGCTGCAGGTGTGATACCTGAAATTCGCGAAGCAATACCAATTGAGTCAGGCTTAGCTGTCGTTAGTTTAAGAACCACTTCGTTAGAAAGTCCTTTTACCTTGCTGTAATCGATATCAGCAGGCAGTTTGGTGTTTTCATGACGCAGTGATTTTTCAATTTCGTCTTGTTGACGCTGAATGTAACCATCGTACTTCACTTGGATCTCAACTTGCTCAGACGCTTGTTGATCTTCCAGTGCAGGACCAAAACGATCCAATGCGGTTAACTGTGAATAAGTCATTTCAGGGCGACGAAGAAGATCTTCACCGCTCGCTTCACGAGACATTGGTGTTTTCAGAATTTGGTTCAGTTGATCAATATCTTCAGATTTTGGATTAATCCAAGTCTCTTTCAGACGTTGACGCTCCTTCTCCATGTTTTCCATCTTCTCGTTGAAACGAGCCCAACGAGCGTCATCAACAAGGCCAAGTTCACGCGACTTTTCAGTCAAGCGGATATCGGCGTTGTCTTCACGAAGCAGCAGACGGTATTCCGCGCGAGACGTAAACATGCGGTAAGGTTCTTTGGTACCCATGGTAGATAGGTCGTCGATAAGCACGCCCATGTAAGCTTGGTCACGACGTGGACTCCAGCCTTCTTTGCCTTGAGTAAACAAACTTGCATTCAGACCGGCCATCAAGCCTTGTGCAGCCGCTTCTTCATAGCCAGTGGTACCGTTGATTTGACCCGCAAAGAATAGACCTTTGATAAACTTAGTTTCGTAAGTCAGCTTAAGGTCGCGAGGATCAAAGAAATCGTACTCAATCGCATAGCCAGGGCGAACGATATGAGCATTTTCAAAGCCCTTCATCGAACGAACAATTTGAACCTGTACATCAAACGGCAGACTGGTAGAGATACCATTCGGGTATAGCTCGTGAGTCGTTAGACCTTCTGGCTCAATAAAAATTTGGTGACTGTTCTTGTCAGCAAAACGCATTACTTTGTCTTCAATCGAAGGGCAGTAACGAGGGCCAATGCCTTCAATCACACCCGCGTACATAGGGCTGCGATCAAGGTTGGCACGAATTACGTCATGCGTATTTTCATTGGTATGCGTGATGTAACATGGAATTTGACGAGGTTGTTGAGCTCGGCTGCCCATGAACGAGAAAACAGGCGTCGGGTTATCACCGTGCTGAACCTCAAGCTCAGAAAAATCAACGCTACGCGCATCGATACGAGGAGGAGTACCTGTTTTCAGGCGATCAACTCGGAATGGAAGATCACGAAGACGGTCAGCCAGTGCGATCGATGGTGGATCACCAGCACGGCCACCTGAAGAACTTTCCATACCAATATGGATCTTGCCGCCTAGGAATGTGCCCACAGTCAGAACCACAGCGCTTGCGCGGAACTTAAGGCCCATCTGCGTTACCACACCTACCACTTGATCCTGTTCAACGATCAAGTCATCAACCGACTGTTGGAACAAAGTCAGGTTTGGCGTGTTTTCAAGAACGTTACGAACAAAGGCTTTGTACAGTGCGCGGTCAGCTTGTGCACGAGTAGCACGAACCGCAGGGCCTTTTGATGCGTTCAATGTTCTGAACTGAATACCTGCATGATCAATAGCTTGCGCCATTAATCCACCCATTGCATCGACCTCTTTTACCAAGTGGCCCTTACCGATCCCGCCAATGGCTGGGTTACAAGACATTTGTCCTAGTGTATCGATATTATGAGTAAGTAATAACGTACTTTGACCAGTACGTGCAGATGCGAGTGCGGCTTCCGTTCCTGCATGGCCACCACCAACAACGATGACGTCAAATTTTTCGTGATAAAGCATGAACCGACCTCAGGTATTCAAACGTTTTCTAGATTGATAAAAAGGAGCGATATTCTACCTGTTTTCATAGCCTGAGAAAACGTTTTTGGGATTTTTCGAAAAAGCTGTTTTTAATTAATATAGATAAGATCTTTAAGGAGATCTTTTATTAGATCTATTATTAGGATCGAGGGTATCTGTGGATAAGTCGGAAATGATCAACGAGATCATGGATCTTTTTTGGATCAAATGATGTGATCTAACTTTGATCAGGATGAGGATTAGCTGGGATCAAAATGGCTACTTATTCACAGGGGGAAATTAGCCTAAAACTTGTTATTTGGATAACTATAGGTTAATCACCGTATATGTATGATCTTATCCACAGCAGAAATTGAAAATAGATCGCTAATTTTCGATGTTTTTGAAAAAAGTTATTCACAATCACGATGTTCAGAGACAAAAAAAGCGGCATAAGCCGCTTTTTGAGAGAGGAGAGAGGTTAAAACTGGTCGCTATGATCGTTGAACCAAGCTTCTGCTGCGTCTTCTGGTACCGGAGTTTCCAATACATCGATGGTAAAACAGTCAGAAATAGGCTGAGCACCGAGCTCTTTCATCTGGCTGTGGACTGATTTTCCCGCCAAACAGAAGGTATCGTAACTCGAATCACCAAGCGCCACGACAGCAAAGCGAACCGGGCTTAAATCTGGAGATTGCTGGGTCAATGCGTCGATAAACGGCTTAATATTATCTGGAAATTCACCCGCACCATGAGTTGAAGTCACCAGCAACCAAAAGCCTTGTTGGGGAATATCATCGAATTCAGGCTGATTATGAAGGGTGATCTCGTGGCCTTGCTCTTCAAGAAGATCATTAAGGTGATCGCCAACGTACTCTGCACCACCTAAGGTGCTGCCTGTAATAATGTGGATCATTAAGCTGTCCTTACTAAAGAAAAAGGCCAGCATGAGCCGGCCTTTAAAGGTTATTTACCAATACAGAAAGAGGTGAAGATACGGCCGAGTAGGTCATCGGAACTGAATTCACCAGTAATCTCGTTAAGGTGTTGCTGCGTTATACGCAGTTCTTCTGCCAAGATTTCCCCTGCCATATAGCCTTCGAGCTGTTGCTGGCCAATATCTAGATGCTCAGATGCGCGTTCTAGGGCATCTAAGTGGCGACGACGTGCCATGAAGCCACCTTCATTGCCACCAGCAAAGCCCATGCAATCTTTTAAGTGATTACGTAGTGCATCAACGCCTTGTCCCGTCTTTGCTGATAGTCGAATCAGAGTTGGATCATTAACATGGCAAATCCCGAGATCTTCACCGGTTTGATCGGCTTTGTTACGAATCACGGTCATTCCGATGTTATTCGGCAGACGATCAACGAAATCTGGCCAGATATCTTTCGGGTCGGTTGCATCGGTAGTGGTGCCATCGACCATAAATAAAACGCGATCGGCTTGAGCAATTTCTTCCCAAGCGCGTTCAATACCGATTTTTTCGACTTCATCCGAGGCTTCACGCAGGCCTGCGGTATCAATAATGTGCAGTGGCATACCATCAATATGGATATGTTCACGAAGTACATCACGGGTTGTACCTGCAATATCAGTCACAATCGCGGAGTCTTTACCCGATAATGCATTCAGTAAGCTCGACTTACCGGCATTAGGACGACCTGCAATCACCACCTTCATACCTTCACGCATGATGGCACCTTGATTGGCTTCTTGGCGAACCGCTTCGAGGTTGTCGATGATAGCTTGTAAGTCAGCACTTACTTTACCGTCAGCAAGGAAATCAATCTCTTCTTCTGGGAAGTCGATAGCGGCTTCAACATAGATGCGTAAGTGAATCAGAGAGTCCACCAGCGTATTAATGCGTTTCGAGAACTCACCTTGCAACGATTGCAGAGCTGATTTCGCCGCTTCTTCTGAACTGGCATCAATGAGGTCAGCAATCGCTTCTGCTTGGGTTAAATCCATCTTGTCGTTCAAGAAGGCACGCTCCGAGAACTCACCAGGGCGTGCTGCGCGTAGCCCTGGAATCGCGAGGATGCGCTTGATGAGCATATCCATTACCACAGGGCCACCGTGGCCTTGTAGCTCTAATACGTCTTCACCGGTAAACGAGTGCGGGTTAGGAAAGTAAAGCGCGATGCCTTGGTCTAGCTCTAAACCATCGTGAGATTTAAAAGGGGTGTACTCAGCGTAACGTGGTTTCAGTACTTTGCCGGTAACTTCAAGCGCAACTTGGGCTGCTTGTGGGCCTGAAACGCGAATAATACCGACGCCGCCACGGCCGGGTGCAGTCGCTTGAGCAACAATCGTATCTGTAGTCATAGTTGTGCCTGCTAGCATGTGAAAGCCAAAAAGGGGCGCTCACGATTAATCAATTAGCTGAATTGTAATCAGCTAAAAACAAAAAGGCGACCTTTTGGTCGCCTTTCTTTGTCTCTTTCTATTATCGAACTTACTTAGAATGTAAGCCTTTCTTTTCCAGCGCGCGGTAGATAAGCGTTTGCTGAATCAGAGTTACGATGTTCGATACTAGCCAGTATAGAACCAGACCTGAAGGGAAGAACAGGAAGAAGAATGTGAACATAACCGGCATAAAGGTCATGATCTTCTGCTGCATTGGATCCGTTACAGTTGTCGGGCTCATCTTCTGGATTAGGAACATTGAAGCACCCATCAGAAGTGGCAAGATGTAGTATGGGTCTTGTGCTGAAAGGTCAGTAATCCAACCGAAGAACGGTGAGTGACGCAGTTCAACAGACTCCATTAGTGCCCAGTATAGCGAAATGAAGATAGGCATTTGCAGAAGGATAGGTAAACAGCCACCTAGTGGGTTTACTTTCTCTTTCTTGTAAAGCTCCATCATTTCTTGGCTCATGCGTTGACGGTCGTCGCCGATACGCTCACGCATTGCAGTCAGCTTAGGCTGAAGCATACGCATTTTCGCCATAGACGTGTATTGAGCTTTCGTTAGTGGGTACATAGCACCACGAACGATGAAAGTTAGACAGATGATTGCCAGACCCCAGTTCACAACGATGCCTTGAATGAACGAAAGCAGAGTATGAAGTGGTTTAGCAATGAACCATAACCAACCGTAGTCAACTACTAGGTCTAGGTTAGGTGCAACAGCAGCCATTTGGTCTTGAAGTTTAGGACCAACCCAAAGCGTTGCTTTGAAGTTTGCTTCGTCGCCAGTAGCGATGGTTTTGTTCGGCATGCGAACACCGATGTCGCCAAGGTTACCAATTACACGAGTGTAAAGGTTGCTGCCTGCTTCGTCGCGTGGGATCCATGCACTTGCAAAGTAGTGCTGAATCATCGCTGCCCAACCTTGACCGTTTGCTAGGTTAAGAGACAGGTTGCGATCTTGCATGTCGTCGAAGCTGTATTTTTTGTAACGCGTATCTTCCGTAGAGTAAGCACCACCACGGTAAGTTGGCATTGTTAGGCTACCGCCGTCATCCATTACGTTCTGACGCAGGTGAGCGTACATGCCGAATGTCGCGTTGTTACCAGAGTTGTTGACTACATCGTATTCAACATCCATTGCGTAGCTGCCACGCTTAAGGATGAATGTTTTCGTGTAATCAAGGCCGTTCGCTTGGTAAGTCATCGGGATGCGTAGTTCATCCTGACCATCAGCAAGCGTGAAGCTGTCTGCTGAAACTGTGTAGCTTGGGCGGTTTGTGCTGCTTAAATCGATACCTTGAGGACCCACTAGACCGCTTTGTGCGATAAATTGGTGACCGGGTTCGTTTTTAAGAAGAACAAACGTATCTTCAGAATCGAACTCAGCAGAGTAATCGTTTAGGTTTGCTTTAACGACATCACCACCAACCGTATCAATTGACAGAGTCAGTACATCAGTTGTTACTGTGATAGTTTTAGCAGAAGAAGCAACTTGACCAGGAGCCGGGTCTAGATCATCTGCATAAGATGGCGCTGGTAGGGTGCTGCCAGATTGTGCCTGCTCAACCGCTTGTGGTGCTGGATTCTGAGCTACGTTCCATTGTTGGAACAGTAGGAAAGAAACCAAAGCCAATGCGATTAACAGGATATTACGTTGAGAATCCATCGTTATTTATCTCTGTCTTGTTTTTGGACTGGTGGAACGGGGTCAAAGCCCCCTTCGTTCAAAGGATGGCATTTTAATAGACGTTTGCCTGATAACCAACACCCTTTTACAAAACCGTGAGCTTTCAACGCTTCTATCGCATATAAAGAGCAGGTTGGAGTAAATCGGCAGCGTGGGCCGATGAGTGGACTAATAAACCATCTATAAAAATAGATGGGTATTAGCGCTATCCACGCGAAGGGCGAGACAGGCGAAGCCATAATTTGTCGAGTAGCTTGAACATTTCTTCATTGCTTAAATCTTGCGCGCTCTTCTTAGCGATTACAACAAAATCTTTGTTAGGAAGTTTGTGTTGAGTGTTACGAAAGCTTTCACGAGTAAGACGCTTGAATCGGTTACGACCCACGGCGGTTTTAATCTGCTTTTTCGGAACGGCTAATCCAAGACGAGGATTTGAAAGAGAGTTATTTCGGGCAATGATGGTGAAATGAGGGGAGCCAGCTCGATGAGCTTGCTTGAAGACATTTTGATAATGTTCGGGAGTTAACAAGCGTAACTCCCGACCGAAGGCTAGCTTATTCAAAATAATCAAAGATTACTTAGAAAGACGCTTACGGCCTTTTGCACGACGTGCATTGATTGTTGCGCGACCGTTCTTAGTAGCCATGCGAGCACGGAAACCGTGAGTACGCTTACGCTTTAGAACTGTAGGTTGAAAAGTGCGTTTCATTGTAATTACCTTACTGATCAGTAGTTTTAGGTTTTTGTTAAACCCGGCGTGGGCATTTTTTCTCTTCTTTATATAAGAAAGGAAAACCGACGCCTCTCAACAAAGAGGCGGAATTGTAATCACTGTCACAAAAAGTGTCAATGATTGGGTTAACTAAAATTCCGGTCGGGGGATTATACGTAGAATAACTAAAATCACAAGGATCCTTAGTCGATCCCAACCTTATTTAAGAATTTTTTTAATTTAGGATCCTGTGGATTACCAAAAATATCCTGTGGAGATCCCTGCTCGATAATATGACCGTCAGCCATGAAGATCACTCGGTCTGCGACCTCTCTCGCGAACTGCATTTCATGGGTAACCACCAGCATGGTTTGATGCTGATTTGCCAGTTTTTTCATTAGGTTAAGCACTTCGCCAACCCACTCAGGATCGAGCGCTGAAGTCGGCTCATCAAACAGTAAAAGCTCGGGTTGTAGTGCCATTGCACGGCCAATACCCACCCGTTGTTGCTGGCCACCAGAGAGCGCGGCTGGGTAGCTATCACCTTTGTCACCTAAGCCAATATCATCAAGTATTTGTTGTGCTTTTTCATGGGCTTGCTGTTTTTTCCAACCACGAACGGTAATTAAACCTTCAGCAATATTCTGTCTCGCGGTTTGGTGAGCGAACAGTGCATAGTTTTGGAACACAAAACCGGTCTTACGACGCAGTGCAAGCACCTCTGCCTTAGTGTGTTTCTGAGTATCAACCTTGATATCATCAATCGAAATCGTGCCTTGATCGGCTTGCTCTAGAAAATTCACACAACGCAGTAGGGTAGATTTACCCGTACCACTTGAACCTATGATGACAATTATCTCACCTTGTTTGATTTCTAGGTCGATCCCTTTCAAAACTTCGGTGTCACCAAACTGCTTGTGGATATTTTGTAATTTGATCATCGTACATACGCCTTATTCAGTTTCACTTCGGCCCAAATTTGAATACGAGTGAGGATAACCACCACGCCCCAGTAAATCAGTGCGACTGCTAAGAAAGCCTCGAAGAAGCGGAAACTTGAAGAAGCCTCCATCTGAGCTTTAGCCATGATTTCGGCGACACCTAGGGTGAAGGCAAGTGAAGTCGACTTGATCATATCGATGAAGTAGTTCATCAACGACGGCAGTGCCACGCGAGTTGCTTGCGGTAAGATCACTCGGCGCATCGCTTGGCTGGTTGTCATACCGACCGAAAGGCTGGCTTCCATCTGGCTGCGATCAATACCGATAATCGCGGCACGAATACTTTCTGCCATATACGCGGCAAAGTGCAGGGTTAAGCCAATCACAGCGGCGCTGAAGGCATCCAACCCAACCATCCACGGGAAGACTTGTGGTAAGCCGTAATAAAGGAGGAACAGCTGCACCAACAGTGGTGTGCCTCGGAAGAAGCTAATGTACAGCTGGCTCAGTTGGTCGAGCACTGGGATTTTGAATACACGAATATTCGCCAGTATCAGAGACAGGATCAGAGCAAAGAACAAGCCCCAGGTCGCCATCTCCATCGTGGTGCCTAAATACTTCAGTAGTATTGGCAACAGCTCTAGCATGTAATTAAAGTCAAATCCCATAATCTATCTCGTATTTTTATTGGCAGTGTTGTTCTATATGTAAGTACTGTTGTATCAGGTTTTTTAATCAGTGCACAAAAGCAAAAAGCCCACCGCTGTATAAAGCAGTGGGCCTTGAATGGAGAAAGTGATTAATTACTTCTGAGTAATGTCCGCACCAAACCATTTCTGAGAGATACTTTCTAGCGTAC
The DNA here is from genome assembly GCF_020806305.2 of Vibrio sp. F13. Lineage (NCBI taxonomy): Bacteria > Pseudomonadati > Pseudomonadota > Gammaproteobacteria > Vibrionales > Vibrionaceae > Vibrio > Vibrio sp. F13. The sequence continues at coordinate 1,742,976 of NZ_CP170175.1, read as the reverse complement.
CATCTGCGCGCATTGCTGCTAATGCTTCATTTACTTCTGCTTGCAGTTTTTTGCCGTTATCGTTGTCGACGAAAGGCCAAGCGTTTTCAATTGTTTCGAATGGCTGACCTGCTAGTTGTAATGGTAGACCAGTCTTCTTGATAAGCTCTAGTGCTGATAGGCGATCCATTACGAATGCATCGGCACGACCCAGTGCCACGTCATGTTCAATACCTGTATCGTAGGTTTTTACATTGATCTTGCCATCTTTGTCGTAGCTGCGAAGCAGTTGTTCAAAGTTTGAGCCTAGGTTTACCGCAACCGTCTTGCCATCAAGGTCTTCGATGCCTTTAATGCTGTCATTACCTTTACGAACGGTAATTTGTGCGCCGTCTACTACGTATGGGTCTGCGAATAGGTATTTCGCTTTACGTGCATCCGTCATTGTAATTTGGTTTGAAATGGTATCGATGCGACCCGTTTCAAGAAGACCAAACAGACCAGAGAAGTTTGCCGTTACGTATTCAACCTTGTAATCGTTACGCTTACCGATCTCATCCCATAAATCCACTTCAAAACCCTGTAGCTGGTCTTGTTTAACGAACGTAAACGGGAAATAGCGACCAGACATGCCGACTTTAACTTCAGTCGCAGCTTGAACAGTAGCAGCAGAGAGTGCGATAGCCGCAATTGCAGCCTTAATCCAGTTATTCATTTGGTAACTCCTTATATTTATGGGTTTGGATGTTACTGGGAAAATGCTCACTAGAATAAATAACCAGATGTTATTAACCATAACCAGATTGAATTCCCGATTTGGGGATAACTAGCAAGGATCCGGGCATAAGTGGATCATTGTGTGAGTAAATTAGGGGCAAGATGTGTGGATCCACCGATAAATTACAAATTTATTGTGAATAACTTGGATCTTATTCACTGGATCTGTGATCAATTGCTGGTGATCTGACTTATCAACAGGTAAAATTAGCGGTCATTTCATATTACTTTAAATAGAGTGAGGGCACCGTGTCATCTTCGCTTTGGTTGCAGTGTTTGCAACAGCTTCAAGAAGAGTTACCAGCTACAGAATTCAGTATGTGGGTTCGTCCGTTACAAGCGGAACTCAATGACAATACTCTAACTCTATTTGCACCGAACCGTTTCGTACTCGATTGGGTTCGTGATAAGTATCTAAATAGCATTAACCGTCTGCTGCAAGAATATTGCGGTAACGATATCCCACATCTTCATTTTGAAGTGGGAAGCAAGCGTGTGATTGCACCAAAGCCTGCGACACCGACACCGACACCAACTCAGACTCGCACTGCAGCTGATGTGGCCGCTGAGTCATCAGCACCTGCGCAATTACAAGCTCGCAAACCTGTCCATAATATCTGGCGTGATGAAGAGCCTGTCGCGGTTGACTTGAATCACCGCTCAAACGTGAACCCAAAACATAAGTTCAATAACTTTGTTGAAGGTAAGTCGAACCAACTCGGTTTGGCTGCGGCACGTCAGGTTTCTGATAACCCAGGTACAGCCTACAACCCGTTGTTCCTATACGGCGGCACTGGTTTAGGTAAAACGCACTTGTTGCATGCGGTGGGTAACGCCATTGTTGATAATAAGCCGAATGCGAAAGTGGTTTACATGCACTCAGAGCGTTTTGTTCAGGATATGGTAAAGGCTCTGCAAAACAACGCGATCGAAGAATTTAAGCGCTACTACCGTAGTGTTGATGCATTGCTTATCGATGACATCCAATTCTTTGCTAATAAAGAGCGTTCTCAAGAAGAGTTCTTCCATACCTTTAACGCGCTGCTTGAAGGCAATCAACAGATCATCCTAACGTCTGACCGTTATCCAAAAGAGATCAACGGGGTAGAAGATCGTCTTAAATCTCGTTTCGGCTGGGGTTTGACGGTAGCGATTGAGCCACCAGAGCTTGAGACACGTGTTGCGATCTTGATGAAGAAAGCCGAAGACCACCAAATTCACCTTGCGGATGAAGTGGCGTTCTTTATTGCCAAGCGTCTACGCTCTAACGTTCGTGAACTGGAAGGCGCATTGAACCGTGTTATTGCGAATGCAAACTTCACTGGCCGCCCGATCACGATCGACTTCGTGCGTGAAGCACTGCGTGACCTACTTGCACTGCAAGAAAAACTGGTCACTATTGATAACATTCAAAAGACAGTAGCCGAGTACTACAAAATCAAAGTCGCTGATCTATTGTCTAAGCGTCGTTCTCGTTCTGTTGCTCGTCCACGTCAATTGGCGATGGCACTGGCGAAAGAGCTAACAAACCATAGCTTGCCTGAGATTGGCGATGCATTCGGTGGTCGTGACCACACGACGGTACTGCATGCTTGTCGTAAGATTGCTCAGCTGCGTGAAGAGAGCCACGACATTAAAGAAGATTATTCGAACTTGATTCGTACCCTTTCTTCTTAATACACAGTATTCTTAACCTTAATAAGCAGAATCTTGGCCACGTACTATTACGCAGTGCCATTTAGACCGTAAGAGCAAGATATGAAATTTACCATTGAACGTAGTCACCTGATTAAGCCATTACAACAAGTATCTGGCGCACTCGGTGGCAGGCCAACGCTTCCAATTCTAGGAAACCTACTGATTAAAGTAGAAGATAACGTGTTGTCGATGACAGCGACGGATCTAGAAGTTGAACTGATCAGCCGTGTAACGCTTGAAGGTGATTTCGAAGCGGGTAGCATTACCGTACCTTCACGTAAATTCCTAGATATCTGCCGTGGATTGCCAGATAACTCAGTGATCACGGTGGTATTGGATGGTGACCGTATTCAGGTTCGCTCTGGTCGTAGCCGCTTCTCTTTAGCAACATTACCTGCGGCAGATTTTCCAAATATTGAAGACTGGAGCAGTGAAGTTGAAGTGTCAGTGACACAAGCTGAACTTCGCGGTCTTATCGAGAAAACACAATTCTCAATGGCGAACCAAGATGTTCGTTACTACCTCAACGGTATGTTGTTTGAGATTGAAGGCTCTATCCTGCGCAGCGTAGCGACCGATGGTCACCGTATGGCAGTATCTCAAGCACAACTGGGTGCGGATTTTGCTCAGAAGCAGATCATTGTTCCTCGTAAAGGTGTTCAAGAGTTAGTGAAGCTATTGGATGCACCTGAACAGCCAGTAACACTGCAAATTGGTAACTCTAACGTGCGAGCTGAAGTGAACAACTATGTCTTCACTTCTAAGCTGGTTGATGGTCGTTTCCCTGATTATCGCCGCGTAATGCCGCAAAATACCACCAAGACACTTGAAGCTGGCTGTGATGAATTACGTTCAGCATTTTCTCGTGCTGCGATTCTATCGAATGAAAAATTCCGTGGTGTTCGCGTTAACCTTGCGGATAGCGAGATGCGCATTACCGCGAACAACCCAGAGCAAGAAGAAGCAGAAGAAGTACTCGATGTTAACTTCGACGGTGACGCGCTAGAGATTGGCTTCAACGTAAGCTACGTATTGGATGTTCTGAACACACTGCGTTGTGAACAGGTTCGCATCTCAATGTCAGACGCCAATGCGAGTGCTCTTATCGAGAACGCACAAGATGACAGCGCGATGTACGTTGTTATGCCAATTCGCTTATAAGCAGCCCTATGTTGACCTACCGAGTCGTGATTGAAGATTAATATGAAGACGTTATGCCTTTATCGCGCTTAATCGTTAAGCAGTTTAGAAATATTGAAGCCTGTGACATTCAACCGTCATCAGGCTTTAACTTTCTTATAGGGGCTAACGGAAGCGGCAAAACCAGTGTCCTTGAAGCTGTGTATCTGCTCGGACATGGTCGCTCATTCAAGAGTTCACTTACCGGTCGTATCATACAAAACGAGTGTAGTGAGCTGTTTGTACATGGCCGTTTTATGACCTCGGATCAATTTGAGCTGCCAATTGGCATTAATAAGCAGCGCGATGGCACGACAGAGGTTAAAATAAGCGGTCAAACTGGGCAAAAGTTGGCTCAGTTAGCTCAAGTCTTACCTTTGCAGTTGATTCACCCTGAAGGGTTTGATTTACTAACCGATGGACCTAAGCATCGCCGAGCATTCATTGATTGGGGAGTCTTCCACAGTGAGTCGGGCTTTTATGATGCGTGGGGCAGGGTAAAGCGCCTCAATAAGCAGCGAAACGCCTTATTGAAAACGGCAACGCACTATCGAGAGCTGAGCTATTGGGACCAAGAATTGGCCCGTTTAGCAGAAAGCATCAGTCAGTGGCGTGCCACCTACGTTGATCAGCTCAAAGAAGTCGCCGAAGAAATCTGTGCGACCTTCCTTCCTGAGTTTGAGATAAAGATTAACTACTATCGTGGCTGGGACAAAGACACCCCGTACGCCGATATATTAGAAAAGAATTTTGAAAGGGATCAGCAGCTTGGTTACACCTTTAGTGGGCCAAACAAAGCGGATCTGAAGATAAAAGTGAACGGCACTCCAGTGGAAGATGTCTTGTCACGAGGTCAATTGAAGTTGATGGTGTGCGCGCTACGAGTAGCACAAGGGCAACACCTCACTCAAATGACAGGTAAGCAGTGCATCTATTTGATAGATGACTTCGCTTCCGAATTAGATAGCCAACGCCGAGCACGTCTTGCTGAGTGTTTAAAGGCGACCCAGGCTCAAGTTTTTGTAAGCTCTATTACCGCTGATCAGATTGCAGATATGCATGACGAAAATAGCAGGATGTTTCATGTGGAACATGGCAAAATAGAGCAAGGATAATTAGTCAGAGAGTAACTATGTCAGATAATTACGATTCATCGAGTATTAAAGTACTGAAGGGTCTGGATGCGGTACGTAAGCGTCCTGGAATGTACATTGGCGACACGGATGATGGTACCGGTCTGCACCACATGGTTTTTGAGGTGGTAGATAACTCTATTGATGAAGCGCTAGCTGGTCACTGTAATGACATCATTGTAACTATCCATGAAGATAGTTCTGTGTCTGTGAGCGATGACGGCCGTGGTATTCCAACAGAATTGCACCCAGAAGAAAACGTATCTGCAGCCGAAGTAATCATGACGGTTCTTCACGCTGGTGGTAAGTTCGATGATAACTCGTACAAGGTATCTGGTGGTCTGCACGGTGTTGGTGTTTCAGTAGTTAACGCACTTTCTAAGCAAGTTACTCTTACTATCCACCGCGGTGGCAAAATCCACACTCAAACCTACAGCCACGGTGAGCCTCAAGCGCCACTAGCGGTTATCGGTGACACGGATAAAACAGGTACAGAGATTCGTTTCTGGCCGAGTGAAGAAACCTTCACTAACATCGAGTTCCATTACGACATTTTAGCTAAGCGTCTACGTGAGCTATCATTCTTGAACTCAGGTGTATCAATTAAGCTAATTGACGAGCGCGAAGAAGACAAAATGGATCACTTCGAATACGAAGGCGGTATCCAAGCGTTTGTTGAACACCTTAATACTAACAAAACGCCAATCATCCAAAAAATCTTCCACTTTAACTCTGAGCGCGAAGACGGTATTACCGTTGAAGTTGCGATGCAGTGGAATGACGGCTACCAAGAAAACATCTACTGTTTCACCAACAACATCCCTCAACGCGATGGTGGTGCTCACTTAGCAGGTTTCCGTGCGGCGCTAACGCGTACTCTGAACAGCTTCATGGACAAGGAAGGCTTCTCTAAGAAAGCGAAGACTGCGACCTCTGGTGATGATGCTCGTGAAGGTCTGACGGCGATTGTTTCTGTTAAAGTGCCTGATCCTAAGTTCTCAAGCCAAACTAAAGATAAGCTGGTTTCTTCAGAAGTGAAGTCTGCCGTTGAATCTACAATGGGTGAGAAGTTGTCTGAGTTCCTTATTGAGAACCCAGGTGAAGCGAAAACAGTTTGTTCTAAAATTATTGATGCAGCACGTGCTCGTGATGCAGCGCGTAAAGCTCGTGAAATGACTCGTCGTAAAGGCGCATTAGATTTAGCGGGTCTTCCTGGTAAGCTTGCTGACTGTCAGGAAAAAGATCCTGCACTGTCTGAACTATATATTGTGGAAGGAGACTCTGCTGGCGGTTCAGCTAAGCAGGGGCGTAACCGTAAGAACCAAGCAATCCTACCGCTGAAAGGTAAAATCCTTAACGTAGAGAAAGCACGTTTCGATAAAATGCTGTCTTCTCAAGAAGTAGCAACGCTAATCACCGCTCTTGGTTGTGGTATTGGTCGTGACGAATACAACCCAGATAAACTGCGTTACCACAACATCATCATCATGACCGATGCCGATGTCGATGGTTCTCACATCCGTACCCTGCTACTGACGTTCTTCTACCGTCAAATGCCAGAGCTGATTGAACGTGGCTACATCTACATTGCTCAACCGCCACTTTACAAAGTGAAGAAAGGTAAGCAAGAGCAGTACATTAAAGATGAAGATGCGATGAACCAGTATCAAGTATCTTTGGCTTTAGACAACGCAGAACTGCACGTAAACCCTGAAGCGCCAGCATTTGCAGGTGAAGGTTTAGAGAAGCTTGTTCAGCAATACAATGCAGGCATCAAGCTTGTTGATCGTATGAGCCGCCGTTACCCACGCGCATTGGTTCACGAACTGATTTACGTTCCTCGTCTAACGGCCGAGCAGTGTCATGATGACGCGGCAGTTGAAGCTTGGGGTAAGCAGCTTGTTGAACAGCTAAACGCGAAAGAAGTAGGTGCAAGCCAATACAGCCTTGAAGTTGAAAAACACGAAGAGCTAGGCTTAAGCGTTCCTAAGATTGTGGTTCGTACTCATGGTGTGACTCATGAACACCTACTAAGCATCGATCTTATTAACTCTAAAGAGTTTGGTAAGCTAGCGGATCTTTCTGAAGCTCTTGATGGCTTGATTGAAGAAGGCGCTTACATTAAGCGTGGTGAGCGTACTCAAGAAGTTTCTAGCTTCGTTGATGCTCTGAACTGGTTAGTGAAAGAGTCTCGTCGTGGTCTAAGCCTACAGCGATACAAAGGTCTAGGTGAGATGAACCCTGATCAACTTTGGGAAACCACGATGGATCCTGAAACTCGCCGTATGATGCAAGTAACAATTGAAGACGCTGTTGGTGCTGATTTGTTGTTTACGACGCTAATGGGTGACCAAGTTGAACCTCGTCGTAACTTCATCGAAGAGAATGCACTGAAAGTAGCAAACCTAGACGTTTAGTCTCTTTGATACTTCGCTCTTTGGCTTAATTTCTGTGTCAGAGGTGCTCACATACATTCGTATGCTCCGCGCCTCTTCCTTGAACTAAAGCCAAATAGCTTCGTCTCAAAAAACTAAAATCATTTTAAAGCACTATCCTTTGGATGGTGCTTTTTTATGTTTGTAAGATATTGAAAAATATTGAGTTGCAAAAATAATTGAAAATAACCCCTTGAAACTATTTTGCTCAATCCATATATCTATTTGTGAAGAGGATGACTGTCTTGCTCTACAAGAGAAGAAACAGAACCTTCATTACCGCTAACGAAGTATCGCTCAATAGAGGATAACTTTGGCAGCACACAACTTAAAAATTGATTCATTGCCATGTCCCAGCGTTGTCGCCAATAGAGGTGAAACCCGAGGAATGCGAATTGAATCTCTTAGCTGTTTACTGGGTCACACACAGGTTAGATCCAAGTAAAATTCGCAGCTAAGACTATTGCTTACTAAAAGGATAGCATTATGAGAACTGTAGATTTCACTCCACTTTACCGCAACGCAATCGGCTTCGATCGTCTATTCAACATGATGGAAGCGAATACATCGAAGAACTCTTCTGGCGGTTACCCTCCATACAACATCGAGCAAAAAGACGAGAACAACTACCGTATTACTATGGCAGTCGCTGGTTTTGCTGATGACCAATTAGATCTGACTCAGAAAGAGAACATGCTAATTGTGAAAGGTGAGCGTAAAGCAGAAGCAGAGAAAACCTTCGTATACCAAGGTATCGCAGAGCGCGATTTCGAGCGTAAATTCCAACTGGCTGACTACGTAAAAGTGGTAGGTGCAAGCATGGAAAATGGTCTTCTTCACATCGACCTCGAACGCGAAATCCCAGAAGCGATGCAACCACGTAAGATTGCTATCAATGGTAATAGTTTACTAGAAGGCTAATTACTGTTAGCTCCTTAGAGCTAAAAAATATCGGGAAGTAAAAGTGAAAGAGCACCTAATGAGGTGCTCTTTTTGTATTTGACCTGCGGTAAGCTAAAAGCTCTTATTACTGCTCTGAGTAAGCCTTTTTCACTTCTTCAGCAATGATAGCAATGCCTTTCTGCATCGCCTCATCATCTTGTACGTAGTTCATGCGTAAGCACTGGTGAGCATGATCCCACTCGTCTTCTTGGCCGATAAAGAAGTATTCACCCGGAACAATCAATACGCCGCGAGCTTTAAGGCGGTCGTACAGTTCCATTGTGGTGATCGGCAGCTCATCAAACCATAGCCATAAGAAGATAGCGCCTTCAGGCTTGTGAATACGGAAGCGAGGGTCGTCGATAGCGTCTTGTAACAGTTCAACTGCACGTAGTGACTTATCTTTATAGAAAGGTTTGATTACCTCGCTACTTAAGCGCAGTAAATCGCCTTTTTCAATCATGTGATTGGCAATTGCAGGGCCAACACTGTTTGGCGCTAAGCTAATGATGCCATTCATGTTGGTCAATGCTTGTGTTACTTCTTCACTCGCAATTACGATACCGCAACGCACACCCGGCAAACCAAGCTTAGAAAGGCTCATGCACAGAATCGTATTTTCATTCCAGAACGGTTCGACATCTTCAAAGATGATGTTAGGAAACGGCAGGCCGTAAGCATTGTCGATCAGCAGTGGGATGTTGTTTTCACGCGCCAGTTTATCCAGTTTACGCACTTCTTCGTCGGTCAGTACGTTACCCGTTGGGTTGGTTGGACGAGATGCACAGATAGCCGCGACTGAGTCATCAACCTTTAGTTGTTCAAAATCAACGTGGTATTTAAACTGACGGTTTTCTAGCAGTTCGATCTCTGGGTGGTAAGAGATAAAAATATCGTCATCAATACCCGCGTCGCCGTAGCCGATGTATTCCGGTGCGATCGGCAGTAGGATTTTCTTATGTGAGCCGTCAGGCTGTTGGCCTGCTAGCAGGTTGAATAGGTAGAAGAAGCCACTTTGACTGCCATTAGTCAGGCTGATGTTCTTCTCGCTGATGTCCCAACCGTAGGTCTCTTTCAGCATTGCTGCTAACGATTTGATGAAGCTGTCTTTACCCTGCGGACCATCGTAGTTGGCGAGGGCGGCGATGAGTTCTCCACTGGCGAGCATGTCGGCACTGGCTTGGTTAAAGTAATCGAGCATGGCAGGGATAGCGGCTGGGTTGCCACCACCGAGCATGATAGCGCCAGGAGTGCGCAGGCCATCATTCAAATCATCCATTAAACGAGTGATTCCAGAGTATCGATTAAACTTTTCGCCAAACTTAGAGAACTGCATTACTAATTTTACCTAATTCATTGTGATTGCTTGTTACGTGTCATTAAGGCAGACCTTATGTCTGCCATCAGTGTATTCCTTGAACATACCGCAATGTTTTTGCGACGCATAGCGCCAAATGCTCTAACACGTAAAAAACTTCTATAAAGTTTGGTTAATGAGTGACAGCTTGCTTATTGAACGTACCTTTAGCGATAAAAAAAGGAGAAGCCTAAGCTTCCCCTTTAGTTTCTGGTGTTTATGTTAATGAAGGTTTAGTTCGAACCGGTATAAACGACTAATACCTTGTCATCTTGGTATTGGCGTTCGAACGCATAGTAGCCCTTGCTGTTACGGATGATGTGCTTACCCTGAGCAACGGCTGGGTGGCGTTGGCGGAATTGGCCAAGCGCTTGCCAGTGTTCTAGCAGCTCTGCACGTTCGCCAGTGATTTGATCCCAAGGCATGTCTGAGCGTGTGCCTTGCATTGGATCAGAACCCGTTGGGCCAAAGTCTCGGGCGATTTCATCGCCGTAATAGATCTGTACCGCACCGGGAGCCAGCATCAACGCGTTTGCAGCTTTGGTTTGTTTTGCAAAGTCACTGCCATGTTGTGTCCAGAATAGCGAGGTGTCGTGAGACGAAAGGTAACTCAGTACGTTGAACTCGCTGTCGTTGTTGACCTTCTCTGCGTATCGAAGGTAATCAGCATCAAGATCGGATAGGCACTTGAGCGCCTTTGGTGCGATATCACTCTGGAATTCAAAGTTGATGATCGAATCAAATCCGTTAGCGAAGTAATCTGATTTGACCACGCTGTGTGCCCATACTTCGCCAGTCATCCAGAAGGGTAAGTCATCCAAGGCCTTGTCTGGGTTGTTCTGTTTCCACTCGGCAAGTGCCTGGTTGGTGCTCTCTTTCAGTTCTGCCCATGCTTCGAGTTCAACGTGTTTAGCGGTATCGACCCTGAAACCATCGACACCATATTCGCGCACCCAATCCGATAACCAAGTGATTAAATGGTTACGAGGTGTTTTGAGTTCATCGGTCGCGCTGGTGGACTTATTGCGATAGAAATTAGGCAGCCCGATTGTCTCTGTCGACTCTGTTTTGAAATCGGGCAGATGCGCCAAAGACATGGTGAGGTTATTGTAGCCCGGAGAGTCATAGGCGCCGATATCGCTGCGTAGCCAAGCTTTGCCCCACCACTTTTCCCACGCTTCTTTGTCGCTGTAAGAGATGTAGTTGTTGAAGTAGTGCCAGTTCTGACCTTTGGCAGGTTGCCAATCTGTCCAGTTTTCGCCAAGTGTTTGTTTGGCTTCTTCGTCAGTTAGGTTGAGCTTACCAAAATCAAACTCTTGCATGTCGGCAAGCGTCGCATAGCCGGTGTGGTTCATTACCACATCCCAAACAACACGAATGCCTTTGCTATGCGCGGTATCGATGAAGGTTTTTAGCTCGTCTTCGGTGCCCATGTTGTCATCGAGCTTGGTCCAATCTTGATGGTAGTAGCCGTGGTAGCCGTAGTGTTTGAAGTCACCTCGATCACCGCCGCCAACCCAGCCGTGGATTTGCTCTAACGGAGACGTTATCCAGATAGCATTAGCACCGAGTGATTCTATGTAATCGAGTTTTTCGGTTAAGCCTGCCAAGTCACCACCGTGGAAGGTGCCGATTTCGTCTTGTCCATCTTGGCTGCGACCGTAACTGTTGTCGTTATCAGGATTACCATTGTGGAAACGGTCAGTCATTACGAAGTAAACCGTGGCGTTATCCCAACTAAAGTCAGCTTTGGTTTCTGGTTCTACTTTCTCAAGCAGCAGAACACCTTGGCTATTTTCTGCTGGCTGCATGGTGACGCTGCCATTCGTTACTGTGACTTGTTTGCCTGAAAGAGCGTCTCTAACCACGGTGCCATCATCAAAGGTTTGAGCAACGTCGATGATGGTTGGTTCGTCACTAGGAACCGGACAAGCAAAGCTTTGTACTTGTTGTTGCTTCGGCTTTATCTGAACGGTCAGTTCATTGGTTTGTGGGTTGAGCATAAACTGATAGGTGTTAGCGCGAAAGATCTTGATATCTAATTCAGACTTCTCGGCGCAGTCGTCTAGGCGAAGGGGTTTATTGAATTTGATGCGGTTTTCTTCAGCCAGCGCATAGTTGGTGCCACAGGTATTTTGAGTATCGCTGATAGAGAAGGTATAGCTACCTTTCGCGAGTTCCTGTTCTGCAATCACGGTGCCTTTACCGGATGATTCGAATACGACAGTGTCGTTATCAATTGTCAGTAATAGGTTGTTGTCACTGGTTTGGCTGCATGCGCTGAGTGCGAGTATTGAAAGCGCGAGTACTGTTTTTTTCATTGTTCCCTTCCCCTGAATAAACAGGTCAGTTATAGCAAACAATGCCCTCTACAGTCTGAGTGCTGTTTCATTCAGTTAATCAATAAGACCTCTACAAACAAATGCTTGGTTCACAAAAACAAAAAGGGAAGCTTTCGCTTCCCTTTGGGTGTTTACCGTTAATTACTCAGAGTATAACTTAGAGTAATTGTCTCACTTGTGCTTATTTTTGCAGTAGAGAGATGTCAGCAATCTGTAGGAACAGGTTACGTAGGTTGTTCAGTAGCGTTAGACGGTTCTTCTTAAGCGCTTCGTCATCAGCCATCACCATTACGTTATCGAAGAATGCATCAACTGGTTCACGTAGATCAGCAAGCTTGCTTAGGGCTTCTTGGTAGTTACCTGTTGCGAATGCTGGTTCTAGTGCTTCCGTCATTACTTCAACGTTTTCAGCCAGTGCTTTCTCTGCGTCTTCTTGAAGAAGCGTTAGGTCGATTTCAGCTGGTAGCTCGCCATCGAATTTCGCAAGGATATTACCTACACGCTTGTTCGCTGCTGCTAGTGCTTCTGCTGCTTCCAGTTCACGGAAGTGAGAAACCGCTTTAACACGTTGGTCAAAGTCAGCAGGCTTAGTTGGACGACGTGCTAGTACCGCTTGGATGATATCAACGCTGAAACCAGCATCTTGGTACCATGCGCGGAAACGACCTAGCATGAAGTCGATAACGTCAGCTTCTACGTTTTTGTTAGTCAGCTTGTCGCCTAGTAGCTCTTTCGCTTTGCCGATCAGATCGGTTAGGTCTAGGTTGTAGCCGTTTTCAACGATGATACGTAGCACACCTAGAGACGCACGACGAAGTGCAAATGGGTCAGAACCTTTTGGTGCTTGGCCAATACCGAAGATACCTACGATAGTGTCTAGCTTGTCTGCCATTGCTACTGCTGAAGAGATACCAGTGCTTGGTAGATCGTCACCCGCGAAACGAGGCATGTATTGCTCGTAAAGTGCCAGTGCAACTTGCTCGTCTTCACCGTCGTGAGTCGCGTAGTGCATGCCCATCACACCTTGAGTATCCGTAAATTCGAATACCATAGAGGTCATTAGGTCACACTTAGCCAGTAGGCCTGCACGCTTAGACTTTTCAACGTCAGCATCGATTTGCTCAGCAATGTAGCCTGCAAGCTCTGTGATGCGGTCTGTTTTGTCTTTGATAGTACCCAATTGCTTCTGGAAGATAGCCTGGTCTAGTTCAGCAAGACGGTCGATAAGCGGGCGCTTACGGTCTGTGTTGAAGAAGAATTCAGCATCAGCAAGACGTGGGCGTACCACTTTCTCGTTACCTTCGATAACGTGACGAGGCTCTTTAGACTCGATGTTCGATACGAAGATGAAGTTCGGTAGTAGCTTCTTGTTGTCATCGTAAACAGGGAAGTACTTTTGGTCACCCTTCATGGTGTAAACCAAAGCTTCAGAAGGGACTTTTAGGAATTCTTCTTCAAACTTCGCTGTCAGTACTACTGGCCATTCAACCAGAGACGTTACTTCTTCAACAAGGTCATCTTCTAGGTCAGCTGTACCGCCAACCGCAGCTGCCGCTTTTTGCGAATCAGCAAGGATGATCGCTTTACGCGCTTCGTAATCTGCCATTACTTTACCGCGCTCTTCTAGGATCGCAGGGTATTGGTCAGCAGAGTCGATTGTGAACTCTTGTTCGCCCATGAAACGGTGGCCACGGATAGTACGAGCAGATGCTACGCCTAGGATTTCGCCTTCAACAAGCTCATCACCTAGTAGCACTGTCAGTGTTTTTACTGGACGGATAAATTGAATGTCTGAGTTACCCCAGCGCATTGCTTTAGGAATTGGTAGGCCAGCCAGTGCTTTCGCAGCAATGTCCATCACCAATTCTTGAACTGGTTTGCCAGCTACTTCTTGTTTGAAAAGAAGCCACTCGCCTTTGTCTGTTTTCAGACGGTCAGCTTGCTCAACAGTAATACCGTTACCACGAGCCCAACCTTGTGCCGCTTTGGTCGCGTTGCCTTCAGCATCGAATGCCACAGAAACAGCAGGGCCACGTTTCTCAACCACTTTGTCTGCTTGGCCTTCAGCCAGTGCAGTTACTTTAAGTGCTAGACGACGAGGTGCTGCGTACCACTTGATGCCTTCGTGAGAAAGCTCAGCCGTTTTAAGACCTGCTTCAAAGTTAGAAGCAAACGCTTCTGCTAGAGAACGAAGTGCTGTTGGTGGAAGCTCTTCCGTACCCAGTTCAATTAGAAAATTCTTCGCCATGATTATTTACCTTCCTTTTCTTCTACAGATCGGCACATTGGGAAGCCAAGCGCTTCACGTGACGCGTAGTACGCTTCAGCAACTGATTTAGTCAGGTTGCGGATACGAAGGATGTAACGTTGACGCTCTGTTACAGAGATAGCTTTACGCGCATCAAGGATGTTGAATGCGTGACCTGCTTTTAGAATGCGCTCGTAAGCTGGAAGCGGCAGTGGCTTCTCAAGCTCAAGTAGCTCTTTACACTCTTTCTCGCACTGGTCGAAGAAAGTGAATAGGAAATCTACGTCTGCGTGCTCGAAGTTGTACGTCGATTGCTCAACTTCGTTTTGGTGGAAGATGTCACCGTAAGTCACGTTAGAACCGTCTGGTGCTACGTTCCATACTAGGTCGTAAACAGAATCTACTTCCTGGATGTACATTGCTAGACGCTCGATACCGTAAGTGATCTCGCCAGTTACTGGCTTACACTCAAGGCCGCCAACCTGTTGGAAGTAAGTAAACTGAGTTACTTCCATGCCGTTTAGCCATACTTCCCAACCAAGGCCCCATGCGCCTAGTGTTGGGTTTTCCCAGTTATCTTCAACGAAGCGAATGTCGTGAACAAGTGGGTCAACACCAAGAACCTCTAGGGAGCCTAGGTACAACTCTTGGATATTGTCTGGCGATGGTTTTAGCGCTACTTGGAATTGGTAGTAGTGCTGCAGACGGTTAGGGTTTTCACCGTAACGGCCATCGGTCGGACGACGAGAAGGTTGAACGTAAGCTGTAGACATTGGCTCTGGGCCAAGTGCTCGTAGACATGTCATTGGGTGAGAGGTGCCTGCACCTACTTCCATATCTAGAGGTTGAACAATGGTACAACCGTTTTGAGCCCAGTAATCCTGCAGCGCGAGGATCATTCCCTGGAAGGTTTTGATATCGTATTTTTGCATAGTCAGGTTCGCGCGATTCTTTTAAATGAATGAGAAAAATAACCTCTGAGTATACCGAGATATTCGTAAAGCGAGTAGGGGTAATCTTGTTTAATTAGTGGTCTAAAATGTCGTTTAGTGGATTTTTTTGCCTTTAATGTTTGTTTTTCGGCACAAGTGGATATTTTGATAAGTTTGACACTTGTGTTTGAAAGCGTGGGTGATTAAAATCTCGCGGTCTTTGGGGAGTAGCTTACTTATTCATATCCTATTGAATGAGTTCGTTCGTCAACATAATTGATGCAAAATCATCATGGCGTTCGAGGCAACCACCACCTTGGTGGCGCTTAGCAAGACCTTAGACAAGCATCGTGAACCGGGATGGGGCGCGAGGTTTGTCTTTGGTTAAACATAATAATCTCCATCCCAAATGAGCATGTCGTGAGCGTTTTAGCAATTTCAATTACAACTGTCGCCTTAGCCGAGATCGGTGATAAGACCCAGTTGCTATCCCTTTTATTAGCCAGTCGATATCGAAAACCGATACCTATCATTGCGGCTATCTTCTTTGCCACCATTGCCAATCATGCCCTTGCTGCATGGCTCGGGGTTGTGGTCGCCGACTATCTTTCACCTGAAGTATTAAAGTGGGTGCTGGTGGTTAGTTTCATCGCTATGGCGGGCTGGATTCTGATTCCGGATAAGTTGGATGACGATGAGCAGATATCAAACCGAGGCCCGTTTGTCGCCAGTTTCATCGCCTTCTTCATTGCTGAGATCGGTGATAAAACCCAAATTGCGACCTCTATTCTAGGGGCTCAATATTCTGATGCATTAACGTGGGTGATTCTGGGTACTACGATCGGTATGCTGCTGGCGAATGTGCCTGTGGTGATCATCGGTAAGCTCTCTGCGGATAAGATGCCGCTTGATCTGATTCGTAAGATCACAGCCTTGCTATTCGTGGGTTTAGCTATCGCTGCTGCTTTCTATTAACAGGTGGTATTGAGTCTTATTATACTCAATCAGTAGAGTAATGTGTTGTAGGTCATACTCTTACAGTATTGTGGGGTTTATCGAGCGAATGGACATATAACTGTCATACTTGTCATGATATTTTAATCTTGTGAGTTAAGAACACGAGGGCATGATTATGTTGACGCGTTATATGGGTATTACTCCACAAAGCCAAAGTTATCTATTTACTTTTGGTCTTGCACTTACACTGTTAGGCATGGTGTTGACGGACATGTGGCTGCCAATGGTCGCGGGTGCCATCATCATGACTGCACTTGCGGTAGAGGCTTGGATTCGGGTCGCGCATATTATTCCGATGCGCAAAGATATCCGAGAAATTCAGCATCAGCTGGAGCATCTGCAAAACAAATCTAGAAGCGAATAAACAAAAAGCCGCTCGTACTCTGAGTTCTGTTTAAGAACATAAGGTACGAGCGGCTTTTTTGATACTTGATAGTCGGTGGGGCGTTACGCCTCCAATCCCTTTCTGATCAAATACTGGTAAGGCAACGTTTCTGTTGCTTGGCCTACCAACTGGTGATCCATGAATCGACAAAAGCTCGGAATATCTCGAGTTGTCGAAGGATCGTCAGCTTTTACCAGTAACACATCGCCATCCTGCATGTTTCTAATTGTCTTCCTGACCATCATTACTGGTTCCGGGCAACGCAGGCCTTCAGCTTCTAAAGTATGGGTTGCCAGTTCAGGTTTGAATGTCATGGTTTGTATCTCTATATCTATCTAACGAGTGAATAATACGTCTGCAGAAAAAATATGCAATAAGTGCTTGGCAAACAGAATCATTTCCTATAACTTAGTTAACAAGTTGATAACAACTTGAAGCAAAGGCAACTAGCTAAGGAGTGGCGATGTTGACAGGATTAGATAGATTAACAATTTATTCGGTTCTCTGTTTTATTTCTTTTTGTGCGTTAGTACTACGCTCATCGACAGAGACCTCACTGATGCCTATTTTTGGCATAGTAGCAACGATTATTGGTATTTGGGTAGAGATGCGCCGTTGGCAAGGTATAGCCGAAGAGCAAGAGCACTAACCCGAATACAGCAAGCGAATTCCGATACGACAACATTCCGACACTATCCCCCAATTTTCTTGGGCTTCCCCGCGTAATTGCGGGATTTTTTTTATCTAAAGCATGCTATAAACAACTTAGTGACTAATGGCAATCGTATACAGCTAGGTAAGTGGCGTGGAATTAGAAGACATCTATCGTAGAGACCTTAATTTATTGGTCGCTTTAAAGGTATTGATTGAAGAGGGCAGCGTAAGCCAGGCCGCGCTTCGTCTTAACTTAAGCCAATCCGCAACCAGTCGAGTATTAGGGCGTTTAAGAGAATTACTAAACGATCCGTTGTTTACACGTCAAGGTCAGCACCTTATTCCTACCAAGAAAGCACTCGAGATCAGTCAGCGTATTGATCAGCCTTTGGAGTCTTTTCGCCAATTGCTGAGTCCGAGTGACTTTGACCCTTACTATTGCAGCGAACGTTTTCTGATCGCTACCACCGATTATGCGATGCAAACCATCTTGCCTTATGCGTTGCCTAAGATTTATGAACAAGCACCCAATATCTCTTTGGAGTTTGCTCCGTTGCAGCATGAGCATTTGTTTAAACAGCTCAGCACCGAACGCGTTGATATGGCGATCTGTCGTCCGAGTGGCAGCATTGCACCACTTCATCAAGAAGTCTTGGGGCCGGTTGGTGTGTCGTGTCTGTTATCTAAAAACCATCCATTAGCCGATCAACCTTTAAGCCTTGCAGACTATGTTTCACTCCCACATGCGATGATTGCGATCAGTGATGGTGTTAAGGCTTTATTGGACAACGCTTTAGCTAATCAACAACCCAGAAAAATGGTACTGCGTGCTTATCACCTTGAAGCGGCATTGGCGATTGTCGATAGAATGCCGTTGGTGATTACTGTGCCTGCTGATTTGGCTTATTTGGTAGCAGAGCGTTATGACTTGGTTGTTAAGCCATTACCATTTGAATTTATGCCGTTTGATTACTCACTGATCTGGCACTCGCGTTGCGATTCTTCTGCTTCACAACAATGGTTAAGAAGAGTGGTAAAAGAAGAGTGTGGTGAGTTGATTCAAAAACGGATTGCGGATGTCGGTTTGGGGTAACCGGATCTGAGTCTGAGTTCACTTGACCCGAATGACAAAAACGCAAAAGGGCTGATAAAAATCAGCCCTTTGTTGTTTTGGGTTATCCAAGCCTAAAGCTGTTGCTTAAGGTTTGATAACTTTATGTTTGAGAGCCTATAGTTTAATGACTACGCGACCAGTGATTTGACCGTTAGTGATGTCTTCTGCTGCTTGAATTGCACCGTCTAAAGACACTTCTTTGGTCGCTTGAGCGTAGAAAGATTCTGGTAGTAGCTCAGCCAGTTGTTCCCACGCTTTAATACGTTTTTCACGAGGGCACATTACAGAATCAACACCTTGTAGGCGAACGTTACGCAGAATGAATGGCATTACCGTGGTTGGTAAGTCAAAACCGCCAGCTAGACCACACATCGCAACCGCACCGTTGTAATCAATTTGCGCCAATACTTTCGCAAGCACTTTGCTGCCTACCGTATCGATAGCGCCAGCCCACAGTTGTTTTTCTAGTGGCTTAGCTGGTTCTTCTAGTTCAGCACGCTCTACAATACGTGTCGCGCCTAGTGATTTAAGTAGTTCACCGTTTACAGAAGCACGGCCAGTCACTGCTGCCACTTTGTAGCCCAGTTGGTTTAGTAGAGTGATAGATACGCTACCTACACCGCCACTTGCGCCGGTAACTAGGATTTCACCGTCTTCAGGCTTGATGCCAGCATCGACAATAGCTTGAACACAAAGCATTGCTGTGAAGCCTGCTGTACCAATCGCCATTACTTTCTTAGCGTCTAGACCTTTAGGCATCGGCACTAACCAGTCACCGTTTAGACTTGCTTTCTCAGCCATGCCGCCCCAGTGACCTTCACCAACACCCCAACCAGTTAGAACCACTTCGTCGCCTGCTTTGTAGCGAGGGTCATCAGATTGTGAAACCACACCAGAAAGGTCGATACCAGGAACCATAGGGAAGTTGCGAACAATGCGCCCTTTACCTGTAATCGCCAAACCATCTTTGTAGTTCAAAGAAGAGTAGCTAACATCAATCTTCACGTTACCTTCTGGTAATTGAGATTCTTCAATTTGAGAAACTGACGCGATAGTTTTTTTGTCTTCTTGGTTTAGTACAAGTGCTTTAAACATGATCTGCTCCGTGGAGGAATATTAGGAAACTGAAGTAACTTTAGTTGAATCATCCGAGAAAAAATAATGAAACATCAACATTGAATATATGCGTTTTGTGCATAGATGTCAGGGTTGGTTTTTCTCTCGTTGAGTTCGCTGAACACAATCGATGCATTGTTGGATGCCAAGCAATAAAAAGTGCAGCTATATAAATATAGCTGCACAAAAGATTACCCTTCAAATATTACAGTCAGTAAACGCTATGGGCGTTCAAATACCGTTGCAATACCTTGGCCTAAACCAATACACATAGTCGCCAAGCCGTATTTCACGTCTTGTGCTTCCATCAGGTTGATTAGCGTCGTCGAGATACGAGAACCAGAACAGCCTAGTGGGTGACCCAGAGCAATCGCACCGCCGTTAAGGTTTACTTTCTCGTCAACAACATCCAGTAGACCTAAGTCTTTAGCACAAGGTAGAGATTGAGCAGCAAACGCTTCGTTTAACTCAATCACACCCATGTCTTCAATGGTTAGTCCTGCACGTTTAAGTGCTTTTTGGGTTGCTGGTACTGGGCCGTAACCCATGATTGAAGGATCGCAGCCAGCGATAGCCATAGACTTCACGCGAGCGCGAATCTTAAGGCCAAGTGCGTTAGCTTTCTCTTCGCTCATGATAAGCATTGCAGAAGCACCATCAGACAGAGCTGATGAAGTACCTGCTGTTACTGTGCCGTTTGCTGGGTCAAATACCGGACGCAGCTGGGATAAGCCTTCAACTGTTGTCTCTGGGCGAATGACTTCGTCGTAATCCAGAGTGAACAGAGAACCGTCTGCAGCGTGAGCTTCGGTTGGCAGGATTTCATTTTTGAAACGACCTTCAACCGTAGCTGCTTGAGCGCGAGCATGTGAGCGTGCTGCGAATGCATCTTGGTCTTCACGGCTAATACCGTGCATTTTGCCTAACATCTCAGCGGTTAGCCCCATCATGCCGGCCGCTTTTGCTACGTGTTTTGACATGCCTGGGTGAAAATCAACACCATGGTTCATTGGTACGTGGCCCATGTGCTCCACACCACCAATCAGGCAGATTTCAGCATCACCAACCATGATAGAGCGAGTTGCATCATGTAAAGCTTGCATAGATGAACCACATAAACGGTTGACTGTTACAGCACCAATCTCAATCGGTAGACCAGCAAGCAAGGCAGCGTTACGTGCAACGTTGAAGCCTTGCTCTAGTGTTTGTTGTACACAACCCCAGTAAATATCTTCAATTTCGACAGGGTTTACTTCTGGGTTGCGCTCTAAAATGCCTTTCATCAAATGTGCAGACAGATCTTCAGCACGAGTGTGACGGAAAGCTCCACCTTTGGAACGTCCCATTGGGGTGCGAAGGCAATCAACAACAACTACATTTTTCATTTTGCTATTCCTTTTCCAAATGTGGGTTACAGAGAACTGGCTTGTTGGCTGTCGTAAAAGCTTTCGCCCTTCGCTGCCATATCAAGCAATAGCTGAGGAACTTGGTACATTGCACCTAAGTCTTGGTAGCCTTTCGCCATTTCAACGAAGTTACCAATGCCCACACTGTCTAAGTAGCGGAATACGCCGCCTCTAAATGGAGGGAAGCCTAAACCGTAAACCAGTGCCATATCCGCTTCTTGCGGTGTCGCGATAATGCCTTCTTCTAGACAAAGCACCACTTCGTTGATCATTGGAATCATCACGCGCTGGATAATTGTTTGGTCATCAAAATCTTGTGGTGCTTGACATACGTCAGCCAAGATAGGAAGAATGTCTTCAGAGAAGGTCTTCTTCGGACGACCACGCTTGTCTACGCTGTATGTGTAGAAACCGCTACCGTTTTTCTGACCGTATTTTTCAGCAACGTAAAGTGCATCAATCGCATCACGACCTTCTTTGCCCATACGCTCTGGGAAACCTTGCGCCATCACAGCTTGTGCGTGGTGTGCAGTGTCTAGGCCTACAACGTCTAGTAAGTAAGCCGGGCCCATTGGCCAACCGAACTTGCGCTCCATCACTTTATCGATCTTAGTGAAATCAGCACCGTCGCGTAGCAACATGCTGAAACCGCCAAAGTAAGGGAAAAGTACACGGTTAACGAAGAAGCCTGGGCAGTCGTTAACAACGATTGGGGATTTACCCATCTTCGCTGCGTAAGCAACCACGCGATTGATGGTCTCTTCTGAAGTTTGTTCACCACGGATGATCTCAACCAAAGGCATGCGATGCACAGGGTTAAAGAAGTGCATGCCACAGAAGTTTTCTGGGCGCTTCAGTGATTTCGCTAGCAGGTTGATCGGAATTGTAGAGGTGTTTGATGTTAGAACCGTGTCTTCACCAACCAAACCTTCCACTTCGCTCAGTACTGCTGCTTTTACTTTCGGGTTTTCTACTACTGCTTCAACAATCACATCCGACTGTTCTACACCCGCGTAATGCAGGCTTGGAGTAATAGAAGACAGAATACCTGCCATCTTGAATCCATCTAAGCGACCGCGTGATAAGCGTTTATTCAACAGCTTAGATGCTTCGTTCATACCTAGATCAAGCGATGCTTGTGCGATGTCTTTCATCATCACTGGCACGCCTTTTAGAGCTGATTGGTAAGCAATACCGCCGCCCATGATACCTGCACCAAGTACGGCTGCACGCTCAGTTGCTTTGTTTGCTGACTTACCCGCTTGTTTCGCTAAGCCTTTGATGTACTGGTCATTCAGGAATAAGCCAACTAATGCTTTTGCTTCTTCCGATTTCGCTAGCTTAACGAAGTGCTTACGTTCGATGTCGAGTGCTGCATCGCGATTGCTGCGTGCTGCTTCTTCAATCGCAATCACAGAAGTAATCGGAGCTGGGTAGTGAGGCCCTGCTTTTTGAGCAACTAAGCCCTTCGCCATGGTAAAGCTCATCATCGCTTCGAGTTTGCTTAGTGAAAGCGCTGATGTCTTTTGTTTACGGCGTAGCTGCCAGTCTAATTTTTCATTAGCAGCCAGAGAAACGGTATTGATTGCCGATTCTAGTAACTGGTCTGTTTCAACAATCGCATCTAACAAGCCAACTTTAAGCGCTTCATCTGCACGGCATGCTTTGCCTTGCGTGATAATTTCCATTGCGCTGTCAGCACCGATAACACGAGGTAGGCGCACACAACCACCAAAACCAGGCATGATGCCAAGTTTGGTTTCAGGTAGACCAATGCTGGTGGTCTTGTCACCGATACGGAAATCGGTAGCGAGTACACATTCACAGCCGCCGCCAAGGGCATGGCCACGCATCATTGAAAGAGTTGGGACAGGAAGGTCTTCGAGCTTGCTGAAGATTGAATTAGCGAATCTTAACCATTCATCAAGTTCTGCTTCTGGCTTAGCAAATAGGCCAAGAAATTCAGTGATGTCTGCGCCTACAATGAACGCGTCTTTGTTTGAAGTTAAGATTAAACCACGTAATCCTGCGTGAGCATTAAGAGCATCTAACGCTTTATCTAGTGATTCTAAAGTAGCAAGGTCGAGTTTGTTTACAGAGGCTGGTGCACAGAAGCTTAATTCCGCAATACCATCTTGTAATTCCTTTACCTGTAGGGTGTTAGCTTGGTAAATCATTGTCTATCTCCATGACATACAATCCACGATTGTTTGAGAGAATCTTGTTATCTTTCTATTATTGTAGAATACCTGGTAAGACCAGTTATCTTAGTCTGTACCTCTGCTTGATTAATTTCAATACATTTTTTAAACAATTGTTTAACATTGTGCGATGGCACAGATCCTCTAACCCTTATTATTCACGCGTGATACACTTCGTCGCTCTTATTAACTAAGTTAACGATATGAATGAACAGCCTTATTTAATACCTTCTGCGTCGGCTCTGTTTGAAGAAGAGATAAAAAAGAGCGTCTTTATTACGCATCTTGCTCATACTCCAAGTGTTGAAGCTGCAAAACAGTTCGTAGAACAGGTGAAAAAAGAGCATTCTTCAGCACGACATAACTGTTGGGGTTTTGTTGCTGGTCGACCTGAAGACTCAATGCTTTGGGGTTTCAGTGATGATGGTGAACCCTCGGGTACAGCGGGTAAGCCTATCTTGGCGCAACTATCGGGCTCTGGTGTCGGTGAATTAACGGCTGTTGTGACGCGCTACTCTGGCGGAATTAAGCTTGGAACCGGCGGTTTGGTTAAGGCTTACGGCGGTGGCGTACAACAAGCTCTCAAGCTGCTTCAAACTATCGAGAAAAAAATAACCACAAAATTACGGCTAGAGTTAGACTATGGCTTTGTGCCGATCGCACAATCCATCATGGCTCAGCATCAGGCTGTTGAGGTCCAAGCGGATTATGGTGTTCAAGTTGAGCTTATTATTGAAATAGAGCTCCTTCAGGTAGATTCGTTTACCCAAACCATGATCAATAAAAGCGGTGCTAAGGCACTGGTAACGAAAGTCAAAGACAACTAGGAAGTGTGAAGCATTTCGCTTCGTTCAATAGCTCATGCAATTTCGCTCAATTATTCGAATCGTCGGATTATTATTAGCACTTTTTAGTGTATCAATGCTTGCTCCTGCGCTCGTCGCACTGATCTATCGAGATGGTGCGGGTGTGCCATTTGTGACGACCTTCTTCGTTCTCTTATTCTGTGGAGCAACTTGCTGGTTTCCAAACCGACGTTATAAGCATGAATTGAAAGCGCGTGATGGCTTTTTGATTGTTGTTCTGTTTTGGACGGTAATCGGTAGTGCGGGTGCGCTGCCGTTTTTGATCGCCGATAACCCCAATGTGTCGGTAACCGATGCTTTCTTCGAATCCTTCTCTGCATTAACTACGACAGGTGCGACCGTAATTGTCGGCCTCGATGATCTGCCTAAGGCGATTCTTTTTTATCGTCAGTTCCTACAATGGTTTGGTGGTATGGGTATCATCGTATTAGCGGTAGCTATCCTCCCTGTTCTGGGTATCGGTGGTATGCAGTTATATCGTGCTGAAATCCCGGGTCCAGTAAAAGATAGCAAGATGACTCCGCGTATTGCTGAAACGGCAAAAGCGCTTTGGTACATCTACCTGAGCTTAACCATTGCTTGTGCAGTGGCGTTTTGGCTTGCTGGGATGAGCTTCTTTGATGCCATCAGTCATAGCTTCTCTACTATTGCGATTGGTGGCTTCTCGACTCACGATGCGAGCATGGGGTATTTCAATAGCCCTGCGATCAACATGATTACGGTCGTGTTCCTTCTTATCTCTGCGTGTAACTATTCGCTTCACTTTGCTGCATTTGCTTCTGGTGGTGTGCATCCTAAGTATTATTGGAAAGATCCTGAATTTCGCGCCTTTATCTTTATTCAAGTAGTCTTGTTCTTAGTTTGTTTCTTATTACTGCTTAATCACCACTCTTATGACTCGTATTATGATGCTTTTGATCAAGCGTTGTTCCAAACGGTGTCTATTTCAACAACCGCAGGCTTCACCACCACAGGTTTCTCTGAGTGGCCGTTATTCTTACCTGTGCTGCTTCTGTTCTCTTCTTTTATAGGGGGCTGTGCAGGTTCAACGGGCGGTGGTATGAAAGTCATTCGAATCTTATTGCTTACTCTGCAAGGTGCTCGTGAAATGAAGCGCCTTGTCCACCCGCGTGCTGTCTATACCATCAAGGTTGGTGGTTCTGCGTTACCACAACGTGTTGTTGATGCGGTTTGGGGCTTCTTCTCTGCATACGCATTGGTTTTTGTGGTTTGTATGTTGGCTCTTATTGCTACTGGGATGGATGAGCTGAGTGCTTTCTCTGCCGTAGCGGCAACATTGAATAACCTTGGCCCGGGCTTAGGTGAAGTGGCAATGCACTTCGGCGATGTGAATGATAAGGCCAAATGGGTGTTGATCGTATCTATGCTGTTTGGTCGTTTAGAGATATTCACCTTATTAATTTTATTGACCCCTACGTTTTGGCGTAGCTAAGGACAACATTGTGGCAAAAGCTCTATTTTTGTATTCAAGCCGTGAAGGGCAAACCAAGAAGATCTTGAACTATATAAAAGAAGAAATGAATGAGTTCGAATGTGAGCTTCAAGATCTGCACACTATTGGCAAGGTGGACTTTGCTCAGTACGACAGAGTGTTGATTGGCGCATCGATTCGTTATGGCCACCTTAATAAGAAGCTATATCAATTTATTGATGCCAACCTTACTCAGTTGCAATCAAGCAAGGTTGCGTTCTTCTGTGTTAACTTAACGGCGCGTAAAGAAGACCAAGGCAAAGATACACCAGAAGGCAGTGCGTATATTAAGAAGTTCCTTACCAAGTCTCCATGGCAGCCGACTTTAATCGGTGTATTTGCAGGTGCCCTCTATTACCCACGTTATAACTGGTTCGATAGAACCATGATCCGCTTTATTATGAATATGACAGGTGGTGAAACGGATACAACGAAGGAAGTTGAGTACACAAACTGGGAAAAAGTCTCTTTGTTCACTGAAAAACTGAAGAATATGTAAGATAAAAGCCTACTTTTGAGGCGTTTTGAGTTCTTTTTAATCGAACGAATAAAAAAACGGAAAAAACTTAAAAAAGGGCTTGCCAGTGTGATCGAAATCTCTATAATGCCACCTCGCTGACACGGGATGGCTTCTTAGGAAACCAGAACGAATCAGCAAGCCAAATTAGCCAAGCCAAGCGCTTGAAAAAAGTTTTGAAAATAGTGGTTGACACTAAAACTTAAATCGCTAAAATGGCCGTCCGATTTGAGCGAAGCTCAAAAAGGAAAAGCTCTTTAACAATTTAAACCTATCAATCTGTGTGGGCACTCGTTGATGAATATCAAAAATTGATTCTTAGGAATCACATTGATTTCAATGAACTGAGTGACCAATCGATAATTTATTATCGGCACAGTCAATTCATTATCATTCTGTTGGAATGGTAATAGCTTTAGAATTACTTTTTGTAGTTTTGAAGTCAGTATTCGTTGAGTCACACCTATTAATTTAGGTAATCAAAACTTTAAATTGAAGAGTTTGATCATGGCTCAGATTGAACGCTGGCGGCAGGCCTAACACATGCAAGTCGAGCGGAAACGAGTTGTCTGAACCTTCGGGGAACGATAACGGCGTCGAGCGGCGGACGGGTGAGTAATGCCTAGGAAATTGCCTTGATGTGGGGGATAACCATTGGAAACGATGGCTAATACCGCATAATGCCTACGGGCCAAAGAGGGGGACCTTCGGGCCTCTCGCGTCAAGATATGCCTAGGTGGGATTAGCTAGTTGGTGAGGTAATGGCTCACCAAGGCGACGATCCCTAGCTGGTCTGAGAGGATGATCAGCCACACTGGAACTGAGACACGGTCCAGACTCCTACGGGAGGCAGCAGTGGGGAATATTGCACAATGGGCGAAAGCCTGATGCAGCCATGCCGCGTGTATGAAGAAGGCCTTCGGGTTGTAAAGTACTTTCAGTTGTGAGGAAGGGGGTAGCGTTAATAGCGCTATCTCTTGACGTTAGCAACAGAAGAAGCACCGGCTAACTCCGTGCCAGCAGCCGCGGTAATACGGAGGGTGCGAGCGTTAATCGGAATTACTGGGCGTAAAGCGCATGCAGGTGGTTCATTAAGTCAGATGTGAAAGCCCGGGGCTCAACCTCGGAACTGCATTTGAAACTGGTGAACTAGAGTACTGTAGAGGGGGGTAGAATTTCAGGTGTAGCGGTGAAATGCGTAGAGATCTGAAGGAATACCAGTGGCGAAGGCGGCCCCCTGGACAGATACTGACACTCAGATGCGAAAGCGTGGGGAGCAAACAGGATTAGATACCCTGGTAGTCCACGCCGTAAACGATGTCTACTTGGAGGTTGTGGCCTTGAGCCGTGGCTTTCGGAGCTAACGCGTTAAGTAGACCGCCTGGGGAGTACGGTCGCAAGATTAAAACTCAAATGAATTGACGGGGGCCCGCACAAGCGGTGGAGCATGTGGTTTAATTCGATGCAACGCGAAGAACCTTACCTACTCTTGACATCCAGAGAAGCCAGCGGAGACGCAGGTGTGCCTTCGGGAGCTCTGAGACAGGTGCTGCATGGCTGTCGTCAGCTCGTGTTGTGAAATGTTGGGTTAAGTCCCGCAACGAGCGCAACCCTTATCCTTGTTTGCCAGCGAGTAATGTCGGGAACTCCAGGGAGACTGCCGGTGATAAACCGGAGGAAGGTGGGGACGACGTCAAGTCATCATGGCCCTTACGAGTAGGGCTACACACGTGCTACAATGGCGCATACAGAGGGCAGCAAGCTAGCGATAGTGAGCGAATCCCAAAAAGTGCGTCGTAGTCCGGATTGGAGTCTGCAACTCGACTCCATGAAGTCGGAATCGCTAGTAATCGTGAATCAGAATGTCACGGTGAATACGTTCCCGGGCCTTGTACACACCGCCCGTCACACCATGGGAGTGGGCTGCAAAAGAAGTGGGTAGTTTAACCTTTCGGGGAGGACGCTCACCACTTTGTGGTTCATGACTGGGGTGAAGTCGTAACAAGGTAGCCCTAGGGGAACCTGGGGCTGGATCACCTCCTTATACGAAGATATTTGCGATGAGTACCCACACAGATTGATTAGGTTTAGAAAAGTAAAGAGATGAAGAACTCCCAAGTTCTTCGAAGTTTGCTTCTACTTTTAAAGTAGAGATGAATTGCAGTGTCCCGTTCGTCTAGAGGCCTAGGACACCGCCCTTTCACGGCGGTAACAGGGGTTCGACTCCCCTACGGGATACCATTGGGTCGTTAGCTCAGTTGGTAGAGCAGTTGACTTTTAATCAATTGGTCGCAGGTTCGAATCCTGCACGACCCACCATTTCCTCCCAAGGAAATAAAAATATGGGGCTATAGCTCAGCTGGGAGAGCGCCTGCCTTGCACGCAGGAGGTCTGCGGTTCGATCCCGCATAGCTCCACCATTCCTTCCATTAGGAATTAAAACTTTATGGGCGATTAGCTCAGTTGGGAGAGCACCTGCCTTACAAGCAGGGGGTCACTGGTTCGAGCCCGGTATCGCCCACCATCTTTAAGCATTCTCGTAAGAGAGTATTTAAAAATGGGTTTAAAAGTTTAACACTTAAAACTCTTGCTCTTTAACAATTTGGAAAGCTGACTGATTGATTACTTACGAGTAATTCAATCAAATTTAAAAGTTCTCAATGTTTATCTTTCATTAGATAAACACAACAAACACATTCAAGTGTCTTGTATTCGAATCAAACTTAGTTTGATTCACAATTGAGTCCGGCAAACAGTCATTGAGAATTAACCCTTCTTAATGACAACCAAAAACCTTGGTTAGTTGCCATACGCTTATTTGTCTTCACTTTTTAAAGTGAAAGCAAATAGAAACCCTTTCGGGTTGTATGGTTAAGTGACTAAGCGTACACGGTGGATGCCTTGGCAGTCAGAGGCGATGAAAGGCGTAATAACTTGCGATAAGCCCAGATTAGGTAGTAATAACCTTTTGAGTCTGGGATTCCTGAATGGGGAAACCCACTTACATAAGTAAGTATCCTGTTGTGAATACATAGCAACAGGAGGCAAACCGGGGGAACTGAAACATCTAAGTACCCCGAGGAAGAGAAATCAACCGAGATTCCGAAAGTAGCGGCGAGCGAAATTGGATTAGCCCTTAAGCTTTTAATGATGCAGGTGAAGAGTCTGGAAAGTCTCGCAGTAAAGGGTGATAGCCCCGTAACCGACACATCATAATCAGTGAAAACGAGTAGGGCGGGACACGTGATATCCTGTCTGAATATGGGGGGACCATCCTCCAAGGCTAAATACTACTGACTGACCGATAGTGAACCAGTACCGTGAGGGAAAGGCGAAAAGAACCCCTGTGAGGGGAGTGAAATAGAACCTGAAACCGTGTACGTACAAGCAGTAGGAGCACCTTCGTGGTGTGACTGCGTACCTTTTGTATAATGGGTCAGCGACTTAATTTTAGTAGCAAGGTTAACCGTTTAGGGGAGCCGTAGGGAAACCGAGTCTTAACTGGGCGTACAGTTGCTAGGATTAGACCCGAAACCAGGTGATCTAGCCATGGGCAGGTTGAAGGTTGAGTAACATCAACTGGAGGACCGAACCGACTAATGTTGAAAAATTAGCGGATGACTTGTGGCTAGGGGTGAAAGGCCAATCAAACCTGGAGATAGCTGGTTCTCCCCGAAAGCTATTTAGGTAGCGCCTCGGACGAATACTACTGGGGGTAGAGCACTGTTAAGGCTAGGGGGTCATCCCGACTTACCAACCCTTTGCAAACTCCGAATACCAGTAAGTACTATCCGGGAGACACACGGCGGGTGCTAACGTCCGTCGTGGAGAGGGAAACAACCCAGACCGCCAGCTAAGGTCCCAAAGTATAGCTAAGTGGGAAACGATGTGGGAAGGCTCAGACAGCCAGGATGTTGGCTTAGAAGCAGCCATCATTTAAAGAAAGCGTAATAGCTCACTGGTCGAGTCGGCCTGCGCGGAAGATGTAACGGGGCTAAGCTATACACCGAAGCTGCGGCTACGTACCTTAGGGTATGTGGGGTAGGGGAGCGTTCTGTAAGCCGTTGAAGGTGGTCTGTAAGGGCTGCTGGAGGTATCAGAAGTGCGAATGCTGACATGAGTAACGATAAAGGGAGTGAAAAACTCCCTCGCCGGAAGACCAAGGGTTCCTGTCCAACGTTAATCGGGGCAGGGTAAGTCGACTCCTAAGGCGAGGCCGAAAGGCGTAGTCGATGGGAAACGGGTTAATATTCCCGTACTTCTTACAATTGCGATGGGGGGACGGAGAAGGCTAGGTGGGCCTGGCGACGGTTGTCCAGGTTCAAGTACGTAGGCGGGTGGTTTAGGTAAATCCGGACCGCTATTAACGCTGAGATACGATGTCGAGCTACTACGGTAGTGAAGTCATTGATGCCATGCTTCCAGGAAAAGCCTCTAAGCTTCAGATTGTAAGGAATCGTACCCCAAACCGACACAGGTGGTCGGGTAGAGAATACCAAGGCGCTTGAGAGAACTCGGGTGAAGGAACTAGGCAAAATGGTACCGTAACTTCGGGAGAAGGTACGCTCTTATCAGTGAAGTCCCTTGCGGATGGAGCAGACGAGAGTCGCAGATACCAGGTGGCTGCAACTGTTTATTAAAAACACAGCACTGTGCAAAATCGTAAGATGACGTATACGGTGTGACGCCTGCCCGGTGCCGGAAGGTTAATTGATGGGGTTAGACTTCGGTCGAAGCTCTTGATCGAAGCCCCGGTAAACGGCGGCCGTAACTATAACGGTCCTAAGGTAGCGAAATTCCTTGTCGGGTAAGTTCCGACCTGCACGAATGGCGTAATGATGGCCACGCTGTCTCCACCCGAGACTCAGTGAAATTGAAATCGCTGTGAAGATGCAGTGTACCCGCGGCTAGACGGAAAGACCCCGTGAACCTTTACTACAGCTTGGCACTGAACATTGAACCTACATGTGTAGGATAGGTGGGAGACTTTGAAACCGCGTCGCTAGATGTGGTGGAGTCGTCCTTGAAATACCACCCTTGTAGTTTTGATGTTCTAACGTTGGTCCCTGAATCGGGATTACGGACAGTGCCTGGTGGGTAGTTTGACTGGGGCGGTCTCCTCCCAAAGAGTAACGGAGGAGCACGAAGGTGGGCTAAACACGGTTGGACATCGTGTGGTTAGTGCAATGGCATAAGCCCGCTTGACTGCGAGAATGACAATTCGAGCAGGTGCGAAAGCAGGTCATAGTGATCCGGTGGTTCTGAATGGAAGGGCCATCGCTCAACGGATAAAAGGTACTCCGGGGATAACAGGCTGATACCGCCCAAGAGTTCATATCGACGGCGGTGTTTGGCACCTCGATGTCGGCTCATCACATCCTGGGGCTGAAGTCGGTCCCAAGGGTATGGCTGTTCGCCATTTAAAGTGGTACGCGAGCTGGGTTTAGAACGTCGTGAGACAGTTCGGTCCCTATCTGCCGTGGGCGTTGGAAAATTGAAAGGGGCTGCTCCTAGTACGAGAGGACCGGAGTGGACGAACCTCTGGTGTTCGGGTTGTCATGCCAATGGCATTGCCCGGTAGCTAAGTTCGGAATCGATAACCGCTGAAAGCATCTAAGCGGGAAGCGAGCCTTGAGATGAGTTTTCCCTGGCACTATAAGTGTCCTAAAGGGTTGTCGTAGACTACGACGTTGATAGGCAGGGTGTGTAAGTGCTGCGAGGCATTGAGCTAACCTGTACTAATTGCCCGTGAGGCTTAACCATACAACACCCAAGGGGTTTTGTGGACTCAAAGAAATACCAAACGCTTGAATGAGTTTGAAAGAGACTTTTAAATCAGTTTTCCAGATTATTTTGCCTTCAGTTTTTAAAAAAGCTGAAAGTAAAAGCAAAATTTGCTTGGCGACCATAGCATTGTGGACCCACCTGATTCCATGCCGAACTCAGAAGTGAAACACAATAGCGCCGATGGTAGTGTGGGGTTTCCCCATGTGAGAGTAGGACATCGCCAGGCTTTAAATATCGTTACCTGTGTATACATGTAACAACATCTACAGTGTACTAATCTGTTGATGACAATTTGTTGGAGGGATGGCTGAGTGGTCGAAAGCACCGGTCTTGAAAACCGGCAACCGTTAATAGCGGTTCTAGGGTTCAAATCCCTATCCCTCCACCACCATTGAAAAGCCCGCTGAGAAATCAGCGGGCTTTTTTCATATCTGTGTAGAAAAACAAAAAAGAGTACTAATACCAATCCGGAAAATTAACTGATCAGGTCAGTCCAATCTCTTGTACACATTTTTGTGACGCGATCTTTGCACTCAAGAAATCCATTCCAAGCGCTACAGACCTTCGAAACAATATCGTTATAATCAATGAAGTTTTGGTTTGCTAGATAGTGTTGCCTTAACCAACTCCACACTTGCTCTATAGGGTTAAGCTCTGGTGAGTATGGCGGCAATTTGATAATACTGACATTATCAAATGGGTTAGCAATATCATCGGTATGCCATCCTGCGCCATCCATTATTACCACTGAATGACGGTCTTTTTCTGTGACTTTAGATATCTGCTCTAGATGGTTTATCATGATGTCTTTGTTAACCCAAGGGACGACCATTGCCTCACCAATCCCTCTCGATGGGCACACTGAGCCAAACAAATAAGCGTATTCAAATTGCTGCTGTTTTACTACGCGAGGTCTCGTTCCACGAGTAGCCCAAAGACGTGTTGTTGTGTTCTGCTGACCAAACCTAGCTTCGTCTTGAAACCAGACATCAACACTCTCTAGCCCAATATGGCCGGGGATCTTAAGGATTGTTTCGATTTGGAATTTTTTTAAAATCGTCCTGTATTTGCTGTGATTGTTTAGGGTGTTTGGAACGAGAAGTTATCCAAGAAAAACCCATGTGGTCGAGGAGATAATAGATGGAATTAGGGTGGTAGTGCTTGTCAAAGTGTTTAACGATGTAGTCATGTATATCGCTTCCAACAAGGCGGCCACCAGAAGGTGATTCAGCTTCTTTTTTTATGAAGGCACTGAGTTGAGCCCGCTGCTCATCGGTGAGGTATGCAGGCCTACCAGTCCGAGGTTTTTCTTGAAGTCCTTCTAGGCCTTCTTCAAAAAAAATCCGAACCCATTTATTGACACTGGTTCGACTGACTTTGAGAGATTTTGCAATTTGTGTACGAGAGAGGCCGTCTTTAAAGTGTGCTAGCGCAAGTAAACGCATCTTCATCTGAATGGTTTTTTGCTGGCTCGCAAGCTTTTTGAAGTCAGTGTTATTAAGGCTATCCATGGCTAAATTTCACAATAATTCATCAATCTTAATTAGATCACATTTTTACTTTAATTGGTATCACCAATCCCTCTCGATGGGCACACTGAGCCAAACAAATAAGCGTATTCAAATTGCTGCTGTTTTACTACGCGAGGTCTCGTTCCACGAGTAGCCCAAAGACGTGTTGTTGTATTCTGCTGACCAAACCTAGCTTCGTCTTGAAACCAGACATCAACACTCTCTAGCCCAATATGGCCGGGGATCTTAAGGATTGTTTCGATTTGGAATTTTTTTAAAATCGTCTTGTATTTGCTGTGATTGTTTAGGGTGTTTGGAACGAGAAGTTATCCAAGAAAAACCCATGTGGTCGAGGAGATAATAGATGGAATTAGGGTGGTAGTGCTTGTCAAAGTGTTTAACGATGTAGTCATGTATATCGCTTCCAACAAGGCGGCCACCAGAAGGTGATTCAGCTTCTTTTGAGTTGAGCCCGCTGCTCATCGGTGAGGTATGCAGGCCTACCAGTCCGAGGTTTTTCTTGAAGTCCTTCTAGGCCTTCTTCAAAAAAAATCCGAACCCATTTATTGACACTGGTTCGACTGACTTTGAGAGATTTTGCAATTTGTGTACGAGAGAGGCCGTCTTTAAAGTGTGCGAGCGCAAGTAAACGCATCTTCATCTGAATGGTTTTTTGCTGGCTCGCAAGCTTTTTGAAGTCAGTGTTATTAAGGCTATCCATGGCTAAATTTCACAATAATTCATCAATCTTAATTAGATCACATTTTTACTTTAATTGGTATAACGTGCTCTTTATCTGTGACTCCACACCGGCTTGTTATCACTTATAGATAACTAGTCTTGGAGGTATTTACCTTCAGCTACCTGCCAAAATGCTCTAATTAATGGATTTTCTAACTGCGATCGCTTACAGCACACTCCCAATTCAAACGGCTTGATTGGCTCTATTTTTAAGCGGTCGACTTTATCTCTCACAGGACTGTTGTTGATTACAACGTCTGGCGCAATACCAACACCACAACCAAGGGCAACCATACTGACGATCGCTTCATGACCAGATACCTGAGCGTAAATATTGGGTTTTATCTTCATCTTTTTGAACCACGCGTTCGCACGTTCTCGTGCAGTACCTGCTTCTGGGATGATAAAAGGTACTTCATTCCAGTTTGGTTTATCTGATTGCAGCTGCTGGCTAAAACTACTCACACCGGATGGGATGATGACTGACAGTGGTATATCGCTGATGGTTTCGAACTCTAATCTTGAGGGAAGAATGTCTGGCTTCGCTGAGATAGCAATATCTGCTCCATCATTTAAAATCTTGTCGATGGATTGAGCCGGATCGCCTGTAGAGAGCTTAAATTCAATGTACGGATGAATAGCTCTGAATTCGGTTATGAGCTCAGGTAGGTGGCTGTAACTAGCCGTTACCGAGCAAAATATGCGAATTTCACCTTTAAGTTCTTGCTCACCACCTTTCAGGTGAAGATTGTATTGCTGCCACTCTCCAACGATGCTTAATGCTACTGGCAATAGGTGCTTTCCTGCTGGAGTGAGATCAACACTGCGGTTGTCTCTGATTAGCAGTTCTTGTCCTGTTTCCTCTTCAAGCTTTTGTATCTGACGGCTCAGCGCTGAAGGACTGACGTGCATAGCAGCAGCGGTTTTGCTGAAACTCTTGCTGTCGCATAAATGTATAAATAATTGTAGAGATTTTATGTTCATGTTCTGCGATCGTTTCCATGTTGCATTTATTGCAATAACTAATTGTGAATATATCACTTTCAGCAACGGAGTGTCTGTTTTAGTATGAAGTCATTCGATAGAGAGATATCGACCTTACGGACTTATTTTTAAAGGAGTGCCCTAGAATGGCTAACTATTTCAATACATTAAACCTTCGTGAACAACTAGACCAATTAGGTCGTTGCCGCTTTATGGATCGTGAAGAATTCGCGACAGAAGCTGAATACCTTGAAGGTAAGAAAATCGTAATTGTTGGTTGTGGTGCTCAAGGCCTAAACCAAGGTCTAAATATGCGTGATTCTGGTCTAGACGTATCTTACGCTCTACGCCAAGCGGCAATTGATGAAAAGCGTCAATCATTCAAAAATGCTGATGAAAACGGCTTTGTTGTGGGTAGCTACGAAACGCTAATCCCTCAAGCAGACCTAGTAATCAACCTTACTCCTGATAAGCAACACACAAACGTTGTTGAAACAGTAATGCCTCTAATGAAGCAAGGCGCTGCTCTTGGTTACTCTCACGGCTTCAACGTTGTGGAAGAAGGCATGCAATTACGTGCTGACCTTACTGTAGTAATGGTTGCACCTAAGTGTCCAGGCTCTGAAGTTCGCGAAGAGTACAAACGTGGCTTCGGTGTACCAACACTTATCGCTGTTCACCCAGAAAACGACCCTAAAGGCGAAGGTTGGGATATCGCTAAAGCTTGGGCTGCAGGTACTGGTGGTCACCGTGCAGGTTGCCTAGAGTCTTCTTTCGTAGCAGAAGTTAAATCTGACCTGATGGGTGAGCAAACTATCCTTTGTGGCATGCTACAAGCGGGTTCTATCGTATCTTACGAGAAGATGATTGCTGATGGCATCGAACCTGGCTACGCAGGCAAGCTTCTACAATACGGTTGGGAAACGATTACTGAAGCACTTAAGTTTGGTGGCGTAACTCACATGATGGATCGCCTATCTAACCCGGCTAAAGTTAAAGCGTTTGAGCTTTCTGAAGAGCTTAAAGACCTAATGCGTCCGCTTTACAACAAGCACATGGATGACATCATCTCTGGTCACTTCTCTAGCACAATGATGGCTGACTGGGCGAACGATGACGTGAACCTACTAGGCTGGCGTGAAGAGACAGGCGAAACTGCATTCGAAAACTACCCAGCTTCTGACGTAGAAATCTCAGAGCAAGAGTACTTCGACAACGGCATCCTACTTGTTGCTATGGTTCGTGCGGGTGTTGAGCTAGCGTTCGAAGCAATGACAGCATCTGGCATCATCGATGAGTCTGCATACTACGAGTCTCTACATGAGCTTCCACTAATCGCGAACACGGTTGCTCGTAAGCGCCTATACGAAATGAACGTTGTAATCTCTGATACTGCTGAATACGGTAACTACCTGTTCGCTAACGTTGCAACACCACTACTACGTGAGAAGTTCATGCCTTCAGTAGCAACAGACGTAATCGGTCGTGGTCTAGGTGAAGTATCTAACCAAGTAGATAACGCTAAACTAATCGAAGTTAACGAAGCTATCCGTAACCACCCAGTTGAGTACATCGGTGAAGAGCTACGTAGCTACATGAGCGACATGAAGCGCATCGCAGTAGGCGGTTAATCTCTTAACTCGATAACATCGAACAAATTTAAAGAGCTCCAAAAACTGGAGTCATAAATAAAAACACAACATCTAATTAAAAGGCTTGGTCGCCGTTGACCAAGCCTTTTTGTTTATTGGGAAAGATGTATCGCGACTCGGAGTGTTGTTAGGAGTCTAGACCGAAAAACTCGAGTGCATAAAAAAGGGCTGACGTTTTCACGTCAGCCCTCTTATCTTTGCTCGCTTGAGTGCTTACTTGTCTGCAAGCTTAGCTTCTAGCTCTGCAAGCTTTTGTTCCATTTCAGTGAGCTTCTGGCGAGTGCGAAGCAGTACTTGTGTTTGAACATCAAACTCTTCACGGCTCACAACGTCTAGCTTGTTGAGTTGGCCTTGGATAACTTGGCGAACTTTTTGGTCTACGTCTGAACCAAGCTCTTTTACTGGTTGAGGCATAGAATCGTGGATCTGCTTAGCAATTTGCTCTAGTTTTTTTGGATCAAACATATCGATTAAAACTCCTGACTATTTATCACTATTCTATTTAATCACACTTGAGATGTCGCCTATCGCGTATAAAAAAAGGCCACCGAAGTAGCCTTTTTGATTGTTTTACGACTTAGCGATTACTTGTTATCTGCTAATTCTCTGTGTGCTGCTTTTGCTTCATCGACGCGAGCTAGTTTTTCTAGATCTTTGTCTTCCACAAATACAGGAAGAGGTTTGTGTTTTTCAGCTAGGTAGCTGTAAATCACTGGCAGTACAAATAGCGTAAAGATAGTACCAATCGCTAGACCAGCAACGATTACGATACCGATACTAAAGCGCTGAGCTGCACCTGCACCACTTGCGTACATCAGTGGGATTAGACCCGCGATCATCGCAGCTGTTGTCATCAGAATTGGACGAAGACGAACTTTTGCTGCTTCCATCACCGCTTCAATACGAGTCTTGTGGTGATGCAGTTGTTCTTCTTTTGCAACCTCACAGATTAATATACCGTGCTTGGTAATCAGGCCGACCAGCGTGATTAAACCTACTTGTGAGTAGATGTTCATCGTTGCCGCACCCCAAGCTAGAGCAATTAGGGCACCACAGATCGCCAGTGGTACAGATACCATGATAACCAGTGGATCTTTTAGAGATTCGAACTGAATCGCCAGTACCAAGAAGATGATTGCTAGCGCCAGACCAAAGGTTGCGTAAAGTGCGCTACCTTCTGTTACGTATTGGCGCGCTTCACCCATGTAATCGTGGTTGTAGCCACTTGGTAGTTTATTTGCTGCTGTATCTTCAAACCAAGCAATTGCATCACCCATTGCCGCACCTGGTGCAGGTACCGCACCAATCGTCGCTGAGTTCAATTGGTTGAAGTGAGGAAGAGAACGAGGTTCTGCCACAACATCAATCGTAATCAAACTGCCTAGTGGTACAGCATTACCGTCCGCAGCACGTACGTAGTAGTTATTCATCGATTCTGGGTTCAAACGGAATTTACGTTCAACCTGAGGGATAACCTCGTAAGAACGACCATTCAAGTCGATACGGTTTACGTAGCCATCTGACATCATTGTACCTAGCGTGATACCGATATCTTGCATGGTTACGCCGTATGCGCCCGCTTTATCCTTGTCGATGTGTACTTTCATCGTTGCTGAGTCGTAGTTCAGATCGAGATCCGAGTATACGAATAGTGGGTTTGTCGCTACATCAGTCAAAATGTCAGTGGTGATTTGGAACAAGCTTTCAAAACTGTTTGGCGTTGTAATAACAAACTGAATTGGAAGGCCTGAACCTGCACCTGGTAGTTCTGGCATTTGGAAGGCTGTTACGGCCATTCCTGGAACATCTTTCACCAAACCACCAACGCGGTTTGCTACCTCAGATTGGCTTGCTTCACGCTCACTCCAAGGAACCATAGATGCAATACCAAACGCTTGGTTTGCATTAGGAACACCTGTGAACACCTGCGCGTAAGCTACTTCTGGCTGATCAGACAGAATCTTGTTTACGTCGTTCATGGTATTTTGCATGAAGTCTAAGTTTGCATTAGATGGTGCAGTACCCATCAGCATGATTACACCTTTATCTTCTGAAGGTGCTAATTCACTAGGGATGAACTTGAACAACATCGGCAAACTTGCAAATACGATGATAGCAAAGCCAATAAATACTGGACGATGTTGCATTACCGCGCCAAGCATACGCTCGTAACGGTTAGTCATACCATCCAAAACGCTATGAACCTTCTGCTCAAACTTGCTCGGCTCAGCGTGAGCTTTCAGCATTTTTGAACACATCATTGGCGACAGCGTTAGTGCCACGATACCTGATACAAATACAGAACCGGCTAGGGTTAATGCGAACTCTTTAAATAGTGAGCCCGTGATACCGCCCATCATCGCGATTGGAGCATAAACCGCACCTAGCGTGAGTGTCATTGCGATAACAGGCACCGCAATTTCACGAGTACCGATGATCGCAGCGCGGAAAGGGGACTCACCGAGCTTGATATGCCTGTCGACGTTCTCAAGTACCACGATCGCATCATCTACCACCAGACCGATGGCGAGTACCATTGCCAGTAGTGTCATCAGGTTCCAAGAGAAGCCCATCGCCTGCATTACCATTGCCACACCAATCAGAGATAGTGGGATAGTAACGATAGGAATCAGTACCGCTCGGAATGAACCTAAGAACAATGTGATTACGATTAATACGATTAATGCCGCCTCAAGAATTGTCTTGATAACTTCTTGAATTGACTCGTTAATCGCAATGGTTGAATCGTACATTACGTTCATTGAGATGTTGCTTGGAAGGTTCTTCTCTAGCTGAGGAAGAAGCTCAAGTACATCTGCAGCGATGTTGATTGGGTTCGCACTTGGTGCCGCATTAATTGCTGCAACAACCGCCTCCTGACCGTTCGCACTTGCACGATAAACGTCATGGCTTTTCTCTAGAGAAACCTTAGCGATGTCAGACAGACGGATAATCTCACCTTCACCACTTCTAACGACTAAGTTCTCTAACTCTTCAGTGTTTGATACTTGTGTATCAGCACTGCCATTGTAGAGAACGAACTCACCGGTTGCTTGACCCGTTGCCGATTGGTAGTTGTTGGCATTCAGTACCGACATCACATCGCTAGCGGTTAGATCAACTGCAGCCATTTTTGACGGGTCTAGCCATACGCGTAGTGCGTATTTCATACCACCGTATAGGTCAACTTTCGATACACCGTTTACCGTAAATAGCTGCGGGTTGATTACACGCTCTAGATAATCGGTAATTTGGCTCGACACCAACTCATCACTAGTAAAACCAATGTAGAGTACCGCCGTTGTTGAACCGGTCGACATGGTTACAGTTGGATCTTCCGCTTCTTTTGGAAGCTGAGAACGAACCGAGTTTGTCTTGGCCAGTATGTCAGACAGCGCTGCATTCGGGTCGGTGTTCAATTTCATGTTAACGGTAATCGTAGAGCTACCGAGTACAGAAGATGAAGTCATATAATCGATGTTATCCGCTTGTGCCACAGCCTGTTCGAGGGGCTGGGTGATAAAGCCTTGGATAAGATCGGCACTTGCACCGTAGTAACTCGTGGTCACGGTTACGACGGTATTCGTCATTTCAGGGTATTCACGCACCTGCATTTTGAAGATTGCTTGTAAGCCAAGCAGCGCAATCAAAAAGCTGATGGATACCGCTAGAACTGGACGTTTAATAAAAACATCAGTAAAGCGCATTGTGCCTCCGGTTACAGCATAGGTGTTTCAGATGGTGGTGTGATTGCATCACTTTCCACAACCTTAACTTTGGCACCGTTACTTAGACGTACTTGGCCAGAAGTCACAACGGTATCGCCCGCTTTCACACCTTCAAGGATGTGTGCGATATCAGCAGTACGTTCACCTACTTTTACAACATGTTGAGTAACGCGTTGAACGCCGTCTTCTTCAGTTAGGATGTAAACATTGTCGCCGTATAGAGTGAAAGTAATCGCTGTTTGAGGCAGAGTTACTTGGTTCTCTAATTTAGGCAGAATGATGTTAGCGCGAGCGAACATACCGCTACGAAGCTTACCATCATTGTTTGGAATGTCTGCTTGAACTTGAATAAGACCACTTTGCACGCTTACTGCAGGTTCAATTGCGCTGATAGAGCCCTCAAATGGGATTTCAGGGTAAGCGTCAACGAAGATATCAACTGCTTGACCCACACTGATGCGAGAGATGTCAGTTTGAGAAACCGTGAAGCGTAGGCGCATAACACTGGTGTCTTCTAGACGAACAATATCAGTACCTGATTGTAAGTATTGGCCTAGGTAAACATTGCGGATACCAACGGTACCATCGAATGGTGCGCGAATTTCGCGACGATCGATAGACGCTTTTAGACTTTCAATATCAGCTGAAAGAGAGAAGTAGTTAGCTTCTGCTTCATCGTAAGCTTCTTTAGAGATAGAGCCTTTCTTGAATAGACCCTGGTAACGCTTGTACTTAGCTTTTGCTGCAGGTAAGCGAGCTTCAGAACTCTTAAGGTTCGCTTTCTCTACGTCTGAATCAAGGCGAACGAGTAGTTGATCGCTCTTAACTTCAGTACCTGACTCAAAAGAAATTTGGTCGATTACACCGCTAGTTTCGTTTGCTAGCGTGACACCTTGGTTTGGTTCAATGAAGCCGATAGCTTCAATCACCGGAACCCAATCAATCGGCTGAACTTCAGTAACCGTTACTGGAAACTCTGGTTCAGGGCGGTTGGCCATATACTCAGCAATTTTTTGTTGTTTGAACATGTTAAACCCAATAACGCTGCCGAAAAGTAGTACAGCGATGAGTAACATGAAGAAAGTCCACTTTTTCATTATGGTCAAAACTCCAATCTAGTGTTTAATTATTGCGTCCCAACTGGCTTCGATTGCAGATTCTAGTTCTGCCTCATCAAGTTGGTAAAATCCTAAAGAATGCTTGCGTGCTAGAGAAACACTAGCCGCCAAGCTCAATCCACCTAATACTTCATTGTTAAGTGGTTTAAACAATCCTTGTTCTTTCCCCTCATTAAATAGCAGCTCAACTTGGGCAAACATTTTACGTTCTAGTTCCCTGAAGTTTAGGCTATTTGTGATGGGTAGAGAGTCATACTGAACCCGATTTTTTATTGCGGCTAAATTCGTTCCTGCTAAGTTCCATATGTTCAACCACATAGTACGGTAGCGTTGTTTAATTGGATCCGAATCATTAACCCCTTGTTGAACAGCATCAGCTACTCTTTGAGTCACGAGCATTCGAACATCTTCTATCAAATGCTCTTTATCATCGAAGTAGCGATAGATAGTGCCTGCAGCCACTCCCGCTTCTTTGGCTAATTTTTGCATTGAAAGGCCTTGGAAACCGACCTCTGCAATTAGCTTTTCAGCTGCAGAAAGTATTTGCTGGCGTTTATCCCGAGGTGCATGAGTTGTCATATTTCAACCACCAATGAATGAACGTTCATTCATTGTAGCCTAATAACCACACACATGTGCAACAAAGTTTTACATACTCAGCGTAAAAATCTTGTATAAGAGAACGTAGCATTCGTGCTGTTGCAGCATTATTATAGGCGCGCAATTGAATTCGCCCCTCTAGACCAAACTGAGAATCAAATGAAACTGAACCCAAGACAAGATGAAGCCGTGAAATATGTTTCGGGCCCCTGCTTAGTATTAGCGGGCGCTGGATCCGGTAAAACACGTGTTATCACGAATAAGATCGCTTACTTGGTTCAAGAGTGTGGCTATAAGGCGCGTAATATTGCAGCGGTAACCTTTACCAATAAAGCGGCACGTGAGATGAAAGAGCGTGTTGGACAAACTCTGGGTAAAGGGGAAGCGAAAGGACTGATTGTTTCGACGTTTCACACCATGGGCCTAACTATTATTCGTCGCGAGTACAAAGCACTGGGCTTAAAAGCTGGCTTCTCTCTGTTTGATGACCAAGACCAGTTAGCTCTGTTAAAAGAGCTAACAGAGAGACAGATCGATGGCGATAAAGATTTATTGCGTGCATTGATGAGTGCGATTTCGAATTGGAAGAATGACATGCTGACGCCAGATCAGGCGAAAGCACGTGCTCAAGGCGAACAAGAGCAGTTGTTTGCATTCTGTTTTGAGATGTACCAGAAACAGATGAAGGCATACAACGCACTCGATTTTGATGATCTGATCGCGATGCCTGTATTACTACTGAAAACCAATCAAGAGGTGCGTGAGCGCTGGCAGTCGCGTATCCGCTATTTACTGGTCGATGAATACCAAGATACCAACACCAGCCAATATGAGTTGGTTCGTTTACTGGTGGGAGAGCGTGGTCGCTTGACGGTAGTAGGTGACGATGACCAATCTATCTATTCATGGCGTGGTGCAAAACCGCAAAACTTGGTGTTGCTGGGTGAGGACTATCCAAATCTTCGCTTGATCAAACTCGAGCAAAACTATCGCTCAACCAGCCGAATATTACGTGCGGCGAACATCTTGATCGCCAACAACCCACACGTTTATGAAAAGTCACTATTCTCAGAGATCCCAGACGGTGAAAAGCTCAAGGTACTGAATGCTAAGAATGAAGAGCATGAAGCAGAGCGTATTACCGGCGAGATCATCGCCCACAAGTTTTTGAACCGTACTGAATACAAAGATTACGCAGTGCTTTACCGTGGTAACCACCAATCACGCTTGATTGAAAAAGCGCTGATGCAGAACCGTGTGCCTTACAAGATCTCTGGCGGTACCTCTTTCTTCGCGAGAGCCGAGATTAAAGACATCATGGCTTACCTGCGTGTGTTGGTGAACCCTGATGATGACAACGCCTTCCTACGTATTGTAAACACACCGCGCCGAGAGATTGGTCCGGTGACGCTTGAGAAGTTAGGCAGCTACGCCAATATGCGTGGCAAGAGCTTGTTTGAAGCCAGCTTTGAGATGGGCTTGGAACAAACGCTGACTGGTCGAGGTTTAGAAAACTTGCGTCGATTCACTGATTGGATTGTTCGTATCTCGGATAACGCTGAACGTGGTAACACTGTGGATGCGGTTC
The DNA here is from genome assembly GCF_020806305.2 of Vibrio sp. F13. Lineage (NCBI taxonomy): Bacteria > Pseudomonadati > Pseudomonadota > Gammaproteobacteria > Vibrionales > Vibrionaceae > Vibrio > Vibrio sp. F13. The sequence continues at coordinate 1,699,477 of NZ_CP170175.1, read as the reverse complement.
GTGCGTTGGTTCGTGATATTAACTACGAAGATTGGTTATATGAAACCTCAGCAAGCCCGAAAGCCGCAGAGATGCGAATGAAGAACGTCTCTGACCTGTATAGCTGGATCGTGGCTGACCTCGAGGGTGACAATTACGATAAAGAAGAGAAAACACTTCGTGAGGTTGTTCAACGCTTAACACTGCGTGATATGATGGAGCGTGGTGAAGATGATGACGATGCAGACCAAGTTCAACTAATGACACTGCACGCATCGAAAGGTCTAGAGTTCCCATATGTATTCCTTATGGGTACTGAAGAGGGCATCTTGCCGCATCAAACCAGTGTTGATGAAGGTAACGTAGAGGAAGAGCGTCGCCTTATGTATGTGGGTATTACCCGAGCTCAGAAAGAGCTGACCTTTACTAAGTGTCGTGAACGTCGTCAGTATGGCGAGTTGATTAAGCCAACACAAAGCCGCTTCTTAGATGAGTTACCACATGATGATGTGGAGTGGGAAAGCGTGAAGAAGCCACAGTCCGCTGAAGAGCGAATGGAGAAAGGGCAGGCGCACATTGCTAACATTCGTGCGATGTTCAATAAGAAGTAATGTTCTGATTGATTAGCACTATATAGAAGACAATAAAAAAGGTGACCTGTTGGTCACCTTTTTTGAATTTGGCATTTTTAATTACAGATTGGTAAATTACAGACCAGCAATCATGTGCTCGATAGCATCTTTGATTTCATCGTCTGAACAGTCCATACATGAACCTTTCGCTGGCATTGCGTTGAAGCCGTTGATTGCGTGGTCAGCTAGGATATCGCGACCTTGAGCAATACGAGGACCCCAATCGCCAGCATCACCTGTTTTAGGTGCGCCACTTACGCCAGATGCGTGACAAGCGATACAAAAGGTACCGTAAACTGCTGCGCCATCACGAGGGCCTGTTGGTTCTGCGGCTACTGGCTCACTGCCGACAAGGTATACTTGGCCAACTGGTTTGATGCGCTCAGCAATTGCATCTTGCTCTGCTTCGCTTAGGCCTGAAGCCATTGCACCAGTTGAAAAGGTTAGAACTGCGATGACAACGCTTAAAATTCGACGAGACATATCCATTAAACTCACTTTACATTCCCAAGGTAAGTACATGCTTACCAATTTATAGTGTTGGAGGGGTGTTTTGGCTTTAAGCAGTAAAGAGCAACTGTTAAACCAATGTAAATAATGGGTGATTATATCCCGATAAGTTGTTGCAATAAACAACAACTTATAAGCTGTGGCGGGTTGTAGTACTCAAATAAGGGGTTTATCACATATTAACTGTCGAAAAAGAGACCAAACAGAAAAAAAAGTTAAAAAAGTACTAGACGGCATTGGGTGATATACGTATTATTCCACTCCGCCGACAGGGCATGCGCCTGTAGCTCAGCTGGATAGAGCGTTGGCCTCCGGAGCCAAAGGCCGAAGGTTCGAATCCTTTCAGGCGCGCCATCCGGTCTCTTACTTCGGTAAGTGAGAAATTGGCAAAAAGAAATAATGGTGGCTATAGCTCAGTTGGTAGAGCCCTGGATTGTGATTCCGGTGGTCGCGAGTTCGAATCTCGTTAGCCACCCCATTCTTTCTTTACAAAATATCGGTAGCTTCGGCTTCCAGTGTTGATTCATTATTCCCAAGAGTTGATACAAAACTAGTCGGTGAATAGCGCAGCTTGGTAGCGCATCTGGTTTGGGACCAGAGGGTCGGGGGTTCGAATCCCTCTTCACCGACCACTATTTCAATAATCGCTTTTAAGCGGTTATATAAAAAATTAGTGGTGGCTATAGCTCAGTTGGTAGAGCCCTGGATTGTGATTCCGGTGGTCGCGAGTTCGAATCTCGTTAGCCACCCCATTAATTTTGGTAGCTTCTTTGAAGTTCCCAGTTTGAGAAATCAAACGAAACGTCTCGGTGAATAGCGCAGCTTGGTAGCGCATCTGGTTTGGGACCAGAGGGTCGGGGGTTCGAATCCCTCTTCACCGACCACCTTAAGAAGCCCTAGTCGAAAGACTAGGGCTTTTTTACATCTGAAACTTAGATAACTTGAACAGAGTGGGGTTCGCCTGATGTTCAAAGAATGTCTCTTCACTGATCACTTAAGAAGCCTCAACTAGCCGTCCGCGTCAGAAATGACGGGGCTTCTTACATCTATCTCCCCTTCTTATATAAGACAGATTCCTAACGATCTGCTTGATAATGGTGCTGCTACAGAGTTGCTTTCTTTATCAAATGTACACTTCTATATCTAATTTTATATAAATGGAGTGCTCAATAATTCGACATATTAATGGGTTTGGTCTAAAGACTTTTATGAAAAGTGAAACCTGACCCTAAATTTGCTCACTAAGGCCTGAATTTGACAGCTTTGTACGCATTTGGTCGTTCAAAAACTCCTCTGATTTATTAGGCCTTTCGTTTGTCTGTTTTGTATTTACCAAAATAATACAGATGGTTAAATGTATGGCTAATTAACGTTTATCTGGTTGTTTTATTTGTTCAAATTAACAAAATTAGCGCTTGTTTCTATAGTGTTAATTGTTTTTTTGGAATAATTATTTGTTTTTAGTGACTGGTAGTGAGATCTGCTTTGAAGCACGGCTTTAACTCTACAAGTAAGTAGTGGTAAGGAGTTTGTGAGTATTTCTTGCCGATAATATAATGTTGATTTTTCTTACTATATGCTCTTTTGGTGAATAGTTATGTGGCACTTTTGCTTGCTAAGCGTTTAATGTCGACTTTTTATCCTATTTTTGTTGCTTTTCTGTGAATTATTTGCCAAATTGTCAACCGTATAAAATATCAGAACAATATTCTGGTAAGAATGGATTCAATTTTGCAGACAGGGCAGAAAGCTGCCAAAGCAGTAGAGGTCTGGTAATGTCACTTTTAGAAGTAAAAAATCTTCGTATCGAATACCCATCTCGTCATGGAGTTCACGCCGCAGTTAAATCACTTTCGTTCAACATTGAACGTGGTGAGATTGTTGGTGTTGTAGGCGAGTCTGGTGCAGGTAAATCAACAGTAGGTAATGCTGTGATCGATTTGCTGAGCCCTCCTGGCCGCATTGCTAGCGGCGAGGTATTTCTGGATGGCGAAAAAGTCTCTGGTTTATCTCCTGAACAGATGCGTTCTGTTCGCGGCTCAAAGATTGGTTTTATCTTCCAAGACCCAATGACTTCTCTTAACCCTCTATTCACAGTAGAACAGCAGTTAAAAGAGACGATTCATGCCAACATGAAGGTTTCGGATCAAGAAGCCTACCAGCGCTCATTAGACTTGATGAACCAAGTGGGTATCCCACAACCAGAAAACCGTTTAAAGCAGTACCCTCACCAATTCTCTGGCGGTATGCGTCAGCGTGTGGTTATCGCGATCGCATTGGCAGGTGAACCTGACCTAATCATCGCAGATGAACCAACAACAGCACTGGATGTTTCTATCCAAGACCAGATCTTGGGTTTGATTCGCGACCTATGTATTAAGAAGAACGTAGGTTGCATGTTGGTCACGCACGACATGGGCGTGGTATCTAACGTTACCGACCGCGTAGCCGTTATGTATCGTGGTGACTTAGTTGAGTTTGGCCCAACAGCGAAAGTTCTGGGTACTCCTGAGCACCCATATACACACAGTCTTATCTCTGCGGTTCCTCGTTCGGATCGCAAACTCGATCGTTTCCCTCTTGTTAGCTACATCGAAGAAGCACAAGAGATGGAACCATTGGATGTGAAGAACCACTGGTTAGGTCAAAGCCAAGATCACCGTGATTACACTGGCCCTCTGTTGAACGTTGAGAACGTAAACTTACGCTTTACTACCAAAGATTCTTTCTTTGAGAGCCGTCGTGAGTACGTTCAAGCATCAAACAACGTGAGCTTTGAAGTGCATGAAGGTGAGACGTTTGGTTTAGTAGGTGAATCAGGTTCAGGTAAATCAACGATTGCTCGTGTGATTGCTGGCTTGTACGCACCAAACTCAGGCAAGGTAACGTTTGAAGGCGTTGATCTTACTGGTCTGAAATCTGAAAAAGAACGTCGCCCTATGCGTCGTCAAATGCAGATGGTTTTCCAAAACCCTTACACATCAATGAACCCTCGAATGAAGATATTCGACATCATTGCTGAACCTATCCGATTCCATAAGCTTACTCGCAACGAAAATGAAACTCGTCAGATCGTGAACGACCTGCTAGAGCACGTGGGTTTAGGCAAAATGGCTGGGGTGAAGTACCCACACGAATTCTCAGGTGGTCAACGTCAGCGTATTTCTATCGCTCGCGCTTTGGCGACTCGCCCACGTCTTTTGATTTGTGATGAACCAACATCGGCACTGGACGTGTCGGTACAGGCTCAGATTCTTAACCTACTAAAAGACTTACAAGACGAGCTAAACCTAACCATGCTGTTCATCAGTCACGATCTACCGGTTATTCGCCAAATGTGTGACCGTGTTGGTGTGATGCAGATGGGGACATTATTGGAGGTTGCGCCAACGGAGCAGCTGTTCCAATCACCTCAGCATGAATACAGCAAACAACTGATTTCTTTAATGCCTGAATTTACAGGCTTAAGAGAAGAAAAAGCAGTGGCACAAGCCGCGGTATAAAAATCAGCAGGCTGGATTAGCTTGCTAACAACAATAAACAGACGCAAATACAACAACTAGGGATCTGGATTCCCGCATGAAGGAGTTATGCAATGAAAACCATGAAAAGCAAATTAGCAGTAGCTTTAATGGCAGCTGGCCTAAGCTTTAGTGCAGCAGCAGCAGATATTACCGTTGGCTACGCAGCTGACCCAGTATCACTTGACCCGCACGAGCAGCTGTCTGGTGGCACACTGCAAATGTCTCACATGGTGTTTGACCCTCTAGTACGTTTCACTCAAGAGATGGATTTTGAAGGCCGCCTAGCATCTAGCTGGGAGCGTGTTGATGAAACGACTTTCCGCTTCAACCTACGTAAAGGTGTGAAATTCCACTCTGGTAACGAACTGACTGCTGATGATGTTGTGTGGACTTTTGAACGTCTACAAGCTTCTCCAGACTTTAAGTCTATCTTCACGCCATACGAAAAAATGGTAAAAGTGGATGACTACACAGTTGAGCTAGTATCAAAAGCGGCTTACCCACTAGTACTACAAACAGCAACTTACATCTTCCCAATGGACAGCAAGTTCTACTCTGGCCAAACAGCGGAAGGTAAAGACAAGTCTGAGCTAGTTAAGCACGGTAACTCGTTTGCTTCGACTAACGTTTCAGGTACTGGTCCATTTATCGTAACGCAGCGTGAGCAAGGCGTTAAAGTAACGTTCGAGCGTTTCAACGATTACTGGGACACAGAAACTGAAGGCAACGTAGACAAGCTAACACTTGTGCCAATCAAAGAAGACGCGACACGTGTTGCAGCACTTCTTTCTGGCGACGTTGATATGATTCACCCAGTAGCACCAAACGATCACAAGCGTGTTAAAAACGCTAAGAACATCGATCTAGTGACGCTACCTGGTACTCGTATAATCACGTTCCAAATGAACCAAAACAGCAACGAAGCACTTAAAGATGTTCGCGTTCGTCAGGCGATTGTTCACGCAATCAACAACGAAGGTATCGTTAAGAAGATCATGAAAGGCTTCGCAACAGCCGCTGGTCAGCAAAGCCCAACAGGCTACGCGGGTCACAACGAAGACCTAGTTCCTCGTTACGATCTGAAAAAAGCGAAAGAGCTGATGAAAGAAGCGGGCTACGAAGATGGCTTTACGCTAACTATGATGGCACCAAACAACCGTTACGTGAACGATGCGAAAGTAGCGCAAGCGTCTGCGGCAATGCTATCTAAGATTGGTATCAAAGTTGATCTTAAGACTATGCCTAAAGCACAGTACTGGCCTGAGTTTGACCTATGTTCAGCAGATATGATGATGATCGGCTGGCACTCAGATACAGAAGATTCAGCTAACTTCAACGAGTTCCTAACTATGACTCGTAACGAAGAAACTGGCCGTGGTCAATACAACTGTTCTGGTTACTCAAACCCAGAAATGGATGCGATCGTAGAAGCTTCTAACACTGAAACTGACCCAGTTAAGCGTTCTGAAATGCTGAAAGGCGTTGAAGCAACACTTTACAACGACGCAGCATTCGTACCGCTACACTGGCAAAGTGAAGCGTGGGGCGCGAAGTCTAATGTAGGTGCAGCAGACGTAGTAAACCCAATGGTTATGCCTTACTTCGGCGACCTAGTTGTAAAATAATCTAGCTTGCTAGAATCGAGAGCCTGAAGCTTTTCAGGCTCTCAAATTATTAAGAAATAGATTTAAGTTTCGGTATTTGGTCTTCCTTCAGTCTGGCTAAATACCTTTTTTAAGACTGAATTTTGTTATCTAGTCGCGGATTTCGACTAGATAGTCATGGATAGATAAGGGGCAAGGAATGGTTACGTTTCTGGTCAAGCGCCTGTTTCAGGCACTGATAGTGATGTTTGTGATCAGTTTGGTGGCGTTTGCCATTCAGGATAACCTGGGCGACCCGTTGCGTGAGTTAGTCGGTCAATCTGTTTCAGAATCGGAGCGTCAAGCGCTGCGTGATGAACTCGGCTTAAATGATCCCTTCATTACAAAATACACTCGCTTTGTGGGCGCAGCTCTACAAGGTGATCTTGGTACTTCATATTTCTTTAAACGCCCTGCTGTGGACGTAATCTTAGATAAACTAGTCGCAACGCTTGAGCTTGTGTTCGGCGCTTCTCTGATCATTGTTTGTCTGTCGATTCCACTTGGCGTTTATTCTGCAATACACCCAAAAAGCTTCTTCACTAAACTGGTGATGGCGGGCAGTAGTATCGGCATTTCTGTGCCTGTTTTCTTAACCGCAATCATGTTGATGTATGTATTTTCTATTGAGTTAGGTTGGCTGCCGTCGTTTGGACGTGGTGAGACCGCAAACTGGTTTGGCTGGGAGTCTGGTTTCTTAACGATAGATGGCCTTGCACACTTAGTGCTGCCGAGTATTGCTCTAGCATCTATCATGCTGCCTCTGTTCATTCGTCTAGTACGCTCTGAAATGCTAGAGGTTCTTAGCTCTGAATATATCAAGTTTGGTAAAGCAAAAGGCCTAGCGCTGAACAAGATTTACTACCAACACGCTTTGAAAAACACAATGCTGCCAGTACTAACGGTAGGCGGTGTTCAAATCGGTACTATGGTGGCTTACACCATTCTTACTGAAACTGTATTCCAGTGGCCGGGTACCGGCTTCCTATTCCTTGAAGCGATTAACCGAGTGGATACACCACTGATTACCGCATACGTTATCTTCGTTGGCCTGATCTTCGTAGTAACTAACACCATTGTTGACTTGCTATACGGCATCATTAACCCAACAGTGAACATCACAGGGAAAGGAGCATAATCATGGAACAAACAACAACAGCTCCATCTCGTTGGGAGCGATTCAAGCAGTCAGACATTCTGTACTACTTCTTACGTGACAAAGTGGCAATGGTGAGCTTCGCTATCTTTGCAGCTTTCCTTGTTATGGCATTAGCGGCACCTATTCTAGCGCCAACAGACCCGTATGACGTGACGTCTATCGACATCATGGATTCTGAGTTGCCACCATCTTGGATGGAAGACGGCGAAGAACGCTTCCTACTGGGTACTGATGAGCAGGGTCGTGACATCTTATCTACGATGCTTTACGGCTCGCGTCTGTCATTGACGATCGGTTTCCTAGCGGTAGGTCTTCAGCTGACTCTCGGTATCATCATTGGCTTGTCTGCAGGTTACTTCGGTGGTCGTATTGATAGCTTCCTGATGCGTTTTGCCGATGTTCAGCTTTCGTTCTCAACCATGATGGTTGCGATCATTGTCTCGGCCATCTTTAAGGCGAGTTTCGGTAGTGACTTCTACGCGCAATATGCGGTTGTTATGCTGGTGGTGATCATCGGTATTGCTGAATGGCCGCAGTATGCTCGTACGATTCGTGCATCGGTATTGGCAGAGAAGAAGAAAGAGTACGTAGAAGCGGCACGTGTGATGGGCTTTAGAGCACCTCGCATCATGTTCCGCCATATTCTGCCTAACTGTTTATCACCGATTTTGGTTATCTCTACGGTACAGGTGGCAAATGCCATCATGTCAGAAGCGGCACTTTCTTTCCTAGGTTTAGGTCTTCCGGTAGACCAACCATCACTCGGTGCCCTGATCAGTACTGGTTTTAACTACATTTTCTCAGGAGCATGGTGGATCACAGCATTCCCAGGTGTGCTTTTGGTAACATTGGTTCTCGTTATTAACCTATTAGGCGACTGGTTACGTGACGTGTTTAACCCGAAAATTTATAAAGGGTGATAGCCCGGTTTGATTTTTAGTAAAAAAAGTCACTAAATTAAGAGCCGTAAGCAATTACGGCTCTTTTTTTGCTTAATGGATCTGGAACTTAGTATTATTGACAGTGTCAATAATAGTTAAAATGGAATTCATGTTTTATCGACATAGATTCGGTAATAATTAGCCCGCAAGGGTTTAAGTGGTGGTTATGAAATTGACAATGAATGCTGTATGTCGTGCTGTGACGAGAAATTATCGTATGGGACTTATCGCTGCATCTCTTTTGGTATCGAGCCAAGTGAATGCAGAGTCGGTTCTATGTGATGCAACTCAGGCAAGCACCAACCAATTACCACAGCTAGAGCAATCATGTCCGATCGGTAAGGGCGTGTGGGGCAGTAAAGCACCAAAACGTCATTCAGATAACGAACTGTTTTGGGTTCAATGTGGCCTGCTGAACAAGCCTTTGTCACTGAGCCGAGCAAAGCCTCTGTATGAGAAGATCTCGACCAACGTTTGGATGAAGCCGGAAGGCGGAGACTACCGTTGCTTAATCGGACCTTATTCTACCTTCTCTGATGCGAGAAAAGACCTAGCTCAGGTGCGTAAGGTTTCTGGTTACGGTGAAGCCTTTATTCGTATGGTCGATAAGTCGAAAACCTCATCACAGCCTATTGTGGCAAAACCAGCAGAGCCAAAAGCGGTGACGCACAAGGCTCCTGCAAAAGTAGAAGCTAAGCCTGCACCGAAACCTGTGGCTACTAAGCAAGTGGCGGCGGTAGCGAGCGCTGCAGCAATTCAGACGCTACCAAGCGGTAACGCGAGTTCAGACAATGATCTAGAGATCGAGATTCGCGTGAAAGCAGACATTGCGGGTAGCCAATATGCTATTCCTTACCTTCTAGATCATCAACAACAGTTCTACATGGAGCAAGGTAAGCCTTGGAGCCGCCTAGATTACGATAGCGCTGAATTGGTGTGTAATCAGGTCAACATGAAGCTGATGAGTGAGAAGCAATGGCAAAGCATCTTGAGCTCAAAGGTTATGGAAAAACAGAACTGGCCAATGCATCTCCCTTATTGGGGCGCAGATAAGAAAGGTCTGTTTACCAACGGTAACGTCAACCAGTTGAAAGGTTCTTCATTGCTTAATGTGATGTGCGTTAAGTAACGACGACCGTTACCAAACCAAATAAGCCTCAGCCATTGCTGGGGCTTTGTTGTTTATACGCCTCTCTTTTTCGACATCGGTTCGACTTTTAGACACTCGTTCTTCAAGACGAATTTGATTAAAAATTGTTCAAATAGCGCGGCTGATGCGTAGAAAACCATAACTCAAGCAATAAGGTGATTGAGATTATGAGTTTAAAAAAACGATTAGAAGACGTGGCTCCACGCTTTGAAGCCGGTGGTAAGTACGAAAAGCTCTACCCAGTGTATGAAGCTTTCGCGACAATATTCTATACACCCGGAAACGTAAACCGCGGCATAACCCATGTTCGTGACAGCATTGACCTAAAGCGCATTATGATTTTGGTGTGGTTGGCGACCTTCCCGGCAATGTTCTGGGGAATGTATAACGTCGGACACCAAAGCGTTCTCGCACTCACATCCAGTTATCAATTAAATGAACTTGCCTCGGTTATCGAGAGTAGCTGGCGTCTGTCGTGGGCATTTGGTGATGCGCAGTCATTGATGGCAAGTGGCTGGGCAAGTCAGATGTTGCTTGGTGCACTCTATTTCCTACCCGTTTATGCCACGGTGTTTGTAGTAGGTGGCGTCTGGGAGGTACTGTTTGCTGTCGTTCGTAAGCACGAAGTTAATGAAGGTTTTTTTGTTAGCTCTGTGCTGTTTGCACTCATCCTCCCGCCAACCATCCCGCTTTGGCAAGCCGCGTTAGGTATCACCTTTGGTATTGTTGTCGCCAAAGAGTTATTCGGCGGCACAGGGCGAAATTTCCTTAACCCAGCCCTTGCAGGACGCGCGTTCCTTTACTTTGCCTATCCCGCCAACATGTCCGGTGGGTTGGTATGGGTTGCTGCTGACGGCTATTCAGGCGCGACCCCACTGAGCCAATGGTATGAGGGGGGCAGCCCGTCACTAATCAATAATATGACTGGCGAGGCGATCACCTGGATGGATGCCTTTATCGGTAATATTCCAGGTTCGATGGGTGAGGTGTCGTCACTGCTTATCATGCTGACGGGGTTGATTTTGATTGTGATGAAGATAGCGTCTTGGCGCATTGTCGCCGGTGTGATTGTTGGGCTTGTGGCGACCTCGAGTTTACTGAACTGGATAGGGTCGGATACTAACTCGATGTTTTCGATGCCGTTTTACTGGCACTTTGTGTTGGGTGGTGTAGCGTTTGGTACCTTCTTCATGGCGACAGACCCAGTATCTGCCGCGTTTACCAATCAGAGTAAATGGGCCTATGGGATTTTGATCGGCGTGATGACGGTCGGCATCCGAGTGCTCAATCCTGCTTATCCAGAGGGCATTATGCTCGCTATCTTGTTTGCTAACTTGTTCGCACCATTGTTCGACTTTGTTGTGAAAGAGCAAAATATCAAGCGAAGACAAAAACGCACAGCTCGATAAGAAATATGACCCAAAAGAAAAAGGCTTGCACTAGTACAAGCCTTTCTATTTTTATCACGATTGATTTGAATTTGATTCAACTCCATTTCAAATCAATCTCGAATGGTTGGGTATTACCACAATGCTCACCACACATCTCGTCGTAGGCACTGTTGTGAACCAACATTGCCGATGCTACGCCTCGATCGCTAAAGTGGTCGCGCGCTTGGTTAACACTTAAAAACTTCATTGGGTGCTGTTGGTCGTCTTTGATTAACTGCTTTTGCTCGCCAATAATTTGGTAAGCCAAGTAGATCCCGCCTTCAAATGATTCAATTAGTAGATTCATCACAAACTCCGTTGCTGTTCTAGATAGGTCAGTATCTGTGTTACGTGGAGTTGAGGGGTAAGGTTCAAGAGTGGACATAAAAAAAGCAGGCACAAGGCCTGCTTTTAAGAGATATCAACAAATAGTGTTGATTATCTCATCGTTACGAACTCTTCGCTGCCCGTTGGGTGAATCGCCACAACAGAGTCGAAGTCTGCTTTGGTTGCGCCCATCTTCATTGCAACGCCGAAGCCTTGAATCATCTCATCAACCGTGAAACCGATGCCGTGTAGGCCAACGACAGTCTCTTCTTCGCCAGCACATACTAGCTTCATCTTACAAGGTTGACGGTGCTTGGTTACTGCTGTGTACATCGCAGTGAAGCCAGATGTGTAAACCTTGATGTTGTCTTTGCCGTACTTCTCTTCAGCTTCTTGAGTCGTTAGACCAATCGTGCCGATAGGTGGGTGGCTGAATACAACAGTAGGAACTAGGTTGTAGTCCATTTTCGCGTTAGTTTGACCGTTGAATAGACGCTCAGAAAGCTGACGACCTGCTTTAACCGCTACAGGAGTTAGCTCGATACCGCCTTCCATGATGTCGCCAACACAGTAGATGCCAGGAACGTTAGTCGCTTGGAACTCGTCTACCTTGATGTAGCCACGATCGTTCGTCTCAACGCCAGTTGATGCTAGGTTGATAGCGTCAGTTGCTGGATGGCGACCGATAGCCCAGATTAGGTGGTCAACGTTTTGAGTGTTGCCGTTCTCTAGGTGTAGAGTTAGTGTGCCATCCGCTTCTTTCACAACTTCTTTAGGCACTGAGTGCGTGTGAAGTGTTGGACCTTCTGCTTCCATTACTTCTACTAGCGTTTCGATGATCATTGGATCGAAGCTACGTAGTGGAGATTCTTTACGACAGAACAAGTGTGTTTCTGTGCCTAGTGCGCTTAGTACACCTGCGATCTCAACTGCGATGTAGCCAGCACCGATAACCGCAACGCGTTTTGGTTGCTCCATTAGGTCGAAGAAGCCATTTGAGTCGATGCCGTATTCTGCACCTGGGATGTTTGGAATTGTTGGACGACCACCTACCGCGATCAGGATGTGATCTGCTGTGTAGTGTTCACCGTTCACTTCAACTGTCTTTTCATCAACGAACTTAGCAAAGCCTTTGATTACGTTTACTTTGTTGTTACCTAGTACGCGGTCGTAAGATTGGTGGATACGACCAATGTACGCTTGGCGGTTTTCAATCAGCTTGCTCCAGTTAAAGCTTTTTACTTCAACGTCGAAGCCGTAGTCCTCAGAGTATAGGTTGATTGCTTCAGCGACTTGAGCGCCGTGCCACATTACCTTTTTAGGAACACAACCAACGTTTACACAAGTACCACCAAGGTCTTGAGCTTCGATAAGTGCAACTTTTGCACCGTGCATAGCTGCGCGGTTAGCCGATGCGATGCCGCCTGAACCGCCACCGATACAGATGTAATCAAAATGAGTCGCCATTACTTTCTCCATTTATTGAAGGTTGTAGTCACAGTGAGAGCACTGGATACCTACGTCCTATAGATTCTTAAATTGTCTAATTATTATATTGAGGGCAGATCGGTTGAACTCAATCTCCCTGTTTAAAATTTATTCGTGTACGTCACAATCTGCTTAATATTTGTCAGAGCATGACGTTAAGTTCGAGATTACTCGGGTACGATCCACTCTACTTTGAAGTGACCGGTCGCCGGCGCAATTGCTTCCTTCAAGAATGGAAGAATCTCTTTCATTTGGCTTTCTAGCTTCCAAGGCGGGTTAATCACGATCATGCCTGATGCCGTCATGCCACGCTCGTTGGTGTCTGGTGATACGCCAAGTTCGATTTGTAGAATCTTGTTGATGCCTAAGCCTTCGAGACCTTCGATCATATCTTCGATATCACAGCGATTTACTACCGGGTACCAAATTGCGTAGATACCGGTTGCCCAGCGCTTGTGGCTTTGAGCGATTGCAGTCACGACATCACGATACTCTTTTGCAAGCTCGTAAGGTGGGTCGATCAGTACTAAACCACGACGTTCTTTTGGTGGCAGGCTGCCCTTTAAGCGCTTAAAACCATCTTCTTTGTAGATAGATACCTGACGATCACGGTGGAACTCTTGCTCAAGCAGCGGGTGATCGGCTGGGTGAAGCTCAGTCAGTACCATGCGGTCTTGGTCACGCAGGTGTGCACGTGCAACACGTGGAGAACCTGGGTAGTAACGCAGTTTCTCGCCATTATTGAGAATGGAAATAGACTCAAGGTAGCTTTGAATGTCTTCAGGAAGGTCTGTTTGCTCCCACACACGAGCAATACCTTGCTTGTATTCACCGGTTTTTTCAGACCATTCATGCGTTAAGTCGTAACGACCTACACCAGAGTGAGTGTCATGATAAACAAAAGGCTTATCCTTTTGTTTCAAAGAATTAAGAATAAGGCTCTGTACGATATGCTTTACTACGTCGGCATGGTTACCTGCGTGGAAGCTGTGGCGATAACTTAACAAATTAAACTCTCGTAACACTCTCGAATTAGAGTGTGGTTAGTGTAGGTGGGGTTAATCAGACTATTATAACCCTCAATGGACCATAAATTCTCGAACAATTCAGGGACAGTCGTCAGCTATCTGCAGTTAGTTATTGGTTCTACTATTGAAATTTGCCTTTATGGGCACTATTTAATAACTATTCGCAGGTGATTTTTTAGGGCGAACTTTAGCCTGATGACTGTAAGACGACCTCATTACAAAAAAGACGAAAGTCTCTAAAGCCAAAGGAATGTTTATATGTCTAATCCGCTATTAACCTTCACGGACTTACCTCCGTTTTCACAGATCAAGCCAGAGCACGTAAAGCCTGCAGTTGAGCAAGTGATTGAAGCGTGTCGCAACAAGATAGAACAAGTACTTGAAGGTAATACTTCACCAAGCTGGGACAACCTAGTTGCTCCAATTGAAGAAGTGGATGATCGTTTAGGTCGCATTTGGTCACCTGTAAGCCATATGAACTCTGTCGTGAACAGTGACGAACTGCGTGAAGCGTATGAGAGCTGCTTACCTGTGCTATCTGAATACGGCACTTGGGTTGGCCAACACAAAGGCTTGTTCGAAGCGTATAAAGCGATCAAGGCGAGTGAAGCATTCTCTGCACTGAACCGAGCTCAACAAAAAACTATTACCGACGCACTGCGCGACTTTGAATTGTCGGGCATTGGCTTACCCGCTGACGAGCAGCACCGTTATGGTGAGATCAGCAAGCGCCAGTCTGAGTTAGGCTCTCAATTCTCAAATAACGTGCTTGATGCAACCATGGGTTGGAGCAAGCAGATCACAGACGTAGCTGAGCTGGCAGGTATGCCTGAATCAGCACTGGCGGCAGCTCAAGCGGCGGCTGAGTCTAAAGAGCAAGAAGGCTACCTACTGACTTTAGATATCCCATCATACCTACCTGTGATGACCTACTGTGATAACCAAGAACTGCGTAAAGAGCTTTATGAAGCGTACGTAACGCGCGCTTCAGATCGCGGTCCAAACGCAGGTAAGTGGGACAACACTGAGATCATCACCGAGCAACTTAAGCTGCGCCACGAGATCGCGCGCATGCTTGGTTTCAGTACTTACAGCGAAAAATCACTGTCGACTAAGATGGCAGAAACGCCAGACCAAGTGCTTGGCTTCCTAAACGACCTAGCAGTAAAAGCCAAACCGCAAGGTGAGCGAGAAGTTGAAGAGCTACGCCAGTTTGCTGAGAAAGAATTTGGTGTCTCTGAGCTAAACCTGTGGGACATCGCTTACTACAGTGAGAAACAAAAACAGAAACTGTTCGAGATCTCTGATGAAGAGCTTCGTCCTTACTTCCCAGAATCTAATGTGGTTTCAGGTCTGTTTGAGGTACTGAACCGCGTGTTTGGTATGTCGGTAACAGAGCGTCAAGGCGTAGACACTTGGCATGAGTCAGTGCGTTTCTTTGATATCTTTGATGCGACTGGAACACTGCGTGGTAGCTTCTACCTAGATCTATACGCACGTGAACACAAACGTGGTGGCGCTTGGATGGATGACTGTCGTGGTCGTCGTATTACCGAATCTGGCGAGCTACAGACCCCGGTTGCTTACCTAACGTGTAACTTCAATAAGCCAGTTGGTGATAAGCCAGCACTGTTTACTCACGATGAAGTGGTGACCTTGTTCCACGAATTCGGTCACGGTATCCACCACATGCTGACGCAAGTAGAAGCGGGCGCAGTTGCGGGTATCAATGGCGTGCCTTGGGATGCGGTTGAATTACCAAGTCAGTTCCTAGAAAACTGGTGTTGGGAAGAAGAAGCGCTGTCGTTCATCTCTGGTCACTTCGAAACGGGTGAAGCGCTACCAAAAGAGATGCTAGAGAAGATGCTAGCGGCGAAGAACTTCCAATCTGCGATGTTTATCCTGCGTCAGCTAGAGCTTGGTTTGTTCGATTTCACGCTACACACAGAATACGACCCTGAAGTGGGTGCTCGCGTACTAGAAACGCTAGCGGATGTTAAGTCTAAGGTGTCGGTACTGCCAAGCCTAGATTGGAACCGTTTCTCACACAGCTTTGGTCATATCTTTGCTGGTGGTTACAGCGCGGGCTACTACAGCTACCTGTGGGCAGAAGTGCTATCGGCAGATGCGTTCTCAGCATTTGAAGAAGAGGGTATCTTCAACACTGAAACGGGTAATCGCTTCCTGAACAACATCCTTGAAATGGGTGGCAGTGAAGAGCCAATGGAGCTGTTCAAACGCTTCCGTGGTCGTGAGCCACAAATCGACGCAATGCTGCGCCACGCGGGAATCAACGCATAATCACGGTAACTATCTAGTTTATTGCGAAAAGAGCCTCTAGTTAGAGGCTCTTTTTTTGTCTGTGCGTTATGCCAAGCAAGGCGAATCAATGTTATGGATTCACATTGCGGTTGATAGGGTTCTGCAATGAAATCAGTGTCTCTGTCGACTGAACTTCATCGATCGCTTGCAGCTTATCGATCAATACAAACTGCAGCTCTTCTATCGACTTACACATCAGCTTTACAAAGATATTGTAAGCACCAGTGGTGTAGTACGCCTCAACCACTTCGTCTAAGGCATTCAGCTTAGCGATCGCCGAGTGGTAATCTTTGGCAGCATTAAGGTTGATGCCAATAAAGCAACACACGTCGTAACCCAGTTTTTTGGTGTTTACCACAACTTCCGTTCGCTCGATAATGTCTGCCGATCTCATCTTTTCGATGCGAACGTGAATCGTCGCAGGGCTGACATCGAACTGCTTTGCCATTTCAGCGTAAGGAGTTCGTGCATCTTCCATCAAGGTTTTGAGAATGGCACGGTCTAGATCATCTAGACGAGCTGTGGTTGTGGACATGCATAATCCTTAGGTTGAATGAAAAACATACCGGCTTGAGTACACATCATAGCCAAGGGTGATAATATTAGCAGTAACTATAGGGTTAGGGTGAATTCAGTGCGATTTTCGTTATTTTTTATTGTGATGTGTTGGAGTGTTTTTGCTTCAGCTCAGGCAAAAGATGTGTTGGTTATTCACTCTTATCATCAAGGCTTTTTCTGGACAGATGATTTCCATAAAGGACTATCTGATGAGCTCGATCGCGATGGGTTATCTTACCGGGTTGTTTATCTCGATACCAAGCGAACTCAAAACGCTGAATACTTAGAGCGAATTTATCAGCTATACCGCACTAAGCTGTCGCATGAAGAGTTTGCCGCTGTAGTCGTCAGTGATAATAACGCCCTCAATCTGATGAAACGCTTAGCGCCCGAACTCAATGGCACGCCCGTTATTTTTGGTGGCATCAACAATTTTTCTCCGCAAATGATTGAAGGCTTGCACGCAACCGGTATCACTGAAGATATTGATATGGCGAGCAATATTGAGCTGATCAATCGACTTCAATCGACGGTTAAAAAAGTTTACGTGGTTACCGATCACTCGGTAACGGGTGAAGCTATTCGCGCTCAAGTGGATTTATTTCTACAAAAACGCCCTGAGTTTTCTGGGATGGTGGAGCAATATACGCCTGATTCTTATCAAGAACTGATGACGTTCGCGCAACGCGCTGATCTAACTAAAAGCTTGTTGTTCTGGGCCTACTACCGCGACATCAATGGTCGGGTCAGCAGCAAAGAAGACTGGCGTCAGCTCAACAAAAAAACTCAGATGCCATTGTATATTGTGCATGATTTAGGACTTGGGTTTGGTGCCATTGGTGGCGTGATCCACAGTGGAGAAACGCAAGGTCGAGACACGGGGCGCGTGCTGTTGAGCGTGCTGAACAATCCTAAGGCTCCATTGCCATTGGTGGTTGCTGGCGCGCCAGAAATCAAACTCGATTACCAACAGATCTCACGTTGGGATTTGGGTGCAGAGAATGAAGCCTCAGTAACCTTCCTCAATAAGCCGAAGTCATTCTTAATGCGCTATCGCGATGAAATTCGCACCATCGGTTTAATGTTCTTGAGCATGTCGTGTGTTATCGCGGTGTTGGTGTATTACCTTAACCGTCTGAAGAAGAGCGAACGTGCAAGTCGCCAAAGCCAACGACTGTTGGAGTCGATATTTCATCAGAGCCTGCAATTTATGGGCATCATTGATAAGGGTGGCGTGCTGCTGTCGAGTAACAGCAAGTTACATGAGCTGCTTTATAATCAAGGCTATAAACTGGGAACGCCGCTGCAACAACACCAACATTGGGAAAGTTCTGCGCGAGAAGTGCTAGCCGAATATTTCATCGCAAAAAGTGAGCACCCAGCCTTACGATTTGAAGCCGAGGTGTGGTGTCGAGATCGCGGTGCGATGGTGTTGGATATTTCATTGAAGCCGATGCCGGGCAGTGAAGACGAAGACATTCAGTTTCTCTTTGAGGCGCGCGACGTGACCTCACGTAAGCTTGCTGAGAATAAGCTGTTCCAACGTGAAGCAAACTTGAAGCTGTATTACGACAAACAGCCGGTGATGATGATTACGCTCGATGGCAATAATCGCATTCAACAAGTGAACCAGTTTGCCGAAGAGCTTTTGGGATACCCTCTCGATCAGTTGTTGGGCCATCGCCCTAGAGAATTCTATGTTGATGAGAACGCGATGATTCCTCGTCATATCTTGCTGCAACCTCAGCATAAGATTCGTGGTGTGTGGCGTCGTGATATCGAATATCGCCATGCCGACGGCAGCAAGAGCTGGATTCGTGAAAATATCCGCCCGTTGGTGGAGTCTGATCAGCTGTTGATTGTGGGTGAAGACATCACCGAAACGCACGAGCTTTCTGAAAAGCTAGAGTATCAGGCTCGCTATGACCTACTGACTGACACCTTTAACCGCAACCACTTTGAGCAAGAGCTGCAAAAGGCGCTGAAAGAGGTTGAGAGCCACATGCGAACTCACGCAATGTTGTTCCTAGATTTGGATCAGCTGAAAGTGCTGAACGATACCGCAGGACATGAAGCGGGTGATGCTGCGATCTTGTTTAGCGCCAAACTGCTAGAAGACGTACTGCCTTACAATGCGGTGTTAGCGCGAATGGGTGGTGATGAGTTTGCTGTGCTGATGAAAGACTGTACTGAACGAGATGCGGTGAATGTGTGTCGCAGTATTATCTCGATGATGAGTGAGAATCCATTCTTGTGGGATGATATTCGACTCAACCTGACGTGCTCTATCGGTATTCGATTGATCGACCATACAGCAGCTTCACCACAGATGGTGCACGCTCAGGCGGATGCAGCTTGTCATGCCGCTAAAGAAGAAGGTCGCAATCGCTATCATCTTTACCATCAAGATGATGAAGACCTGCGTCGTCGCCATCTTGAGATGGAGTGCGTTAACCTAGTGCATGAGGCCTTGGCTAACGATCGCTTAGAGTTGTTTGCGCAGCGAATTCTTGGCCTAGATGAAGACAGCGATAAAATGCACTTTGAAATCTTGGTCCGCATCAAGAACATCCAAGGGGAATACATCTCCCCGGGGATCTTCATGCCAGCCTCAGAGCGTTATAACATCGCGCATTTGATTGACCGCCAAGTCGTCAGTCAAACCTTGGGTTGGTTGGAGCAACGCCCTGAGGTTATTGAGGAACTGGGGATGTGTTCAATCAATCTTTCCGGTCACTCGATGGGTAACCGTGAGTTTGTCGAATTTTTGATAGATAGCCTGAGCGATTCATCGATACCGTGCCATAAGATTTGTTTAGAGATCACCGAAACAGCGGCCATGAGTAACATGAAGCAGGCGATCAAGTTCTTCACTCGAATCAAAGAGCTTGGCTGCATGATTGCATTGGATGATTTTGGCTCAGGGCTATCGTCATTTGGCTATCTGAAAAAGCTGCCTGTCGATATTGTGAAGATCGATGGCTTGTTTGTACGTGATATTGATGTGAATGAGATGGACCATGTGATGGTTCGCTCGATCAATGATCTTGCCAAGCAGATGGGCAAGCACACCGTGGCTGAGTTCGTTGAAAATACCCAGATTATCGACAAGCTTATCGAACTGGGTGTGAACTACGCGCAGGGCTACATCATAGGGCGACCTAAGCCACTCGCAGAGCTTGTTGAAGAGTTAAGACAAGAGCGAGAGACAGAGCCATTGGTTTAGGTAAGCCGACTTTAGCTGGGAATACTTTTCACCGCTAATATGTATTGTTGAGGCAATCAGGTAAACTGGTTGCCTCTTTTGTTTTGAATACTACTGTCTGTTGGAGACGACCTTGCAACTACAACTGATTTGCGAAGATGCTACCCAAATCGATCATTTGAATGACTTAGCGACCCGCTGGAACTTATCTCATGATGAAAGCAGTGATTTTTCTTTGGTACTGACTAGTGAGCGACTTGAGCTACGTAAAGTCGATGAGCCTAAGCTTGGCGCTATCTTTGTTGATTTAGTGGGAGGCGCTGTTGGTCACCGACGTAAGTTTGGCGGTGGTAAAGGTCAGGCGATTGCCAAAGCAGCTGGTTTAAACAAAGGCGCAACGCCAACTATTCTTGATGGTACTGCAGGCTTAGGGCGCGATGCGTTTGTGTTGGCTTCTCTAGGTTGTAAGGTGCAAATGGTCGAGCGTCACCCCGTTGTGGCCGCACTGCTTGATGATGGCTTGCAGCGAGCGCAACAAGACCCAGACATCGGTGGTTGGGTAAGTGAGCGTATGAAGCTGATTCACGCATCCAGTCACGATGCGTTGGATAAGCTCAGCAACGATCCTGACTTCGAACAGCCAGACGTGGTGTACCTCGACCCAATGTACCCACACCCAGAGAACAAAAAGAAATCGGCTTTGGTTAAAAAAGAGATGCGCGTATTCCAATCTTTGGTGGGTGCCGATCTGGATGCTGATGGTCTATTTGAGCCGGCGATGAAATTGGCATCGAAGCGAGTTGTGGTTAAAAGACCGGATTACGCTGCTTGGTTAGACGAACAAAAACCGAGCATGGCGATTGAAACCAAAAAGAACCGTTTTGACGTCTATGTGAAAGCATCAATGACTTAATTGAAGCATCAATAACTTAGATACACGCTAAGAAAATTTCCCGTCATAAATACGATAAATTGCCATTTAACACTTGCGATAGTCGCGTTACAGATGTATATCTAACTAAGAATCATTATTATTCTTAGCTGGAGTTGAAGCATGGCTAAACGCTTTTGTAAGTTAAACCGTCGAGATATCACCGAACACTTGGGCGAGATCCACAGCTTGGTGACTGAACCTAAGTTCGTGTGTCGTTCTTGCGCGCGTTCTTCGGCGGATCAAGCGAATCTATGCAAACCCACCGCAATTCCACCTCTTGGTTGTCAAAACAAACCCGTTGAAGAGAAAGTCGCATGCGGCCTGCTAGCGGAAACATTACCTGCACCAGAACTGTCGCTTGCGGAAATCAACGAGGCAATTGAACCGAGCGTACAAATGTTCGATCCAGCCGCCGCTGATATGGCCCCTGAGCTTGCCAAAAAAGAAGCCGCACAGAAAAAAGCCAAGCTGAAAAAACTGATGGCGAAGGCGAGCGGTGATGAGAAAGCTGAACTCAAACAAGCGAAGAAAGCGGCTAAGAAACAAGAGAAGTACAATAAGAAACTGGCGAAGATGATTAAGAAGCAGCAAAAGCTGTTTAAGAAAAGTCAGAAGCTGGAAAGTGAATTGGAACGAATCAACCTACAACTTGATGATGTTGCCTTCACTGAAACCAAGACTCAGGTAGTGAGCCACAATCAAATTCACTGAAGTTGATTTGAATGGTTTATTGCTACAGCGATGATTTAAAAAGAGCGACCTTAGGTCGCTCTTTTGCTTTTTGGGGTTATCCGAGCTGACTCATGTAGCTCGTTCAAATCAGCTAAGCGTTGCTTGCGGATCTTGCTACGCGCTTCTTCACCCACGTCTCATTGACGAATAAAGAGAATAAGATAACGGCGCCACCAATAGACAAGCGAACCAAATCGACATCTCTGTTCCAAATCAGGATATTCACCACCAGACCAGCAGGAACCAAGGCATTGTTCATCACTGCCAGCGCGCCAGCATTCACCATGCACGCGCCTTTATTCCACATAAAGTAACCCAGCCCCGACGCAATCAAGCCAAGGTAGATCAGGATTCCCCATTGAAGTGTGGTGGTGGGCAGTTTCTCTGGGTTGCCTAGTAGCATGAAAGCCACTGACGCGACACATAGCGCCCCTAAGTAGAAGTAACCAAATACGGTTCGCTGAGGCAACTCGGTCGATTCCTTCTCCATCACCACCTTGTAGCCCACCTGACCAATAGCAAAGCACAGGTTCGCGCCTTGCACGACGAGGAAGCCGACTAAAAAGTTTTCGTTAATACCTGCGAACTTAATGAATACCGCGCCCAATACCGCAATTGCCGCTGTCACTAGGTACCACGGAGAGAATTGCCCTTTGAGAAAGTCATAAATAAGCGTGACGTAAATTGGCGTGAAAACGGTAAACAAAAGGACTTCAGGAACGGATAGCAGTAAGAAAGACTGATAGTAGAAGCAGTACATCAGGCCAAGCTGGATACCACCAATTGCCATCAATTTAGCGATCAGCTTACGCGATACGCCGCGAAACTTTAGGAAAGGAAGAAATACGACGCCAGCAAGGGCAACACGCATTAAAACAGAGAACCAAGAATCAACCTGACCCGCAAGGTAAACGCCGATCAGGCTAAAGGAGAAGGCCCATAGGAGGGTAACACCAGCTAAATAGCTCATAGTAAAACTTCGTTAATAAGATATGAGCTGTATGTTACCTAACCTTAAATCATTAGTCTTCTGAATCTCTTAGAGGCACGACCAGCATATCAACCGGAGAGGCGTTGATCAGTTGGCGTGTTGAAGAGAGCAGCTTGCTCCAAAAGTCTTGATGGTGACCGCAAACCACGAGATCAACATTGAACTCGTTGATGGTGTCACACAGCTCATGACTCAAATCACCACTGCCTACTAGGGTATGGGTGATCGGGTATTGGGCGTGCTCCGCAAAATTTTGCAGCTGAATACGAGACGCTTCCATCGCGTTGTGCTGGGTTTCGGCCATGTTGATATCAATCAGGCCGGTATACAGCTCTGCGTAGTTAATATCGATATGGATAAAAGAGACTTTGGCTTCCAATGGCTTAGCCAATGCTACCGCTTTATCCACAATTAATTTGCTGTCTTCTGATAAATCGACCGCGACCAAAATATGTTTGTAACTCATATCGCTACCTCCTTTATTCATTGTCTGATTTAAGATTAGCACTATGCGATGGCTTTTTTTGCTGAAGTGATCTCATATCCACTGTCTTGCGTAATGACAGCTCGAAATATTGGTTAACTAATGGCCTGCGAGATATTCATTAAATAGTGATATAGTAGAGAAAATTGAGGATGTAATTAGGAGTCTTAAATGCTGTCAAAAACTATGGTTGAGCAACTGAATGATCAAATTAACCTAGAATTTTTCTCATCCAATCTATACTTACAAATGAGTGCTTGGTGTGAAGACAAAGGATTTGAAGGTGCAGCAGAGTTTCTGCGTGTTCATGCAGTAGAAGAAATGGAACATATGCAGCGTCTTTTCACTTACGTAAGTGAAACAGGTGCAATGCCAATTCTAGGTGCGATTGAAGCGCCAAAACATGAATTTGATAGCCTTGGTGCTGTGTTCCGTGAAACTTATGAACATGAGCAAATGATTACTCAAAAGATCAACAAACTGGCTCACGTTGCTTTCAGCACACAAGATTACTCAACCTTTAACTTCCTGCAATGGTACGTTGCAGAGCAACACGAAGAAGAGAAGTTGTTTAAAGGTGTATTGGATAAGCTAGAGCTTGTTGGTGAAGACGGTAAAGCACTGTTCTTTATTGATAAAGACCTAGCGCAATTGGCAAAAGATGGTTCATCTTCAATTATGGAAGCTCCTGCCGTTTAGGTAGTACGGGAAAGACACTGATTATCTTTTTCTTTTGAGTTTTCTTATGAAGATGTAGGGAGGAAAGGATGATCAGCGGCGACACTATTCTATTTGCACTAATGGTTGTGACTTGCGTGAACTGGGCGCGATATTTTACTGCGCTAAGAACACTCATTTATATAATGCGAGAAGCACATCCTCTACTTTATCAACAAGTAGACGGAGGCGGTTTTTTCACAACCCATGGCAATATGACCAAACAGGTTCGCCTGTTCAGTTACATCAAAAGCAAAGAGTATCACCATCATCATGACGAAGTTTTTACTTCGAAGTGCGATCGCGTAAGACAGTTATTCATACTCTCTTCCACTCTGCTAGGTGTAACCTTGCTGTCTTCTTTCATCGTCTGAGTTTTTAGTACGTGTGAAGTAGAGCTTAGGTTCTGGTGTGAAGCTTCGGTTGTTGGTTCGCTAAGTTAAGTAGTGGTTTTGCTGCTGTCTGCTAATTGTACAATTGAACATCAATTGCAAAGTTTAAAATTGCCGCTAAAATAGCGAGCAATTAGTAAGGATGTGCTGTTTATGCACATCCTTTTTTATTGATGGCATTTCGAGAACAGGGTGTACTCGGGCTGCAAAAGTGAAGAAAAGCAGAACCACATGAGTGAAAAATTTGATGTAATCGTAATTGGTGCGGGCGCCGCAGGCTTAATGTGTGCTGCGGAAGCTGGTAAACGTGGCCGACGAGTGCTGGTGGTTGATCATGCAAAGAAACCAGGCAGAAAAATTTTAATCTCAGGTGGCGGTCGTTGTAACTTCACTAACTATGATGTTTCAGCCAACAACTTCCTGTGTAACAACCCTCACTTCGTGAAGTCAGCTTTATCTCAATACACCAACTGGGATTTTATCTCGATGGTGAGCAAGTACGGTATTGAGTTCGAAGAGCGCGATCACGGCCAGTTGTTCTGTGTAAATGACCACACAGCAAAAGACATCGTGAGCATGCTGCTTGACGAGTGTAAGCAGGCGAAAGTAGAACAGCGCTACCGTTGTGATGTTCACTCCATCGAAAAAACAGACGCTGGCTTCAAGATGCACCTTAATACCGACGAAGTTGAGTGTGACTCAATTGTCGTGGCGACGGGCGGTTTATCGATGCCGAAACTAGGTGCGACGCCATTTGGCTATAAGATTGCCGAGCAGTTTGGCTTGTCTGTGATGCCGACTACAGCCGGTTTGGTGCCATTTACTCTGCATAAAGAAGACAAAGAAGCCTTTGCTGAGCTTTCAGGAATCGCGATTCCTGCCGAGATCACCGCGCAAGACGGCACCTTATTCAAAGAAGCGTTGCTGTTTACTCACCGCGGCCTATCGGGTCCTTCAGTACTGCAAATTTCTTCTTTCTGGAAAGCGGGTCAATCGGTTTCGATTAATCTAGTACCAGAAGTGGATGTGGCTGAGTTGCTGGCTAACTCTCGCGAGAAGCACCCAAATCAGAGCCTGAAAAACACCTTAGCGAAAGCATTACCAAAGCGTTTTGTAGAAGTACTGATTGACCGCAAAGAGCTTGAAGACAAGCCGCTCAAGCAGTTCAATGAAAAACAGCTGAATGACATTGTAGAGCATTTAGAGAACTGGAAAATTGCGCCAAACGGCACGGAAGGTTACCGAACAGCGGAAGTGACTCTAGGCGGTGTGGACACCAATCATCTATCTTCAAAAACCATGGAATGTAAGACGGTTTCTGGCCTCTACTTCATCGGTGAAGTAATGGACGTAACAGGTTGGTTAGGAGGATATAACTTCCAATGGTGCTGGAGCTCTGGCTTTGCAGCAGGCCAGTGGGTTTAAGAGTGACAGACAACAGGTTTGTCTCTTAATAGTGACAGCCACTAATTATCCCTCGAGAGTAGCTATTTTGCATTCTTACATTTAGTTTCTTTGGTGACTAAATTTCAACTTTCAAACCAAAACTCAATTTGTAATCGTCTTTATTGGGCTCTGAGTTGTTAGAGCCTAGTTTGGATAACATATATGCTTCACGGTTAATTTAACTTTCAAATCTAAACCCGCAATAATTTCCTATCTAACGCTAAACTGTTAACGCACCTCACATCTCATGGAACACTGAACAACCATAAGCATCAGTAAAGTCCAACTCCTTAGTCACTTCGCACTCTAAATTGGAAGGGCACAGAACGGTTGTAAAACTTTCTGCTTGATATGATTTTTAATGAGAAGCCACACACATTGTAGCAACCCATGACGCTGAACTGACTCTATCGCTTTGTGTGAATCTTATATTGTGAGTCTTCTTATTGATGTTTCGTAATCGATAACTTTGTGCAAAGAAAATACTTAAGGTGGTGTCAGTCTTATGGATGTGAGTTATCGACAACTTAAAGCGTTTATTACTCTTGCTGAAACTAAAAGTTTTACAGCCGCGGCTGAACAAATACACATTACGCAATCTGCATTGAGCCAAATGATGCAAAAACTTGCGGTACAAACTGCCTCAGAACTTATTGAGAAAAGAGGCCGAAAAATACTGCTAACTGAAACTGGTCGTACGTTCTATCAAGAAGCTTTGTTCATTGTTAACCGTTTGGATAAGTGGGAGTTGGAAAATAAAGCTCGTCAGCAAGGCTACCATCGAACGCTGGTTATCTCGTCTTTGTATTCAATGTGTTCTTCATTGGTTCCGAAAACCATCAGTGAGCTGAAAAGAACGCACCCATCTTTTTCGTTTCGGTTAATTGAGGAGCGAGTTAATGATATCCATAATTCAGTTCTAGAAGGACGTGCGGATATAGGTATTGGTACTCCCCCTAATAACTCGGAACTAAATTTTGAACTGCTGTTTCGTGATCACTTATGCTTTACCTGTAATAAGGCTCATCACTTGAGTGCAGAGAGTGAGGTTAACTGGAAGCAGGCTCATCAGTATGCTTCTATTGGTATCAGTCCAGGAAATAGTTTAAGAACACTTGCTGACCAGGCATTTATGCGAGCAGGTCTTACCTATGATCCTGAAATTAGTGCGTCACACACTTCAACATTGCTTGGTATGATCGATAGCGGTTTAGGTTCTGCTATTTTATCCTCAACCATCGCTTCATTACATGCTCATGAGAACTTGAGATTTATCCCAATAGTAAAACCAATTCAATATCGTTCAATTGGGCTAATTACAAGAAAAGAAACTCACCGACAGATCATCGATGAGTTTAATCTAATGCTCAGAAAGCAAGTCAGTCTCAAACTGTAGTTTACGCGGTCTACATAGGTCCAACAGGTAGACCTAGCATAGTGTAGGTCAAGAATACAGCTCCCCAGATTGTAAATAGAAAGAATGCATATGGGACCATCATAGCTAGAAATGTACCGAATTTTACGTTGGGGTTATATTTGGCTATCAACGCTAATACCATCGGCACGTAAGGGTTTGTTGGAGATATAATATTGGTTGTTGAGTCTGCGATTCGGTAAGCCATCTGAGTATATTCAGGTGATATATCCAGTAGCATGAATAGTGGAATAAAGACTGGGGCCATGATTGCCCATTGAGCCGAACCACTGAAAACAATCAGGTTCATGAACCCTGCAAGTATCATAAACATGGCTAACATTAATAGCTTTGGCACTTCAACCTGAGCGAGCATTTCAGCGCCATTCACAGCGAAAAATATAGCCAAGTTAGACCAATTAAACCAAGCAATAAATTGGGCAATAACAAAAACTAAGACGATGTAACCCCCAATACCATGCAATGACTTCGCCATCAGATCGGGCACATCACTCGCTTTCTTTATCTCTCCGGCTTTTACACCGTAAACCACGGCATTCATAATGAAAAACGCCATAATTATTGGGATTATGCCAGTAAGGAAGGGAGATGGAACTAAGCCGCCATCGGCGTTTTTCAATGGCGAATCACTTGGAAGTAGTAGCGCCACCATTCCTAGGATAAAAACAATTGATGCGTACCCAGACCATTTTAAAGCTCGTTTTTGAATGTCGGTGACACTATATTTCTCAGGGTTTTCAGTGCTCAGTGGAGACTCTTCGGCAGAGCGTTTTGTTTGCTTATCAAATCGCGGTTCTATGTATTTGTCTGTTATAAGTGTTCCAAGTATGACCAAGAGAGGTACCGAAAGAAGCATGAAGTACCAGTTAGCCGCGGGGCTAACTTCTACAGGTTCAACAATGCGGGCAGCTTCTGTTGAAATACCGGAGAGTAAAACATCCGTTCCTGCGATAAATACGTTGGCAGTAAAGCCTGCGGCCACAGCAACAAAGCCAGCAGCAATTCCTACGACAGGGTTTCGATTGGTCGCAGAGAAAATGATGCCAGCTAAAGGAGGCACTAAGATAAACGCCGCATCAGATGCTAAGTTACCGATGATCCCGGTTAGAAATATAGAGGCAGTTACGAAATTTTTGGGTGCGTTTAAAAGCGATTGTTTAATTGCTGAGTCTGCTAATCCTACTTCTTGAACAAGCCCTACTGCGAGCATCATGCAAAGTACCAAACCAAGAGGTTTAAACGCGATAAAATTTGATACAGCTGAATTTAGAATGTACACAAACCCTTCGCCACTGAGCAGGTTCTTTACTTTGATTTCATCTCCGCTCAAAGGGTGCGCTATATTCCCACCAAAAGTCGACACTATCCAAGACAAGAATATGACCGCTAAGCATAAGGTAATAAACATATAGAATGGATGGGGTATTCGGTCACCAAACTTCTCAATACGATCAATTATGCTGACTTTCTGAGGGAGTTGTTTTTGATCTAGTAAACCTGACATTTCACACTCCTGTGATTATTGAGGGTCACCGTGACCCCTGTGCTAATTTTTATGAGCTAGTTTTGTTGAAGTAGAGAGATGAAGTATGCGGCTCCGGTCGGTAACACTCGATCATTGAAATCGTAGTTCTTGTGGTGCAAGCCTATCGTTTCTCCATTGATGGTTAATCCGTTGCCGATGAACCCATAACATCCCGGTACTTGGTCTAGAAAAAAAGAAAAGTCTTCGCTGGCTAATAAAGCCTCACATGTTGCGTTAACCTGATCATTACCAACGACTGAAGAGGCGGCTTTCACTGCTGTCTCGACTTCGGGGAAGCTGTTGACGGTGGGTGGGTGAGATATTGGACCTAGGGAGAATTGTGCGGTCATGTCGAAAGCCATGGCAGTGTGAGAAACCAAAGTATCAAGTTGAGAGACCAAGCGGTCTCGCACATTTTGGGAGAGAGTTCTGAAGGTGCCACTCATTTGAGCGGTATCAGCGATAGCGTTAGTTGTCTCACCGCAATGTAACTGTGTGACTGAAACGACAAGCGGTTCAAACGGGCTATAAGTTCGACTAACTAAGCCTTGTATACCTTGATAGATATGGGTCGCAACTAATAAAGGATCTTGAGTGTTTTGTGGTAGGCCCGCATGCCCACTTTTGCCATTAATCTGAATAAAGAGACGATCGGAACTTGCCATGATCGGTCCTTCTTTGAATGCGAAATGCCCTTCTGGTATTCCTGGCATGTTATGAAGTGCGTAACATGCATCTAATGGATAGCACTCAAGTAAGCCATCCTGAAGCATTTTTTGCGCGCCACCAACGCCTTCTTCAGCGGGTTGAAAAATGAGTACGGCTTTACCATTAAATTGACGGTTTTTTGCGAGGTATTTTGCTGCATATAGCAGCATTGTGGTATGTCCATCATGCCCACATGCGTGCATTTTTCCGGCCTGACAAGAACGGTGAGAAAAGTTGTTTTCTTCGTGGATCGGCAATGCGTCCAGATCGGCTCTTAAACCTAAAGTTTTTCCGTCACCGAGTTCCCCTTGGATAACCGCAACAACGCCTGTTCCTCCAAAGCGAGAGTCTATTTGTTCAACGCCATATTCCTTGAGCTTGGCGATTACCATACTTTGTGTGTTGTGCTCTTCAAAACCCAGTTCTGGGTGTTGATGAATATTTCGTCTAATTTCTACCATTTCTGGTAGCCACTCTTCTAGTTCTTGTAATAGGGACACGTCATTTCCTTAGGTAACATTTTCATAACATATAATCATGACGGTGTCGTATTACCTAGTTGGATGCGTAATAGTCTTATTAGTAAAACTTATAGCAATCTATATCGAACTTTTTGATGTGGTGTTTTTGAATATCGGAGGTGTTGGGGGTTATTCGCTGAAAATGACTTCAGTGAAATATTAGGGAACTAACATGACTCTAGAGGTAGATGCTTAATAATTAAAATAAAAATGGCGAGTCATAGGACTCGCCATTTTTGTATTCAAAGCTTGTTATCGTTGATAATTCGGGAAGTCGCGTAGTGCGATAATCCTAATCTTTCTGGGCATTAACTTTCAGGGCTGAGGTTGTTTTTCTTCTTTCCCCATTTGATCTGCTGGATAACAAGGCCGGCAATGATAAGTACCAAGCCAAACAGGGTCGCTGGGTGAATATCTTCACCAATGATGGTCGAAAGTAGCATCAACGAGATAAACGGTGACGCAAAAATCAGATTGCTGATACGCGCTGTGTTGTTGGTCAGCTTCAGTGCTGATAGCCATAAGACAAAGGTAATGCCCATCTCGAACAGGCCTACGTAAGTCACAGCCATCCAACCTTTTGCTGTGATTTGACTAAAGCTCTCGCCTTCGTAAAGGGTTAAACCGATCGCGAAAGGTAATGCCACTAAGAAACCAAGCAATACGCCAATCACAGGGTCAGCCTTGTTTTTGGTGTTTAGAATCCAGTATCCCGCCCAAAGCAAGGTTGAAAGTAGCGCCAGAGCCACACCGAGTGGACTATCGAACTGCATTCCTAGCACATCGCCTTTGGTGGCAATGACCACCACACCGGCATAACTGAAGGTACAAGCAATCCAATCTTGCTTACGAATCTTTTGTCCGAGAAAAACCGCCGCCATCAAGGTTAGCGTGATTGCCCAGCTGTAGTTAATGGCCTGCGCTTGAGATGCTGGCAATAGGTCGTATGCTTTGAATAGAATCAGGTAGTAGGCCAGTGGATTGACCAAGCCGAGCAGTAGGTAATACCAAGGGTTTGAAAGAAACGTAGTACTCAGCTGAGAAAGCTTGCCTTGAAAGGCGCAGATGGCGATCAGTGCCATTGATGACACTATGCTGGCAATGGTCAGCATTTGAATCGGCGAAAACTCAGCAAGGGTCAGCTTAAAAGCAGTAGCAACTGTTGACCACAGTAATACCGCGGAAAGGCCAAAGCCCAAGGCACGACGTTCGTTCATAGCAACTCATTCTAATTTGATGGGACAGAATACGGAGCGCCTAGTCTATCTGTCGAAATTTAATACGGCAAACTGGACATTTATCCAGTATCAAAATACCATTTAATGAGTTACTTCCAATTAGGCTAAATCATTATCATGCAATGGATTATCGAACATCAAGCACCGCTTATTGCTGCTATTTCTGGCGCGCTCGTCAGCGGCGGTGTGGTGGGTTGGTGGATCAAACAGAAGTTCTCTTTTCAACAGCGACTTCTTGAACAGCAGCTAGAGTCCGACCGTTTGCTGCATGAGTCTCAACAATCTCAGCTCAAATCCTCGCTCGCAGAGGCTCAACAAGAGCTCAATGAACTGGATGATGACCGAGACAAAGCGGCATTCGAGCTCAAGCAAGCGCATGGCAAGGTGATGGCCGCGATGGAAAAGCTGCGCTACTTTGAGGCGGTCAAGCAAGAGCGCCAACAGTATGCCGATGATATCAATGTTCTTAAGGAGCATAAGTCTGAGTTGGAGGCTGAGCTTCGCGAGCAAGAAGCTAGGCATGACCAAGAAAACCTCGCCAACAGTGAAAAGCTGCAACTGCTAGAACAAGCAGAAT
Source organism: Vibrio sp. F13 (assembly GCF_020806305.2). Taxonomy (NCBI): domain Bacteria; kingdom Pseudomonadati; phylum Pseudomonadota; class Gammaproteobacteria; order Vibrionales; family Vibrionaceae; genus Vibrio; species Vibrio sp. F13. Next base: position 1,667,881 of record NZ_CP170175.1, on the reverse strand, counting down.
CTCGACTTAAGCAGCAGTTTGAACTGTTAGCGAATCAACTGTTTGAGAGTAAAACCGCTAAGGTCGATCAACAAAACAAGCAAAGCTTAGAGGGTTTGTTGTCGCCGCTGAAAGAGCAACTAGAAGGCTTCAAGAAACAAGTGAACGACAGCTTTAGCCAAGAAGCCAAAGAGCGTCATACCTTAGTTCATGAGCTTAAAAACCTGCAACGTCTTAATGAGAGCATGACACGTGAAGCGGTGAACCTGACTCAAGCGCTAAAGGGTGACAACAAACAACAAGGTAACTGGGGCGAGGTGGTGCTGGCTCGCGTGCTTGCTGAATCAGGACTGCGCGAAGGCCACGAATACCAAACGCAAGTGAACCTGCAAAACGATGCGGGCAAGCGTTATCAACCGGATGTGATTGTGCATCTGCCACAAGACAAGCAAGTGGTGGTCGATTCAAAAATGGCGCTGGTGGCATTTGAACGCTATTTCAATGCCGAAACCGATCAGCAACGCGATGCTGCATTGCGCGATCACTTGGTGTCACTGCGAGCGCACATCAAAGGCTTGAGCCAGAAAGATTATCATCAGCTCAAAGGCATACAGAGTCTGGATTACGTGTTGATGTTTATCCCGGTTGAACCAGCATTCCAAGTGGCGATTCAGGCGGATCCTAGCTTGGTGAAAGACGCGATGGAGCAAAATATCATCTTGGTCAGCCCAACCACTTTGCTGGTGGCACTGCGTACCATTGATAACCTGTGGCGTAACGACAGACAGAACCAGAACGCACAGGTTATCGCAGAACGTGCGAGCAAGCTTTACGACAAATTACGCCTGTTCGTTGATGATATGGAAGGTCTTGGAAGCTCATTAGATAGAGCCAACCAAAGCTACCAAGGAGCGATGAATAAGCTAGTGACTGGGCGTGGCAATGTGATCCGTCAGGCGGAAAGCTTCAAGCAACTCGGTGTTGAGGTGAAGAAACCGATTTCGGTAGGCTTGGCTGAAATGGCTCAAAATGAGGCTTTTTCAGAAAATGTCTCTTTAGTAGAAAGACAACCTACTGAGGATAAAGTAAACTAATCGGCCGCAGCGCCTCTAAATAGAGAGCGTGCTGTCGATGAGAACTTACCATGGTAGATAACAGCATTATGGACACAAGCGTGCAGACAAATTCAGCAGTAGAGTCAGAAACCACACACTTTGGTTTCGAAACAGTCGCGAAAGACGAAAAAGTCGCGAAAGTAGCAGAGGTATTTCACTCTGTAGCCGCTAAATACGACATCATGAATGACTTAATGTCGGGTGGTGTTCACCGCTTGTGGAAGCGATTCACGATTGATTGCAGTGGCGTTCGCCCTGGTCAGCGTATCCTAGATCTTGGTGGTGGTACTGGCGACCTTACTGCGAAATTCTCGCGTATCGTTGGTGAAAAAGGCCACGTGGTTCTTGCTGATATCAACAACTCAATGCTGAATGTTGGCCGTGATAAGCTGCGTGATAGCGGCATTGTTGGCAACGTACACTACGTACAAGCGAACGCTGAAGAGTTGCCATTCCCAGATAACTACTTCGATTGCATTACGATCAGCTTCTGTCTGCGTAACGTAACCGATAAAGACCAAGCGCTGCGTTCTATGTACCGCGTACTTAAGCCGGGTGGCCGTCTGTTGGTTCTTGAGTTTTCTAAGCCAGTGCTTGAGCCACTATCAAAGGTTTACGACGCATACTCTTTCCACCTGTTGCCAAAAATGGGTGAGTTGATTGCTAACGATGCAGACAGCTACCGTTACCTTGCAGAATCTATTCGTATGCACCCAAATCAAGAGACTTTGGAAGGCATGATGCAAGAAGCGGGCTTTGAAAATACAAAATACTTCAACCTAACGGGCGGCATTGTTGCGCTGCACCGCGGTTACAAGTTCTAGTCGAGCTTGGTAGCAGGCTCGCTGAGCGTGCTAAACAATAAGAATAAAGATAGAACGGATAGGTTAAGGCTTATCCGTTTTCAAAGGTAAGGACAGTCATGCCATTTGATCCATTGGTAACCGCGGTTATTGAAACCTCTTTAAATACTTTCGTGAACGATGATCCAGCACTGGTTCGTCGTTTGTCTCGTTTAAAGGGGCAGATCATTCAAGTCAATTTGAAAGAGTTGAATAAAACACTCACTTTCGTTTTCAGCCAACAGATTGATGTGTTGTCAGAATACGAAGGGCAGCCTGACTGCTACCTATCTTTGAACCTATCGGTGTTACCTGAACTGCGTGAGCAATCGAACATCACCAAGCTGATCAAGCAAGATAAGCTGATCTTAGAAGGTGATATTCAACTGGCTCAGAAATTCGCTCAACTGATGACAGACTGCAAGCCTGATTTGGAAGAGTGGTTATCGCGCGTAACGGGTGATGTGGTTGCGCATACCTTGGTGCAAGGCGTTAAAAACGTCGGTGGCTTTGTAGCAAAACAGGCAACTAAGCATCAAAATCATGTTGCTCAAGTTCTGACTGAAGAGTGGAAGATCGCACCTGCACCGTTAGAAGTTGCGCACTTTTGCGACCAAGTTGATGACGTAAAAAGCTCCGCTGCTCGTCTTGAAGCTAAGTTGAACGCTCTGTTGGAGAAAGCATGACCCCAGCAGAACTGAAACGTCTTTATCATATTATCAAGGTACAGTTGGAATACGGCCTTGATGAGTTGATGCCGGAACACCAACTGACTAAAGCTCCTTTGTTGGCGCGAAAGTCACTGTTTTGGCTTAAGAACAAGCATCAAGATAAAGAGTTGGGTCATCGCTTGCGCCTTGCGCTGCAAGAACTTGGTCCAGTGTGGATCAAGTTTGGACAGATGATGTCGACACGTCGTGATCTGTTCCCTCCTCATATCGCCGATCAGTTGGCGTTGTTGCAAGACCAAGTTGCGCCGTTTGATGGTCAACTGGCGAAGCAAGATATGGAAAAGGCGTTGGGTGGCAGTTTAGACAACTGGTTTACCGACTTTGATATCGAGCCACTGGCTTCTGCTTCTATCGCTCAGGTGCATACCGCAAAGCTTAAAGAGAGCGGTCGTGAGATTGTTCTGAAGGTAATTCGACCTGATATTCGCCCGGTGATTGACGCAGATCTAAAACTGATGCACCGAATGGCGCGTATAGTCGCTAAGTCGCTTCCTGAAGCACGTCGTTTGAAACCGGTTGAAGTGGTTCACGAGTACGAGAAAACGTTACTTGATGAACTCGACCTGCGCCGTGAGGCGGCCAATGCCATTCAACTGCGACGTAATTTTGAAGGCAGTGAAGAGCTGTATGTTCCAGAGGTTATCCCTGATCTAAGCAGCGAAACCCTGATGGTGTCAGAGCGAATCTATGGTATTCAAGTCTCCGATATTGAGACGCTAGAAGCCAACGGCACCAACATGAAATTGCTCGCGGAACGCGGTGTGACGGTATTCTTCACCCAAGTATTCCGAGATAGCTTTTTCCATGCAGACATGCACCCGGGCAACGTATTTGTTAACCCAGAGAATCCAGATAACCCTCAGTGGATTGGTTTGGATTGTGGCATTGTTGGTACGCTCAATAGCGAAGATAAGCGCTATTTAGCAGAGAACTTGTTGGCTTTCTTCAATCGAGATTACCGTAAAGTTGCTGAGCTACACGTTGATTCGGGGTGGGTGCCACACGACACTAACGTCAATGATTTTGAGTTCGCGATCCGTATGGTGTGTGAGCCAATCTTTGCAAAACCACTTGGCGAGATCTCATTTGGCCATGTGTTGCTAAACTTATTTAATACAGCAAGACGTTTCAACATGGAGGTTCAGCCTCAGTTGGTACTTCTACAGAAGACCTTGTTGTATGTGGAAGGCCTAGGTCGTCAGTTGTATCCGCAACTTGATTTGTGGGCAACCGCCAAGCCTTTCCTTGAAACCTGGATGATGAATCAGGTGGGGCCGCAAGCTGTGATCAACGCAGTAAAAGAGCGTGCGCCATTCTGGGCAGAAAAACTGCCAGAGCTGCCAGAGCTACTTTATGACAGCTTGCGCCAAGGTAAAGCGATGAACCACAGAATGGATCAGCTTTATCAAGGTTACCGAGATAGTAAGCGTCAGCAAGCAACTGGAAAGTTTTTGTTTGGCGTTGGAGCCACTTTAGTCGTATGCTCCGCAATATTAGTTTCAAGCCCTTATGAGCAGCTATCTATGGGCTGTGGCATCGCAGGTGTCACATTTTGGTTGCTTAGTTGGCGAGCTTACCGTCGTTAGACAGTAGACTCTCTTAATATTTTTATGTGTAGACAGACCCGAGGACAATGACAATGGGTGGTATCAGTATTTGGCAACTTCTAATCATTGCTGTAATTGTAATTTTGCTATTCGGAACAAAGAAACTGCGCGGTATGGGTGGTGACTTAGGTTCAGCGGTTAAAGGCTTCAAAAAAGCGATGAGCGATGAAGACAAGCCTGCAGATAAGAAAGATGCAGACTTCGAACCAAAGAATATTGAACAGCAGAAGACAGAAGCTCACGCTGAAACAACTGCTGAAACAAAGAAAGACAAAGAGCAGGCGTAAATCGTGTTTGATATCGGTTTTTGGGAACTGGTATTAATATCTGTCGTTGGGTTAGTGGTTTTAGGGCCTGAGCGTTTGCCCGTGGCGATTCGCAGTATTTCCAAGTTTGTTGGACAAGCGAAAAGCATGGCAAACAGTGTGAAAGATGAACTTTCTCATGAGCTTAAGGTGCAAGAGCTGCAAGAAAACCTACGCAAGGCGGAAAAAATGGGTATGGAAGATTTATCTCCAGACCTTAAAGCGTCAGTCGATGAACTCAAGCAGGCCGCTGCTGAGGTTCAACGTCCGTATGCTAAGCCTGAGTCTGATAAGCCAAGTGAGACTAAACCTAGTGTCATGGAAACTGTGGAATCTGAAACCATTCAGGTCAACAGCGAAGCTTCAGCACCGTCAGATAAGAAAGCCGAATAGTCTCGCAAGGAGGAGTCGCCGGATACTTGATTCGCTAGATGTTTAAATAGATATCTATTCAAGTAAATAACTATTCAAGTGGATACCAATTCAACTGGATAGATACACGCGCGGCTCCTTTTCGATCTTCCTGTTTAAGAGGTTTGACATGTCTTCGACTGAGCAGACACAGCCTTTAATTAGCCACCTTCTAGAACTACGTAATCGCCTACTACGTGCGATTGTCGCGGTGCTAGTGATATTTGTCGGGCTAATTTATTTTGCTAATGATATTTATGAATTCGTATCAGCACCTTTGGTAGATCGTCTACCGGAAGGGGCGACGATGATCGCAACCGATGTTGCATCGCCATTTTTCACACCGCTGAAATTAACCTTGATCGCGTCTATATTCCTCGCGGTTCCGTTTATTTTGTATCAGGTGTGGGCTTTTGTTGCTCCGGGTTTATACAAGCATGAAAAACGCTTGATCATGCCGCTATTGGCTTCAAGTTCATTGCTGTTTTACTGTGGTGTGGCGTTCGCTTACTTTATTGTATTCCCGTTGGTATTTGGCTTTTTTACGGCCATATCATTAGGGGGAGTAGAGTTCGCAACCGACATCTCAAGCTATCTTGATTTTGTACTCGCGCTGTTCTTTGCTTTTGGTATTGCCTTTGAAGTGCCTGTTGCGATTATCTTGTTGTGTTGGACGGGGGCAACAACGCCTCAATCTCTGTCTGAAAAGCGTCCTTACATTGTGGTGGGTGCTTTCATCATCGGTATGATGCTGACACCACCAGATATGATCTCGCAAACACTGTTGGCGATTCCAATGTGTATTCTGTTTGAGATTGGTCTGTTTTTCGCACGCTTTTATACGCGTAAGCCAGATGCGGATGAAGAGGAAGAAGCTGAATCTTGATTCGGAATGCTTCAGTAAAAATCACATAATAAAAAAGCGGCCTAGGGCCGCTTTTTTATTATGTCTGTTTATCGAATCTTTAACTGATAGCCACAGTTCTGACATATATAGAGCTCTTTGATGCCCAAAATTTTATGCCATAGGGTTCGATGTTGACGTTGTAAGTGTTGTGAATGGTCACACATAATCAACTACCTCCATATGCAGGTGGTTGATAATATACATGTCACTTAGCTTTCTCAAATAAATTCAGGAAAAATCCGTAATAATTACTTATTAATAGATTTGTCATAAATTAAACAATGCCTTAGCATTTTTGGTGGTTATGTTTTCGACTTCTTCAAGGGTAATTCCGCGTAATTCGGCGATGCGTTTTGCTACTAATTCTGTGTAGGCTGGTTCATTGCGTTTACCGCGATTCGGTGTTGGTGCCAAGTATGGGCAATCTGTCTCTAGAATGACGTAATCCATATCGAGATGTGGGATCACCTTGTCCATCCCAGAGTTCTTAAAGGTCGAAACGCCGCCTAAACCTAAATGAAAGCCTAGCTCGTTGATCGCTTGAGCTTCCTCTAAGCTGCTACCAAAGCAGTGGAATACCCCGCGTAAGCTGCCATCTTGTTCTTTACGAAGTAGGGCAAGTGTCTCTTCAATGGAATCACGAGTGTGGATCACCACAGGTAGATCAAGCTCTTTTGCCCACTGCAGTTGAGTCACAAACGCCATCTCTTGTTCAGCCTTGAAGGTTTTATCCCAGTACAAGTCGATACCAATCTCACCCACGGCGATAAAGTCATGCTTATCAAACCAAGCTCGAATGGTTTTGAGGGTTTGCTCGATATTCGCATCCACATAACAAGGGTGTAAGCCCATCATTGAAAGGCACACATCAGGAAACTGCGCTTCCGTTGCTAACATTGGTTCGATAGATTCTAAATCGATGTTCGGCAATAGAATGGTATCAATCCCTTGAGCCAGTGCGCGCTGCACAACTTGTTCGCGGTCTTCATCGAATTCGCTAGCGTAAATATGAGCATGGGTGTCGATCATTGTTTTGTCCTGAAAGCGGTCTTTACTGAGTTGTCATGAGTATACGGCAGTGTGAGGAGAAGGTCATTTTTTGCCATTTATCCCTATTTTTGAGTGGGTTTCATATTTTACTGCTAGCGTCCTGAGCCATCAGTGATATGCTTTTGCCTGTATTTAGCACTTTTCATATCTAAGTATTTCGGTGCTTAGACTAGGCAAGGAGAATCTAGTGTCTGTTTCAATTCAAGGTCAATTCCCAGGTCGCCGTATGCGCCGTATGCGTAAGCACGACTTTAGCCGTCGCCTAATGGCAGAAAATCAATTGTCTGTGGATGATCTAATCTACCCAATGTTTATCCTGATGGGTAAAGACCGCCGCGAGCCTGTCGAGTCAATGCCAGGTGTTGAACGCTTGTCGATCGACTACATGCTTGAGGAAGCAGATTACCTGTCAAAGCTGGGTGTTCCTGCGATTGCTCTATTTCCAGTCGTGAACCAAGATGCTAAAAGTTTATGCGCAGCTGAAGCTCATAACTCAGAAGGTTTGGTGCAGCGCGCTGTACGTTTACTAAAAGAGCATGTGCCAAACATTGGCGTTATTACTGACGTAGCACTAGACCCGTTCACCACTCACGGCCAAGACGGCATCATCGATGAAGATGGTTACGTGATGAATGACGAGACGACTGAAGTCTTGATCAAGCAAGCATTATCACACGCTGAAGCGGGTGCTGACGTAGTTGCCCCATCGGATATGATGGATGGTCGCATTGGTAAGATCCGTGAAGCGTTAGAAGAAGCGGGCCATATTCATACTCAGATTATGGCGTACTCTGCAAAATATGCATCGTGCTACTACGGCCCATTCCGTGATGCAGTTGGCAGTGCTTCGAACCTGAAAGGTGGTAACAAGAAGAACTACCAGATGGATCCAGCCAACAGCGATGAAGCGATTCATGAAGTCGCGATGGATCTTAATGAAGGTGCGGACATGGTGATGGTGAAACCAGGCATGCCTTACCTTGATATTGTTCGTCGTGTTAAGCACGAACTGCAAGCGCCTACGTTTGCTTACCAAGTATCTGGTGAATACGCGATGCACAAAGCGGCGATTCAAAACGGCTGGCTGAAAGAGCGCGAAACCGTCATGGAATCACTGTTGTGCTTTAAGCGTGCTGGCGCTGATGGCATTCTTACTTACTTCGCTAAAGATGTCGCAGAGTGGCTTGCTGAAGATAACGCACAAGCTGCTGAGCATTTAAAAGAAAAGTAACCGTGTAGATCTCACTTAAGTGATCAGTAAAGGGTTGGCCATTGTGCCAGCCCTTTCGTTTATAAGGATGAATAAGATGTCAGTTGTCGTACGTGAAGGTTCTTTAGAAGAAGTGGTGTCTGTGGTCGAGCAGATCTCTGAGTTCGCTAAAAAAGAGAGTGTCGCTTCTCTGTCAGAGCGGCTGGCAGGGAAAAAGAGCCTTATCTTAGTGGCTGAAGAAGCTGGCGTGTTGCTTGGCTTTAAGATCGGCTATGAATTGGATCAAGATACTTTTTACAGCTGGTTTGGTGGCGTGTCACCGCTCGCGAGGAACAAAGGCGTTGCACAGGCGCAATTAGACGTTCAGGAACAGTGGGCGAAAGAGCGGGGCTACAGACAGTTAAAGGTTAAGTCTCGTAACCAGTTCCCTGCAATGTTGCGCCTGTTATTGAGAAACGGTTACCTAATCGAAAGATTTGAAGAAAAAGAAGACATTAATGCCCATAGAATCCATTTTTTGAAGCAAATTTGAGCACTGCTGTTAACGGTTTATAAATTAAATGAGATTTATTATCATTTAAGTGTTGACTATTAAATGAGAATCATTATTATTAACTTTGTCTTAGGGAATGAGGAAATGTTCACAAGGATGTTAAGTACTCAAGTATCTACTTGGTTACCCAACAGAATTCTCGCGAACTTGTACTAAGTTCTTTTTGACACGACATTGCTCACATTGCTTCCAGTGTAATTTATAGCTTTTAGGTAAAGCTGTGGTATTCAATTTGAATGGCTTTACCGGTTTTTGCTAGGCGACATCTTCGGGTGTCGCTTTTTTTATACCTTCATTTCAACAAGATGCATATTTAGTGGCACATATTTTTATGAATAAAACGGCATCAGTATTCTTTTCCACAACGCAAGATCGTAAAAAGATCGTTGATCATATGTTCGATCTGTAATTTTATTCTTTGTTTTCATGTGCTTATTGTTGTTTTGTTGCTTGTTGTGCTTAGTTTTCAACAAGGTGGATAAATAATATAAACAGAGTTATCCACAGAACGCTTGCGTCTAAGAACAAAAAATAACAACAAATCGATTATATCGAACACAACCGAGTGAACGGATACAGATCGACAACGTGGAATCCAACCAACAGACGTGGCATTCTTAACAGATAATTTCTGTACTTACTGGATACACAAACATTATGGCTCGTATTCCTGATAATCCATTGATTCTGATCGATGGCTCTTCTTACCTATATCGCGCGTTTCATGCTTACCCTGGCACCATGAGCAATGGTGATATCCCGACTAACGCGGTTTACGGTGTAGTTAACATGCTGCGCAGCATGATGCGTCAATTTGCTTCTGATCGTATTGCGGTTATTTTTGATGCAAAAGGAAAGACGTTCCGTGATGACATGTACCCAGAGTACAAGGCTAATCGTCCACCTATGCCGGATGATCTACGTTGTCAGATCGAACCTTTGCACAACGTGATTCGCGCAATGGGTCTACCACTTATCTCGATCCCAGGCGTTGAAGCGGATGATGTGATTGGTACGCTAGCTTCTCAAGCATCTAAAGCGGGCATGCCGGTTTTGATCAGTACTGGCGATAAAGATATGGCGCAGCTGGTTGATGACAACGTTACTTTGATCAACACCATGACCAACGTGGTTATGGATCGCGAAGGCGTGATAGAGAAGTTTGGCATCCCACCTGAGCTGATTATCGACTACCTTGCACTGATGGGCGATAAAGTGGATAACATTCCTGGCGTTCCAGGTGTTGGTGACAAAACAGCAACTGCTCTACTACAAGGCATTGGTAGCATCGAAAAGCTGTATCAAAACCTGGATGATATTGCCGCTCTTGGCTTCCGTGGTTCAAAAACCATGGCTAAGAAGCTGATTGATAATAAAGACAACGCTGAGATGTCTTACGAGCTTGCAACGATCAAACTGGACGTCGAGTTAGAAGAGACACCTGAGTCGCTTGTAAAAGCACAACCAAATACGGATGAGCTGATTAAGCTATACGGTCAACTGGTCTTCAAATCTTGGTTGAACGAGCTACTTGAAGGCGGCAGCGGTGTGGTTGAGGCGGATGAGAAGTCGGGTGCAGTGCGCAGCAGCACGGCATCAACCACTTCTACCGTAGAAATGAACACCTCTGCAGTGACGATTGATCGCAGCAACTACGAAACCATCTTAGATGAAGCCTCTTTTAATGCGTGGCTAGAGAAACTGAAAGCGTCAGAGGTGTTTGCCTTTGATACTGAAACAGATAGCTTGGACTACATGGTGGCTAACCTTGTTGGTCTATCATTCGCAACCGAAGAAGGCGTTGCCGCTTACGTACCGGTTGCCCATGATTACCTAGATGCACCTCAACAACTGGATCGTGATTGGGTACTTGAACAGCTTAAGCCGATTCTTGAAGATGACGCACAGGCTAAAGTCGGTCAAAACCTGAAGTACGATATGAGCGTTTTAGCGCGCTACGGTATCGAGATGAAAGGCATCAAGCACGACACCATGCTAGCGTCTTATGTTTTTAATAGCGTTGGCGGCAAGCATGATATGGATAGCCTAGCGCTGCGTTTCCTTCAGCACAGCTGCATCTCATTTGAGCAAATCGCAGGTAAAGGTAAGAAGCAGCTTACTTTCAACCAGATTGAGCTGGGTGAGGCGTCTCCATACGCTGCAGAAGATGCGGACGTCACGCTACGTCTTCATAACCGTTTAATGGAAAACATCGAGCAAGACGAAAAGCTAAAAGCGATTTATGAAGAGATCGAAGTACCACTGATTCCAGTGATGTCTCGTATTGAACGCACAGGTGTATTCATCGACGACATGTTGCTAGGCGCTCAATCGCAAGAGATTGCGGTTCGTCTTGATGAGCTAGAGCAGAAAGCTTACGAGATTGCAGAGCAAGAGTTCAACATGAACTCACCAAAACAGCTGCAAGCGATCCTTTTTGAAAAAATGGGCTTGCCTGTTATCAAGAAAACGCCATCAGGTGCACCTTCAACCAACGAAGAAGTGCTGCAAGAGCTGGCTCTTGATTACCCGCTACCTAAGCTGATCATTGAGTATCGTGGCCTTGCGAAACTCAAGTCTACCTACACAGATAAACTGCCGAAGATGATCAACGCTGAAACGGGTCGTGTTCATACGTCTTATCACCAAGCGGTGACAGCAACGGGTCGTTTGTCTTCAACAGATCCAAACCTACAGAACATCCCAATTCGTAATGAAGAAGGTCGTCGTATCCGCCAAGCATTCGTTGCACAACATGGCTGGAAGATTCTAGCGGTCGATTACTCTCAAATTGAATTGCGTATCATGGCGCACCTGTCGGGTGATAAAGCGCTTCTGGAAGCATTCCAACAAGGCAAAGATATTCACGCGGCAACGGCTGCTGAGATCATTGGTGTTGATATTGAGCAGGTAACGACTGAGCAGCGTCGTCGTGCTAAAGCCGTTAACTTCGGTCTTATCTACGGTATGAGTGCCTTTGGCTTGGCTAAGCAACTGGGTATTCCTCGTGGCGAAGCACAGCACTACATGGACACTTACTTCGAGCGTTACCCTGGCGTAATGCAGTATATGGAAGATACGCGCAGTGCTGCTTCAGAGCAAGGCTTCGTTGAAACCATTTACGGTCGTCGACTGCACCTTCCTGAGATTCAATCTCGTAATGGCATGCGTCGTAAAGCTGCTGAACGCGCGGCGATCAACGCGCCAATGCAAGGTACAGCGGCAGACATCATCAAGAAAGCGATGCTATTGGTTGATGAATGGATCCAAGCGGAAGGCGATGGTCGAGTTAAGTTATTGATGCAAGTACACGATGAATTGGTATTTGAAGTGGAAGAGTCATCTTTAGCCGAAATTGAAAGTAAAGTACAAGAATTGATGGAATCAGCTGCAGAGCTAGAAGTGCCGCTGGTTGCGGAAGCTGGCCACGGTGACAACTGGGATCAAGCCCACTAATCAGTTTTTGACCTTATTGAGCAAATTAGTATGAGCCAGTGCACAAACACTGGCTTTTTTTTGTCTCGAATAAAGTTGAATCGTAAAAAGGGTTTAGGTGTTTTAATAAAACATTCATGAAAAAAAACTACAAAAGTTGTTTTCATTTCTGAGCAATTGTTGTACATTAAATCTCGTAGGGTACAGAGGTAAGATGTTCTATCTTTCAGACCTTTTGTTTCACGTTATTGGATTAGGCTGATTCAGCCGCCCCAGTCAGTATTTGACTGGGGCGTTTTTTCTTGTGCGAAAGAAAAATATTTCCAACCTACCATTCCCCCGTAAAACCTCTCATTTTTAGTGCCTTTTATTACACTTTCTCAAGCACAGTGATAAGCCCCTGATTTGCCTTAGATCTGGAATTCGATCAGCTTTTGGTAATTTAAATCCGTCTCTAAGTCGATTGTTTTATCACTTGAAATAACTTTTATTTTACAAGTTATCGATAAAGGATTGATGGATCACGCCTTATTTATCAGTGTATTGAGTCGGTAAATGCTCAATGTAATCCATGATTTTCTGTTGTTTCTCGGTGCTGTATTTCAGTGCTTCGGCGGTGATCTGGATGGATTGTGCCATCGAAGAGATATTGTTGGTCGCTTTTACCAAGGTTTGCTGCATGGGTTTCAGGATAAGCAGATAGATAGCGGTCAAAGCGATAATAATGACGGCGATAACGGCCGCCAGCGCAATGATGATCTTGGTCTGAATGTCATCCAACAGCATTTGACTGGTTTGTTTAAAGGCGAGTCGAGATTGGTCTAAGGCTTGTGGCAGTTGATTGAGTGATGTCTTGGTGGAGCTCGCAAGCTTATTGATACTTTCAACCGTTTGATTGAGGGCTTGTTGCTGGTCGTCGCTTAGGTTGGGGTTGTTGACTATCGCTTGCAAAGATTGCGATATCACCTCAAGAGACTCACTCGCGTCTTGGGCGTACTTTTCCATGCCATCGAGGTCTAAGGTCATATCGACATTGATCAGTGGGGCTTGTTCTTGTTCTGCTTCAGAGGCAAACCCTGTCAGTGAGACCAACATAAGTGCAATGATGGCCAATGGTGTTTTCCACATGAGTATTCCTTTCTCATTGTTCTGATTATTTAGATGTGTCTTTTAGTATGGTTCACTTCTATTGGTTTTAGTGGCTAAATCCGATTTTTAACACTAAAAACTTATGCTTAACTCACTCATTTTTGGGCAAAAAAATACCCCACCTATATAAGGAGGGGCATTGATAAGGCTAAATCACGTGTTGTAAGTGCTCTAACCTATAGCGATAAGTAGAGGAACTACTCTGAGTCGTTGTGCTCTTCGTCTGCTAACTCATCAATGATTTGATCAGCAAGCGCAGGCGCAAACCACTCATCCATCTTGGCACGCAGTTGGTCAACGCCGATGCCCTTCATTGAAGAGAAGACATCAACCGCAACATCACCACCGAAAGATTTTGCATCGTTACGGATTTTCAGTAGCTGTGCTTTACGCGCACCACTTTTCAGTTTGTCTGCTTTTGTTAACAAAACCTGTACTGGGATGCGGCTATCGATAGCCCAGTAGATCATTTGTTGGTCAAGGTCTTTCATTGGGTGACGGATATCCATCAATACCACTAAACCTTTCAGGCTTTCACGTCGTTGTAGGTATTCACCTAGCGACTTCTGCCATTTTTTCTTCATCTCAAGTGGTACTTGAGCAAAGCCATATCCAGGTAAATCGACGATATGACAACCGTCCGTTACCTTAAATAGGTTGATTAGCTGAGTTCGACCGGGTGTTTTACTGGTTTTCGCCAAGCTTTTTTGGTTTGTAACGCGATTTAGCGCGCTAGATTTACCAGCATTGGAGCGTCCTGCAAACGCAATTTCGATCCCTTCGTCTTCTGGTAAATGACGAATATCAGGTGCACTGGTAATGAAATGCGTGTTTTGATAATGAATTTTTACGCTCACTGTTAACTCCATCTCGACTTTGTGTAGTCGATTGATTACTTTTTTGTGAATTTGTGTAAAATAACCGTGCTCGGCATAAGGTCGCCTATTGTACCATGAGTGGCAACATAGAGTGGTACTGGAAGCTTGATAATTATAATGGAATGTCATGAAGAAATTAGCGCTAATTTTGAGTCTTTTAGCCAGCTGCTCAGTATGGGCTCAAGGTAGTATTGAAGCTGGTAAAGCCAAATCACAAACATGTGTTGCCTGCCACGGTGCTGACGGCAACAGCCTGATCACTCAGTACCCTAAGCTGGCTGGTCAACATGAGAAGTATCTAGAGAAGCAGTTAAAAGAGCTTAAGCTAGGTATGACAAGTGGTGGTAAGCAAGGTCGTTACGAACCTGTAATGGGTGCAATGGCGATGCCTTTATCTGAAGAAGATATGGCTGACCTAGCGGCATACTACGCCTCTCTACCTATCTCTAGTAACTCTACTCCTGAAAATGTAGTAGATGAAGGTAAGGTTCTTTACACAGCGGGTAACGCAGAACGCGGCGTAACGGCGTGTATTGCTTGTCATGGCCCTCGTGGTAATGGTACCGAACTTTCTGGTTTCCCTAAGATTTCAGGTCAGCACGCAGATTACATCAAGGCTCAACTTGAAAAATTCCGCGATGGTGACCGCAATAACGACATGAATGCGATGATGCGTGATGTAGCTAAAAAGTTAACAGACGCTGATATTGATACCTTATCGAAGTACGTTGGTGGTTTACACTAATTTGTCGGTTTCTTGCTCTTAGCCAGAGTAAAGGAATGTACGTTCGAGCGAGATTGAAGAGACGCCCCGATCAGTAATGGTCGGGGCGTTTTCTTTTGTATTGGTTTTATTAATGCGTTTTGTGTTTATGTCTGATTTATCAATGTGTGATCGATTTGTGTACAAAAGTGTGAAGTCGCACTCTTGTAGTCTTTTTGTAACACGGTAAAGTAACCGCCATCAGCTAGGAGCTGACTTAGATATGGATGATCATCTAGTCTAACGGTATAGACAGAAATGGATCAGGCTAGGACAGCCCAGCAACAAGGTGTTAGAAAAGGATAGCCAAAACTCATCAGGACGATGAACAACAAACAAATTTGGCATGGAAAGCACCAATAACAAATGGAGATTTGTGTACCAAGTTGAGTATGCAAATTTTGGCCGATATAGGCAGATTTAGAGAGCGATAGGTTTTCCTATCGCTTTTTTTATTGATTTGATGAAAAAACACCCAATACCTCTCCACTATAAACTCAGTTTCTGGTATGTTTCGCATCCCTGTTTAAGGATGTGCTATGTATACTTGTCCCTTATGCCATCACCAAGGCGTGAATCACTATTTTGAAGACAAACGCAGAGCCTATCTGCAGTGTCAGCAATGTGAACTGGTATTTGTTAAACCTGAACAAAGGTTAGAAGCAAAAGAAGAAAAAGCACACTATGATCTCCATGAGAACGATCCTAGTGATGCAGGCTATCGCCGCTTTTTATCTCGCATCGCGGATCCACTAACAGACAAAATTTCATCTAACTCACACGGGTTGGATTTTGGTTGTGGCCCAGGCCCTACGCTATCTATTATGTTAGAAGAAGCCGGACACACCATGGAGTTGTACGATATCTATTACCACCCAGAACCCTCTGTGTTGGAAAAAACGTACGACTTTATGACTGCCACGGAGGTGATAGAGCATCTTTATCACCCAGACAAAGTGTGGCAGCAATGGTTGAATTTAGTTAAACCCAAGGGCTGGATTGGTCTTATGACTAAACTAGTAATAGACGTAGACGCGTTTGCTGGTTGGCACTACAAGAATGACCCGACACATGTCGTCTTCTTTAGTCGTCAAACATTCCAGTTTTTGGCAGAGCGGGATAAGCTCGAACTAGAATTTTTTGGAAATGATGTAATTTTACTGAGGAAAGTGCAGTAATGGGTCGTAGTAAGAAATCAAGAAAGCCGGGAGCACTTGGCGCTCCGGAGCCTATGGTTACTCGTAACCGTAGTGAATCTGATGTTGAAGGTCGTGAACGTAAGCGTGTTAAAAAGCGTAAAGGCCTTAAGTCTGGCAGCCGTCACTCAGATGGTAGCGAAGCAAAACAGCGTAAAGCTGCACAAGCTCGTGATCCACGTTTAGGCAGCAAGAAAAAAATTCCGCTGATCGTTGAACCAGCGAAGAAGCCGACTAAACAAGAGCGCAAGCTATCTAACGAACAAGAGTTAGAGATGCTTGAGAATGACGCTCAACTGAACACACTCCTAGATCGTATCGAAAATGGTGAAAACCTAGGTGCTGGTCTACAGAAGTTTGTTGATGAGAAACTTGATCGTATCGAACACCTAATGGGACGCTTAGGTCTACTAGAGCCAGAAGACGATGAAGAAGAGATCTTCGAAGAAGCACCGGTTGCCTCTAAGAAGAAAGCGAGCTCTGACGAAGACTTGCTATCTCAATTCGAAGATTTCGATTTAGACAGCTTTAAAGGTTAATAGCCAATGAACGTAACCTTATTAGCAATTGCTGGTGGAATTATCATTCTCGGCTTGGGCTCTTACGCAGGTTACCTTCTACTTCAAGTGAAGAAGCAGACGGAGTTGCAAAAGCAGCATCAAGCACTAGCCATTGAAAAACGCAACGCGACGATTTACGAAAACGTAAATACTTTGTGCTTAGCGGGCATTCAAGGGCAATGTGACTTACCTGAGATCAGTATCCGAGTGTGTATCATTATGGATAATGTTCAGGGTGATGAGCGTGTCGATTTTGATTCTGAGTATCCTGCTCTTTCTGAGCTGTACCATATCGTAAAAGATATGGCTCGCGGAGAGGCAAGACAGGAACTGACGAAGAAAGAGCGCATGCAGCAGAATCTCACGCGCCATAAGGCAGAGACTCGCTTGAATGATGCGGTCATTGAAGATCTGAAAAGGTTGCAAGAGAAGGTTAAGCCTCTCAACAACCAAATCAACATTCAGATGATCTAGTCGCTAAGACTATTTAAAATAGAGGCTTGTTTAATACAGGGTGTTCTTGAGACACCTTATCTTTATAGATAGTGTTAAATGAGCCTTCTTACCTTTTGCGTTTCGTTAATCCCGACGCTTTGTTAGTGATCAAGCTAGCAGTTCTGAGTTTTTGTCTAAAAAATTGTTTTTGTCTTGGAACGACCTTACAGGTCGTGTGGCAAAATAACCCGTCTATATTTTAATGTATGTAAAATGATTTGAGAGACCTTAGGTTCTCGCGGATCTAAATTGGAAATACCGCTATGTCGAGCAAGCCAGTAACAACGAATCAGCAAATCGTTTGGGATCAAGAGATCTTAAACAAGTACAACTATTCGGGACCTCGTTACACCTCATACCCAACTGCGTTGGAGTTTCATGAAGCGTTTACCGTCGCTGATTACGACATGGCGTGTACTCAATATCCTGAGCGTCCACTCTCTCTTTACGTGCATATCCCGTTCTGCCACAAGCTTTGTTACTACTGTGGTTGTAATAAAGTCATTACTCGTCACTCGCATAAAGCGGATGAGTACCTTGATGTGATTGAACATGAAATCCGCCAACGCGCCTCTTTATTGAATGGCCGTGAAGTGACGCAATTGCACTTCGGTGGTGGTACGCCAACGTTCTTGACCAAAACACAAATCACTCGTTTGATGAGTATTTTGCGTGAAGAGTTTAACTTCACCGCTGACGCTGAAATCAGTATTGAAGTTGACCCGCGTGAGATTGAGCTAGACGTACTTGACCACCTGCGTAACGAAGGCTTCAACCGCCTGAGCATTGGCGTGCAAGACTTCAATAAAGAAGTGCAGAAACTGGTTAACCGTGAGCAAGATGAAGAGTTCATCATTGCGATGGTTAAACGAGCGAAAGAGCTAGGCTTCCGTTCAACTAACCTGGATTTGATCTACGGCCTACCAAAGCAGACTCAAGCTTTGTTCGCTGAAACATTGAAGCAAGTGTTAGAAATGAAGCCGGGCCGTTTATCGGTATTTAACTACGCACACATGCCTCAGCTGTTTGCGGCGCAGCGTAAGATTAAAGACGAAGATCTACCTGAAGCGAAAGAGAAAATGGCTATCTTGCAAGATACCATCGAGACGCTAACGGGAGCGGGTTACCAGTTCATTGGTATGGATCACTTCGCACTACCTGAAGATGAGCTAGCCGTAGCACAGCGTGAAGGTATTCTGCATCGTAACTTCCAAGGCTACACCACCCAAGGTGAAGCTGACTTAATTGGTTTCGGTGTTTCTGCGATTTCTATGGTTGGTGATGCTTACGCACAAAACCAAAAAGAGCTGAAGAAGTACTACGCTCAAGTGAATGACCTGCGCCACGCGCTTTGGAAAGGTGTTGCTCTAGACAGTGACGACCTTCTACGTCGTGAAGTGATCAAACAGCTTATCTGTAACTTTAAGCTTGATAAAAACATGATCGAATCTGAGTTCTCGGTTAACTTTAATCGTTACTTCAAAGAAGATTTAGGGCTACTGCAAACCTTTATCAACGATGAGTTGGTTGAAGTTGACGACAAAGAAATCCGCGTGACTTTGCGTGGCCGTTTGTTGATTCGTAACATCTGTATGTGTTTCGATAAATACCTACGTGCTAAGGCTCGTCAACAGCAGTTCTCTCGTGTGATTTAATCGCTCGATTGAGAATAGAAACATAAAAAATGCCAGCATTATGCTGGCATTTTTGTATCTGTGTCTTGCTAACGGAAGACTTTCTACCTGACTAGGTGACACCCTTTTTGGTGCTTTGTTTGGTGTTAGTCAGGTCGGTTGGCCACTGATCAAACGGAACTGGACGACTGTATAAGAACCCTTGAGCCAGTGGGCATTTTAGTTGCTTGAGGAGTTCTGCCTGTTGCTGTGTTTCAACGCCTTCTGCCACTAAGCTCACTTTGAAACCTTTGGTGATGTTAACGATGGCCGCGACGATCGAGCTGTCTAGGTTCTCTTTTTCGAGCTTGCTGACGAAGCTGCGATCGATCTTCAGGCAATCAAATGGCAGTTTGTGTAAATAAGCCAGTGACGAATAGCCGGTACCAAAGTCATCAATTGCAATCGAGATGCCTAATGCTTTTAGCGTCAGCATGTTATCGATGATGGCTGGGTCATTGTCGACGATGCGTGACTCAGTGATCTCAAGTGTTAGGTTGCTTGCTGGTAGCTTGGTGTCACGTAGCGTGCCTTTTACTTGTTCAACAAAGCCACTTTCACTCAGTTGATCGACCGACAGGTTGACGTGAATAGAGAAGTCCTTGCTCCATTTTCCTGACTCAATCGCGATGGCAGTATCTCGACACGACTTATGTAGAATTTGCTTGCCGATATCGTAAATCAGCCCGCTCTCTTCAGCGAGAGGAATGAATTCAAGTGGTGAAATTACGCCTTCATCGGCTATCCAGCGTGCTAGAGCTTCAGCCCCAATGGTCGAGCCAGATTCCAGATCAATAATAGGTTGATAAAACGGTTCGAACTGTTGAAGTTCAATCGCTCGGTTCATCCGCGCCAGCATCTTAGTGCGATGTCTTGATGCTTTACCCATCTCAGGGCTGTAAATGCTGACACTAGCTTTGTCTTGTTTTGCGTTGCTCAAAGCAATGCTACTACTACGCAGCAATAGCGCAATGTCGTGGACGTTAGATACACCGACGACGCCCATCGATACCTTAATAACGACACTTTCTGATTCCATTGAAAATGGGGAAGCAAAGGTTTGAAGCAGGCGATTCGTCAGTAGTTGAGCTTCCTCGCTTTGGATGACGTTCGGGGCGTAAATGGCGAATTCATCACCGCCAGTGCGAGCTAATAGGTACTCGGATGGCAATGTGCCTCTTAAACGAGCGGCCGCAATGATAAGCAATTGGTCACCATTGTAATGACCAAGGCTGTCATTGATGTCTCGGAAGCGATCAATACCCACTAAATAAAGTGTGCCTTTTTCGTTTGCTGGGTTTTTCTTGGCAGCGTCGATAAAGCCTTCGCGGCTGTATAGTTTGGTTAATGAGTCATAGGTAAGCTGAGACTGTAATGCTTGAAAGGAAGCCTTTAAGTTGTTGGCCATTTCATTGAATGACTCCACCAACATGCTGGTTTCATAGATATGCCCTGTCTTTGGCATACTTGTGTCCCAATCGCCTTTAGCAAGACGCTTTGCCGCATCCGCTGTTGAGGTGATGGGTTGGGTTACGCGATTAAAGGCAATTAACCCAGCAATGACACCAATGCAACTCAGCGCTAGCCCGAGCAACCAACTGTTTCTTTGGTTTTCAGGTAGTTCACCGAGTAGGTTGCTTTCAGGGATCGACATACCAATAAACCAAGTGATGCCGTGCTCATCTTCATAAGGGGTGATCTGGTTGAAGTATCGTTCGTTGTCTAGGCGAAAGCTAAAGCGCTGCACGCCCAAATTATCGATTAGGTGAAATTGGTCTACGTAGCTCGCACTTTCACGTATTACCGGGTTAGCACTCTCTGATGCCAGTAAGCGTTGGCCCTTATTGGTTTTCCCTGTTCCCCAAGAGACCACGCTACCTCCGCCCGAGTGAGCGACCAAGCGTTGCTGCTTATCAATGATATAAACAGAGGCATCCGTTTTATCTTTGAGTTCTTTGAGAAACGCATTGAAGGTATTGATCTTAATGTCGCTAACGACGACGGCTTTGAATTCGTTGTCATCATAGATAGGGGCGAGGGCAGATAAGGTGATCTCTTGGCGTTCATCTGCATTGGCATAAATTGGCGACCATACAGCCTTTTTTTGCGTCGCAACGGGTGTGTACCAAGGGCGGACTCTCGGGTCGTAACTTGAAATCACAGATCGAATGTCTTCGCTGATCTTGCTGCCACGGTAAATGACCAGCTGATCGCTAGTACGCTCGTCTTGTACCATCAAGGTATAGCCGTTGTTAGCTTCTTTACGAAAACCGACATAGTTACCATCTTCAGAACCAAAGCCGATCACATCGAGTTGAGGTATAGCAGTGAAATGGTCTGAAAACGTATAAAGAATGTAGTCTTGGACCTTGCTAAGGTTTCCCGCTTGGTAAAGGTGGTGGTAGCCGATGTTATGGCTGAGCGAGAGGTTCGCGTGAAATGGCTTTTCTAAAAAGTTGGACAGGCTTTGATGAACATGGTCAGTAAGTGATGTTAGTTGGCGTGCACTAACATCACTCACCATCTCTTTGTAGCTTTGCTTTTGAGTGAAAACCATTACGCTCATAGTGAACAGAAAAATCATCACGAATGGCAGAACCACAGCAGTTCTCAAGGTAATTTGTGTTTTCAAAGACATCTTTAGCTACAACTTTAGTGGATGGCATACTTTAATTGTACCGACACTATTCAAACCAAGCGACCTTTTTTGGTTAAAAAAGTAGCTGCATCGAGAGTCATATAAGGTCTAGTACAGTTCTTTTAGTTTACGAGTTAGGGTGTTTCTTCCCCAACCTAAAACCTTGGCTGCATCCTGTTTATGACCATTGGTATGGTTGAGTGCAGCCTCTAGCAGTATACGTTCAAACTCTGGCAGCGCATAAGTTAGTAGCTCTTTTTCTCCTGAATCAAGCGCACATTTTGCCCAATTAGCCAGCAGTTGTTGCCAGTTGTCTCCTGTCCCTGAGGTCGTCACCACTTTTTCTTCCAACAGTTCTGGAGGCAAGTCTGAAGGGAGTATTTCACTGCCGCTCGCCATGACTGTGAGCCAACGACAGATGTTCTCAAGCTGACGTACGTTACCCGGCCAATTTAGCTGATTGAGCTTCATGATGGTCTCTGAGTGCAGTGTCTTCACTTCTACACCAAGCTCTTCAGCGGCGGATGCTAGGAAGTGGTGAGTCAGCTTTTCAATGTCCTGTTTACGTTCGCGCAGTGCCGGAATATGGATTCGGATAACGTTCAGTCGATGGAAAAGGTCTTCACGGAAACCACCGTCATGCACCAAGCGCTCAAGATCTTGGTGGGTTGCTGCAACGATACGAACATCAACCTTAACCGCAGAATGTCCACCGACGCGATAAAATTGGCCATCAGAAAGCACGCGCAGTAGTCGAGTCTGAATATCGAGTGGCATATCGCCTATTTCATCAAGAAACAGAGTACCGCCGTTGGCTTGTTCGAATCGTCCTTGGCGAACACTGTTAGCGCCAGTAAAGGCGCCTTTCTCGTGGCCAAACAGCTCTGATTCGATCAAGTCTTTAGGGATTGCCGCCATGTTTAACGCAATGAAGGGCTTTTTAGCTCTTGGGCTGTGACGATGCAGCGCGTGCGCGACTAATTCTTTACCAGTCCCCGATTCACCATTAATAAGAACCGAAATGGATGAACGAGACAAACGGCCAATAGCTCGGAAAACCTCCTGCATTGCCGGTGCTTCACCGATGATTTCTGGCGCGTTGGTGTCTTCAGCGACCTCACTGGCTTGTTCGCGTTTCTGCTCTTGGCTGTGCGCGATCGCTCGTTCGACTAGAGTCAGTGTTTCATCAATATCGAACGGCTTTGGAAGATATTCAAAGGCGCCTTTTTGATAAGCATTCACCGCCGCATCAAGGTCTGAGTGCGCGGTCATAATGATCACGGGCAGGTCGGGAGAGCGTTGATGAACCTGATGCAACAGCTCAATCCCGTCAATGCCGGGCATGCGAATGTCAGACACCAATACGTCCGGTGTCTCGCGCTCAAGCGCAAGCAACACGCTCTCAGCATCAGCAAATGTTTCACACTTAATATCCGCAGATGAAAGTGTTTTCTCTACTACCCAGCGGATAGAGCTGTCGTCATCGACGACCCAAACGTATCCCTTACTCATAATTCAATTCCTTTGCAGCCAAATCTATTGTGATAATCATTGTTGTTTTTATGATGTCTTAATCTTTGTGTTACCGAGCTAAGCCTTTCATCTCGCTGTCCAATAGCGAGGTTCTTATGACCTAAATCGGTAGATAAATCGTGAATGTGGTGTTGCCTGGCCAGCTTTCAACATCAATTTTCCCATTGTGTTGATCGATCAGGTTTTGAGAAATCGATAGCCCCAGCCCTGTTCCACCTTCTCGTCCGCTGACCATTGGGTAAAACAGCGTGTCTTTTAAATCATCGGGGATGCCCGGACCGTTATCGCTGATCTCAATACGAGCTGCGAGTTTGTGTCGCTGCCCGTGAATATTTGCTTGATGCACCGTTCTGGTGCGAATGGTGATTTTGCCAGAATCTTGAGTCTTTAGAATCTGCGCTGCATTGCTCACGATATTGAGCATCGCTTGTTCAACCTGTGCCGAATCCATCAAGATGTCCGGTAGGCTCGGGTCGTAATCCCTTTCGATGGCGAGCGTTGAACCCGATTCGAGCTCTACGAGCTGCCTGACTTTCTCAAGTATCTGGTGAAGGTTCTCTTCTGATTTAGTCCCCGGCTTCTGTGGGCCAAGCAGACGGTCGACTAATGCTCTTAAGCGGTCGGCTTGCTCAATAATGATCTGCGTATATTCATTAAGAGACTGATCAGGAAGCATTTTCCCAAGTAACTGCGCCGCACCTCTTAAGCCACCGAGTGGATTTTTGATCTCATGTGCTAACCCGCGTACCAGCAACTTAGCCGCTTGTTGTTGTGCATGTTGGTTGAGCTCTTGGCTAAGGCGTCTTTGCTGGTCTATCTTGCGCATCTCAACCAATAACAGCGTCTCTCGCTGCCAAGATATTGGGCTAACCGTGACTTCAAGCATCAGTGGGCGGTTATCAACAACGAAGGTAACGTCACTGTCGGTAATGCTCTGGCCACTTTGTAGCGGTTGCGTCAGAAGCGCCAAATCAAGTGAAGCGTGTTGGATAAGTTGGCTCAGTGGATGATCAACGATGCGTCGTGCGCTCTGTGAAAAGAGCTGCTCAGCCGCCGGATTTGCGTATCGGACATACAATTGCTCATCGAGCATTAATGTCGAAGTCACCATATTGTCGAGAATGGCGCTGGAAAGATGGTGTGTATCTATGCTGTCGCTTTTGGCTGATCGATTCACTATTTCGTCCTTGAACTGGTGTTTTTCTCACTGCACCAAATTGGTGCGTAGCTAAGTTCAAGTATGGCGCATATCAACCAGAAGCTAAAGATAATTCATTAGAGTCGCTGAAAGCTGCTTCGATTAGGTGAAAAGTAGAGGTTATTTGGCCTCTTTTAACACATTGGCCTACTTGAGCGTCGCTCGATGTAAATACACGGTGACTGGACTAGTAGATGCAATAAGCTTGCCGCTTCTATGTGCTTGAATTGCAATGGTGTGAGTACCTCGATCGATACCTTTTAATTCCCAAATAGGCTGGGTCTGTGGGGCGCCATATCGACGGCCATCAAGCATCAATTGTAATTGCTCCCCAATACCAAGTTTTCGGTTGAGCTCTATCTGAATCGGGATTAAGCCGCGGTTGTTGCGAATGGTTTGATCATGAACTGGAGTCAGCATGGTGAGAGTTAATTGAGTGGGAACCTCGCGCTCTGTGGTTTCGGTTTCTGCCTGGGTTTTAGCTGGCGTTTTAGTTGTAGAGGAAGCTGCGGCGTCAACCGGAGTCGAGGCCTCAAATTTAGGGGCGGGTGCTGAAGCTTGCACATCTGGCAGGCGAAGAGCCTCGGCATCTTGAGCGCTAGGGTTATCACTAAAGTGGAGCACGCCATCTTCATCTACCCAGGTATACACAGTTTGAGCAGAGCACGAGAGCGCGACTGTTAACCCGATTAGGAACAGTATGTTTTTCATATCTTTAGCCTCTTTTCACCGCTAGGTGATTTCACGTTTGGCGTTGGTTTTATTGTATTTAGCGCGACAGCCTCTGAGGGCTTTTGTCTAAGGTATGGTACGAGGAAGCGGGGGGAGGGAGAATATAAAAAAGGCCCGCCTGCGAGGCGAGCCTAATATTTAGTCAGCGATTCTTACAAGGTTGCAGTAAGAAATGGCTTATCTCTACAGGAGATTAAACTGAGTAGTACAGTTCAAACTCAAGTGGGTGTGTAGCCATGTTCACGCGTTGTACGTCGTCAGATTTCAGAGTGATGTAAGAATCGATGAAATCGTCAGAGAATACGCCGCCAGCTGTTAGGAACTCACGGTCTTCGCTAAGCGCTGCTAGAGCTTCTTGTAGAGATTCTGCAACTGTTGGGATTTCAGCTGCTTCTTCTGCAGGAAGGTCGTATAGATCTTTATCCATAGCTTCGCCTGGGTGAATCTTGTTCTTGATGCCGTCAAGGCCAGCCATAAGCATTGCTGAGTAGCATAGGTATGGGTTAGCTGCTGGGTCACCAAAACGTAGCTCGATACGACGTGCTTTAGGGCTTGGTACTACTGGGATACGGATAGAAGCAGAACGGTTACGTGCTGAGTAAGCAAGCATTACAGGTGCTTCGAAACCAGGTACAAGACGCTTGTACGAGTTAGTTGATGGGTTAGCAAACGCGTTGATTGCACGAGCGTGCTTGATTACACCACCGATGTAGTAAAGAGCCATTTCAGATAGGCCGCCGTACTTATCACCAGCAAACAGGTTAACGCCGTCTTTTGCTAGAGATTGGTGAACGTGCATACCAGAACCGTTGTCACCAACTAGTGGCTTAGGCATGAATGTCGCTGTTTTACCAAATGCGTGAGCAACGTTGTGTACAACGTACTTGTAGATTTGAGTTTCATCAGCTTTCGCTGTTAGCGTGTTGAAGCGAGTAGCGATTTCGTTTTGACCCGCAGTTGCTACTTCATGGTGGTGAGCTTCAACAACTAGGCCCATCTCTTCCATTACTAGACACATTGCTGAACGGATGTCTTGAGATGAATCTACTGGAGCTACTGGGAAGTAACCGCCTTTAACGCCAGGACGGTGACCTTTGTTACCGCCTTCGAAGTCAGAACCTGTGTTCCAAGCTGCTTCTACGTCATCGATCTTGAAGAAAGAACCAGACATGTCGTTTGAGAACTTAACGTCGTCAAATAGGAAGAATTCTGGCTCTGGACCAACTAGAACTGTGTCTGCGATACCTGTAGAACGTAGGTACTCTTCAGAACGTTTAGCGATAGAGCGTGGGTCACGGTCGTAGCCTTGCATTGTTGCAGGCTCAAGGATGTCACAACGGATGTTTAGTGTTGCGTCTTCTGTGAATGGGTCCAGTACAGCAGATGCTGCGTCTGGCATCATTACCATGTCAGATTCGTTAATGCCTTTCCAACCAGCTACTGAAGAGCCGTCAAACATTTTGCCTTCTTCGAAGAAGTCTGCATCAACTTGGTGAGAAGGAATAGAGATATGCTGCTCTTTACCTTTTGTATCAGTAAAACGTAAGTCGATAAATTTAACTTCGTTCTCTTGGATCAGGGATAGTACATTTTCTACTGACATCTTGGATAACCTCCAGTGTTATTAATTCGGTATTAGCTCGATTCGGTTGAAACTAGCATTGATTAATGTCTATAAGTGCATTAATCGATGCTGATTTATCTATAGCCAAAAACGTGCCAAAAAAATTATTCCATTAATTTCAATGATTTACTTGTTTTTCGGTTTTGCTTAATTTGGTTTTTGCACCAAAATGATCTCCGGGCGCACCTTATTGGTGCAATTGTTTGTCTGTGCACCAATATGAGACATAAGCGAGCACCATTCAGCAATGAATTGCCTAAGTTGTCAATCCACTTTTGTTATTTTGCGGGAGATTTGGTTCGCCACTCGCAGGTGATACTTTTTTAGAGTCCTACGAATTGGGCTGTTCAACACTGTACTGAATCAAAGTTAAGCGGATATGAATCGCTAATAAAGAAAAAAGCCCCGGTTCAGATCACATATTTCTGGGTTTTTGTCTAGAATCTGGTATATTATTGACCGTTTTTTAAATCAAGCTAGCGGTTATTATCCAAACTTTTGAGATAAGTGACGGCTACTTTTATGAGTGAATCGAGAATCCATGTCTACTCCACAGATTGATAAGTTAAGAAATATCGCGATCATCGCGCACGTTGACCACGGTAAAACGACTTTGGTTGATAAACTGCTACAACAGTCAGGCACTCTTGAGTCTCGTGGTGAAGCTGAAGAGCGTGTCATGGATTCGAATGACATCGAAAAAGAGCGTGGCATTACCATTCTTGCTAAGAACACAGCAATCAACTGGAATGATTACCGCATCAACATCGTAGATACTCCGGGACACGCGGACTTCGGTGGTGAAGTTGAGCGTATCATGTCTATGGTTGACTCTGTTCTGCTTATCGTTGACGCAGTTGATGGCCCAATGCCTCAAACTCGTTTCGTAACGCAAAAAGCATTCGCACACGGTCTTAAGCCAATCGTTGTAATCAACAAGATTGACCGCCCAGGCGCTCGTCCTGATTGGGTTATGGATCAAGTATTCGACCTTTTCGACAACCTAGGTGCTACTGATGAGCAACTAGACTTCACAGTTGTTTACGCTTCAGCTCTGAACGGTTGGGCAACAATGACTGAAGGCGAAACTGGCGAGAACATGGAACCATTGTTCCAAGCTGTTGTTGATACAGTAGACGCGCCTGCAGTTGACCTTGACGGTCCACTACAAATGCAAATTTCGCAACTTGATTACAGCTCTTACGTAGGTGTTATCGGTGTTGCTCGTGTTACTCGTGGTTCTGTTAAACCAAACCAACAAGTAACTATCGTAAATGCAGAAGGCAAAAAACGTAACGGTAAAGTAGGTACAGTTCTTGGTTACCTAGGTCTTGACCGTCACGAAGTTGAGCAAGCTAACGCTGGCGACATCATTGCAATCACTGGTCTTGGTGAGCTGAAAATTTCAGACACTATCTGTGACGTAAACAATGTTGAAGCAATGACTCCGCTTTCTGTTGATGAACCAACAGTAACAATGACGTTCCAAGTAAACACTTCTCCGTTCGCGGGTAAAGAAGGTAAGTTCGTTACTTCACGTAACATCCTTGAGCGTCTAGAGAAAGAACTAGTACACAACGTTGCACTACGTGTTGAAGAAACTGATAACCCAGATCGTTTCCGTGTTTCAGGTCGTGGTGAACTTCACCTATCTATCCTGATCGAAAACATGCGTCGTGAAGGTTTCGAGCTAGCTGTATCTCGTCCAGAAGTTATCATCAAGAAAGACGAAGATGGCAACCTAACTGAACCGTTTGAAACTGTGACTATCGACGTGCTTGAAGAGCACCAAGGTGGCATCATGGAAAACATCGGTCTACGTAAAGGTGAGCTAACTGATATGTCTCCAGATGGCAAAGGCCGTGTTCGCATGGACTTCATGATGCCTTCTCGTGGTCTTATCGGTTTCCAAACTGAGTTCCTAACTCTAACGTCTGGTTCTGGTCTTCTTTACCACTCATTTGATCACTACGGCCCTCACAAAGGCGGCGTAATCGGTCAACGTAACAACGGTGTTCTAATCTCGAACGCAACTGGTAAAGCTCTGACTTACGCACTATTCAACCTACAAGAACGTGGTCGTCTATTTGCTGAGCACGCGGATGAAGTATACGAAGGTCAAATTATCGGTATTCATAACCGTTCAAACGACCTGACAGTAAACTGTCTGAAAGGTAAGCAGCTAACGAACGTTCGTGCATCTGGTACTGATGAAGCACAGGTTCTTTCGCCACCTATCCGTCACACTCTAGAGCAAGCTCTTGAGTTCATCGACGAAGACGAACTAGTAGAAGTAACGCCAGTAAGCATTCGTATCCGTAAGAAGCTTCTTACTGAAAACGAACGTAAGCGTGCAGCACGTCCAGCTAAGGCTTAATTGCCAGCTGACTAGCTTCTAGCTAAGTAGATAAGAAAGCCCCGAGTAGCCTAGCTGCTCGGGGCTTTTGTTTTTTAGTTTGTTTAGATACGGTTAAACGAGATACGAAGAGTGTTTAAGTCTTCGTCATCCTCAAGAGGGAGGAACGACCGAGTTGGGGATTTAGCTTTTGATACATAAGTAACGCTCAACGAATTGAAGCCGTTCTTCGACTGGCATAAACGGCACTTCAACCACCTCATAGCCAAGTTCTTGGTAGACTCTTTCTAACGCGTGGTGAATCTCTAGCGCCTCCTCAAACGGATAAGGTCTCACATCATCTTGTACATAAATTGAAGCCTCAGGGCGACAGAACAACACTTGGGGGTGATAACCTTGGCTCGCTTCTCGGTAGGTTGTGTTTATCTCTAGTTTCGCCTGAGCCAAATAGCCACAAATGTCTGGAATGGCACGATCGAGAAAGGCAACAGGATGCTGACTGGCTTGGTCTTTTTGTTCGCTCATGACGGTTAAACATAGGCGTGCAAAGCCCGGAAGGTCTAACCAAGGTAAGATACCGTTCTCAAGTTGGCTCTGCTGTTCGATTAACTGGCGAGAGGACTCTGCGAAGGTGGGGTAACCCGCATCACCCAAGGCATTGATCAGTTTGGTTTTTCCGGCGCCAGGGCCGCCAGTAATAATGATTGGGTTCATACGGGCTTATGTTTATTTGTGTCTACGGGCGTTATTTTTGGTTCAACTGAGCTAGGAACTTATCCGATTCGGCGATCGCTGCATTCATCTGCTTAATCGCGTAGGCGATGTCTTTTTCTAAGCTCATAAACTCGCCCTGCAGTGAACCGACAGCGCTCGCATTGAGGTTGTGCTTCAAGTAAAGCGTATTGTCGCGAAGGGTATTGAGCACGGGGTCCATTTTCTTCTCGGCGCGCTTCATTGCTGACAGCATCGTTTGGTAAGACGATTTAGTTTCACGAAGCTTTTGCTCACTCGAGCGGCGCAGTGAGTCACTGGTGTAGAGATCTAACTCACTCTGCCACTCTTCAAACAGCGCATCCGACACATCTTCAATCGCAGCAATGCGGTCACTGACATTTTGCGCGGCTTTCTCGCTGTCTTGGTATTTATCATTGATTTGGTTGTACATGTCTTCAAGGTCGCCGCCACTGAAATTAGTCAGGCTACTCAAGGCTTCAAGTGCGCTGGTAAACTCTTCCTGAGCATCCTGCTGCGACTCTTTAGCGTCTTCCACTCTATCGACCATAATGTCACGCTTGTGGTAACCCACTTGCTCCATGGCGGAGTAATAAGCTGACTGGCATCCAGTAAGAGTAAAAATAGAGAGGACTATAACTATTAAATAAGGCATCCTAGTTTCCTATAGTTAAATAATATCAATCGTAGTAAATAACTGCCCAACCTAGCTTGTTAAAATGCTCGATAACGGCGTTAGAATTTTTGATTGTAGAATAACTACTTATCAAAAAATCTGCCTTGTTCTCAAGCCTTTTTCCTGCGCTATTTTTGAACATTTACTTACTGTGATTAATATGTCGGAATATTAATTAGGACTATGAACGAGTTACAAGGGAGTTACAAGTTGAAGATAAAAAAGGTCGCCACACTCAGTATTCAGTTTTCTCGCTATCTTTTGGCGCGAATGACGCACGATAGAGTCAACGTGAATGCGGGCTACTTGGCGTACATTACTTTGCTCTCGATCGTACCGATGTTGACGGTTCTGCTCTCTATCTTGTCATCATTTTCCATCTTTGCTGATGTTGGTATCGTGATTCAAAACTTCGTTATTATCAACTTTGTTCCAGCGTCAGGAGATGCGGTGCACGGTGCCTTGCTCGAGTTTGTTGCCAACACGGGTAAGATGACGGCGGTCGGTAGTGTGTTCTTGTTCATTGCGGCACTGATGTTGATCTCGAATATCGATAAGAACCTAAACTACATCTGGCGTGTTAATGAGAAGCGACGTGCGGTATTGTCGTTCTCAATGTACTGGATGGTGCTAACACTTGGGCCGATCTTGGTTGGGGCGAGTATTGCTGCCACTTCGTATGTGACATCGCTCAGTCTGCTACAAAATGAAGTCGTATCTGGCGCCTTTAATACCGTAATTCGCAAACTGCCTTTGATTCTCTCTTTCTTTGCGTTTTTCGGTCTGTACCTGTTGGTTCCCAACAAAAAGATACACTTTTCTCATGCGGCTGCAGGTTCTCTAGTGGCGGCTCTGTTGTTCGAACTCAGTAAGAAAGGCTTCGCGGCCTACATTACTCAATTCCCTTCTTACCAGTTGATTTATGGCGCATTGGCGGCGATTCCCATTCTTTTTGTCTGGGTTTATTTGTGCTGGTTGATTGTGCTGGTGGGTGCTGAGGTGACCGCTGCATTGGGTGAGCAGGAACAGTGGAGTGACTCGAAAGAAATGGTACACTCTTCGGATAACGACAAAATCACAGAGCAAGGAAACAACAGTGATAGCACTGATCCAGAGAGTAAGTGAAGCTGCCGTCCGTGTTGATGGCGAAGTAGTTGGTGAGATTGAACAAGGCTTATTAGTTTTGTTAGGCGTAGAAAAAGGTGACGACGAAGCCAAAGCCAAACGTTTGATGGAACGAGTGACCACTTATCGTGTCTTTGGAGACGAAGACGATAAAATGAACCTCAACGTGAAGCAAGTAGAAGGTAAGGTATTAGTGGTGTCTCAATTCACTCTGCCGGCCGATACCAAGAAAGGGACTCGAGCAGGGTTCTCTCGTGGTGCTCACCCAGAAGATGCTGAGCGTCTTTATAACTATTTCTCTGACCAGTGTGAATCAGTGTTACCAACGGAACGTGGCCGATTCGCAGCCGACATGAAAGTGTCTTTGGTTAATGATGGCCCAGTGACATTCTGGCTGCAGGTTTAGGCTTAAAGGAATAAGCATGTTTAAACTCATAACACCAACCACCGAAAATCAGCTAAACAAGTATTACCATTTTCGTTGGCAGATGCTCCGTGAACCTTGGCGAATGCCGGTAGGTTCTGAGCGCGATGAATATGACCCAATGAGTCACCATCGCATGATTGTTGATGGTCGTGGTCGCCCGATGGCGATTGGTCGTCTGTATATCACCCCAGATCTGGAAGGTCAGATCCGCTATATGGCGGTGAAGAAATCTCGCCAAAGTAAAGGCATGGGTTCGTTGATTCTAGTCGCACTTGAGTCATTGGCTCGCCAAGAGGGTGCTAAGCGCTTGGTGTGTAATGCACGTGAAGATGCGATCTCATTCTATGAGAAGAATGAATTTGAACGTCGCGGTGAGATTAACGATCAACGTGGCCCTGTGCGTCACCAACAGATGGTTAAGCATCTTGACCCAATGGCAGACGTTCTGCGTAAGCCTGAGTGGTGTAATGAGCTTCAGCAGCGCTGGGAACATCAGATCCCGATCAGTGACAAGATGGGCATCAAGATCAACCAATACACGGGTTACCAATTTGAGTGTAGTGCTCAGCTGAATCCCAACTTGAACCCGCATAATACCATGTTTGCAGGCTCTGCCTTTACCTTAGCGACCTTAACTGGTTGGGGGATGACTTGGTTATTGATGAAAGAACGCGGGCTGACCGGTGATATCGTGCTGGCAGACAGTAATATTCGTTATCGTCACCCGGTTGAGCAAAACCCTGTTGCCTCTACTTCATTGGATGGGATCAGTGGTGACTTGGACCGCCTTGCGTCAGGAAGAAAGGCACGTATCATCATTCACGTGACCATTCATAGCGGCGATGTGGAAGCGGTAGAGTTTACGGGAACCTATATGCTGATCCCTGACTACAAGAAAATACTATCGACTGATGGCAAGGCGAGTGAATAACTCCCGCCACTTGTAGCTAGATTGAATGATTGAAAGCGCTATTCCTGAGGAGTGGCGTTTTTTTGTTGGCAGTCGTTAATCTCCGAATACTCAGCTTGGGTGAGCTTTCCTGAGATTTGATGGCATGGGTCCGATAGGGTAATCGAGAGGGTGTGTTGCTCAGCTTTAAGCAAGTCGAGTTCTCCAGAAGCCTCGCCATTGAGCGTTTGAACCCTTTGTTCGCCTTGCTCTGCTGATGATGCACCAATAATATGCATCGGTTCGAGAGTGAAGCGCCCACGGTCAAAATGCGCATTAAGCTCTGGAATTTCAAACACGTTATCAGTCGATGTTTCAGAAAGCTTGTCATTAAAGGTCATCACACCCTGGCGAACGCTGCCAGTGAGTTGCCCTGTGGTTGAGTAACCGAGCATCAGTGAGTCGCCATATAAACCTGCGGCTTGAAGTTCAAACTCGCCATAGCCGGTTGCATCGAGTGGTAATTCAAGTCGCTGCAGCATAGGCGCAATGGGTAACCCATCGGCAGAAATATCTAAGCTCCATGGCTTGCTGATTTGGTTAAAATCGAGCGTTGCATTGGCTTCAATGTAGCCATTCCTGAGTGGTGCAAACAGACGAGTCAGCGTCCATTTTCCTTGTTCGCTATTCATCTCAACCACGGGCTGTGCGCTGAGAATATTTTGGTAGCTGGCATCATTGGCGCTCGCCATCAGCTTCCCTTGCCATAAGCCCAGTTTTCTATCTTGCAGCAGTTGAACTTGATGCCC
This sequence comes from Vibrio sp. F13, assembly GCF_020806305.2. Taxonomy (NCBI): domain Bacteria; kingdom Pseudomonadati; phylum Pseudomonadota; class Gammaproteobacteria; order Vibrionales; family Vibrionaceae; genus Vibrio; species Vibrio sp. F13. The sequence continues at coordinate 1,634,283 of NZ_CP170175.1, read as the reverse complement.
CTCGACATGTAATCCAGAGACCTGCCAGTAAGGCGTTTGTGCTAGTTGGATAAGTTGGCTGCGTTCTATATTAAGTCGGTTAATCTCGACGTTCTGGATTTGTGTAAGCCAAGGTATTAGTCGAGCTGCGACTAGAGGGCTATCTTGGTTTTCGGTAATCCACTTGATGCCTTGTAGGTCGAGTTGCGCTAATTCAATGCTGCTAGGGGTGACTTCGCCATTGAGCTGAACAGTGCCTTGCAGGAATTGAGTATAGAAATCTTCAATCAGAATCTGGTTTGTTTCTAGATTGAGCTTGAGGCTTGGCTCGATGAACATGTCATCATCAATGGTCACTCCTTCAGCTTGCAGAGAAAAAATGGCTTTCTGTTGTTTCCAGATTTCAAAAGGCAGTTGGATATTTTCTAGTGAGGCATCAAAGGCAGCGAGGTGCCCATCTTGCCACTCTACGTCGCTGCGTAGAATATCTAAGCTATTGATGTGATTGATCTGAATACCTGCCACATCCCATTCTTTGCTTAGTAGGTTTTGGGTCTGCTTCTGATTGAGTCGTAAGCCATCGACGGTCACATTCACCAACGACCAATCTTGTTGATATTGTTCAGCTTGCCCAGAAATCTTGGCGCCACGCCAGTCAAACGAAGCACCATAAAGGGTGCTGTCGCTAGGTTTTAAGTCTAGGTCAATCAACAGATTATCGAATGCCTCACCTTGCCAATACAGTTGTGAGGCAGAGAGTTGGGTTTTTCCATAAGGTAGCAGCGAGTTATCGTTGTTCCACGTTGGGGCGGAGATCTGTAGGTCGATGCCTCGCGCATTAAACTCTGGCGTCGAAAAGTCGAGATTGTTGATGGCCAGCTGGTGGAGCTTGATGTTTGGTTGGGTAAATAAAGAAGTCAGTGTTTTTAGATCGTCTGCCTCTAATTGTAGGCCGCTGATCAAAACAGATTCAAAGACCAGTTTGGCCTCTGTCATCGAGCTGGGGCTGAACCAAAGATCGATCTTGTCGATATACAGAGGTGTTTGCTTTTCTGGTTGGCTTTGGGTAATGCCCATTAAGGTGATGTGATAAGGCGCCTGATACTCAACATCTTCAATGAATACAGGTTGTTCAATCGTATGTTTGATAAAAAAGTTGGCAACATCCGCACGGTATTGGGTCTGCAGGCTTAATAGCAGCGCTGCGATAGTTGCAACGGCGATAGCCAACACAATGCCGAACACCATGAATACCTTTTTCATTCCCTGAAAGCCTTAAATTTCAATAGTCTTAAAACAGAGTGGAACAAAAAGGGTCAAGCATCAACAAAAAAGCCCCTCAAAAGAGGGGCTTGCTACAAAAATATCATTTTAAATTGGGCGTTTGCTTTTGGCTAAGCCCGAGCAGATGGTTGGATTAGTCCAGTTGAGGACCAGCAGCAACCAGTGACTTACCTTCAGCGTTATCTGTGTACTTGTCAAAGTTGTTGATGAAGCGCTCTGCTAGATCTTTCGCTTTGCTTTCCCACTGCAATGGATCAGTGTACGTATCACGCGGGTCAAGAATCGTAGGATCTACGTCGTGCAACGCTAGCGGTACTTCTAGGTTAAACATAGGGATAACCTTAGTTTCAGCGTTGTCGATTGAGCCATCTAGGATAGCGTCGATGATGCCTCGCGTATCTTGGATAGAGATACGTTTACCAGTACCGTTCCAACCTGTGTTCACTAGGTAAGCTTCAGCGCCAGCTGCTTCCATACGCTTCACAAGCACTTCAGCGTACTGAGTTGGGTGGAGAGTTAAGAATGCCGCACCAAATGCAGCAGAGAACGTTGGCGTTGGCTCAGTAATACCACGCTCAGTGCCCGCTAGTTTTGCAGTGAAGCCAGATAGGAAGTGGTACTTCGTTTGCTCTGGAGTCAGTTTAGAAACGGGTGGCAGTACACCGAATGCATCAGCAGTCAGGAAGATAACCTTTTGAGCGTGACCGGCTTTTGATACTGGTTTAACGATGTTATCGATGTGGTGAATCGGGTAAGAAACACGAGTGTTCTCAGTTTTTGAACCGTCATCAAAATCGATAGAACCATCACCACGAACTGTTACGTTTTCTAGTAGTGCATCACGACGGATTGCATTGTAGATTTCAGGTTCTGCTTCTTTAGATAGACGAATCGTCTTCGCGTAACAACCACCTTCGAAGTTGAAGATACCATCGTCATCCCAACCGTGCTCATCATCACCGATTAGCTCACGCTTAGGATCGGTTGAAAGCGTAGTTTTACCTGTACCAGATAGACCGAAGAAGATGGCTACATCGCCTTTCTCGCCGACGTTTGCACTACAGTGCATTGAAGCAATGCCTTGCAGAGGAAGCAGGTAGTTCATCATTGCGAACATGCCTTTCTTCATCTCACCGCCGTACCAAGTACCACCGATAATTTGAACGCGCTCTGTTAGGTTGAAAGCAACGAAGTTTTCAGAGTTTAGACCCTGCTTTTCCCAGTTAGGGTTAGTTGTTTTAGCACCGTTCATTACCACGAAATCAGGTTCGAACGTTGCTAGCTCTTCGTCAGTTGGACGAATGAACATGTTCTTAACGAAGTGCGCTTGCCACGCTACTTCAGTGATAATACGCACGCTTAAGCGCGTATCAGGGTTAGCACCACAATAACCGTCGATGACAAACAGGCGCTTGCCAGATAGCTGAGTTGTCACAAGCTCTTTCAGCTCATTCCATACTTCAGTTGTAATCGGTTTGTTGTCATTTTTGCCTTGATCTGACCACCACATGGTATCGCGGGTCGTGTCATCTTTAACAATGTACTTATCTTTTGGTGAGCGGCCAGTAAAGATACCAGTGTCTACCGCAACAGAGCCTAGTTCCGTTACTACGCCTTTTTCGTAGCCTTCCAAACCTGGCAGTGTTTCTTCAACGAATAACTGCTCGTAGCTAGGATTACGAAGAACTTCAGTAACGCCAGTCAGTCCGTGCTTAGTTAGATCAATTTGTGCAGCCTTTGTATGTTCCATAACGGTCATAGGTGCTCCTTGTAGGATATTTTGTAGGGATTTTGTATTAATTTTTTATTGTTATCTGCTCACCATGCTAGCAACGAGACTCGGGGGAAACAGGGATATAGCTCAAAAAATATCCATATTAGCCATGGGGTTTTAAGCGTCTCGTCACATATTGGCCCAACTAGTCTATCCTGTACGCAAACCTTTGCGCTAGGGGCGAGAACATTATTAATTGATTAAAATTAAGCGGTGATTTTATTACGAGATGTTACGGAGTTTGCGCTATTTTGATCACAAAAAAGGCCAGCTGAGGGCTGACCTTTTTGGGGTAAATTACGTGTTTTTGGTACGCCGTAAATTAATGAACCGTATTGCTGCCTTTATCTGCTGCTTCTGCGTACAGTGCATCAACATCATTCTTGTCGAACGAGTAGTTTGTGCCACAGTAATCGCAGTGTAGACCAACGCTTCCTTCGGTGCTTAGGATGTCGTAGATCTCTTCTTGAGCAACAGTAATGATTGCTGCTGCACTTCGATCGCGTGAACAGCCACAGAAGAACTCAACCGGTTGTGGTGTGAATAGCTGTACTTTCTCTTGGTTGTACAAACGGTAAAGCAGTTCGTTCGCTTCTAGAGTGAATAGCTCTTCGTTTTTCACGGTGTCTGTTAGTTGCTCTAGGTGCTCGAAGTCGTCTGGAGTACCGGTGCCGTCAGGCATTACTTGTAGCAACATACCTGCAGCGTGTGCTTTGCCTTCATGCTCGCCAGTGCGCAGCCATAGACGAGTCTTAAGCTGTTCAGAGTTAGCGAAGTAGCCTTCAAGCACTTGTGCAAGCGTGTCACCTTCAAGACCAACGATACCTTGGTAACGCTCACCTTTCTTAGGATCGATAGTGATCACTAGATGACCTTTACCCATTAGGGCGTGTAGACCTGCGTCGTCTGCGATATCGCCTTCAAAGCGAGCAACACCACGGATCTTCTGATCGTGATCGCCATTGATAACTGCTAGAGATACTGGGCCGTCACCTTGCAGCTGCATCGTGATAGAACCTTCAAACTTTAGGGTCGCCGTTAGTAGCGTCGTTGAAACCAGTAGCTCACCCAACAGCTTTTGTACTGGAGCTGGGTATTCCTTGCTAGAAATAATCTGTTGGTACGCTTCGTCCATCTGTACCAATTCACCACGTACTGATAGGTCTTCAAATAGGTAGCGATTTAAAACATTACTTGTAGACATTGGGTCTGCCATTTGGCTATTCCTTCTAGCTTATTGAGTCTTGAACTTGATGATGTCACGACGTTGCTTTTTATCTGGGCGACGTTCTGGTGCTGGGCTATGAGCATTTAGCTTGCGTTGTTGTGCAAACTCTTCTCTTTTTGCCAAGCTTTCGGTGGTTTCTTCATAGAGGGTTTGAGCGACTGGCGCCCCGCCGCGGTGTGCGGATATTTTCTCTATGGTGACCGTCTTTTCTTCATTCCCTTGGCGCAGGGTAACCACTGCCCCAAGTTCTACGATTTTGCTGGGTTTACTGCGCTGACCATTATAGTGGACTTTGCCACCATCGACCATGTTGCGAGCAATTGAACGAGTTTTATAAAAGCGTGCTGCCCACAACCATTTATCGAGTCTGACAGCTTCATTAGTCGTTTTCATATAGGACAGTGCCTTTTCAGTTAGAAATGAATGCGGTTTAACTGTAACGAACAGTGCGCAACATGTTTTTGATGATGCTTATCACATTAAGTAGAAGCTTAAAGTGGAGGCGGTTGGCATTTTTTTCAAGTCATAATACAAAATAGCCATGTTATGCCGATTTATCGATTTGCTATGATATAGTTCAGGATCTTATTGCTTAAATAAGCTTGGTATCGAACGAATGAATAAAAAAGCTGAAAGTTTAATGATTTGCAGCGTTTGTCGTCATGAAAAGGGACTAGGAAAGTGAACTTTTTAGAGCTCAAAAATCGCGTAGGGAATTCTCCTATGTTGAGCCGCTTATTAGAGAATGGATTTGTACTTCAGCAGAAACTAAGCTTAGCGACCTGTTGTGTATTGATTGCAGCTTCCGCATGGATCTTAGGGCAGCTTGCATGGTTTATCGAACCTGCTGAGCAAACTATCGCGCCTTGGACAGCAACGGCTTCATCGTCTTCAGCACCTCAATCGACCCTTGATATCTCTTCTTTGCAGCAGAGCAACATGTTTGGTGCTTACAACCCAAGCACGCCCGCTGTGGTTGAACAGCAAGTTATCCAAGATGCGCCTAAGACGCGATTAAACCTCGTTTTAGTGGGTGCAGTCGCGAGCTCGAATCCAAAACTGAGCTTAGCGGTGATCGCCAATCGCGGCACGCAAGCGACCTACGGAATTAATGAAGAGATTGAAGGCACTCGAGCCAAGTTAAAAGCGGTATTAATCGACCGCGTTATCATTGATAACTCAGGACGAGACGAAACCTTGATGCTTGAAGGTATTGAGTACAAGCGTTTAGCGGTATCAGCACCTGCGCCACCTCGTACCACTTCTTCTGTTCGTGGCAATAACCCCGCTTCCGAAGAAGAGAAGCTAGACGAAATTAAAGCGAAGATAATGCAAGATCCACAACAAATCTTCCAATATGTTCGACTGTCTCAGGTGAAGCGTGACGATAAAGTGATTGGTTATCGTGTGAGCCCTGGCAAAGATTCAGAACTTTTTAACTCTGTTGGGCTCCAAAACGGAGATATTGCCACTCAGTTAAATGGACAAGACCTGACAGACCCTGCTGCTATGGGCAACATATTCCGTTCCATCTCAGAACTAACAGAGCTAAATCTGGTGGTCGAGAGAGATGGTCAACAACATGAAGTGTTTATTGAATTTTAAAACTTTGCGTCTAACGAAGGACGAAAGTGTAGGAGAAGTACGTGAAGCATTGGTTTAAGAAAAGTGCATGGTTATTGGCAGGAAGCTTGATCTGCACACCCGCAGCCATCGCGAGTGATTTTAGTGCCAGCTTTAAGGGCACTGACATTCAAGAGTTTATTAATATTGTTGGCCGCAACTTAGAGAAGACCATCATCGTTGACCCTTCGGTACGCGGGAAAATTGATGTGCGCAGTTATGACGTACTCAATGAAGAGCAATATTACAGCTTCTTCTTAAACGTATTAGAGGTGTATGGCTACGCGGTCGTTGAAATGGACTCGGGTGTTCTTAAGATCATCAAAGCCAAGGATTCGAAAACATCGGCAATTCCAGTCGTTGGAGACAGTGATACGATCAAAGGCGACAACGTGGTGACACGTGTTGTGACGGTTCGTAATGTCTCGGTGCGTGAACTTTCTCCTCTGCTTCGTCAACTAAACGACAATGCAGGCGCGGGTAACGTTGTGCACTACGACCCAGCCAACATCATCCTTATTACAGGCCGAGCGGCGGTAGTAAACCGTTTAGCTGAAATCATCAAGCGTGTTGACCAAGCGGGTGATAAAGAGATTGAAGTCGTTGAGCTAAAGAATGCTTCTGCGGCAGAAATGGTACGTATCGTTGATGCGTTAAGCAAAACCACTGATGCGAAAAACACACCTGCATTCCTACAGCCTAAATTGGTTGCCGATGAGCGTACTAATGCAATTCTTATTTCCGGTGACCCAAAGGTACGTAGCCGTTTAAGAAAGCTGATTGAACAGCTTGATGTGGAAATGGCAACCAAGGGCAACAACCAAGTAATTTACCTTAAATACGCCAAAGCAGAAGATTTAGTCGATGTGCTGAAAGGCGTGTCGGACAACCTGCAATCAGAAAAGCAATCTTCAACCAAAGGCAGCTCATCGCAACGTAACCAAGTGATGATCTCCGCTCACAGTGATACCAACTCGTTGGTGATTACCGCACAACCGGACATCATGAATGCGCTTCAAGATGTGATCGCACAGTTGGATATTCGTCGTGCTCAAGTCTTGATTGAAGCCCTAATTGTCGAGATGGCAGAGGGTGATGGCATTAACCTTGGTGTGCAATGGGGTAACCTTGATACTGGTGCTGTGATTCAGTATGGCAACACAGGTGCGTCAATCGGTGGCGTAATGGTTGGTTTAGAAGAAGCGAAAGACACTGAAACGACCACCGCAGTCTATGATGATAATGGCGCCTTTTTGCGTAATGAAACGACCACAGAATCCGGTGACTACTCAACGTTAGCTTCTGCTCTTTCTGGCGTTAATGGCGCGGCAATGAGCGTAGTGATGGGTGACTGGACTGCCTTGATCAGTGCAGTAGCGACCGATTCAAATTCAAATATCCTATCTTCTCCAAGTATCACCGTGATGGATAACGGCGAAGCGTCGTTCATTGTGGGCGAAGAGGTGCCTGTTTTAACTGGCTCGACCGCAGGCTCAAGTAACGATAACCCATTCCAAACGGTTGAACGTAAAGAAGTGGGTATCAAGCTAAAAGTCGTGCCACAAATCAATGAAGGTGACTCAGTTCAGCTGCAAATAGAACAAGAAGTATCGAACGTATTAGGCGCAAACGGGGCAGTAGATGTTCGTTTTGCTAAGCGTCAGCTAAATACGTCAGTGATTGTTCAAGACGGTCAAATGCTGGTGCTGGGTGGCTTGATTGACGAGCGAGCGCTGGAAAGTGAATCTAAGGTGCCGTTCTTGGGCGATATCCCTGTTCTTGGACACCTGTTCAAATCAACCAGTACTCAGGTTGAGAAAAAGAACCTAATGGTCTTCATCAAACCAACCATTATTCGTGATGGTATGACAGCCGATGGTATCACGCAGCGTAAATACAACTTCATCCGTGCTGAGCAGTTGTACAAGGCTGAGCAAGGACTGAAATTAATGGCAGACGATAACATCCCGGTATTGCCTAAATTTGGCGAAAGCATGAATTACCCGGCTGAACTTCAAGCCTTCATTGATCAGATGGAAACAGAATAATGGCTGAATTGGTAGGGGCGGCACGTACTTATCAGCGCTTGCCGTTTAGCTTTGCGAATCGCTATAAGATGGTGTTGGAGTATCAACATCCAGAGCGCGCACCGATACTTTATTATGTTGAGCCACTGAAATCGGCGGCGATCATTGAAGTGAGTCGTGTTGTGAAAAATGGTTTCACGCCACAAGCGATTACTCTCGATGAGTTTGATAAAAAACTGACCGATGCTTATCAGCGTGACTCGTCGGAAGCTCGTCAGCTCATGGAAGACATTGGTGCTGATAGTGATGATTTCTTCTCACTAGCGGAAGAACTGCCTCAAGACGAAGACTTACTTGAATCAGAAGATGATGCACCAATCATCAAGTTAATCAATGCGATGCTGGGTGAGGCGATCAAAGAGGGTGCTTCGGATATACACATCGAGACCTTTGAGAAGTCGCTATCGATCCGCTTCCGTATTGATGGTGTGCTGCGTGATGTTCTTGCACCAAGCCGTAAATTGGCGCCGCTGCTCGTGTCACGTGTAAAGGTTATGGCGAAGTTGGATATTGCAGAAAAACGCGTGCCACAAGACGGTCGTATTTCTCTGCGTATTGGTGGTCGAGCGGTCGACGTTCGTGTATCAACCATGCCTTCATCACACGGTGAGCGTGTGGTAATGCGTCTGTTGGACAAAAACGCCACTCGTCTAGACTTGCACAGTTTAGGTATGACAGCAGAAAACCATGAAAACTTCCGTAAGCTGATTCAGCGCCCACATGGCATTATCTTGGTGACTGGTCCGACAGGCTCAGGTAAATCAACGACCTTGTACGCTGGCCTGCAAGAGCTTAACAGCAACGAACGCAACATCCTTACCGTTGAAGACCCAATTGAATTTGATATTGATGGCATTGGTCAAACACAAGTGAACCCTAAGGTTGATATGACCTTTGCGCGTGGTTTACGTGCGATTCTTCGTCAAGATCCCGATGTGGTAATGATTGGTGAGATACGTGACTTAGAGACCGCAGAGATCGCTGTTCAAGCCTCTTTGACCGGTCACTTAGTGATGTCGACCCTTCACACCAATACGGCAATCGGTGCAATTACGCGTCTGCGTGATATGGGCATCGAACCCTTCTTGATCTCTTCTTCGCTGCTGGGTGTTTTGGCTCAGCGCTTGGTTCGCACCCTGTGTAACGACTGTAAAGAACCTTACGAAGCGGATAAAGAACAGAAAAAACTGTTTGGGTTGAAGAAGAAAGACAGCCTAACGCTTTACCATGCCAAAGGGTGTGAAAGCTGCAGTCACAAAGGCTATCGAGGCCGTACTGGTATTCATGAGCTATTGATGATTGACGATTCGGTACAAGAGCTGATTCACAGTGAGGCTGGCGAACAGGCGATTGAGAAAGCAATTCGTGGCACAACACCAAGTATTCGAGATGATGGCTTGAGCAAAGTTCTGAAAGGGGTAACGTCCTTAGAAGAAGTGATGCGCGTGACCAAGGAAGTCTAGTATGGCGGCATTTGAATACAAAGCACTGGATGCCAAGGGTAAGAGCAAAAAGGGCTCGATTGAAGCGGATAACGCTCGTCAGGCTCGCCAGCGCTTAAAAGAACAAGGCTTGATGCCGGTTGAGATGACCGAAGCCAAGGCCAAAACAGCGAAAGGTGCACAGCCTTCGACTAGCTTTAAGCGTGGTATCAGCACGCCAGACCTTGCTTTGATTACTCGCCAAATTTCCACCTTGGTGCAATCAGGCATGCCGCTAGAAGAGTGCTTGAAAGCCGTGGCGGAGCAATCTGAAAAGCCACGTATTCGAACCATGTTACTGGCGGTTCGTTCGAAGGTAACGGAAGGTTATTCGCTAGCCGATAGCTTGGCTGATTACCCACATATCTTTGATGAACTGTTTAGAGCCATGGTCGCGGCTGGTGAGAAATCGGGTCACTTAGATGCGGTATTGGAGCGACTGGCTGATTACGCAGAAAACCGTCAGAAGATGCGCTCTAAGTTGCTGCAAGCGATGATCTACCCTGTGGTGCTGGTGGTGTTTGCGGTGACGATTGTTTCGTTCCTGCTGGCAACCGTGGTACCTAAGATCGTTGAACCGATTATCCAAATGGGCCAAGAACTTCCTCAATCGACACAATTTTTATTGGCATCGAGTGAATTTATCCAGAATTGGGGCATCCAATTACTGTTGTTGATCATCGGTGTGATTGTGTTGATTAAGACCGCTCTGAAAAAGCCGGGTGTTCGCATGAGTTGGGATCGCAAGCTATTAAGCATTCCACTGATCGGCAAGATCGCGAAAGGAATTAATACCTCTCGTTTTGCACGAACACTCTCTATCTGTACCTCGAGTGCGATTCCTATCCTTGAGGGGATGAAGGTTGCGGTTGATGTAATGTCGAATCACCATGTGAAGCAACAAGTACTGCAGGCGTCAGACAGTGTTAGAGAAGGGGCAAGCCTGCGTAAAGCGCTCGATCAAACCAAACTCTTCCCTCCAATGATGCTGCATATGATCGCCAGTGGTGAGCAGAGTGGTCAGTTAGAGCAAATGCTAACAAGAGCGGCAGATAACCAGGATCAAAGCTTTGAATCGACCGTGAATATCGCGTTAGGTATCTTTACGCCAGCACTTATCGCTTTGATGGCAGGCTTAGTGCTGTTCATTGTGATGGCGACTCTGATGCCGATGCTTGAAATGAATAATTTGATGAGTGGTTAATCAACTGCTCATAAGACGTTAGTTTTTGGATTAACGAGAAGAAGGACATTATTACCTTCAACTCGCTGTCTGTAATTTGGAGAAAATAATGAAAAACAGAATGAAGAAACAATCAGGCTTTACCCTATTAGAAGTGATGGTTGTTGTGGTTATCCTTGGCGTATTGGCGAGCTTTGTTGTACCTAACCTATTGGGTAACAAAGAGAAGGCTGACCAACAAAAAGCCATCACTGATATTGTGGCGCTAGAGAACGCGCTAGATATGTACAAACTGGATAACAGCGTTTACCCAACAACGGATCAAGGTCTTGATGCATTGGTTTCTAAGCCAAGCAGCCCAGAGCCTCGTAACTACCGCGACGGTGGCTACATCAAGCGTCTGCCAAACGACCCATGGGGTAACGAGTACCAATACCTAAGCCCTGGTGATAACGGCACTATTGATATTTTCACTCTTGGTGCTGATGGCCAAGAAGGTGGTGAAGGTATTGCGGCGGATATCGGCAACTGGAACATGCAGGATTTCCAATAAGCTTCAACTTATTGTTTGATTCGTTATTGATGGTAGGACGTAAACAGATGGAGTCTAAAGGTGAAAACTAAGCAAACACAGCCAGGTTTCACCTTGATTGAGATTCTCTTGGTGTTGGTACTACTGTCAGTAACGGCGGTTGCGGTGATCGCGACCATTCCTACCAATAGCAAAGATGTTGCTAAAAAATACGCTCAAAGCTTTTATCAGCGAGTTCAATTACTCAATGAAGAGGCTATTTTGAGCGGCTTAGATTTTGGCGTTCGAGTTGATGAAAAGAAATCGACCTATGTACTGATGGCGCTTAAGTCTGAAGGCTGGCAAGAAGTCGATTTTGAAAAAATCCCCTCTTTAACTGAACTACCGGAAGAACTCGCATTGTCACTGACCTTAGGTGGTGGCGCATGGGAAGACGATGATCGGTTGTTCAACCCAGGAAGCTTGTTTGATGAAGATATGTTTGCTGATCTTGAAGAGGAAAAGAAGCCGAAACCACCACAGATCTACATCTTGTCGAGTGCTGAAATGACGCCATTTGTATTGTCGTTTTATCCAAATACCGGAGACACCATACAAGATGGTTGGCGTATTCGAGTATTGGACAATGGTGTGATTCGACTGCTAGAACCGGGAGAAGAAGATGAAGAGGAATAACCGTTCTCCTTATCGTTCTCGTGGTATGACCCTTGGTTCTCGAGGAATGACGCTGCTTGAGGTATTGGTTGCGCTCGCTATCTTTGCGACTGCGGCGATCAGTGTGATTCGTGCTGTCACTCAGCACATCAATACCCTCAGTTATCTAGAAGAAAAAACCTTCGCGGCTATGGTCGTTGATAATCAAATGGCTTTGGTGATGTTGCATCCTGAGAAGCTAAAAAAAGCGCAGGGCACACAAGAGTTGGCCGAGAGAGAGTGGTTTTGGAAGGTCACGCCAATCGATACTAGCGATGATTTATTAAAGGCGTTTGATGTGAGTGTGGCAACCAGTAAACAAGCTTCTCCAGTGGTCACGGTGCGCAGCTATGTGGTCAAGTAAAAGCGTGGCGTTAGCTAAGAGCAAGTCGCTAAGTAAGAGCATGTCCGCCAATAAGCGTGTGCCTCGTAAACAAGGACTATCTTCGAAAGGGAGAGGCTTTACCTTAATTGAGGTTTTGGTCTCGATCGCTATCTTTGCCACGTTAAGCATGGCGGCTTATCAGGTAGTAAATCAGGTTCAACGCAGCAACGAGCTTTCAATCGAGCGCAGTGCTCGTTTAAATCAACTGCAACGTAGCTTAGTCATTTTAGATAATGATTTTCGCCAGATGGCGGTACGACAATTTCGTACCAATGGTGAAGAAGCATCATCTAAGCTGATCTTAATTAAAGAGTATTTACTGGATTCCGACAGCGTTGGCATCATGTTTACTCGCCTTGGCTGGCATAACCCACAGCAGCAGTTTCCTCGCGGAGAAGTCACCAAAGTGGGTTACCGCATTAAAGAAGAAACGCTTGAGCGTGTGTGGTGGCGCTACCCCGATACCCCTGCAGGTCAAGAAGGTGTGATTACGCTTTTGCTTGATGATGTTGAAAGCTTGGAATTCGAGTTTTATGACGGAAGCCGCTGGGGGAAAGAGTGGCAAGCCGACAAATCGCTACCGAAAGCGGTAAGGTTAAAGCTAACCTTGAAAGATTATGGTGAGATAGAGCGTATTTATCTCACCCCTGGTGGCACGCTAGATCAGGCCGATGATTCTTCAAACAGTGACTCTTCAAGTAGTAATGAGGGGAATAATGACTCATCGAACTAATAAGTTTGCACTGACAAGGTCTGCCATGGGGCGCAAGCAGCGAGGTGTTGTGCTGATCATTATCCTGATGCTACTGGCGATAATGGCAACCATCGCAGGCAGTATGTCGGAACGCCTGTTTACTCAATTTAAGCGCGTGGGCAATCAACTGAATTACCAACAGGCTTACTGGTACAGCATTGGTGTCGAAGCGCTGGTGCAAGACGGCATTAGGCAAAGCTACAAAGACAGTGATACCGTCAACTTGAGTCAACCATGGGCGTTAGAAGAACAGGTATACCCGTTGGATTATGGTCAAGTTAAAGGCCGTATTGTTGATGCTCAGGCATGTTTTAATCTCAATGCGTTGGCTGGTGTGGCGACGACTTCAAGTAACCAAACACCTTATTTAATTACGGTTTGGCAAACCTTGTTGGAAAACCAAGATGTTGAGCCTTATCAGGCCGAGGTTATTGCACATTCAAGCTGGGAATTTGTTGATAGTGATACCCGAACCACCTCTTCAGCTGGTGTAGAAGACAGTACTTATGAGGCGATGAAGCCATCTTATTTGGCAGCGAATGGCTTAATGGCCGATGAGTCCGAGCTACGCTCGGTTTATCAAGTCACTGGTGAGGTGATGAATAAGGTTCGCCCCTTTGTTTGTGCTCTGCCGAGCGACGATTTCCGTTTGAATGTGAATACTCTTACGGAAAAGCAGGCGCCGTTATTGGAAGCGATGTTTGCCCCCGGCTTAAGTGAATCGGATGCCAAACAGCTGATAGACAAACGCCCATTCGATGGTTGGGATACGGTGGATGCGTTTATGGCTGAGCCTGCTATTGTGGGTGTGAGTGCCGAAGTCAGCAAAAAAGCGAAAGCATATTTAACTGTAGATAGCGCCTATTTTGAGCTAGATGCAGAGGTATTAGTTGAGCAGTCACGTGTACGTATACGGACGCTTTTCTATAGTAGTAATCGAGAAACAGTGACGGTAGTACGCCGTCGTTTTGGAGGAATCAGTGAGCGAGTTTCTGACCGTTCGACTGAGTAGCGAACCACAAAGCCCTGTGCAGTGGTTAGTTTGGTCGACAAGCCAACAAGAAGTGATAGCAAGTGGCGAACTGTCTAGCTGGGAGCAGCTGGATGAGTTAACGCCTTACGCTGAAAAGCGTAGCTGTATCGCTTTATTGCCGGGAAATGAATGCTTAATTAAGCGTGTTGAGATCCCGAAAGGTGCTGCTCGCCAGTTCGATTCTATGCTGCCGTTTTTATTAGAAGACGAAGTCGCACAAGATATCGAAGACTTACACCTGACTATTTTAGAGAAAGACGCAACGCACGCGACAGTGTGTGGTGTGGAACGTGATTGGCTTAAGCAGGCGCTGGATACTTTCCGCGAAGCGAACATTATCTTTTGTAAAGTATTGCCTGATACCTTAGCGTTGCCTTTAGAAGATCAGGGCATCAGTGCGCTGCAGATCGACCAACATTGGTTATTGCGTCAAAGCAACTATCAAGCAGTGTCGATCAATGAGGCGTGGCTAGCGATGTTCTTACAAAGCGATTGGGTTGCCTTAGATGACGAAGAGCAATCACCAACGATTTTTAGCTACACCGCACTGCCAAGTGATGACGTTCAACTGCAAAGTGGCATTGAGTGGCAAGCTAAACCTGCGGAACTGGTGATGTCTTTACTGAGCCAACAAGCCATTACAAGTGGCGTAAACTTACTGACTGGCACCTTTAAAACCAAATCTTCATTCAGTAAGTACTGGCGTGTATGGCAAAAAGTAGCGATCGCAGCTTGTTTGCTGGTGGCGGTGATCGTCACTCAGCAAGTCTTAAAGGTTCAGCAGTACGAAGCACAAGCCGAAGCGTACCGAACGGAGAGTGAACGTATTTTTAGAAGCGTACTTCCGGGCAAGCAACGTATTCCGACGGTCAGCTACCTTAAGCGCCAGATGAACGACGAAGCTAAGAAGTATGGTGGCTCGGGTGATGGTGATTCCTTACTTGGATGGCTAGCGTTACTGCCAGAAACTTTAGGACAAGTGAAAGCCATCGAAGTGAATAGTATTCGCTACGACGGCAACCGCTCAGAGGTGAGATTGGAAGCGAAAAGTACTGACTTCCAATATTTCGAGACTGCGCGAGTGAAACTTGAAGAGAAGTTTACCGTTGAGCAAGGGCCATTGAATCGTAATGGTGATGCCGTATTTGGCAGCTTTACTCTTAAACCCCATCAATAACCTGCGTAAGGAGATCAGTGATGAGAAATATGATTGAGCCACTCCAAGCGTGGTGGACTTCAATAAGTCAAAGAGAGCAACGACTAGTGATTGGTTGCTCAATTCTATTGGTGGTCGGTGTCGTTTATTGGGGGCTAATCCAGCCACTCAGTCAGCGAGCTGAACTTGCGCAGACCCGCATTCAAAGCGAGAAGCAACTACTGGCTTGGGTAACCAATAAAGCCAATGAAGTGGTTGAACTACGAGGCAGTGGCGGCATTAGTGCCAGTCAACCTCTGAATCAATCTGTGCCTGCTTCTATGCGTCGCTTTAATATCGAGCTGATACGTGTGCAACCACGTGGCGAGATGCTGCAAGTCTGGGTGAAACCTGTGCCTTTTAATCAGTTCTTAGATTGGCTGACATACTTGAAAGAGAAGCAGGGTGTCGAAGTTGAGTTTATGGACATTGATCGCTCCGATAACCCAGGGGTTATTGAGGTCAACCGACTACAGTTTAAACGAGGTTAATGTGAAACGCGGTTTATCTTTGAAGTTAGGTTTACTTTTTGGCGGCATCTTTATTGTCTTTTTCTCGGTTAGTCTGTTGCTGCATCTACCGGCCTCTTTTGTACTCAAACATGCACCGGCTGTGCGTGGCTTGAATATTGAAGGTGTTGAAGGAACGGTTTGGCAGGGCAGCGCCAATAATATCGCCTGGCAGCGTGTTAATTACGGTTCAGTGCAGTGGGACTTCCAGTTTTCTAAGCTATTTCAAGCCAAAGCAGAACTGGCGGTTCGTTTTGGTCGTAATAGCGACATGAACTTGTCAGGTAAAGGGCGTGTCGGGTACAGCATGAGTGGCGCGTATGCAGAGAACTTAGTAGCCTCAATGCCTGCTATGAAGGTGATGAAATACGCCCCAGCCATTCCAGTCCCGGTTTCAATTGGTGGACAGGTTGAGCTGACGATCAAGCATGCGGTTCATGCTCAACCTTGGTGTCAGTCTGGTGAAGGTACTGTGGCTTGGTCTGGTGCTGCAGTCGATTCACCTGTTGGTTCGTTAGACCTTGGTCCTGTGATTGCGGACATAACCTGTGAAGACAGTACAATTGCAGCCAAAGGCGTTCAGAAGAGCACTCAAGTAGACAGTGAGTTCTCAGCGAGTCTAACATCTAACCAGCGCTACACATCTGCAGCGTGGTTTAAACCGGGTGTTGAATTCCCGCCAGCGATGCAAAATCAGCTTAAATGGTTGGGTAATCCTGATAGCCAAGGTAAGTACCAGTTTACTTATCAAGGTCGTTTTTAGCTAAACGGCTAAGGGTCACTAAATTACGAGATATAAAAAACGGGCACCTCACTGAGGTGCCCGTTTTGTTTGTTCTGAGAATCTAGAGGATATCTGACAGTTAAAGGGAGCAAACTCGCCTAGTCTTTGCCTTGCAAAATTTCTACCCACGGTAAATCTGCATCACCGAGTACAATGAAGTTCGGGTTTTCTAGCGTTTCTCTTTCATTGTACGAAAGCGGTTCTAGTTGAGTACTTAAGATACGTCCGCCAGCTTCTTCAACAATGCACTGCGTTGCGGCGGTATCCCACTCTCCGGTTGGTCCAAGGCGCAGATAACAATCCACAGCGCCTTCTGCGACTAAACAGGCCTTAAGCGCTGCTGAGCCTAGAGGAACCAAATCATAATTCCATGCTGAGCTCATACGGCTAGTGATGCGATTGATGTCCTGGCGACGGCTGATCGCCATGGCGATTGACTGGTTTGGCAGCTCGTGACGATGCGTTTTGATTTTCACGCTGTCATTAAGGTCTGGGATCTTCCAAGCGCCTTTGCCACTGTAAGCGTAATAGCTCACACCTGAAACGGGTGCGTATACCACGCCCATCACTGGCTTGTTATGCTCGATTAGGGCGATAATTGTCGCGAAATCACCACTTCGTGCGATGAACTCCTGGGTGCCGTCCAGTGGGTCAACTAACCAGTAGCGATCCCATTGAGAGCGTTGCTCTAGGCTGATGTCGGCGTCTTCTTCGGATAATACGGGAATATCAGGCGTCAATTCACTGAGTTTTTTTAATATCAGCTTATGTGCTGCAAGATCGGCACTGGTTACTGGAGTGTCATCACTCTTAATGAACTCTTCGTAATCCTTTTTCTCGTAGATCTCTAAGATGAGTTGACCAGCAGAGCGAGCAATCTCAATGACAGAGGGTAGGAGGTGAGACAAATCTTTTGTTATTGGCATAAATGTTCTCTTACTCTTAGAGCGAGCCTGAATGTTCTAGTTATTGTTTAATACACGAAGGCTTAAAAGCAGGGCTGTAATACTCCGAGCCTCACAGAAATCGAGATGTGTTAACAGTTCTTCGGCTTGAGCAAGTGGCCAGCGCACAATATCGAGAGGCTCTGGCTCATCACCTTCTAGCTTTTCTGGGTAGAGGTCTTCTGCAATAAACAGCGTCATTTTGCTAGAGAAGTAAGAGGGTGCAAGGATCACTTCCTTCAACGGAGTAAGCTTGTTGGCACCGAAGCCTATCTCTTCTTTGAGTTCGCGAACGGCGGCTTCGTTTGGCTGCTCACCTGGATCAATCAGCCCTTTTGGAAAGCCAAGTTCGTAGCGTTCAGTTCCCGCTGCATATTCACGTACTAATAGAATATCGCCTTGCTCAGTAATAGGAACCATCATCACTGCGTTGCGGCCGCTGGGCTTCATGCGTTCGTAAGTGCGCTCTTCGCCGTTTGAAAAGCGTAAGTCGAGAGACTCGATAGAGAATAGTCTTGATTGAGCGACAGTTTGTTTAGCCAAAATCTCTGGCTTGGTCCTTTTCGTCATTGCGCTCGCTCCTTAGCTCATTGGAATTCTTTCTTATAAAGTCATTCTAATATAGGGGAAATGACCTTGAGTTCCTAGATCCGAGTTTTCATATCCGAAAATTATTGAAGCAGGAATCGATTACGATCACTTGAATACCTTACTCAAGATGGTAACGAGGTGAAAATATGGTTGTATAGCAAGAGAGTATAGAGAGAACGCGATAGTCCTAACTTGCTTATCCACATAACAAAAAAGGTTGATGTTTGCGCATCAACCTTTCAAATAACAACTAACACTAAATCAGTGATTAGTAGTAAGAGTGCTCACCACGATCGTGCTCAGTTGCATCACGAACAGCAGTCAGTTCACCTTCAAACTGTTGAAGAAGTTCTTTCTCGATGCCTTCTTTTAGCGTTACATCAACCATAGAACAACCGTTACAACCACCACCGAATGCTACAATAGCTGCGCCGTCTTCAGTGATTTCTACCAAGCTAACGTGACCGCCGTGACCAGCAAGTTGTGGGTTAACTTGTGTTTGAATTGCGTATTCAACACGTTCTAGAAGTGGTGCATCGTCTGCGACTTTACGCATCTTAGCGTTTGGTGCTTTAAGCGTTAGCTGAGAGCCCATTTTGTCAGTAACGAAGTCAATTTCAGCTTCATCTAGGAACGGTAGGCTTAGCTCATCTACGTATGCAGAGAAAGCTTCGAATTTAAGCTCTGTGTCAGACGCTTCGATAGCATCTGTTGGGCAGTAAGAAACACCACACTCAGCGTTTTGTGTGCCTGGGTTTACCACGAACACACGAATGTTTGTACCTTCAGGCTGCTGTGACAGCAGATTGGCAAAGTGAGTTTGAGCTGTTTCTGTAATAGTAATATTTGACACGACGAATACCTGAGTAGATTTGTAGGTTATTAGCGCCATTCTACTCCTGTCAGATTTGTAATTCAGCCCTTTTTTGTTGGATTGCTGTACAAGTAGTGATTCACAGCTTTTATCCAGAGGGCTCAGGAGTGCGGCAGATGCAGTAAATATCAATCCTTTTAACGTCCACTTCAAGTAGTAATTGGCATAATTGATACACAGTACTGCCGGTGGTTACAACATCATCAATTATCGCGACGTGAGAGGGGATAGTTCCTTGAACGTCTTGTTTTCGCAGCGCAAAAGCGCTCTTTAGATTGTGTAATCGTGCGGATTTAGTCAGCCCCTGCTGGGAAGCCGTTGAGCGAATTCGACGAAAGAGCACATCACTTTCAACGCCAAGCTCTTGAGCCGTGTAGTCGGCTAGCAGCTTACTTTGATTAAAGCCGCGATGAGTATATCGACGCCAATGCAGCGGCACGCTGGTGATCAGCGGAGCAGGATATTCGATACGTGATGCCAATAGCTTAGATAGATCACGTGCAAACCAAAACTTATCAGCGTACTTCATTTGCTGAATGTAACCTGCTGTAGGGAAGGTGTAATCGCCGACACAGTAGAGGCGATGCCAAGGTGGAGGTTGAGATAAGCACTGTCCGCAC
Organism: Vibrio sp. F13; assembly: GCF_020806305.2. NCBI lineage: Bacteria > Pseudomonadati > Pseudomonadota > Gammaproteobacteria > Vibrionales > Vibrionaceae > Vibrio > Vibrio sp. F13. The sequence continues at coordinate 1,614,730 of NZ_CP170175.1, read as the reverse complement.
TGCTCTACTGTGAGCAGTGTTTTTAAACCACATCGTTGGCAGCGTGGTACTGGCTGAAAGAGTTTGAGACAAGAATTGCACCATCGAGGATGTGTATCACTGGGCAGTTTATCAAGTTTGCACAGGTGGCATTGAGGTGTGACCAGACGTGGTGTGTGTTTTTGTAGCCAATCGGATAACATAGCTCGTGATGCTTTTGGGTTATGGTGTTCCTTTTGCTCACCATACTGAAAAGCGCGGATTATCGCTGATGGAAAAAGTAGGGAATATTGAGAATGAGTGACGCGTTATATTGGCATGTTTCTGGGCAAGGGCCTGATTTAGTACTGGTTCACGGCTGGGGAATGAACGGTGCGGTATGGCAACAAACCGTTAATGCATTACAAGCTGATTTTCGAGTGCATGTTGTCGATTTACCAGGGTATGGACACAGCGCGCACTGCCACGCTCAAGATCTTGAAGAGATTGCTCAGCAGCTTTTGGCCGAAGCACCAAAGCAAGCGATTTGGGTGGGTTGGTCACTTGGAGGCTTGGTCGCAACGCACATGGCTCTCCATCACTCAGATTACGTGAGCAAGCTGGTGACTGTCGCCAGTTCTCCCAAATTCGCCGCTGCAAAAGAGCCCGTGTTATGGCGAGGCATTCAGCCCAACGTATTAAGCGCATTCACCGAGCAACTGGTTGAAGATTTCCAAACCACCATCGAACGCTTTATGGCATTGCAAGCCATGGGCAGCCCTTCAGCAAGGCAAGATGTAAAACAACTCAAGCAAGCGGTGCTGTCTCGCCCGTTGCCGAACCCTGACTCATTATTGGCAGGATTAAAGATGCTGTCGGATGTCGATCTGCGTGAACAACTGCCTGAGATTTCAGTACCAATGCTACGCTTGTATGGTCGATTAGATGGATTGGTGCCAATCAAGGTTGCGAAAGACTTAGGCACAGCCTTGCCTCATACCGAGCAATACATATTTACCCAGTCTTCGCATGCACCGTTTATGACCGAAGCGGATGCCTTTTGCAGTGAGCTTGTCAGCTTCGCACAAAAATAATTGCTAAATATATATCCGGCTTGGTCGATATATAAGCTAATACCAATCACAGTAAGTAAGTGTTCAAAAATAGCGTAGGTAAAAGGCTTGAGAACAAGGCAGAGTTTTTTTGACAAGTAGTTTCGATAAGTAGTTATTCTACAATCAAAAAATTTAACGCCGTTATCGAGCATTTTAACAAGCTAGGATGATCAGTTATTTACTACGATTGGTATAACACCAACGTGTTGCTTGATACTCAGACCTAACTCTCTCCTGAGCTGATTGCGCTAAGTTGGGCTATGCCTGTTGTGCTGACTCACAGTACAACAGCGTTATAGCAAAAACGATGGGCGATTCTTGAGGAGAGTTCGCGATGATTGTGTCACCTGCAACTGCAGTGAGTGTGCCACTAATCGCCCCGTCCGTTAATGTGCAAACAGAGCAAGTTGCGCGTGATAATAGAGTCCGAGAACCTATTGCTCCCGCAGTAGCATTGGCGAGAACCAATGCAGAGCGTAAGGTAAAATCAGACGATAAACGAAGGCAGCAGTCGGCTTGGGATCCTTCAGACCATCCAGGTTATGAAATGGAGAACGAGTCAGAGGCCAATTCGGTTAGCCAAGAAGAGCCACAAGACCCTTTTGATCGGCTGTTCAGCTTATTGGCACTGAAAACATACAGTGCTGATCAAGGCAAAGGTTATACCATGCGTTTCCGCCTGCCAAAGCATGTTTTAGATGCGGCGATTCAAGAGGGACAGATGGAGAAACGACGTAAGGTCATAAAATATCATTATGGTCATGCTGTTGCGCCTCATGCTCCATCAGAGATGCTGGTCGTGTTGTAAGTCGAAAACTTATGACCCTGCCAAACTTCGATGTCTTTTTTGAACATATAATAAAAACCTGCATACCCTAAGGGATGCAGGTTTTTTGTTTTAGGCGAATCAGCTTTTCAAATGAGCTAACGGATTACTTTTTCGCTTTTGCAAAAGCAGCAGCGAACGCACCACCCATCGCAGCGTTTTGTTGCGGCTCTTCACGACGGCGTTGGCCACCTTGTGAATTTTGGTTCGGGCGGTTTTGCGTGCGAGGCGCGCTTGAGCGCTGTGCACGGTTGTCTTGTCCAAGCTCATCTTTCATGCGCATGCTTAGCGCAATACGTTTACGTTGAACATCAACTTCCATTACCTTCACTTTCACGATGTCACCGGCTTTTACCACTTCACGCGGATCAGAAACAAAACGATCGGTCAGTGCTGAAATGTGCACCAAGCCGTCTTGGTGTACGCCAATATCCACGAACGCACCAAAGTTTGCCACGTTCGATACCACACCTTCTAAAATCATGCCCGGTTCTAGATCTGAAACACTGTTTACGCCATCGGCGAAGGTTGCAGTCTTGAACTCAGGGCGAGGGTCGCGTCCCGGCTTATCCAGCTCCTTGATGATGTCGGTGACCGTTGGAACACCAAAGTTTTCATTGGTGTAATCAACCGCGTGCAAACCACGTAAGAAGTCGGTGTTACCTACCAGAGATTTGATGTCTTTGTGGTTTTTCTCAGCAATGGTTTTCACTACTGGGTAAGCTTCTGGGTGAACCGATGATGCATCTAACGGGTTCTTACCATCCATAATACGTAGGAAACCAGCACACTGTTCAAAGGCTTTTGGCCCTAAGCGAGCGACTTTCTTTAGCGTAGTACGTGCTTCGAAGCGACCATTCTCATCACGGAAATCCACGATGTTCTGAGCGATGGTGCTAGAAAGGCCGGCTACGCGAGTAAGTAGCGCGGCAGACGCGGTATTCACATCAACGCCTACGGCGTTTACACAGTCTTCGACAATCGCATCTAGGCGCTTAGCGAGCATAGTTTGGCTCACATCGTGTTGGTATTGGCCCACACCGATCGATTTAGGGTCAATCTTCACTAGCTCTGCCAGTGGATCTTGCAGACGACGAGCAATAGACACCGCACCACGAATTGATACATCCATGTTCGGGAACTCTTTTGCAGCTAGTTCAGACGCGGAATACACCGATGCGCCCGCTTCGCTAACAATGATCTTTTGCGCTTTTAGGTTGCCGCGTTTAATTACGTCAGCCACAAAGCTGTCGGTTTCGCGTGAAGCCGTACCGTTACCAATCGCAATTAAATCAACATTGTATTTACGAACCATTTGCTCAACAACGTGCGCAGATTTGTCGTATTGTTTTTGAGGCGGGTGAGGGTAAATGGTTTCTGTCGCCAGAACTTTACCGGTTGAATCTACCACCGCGATTTTCGAACCGGTACGTAAACCCGGATCCAAGCCCAAGGTTGCACGAGGTCCAGCCGGCGCTGCCATGAGTAGGTCTTTTAGGTTGGTTGCGAATACTTCAATCGCTTCGATCTCTGCACGCTCTTTCATTGCGCCCATCAATTCAGTTTCCATGTGCATAGAAACCTTAATGCGCCATGCCCAGCTGATCACTTGCTTACGCCACGCGTCCGCAGGAGCACTGCTCAGAGTAATGCCGTAGTGATCAGAGATAATGTTCTCACAGTATGAACCACGTACACCTTCTTCTTGCTCAGGATCGGCATTCATCGCCAGTGTTAGGAAGCCTTCATTGCGGCCACGCAGCATGGCAAGTGCACGGTGAGACGGCACTTTGCTGAGTGTTTCGTTGTGCTCGAAGTAGTCTTTGAACTTCTCGCCTTCTTGCTCTTTACCTGTCACTACACGAGCGACTAGCTCTGAGTTGCGTGTTAGGTGTTGGCGAATCTTTTCTAGTAGGTTTGCGTCTTCCGCAATGCGTTCCATGATGATCGCACGAGCACCATCGAGAGCAGCTTTGGTATCGGCAATGCCTTTATCGTTGCTGATGAAGTTCGCCGCTTCCGTTTCTGGATCGTGCTGTGGTTCATTCCACAGTGTGTCGGCAAGTGGTTCTAAGCCCGCTTCAATCGCGATCTGGCCTTTAGTACGGCGCTTTGGTTTGTATGGCAGGTATAAATCTTCTAGGCGAGTCTTGCTGTCTGCTTGAGTGATATCACGCTCGAGTTCTGGCGTGAGTTTTCCTTGGTCTTGAATCGACTTAAGAATTGTTTGGCGACGATCGTCTAGCTCGCGAAGGTATGAAAGGCGGCTATCAAGGTTACGTAGTTGGGTATCGTCTAAGCCACCCGTAACTTCTTTACGGTAGCGGGCAATAAAGGGAACGGTGTTACCGTCGTCAATTAGGTTTACTGCGGCAGTGACTTGCTCAGAACGGACATTCAGTTCTTCAGCGATCAGTCGACAGATAGCTTGGCTCATCCGATGAATCTCTTATTTAATATCATGACAAATACATGGGGGTGAGCGTACGCTTTTTCTAGCTTTGGCTGTGTAATTATCCTGTCAGAAGTCGAATTTCCGTTTCTGATACCCGCTTTGTGCGAGATCTCTTACAAGTGATGTGAGACTAAGTCGCTTTAGACCGATGAAATCGTCTTGATGTTACACTAAGTTGCTGATTTTATTTGATTGTGTGTTTGTGGGCGTATTTCTCACCTGAAATGTTTTTTAAGACTATCTAGGAAACACGGCCATTTGCCGTAATATTTAACTTGTCGACAGGGAGTTGGCAGGAACAGGAAAAAGCCTAATGGACTAGGTATCTTCAGGATGAAGATTTGATTACTTAGGATGAGTGGTCAGCAAGGAAGTGATAATCTCTGGATGAGATTCGCCAGTCAGGATGACAGGCTAGAATGGACACCGCTAGGATGGCGATGAACAAAAAGGAAATTGGTTAAAGGATTTAGCCACTATCAAGGAAAGATGCAGGGAGCACCTTATCTCGAAGAGATAAACAGTAGCCGGATTGCTGCGATAGAGACTTAACCCCGCTAGGCGAAAGCCTTGCGGGGTTTTCTTTTATCTGGAGTTTGGGTTTGCTGAACACTCAGTTTATCGCTAAGTGTTTATTAAGTTTGGTTATTCGTTGTCTGCGTAGCGAATCGAGTTAATGAACCACTCTTTGTCGCCTTCCGGTGTTTTTACCGTAAACTCGTCATCTACTTCTTTCTTGAGCAGAGCTCTAGCCATTGGTGAGTCGATAGAGATATAGCCTTTAGCATCGCCGTAGATCTCTTCTGGGCCGACAATTCGAAACTTCTTAATTTCCCCATCATCATTCTCAATTTCGACCCAAGCACCGAAAAATACCTTACCTTCTTGTTGTGGCGAGTAATCAACGATCGTGACATCAGGTAGGAACTTTCTTAAAAAACGCACTCGGCGATCGATCTGACGAAGTAGACGCTTATTGAAGGTGTAATCTGCGTTTTCTGAGCGATCTCCAAGGCTTGCCGCCCAAGTGACTATCTTAGTAATTTCAGGGCGTTTCTCGTGCCATAAGTGGTCATGTTCTGCTTTGAGCTTGTTATAACCTTCTCGAGTAATAAGTTTGGTTTTCATAAATCTGACTTAATGAAATGATGATCTAAGATAGAATATATAGAAAGGCAACATACGTTAACAATTATTTAGGCGACTTTTTCTCCAATAATGTTACATTTTTAATGTCTTATACCAATATACAATTTACCAAGAATGCTTAACCTTAGGTTTAAGCTTTAATAGGTGGAACCATTACATGCAAGAAAACTACAAAATTTTAGTGGTCGATGACGATGCTCGTTTACGTGCACTGTTAGAGCGCTATCTGTCAGAGCAGGGCTTTCAAGTGCGTAGCGTGGCAAACAGTGAGCAGATGGACCGCCTGTTAACCCGTGAAAATTTTCACTTGATGGTATTGGATTTAATGTTGCCGGGCGAAGATGGTCTATCGATCTGTCGTCGTCTACGAAACGCAAACAACTCGCTACCAATCCTGATGCTTACTGCAAAGGGTGATGAAGTGGATCGCATTGTGGGCTTGGAAGTGGGTGCTGATGATTACCTGCCAAAACCATTTAATCCACGTGAACTGCTTGCTCGTATTAAAGCTGTACTGCGTCGCCAAGTCATTGAAGCACCGGGTGCACCAAGCACAGAAGAGTCTGTGGTTGAGTTTGGTGAGTTCCGCTTGAACTTAGGTACTCGCGAAATGTTCCGCGGTGAAGAGCCAATGCCGCTTACTTCGGGTGAATTTGCGGTTCTTAAGTCCTTGGTAACGAATGCTCGTGAGCCAATGTCTCGCGATAAGCTGATGAACATGGCTCGTGGCCGTGAGTATTCAGCAATGGAACGTTCTATCGATGTTCAGATTTCACGTCTGCGTCGTCTAGTTGAAGAAGATCCAAGCAAACCTCGCTACATCCAAACGGTGTGGGGCTTGGGTTATGTATTCGTTCCAGATGGCAAAGCTGTGTAATTCAGCTTAATAAGCTCTACAGTAGCTTTATCGATTCTGTGAATCTTACGGGTCATCTCATTAATATGCGATGGCCCGTTTTCTATTCAGCACAATGGTTTAGAGTTATAGTCATATAACACTTTCTTTATCTTTCTACATCTCGGGTACCCCATGCGTATACGTAGCTCCTTTACTCAGTCGATAGTGCTTTTCTTAACGCTATTGGTCGCTAGCCAAATTTTTTCTTATTACGCGGTGTTTAACTATGCGTTGATGCCAAGTTTGCAGCAGTTTAATAAGATTTTGGCTCACGAGCTAAACCTGGTATTGGACCAAGGCAGTGATATCGAGATCGATGCGCCATTGCGTCAGCGTGTGCTTGAACAGCTCGGGGTAACCGTTCACGCCAAGGACAGCGAAGCGGCGGGTGAGTATTACCATGCGGTCGCAATCGACCTGATGAGTGAGGAGATGACCAAGGAGCTGGGTTCTGAAACTGAAGTGCGGCTGATCTTGGGTAAAGAGAGCTATGTGCTTTGGATGGACATTGCGCAGTTACCCAACTCTTTAATTCGTATTCCGTTATCAGAGCTGCAAGAAGAGGATTTTGCACCACTGTTTCGTAACAGTCTGATCATGGCGCTGTTGATTGTCGCAGGTGGTTGGCTGTTTATCCGATTGCAAAACCGTCCGTTGATAGCGCTAGAGAAAGCGGCGCAAGGTGTCGGGCGAGGTGATATTCCACCGCCATTGCCAGTTCAAGGCGCACAAGAGATTCGCTCGGTAACTCGAGCCTTTAACCAGATGTCGAAAGGCATCCAAGAGCTAGAAGAAGACCGCGCCTTGTTGATGGCGGGTATCAGCCATGATTTACGTACTCCGTTAACGCGTATTCGCTTAGCGACTGAGATGATGTCACCAGAGGATGCCTACTTAGCTGAGGGGATTATCAGTGATACCGAAGAGTGTAATGAAATCATCAGCCAGTTCATGGATTACCTAAAGCCTGTCGACCGAGATTCATTCCAAGCGGTGTTTGTCGATGATATTGCTCGTGAGGTATCGAGCTCTGAGGGTGGCTACGAGGTTCAGATTGAAACCGATATTCCAGAATCGATGAAGCCAGCGCTAGGTAATCCGATCGCGATGAAGCGTGCTGTGAGCAACTTGGTGGTGAATGCGCTGCGTTACGGTAATGGTTGGGTCAAGGTATCAACTGGTATGACGGCGGATAACAAGCTTGCTTGGGTGACGGTAGAAGATAACGGGCCGGGTATTCCACAAGACCAGATCGGAAAGCTGTTTGAACCTTTCACGCGTGGTGACACGGCTCGTGGTAGCGAAGGAACGGGCTTGGGCTTAGCAATTGTGAAACGTATCGTTAGCCAGCATCAAGGTGCTGTTGTGGTCAATAACCGCAGTGAAGGTGGCTTAAAAGCGCAGATCAGTTTCCCGGTTAAGCCCTAGTTATCATCGGTCCGTTTGATGACGATAAGTTCGGTTCGAGGAACGGTTAAGAGATCCCCGACTCGGTCATTCTTCCCTCTCCGAGGATGACGAATTGCTAACCATGGACTTTGATGATGAAAGTTTACTTTGATCGTCATTCCCTATCGTGAGGAACGAGCGAATAGGGAATCTCGCTCTTGCTTGATGAAAGTAACGCACACTAAAAAGGCTTCCTTGAGGAAGCCTTTTTTACGTTTGAATACGGTCTCAGTGTTAACTATGCCTTAGTGTTAACTACGCCTTAGAGTAAACATCGCGTTCACCCAACCAACGGTTGATGATCGCCTTAGCATTGTCTGGGTAGCTATCGTGAATATGACGCGCAATACGCTGCACTTCAGGTATCAAACGTTGGTCACGAATTAGATCGGCGATCTTGAAATCAGCCAAGCCAGTTTGTTTGGTACCGAGCAATTCACCGGGGCCACGGATTTCTAAGTCGCGCTGTGCAATCACAAAGCCATCGTTACTTTCACGTAGCACACCTAGGCGTTTCTGAGCGGTTTTAGACAGCGGAGAGTGATACAACAATACACAATGACTTGCGACCGAACCTCGGCCGACACGGCCACGCAGTTGGTGCAGTTGCGCTAGGCCAAGACGTTCTGGGTTCTCGATGATCATTAAGCTCGAATTCGGAACATCCACGCCCACTTCAATCACGGTTGTCGCAACCAATAGATGCAGCTTGTTCTCTTTGAACTCTCGCATCACCGCTTGTTTCTCGGCGGGTTTCATACGGCCATGGACTAAACCAATTTTTACGTCAGGCAGTTTGCGTTGCAGCTCTTCTGCAGTGTCGGCCGCGGCTTGCGCTTCTAATACTTCGGATTCATCAATTAGCGTACATACCCAGTAGGCTTGTTTGCCTTCATTGAGACACGCATTTTTCACACGTTCAACAATGTCATCGCGCTTGGTATCAGGAATTGCCACGGTTTGAATTGGGGTTCGTCCCGGTGGCAGTTCATCAATAATCGAAGTTTCGAGGTCGGCATAGGCCGTCATTGCTAACGTTCGTGGGATTGGGGTAGCGGTCATGACCAACTGATGGGGGTAGTAGCCTTGCTTTGCGCCTTTCTCACGTAGCTCTAATCGCTGGTGGACACCAAATCGGTGTTGCTCATCAATGATCACTAAACCAAGGTTTTTGAACTCGACATGCTCTTGGAACAGGGCATGAGTACCGACCACCATTTGCGCTTCGCCACTGGCAATACGTGTTAGTTCAGTTTCACGAGCTTTGCCTTTGAACTTACCTGCTAGCCATCCAACTTGAATACCCATTGCCTCAAACCAGTTGGCAAAGTTAATCGCGTGTTGTTCTGCGAGTAGTTCAGTGGGTGCCATAAGTGCTACTTGTTGACCGTGTTCCAATGCGCGAACCGCCGCCAGTGCAGCGACTAAGGTTTTACCAGAGCCCACATCACCCTGTACTAAACGCATCATAGGGTGTGGCTTTTCAAGGTCGGCTTCGATCTCTTTAGTCACCCTTACTTGAGCATTGGTTGGTGAAAACGGAAGTTGAGCTAACAACTTATCTTTGAGGATGTTTACCGGAGGGAAAGGCATCGCTTTGTCTTGCTGCCCTTTACTACGAACAGACAGCATCGATAGGTTTTGCGCCAGTAGCTCTTCCATAATCAGGCGCAGCTGCGCAGGGTGTTTACCTTCATCAAACAGCTCTAGGTCAATGCCTGGAGGAGGCCTGTGAATGGTATGCAGTGCTTGCGCGAGTGTTATTTGGTGGTCGTATAAACCGGATGGGAGAAGCTCGTTAACTGCGGCCTTGTCGATTAACTCTAAAGCTTGATCGGTAAGATTACGCAGCGTGACTTGTCTTAGCCCTTCGGTGGTTGGGTACACCGGAGTCAGATTGGCTTCAACGTCTGGCTGTTGCCTCGGCGCAAAGAATTTGTAGTCAGGATGGACGATCTCAAGCCCCATATTACCGCGCTTGATCTCACCATAAGCATGCACTTGTTTGCCTTCGGCAAAGTTATTCTTCATGCCTGCAGTGAAGTTGAAAAAACGTAGGGTAATAGTGCCATTACCATCACTGATCTTTACTGCGAGCATCTTACGTTTGCCGAAAATGGTATCGACGTGCATTACCTTGCCTTGCACTGCTGCCCATAAACCAGCATGCAGTTTTACGATGGGATAGATACGCGTTCGATCTTCATAGCGCAAAGGCAGGTGAAACAGCAGGTCTTGTACATTGTTAAGCCCAACCTTCTCTAGTTTCTCTGCGACTTTAGCGCCGACTCCAGATAAAGAGTTGAGAGGGATAGCAGATAAAAGCTGTGACATAACAAGGCTCATAAACGTAAGAGAGATAATCTATTCAAGCATTTTACTGGATTTTTGTACAGGATAAAGCGTAAGAGCAGATTAGGAGCAGATGCGGGATGCGGGTAAACGAGACACGAAGGAATGAAGAGCAGATACGGGGTACGAGTAAACGAGATACGAAAAGATTAAAAAAGATGTGGAGCCAAGATGGTGAGTCACGAAGTCTTTTGCTCTTCGCATCTCGCCATCTCGAATCCCTCATCTTTACTTTGATCAGTTCTTACGACGTCTTACTTTCAGCGCGTGTGGCATCACACGTAGCTTTTTCATAATACTTGCAAGGTGAACACGATCTTTGGTGGTCAGCAAGATAGTCACTGTGTACAGGCGTCCATCACGTTCTTCGGTTGAAATACCGTGAATGTTAGAGCCTGTTTTTGAGATAACGTTAGTTAACTCAGCCAGTGCACCTTGGTGGTTCTGCAGATCAACCTGAAGTTCAGCGGTGAACTCTTGGTCGTAATCGTCAGACCATTCAACCGCCATGTATTTGTCTGGTTCTTTCTGGTAACCACGAACGTTTGGACAAGTTTCACGGTGAACCACAAGGCCACGACCTGGAGATACATGGGCAATAATGTGATCATCTGGAATCGGGTGACAACAGTTAGCGAACGTCAGTAGCAGACCTTCAGCACCACGGATTGGAAGTTTCTTCCTCGGTGTGTCGCTGTTGTTTTCTACTTCAGTCAGTTCGTCAGCATCACCAAGCAGACGACGAGCAATTACGATACTCATCAGCTCACCAAGACCAATCGACGCCAGCAAGTCTTCAACGCTTTCTAGGCGTAAGTCAGACAATACATGTTCTAGATTCTCTTGGCCGATATCGGCAATAGAGTGTTCGCCAAGTGCATGATTCAGTAAACGACGGCCTAGCGTGATCGACTCTTCACGACGCATGGTTTTCAGAACCTGACGGATCTTAGTACGTGCACGTGATGTCACCACGTAGTTGAGCCATGCTGCATTCGGACGTGCGCCCGGAGCACTGATGATCTCAATGGTTTGACCGTTCTTCAGCGATTTGCTGAGTGGGTAAGGGTTCATGTCTACACGAGCACCTACACACATGTTGCCGACATCGGTATGCACCGCGTAAGCAAAATCGACCGCTGTTGCGCCTGCCGGAAGTTCGACAATGCGACCCTTCGGCGTGAACACGAAGATCTCATCTGGGAACAGATCAGACTTAACGTTTTCAATGAATTCGAATGAGTTACCCGCGCTTTGTTGCAGCTCAAGTAAGCTCTGCATCCAACGTTGTGCTTTAACCTGTGCGGTTGTGCCATTACTGCTGCGTGAGCCGTTGCCTTTGTAAGACCAGTGCGCCGCGACACCTTTGTCTGCCATTTGATCCATATCTTCAGTACGGATCTGAACCTCAACTGGCACCCCGTGAGGGCCGATCATTGACGTGTGCAGAGATTGGTAGCCGTTGGCTTTTGGTACCGCAATATAATCTTTCATGCGGCCAGGACGAGGCTTGTACAGGCTGTGAGCCTGACCAAGTACGCGATAACAAGTATCTGGGGTATCAACCACGACGCGGAAAGCGTAGATGTCCATAATGGTGTGGAAGCGCTGCTCTTTAGTTTTCATCTTGTTGTAGATGGAGAACAGGTTCTTTTCACGACCAAGTACGCGAGCTGGTAAACCGACCTCTTCAAGGCGGCCTTCAATTTCGCTATGGATACGTTGGATCATTTCCTTACGGTTACCACGCGCAGCTTTCACTACGTTTTTAAGTACGCGATAACGGTTAGGATAGAGGGCTTCAAAGCCTAACTCTTCTAGTTCGGTCTTGATGTTATGAATACCAAGACGGTGAGCTAGTGGAGAATAAATCTCTAGGGTTTCACGAGCAATACGACGCTTTTTGTCAGGACGAAGTGCCCCAAGCGTGCGCATGTTGTGAGTACGGTCAGCTAATTTGATCAAGATAACGCGGATGTCTTGCACCATGGCGAGAACCATCTTGCGGAAGTTCTCTGCTTGCGCTTCTTTGCGATCACGAAATTTAAGCTTATCCAGCTTAGATACACCATCAACCAATTCAGCAACGGTATTGCCAAATTTTTCCTCTAGATCTTCTTTAGTGACATCACAGTCTTCGATGACATCATGAAGCAGAGCAGCTTGCAGGGTTTCGATATCCAGACGCATTTCTGCCAGGATTCTTGAAACAGCTACAGGGTGGATAATGTATGGTTCACCGCTTGAGCGGGTTTGCCCTTCATGGGCGTCTCTCGCTACCACATAAGATTGACGCAGAGCCTCAATTTGAGGCTCTGTTAGGTATTCTTGGGCAACGTCTTTGAGGCTATCGAATAGATACAAATTAAAGGCCCGGAAGGTTAATTAGTTCGAATGACGTTCTTAACGAGTGTGAGCGATGCTGCTTACTGCTGCAAGTTCAGCCGCTTCTTGCTCTTGTTGCTCTTGACGCTCACGAGCATCTAGTACGTCTTTAGTGATAAGACCTTCTTCGATTTCGCGAAGAGCGATAACCGTTGGCTTATCGTTTTCTTCAGGCACTAGTGAATCTTTACCGCCAGTTTGCATTTGACGTGCGCGGCGAGCCGCAATAAGAACTAGGTCGAAACGGTTGCCAACTTTTTCAACAGCGTCTTGAACAGTTACGCGTGCCATGAGGACTCCAAATAGTAATTAACTAATAAATTTTTGATGACGAGAAAGTATACAAGTTTAACTAGATACTTTCTAGATCACCGTATACTTATCTCAATAGAAAATCTAGGGGATCTAGATTATTCCGCTAATAAAGCAGTAAGCATGCCGCTGTATTTCGCTGCTTGCTTATCTTCTTTTAAGCGCTCCGCACGAATGATAGCTCTGAAGTCCATTAGGGCTGCATCAAAGTCGTCATTCACGATCACATAATCATATTCTGCATAGTGAGAAATCTCTGATTTTGCTTCGCTCATGCGTTTCGCAATAACTTCGTCGCTGTCTTGACCGCGAACATTCAAACGACGCTCTAGTTCACCATTTGATGGTGGAAGAATGAATACACTCTTCGCTTGAGGCATTTGTTCACGGATCTGACGAGCACCTTGCCAGTCGATATCTAGGAATACATCGATACCGCGGTTTAGGTTTTCTTCAATCCAAACGCGTGAAGTACCGTAGTAGTTGCCGAACACTTCAGCGTACTCTAGGAATTCACCTTTAGTAATAAGGTCTTCAAAATGATGCTTCTCTACGAAGTGGTAGTGAACACCATTTTCTTCACCAGGGCGCATACCGCGAGTGGTGTGTGAAACAGATACCTTCATTGCGTAGGTTGGATTGGTTTCTAGCATTGCTGAGATCAAGCTCGACTTACCTGCGCCACTAGGTGCAGATACGATGTAAAGAGTACCTTTGCCCATCTGTATATTTCCACTGTTGGTTGGATTGAGTGAAGGCAATAAACCTACACTTTAAAAGATAGCACTGACTCTAATTTTTGTTCCGATGGCGCATCTACTAATTGTGCCGTTGGTTACGTCTATAAAGAGATAACGAGTAAAACTAATAGAAGCAACTGGTGAAAATTAGGTCAGAAAAATGGAGGCGAAGAGTAGCATATTTAGATGATTGAGAACAACTGGCTTGATCGTTATTTATTAGCGAATGATCTTCTCAAGGATCTTTGTATAAATGTAATGACTCGTCATCGGTACTTTTTTATGTGATCTGGACAAAATTTGTTGAAGTTTTAATCTCAATCCTTACAATCCGCGCAAACGATTAAATGCTGTATATATCTAGGGTCTGTTGACCTTTCGCGATGGAGTTTTGTTCGAGAAAAAATCGTTTTAGGCGCGGCAAGGAGTTTGTAGCCTAGTATTCTAAGTAAAGACTCCTTAACAAAGCATAAAACGATTTTAGCCGAACCCTTCGGGCAGCGTTTGTTGGTGATTTCTACTGCGTTATCGACTTCTTATGTAGGCTAGCTACACTTCAAAGTCTCTGCCTTGTAGAAATCCCCAACAACTCGCTGCAAAAATCATCTCGAAGGGCCAACAGACCCTACTAGACTAGATGTTTCTACTACCGAGCCTACCTTGGTGACTACAGTTTTTAGTGTAGAGACCTCTCTATTCTCACAGCATTTGAATCACCAAATTCTTAATTTATTGCAAAGGTTTTGTTGTGAGTACCGATTCCACCCTGAAAGCCCAGAACACCTCTGGCTCGCTTGATTCGATGTTTAAAATCACTGAAAGAAAAACCACGATTGGCACTGAGCTGTATGCGGGTTTCATTACTTTCTTGGCGATGAGTTACATTCTGGCGGTTAACCCAGCAATTTTGGGTGATATTCCAGGCATGGACAAAGGTGCCGTGTTTACTGCAACGGCTCTGTCTGCGGCAATCGCAACCCTAATTATGGGCATTTGGGGCAACTACCCTGTAATGCTAGCGCCGGGCATGAGTATGAACGGCTTTTTCAAAGGTCTGCTGTTAAGTGGATCTGTTGCCGTGCTTTGGAATGAAGCGCTGTTCGGTATCTTCCTATCTGGTATTTTGTACCTTGCGTTCTCATTGACCAATATTCGTAAATCGATGATTGAATCGATTCCTGAAGATTTGAAGTTGGCGATTACCGTGTCTCTCGGACTGTTCATTGCTTTCTTAGGTCTTAAGAATGCGGGCATCATCGTTTCTAACCCATTCGTATTGGTAGGCTTAGGCGACATTTCTGATCCAAAAGTGATCATCGCTTACGTGAGCATCTTCATCGCACTGGGTTGTATGGTTCGTGACATCAAGCTAGCAACGTTCATCTCATTCGTTTCTGCTATCGTGTTGACGATTCTTGCTGACGTCTTCATGGGCACTTCAAACGCACCAATCCCAGAGCAGTTCATTGCTATGCCACCAAGCATGGCTGGCAGCTTCGGCGCTATCTTCGATTTCTCTGCTTTCACGCCAGAGAAAATGTTCGACCTACTGTTCATCGTACTTATCTTCTTGATTGTCGATTTCTTTGATGGCTTGAGCACCATTGTCGGCGTTGGCCGTGATGCGGGTATCATCGATAAAGACGGCAAGGTGCCAAACGCGAAATCGGCTCTAGTAGCAGATGCGGGCGGTACTGTGATTGGCTCTATTCTTGGTACCACATCAATTACCGCATTCTCTGAGTCTGGCATCGCTTCTTCTCAAGGTGCGAAAACGGGCTTGGCAGCAGTTATGGTGGCTGGTCTGTTCCTAATCTCGCTATTCCTATACCCAATCTTCTCTATCTTCTCGGCTGCAATGGTTGCACCGGCGATGGTAGTGGTTGGCATCTATATGGTCGGTCGCCTTGGTCAGATTAATTGGGAAAAGAAAGAGTCACGCATTGCAGCCTTTTTTACCATCATGTTCACAGTGCTAAGCTTCTCTCCTGCGAACGGTATGGCGATGGGCTTCATCAGCTACGCATTCACAATGGTTGTGGCAGGTAAGCGCAAAGAAGTACACCCGCTTATCTACGGACTGTGTGTGGTGTTCTTAACTTACCTGATTCTGCTTTAAGGCTAATTAGTCACTAAGAAGTCGCTAAGTAAAAGACAAACAGATGGCTCTGCAGTGAATGCGGGGCCATTTTTGTATTTGTTGCTTTTTACCGTTGCTTCTTAATGTTGGTTACCGATGAGTTGATGGCGTTAGCCTAAAGTCGGTGCTTTGACAGTACGCGACTTATATTGATGCATGCTATTGTAGAGACTGGATTAATTATTTTTTGAAGAGTGACTATGCCTTCTCACTTACCTAAATCTTTTAGTAAGCCGTTTTTAAAAGTATTCCACATTATGGAAGCGGTATTGCTGGTGGCGATCACGCTCGCGACCTTGTTTGCGATGGTCGAAGAGTTCATGCATGTCTTCGCTGAACGCCGTGTACAACTGACCGACATTCTGCTGATGTTCATCTATTTAGAAGTGTTGGCCATGGTTCAGCAGTTTGTGATGAACGGTAAGATCCCAGTGCGATACCCAATCTATATCGCGATGATGGCGATTGCTCGTTACATCACTTTGGGCATGAAAGAACTCGATGCGGTATTGATCGTTTGGTTATCTTTAGCGGCATTTATCTTAGCAGCAGCAACTCTGTTGATTCGAGTCGGTCACCATTACTGGCCATATGTCGATCTCAGAACTAAGCAGCCGGACGAGTAAAATTTTTGAGATCAAAGTCTTACAAATCAAGCCCGGCGACCTAGCTGGGCTTGAATTCAAGCCAACCGAACAAAAAAACATCAATTATTTTCAAATAAAGCTTTACAACCCGACCCAGATCACCAAGAATGGCCTCGCTCTGTTTTCAGAGTTATTAAATGAAACATCAGTTGTAAAGTAAAACCCTTAGTATTGCTTCATTGTTATTCTCAGTGTTTCCCTTGGCTTCATAGATACATTAAATAATTCAAGCTTTCAGCGCATCGCACTTTTGGCGATTAAATTTTTATTTTTATATAAGGGACACATCATGTCTAACAAAACAAACGGCGTAGTAAAATGGTTTAACGAAGAGAAAGGTTTCGGTTTCCTAACTCAAGACAACGGCGGCGCTGACGTATTCGTACACTTCCGTGCAATCGCTTCTGAAGGTTTCAAGACTCTTAAAGAAGGCCAACAAGTGTCTTTCGAAGTAGAGCAAGGCCAAAAAGGTCTTCAAGCTGCAAACGTTGTAGCTCTATAAGATTTTAGGTCGGCGCAGGTTGCAACAGCAACTTGCGTCACTTTCTCTCTCAAATTTGTTTCCCCCCTCAGTTTTACCGCAACACTCTTCTCCATTAGCAATACCCTCTCTAAGTATTCAAAAATCCTGTTTTACGTCCGTTATCTCGTTCTAACTATCGTTGTATCTGTTCTTTGCTCTAACTCAACCTTCTACGTAACAACCAGTCACTTGCTCATCCTGATTACTATTACTGTATCCATAAAAAAAGCCCCTAAAATTAGGAGCTCATTTTGATCTAATCAACACTGATTAAGCTGATTATTCTTTATCGTGTACAGCTTACAGACTGTTATTCAATGTTTTGGATCTGCTCACGCATCTGTTCGATAAGAACCTTAAGCTCTACGCCTGATGCTGTGATGTCTGTGCTGATAGACTTAGACGCTAGCGTGTTTGACTCACGGTTGAACTCTTGCATCATGAAGTCTAGCTTACGGCCACAAGCGCCACCTTTCTTCAGTACTGCATTTGCTTCTTTCACGTGAGAATCTAGACGGTCTAGCTCTTCTGCTACGTCTGACTTCTGCGCAAGTAGGATAAGCTCTTGCTCAACACGAGAACCTTCCAGTTCGATTTTCGCATCTTCAAATTTGGTAAGAAGACGCTCACGTTGCCACTCTAGGATCTCAGGCATGCGTGCACGAACTTTCACTACTTCTTCAGTGATTGCATCTAAGCGCTGTACGATTAGCGCCTTCATGTTCTCACCTTCACGAGCACGAGCATCAATGAACTCTGCGATAGCATCGTTGAATGCTTCAAGTAGGTCTTTGTTGATGGCATCCATGTCTTGCTCTGGCGTTTCCATCACACCAGGCCAGTTCATGACTTGGAATGGGTTCAAACGGCTCTCTTCGCCAGTCATCGTCATTACTTGGTTCGCCGCATTGATTACTTGCTGAGCCAAACCTTCGTTAATGCTTAGTTCGCCCTTTGCAGCAGGGTTTGCTTCAAAGCGTAGGTTACATTCAACCTTACCGCGCGCTAGACGCTTACGGAAACGCTCACGCAAGATTGGCTCTAAACCACGGAACTGTTCAGGCATACGGAAGTAAGTTTCTAGGTAGCGTTGGTTTACACTACGGATTTCCCATACTGCGCTGCCCCAATCGCCTTTTACTTCTTTGCGTGCGTACGCGGTCATACTATAAATCATCGAATTTTCCTGTCTTTTATCATTCTGAAAATAACGCGCACGCATAGTATCACGATATGGTGTGCTCTCGAAGCCTGTCGCTTTTCACTGTAAATAGCCTTTCGTGATAAATAGCTTTGAACGGTAAATAGATTTGCACGATAAACTGCTATATAATCTTGCCCCAATCAAAACTGTCTCACCCCTTTCTTAGGTGATGCACTCTTTCGATAGTAAATCACTTCAGACTGTTAATAAGGTAGATACCAATGCGTCCAAATGACCGCGCTGTAGATCAAATTCGTCCAATTAAAATTACTCGTAACTACACAGCTTATGCTGAAGGTTCTGTATTAGTTGAGTTCGGCAACACTAAAGTTCTATGTAATGCGACGGTAGAAGAAAACGTACCGCGTTGGTTAAAAGGCCAAGGAAAGGGTTGGGTAACGGCTGAATACGGCATGCTGCCACGTGCAACGCACACTCGTAACCGTCGTGAAGCGGCGAGCGGCAAGCAAGGTGGTCGTACGATGGAAATCCAACGTCTGATCGCTCGTAGCCTACGTGCTGTTGTTGACCTGAAAGTAATGGGTGAAATTATGATCACTGTCGATTGTGATGTTATCCAAGCAGACGGCGGTACTCGTACAGCTTCTATCTCAGGTGCAAGCGTTGCAATGGCTGATGCTATCAACAGCCTACTAGCAAGCGGCAAACTGAAAAAGAACCCAATGAAAGGCCACGTAGCGGCAGTTTCAGTGGGCATCGTTGGTGCACAAGCACTGTGTGACCTTGAGTACGTTGAAGACTCAGCAGCCGATACCGACATGAACGTTGTAATGACGGAAGACGGTAAGATGATTGAGATTCAAGGTACCGCAGAAGGCGAACCGTTCAGCCACGAAGAGTTGATGCAGCTTTTAGCCCTGGCGAATAAGGGCATTGCTGATATTGTTGAAGCGCAGAAGTCGGCGTTAGCAGAATAGTTTTTAGATAGCTCCTTTTTTAAGGGGCTATTTTTTTATTTTCGTCATATATAACTCTACACCAGCGTTAGCTGCAATTTTTCACCCTAATCACATAGGTCCCCTATGCTCATAGGGCTGAAAAACCTTGCTGCCTTGTTGTAGAGCTATCTATTTAGAAAATACATCATTGTTAGCTTCCTGAGCGATTGGAAGTTAGGAACTGGAAAGTAAATTAATTTAGAGGATGAGCATGAAAGCATATCAACGTGAATTTATTGAATTTGCACTAGAGAAAGAAGTACTTAAGTTTGGTGAGTTTACTTTAAAGTCTGGCCGCAAGAGCCCTTACTTCTTCAATGCTGGATTGTTTAATACAGGTCGTGACCTAGCGCGCTTAGGTCGCTTCTACGCAGCAGCATTGGCTGATTCTGGCATTGAGTTTGATGTACTATTTGGTCCTGCATACAAAGGTATCCCAATTGCAACGACGACAGCGGTTGCACTAGCGGATCACCACGATGTAGACACGCCTTACTGCTTCAACCGCAAAGAAGCGAAAAACCACGGTGAAGGTGGCAACCTTGTCGGTAGCGCGCTTGAAGGTCGCATCATGTTAGTGGACGACGTGATCACTGCAGGTACTGCGATTCGTGAGTCGATGGAAATCATCCAAGCAAATGGCGCTGATTTAGCGGGCGTGCTTGTTGCTATCGACCGTCAAGAGAAGGGCAAAGGCGAACTGTCTGCGATTCAAGAAGTTGAGCGTGACTTCGGTTGTGCGATTATCTCAATCGTTAGCCTGACTGACTTGGTGACTTTCCTTGAAGAGAAAGGCACAGACGCAGCACACCTAGAGTCAGTAAAAGCATACCGCGCTCAATACGGCATCTAATACTACTCGTAATTAGACTATAGAATGCACAAGGGGCTGATGATTCATCAGCCCCTTTCCTTTTGGTTCAGTATTCATTATTTATAACGAATGCCGCGCTCCACTTCTGGGTCTTCCATGGTCTTAAAGCGCTTGTGCAGCCACATCCACTGTTCTGGTGCTCTTAAGATAATCTTCTCAAGGTAGCGGTTCATGTAGGCGGCAGCCGCTTTCTCATCTTTCTGCGGGTAGTTTTCTTCGATTGACTCATCAGCCATGATTTCATATTTGCCGTTGGCATTTCTAAAACCAGACCCCGGAACAAGTGCACATCGGCTGGTGTAAGCCAGAATACTGGTGCCTGTTGTGGTACACGCATCTTCTACTGCGAAGAAAGGCACAAACACAGATTTGTTACGGCCGTAATCATGATCCGGCAGATAGAAAAGGATCTCACCCTGACGCAGGATTCGAATCATACGTTTGACGTCTTTACGGTGAATCAGGCGATTGCCGTTCTGAGTACGACCGCGGTATTGAATGAATTCATAAGCTGGGTTGTTGTGCGGGCGATAAACACCTAAACCAGAAATACCTAATACAGCCATTGCTCGCGCAGTGATCTCTAGGTTCAAGGCATGTACGCAACATAGTAGAACACCTTTACCGTTGTCTTTGTGTGTACGCAGCGTTTGGGTATCTTTATCTACTAGGATTCTTTTGAAGCGCCACGTTGGCCAAAACCAGGTAATGCCCGTTTCGATGAGTGCCATACCGGTGTTCTTGAAGTTCTCACTGACCATTGCCGCGACTTCATCTGCTGGCTTGTCTGGGAAGGCGAGCTCCAAATTACGTGTTGCTACCGCGACGCGCTTTTTACCATAGCGAGCCCCCAAAGAGCCTAACGATCGGCCTAACAGCAGTAAGAGGCGATAAGGGAGAACGTTAACGATAAGCGCCAATAACCCAAAACCGAACCATACTCCCCAGTATTTAGGGTGGAGTAACGCCAGAGTAAAGGGTGGCTTAGTAATAACGTGTTGTGCAGTGCTGTTTGTCGGAGAAGTTTTCGTCGTCATAACCATCACTTAAGATTTGATTGCTACTTAATTTGATTGTTACTTAATCTGAGCGCTTAGCAGAGCCCAATAAGCATCAAAGTTTTCTGTTGGTTGATATTTGAAGTCTGAGCGAACAAATCGATTCAAGCTGCCTTCAACTTGACCGAGCAGTTGAGCGGCTAAGATTTTCTCATCAACCGGGAATGATTTCCCTTCACGAAGCTTTCTTTCACGCAGGATCTGGCGAAGTTGCGTCTCAATGCGTTCGAAAAGTTGGTTGATGCGATCACGCAGGCGTTCATTTTCAAACATTAGAGCATGACCAGATAAAATTCGAGTCAGGCCTGGGTTACGTTCTGAGAAAACTAAGATAAGTTGTAGTACTAGGCGTATGCGCTCTAGCGTGTCTTTCTCTTCATCCAGAATACGGTTGATTCGAGACATCAACGCTTCTTCAATGAACTCGATCAGGCCTTCAAACATGCGGGCTTTGCTTGGGAAGTGGCGGTATAACGCAGCTTCAGAAACACCCACTTGCTTGGCCAACTTTACCGTTGTGATACGAGAAGCACCTTCGGTCGATTCCAACATTTGTGCGAGAGCTTGTAGGATTTCTTCACGACGGTTTGATTTTCGAGTACCAGCCATCTATTTACTTCCTTTCCTAAAGATGAGGATTGAGTGAAGAAGGATTATAAACACCATTCAATTCTGTTTCCTAGTTTTGTGAGCCCTAGGTCAACAGAATCGAGAGGTGTCAGCAGATTATCAGAGCAAATTTGTGCGTTTATACATTAATAAGCTGTTGGATCTGATCGAGGATCTGGAAACCAAGTGTGTCTTTGCTTTCCAGTGGCAGAGATTTATCGCCGCCTTTCCAATAAAGGTGCAGCTCATTGCTACTGCTATTGAAGCCTTGGCCTTCAACTGAGACGTCGTTGGCGCAGATCATATCGAGGTTCTTTCTTTCCAGTTTACCGCGTGCGTACTTCTCAACATCTTGAGTTTCTGCTGCGAAGCCGACAGTAAATGGGCGACCTTCGGTCATTGAAGCGACAGAAGCGACAATATCTGGGTTTTTAACCATTTGAATGGTCATGTCGTCTTTACCGTCGACCTTTTTAAGCTTTTGGTCTGCAATGGTCTCAGGGCGGTAATCGGCAACTGCGGCGCAGCTGATGAAAATATCGTGTTGAGAAGCGTTAGCAGTAACGGCATCAAACATCTGTTGTGCGCTGTCGACATCAATACGATTAACTTTATTTGGCGTTGCTAATGAAACAGGGCCGCTGATTAGAGTCACTGTTGCGCCTTGTTTCGCGGCTGCTTCAGCCAGTGCATAGCCCATCTTGCCCGAGCTGTGGTTGGTAATGTAACGCACCGGGTCAATCGCTTCACGAGTCGGGCCTGCAGTAATAAGCACAGAACGGCCAGCAAGTGGCTTAGGTTGGAAGAAGTCTTCACAGCGATGCACGAGCTGCATTGGCTCTAACATACGACCCATACCGACATCACCACACGCTTGCTCGCCAGCCGCTGGCCCCCAAACTTCACAACCACGACGTTTTAGCGTTGCGATGTTCTCTTGAGTGGCAGGGTGGCTGTACATTTGTTGGTTCATTGCTGGAGATACCGCAACTGGCGCATCGGTTGCTAAAACCAAAGTGGTCAGTAGGTCGTTACCCATGCCCGCTGTCATACGAGCAATCAGGTCTGCGGTTGCTGGCGCTAGTAATACCAAGTCAGCCCACTTTGCGAGCTCGATGTGCCCCATGGAAGCCTCAGCAGCAGGATCAAGCAAACTATCAGACACTGGCCTTCCAGAGACGGCTTGCATGGTGAGAGGAGTGATGAACTCCTTGGCTGCATTTGTCATCACGACTTGTACTTGCGCCCCACGCTCAATTAAGCGTCGAGTCAGTTCGGCACATTTATACGCAGCGATACCACCACTAATGCCAAGTAGGATTTTTTTCCCAGCTAGGCCTTGTAGGTCAGCGTTATCCAGTTGATTAACCAATGTTTGCATGATTCTGTTCCTTAATTTCTCTGGGACTTACGATATCAGAACAAAGGATTAGTGCCTAGAAGCAGAATTAGAACAGATTTGACGCTCATCAAGTTGGTGTTATCAAACTTATCAATTACACGGTTTTGCTAGTGACTCGTTTCCTTTTATCTCTACCGAAGGATCTCCGATTATGATCTCATTAAGGTGGTGGGTCGTGTTCATGACTAGTGATTAGTTTTTATATGCCAATAGATAAAATGCCTGCCGAATCGATGCCGAGAGAAAAGTTATTGAGTCGAGGGCCTGATTCTTTGAGTGATGCGGAATTGCTCGCGATATTCCTGCGAACAGGGACACAAGGAATGAACGTCTTGGAACTCGCTGACAAGTTGATCAAAGACTTTGGCTCGCTCCGTCATCTTTTTTCAGCAACGCAGGAAGAATTTTGTGCCCATAAAGGGATGGGGCAGGCCAAGTATGTTCAATTACAGGCTGTGTTAGAGATGACACAGCGCTATCTAGCAGAGACTTTATCTCGTGGAGATGCACTCACTAGCCCTAGTCATACTAAGCTTTATCTTTCGAGCATGTTGCGTGATCGCCAGCGAGAAGCCTTCTATATATTGTTCCTCGATAACCAAAATAGGGTAATCAAAGACGAAGTTATGTTTGAAGGAACCATCGATGCCGCATCGGTTTACCCACGGGAAGTGGTTAAACGGGCACTTCATCACAATGCGGCGGCATTAATCTTGGCTCATAACCATCCTTCGGGTGTCGCGGAGCCCAGCCAAGCGGATAGGAGGATTACACGCCGATTGACCGACGCATTAGCGCTGGTGGACATCCGAGTTCTCGACCATTTTGTCGTTGGAGATGGCGAAGTTGTCTCTTTTGCAGAGCGTGGATGGATTTGAATCACATTTTAGGTTGTTAGTTGCGTTAAATCTGCTATTATTCCGGCCACATTTTTAGACCTAAAATCAGCTCTGATTACTCAAGCAAGCTGCGCTGCACAAAAAAAGATCACGAAATCCGTAAAAAGGATCTGTTCGGGTCTTGAGCAATGCGTGTCAAGTTAGTATAATGCGCGACCTTTGATAGCCTTGTATGGATTTTCCATAACGGTTTTTACCTTCTATTTTAATTGATAGAGAGGTTCGGCCACCAAGGTTGATATCGAGCTGAAACGATTGGAGAAGACATTCATGTCCCGAGTATGCCAAGTAACTGGTAAGCGTCCAGTAACGGGTAACAACCGTTCACACGCACGCAATGCTACTAAGCGCCGTTTTCTGCCGAACCTACAAACTCATCGTTTCTGGGTAGAGAGCGAAAAACGTTTTGTTAAACTACGTCTAACTGCTAAAGGCATGCGTATCATTGATAAGAAAGGCATCGATGCTGTTCTTGTTGATATCCGTGCACGTGGCGAAAACGTTTAAGAGGAATTAAGCAATGGCTAAAGGCATTCGTGAGAAAATTCGTCTAGTATCTTCTGCAGGTACTGGTCACTTCTACACAACTGATAAGAACAAGCGTAACATGCCAGGCAAATTTGAGATCAAAAAGTTTGATCCAGTAGTTCGCCAACACGTTATGTACAAAGAAGCTAAAATCAAGTAATTGATGCTTTTTTTGCTCTTCTTCAGTAGAAGAAAGAATTGAAAAACCCAGTTTAATCGCTGGGTTTTTTTATATCTACAATTTGAGGAACTCAATTATTCTTGCTTGATATAGCCTCTGATAGATAGAAATCTGTACAACATAGAAAGTATTGCCACTTTCACGATATACTGAATGTTCAATAGGTTAGATGAGCAGAATCAGATGAGATATCGTGGACGCCGGTGGAACAACATACTCATGTTCAGTGTGATCGCTTTTATTGGCGTGTTAAACCTTCCAACATTGATCAAAGCGTACCTTATCGAGCCTGAACCGCAGGTTGATAGCCCTTATCCTTATCTCCTGAACCCAACAGCAAAGCTTCAAGCGTTACACTTTGCTAAGTGGTCTGTCATTCAACAAGATAATCAATGGGTTTACCAGTTCGAAGATACTGACTTTCCTCAAGCCACCAATGCACAAGAGCTGTCACAACGTTGGAAAGAGCTTGTGGGCACGGAAGTCGACTCACAGACCTACACAGACCTTACGCCTCGGTTAAATACACCACACACCATCGAAGTATGGTATCAAGACCAAGAAGAGCCCCAGCGTATTACCTATTATCAATTGCCTGAGTTCTGGTTGTTAAAAAACTGGAATGATCAGTGGTTGGCGGTGTCTATTGAAGAGAGCTACCTGTTTCCAAGCTTTAACGCTAACCACTCCTCTAAATCGGACGACTAACTATGCCTGAATTACCCGAAGTCGAAGTAAGCCGTATGGGGATCTCGCCTCATTTAGTTGGCGAGACCATTAAAACCCTTACTTTTCGCACGCCTAAGCTGCGTTGGGATATCCCACAAGAGTTAAAAGCATTAGAAGGGCAGGTGATTCGCTCTATCTCGCGCCGTGCAAAGTACCTATTGATTGAAACGGATACTGGCACTGCCATTGTTCACCTTGGTATGTCTGGCTCACTACGCGTATTAGATGCTGACTTCCCAGCAGCAAAGCACGATCACGTGGATCTTAAGCTCACTAATGGAAAAGTACTACGCTACAACGATCCACGTCGTTTTGGCGCTTGGCTGTGGTCTGCTCCCGACGAAACACACCCTGTGCTACTGGGATCTGGCCCTGAGCCGCTCACTGACGACTTCAACGCCGACTACATCGCTGAGAAGGCAGAAAAGCGTAAAGTGGCCGTCAAGCAGTTCATCATGGACAACAAAGTGGTGGTTGGTGTGGGGAATATCTATGCCAATGAAGCGCTATTTGCTTCACGTATTAGCCCTTTGCGCCCTGCAAGCAAAGTGACAAAACAAGAGTGGGTCTTGTTGACCAAAGAGATCAAACAAGTGCTCGCCACCGCCATTAAACAAGGTGGTACTACGCTAAAAGATTTCGCACAAGCAGATGGCAAACCGGGGTATTTCGCCCAAGAGCTGCAAGTGTATGGGAAAGCGGGTGAAAAGTGCCCAAGCTGTGAAGCTCTGATTCAAGAATTGAAAATAGGGCAAAGAAATACGTTTTTTTGCGAAGAGTGCCAAGTATAAAAAAACTGAACGCGCGTTCACTTTTTACTGCTAGTAGATATAAGTGCTAGTCGCTACAATTACATTAATGATATGAATTGAGAATAGTAGAATGAAATATTTAGTAACTGGCGTTGCCGGTTTTATCGGATCTGCAGTGTCAGAGCGACTATGCGCAGCAGGCCATGAGGTTGTCGGTATTGATAACTTGAATGACTACTACGAAGTCTCTTTAAAGCATGACCGCCTTAAACGTATCGAACATGAAAACCTGACCTTTATTGAGCTGGATCTTGCTGATAGAGAGGGCATGGCGAAGCTGTTTGTTGAGCAAAAATTTGACCGTGTGATTCATTTAGCAGCGCAAGCTGGCGTTCGTTACTCAATTGATAACCCAATGGCGTATGCCGATAGCAACCTTGTCGGTCACTTAGCTATTCTTGAAGGTTGTCGCCATAATAAGGTTGAACACCTCGTTTATGCTTCATCGAGTTCCGTTTATGGCTTGAATCAAAAAATGCCATTCCATACAGCAGACAGTGTTGATCACCCGATTTCACTGTACGCCGCGACTAAGAAGTCGAATGAGTTGATGGCGCATACCTATTCTCATTTATACGACGTACCAACGACAGGTCTTCGCTTCTTTACGGTTTACGGCCCTTGGAGTCGCCCTGATATGGCGATGTTCAAGTTTGCGAATCTAATCGTAGCGGGCAAAGAAATCGACATTTATAACAACGGCGACATGATGCGTGACTTCACTTATATCGATGATATCGTTGAAGGTATTATTCGTGTTCAAGATCGTATACCAGCCAAGCAACCAGATTGGACCGTTGAGCAAGGGTCACCAGCAACCAGTTCTGCTCCGTATCGCGTGTTTAACATCGGTCACGGCAGCCCGGTTAAATTAATGGACTACATCGAAGCATTAGAAGGTGCTCTAGGTGTTGAAGCGAAAAAGAACTTCATGCCAATGCAGCCTGGTGATGTGTACGCGACTTACGCTGATACGGAAGATTTGTTTGAAGCGGTTGGCTATAAACCTCAAGTGAAGATCCAAGAAGGCGCGAAAGCTTTCGCGGATTGGTATAAAGCCTATTACTCGCTGTAGTAATTGATAAACTTTGAATAAAAAATAGCGCTCACTGAGCGCTATTTTTATAGGTAATCGCATGATTGCTTTTTAGGTATAAGTATAAGCATAAAGAGAGGGGGCAATTTAATGTGAGTGTACTTTTCCTAGACCTAGAATTTTGGTCTGAACTCTTTATCTAGTACTGCAAGGTGATAAAGGTTTGTTGATAGATTAAGTGCCATACTCTTTATTTTGTTCACAATCTTCATAAAGGCGACAGAATAGTCTTTTCTACCTTTATGTTTACGACTACCGATAATTGACGGCCGTTTACTACGCTGTAATCCAGCAGAAGAAACACCAAACATGGGGTGCTTATGAATCCAAGTATTCCTTAAGAATACATCAACTGGATAATTAAAAGTTGAACTTTGTTCGATGAAAGCTTGTGCCGCTTTGGGAGATATAGCATAGCAGGCGGTTCCTTGAGGAACTTTCAAATACTTTACAAGATGCTGTGTATCGTACTTATCAACTGAATAATGTAGTCTATTCTTACTGTCTTGTAAGCGAATAAAACCACACTGCTCAATATGCTGCTCGGCGATAGTCAAAGTATTGCGAAATATATCGATATCAATATCGGCATGATCTTCGAAGACTAAAATGGGTTCATTTAACTCTATGCATTTTTGCCAAATAAGATAATGGCTTGCATAACACCCCACTTCCCCAATTGCATGCGGTCTACCCATATTGTGTAAAAAAGCTCTATCGTGAATTCTTGTTAGTAGAGGATGTTCATCGGTTCGTGCATCCACTCCGATAAAAAACTCAAAATCAACCTGAGCATCCTTAAGGGCGTTAGCTGTTGATTTTTGCCTACAATGGTTTGCTTTTAAGGTAATACAGTATGATTTCATAAAGCTATATTGATGTATTTATTCACAAGAAATTATGTTATCACTCGTTTGGCTTTTTGTAATGATTGTTCGCTTTGTTAGAGGTTATGGTTGTGACGAACCTCAAGAGTGTTCGGGGTTCGCATTATCTGATTCATAGGTTCTGCAGTGTCAGAGCTAATATGTAGGGGTCTAAATGAATTTATCTGTCTCAAAAAATAGCGCTCAATGAGCGCTATTTTTTTCGGTGTAGGTAAAGAGAATTACTTGGCAGTCTTCAGCTTTATCTCGGCTGCCACCTTTTGTGGTACAAACTGGCTAATATCCCCTCCGTGTATAGCGACTTCACGAACAATGGTTGAAGAGAGGAAAGCATACTCTTCTGAAGGGGTCAGAAATACGCTTTCAAGGCCAGGTAGGAGCTTACGATACATGCTAGTGAGACCAAACTCGTACTCAAAGTCCATGGTTGTTCTTAGACCACGTACTAATACGTTTGCTTGCTGCTGTTTAGCAAAGTCGACTAGTAACCCTGAGAATCCCTCTACAGATACGTTAGGTAAGTGAGACACCGCATCACGTAACAACTCTACACGTTCATCTAACTCAAACATGGTTTTTTTACTTGGGCTCGCTGCTACTCCAACAGTGATATGGTCAAACATGCTAGCGGCACGAACAATGATATCAAGGTGGCCATTGGTCACCGGATCAAAAGTTCCTGGATAAATAACGTGTGTGCTCATTTTAGCTGTCCTTGCTTAATGTAGTGTTCGAATTCGGTGCTTTACTAGAGTTTAAGGCCTTATCGAGTTGCTGCTTTACCATATCGAGTGTGATGTCTTTCATCAGGTCATCGCCTTTAGCACGGGTTCCCCATGGAAGGTCTGCGACTGGTTTACCTTGTTGTGCTTCTACGTGCTGTTGATAAACACTCACTACGATATCGAGATCGTTGTAAGGTCCTGTTCTACGAGGGTCGCTGTGTGCGTACAAGCCGATTACAGGCGTTGACTGCGTAGTTGCCAAGTGGGCTGGGCCAGTATCAGGTGCCAATACCACCGTTGCATGTTTCAGTACGGCAGTCAGTTGCTTCAAGTTCGTTTTGCCAATCAAGTTGGTTACTGGCGACTGGCATAATTTTTCGATGTCGCTACCAAGGTTAACTTCTCTTGGTGCCGGAGAACCACATAACACCACTTGCATGCCTTGTTCGACAGCATAATCAGCAATAGCTGCATATCGCTCAGTTAACCAATTGCGTGAATCTTTGCTTGCAGCTGGGGAGATAACCAAGGTCGGCTTGTCTGCCATGGTGCTAATTGCGAGTTGTTCATCTTCAGGTGTTAAAGGGATATCCCATTGAGGCTTATCGAAGGGGGCACCAATGTAGCGAGCAAATTCGGCAAAGTTATCCAACACATGAAACTTATCTGAAATAGGTAGATGGTGGTTGGTAAAGAGTGACTGCATTTCACGAGTACGGTTTTTGCCAAATCCCACTTTGCACTTCGCCTTTATTCCCCAAGATAGCACGCTGGCTCTGAGTGCGGCTTGCATATGCAGAAGTGCATCAAATTTACGATCAGATAGCTGACGCCATAATTCACGCATTCCTTTGAAGCCTTGTTTCTTATCGAAAACAATCACCTCAATACCGGGTAGATCGCCGATCAGCATGGCTTCTATTTTGCCCGTTATCCAAGTGATTTTCGTTTCAGGCCACTGCTTCTGGATGGCTTGAACCACAGAAATAGCATGACAAACATCGCCAATCGCGGAGAGGCGAAGTATGCAAAGAGATTGAGGTGCAGTTGAGAACAGTGACATAAAGTGCCCGAAAAAAGTGAATAACATCAGAATTATGCAGATACTCGCATTAGTTGTAAAATAGCAATGACGAAAAGCGACCCAAAGGCCTCATAGATGGAAACGATTAGCACCAAGAACCAAACAATTTGGTACGACCCTGAACTTTTGGCTCAGGTACCAGAGGGCGATATCGCTCAGATTTTTGAGGCTGAATATTGGCAGCAACAAGACGCCATTTCAGGCAGTGCTCAAGGGCGCGGTACCACATGGTTCATTCAGCTTGATGGAATACAGGCCGCATTGCGCCATTATCGCCGTGGCGGATTGTTTGGGAAGCTAGTCGAAGACCAATATCGTTTCTCTGATTGGGAGAGTACTCGCTGCGCTATGGAGCTTAATGTCCTAAAGATATTGGCAAACGCAGGTGTGAATGTACCGAAGCCCATTGCTGCTAGAGCCATTAAAAGCGGACTACTTTATCGAGCGGACTTAATGTCTGAACGAATTCCCAATGCCAAAGATCTGGTTGATGTCTTGGTCAATGGCCCGATAGATGCGGATGTTTATCGTCGAATTGGCCAAGAGGTACGCAAGATGCACGATGCTGGGGTTAATCATACCGATCTCAACATTCATAATATCCTGCTTGATGACTCGCAAAGGGTGTGGATTATTGACTTTGATAAGTGTGGTCAGCAAGCGGGTGATGACTGGAAAGAAGGCAACTTGAATCGCTTAAAGCGCTCGTTCTTAAAAGAAGTGAACAAGCGCCAGATTCAATGGCAAGAGTCGGATTGGGAGCCGATGTTAAAGGGCTACCAAGGCTAATTAGGTCAAATAGTTGTTAGCTAAGAATGTATTCCAAGGTTTTATCCAACGCCCCTCGGTTCTGCTCAACTACTTGATAAGCCGCTAAGCCTTTAGTTTTGCGCAGCTCTGATTGTTTGAACAGTCGTTGGAGTTGGCCTGCGATATCTTGGCTATCTTGACATATAACCACGGCATTGGCTTCCAGTAGCTTGTCTGTGATCTCGCTGAAGTTAAAGTAGCTAGGACCATTCAATAAAGGTAGTTGTAGGGCTGCTGGTTCTAGAAGATTGTGGCCACCTACCTTATCGCCTACAAGGCTTCCTCCCATAAAACACACATCAGCACCACCGAGTAAGGTCAACATTTCTCCCATCGTATCAGCAATATACACTTCAACATCAGAGGCGATAGGTTGTTGACTTGTTCGAGTGATGGTGTTGAATTCTTGCTGTTTAGCCAGTTCCGTCACTTGGCTGAATCGTTCAGGGTGACGAGGTACAATCATCAATAACGCTCTTGGTTTGTCTTTTAGAAGTTGCTTATGAGCATCTAAAACAATTTCATCTTCACCTTGGTGGGTACTCGCAGCAATCCAGACATCACGATTAAAGCCGACTTGATCCCTCAAAGCTTTACCTTTTTCTACTTGTTCAGAAGAGACTTCAATATCAAACTTGATTGAGCCTGTCACATGCACCGATGCTTTATCTAACCCTAATCGTATAAAACGCTCAGCATCACTTGGGTATTGGCAGAGTACTTGAGAAAGGTTTTTCGCTAGAAGGTTAAAGACGGATTGGAATTTGGCGTAGCGTTGGCATGAACGTTCAGATAGGCGAGCGTTGAGTACTGAAATAGGAATCCCAGCTTTCGCGACGCAATGCAGTGTGTTTGGCCATAATTCCGTTTCCATGATTAGCATCTGTTTAGGTTGAACAGCTTTCAAGAAGCCTTGTACACACCAAGAAAAATCAATCGGCATGTAGCGGTGCTCGACCAAATCACCAAGCTTTTCTATTTGTTCAGCACCTGTGCTGGTCGTTGTGGTAACAATGATGGCTTGATTTGGATCTCGCAGCTTCAATTGTTTAATGATAGGTATCGCAGCAATAGATTCACCCACTGACACGGCATGAATCCAGATAGGGCTTTTACCTTGAGTTTGCGGCGTAATACCGAAATGTTCTTTCCAGCGCTTACCGAAACTTGGTTTTCCGGGTTTGCTCTTATAAAGCCCATAGAGGAGTAGTGGAGAGGCCAATGACAATATAAGAGTGTATATAATTCGTATAAGCATAAGAACAGTGACACCAGAGGGTAAAATCAGTAATCAGAAGAGTATTTTCTTCAATCTCGAAAGTAAAGAGCGTTATAATTAAATGCTTAGTTGCGCTTTCAAACGGACATGGTGAATTTTATCTCATCGCTTATGCAAACCGATCAAACCTATCGTTTCTTGCTCTACGTCGAGCAAAATTATTCATTTGCTATTCTTCGCCCATTCTATGATTACGCGAAGCAACTCGGCCATGAGGTTAAGTGGTTGCTTGTTGGTGAAGACGCTTCTGAACATCTTTTACTGGATCAAGAGCAGAGCGTCTCTTTGACAGAAGCTATTGCCTTTAATCCTTCTGCCGTTCTAGTGCCCGGCGATCGTGTTCCAGCGTTTATTCCAGGGTTGAAGGTACAAGTATTTCATGGTTTGAACGAGAGCAAACGTGGGAACTTATACCCTGAACGTGGTCTATTTGATTTGTATTGCACCGAAGGCCATGAAAGAACAAGCTCGCTTGAGCCGCTAGCTAAGCAGCGCGGCTATTTTCAAGTTAAAGAGACCGGGTGGCTGAAGCTCGATAGCTTGTTTAATTATCAAACCAGTGACAAGCATTTTGAAAGACCTCAAATTCTATTCGCTTCCACTTTTTCGCCAAGTTTATCCTGCGCTGAATTGGTTTATGAAGAGCTTAAGCGCCTAAGCAAACTGAGCCAGTGGCAATGGTTAGTCACATTGCATCCTAAAATGAAGCAAGAGACACGAGAAAAATACCAGGCGTTGGAAGGGGACAACCTTCTGTTCTTCGACAATGATCGAGTGATTGAAATGCAGCATCGTGCTGATGTGATGGTATGTGACAACTCATCGATCTTTCAGGAGTTTTTGTTGCTCAATAAGCCGGTTGTTACGGTAAATAACCGAGAGCCTCAAGCGAGCTTCATCAATATTACCCAAGCAGAGCAGTTAGAATCAGCAATTCAACAAGCTATGCTGCCTGATGAAACAAGAGATAAAGCCATTGCTAATTATGGTCCGTCAATAACGCCATATTTGGACGGTCAATCCTCAGCGAGAGTTCTGAGTGCTATTACGGATGTGCTAGAAAGCGGTTGGCAGGATAAAAAACCAAAAAATTGGATTCGTAACTTTAAAATCCGCAAATCATTAAACTATTGGAAATTCTAGGGCTGAATAATGAGAAAACATACCCTGTCTGTCATTGTTATTACCAAGAATGAAGAAGACCGAATTGAAACTTGCCTAAAATCTGTGGTTGATATTGCCGATGAGCTAATTGTGTTAGACAGCGGATCAACGGACGCAACCGTTGAGATATGCCAAAAATATACAGATAACGTGACAATCACAGATTGGCCTGGCTTTGGTAAGCAAAAACAGCGAGCGCTAGATAAAGCGACATGTGATTGGGTGCTATCAATTGATGCTGACGAAGCTCTCGATAAAGAGATGAGCGACGCTCTTGTTGAACTATTAAAACAAGAGCAAATCAAACACACTGCTTATAAACTTCCTTGGGGAGTGACTCTTTATGGCACGACTCTAAAACATGGCCGCAGTGCTCGTGCAGTATTAAGACTGTTTAAGAGAGAAGGCTCTCGATATACGTTAGACGAGGTTCACGAGACCGTCGTTCCGGAGCAAGGCTCTACAGGGATATTGAAGGGATTTCTTCTTCATTACACCCATCGTGACTATGGCCACGGCCTAGATAAAGCAGCGCAATATGCTTGGCTTGGTTCTCAAAAGTACCACCGTAAAGGTAAGAAATCACACGGCTTATTCCTTGCTCTACTTCGAGCGATGTGGACGTTTTTCCTTGTGTACATTATCCGTCGTGGCTTTATGGATGGTAGTGTCGGTTTCATTATGGCTATGACTTACGCTCAGGTGAATTTCAATAAATATGTCGGCTTGTGGCTTATCGAAAAAGAAAGGAGTTAACCAGTGGCTTTTAAATTAGAGTACTGCCTGTCAGATACTTACAATGTAGGGGATGATCTTAACCCTTGGCTATGGCCACAACTGTTTGGTGACTTGATTGTAGAAGATAGCTCTCGTTATTTTTTAGGCATAGGGACGATTTTGACGGAGAAGCGATTAAATAAAACGCTTTCAGGTGCGGACGAAGTTATTATTTTCTCATCAGGTGCATGGGAGTGGAACGTCCCCAAGTTATCTGACAAGTGTACTGTTTATGGTGTAAGAGGGCCTAGGACGGCAAAAAAATTAGGGTTAAAACCCGAACTGGTGGTTGGAGATGGTGCTTATCTCCTTCGTGAAGTTGACTTCCCTAA
Source organism: Vibrio sp. F13 (assembly GCF_020806305.2). Taxonomy (NCBI): domain Bacteria; kingdom Pseudomonadati; phylum Pseudomonadota; class Gammaproteobacteria; order Vibrionales; family Vibrionaceae; genus Vibrio; species Vibrio sp. F13. The sequence continues at coordinate 1,580,372 of NZ_CP170175.1, read as the reverse complement.
AGCGGAAATACAAAAAGGGAAGATTGGCTTTATACCTCATCATCGTAGTGAAGATTTTATCGATTGGGATAAAGTTTGCCAGAAGATAGGTTTAACATACATTACAGCAAAACAACCGGTCGAGACTTTTTTGTTGGCTCTTCAAGAGTGTGAGTCCGTTGTGACTGAGGCCATGCACGGTGCAATTATTGCGGACGCACTTCGCATCCCTTGGAAAGGAGTTCGTTTCTCCCCGACATTTGACGATGAAAAGTGGTATGACTTTGCTGAATCTATGGATGTAGAGCTAATATTACACGACTTACCTTTTATGAGTGTTAATAAGATGCCCATTGGTAAATTGTTAGAAAATACGTTTAAGAGAAATGTAGCTAAATTATTTAAATCTTCATCGAGAAAGTGGCTGTCACTCGTGACTGTGTACAAACTGGCCTCTAATGACGATATGAAAAATTTACAATTGAAGCTTAAAGTTTTAGCCAATGACAAGAGCAATTACCAATTGAGCTCTTTGGCACAACTCAATGCGATAGTCGAGACTCAAAAAGCAGTGGTAAACAGAATTATTCAAGACCACAAGTAGGTCGTTTGGGCAAGTTGGTTATCCACTTACTTGCCCTTTGATTGCTAAGCTATTTGTTCGTTAATTTCTCAAAAAAGCGAATGTGTTGTTTAACTGTTTCTGATGACGAAAAGTAGCGTTGGAGTCTGATCTTTGCTTTATATCCCATTTCTGAACATCGTTCTTTACTCTTTGCCATGTTGTTTATAGATTCACCTAAAGACTGAGCATTTTTTACAGGAACAATGTGGCCAGTTTCGTTTTCTTCGATCAGCTCTGGGGAGCCGCCCGTTGTTGTCACTATTGACGGTGTCCCATTTGCCATAGCTTCAACAATCGTTCTTGGGAGCCCCTCTCCACTGATTGATGGTTGAATTTGAAAATCAGCCATAGCCATAATGGATGGAACATCTTTTCTGTGACCAATGAAGTGTATTCTCTCTGACATAGGGCTATCTTTCGCCATATCAAAATAAGGTTCGTAACCACTGCCAATTAAAAGAAGATGAAAGTTTGGGTTATCAACAAAGTGTGTAGCTCTGATTAGAACATCAATTCCCTTGCTGGGCCTAACATGAGCAGCACACACAGCAATGACATTATTGGAGTCTAAGCCAAACTCTTCTGGCTTATTTTCCTGAACAGTATACCAGTCTAGTTCGTGACCTTTGTAGATGGTAACTACATTATCTTTATTGCACCAAACTCTCTTTTTAACGTCATTGGCGACAGCTTTTGATACGCATACAACACCACTGACTTTTGGGTGCAGGTGAGTGAGGTAGGCTGAAGGATCATGGCGATACAGGCCACCTGTAGTCCCGCGATATGTGATTAATTTTGTTTTCTTACCAATACAAGCAAACGCAGCGTTTGGTATCGTCTTAGAATTAAATGCATAAAAAATGTCATAGGCTTTGCTGTTCAGTTCAGCCCTATAAGCTTTGATAGTCTTTAAACAAATCTTTTTATTTGGGTAGGCATCAACAACTCTTACGCCATTTTCTTGAAACCGTTGAGCGTATTCTGCATCGCCTTGGGTAAGAACTGTGACCTCATGACCTTGCTTTACCATTTCTATAAACATTTCGGCTTCAGGACGTACACTATTTCGAGCATGATAGTAGGAACTAGCAATAAGAATTTTCATTGGATTACCGCTTCGAGTATTTGAATTTTATGTTATGTAGGTGACGCTGGATAGTTTCGTTTAAATTGAACCATTCACGCTTACATTTCTTGAATAAACTTCTGGTGCTTGTGCGTTTTTCATAACCGATATCGGAATCAAACTTAGGGTCGTTCGTTAAGCAGGGTACTGCAGTGCCGTAGCACTCGACTTCGTTTTGCCAGAATCGGTCCATATAAATATCTACAGCCATATACCACTCTTTTGAGTGTTCAAGGAATTTTCTAGCTCCTGAAGGCCTTAAGAAATAGGCCGTGGCACTCATATGCCCTTTAGTGAACTTGTGAATACTAGTAGATTTCGCTTCGAGCACTTCGTAAGAATCATATTTACGGCGCTTGTTTTTGAATAATCTTATGCACTCTACAGTTTCGGGGATGTCACTAATATCTTGTATGAAGTTAAGGAATGCCTCTTTAAATATAAGAGCATCATCTTCAATTATGACTATTGGTTGATTGAGTTCAACACACTTCTGCCACAATAAGTAATGGCTTGCATAACACCCTAACTGACCAGCGCTTAGTGTTTTTGCTCGGTATGTTTGGCTTAAATCATTATTGTAAAGGTTTAGTAGTGGGTGAGGGGGGAATGTTCTTCCATCCACAGCAGAAAATAGCTCAAAAGGAAGAGATAGTTCATCTAGTTGGCGACTAATGTTTTCTTTTCTATCTGTGGAAGATTCTAAATTTATGACAAATATTTTAGTCATTGGTAACTCTCTTACATCTTGAGCAAATAGGAATTAGAAATAATAAATATAACATTAAAGGTTGAGGGTGATTAAAAGGTACATCAGTTAAACCTGCGATATAAAATAAGCTAACCAAACCAATTATTATATATGCATCGGATGGTGGTGATTTCCTCACCATCATTAGTGGATAAAGCAGAAGTCCAATTACTAGCATCGTTCCTATAACCCCAGACTTAACCATTTTATCTAAAAACTGATTGTGGAAGTGGGCTGAAGCATAGTGATATAGCGATCTAGATATTTCACCATGTTCTAACTTACCTTTTAATATATCCCGTTGTTCTTGTCCGTGCCCTAGTATTGGTTTTTGTTTTATTAATTCCGGAGCTAACATCCACATTTGTAACCTAAGCCCAACGGATGTACTATAATCGCCTGATTGAATCTTTTTGACTTCATAGATGGTTTGGTTATATCTCTCATTTATTTTATCTTTAAATAAGAAGGCGCCAGTAGAAGTTAGAATGGCTGTGAGTATAAGTGTAAATAGTATATATTTTCTCGAAGGAGGATTTTTAATACATTTAACTGCGATTATAATAAAGATACTTAAAGTAAACGCCAACCAAATCCCTCTAGTTTCACTTAGGATTATAGGAGGTAACGACAGCAGAAAAGCGACCAAAGGAAGGGTTTTACCCTTTAAAGGAGAATTACCTAGCAATAAAGAAAACGCGATTATGGATATCAATGCGCATGCAGTTGAGTAAGGTATCGGATTTATATAACCAGCATTACGCCCTGTACAGATATAAACATTGAAATAGACGCTATTGACAAATATTGCCAAACTACCGATCAAAACTACCCATTGAATTACTTTTTGAGTAAGTATATGGTATGGAAAAGCTATAAGGAAAAGAGTAAGTCCAATCAGTGCTCTTAGCTCTCTAGAACTGGATCCGTGATAATAATAGCTAAAGATAGTATATATACATGAAATGCCAATTAACCACACAAACTGGCTCTGTATGTTATTTAATATAGTTTCTTTTTTAAATACTAATATACTGCCGATGATACTAATCAAAAATAGTGGGATCATTTTCTTATCACCACTATCTAAAACTAACATGCCTGTAACAGCAAAAAAGTAAGGTAATAGTAAGATTGCTGTATAAATCTGCTTTCTGTTAATAATATTCATACTGTTTAATGTAATGCTAACCACTATAAGGATTTATATTGCTATCAGGGCGAGTCTTAAGCAGTCTTAAGATCCACATATATTGCTCTGGGTTTTTGCTTACGTAGTCTTCAATACATTGATTCATCATACGAGCATCCTGTTCTTCGCTTCCTGTTGGGAAGGGTAGAGCAGGGTAGAAGTCCAAGGCGTATTGGCCTGTACTGCTATCGTATTGAGCAAACAAGGGCACAATTTTAGCTTTACTTAGTTTTGATAGGCGACCAAGGCCTGAGATAGTTGCTTTTTGAGTCGCGAAAAAGTCAACGAAGACACTGTGCTCACGGCCAAGATCTTCATCAGGGAGGTAGTAACCCAGGTACCCATCACGTACCGACTTGATGAAAGGTTTGATACCACCGCTGCGATCATAAACACGACCGCCGTATTGCACGCGCTGTCGGTGCATTAGCCAGTCACTGAGTTTGTTTTTTTGTGCTTTCGCCATCGCAGATACAGGTAAATTGCGTGAAGCTAATAATACCGCTGGGATATCGATAGCCCATGTGTGTGGCACCAGCAAGATCACATTCTCGCCACTGTCTATAATATCGGTTAGGTTGCTTAGGCCGTTTATCGCAGTGTTATTCTCTAGCCAAGTTTTACTCTTGAGTGTCAGTGAAGCAAATCCCATCAAAAATGAGATGGAAGTAACGTATGACTGATAGAGAGTTTCTTCGCGCTCTTCGATTGATTGCTCAGGGAAACACATCTCAAGGTTCACTCGAGCCCGGCGGTTAGCCTTATTCTTAATTTTTACAGCTTGCTTAGCCATAAACTTAGCTAATGCTAAACGAATGCTATTAGGTAAGAAGCAGACTAAAGACGATAACAAAACAGCAATCCAAGTTCCCCAGTATTTAGGTGCTAGAAAACCCCATTCAAACTCAGGATTGTAAGCTTTTGGATCAAAATCATTGCGTTGTGTGGTCATTCATTCACTACATTATTTAAATCAGAGAGTTAACTTAATATCGGTCACTCTGGGAATGATTATATTCGTTAGACATTCCCAATAATACACGCTAAAAGTAGGGTGTATTATTGGTCCTAATCTGAAATATACCGTTAAGCGTTTACGATCTTCATGTACTCAGCAACGCCATCGGCTACTGCTTTAAACTCGATATCGCAACCTGTACCGCGAAGCTTCGTTAGGTCTGCTTGAGTGAATTCTTGGTAAGCACCTTTTAAATGCTCAGGGAAAGGAATCGTTTCGATTTCGCCTTTACCATGGTGCTTGATAACTGCCTTGGCGACTTCTTCAAACGACTCAGCATTGCCAGTACCTAGATTAAAGAGGCCTGATACCCCATTCTCTAAGAACCACAAGTTTACAGCCGCAACATCACCTACATACACAAAATCACGCTTAAAGGTTTCGCTACCTGCGAACAATTTCGGGTTTTCACCGGCATTCATTTGGTTGTTTAGGTGGAAAGCGACAGAGGCCATGCTGCCTTTGTGTTGCTCGCGTGGACCATAAACATTGAAGTAACGAAACCCTACGATTTGCGAAAGCGTTTCGTTGTGTGCTGCTGCATCCGCGGTTAAGCGACGAACGTAGTTATCAAATTGTTGTTTTGAATAGCCGTAGACATTCAATGCACCTTCGTACTCTCGCTCTTCGATGAAAGTGTCGGTCTCACCGTAAGTTGCAGCTGAAGAGGCATACAAGAAAGGAATTTCACGCTCAACACAGTAATGAAGTAGCTCTTTTGAGTATTCATAGTTGTTGAGCATCATGTATTTGCCATCCCACTCAGTGGTAGCAGAGCATGCTCCTTCATGGAAAACAGCTTCAATATGACCAAAATCATCACCGGCCATGACTTGAGTTAGGAAGTCATCACGATCCATGTAATCCGTGATGTCTAGGTCTACAAGGTTCTTAAATTTCTTACCATCTTTTAAGTTGTCGACGACTAGAATATCGTTGTGGCCCGCTTCATTAAGCGCCTTAACAATATTGCTGCCAATCATGCCAGCACCACCCGTTACGATAATCATAATTTTCTAACTCTTTTGAATACAAAACTGTCACGAGTATAGCAAGGAATGGATAAAGCGGGCTAGTGGAATAATTCCCCAACCAGAGTATGATACGGCAAGCTAAGTTATAAATTATGTTGAGTTAATTACTCAAAACTATAGGTATTATCATGAAGATTGCAGTAGCCGGTACAGGGTATGTGGGTCTATCAAACGCTATGCTTTTGGCACAACATCATGAAGTCATTGCGGTAGATATCATCGATGAAAAAGTGGCAATGCTAAACAATAAGCAGTCACCGATTGTAGACAATGAGATTGAGCACTTTCTATCAAATAAGACGCTGAACTTCATGGCAACAACGGATAAAGCCGCTTACAAAAATGCTGAATTTGTCATCATTGCTACACCTACCGATTATGACCCTAAAAACAATTATTTTGATACCAGCTCTGTAGAATCTGTCATCAAAGACGTCATGGAGATCAATCCTGATGCGGTGATGGTTATTAAATCAACGGTGCCGGTTGGCTATACCGAGCGTATTAAGCAAGAGCTGAACTGCGAAAACGTCATGTTCTCACCGGAGTTTTTGCGTGAAGGCAAGGCCCTGTACGATAATCTACACCCATCACGTATTATCGTTGGTGAATGTTCTGAACGCGCTAAAGTGTTTGCGAATCTTCTTGTGGAAGGTGCGGAAAAAGAAAACATCGACGTACTGTTTACTCACTCAACGGAAGCAGAAGCAGTAAAGTTATTCTCAAATACTTATCTAGCGATGCGAGTTTCTTATTTCAATGAGCTTGATTCTTACGCGGAAGCGCATGGCTTGGATTCTCGTCAGATCATAGAAGGTGTTGGCTTAGACCCTCGTATCGGCAATCATTACAACAACCCTTCATTTGGTTACGGTGGTTACTGCTTACCAAAAGACACCAAGCAACTATTAGCAAACTATCAAGATGTACCAAACAACATTGTGGGTGCGATTGTTGATGCAAACCGTACCCGAAAAGACTTCATTGCGGATTCAATTATTAAGCGCTCGCCTAAAATTGTCGGTATTTATCGTTTGATCATGAAGGCGGGCTCTGACAATTTCCGTGCTTCTTCCATCCAAGGGATCATGAAGCGTTTAAAAGCCAAAGGCATCGAAGTCGTCGTGTTTGAACCGGTATTGAAAGAAGAGCACTTCTTTAACTCGAAAGTCTATTCTGATCTTGCTGAGTTCAAAGCTGTATCGGATGTGATTGTTTCTAATCGAATGGTAGAAGAGATCGCAGACGTTGCAGATAAGGTGTACACACGAGATCTGTTTGGCAGTGATTGATTCGGCTCTATTTTAGCTAATGCTAATTAGACCAGATGTTAACAGCTCGATCTATCCGTTTAGTGGCGATATACTGAACCCCTAAACGGATAGGGATACTAATAACTAATGAAAACACGTGACAAGATTGTTTACGCTGCTCTAGAGCTTTTTAATGAGCACGGTGAGCGTAGTATTACGACCAATCATATTGCTGAGCATATCGAGATTAGCCCTGGTAACCTCTACTACCATTTCCGCAACAAGCAAGAAATTGTCCGTGACATCTTTACTCTCTATTCGACAGAGTTACTTGAAAGGTTCACACCGATTCAAGGCCAACAAGAAAGCCTGACGTTACTAAAGACTTACTTAGATTCTATCTTCACACTGATGTGGAAGTACCGATTCTTCTATGCGAATCTGCCTGAAATATTGTCACGTGATGAAAAACTCCACCTTGATTACATGGCCGTACAAGAAAAGCTGCAAACGAATCTTGTCGATATCATGCGAGCCTTCGTTGAGTTGAACCTGCTCAAAGCAACGGATACGGAAATGAAATCGATGGTCACTTCTCTTCACTTGATCGCATCGGGTTGGTTGGCGTATCAGTCTGCGATGTCTCCAAAAGCCCAAATTACCGAGCAAGTCGTTCATCAAGGAATGCTGCAGATGATAGCGACCGTTAAACCAATTGCGACCGCGCAAGGTTTTGAACAGCTGACATTATTAGAAGATGGTGTAAGGGCGTTGAACTCTAAATAGAAAGAGACGAGTAAGCGGTATACGGGATTCGAAGAAAGATACTCGCATCCCGTATCTGCTCTTTATCGAACCAACCAACTCTTCGGGTTTTGAGCTTGGCTATTTCTACGAATCTCAAAGTACAGTGATGGGCGAGTTTGGCCACCAGTGTCACCGGCTAGAGCAATAGCTTCGCCAGCTTTAACCTTGTCACCTTCTTTCTTTAAAAGCGCTTGATTAAAGCCATAGAGCGTCATATCGCCTTTACCATGGTCAAGCAGTACCACTAAGCCATAACCACGTAGGTATTCGGCGAATACAACTGTTCCTGAGTAAACAGATTTCACTTGTTGACCATATTTAGCGTTAATCACCATGCCTTTCCAGTTGACTTGGCCTGTTTGGCGCGAACCGTAGCTGTGTAAAACTTTATCTTTTATCGGCCAAGGCAGTTTGCCTTTACGCTTAGCTAAACCGTCCATAGGTACAGCATTACGTCTTTCTCGAGCTGCCTTCTCTGCTTTCGCTATTTCAGCTTTAAGGCGCGTTTCATTGCGCTGAAGTTCTGCCAAATAGTTTTTGTCACCCGAAATGTTCTTCTTGATGCTACCAACGGTTTTCTTACGTTGTGTTTGGGTTTTGGCTAAAGTATCGCGCTTGGTGGTTTGTTGTTTTAACAGGGTCGCGATTTGCTCTTGTTCAAGTTGGCGCTGCTTATGGCTTTCTTCTAGATCAAGTTGAGTTTGTTCAATCGTTTTGATTGTTGCAGAGCGGGCTTTGGCAAGATGTTGGTAATAATGGCTGATGCGATCTTCTTCGACCCCTGTATTGAGGATGTGCGATGAGGCTTTAGCGCGGCTTGTCATGTAGTAAGTTTGAATTAGTTGCTCTAGCTTATCGGTATGGACTTTTTTCTGCGCTGTGAGCGCTTTTATCTTGGTGTCTAAGTTCGCAATATTAGCATTAGCGGTATTCAGCTGCTTTTTACTGTCTAGGATAGCTTTTTCAAGCGAAGCAATGGAGAGCTCTTGTTTTTTGAGGCTCGCTTGTAGGCTATCGAGTTTTTTCTGTTGTGAGGATAGATTCTTTTGTTGGCGAGATATCTCGCTAGATACACCTTTCAGTTCACCTTGAGATGCAGCAAATGACGATGTAGATAAAAGAGCAACACAGAGGCTCGCTGATATCAGGAGAGTTGAACTAATGGCTCGAATTTGTTTCATCATTATCGTCATTTAGTTGTTATTCATCTACTTGTAGGTTGTTTATGTTTTATGCGAATCTCATTGATGCTCGTTTTCCGCTACTGCTGGTTAAATCCCATCACCATGAATAAAGTTCTGTGAACGACCGTTGAATCCCTGATCCATGTCTAAAGATGGTTTGTCAGTTTTAGGTTTACCTACGATCTTTGCTGGCACGCCCGCCACGGTAGTATGAGGTGGTACAGCCTGCAGAACTACAGAGCAAGAGCCAATCTTAGCGCCTTCACCCACTTCAATATTGCCAAGGATTTTAGCGCCGGCACCGATCATTACGCCTTCACGGATTTTAGGGTGTCGATCACCGCCTTCTTTACCGGTACCACCTAGGGTCACGTCTTGAAGAATCGACACGTCATTTTCGACTACAGCCGTTTCACCGATAACAATGCCTGTTGCGTGGTCGAGCATGATTGCTTTGCCGATACGTGCAGCCGGGTGGATATCTACTTGGCAAGCGACTGAAATTTGATTTTGCAGGTAAGTCGCAAGAGCAATACGACCTTGTTTCCATAGCCAGTTAGCGACTCGGTAACCTTGCAGAGCATGGTAGCCTTTAAGATAAAGTAGAGGCATTGAATACATCTCTACCGCCGGATCTCGAGTCACTGTTGCACAAATATCACAAGCGGCAGCATCAATAATCGATTGGTCCTGCTTAAATGCTTGTTCAACCACTTCACGTACAGCCATTGCAGGCATTGAGGCGGTCTTTAACTTGTTTGCCAGAATATAACTGAGCGCGGCGCCCAAGCTTTCGTGGTTGATGATCGTGGCATGGTAAAAACTCGCAAGCATAGGCTCTTGCTCTGACAGCTGTCGAGCTTCCTTCACAATGCATTGCCAAACTTTTTGTTGTTCACAGTGTTTCATTTTTCCATCCATCTTATCTATTTCATTCCACGACTTGATACGTGGTGTTATCGCTCTGACTTCTTGTCTCGAGCAAGCAGATCTTGCGCAGCTAAGTGGGCATCTTTCCCTTGATACAACACTTGATAAATTTGTTCAACAATTGGCATCTCAACGCCCATGCGTTCTGATAGTAACCAAACTTCTTTGGTGTTGCGATACCCTTCGACCACTTGGCCGATTTCTTCTTGCGCCGTATCGACGTCCTTACCTGAGCCAAGCGCTAAACCAAAGCGACGGTTACGGGATTGGTTATCGGTACATGTCAGTACTAAATCGCCTAATCCAGCCATGCCCATAAAGGTTTCTGGTTGTGCGCCAAGTGCTGCGCCCAACCGACTCATCTCAGCTAAGCCACGCGTGATCAGTGCTGTACGAGCGTTAGCACCAAAGCCAATACCATCCGACATGCCAGCGCCAATTGCGATAACGTTTTTAACCGCGCCGCCAAGCTGCATACCAATGAAATCTGAGTTCGCATACACACGGAATGTTTTGCCGCAGTGAATTTTCTCTTGTAGCTCTTTTAAGAAGCTCTTGTCTGGTGAGGCAACTGAAATTGCGGTCGGCATACCCATCGCAAGCTCTTTCGCAAAAGTAGGGCCAGATAGAACTGCTAGTGAGTAACCATCACCAAGCACATCATGCGCGACATCTTTAAGCAGGCGGCCGGTCTCTGGCTCTAAGCCTTTGGTCGCCCAACAGATGCGAGAGTCTGAGGCTAAGTAAGGTTTAACGCTATTAAGCACAACGCCGAATACGTGGCTCGGGACTACAAGTAAAAGGTCTCGGCTTGAAGTCACTGCTTTTTCTAAGTCTGATTCAATGATCAGGCTTTCTGGGAATTCTATATTTGGTAGAAACTCATTATTAGCGCGCTCAGATTCAAGGCGAGCCATATGAGCAGGGTCATGCCCCCAAAGAACAACGTTTGCACCGTTACGCGCTAGAGAGATAGCTAAAGAGGTTCCGTAAGAACCTGCACCAATGACAGTCATGGCGATCTCTTTTCCGTAAGCGCTGTCTTTACCGTAAGCGTCTGTCGTGTTGGTCGGGTAAGTTGTGTCTGTCATGCTTCCACCTAAAAATATTGAGGGAAATCGAAGAATTCTGGAAAAGCTTTCCACTAAAATAAGAAGAGTTTTCAACTTTAGTACAGTGTAAAGAAAAAATGCACATCGCAGAAGTTGCGATGTGCATTTAAAAGCGAACTAGCGCTTGAATCGTTAGAGTTAAGTTCTACTTTGAGACTTAAGCCTGTTAGCCTTCAGCTTGCTGAGCTTGGTTCTGTAGGTAGTTCATGAACAAAGCATCGAAGTTTACAGGTGCTAGGTTCAGTTGTGGGAACGTACCTTTAACCACTAGGCTAGAAATCGTTTCACGAGCGTATGGGAACAGGATGTTCGGGCAGAATGCACCAAGGCAATGAGCCAGTTGACCAGCTTCCATTTCGCTTGCAGAGAAGATACCGCCTTGTTGAACTTCACAAAGGAATGCAGTGTCTTCTGCGTTCTTAACTGTAACAGTTAGACGTAGGATTACTTCGTAAACGCCTTCGCCAAGTTCACGGCTTTGAGTGTCTAGATCCAGTTTTACATCTGGGTTCCACTCTTTTTGAAACATGTCTGGAGAGTTTGGCGCTTCGAAAGATACGTCTTTTAGGAAGATACGTTGGATTGCGAAGTTTTGTTGTGCGTCTTGTTGTGCTGCTTCAGCCATTTTCTTGTCCTTAAAAATTTTAAATTAGACTCTGTTCATTGTATTTATCGAACAGAGCCTGAAAGTTAGTTTATCGGTCAGCCGCTTCTTGCCTTTAACCTATTTCTTACCTTTAACTAAAGGAAGGTTAGCTTCGCTCCAAGCCACTAAGCCGCTTTTCAGTACGCTTACGTTTTCGAAACCTGCTTTAACCAGCAAGTTCGCGCTTTCTTGAGCGGTTTGACCTGTCTTGCATACTACGATGATTGGGTCTGCTTTTTGGCTTTCAAGGCTACCAAAGCTATTTGCTTTGATATCTGACGGCAAAATGTGAACTGCGTCCGTAATATGGCCCTTTTTGAACTCATCCTTAGTACGAATATCAACCACAATACCGTTTTCACGGTTAATCATGTGTGTGGTTTGCGCTGCCGTGATCTCTTTGTAGGCTGCGCTTGATGTCTTGATAACGTTCGCAATGATGGCAACAACCAAGCCGATCCATACGATGGCTAAAATCATATTCTCTTGAACAAATGGAACTAACTCTTGCATGTCTTGAACTCTTATTCGTTATTGGGCGAAAAACTATAGATCGGGAGTATAGCGAGAAAGGGTAGGAGAATACAGAGGAAGGGTGTAGTGGAACTCAGCGTTACCTCTCTTTCTTGATACTTCGTATTCCGTTCATTCTAATCCCTCCTCCTTCTGCTCTTCGTCCTTTCACATGCGTGCCGGTTTGCGACAACAACCTACCAAGTTCGACTTCCCCATTGCGACGATTAACAAAGTGATACCCCACTTCGTGAACGGCTTGCTACGTAGAAGCCGTAAAGCCAGTTTCATCGCCACTCTCTAAACAAACAAGGACATGTAAACCAGAAAGGGTATCTACACCAACAAGAGCTTCAGAATCAACAAAGGCAGCTAAATCAAGAACAACAGCGAAGCCCAAACAAGCCGTGCGAGCGATAAAGTCCAAATAAGCAATATCATCTGAACAAGTGGTACGGGCCACTTAGCTTATGAACCCTCAACAACCCATGCTCGTTACTCAGCCTTAGCGGAATTTAAAGCCAACCCGCTTGAAGTGCGTATCAAGGCCCAAAGTCAATCCAAGCCGATTGGTGAGGATGCTAAGCAATGAGAACTCGTGACTAAGATTGAGCAAAGACTTATTTCAAAAGAAAGCTTTTTTGGAGCAAGGGCGATACCAACATAAAAACTGACAATGGAAGAGAAATTAACGATTTTAGAAAAGGAGATAGCGCGAGTGGAAGCGCGCATCTGCGAGTTCTTAGCCTTGCAGCTGAGCCACTACCTACACGGACTAGCATGTAAAGAAATCAAAGTGTTATTTTTGGTAAACAATAACCAAAGCTTCGAATAGCTGTACCGAAACGGCAACATTTATTGATATAGAAAAACGCTACTGCACTACAGCACAAAAAAATCGCTACTTCATAGGCCCCTAGTACTTGCGAAACGAACAATGTTTTCGTTGGGTGAGTAAGTGGTCACAGGCTGGTAAGTTAGACAAAGGAATACGCTGGTTAATACACACGTATGTTGCTAAAATTGACATTAGAATGCTAATTAGAACCGTATGGAACTGCATAAAAGTAGCACCATCTTGCCTTTAGGAGCTAAACCTAGGGGCGGTAGCGTACCCAAATTCGAATGAATGGCAAACCTAAAGGTTGGACAACAGGGCAAGATCATGAAAAACCCATATGGAATAAGGGGTAGCGTGAAGTGATGTTTCCACTAATTTGTACACTGAAGTCACAACAAATTCAATACATTCAAGATCGATTTGATGATCAGATTTAGGTGTGATCATATACTGTTTTTTAACAGCAGATATTTAGCCATAATGAATGGATTAAGCCTTTTGGACCATATTTCAGTTATTCGAGACCCTCGCCAAGCTTGGAAAATAGAGCACACGCTAACCGACATTATCTTCTTAATAATTGCAGCAGTGATTGCTGGTGCTGAAGGTTGGGAGGATATTGAAGATTTTGGTGAAGATAACTTGGAATGGCTTAGGCAGTATGGTGATTTCAAACAAGGCATACCAGTACACGATACCATTGCCCGAGTTATCAATCTTATTTCCGCCAAGCAACTGCAACGATGCTTTACTGCGTGGATGAAAGACTGTCATGAGACGACAGAGGGTGAAGTGATTGCTATCGACGGCAAAACTCTCAGAGGCACATACAACAAAGACAAGCGTTGTGGTGCAATCCATATGGTTAGTGCCTTTAGTGCAGCAAACCAAGTTGTACTAGGACAAGTGAAGACTGCGGATAAAAGCAATGAAATAAAAGCAATCCCTGAACTGCTTGAAATGCTTTCCTTGCGAGGTTGTTTAGTGACTATTGATGCTATGGGATGCCAGAAGGATATAGCTGAAAAGATAGTCGCTCAAGATGCAGATTATCTCTTAGCGGTAAAAGGTAATCAAAAACGATTGGAGCAAGCGATTAGCCAAGTGTTTAATTCTAGTATGATTAATAGTTTTGAAGTTGATAAATACGTCACTCAAGAGAAAGGGCATGGTCGTACAGAAACGCGTTTGAGTATGGTTGTTCACAATACAGATTTCTTAGGCTATATAGCGTTTGATTGGGCTGAACTCTCCACAATTGGTATGGTCGTTTCAATTAGTCAAGAAGGTGATAAGCCAGCAGAAACAATGCAAATCAAGCACTACATAAGCTCAGCAAAACTAACGGCTAAAGCTTTACTAGAGAGCACGCGAGCACATTGGAGCATTGAAAATCAGATGCACTGGCGATTAGACGTTGGTTTTAAAGAAGATGAATGTCGGATACGTCGAGAGCAAGCCGGTGAGAATTTAGCAGTTATAAGACATATAGCTTTAAATCTGCTGACGGAAGAAATCAGCTTCAAAGCAGGGATCAAAAGAAAGCAGAAAAAAGCGAACCGCAATAACGCTTACCTTTCGCAAGTCCTTGCAGGGCAAGGGGCTTCGTAATCTTGCCCTGGGTTGGACAAGAGCCGTTTTGCGGCCTATTGGGCGGTTTTTTAAAGTAAGCAAAATTTAGACTTTATAAGGGATGGGCGAAAGTCGACTGTCTTAGAATGAATAAAAAGTGTTTCAGTGTCTTAAAATTGACCGAGAATAAACGCTATAAAAATCAATTATTTAATTTAACTTGCCGGTTGGAAACTTCATAAGATGACTAAGAAAAAAATCCTTACGGTTTTTGGCACACGTCCAGAAGCCATCAAAATGGCACCTCTTGTTCATGCTCTAGCGGCAGATGATCGCTTTGAAGCAAAGTGCTGTGTAACCGCTCAACACCGTGAAATGCTTGACCAAGTTTTAGAGTTGTTTGAAATCACGCCAGACTATGATTTGAACTTAATGAAAGTCGGTCAAACGCTTAACGAAGTCACCGCGCGTATTTTGTTAGAGCTTAAACCAGTACTAGAAGATTTTAAACCTGATGTGGTTTTAGTGCATGGTGATACTGCAACGACGTTTGCCGCTAGCCTAGCTGCTTACTACGAGCAAATCGCAGTAGGTCATGTGGAAGCTGGTCTTCGTACCGGCAACATTTACTCACCGTGGCCAGAAGAAGGTAATCGCCGATTAACGGGCGCGTTAACCAAATATCACTTTGCACCAACTCAAACATCAAAAGAAAATCTTTTAAAAGAGAACTTTAATCAAGAAGATATTTTAGTAACGGGGAATACCGTAATTGACGCTTTGTTAATGGTAAAGAGCAAAATTGATTCTGATAGAAATTTGAACGCCACGCTTTCTGCTCAATTCCCGTTCTTAGATGAAAACAAAAAGTTAATTTTGGTTACCGGCCATCGCCGTGAAAGTTTTGGTGGCGGTTTTGAGCGCATCTGTGAATCTCTTGCAATCACCGCTAAAGCGTACCCGGACACGCAAATCCTATATCCGATGCATTTAAATCCTAATGTCCGCGAACCCGTCAATCGTATATTAGCGGGTATCGATAATATTCATCTTATTGAACCTCAACAGTATCTGCCATTTATTTATTTAATGAGTCGCGCGCATATTATTTTAACCGACTCGGGTGGTATTCAAGAAGAAGCGCCTTCTCTAGGTAAGCCGGTATTGGTAATGCGCGATACGACCGAGCGACCAGAAGCGGTTGGTGCGGGTACGGTTAAATTAGTTGGAACTGACGTAAATATGATTACAGCGAACTTACAGATTTTATTGACTGATAAAGCTGCATATCAAGCAATGAGTTTTGCACACAACCCATACGGGGATGGGCAGGCTTGCAAAATAATTTTGAACGAATTAGCAAAATAAAACTTTAGGGAAGCATAATGTCTTTTGAAACAATTTCAGTTGTAGGCTTAGGTTACATCGGGCTACCGACAGCAGCAATGTTTGCATCAAGAAAGTTAAGAGTGATTGGGGTAGATGTTAGCCAACATGCAGTGGACACTATTAACCAAGGTAAAATACACATTGTTGAACCTGATCTTGATATGTTAGTGCAGGCAGCCGTAACTGAAGGCTACCTAAAAGCGGTTACAAAACCTGAGCCTGCAGATGCATTTTTAATTGCTGTACCTACTCCTTTCAAAGGATGTGCTAAAGGAGAAGTTCCTGAGCCAGATCTTCGTTATATTGAGGCTGCGAGCAAAGCAATTGCACCTGTTCTAAAAAAAGGTGATTTAGTTATTTTAGAATCAACATCTCCTGTTGGTGCGACTGAGCAGATGGCTGATTGGCTGGCCGAAGCTCGTGCTGATCTAAGTTTTCCACAACGCGCTGGTGAACATGCGGATGTAAATATTGCACATTGTCCTGAGCGTGTTCTACCTGGTCATGTTGTTCGTGAACTAGTTGAAAATGATCGAGTAATTGGTGGTATTTCAAAACGTTGTTCAGAGCGTTCAGTGGAGCTATATAAAAACTTTGTTGTGGGCGACTGTGTTATTACTAATGCACGTACTGCAGAAATGGCCAAACTAACCGAAAATAGTTGTCGCGATGTGCAAATTGCTTTTGCGAATGAATTGTCAGTTATTTGCGATAAGTTAGATATTGATGTGTGGGAATTAATCTCTTTAGCAAATCGTCATCCTCGAATCAATATCTTACAACCAGGGCCAGGTGTCGGTGGTCATTGTATCGCAGTTGATCCTTGGTTTATTGTTTCAAAAACACCAGCTGAAGCGC
This sequence comes from Vibrio sp. F13, assembly GCF_020806305.2. NCBI lineage: Bacteria > Pseudomonadati > Pseudomonadota > Gammaproteobacteria > Vibrionales > Vibrionaceae > Vibrio > Vibrio sp. F13. The sequence goes on along the minus strand of NZ_CP170175.1, from coordinate 1,563,539 downwards.
AAATTATACATACAGCGCGAAAAGTGAACGATGCAAAGCCTGAATGGGTCATTAATAAAGTAAAATTAGCTGTTGCAGACTTTCTACAGGCAAACCCGACTAAAACAGCTGCAGATGTACGCATTAGTTGTTTTGGTCTTGCATTCAAACCGGATATTGATGATTTACGTGAGAGCCCATCATTATCGATAGCTCAAAAAATTGCAGCAGAGCACCCTTCAGTAGTTAGTTTTATTGAACCAAATATATCTAAGCTTTCTTCTTCATTTTCTAATAATGCAAAACTAGTTGAATTAGATGAAGCAATTAATAAAACGGATATAGCTGTCTTGTTAGTTGATCACTCAGAGTTTAAAAAATTACAAAAGCTACCAGAGAACCTCGTTATTGTGGATACAAAGGGAGTATGGGCATAATGAAAATTTTAGTTACTGGTGGTGCAGGCTTTATTGGCTCAGCAGTTATCCGACATGTTATCAGTAATACATCGAACAGCGTTATAAACGTTGATAAGCTCACTTATGCGGGTAACTTAGAGTCACTTGTCGATGTTGATTCAAATGAACGTTATGCATTCGAACAAGTCGATATCTGTAATCGTTCAGAACTTGACCGTGTTTTTGCTGAGCATAAACCGGATGCGGTAATGCACTTAGCTGCTGAGTCGCATGTTGATCGTTCTATCACTGGTCCTGCTGCATTTATTGAAACGAATGTAGTTGGAACATATACGTTATTGGAAGCTACACGCGAGTACTGGAATAAACTTGAAGATCAAGCAAAAGCAGAGTTTCGCTTCCATCATATATCTACAGATGAAGTTTATGGCGACCTTCCTCACCCTGATGAAGTTCCTGAGGGGACAGAGCTCCCAATGTTCTTGGAGACGGCATCTTATGAACCATCTAGCCCTTATTCTGCCTCAAAAGCATCAAGTGACCATTTAGTTCGTGCATGGCTGCGTACTTACGGCCTGCCAACTATCGTCACTAACTGTTCAAATAACTACGGCCCGTATCATTTCCCTGAAAAATTGATCCCACTGGTTATTCTCAATGCGTTGGAAGGAAAAGATCTTCCTCTATACGGAAAGGGTGACCAAATTCGTGACTGGTTGTTCGTTGAAGACCATGCTAGAGCGCTCTATAAAGTAGTGTCCGAAGGTAAAGTAGGAGAGACCTACAATATTGGTGGTCATAATGAAAAGCAGAATCTTGAAGTTGTAAACACTATTTGTGACATCCTTGACACATTAGTTCCAAAAAACACTAAGTATGCCGAGCAGATAACATATGTACAAGATCGCCCAGGTCATGATCGTCGCTATGCTATTGACTCATCTAAGATGCAACGAGAATTAGGTTGGACACCGGATGAGACTTTCGAAACGGGCCTTCGTAAGACAGTGCAATGGTATTTAGATAACTCTAAGTGGTGTCAAAATGTGCAAGATGGTAGTTACCAACGCGAGCGCCTAGGTGTAGTAACAGGAGATATGAAGTAATGAAAGGTATTGTATTAGCTGGTGGATCTGGTACTCGTCTTTACCCCCTGACTCGCGGAACATCAAAGCAGATGCTACCTGTCTATGATAAACCAATGATTTATTATCCAATCTCAACCCTTATGCTAGCTGGTATACGAGATATACTAATTATTACAACTCCTGAAGAGCAAAATGGATTTAAACGTCTGTTAGGTAATGGCGTTGATTTTGGTATTAACCTGGAATATAAAGTACAAGAAAATCCAGATGGTCTTGCTCAGGCTTTTATTATTGGTGAAGATTTTATTGGCGAGGATTCAGTTTGTCTTGTTTTAGGAGATAACATTTTCTACGGTCAAGGTTTTTCTGATTCTTTACAATACGCTTCAAAAATGTCATCTAGAAGTGAATCCGCTTATGTCTTTGGCTATCAAGTAAAGGATCCTGAAAGGTTTGGTGTAGTAGAGTTTGATAAACAAATGAAAGCCATTTCAATAGAAGAAAAGCCTTTAAAACCTAGGTCAAATCATGCTGTAACAGGGCTTTACTTTTATGATAATAGTGTTATTAAAAAGGCTAAACAAGTTAAGCCCTCTGAGCGTGGTGAGCTAGAGATCACCAGCATAAACCAAATGTACTTGGAAGAAGGTCATTTAAATGTTCAGTTGTTAGGCCGCGGATTTGCTTGGTTGGATACTGGTACTCATGAAAGTCTACACGAAGCATCAAGCTTTGTAGAAACTGTTCAGCATGTTCAAGGCTTTAAAATTGCTTGCTTGGAAGAGGTAGCATGGAGAAATGGTTGGCTAACAAATGAGGAACTGACTAATTTAGCCAAACCAATGTTAAAAAATGACTATGGTAAGTATCTGATAAATATAATTAAAGAGTAATATTTCTATGGATATTAAGATTATACAATTTCAAAGCCACGGTGATGATAGAGGGGCGTTGGTTAGTCTTGAACAATGTGAACATATCCCTTTTGATATACAACGTGTTTATTATATTTTTAATACTAAAGAAGAAACCAGGCGTGGATTTCATGCGCATAAAAAGCTAAAACAATTAGCAATTGTGTTAAAAGGCTCTTGTCGGTTTTTGTTGGATAATGGTAAAGAGAAAGTTGAATTGCTTTTAGATAACCCTGCTCAAGGCTTATTTATCGACTCATTTATTTGGCGTGAAATGTTTGATTTCAGTGATGATTGCGTTTTAATGGTTCTAGCTGATTCTATATTTGATGAATCAGACTATATAAGGGACTATGAGGAATTTATTAAGGTAGTTAATAGTGATTCACCAACTCTCTGATGTTCAAGCTAAAAATATTGGTATGAATACCAACATTTGGCAATTTTGCGTGGTTTTACCAAACGCATCAATCGGTTCTAATTGCAATATATGCTCTCACTGCTTGATTGAAAATGATGTTTCAATTGCCAATAACGTTACTATAAAAAGTGGAGTGCAAGTTTGGGATGGCATTACGATAGAAGATAACGTATTTATTGGTCCTAATGTTACATTTACAAATGATAAAACACCGCGTTCTAAAAATTACCCAGAGCATTTTCTTAAAACCATTATTCAAAAAGGTGCCTCGATCGGTGCTAATAGCACAATACTCCCTGGAATTATTATTGGCGAAGGCGCTATGGTTGGTGCCGGTTCAGTTGTAACGAGAAGTGTTGCGCCGTTTAGTACAGTCGTTGGTAACCCTGCAAAAGAGATAAATAAATGATCCCATTTTTAGATTTGAAAAAAATCAATGAATTGCATGCGAAAGAGTTGAAAAAGGCGTGTTCTCGTGTAATAGATTCAGGTTGGTATTTGATGGGAAAAGAGCTCGAGCACTTCGAGAATGATTTTTCACATTATTGTGGTACCAAATATTGTGTTGGGTTAGCCAATGGCCTCGATGCTCTAACTATAACAATAAGAGCTTGGAAGGAGCTGGGTAAGCTTAAAGATGGTGATGAGGTTATTGTACAGTCAAATACTTTTATTGCTTCAGTTTTAGCTATAACGGAAAATAATTTAATTCCAGTTTTAGTAGAACCAGACCAATTTACGTATAATTTGACACCTTCTTCTATTCAAGCTGCTATTACCGAAAAAACCCGATTAATTTTACCGGTACATCTATACGGTAATATTTCTCCAATGTCTGAAATTATCCAAATAGCTAATGAATACAATATATTAGTTCTAGAAGACTGTGCACAATCTCACGGTGCTAATATCGCTGGAAAGAAATCTGGTAGCTGGGGTAACGCAGGAGCATTTAGTTTTTACCCTGGTAAAAACTTAGGTGCTTTAGGAGATGCAGGTGCGATAATCACGAATGATCTTGAATTGGCCAAGACTGTCAAAGCTATAGGGCAGTATGGTTCTTTTAAAAGATACGAACATGCTTACAGAGGTGTTAACAGTCGTATGGATGAAATTCAAGCTGCGATGTTATGTGTGAAATTGAAGAGTTTAGATGAAGATATTAAAATAAGGAGAGAGGTAGCAAATAGATATTTGACTGAAATCGATAACCCTCTTATTGGTCTACCTCATTTAGATGATCAAAATAGGCATGTATGGCACTTATTTGTTGTGCGAGTATGTGAAAGAGAACATTTTATTGAGTATATGAAAAAATCTGGTGTAGATACATTGGTACATTATCCAACCGCTATATCTAAACAGATTTGTTATGAAGATGAGATATTTGAAGGTACAACGAGTGATGGAAGTCTTCACAATGAAATCGTTAGCATTCCAATTTCTCAAGTTATGTCTCGAGAAGATATTTCATTCATAATTGAAACTATAAATAGCTATTCCAAATGAAACTGGCATCAGTAGCCTTTTTAGGTGCAGCTTTAACTTTTATAAGGATGATGGCAGGCTTTTTAGTTTCTAAATTTGTAGCTGTCTATGCTGGCCCCGTAGGCATGGCTATGTTGGGACAGTTGCAAAGCTTTGTTGGTATCTTGAATGGTTTGGTCGTAAACCAGTTATCTCAAGGCGTTGTTAGATACTCAGCAGAGAACCAACGCTTGGGCTTAGTTGCATGTGCGGAGTGGTGGAAAGCTGCTGTTTCAATTGTTGTACTAATGGTATCGACAATTGTCCCAGTTACTCTCATTTTTAACGCATCTTTATCCGCATGGCTGTTTGATAATGATGAATATGGGTGGGTTATCGTAACTGCTTGTTTAGTACTCCCTCTCTCAGCTGCAAACTCTTTTAGTCTAAGTGTATTGAACGGCTTTGGTGATAACAAAAAAAATATCACGACCAGCATGATATCGATAATTGTTACTCTTGTAGTAACTGCTTTGGCCCTGTATTTATATGGGGTAATTGGTGGACTAGTTATAGTTTCTGTAACTAGTGCTATTTCTGGTGTGATTGTACTTATTAGAGTAAAGAATGAACCCTGGTTTAAAGTTAAGTACTGGTATGGGAAGGTAGATTATAATAAACGGAAAAAACTAATGGGTTATGTCCTAGTTGGAGTTATTGGGGCTATAACTGGTCCTACATCAGTAATTTTCGTTAGAAACATTATTATAGACGTGTATTCAATGGGGGATGCTGGTATATGGCAGTCAACGGTGAGAATATCAGATGCTTATGTTAGTATATGCACTTTAGGGGTAGGCATGTATTTCTTTCCAAAGGCCGCATCTATTAATAATGATTCTGAGTTGAAGTCAACAACTTTTAAAGTACTTTCACTTCTTATTCCTGTTTCCTTTGTTGGCTTGTTGATTATATATGTATTTAGAGATTTTATAATAAACATTTTATTTACAAGTGTTTTTTTAGAAGCTACTGAACTTTTGAAGTCCCGTTTAATTGGCGACTTTTTTAGAATTGCAGCCTTTATTCCCGCATCCATACTTTTAGCAAAAGGATATTTTAAAACAAATATAGCAGCTGAAGTGTTAATGAATGTATCATTAGTGGTTGGGACCTCAGTTTTTATGGGTGATATAGGACTTAAAACTGTAAACTATGTATATACGTTCAACTATATTTTGTATTTCGTTTTCTCGGTCGCTTTTTTTAACTATCATTGCAAGAAATTAAGGCAGGTTTAAATTATGAGTGTGGCAATAATAACACCAATATATAATGAAGAAAAAAACATATTAAAATGCTATGAAGCCATTAAAAGAATTGAATGGAAAGATATAGAGTGGGTTATTATAAATGATGGTTCTACTGATAGAAGTTCTGAAATAATAAATAATTTACCTAAAGTAAAAAACATAGAGATCAAGTTAATTGAAAAAGAAAATCAAGGTGCATTTTTAGCAAGGAAGTTGGGAGTAAAAGCGACTCAAAAAGATTTTATTACCATTCTTGATTGTGATGATTTTTTATCCGAAGATGCGATTTTAACATGTATGCAAAAATTCAGTGGTAAAGTTGATTTGGTCTGTCATCAATTGATTTTTAAAAATTCTGTTAATGATCGCCCATTTATTTATTCTAATAACATATGGCCAATAGAGGGCAAAGTAGGTTTCTCACAATGTATTGAAAAGTGGGGGCTTCATGGGTTTTTTATTGCGAGAAAATCTTTACTGTTAAAAGTTTATGAAGAATTGGAAAAAGATTGCTATATAAAAGGTAATAACATAAATGACGACGAGTTGTTTTCAAAGTTATGTTTCTATTTCGCAAGGTATATAGATAAAAGTCAAGGAAAGTATTTTTATATCGAAAACCTAACGTCAACAACAAGAAGGTTTCATGAGCAGTTTTATCGTATAGGTAATACCCCTCTCAATTTACTAACGTTCATCAGAAACAATTGTATAGAATTGGAATTTCAAGCTAAGCAATATATCTTTTCGACTGCGAGCGGCTTGTTGTTGAGATATGTCAAGTGGTACTTCAAGTTAACGAATAAATATCAATGGGAAGATATGATAAATTCATTGCTGAACATTATAAACGGACAAGAGATGCGAAGAATTATTATGAAGTCAGACAAAAAGACAAAACAGTTATCAAAGTTAATTTTCATCAAATTTATCTTAATGGTTGCAAGAGTTAAGAAGGTAAAATAGTAATTATGGAACCATTAGTTACAGTTGTAGTACCATATTATAATCATCAATATTATGTTATAGACGCTCTAAAATCTATATATAGTCAATCATACAAAAATATTCAAGTTATTATAATTGATGACTGCTCATCGGACGCTGGTTATCAGATTATTCATGATTTTATTAACGAACGTTGTTTAGATTGGACATTTTTGAGGAATGATAAAAATATCGGACTAATTAGAACAATTAAACGCTCCTTGAATTATATTGAAGGTGATTATGTTTGTATTTTAGCTTCTGATGATCAATGGCTCAATGAAAAAGTAGAGCTTCAGGTCCACACTATGGTGAATGCAAAAGTCGATTGCATTTCCGCAGGTTATGAGGAAATACCTAGTGGAAAAAAGTTCAAAGTGCCAATGTTTATCGAGTATTCTTCAAATGATATCATATATGGAAATTATTTTATGCCAGCCTTAAATCTGATGTGGAGTGCTCAGCGCTTCAAATTAATTGCATCAGAAATGAAAGAGGATATAGGTTTAGAAGATTATCATATGCTTTTAGCTCAGTCATTAGTTTATGGGTCAGTATATTGTCTTCCTGAAGTGCTTGGGAAGTATAGGATACATGATAATAATACGAGCTCGAATCGAGATTTTATTTACCAAAAAAAATGTCAGATTATAAAGTCATTCATCGATAAGGGTAAGGTCTTGCCTACATCAGCCTTAGATTTTCAAACTGCTATTTTTCTTAAGCGAAGTTCTAAATATTTAGAATTAATTAAGTTTCTATTTTTTAGACCCAAAATGGTATTGAATCTTTATTAAGGTTAAGTTGGCTAAAAAGTATTAATATGAAAAATTACGTTTTGATTGTAATGACACTGTTAACGCTTTCAATATGTGTTGTTTTAGGTGTTGACTATCCTGATTTGAAATTGGAATTGATTATATTATTTATAGTCAGTACCATTTTTATATCTTCAAATACTTTTGGTTCGTTTAGCCCATTATACTTTTTCGTTACAATAATGATATTTTTGGGTTACCATTTAAAGTTGGTTAGGTTACTTCTTTTCGATAGCTCGATGACCGAACCTATTGGTTACTTTAATTACGATTTAGTCAGTTATAGTGAAATGATCAACTTGATTTCAATTGGTCTGTTATCGTTAACTATTGGTAGATTTATTCAGTGTTTATTACACCAATACTTTTTAGAACGTGAACATCTAAACCATCCACCTTTGTGGTTTTCTAACAATCAACGAGTCTCGATAATCACTCTTACAGTAGTTGCCATCATTGTGTTTGGTGTTATGATAAAAAATAACTCAGCGATTGGCTCAACACTTTCGCTACCGTGGCCGTTTCCGCTTGTAATTTCATTTATGGGTTCCTATGGAATTATAATATTGACGTTTAAGTTTATTGAATACAAGTTAGCTTTAAAAGAAAAGGCATCGATACTGTTTTTTATTATTTTGTGTGTATCTATAGTCAGTTCGATAGCTCTTGTTAGTCGTTCAGTTTTTGTTTTTATATTCATACCTATTTTAATGTATTCATTGAATAGGAAAATAATGAATGCATCGTTGTTCTTTAATGTTTCCTTAATTAGCTTTGTTTTTCTGGTTTACATTCTAGGTATTGTAACTATAGCAAGACAAAATGAATTTGAAATTAATACATCTTATCTTTTAGATTTATCAACTGTATTGCCCAAAGGAGTTGAACAACTTCTCTATTTGATCACTTCAAGGTTTGTCGGACTTGAAGGTTTGATGGTCTTTATTGGTAATAAATCTAATTCGATTGACCTTTTTTTATCTCTACTCACAGAAAAAACGTTACCTGGTTCATATACTGTCTATTCTCAGGTAACTGGAGAACTGAGTTATTTAAGTTATGATAGAGATCTATTTCTTTATTATCCTTTTCCTGGCTTTATGGGTTTCTTTCTTTCTTCTGGAAATTATATATTATATTCAATGTCAATAGTTTTTCTGTATGTTTCATTTTCTGTTTTTGAAGTGATTTATGCTAATTTAACCAGGAGTAAATTAATTACTTATTACTTATCACTGACATATGCTATGTTATTTTTACAGTTCTCAGTGGTACCGTTACAGTTATTGAAGAATAGTATATTGTTACTTTTGTTTTTATTGGCGTTTAGATTTTTCGAAAGAGTATCATTAAAAATTCATAATAATTAATAAAGTGAGCACAGCTTGTATATTTTAAATTTCATTCCAATAAAAACCGGTGGTGGTTTACAAAACGTATTAAGTTTTCTACACGGACTCGAAGATAAATCAAAGTATCTTGTCTTTTGTCGCTCTGAAAGTAGTATCGAGAATTATTGTAAAAATAACGATATTTCTTATGTTCCTGTTAATTCCGGTTTTTTATCGCGGTTAAAATTTGAATTAAAAGGATTTAAATTACATGTAAAAAGAGACGATGTTTGCTTTACCTTTTTTGGACCACCAATGATTGGAAGTTTGAACTATTTGTACAATATCTCTGGTTGTGCGTATTCCAATTTGTTTTATAAGGATATAGATTTTTGGGGTTACTTGCCAAAATATAAGAGATTCCAAAAGCATTTAATAGATAAATATAGGCTTTATTTTACGTCTAGAAGTGACGAGGTTATTTTTGAAACCGAAGAACTTCGAAATCGCGCTACATTGATGAGCGAGTTTAAAGACTGTCAACTTCATGTTGTCAAAATGGCAGTGAGCAGGCTAGTTAGTGGCGTTACCGACGCTCATGACGAATTTAATTTAGCTGATGTTTCCGGGTATAAATTTTTATTTTTATGTGGCGAACAACCAAATAAACGAGTATATGAGTTTATTGATATTCTTCATGAGCTAAATAAATACGGTGACTTTAAAATCATACTTACAATGAATGAGTGTAGCTATCTCAATCAAATTATGGTTAAGGCTCAGGGTTTAAACGTGTCAAGTAAAATCATAAACTTGAAAACTATACAGCCTCAGTCAGTAAAAAATGTTGTTAGTTATATTGATGGAGTGGTTAATATTGCGAGGTTAGAGAGCTTCTCAAATAATTTCATTGAAGCTTGGGCTATGAAAAAATTATTAATTGTTGCTGATGCTAGTTGGTCAAGAGGTTGTTGTGAAGGTTCTGCAGTTTATATTGAACCAAATAATATTATTCAATCTAGTGTCGAAATATTAAAGGGAATTAATAGCAAAGATCATTATATTGAATCGGGAAGTAAATTACTTCTGTCTCATCCAACACCTGATGAAAAAAATCAGAGTTATTACTCTATAATTGAAAGGTCGAGTTAATAGTGAAATACTTTCTAGTTGTGTCATATGAATTTTTATCAAGATTAATTTTCTCTTTACCTAGATATAGACTTTTTAATAGATTTAAATCATGGTTTTTATCAATTATGGGTGCCAAAATTGATAAAAGAGTTATTTTTTATCCTGGGGTTTGGATTCAACCAGGGAAGAATTTGGTTATTGGATCTGATGTCGACCTTGCATTAGATGTATTAATTACAACATCGGGTGGGGTTCATATTGGTGACAGAACTCTCGTTGGGTATCGCACTCAGATTATAAGCGGTAATCATCGAATTCCTGCCAATAAAGGTCAAATATTCGGCTCTGGTCATGAGTATCAGAAAGTAACAATTGAGCAGGACTGTTGGATTGGAGCTAACTGCACAATTATGCCTGGAGTAACCATCGGTACAGGTTCTGTAGTCGCGGCTGGTAGCATTGTGACAAAGGATGTGGCGCCGTTTTCTATTGTTGCAGGAGTACCTGCAAAACTTATAAAAACAAGGTCCTAATGAAACAAATATTACAAAACATCTCGAACGGCGAAACGAGTTTAGTGGAAGTACCGTGCCCACAAATCAAACACAGCAATGTACTCATTGCGACAAGGAAAAGTTTGGTTTCCGCAGGTACAGAGCGAATGCTAATTGATTTTGGAAAAGCTAACTTCATCGACAAAGCACGCCAGCAACCCGACAAAGTAAAGATGGTACTCGGCAAAATCAAAACAGATGGCTTGATGCCTACTGTTGATGCCGTGCGCTCTAAGCTTGATCAGCCTCTTCCACTCGGCTATTGCAATGTAGGTACAGTTCTGGATAACGGTGGTACAAATTTTGACGTAGGCACTCGTGTAGTTTCCAACGGCAATCATGCTGAAGTGGTAAGAGTTCCTAAAAACTTATGTGCTAAGGTGCCAGATAATGTCGACGACGAATCTGCAGCGTTTACGGTTTTAGGTGCTATTGGCCTTCAAGGCGTTCGTCTTATTAATCCTACATTGGGTGAATGCGTAGTTGTCACCGGTCTGGGGTTAATTGGACTGATTACAGTTCAATTACTTAGAGCAAACGGCTGTCGTGTACTAGGCATTGATTTTGATTCGTCCAAATGTGAATTAGCACGACAACTTGGTGCTGAGACAGTAGATTTATCCAAAGGCGAAGATGCGATTAAAGCGGCTGAGGCATTTTCACGAGGTCGTGGTGTTGATGGAGTTATCATTACCGCTTCAACTAAAAGTAGCGAACCACTAAGTCAAGCTGCAACAATGTGTCGTCAACGTGGACGTATTGTTTTAGTCGGAGTTATTGGACAAGAGATCTCACGTGCGGACTTTTTTGCTAAAGAGTTAACTTTCCAGGTTTCTTGCTCTTATGGTCCAGGTCGTTATGACACTGAATACGAAGAGAAAGGTAATGATTACCCAGTTGGGTTTGTTCGATGGACAGAGCAGCGAAATTTTGAAGCAGTATTAGATATGATGGCTTCCGGAGCGCTGGATGTTAAGCCACTTGTTACTCATCGTTATGCGATTGACGATGCTTTAGAAGCATACAAATGCCTAGACGATAAATCATCGTTAGGTATTGTTCTCGATTATCCAAATAACGACACTGCAGTTTTAACCGCTCGTTCTATAACTTTAAATTCTGAAATTGCTTCAGCGCCATCTTCTGCGTCTTGCGCATTCGTCGGTGCAGGGAATTATGCGTCACGTGTTTTGATGCCCGCTTTTAAAAATGCAGGTGCAAGCTTAAATACTGTTGTAACTAGTGCTGGTATGAGTGCAGTGCACCACGGTAAAAAGCAAGGCTTTGCTAAAGCGTCAACAGACTATGCTGATGTGTTAGCTGATAAAGCTATAGATACAGTTGTTATTGCGACGCAGCACAACCTGCATGCTCAACAAACTCTTGATGCTATTGCCGCCGAAAAGCATGTATTTGTTGAAAAGCCTTTAGCGCTTGCTGAGTCTGAAGTCGACCTTATTGAAAACGCCTTTAATGAAAGCCAAACTAAACCTAAAGTCATGGTTGGCTATAATCGACGTTTTGCACCACATGTTGTGAAAATGAAAGAGCTCTTATCTTCTGTTAAAGGGCCTAAAACGTTCATCATGACAATGAACGCTGGTGATATCCCTTCTGATCATTGGACCCAAGATCCCACAGTAGGTGGTGGACGAATTATCGGTGAAGCATGTCATTATATTGACCTAATGCGTCATTTAGCCGGGTGTAAAATTACAGGCTTTAATGCGATGTGTATGGGGGATTCACCTGGTGTTGCTATTCGTGAAGACAAAGCTAGTATCACACTGTCATTTGAAGATGGTTCAATCGGTACTATTCATTACTTTGCTAATGGCGGTAAAGATTTCCCGAAAGAACGTATTGAAGTGTTCGCTAATGATGCAGTTCTACAACTCGATAACTTCAGAAAACTGGTCGGTTTTGGTTGGAAAGGATTTAGTAAAATGAAATTGTCGAGCCAAGATAAAGGGCAAAATGATTGTTCTAAGGCGTTTGTTGATAGTATCAAAGAAGGCTCTGCATCACCAATTAGCTTTGATGAAATCATTGAAGTTGCGAGGGTTTCATGCCAAGTGGCAGAGCAACTTAGAAAGTAAAATACCAGTAAAGGGTAATAAGGGGCTATGGCCCCTTTTTTAGATATGAATAAAATTTTAAAGATGTACCACACCCTCAAGTACTTAAAGCCCATTCAATTTAGTAACCGAATTTCAAGACGATTCACTAAGGTGACATTTACAACACCAGAAACAACCGTAAATGAAATATCAACAACAAATTGGCAAACATTTTCGGTATTAAATTCATGTTATCAAGGCAATGGTCAGTTTAGATTTTTGAATGTCGTAGATACGGTTAGTGATTGGAATGACGCAACAAAAGCTAAACTTTGGCTTTATAATTTGCATTACTTCGATGATTTAAACCAGTTTGGGTGGCAAGACAGAACTGAAATTCATCATAGTTTGGTCAATACTTGGATAGAACAAAACCCGAAGATGATAGGAAATGGATGGGAGCCTTATACTATTTCACTTCGCTCGGTAAACTGGATCAAGTGGTTTTTATCGGGTAATGAACCAAAAGAAGAATGGTTGGCTAGCTTATCATTGCAGGTTCAAGCTTTAGATCAGCAATTAGAATATCATTTATTGGGTAATCACTTATTTGCAAACGCAAAAGCTTTGTTATTTGCTGGTTGTTATTTCAAGGGTGAGTTAGCAGACGTATGGTTAAAGCGTGGTCTGGCTATTTTAAATGAAGAAATCCCAGAGCAAATTCTTGCTGATGGCGGTAATTTTGAACTAACGCCTATGTATCACAACACCATCCTTGCCGATATGCTTGATTTGTATCAGTTAAGCCTTGTCTACCCATATAAGGTTCCGAAAGCTATTAGTCAATACTGGTGTGAACTCATTGGAAAAATGTTGTCATGGGCTGAACACATGCAACATCCCGATGGTGACGTATCCTTTTTTAATGACTCAGCAATGGGTATTGCTCCCAAGCTGGCTAATTTGCAACGCTATGCCGAAGTGCTCAATGTTACGGTTCCTGCCGCTAATAAAGCCAAAGTCACGGAACTAAAAGAAAGTGGTTATGTAGTTGTTCAGGACAATGTGAATAAACTCATGATTGATGTCGCAAAAGTAGGGCCTGATTACATCCCCGGTCATGCTCATGCAGATACTCTTTCATTTGAATTGAGTATTGATGGTCACCGAGTATTTGTAAACAGTGGGACATCGGTTTATGGCTTAGGCGAAGAAAGACTAAGGCAGCGCAAAACCGAAACTCATAATACGGTAGTGGTTGATGACATGGATTCATCTGAAGTCTGGAGTGGATTTCGCGTAGCAAGACGTGCATACCCTAGTCAACCGTTCATTACGGATAATGAGAGCGACATTAGTGTTGAATGTTCTCATGATGGTTACATGCGTTTACCTGGTAAAGTGATGCACACTCGAAAGTGGACATTAACGGAAGGTGACTTATTTATTAGTGACAACCTAACGGGTACGTATAACCACGCAGAAGCCCATTATCACCTCCATCCTGATGTTAAGGTTGAAGGGTTAAATAACGCCAGTCAAGTCAGACTCCACTTGCCGAACGGTACTCAATACACGATTAACGCTGAAGGTGCTGCCATTAAGATACTTGAGACGACATGGCATCCTGAATTTGGCTTATCGATAGCCAATAATAAGCTGGTATTAAATTTTAAACAGAATGAAGTGAACTTTGTTCTAAAGCGAGCGTAGCAATGCATATTCTTTTTCTTACTGATAACTTTCCGCCAGAAGGCAATGCGCCAGCAACCAGAACTTATGAACATGCTATCCGTTGGGTGAAAGCGGGGCATAAAGTGACAGTGATTACGTGCGCACCAAACTTTCCTGAAGGTAAGGTATTTGATGGGTTTAAAAACCGCTGGTATCAAACTCATGATCTCGATGGCATAAATGTCGTTCGTGTAAAAACGTTCATCACTGCTAATGAAGGTTTTGTAAAACGTATTCTGGATTACATGTCATTCATGGTAACGGGCTTTATCGCAGGGCTGTTTCAGAAAAAACCGGATGTCATCGTAGCGACTTCACCTCAGTTCTTCTGTGCTTGCGCCGGTTGGGCGTTGTCAGCCGTTCGTCGAAAACCGTTTGTATTTGAGCTACGTGATATATGGCCCGCGTCTATCACGGCTGTTGGTGCTATGAAGGACAGTTTTGCAATTCGCATGTTAGAAAAAATAGAAATGTTTTTATATCGAAGAGCCGATTCCATTGTTTCAGTAACCCACGCTTTTAAAAAGGAATTGATTGAACGTGGAGTGGATGGAAAAAAAATAGAGGTTGTTTTAAATGGTGTCGATCTGACTAAGTATGAGCCTTCTGTATTTAAAGATGCTGATTTAGCGAAACAATATAACCTGGAAGGTAAGTTTGTAGCCGGTTACATTGGTACTCACGGTATGGCGCATGGCCTAGAACATATTGTAGATGTAGCCGAGCGCTTGCAAGACAATGATGATATCCGAGTCGTATTTGCAGGTGGTGGTGCTGCAAGGAAAAAAGTCGTTGATCTTGTACAGAAAAAACAGCTTAAAAACGTAGTCTTGATTGATAGGCAGCCAAAGGAGATGATGCCCAAACTATGGTCTCTGTGTGACGTTTCATTGGTTCCCTTAGTTAATAGCGATCTCTTTAGAACTGTTATTCCCTCCAAAATATTTGAATGTATGGGTATGGGGATACCAACGATAATGAGCGTACCAGAGGGTGAAGCTACAGAGATTATCCGTGACACAGATTCAGGATTAGTGGTTGAAAGTGAGAGTGTTGATCAAATCGCGGCTGCAATTTTGCAATTGCATGAGGACAAAAAGTTATATCAGCGAATACGTTACAATAGTACAGAAGCCGCACCAAAGTTTAGCCGAGATATTATGGCGGCGGATATGGAATCTATTTTTACAAAGTATATTGGTTAGTTTTTTTTAAATAATTAACTGCATATTGAAAATATCCAATTTCATATTTTGAAATTGGATATTTTTCTCTTTAAATGATCACGTATGTAAGTTATGTACAGTCTTAGTTTAGTTGTACTTCTGCATTTTGCTATTTAGGGTATACTTTTCTGATATAAGAAGTGATCTTCCAAATGTTACTTAATATCACAAGGTAAACAGCAAAGCAGATGAAAAAAGCATAAAACATGACATATTCTGGGATGTTTAGTATTTCACCGGAAATACCTATCACCGCGTAGAGAGTTGCAATACTACAAATAATGATAAGTGTTTGTGTTGAGCTTAACCCCAAACGCTGGGAAATGTGATGTAAGTGTTCACGGTCAGGCTTAAAAGGAGAGTCCCCTCTTCTTATTCTACGAATCATGATAGCAGCCATGTCCATCAAAGGTACAGCAATTAACCATAGCGCAGTAACTGGACGCAGTGGTGGAGAGCTTCCATTTTGACTAGATAGCAGCAATAGCCAGATCACGGTAAAACCAATCAACATACTCCCTGCATCCCCCATAAATACCTTTCTTTTTCGGCCAAAGGCACCGAGGTTTAGCAGGATGTACGGAATGATCACAACGACTAAGACTAAACAAATGTAGGCTAAATTCGATTGCCCGTCATGGTTAAGCATGATGCCGAGCCCACCAAAAGTTACGATAGATAACCCGCCCAGTAGGCCATCAATTCCGTCGACCATATTAAATGCATTGATCGCTCCCACCACTGCAAGTGTGGTTACAAAGTAACCAAACCAGCCTAGTGTAATAACATCACCGCTACCAAAGACATCACCTATTGTATTAAGCTCAATACCGCCCACAACCATCATGATAACAGATAGCCCCGCTTGTACTGCAAATCTTAGTTTAAAGCTGATGTCGTATTTATCATCTAAAACTCCGATACCAACAAGTATTAGAATACATGCTGCATAGAGTGGTGTATTAGGCAAAGTGTGTGGGTTATTGAATAAGAAATAGAGAATAGAGATACAAATCGACACACCACCAACTAAAGGTATGGCACCGCTATGTAATTTACGAGCATTTGGCTTGTCAACTAATCCTATTTTTTTTGCAAATTTACGCATGGTAAAAGTAGTCGCAAGAGAAAAGAAAAACAGGAAAAGGAGGTCAATAAATGAAATGAGCACGATTCAGCCTAATAATGTATTTTAGAGTATTTTAGAGCATTTGACATCGAGTTGAAAGAAAGGATAGTCATCTATGTGAGGAGACTGTCTCAATGCCTAAACTAAGCCTTAAAGGCTGAGGATAGGCACTATGGACAAGAAAGAGCTCGAAGCGTTCGCCAAGAGGGCGACCAAAGGTATTAAACCAAATGCTGAAGAAGATTGCGGTTGAGGTCGCACTCAATACAGAGATGGATGAGCATTCTGGCTACGAAAAACACAAATCACCAAACAAACTGAAACCGTTGGCTATTGCGCGCCGTGAGTGCCTAGTTCAAGTAAAGGCTTGAGAATGACGTCGATTAGTCTTGCAAGCATCATGATTTTAGCGGTCGTCTTTGTATCGCCACTGGCACGAATGGCACTGTAACCTGCCATTGGGGAAGCTAATAGGGGTATGGTGACATGCCAGTTCAGTATTTAATCAAATATCAAAGGAAGTAACTCAGCCTCGGCACCCAAAAAGGTAAATAAGTCTTCGAGTGTAACAATGCCAACGGCGGAAGCGCAACATACTAGAAGTAGTGTGAGCAATAATCCGTGGCAGGTAAATCTTGCCTCATTTTGGGCGCAGCCTTAACCAAGTAAACGCCCAATACACGTCGAAAGGCCGATACCAACCTCATAGTGATGCAGTTAATCGCCCGTGTTTGTCTTGCATGTAAAACGCAGGTTGAACTAAAATACGACTAGAATACAATGAACAGTTAGTTGTCCGAAGAGTGCTTTAATAAAGCTAACAAGTTGCACAATACTAACAACATACAGTGTGATAGCATTCAGCAGTTATTAATTTAGACTTTGAGAGATTTATAGTGAAGCAACAGAGCCAACCACAGTCGTACTCCCCAGAAAATCCACCGATGCAGAGCTCGAATGATGTAATTAATCTGCGAGAGCTTCTCAAGGCATTGTGGGATGGTAAGTTAGTAATAATATTGATTGTTGCTGTATTTACGGCCAGTAGCGTTGTCTTTGCTTTGTTATCTCAAGAATGGTGGTCTTCCAATGCTAAAGTTACAAAAGCTCAACCATATGAGATTGCGGCATATCAGCAGCAGGTGAAACAGTATCAACCAGTTTTTGATATTTATCAAGATGATGGCACTGTCCTTGTCAGTAAAGATTTGGATAGTTTAGTCGATTCAGATGTGTTGTTCCAACGTTTTGTGAATACCTTTAATTCAACTAATAATAAGAGAAACTTTTTAGATAATAGTGCTGAGTTCCAGGAGTATCAATCTTCTATGCTTAGCAATAGTTCTGATATGGAAGTGGGTGATACCAGAGTCCGATATAGTGCGTGGTTCAATAAAATTTCCGCGTCTAAAGTTGATAAAAATGATCGTAATTCACCACAGATTGTCAGTTTTCAAACAGAGACTAAAGAGAGCAGCTTTAACTTATTAACAGCTTACATTTTGGCGACTGAGTCGAAAGTTCATCAAGATGCATTCAATAACTTGAATGCAGTTGTTAGTGGTAAAAGGAACGAGTTGATTCAACAAAAAAGAATCTTAGAAAGCCAGGCAAGCAATCAATTATTGGTCGAAACTGAGCGAGCAAAATACGCTGCCCAAATTGCTAAGTCTGCAGGCGTCGATAGACCAATCCAAACAGGTAATGAAAAAGAACTGTTTAGTATTGATTTGGGTGCTAAGGGTTTAGATGCAAAAATTAGGGCTTTAGAATCGGTTAAAAATCTGAGTGTTATAGAGCCTCGCCTTCAACAATTAAATGCAAAACTAGAGATGTTGGGTCATCTTGAAATTGACCGTACTGTTGAGTTTCAAACATTTCGTTATATAGAAAACGTTGAACAACCTATTACTCGAGATAAGCCCAAGCGTTCCCTTATTGTCGTTCTCGGAACATTACTTGGTGGAGTGTTGGGTGTTGTGATTGTGCTTATACGTTTTGCGTTTAGGAAAGAAGATTAATACCTTTAATGGCGAGTGGTTAATCACTCGCCATTTTTTATTCCTCCTTACGTACTACCTCTTGAGCCAAGACTGCACAATGAATGGCCATCGTAATTCCAACCAAATACCGATACCTAAAGTGTGGTGGGTTAGGGTTGCTTCCCTTTTACACATAGATCGCCAGACGACCTTAGAACATCATTCAAACCGTGTTAGGCAAAGGCTCTGGCGACAGGGTGTAGTTGATAACTAATAACGGCGTTGTTGATCAAATCAGCTTGAAGATCAACGACACCATATGTAGCTAGCCGTTAGCTTCTAACGGGCATACCTAGTCCTATGACTTTGTTAATCGCTTTGACATTCGCCATGATTTCGCCCACTTGAGCGTTGTAACATCTCAAGCTCAATTTATCGCTTGTTAGTCCTTTATATCGGGACATAGCAGTCTCAGATATTGAACGATAGTGATAACCAGACTCTGTTTTCCATTCCGATATTGTTCCATCTCTCAGAGCCATTACCGCTTTGTTTCTGGGATGACCGTCTTCCCAAAGAGCTGCATTCTTTCGAGGCGGTATTAACGGAGTACAGCCTTTATTTTTCAGAGTCTCGTGGCAATTTTTTGTGTCATATGCTCCATCGGCGGATACGGCAGCGACCTTTCTACGTAGTGGGTTGAGTAACGTCGGTAACACTTCACTATCGCCTACATTTACAAGACTGACTTCCGCACTAATCGCTTCGTGAGTATCCACATCCACAGCTAAGTGCAGTTTGCGCCATGTCCTACGTTTTTCTGTACCATGCTTTTTCACTTTCCACGCCCCTCACCAAAGACTTTGAGGCCAGTAGAATCAATGGCTATATGGCGAATAGCCCCTCTCGATTTATTGCGATATTTGACCTGAACTGTCTTCGAGCGTTTACTGATACAGGTGTAGTCAGGGGACGTTAGTGGAACATCTAATAGCTCAAAGATAGAGTCGATAAAGCCTTGAAGAGCACGTAAAGGAAGAGAGAAGATGCCCTTAATCATCAAGGCGGTTTCAATCGCTGTATCAGAGTACTGAAAGCCTCTCCCACGCTTACCATGATGAGTTTTGCATCGCCATGCATCTACGGCTGAATCATCTATCCAGAATGTGACCGAACCACGTTTACAAAGAGCCTTATTGTACGCCGTCCAGTTAGTTATCTTCTTGTTTGCTTTACCCATATCACCACCATTCCAATCGTTTCAAATGATCAGATCACAGGACTTGGAAAAGGTTCAACTAATTTAGGCAACAACGCCACTAATAACTAATAGCGAATAGTTAGCTGCAGTTTATCTTCTAAGCTTAACAATGAGATTATGCTCTCAGTTTGGTATTGGTGTTCTGCTTTCACTAGTTTTTGCCTTGTAACAATATAGCGTTGTAGTCTACACATAGCCTCGAAGAGCATTTTTATGTGACGCTATTTCCTAAATAATGCTTTATAAGGTATTGCTTATGATTTATCCATTTGCTTGATTGTGGTTATTATTTATTATGATCAATCAGTTGTTTAAGCTGAGCAACTGAGTGAGGGTGTAAAAATCATCTTCTGTATATAAACGTTTGTATCAATGGAAATCATTATGAAAAAATGGCTCTAGCAGCTGCGTTAACAGTTAGCTTCTCAGGTGCTGCAACTGGTATAGCTACAGCAGTAGCAGTTGCTTCTAACGAAAGCGGCGCAACAACTACTCGATAACTTTTGAGCAGGCGTTTAAAGCCATTTTATGTGAAAACATAAAGTGGTTTTTATATCTAATTGATTCATTTTTATATAGGACAGCTGCAACAAGGGTACTAAGAAGCAGAGCTTGCCATGCTTATTCAACCAACAAAAACTTCTCGATGAGAGAGAGCCACGGCCTGCGTAACGAATGGCTATCGTAACTCAATCCAAATCACTGATACCTAACGTTTGGCAAATTAAGGTTGCTTCTCCTTAACACATAGAATGCCAGACCGACCTCCGTACATCACTAAACCAGTATTAAGCAAAAGTGCGGGCAACTGCGTTCAATTTCTCTCCACTCATCTTTTTACCCCTTTCTGACGCAATCCTGACGTTTTTTTGAATCGTTGTGGTGCGTTTACTAATTATACATTTACTTGATAGCGGTTATTACCTATCATGTTGTTCAATTAGTTGTTTAATCAGAGTAATTCCTTTTTAGGCTATCTATCATTGATTAGGTGGTCTTAGTTGGATATTGAAAGCAACGCAGTAATCTTTTTGTGTTGATTCCTTGTGAGTACCATTTTTGTAGTGTCATACGAAAAAATTATGCTAACTGCTCACTTGTAATAGCTTAAGCAAGCTACTCTCAAGTTCTTTGTGCTTGTTAAACAACATTGATAAATCTGGCGAAATTCAAAAGTACAGTATTGAGTTGCTTCTAGCTTCTAGCTTGAGCATGCAATATTGTTCAATTGTGTCAGTAGCTTTGGTACGGAATGGCGTGTATGAGTGTCTGCTTTTGGGGCTTTCATACAAAAACTGATTAGACTATCGCTTAGATTTGCTAGGAAAATCAGCCTCAGTTCAGTTTGAAATATGGAAGATATAATTATATGAAAATGCAGTGGTTAGCTAGGGTTTCTCCTTTGTTGTTGCTATCAGCAACAGCTGTTGGAGCTGAAAATTTATACGTGGGCGCTAAAGTTGGTAATGTAACGGCCGATAACTTTGCACCATTAGTCGAAAGCCGCACGGCTATTGATGACTCAGACACATCTTACGGTCTGTTTGTTGGTTATCATATCGTAGATACACTGGCCATCGAAGGTGGTTATAACTACCTTGGCGAGTATGATCTTAAAGACATTGCAGGTGGCAGCTACGAAGCAAGCAGCTTTGATGTGGTTCTTAAAGCCTCTGGAAATGTAACGGACAGCTTAGCGTTATACGCAAAAGGTGGCATCGCCATTTATGACTGGAAAGCAAACGGTCCAGGTGTTGAGTCTGACGATTCTGGTGTGACTCCAACGATTGCTTTTGGTACTGAATACTCGATTACATCAGCGATGAAGGTTGGTATTGAATACCAGCTATATCAAGATATTGGTGGTGTCGATATCGACTCGTTTAATGTTGCCTTGTCTCATAGCTTTTAATCATTTGTAGGGATAAATTGTGAAATATAAAATTTTAGCGTTATCAGTCGTTGGTGCAATCCTTGGTGGTTGTGGCAGTGACAACAACAACAGCGTGCCACCTGAGCAAGCGTACCGCAATATTATGGCATTCGACCCTGCAGTTATGGGTATGAAAGGCACATTCAGCTGTGACGATGGTACAAAGGGTTCTCTTGAAGAAACAAACTATTACGGTGTTTCTGAAGTTACTGAACTTACTGTTCTGAACTACCCTGAAACTTGTTCATTTGCTTACAACGCAACAGCAGGTGCAGTGGACGTTTCTAACGGTAAAGATATGAGCAAGGTAAGCTACAAGTTCCCTAAAGGCTTAGCGAACTACGATGACCTTGTTACATCTTCTCCAATCTCTACTTTGATCGAGAAAGAGCTAGATGGCCAGCCATATACTGAAGCTACAGGTGTTCAAGTGCTTACAGACCTTGGCTTAGATGGCTTGCTAAACAATGGTGTTACTTCAGTAGCTGACTTCCTGCGTCGTACACAAGAAATTATTGAAGACCTTCCAGCAAAAGATGCTAGCTTAGTGTCAGCGACAGCTGCGGTACTATCAGACGTACTTGTAGTAAGCCCGAATGCATCAGCAACAGAGTTGTCTGACGCAGCGGTTGCAATCACTGAAAAAGTTCTTATAAGCTACCCTGATTACCCTACAGCGCCGGTTGGTGGTGAGATTTATCTAGATCTGACTGAAGACCCAACGTTAATTGAAGATGCAGTGAAAGACCCTAATAATGTAGATACTCTTCCACCGCCAAAAGATTCAGAACCTGTACCAGACCCAGATGATGGTACTAACCCACCAACTGGTGGTACTGGTGGTACTGGTGGTACTGGTGGTACTGGTGGTACTGGCGGCGGCGGTAACGGCGGTGGTACTGGCGGCTAATTTAAGCATCATTAATAAAAGGCACCACTCGGTGCCTTTTTTGCATGCTATTAATATCGAGCACTGTCACCATTAAACTCTGTCGCTATTAAACATAGTCACTTTCAAGCACTGTTACTAATAAACACGGCCACTATCTAACATAGTCACTGTCACATACGGTTAAAACCTATTGTATCCCAATGAAAATACTCAGTTATTCTAAAAACGCATCTTTCATAGCATCTCTTAGCGCATTAGCGATCGCTTCCAATGCTTACGCCGTCGATAACTTGATGTCGTCTCAAAGTTATACCGGCGCAATCATTGTGCCCAATGCTCAAGTGATGGACACTGGCGACATCTCTTACCTCTATGGTCAAGGCGTACCATATAGAGGGAAAACCAGTGAGCTAGATAACATATTATTCAGCGTTGGTTTATTCGATGGTTTTGAAGCGGCGGGTCGAATTGTCACAAAAACGTACGATTGCCACCTTTATCCAAATGTACCGAACTACAATCCTAATTGTGGTAACGGTATTCGTGATTTGTCGGCATCGTTTAAATACCAACTTCCTTTCGTTAAAGATTGGACAGGATTCGATTTAGCCATAGGTGTTCAAGACTTTGGTGGCGCGGCCAGCAACTTTGAAACCTACTATGCAGTAGCCGATTTTGAGCCTGACTTTGTCCCTGCAAGGTTTAGTGCCGGTTATGGTAAATCAGAAGTGAGCCATGGCGTTCTGAACGGGCCTTTTGCCAGCTTAGAATATCAGCCGTTGGATTTTGTTCAGCTTATTGCAGAGCACGACTCTCACCAATTTAACGCTGGCCTTAAGGTGTTTACACCTGAACACTACCTGCCACTGGATACGCAATTATCTTTTCAATACCAATTTTATACCAGTGGTAATGCCGATATCGATATTTGGTCGGTAGCTGCATCGACTCCTTTAATGGGCTTCTCTGAGTCTCGCCGAGTGAATGAGTTAACCCTAGAAGATAAGATCGCAGTAGAACAAGCACATCATAAATTTGCCGGTATGGTTCAACTTAAAAAAGCACTGGTTGATGAAGGCTTTCTTAACGTTAGAATTTCGGCTGATGATATTGGTTTAAACGTAGCACTGGAAAACCGACGTTATAACCGTAACCAAGTCGATGGTGTTGGTGTTGCCTTGGGTATTATCTCTTCCTATGTCGGAGAAGGTATGCTTCAAGACCTCGGGGTTAAAAACTACCAACAACAAAACATTCGCCTGTTTAACTTGGTGAATGACATTCCGATGATGGAAGTGATCACGAGCGCACCATGTTACCGTGAATTTGTAAAAACGGGTGAACCTTGCAAAACCCTTCTTGTTCGCACCTCAGATGTGAAAAAGAGTTATGCAAAAGCAAACTTTGATAAAGAGGTGGCGCGTTCAGGCTTTGGCCGTACGCAGGTGATTGTTTCTCCAGCTTTGTATCACAATACTGCGACAGAATACGGTGTATTTGACTACTCTTTAGCACTTGCCACTAACTTATATACGCCTCTTTGGAAGGGCGCCGCGTTGGATGTTCGACACGTAATGCCACTGGCAGAGAGTGACGACTTTGAAGAGGGCGAAATTTGGGGTGATAATGCCTTTGAAAATGAAGTCGATAGGTTTCTTTTCCACCAAGCATTCCAACTGCCTTACAACCTCACCACTCAATTCTCATTCGGACAAGTTTACGGAAACTTTTTGGGCTTTTTGAATGAAACGCAGTATGCGAGCAATAGTGGTCGTCACATTCTAGGAGCTGAATACGCCAACTTTTCTGCTCAAGATAAGTATGACTCAAGAGGGAAAGCTATCTTAGATGCGACACCTATGATTGGTCACTACACCTATTCAAGACCGGACTGGAACTGGCAAGGTAAAGTGCAAGCAGGTCAATTTTGGAAAGGCGATGAAGGGGTACGTGTGACAACCAGCCACTGGTTGGGTGATGTAAGAGTTGATGCGTCATACCAGACCACAAAAGCAGTAGGCAGCAGTGAAGCCGAAGATTTTGTGACGCTTTCTATCGCGATTCCGCTGACACTATGGCGTGATATGAGCCCTGACTACGTTCAATTACGTGGTATCGACCAGTTTGTATACGCGCTTCAAACCCGTGTTGGTGAAAGTCGCAACAGTTTAGGTGAAGGCTCAGGTGTTGATACAGGCTTACAACACAATATTGAAAGGCAGTACTTCAACCGTAACCGTATCGGCGCAAGTTACTACTATGAAAACCGACAGCGCTTACGCAACGCTTACCTAAAATACTTAGAAGCAGTAAAATAATTTAGCGTAACATCTAAAACTAAGAGCCAGCACCTCATGTGTTGGCTCTTTTTTTGCTCTTGTTCTTGCTCTTGCTCTTTAGCTCTTCGCATCTCGTTTACCCGTATCCCGTATCTGCTCCTAAACCATTCAACTAGGTTGATAATAAACACAAATTGTGGATAATGTTTACGGATTAAAATGACCGGATGCAGGCATCGTTTTTGCTGCGTTTGGTATCAACTACGCAGTGTGGTGTCGCGGACGATCAAAGGGCGGTAGCATCTTGATTTTTCGATGCCAAATGAGAGCTAGATCTTATTATTTCTCCACTTCAGCTCTATTTAAAACTGCATAGCTGATAAAATTACGCGCTTAACTTCCTTGGGTGTCCTTTTGGGTATCACAACACATTCCATCTCTATTACTTGGTTAACATGAAGATCAATAAAAATCGTCTCCTTTTCGCGCTTATACCTGCATTGCTTGTAGGGTGTACGACTCCAGGTACTCACCTGTCTACCGGTGGTAAGAATGTGATTCAGCCTTCTGAGGAACAGCAAGAGTCTGATATCTCTGATGTGGTTAACCTTTACCCGTTGACAGCTCAATCAGTATCGATGTACCGAAATGAATCTTTAGCGGTTTCACAAGCTAACCCGAAGTTAGATGTTGATATTGCAAAATATGAATACCAAGTAGGTATCGGTGATATCTTAAACGTTACCATTTGGGACCATCCTGAATTGACGATTCCTGCGGGTTCTTATCGTAGTGCTGAAGAGGCAGGTAATTGGGTTCGTTCAAACGGCACTATCTTCTACCCATATATTGGTAGCGTTGATGTTTTAGATAAGACTGTGGATGAGATTCGTACTGATATCACGATGCGTCTGTCTAAATATATAGAAAGCCCTCAAGTTGATGTTAACGTAGCGGGTTTTCGTTCTCAGAAAACTTATGTTACCGGTGAAGTTGAGCAACCAGGTCAACAAGCGATTACTAATATCCCTTTAACGTTATTGGATGCAATAAACCGTTCTGAGGGATTGTCGGAAGATGCGGATTGGCGCAATGTTTCTTTAACTCGTAATGGTGTGCAAGAGTATGTTTCTTTATATGCGTTAATGCAGAAAGGCGATTTGACTCAAAATAGGTTACTGCAAGCCGGTGATATTGTTCATGTACCACGCAATGATGCTCAAAAAGTATTTGTGATGGGTGAGGTCAATGAGCCTCAACTATTAAAAATTGATCGTGCAGGGATGAGTCTCACTGAAGCACTAAGTAGCGTCGGAGGAATTAACCAGCTATCAGCCGATGCTACCGGTGTGTTTGTGATTCGCACTTCTGATGATAAGTCAGAACGCATGGCCGATATTTACCAACTCAATATGGAAGATGCATCAGCATTGGTGATTGGTACCGAATTTGATTTGAAATCTTATGATATTGTTTATGTGACGGCAGCACCTATTAGCCGTTGGAACCGTGTGATTGGCCAACTTGTGCCTACCATTTCTGGCTTTAACGAGCTGACTGAAGGTATGTTACGCGTCCGTAATTGGTAACAAGTGAAGATTAATAATCAGGTTACATTTAGCGTGTAACCTGATTTTTTATATTTAGACGTTAATTATATTTATCAGTTCATTATGGTTGAAAACAAAGTATGTTTAATAAAATTCTAGTGGTCTGCGTGGGCAATATTTGTCGTTCCCCGACGGGAGAGCGCGTTCTTAAAAAGTTGCTTCCAAACAAAGAAGTGGCCTCTGCTGGTATTGCGGCCGAAAAAAGTCGTTTAATTGGTAAGCCCGCAGATGAGACGGCGATTTTAATCGCCGCAGAAAATGGGGTCGATGTTGAAAATCATCAGTCTCAGCAAGTCACGCCACAGCTTTGTGCTCAGTATGATTTGATATTGGTGATGGAGAAGGGCCATATGGAGGCGCTCACTCAAATCTCACCGGAAGCGCGTGGTAAAACCATGCTGTTTGGTCAGTGGATTGGTCAAAAAGATATTCCCGATCCGCACCGTCAAAGCCGTGAAGCGTTTGAATATGCTTATAAGCTGATTGACGAAGCGGCACAAGCTTGGGCAAAAAAACTATAATTGATATCTAAAGTCGAATCGCTAAGTTATATACACAACCGTCAATGAATCACACAGAGATAAGGACACGTAAACAGTATGTCACTTCTCTTTAAAGTACTAGTTTAGGAAGTAGTAACCTGATGACAACACAACCATCTCAGCAACCGTCTTCAAATAGTCCTGATGTAATAGATTTAGGTAAATTGCTTGGTATCCTGCTGGATGCTAAGTGGTTAATAATGCTCACCACATTTGCCTTTACAATGTTTGGTATTGCATTTGCTTTATCTTCAACTCCGATATACAAGGCCGATGCCCTGATTCAAATTGAAGAGAAGAGTTCTGGCGGCATTTCATCGATGGTCGGTGATATGGGAGATGCGTTCTCTCAGAAGTCCTCTGTGACAACGGAGATAGAGATCATCAAATCTCGTATGATCTTGGGCGAAACAGTAGATAAACTCAATTTGACCACTGTTACATCACCTATCTACATGCCTTATATAGGTAAACGTCTTGCGCGTTTAAAAGGCGTAAACAACTATATAAAAGTCAGCCGCTTTGTTACTCCTCTGCATGCAATAGGCCCCCATAAAATTCAAATTTTAGATGCAGAACAAGGTACTTATCAACTGGTGCGCAACGATAAGCGCATTATCTTAACTGGTAAAGTGGGTGAGCTAGCAACCGCTGGTGATTACAGCATATTCGTTACCGACTTTGAATCGAGGAATGGTTTTGAGTTTGCTATAGGTAAACGCAGTCGACTTGCCGCAATTGGATGGTTAAAGAGCTCATTAGTTCTGTCTGAACAAGGTAGGCAAACTGGCATTCTTAATATGAGTTTTACAGGTGAAAACAAGCAACAAATATCTGAAATCCTTAATCATATTAGCCAGACTTATTTTTTGCAAAATGTTCAACGAAATTCAGCGGAAGCAGAGAAGAGTCTCACTTTTTTGAGAAGCCACCTTCCTGGGATTAAGTCAGAATTGACGGGGTATGAAGACATACTGAATCAATATCGACAAAAGAATGAGTCCATTGACTTGGGCTTAGAAGCACAATCAACTTTAAAGGTAATGGTAGAGCTTGAGGCTCAATTGAATGAACTGACATTTAAAGAGAGTGAAATCAGCCAGCGCTTTACTAAAGATCACCCTGCATACAAAGCCCTACTTGATAAACGTAAAACGCTATTGGGTGAGAAAGATCGCCTGAATAAGCAAGTGCAAAAACTACCAAAAACACAGCGTGAAGTACTGCGTATGACGCGTGATGTTGAAGTCAATCAACAAATCTATATTCAACTTTTAAACAAGGTTCAAGAGTTAAGTATTATTAAAGCAGGTACTGTCGGTAACGTTCGTATATTAGACGAAGCTCAAGCTTATGCTGGTGCTGTTAAACCGAAGAAGTCGTTTATTGTTATATTTGCGACGCTATTGGGTGGATTGCTAAGTGTAGCGTTTGTTATCTTGAATTCGGCGTTCCGCCGTGGTGTTGAAAGCCCAGACCAAATTGAACAAATTGGCCTTCCGGTTTATGCTGCGGTACCAAAATCTGATTTACAGATTGAGCTAACCAACCGCTTTAAATCGAAGAAAAAACTAACTAATGGTTCCGAAGCTCTGCTTGCTGAATCTAACCCTGCGGATCTTTCGGTTGAAGCACTACGTGGCCTTCGTACCAGTTTGCACTTTGCGATGTTAGAAGCTAAAAACAATGTGTTGATGATTTCAGGCCCTGCGCCGGGCATCGGTAAATCATTCATCTCGACCAACTTCGCCGCAGTAGCTGCAAAAACAGGTCAAAAAGTATTGTTGATTGATGCCGATATGCGTAAAGGCTACCTACAACAAAGCTTTGGTTTAAAATGGGATAACGGCCTTTCTGATGTATTGAGTAGCAAGAAAGAGTTCACTCAGTCAGTGAAGTTAACTTCAGTGGACAACCTCGACATTATTACTCGCGGTCAAGTACCACCTAATCCATCTGAGCTGCTAATGCACCCGCGCTTTGCTGAGTTAATGGAATGGGCATCACAAGAGTATGACTTGGTGATTGTAGATACCCCACCCGTACTTGCGGTAACCGACCCGAGCATTGTTGGCACCTTCGCTGGCACTACATTAATGGTCGCGCGTTATGGTCAAAATACCATTAAAGAGATCGAAGTTGCTCGTAACCGTTTCGAACAATCAGGTATCGAAGTGAAAGGTGTTATCTTCAATGCTATCGAGAAGAAAGCTTCAAGCTCATACGGCTACGGTTACTACAACTACGCATATTCGAGCGATAAGAAATAAAGAGCAGTAACGGGAACGAAAAGCTAAGAGCTGTATCGTTATTCGTGTAATCCGGTTTCGAAAAGTACGGGGTGTGGTCACTACCCCCCGTCATTCCAGAACGGAGGGACGAAGTATCAGGAATCCGCTCTTTAGCCCTTAGAATCTCGTTACTCACATCCCGGATCTGCTCTTCAAGCTATTATCTTCAAACCGAACGTGCCTTATTCTCGCTCCAATCTTTATGCCTCTTAACATTCTCACCTAACATCAAGAACTGCTCTTGCAGTGCAGCCATCAAACCCAACAACGCCTTACGTTGAGCAGCGTGAAGTTATCTTCTGGTTGCAGACCTGTATTACAGCCGCCGACCAAACAAACCCCAACATTGCCTAGTTGTGTCCTTTCACATCTACACCGGTTTGCGCCAGCGGCCTACCCAATTGGACATCCCCATTACGACGAACAACAAAGTGATGCCCGACATTGCGTCGGCCTTTCTTTTTATGCCATCGACTAATCTCGGCTACGTCTACATCTTGCTTTGGCGGCGTGGCGCTGCAATACACAGTAATAAAAGAGTATGGCGGGTAATGAAGTAAGCGGAGTAAAACCGAAACCAGACTAAAGAGTAGGATGATGAAGGTAAACAAGGCTCGAACGAAGGGCTTCGCTCTTGTGAGCTGGGCTCTTTCATCAGAATTAGCCTGTTCTTGTGAGCAACCCCGGTCGCGTGAACCAACAGGCTCTTGCAAACCAGGCGCTTCTAACGGCTGGTGTGGAATTCGATAAGTTGCTGGTGGAATGCTTGAAAAACAAATCCTCGTGTTGTTGTAACCAAGTGATTAAAGACGTTGATAACGAATCTTTTAAATTGCGATGTAATGTGTTGTTTCAAGCTGGATGCAACGCCTTTTGTATAACCTAGGTGGTGACTGACATAGCGTAAATACATCACGCAATAACCGAGTGGTTGGCTGAGACGTGCTCGGCTGATTATCCAACAAAGGCCCTCATAGCTGGAATCTTCAAAGAACATATTTTCGAAACGAGCATATTTCAAGTCGGGCTCTTCGAAATGCTTGTCGTCATAAGTCTTGTCTTTATAATCGCTAAGTTTCAGTGCTAGTGTCGCTATATTGGGCGTCACGCAGCAATGGTTGGTGTGACTGAGTTAGGGAGTTAACAAGACACTCGATGCTCGCCATTCCAGGTTGGCACGCTGAAAGAAACAGAAAGAATATCGACTTAATTACGCACCTTATTGCTGTATAGGGAGGACAATTTACTTCAACATTTTTGATTGGGGGTGCCGGTAATGACGCCAAAACGGAGCAATACAGGAAAGTGAGAGGTGCTTCGAAAAGTCATCTCTGATAAGGTTTGCTATTGTATATTCATTCGAGGCAATTCAATAGATATCTTTTGTTACAACTTATCTCATAGGCCTTTCGCCCCAAAGTTCCAAAAGTGTTGTTAATGCCTTTTATTCGAACGAATGACCAATTAATAGGGAGTGTTATTCATATGTGTTTTCCTTCCCTAAATTACTTAGAGCAATACTGCGAAGTGTCGGTAAGAACCGTTAAGTAGCTCAAAAAAAAACAAGGGGTTGTGAAGCGGATAAGGCAGTTTGATAATTCAGGGCGTCAGCGCAGCAGTATATATCAGCTGCGGTTACCCAGCGACAGCCACATTCAGCAGGTCGCTCTAGACAAAGCAGAACATACACAGAAGACAGACCATGCAGAGAAAATAGACCATGCAGAGAAAATAGATTAATCATACATCCACTAGGGCGACTCAAGATCCAGCACGGAGAGTGATCACCAGGCATACATAATCTTTGATAAAAAACAAAAAAACAGACATTCTTTGTAAAACAGTTATCGACTCCTAAAGCCAACAACTCCAACCCCATGATTCAACAGGATGAAGCCGTTATTTATCTGATCACCAAAGAGGGCGGCGCGCCAATTTATCATGAGTTCACCACAATTTTAGAGCGCACCTACCCAAAGTGAGATGTGCAGCAATAACTGTATGCCATGCTAGCTATAGGTTTCGTAAAAATCATACAGGCTGCTAAGACCATGTAACCCAAACCTGTCTCTCAGGCCCTAGCGGACTACAAGACCAAAAGCACCACCAACCCGTTAGAAGCGTATATCAAGGCCTTAGTACAATCCAAATCGCTGAACACGGATTCTAAGCAGTGATAAGTCAGACTAGTAGTAGGGCTAAGCCAATAGTAAAACTAGCCAGAAGAGTAAGTACAGCGAACAAATGTGAAGAGATAAAAATAGAATGAGGGAGAGGGCAACATGGACGAGACCAGCTTAGAAAAACTGACAACGAAAGAAAAGTTAGCTATTTTACAAAAAAAGATAGAGTGGATAGAAGGACACATAGGTGATTTCTTAGCCTTGTTGGTAAACCACTACCCATAAGGGCTAACACGCACTGAAACTAAAGAACTCTTAGTGGTAAACAACAACTAACGCTTCGTATCGTGGTACCACTACAGCGATGTCTTCGCTAGATAAACGCTTTGTCAGACGCTTGTTAGAGTATGGTGAATTTCAAACTGGTCAATATGCACTTACTTTGTTAGAATGCGCAGCAAATTAGAAACCGTATAAAAACCGTATAAAGTTGCCACTATGCCTTTAGGAGCCAGACCTAAGGGCGGTAGCGTACCCAAAGACTAATCTAAAGCTTAAAGCATTTGTTATGGTGCTTTTATGACCGGGTAAGATGATGAACCAGGGCAAGATCATGAAAAACCCATATGGAATAAGGGATGACGTGAAGTCATATTTTCACTAATTAGATACTGAAGTCACAATAACCTCAATACATCCAAGATCGATTTGATGATCAGATTTAGGTGTGATCATATACTGTTTTTTAACAGTAGATATTTAGCCTAATGAACGGATTAAGCCTTTTGGACCATATTTCAGTTATTCGAGACCCTCGCCAAGCTTGGAAAATAGAGCACACGCTAACCGACATTATCTTCTTAACAATTGCAGCAGTGATTGCTGGTGCTGAAGGTTGGGAGGATATTGAAGATTTTGGTGAAGATAACTTGGAATGGCTTAGACAGTATGGTGATTTCAAACAAGGCATACCAGTACACGATACCATTGCCCGAGTTATCAATCTTATTTCCGCCAAGCAACTGCAACGATGCTTTACTGCGTGGATGAAAGACTGTCATGAGGTGACTGAGGGTGAAGTGATTGCTATCGACGGCAAAACTCTCAGAGGCACATACAACAAAGACAAGCGTTGTGGTGCAATCCATATGGTTAGTGCGTTTAGTGCTGCAAATCAAGTTGTGTTAGGGCAGGTTAAAACAGCAGACAAAAGCAATGAAATCAAAGCGATCCCCGAACTGCTTGAAATGCTTTCCTTACAAGGTTGTTTAGTGACGATTGATGCTATGGGATGCCAGAAGGATATAGCTGAAAAGATAGTCGGCCAAGATGCAGATTACCTCTTAGCGGTAAAAGGTAATCAAAAACGATTGGAGCAAGCGATTAGCCAAGTGTTTAATTCTAGTATGCTTAATAGTTTTGAAGGTGATAAATACGTCACTCAAGAGAAAGGACATGGTCGTACAGAAACGCGTTTGAGTATGGTTGTTCACAATACAGATTTCTTAGGCGATATAGCGCTTGATTGGGCGGGACTCTCCACCATTGGTATGGTCGTTTCAATTCGTCAAGAAGGTGATAAGCCAGCAGAAAGAATGCAAATCAAGCACTACATAAGCTCAGCAAAACTAACGGCTAAAGCTTTACTAGAGAGCACGCGAGCACATTGGAGCATTGAAAATCAGATGCACTGGCGATTAGACGTTGGTTTTAAAGAAGATGAATGTCGGATACGTCGAGAGCAAGCCGGTGAGAATTTAGCAGTTATAAGACATATAGCTTTAAATCTGCTGACGGAAGAAATCAGCTTCAAAGCAGGGATCAAAAGAAAGCAGAAAAAAGCGAACCGCAATAACGCTTACCTTTCGCAAGTCCTTGCAGGGCAAGGGGCTTCGTAATCTTGCCCTGTAGGTATGCCCGTTAGAAGCTAACGGCTAGCTACATATGGTGTCGTTGATCTTCAAGCTGATTTGATCAACAACGCCCCTTTCAGTTATTCGATATCCTCATTAAGGTTTAAAATATATCACACGCTAACTGATATTGTTTTCTTAATTATTTTAGCAGTGATTACTGGGTTTGAAGGTTGGGAGGGTATTGAAGGTTTTGGTGAGGGTAACTGGGATTAGCTTAGCCAATATAGTTATTTCAAGCAATACATAGCAATGCACAATATTATTGTCCGAGTTATAGGGCTACTTATTGATAATAAAGTTATATAATGTGCAATTGAGGATACATATTAAGGTGGCAGTTTGAGCCGTATTAGCAACGTAATTAAAAATGCAAAAGTAGGCCTTTTTTTCATGGTGATAACCTTTGCATTGGGAATGGCGTCTCGTAAGTTATTTTTAGATGAATTAGGCCCAGAGTTTATAGGCCTAACCACAACGCTATTGGGCATAATCGGCTTTTTGAGCCTTGCCGAAATGGGCTTGTCGGTTGCGGTGTCTTCAACACTGTACAAACCATTAGCAGAAAAAGATTACAAAACAGTAAACACCACCATAGATTTTTTAGGTAAAGCCTACAAGCTCATTGGTCTTAGTATGGTAGTGTTAGGCTCAATAGTTGCGCTGTTTATTCCATACTTTTTTCCAGAGCAAGAGATAGACCTTAGTGTTATCTACTTCGCTTATGTGGTGTTTATCCTATCTGTTGTACTTGAATACGTATTTAATTATCGTCAAATTATTCTAAGTGCAAATCAAAAAAGTTATGTAATTACATGTTGGAGAGATGGGCTAAATATTACAAAGATTATTTTGCAAATTGGTGCGCTATACGTTGGTTTAGGCGAATTTGCTTGGTTGTCTATTGGTGTTTTTACTAGTTCTATTTCAATAATTTTTATTAATCGATATGTGAATAAACATTATGGTTGGCTTCAAAGCACAGGGAAAGGCTTAACTAGACTATATAAAGATTCTAGTGAAATCGTCACTAAGACTAAGCAGCTAGTCTTACACAAGACAGGTGATTTTGTTTTTAGATCCAGCGATTCTATTTTAATCTATAAATTTTCAGAATTGTCTACTGTAGCCATGATAGGGAATGCAACTATATTAAGTGGTGCAATAAAGATGCTACAGTCTGCCGCTACATCAGGTTTGACAGCAAGTGTTGGTAACTTTGTTTCGAATAGATCAAGGGAGGATTCATTTGAATTATATCGTGTTGTAAGATATTTGTACTTCACTATTGCTGTATTTGTGTTTTTTATGTTTGGTCGATTTGTGAATGATGTGATATTTATTTGGCTTGGATCCAATTATATATTGCCTCAAGAGTTTGTTTTTATAATATCTTTAAATCTTTATTTTATGATCTCTAGAGGTGCAAATGATACCTTTATTCAGGCATACGGACTTTTTTCTGATACTAAAGCACCTTTGTTCGAGGTCATTATCAACTTAATTGCATCGATTGCTTTTGGGCTATATTTTGGCCCAGTGGGTGTACTATTCGGGACAGCATTAAGCGTGTTTTTTATTGTAATAATATGGAAGTCATATTTTCTTTGCAAAAAGGCATTTTATCTACCATGGAGAAGTATAGCGTATTCGTTGATATCAGAATTGGTAGTCGTTTGTATTGTATATGCAACCTTAGTTGATTATGGTTTCTATGCGTTCGATAATAAAATTAAATGGGAAGAAGCCACATATTTTATTTTAAGTGGCACTTTTGCCTTTGTAGTGTTATTAATCGGGCATTCTAAAGTGAGGAATATCATGGTTACAAAAATAAAGCGATATAAAAAATGAAAAGTAACTGTACGTTATCAATAATAATACCTGCTTACAATGCACAGGCATCTATCGCTAGCACGATTAATTCGGTTTTAAATCAAAGTCACTCAACAATAGAAGTAATAATTATTAACGATGGTTCAACAGATGATACTTCATTGGTATGTAATGAATTAGCCGATAATGATCCACGTATTACCTATAAAGAAATTGCTAACTCAGGGCCTGCCCATGCTCGAAATGTAGGTATGGAATTAGCAACAGGAGAATACATAGGATTTGTTGATGCCGATGATACTGTAGAAAATGATTTTTACAGCGCTATGACTGCTGAAATCAACCAACATAAACCCGATGTAGTCATGTGTGGTTTCAATATACAAACAGCTAATTCTTCTACTCCTGTAATCTGTAATATTCCACCATATATTGCCCTAGACTCTAGCATGATCAAAGAGCATGTAATAAGTAAGTACTACAAAGGGAGTGGCGATGGTGTAGAGAGCCTTTGGAATAAACTTTATCGACGTGATTTTCTCCAAGCTAACAATTTCGTTATCGATGAAACTAGAGTTCGTGCAGAAGACTATTGGTTCAATCTTTACGTTTACATGAAATGCGATAAGTTCATATTTATCGATAAAGCGATGTATAACTACCATGTAGAAACGACTGGAAGTGTGATGAAATCATATCGTCCAGGCCAGTTTGAGTTATTCTTAGAAACTAGAGATAAGCTCTTAGAACTCAACATTAATCATTTCAACTTCCATAATATTGAAGATAAGCTTAATTTTAACTTAGTTTACGCCTCCCTTGAGTATGTAAACTTAATGCTTACCCAAAAGAAGTTTGATGATTTTGAAACATTAGTCTTAAGTGCCGAATTCCAGAGTGAAGTTATACTTTCGTCTATCCCAAATATACCAAACTATTACAGGCTAATACTGCAGGCACTACGTGTAAAACCAAGGATATTCGCCCTGATTTTAGCACGCTTTCTATCTAAAATGAGAAACATTATCTAATATGAAAATCTCAATAATTATCGGTTGTTACAATGTGGCTAATTTCCTTAGGGAGAAGAAGTTAAGTTGTATACTAAACCAAACCTATGCGAACTTTGAAGTTCTGTTAGTTAATGATGGCTCCACAGACGAGACACTGTCAATTTGTAGAGAGTTGGCAGATAGTGACTCACGTATCAAAGTATTTTCTAAAGAAAACGGTGGGTTAGGTAGTGCTCGAAACATGGGCCTAGATAGTGCTTCCGGTGACTATATTTGGTTTTATGATGTAGATGACGAAGTTGAATTAAACTTGCTAGAGGTTTGCGTTAGCAAACTGCAAGAAAATAATGGAACCCAAATGCTAATGTTTGGCTTCAATGTAATCTCTGTTACATCTAAACGTAAGGATACCGTTAAGTTTGATTATAAAAAATACAAAACTAATGAAGATATAAAGCAAAGCTACTTAGACTTATTTGTAAATGTGCCTCATGGAAATGGATTTAATTGGAATAAAATGTACAGTAGATATTTTATTGAGGAGCATGGCTTTAGATTTGGTGATAACCGTATTCAGCAAGATGAAGTGTTCAATGTTCAATTTTATCCAATTTTGGATAATTTTTTAGTGTTACAGGATGTATTAGTTAATTATTTTGTTTACGCCTCTGGTAATGCACGTTCTAGGTATATATCAAATAGATTAGAGATATTTTCAAACGTAAATTCAAAGCTTAATTCATTCAACGATAATTGGCTCAAGTCAGATTTTTATAGTAGGAAGGTTGCCTCTAATTATTTTCATTCATTTTTATATTGTATTAGATTCAATCTTCCTCACCCCGACAAACCAATGACCTATCAAGAGCGACTCGAATGGCTAAGAAAGTCAATTGATGAATTTGATGTTGTACAAAGAATCGAGCCGGCATTATTAACCTGTATTGAAGACAAGGTATGGGCTGTTCTTATAAAAAGAAATAATCCAAAATTAATGATTAGCTATAGGTGGTTAATGAGCCTTCTAAGAAAGCTTAAATCAATTTTATTAAAATGGCCAAAATTTATGGATTCGAAATGATTGAGTGTATTGTTCACGAAAAATATTATGCTTATCACCTGTGGCAATTGTTATCTGGATTTACTATTTTAAGAGACAACCATATAGTAAAAATTAAGACCATAAAATCTACTACTAACTTACCTAAGTTAATGGTTCGAATAGATATAAACGGGCTTCGAGTGATTTTTGATCTAAATGATGGTTATGATGACTTTAATGAGGCGCAAGTTGATTATAAGAGTTATTACTCGGAACTGTTATCTAGCCATGATTTTATAGTTAAGCGAAGCTACTCTGAGCTCTTCAATGACAGTATAGCAGGTTCAGAAAGGATTATACCCCTTGGTTTTTATCATAAGTCTACCGTTAATGGCTGTTTTACTCATAAATGGAACTCAAGCCTCGATATTAAAACAAATATTGATACTCAACTAAGAAGAATTCCACTCTCCAAATTGGAAAAGTCTTTTAAGTCTTTGCATCACTCTACGTTTGAGTGCACCCCAAAGATTAGTGATAATCCAACAGTATTATTTCTAACAAGATTGTGGGAGCCCAACCTCCGGCATTCAAGATCAGAGCTTAAGTATGTTACTGACAAAATGAATGAAGAGCGACACGTTATTAACCAATATAGAGTTAACTTGGTGCGAGAATGTCGAGCTGAGTTTGGAGATAGAGCTGTAGCGGGCTTAAGTAATGATGCATTTACACAGAAAAATTTCCCTGACTTAATATCTCCAAGTTCACTCACAAACAAGTTTAACTACCTGGATAAAGTGAAAAGTAGTGAAATATGTTTATCCAACATGGGGTTACATCAATCTAACGGTGGAAAACTATCCGAATATGTAGCGGCATCTAGGGCGATAGTTAGTGAAAAGTTGCATTACAAGCCAACTGGTTCTTTTCGTAAAAATAGTAACTATTTAGAGTTTAGTACCATTGATGAATGTATTGATAATATTAGGTTTTTGATGGGTAACCCAGAGGCTAGATATAAAATGATGCTTGAAAACTTCAGGTATTATCATGACTATGCCAGACCTGACAAGCTTGCTATAAATGCAATTTTTTCTGTATTAGGTTTAAAATAATGATTAACAAAATTATCCATTACTGTTGGTTCGGCCCTAATGATAAACCCAAATCTGTCCAAAAGTATATTCAGGTTTGGCGAGAGAAACTCCCAGATTATGAAATTAAAGAATGGAATGAATCTAATTTCGATATAGAGTGCTGTGCTTATGTTAAACAGGCCTACGCTGCTAAAAAGTTTGCCTTCGTAGCTGACTATGCACGCTTAAAAGCTCTGTATGAGTACGGTGGTGTGTATCTTGATACAGATGTAGAAGTTGTAAATGACTTTGATAAATTACTTGCCGAGTGCGAAGAGTCGGATGTGATTTTAGGTTTTGAAGAGAAGAATTGGGTGTGCACCAGCACAATCGTTGCAAATTCAGGTTCAGAGTTTATAAAAGCCTTCTTAGATTCATACCATACTAAAACCTTCAGTACCGGCATCAAAATTGACACAACTACCAACGTAAATATGCTAACAAATTGGTTAAAAGAGCTAGGACTAAACCAAGATGGTTCTTTGCAATCAATAAATTACAAAACCACCTTAATAACAGTTCTCCCCCAAGAATATTTATCGCCATTGGATTATATCCATCGGATTGATAACCGTACAGAAAATACGTTAACTGTACACCACTATGATATTACATGGGGCAAGAAAAAAGAGCTGTTTATACGGTATATCAAACTTGCGATAGTACACCTGTTTGGTAAACATTTTGCTTTAAAATTTTGGTCATGGTTCAGATGAAAACAATACTAATTAGCAGCTTTGATATGGAAATTGGTGGAGTAGAGCGCAGCCTTGCTAGCATGCTTGCTAACTTTGACTATGGTAACCATAAAGTTGACTTACATCTGCACAGCCATACAGGTCCGTTAATGGATTTAATCGACGGTCGAGTTAATTTACTACCAGAAATTAATGCCTGTAAGACCTTCAGAAAAGGCATTAAAGACACACTACTCTCAGGTTACCCTTTGTTGGCAGCAAAACGTTTGTTCTCACGCGTTAGAGCCGATCAGTTTGCTAAAGCGACAGGCAGTAAAGATGCTGGATATTTTCAGGTTCAAACCATTTGGGATGGTTGCGTAAATAGTGTTCCTAGCATAGATAATGAGTACGATGTTGCAATTAGTTACCTTTGGCCGCATCACTTTACCGCTTTTAATGTTA
Organism: Vibrio sp. F13; assembly: GCF_020806305.2. Lineage (NCBI taxonomy): Bacteria > Pseudomonadati > Pseudomonadota > Gammaproteobacteria > Vibrionales > Vibrionaceae > Vibrio > Vibrio sp. F13. The sequence continues at coordinate 1,523,967 of NZ_CP170175.1, read as the reverse complement.
AAGCCAAAACCAAGATAGCTTGGATCCATACCGACTACTCAACTATCGATATTGATGTTGATGCCGACTTGAAAATTTGGCGGCAGTTCGATTGTATAGTCAGTATCTCAGATGCTTGTACGGCCGCTTTTTTAACAACACACCCAAGCCTAAAAAATAAAGTAATAGTTGTCGAAAATTTAACTTCGCCAGAATATGTACGAAAAATGGCAAACGAGCCAATTGCTCAAACTTTAAGTGAGGGCTTTAACCTTCTGAGTGTTGGACGCTTATGTGACCCAAAAGCGTTTGATAGAGCTGTAGATGTGTTAGCAGTGCTTCATTATCGGGGATATGCGAACATTAATTGGTACATTGTCGGTGAAGGTGGTGATAGGGGATTAATTGAAGAAAAAATCAAGCAACATGCCCTTAAAAATAGTTTTATACTGCTTGGTAGCACTACCAACCCTTACCCATATATGCATGCGGCAGATATTTATATGCAGCCATCCCGTTATGAGGGTAAAGCCGTAACAGTAGGCGAGGCATTAATCCTTGCTAAGCCAGTAATCATCACCAACTACCCAACAGCGAGTAGCCAGATTGAAGATGGCCTTAACGGAATTATCTGTGGGCAATCAGTAAACGAAATTGCTGATAGTATCGAAGCCCTTTATAAAAACCAAAACCAGAGGCAACAGCTTTCTGCATATAACAAGAATGCTAACCATTCAAATGCAGACGAGCTGTATAAGCTGTATAAGGTCTTATAATGATTCCATATTTCTTTTTGCTATTTATCGTTTTAAGTAGTTACGGGGCAGCAAAATATCTGCAATACACGAATAGGCAAGGTAGTGTAATTTTTACTTCGTTAGCACTGCTGTTGTTGACCGTTTTTGCTGCTATGCGTGCAACTCATGTTGGAACCGACTCTCATGCTTATATTGGTTTCTTTTACTCTGCGCTAGGTAGGAATTTGGAGTTAACACTATTATCGGAACCGTTATTTAGCCTGTATTACTACTTAAGCAGACTCCTATCAATAATGCTTGATACTGAACATCAGTTATTCTTTCTAGGGATATCTTTTACTGTTTGTTATTTATACCTAAACTCAATTGAAAAACTATCCGAATATAAAGTACAGTCGTTACTGCTATTTATTCTTTTAGGCTTCTATACATTCCATTTTAATGGTGCCAGACAAGCCATTGCCATTGCATTGTTTTTATTTTCTTACAGGTATATTATTTCAGGTGAAGTTGGTAAATATTTCATTCTTATTTTTATTGGTTTTTTAATCCATAAATCTATCCTAGTTATGTTGCCATTCTACTACTTTTTTAGAGTTGGGCTTACTGCAAAAACGGTTTGCTTGATTGTGTTAGCTACAGTGTTTTCGGCACTATCCATGCAAGTAATAGTGGATTTAGCAGCAAGCTATGATGCTAGTTATTCATCTTATGCGGATTCCAAATTTTCTGGTAGTGGTTTAGTTACAACGCTGTTTTTCAGTGCTCTTTTTGTTTGGCTATGGTTAAGTATGCGAATTAATGGCATCACATCTAAACTGTACGAAAATTCACTTCTGGCAATGCTAGTTTCTGTCTGTATTGGTTGGGTGTCTATTGCATTATCTCTAAATCCATCTGGTATTTTAAGATTAATTGTTTATTTTACCCAGTTCTCTATATTTGCCTTACCCATATCAGTTATGGCTTTTCCGACTGGCATACAACGTACAGTTGTTGCCATGGTTGTCTATAGTGTTTTATTTGCCTATTTTTATTTAGCCACATCTTCCTTTTCTGGGCTTAGCCCTTACCGTATGTCAATTGATTTACCTTGGTAGTTAATTTAAAGCATGTAATTTGTGATAGAGAATTACCCTTAATAAATTGTTGTTTATATGAATGCCAGTAGTGTTGGTTATTCATATTTGTTCTCTACATTTCGTTACAATACTATCACTGACTAATTTAATAATGGAGTTCTCGTGACTATAAGAGTATTACATGTTCTTGCCGGGCTTAATAGTGGCGGCACGGAATCATTTATTATGAACGTATACAGGAATATAGATCGAAATAAAATCCAGTTTGATTTTTTACTCCGACAGGATAGTGATCCCTGTACTGTTAAAGAAGTTGTAGCTATGGGAGGGAGAATCTATACATTACCTCCTTTTCCTAAAAAAATTCTAGGTAACTATTTAGAGCTGAAACGTTTTTTTAAGGAGAGGGCGGCAGAGTATCAAGTTGTTCATGTGCATTGTAATTCACTAATCTATATTGCTCCTTTATTTGAAGCAAAAAAATATAATATCCCTTGTAGGATTGTTCATAGCCATAATACTCAAGGGGCAAATTTTCGCTTTGTAAAATACATTCATAAATTTAATAAAATTAGAATAAAAAAGCTTGTAACCGAAAGGTTTGCTTGCTCTAAATTAGCTGGTGACTGGATGTTTAACGATAGCTTTAAAGTTATTAATAATGCTATTGATGTCAACAAGTTTAAGTTTAATTTACAGGATCGTGAACAGATTAGAAAGGAATTTGGTATACACGGCAAGTTTGTTATTGGGCATATAGGTAGATTTGTAGAGCAAAAGAACCATGAATTCTTAGTAAATATTTTCCATGAGGTAGCTAAGCTAGACAATGATGCTGTTTTATTACTCATAGGAGAAGGGCCGTTACAATCTAAAATTCGGAGTAAAGTCGAAATTGAAGGGTTAAGCGAAAAAATTATTTTTGCTGACTCTAGAAAAGATATTCCTAATTTACTTAGCGCTATGGATGTAATGGTATTGCCTTCAAATTTCGAAGGTTTAGGTATTGTTCTTGTTGAAGCACAGGCTTCGGGGATCAAAGCTATAACATCAAAAGATGTTGTCCCATTAGAGGCAAAAACAACTGATTTATTAGAATACTTGCCACTGGGTGCTCCAGTACAACTATGGGCAGATAAAATCTTATCAAATAAAGAACCTTACATCCGTGATGACAAATTTGTTGAAATTAAAGCTAACGGTTATGAGATATCCGACTTAGTGGAAAGGCTTCAGAGTTTTTACCTTGGTAATCATGGTGAAGTATAGAGGTTAGTTTTATGATATTTCCATTTCCAAATTATAGAGGTAATATTTAAACAGTATGTCTATTACAGTTGCTATTCCTGTTTACAATGCAGAGAAGTACTTAAAGTTAGCGATAAGCTCGGTACTAAACCAAACATTTGCCGATTTCGAACTCATTATTCTTGATGATGGTAGTACAGATGCTTCTATGAAAATTGCTAAGTCGTTTGAAGATGAGCGAATACGTATTGTGTCGGATGGTCGTAATTTAGGTTTACCAGCACGGTTAAACCAGGTGGTTGAACTCGCAAAATATGACCTAATTGCACGTATGGATGCAGATGATATTATCCCACTAGATCGACTGAAAAAACAGTATGAGTATTTGTCTAACCACCCGGGAAAGGATTTGGTTTCAACTGGATTGGCTTATATTGATGATAACCAAGTACTTGGTGTATCCATCCCTCAGCCTCCTAAGCAGCTAACATTAATCGATATGTTAAATGGAGCACACGGAATTTGCCACGCTTCCCTTCTTGTCAGAAAACCTTGGTATCAGCGTAATAAATACGATGCTAATATGCACCGTGTTGAAGATTTTGAGCTTTGGTTGAGAGCATATCTATCAAAAGACCTAAACGTTGGCTACTTATCGTATATTGGTTATTATTATCGCTCAGATACAACTCTTAATGTTTCTAAATATGTAAATACATTTAAAGGGGGGTTAATTATCGCGAATAAACATAATTTAGGAATTAAATACAAATTAAAGAGCTATCTGAAGATATTAGCCTCTAAGTTAATCTTTGCATTTGGTCTTGAATCGAAATTATTATCTAAACTTAATGGCAAAGGTGTGAATGATGAAGTTAAATTGGAATTTACCAAATTAATCAGCAGGTTGAGTCGATGAAATTACTGTATGTTTTCACTTCTTCTCAATCATCTTTTTACTTTATGGCTGGACAATTTGAATACCTTAGCGATAACGGCTTTAACCTCACAATCCTGCTTCCTAATGATGGTTTTGCAAACAAAGTAAGGGAGAGGCTGCCTACTGTCGATGTACGTATCATCCCAATTGAACGTAAAATTAAGCCAGTTTCTGACTTGAAAGCGCTGTTTAGTATTATGAGGCATATTGCCTCCATTAACCCCGATATTATTCATTTGCATACGCCTAAAGCTGGATTGTTAGGTGGCTTAGCAGCAAAGTTTTTACTTAAAAAAAACGTAGTGTTTCATTTGCATGGGTTAGTATCGGTTAATGGAGGGAAAGTTACTACTGGACTTACTTATAAATTTGAAAAGCTTTCATTAACGCTCGCAGATAAAGTACTAGCCGTTAGTCCTAGTTTAAAATCGTTTTGTATAGAAAACGATCTGGTAAAGGCTGAAAAAATCGAAGTGCTTAATAATGGTACGATCAACGGCATTGACTACAATGGTAAATTTTCTGACAAACAAGCTCTCTACGCAACTGAATTACGAAACACGTTAAATCTTAACAATAGATTTGTTTTAGGTTTTTTAGGAAGGGTAAATGAAGATAAGGGTATTCGATCGTTAATTGAGGTTTACCGTTTGCTCTTCAAAGAGCATAGCAATGTATCATTGTGCATTGTTGGACCTAATGAGTTGCCTGTTTCAATTGAGTCACTATTTGAACCTAACGAGCTAGGCAATGTACTAATTATCGATAGAGTCGAGAGCCCTGAGCATTACCTTAAAATGTTCGATTTACAGCTATTTCTGTCCGTTAGGGAGGGGTTTGGCTTGGCATTGGCTGAAGCTTCCGCAGTGGGCACACCAAGTGTTGCCTATGATATTTTTGGAATTAAGGATGCAATTAAAAATGGCACTACTGGTACACTCGTGCCTTTTAACGATCACGCTGCCATTGTAGCTGCCTGCGATGCCTATATAACATCACCTGAGTTACTCCAAGAGCATTCAACTAATGGTGTTAAATATATCCAAGATAACTTCACACAAGAAGATATCTGGCAAGCTCAAAAAGAGTTTTACTTAAGGTTATTAAACAAGTAATGAAACGACTAATTGATTTTACAGCCTCATTAATAGCACTTATTTTACTTTCGCCAATTATGCTAATTACTGCTTGGCAGATTAAAAAGAAATTAGGTAGTCCTGTACTATTTAAACAGCAACGCCCAGGCTTATTGGGTAAGCCGTTCAACATGCTAAAGTTTCGCAGTATGAAAGATGCGGTTGATGCCAATGGTAATCCACTACCTGATGCTGAGCGTATGACGCCGTTTGGTGACAAGTTACGTTCAAGTAGCTTAGATGAGTTACCAAGCCTTTGGAACGTCTTGAAAGGGGACATGAGTTTAGTCGGTCCTCGTCCGTTGCTCATGCAATACCTACCGCTCTATAGCAAAGAACAATCAAGACGCCATGATGTTCGTCCTGGTGTTACGGGCTGGGCTCAAATCAATGGCCGAAATGCGATCAGTTGGGAAGAAAAGTTTGCCTTAGATGTTTGGTACGTAGATAACAAAACATTATGGCTAGATATTAAGATTCTTTTTATGACGGTAAAAAAGGTCTTCGTAAAGGAAGGCATATCTGCAGACGGTCACGTCACCATAGAGCCATTTACTGGCTCAGAAGAGCAAGGTCGTCGCTAATCATGAAAAGCTGCGCCATTTTAGGAGCCAGTGGACATGGCAAGGTAGTCGCAGAAATTGCAGAGCTAAACGACTATCAACACATCACATTTTTTGATGAGCGCTGGCCCAGCTTAACCTCTGTCGAGCATTGGTCGGTGTCTGGTGACACAAGTACGCTTCTTTCTAACGTGAAAGAGTATGACCTGACTGTTGTCGCGATTGGTCACAATGTGACTCGCTGTTCCAAACAGCGTGAATTGACTTCTGCGGGAGCGAACTTTGGCGTACTTGCTCACCCCAAAGCTGTAATAAGTAAGTACGCTAATATTGGTATCGGTTCGGTTGTTATGGCGAATGCGGTCGTTAACCCTTTTAGTCATATTGGCGTGAGCTGCATTATTAACACAGGATCCACTGTTGATCATGATTGCAAGCTCGCTGAAGGCGTCCATATTAGCCCTGGTGTTAACTTAGCTGGTGGCGTTGACGTTGGCAAAAACACTTGGATAGGAATCGGCAGTCAAATTAAACAACTTGTTGTTATTGGGGGTGATGCCGTCGTTGGCGCAGGTTCAACGGTTATCAATAATGTTCCAAATTTTAAAACCGTCGTGGGCTCTCCAGCTCATGAGCTTATCAAATCATAAAAATTAAAACTGATTAGGTGACATCGTGCTTAATACATCATTTTCCCCATGGCCTTCGTTTACTCAAGAAGAAGCGGACGCGGTAAGTAAAGTAGTACTTTCGAATAAAGTAAATTATTGGACGGGTCAAGAAGGTCGTGAATTCGAAAAAGAGTTTGCGGCTTGGGTTGGCTGTGAATATGCGGTGGCTCTGGGTAACGGTACACTAGCGTTAGATGTTGCACTGAAAGCGTTCGGAGTTGGTCAAGGTGATGAAGTGATCACCACATCTCGTACTTTCTTAGCATCGGCTTCGTCAATTGTAACGGCTGGTGCGACTCCTGTTTTTGCAGATGTGGATCTAAACAGCCAAAACATCACTGCTGAATCGATACAAGCGGTACTTACGCCAAAAACCAAAGTTGTGATTGTTGTTCACCTTGCCGGCATGCCAGCCGAGATGGATACAATTATGGCGCTTTCTGAACAGCATGGCTTCAAGGTAGTTGAAGATTGTGCTCAGGCGCATGGTGCGAAATATAAAGGTCGCAGTGTCGGTACGATTGGGCATATTGGTGCTTGGTCTTTCTGCCAAGACAAGATCATGACCACAGGTGGCGAAGGCGGCATGGTAACCACTAACGACAAAGAACTATGGTCGTTTATGTGGTCTTATAAAGATCATGGTAAAAGCTTTGATGCTATTTACAACCGCGAACACCCACCGGGCTTCCGTTGGCTTCATGAAAGCTTTGGTACCAACTGGCGCATGACAGAAATGCAAGCAGTTATTGGTCGTATACAAATCCAACGTATGGCTGAATGGACGCAAAAGCGTCAAGCAAACGCAGCAGTGATTGAAGCGGCGATGGCTGATCTTGCTATTGTTCGAAGTGTGGATATGCCGGAGTGCATTGAACATGCCGAATATAAGCATTATATGTTCATTCGCCCTGAGCATCTAAAACCAGGTTGGACTCGAGATAAAATTATTGATGCGATTGTTGAGCGCGGTGTACCCGCATATCAAGGCAGTTGTTCTGAGGTTTATCTAGAAAAAGCGTTTGATGGCACAAGTTACAGGCCAGAAACACCGTTAAAGAATGCGGTTGAGTTAGGTAAAACCAGCTTAATGTTTTTGGTGCACCCAACCTTAACGCAGAGTGAGATTGAGAAAACGGCGAAAGTGCTTCGTGCTGTTTTACTTGAAGCTCAAATCTAATCAAATATTATGTTAGGGAAGGTTAGCGCTTTTCCTAATTATCCTCATATGAAAATTTTAATTGTACATATTACAACGTCAGTGAAGAAAAAATAAAATGAAAATTGCAATTGCCGGTACCGGCTATGTGGGCTTATCAAACGCGATGTTGCTGGCACAACATCACGATGTTGTCGCAGTCGATATTATCGAAGAAAAAGTGAGATTGCTGAACGATAAATTATCTCCAATCGTTGATGCTGAAATTGAAGATTTCTTGGCGAATAAGCAACTAAACTTCACCGCTACTCTCAATAAAGAGTTAGCGTATTCCAATGCGGAATACGTCATCATCGCAACACCTACTGATTATGATGTTGAGACTAACTATTTCAATACCTCTTCAGTTGAAGCCGTAATTAAAGATGTGATGGCGATTAACCCAAATGCGGTGATGGTGATTAAATCTACAGTGCCTGTGGGTTATACCTCGCGCATTAAACAAGAACTGGGTTGTGAAAACCTACTGTTTTCTCCTGAGTTCTTACGTGAAGGTAAAGCTTTATACGACAACCTGCATCCATCACGTATTGTCGTGGGTGAGCGCTCTGAGCGTTCACAAGTTTTTGCTAACTTATTGTTAGAAGGGGCGATTAAAAAAGACGTTGACATCCTGTTTACTGACTCAACCGAAGCCGAAGCAGTAAAGTTGTTCTCAAATACCTATTTGGCACTTCGTGTCGCTTACTTTAATGAGCTAGATACTTACGCAGAGTCACACGGGTTAGATACACGTCAAATCATTGATGGTGTCTGCTTAGACCCTCGTATTGGTTCGCATTACAATAACCCTTCATTTGGTTACGGTGGTTACTGCTTGCCAAAAGATACCAAGCAACTGCGTGCTAACTACTCTGATGTGCCAAATAATATTATTGGCGCGATTGTGGACTCTAATACCACACGTAAAGATTTTATCGCCGACTCTATTATTAAAAGAAGCCCTAGGCGTGTCGGTATTTACCGCTTAGTGATGAAGTCAGGTTCTGATAACTTCCGAGCTTCAAGCATCCAAGGCATTATGAAACGCTTGAAAGCAAAAGGTATTGAAGTAGTAGTGTTTGAACCAGAGCTGAAAGAAAAAGAGTTCTTCCGTTCACTAGTGCTCACCGATTTTGACCAATTTAAATCAAGCTGTGATGTGATTGTCTCAAACCGCATGGCTCAAGAACTGGTGGATGTAAAAGACAAAGTCTACACACGCGATCTATTCGGTTCAGATTAAGGGGAGCAAAATGAAGTATTTGGTAACGGGTGCGGCGGGTTTTATCGGCAGTGCAGTAGCAGAGCAGCTAACGGCGAAAGGCCACACGGTTGTCGGTGTCGATAACCTCAATGACTACTACGATGTCGCTTTGAAAGAAGCCCGCCTGGCACGTATTCGGCATGCCAATTTTAAATTGGTTGAGTTAGACATAGCCGACCGCGATGGTGTTGCTAGCTTGTTTGAAGTAGAGCAGTTTGATCAAGTGATCCATTTAGCCGCACAAGCAGGAGTTCGTTATTCTATCGACAACCCACATGCGTATGCGGAATCAAACCTAGTGGGTCACTTAAATATTCTAGAAGGGTGTCGCCACAATAAAGTGCAGCACTTGGTGTATGCCTCTTCAAGCTCGGTGTACGGCTTAAATGCGAAAACGCCGTTCGCAACCTCAGATTCGGTCGATCACCCGGTTTCATTGTACGCAGCGACCAAAAAATCGAATGAGCTCATGGCGCACAGCTATTCTCATCTATACGATATCCCGACCACAGGCCTGCGTTTCTTTACGGTATATGGTTCATGGGGGCGCCCAGATATGGCGCCTTTTATCTTCACTAAGAAGACTTTGGATGGCGACACTATCGATATTAACAACAATGGTGACATGTGGCGTGATTTTACCCATGTAAGCGATATTGTTGAAGGTGTGGTACGCATCGCGGGTGTAGTGCCTACGCGTGATAACGATTGGACAGTCGAGGCGGGTTCTCCAGCAACCAGCTCTGCCCCTTATGCGGTGTATAACATTGGTCATGGCTCTCCAATCAATCTGATGGATTTTGTTAAGGCCATTGAGGATGAGCTGGGCATTGAAGCAAAGAAAAACTTCCGCGAGATGCAGCCTGGTGATGTTTATCAAACTTATGCAGATACACAAGATTTGTTTGCAGTTACGGGCTATACACCGAAGGTAACAGTAAAAGAAGGTGTTGCTGAGTTTATCCAGTGGTACCGCGAGTTTTACGACAAGTAAGATAATCCCATTCTTAGAACGAATATTTCTATTTTCGACATTTACTCTTATAATCATGATCTCAGTGGCTTGAGAGTTTCAGGTATAAGATCATTGTTTGTGTAAGATATTGTCTTAATAAATCATCAATACTTCGATAGCTGAAAGTTGTCGAACTGTTGGTTTTTTATATCAATAACAAATTAAAGCACGAATTAAATATTCGGGTTATCTTTTGCAAGTTCTTTTTGCGAATTTAAATAACGTTCAACACATCCCACTCATGCAGTCTTTGTGGTTTATTAAATAATCATAAATAAGAATAACTTTATGCAACGTCTAAACTTCATATGGCACCTTTCTCGTTTTAAAAAACGGGTTATCAGTGTTTCTATTGATGTATTACTCATTATATTTGCTCTGCACATTGCGTTGTGGACAAGGCTAGGCGATTTCCAATTTTTGAATGATGGCGACAACTTATTACTGACAGGCTTAACAGTAATAATGACAGTGCTTATATTTACTAAATTAGGGCTTTATCGCGCAGTACTTAGGTATCTCACCTTTCAAGCGCTGTTTGTGGTAACGGCTGGCGCAATATTGTCGGCAATATCTTTGGCTCTGTTTGCGTATTATCTGCAAGAACCAGTCCCTCGTACGGTGCCTATTATTTACGGTGCTTATTTAGCTTTGTTATGTGGCGGCTCTCGTTTGGTGGTTCGCAATCTTGTCGCGACGACGTCGAAAGATTCACGTCAAGAAGTATTAATTTACGGTGCGGGCTCTGGCGGCCGACAATTGGCTGTCGCGTTAAGAGCGTCTGAAAACTATCGAGTACGCGCGTTCATTGATGAAGATAAAACGCTCACCAATACGATGATTTTGGGTTTGCCCGTTATTGTATTAGACAAAGCGGAAAGGTTGATTGAGAAGCACGATGTTTCTAAAATCTTGCTCGCGATCCCAAGCGCTTCTCGCGCTCGCCGTAAGCAAGTATTGGATTTGCTGGCGCAGCTGCCCGTTGAGATTCAAACCGTTCCTGAAATGGCGGATATTGTGTCAGGTAAAGCAAAAATTGATGAGCTTACCGATGTACCTATCGAAGATTTGCTTGGTCGTGATGCAGTTGCACCTCAGCAAGCTCTGATGGAAGCGAACATCAAAGGCAAAGTGGTGATGGTGACCGGTGCTGGCGGCTCTATTGGTTCTGAACTTTGTCGTCAGATCCTTAAACAACAACCTAAAACATTAGTGTTGTTTGAAGTGTCTGAATTTGGCTTGTACCAAATTGATCGTGAGCTTTCTTTAGTTAAAGAAACCAAAGGTTACGATGTTGAAATCGTGCCTTTACTAGGTTCCGTTCAGCGCTCACATCGCTTATTGACCTCAATGCAGTCTTTTGGTGTCCAAACGGTTTATCATGCCGCGGCTTATAAACACGTTCCTCTTGTCGAGTACAACGTGGTAGAAGGTGTGCGTAATAATGTTTACGGCACTTACTATACGGCTAAAGCCGCTATTGAAGCGGGTGTTGAGTCTTTCGTGCTTATCTCGACAGACAAAGCGGTACGCCCAACTAACGTGATGGGCACCACCAAGCGTATGGCGGAATTAGGCCTGCAAGCTTTAGCTGAGCAAGAGAACCCAAAAGAGCACGGCACACGTTTCTGTATGGTTCGTTTTGGCAATGTACTTGGCTCGTCTGGCTCGGTTATTCCTCTGTTTAAAAGGCAGATTAAAGCCGGTGGCCCACTTACTGTTACCCACCGCGATATTACCCGTTTCTTTATGACCATCCCTGAAGCGGCGCAGCTGGTTATTCAGGCGGGCGCTATGGGTAAAGGCGGTGATGTGTTTGTTCTTGATATGGGCGAATCGGTCAAAATCACAGACCTTGCAGCAAACTTGATCAACCTTTCAGGCCTTTCTGTTAAGAATGAAGAGAACCCTCATGGTGATATTGAAATCCAGTTCTCCGGCCTGCGCCCTGGTGAGAAGCTCTATGAAGAGTTATTGATTGGCGATAATGTATCCCCAACCGCTCATGAGCGAATCATGACGGCACAAGAAGTGTTCTTACCGATTAATGAATATCACACGCTACTTGAATCTTTGGATTTTGCTTGTCATAACCTACAACATGATGCGATTCGCCAGCTTCTTCTCGATGCACCAACCGGGTTTAAGCCGACAGATGGGGTAGGGGATTTGGTTTGGAATGCTGCTCAGAACCAAGAAGAGCTCCTTCTAGAGCCTAGAGCCTAGAACCGATATTGGGTTCGGTTATTTGAATTATGACCTTCCGTTAGCATGTTTTTTACACAATTCTTGCGAAGGTGTTCTGTTTATTGTCCATAATTACTATGAGCTTTAATAGCGATATGAGGCAGTAATCATGATAATAGATATTTCATCTAATCAAGAAATTGAAGAAAGTTTGGATCAAATATTGTGGGATGATTTTAGCTTTCAATATGTTACCAACAAAACCACAGTGATAGAGCAACCAGCAGTGCATGATCTAAAATCACAGGACGATGATGAAGAGCATGACACTGAAATTAATCTTCTAAACTGAAGAGCCGCGAGGCTACCGTTGTTGCGCTTTTTCAATATAGATGGTGGGGATATAAGTATTCATATCCCTACTTTACTCCAGGGCAAGATCATGAAAAACCCATATGGAATAAGGGATGACGTGAAGTCATATTTTCACTAATTAGATACTGAAGTCACAATAACCTCAATACATCCAAGATCGATTTGATGATCAGATTTAGGTGTGATCATATACTGTTTTTTAACAGTAGATATTTAGCCTAATGAACGGATTAAGCCTTTTGGACCATATTTCAGTTATTCGAGACCCTCGCCAAGCTTGGAAAATAGAGCACACGCTAACCGACATTATCTTCTTAACAATTGCAGCAGTGATTGCTGGTGCTGAAGGTTGGGAGGATATTGAAGATTTTGGTGAAGATAACTTGGAATGGCTTAGACAGTATGGTGATTTCAAACAAGGCATACCAGTACACGATACCATTGCCCGAGTTATCAATCTTATTTCCGCCAAGCAACTGCAACGATGCTTTACTGCGTGGATGAAAGACTGTCATGAGGTGACTGAGGGTGAAGTGATTGCTATCGACGGCAAAACTCTCAGAGGCACATACAACAAAGACAAGCGTTGTGGTGCAATCCATATGGTTAGTGCGTTTAGTGCTGCAAATCAAGTTGTGTTAGGGCAGGTTAAAACAGCAGACAAAAGCAATGAAATCAAAGCGATCCCCGAACTGCTTGAAATGCTTTCCTTACAAGGTTGTTTAGTGACGATTGATGCTATGGGATGCCAGAAGGATATAGCTGAAAAGATAATCGGCCAAGATGCAGATTACCTCTTAGCGGTAAAAGGTAATCAAAAACGATTGGAGCAAGCGATTAGCCAAGTGTTTAATTCTAGTATGCTTAATAGTTTTGAAGGTGATAAATACGTCACTCAAGAGAAAGGACATGGTCGTACAGAAACGCGTTTGAGTATGGTTGTTCACAATACAGATTTCTTAGGCGATATAGCGCTTGATTGGGCGGGACTCTCCACCATTGGTATGGTCGTTTCAATTCGTCAAGAAGGTGATAAGCCAGCAGAAAGAATGCAAATCAAGCACTACATAAGCTCAGCAAAACTAACGGCTAAAGCTTTACTAGAGAGCACGCGAGCACATTGGAGCATTGAAAATCAGATGCACTGGCGATTAGACGTTGGTTTTAAAGAAGATGAATGTCGGATACGTCGAGAGCAAGCCGGTGAGAATTTAGCAGTTATAAGACATATAGCTTTAAATCTGCTGACGGAAGAAATCAGCTTCAAAGCAGGGATCAAAAGAAAGCAGAAAAAAGCGAACCGCAATAACGCTTACCTTTCGCAAGTCCTTGCAGGGCAAGGGGCTTCGTAATCTTGCCCTGTACTTTACTCCCTCCTAAAATGACGCTTTTTTTCACATTCGATCATCCTACCTGCGCCCTTTCTTGATCTTCCACTACAGTTTTGACTGTAAACTGTAGTAAAATTACGCTAATTTGTTTTTATACCGATTTATTTTGAATTGAACGAGGTCAGTCCTATGTCAGCTAAGAAGCCAATGGCTCTAGTGATCCTTGACGGTTACGGTTACCGTGAAGACAACCAAGACAACGCTATCGCGAACGCTAATACACCTGTATTAGACGGTCTTATTGCTAACCAACCTAACACGCTAATCTCGGCTTCTGGCTTAGATGTAGGCCTACCTGATGGCCAAATGGGTAACTCTGAAGTGGGTCACACCAACATTGGTGCGGGTCGCGTGGTATACCAAGATCTTACTCGTATTACTAAGTCAATTTCAGATGGTGAGTTCGGCCAAACTGAAACGCTAGTGAACGCTATCGATAAAGCGGTGAAAGCTGAGAAAGCGGTTCACATCATGGGCCTTATGTCTCCAGGTGGCGTTCACTCTCATGAAGATCACATCTACGCGGCTGTTGAAATGGCAGCAGAACGTGGCGCAGAGAAAATCTACCTACACGCATTCCTAGACGGTCGTGATACGCCGCCACGTAGCGCAGAAAACACACTGGCACGCTTCCAAGAGTTGTTCGCTAAACTAGGCAAAGGCCGTGTTGCTTCGCTTATTGGTCGTTACTACGCAATGGACCGTGATAACAACTGGGATCGCGTTCAAGAGTCTTACGACCTTCTGACTCAAGCAAAAGCAGAGTTCACATTCGACACGGCAGTGGCTGGCCTAGAAGCTGCTTATGCTCGTGACGAAAACGATGAGTTCGTTAAAGCGACGGAAATCAAAGCGGAAGGTGAAGAGTCTGCAGCTATCGTCGATGGCGATGCGGTTATCTTCATGAACTACCGTGCTGACCGTGCGCGTGAAATTACACGTGCATTCGTGCCTGATTTTGATGGTTTTGCTCGTAACGTATTCCCAGCGATCGATTTCGTGATGCTGACTCAATACGCAGCAGACATCCCACTTCTATGTGCGTTCCCACCGGCTTCTCTAGAGAACACTTACGGTGAATGGCTATCGAAGGAAGGTAAAACACAGCTACGTATCTCTGAAACAGAGAAATACGCGCACGTGACGTTCTTCTTCAACGGTGGTAAAGAAGACGAGTTTGAAGGCGAAGAGCGCCAGCTTGTTGCTTCTCCAAAAGTAGCAACGTACGACCTACAGCCAGAAATGAGCGCACCAGAGCTAACTGAAAAGCTAGTTGCAGCAATCAAAGGCGGCAAATACGACGCGATCGTTTGTAACTTCCCTAACTGTGACATGGTTGGCCACACTGGCGTTTACGATGCAGCAGTTAAAGCGGTAGAGTCGCTAGACGAATGTCTTGGCAAAGTGGTTGAAGCAATCAAAGAAGCCGATGGCCAACTGCTAATCACAGCGGACCACGGTAACGCGGAAATGATGGTAAACCCAGAAACGGGTGGCATCCACACTGCACACACTAACCTACCAGTGCCACTTATCTACGTGGGCAGCAAAGACGTTGAGTTCAAAGAGGGCGGTAAGCTGTCTGACTTAGCACCAACGATGCTTTCTTTATCTGGTATCGCAATCCCGGCTGAAATGTCAGGCGATGTGATCGTTAAATAGTCAGTAGTTAAATAGTTGTTTGGCTCAGCGGCTCACGTTGAGCTTTAACGATTTTGAAAGCCCGCACTTAAAAGTGCGGGCTTTTTTATAGATGTGAGATACGAGTAAGCGAGATGAGAAGAGCTTAAGAACGGATGCGTGATGTGAGATACGGGTAAACGAGTAGCGAAGAGCTTAAGGACAGGTATTGGGTAAGAAAAACATGCAGGGGAGAACATAAGGGCACGACCTTAAACAAAAGACGAAAAGAACAGTCTTGATGAATATCGAAAGAGTGACATTTCTTGAATGATTAGGTAGCTTAAGGCTCATACTATACTTGTCTTTTACCTTATATTTAGGCTGTTTATATGAACTCAAACCCAGACCGCTGGAAGCAACGACTGCAAAACTTAATGAAAGCGCAGCAAAGGCTTGAGAGAGCGTGCTCACAAGATAGCTACAATGAGTTAGAGCTCGCTGGGTTAGTACAAACTTTTGAATTTTCTTTCGAACTGACATGGAAGACCCTTAAAGACTTACTTGAGTTTGAAGGGTTTGATGTGGCTTCGCCGAGGAGCGTTTTTCGTACGGCCTTAGAAGCTAAGCACCTGTCTTCGGAGCAGTGTGAGATTATGCTTGAAGCACTCATAAAACGAAATTTATTGTCCCACACCTATGATGAGGAAAATGTCCTTGAAGCTCAGTCACTGATCTTAGAGTCATTTTCACCAGTGATAGGGCAAGTCACACTCTATTTAAAGCTTAAATGTGATCAAGAGGGTCAATGCGAACAAGAGGTTAAATGTGATCGATAGTTATTTGGTTAAACCAGACTCGGTCGGCCTTAAGCCTCATCAGTATCAGTTGATTGAGGATATTGTTTTGAGTCATGCCGCAGTCATTCATGCCTGGGTATTCGGTTCTAGAGCCCTTGGAACTTATAAAGATAACTCCGACATCGATATTGTTATAGAGGGGCATGGGATTTCGTTAAGTGTCGTCGCAGGCTTGCAAGATCGTTTAGAACAGTCGTCACTTCCATTCAAGGTTGACTTGCTCGTTAAGCATAGAATTACATCAAGCGAGTTACTTGCCCATATTGACACTTATGGGATTAAACTAAAGTAACCGAACGTATTATTATCAGCGTAACGGTGATGTTGATTCTTGAACCGATTGTTTACGTTTTGCCAGTTTATCTCGAATCTGAGTACCTGAATTGACTCGGCCATGTTTTTTATCATCAATAGAAAACGATAATAGTTTCATTAGCGCTATAGCTCCATCTCTACGCTTTCGATCTTCATAAGATTCAATCGTATAAGCGGACATTACCATCACCTCTTTGTATGAAATTTTAAATATAGACTATATGTTGTCTGGTGATAATGGCGCTTCTTGATGGCGAAATTTTATATTATTGATCTAGTGAGATAAGGTTTACTTCTTTTTATTTAAGATCGAACGCTCAAAATCTAACAACCACTCTTTGCGATTCATACCGCCGGTGTAGCCGGTTAATGTTCCATTCGCGCCGATGACTCTATGGCAAGGCACAACAATACTAAATGGGTTCTTGCCATTTGCACCACCCACTGCTCTTACGGCTTTTGGGTTGTCCATTCTCTTTGCTTGCTCACCGTAACTGATGGTTTCGCCATAAGGAATGGTTGTTAAAGCCTGCCAAGCTACTTTTTGAAACTCAGTGCCTTTTATCGCTCTTAATGGCAAATCGAATTCTATTCGATGACCTGCGAAGTACTCATCTAACTGTTTCGCTGCCAGTTGGCAAAGGTCATCTGGATTGCTAATCATTAGCTCTTCGTGATTTATATGGTCAATTTCAACAAGCGACACACCATTGCTCACAATGATCATCTTGCCAATCGGCGCGTCATAGAACATTTTGTAAGTGGTGTCTTCCATGTCATCTTCCTTTTTTTAGTCTTTTTCTGCTCTCAAGCTCTTCGAATCTCGTAACTGCTCTTAAGCTCTTAAATCTTTTCGCATCCCGGTTACTCGCATCTCGTATCTGCTCTTAAATCTTTTCGCATCCCGGTTACTCGCATCTCGTATCTGCTCTTATATCTTTTCGTATCCCGCATCTGCTTTACCCCTTACACGAAGCGCAAACAAGTACCCTGAAATACCGCCGACAATGTTCCCCAAGGCTAAGCCTATAAACAGCCCTTCGACACCATCAATTTGGCTGCCTATCCAAGCGAATGGCAAGGTAAAGACAAACAAACGCATGAAGCTCCATTGAAAGGCTTTGAGTGGTTGATGCATGGCATTCATCCCACTGATCAGCATCATCACAATGCCTTGGAATCCATAGCTAAAGGGCACGACTAACAGGTAATGCCACAATATGCCTCGGACGGATTCTTCTTGAGAGAACAGGGCAGCCAAAGGAATGCTCAACGGCACCATCATTAAGAAAATCAAACCTTGGAACATCACAGCAAAACGCATACTCAGAAACAGTGCCTTAAAACTGCGTTGTGGGTTGTTTGCGCCAAAGTTCTGCGCCAT
Source organism: Vibrio sp. F13 (assembly GCF_020806305.2). NCBI lineage: Bacteria > Pseudomonadati > Pseudomonadota > Gammaproteobacteria > Vibrionales > Vibrionaceae > Vibrio > Vibrio sp. F13. The sequence goes on along the minus strand of NZ_CP170175.1, from coordinate 1,505,978 downwards.
GAAAGGCGTAAGCGCCGAAGTAAGAGACATCAACACAATGATAAGAATGGACTCGATACGTTGCGCTGCGCCATACGCCGCCACGGCTTCAGTCCCTTGTTTGGCCAACATCATCATGATGATAGCGCCGGCAAGTGGGTTCAGAGCGTTAGACAAAGCCGCTGGGGTGCCTATTTTTAAGATCTGTCGCCAGTCACTGACGATGTTTGTCAGCTTAGGCGGCGCAAGCAGTTTTTCTCGCACCATCAATACGTAGAGTGAGCCACACAAAGCACCAAACCAACTGAAACCACTGGCAATCGCAGCGCCTTGAATCCCCAGTTCAGGAAAAGGCCCATACCCGAAGATGAGTAGCGGATCTAAAACGCCATTGATAAGGCCAGCCAGTAGCATAATCTTGGCGGGTGTTTTCGTATCACCGGTCGCTCGAATCGCGCTGTTGCCTGCCATGGGGATGACCAAAAATGGGATCGCGAGATACCACACCGACATGTATTCCGATATCAGCGGCAACAACTCTTGCTTTGCTCCTAGCAGGCTAAACAGTGGTTCTAAGGCGATAATACCTAGCGCAGACGCGCAGCCGACCAGAAGCAGAGCCAGCAATAAGCCATGACAGGTAAAGCGTGCTGCATTTTGTGCGTTGCCTTGGCCAAGTAATCTTCCGATACATGTCGACAAGCCAATACCAATCCCCATGGTGATGCAGTTGATAGCAAAGGTGACTGGAAAGGTAAAACTCACCGCGGCTAAGGCTTGGGTGCCAAGCAATGAGATGAAGAAAGTATCGACGAGGTTAAACATCAAGATCGCCACCATACCGAATATGGTCGGTATGGTCATGGTACGCAATGTACTCTCAATTGGGGCAGTTAATAGCCCGTGCTTATCTTGCATGCAAAACGCCGATAGAAACCAAAAGCGTAGGATAAACAGATGCGGGATACGAGTAAACGAAAAGCAGGGAAAGATGAGGGGTGAGAATCTGCACTTTAGCTCACAATTTTTTCGTTCCCCCCTTGGGATCTTTCACATCGCCCCCAACATATTGTTTGACCCACGCTAATCGTGGCAACTATCAAAATTTAAATGGAAATTATCAGGAGATAAGACCGATGAATATCCGTCCTCTACATGACCGAGTTATCGTTGAGCGCCAAGAAGTTGAATCTAAATCTGCTGGTGGCATCGTTCTAACTGGTTCTGCCGCAGAAAAATCGACTCGCGGTATCATTCTAGCTGTCGGCAAAGGCCGCATTCTAGAAAACGGTTCAGTGCAACCGTTGGACGTAAAAGTTGGCGATACCGTTATCTTTGCTGAAGGTTACGGCACGAAAACTGAAAAAATCGACGGCAAAGAAGTTCTGATTATGTCTGAAAACGACATCATGGCGATCGTCGAGTAATCTATTTTTCATTTAACTCTCAGTAAAAGTTATCAGAGCCAGTATTGGATGATTCATATCGTCATTCCAGAAATGAGGAACGAATTATCTGGAATCTAAACAGAGTGCGATTTGAGTAGATTCTGAATCACGTTCGTCCCTCACTGTTCAGAATGACGCGATAAAGCTGAGACGCCCCGAAACAAAGAATTTGAAAGGAAATTAAGATGGCTGCTAAAGACGTTAAATTTGGTAATGACGCACGTATTAAAATGCTAGAAGGTGTAAACGTTCTGGCTGACGCAGTAAAAGTAACGCTAGGTCCTAAAGGCCGTAACGTTGTTCTAGACAAATCATTTGGCGCACCAACGATCACTAAAGATGGTGTTTCAGTTGCACGTGAAATCGAACTTGAAGACAAGTTCCAAAACATGGGCGCGCAAATGGTTAAAGAAGTGGCTTCGCAAGCGAATGACGCGGCGGGCGACGGTACGACTACAGCAACAGTTCTTGCTCAAGCAATCATCACTGAAGGCTTAAAAGCCGTTGCTGCTGGCATGAATCCAATGGATCTTAAGCGCGGTATCGACAAAGCAGTTATCGCTGCAGTTGAAGAGCTAAAAGGCCTTTCTGTTCCATGCGCAGATACAAAAGCTATCGCGCAAGTAGGTACTATCTCTGCGAACTCTGATTCGACAGTAGGTAACATCATTGCTGAAGCGATGGAAAAAGTAGGTCGTGATGGCGTAATCACGGTTGAAGAAGGTCAGGCTCTACAAGACGAGCTAGACGTAGTTGAAGGTATGCAGTTCGATCGCGGTTACCTATCTCCTTACTTCATCAACAACCAAGAAGCAGGTTCTGTTGATCTAGAAAGCCCATTCATCCTTCTTATCGACAAGAAAGTTTCAAACATCCGTGAACTTCTTCCGACTCTAGAAGCAGTTGCTAAGGCATCTCGTCCACTTCTTATCATCGCTGAAGATGTAGAAGGCGAAGCGCTTGCAACTCTAGTTGTGAACAACATGCGTGGCATCGTTAAAGTGGCTGCTGTTAAAGCGCCTGGTTTCGGTGACCGTCGTAAGTCTATGCTACAAGATATCGCTATCCTAACGGGCGGTACGGTTATCTCTGAAGAGATCGGCCTAGACCTAGAGAAAGTAACGCTAGAAGACCTAGGTCAAGCTAAGCGTGTAACTATCACTAAAGAAAACTCAACCATCATCGATGGCGCGGGCGAAGAAACAATGATCCAAGGTCGCGTTTCTCAAATCCGTCAACAAATCGAAGATGCAACGTCTGACTACGACAAAGAGAAACTTCAAGAGCGCGTAGCTAAGCTAGCTGGCGGTGTTGCAGTAATCAAAGTAGGCGCTGCAACTGAAGTTGAGATGAAAGAGAAGAAAGACCGCGTAGAAGATGCACTTCACGCAACTCGCGCTGCCGTTGAAGAAGGTGTGGTTGCTGGTGGTGGTGTTGCACTTATCCGCGCTGCATCTAAAGTTGCTGGCCTTGAAGGTGACAACGAAGAGCAAAACGTAGGTATCCGTGTTGCACTACGTGCAATGGAAGCACCGATTCGTCAAATCACTAAGAACGCTGGTGATGAAGAATCAGTGGTTGCTAACAACGTTCGTGCTGGCGAAGGCAACTACGGTTACAACGCGGCGACTGGCGAATACGGCGACATGATTGCTATGGGTATCCTAGATCCAACTAAGGTAACTCGTTCTGCACTTCAGTTCGCAGCGTCAGTTGCTGGTCTTATGATCACAACAGAAGCGATGATCACTGATAAGCCACAAGATTCTGGCCCTGCAATGCCTGATATGGGTGGCATGGGCGGTATGGGTGGTATGGGTGGCATGATGTAATCATCCCCCTTTCTCTATAGCAGAGAAAGTCACACATAAGCTTTAGAAAACGGAGACTTCGGTCTCCGTTTTTTTGCTCTTAAGCCTTATTTATTCGCATCCCGTATCTGTATTTCAGCTTCACCATCACCCTTTTTTCCAAAGCTCCTTGGTCAGCCTGCCTTGTGCGTAAACTGTTGTTCATCAATTTTTTGCAGCATCATGTCACGCTTAAATGGTTTTGGAAGATAATCGTTCATTCCACACTCGAAGCAACGTTTAATATCATCATCGAGCACGGATGCCGTTAAAGCGAGGATATGTGTTGCCTGAAGTTGCAGGTTTTCTTCATAGCGCCTGATTAGCTCTGTTGCCTCAAAGCCATCTACATTCGGCATCATGCAGTCCATCAAGATAAGGCCGATGTCTTGATGATGCTCTTTATATAAATCAATCGCTTCTTGTCCATCATTGGCAACCCAATATTCAATCCCTAACTTATCTAAATTGATACATACCACCTTCTGATTTACGCGGTTATCTTCAACTACGAGGACTTTTTGACGTACAGTCGCTTCTATCGGCTCAGGTTGATGTTGAGGGGGTTGTGGCTGTGACCTTTCAAGCACGGAGTTCAACATGCTACTTAAGCGGGAACCGAGCATAGGAAGAGTCACATAGCCTGAGATAAAATGACACTCACTCATAGGATCACTAAGATTATCTTTCACTATGATGATTTTCACCTCTGGTGCTAAGCGATGCAGTGTTTTGGCTTGGTTAATATCTTCCATCAAAGCGATCTCTGGGAGGTCAGTTGCCGCCAAGTTTGTTTCGATTGATTTTAGTTGTGGTGAGTAACCAAGGCGGAACAAGTCATCGAGTAAAAGTTTCGATGGCGCATCTGAATAATAGACAACGGTTTGTTTACGATTTTTATGTTCAGAATGATCTGATGGCACTACGGTTAATTGGAAATGAAAGCAACTGCCCACGTCTTTCTCTGACTCAACGTTTATCGAGCCTCCCATCATTTCCACCATACGTGACGAAATACTAAGCCCTAATCCGGTCCCCGCAATATTGGAGGTGATGTTGGTATCTTCTTGGCAAAACGCTTTGAAAATGTGCTCTTGTTGGTCTGCTGCGATACCAATACCCGTATCTCGAACAGAAAACTCGACCACACACTCTGTTTCCAATGATGGAAGCCGTTTAGCGGTGAATACGATAGAGCCTTGTTCTGTAAATTTGATCGCATTTGAGGCTAAATTCATCAACACTTGGCGAATTTTATTCCCATCAACATGAATGTACTCTGGGAGCTCGCCATCAATTTCAACTTCCAACTTAATCTGCTTTTGATAAGCTTTAGAAGAAATCAGAGTCACGCTATCAAACAGCAGCTCTCTTAAGTCTGTCGTATGTGGATTAATTTCCAGTTTACCCGATTCAATTTTGGACAGATCGAGAACATCGTTGATCAACATAAGTAAGGTTTGAGAAGAGGTATAGATAGTCCCAAGGCAGTCTTTCTGTTCTGCGGATAGTTTGGTTTCTGCCAGTATTTCTGACATACCAATCACGCCATTAAGCGGTGTCCGTATCTCATGAGACATATTGGCAAGAAAGGCACTTTTTGCACGGTTTGCTTGTCGTGCTTTCTCTTGTGAAACAATCAATTGAGTTTCAAGTTGACTGGCACGCCACACAACATAAAGCAGCACCAGTAACGTCACCCCTCCTAATGCGGCTGTCGATAAGTAGCTGTACGACTTTATCTGCGTCAGGCTCTCTGCGATCTGCTTGGGTGTTTCGGTGAAAAGTAAGTTGAGCTCATCTTCAACATGATAAATACTGCTGGTGAGTTCTCCTTTGAGGCCGCTATCAGAGCTGTACCCGACACTCTTTAACCCTCGCTGCAATCGCCAAAAGTGGCGTTTAAAATTATTAAACGAAGCTAATGCACTGATCGTTCGGGAATTCTGTTCTATTTCATCTTGGATTTTGAACAATGAATCGACAATCTTATCTAATGTTGTCTGATCAAAATCGGTAAAGAACTGATACATGAGATCTTGTGTTTCTAAAGTCAATTCTTCAAGCTGCACATTATTGGATTCATGTACGAAGCGCTCAAGTGTCAACGCTGCATTTTTTAGTTTCTCAATGAGCCCAATTTGGTCCCTCTTGCCATGTATGCTGACTAACTCAAGGGCTAATAATGTAAAGGCGGTGTGGTACTCGTCGAGATACTCGACAACTTTGGCATAATTAAAAGAAATATTGAGGTCGCTTCGTACGATTTTCCCATCGATCTCAGCCAGCTTTTCGATCAGCTGACTTCGCTTTATATTGAGTTGTTCTTGAATCTCTGGTTGCCTTGTGGAAACAAACTGCTGCTCTTGTCGTCTGACAGAGAGCATAACGCTATAAGCTTCAGAAAGACTGAGCTGGAGATTAATCATGTCCTGCTCTTTGTTCTTCAGAGCATGGCTAACATAGATATAGAGGCCTAAAAATAACACGATAGCCAAAAAACCACGCGAAATAATCGCTTTAATGGTCTGTTTATTCGTAGGTTCCTTAATCATGATATTCCCACTGTTTCATATCGTTCTATTCCTATATTAGAATTTAGTTTATTTTCAGAATTTTACGAACATTAGTTTTTGAATACCTGAGGTCTGTTGAGCTTTTATCAATAAATTTTTTAGGATGACATCGCTTTAGATGCGGCAATAAGTGTGTGGGCTATAAGCTTGTGAAACATGTTGATTTTCTCGCCTAGATTTTTGTTTGGAATAATAAGCGTTAGAGCGGAGGTTTCGGTCTCTGTTTTTTTTGCTTTTCGCATCTCGTTCACTCGAATCCCGCATCTGCTCTTAACCATTGCTCTTTATGATTTAGCGGCTTATATTCAACAGTACAGTTATTACATTGATTTAACATGGGTAGCTGTTGAATAAAGGACAATAAATGCTTGATTAAAAATGGATTAATCAAGTGAACAATAAGTCAGTGGAGACTCCCCAATGAAAAAACTACTTTCAGTACTTGCTGTGTCTGCAGCAGTAATGGCACCGGCGGCATTTGCTTCTTCGCCTGTTATGTTTTCAACGATCAATGGCTTCAACGCACCTGACTCAGATGCTGTTGGCGGTGTGCGCTTGGCTTTACTTCACGGACAAGTGAACGACCTTAAAGGTCTTGATCTTGCTGTTGTTGGTATGTCTGAGACGCAAACGACCACAGGTGTGAACCTGGGTATTTTGGGTGCATCAAAAGTGAACCAAGAAATGACCGGTGCATCTCTAGGTTTCTTCAACTGGAACACGGGTAAAACAACGGGTGTTAACCTTGGTGCTGTGAACATTACTAATGATGTGAAAGGCGCGAACGTGAGTTTCGTCAACTACTCAGAAGGTAACACTATGGTTGATGTTGGCGCTGCGAACCTTTCAGAAGTGTCTACGGTTCAGGTTGGTATCTTCAACAAAACCAACAAAATCGAAGGCGTACAAGTTGGTCTGATCAACTGTGCTGACAACGGTTTCTTCCCGTGCTTCCCGATTGTAAACTTTGCTAAATAACGCTGTCGTTTAGCCTTTGGTTCTCCCATTGGCGAGCAACGTTCAGTTAGTGCATTAGCTTTTAAGCGCTAAGCCTATCAACGCCTAAACCCTTGTTTGGGCGTTATTACATTCAATTCTACTTCCACGATAAACTTCTCAAATTACCCAATAAGCATGTTGTTTTATATTTGTTGTTGCGATGTTTGAATTTATAGGTACAATGTGCGATAAACTCCCAGTGATGATTTATATGCTTTGATTAACCACCATACCGTCGATTTTAAAAAGGCTTTCTTAGGCCTGACCGCCAGTTTTTTAGTAGTTTTGAGCTTGTTGCTCGTTGATTCAGCGGAAGAATCAGATAAACAGTATGGAATGGAAAACCAAGGCGTAACACGCTCTTTAGCGGAGCTCACACAGATCATAAATGCGCTTGAGTACAACATCACTGCGCTTTATCCACTGCATGGGGATACCTACGTATTCTCGCATGACAAAAAGATCGAGGGTGAGACGTGTTACTTCACCAGTGAGGAGCAACATGCCCCTCGTTTTGATTTTATGTTCTCTGGCCCTCGCGAGATGTGCAACCCGGAATCGGACCTTTATACCGAAGCGGGTAAGCGCCTGTTCATCGCGCCGACCATGGCTTATTTTGCCAATACCATTGATACCATCTCTGCGATTTATTTCATTTCAAAAGAGAAATTCATTATCTCTTCGCCTTCTGATTTTGCCAGTTACATTAAGGGCGACACCTTTGATTCGGTTGTGAATAGCAGGCCTTATTGGGTGAACACGATTCGCTTTGGCTTAGCTCAAGGGCAAGACCAAGTGGTGTATACCGGCCAATATGATGACTACCTGACAGGTCAGAAAGTGGTGACCTTAACCAAAGGAATCTACGTTAATGGTGAGTTTAAAGGGGTGTTGGGTGTCGATGGTTATGTCTCGAACCTAGTATCGAACCCTACCCATGGCTATAAAGTCACCAGTACTCGAGGCGCAAACAAATACGGGTTTATGGATTTTACGTATTCCAAGCCTCTGTATGTTGATGACATTAACACCCAGCTATATCTGAGTATTGAAGAAGATAAGAGCGAGCACTTTCTGCATGTATTGGAGATGGAGAAGATTCAGCTTTCGATACTGTTGGTTTTGTATCTGCTCTCGGTTTTATGGCTATGGCGCTTCTATACAAGACAAGAGCACCAGCGTTTAAATGAGCTAGCAATGCGCGACCCATTAACGGGCTTGCTGAATCGACGTGGTTTTGAGGCTCGATTACTGGCGCAAGATGAAGAGCCGATTATTGGTGTTGGCGTGTTTGATATCGATGATTTCAAAGTCGTTAATGATCAGCATGGCCATAAAGTGGGGGGACGAGGTGATTTGCCATGTTGCTCGGTTGATGCTGAACAGCGTTAGACAGCAAGATATCGTGGCTCGATTTGGTGGCGAAGAGTTTGTTGTCGCGATTACGGGTGAATCGTCTGAGTTGCTTTCATCGATCTTTGAGCGAATTCAAAACGACATTAGCCTACAGAGTTATCGATGCCCTACGGGTGACAAGATTAGTATCTCTGTGTCTGGTGGCGCGACGCTTTACTCTTTGTATAAGTTCGACAGCGTAGGGCACTTGTGGGAAAACCAGAGTATTCGTTCGTCTGATGAGCAGCTCTATAAGGCCAAGGCTGCGGGTAAGAATCAGGTGTGTATTCAGGTGTATTAATTAGTTGGATACACAAAGGCCTAGTCGTGTGACTAGGCCTTTTTAATGTCTGTTTCAGGTTGAGGTTACTTCTTCACGCGGCCTTTTCTCATCCACTTCTGATGCACACCACGACGCAGGCTCTGGAAGCTGTTTTCCACTTTATCGACACCAAGCAGAATCACTAGCGCCATTAGCGTGATAATGACCGATTGGGAAAGATGCCCTAGTGCGATCATCATACCTAATGCTGCGAGTACCCAGATAATTGCGGCTGAAGTCACGCCATGAATCTTGCCATCCAGTGTCATCATTACACCAGCCCCAAGAAATCCAACACCCGTAATTATCTGACCAAGCACACGAGCTTGATCGAGTGTGTTGGGGGATAGGCTGATCGCCATGGTGAGGAAGAAATAGGTACCACTGATGATCAGAATCGACGTTCGGATTCCGACGGGTTTACCGCGTGTTTGCCTTTCGATTCCGATTAAAGAACCACACAGCATGCATGCAGCGAGGCCTGCCCAGCTAAAGGGGGCAAGGTTGAGAGTTTGTTCTATAAATTGTGACATATCACCCCTCCTAAAATTTAGAATAGAGCCGAGTATGCTAATAATAGACCGGACGATCGAACAAAAACTTTTTGTCTTAACGATTGATAAAGATTACTTAAAACCTAGCAGCCGCTTGTTGTTAAGGTGAAGGCTGGTGTCGTGGTCTCTGTCGCTTCTTGGTACTCAAGGTAGCAGTTATCAGCCTGTTTTTTTCGGCTAGAAGGCGCATAAAGAATAATGCCATCATTCGCATCTGTGTTGGTAAAGAACCAGTCAGCTCGACCCGTATCCCAAACAGCATCTAGAAAGGTTGATTCGATGAGCTGTGACCAAGTTTGATCGTTCATCGCTGCAGGATAACCATAGACCACTGAGATATTGTCACCCTCAACATTAATCGATGCGCTAGCTGCTTTATCTAAGCCCAATGCTGATGTCTTACCATAAAGCATAGCACTTGCGCCCTCCATTCCGCCTTTAAGGCCGTTTAATGTCGAGATACGAGCATCGGTTTGAAGGTTGAGGAACTTAGAAGCTGCAGTGACCGACACAATACCTAGAATCACGATCACCACGACCAGCTCGATGATGGTGAAACCTCTTGAGCTGAACCTAAGCGCTGGTTGAGATGTGGTTGCTGGTGGAGCAACTGAGGTATTGTGTTTCATTGATACAACTTCTCTATTCAATGTGTAGGTCGAGCGGTGTCTTGCTGCTGCGTCCGCCAATCTCACGGGTTAACTTAGGTACTAGGTAGCCAGAAACCTCAGAGATTAATCCTTTAAAGTGATGCTTCGCCTCTTCATCTGAAATATAGAAGTGCGCTGCGCCCTGAACCTTATCAAGTACATGCATATAGTAAGGTAAAATACCGGCGTCGAATAGCTTTTCGCTTAATTCTTTCAATGAGTTAGCGCTGTTGTTTACGCCTTTAAGCATCACGCCTTGGTTGAGCAGAGTAGCACCACTTAACTTAAGCTTGTGGAAGGCTTGTTTGAGCTCTAAGTTGATTTCGTTAGCATGGTTAATATGGCTCACCATCACCACATTAAGGCGAGTTTTAGCTAACAATTGGCATAGTTCATCCGTTACTCGAGCGGGAATCACAACCGGTAATCGGCTATGAATTCGAACTGTTTTCACATGTGGAATTTGTGCGATAGCATGAATTAGCCACTCTAGTTCGCTGTCTTTTGCCATCAGTGGATCGCCACCCGACAAGATAACTTCGTTGATCTCTGGGTGAGCAGCCACATAGTCTAGGCTGGTTTGCCAAACAGACTTCGAGCCCTTGTTATCTTGGTAAGGGAAGTGACGACGGAAGCAGTAGCGGCAGTTAATCGCACAACCGCCTTTCACAATCATCAGTGCACGGTTCTTGTATTTGTGCAGTAGCCCAGGAATGGCGTTGTCTTGCTCTTCCAGTGGATCAGCGGAATAGCCTTGGTGTACCTCAAACTCTTCGCTTAGCGGTAAAATTTGTCGTAGCAATGGATCGTGTGGGTTGCCTTTTTCCATTCGTTCGACAAAGCTAAGAGGTACCCGAAGTGCAAATAACTCACGAGCAGCGAAGCCTGCTTGCCATGGTGTTGGGTCTATTTCCAATGCCTCAAGCAGTTTTGTCGGGTCAGAGATCGCATTCGATAGTTGTTTGAGCCAGTTTTGCTCAACAGATTCGACTTTTCGGGTTATGATATGCGGCATTGAAATTAACTCAAAGATGTGGAAGAGAAAATCATGGCGTCAGTAAGCACCAATGAATTCAAAGGCGGTTTAAAATTCATGATGGATAACGAGCCTTGCTCAATTATCGAAAATGAATACGTTAAGCCAGGTAAAGGCCAAGCGTTTAACCGTGTTAAACTTCGTAAACTGCTGTCAGGCAAAGTGTTAGAGAAAACATTTAAGTCAGGCGATACAGTAGAACTAGCGGACGTTGTAGACGTTGAACTAGGCTACCTATACAGCGATGGCGAATTCTACCACTTCATGAACAACGAAACATTCGAGCAAATCGCTGCTGATGCAAAAGCAGTAGGCGAGACTTCTAAATGGTTAGTTGAAAACGACGTATGTACTCTAACGTTGTGGAATGATAACCCTATCACAGTAACTCCACCAAACTTTGTTGAGATCGCAGTAACAGAAACCGATCCTGGCCTTAAAGGCGACACACAAGGTACTGGCGGTAAGCCTGCAACTCTAGCAACTGGCGCGGTAGTTCGCGTACCTCTATTCATCGCAATCGGTGAAGTTGTTAAAGTTGATACTCGTACTGGCGAATACGTTGGTCGTGTGAAGTAATTGACTTCAAGTATCTGAAAAAGGTCGCTTAGGCGGCCTTTTTTGTATCTGGAGATCGGGGAAAAGCAGAAGAGCAGATTCGCGTAAACGAGATGCGGGATGCGAGATACGAAGAGCTGGAAAATCAAGAGTGAGTAAGCCAGATGCGATTCACCTTGGTTATAAGGCTACATTATGTGACTAGTGTCATATTTTGGTTGTATTCTGGATGAAAATCAAAAATTTTATCTAACTTATAGATTTACAAGGTGTTGTTGGCGTTTATATATCGCAACAAAAATCTCTCAATTCAATATGTGACTGTTTAATATTGATTTTGTGAATGTGTGTGGTGGGAAGGGAAGCTGATTACAATATTGTTAGAATGAGTAGAGTCTACTAGCTTTATACGCGATGTTATTAAGCAACTATGTGGGTATTGATATGAGACTTAATGCAATTACGTTGGCTCTTGGTTTGGTTAGTATCGTCGGGCTTTCAGGATGTGATGACGATGATACAACCGTGTCAACCACGACTCCGAGTGAGACTCCCTCGACTCCCAGCTCCCCAGCTGAAACGACTAAATACAGTGTGACTGCAATTGATGGTTATTTACGTCATGCTCGAATTTGGTTAGACCTTAACGGTAACTACGTCTTAGACGACGGTGAGCCTAATGCTATTTCTGGTGATGGCGGAGTTGCAGATTTAGACGTCACCGATGTCGACAACCCTGAACAGTACCCTGTCGTTGTGCAAGCGATCTCCGGGCAGACGATTGATGAAGATGAACCTGATGTTACGGTGTCTGACGACTATATTATGTCAGCCCCTCCAGGTGAAAAAGATGTCACCCCTTTGAGTACGCTAGTTCACGTGTTGATCGAGCAAAACACTACAGATTCTGACGATGCTGCTGCGGTTGAAGCAGCAAAGCAAGCTGCCATTCAGCAAGTCGCTGATCAGCTAGGCTTAGATGAAGATGAAATCTTAGGTGATTTTGTTGAGTCAGGTGTTGAGGCTGCCGCTTATGCCGCTGAAAACTTGGTTGATTCAAATGTTTTGCCTTCATCTCCTCAAGAGTTGCAAGAAGTTGCTGAAAGTGAAGATAAAGGGACTAAGTTTATCTCTGTGACTGCATCTGTGAATAATGAAATCAAAAAGAAAATTGAAGAAGTTGCAGGTGATAGCGATAAGACATTTGATAATGTTGGTGGTGCGACAGAGGGTGTCGATTTTTCTAATGACACAGATGATGACGGCGTCCCCAATGACTTAGATGACTTTCCGAATGATCCCGATGAAAGTCTGGACTCCGATGGTGATGAGATCGGTAATAATGCCGACCTAAATGATGATACGGTGGACGGAGAAGATGACATCTACCCTGATGCCAATGATGCGTTTCCAACGGATCGTTCTCGTGCTGGTGACCATGATTCGGATGGGGTAGACAGTATTGATGATGTCTTCCCACAAGATCCAACTGAGTGGGCTGATAATGACTCTGATGGCTATGGTGACAATCAAGATGTATTTGATAATGACCCAACCGAATGGGCAGATACGGACGGTGATGGTGTTGGTAATAATGCCGATAAATTCCCATCGGATCCCAACGAGTCCTTAGATACGGACGGTGATGGCGTTGGTAATAATGCCGATGAATTCCCAACCGATGCGACCGAATGGGCAGATACGGATGATGATGGCTTAGGCGATAACGAGGATGACCCGTATCCAAACGATACGGATAACGACAGTTACAACAATGATGTTGATGAATTCCCAACCGATGCGACCGAATGGGTCGATGTGGACGGTGATGGCGTTGGTAATAATGCCGATGTTCATCCAGAGGATGGAAATAAGTCAATTGCTGATGTTGTGGCCAATGTTAGTGCAACTGATGTAGCAATTTTCAACATAACAGATCGCGATATCATTACACTGGATATTGAGGTCGAAGAAATGGTTGAGACACTGAATAGCGGAGAGATTGTTACCACCATAACTACTCAATATATCACTGCTGATGACGTGGTATATGGCACGACACAAAGTGTCGATCACCTGTTAAATGATGACTTTACTCGTATCCAGACCTTTGCGTACGATTATAACCTCGATGGTACTGCACGTTACGAAGGCATGTCTCTTGAAATTGGTACTAGAACCGAAACAAGCGAGACGTATTGGCGCTATATCGATGAGGGTGATGCATCTCTTGAGGGCGGTTTCGGCGGTAATGGTCGTGTCTATGAACAAGGCGTAGCCTTAACATCTAGAGTTCACCCAAATGACTTATCTCAAATAGATACAATACATAGTGTATCAGTGGAATTTGAGGACGTCGCAGAGGGCGTTCAAGCGGTCGAAACGTTAACCGAATACACGGTAAATGGCTTTGATATCGACGATGTTCAAACCCATCAAGCTCAATGGGCTCAGACTTTAACCACTGTAACGCAGGATTACGTGCAGAGTTTCGTGGAGTCTAAGCAGGACTGGGGTGCAGACGGTTACATCAATGTTGAACTTCGATTTAATAATATCCCTGATGGTAGCTATGTCTACGAATATTCGACACCAATATGGGCAAACCCACAAGATGGTGAATTCCATGAGTACGCAGACTTTAACTTTAATGATGGCAAATGGGACGATCTCACAGCGTACTGGAATTACTACCGCAAAGAGGTACTGATTAATGGTGATGTTCTTGAAAGTGGAGAGCGTACGGTTCTAGACGAGGAGACGAATACTCAACTTATTGTCGATAGTGATCCAAAAAATACTTTGTTCAATGAATGGAATGCAGTGTCTCGCTCTGTTAGTGATGTGGAAGAAAATAAACACATAGAGTGGCAGCACTACCCATTAACTGATTATTCATTTACGACTGACACAGATAACGTCGGACAGGCCTATCGCGTTTACCAGAAACAATCTAATGGCCTTTGGGTTGCTACCTCATTTGATGAGTGGGGAACACAAGCTGTTGTGGATCTACCACAACAGGTAGAGGATGCCCGTGTTGCTGGCACAGAGTTGGAGCTTATTGATGACCAAATCATTCCAGGCCTGAGCCGATACGCTACGCTGTTACCTACAAGCAGTTTCCAATACGATGACAATGGGCCAATTCAATGGCACGTCGTAACACAAGACTATCTGTTCACTGATACTGGTATTCCAACACTGGTTACACTGGATCTTGGTGATAGTGGTGTGGTTCCTGGTTCGTTTACCGGAGTGAATGATGTTGATATGGTGCTTATGGTTCCGGTCGTCGATAATCCTTGGTCTTGGTACGATGCCTACTATCGTAGGGGCATAGATACATGGGGCATGGATCTAACAGAAGGAGACTTTAGTTGGAACAATAGCCTAGGAATGTTCTTCTTAGACGAGACAGAAGCGCAAGATTATCTTACAGAGGTTCTAAACCAAGATAGTGACGACGACGGCTATAAAGACTACGAGGATGCTTTCCCTAATGATCCAAATGAATGGGATGATAGTGATGGTGACTATGTTGGCGACAATAGCGATGCCTTCCCTTATGACTCATTAGAGTGGGCGGATTCTGATAGTGATGGTTTAGGCGATAACCATGAGAATGCAACCGAAGGTTTAGATCCGAATAATGCTGATTCAGATGAAGACGGCGTTTATGACGGTGAAGACCTTTATCCAACCGACCCAAATAAGTGGACTATTACCGCCCAAGAGTTTGCGGAGCAAGAGGGGACTCTTTACGGATTCTTCAGCGATTGGAGCGAACTATCGTTCGTAGATATTCTGTTTAAAGAAACCTTGAGTTATGGCGGTGATACGTTAACCCTTACGGAACTCATACAGTACCGTGGTGATCAATCCTTTATCCAGCTACCACTTGAAGCTGAGGGGGACGTACAGCTCACTGAAAACGGCTGGCAAACTCCGGTAGGTTATACGATAGACTTCTCTGGAGAGCAACTTATTGCCTATCCAGAAGACAATTCCAGTTTCTATTATTCAGTAGAATCAGAAGTGGTAAACCTATCGGGTATGGCATTGTATGAAGTCTACTTTGAGTGGTTCGACTTCATGGAAGAGGCGAGGTTCGCTGAAGGCTCACAAGCGGTAATGTTTACCTTCTCTCCAGCCGTAAACCAGTACTTCCTATGGGAGGGTGGTAGTCCGTACGTGAGGTTCTCTGACGTCGGTTATGATACGGATGGTAGCTCTATTACAAGTCTGGACGACATTATTGTGTCGCAGTCGGTCGGTGAGTCGGTTTCCACAGATCTTACTACCTCTGTTGGCCTCTATCTAGACTTTGATATCGAGTTAGTGAGTGATGGCACGGCGCATTATTACTTCTTTGATTGGGACGCAGGAACGGCAAGTCGCGTCGCTACTGCGGATTACTTACGTTACACATTACACGGTGAAGATATCGTCGAATTTACCGTACCAGTTGAGGCTATGCCCTACATGGGAGAGGGGGATACGCCTACCATGATCTTTAGCATGTACAATGGTGAACTTACGGTAGGTGAGATTGAGGCGCCAAGTGCTGAACCGTCGGACGATACTATGTACGCTTTCAATGGTATTGCCGCACAGTCTATAGAAGATGGTGTAGTGTTGAGCGATTACCTATTTACCTGCTACTTGGGTGATAGCGATGATCAGTCAAGCCCAATCATGGCTGACTATGAGCTTGCGATTACGGATTGTGGCGGTCGAACTCACATTACCAGCGAAATGGTCGAGGGTCTAAACTTCCAACGCGTTAAAGGCAATGGAAATACTCGTGACTACTTGTTCAATGCTGATGGCACAGTGCATGTATTGAAGGGAGAGGGCGGTAACTATACTGACGATTGGGTCATAGAAGATGGCTTGGTTAAGATCAGCTATTCTGATGAATCGGAGAGCTTCACGACTTACTGGGCACTGTTAGATTCGTTGGATGATACGTGGTCAATCAAGTTCTATGAGAACGAAGTTGTGGACGGTCAATCAAGTAGCTATATCTGGATGGATACTATTATTCAACAAGATCGTCCGATTGTGCTTGAAGAGTGCTACATCGGTGATGCAGAACCTGTTGAGGGGCAACCTATCCCGAGTATGAGTGACTACGAAACGGCGATCACGGATTGTGGCGGTCGAACTCACATTACCAGTGAGATGGTCGAGGGTCTAAACTTCCAACGCGTTAAAGGCAATGGAGATACTCGTGATTACTTGTTCAATGCTGATGGTACTGTACATGTATTGAAGAGTGAGGGTGGTGACTATATCGATGACTGGGCCATAGAAGATGGCTTTATTAAGGTTAGCTATTCTGATGAATCGGAGAGCTTCACGACTTACTGGGCGTTATTAGAGTCAATGGAGCAAACTTGGTCAATTAAGTTCTTCGAGGAAGAAACGTTAGGCGGTGTGACTGAAAGTTGGATATGGGCAGATACCGTGGTGCAACAAGATAGAAACGCTCTGCAGTTTGACCCGACTAACTTGGTATTGATGGAGTACGATGGTAACACCCTCTTTTTCCATGATAACGGCAGTATGAGCTATATCGGCAATGATGGCACTGAGACCTATGGGAACAGTTGGATGAAAACTTCAGCTAATACCATGATGATAACTTATGAAGATACCTCAACCGAGCAATGGGTACTTTTATCACAAACTGATGATGAATTAACTATCTCTAGGGATGGTTCAGAGGAGGTGCTTACAAATGTTACCTACGAGGGAACAGTAACGGTCTGTGAGGATGGTGATTCACCGTGGGATGATTTTACGGACCAACCCTCTGACTTTGGCACTCGTTCGGACTATGACAGCGCAGTCGCCAACTGTACCGTTGGTGGTGCTCAGTTTATAGAGTCTGATTTCACAGGTAATGGCAGTGAAAGTTCTCGTTGGGAGCTCATCGATCTTTGGGAGATAAATGGCACCGTCATGGCTGTAGTTGAAGAAGAGGTTGTGTTCCATAGTAACGGTACTGGCTACTTTGACGATGATGAGGGATTGTTCGGGTTCGATTGGGTGATTTTGAATGGTGAGGTGACCTTAACCATAACCGAAGAGGAATTTATAGGAGCCAAAGACACCTGGAATAAGGTTGATCAAGATGGAGAGTATATTACGACTAAATCCTTCTGGAGCGATCCAACCTGGAGCAACCCTGCGCCGGCAGAGGGAGAAGCTGAGATATTCTCGGGTGTGATGCGATTTGTGGGGTTTGAATCGCCGTAACGCATATAGACTTATCATCTAGCATAGAATAAACGCCTAGGGTCAAACCTAGGCGTTTTCTATTTAACTGTTAAATCATAAAAATGAAGATAATAGACAACGCGCTGATTAGGCCTGCAACGAAGTAGCAGCCAACTTTACCCGCAACACCGACATGGAACTTAAGGTCGTGCATGCCGTGGTGAAGACGGTGCATTGCATGCCACATTGGCAGTGCTAGCGTACCGATGATGAATAGCGCACCGATAATGCTGGTGGCGAATTCAGACACACGCTCGTAGCTCATTGCGTCAGCATCAATGATGCCCATTGGCACTAAGATACCTAACACTAGAACCGTGATTGGTGTGATCATCGCAAACCAAGTACCGCCAGCGCCAAATAGGCCCCACCAGATTGGCTCATCAGAGCGTTGTGGGTTGTGGTTAACAGGTTTTACTTTGTAATTTGTGTTCATAACGAAAGCTCCTTACACCACAACAAGAACGATTAAAGAAATAAAAGCCACCGCTGCCCACTGGGTCAGTACGATGATTTTTTTATCAACCAATTTGCCTTTAAGACGGATTGGCATTACTTGAGGCATCATGCTGAAGAAGGTTTGAGCGTGCAGCAAGCTGCCTAGCAGTGCCACGATGTTGATACCAACGACGATAGGGTTAGCCATAAAGCTCAACCAACCAGCCCAAGCTTCAGGGCCTTTCACTAGTGCACCCAAACCGAAGGTTAGGAACAGAGTGAATAAAATCAAAGGCAGTACAGTCGCTTCACGTAGCATGTAGAAGCGGTAGAACGGATGGTTGCTCCACCACGTTCTCTTCATCTCACGAACATAAGGCTTACGATTGCTCATATTATGCCTCCTCTGCTGTTTTTACTTGCGATCCATCAGGCTTGAACATCGAGATAACGAAGTCCATTGAAGACTCAACTTTGCCTTGGTTTACTGCAGCCGCTGGGTCTACTTTCTTCGGACAAACGTCAGAACAGTAACCTACAAACGTACAGCCCCAAGCGCCGTTGTCGCCATTGATAAGCTTCATGCGCTCAGCTTTACCATTGTCACGGCTATCTAGGTTGTAGCGGTGAGCAAGAGCAAGTGCCGCAGGGCCAATGAACTCAGGGTTTAGACCAAACTGAGGACATGCTGCGTAACACAAACCACAGTTGATGCAGCCAGCGAACTGTTTGTATTTCGCCATTTGCTCTGGAGTTTGGATGTTCGTGCCGTCTTCTGGCTTACGGTCGTTACCAATGATGTAAGGCTTGATCGCTTCAAGGCGCTCGATGAACGGCGTCATGTCGACAATCAAATCTTTTTCGATTGGGAAGTTAGCTAAAGGCTCAATCTTGAAGCCATTCGGGTAGTCACGTAAGAAGCTCTTACACGCCAGTTTTGGCACGCCATCAACCATGATGCCGCAAGAACCACAAATCGCCATACGACAAGACCAACGGTAAGACAGGTCTTTATCTAGGTTGTCTTTGATGTAACCGATCGCATCAAGTACTGACATGGTTTCATCAAACGGAACTTCAAAGGTTTGAAAGTGAGGTTCTGCATCGTGCTCAGGGTCATAACGCAGGATTTCAATTTTTTGGATTCGATTCGCTGACATTATGCTTGCTCCTCTTCGCTCTTCTTCGCATTCTCTTCTGCTGCTTTTTCAGCGGCAGCGGCTTTCTCTGCAGCTTCACCGTACAGACGAGCTTTAGGTTGAGATTTAGTAATCTTAACGCCGCTGTAGTCGATGGTTGGTGCTGCATCTTCGTTGTAGAAAGATAGAGAGTGTTTCAGGAAGTTCACGTCATCACGTTCTGTGCAGTTGTCGTCTAGACGTTGGTGTGCACCGCGAGACTCTTTACGAAGAATCGCTGAGTGGACCATCGCTTCTGCAACTTCAAGGCCGTAACCCACCTCGATAGCGTAAAGTAGGTCAGTGTTGAACACTTTGCCTTTGTCTTTAATGCTGATCTTCTTGTAGCGAGCTTTCAGTTCAGTGATTTTGTCGATGGTCTTTTGCATCAAGTCTTCTTGACGGTAGATACCACAACCCGCTTCCATGGTGTGACCCATTTCAGTACGGATATCAGCCCAGTTCTCATCGCCTTCTTGGCTTAGTAGACCTGCGATGCGATCTTCAACCGCTTTCACTTGCTTAGCGATAGACTCTTCGTTCCAGCCTTTGAATTCAGCAGCGCGTTTCACCGCTTCTTCACCAGCAACGCGGCCAAATACTACGAACTCAGCCAGAGAGTTAGAACCTAGGCGGTTTGCGCCATGTAGGCCAACTGAAGCACATTCACCAACGGCGAATAGGCCTTTAATGCGAGTTTCACAGGTACCGTTAGTTTCAATACCACCCATGGTGTAGTGAACGGTTGGGCGAATTGGGATTGGCTCTTTTGCTGGGTCTACGTTTACGTACGCTTTTGCCAGCTCACAGATGAACGGAAGACGCTCTTGCAGGTACTCTTCACCAAGGTGGCGAAGGTCAAGGTGTACGACATCACCAAGTGGGTGCTTGATGGTGTTGCCTTTCTGCTGCTCGTGCCAGAATGCTTGAGAAACTTTGTCACGAGGACCCAGTTCCATGTATTTGTTTTTCGGCTCGCCCACTGGAGTTTCAGGGCCCATGCCGTAATCTTGCAGGTAACGGTAGCCGTTCTTGTTGACGATGATACCGCCTTCACCACGACAACCTTCGGTCATCAAGATGCCAGTGCCCGGTAGGCCTGTTGGGTGGTATTGAACGAACTCCATATCACGCAGTGGTACACCGTGGCGATAAGCCATTGCCATACCGTCGCCCGTTACGATGCCGCCGTTGGTATTACAGTGGTAAACACGACCTGCGCCGCCGGTTGCTAGAACAACAGATTTTGCTTTGATGGTAACAAGCTCACCTTCAGACATGTGAATCGCGATTAGGCCTTGTACTTCGCCATCTTCAACGCCGCTCTGGTTTTCTACGAGAAGGTCCACCACAAAGTACTCATCAAATCGTTTGATTGTGTCGTACTTCATCGAAGTCTGGAACAGAGTATGAAGCATGTGGAAGCCGGTTTTATCCGCTGCGAACCACGTTCTCTCTACTTTCATACCGCCGAATCGGCGTACGTTTACTTCACCGTTTTCTTTACGACTCCATGGGCAGCCCCATTGTTCCATTTGGATCATTTCGCGAGTCGAGTTTTCAACAAAGTATTCAACAACATCCTGTTCACATAGCCAGTCGCCACCGCCAACAGTATCGTTGAAGTGGTTATCTAGGCTATCTTCGTCTTTAATTACCGCTGCTGAACCGCCTTCTGCCGCTACCGTGTGCGAACGCATTGGGTAAACTTTAGAAATCAGTGCTACTTCCAGTTCAGGATTAGCTTCAGCCGCAGCAATAGCTGTACGAAGACCAGCGCCGCCTGCGCCGATGACTGCGATATCTGTGGTAATTGTCTTCACAGTTATTCTCCAGTGTGATGCGGAGTATTCCGCTTGTTATTATAAAAAGCATTTAGAGAGTACTTAAACGGCATCAACCGTTTATCACCCCTAAGCCTTAAGTGGTAGGTTTAGTGTAAGAGAGGAAGGTATTCGAAAAGTTGATGCATTTGGGTTTTTAGGTCGGTAGTGCATATGGAGGCATAGAAATTATAGGTTATGTGACTGCAATCACGGCAATGAATTGTTGATAACGATTAACCCACAAGACTTGTGTTAACGGCTTGTTGAGTATGATTTTTGTTATCAATGTGGATGTGAAAGCTGTATTGATAATTGTATTGTAGAACGTAATTTTCTGGCTTCATTAAAGCAACATTTTGCTTCCATCTATAGAAAGATAGAAGCTTACAAAAGAGGCGAAAGGTGGTAATTTCCGTCGCCTAGAATTCAGTAATATGGAACTTAATAATGCACTCAACATGGCAACCAGCCGCAACCATTAAGCAGTTAAAGCAACGTGCTGATATCCTTAATCAAATCCGTCAGTTCTTTGCTGAGCGAAACGTGATGGAAGTGGATACGCCTGCGATGAGCCACGCCACGGTGACGGACGTGCATTTGCATACTTTCAAAACTGAATTCGTAGGGCCGGGTTATGCGCACGGTCAGCCTCTATTCTTTATGACTAGCCCTGAGTTTCATATGAAACGTCTATTAGCGGCCGGCAGTGGCTGTATTTATCAAATTTGTAAGTCTTTCCGGAATGAAGAAAATGGCCGTTACCACAACCCTGAGTTCACCATGTTGGAGTGGTATCGCGTTGGCTTTGATCACCATGACCTGATGGATGAAATGGATTTGCTGTTACAGCAGGTACTTAAATCGGGCTCAGCAGAGCGAATGACTTACCAACAAGCCTTTATTGACGTGTTAGGTGTGTGTCCCCTGGAAGATTCGATGGCTACGCTAAAGCAAGCCGCAGCAAAACTTGGGCTCAGCGACATTGCAGAACCAGAAGAAGACCGCGACACCTTGCTGCAGCTGCTGTTTAGTATTGGGGTTGAAGCTAAGATAGGGCAACAAGTGCCTGCGTTTGTTTATGACTTCCCAGCATCACAAGCGGCGTTAGCCAAGATTAACCCGAATGATCCACGAGTGGCGGATCGCTTTGAGGTGTATTTCAAAGGGATTGAATTGGCAAACGGCTTCCATGAATTAGATAAGCCACAAGAGCAGCTCAAGCGCTTTGAAGATGACAATGCCAAACGTATTGAGATGGGCTTATCGCCTCAACCGATTGACCATCACTTGATTGAGGCATTAAAAGCGGGCTTACCAGACTGTGCGGGTGTTGCTTTAGGTATTGATCGTCTGATCATGCTGGCGTTAGGTTATGACCACATCGATGACGTGACGGCTTTTCCGTTCCCGCGCTCTTAGCTCTCTATTCAGTTAGTCTTACTTACTGTTTGGCTAACTGACCAGAATCCCAGTGCCACTATCTTACTAGGATACCAGTGCCAATAACGGCAACAATGGCACCGATCCAAGCGTAGGCATTTGGTCTCTGTTTGGTGTACAGCCAAAGTATTGGTAACAACATGATTGGTGTGGTTGAAGATAACAGAGCAACCATGCCGACATTGCCTTCCTGAAGCGCATACAAGATCAGCGTCATTCCCACCGCCATCGCTAAAAATCCGTTCACTGCGGTAATCGCAAATATTTGACCATTCATCGGGTTGATTGCGCGTGAGAGCTTAGCGCCAGTTAGACGAAATGCGGAGTGAGCAACAAAAGCGGTAATCATACGAATCGCTGAAGCGGCAACAGGGTCTATGCTGGTTTGCATCACGGGTTTTGCAATAATACCGCCCAAGGCTTGGCAAATCGCAGCTGTAATTCCCAGTGCAACACCAATCCACACAGTGCCTTTAATGGTTTCGAGTTGGTTGTTGGCTTGTCCTCGACGACCAAAGAATATCGCGGTTAAAACGCCGCTAAACACCAAAGCCGAGCCAATCAGCTCCACCGAAGTCATGCTTTCGCTAAATAGGAAGTAACCAAGAATTGCCGAGAACACGGCGTGACAAGAGAACAGCAAACCTGCTTGGCGCGGTCCCATTCTGTTCAAACAAGCAAATAGGGCGGTATCACCAATGAAGATGCCAATTAGCCCAGACAGCATCATCGGCGTGACTAGGTCTGCTTCGACCGTTGACCAGCCACCAGTAAACCAAGCCATGCTCGATAAGATGATAGCAGTGCAACCCATGCGCCAACGGCTATAGGCGAAAGAACCTAAGTGTTGAGCAGGCTTTACTGACATCAGGCTCGCGATGGCCCAAAGAAAAGCGGCAGCAAGAGCCAGCCATTCGAATCCCATTGAAGTGTACGTCCGTGTCAAAATGTAGAAGTGGGGGATTCAATATGCACTAAACCTTCCAGATAGCAAAGACGTGATTACTATCTGGAAGGGCATTAGTAGGGATTAACGTGCTAGGTGATGATAAACAGGGCGAGGTAAACCATCAGCAAGCCCACAATACCTAAGATGATGCCCATCTTCGCCATGTCTTTGCTTTCGATAAGCCCGGTCGAGTAGGCCAGTGAGTTTGGTGGTGTCGATACGGGCAGAATCATGCCAAGTGACGCAGAGAAGGCGACCACAACCAGCAAGCCTTGCAGACCACCAATCGCAACTAGGCTTTCCATGGAAGCACCAATTGCAGCGGCTATCGGCATCAGCAAGTTGGCCGTCGCAGTGTTTGACATGAAGTTCGCCATTAACCAACACACGATAGACAATGTCAGTACCACAGCTGCAGGTGACAGCGATTCATAGTCAATTGCGTGTGCGAGTGCAGCGGCTAAGCCTGTTTTATCTAAGCCAATACCAATCGCAATACCACCTGCGACCAGCCACAACACATCCCAGTTAATCAGCTTGAGCTCTTCTTTGCCCATGATGCCAGTGAGCGTAAACACAGCCAGTGGAATGATAGACACGACATAGGTGTTCATGCCGTGCAGTTTGGTGGTCATCCACAATAAGATTGTCGCAGCGAAGGTGATGTAAACCACAATCGCTCGCCAGCTCTTTCTAAATTGTCCATCAAGCTTGAGCACCATGTTTCTTTCTTTAGAAGGGAAGAGTTTTTGTAGAAGAAACCAAGCGATGGTGAGTTGGATGATCACAAAGGGTAAGCCCATCATCATCCAGCTGAGGAAGTCGATGGTATTTTCACCCGTTAGGTATTGCAGCGCGATGGCATTGGGCGGTGTACCGATTGGGGTTGCGATACCGCCAGTATTGGCAGCAATTGGAATACACAACACGAGCGCTTTGATACCCATATCGCCTTTTGGTGCAGATGCGACGATAGGGCCGAGCAGCGCAAGCATCATTACCGTCGTTGCGGTATTTGACATGAACATTGAGAACACGGCGGTGATCAGCATTAAGCCGAGCATAATGAAGCGCGGTTCTGTACCAAATGGTTTAAGTAGCACTCGAGCTAGGTTGTTATCGAGTTCATACTTGGATGCGGATATCGCAAGAGCAAAACCACCCATGAAAAGGATGATGATCGGTGACGAAAATGCACCGAAGATGTCGGTATATTTGATTAACTCACCGAGATCGTGCCCCGCTGGTGGATTTCTAAATAGGTGTAAACCTTTGTCAGATATCATCACCAGTTCAAGCGCAATGATCAAAATGGAAGTGGCGAATACCGGAACAGGTTCAAGCACCCACAGCAGGGCTGCTAATAAGAATATCGCCAACAGGCGGTGTTGAATCAGCGTGAGATCATCGATTGGTATTGAATCTATCGGCATGAATAACACGCCTAAGGGAATCGCAAAACAAATCAACAGCTTGACCAGAACGCCAACATTGAGTTTAGGCATGTACAAAGACCCTATAAATAAAATATCTTCAAATAGAGTAAGTTATCTGGATTTCTGGTACTTGGAGACGGGTTGGAAAATCAAAAAGTTGTTTAAGGTTTCGACAGTTGTTTTGTTTTTGGTCAATCTTTTATCTGGGCAATTAGAGACAAGAGTGAGAAGCAGCAGGTGGCTGGGCAGGGTTTGAAAGATTGAGTTGTTAGAGCTTGAGTAGCAAATGAATCGGTAGAGTTAAGAAAAAGGCGCGTTCTTCTCTGAAATAGAAAAAGTAACGCGCCTTGAAAGCTTAAATGAGTTAACTCAAATTGTTAAGCTTGGTCAGTGTTCTCAGCAGAATCGGTAACAACATCGTCATTTGCTTGCGCTTCTTTGCCAGCAATGTGCGCGAAAGGTGTACCAAGAACCGTTTTCTCGCCATTTTGCATAGTGTCGTCAAACTTGATCGCATCTTTAGCGAACAGGTTGATAACGGTTGAACCAAGCTTAAAGCGGCCCATCTCTTCGCCTTTCTTCAAGATGATTGCTTTGTCACCTTGTGCAGGGTAATCCCATTTGTAAACCGAGTTACCACGAGGTGGGGTGATGGTACCTGCCCATACTTGCTCGATGCTACCTACGATCGTTGCGCCAACCAGCACTTGTGCCATTGGGCCAAATTCCGTATCGAAGATACAAACGACACGCTCATTACGTGCGAATAGGTTTGGAACGTTTTCTGCCGTTAACGGGTTAACTGAGAAAAGGTCACCTGGAACGTAGATCATCTGGCGCAGTGTGCCGTCGCATGGCATGTGCACGCGGTGGTAATCACTTGGAGACAGGTAAAGCGTTGCGAATTCACCGTCTTTAAATTCATCCGCTAGCGCAGCATCACCACCCAATAGCTCGCGAGCTGAGTAGTTATGGCCTTTCGCTTGAATCAGTTGACCGTCAGTAATTGGGCCAAATTGGCTCACACGTGCATCTGCAGGGTGAACAATAACAGATTCACCTTCGGCGATGGGACGCATGCCTTCTTTCAATTCACGCACGAAGAATTCATTGAATGTTTTAAAGTGTTTTGGATCGCTATGCAGAGCTTCATCCATGTTCACTTTGTATTGCTTGATGAACCAGTTGATGATCGCTGTCGTTAAGCCGCCCGCTTTAGCAGACGCAAGTTTGCCGACTAGGCGAGTTAATCCATGTTGTGGAATCCAGTACTGCAATCCAACTTTAATCTTATCCATTGTATTAATTTTCCAATGCTAATTGTTTTTCAATTAAATCTGTCGATGACGGTTTAGGGCGCGAGATGTTACTTAAATTCGCGCCAATTGTCAGTAAATGCACACATTTGTTCACAAAAACGCGATTAGAGATCGGCTTTTTTGTTGCGTGAATACTGACGGTTATCTTTGTTACTCGCCATGCTTTCAATGATGCGGTGGTAGTTGTCGAAACGTAATCGACTGATCTTTCCGTTTTCTACCGCTTCGCGCAGGATGCAGCCTGGGTCATCAATGTGTTTACAGTCACGGAACTTACAACCGCCAAGGTAAGGCTTGAACTCGATAAAGGCTTCAGTGATTTCGTCGGCCTCTAGGTGCCATAGGCCGAATTCACGCACTCCTGGTGAATCAATCAGATCACCACCAGAAGGGAAGTGGTATAAACGAGCTGCCGTGGTTGTGTGCTGACCAAGACCTGAGTTCTCAGAGACTTCGCCTTCTTCAATGTCTAGCGTAGGCATTAATGCATTCACTAGGCTTGATTTACCCACACCCGATTGACCAACAAAGATGTTGATACGGTCTTTGAGTTCAGCTTCCAGCTCTTTGATGCCGTAGCCAGACTCTTTACTCACGAACATCACTTTATAGCCGATCTTCTCGTACTCTTTAAGTGTTTCACGGTATTCAGCAATCTGCTCATCAGTCAGTAGATCGACCTTGTTCAGTACAACAAGCGGCGCGATGTTTACCGTTTCTGAAGCAATTAGGTAACGGTCGATAATATTAAGTGATAGCTCTGGTAGCACAGCCGATACGATAACCATTTGGTCGACGTTCGCAGCTACTGGCTTTAGGCCATCGTAGTAATCAGGGCGAGTCAGCATTGAAGTTCTCGGCTCAACCGCTTCCACAACGCCAGAAATACCGGCCATTGATTCTAAGCCTGCGCGCCAAGTCACTCGGTCACCAGAAACTAAAGTCTCGATACTACGGCGTAAGTTACAACGATGAACTTCGTTAGTTTCAAGATCTTCGATATCAGCATGTTGGCCAAAGCGCGTAATCACGAGTCCGCTTTTGGTTCCGCCAAGCATGTTCTCATCCCATTGGATAGAATCTTCTTTCTTGAGTCGCTTGTTCTGGTTGCTACGTACACGACGTACTTGACCTTTGGTTAACTTCTTTTTTTTAGCCACAATTTTTCACTTAACACATCTAACTTGATGATTGGGGACTCAAACAGGATGTTGCTGGTACCACGTGATTTCGATGGTCCTAAAGCTAGTTTGAGTATAGTTATTTGGGTATAGTACCTCTTTTACACATAAACAAATAGGCGACGCCTTATGTCCTTTAGCGATCAGAACCTCATTTGGGTTGATCTAGAGATGACAGGACTTGATCCTGAAACTCATAAAATCATTGAAATTGCTACTATCGTTACTGATAGTGAGCTTAACATCCTGGCTGAAGGACCTGTTTTGGCTATTCACCAACCTCAGAGTGAATTGGACAAGATGGACGAGTGGTGTACAACGACTCACACTGGCAGCGGCCTCGTGAAGCGAATTCAAGAAAGCACGGTTTCAGAGCAAGATGCCATCCAACAAACCATTGAGTTTCTTGAAAAATGGGTACCAAAAGGTAAGTCACCAATTTGTGGCAACAGCATTGGTCAAGACCGTCGTTTCCTATACAAGCACATGCCAGAGTTAGAAGAGTACTTCCACTACCGCTATGTTGACGTAAGCACTCTGAAAGAGCTGACTCGTCGTTGGAAACCTGAAGTGTTAGATGGTTTTTCTAAGTCGGGAAGTCACCTTGCGTTAGACGATATTCGAGAGTCGATCGCCGAGCTGCAGTACTACCGAAAAACGATTATTAACATCTAGTCGAATAAAATGATCACGTTTATCTAACTTTTCAGGGACATAAGAGCCGTTTTTTTTGCAAATCTGTGTGCTTTTACAGCAGTTGAGTAAAAAGTTTCGTAATTTTGCATTAAGGACTTGCATCACAAAAAAATGCTCTTATAATTCGCAGCCCTGAACGGAGAAAGACGTTTTCAGATTGCGATACTAGCTCAGTTGGTAGAGCGCAACCTTGCCAAGGTTGAGGTCATCGGTTCGAACCCGATGTATCGCTCCAATTTGTAGGTTACGGCGAAAGCGGTAATCGAAAGGTGAAAGACCTTTTATAATGCGATACTAGCTCAGTTGGTAGAGCGCAACCTTGCCAAGGTTGAGGTCATCGGTTCGAACCCGATGTATCGCTCCAATTTAAAGAATCATCAACTTAATTGATGCATCCGGACGCGGGATGGAGCAGTTTGGTAGCTCGTCGGGCTCATAACCCGAAGGTCGTCGGTTCAAATCCGGCTCCCGCAACCACATTACAGTTAGGCGCTATCTGTTGCCCAAGGCAGTATGAGCAGCGACTAACTAATGCGATACTAGCTCAGTTGGTAGAGCGCAACCTTGCCAAGGTTGAGGTCATCGGTTCGAACCCGATGTATCGCTCCAAATTCTTTCTCACGCTTTATGCTGAAGATGAAAATGGTTTAGTCTCATTGTCTTAAACAATGCATCCGGACGCGGGATGGAGCAGTTTGGTAGCTCGTCGGGCTCATAACCCGAAGGTCGTCGGTTCAAATCCGGCTCCCGCAACCACATTATAGTTAAGCGCTATCTGTTGCCCAAGGCAGTAAGAGCAGCGAATAACTAATGCGATACTAGCTCAGTTGGTAGAGCGCAACCTTGCCAAGGTTGAGGTCATCGGTTCGAACCCGATGTATCGCTCCAAATTCTCTCTTTTTAGAGAACAGAGTCATTGACTTAAATAATGCATTCGGACGCGGGATGGAGCAGTTTGGTAGCTCGTCGGGCTCATAACCCGAAGGTCGTCGGTTCAAATCCGGCTCCCGCAACCACATTACAGTTAAGCGCTATCTGTTGCCCAAGGCAGTATGAACAGCGATTAACTAATGCGATACTAGCTCAGTTGGTAGAGCGCAACCTTGCCAAGGTTGAGGTCATCGGTTCGAACCCGATGTATCGCTCCACTTTCTTTTCGAAGAGAGAGGGAAGAATCATCAACTTAATTGATGCATCCGGACGCGGGATGGAGCAGTTTGGTAGCTCGTCGGGCTCATAACCCGAAGGTCGTCGGTTCAAATCCGGCTCCCGCAACCACATTACAGTTAAGCGCTATCTGTTGCCCAAGGCAGTAAGAGCAGCGAATAACTAATGCGATACTAGCTCAGTTGGTAGAGCGCAACCTTGCCAAGGTTGAGGTCATCGGTTCGAACCCGATGTATCGCTCCAAATTCTCTCTTTTTAGAGAACAGAGTCATTGACTTAAATAATGCATTCGGACGCGGGATGGAGCAGTTTGGTAGCTCGTCGGGCTCATAACCCGAAGGTCGTCGGTTCAAATCCGGCTCCCGCAACCACATTACAGTTAAGCGCTATCTATTGCCCAAGGCAGTAAGAGCAGCGACTAACTAATGCGATACTAGCTCAGTTGGTAGAGCGCAACCTTGCCAAGGTTGAGGTCATCGGTTCGAACCCGATGTATCGCTCCAAATTCTCTCTCACGCTTTATGCTGAAGATGAAAATGGTTTAGTCTCATTGTCTTAAACAATGCATTCGGACGCGGGATGGAGCAGTTTGGTAGCTCGTCGGGCTCATAACCCGAAGGTCGTCGGTTCAAATCCGGCTCCCGCAACCACATTACAGTTAAGCGCTATCTATTGCCCAAGGCAGTAAGAGCAGCGACTAACTAATGCGATACTAGCTCAGTTGGTAGAGCGCAACCTTGCCAAGGTTGAGGTCATCGGTTCGAACCCGATGTATCGCTCCAAATTCTCTCTCACGCTTTATGCTGAAGATGAAAATGGTTTAGTCTCATTGTCTTAAACAATGCATCCGGACGCGGGATGGAGCAGTTTGGTAGCTCGTCGGGCTCATAACCCGAAGGTCGTCGGTTCAAATCCGGCTCCCGCAACCACATTACAGTTAAACGCGATAGCGGTTAACTTATGCGATACTAGCTCAGTTGGTAGAGCGCAACCTTGCCAAGGTTGAGGTCATCGGTTCGAACCCGATGTATCGCTCCAGCTTTCTTCTAAAAAAGCTATTAAGACTCTTTAAACCACCGTGTTTTTCTTTAGATCACAGAGTTTAAAGGCGACCACAAAGGTCACGCTCTTTCTTTAATGCTGCGAAGCATAATCCCCCAAAAAAGCAAATAATCCTCCATCATGGTGGATATTTTTTTGTCTTAAATTTTTCTTAGCAACTGAAATGCTAGTAAATATCAGGTCTCTGAAGCAGACACTTGAGGTTTTTCACATCTATAAACAGACTTATCCACAAAATGTTAGGTGTGGATAACTTGGTTGATAAAGTTGTTTCAGGCTTAATTCTTTACCTATCCCTAAAAGATCTTTCTTGTTTTCAATATATTAGATGAATTGCAGCGATTGTAACTTGTTGTTTTTTATCAAGTTGGATGCCTATCTTGGATTTAATAAAAGATTGTTAACTTGTTGTTTTTTGATCTTAATCATTTATCGGTACTGTGTTTAACTTTGCTCGGGTGTCGGAAGTTTACGAGAGTTCTGAATTTTTTCCACATTGTTAGAATTGAGAACAAGGTCAAACATTGTTCTAAAATTATGTGCAACGAGTTGTCTTAAATATTGGACTATCGATGTGGGTGTCGCTGTCAATCGTTGATACCAAAAGGGCTAGGCGTCTCTTGGTAGTCCTTTCTCTACTATACGTATCAGTCTGTGCTTTTTGGTGGAGATTTTGCTGTTACTTTTTTGCACACAGCTATTTTTCTGCGTAGAGCTATCTTCTTGCACACTGCTAGCGTTGGGTAACTGCTGTAGTTGTTTATTCAAAGCCCACTCAATATGCACATCAAGCATTTCGTTTTTGCCTTGATGAGACTCCAGGGTTTCAATAATGCGTTGTTGAAATGGTGCATTGCCCATCGCAACAAAGATATTGCGTAACCACTGGGTGTGGCCGATACGTCTGATTGCTGAGCCTTCCATTTTCTTTAGGAAGGTTGCTTCGTCCCAACTTGAAAGTGAAACCAGATCGGCTTCTTGGAAATCTTCTCTGCGGTGAAAGTCTGTTTGCTCTGTGAGTTCGGCATGACGATTCCACGGGCAAACTAACTGACAATCATCGCAACCGTAGATACGGTTACCAATGGCATCTCTATACTCTTCAGGGATCACACCATCATATTCAATGGTTAAGTACGAAATACATTTGCGCGCATCAACCACGCCATCAGCAATAATGGCACCCGTTGGGCAAGAAGTGATACATGCGGTGCATTTGCCGCACTCATCAACACTGGGTTCATCCGTGGGAAGAGGGATGTTAACTAACAGCTCCCCTAGAAAGAACCAAGAGCCAGCGTCTTTATCAAGAATTAATGAGTGTTTACCTGTCCAGCCCAACCCTGCTTTTTGAGCGAGTGGTCTTTCCAAAATGGGCGCTGAATCGACGAAAGGGCGTGAGTCTAAACCCTCGACCTCTTTTTCAATTCTTTGTCCTAGCTTTTTCAACTGGTTACGGAACAATTTGTGATAGTCGCGGCCTAAAGAATAGCGGCTGATGTAGCCTTGAGTGGTATCGCTTAGGTTAGAGGCGAACTGAGCTTCTGGTGGTAGGTAGTTCATTCGAGCGCTGATCACTCGAATTGTGCCTGGGTGAAGTTCATCAGGACGTGCACGCATCATCCCATGTCGAGCCATCCAATCCATTTCGCCGTGGTTGCCAGCATCTAGCCATGCTTGAAGAGGGGCTTCGTGTTCACTTAAATCAACATCGCAGATGCCAACTTTTTGAAAGCCCAGCTCTTTTCCCCAGATTTTAATTTTTTCAGCAAGATGGTCTAGATTCATGGCTTATTTCTTATTTTCTCTGTTTTACAATTAGAGATAAGGCTAATTAAAATTAGGTTCGGCAAAAATGGGGGCGGATCTTAACGGATCTTAGTGGTGTTGACCAGAACAGACGCGTTTTGATCAGTATTTTTCATAGAACTTACACTTGAGTGCTTGTCTCCCAAAAGCATCACGGTTTACTATTCTTGTTCTTTTGATTTTTATATAGTCAACGATCGATTTTTAGAGAACGTATTCATGAGCACGAAACAATTTACTTTGAAAGATGAACAAGCAACGATTCAATTAGGAACGGAGCTTTCTAATCTTTGCTCACAGCAGACGACTATTTATCTGCATGGTGATCTTGGCGCAGGTAAAACGACTTTCAGTCGTGGCTTTGTAAAAGCACTTGGCCATCAAGGAAATGTAAAAAGCCCAACGTATACTCTAGTTGAACCTTATCAACTTGCAGATTGGCAGGTGTACCACTTTGACCTTTATCGCCTAGCAGATCCTGAAGAGTTAGAGTTTATGGGAATTCGTGACTATTTTACGCCGGATGCTATCTGTTTGGTTGAGTGGCCTGAGAAAGGTTATGGGATGCTACCAGAAGCCGATTTGGATATTGATATTCGTTACCAAGACGATCACCGTGTTGTTTCTTTAACCGCTAATAGTGAATACGGACAGCGCTTACTTAGTCAGTTGGAGTTATGTTGATTTCTAAACGCCTTATTTCAACAGTGGCCATGATGGCTGCTGTTTTTTCTATACTGTTTTCTTCACTTGTTTCTGCAAACTCACTGAAAAGTTTAAGGGTTTGGCCTTCTCCAGAAGAAACTCGTGTGGTTATCGACTTAAAATCAGAAGCGGACTTTAGCTATTTCACCCTGAGTAGCCCGAGTCGCTTAGTGGTTGATTTAAAAAATACCAGTCTTGCGACTAAGTTACCGGTCGAGGTGAAAGACAGCCCTGTTCTATCTAAGATTCGTAAGAGCTCACCGCCAGACAAAAACACCTATCGCTTGGTTTTTGAGTTAAAGAAGTCGTCTAAAGCTGAATTATTCAAACTGAGCCCGACTCCAGGTGGTCAGTATGGACACCGTTTGGTGATCGACTTACCTCATGGTGCGGCAAGTAAAGCGACATCGACACCGAGTAAGCCAACGGTAAGTAAGAACATTAATCAGGTTAAGCGCCAGAAAGATATTCTAATTGTGATTGATCCTGGCCACGGTGGTGAAGACCCAGGTTCGATTGGTCCTACGCGTAAATACGAAAAAGACGCGACTCTGAGTATTTCTAAGAAGTTAGCAGCTCAACTGAATGCGGTCCCGGGGATCAAAACTCGTATGACTCGTAATGCTGATTACTTTGTGAACCTGAATCGACGTGTTGCGATTGCTCGAGAGAATGAAGCTCACCTGTTGATCTCTATTCACGCCGACGCCTTTACGACGCCTCAACCAAGAGGTGGTTCGGTATTTGTGTTGAATACTCGACGTGCTAACACCGAGATCTCACGCTGGATTGAGAATAAAGAGAAACAGTCTGAATTGCTTGGTGGTAGCGGTGCAGCGTTCACAAGCAATATTGATGATAAGAACGTAAACCAAACCCTGCTTGATTTGCAGTTTAGCCACTCTCAAAAAGAGGGCTACAAACTGGCAACGGCAATTCTGTCTGAAATGGGTAAGGTTGCGAAACTGCACAATAGCAAGCCGATTAACACCAGCTTAGCAGTATTACGTTCACCACAGATCCCATCAGTACTGGTAGAGACAGGTTTTATTTCGAATCCGACGGAAGAGAAGCTTCTTTTCCAACGTTCGCACCAAGATAAATTGGCACGAGCAGTGACTAAAGCGGTGGTTAAGTATTTGAAGGCTAACCCGCCTGAAGGGATTATTTTGTCTAACGCAACGTCATCAACGGGCAGCGTGAGCCTACATAAAGTCTCTCGTGGCGAGTATTTGTCTGTGATTGCGAGCAAATATGGTACGTCGACACAGACGTTGATGAAGTTCAACAATCTGAAATCGAGCAGCCTAGCAATTGGCCAAGTACTTAAGATTCCAGGCAGTGCTTCAACTTCATCATCAAGCAGTGCGGTTAAAACGAAGACCATCACTCACACGGTTAAGTCTGGAGAGTACCTAGGTAAGATCGCCAGCCGCTATAAAGTGTCGGTGGCTGATATTAAACGTGAGAACCGTTTGAAATCAGAGACGGTGAGAGTAGGCCAAAAGTTACGTATTACGGTTGAAGTTAAAGATGTTCCTCTGCGCAAACACAAAGTTGCAAGAGGTGATTACCTTGGCAAGATAGCTTCGAAATACGGCGTGAGCGTCAACAGCATTCGCCAAGCGAATAAGCTAAGATCTGACAGTCTAGCTATCGGCCAAGTGTTGATTATTCCTCACAAGTAGTCTTGGGAATGCTAAACAGCTTCAGGTATATCAATGATAAAAAATAAGAACTAGTGCAAACGTAGCAGCGTTTCCATCAATGGCAGTAAGGTAGCTATAAATATGACGATCAAAATACTGCCAGCTCGGTTAGCTAACCAAATCGCAGCGGGTGAGGTGGTAGAAAGACCCGCTTCTGTTGTAAAAGAGTTGGTTGAGAACAGTTTGGATTCGGGTGCCACTCGTATCGATATTGATATCGAGAAAGGTGGCGCCAAGATGATCCGCGTTCGTGACAATGGTAAAGGCATCGTAAAAGATGAGCTTGCCTTGGCACTGAGTCGTCATGCTACCTCCAAAATCCACACTCTTGATGACCTAGAGGCGATCGTCAGCCTCGGTTTCCGTGGTGAAGCGCTGGCGAGTATTAGCTCGGTTGCGCGCTTAACCATGACGTCACGCCCTGCCACTCAAGATCAAGCTTGGGCAGCACACAGTGAAGGCCGTGATATGCAGGTGAAACTGCAGCCTGCGGCGCATCCTATTGGCACTTCGGTTGAGGTGTTGGACCTGTTCTTTAATACGCCAGCACGCCGCAAATTCTTACGCACCGAGAAAACTGAATTCACCCATATTGATGAGTTGCTTAAACGCATCGCATTGAGTCGTTTTGATGTGACGATCAACCTTCGTCATAACGGCAAGATGATTCGTCAGTACCGCGCTGCAAAAACACAAGTTCAAGCAGAAAAGCGAATCGCTGCGGTATGTGGCAATCCTTTTGTTCGTCATATGCTTAAGATCGAACTTGAGCATCAAGGCCTAAAACTTCATGGCTGGATCACCACGCCAGAAGGAGCAAGACAACAAAGCGACCTGCAATACTGCTATGTGAATGGTCGTATGATGCGTGACAAGCTGATCAATCATGCGATTCGTCAAAGCTACGAAACCAGCCTGCGTCCAGACCAATTCGCGACGTATGTGTTGTTCATTGAACTCGACCCACATCAGGTGGACGTGAATGTCCACCCTGCAAAACATGAAGTGCGTTTTCATCAAGCGCGCCTTGTGCATGACTTTATTTACCAAGCATTGAGCGATGGTTTAGCGCAGAGCAAGCAGATCGATGCTGCACCTATCAATCAGTCTGCTTTCCACCAATCGGAAGCGTCGAATTATCAACAAGATGGTTCGATGTCTGACATTGGTAATAGTACGGGGTTCGCTGAGCCAGCAAACAGGACACCGACTAACTCGGATGATGCACAGGTCTCAGATAGGGAGCGACATGCTATTGAGCAAACACCAGCCTACCCGAGAAAAGCCGAATCTGAGCAGGTTCATGACAAGCCTCAACACAACGTTAATGATGGCGGGCGACATTATGTTTCATCAATTAGCCCAAGCTCATCAACCAGTCCAAGTTCATTAGCTGGCCGAAGCTCGTCTGCTAGTGAAAGCAACTTTACAGGCTCTCCTCGCCAAGAGTGGATTGAGTCTCGACCTGAACCTAAAAAAGAGAAAGAGCCACACCAACATCATGGTGAACCCGCGCCATCTAAGCGAGAAGTGAAAGCCTATAAAGAGCTTCTGAAAACGCCAGATTTTGATGAGCAAGTTGTACAGCCTTCACTTTCTCAAGAGCATGTGGCACCAGTAGAAACCAGAGACAACTTAGAAAATAAAGAAAATAAAGAAGCTAAGCCTGCTCAACAGAATCCCGTTAACTTGAAGCCAAGAGCACCTGTAACGGACTTGGGCAAAGCCGTCTCGATTGTGGAACGTCAGTATCTGGTGATGGGTAATAAGAACGGCAGTGTGTTGGTTTCTTTGGCTAAGGCTGAATTGTTGCGTGTTGTTGGTCAGCTTGATACTCGAGGGGGGGCGTTAAAAAGCCAACCACTATTGGTGCCCTTATCGATTAAGCTTGGCAGTGAGCTTGTCGAAGTTGCGAAGGCGTTGAGCCAAACACTGGCATTACTGGGGATTGAGCTTAAGGCGCGAAACAGTGAGGCGGTAATGGTGATGGGCGTACCTTCTCCTTTAAGGCAGCAAAACTTACAAATTCTGATCCCAGATCTGTTATCTTACGCGGCTTCATTAAATGCTCAGATTGTCGATAATCACTCGGCTAATGTTTCCAGTGACCTGTTGCCATCATTGGTTAACTGGATCGGGATTCAAACCGCACAAGTAAAAAGCGACTACACTTTATCTGAAGCGGTTCAACTAGTTGGGGAACTTGAACAACTTTGGCATGGTCTACTTCCATTAGATGATCCTGAGTTTGTTAATCCTATCGACTTTTCAGCGACTATAGCCGCGTTTACGGTTTAATTTTTTCG
Source organism: Vibrio sp. F13 (assembly GCF_020806305.2). Classification (NCBI taxonomy): domain Bacteria; kingdom Pseudomonadati; phylum Pseudomonadota; class Gammaproteobacteria; order Vibrionales; family Vibrionaceae; genus Vibrio; species Vibrio sp. F13. The sequence continues at coordinate 1,469,102 of NZ_CP170175.1, read as the reverse complement.
CGACGACATTTGTCTTTTTAGCTGAATACGTCGCGACACAAAGCCCTTTGCTAAAAAGCGCTAAAACAGAGAAGCAAATACAAAATATCATGACTGAAAAATTACCTTTAGCGTTGTTTTTAATGGGCCCAACGGCGTCAGGAAAAACAGATTTAGCTATCCGCTTACGTCAGAAATACCCAGTAGAGATCATCAGCGTCGATTCGGCACTTATCTACAAAGACATGGATATCGGCACCGCTAAACCGGATGCGCAAGAGCTTGCACTTGCACCTCATCGCTTGATTGATATTTTGGATCCAAGCGAAGCATATTCTGCGGCAGATTTTCGTCGTGATGCGATCAATGAAATGAATAAGATTGTAGCGGAAGGCAAAATTCCGCTACTTGTTGGTGGCACAATGCTTTACTACAAAGCATTGTTGGAAGGTTTATCGCCATTACCCGCAGCGGATCAAGAGATTCGTAAGCAGATTGAAGCTGAATCTATCGAACAAGGTTGGCAGGCATTGCACGATCAATTAAGAGAGATAGATCCCGTATCCGCTGAAAGAATACACCCAAATGATCCACAAAGGCTTTCAAGGGCATTGGAAGTTTACCGAATTTCGGGTAAAACATTAACAGAGCTAACTCAAACGAAAGGCGATAGCCTGCCATTTCGTGTAAAACAATTTGCAATAGCTCCCAAGGAAAGGAAAGAACTCCATCGCCGCATTGAGCTGCGTTTCGAGAAGATGATAGAAGCAGGATTTGAAGAGGAAATGAAGGCGTTGCACGCCAGAGAAGATCTTCATCCTGAACTGCCATCGATCCGATGCGTTGGTTATAGGCAGATGTGGGATTATTTAGACGGTAATTGTGATTTAGACGAAGCGGTTTTCCGTGGTGTTTGTGCAACCCGTCAGTTGGCCAAGCGACAAATCACCTGGTTGCGCAGTTGGGATGATTTAACTTGGTTAGATAGCGAAAACATTGATCAAGCGTTAGAAACTCTTTCAGATGCAATAGCATCTGATTAGTATTGCTGTGTATAATGTGATCGCTTTTGCGTGAATATACTCTGGAAAGGATCCGTTATTGAGGCTTTTAAAAAATCACAGCCTTTCAATAACAACGGAGTTTTTTTATTCATTTAGCTCAGATGCAAAGGCCGCACCTTTTTGTGCACCACTAGCTAAATAATTACAACAAAATACAAATAAGGAAAATAAAATGGCTAAGGGGCAATCGCTACAAGACCCATTCCTAAATGCACTCCGTCGTGAGCGCATTCCAGTCTCTATCTATCTTGTCAACGGCATTAAGCTGCAAGGTCAGATCGAGTCTTTCGATCAATTCGTGATCTTATTGAAGAACACAGTAAACCAAATGGTTTACAAGCATGCCATTTCTACTGTGGTACCTGCACGCGCAGTTAGTCACCACAGCGGCGAGCAACGCACGCCATCTGATCGTCCAGAGAAGACTGAAGATTAATCGTTCAATTGATACAGCTTACGCTGTAATAAGGAGTTGGTTGCTTGTTTGACCGTTATGAATCCGGCGAGCGAGCCGTACTTGTTCATATCAACTTCACGCAAGAGGGAGAGTGGGAAGACCTAAGTGAATGTGAAATGCTGGTCTCCTCAGCGGGGGTAGAAACGCTACAAGTGATTACTGGTAGCCGACAATCCCCACTCCCTAAATACTACGTTGGAGAAGGTAAAGCCCTAGAAATCGCACAAGCTGTTCAGCTAACCGGTGCTGAAATTGTGATTTTTAACCACTCCCTATCTCCTGCCCAAGAGCGAAACCTCGAGCAATTGTGTAAATGTCGTGTGATTGATCGCACGGGTTTGATCTTAGATATCTTTGCACAACGTGCGCGAACTCATGAAGGTAAGCTACAAGTTGAGCTCGCTCAACTTCGTCATATCTCTACCCGATTGATTCGTGGTTGGACTCACCTTGAAAGGCAGAAAGGTGGTATTGGTCTTCGTGGTCCAGGTGAAACTCAACTGGAAACCGACCGACGTTTGTTGCGTGACCGTATAAAGGCAATACTGCGTCGTTTAGCGAAAGTCGCTAAGCAGCGTGAACAAGGACGACGTGCTCGTAATCGAGCTGAAATCCCAACAATTTCTTTGGTTGGTTATACCAACGCAGGGAAATCAACACTTTTCAATCGCATCACAAGTGCGGGTGTTTATGCGGCAGACCAACTGTTTGCAACCTTAGACCCAACACTACGTAAGATTGATTTGGCAGATGTCGGGCCTGCAATTCTCGCAGATACCGTAGGTTTTATCCGTCATCTACCACACGACTTGGTCGCTGCGTTCAAGGCAACATTACAAGAGACGCAGGAAGCTGACATTTTGTTACATGTTGTTGATGCCAGTGATGACCGTTTTCGTGAGAACATTCAGGCTGTTCATGAAGTATTAGAAGAAATCGATGCTCATGAAGTGCCAACCCTTGTAGTCATGAACAAAATTGACTGCATGGAAGACCAAAAACCTCGAATTGAAAGAGACGAAGAGGGCGCACCTCGCGCTGTTTGGGTTTCTGCAATGGAAGGAGAAGGTATTGAACTGCTGTTTGAAGCTTTAACTGAGCGTTTAGCTAGCCAGATGGTTCAATTCCGGTTGTGTATTCCACATCAACATCAGGGCCGTATTCGCAGCTTATTCTTCGAGATGAAATGTATTCAACAGGAAGAGTATGATGAAAATGGTAACTTGTTGATAGATATCCGAATGCAACAAATAGATTGGTCTAAACTTGAAAAAAGAGAAGGGGCGCTCTTAGGTGACTTTATCGTTACCAAAGAGACTGCTACAGTATAACGTCATATCAAATGATGGAGCTTTCTAATGGCGTGGAATGAGCCTGGAAATAACAACAACGGCGATAATAACGGCCGCGATAATGACCCTTGGGGTAATAAAAATAATCGCGGCGGCCGAGATCAAGGACCGCCAGATCTAGACGAAGTATTTAATAAACTAAGTCAAAAGTTAGGTGGCAAGTTTGGTAAAAAGGGTGGCAACGGTAACGGGCCATCTATTGGTGGTGGCGGTGCAATTGGCTTTGGTGTCATTGCCGTTATTGCTATTGCTATCTGGTTCTTCGCTGGTTTCTACACCGTTGGCGAAGCAGAAAGAGCAGTAGTACTTCGACTGGGTCAGTTCGACCGTATCGAAGAACCTGGTCTTAACTGGCACCCACGCTTCATCGATGAAATCAGTGATGAGCAACTAGTAAACGTTCAAGCGATTCGTTCTCTACGTGCTGCTGGCACGATGCTAACGAAAGATGAAAACGTTGTGACCGTTGAAATGGGTGTTCAATACCGTGTTTCTGACCCATACAAGTACTTGTATCGTGTAACGAATGCAGACGACAGTTTACGCCAAGCAACCGATTCCGCGCTTCGTGCGGTAATTGGTGACTCACTAATGGATAGTATCCTGACAAGTGGTCGTCAGCAGATTCGTCAAAGCACTCAAGAAACGTTGAACCGTATTATTGATAGCTACGATATGGGTATTCTGATTGTTGATGTGAACTTCCAGTCAGCACGTCCACCTGAGCAAGTGAAAGATGCATTTGATGATGCTATCGCGGCTCGTGAGGATGAAGAGCGTTTCGAGCGTGAAGCTGAAGCTTACCGAAATGACATTCTTCCAAAAGCAACAGGTCGTGCTGAGCGTTTGAAGAAAGAAGCGGTGGGTTACTCAGAGCGCACAGTTAATGGTGCTCTAGGTCAAGTTGCTCAATTCGAGAAACTGCTACCTGAATACCAAGCTGCTCCTGAAGTAACACGTAACCGTATGTACCTAGATACAATGGAAAAAGTGTACTCAAGCACATCGAAAGTCCTGATTGATTCTGAATCAAGCGGTAACTTGCTATACCTACCAATTGATAAGCTAGGCGCACAAGGTGGTTCTCAGTCGGGCTCTCGCCCTGCAAAAGCATCATCAACTTACGATCAAATTGAGTTAGAAACTCAAGCGGATCCAAAGCCTAGCACTCAAACTCGTTCAGACAGTTCACGCCAAGGGAGATACTAATAATGCGTAAATTAATGATCCCTGTATTAGTTGTGACGATTGCCCTTCTATTGATGTCAGTGTTTGTGATTCAAGAAGGTGAGCGTGGCATGGTAATTCGTTTTGGTCGAGTTCTCGATGACAACGGCGTATCACGAATCTATGAACCAGGTCTGCACTTTAAACTACCGATGTTTGATCGCGTAAAAGTACTTGATGCTCGTATTCAAACGATGGATGGCCGTTCTGACCGTTTCGTAACATCAGAGAAAAAAGACGTTCTAATTGATACTTACGCAAAATGGCGTATTGCTGATTTTGGACGTTTCTATCTGAGTACCGGTGGCGGTAATATCATGACGGCAGAAGCACTTCTTGAGCGTAAAGTGACAGATGTTCTTCGTTCTGAAATTGGTTCTCGTGAAATTAAGCAGATCGTGTCAGGCCCTCGCAACAAGGACATCCTGCCAGACTCTGCTGATAGCGAAGTCGTCACAACGGTAGCGGCTGCAGAAGCACTAGAAGTTGATGGCGAACGCGATAAGATCATGGAAAACGTTTTGTCTGGAACGGCAGAAAGTGCGATGGCTGATTTAGGTGTTGAAGTTGTTGATTTTCGTATGAAGAAGATTAACCTTCCTGACGAAATCAGTGAATCTATCTACCGCCGTATGCGTGCAGAACGTGAATCGGTTGCTCGTAGACACCGTTCTCAAGGTCGTGAGAAAGCGGAAGTTATCCGTGCTCAAGCTGAGCTAGAAGTGGCAACAGTTCTTGCTGAAGCTGACCGTACAGCTCGAATCACTCGTGGTGATGCGGATGCAGAAGCAGCGAAGATCTACTCTGATGCGTTCAGCAAAGATCCTGAGTTCTACGGCTTCATGCGTTCATTGCAAGCTTATGAGACATCATTTAGCGATAAGAGCGACATTCTAGTACTGGATCCGAAGACTGACTTCTTCCAATACATGAATCAAGCAAGCGGCGCTCCAGCAAAATAAGCTGATGCGTTAGCGAATGCTTAGTTCAATAAGCAAAATACGTTAAAACTCAAAAGGCTCCTATTATGGGAGCCTTTTTGTTTTCTATGACCTATTTCAGGACGAGACATGTTTGCGGATTCGCTATTGGGGCGCGAGGGAAGGCGCTTAACAGAGTGGTACTTATAAACAGATTAGTACTTATAGAAACCTAGCGGTAGGTCATGAAAGCGATAACCGCTCCAGCCACCACAAGACAGCCTCCAATGCGGCGCAGTTGCGTGTCTGGTTGCTCGCTCAGTTGCGCGACCATGTTTCTCCAGCCATTGGGTGCAATCAAGGGGCCGAGCCCTTCCACAATAAGTACGAGCCCAATAGCGAGCCAAATTGATTGAGACATGGTTCTGCCTTTTGTCTGTAAAAAAGCAATGATATCAGTATCTTTACACATCTGCCCCCAGTTATGGCTGGTTTATTTTTGTACAGCGTTAACGTTTATGAACAAAAAGTGACTGCAAGAAGTGTGATTCAGTGCTAGAATCCATTTTTAATTAGCAACAGAAATTGGAAAGATGGGAAATAACGTAGTCGTTCTAGGCACCCAATGGGGTGATGAAGGTAAAGGTAAAATCGTTGACCTTTTAACTGAAGATGCAAAATACGTGGTTCGCTACCAAGGCGGTCACAATGCAGGTCACACACTTGTAATTGACGGTGAAAAAACCGTTCTTCACTTAATTCCATCAGGCATCCTACGTAATAACGTTAAATGTGTTATTGGTAACGGTGTAGTATTATCGCCTGACGCACTTCTAAAAGAAATGAAGCCTCTTGAAGATCGCGGTATTCCAGTACGTGAACGTCTTTTCATCTCTGAAGCTTGTCCTCTAATTCTTCCGTACCACATTGCAATCGACAACGCGCGTGAAATCGCTCGTGGCGCTAAAGCTATCGGTACAACGGGTCGTGGTATCGGTCCTGCTTACGAAGATAAAGTTGCTCGTCGCGGTCTACGCGTTGGCGACCTTTTCGATAAAGAAGCATTTGCTGAGAAGCTAAAAGAAGTGATGGAATTCCACAACTTCCAACTAGAGCACTTCTACAAAGCTGAAACAGTAAGCTACGAAGAAGTTCTTGAGCAAGCGATGAGCTACGCAGATATGTTAACTGCGATGGTTATCGACGTAACTGACGAACTAGACGCAGCACGTAAGCGCGGCGACAAGATCATGTTCGAAGGTGCTCAAGGTACGCTACTAGATATCGACCACGGTACTTACCCATACGTAACGTCTTCTAACACGACTGCTGGTGGTGTTGCTGCAGGTTCTGGTTTCGGTCCTCGTCACATCGGTTACATCCTTGGTATTACTAAGGCTTACTGTACTCGTGTTGGTTCAGGTCCATTCCCTACTGAGCTATACGATGGCCTTGAGAAGCAAGACCCAGTTGGTAAACACCTAGGCGATGTTGGTCACGAGTTTGGCGCAACAACTGGTCGTCTACGTCGTACTGGTTGGTTCGATGCTGTTGCTATGCGTCGTGCAATCCAAATCAACTCTCTATCTGGTATGTGTCTAACTAAACTAGACGTTCTAGATGGGCTAGAAGAACTAAAAATCTGTACTGGTTACAAGATGAAAGATGGTTCTATCCTAGAAGTTTCTCCAATGGCTGCTGAGTCATTCGAAGAAGCGACGCCAATCTACGAAACAATGCCTGGTTGGTCTGAAAACACATTTGGTGCTAAATCTATCGACGCGCTTCCACAAGCTGCTCTAGATTACATCAAGCGTATCGAAGACCTAACTGGCGTTCCAATTGATATCGTATCAACTGGCCCAGATCGTAACGAAACTATCATCAAGGTTCACCCATACGGCGCATAATGCCTGCTGAGTGATTACCAGGCACGAACAGTGCTTTGATAATAAAATAGTTTTCTAAAAGCCGACTTTATTAAGTCGGCTTTTTAATACCTGCAATTTAGCCGTTCACTCTTTGATGGTGATCTTTTAAGCGTCATCAGGCAAAATATTGCCCATTAGCGGCAAGTTTTGTCTAAAGCCGTCGGGGTTATTGCCGATACAGATATCATGGAAAGTGAAGTTCACCCTGTTTTGTGCGTGTAGAAATCCTCTGCACCCCTCAATAGATAACTTTAGCGACAGATAATAGAGTGCAGGTATGAAGCTACGAATTGTGGCAGCTTCATTAATAATGGCGCTGAGCTCACCCTTGAGTCATGCTAATTTGGCTGATGTGGGAGAGCCCGTTCCAATATATACAGAAGCTGAACTGATTAATTTAATCGAAAATAATCAACATCTAGAGCGAGTGAAAGCTGATAAGTGCCAGTTAGTTGAAGATATCGTTGCTCGTGCAACGCGTATTAGCTTGCCTTCTTATGAGTTTTTATACGGTGATATGTTGGCTTGGGGTGTGTGTGTTCCACAAGATGTAGAGCTTGGCCTTTACTATATGGAAAACGCGGCACATCAAGGTTTACCCGCTGCATTAGAGCAGTTAGGTCGTTATTACTCTCGTGGTACTTTGGTACAACAAGATCAAGAGCGTGCGATTCCGTATCTACGTGAAGCAGCCTCGATGGGTAACTTAAGTGCGAGCATTCACTTAGCGGAACTCTTGTTACGTGACTACGGTAGCCCATTGGATTATGAAGATGCTTACCGTTGGTTGTATAATTCGGTAACCGCAGACCAAAGACAACACAGACGTATCACTGTGCTTCGTAGCGGTCTGGAACAGAGAATGCCAGACAATATTATTGCTCGAGCAAAGCGTCGAGACGTATTCTGGTAATACCGAACAAAAAACCTGTAATGATCCCTGCACTCATTGTTACAGGAAACAAGACTTAAAAAGCCCCGCCTAATTTAGTTAGTGCGGGGCTTTTTACGTTTAGGAGGTCATGCTATTCGATTGCGAGTTTATTGAACCACCTCACCAGACTCAATCACCGTTTCACGAACAGCCTTGGTGAAATCGAGTGCTTCTTGACGAATCTTATCTTCGTCTACCGTTAGCATGTCGCGATCTTGCATGATGATCTTGCCATCAACGATGGAGTGACGAACATTGCCTGAGTTAGCTGAGTACACCAGTGCTGAGTATGGGTTGTAGACTGGAACCATGTTTGGCGCCTTAGTATCGATCACTATGATGTCAGCCAGTTTGCCTGCTTCAAGAGAGCCGATCTTATCTTCCATGTGCAGCGCTTTTGCTGCGCCCATGGTCGCCATGTCGATCACTTTGATCGGCGGCATCGCAGCACGATCTTTGTTAACTAGCTTGTGAACTTTAGCGACTTGGTTGAACTCATCAATGGTGCTCAGTGTGTTACCAGACATTGGGCCATCAGTACCTAAACCGATACGCACGTTCTCGTCATACATCTTAAGGGCAGGTGAGACACCTTTTGCTGACTTGATGTTAGCACTCATGTTATGAGCCACGCCCATATCCGATTTCTTCACCAGTTCGATATCATGTTCGTCAACGAGGATCATGTGTGCACCCACCAAGTTCTTGTTGAGTGCGCCAATGCTGTCCATGTATTGAACCGGGGACAATCCATCAGAACGCTCTGCGATTTTCTCTTCTTCACGGTGTGATTCTGCAAGGTGAATCATTACTGGAACATCTAATTCTAGGGATAGTTTAGATATTTTCTGAAGGATCTCTGTGGTGTTGGTGTAAGGCGCATGCGGGGCAAACGCTGGTGTGATGCGTGGGTGATCTTTGTATTCTTCAATGAAGTTCAACGCGTACTTAATGCCTTCTTCGGCGTTGGCCGCATCGGCGACTGGGAACTTAATCACCGTTTCACCTAGGATGGCACGCATACCGATCTTATCGACGGTTTTTGCGACTTCATCTTCGAAGTAGTACATGTCGGCGTAAGTGGTCACACCGCCTTTCACCATTTCAACGTTACCTAGGTTGGCACCAATGCGTACCATGTCTCGCGATACTAGCTTCTTCTCTAGCGGGAAGATGTAGCGGTGTAGGCGATCTGGCACATCATCGGCCAACGAACGAAAAACTGTCATTGATACATGAGTATGGGTATTGATGAGACCTGGCATAACGATATCGCCATCAACGTCTAACACTTGCTTAGCTTGGTACTGCTTCTCTAGTGAAGCATCACCAACCGCAATGATTTTGTTGTCTTTGACGACAACAGTACCGCTTTCATAAACCGTTTTGTCTTGGTTCATGGTTAGAACCATCGCATCGGTAATCATCAGGTCAGCCTTTTCCATTGCCGAACTTGCGAATGGGAACAGCGCTAGGCTCGCCATAGCTGAAGCCAATAAAGTGCGTTTTAGTTTCATATCATACCCAGAACAGGAGTTGGTAAAGTGCGTGGATAATAGTGTATTTCATTCATGGCGCAAACGTTTGTTTTATCGTTTGCTTGAAATTTTGATGATAATCCACGTCTATGAAGCGATGTTTCACAAAGTGAAGATATGTATCAATCTGAGGTTATTTGAGTGTTTTCTAAAGCATATCTGTAGCTTACCCCTAGCATCAGATATACTAGGGGTATATACCTTCCTTGCTTAAGCAGGCCCGCCTATGTCAAAAAACACACCAACGTCAGAAAATACGACAGCGACAACCACTGTTGATCCTTTTGCCGACCGAGAGTCGAAAAATTACGATAACCCAGTACCAAGCCGAGAGTTCATTATTTCGTTTCTAACAGACGCGAATATTCCGATGAACCGCAACGATCTATTCGAAGCTTTGGGTCTTGCTGGAGAGGAACAATATGAAGGGCTGCGTCGTCGTTTGCGTGCAATGGAGCGTGATGGACAGCTTATCTTTACTCGTCGTCAGTGCTACGCATTGCCTGAGAAGATGGAACTGATCAAAGGCTATGTGATTGGTCATAAAGACGGTCATGGTTGGGTTCGCCCAGACGGCAGTGTGGGTAAAGACAATGATATCGTGCTGCCGCATCATCAGATGAAAACCATCATGCACGGTGATTACGTATTGGTTCAGCCTACTGACAACAGTAAGCGTGGCCGTCGTGAAGGTCGCTTGGTTCGTGTGCTTGAAGAGCGTAAAACGCCACTTGTTGGTCGCTTCTTCCTAGAGTACGGCCATTCTTACGTTGTTGCTGATGATTCACGTATTAGTCACGACATCCAGATCCCTACTGAGCATAAAGGCGGTGCTCGAATGGGTAATGTGGTTGTGATTGAAATTACGGATCGCGGTGGTCGTTCTCGTAACATGATGGGGAAAGTAACCGAAGTTCTTGGTGAAAACATGGCGCCGGGTATGGAAACGCAGATCGCGATCCGTACTCACCAGATCCCACAAGAGTGGCCTGAAGCGGTAGATAAGCAAATCGAAAACCTAGGTGAGCATGTTCCTGAAGAAGCAAAAGAAGGACGTGTAGACCTGCGTAAACTGCCATTGGTTACCATTGATGGTGAAGATGCGCGTGACTTCGATGATGCGGTTTACTGTGAAGCGAAGAAAGGCGGCGGCTGGCGTCTATGGGTAGCGATTGCTGACGTAAGTTACTACGTTCGCCCAGATACAGCGCTAGACAAAGAAGCGATTAACCGTGGTAACTCGGTATACTTCCCGTCACAAGTCGTGCCAATGCTGCCAGAAGTGCTTTCAAATGGTTTGTGTTCATTGAACCCTCAGGTAGACCGTTTATGTATGGTGTGTGAGATGACTATCTCAGACAAAGGTAAACTGTCAGGCTACAAGCACTACGAAGCGGTAATGAATTCTCATGCTCGTCTTACTTATAACAAAGTAGGCGCGATCTTAGATGGCAATGAAGAATTACGTGAGCGTTACGAACCTGAAGTACCACATCTTGAAGAGCTTCATAAGATGTATAAGGTGCTTAAGAAAACGCGTGACGAACGTGGTGCGATTGAATTTGAAACGGTAGAAACTAAGTTTATCTTCAATGCGGATCGTAAGATTGACCGTATTGAGCCAGTAATTCGTAACGATGCACACAAGATCATCGAAGAATGTATGATTCTTGCGAATATCGCATCGGCATCTTACGTAGAAAAAGCGAAAGAGCCTGCGCTGTACCGTGTTCACGAAACTCCGGGCGAAGAGCGCTTAATGGGCTTCAAGAGCTTTTTAAGTGAATTAGGTTTAACACTGGAAGGTGGTCTGTCGCCATCACCAGTAGACTATGCACAACTGATGCAACAGATTAATGAACGTGAAGATCGTGAATTAATCCAAACCATGCTGCTACGCTCAATGAAGCAAGCGGTATACAACGCGGATAACGCGGGTCACTTTGGTTTAGCTCTTAAACGCTATGCTCACTTTACCTCGCCAATTCGTCGTTACCCAGATTTGCTATTGCACCGTGCGATTAAGTACCTTATTGCGAAAGAAGAAGGTCGTAACAGCGAACGTTGGACGCCAACTGGTGGTTACCACTACACTTTCGATGATATGGACTTCTACGGCGAGCAGTGTTCAATGACTGAACGTCGTGCTGATGACGCAACGCGTGAAGTAAACGACTGGTTGAAGTGTGAATACATGCAAGACCATGTCGGTGAGGTGATGGATGGTGTGATTGCCAACGTGACTGGTTTTGGCTTCTTTGTTCGTCTAACTGAACTGCACATTGATGGCTTGGTACACATCTCAGCGCTAGCGAATGATTACTACCAATTTGATGCTGTTGGTCAGCGTCTAGTGGGTGAAAGCTCAGGTAATATCTACCGCTTGGGTGATTCGGTTAAAGTGAAGGTTTCTGCGGTTAATTTAGAAACTCGCCAAATCGACTTTGACTTAGAAGACACTGATCGTCAGCCGCGTGGCAAAGGCAAAACAGCCAAGAAGCGTGCAGCAGAAGCGATGAAAAAGGCGAAAAGCAAGAAGCGCTCAGCAGTGAAGAGTAATAAGCCAGGTGTATCAGCGAAGCCTATGGTTGAGCCAACTAAGCGACCTGACGGAAGCAGCGAAGGCCCTGCTAAGAAGAAAAAGCCAGCGAATAAAACCGGTGCTGCTAAAGCTCGCGCAAAGAAAAAGCGTGCAGCAAGCCGTAAGCCAAAGGCTGATAAGTCTTAAGACTGATAAATCTTAAGGCTAATAAGGCGCTGTGCTAATCAGGTTTAGCGCCTAACTGATTTAATTTAATGCGAGAGTATCAGGCGTAAGACGCATACTCTCGAAATGAACAACACAGAGAGGGATGCATCGGCATTGATGTCATTCATCTCTGAGCAATAAGAGTAACTTGAGACAATGAGTAACGAATTTATTTACGGTATTCACGCGGTGAAAGCCGTACTAGAAAAAGATCCTGCACGTTTTATCGAAGCGTATGTATTGAAAGGTCGCCAAGACGAGCGTCTTCTTCCATTACTGAACCAACTGCAACAGTTTGGTGTGTCGATTCAACAGATGGGTCGTAAGCCGTTGGATGAAAAAGCACAAGGTGCGAATCACCAAGGTCTTATTGCTAAGGTGAAGCCTGCTAAGCAGCTTAATGAAACTCACCTAGACGATATCCTAGCGCAGCACGAACAGCCTTTGCTGTTAGTTCTAGACGGCGTAACAGACCCTCATAACCTAGGCGCTTGTCTACGTAACGCGGATGCCGCAGGTGTCGCTGCTGTTATCGTACCTAAAGATCGCTCTTCGCCGTTAACAGCAACGGTAAGCAAGGTTGCATGTGGCGCAGCTGAAACGGTTCCTCTCGTGCGCGTAACCAACCTAGCTCGCACAATGCGTGCACTGCAAGAGCAGGGCGTATGGTTTGTGGGTACGGCAGGTGAAGCAACGCATGATATCTATCAAGCGAAGCTAACGGGTCCTCTTGCGGTAGTTATGGGTGCAGAAGGTGACGGTATGCGTCGTTTAACTCGTGAAACTTGCGATGATCTGATTAAGATTCCAATGGCAGGTAGCGTATCGAGCTTAAATGTTTCTGTGGCGTCGGGTATTTGCCTGTTCGAAGCGGTAAGACAGCGTTTAGCTCAGTAATGCGTTAACGCTGCTTTAAGTCTATGAATTTATTAGCGCTCACCACTTGCTGGTGGGCGTTTCTTTTTAGGCTGTTATAGCAAAATCCATCGGTTTGTCGGATGGCTAGATGGCGACAGAAAAACTGTTTCATTATTCACCAAATAGCGCTTGCCAATACCGGGTTCTTTCTATAACATTTGCCGTCCTTAAAACTCGGTCATTTATCTTTAGTTCCTTGCTTCCTCTGGACGACCGGGCCACTCGTGGAAGCTAATAATCCGTAAGGAGCAACCAAATGCGTCATTACGAAATCGTATTCATGGTTCACCCTGATCAAAGCGAGCAAGTTGCTGGCATGATCGAGCGTTACACTGGTTCTATCACTGAAGCAGGCGGTACTATCCACCGTCTAGAAGACTGGGGTCGTCGTCAAATGGCTTACCCAATCAACAAGCTTCACAAAGCTCACTACGTTCTTATGAACGTTGAAGCTGGTCAAGAAGTGATTGACGAGCTAGAAACTGCTTTCCGTTTCAACGATGCAGTTCTACGTAACATGATCATGCGCACTAAAGGCGCTGTGACTGAGCAATCTATTATGCTTAAGCAAAAAGAAGAGCGTGCAGAGCGTGCTCCTCGTCGCGAAGAGCGTACAGAAGCTAAACCAGAAGCAGCTGCTGAGTAATTCTTTTTTGGCTTAACGCCTTAAAAAATTCTCAACTTGTTTTAGGTCATTGATAGTTATTTCGATAATTGTGAAAGACCGCTTTACTAAATTTAAGATCAGGAGATAGCCCATGGCTCGTTTCTTCCGTCGTCGTAAATTCTGCCGTTTCACTGCAGAAGGCGTACAAGAGATTGACTACAAAGACGTAGCAACTCTTAAAAACTACATCACTGAAGCTGGTAAAATCGTACCTAGCCGTATCACTGGTACAAGCGCTAAGTACCAGCGTCAACTAGCTCGCGCTATCAAGCGTTCTCGTTACCTAGCTCTACTACCGTACACTGACAAGCATCAGTAATCGGTAATAGTTAATAATAGTTTAAGAGGACTAAGATAATGCAAGTTATTCTACTTGATAAGATCGGTAACCTAGGTGGCCTTGGCGACCAAGTAAACGTTAAATCTGGTTACGCTCGTAACTTCCTTATCCCACAGGGTAAAGCAGTTATGGCAACTAAAGACAACGTTGCTATGTTCGAAACTCGTCGTGCTGAACTAGAAGCTAAAGTTGCTGAGCAACTAGCTGCTGCTGAAGCTCGTGCAGAGAGCGTTAACACTCTAGAAGGCGTTACAATCGCTTCTAAAGCTGGTGACGAAGGTAAACTATTCGGTTCTATCGGTACTCGTGACATCGCTGACGCTATTACAGCGGCAGGTGTTGCAGTAGCTAAGAGCGAAGTACGCCTACCTGAAGGCGCTCTACGTAACATCGGCGAATTCGAAGTAAGCATCCAACTTCACTCTGAAGTTTTTGCTACTGCGAAAATCGCTATCGTTGCAGCTGAGTAATTTCAGTACCAAGACGAATTCTTTCTTTTGAAAGTTTTAAACACCAGCTTCGGCTGGTGTTTTTTATGTCTGGAATATAGGAAAGTACAAGGAAGTGCTACAGTAGGTAAAAAGCTTACGGTGATCCATAAGCTGTTATTGCTGAACAAGTTGTTCTCAAGGTTAGAGGTGGCCTAAGATTAGAACTGGAAGAGCAAGTTGATCGATAGAACAGAGTCTTGTTTGCTTAAGCCTTCAGGCACTTTATCGTGGTACTGGCGAGAGTGAGCGATCTTCAGCGCGATATTGTCAGTAATATCGTTGATGGCTTCTAACTCAGTATCAAACTTTAGGTTACTGTGACCAGAGACAAGCGTCACGTCTGCCTTGAGCTGCAAATTCTTCAACACCTGCCATGACGTATTCACGTTGCCACGGAAAATTGCCTCTTCAACAATCTCTGGGAAGATGATGTCATCATCGTCGATCTCATCGAGGTTTGGCTCTTGGTAACGAAAACCTGGGCCCACTTCGACTTCCAATACAAACTCTTCGGTATTCGAAAACTGGTAACCCAGACCACTCGAAATTGTGTAGTCCTTAAAGTAAGCACTGTATCTCGAGTCGACTCCTTTGAAACTGCCGTAAAGGTAGGTTTTAGGGCTTAACTTGTAGTCACTCTGAGCTGAGTAAGTCGATTGCCTTTTATCTTCTTCGCCATCTTTGTAGAGGTTGTAGTATTTCCATTCACCACTGGTTCTATGACGGCCAGCCGTGTACTCACCGTTAAGGCGTGCGTTAAGCGCTCGTGAATCAGAGTTACCAGTATGCGACTGATATCCAAATTCGACTTCCGTTTTTAGCGGGCTCGGCAGTTCTGTATCACTTGTATCACTCGGTGCGATATCCATATCTTTTTCTTCAGGTGTCGGTGCAACGACGATCGGCTCAGAAGTAGGTTCTGAAACTACTATAGAGTCGAGGATTGCATCAACAGAGTCTTTAGCATCATCAGCTAAGGCCATCGGAGCGCTCAGGAGACCAGTGCTTAGAAGACCAGTGCTCAGAGCCAATAATTTGGACACGCATACCTCTAGTTATACAGTGAGTGAATGGCAGGATCGTAATGCTACCCTTGGTTAATTCCGTCAGCAATAGGTAAATTCTTCCTGAAGAATAAAACAAACTCATAGGATCGGATTACAAACGGATGTTCTTGGGTATAATGAACGATCATTATTAGTTATTGAGTGTAGTCATAGTGGATACCAAAAGTCAGAAATCAGCCAACGATCAGGTGGACGCCATCAAGGTCCCGCCACATTCATTAGAAGCTGAGCAATCTGTTATTGGCGGTTTGTTATTAGATAACGAACGCTGGGATACAGTTGCCGAAAAGGTTGTGGCCAAAGACTTTTATAGCCGTCCTCACCGTCTGATCTTTGAAGCGGTAAAGGATATCCTTGAAGAAAGTTCTCCTCTGGATCTTATTACACTCTCTGAACATTTAGAGCTGCGTGAGCAACTTGAAGAAGTGGGTGGCTTTGCTTACCTTGCTGACTTAGCGAAAAACACACCAAGTGCCGCAAACATCAATGCGTATGCGGATATCGTAGCGCAACGTGCACTTGTTCGTAGCCTGATTGGTGTCGCGAATGAGATTGCTGATTCTGGTTATGACCCTCAAGGTCGTACTTCGGAAGAGCTGGTTGATCTTGCTGAAAGTAAAGTCTTCGCGATTGCCGAAGGCCGTGCAAGTGAAAACGAAGGTCCACAAAACGTTGATAGCATTCTAGAGAAGACGCTAGAACGTATCGAGATCCTATACAAAACGCCGCAAGATGGTGTGACAGGTGTCGATACTGGCTTCAACGACCTCAACAAGAAAACAGCAGGTCTACAAGGCTCTGACTTAATTATTGTTGCTGCTCGTCCATCGATGGGTAAAACCACATTTGCGATGAACTTGTGTGAAAACGCGGCGATGAAGCAAGACAAACCGGTTTTAATCTTCTCGCTAGAGATGCCAGCCGAACAGCTGATGATGCGTATGCTTGCGTCACTTTCTCGCGTAGACCAAACCAAGATTCGTACTGGTCAGCTAGATGATGAAGATTGGGCTCGTATCTCGTCGAGTATGGGTATTCTGATGGATAAGAAGAATATGTATATCGATGACAGCTCGGGTCTAACGCCAACAGAAGTGCGTTCTCGTGCTCGACGTATCGCTCGTGAACACGATGGTATCTCTATGATCATGATAGATTACCTTCAATTAATGCGTGTACCTTCGTTATCTGATAACCGTACTCTTGAAATCGCCGAGATTTCTCGCTCATTGAAAGCGTTAGCAAAAGAGCTCAACGTTCCGGTTGTGGCACTTTCTCAGCTTAACCGTTCCCTAGAGCAACGTGCTGATAAGCGCCCAGTAAACTCGGATTTGCGTGAATCAGGTTCGATTGAGCAAGATGCCGATTTGATCATGTTCATCTATCGTGATGAGGTTTATAACCCAGATAGTTCCTTGAAAGGCATTGCTGAGATCATCCTTGGTAAGCAACGTAACGGTCCGATCGGTTCTGTTCGTCTTACGTTCCAAGGCCAACACTCCCGATTTGATAACTATGCAGGCCCTGCATTTGATGATGAGTAATCGCTAATGACTTACATGAAAGCGGCGACGGCGAGCATTGACTTAAACGCGCTCGAACATAACCTGAACCAGATAAAGTCGAAGGCTCCTCAGTGCAAGGTCATGTCTGTTGTGAAAGCCAATGGCTACGGACACGGCTTACTGCATATAGCCAAGCATTCAAAAAGCTCTGATGCTTTTGGTGTGGCGCGTATTGAAGAAGCGTTACAACTTCGTGCTGGTGGCATTGTTAAACCTATTTTGTTGCTGGAAGGATTTTACTCTTCGGGCGATTTGCCAATCTTGGTGACCAATAACATTCAAACGGTGGTGCATTGTGAAGAGCAATTAAGCGCGCTAGAGAATGCGGATTTGGAAACACCCGTTGTGGTATGGCTAAAAGTCGACAGTGGTATGCACCGATTAGGTGTTCGCCCTGAGCAATACCAAAACTTTGTTGAGCGTTTGCATCAATGTGCGAATGTTGCCAAACCTCTACGTTACATGAGCCACTTCGGTTGTGCTGATGAACTGGATAGAGCAACCACCGTTGAACAGACAGAGCTTTTCTTGTCGCTTACTGAAGGTTGTGAAGGGGAGCGTTCACTTGCTGCCTCTGCGGGTTTACTCGCTTGGCCAGACAGCCACCTTGATTGGGTTCGTCCGGGAATCATCTCTTATGGTGTTTCTCCGTTTGTTGATAAATCAGCGCAAGAGCTGGGCTTTTTGCCGGTGATGACTCTGACTTCACACTTAATTGCGGTTCGTGATGTGAAGGCTGGTGAAAGTGTGGGTTATGGTGGTAACTGGACCAGTGAGCGTGATACCAAGGTTGGTGTTATCGCAATTGGTTACGGCGATGGTTATCCTCGCACTGCACCTAACGGCACCCCAGTATTCGTTAATGGACGAAAAGTACCAATCGCAGGGCGTGTGTCCATGGACATGCTAACAGTTGATCTAGGCCCTGATGCGGCAGATAAAGTCGGCGATGAAGCGACTCTGTGGGGTAAAGATTTACCTTCAGAAGAAGTGGCTGAACATATCGGCACTATCGCTTACGAGTTAGTCACTAAGCTGACTTCGCGTGTTGCGATGGAATATGTGAAGTAATCATGGATCTTGATAAGTAAATTATGTTCAAGCGAACGACTCGAAGCTGGCTAATGTCTGCAATGACATTACTCGGTGTCAGCTTTTCTTCTTCCGCTGTGAGTGAAGAAAAAGATTCAGCCTTTGTTCCTTTCTACTTCAGCACCGAAACCATGGGTAACACCTTTGGGGTTGCGGGTGTCGCAAAGGGTGTTTGGCAACCTCAAGCCGCTCTGTTTGGTATGGCACTCTATTCAGACAAAGACAGTTACGTCGGTTTTCTATCGGCTTTTAACTATGCCTTGTCTGAGAACGTATTGTTTAGCACTCAGATGTATCAAGCGCGCTTCAACGACAACCCGTATTACATTGGTTCTCAAGGCGATAATGATTCATCTATCGATGACAAAACCATTGCTGATGGCTTAGAGCAAAACTATCAGTTTGAGTTTAAGTATTTGCTACCTTGGGGCAACGTTGCAGAACACGGTTTACTCGGTGCTTTTCAGCCAATCAAAGATGTGAGCTTTGCTTCGCCAATCGAATCGGGTGTCAGTTCGATTCTATTTACGCCTTTTTATACTGCTCGTGAGTTGGAAGGTTTAAATAATACCGAAGAGGCAACAGGCTTTAGTTTGGCGTTTGATTGGGATAACCGTGATAGCACACGCAACCCGACCAGAGGTTCTCACACTAACCTTGAGTTCACCACTGGCGCAGAGAGTTGGTCTAACGATGACTTGTGGCTTAAGTGGACCTTCCAAAATAGCCAGTACTTTGCTTTAGGTCCTTTAGGGGACTTATTCGATCAACAAGTTTTAGCATTTGATTTCTATACCGCTGACACGCCAACGTGGGATAACTGCTCTGGGCAAGATTGTGCTCGCCCACCAGAAACGGAGCAAGCTCGATTGGGTGGCTTGTATCGTTTACGAGGTTATACCGGAGGTCGTTATCACGGTCGCTCTGCAGTTCATTATTCTGCTGAGTACCGAGTACTTCCTGACTGGCAACCACTTGGCGATATCCCACTGATAAACTACTACGATTTGCCTTGGTGGCAATGGGTAGCGTTTGCTGAATTAGGGCGCGTTGCCGATGAGTACGACATCAAAACACTGCACTCGGACATGAAATGGAGCTTAGGTGGCGCGGTGCGTTTCCAAGTGGAAGGTATTGTTGTACGTGCTGAGTTGGCGCGAGGTGGTGACGAAGGGGCCTTTAGGGTTATGATAAACCAGCCCTTCTAAACCTTTCGGCCTACAGTAGGCCAAATACTATTTTTATAAGAGTGGTCGTGGAAACACACCACTCTTTTTTATTAACAAGATATTGTTTTTATTAAGGAGATCTTGTTTTCAATCAGTCTACTCACCTTGCATCGTAGCAATCACAGTTCGGCTTCCACCACAATCTCGGTGCTCTCCTAAGTAATACCAATTAAAGTAAAAATGTGATCTAATTAAGATTGATGAATTATTGTGAAATTTAGCCATGGATAGCCTTAATAACACTGACTTCAAAAAGCTTGCGAGCCAGCAAAAAACCATTCAGATGAAGATGCGTTTACTTGCGCTCGCACACTTTAAAGACGGCCTCTCTCGTACACAAATTGCAAAATCTCTCAAAGTCAGTCGAACCAGTGTCAATAAATGGGTTCGGATTTTTTTTGAAGAAGGCCTAGAAGGACTTCAAGAAAAACCTCGGACTGGTAGGCCTGCATACCTCACCGATGAGCAGCGGGCTCAACTCAGTGCCTTCATAAAAAAAGAAGCTGGATCACCTTCTGGTGGCCGCCTTGTTGGAAGCGATATACATGACTACATCGTTAAACACTTTGACAAGCACTACCACCCTAATTCCATCTATTATCTCCTCGACCACATGGGTTTTTCTTGGATAACTTCTCGTTCCAAACACCCTAAACAATCACAGCAAATACAAGACGATTTTAAAAAAATTCCAAATCGAAACGATCCTTAAGATCCCCGGCCATATTGGGCTAGAGAGTGTTGATGTCTGGTTTCAAGACGAAGCTAGGTTTGGTCAGCAGAATACAACAACACGTCTTTGGGCTACTCGTGGAACGAGACCTCGCGTAGTAAAACAGCAGCAATTTGAATACGCTTATTTGTTTGGCTCAGTGTGCCCATTGAGAGGGATTGGTGAGGCAATGGTCGTCCCTTGGGTTAACAAAGACATCATGATAAACCATCTAGAGCAGATATCTAAAGTCACAGAAAAAGACCGTCATTCAGTGGTAATAATGGATGGCGCAGGATGGCATACCGATGATGTTGCTAACCCATTTGATAATGTCAGTATTATCAAATTGCCGCCATACTCACCAGAGCTTAACCCTATAGAGCAAGTGTGGAGTTGGTTAAGGCAACACTATCTAGCAAACCAAAACTTCATTGATTATAACGATATTGTTTCGAAGGTCTGTAGCGCTTGGAATGGATTTCTTGAGTGCAAAGATCGCGTCACAAAAATGTGTACAAGAGATTGGATTGACCTGATCAGTTAATTTTCCGGATTGGTATAAATACCCTGCCATGTTCCTAAAGCTAAACGACCATTGCTAATTGGTATTGTCACACTGGTGCCAAGTGTCGATGCTTTAATGTGGGCAGGCATGTCATCATCACCTTCATAGGTGTGTCTGTAGTAGGGCGCTCGCTCTGGGACAAACTTATTAAAGTGCGACTCCATATCGGTACGGACGGTAGGATCAGCGTTCTCGTTTAGCGTGAGGCTGGCAGAGGTATGTTGGATAAAAAGATGTAATAAACCAACAGATAGAGAGTTGATATCGTGTATCTGTTGTTCAATTTCATCAGTAATGAGATGAAATCCACGCTTTCGTGCATTTAGGTGTATAGTCTTCTGAATCCACATACGCCATCCTTTATAATGTATTTGGAAAAAAAGTGGTTTAACGCTATCTTTTGAACTTGAATTTATCAGGTATCGCTCACATTTAATTATGTTAGAGCTAGAGTCTGTACCGATTCTTCTGTCAGGAAATCTAATCCTGATTTATCTCAAGGTACAGCTCTTCATATGCGGCATAATACGTAGTGAAAAAAAATTACAAAGAATCTTTCAGTGGTGACGCGGTTTGGTCATCACAGAAAAATATAAACTTTCGCCTAATCGGGGGTTCTATTCATCACCCAGGTGACGTTTAGAATAAAACCTACAGTAACATCGGGATAGATACCATGTTGAAAAATATCAACCCAACGCAAACACAAGCGTGGAAAGCTCTAACGGCACATTTTGAGTCTGCTCAAGATATGGATATGAAAGAGCTGTTTGCTCAAGATGCAAAGCGTTTCGAGAGCTTTTCTACTCGTTTCGGTTCTGACATCTTAGTGGATTACTCTAAGAACCTTATCGATGCTGAAACTATGCAGCACCTATTTGCTCTTGCGAACGAGACTGAAGTTAAGTCTGCAATCGAAGCAATGTTCGGTGGTGATGCAATCAACAAGACTGAAGGTCGTTCAGTACTTCACACTGCTCTACGTAACCGTAGCGACAAGCCAGTAATGGTTGACGGCAAAGACGTAATGCCAGCAGTTAACGCTGTACTAGCAAAAATGGAACTGTTCACACACCGCATCGTTTCTGGTGAGTGGAAAGGTTACACAGGTAAAGAGATCACTGATGTTGTAAACATCGGTATCGGCGGTTCGGATCTTGGTCCATACATGGTGACTGAAGCACTAACGCCATACAAAACTCGCCTAAACATGCACTTCGTTTCTAACGTAGATGGCACTCACATCGTTGAGACACTTAAGCCTCTTAACCCAGAAACAACGCTATTCTTAGTGGCATCTAAAACATTCACGACTCAAGAAACAATGACTAACGCGCACTCTGCACGTGATTGGTTCTTGGCTGAAGCGGGTGACAACGCACACGTAGCTAAACACTTCGCAGCACTATCAACTAACGCAACTGCGGTCGCTGAGTTTGGTATTGATACTGACAACATGTTCGAATTCTGGGACTGGGTTGGTGGTCGTTACTCACTATGGTCTGCAATCGGTCTTTCTATCTCACTATCTGTTGGCTTCGATAACTTCGTTGAGCTACTAGAAGGTGCTCACGAGATGGATAACCACTTTGCTTCAACTGAGTTTGAAAGCAACATTCCAGTAATCCTTGCGCTTATCGGTATTTGGTATAACAACTTCCACGGCGCTGAGTCAGAAGCAATTCTACCTTACGATCAATATATGCACCGTTTTGCGGCTTACTTCCAACAAGGCAACATGGAATCGAATGGTAAATTTGTTGACCGTGACGGCAATCCAGTAGAATACCAAACTGGTCCTATCATCTGGGGTGAACCAGGTACAAACGGTCAGCACGCTTTCTACCAACTGATTCACCAAGGCACTAAGCTGATCCCATCAGACTTTATTGCTCCTGCTATCAGCCACAACCCAGCATCTGATCACCACCAGAAGTTGATGTCTAATTTCTTTGCTCAAACTGAAGCACTAGCATTCGGTAAGACAAAAGAGACAGTGGAAGCTGAATTCCTAGCGGCTGGCAAAACAGCTGAAGAAGTGGCTGAGCTTGTACCTTTCAAAGTATTTGAAGGTAACCGTCCAACGAACTCTATTCTTGTTAAGCAAATCAACCCTCGCTCTTTAGGTAACCTAATCGCGATGTACGAGCACAAGATCTTCGTTCAAGGCGTTATCTGGAACATCTTCAGCTTCGACCAATGGGGTGTAGAACTTGGTAAGCAACTAGCAAACCAAATTCTTCCAGAGCTTGCTGACGATGCTCAAGTAACGTCTCACGACAGCTCAACTAACGGTCTAATCAACGCATTTAAAGCGCTTAAAGCTTAATTGAGTTGATAGCACCAAAAAAACGCCAACCTTCGGGTTGGCGCTTTTGTATCTGTATAGCAAGCATTGGTTAAATCGCAGGTAATAAAAAAGGCTGGCATGATGCCAACCTTCTTTGAGTTGATACTCAGTACTGCTAGAAATAAACAGCTGTTATTCGAAACAGATCTCGATGAAAGCATTACCCCATTGAGAGGAGAAAGGCATGATGATGATTGCCCCATCACACTTGTGACGAATCGTATGACCTTTACCGGAAACCACGATTGGTGTTGCCATATCGAAGTCAAAACCGCTTTCCGCAAGAATACGTTTCGCACCGCCAGTCACCATGTTAGTGATTTCACCCACCATATCAGTCACTTCTTCGTTGAGGCCGTTTGGTCGTTCACCAAGCATGTTTTCCATGATTTCGAGAGCGAGACCTTCATCAAAGGTGATCGACATAGAGCCACGAGATTGTGTACCCACCATACCAATTAGGCCGGATACATCACCACGAGCGATTTCATCTTTCTTAACTCTCGGTTTTTGTGGCTTCAATTCTAGAGAAGCCATCGTTTTTAATACGTTCATCAAAGAAGCTAAAAACGGGTTTACAAATTCAGCGCGCATAATGTTCTTCTATAATCTTATTCTTTCATCTCGGAGGAGCAAGATTGGCAAATGCCATGCGATTCAATGACATGATTCGTCAATTGAAAGCCATGCTTCTCAGCGTTACTGGCGAGTAGGGTGACAAGCGCATCGTCCTGCAGTTCTATCACAGTGCCACATTTATCGCAGATCAGTAGTTGGGAGAAATGTTTGTTGGCATTGCAAGAGCAGCAGCATATGAAGCTATTGGTTGACTCAACTCTGTGAATGAAACCTTGCTCCAACAAGAAATCCAAAGCGCGATATACTGTAGGTGGCTTGGCTTGCGGTTCACTGACTTTCAACTGCTCTAATAATTCATAAGCACTGGAGGCTTTTTTATTAGAGAGGATGAGCTCAAACACTCGCTTTCTTTGAGGTGTTAATCTAACGCCTCGCGATGCACATATCCCTTCAACTTGCTCTATTAATGTGTGGTCCAAATTTTTCACCATTCAATCGGACATCCCTATTTAAACCCTATTTCTAGGTTACTACGTTTTGGGAGCCAATGATTTCTATTAAAGTCAGGTACAGAGCGTATTGTGACCCACGACTTTGAATAAGACAAGGTAACTCAAAATGACAGTGTGACTCAAGGCATAACTGATTAATGAGGCTGAATTAGAGAACTGGTGAATAGGTTTATAAAAAAGTATGAGGTAAAGTTCATATAGCACAAACAGGGCATAGCACTTACAATAGCCGACCTTGCTTTTGCTGGGTATTCCAGCATATTTTTTTGACTCGCTACCAGGGTACTTTACCATGACACATTCATGTAGATTGTCTGTCGCTCCAATGCTCGATTGGACTGATTAAGCAGCCTTAGCAAGGGCTGAGCTAGTTTGAGGGGTACTATAGGAGTACTAGTTAGAAGTTTTGCTTCTCCAGAAAAGACAAAACCCCCGCCTAAGCGAGGGTCTTTACAGCAGCACCACGCGGGCTTGTTATCGCCTGATAAGTGGGCTGGCTACATTTCAAAAATGTAGTCTTAGCGCTCCGTTTTGGCGTAAACCAAAGAAGCTTTGACAAGATGATCATATGTTGCAGACTGGGAAAAAGCAAATACATTTATACGATATACGTACAATTTTTAGTAATTAGGAGTAATTACAGTAGATTAGAGGTGATCGCTTAAATTGCCCAAATGTAAGCCATGCAGAACGCAGGAGTAGACCTTCTTCATGCTTTCTCTACCTAATCTATTTTTGAAGTAGACTCGCTTCCCATTATCCACTCCAAGAGATACATAGTTAAAACGTTCGAAGCTAAGTGTATAAATCATGTCAGCCTTAACCCAAGTTGTCCCTCTGCTAAAAAACTTATTTCTAGGCAATTGGTTGTCTTCTAACTGCATATGGTAGTTTTGTGGTTTCTCAGGAGCGACAGTGCTCAATGCAACGACGGTTACCAGTTGATGACCGTCAGGCTTAGTGCCTACAACCAAAACGGGGCGATTCTTTACCATTTCAGGCTGCTTTAAGCCGTAAAAATCACACATAAGTATTTGCCCTACTTTAGGGGAAAATTTAATAGCCAACTCTAATAACCTCTATATTATCTGACCTGACCAAACCACCTCACCAATGATTTGAAAGTCTTTGTGCTCTAAATCTTTCTTGCTGATCTCCCACGTTTTATAAATTGGGTTATCGCTTACTACCTCGATTCCTTCAGGTAAGAATTGCAGACGCTTAACTAACAAGGCGCCTTCAAACCGAAATACATAGATCCCATCTGACGCAAAATCATCAATTTTATTGACCATAACCAAGCTTTGGTTTTTGAGCGTTGGCGCCATGCTGTCACCACGAACAGACAAGAGGAATACATTTTCTGGTTTGTAACCGAGATCTTTACGCAGGTATTTTTCGCTGAAGAGGAGAGCGGAGGGATCTTCGTTTTCGACAAGTGAACCTGAACCCGCACTGGCTTCGACTTCATAGAGTTTGACTGAGACATACCCTCTGCTGGTAGGAGCAAGGCTACCGTGCAAGGAGATTTCTTCAGCTTTCGTGATTATGTGTTTCGGTATTTTTCCACGAGCACGCCAGTTCTGAATGGTAGACGACGAAACTCCTAAGCTTTCTGCCAAATCGATATTCCGAATCGTGCCGGTCATCTTTTTTAATTCTAATAATTTATCATCAATTATGTCCATTCTCCCTCCCTTTGGAGTCAATAAAGTGCTTATATAATTACAATTGAGCGTTTAAATTGCTTTTTGAGCTCATTATGTGCTCATCCGTGAGTGAGCAAGATTAGAGCTACTTAATTGCTCTAGATCGTCTTGAATAAACCAGAGTATCACAGGTGACCAGATGAATATGTACTTCGCATTGCTGGCTCGTTTCGAGAGTCCGACAGTTGAATTAAAGGCCGTAAGTCAGGAGTTTTTTGGGATTTTGCCGAAAACCGCAGAGCAGAAAGCTAAGGCGTATGACTTTCCTGTGCCTACTTTCAAACTACGCGACTCTGAACGGAGTCCAACGCTGATCAGGGTGGAAGATTTAGCTATGTATATCGAGAAACGATATGAGCTAGCAAAAACCGATTGGCAATCAGTGAATGGATGAGGAGGAATTATGGAAACCCCTATGCATTCTATCAACATCGATTTTACTCATTCCAGTGAAGCTAAGTTGTTACATCGATTAATTGAAAGCCAGTTGAACCCATCTATTAACTCCGAGGAGGATAGTTATCTCTCTGTTGTTTTGGGTCAATTTGAAGAAGCTATTGAATTACTTGAAAGTCTTGAGGTGTAGACATGCAAACACCAACAGAGATTCGATTCTATGATCTGAAATTGATGATTAAGCGCTATCAATATCGTCATGCAAAGTCGCCGCGTCAACGCGAGTTGATTGAGCAACAAGCTAAATTGATAAGTAAGCGAGTATCGAGCTATGCAAGACACAAATCTTAATGTAGAGGAGCAGCTCAAAGAGCAGGCCAGCCGTGATGAAGCGACTCGTTTTTCTCTAGAGACGTCAATTGGTCATCATTTTTTTAAGCTGCTCCCCCGTGTTGTTCAGGAGGATATTGAACATCAACTTATCAAGCGTAAAAAGCGTAAGAATCCTGATAGAAAAAATCTCGAACTCTTTACTGTTGATGTGTTCAGTCATGCCCTAAAACTTTCACCCATTATTGAAGATAAGTTTCCCTTTGCAGATGCTCGTAAAGAGGCCAAACCCAAACCAGTCGTGTGCTCAGAGCTGCGACCGTACATTCAACTTGATCATTTTACGCTGACCAATGACGAAGCGTTGGAACGTTTGGCGTTAAACCTGACCGAAGTGTTCCACTATGACATCCGCCAAGTAGAGCTAAAGGAAAGCTACTTGTCTGCTTTAGATATGGCTTATCAAGCGATTGAAACCCAGATGAAGGAAATCCACCTTGAGCCTCCGAAGTTATATATTACCGAACAGATGCCGCTTGAGGATTGTGAGCGTGAATACGAAAGTGCAATTCGTCGTTGTTTGGATGTTCGATATTTAGTGCGCAAGCTCATTTATCTACGGAATCAATATATTGAGTTCGCTCAAATAGCACTTGAGCGGGTTGGGGGCGAAAAAGCGCAAAGAAGTTACGTATCGAGTCGTTCATTTGAAATGTGGCGCCGCAAGCAGATAGAAGCCGAAAATTATGTTCAGTCGATGGTTGTCGTCAGTGAAGAGACCGACACCGTTTTTGATTTGAGTGAAGTGGTGAAACGAACGACGGCGAATCATGAAAATCGTCGTATTGAGCTAGTGGTACGTTCTAGAGGTGACGAAGAAAGAGCGATCGATTTAGGTTATGAAGGGGTGTTTATTACTTGGACTTTACCGGGAAAGTATCACCGAAGCTCAAAGCATTGGGTTGGGTGTACACCGAAAGAAGCCCATATAAATTTGATGGCTCAGTGGAAAAGAGCGAGAGCTCTCTTCAAAAAACATCAAGTTGATTGGTTTGGTCTTCGGGTGGCGGAACCACATAAAGATGGGACTCCTCACGCGCATTTGTTTTTGTATTGTCCTAAACAGCAGCTTGAGCAACTAGTGGATATATGCCGTCAGATCGCTATAGAGGAAGATAATGAAGAGCTTAAAACAAAGAAACTTCAGGAAAAACGTTTCTTGGCTAAGCAATGTGATCCATCGAAAGGGACGGCAACGGGCTACATCATTAAATACATTTCCAAAAACATTAATGGTGCTCATATGCCAGAGAAAGAAGCGGATGAAAATGCTTTATCGGCTCGTGCATGGGCATCAATTCATAGAATTAAGCAATTTTCTCAATCGGGCTCTCCTGCAGTGGGGCTTTGGCGTCAACTCCGAAGAGCTAAACCATTAGATACCGCATTCGATGAAGAACTTGATTCACTTCGTGATCACGCTGATAACTCTAGATGGAAGGGTTTTTGTGAATTAGGTAACAAAGCCAAATTAGCCTATGAAGAGCAGTTTAATAAGTACGGTGAGAAGACCAAACGTGTGGTTGGTTTTCGTTGGTTCGGAAAACTTATTGAGACATGCAGCGAGCACTTTCGATTGGTTAAAAAATCGGATCTGAAGCAAGTGCAAGAAGCGCGGAGCGCTTTACCTTGGAGCACTGAAAATAAGTGTAACCCACCGCCGGAAATGGAGATATCCCCGCTCGAAAAAGCGTTGATGGACGTGACGGGTTGGAGCGTGAAAGGGGTTCAATGCTTGCTTAAACCGTTATCGATGGGGGCGAAAATCCCCATTGATAAGCACACCACTCTCAGCCTGATAAATGGAAGGTTGGGAGTGACTTAACCCACGCCAACGATGTGAATCAGGGGCCTTTATCCAATACCAACGTCGAGAGACAGAGGAAGACAATGAAAAGACTATCGCTTGAGGAGTGTCAACGAGATTTAGCCGCCCTCGATGCGGCTGATAAGCTGACAGCCAGCCTAAAAGTGGAAATTGACCGTTTTAAAGAAATGGACACCGGCGCACTCATGAAAAAAGCCATGGGAATGTTGATGAGCGGCAACCTTTCACTGGAGGCGTTAGGCCTTCCCGTTAACTTGTTTGAGCAGCTTGAACACCTCGAAAAGCTCAATGGGGTGGCTCGCCTGAAATACCGCTCAGTCGTAGAGGCTCAAAAGCAGCAGCTTGATGAGATTGAAAGTGCAGAGGTGGAGCATGGCTGAACATAAAAACCCAATCCGTGGGTATATATCTTGTCCAGTTTGTCAGTCGGTCGCCAGCGCCCATCAAGTGGGGGAAGGGAAGCTCATCGCTACAGGGGAACCGCCTAAAAACAGCCGCAACATTGGATTGATGTATTACCGTTGCCCGAAGTGCGGTAACAGCTCACATAGCCATGAAGTGACTAAGTTCATTAAAGCGAATCTTGTCGCTGACTCAACCGAACTTCAACCGACGGTCACCGAGAAACCGTTGGTGGTTGATCCGGTTTTGATAACCGAACCTAACCGAATAGAGGTAACCGAGCTAACCGAGGGGTTAACCGAACAGGAAGAAACACAGGAAACCAGTAAAGACGCGGTTTCCAACCGAGAGGTAACCGAAACCGCCGACGATGAAGAAGCAGAAAACACCCAAGGCACGTTTTCCTTTAAACGAGTCATAGCAGCGTTGGTGTCGGTTATCTTCCTCCTCTGGGCATTTTCTCAACTGCTACCCAAACCGAAAGCCACAACCGAACAAGCGCAAGGAGGGGAGCATGGAGCAAACTAATGAGGTCTTGTTGGATGAGCCTGCGGCGGTGGATGATTGGGGGGATTTTGGGGCGGTCATTGATCAGCTTGAACAACAGGAGCAAGGTGAGACCGATTCGGTTAACCTAACCGATTCAACCGAAACCGAAGATAAAACCGAAGCCATGGCAGGGTTACTGGATATTGTGTTCGCCTTGACCGAACAAGCCACGTCCATTATTTCAGGGGTTGAGTTTGAATTTGACGGTAAAGGTAAAAAAGCCGTCATTGATGCCGCGCAACCGGTCTTTGCCAAACATGGTTCAACCTTGATGGGAGTATTTGGGGACTACATCGAAGAGGCCACGTTAGTGCTTGCTGTTTTGGGCTTGATCTACACGTCTAAACAACAAATGGCCGTCTTGATACAAGCTAAGGAGGTCGAGGGTGAACAAACCAAAACCCCTAGCCCTACCGAATCCCGTTAATGCTAACCCATCCTTTGATGCTGAACACACCCTCTATGTAGCGGGAACGGGAGGAGGAAAAACCTCAGCCGTTAAGTATTTAGGGTTAATCCCTAAAACCGCACAAGCAGTTTTTTTTGACCCCTACGCCAATTACGCGGGGAGTAAGTTTCAAGGGCAAATGTGCCACGGCACGAAGTCACGTCTAGCGTTTGTGAAATCGCTGGTGATGGCGCGTCGTCGTGGCGGCTCGTTTAAGTTGGCGTACATTCCAGCCAATGGGGCAACCTATGAAGAGTTAGAATTTTTCGCGTCAGTGGTGTGGTCGGTAGGGAACGGCCGAGCAAGCCGGCTCTATACGGTGATAGAAGAGTTAGCCTCCTGCGTAGAAACCTCTGGCAAACTTCGAGGTCGTGCGGGTGAGCTGTTGCGTGGCGGGCGTCAGTATGGCCTTGTGGTGCACTCCATATTTCAACGAGGTCAAGAGGTACCGAAAACCGTGACCGAGCAATCCAGCGTTTGGTGGGTGGGCGCGGTGAATTCCATGAGTGATGCTCAATGGATTGCGGATAAACGCGGGTTGGATGTGAATACTATTGCGACGTTGAAATCCGCTAAGGTCAACAAGCAACGTATTGGAAAACCGATCGCGGAATACCTCTTGATCCGTGATGGTATCGGTAATATTGAGCATAAGGCGCTGAACTGTCAGTCAGGCTCAAGACTCAATTTGAACTACCGATAACCGGCCTTTTTAACCTATAGGTTACCCGTCCAACCTATAGGTTAAATCCCCTTTCTTTTTAAACGCAACTCCACTTCTATAAAGACTCAATGTATCTGTTCGAAATCCAACGTCGAGAGACAGGGGAGTTTATGAAAGCTCAGCATAAAAACATCTTGATTGCTGTTGTACTGACCTTACTGATGATTGCCATCATTAATAACGTCTCAACGTTAGAAGCAGTCAAACAACTCATCAACGGCAAACGTGGCTGGTTTTAAGGGGAGACAAACATGTCAGTAAAACCAATCAAACTGAATTCCATGGTCGGGGCCGCTTGGGGACAAAAAGGCACGCTGCCTATTCCTGTTGGGCCAACTTACCATGAGTTAGTGCTAGAGACGAATGCCGAGGCCGCCGAGATTGAACGCTTGTCGATTACGCTGAATGCAGAGGAAATCTATGTCTTAACGGGCAGTGAAATCCTGATGTTAGAGCGCTACAAGCAACGTGCTCATACGACTGGCCATTACGTGATCCCATTCAGTGACATTACCGCTCGCACTAAAAATGGGGTTCGCTACACAGGACTCGTGACGGAGGCGGGCGATAACATTCATTTGGATGTTCAGTTCAAAGAGAAAGCCAGCGGTGATCCCCTGTCTATCCAGGTTCATGCTTGGGTCACCAATGCGCAACCTGCCCGTATCTTGGTTCCAATGATAAAGCGTGAAACCATGCCGGCGAACGCCGCAGGGGTAAACGAGTTTACGAGCTTAGTATCAAGCCCGTTAATCAGTTTGCGCCGAGCGCACTTTATGCACGCGGGCATTACTAAGCTCGAAATTGAGCGTGACTTTGTGAAAGAGTACGAAGCCAACAAGTTCATCAATGAAGCGAATGCCAAACGGAACGAACGTACCCCGCAAGCCGGTTATTTTCACTTTGATCCGATTGTGCGTGGCTTTTCTATTGATGAGCTTTTTCCAACACAACACAGCTCTAATTTGAAATTTTCAGTGACCACAAGTGACGTAGCCGGCTCAATTCCTATTTTGATTGAATCGGTCAAAGTGGTTCGCCCTGAAATGCTCGCAGGTAAATACTAAGGAGCACGCATGAGCTTTTTTGATGACCTGTTGGAGTTTGGTGAAGGGGCACTCGATAGCGTGGGAGAAAATGCCGATTGGTTATTTGGCCACAACGCGAATTCGTCTAATCCCAACACCACGCAGCAGCCAAACACCCCAGTGGTCGACAATAATGGCAATGCCGTGACGACGCCACAAGGTGGCGCTGTCGTGGCGAAAGATAACACCTTGCTTTATGTCGGTGGTGGGATAGCGGCGCTCTTGGTGGTGGTTCTTCTCATTGTTCTCTTCAAGGATTAGCGCATGCCATTACTTTTTATCGGTTTGGGCGGTCTGGGGCTTGGAACGGCACTTGGGGTTGGTGTGAGTCAGGGGCTCAACAAAACCTTAACCGCGATTGCGGTGATGGCTTTGCTCTACCTTGCTTATAAATTAGGAGTATTTCGCTAATGCTAGGCTCACTCACCTCTTTAACGGGGGGCGGAGGCTTGACGGGGGGCTCATCGGGACCTGCAACGTCTGGGAACACCTCCAATACCACCAATAACAGCGGCTTTACGGCCGGCGCAATGAACTTTGGCAGTCATAACGGCATACCGTGGTGGGGAATAGCGCTCGTGGCGCTTTTTGCGCTGTATGTTTTTACTCGAAAGTAACTTAATTCCTGAAACGTGGGGAAACGCCAAGCCGAAATTAAGTAAAGCGCTTGGTGACTACATCAAGCAAGCTGAAATTGAAGTGAAAGCGGGGCGAGAGTCCCTCTATCGAGTCGAAGACACGTTCATGTTGTTACGCGGCGAGCAATACCCCTCCGGCGCTAAGGAGTTGGTTGTGGTGGCTTTAGCGGGTGACATGGCCATCGGGACGCTCAGTGCTCTCAATCACGGAGTGGCGAATGGGTTTGATTCTATTCGCGCTCACTTTAATCAGCGCGGCGCTTATCGCTACATTCAACGTAAATTGCAATTGCCCGTGCGAGAGATTGAGACCCACAAGAATGAGCACGTATTACAAATAAGGTTTGATGATATGGGTGGACGGAGTAAATCAAATAGCAATGCGAAAACCATCACCACGACCACCAACAAAAACAACAGTCTGGGCATTGGTGGTGATAACAACGGCTTTGCTCTGTCAGGGATAGAAAACTCTGACATTAATTTAAGCATGACTGATCACGGTGCCATGGCGGTGGCGGGTAAGACCGCAGAAGAGGCGTTTAACTTTGGCAATAACGCCTTAGATTTGGCGTCAGATAGCGTAGATGCGTCGCTTGGTTTTGGTGAAAGCGCACTGGATGGCGCGTTTAGCTTTGGTGAGAGTGCATTAGGGTCCAACGCTGCTCTGAGTGAGTACGCGATAGGGGCAAACACGAACCTGAGCGAGCACGCGATAGATTCGATTAAATCCATGGCGGGTCAACAAACGGAAACCACCAAAGCCGCGATTGCCATGGCGAACGCTTCCAAAGCAAGAGAGCAAACGGGTGAGAACGAAAGCAATAATGAGCTGTTGAAAAACGTGTCTCTTATGGTGGGCATTCTCGGCACGTTAATGACCATGGCCTATTTAGTCTCGGGGCGTAAGAAATGAAACAACTCCATACCTTAAACGCGGGCGAAAGCATTCAGTTTAACGCGGGTCAGGCAGGCAAATACCTCATCATTCGTGAAGCCAGCCACTCCCTCATGCTTCGCGGAGACGCGTTACGTCCTACAGAAATCGGGCGGGGTGATACGGTGGATATCACTCGTTTTGATGAGCTTGAACTTTTTAACCATCAGGCGGAACTGGTCACGGTTGAATATCAAGTGGCGGACATTCCCATCAGCACCAAATCTCAAAACATCGATATTAATAATTCCGTCACGATTAGCGAAATCTTAACCCCCATCACTGTCAGTACCGTTCAAGCAGAAGTGAAGACGCGCATTCAAAATGACAAGCTAACTGTGGAGAAGCTTGCTGACCTTTACACCTTGCAAAAGGTTGAGACGGGCCATCTGGATTTAACGGGAGATGAGCAAAATATTGCGGGAAACGAAGAGCGAAAAGGACTCTTTATTCAAGCCTCTCAAGATAATGATCACCCTGTTTTGGTTCAAGGGCTTATTGAGGTTGTCGCCGGTGGTCATGTGCTGATTAAAAGTAACAAGGCCCTGATGCTAGAAGGTGTTGCTGGTGACAAGGTCCGCGTAGGTGAGTTCGTATGATTGACATTTATAACCCATCTTACAGCCCTCGATTAGGCGGCGAAGGTTTATCTGTTGATGTAGATAGCAATTTTTCAGTGGCATTCACAGACAGTGCTTTGAGTATCTATAGTGTGGAATTTCCTTTACGCCCCTGTGAGCTCTCATTGGTGACTTTAAACGTTGCGCCTTCAAGACGATCTACGATTGAGGCGTTTAGAACCTATCTAAGGTATAGCATTGAGGCTCTCAATGATGAAAATGACATTCTAATGCATCAGCAATGCACTTATCAGTTAGGCGAATCAACCACCAGAACCTCCCCAATACACACGATTGTTATCCCCAAGGGAGCAACAAAAATGCAAGTTCGAATGGGCTCAGGAGTCGATTTAAGGGTAAGCAAAGAGAATGAGGCTTCATTCAATGAAAGTACAAGTTAATCGCATGGGACTCATTGTCTCCGTTAATGCACCGCAGCCTAGAGAGGATTGTGAGACGCTTGATATTGAGTTAACCAACGACGTATTAAGCAATTTGGGTGACTACCTTGTTCAAGACAGAGAGGTGGTTCTTAACGAGGCGATGGTACGGGAAAGCATGAGCTACGCTCGACGACAGCTCGCTAAGCAATACCTTGAAGCCACAGATTTTTACTTAGTACGCCAAGTAGAAACCGGTGCTGACGTCCCTCAAGAGGTTCTCTCCAAGCGAGCAACAGCCAGAGCGTTACTGGTGACTCAGTTACCGGACTTCGAATAATGGTCATTCAAAAGTTGAGTGCGCTCGTTGTGCTCTTCACTTTACTAGGAGTGTATTTCATGAACAAAAAAACCGTGGATAAGGCACTTAGTCAGTTTGCGTTATCAGCAAGAAGTGAGTCACGCATGATTGGGGTTCATGGCGATCTCAAGCGCGTGGTTCGCAGGGCGATTGAGTTAACCCCTTTTGATTTTGGTATTACCTCGGGAAAGCGAACGGCCAAAGAGCAAAATGCACTCTTCAAAAAAGGCGCCAGCCAATTAGACGGCTACAGCAAAAAAAGCCGGCACCAAACGGGGCATGCCATCGATTTTGTCGTGTATGACGAAAACAACAAAGTCACATGGGGCTTTAGTTATTACGAGCAAGTCAGTTGGGCGTTTAAACAAGCGGCGCAAGAGCTGAATGTCCCTATTGTCTGGGGTGGGGATTGGGTTAGCTTTAAAGATGGGCCTCATGTGGAGCTCGATAAACGGGTTTACGCATGATAGGCGCCATCGCAAACCTCATTACCGGTGGTATTGATGCCTACAAGCAGCATGGCATCAATAAAGCGAACGCTCTCAAACGACAAGATGAGATCGAGCAAGAGCGTCACCGAGCCCAAGTGAAGCGTTTACAGTCTGGGGATGAACAGGCCGCCGATTTAGATAGGGTGAGCCTCAAAGATCGCGGCCTGAAAGACGAGTTCATTCTCTTGGTGGTGTTTGTTCCTCTGATCTTATCGTTTATCCCAGACTATGCCGAGTATGTGCAAGAAGGCTTCAAAGCGTTGGAATTTGTGCCCGAGTACTATTGGTACATAGTGGGCGCAGTGGTCATCGACACGTTTGGTTTTCGCTCTATGGTGCGTTACTTACTGGAGTTCTTTTCATTTAAATTCAGGGGTAAGTAATGGAGCTACTCGTCTCACTGAACAGCATGGGCTTATCGCCGACCTGGATAGCGTTACTCGTTGTGTTATGGAAGCAAGATAAACGCTTAACCATCATTGAAACAATTTTAGAGGGTAAAAAGAATGGCTAAAACAGGGGGCAAAAGAAGCGGTACGTTAAAAAATGGGTATCGCTTTGTCAAAGATGGGCGTGTTGTGAAAGCAAAACTCACTTCATAAATCACACTGAAATTATAATTATTTATTATTTTATCTTATTTGCGATTGCTAGTTTTTGCTCGAGCTTTTGTAAATAAGGATAATTGAGATGAAAGGATCAACAGTATTTTTAATTACGTCTGTATTACTTCTAGTAGGAGGTTGTGGCGGCGGTGATGAGGACAGTTCGACCTCAGAAAGCAATGATTCATTTTCAAACAATGGGATTTATTTTAATAGTACAGATTTTGCGGTGCTGTTAGTTGATTCTTCTCGTTCTGAAAATAATTTGATTGTGGGGGATTTCGGAAGTGATAGCGTCTATTTTACCGATAGCGCGACTACAACCAAGAATCAGATGAAGGCCGTAGGTGTAACGTATGCTGACGAGGTTGATTTCTTGAAAGATAGCAGCCAAGAAATAACAGCAGACTTTAATGATACCTCTGTGGAGCTAAAAGCTACTTTTAACGGTAGGAACTTAGCGTACTCGATGAACAAAGTTTCAGATTCTTTGCCGTTGGCTGAAATTGTAGGAACGCATACTGATACTGATGGTACTACTTGGGAAATCTTTGCTGACGGTTCATTTATTGTTAATGGTATTTGTACTGTTACTGGAAATTTAGTGCGTAAGGGAGCGTATTTCAATGTAGAAAAAGCAAGTGCTACATCATGTGCTTTGACGCAAATGAATGGGGCATATAGTGGGGTACTCCTCACTGTGCAGCATCAGGGAATTGATTACTTGGCAGGACTTTTAGGAAGTGAGACAGCTTTACTTTGGGGTAGTGCTCCAAAGAGTTGATAGAAAGATATTCAAAAGCCATTTTGCTACTTGATATAGTGTTTAATTAGCAAAATCGATACTGATA
This sequence comes from Vibrio sp. F13, assembly GCF_020806305.2. Lineage (NCBI taxonomy): Bacteria > Pseudomonadati > Pseudomonadota > Gammaproteobacteria > Vibrionales > Vibrionaceae > Vibrio > Vibrio sp. F13. The sequence goes on along the minus strand of NZ_CP170175.1, from coordinate 1,432,444 downwards.
GACCACTCAGGTGCTCACACCTATTTTGTTTTTGGGTGTGAGACCCATAATCGCTTTACGGGTTTAAATTTTATTTATTATGCAGTTTATGTGGAAATAGCTGAGTATAAACTTGCCATAAAATATTCAAGTTTCGATGCCCAGTTACTTGAGCTACTTCTTCAATGGAGTACCCTTTCTCAAACAATCGACTCGCTCCCTCTCTTCTTAAATCGTGGTACCTCAAATCCTCAATACCTAATTCGTTCCTAACTCTCTGAAACCCCGTGCTCACACTTCGTGAGTTGTACGGGAAAATAAGCTCACCTTTATTTGGCTGCTTTAGCACAATCTCAAATGACTCACCAAGCAACGGCACAATCATATGATTACCTTCTTTCTTCCTTGGGTCTTTTCTATCTCTAACGAGTATCGTTTTGTGTTCTTGATTGAGGTCTTCCCAACGTAGCTTGCAGACTTCACCAATTCGCATACAAGTAAGAATGCTGAACTCAAGAATATCGGTGAACGGGATTCGAGTTGTGCCGTTTGGCCGGAAAGATTCACGTTGTTCTAATCCAAGCTTTAAGAGTTTCAGTTCTTCAGATGTGGGGCGGCGTGTTCGTTTCTGACTTTTACCGACTAACCCCATATCAATCAGAACAGGTACGGCTTCATCAAATATCTGGTGATTGGTGTCGATGTTGAAGACAGGCTTAGACTTTTTCATTACAGAACGTAGGTAAGCAATATCATGATAAATCGTTGCGGGTTTGGTTCCTGCGCCTTTTCTGTTTTTACAGTGCTCGATTAAGTCGCTAGTTCGTAGCTGATTACTCTCAACTTGGGCGATGTCGCAATCCCTAAGCATCTTAATCACATAGCGTTTGGTGCGGCCTGTATTGTCCCAAAGATCTCGTTCGGACATGAATAAATCGAGGAGTACCGAAAGGGGGACTGTTTTTGGCTGATTGAGTACCCCTTGAGCTTCTAGTTCAGCTACCCTTTTTTTACCGAAAGATTTAGCGAGTGCTTTCTTTTTTAGAGTTTTGCTTTCCCTGTGTATAATGCGCGAATTCTTTTTAACGATGATTGTTACCTTGAACCTTGGTTCACCGCTTTTTAGCTTTCTGGTCTCGATGGTATAACTTGCCATTGTCCAACTCCTAAAGGGGTACTTGAGGGGTACTACAGGAAGTAATTCCGTTTAATTCTAGGTAATTCACTGTATGTTTGTACAGTATTAATTGAGACTGAATCATGACAAACACTAATAAAACCAGTAAATACGCTAGTAACCGACTTTCTGTTGCACCCATGCTCGATTGGACTGACCGCCACTGTCGTTACTTTCACCGTTTGCTTTCTCAGCAGACTCTTCTGTACACGGAAATGGTAACAACGGGCGCGATCTTACATGGTAAGGGCGACTTCCTAGAATATAACGAGCAAGAACATCCTCTTGCACTTCAACTCGGTGGTTCAAACCCGGTTGATCTTGCTGCTTGTGCCAAGCTTGCTGGTGAACGCGGTTATGATGAAGTGAATCTTAACGTAGGTTGCCCTTCAGACCGAGTTCAGAATGGTCGATTTGGTGCATGCTTGATGGCTGAGCCCGAGTTGGTGGCAGATTGTGTTTCAGCGATGAAAGAAGTCACTGATATTCCAATTACCGTGAAAACGCGTATCGGTATCGATGACCAAGACTCTTATGAGTTTCTAACTAAGTTTGTTTCGACGGTTTCTGAAAAAGGTGGCTGTGAGCAATTTACTATTCACGCGCGTAAAGCGTGGTTGAGTGGCCTTAGCCCGAAAGAGAACCGTGAGATCCCACCGCTAGATTATGATCGTGCATACCAAATCAAGAAAGATTTCTCTGATCTGGTGATTGCCGTGAATGGTGGCATTACTACTCTTGAGCAAACTAAGGAGCACTTGCAACACCTTGATGGTGTGATGATTGGTCGTGAGGCTTACCATAGCCCATTTATTTTGGCTGAAGTTGATCAACAGATCTTTGGTTTAGACACACCAATTAAGAAGCGCTCACAGGTTGTCGAAGAGATGTACCCGTACATCGAGCGTGAACTTTCAAATGGCGCAAGCTTAGGTCACATATCTCGTCACATGCTTGGTTTGTTTCAAAGCATGCCTGGTGCAAGACAATGGCGTCGCTACATCAGTGAAAACGCACATAAGAAAGGTGCAGGTATTGAAGTGATGCAAACAGCATTGGCTAAGATCCCTAAAGAGCTAAATGTTTAAGCTCCCTCTAAGTTAAAAACTTAAGGTTAAATTCGCCACTAGAGGTTAAATTTACCACTATAAGTTTCCGAAAAGCCACGCATGAAGATGTGTGGCTTTTTATTTATCTGATAAATAAGGATTTTATAGGGTTGGCATACTTGGTATGGAAGCTGCAATGTTAGAAAGTAGGAAAGATAGGTCATTAACTCATTAGGGAGACCATTATGTTTGAATTAATATTTGTTCTTATTTTCGTTGCGACTCTACTTGTCACTGGTATTACGTTTATGACGGTATTGGCTGCAACCGGAGTGGCGTTATTAGTCATGTTGGTCTTAGGTATGATGGGCGTCGTGTTTAAGTTACTGCCTTGGTTGATCGTGATTGCAATCGGTGTGTGGTTTTTCAAAAATTTTGTACACAGTTCTAACCAGAGACGTTACTAAGGTCATCGTGCCGTCAAATCTTTACTCGTCAGCGGTTTATCGTTTTAGAATTTAAGATGTGTGGTAGAATTTTCCCCAATAATCTATGAATGTGCATACAATTAGCACTACGATATGGAATTGGAGCTATCTCAAATGAATAAAATGCCATTAATTGCTTTAGTGGGAATGCTATCTTTAAGTTCAGCAGTGTCTGCTGAAGAAGAGTTTTCTTACACGGCTAAAGTCGGTGCCGATATGTGGTGGGGAAGTACAAAGCTAAACGAAGTTAGACAAGATGACGATTCTAACTCACCTTCGTTGTATTTCGCATTTGAGCATAATGCCCCGATGCTACCAAACGCTAGCTTTCGCTATACTTCTGTTGATGCAGATTCATTGGCTTTCGATAAGTACGACTACACCTTCTATTACACGTTGTTAGATCACAAGCAGATGAACTTCGATGCGGGTGTGACGTTTACTCAATACTCAAACTCGAATTACATTGAACCAAAAGCAACAGGTGCGAAAACATCGACGTTTGATGAGTTCACGTGGAGCTTCTACGGTAACGCAGAGATCAATGTGCCGGACACTAACTTCGATATCATTGGTACGATGGAGTTCGGTGATAGCAGTGGTATTAAGAGCACTGACTTGATGGCGGGTGTTCAGTACCGAATTCCAGTATCAGAATCTGAAATTGCCCTGCGTGGTGGTTACCGTGTTATCGATTTAGATTCGGATGAGTTCTTTAGCTCAGAACTAGGCAAGAGCTTTGTCATGGTCGATGGTTGGTTTGCTGGTGCTGAAGTGCGCTTCTAGGCCATATAAAGCAAATTTAGAACGAATTTTAAGAACGCCACTTTATTAAGTGGCGTTTTTTTATATCTATTGATTATATCTTTCTGGAATTAGTTAGCACATTCATCACTTTCGACCATCCTTAATACAGAGAGCCAATTTGCGTCTATTCTTATAAGGTCTATGTAGTGAGGTCAAAGCAAGGGATGGAATATGACACTCAATGAATTACGAAATTTATATAGAGAAAATCTGTTAGTTGAAGCAATCATAGAGCCCTCAATTCAAGAAGGGTCTTGGGTTGTGGAGTTTCGCCATATGGGAGGTGGCTTTGTTCTGCTTACTGATGTTCATGGTGAAGAGTGCCATTACGCGGATTTAGACCTAGCATCTAAATCGGCAATGGCGGTTGGCTTTCAGCAAGTGCGTATTGAAAACCAGTAAGTCAATTTGCGTTTCAATCGGTTTTTACTTCCAAAAAGTTATAAAACATACTTTTCTATTCTTTCTTGTTATTAAAAGGAGTGGTTAATCTATCGTCACGCAATGATTAGGGATGTCGTGACCATGTCTTTAAATAAGAAAGAGTCTTCACAAAATAATAATGCACAGTCTGGGGCTAATGAGTTACCTGGGCTAGCAGCACCACTTAATGACCAACAATTGGGTCATCTTCAGCAAACTGTTTCTGAACTGTCTTCACAGCAACTGGCATGGGTCAGTGGTTACCTTTGGGGAGTGAGCCAAGCTCAGCCTGTCGGTGCTGCTGCGCCAATCGCTCAAGCGGCCGCTGCAGTAGCGGCTAAGCCAGCGGGTAAGCTCAGCATTATCTTCGCTTCTCAAACCGGTAATGCTAAAGGCGTCGCTGAATCGCTAGAGGCAGAAGCAAAAGCCTTAGGTATTGCTGTCGAGCTTTTCGATGCAAGTGATTATAAAGGTAAGAACCTAGCCAAAGAGACACACGTCATTTTTGTGGCTTCAACCAATGGTGAGGGCGAAGCCCCTGATAACGCTATTGAGTTGCATGAATTCCTACAATCGAAGAAAGCGCCAAAATTATCAAACCTACAATACGGTGTGATTGGTTTAGGTGACTCAAGCTATGAGTTCTTCTGCCAAACGGCTAAAGACTTCGATAACTTCCTCGCTAAGCTTGGTGCGAAATCGTTTGTCGATCGCCTTGATTGTGATGTTGATTACGAAGAGTCAGCAACGGAATGGCGCGCTAAAGCGTTATCACAAGTTCAAGAAACGCTATCGACAGGTGCCGAGGCTGATATCGTTCAGTTACCAGTAGGCCAAGCAGCTGCCGGTCATTCGCAATACACCAAACAAAATCCATATACAGCGACACTATTAACCAGTCAAAAGATCACGGGTCGTGACTCGGGTAAAGATGTTCGTCATATCGAGATTGATCTTGATGAGTCGGGCATTACCTACCAACCCGGCGATGCGCTAGGCGTATGGTATGAAAACAGTTCAGAACTCGCAAATCAGATTCTTTCTAAGGTTGGGTTATCGGGTATCGAAAGTGTCGATGTCGATGGTGAGAATCTATCTATCCATAGTGCGCTAGTGAGTAAATTTGAGATTACCACTTCAAACCCTCAACTTGTGACTAAGTTTGCTGAGTTATCGGGCAGCAAGAAGTTAATCAAGCTGGTGGAAGATAAAGACAAGCTTCGTGAATACGCGGGTAATACTCAAGTTGTCGATGTTTTAGCTGAGAAGAAAACTAAGCTATCGGCTGATGAGTTAATTGGCCTGTTACGTAAGCTGACACCGCGTCTCTATTCTATTGCATCAAGCCAAGCAGAAGTAGATGAAGAAGTTCACTTGACGGTTGGTTTGGTTGAATACCAAAAAGGCGAAGAGTCTCGTTTAGGCGGAGCTTCTAGCTTCTTAGCTCAACGTCTTGAAGAGGGTGGTGAAGTGAAGGTGTTTGTTGAGAACAACAATAACTTCAAATTACCACAAGACGACAATACACCAATCATCATGGTCGGCCCGGGTACCGGTATCGCACCGTTCCGCAGTTTTGTTCAAGAGCGTGAAAACAATGATGCTGAAGGAAAAAGCTGGTTGTTCTTTGGTGACCGTACCTTTACTCAAGATTTCTTATACCAAGTTGAATGGCAAAAGTACCTCAAGTCTGGCGCGCTAACTAAGCTCGATGTTGCCTTTAGCCGTGACCAAAAAGAAAAGGTTTATGTTCAGGACCGTTTAATCGAACAAGCAGAGCAGGTGTGGCAATGGCTGCAAGAGGGCGCGTACCTCTATGTCTGTGGCGATGCGACTCGAATGGCTAAAGATGTTCATGAAGCGTTAGTTTCGATAGCGGAAAAGCATGGCAACCAGAGCCGCGAGCAAGCTGAACAATATATTAATGATTTACGTAAAGCGAAACGTTACCAAAGGGATGTGTACTAATGAGCAAGCAAGTAATAGAGCAAGAAGTGCTAGGTCAAGTACTTGGACCTTTGGCTGACAATGAGCGTCTTAAGCGTGAAAGTAATAACCTACGCGGTACGATTGAACAAGATCTCCAAGACCGCATAACAGGTGGCTTTACTGCTGATAACTTTCAGTTGATTCGTTTCCACGGTATGTATCAACAAGACGACCGTGATATTCGTAACGAACGTACCAAACAAAAGCTCGAACCGTTACATAACGTCATGCTTCGTGCTCGTATGCCTGGTGGCATCATTACCCCTAAGCAGTGGTTGGCGATTGATAAGTTCGCAGACGAAAGTACCTCTTACGGTTCAATTCGTCTAACAACTCGTCAAACGTTTCAGTTCCACGGTGTCTTGAAGCCGAACATTAAGTTGATGCACCAAACGCTAAATAGCATTGGCATTGATTCAATTGCGACAGCGGGTGATGTAAACCGAAATGTTCTATGTACGACAAACCCGGTTGAATCTGAACTTCATCAAGAAGCTTACGAGTGGGCGAAAAAGATCAGTGAACATCTATTACCGAAGACTCGTGCTTATGCAGAAATCTGGTTAGATGGTGAAAAACTAGAAACAACGGATGAAGAACCTATCCTTGGTAGCAACTACCTACCGCGTAAGTTCAAGACGACGGTTGTCATTCCTCCGCAAAATGATGTGGACGTCCATGCTAACGATCTTAACTTTGTTGCTATTGCTGAAGACGGAAAGCTGGTGGGCTTTAATGTGTTAGTCGGTGGCGGTCTTGCTATGACACATGGTGATACCTCTACTTATGCACGTAAAGCTGACGACTTTGGTTTTGTGCCATTAGATAAAACGTTAGATGTAGCAGCGGCGGTGGTAACGACTCAGCGTGACTGGGGTAACCGTTCAAACCGTAAGAATGCAAAAACCAAATACACACTAGACCGTGTTGGTATTGATGTATTCAAAGCAGAAGTAGAAAAGCGTGCAGGCGTAGAATTTTCTGAAAGCCGTCCTTATGAGTTTACTGGCCGTGGTGATCGCATTGGTTGGGCGGAAGGCATTGATGGTAAGCACCACTTGGCGTTATTCATCGAGAATGGTCGTTTACTTGATTTTCCGGGTAAAGCTCTGAAAACAGGTGTTGCTGAAATAGCGAAGATCCACAAAGGTGACTTCCGCATGACAGCGAACCAAAACCTAATTGTTGCAGGTGTACCTAAGAGCCAAAAGGCAAAAATTGAAAAGCTGGCACGTCAATACGGTCTGATGGATGATGCCGTTTCCGAGCAGCGTAAAAACTCAATGGCGTGTGTGGCTTTCCCAACATGTCCCTTAGCAATGGCTGAAGCTGAGCGTTTTCTTCCTGAGTTTGTAACGGATGTTGAAGACATTCTGAAGAAACATGGATTACCAGAAGAAGATAACATCATCCTTCGAATCACAGGTTGTCCAAACGGTTGTGGTCGTGCAATGTTGGCTGAACTTGGTTTAGTGGGTAAGGCTCCGGGGCGTTACAACATGCACCTAGGTGGCAACAAGGCCGGAACTCGTATCCCTAAGATGTATAAAGAGAACATCACATCAGCTCAGATCTTAGAAGAGATTGATGCGCTGGTGGGACGTTGGGCTACAGAACGCAACGACAAAGAAGGGTTCGGTGATTTTACAATCCGAGCTGGCATCATCGAAGAGGTGATCATTTCCAAGAGGGATCTGCATGCATAATTCTGTCGCTTCAAAATTGAAGTTAGCAGAGCTACTCGCATTGACTAAGACGGAGCAAATACTTCGTCTTGGACAAATCAACGCAGAGTTAGAGCAGCTAACCGCATTAGAAAGAGTTAAGTGGGCTTTAGATAATTTAGAAGGGACACATGTTGTGTCTTCTAGTTTCGGAATCCAAGCAGCATTGATGTTGCACCTAGTGACCCAAGCAAAACCAGATATTCCGGTTATTTTGACTGACACAGGGTATCTATTTCCGGAGACCTATCGCTTTATTGATGAGTTAAGTCAGAAGTTGACTCTAAACCTTCAAGTCTTTCGCGCCCAACAGAGCCCTAATTGGCAAGAAGCGCAATATGGAAAACTTTGGGATCAAGGTATAGAAGGGATAGAGAAGTACAACAAGCTTAATAAAGTTGAACCGATGAGAAGAGCGTTGGATGAGCTCGAGGCTGGGACATGGTTTTCCGGTTTAAGAAGAGAGCAATCTCAATCGCGTGCAAATTTGCCAATCTTATCTATCCAAAATGGTGTGTTTAAATTTTTGCCGGTAATCGATTGGACGAATAAAGATGTTCACTATTACCTAGAAGAGCATGGTCTCGGTTATCACCCGCTTCGAGAGCAGGGTTACCTTTCTGTTGGAGATACACATACAACTAAGAAGTGGGAACCGGGTATGACTGAAGAGGAAACTCGTTTTAATGGGTTGAAACGCGAATGTGGTCTCCATGAAGATGATGGAGAGCAATATGGTTCTGGGATTTAGACTCGTTGCCATTTAAAAAGCTGCCATGAGGCAGCTTTTTTGTTTTCTAGGATGAAAATCAGAGCAATTGTGGATAAGTCTGTGGTTATTTTGTAAGTACTCTGTAGTTAAACTTGCACAAATAAGGCTTTGAGTATTTATTCGCCATGTAATCGTTATTTTTGCATCTTTCTTTAATAAACACTTGCCAATGTGATGAACATCTCTATAATGCCGCCTCACTGACACGGCAGACGCCACAAGGCTTCAGCGAGAAATGTTAGTAAGGCAACTAGCTTTAAGCGATGATTCGCTTCTACTTTTAGAAAGTAGGAATTAATTCCAAATAAGTGTTTGACACTGAGAATTAAATCGCTAGAATGGCCGCCTCTTCCGAAGTGATGTAAGTCACAACGAAGAGAAGCTCTTTAACAATTTAAACCTATCAATCTGTGTGGGCACTCGTTGATGAATATCAAAACGTTTTATCTTCTCTTTTAATTAAGAGAAGTAAAACAGATTCCTCGGAATCAACTTTGGTTTCAATGAACTGAGTGACCAATACGAATAACTACTTTCTCTTGTAGAAAGAAAGTATTTGGCACAGTCAATTCATTATCTTTCTGTTGGAAAGATAATAGCTTTAAAATTACACAGTAGTTTTGAAGTCAGTATTCATTGAGCCGACAAAATCTTAAATTGAAGAGTTTGATCATGGCTCAGATTGAACGCTGGCGGCAGGCCTAACACATGCAAGTCGAGCGGAAACGACACTAACAATCCTTCGGGTGCGTTAATGGGCGTCGAGCGGCGGACGGGTGAGTAATGCCTAGGAAATTGCCTTGATGTGGGGGATAACCATTGGAAACGATGGCTAATACCGCATGATGCCTACGGGCCAAAGAGGGGGACCTTCGGGCCTCTCGCGTCAAGATATGCCTAGGTGGGATTAGCTAGTTGGTGAGGTAATGGCTCACCAAGGCGACGATCCCTAGCTGGTCTGAGAGGATGATCAGCCACACTGGAACTGAGACACGGTCCAGACTCCTACGGGAGGCAGCAGTGGGGAATATTGCACAATGGGCGAAAGCCTGATGCAGCCATGCCGCGTGTATGAAGAAGGCCTTCGGGTTGTAAAGTACTTTCAGTTGTGAGGAAGGGGGTAGTGTTAATAGCGCTATCTCTTGACGTTAGCAACAGAAGAAGCACCGGCTAACTCCGTGCCAGCAGCCGCGGTAATACGGAGGGTGCGAGCGTTAATCGGAATTACTGGGCGTAAAGCGCATGCAGGTGGTTCATTAAGTCAGATGTGAAAGCCCGGGGCTCAACCTCGGAACTGCATTTGAAACTGGTGAACTAGAGTACTGTAGAGGGGGGTAGAATTTCAGGTGTAGCGGTGAAATGCGTAGAGATCTGAAGGAATACCAGTGGCGAAGGCGGCCCCCTGGACAGATACTGACACTCAGATGCGAAAGCGTGGGGAGCAAACAGGATTAGATACCCTGGTAGTCCACGCCGTAAACGATGTCTACTTGGAGGTTGTGGCCTTGAGCCGTGGCTTTCGGAGCTAACGCGTTAAGTAGACCGCCTGGGGAGTACGGTCGCAAGATTAAAACTCAAATGAATTGACGGGGGCCCGCACAAGCGGTGGAGCATGTGGTTTAATTCGATGCAACGCGAAGAACCTTACCTACTCTTGACATCCAGAGAAGCCAGCGGAGACGCAGGTGTGCCTTCGGGAACTCTGAGACAGGTGCTGCATGGCTGTCGTCAGCTCGTGTTGTGAAATGTTGGGTTAAGTCCCGCAACGAGCGCAACCCTTATCCTTGTTTGCCAGCGAGTAATGTCGGGAACTCCAGGGAGACTGCCGGTGATAAACCGGAGGAAGGTGGGGACGACGTCAAGTCATCATGGCCCTTACGAGTAGGGCTACACACGTGCTACAATGGCGCATACAGAGGGCAGCAAGCTAGCGATAGTGAGCGAATCCCAAAAAGTGCGTCGTAGTCCGGATTGGAGTCTGCAACTCGACTCCATGAAGTCGGAATCGCTAGTAATCGTGAATCAGAATGTCACGGTGAATACGTTCCCGGGCCTTGTACACACCGCCCGTCACACCATGGGAGTGGGCTGCAAAAGAAGTGGGTAGTTTAACCTTTCGGGGAGGACGCTCACCACTTTGTGGTTCATGACTGGGGTGAAGTCGTAACAAGGTAGCCCTAGGGGAACCTGGGGCTGGATCACCTCCTTATACGAAGATATTTACGATGAGTACCCACACAGATTGATATGTTTAAACAGTTAAGAGTAACCTAGTCCCGTTCGTCTAGAGGCCTAGGACACCGCCCTTTCACGGCGGTAACAGGGGTTCGACTCCCCTACGGGATACCATCTTTAAGCACATTTATTTAAGTGTTTTTAAAAATGGTTCATTTTATTGAATCAAGCTCTTTAACAATTTGGAAAGCTGACTGATTAACTGACTTACGAGTCATGTTAATCAAATTTAAAAGTTCTCAATGTTTATCTGCTCTTATTTAATAAGAACGGTATAAACACAACAAACACATTCAAGTGTCTTGGCTTTTTGTCTTCACTTTTTAAAAGTGGAAATAAAGAGTGATTCAAACTTAGTTTGAATCGAAATTGAGTCCGGCAAACAGTCATTGAGAATTAACCCTTCTTGATGACAACCAAAAACCTTGGTTAGTTGCCATACACTTATTTGTCTTCACTTTTTAAAGTGAAAGCAAATAGAAACCCTTTCGGGTTGTATGGTTAAGTGACTAAGCGTACACGGTGGATGCCTTGGCAGTCAGAGGCGATGAAAGGCGTAATAACTTGCGATAAGCCCAGATTAGGTAGTAATAACCTTTTGAGTCTGGGATTCCTGAATGGGGAAACCCACTTACATAAGTAAGTATCCTGTTGTGAATACATAGCAACAGGAGGCAAACCGGGGGAACTGAAACATCTAAGTACCCCGAGGAAGAGAAATCAACCGAGATTCCGAAAGTAGCGGCGAGCGAAATTGGATTAGCCCTTAAGCTTTTAATGATGCAGGTGAAGAGTCTGGAAAGTCTCGCAGTAAAGGGTGATAGCCCCGTAACCGACACATCATAATCAGTGAAAACGAGTAGGGCGGGACACGTGATATCCTGTCTGAATATGGGGGGACCATCCTCCAAGGCTAAATACTACTGACTGACCGATAGTGAACCAGTACCGTGAGGGAAAGGCGAAAAGAACCCCTGTGAGGGGAGTGAAATAGAACCTGAAACCGTGTACGTACAAGCAGTAGGAGCACCTTCGTGGTGTGACTGCGTACCTTTTGTATAATGGGTCAGCGACTTAATTTTAGTAGCAAGGTTAACCGTTTAGGGGAGCCGTAGGGAAACCGAGTCTTAACTGGGCGTACAGTTGCTAGGATTAGACCCGAAACCAGGTGATCTAGCCATGGGCAGGTTGAAGGTTGAGTAACATCAACTGGAGGACCGAACCGACTAATGTTGAAAAATTAGCGGATGACTTGTGGCTAGGGGTGAAAGGCCAATCAAACCTGGAGATAGCTGGTTCTCCCCGAAAGCTATTTAGGTAGCGCCTCGGACGAATACTACTGGGGGTAGAGCACTGTTAAGGCTAGGGGGTCATCCCGACTTACCAACCCTTTGCAAACTCCGAATACCAGTAAGTACTATCCGGGAGACACACGGCGGGTGCTAACGTCCGTCGTGGAGAGGGAAACAACCCAGACCGCCAGCTAAGGTCCCAAAGTATAGCTAAGTGGGAAACGATGTGGGAAGGCTCAGACAGCCAGGATGTTGGCTTAGAAGCAGCCATCATTTAAAGAAAGCGTAATAGCTCACTGGTCGAGTCGGCCTGCGCGGAAGATGTAACGGGGCTAAGCTATACACCGAAGCTGCGGCTACGTACCTTAGGGTGCGTGGGGTAGGGGAGCGTTCTGTAAGCCGTTGAAGGTGGTCTGTAAGGGCTGCTGGAGGTATCAGAAGTGCGAATGCTGACATGAGTAACGATAAAGGGAGTGAAAAACTCCCTCGCCGGAAGACCAAGGGTTCCTGTCCAACGTTAATCGGGGCAGGGTAAGTCGACTCCTAAGGCGAGGCCGAAAGGCGTAGTCGATGGGAAACGGGTTAATATTCCCGTACTTCTTACAATTGCGATGGGGGGACGGAGAAGGCTAGGTGGGCCTGGCGACGGTTGTCCAGGTTCAAGTACGTAGGCGGGTGGTTTAGGTAAATCCGGACCGCTATTAACGCTGAGATACGATGTCGAGCTACTACGGTAGTGAAGTCATTGATGCCATGCTTCCAGGAAAAGCCTCTAAGCTTCAGATTGTAAGGAATCGTACCCCAAACCGACACAGGTGGTCGGGTAGAGAATACCAAGGCGCTTGAGAGAACTCGGGTGAAGGAACTAGGCAAAATGGTACCGTAACTTCGGGAGAAGGTACGCTCTTATCAGTGAAGTCCCTTGCGGATGGAGCAGACGAGAGTCGCAGATACCAGGTGGCTGCAACTGTTTATTAAAAACACAGCACTGTGCAAAATCGTAAGATGACGTATACGGTGTGACGCCTGCCCGGTGCCGGAAGGTTAATTGATGGGGTTAGACTTCGGTCGAAGCTCTTGATCGAAGCCCCGGTAAACGGCGGCCGTAACTATAACGGTCCTAAGGTAGCGAAATTCCTTGTCGGGTAAGTTCCGACCTGCACGAATGGCGTAATGATGGCCACGCTGTCTCCACCCGAGACTCAGTGAAATTGAAATCGCTGTGAAGATGCAGTGTACCCGCGGCTAGACGGAAAGACCCCGTGAACCTTTACTACAGCTTGGCACTGAACATTGAACCTACATGTGTAGGATAGGTGGGAGACTATGAAACCGCGTCGCTAGATGTGGTGGAGTCGTCCTTGAAATACCACCCTTGTAGTTTTGATGTTCTAACGTTGGTCCCTGAATCGGGATTACGGACAGTGCCTGGTGGGTAGTTTGACTGGGGCGGTCTCCTCCCAAAGAGTAACGGAGGAGCACGAAGGTGGGCTAAACACGGTTGGACATCGTGTGGTTAGTGCAATGGCATAAGCCCGCTTGACTGCGAGAATGACAATTCGAGCAGGTGCGAAAGCAGGTCATAGTGATCCGGTGGTTCTGAATGGAAGGGCCATCGCTCAACGGATAAAAGGTACTCCGGGGATAACAGGCTGATACCGCCCAAGAGTTCATATCGACGGCGGTGTTTGGCACCTCGATGTCGGCTCATCACATCCTGGGGCTGAAGTCGGTCCCAAGGGTATGGCTGTTCGCCATTTAAAGTGGTACGCGAGCTGGGTTTAGAACGTCGTGAGACAGTTCGGTCCCTATCTGCCGTGGGCGTTGGAAAATTGAAAGGGGCTGCTCCTAGTACGAGAGGACCGGAGTGGACGAACCTCTGGTGTTCGGGTTGTCATGCCAATGGCATTGCCCGGTAGCTAAGTTCGGAATCGATAACCGCTGAAAGCATCTAAGCGGGAAGCGAGCCTTGAGATGAGTTTTCCCTGGCACTATAAGTGTCCTAAAGGGTTGTCGTAGACTACGACGTTGATAGGCAGGGTGTGTAAGTGCTGCGAGGCATTGAGCTAACCTGTACTAATTGCCCGTGAGGCTTAACCATACAACACCCAAGGGGTTTTGTGGACTCAAAGAAAGACCAGACCTTGAATGAGTTTGAAGAGATAGACTTTTAAATCAGTTTTCCAGATTATTTTGCCTTCAGTTTTTAAAAAAAGCTGAAAGTAAAAGCAAAATTTGCTTGGCGACCATAGCATTGTGGACCCACCTGATTCCATGCCGAACTCAGAAGTGAAACACAATAGCGCCGATGGTAGTGTGGGGCTTCCCCATGTGAGAGTAGGACATCGCCAGGCTTTAAATTTATTTTCACTTTTTTAAAAGTGAAGACAAAAGTTCGACTTTGTCTATTAAGTAGACAAGTCACCATAGAGTTCTAAGTTTTCTTAGTATTTTATGTTGACTTTCAAAGTGGAAAGCGTATTATACGCGTCCTGCTTGAGTGCTAAAGCACTGAAAGCAAAGCTCTTTAACAATTTAAACCTATCAATCTGTGTGGGCACTCGTTGATGAATATCAAAACGTTATTGGTTCTTTTTCGAAAGAGCGTAATGACAGTTACTTCGGTAACAAACTTGATTTCAATGAACTGAGTGACCAATACGTTTAACTACTTGTAGTTATTCGGCACAGTCAATTCATTACCATTCTGTTCCTATTTATTTAAGAAGAGAGGGGTAATAGCTTTAGAATTACATGTTTACTTCGGTAAATATTAGTTTTGAAGTCAGTATTCGTTGAGTCACAAAATCTTAAATTGAAGAGTTTGATCATGGCTCAGATTGAACGCTGGCGGCAGGCCTAACACATGCAAGTCGAGCGGAAACGACTTAACTGAACCTTCGGGGAACGTTAAGGGCGTCGAGCGGCGGACGGGTGAGTAATGCCTAGGAAATTGCCTTGATGTGGGGGATAACCATTGGAAACGATGGCTAATACCGCATAATGCCTACGGGCCAAAGAGGGGGACCTTCGGGCCTCTCGCGTCAAGATATGCCTAGGTGGGATTAGCTAGTTGGTGAGGTAATGGCTCACCAAGGCGACGATCCCTAGCTGGTCTGAGAGGATGATCAGCCACACTGGAACTGAGACACGGTCCAGACTCCTACGGGAGGCAGCAGTGGGGAATATTGCACAATGGGCGAAAGCCTGATGCAGCCATGCCGCGTGTATGAAGAAGGCCTTCGGGTTGTAAAGTACTTTCAGTTGTGAGGAAGGGGGTAGCGTTAATAGCGCTATCTCTTGACGTTAGCAACAGAAGAAGCACCGGCTAACTCCGTGCCAGCAGCCGCGGTAATACGGAGGGTGCGAGCGTTAATCGGAATTACTGGGCGTAAAGCGCATGCAGGTGGTTCATTAAGTCAGATGTGAAAGCCCGGGGCTCAACCTCGGAACTGCATTTGAAACTGGTGAACTAGAGTACTGTAGAGGGGGGTAGAATTTCAGGTGTAGCGGTGAAATGCGTAGAGATCTGAAGGAATACCAGTGGCGAAGGCGGCCCCCTGGACAGATACTGACACTCAGATGCGAAAGCGTGGGGAGCAAACAGGATTAGATACCCTGGTAGTCCACGCCGTAAACGATGTCTACTTGGAGGTTGTGGCCTTGAGCCGTGGCTTTCGGAGCTAACGCGTTAAGTAGACCGCCTGGGGAGTACGGTCGCAAGATTAAAACTCAAATGAATTGACGGGGGCCCGCACAAGCGGTGGAGCATGTGGTTTAATTCGATGCAACGCGAAGAACCTTACCTACTCTTGACATCCAGAGAATCCAGCGGAGACGCAGGAGTGCCTTCGGGAGCTCTGAGACAGGTGCTGCATGGCTGTCGTCAGCTCGTGTTGTGAAATGTTGGGTTAAGTCCCGCAACGAGCGCAACCCTTATCCTTGTTTGCCAGCGAGTAATGTCGGGAACTCCAGGGAGACTGCCGGTGATAAACCGGAGGAAGGTGGGGACGACGTCAAGTCATCATGGCCCTTACGAGTAGGGCTACACACGTGCTACAATGGCGCATACAGAGGGCAGCAAGCTAGCGATAGTGAGCGAATCCCAAAAAGTGCGTCGTAGTCCGGATTGGAGTCTGCAACTCGACTCCATGAAGTCGGAATCGCTAGTAATCGTGAATCAGAATGTCACGGTGAATACGTTCCCGGGCCTTGTACACACCGCCCGTCACACCATGGGAGTGGGCTGCAAAAGAAGTGGGTAGTTTAACCTTTCGGGGAGGACGCTCACCACTTTGTGGTTCATGACTGGGGTGAAGTCGTAACAAGGTAGCCCTAGGGGAACCTGGGGCTGGATCACCTCCTTATACGAAGATATCTTTGATGAGTACCCACACAGATTGATGGTTTAGATTTAGTTAAAGCCAGAGCTTTAATTAATAACGTAAGTTATTGATTAAAGCTTTTTGCTTTATGCTCTTTAACAATTTGGAAAGCTGACTGATTGATTACTTACGAGTAATTCAATCAAATTTAAAAGTTCTCAATGTTTATCTGCTCTTAGTTAATAAGAACGGTATAAACACAACAAACACATTCAAGTGTCTTGGCTTTTTGTCTTCACTTTTTAAAAGTGGAAATAAAGAGTGATTCAAACTTAGTTTGAATCGAAATTGAGTCCGGCAAACAGTCATTGAGAATTAACCCTTCTTAATGACAACCAAAAACCTTGGTTAGTTGCCATACGATTATTTGTCTTCACTTTTTAAAGTGAAAGCAAATAGAAACCCTTTCGGGTTGTATGGTTAAGTGACTAAGCGTACACGGTGGATGCCTTGGCAGTCAGAGGCGATGAAAGGCGTAATAACTTGCGATAAGCCCAGATTAGGTAGTAATAACCTTTTGAGTCTGGGATTCCTGAATGGGGAAACCCACTTACATAAGTAAGTATCCTGTTGTGAATACATAGCAACAGGAGGCAAACCGGGGGAACTGAAACATCTAAGTACCCCGAGGAAGAGAAATCAACCGAGATTCCGAAAGTAGCGGCGAGCGAAATTGGATTAGCCCTTAAGCTTTTAATGATGCAGGTGAAGAGTCTGGAAAGTCTCGCAGTAAAGGGTGATAGCCCCGTAACCGACACATCATAATCAGTGAAAACGAGTAGGGCGGGACACGTGATATCCTGTCTGAATATGGGGGGACCATCCTCCAAGGCTAAATACTACTGACTGACCGATAGTGAACCAGTACCGTGAGGGAAAGGCGAAAAGAACCCCTGTGAGGGGAGTGAAATAGAACCTGAAACCGTGTACGTACAAGCAGTAGGAGCACCTTCGTGGTGTGACTGCGTACCTTTTGTATAATGGGTCAGCGACTTAATTTTAGTAGCAAGGTTAACCGTTTAGGGGAGCCGTAGGGAAACCGAGTCTTAACTGGGCGTACAGTTGCTAGGATTAGACCCGAAACCAGGTGATCTAGCCATGGGCAGGTTGAAGGTTGAGTAACATCAACTGGAGGACCGAACCGACTAATGTTGAAAAATTAGCGGATGACTTGTGGCTAGGGGTGAAAGGCCAATCAAACCTGGAGATAGCTGGTTCTCCCCGAAAGCTATTTAGGTAGCGCCTCGGACGAATACTACTGGGGGTAGAGCACTGTTAAGGCTAGGGGGTCATCCCGACTTACCAACCCTTTGCAAACTCCGAATACCAGTAAGTACTATCCGGGAGACACACGGCGGGTGCTAACGTCCGTCGTGGAGAGGGAAACAACCCAGACCGCCAGCTAAGGTCCCAAAGTATAGCTAAGTGGGAAACGATGTGGGAAGGCTCAGACAGCCAGGATGTTGGCTTAGAAGCAGCCATCATTTAAAGAAAGCGTAATAGCTCACTGGTCGAGTCGGCCTGCGCGGAAGATGTAACGGGGCTAAGCTATACACCGAAGCTGCGGCTACGTACCTTAGGGTACGTGGGGTAGGGGAGCGTTCTGTAAGCCGTTGAAGGTGGTCTGTAAGGGCTGCTGGAGGTATCAGAAGTGCGAATGCTGACATGAGTAACGATAAAGGGAGTGAAAAACTCCCTCGCCGGAAGACCAAGGGTTCCTGTCCAACGTTAATCGGGGCAGGGTAAGTCGACTCCTAAGGCGAGGCCGAAAGGCGTAGTCGATGGGAAACGGGTTAATATTCCCGTACTTCTTACAATTGCGATGGGGGGACGGAGAAGGCTAGGTGGGCCTGGCGACGGTTGTCCAGGTTCAAGTACGTAGGCGGGTGGTTTAGGTAAATCCGGACCGCTATTAACGCTGAGATACGATGTCGAGCTACTACGGTAGTGAAGTCATTGATGCCATGCTTCCAGGAAAAGCCTCTAAGCTTCAGATTGTAAGGAATCGTACCCCAAACCGACACAGGTGGTCGGGTAGAGAATACCAAGGCGCTTGAGAGAACTCGGGTGAAGGAACTAGGCAAAATGGTACCGTAACTTCGGGAGAAGGTACGCTCTTATCAGTGAAGTCCCTTGCGGATGGAGCAGACGAGAGTCGCAGATACCAGGTGGCTGCAACTGTTTATTAAAAACACAGCACTGTGCAAAATCGTAAGATGACGTATACGGTGTGACGCCTGCCCGGTGCCGGAAGGTTAATTGATGGGGTTAGACTTCGGTCGAAGCTCTTGATCGAAGCCCCGGTAAACGGCGGCCGTAACTATAACGGTCCTAAGGTAGCGAAATTCCTTGTCGGGTAAGTTCCGACCTGCACGAATGGCGTAATGATGGCCACGCTGTCTCCACCCGAGACTCAGTGAAATTGAAATCGCTGTGAAGATGCAGTGTACCCGCGGCTAGACGGAAAGACCCCGTGAACCTTTACTACAGCTTGGCACTGAACATTGAACCTACATGTGTAGGATAGGTGGGAGACTTTGAAACCGCGTCGCTAGATGTGGTGGAGTCGTCCTTGAAATACCACCCTTGTAGTTTTGATGTTCTAACGTTGGTCCCTGAATCGGGATTACGGACAGTGCCTGGTGGGTAGTTTGACTGGGGCGGTCTCCTCCCAAAGAGTAACGGAGGAGCACGAAGGTGGGCTAAACACGGTTGGACATCGTGTGGTTAGTGCAATGGCATAAGCCCGCTTGACTGCGAGAATGACAATTCGAGCAGGTGCGAAAGCAGGTCATAGTGATCCGGTGGTTCTGAATGGAAGGGCCATCGCTCAACGGATAAAAGGTACTCCGGGGATAACAGGCTGATACCGCCCAAGAGTTCATATCGACGGCGGTGTTTGGCACCTCGATGTCGGCTCATCACATCCTGGGGCTGAAGTCGGTCCCAAGGGTATGGCTGTTCGCCATTTAAAGTGGTACGCGAGCTGGGTTTAGAACGTCGTGAGACAGTTCGGTCCCTATCTGCCGTGGGCGTTGGAAAATTGAAAGGGGCTGCTCCTAGTACGAGAGGACCGGAGTGGACGAACCTCTGGTGTTCGGGTTGTCATGCCAATGGCATTGCCCGGTAGCTAAGTTCGGAATCGATAACCGCTGAAAGCATCTAAGCGGGAAGCGAGCCTTGAGATGAGTTTTCCCTGGCGCTATAAGCGTCCTAAAGGGTTGTCGTAGACTACGACGTTGATAGGCAGGGTGTGTAAGTGCTGCGAGGCATTGAGCTAACCTGTACTAATTGCCCGTGAGGCTTAACCATACAACACCCAAGGGGTTTTGTGGACTCAATAGAAATACCAAACGCTTGAATGAGTTTGAAAGAGACTTTTAAATCAGTTTTCCAGATTATTTTGCCTTCAGTTTTTAAAAAAGCTGAAAGTAAAAGCAAAATTTGCTTGGCGACCATAGCATTGTGGACCCACCTGATTCCATGCCGAACTCAGAAGTGAAACACAATAGCGCCGATGGTAGTGTGGGGCTTCCCCATGTGAGAGTAGGACATCGCCAGGCTTTAAATTCGACTTTGTCTATTAAATAGACAAGTCACCATAGAGTTCTGAGTTTTCTTAGTATTTTATGTTGACTTTCAAAGTAGAAAGCGTATTATACGCGTCCTGCTTAAGTGCTAAGGCACTGAAAGCGTTCTCTTTTTAGAGAACAAGCTCTTTAACAATTTAAACCTATCAATCTGTGTGGGCACTCGTTGATGAATATCAAAACGTTTTATCTTCCCTTTTTAAAGAGAAGTAAAACAGATTCCTCGGAATCAAATTTGGTTTCAATGAACTGAGTGACCAATACGAATAACTACTTTCTCTTGTAGAAAGAAGGTATTTGGCACAGTCAATTCATTATCTTTCTGTTGGAAAGATAATAGCTTTAGAATTACTTTTTGTAGTTTTGAAGTCAGTATTCATTGAGCCGACAAAATCTTAAATTGAAGAGTTTGATCATGGCTCAGATTGAACGCTGGCGGCAGGCCTAACACATGCAAGTCGAGCGGAAACGACACTAACAATCCTTCGGGTGCGTTAATGGGCGTCGAGCGGCGGACGGGTGAGTAATGCCTAGGAAATTGCCTTGATGTGGGGGATAACCATTGGAAACGATGGCTAATACCGCATAATGCCTACGGGCCAAAGAGGGGGATCTTCGGACCTCTCGCGTCAAGATATGCCTAGGTGGGATTAGCTAGTTGGTGAGGTAATGGCTCACCAAGGCGACGATCCCTAGCTGGTCTGAGAGGATGATCAGCCACACTGGAACTGAGACACGGTCCAGACTCCTACGGGAGGCAGCAGTGGGGAATATTGCACAATGGGCGAAAGCCTGATGCAGCCATGCCGCGTGTATGAAGAAGGCCTTCGGGTTGTAAAGTACTTTCAGTTGTGAGGAAGGGGGTAGTGTTAATAGCGCTGTCTCTTGACGTTAGCAACAGAAGAAGCACCGGCTAACTCCGTGCCAGCAGCCGCGGTAATACGGAGGGTGCGAGCGTTAATCGGAATTACTGGGCGTAAAGCGCATGCAGGTGGTTCATTAAGTCAGATGTGAAAGCCCGGGGCTCAACCTCGGAACTGCATTTGAAACTGGTGAACTAGAGTACTGTAGAGGGGGGTAGAATTTCAGGTGTAGCGGTGAAATGCGTAGAGATCTGAAGGAATACCAGTGGCGAAGGCGGCCCCCTGGACAGATACTGACACTCAGATGCGAAAGCGTGGGGAGCAAACAGGATTAGATACCCTGGTAGTCCACGCCGTAAACGATGTCTACTTGGAGGTTGTGGCCTTGAGCCGTGGCTTTCGGAGCTAACGCGTTAAGTAGACCGCCTGGGGAGTACGGTCGCAAGATTAAAACTCAAATGAATTGACGGGGGCCCGCACAAGCGGTGGAGCATGTGGTTTAATTCGATGCAACGCGAAGAACCTTACCTACTCTTGACATCCAGAGAAGCCAGCGGAGACGCAGGTGTGCCTTCGGGAGCTCTGAGACAGGTGCTGCATGGCTGTCGTCAGCTCGTGTTGTGAAATGTTGGGTTAAGTCCCGCAACGAGCGCAACCCTTATCCTTGTTTGCCAGCGAGTAATGTCGGGAACTCCAGGGAGACTGCCGGTGATAAACCGGAGGAAGGTGGGGACGACGTCAAGTCATCATGGCCCTTACGAGTAGGGCTACACACGTGCTACAATGGCGCATACAGAGGGCAGCAAGCTAGCGATAGTGAGCGAATCCCAAAAAGTGCGTCGTAGTCCGGATTGGAGTCTGCAACTCGACTCCATGAAGTCGGAATCGCTAGTAATCGTGAATCAGAATGTCACGGTGAATACGTTCCCGGGCCTTGTACACACCGCCCGTCACACCATGGGAGTGGGCTGCAAAAGAAGTGAGTAGTTTAACCTTTCGGGGAGGACGCTCACCACTTTGTGGTTCATGACTGGGGTGAAGTCGTAACAAGGTAGCCCTAGGGGAACCTGGGGCTGGATCACCTCCTTATACGAAGATAGTCACGATGAGTGCCCACACAGATTGATTAGGTTTAGAAAAGTTAAGAGACGATATTGGGTCTGTAGCTCAGCTGGTTAGAGCGCTCGCCTGATAAGCGGGAGGTCGGTGGTTCGAGTCCACTCAGACCCACCAATATCGACTAGATACAAAGATGGGGCTATAGCTCAGCTGGGAGAGCGCCTGCCTTGCACGCAGGAGGTCTGCGGTTCGATCCCGCATAGCTCCACCATCTTTAAGTGTTTTTATCTGAAAATATTTAAAAATGGTTTCGAAAGAAATCTAGCTCTTTAACAATTTGGAAAGCTGACTGATTGATTTACTTACGAGTAATTCAATCAAATTTAAAAGTTCTCAATGTTTATCTTTCATTAGATAAACACAACAAACACATTCAAGTGTCTTGTATTCGATTCAAACTTGTTTGAATCACAATTGAGTCCGGCAAACAGTCATTGAGAATTAACCCTTCTTGATGACAACCAAAAACCTTGGTTAGTTGCCATACGCTTATTTGTCTTCACTTTTTAAAGTGAAAGCAAATAGAAACCCTTTCGGGTTGTATGGTTAAGTGACTAAGCGTACACGGTGGATGCCTTGGCAGTCAGAGGCGATGAAAGGCGTAATAACTTGCGATAAGCCCAGATTAGGTAGTAATAACCTTTTGAGTCTGGGATTCCTGAATGGGGAAACCCACTTACATAAGTAAGTATCCTGTTGTGAATACATAGCAACAGGAGGCAAACCGGGGGAACTGAAACATCTAAGTACCCCGAGGAAGAGAAATCAACCGAGATTCCGAAAGTAGCGGCGAGCGAAATTGGATTAGCCCTTAAGCTTTTAATGATGCAGGTGAAGAGTCTGGAAAGTCTCGCAGTAAAGGGTGATAGCCCCGTAACCGACACATCATAATCAGTGAAAACGAGTAGGGCGGGACACGTGATATCCTGTCTGAATATGGGGGGACCATCCTCCAAGGCTAAATACTACTGACTGACCGATAGTGAACCAGTACCGTGAGGGAAAGGCGAAAAGAACCCCTGTGAGGGGAGTGAAATAGAACCTGAAACCGTGTACGTACAAGCAGTAGGAGCACCTTCGTGGTGTGACTGCGTACCTTTTGTATAATGGGTCAGCGACTTAATTTTAGTAGCAAGGTTAACCGTTTAGGGGAGCCGTAGGGAAACCGAGTCTTAACTGGGCGTACAGTTGCTAGGATTAGACCCGAAACCAGGTGATCTAGCCATGGGCAGGTTGAAGGTTGAGTAACATCAACTGGAGGACCGAACCGACTAATGTTGAAAAATTAGCGGATGACTTGTGGCTAGGGGTGAAAGGCCAATCAAACCTGGAGATAGCTGGTTCTCCCCGAAAGCTATTTAGGTAGCGCCTCGGACGAATACTACTGGGGGTAGAGCACTGTTAAGGCTAGGGGGTCATCCCGACTTACCAACCCTTTGCAAACTCCGAATACCAGTAAGTACTATCCGGGAGACACACGGCGGGTGCTAACGTCCGTCGTGGAGAGGGAAACAACCCAGACCGCCAGCTAAGGTCCCAAAGTATAGCTAAGTGGGAAACGATGTGGGAAGGCTCAGACAGCCAGGATGTTGGCTTAGAAGCAGCCATCATTTAAAGAAAGCGTAATAGCTCACTGGTCGAGTCGGCCTGCGCGGAAGATGTAACGGGGCTAAGCTATACACCGAAGCTGCGGCTACGTACCTTAGGGTATGTGGGGTAGGGGAGCGTTCTGTAAGCCGTTGAAGGTGGTCTGTAAGGGCTGCTGGAGGTATCAGAAGTGCGAATGCTGACATGAGTAACGATAAAGGGAGTGAAAAACTCCCTCGCCGGAAGACCAAGGGTTCCTGTCCAACGTTAATCGGGGCAGGGTAAGTCGACTCCTAAGGCGAGGCCGAAAGGCGTAGTCGATGGGAAACGGGTTAATATTCCCGTACTTCTTACAATTGCGATGGGGGGACGGAGAAGGCTAGGTGGGCCTGGCGACGGTTGTCCAGGTTCAAGTACGTAGGCGGGTGGTTTAGGTAAATCCGGACCGCTATTAACGCTGAGATACGATGTCGAGCTACTACGGTAGTGAAGTCATTGATGCCATGCTTCCAGGAAAAGCCTCTAAGCTTCAGATTGTAAGGAATCGTACCCCAAACCGACACAGGTGGTCGGGTAGAGAATACCAAGGCGCTTGAGAGAACTCGGGTGAAGGAACTAGGCAAAATGGTACCGTAACTTCGGGAGAAGGTACGCTCTTATCAGTGAAGTCCCTTGCGGATGGAGCAGACGAGAGTCGCAGATACCAGGTGGCTGCAACTGTTTATTAAAAACACAGCACTGTGCAAAATCGTAAGATGACGTATACGGTGTGACGCCTGCCCGGTGCCGGAAGGTTAATTGATGGGGTTAGACTTCGGTCGAAGCTCTTGATCGAAGCCCCGGTAAACGGCGGCCGTAACTATAACGGTCCTAAGGTAGCGAAATTCCTTGTCGGGTAAGTTCCGACCTGCACGAATGGCGTAATGATGGCCACGCTGTCTCCACCCGAGACTCAGTGAAATTGAAATCGCTGTGAAGATGCAGTGTACCCGCGGCTAGACGGAAAGACCCCGTGAACCTTTACTACAGCTTGGCACTGAACATTGAACCTACATGTGTAGGATAGGTGGGAGACTTTGAAACCGCGTCGCTAGATGTGGTGGAGTCGTCCTTGAAATACCACCCTTGTAGTTTTGATGTTCTAACGTTGGTCCCTGAATCGGGATTACGGACAGTGCCTGGTGGGTAGTTTGACTGGGGCGGTCTCCTCCCAAAGAGTAACGGAGGAGCACGAAGGTGGGCTAAACACGGTTGGACATCGTGTGGTTAGTGCAATGGCATAAGCCCGCTTGACTGCGAGAATGACAATTCGAGCAGGTGCGAAAGCAGGTCATAGTGATCCGGTGGTTCTGAATGGAAGGGCCATCGCTCAACGGATAAAAGGTACTCCGGGGATAACAGGCTGATACCGCCCAAGAGTTCATATCGACGGCGGTGTTTGGCACCTCGATGTCGGCTCATCACATCCTGGGGCTGAAGTCGGTCCCAAGGGTATGGCTGTTCGCCATTTAAAGTGGTACGCGAGCTGGGTTTAGAACGTCGTGAGACAGTTCGGTCCCTATCTGCCGTGGGCGTTGGAAAATTGAAAGGGGCTGCTCCTAGTACGAGAGGACCGGAGTGGACGAACCTCTGGTGTTCGGGTTGTCATGCCAATGGCATTGCCCGGTAGCTAAGTTCGGAATCGATAACCGCTGAAAGCATCTAAGCGGGAAGCGAGCCTTGAGATGAGTTTTCCCTGGCACTATAAGTGTCCTAAAGGGTTGTCGTAGACTACGACGTTGATAGGCAGGGTGTGTAAGTGCTGCGAGGCATTGAGCTAACCTGTACTAATTGCCCGTGAGGCTTAACCATACAACACCCAAGGGGTTTTGTGGACTCAAAGAAAGACCAGACCTTGAATGAGTTTGAAGAGATACTTTTATAGCTCTATTAGATAGAGAAGCAGCTTTCCGAATTTTAAAATTTGCTTGGCGACCATAGCATTGTGGACCCACCTGATTCCATGCCGAACTCAGAAGTGAAACACAATAGCGCCGATGGTAGTGTGGGGTTTCCCCATGTGAGAGTAGGACATCGCCAGGCTTTAAATTAAATCTTTAGGTTGACCGACCTGGAGATATGGACGCTCACTTAGTGAGTTGACCACTGCGGAGTGGTAGTTCAGTTGGTTAGAATACCGGCCTGTCACGCCGGGGGTCGCGGGTTCGAGTCCCGTCCACTCCGCCACTTATTCGATAACCTCGCCTAGTGCGAGGTTTTTTCGAATCTGGAAGTAATGAAAGTTTTAGGGGTGTAGCTCCAATTGGCAGAGCAGCGGATTCCAAATCCGCGTGTTGGGAGTTCGAATCTCTCCACCCCTGCCACATTTAAGGCTCTAGCAGAAATGCTAGAGCCTTTTTGCTTTCTGAATCTAATACCAATTAAAGTAAAAATGTGATCTAATTAAGATTGATGAATTATTGTGAAATTTAGCCATGGATAGCCTTAATAACACTGACTTCAAAAAGCTTGCGAGCCAGCAAAAAACCATTCAGATGAAGATGCGTTTACTTGCGCTCGCACACTTTAAAGACGGCCTCTCTCGTACACAAATTGCAAAATTTCTCAAAGTCAGTCGAACCAGTGTCAATAAATGGGTTCGGATTTTTTTTGAAGAAGGCCTAGAAGGACTTCAAGAAAAACCTCGGACTGGTAGGCCTGCATACCTCACCGATGAGCAGCGGGCTCAACTCAGTGCCTTCATAAAAAAAGAAGCTGAATCACCTTCTGGTGGCCGCCTTGTTGGAAGCGATATACATGACTACATCGTTAAACACTTTGACAAGCACTACCACCCTAATTCCATCTATTATCTCCTCGACCACATGGGTTTTTCTTGGATAACTTCTCGTTCCAAACACCCTAAACAATCACAGCAAATACAAGACGATTTTAAAAAAATTCCAAATCGAAACGATCCTTAAGATCCCCGACCATATTGGGCTAGAGAGTGTTGATGTCTGGTTTCAAGACGAAGCTAGGTTTGGTCAGCAGAACACAACAACACGTCTTTGGGCTACTCGTGGAACGAGACCTCGCGTAGTAAAACAGCAGCAATTTGAATACGCTTATTTGTTTGGCTCAGTGTGCCCATCGAGAGGGATTGGTGAGGCAATGGTCGTCCCTTGGGTTAACAAAGACATCATGATAAACCATCTAGAGCAGATATCTAAAGTCACAGAAAAAGACCGTCATTCAGTGGTAATAATGGATGGCGCAGGATGGCATACCGATGATATTGCTAACCCATTTGATAATGTCAGTATTATCAAATTGCCGCCATACTCACCAGAGCTTAACCCTATAGAGCAAGTGTGGAGTTGGTTAAGGCAACACTATCTAGCAAACCAAAACTTCATTGATTATAACGATATTGTTTCGAAGGTCTGTAGCGCTTGGAATGGATTTCTTGAGTGCAAAGATTGCGTCACAAAAATGTGTACAAGAGATTGGATTGACCTGATCAGTTAATTTTCCGGATTGGTATAATATACGCCATTAGCAAAGCCGCGGATTCTCCTACTTACCAAAACAGCGCGTGTTGGGAGTCTAAACCTCCAACCTTTCCATATACTAAGCCTCAGCAGAAATACTGGGGCTTTTTTGTATCTGCTGCTTCTACGAAGTAATGTTGGGATAACTAGGCGCTCCTAGCTCACCTGCGTGCTCGAATCTCCGGAGTGCCTACTCATTCCAGCCTTGCCATATTTAAGACTCTAGTCTGCACGTCTCGGCAGAAATGCTAGCGCTTTTTATTCCTGTCATTTTTACAAGTATCACTTGAAGTACCATGTGTTCCTTTAGCTATCTCTATCGAACACTGATTTAGTGCAGCCTTGCTGTATTTAATGACTTAGTTCAAAGCTAAAGCTTTCTGTTCACCACTCATCTAGCTCCGTAGTCCTGTTAATAACTAACGCTATTCTAGCGAGACGTTGAGTCCCGTTATTTTTGTTTCCAGGTGAAAGGTGAAGCCTTTCGATTGAAGCTTATATAACTTGAGAGTGGGTTATTGGGTAGACTAACGAGTGAGCAGAAGAACGAGTTCTCAGTATGACTTAACCTTCTGAACGAGTTCTGGCCAAATTTAGTGCTCCCCCGAAATTAAGGCTTTCGATTACTCCAATAATAGTGGTATCAAATATCGATATGAGCTCTATGTTCCACGCATACCTTTCAGCGATAGCTTCAGTATGGGAATTGGTGAGTTTGACTTCCATTGGGTATAAAAAGGCCACCTAAAGTAGGCGGCCTTGGTTGATCTATCTAGGTGTTAATCTAGCTCTTTCTCTGCTTGTTTTGCTTTCTCTATCATAGGAGTGATAGTTGAGCCTTGAACCAGAATAGAAAACACAACAACGGCGTATGTCATGACAAGGATTATCTCTTTAACATCGATTGCTTTGTCTTCAATTACCCAGATACCTGAAGGGATTGAAAGTGCCATGGCTAGTGCTAAGCCACCGCGTAAACCACCCCAAGTTAGAATCTTAATCGACCACGGGTTGTAAGTTCTAAAGCGTTTAAATCCGATGTAAGACAAGAAAACACTCAAGTAACGTGCACTCAATACTAGAGGGACTGCGAAAGCCATTAAGATCCAATCTTCTTGGTGGAATTTGAATAACAGCATCGACATACCAATTAGTAGGAATAATACGCCGTTTAAGAATTCATCTATCAATTCCCAGAAATGATCTAAGTGATCTTCACTCTCTTTTGAGAATCCGATAAAGCGAGTCCAGTTACCAATCATGATACCTGAGACCACCATCGCTAATGGTCCTGATACATGTAGAACTTCAGCAAACGCATAACCAGCAGTTGGAATGCCGATGGTTAATAGCAACTCCATCGAGTGGTCGTCGGTGTTGCTGATTAGGTAATGGAATACAAGACCTAAAACAAAACCGTAGACGATGCCGCCAATTGCCTCTTGAACGAATAGCATGGTCACACTACCGACGGTTGGCGCTTCTGTGCCGAATGCGATAGTAAATAGGGTTACGAAGATAACTAAGCCAAAACCATCGTTGAATAGAGATTCTCCCTCGATTTGAGTAGAGATTCTTCTGGGAGCGTCGAGTTTCTTTACTATTGCTAGCACGGCGATGGGATCGGTTGGAGAGATTAGCGAGCCAAAGAGTAGGCAGTAAATCAGATCAAATTGAATACCGATGAACTGGCAAAACCCGTACAGCACAAAACCGATAAAGAATGTTGAAAACAGCGTAGCACCTAACGCGAGTACTGTTATTTCCCATTTCTGGTCTTTTAGGTTTGGTAATTTGATTCCCAAACCGCCTGCAAATAGTAAGAATCCTAATATCCCTTTTAGAAGGAAATCTTCAAAATTGATACTGGCAACGGTCTCTGAGGCAATGTCTGCCAATTGGAACCAATTATTTTGTCCCGCAATGATAATCAATAGAGATAACATCATTGAGCCAGCTGTGATGGCGATGGTTGTCTGCATTTTACCAATTTTTGTATTCACGAAAGCAATAAGCATGGCTGCAGCGGACAAGAAGCATAAGGTGTAATAGACCGACATTGGGATTCCAACATGTAACAAAGTATGAATATGAATTTTCGTTGTCTCATGCTCAAATAGCAAACATTTTTTTGTCATGACTCAGTAATCAATTTCCTTTTTTAGACGTCTAGACTCCTTTTTAATGTGTGATAGGATGGAGGGATAATTAAAGGAATGAGGTTGTACCGTGGGAAGTAATGTAAGGCAAAAGATTGACGCTCTGTTGAAGCAACGAATTTTACTGATTGATGGTGGCATGGGCACCATGATTCAGGATTATAAATTGGAAGAGCAAGACTATCGTGGTGAACGCTTTGCTGATTGGCACAGTGACTTGAAGGGCAACAATGACCTTTTAGTTCTTACACAGCCTAAGCTTATCAAAGATATCCATATGGAGTATTTGGAAGCTGGGGCTGACATCCTCGAAACCAATACCTTTAACGCTACAACCATCGCTATGGCCGACTATGATATGGAAAGCCTTAGTGAAGAGATTAACTTTGCTGCTGCCAAGCTTGCTCGTGAAGCAGCTGATGAATGGACTGCAAAGACCCCAGATAAACCTCGCTTCGTCGCGGGTGTATTAGGTCCAACCAACCGAACTTGTTCTATCTCGCCTGATGTAAACGATCCAGGTTACCGTAATGTTAGCTTTGACGAACTGGTTGAAGCCTATTCTGAATCGACTCGCGCGCTCATTAAGGGCGGTTCAGATTTAATTCTTATTGAAACTATCTTTGATACGTTAAACGCGAAAGCGTGTGCCTTTGCCGTTGAATCTGTTTTTGAAGAGGTGGGTATTGCTCTTCCAGTGATGATTTCCGGTACCATCACTGACGCATCAGGTCGTACCCTTTCAGGACAGACGACAGAAGCATTCTACAACGCCCTTCGTCATGTAAAACCAATCTCATTTGGATTGAACTGTGCATTGGGCCCTGATGAACTGCGTGAGTATGTCGGTGAGATGTCTCGTATCTCAGAGTGCAATGTTTCTGCTCACCCTAATGCGGGTTTGCCTAATGCATTTGGCGAGTATGACCTTTCTCCTGAGGATATGGCTGAACATGTTAAAGAGTGGGCTGAAAGTGGCTTCTTGAACCTAATTGGTGGGTGTTGTGGTACTACTCCAGAGCATATCCGTGAAATGGCTGAGGCCGTTGAAGGTGTAACGCCGCGTCAATTGCCAGACTTACCAGTTTCTTGTCGTCTTTCGGGACTAGAGCCACTGACGATAGCTAAAGAATCTTTGTTCGTGAATGTAGGTGAGCGGACCAATGTCACTGGTTCTGCGCGTTTCAAGCGTTTGATCAAAGAAGAGCTTTACGACGAAGCATTGAGTGTTGCTCGCGAGCAAGTCGAAAATGGCGCTCAGATTATCGATATCAACATGGATGAAGGGATGCTAGACGCCGAGGCGTGTATGGTTAAATTCCTGAATCTATGTGCTTCAGAACCTGAAATCTCGAAAGTACCTGTTATGGTCGATTCTTCTAAGTGGGAAGTTATCGAAGCTGGCCTAAAGTGTATTCAAGGCAAAGGCATCGTTAACTCAATCTCTCTAAAAGAAGGCAAAGAGAAGTTTGTTGAGCAAGCCAAATTAGTTCGTCGTTATGGTGCTGCTGTCATCGTGATGGCGTTTGATGAAGTCGGGCAGGCTGATACTCGAGAGCGTAAAGTCGAAATCTGTACCAATGCCTACAACATTCTTGTTGATGAAGTCGGTTTCCCACCAGAAGATATTATTTTTGACCCGAATATTTTCGCAGTGGCTACTGGTATCGATGAGCATAATAACTATGCGGTTGATTTCATTGAAGCAGTAGGAGACATCAAACGCGATCTCCCGCATGCGATGATCTCTGGCGGTGTGTCGAATGTTTCATTCTCATTCCGTGGTAATAACTACGTCCGTGAGGCTATTCACGCGGTATTCCTATATCACTGTTTTAAAAACGGTATGGATATGGGCATTGTAAACGCTGGTCAGTTGGAAATTTACGATAATGTTCCAGAAGATCTGCGTGATGCTGTTGAAGATGTCGTACTAAACCGTCGTGATGATTCGACTGAAAGATTGCTGGATATGGCGACCGAATACCTAGAGCGTGCTGTTGGTAAGGTTGAAGATAAATCTGCATTAGAGTGGCGAACTTGGCCTGTAGAGAAGCGTTTGGAGCACTCTTTGGTAAAAGGTATCACCGACTTTATTGTTGAAGATACCGAAGAAGCTCGTGTTAATGCCTCTCGTCCTATTGAAGTGATTGAAGGTCCTCTAATGGACGGAATGAACGTTGTTGGTGACCTGTTTGGTGAAGGTAAGATGTTCTTACCACAGGTTGTAAAGTCTGCGCGTGTGATGAAACAGGCGGTTGCCCATTTAGAACCATTCATTAATGCATCCAAAGAAGTGGGCGCAACTAACGGTAAGATTTTGTTAGCGACCGTTAAAGGTGACGTTCACGATATCGGTAAAAATATCGTTGGTGTGGTTTTACAGTGTAATAACTACGAAATTATCGACTTAGGTGTGATGGTTTCTTGCGAGAAGATTCTCAAGGTAGCGAAAGAAGAGAATGTCGACATTATTGGCCTGTCTGGGCTGATTACACCGTCTCTTGATGAAATGGTACATGTTGCTAAAGAAATGGAGAGACAGGGTTTCAAGCTGCCTCTTCTGATTGGCGGCGCAACCACATCTAAAGCTCACACAGCAGTTAAGATTGAGCAGAATTATTCAGAACCTGTTGTATACGTAAATAATGCCTCGCGTGCAGTGGGTGTTTGTACTTCACTACTTTCTGATGAATTGAAACCCGCTTTCGTTGAGAAGCTGGATATCGATTACGATCGCGTTCGAGATCAGCACAATCGTAAGAAGCCTCGTACCAAGCCTGTCACGCTTGAAAGAGCTCGTGCCAATAAAGTTGCTATCGATTGGGATGCGTATACGCCACCGGCACCCGCTAAGCCGGGAGTTCATATCTTCAATGATTTTGATGTGGCAACTTTGCGTCAGTACATCGATTGGACTCCATTCTTTATGACATGGTCATTGGTTGGTAAATACCCTGCAATCCTTGATCATGAAGAAGTGGGTGAAGAGGCAAAACGTTTATTCAAAGATGCTAATGATTTACTGGATCGCGTAGAGAAAGAGAAGCTGCTTGAAGCGCGTGGTATGTGTGCCATGTTCCCAGCGAACAGTGTTGGTGATGATATTGAGGTGTATACCGATGAATCTCGTACCGAAGTTCTAAAAGTTCTACACAATCTTCGTCAACAAACAGAGAAACCAAAAGGCTTTAACTACTGTTTGTCTGATTACATTGCGCCAAAAGAAAGCGGTAAAGCTGACTGGATTGGTGGCTTTGCGGTTACTGGCGGTATTGGTGAGCGAGAGCTTGCTGATGAATATAAAGCTAATGGTGATGATTACAATGCGATTATGATTCAGGCGGTTGCGGACCGTTTGGCTGAAGCGTTTGCAGAATATTTACACAAAGAAGTGAGAAAGGACATTTGGGGTTACTCGCCTGATGAGGATTTGTCTAACGACGATTTGATTCGAGAGAAGTACCAAGGTATTCGTCCAGCTCCGGGTTACCCTGCTTGCCCAGAACATACAGAGAAAGGCACGTTGTGGGAGTTGATGGACGTTGAAAAAGCCATCGACATGTCACTAACCACGAGTTACGCAATGTGGCCAGGTGCCTCAGTGTCGGGTATGTATTTCTCACACCCTGATGCTAGATACTTTGCTATTGCACAGATTCAACAGGATCAAGTGGATAGCTATGCTGCTCGTAAGGGCTGGGATATGTTGGAAGCTGAGAAGTGGTTAGGTCCAAACATTAACTAGTTTGAATCTATGACGAGCTTTGGTTCGTAAAGTAAAAAAGAGAAAGGGTTGCTCAAGAGCAACCCTTTTTGTATCTGGGGTTTGGTTAATTAAAACCAATTAATTAACCATCGCCTTATTCAAATAACTCTTGGTGAAGTTTTTGGATCGCCAACTTAGAAACAGATGCATCTAGCAAGAAGCACAAGTTGTGTGGGCTTGCTCCGTAACAAATCATACGTAGATTGAAATCTTCCAGAGTGCCAAACACCTGCTTTGCATAGCCTTTATTTTCACTCATGTTGTTGCCAATAAGCGCAACAAGGCATAGGTCGTGTTCAATATCTACAGAACACAACTCTTCAAGCTCCAGTCGAGCAGCTTCTGGTAACTCAGGAGCACCACCTGATGTGTCTGTTTGATCGAGAGTCAGTGAGACACTGATCTCTGAAGTCGTGATGAGATCGACTGAGATCTTATGTTTAGCAAGGATCTCGAATACCTTCGCCAAAAAGCCGTAAGCATGGAACATGTTTGCACTGCGAAGCGTAACCATCGTTTGGTTGCAACGAAGAGCAAGTGCTCTGAATAATGGTGAGCTTTCAACTTCTTGGCGAATCCAAGTTCCACCTAACTCTGGTGCTTTAGAAGAGCCGACAAATACCGGGATTTGGTGGCGCAATGCAGGTACTAGAGTTGAAGGGTGCAGTATCTTTGCACCAAAGTTTGCCATTTCCGATGCTTCACTAAAGCTGATCTCTGGGATAGGAGAAGCTTTAGGTGCAATACGAGGATCTGTGGTGTAGATACCTGGAACATCCGTCCAGATTTCTAGACCAATCGCCTGTACAGATTCGGCAATCAGTGCTGCTGAGTAATCACTGCCACCGCGGCCTAAAGTCGTGGTGTTACCTTCGCTATCAGCGCCGATAAAACCTTGGGTAACGACAACTTGTTGTTGGCAAAGTGGAATCAGTTTCTCTTGCGCTAGAGCGGCAATATCTTCTAGTTGAGGTTCGGCTTTACCAAAATCATCATTAGTGCGCATCACATCTCTGATATCAAAGCGAACAGCAGGAGTGCCTCGTTCAGAGATGATCTGAGCCAAGATGTGTGTCGACATCAACTCGCCACATGCGACAAGGTGATCCGTCAGTTTAGTACTTGTTTGGAATGATGCGGCCTCTGCAGCGCTCGCAATGTCATCAAGAATGCTGTGGACTTCTTTTTCGATGCTGATTGGATCTGCGAGTTGGTCAAGAATTGCGTTGTGAATGTCCGCTAATTGCGCCATTAGTTCCTGACGACGAGCTTTGTCTTGAACACCATTTGCTAGTTCAACCAGCAAGTTAGTGACACCAGAGCATGCACTACTCACGACCAGTTTCGTGTTTGAGTTGTTTTCAATAATGGCAGCACAACGGCTCATTGCTTCAAAGTTGGCAACACTTGTTCCACCAAACTTAGCGACATTAAAAGAACCAGCTACATTAGATGCACTCACGATATATCTCCCACGACTTCCTAAAATAAAATTACGGTTGGGTAATCCAACGTCCGATGTTTTTCGAAGAGAGTTTTAGAGCAAAAAGAGAGGAATTATTAGAATAGTAACCTCAGAAGCTCTTCACCATATAGAAATGGCGACAGTTGACGGGATTCAGCCCGCTCAACCGATAATAAAGGTCCTGCATCCTTTTATTATCTCGGCACTGCTCCCCATAAATGTTTTGTATTGGAAATGCGGTTCCACAAAACATCTGCCTGGGCAGTGCTCCTCTTCTGCTAGATAGCCGTTTCATTGAACGTTTTTGTGGTAACAATGTCAATCCGTAACTTGAGATAATTGAAAAATAATTTTAACAATTATGTGACAGTGGTTTGACCTCAATACTTATGGCTAATTGCTGAGGTAATCAATTTGCTTTAGGGTGGATTGTTCACAACATTAACGTAAGGGATGTACATGTCTAATTTACCACTCACTACTGCTATCGATAGCTTTTATCCACCACACCGAACGTTAATGGGACCTGGTCCTTCAGATATCTCACCTCAAGTGTTACAGGCTTTGAGCCGTCCAACCATAGGTCACCTAGATCCGCTGTTTATTGCGATGATGGATGAACTGAAACAGCTTCTTAAATACGCTTTCCAGACTGAAAACGAATTTACGATTGCCGTTTCTGCACCGGGCAGTGCAGGTATGGAGACCTGTTTTGTTAACTTGATTGAGCCTGGTGAAAAGGTGATTGTTTGTCGTAACGGTGTCTTCGGTGAGCGTATGCGAGAAAACGTGGTGCGTTGTGGTGGCGAAGCGATCCTTGTTGATGACGAATGGGGCAAGCCCGTTTCAGTTGAAAAGGTAGAACAAGCATTGGCAGAAAACCCCGATGCCGTTGCTGTTGCATTTGTGCATGCAGAGACATCAACCGGAGCGTTATCTGATGCTCAAGCTATCTCTGCTGTCGCTCGTCAGTTTGATGCGTTAACGATTGTTGATGCAGTGACATCATTAGGTGGTGTGCCATTGCTGGTTGATGAGTGGCAGCTTGATGCGGTTTATTCTGGCAGCCAAAAGTGTCTGTCTTGTGTGCCAGGGCTATCTCCAGTGACTTTCTCTCAGCGTGCGGTTGATAAAATGAAAGCCCGTAAAGCACCAGTGCAAAGCTGGTTTTTGGATCAAAGTTTAGTATTAGGTTACTGGAGTGGAGAAGGTAAGCGTAGCTACCACCATACCGCACCCGTGAACAGCCTTTATGCTCTGCATGAGTCGCTGGTTTTGTTGAAAAATGAAGGCTTAGATAATGCGTGGTCTCGTCATCATGCGATGCACCAAGAGCTTAAAGAAGGCGTAGAAGCTCTAGGGTTAAAGTTTGTGGTTGATGAAGAGAGCCGCCTGCCGCAGCTTAATGCACTTTATTTCCCAGAAGGAATTGATGAGGCTAAGATCAGAACGCAGCTTTTAGAAGAATATAATCTTGAAATCGGTGCTGGGCTTGGCTCTTTGGCTGGTAAGGCATGGCGTATCGGCCTAATGGGTTACGGTGCTCGTAAAGAGAATGTCGCGTTGTGCCTAAAAGCGCTAAAAGATGTTTTGAAGTAGCTGCATGAACTGAAATTAAAAAGAAAAGCGCACGAGAGATCGTGCGCTTTTTTGTATCTACCCCAAGCTCCTACTGCCTACTAAGTGAAGCTTGCGTTGCGAATTCTTAACATTATTCTGCAGACGAAACGTTATCTTCTGCTTGTGACACTTTCTTATACTGAACCTTTGAAAAGTCTCTGTTAGGGAATAAAAAGTTCGCTTCGCTACGAATTTGCTCTGCTTTACTTTCTTCTCCTAGGCCTTGATACGCCAGAATCAGATTGCTGTAGAAAGCCGGTCTTGGTTTGCTCTTAATGATCTCCAGTGACCAATCGATGTAAGGCTGTATAAGGCTCGGGTCGGCTTTGTAGAGGCCGATATTAAGGTAAGTGCTGTATATATCCCAATCGTAGCGATCTTTCCACACCACTGGGTTCGTTACCTGCTTAAGAATGTCCGGATTTTTCGGCTTAGACAGTTCAAACTTAGTCAGTACATAGTTGGTGTGCAGGGCGCTCAACATATAAAAACTGACCAAAATAGGGAGCACTAAGCTCAACACTCTAAATAGGGTCTTGCTGATGATACTGAACGACTGTTGATAATGTCGGGAAGAGCGCTGATCTACCCAGTAAATCAATATAATGAATATTATCCAGTGAATCGCCGAGTGGTAAAAAGGATACTCAAGTTGAGAGTGCAAAAGGATTGGGATAAATAACGCGAGCAGGGCTAGACGTGTTCCCTTTGCTGAACTTGTTATGCGTGACATCACCAATATTGCAGCAATCAAGATTCCGATGATTGGTACAATCCCCCCTTCAACTCCCCAAAACAGGAACTCATTGTGCGGGTGATCCATTGAAGGAAGACCTGGATGATAGTTCGAGTTGAGTTGATGTTGGCGAGCTGTATATAGCGTGTATTCAGACTCAAATTTCCCGTAACCATAACCTGTAAATGGCTTTTCGATCATCATATCTAAAGCTTGCGGGAACGTATAAGCGCGCGGGCTTTCTAGGTTCGCTTTCTTGCTAGCGAGGCTATCAGTCGCACTTAGGCTGATCACCGAAAAAGCGACGAAGACACCGACGAGCACTGATGCGCACCATCCGTAGAAGCGTTTCTTGGTCGAGAACTTGTATAGATAGGGCAGAATGCAGATAAACCCAATGACAGCGGCCAACCATCCGGTACGTGATGCAATGATGATCAGCAAGGGCACGGTTAAGGTTGGAGTTAAATACAGTAGGAATGATTCGCTGATCTTATGGTTATATTTAGCCGGCTGCCTTGCTAAAAGGTAAGCGGACAGCACAAAACCAGTAGCAAGAAAGCTTGCCATTACATTCGGTTGTTGAAATATCCCATATGGTCGGTTTGCAGCAGTGTTGTAGCCAAATAGGTTGCCAGGTTCTAATAAGAAATATTGCACATAGCCAAATAGTGCTTGTATAACAACAGCAAGTACAATGAACCACAACATACGTTGCTTGTGTTTATTGCTGAACTTAAATTGCTGCAGCACCACAAATAAGGCAAAGCCCGCCCACAATCCAAGCAAGCGTCCTGACGCTCCTTGAGGTGCAGCATTGCTGTATAAAATGGGTAGCGTGAGTATGATGCAGCTAATCAACAAGCCAATTGTTAATTTGGAATACTTGAGTACTCGATTGGTCGCGAGTTGGTAAAAGCCAATCGCTAGCGTGAAGCTTAGCGCTAGCCAAGTGGTAGGGTTAAAGGATAGAGCAAGGCCCGAACCACCAGGATTCGGCATAAAAAAATGCATAGCTAACAAGAATACAACAGCTAAAGAAGCCAGAAATGCTTTGTTGAGTGGTAGCTGAGTGACCTGATTTTCTAGCTGAGTACCGCTAGTGTGTATTGTTGCCATAAATCCCTAACCTTATAAAAACAGAGCTTGTTCCTTCTGAAACAAGCTCTGTTACTTTAACATTTTTCTGTCTGCCCGCAGGGCGCTATTTTACACCTACTTCAAATTTAACATAGGCTTAAGGAAGCGAGCAGTGTGTGAACCTTCGACTAACGCCACATCTTCAGGTGTACCCTCTGCAACAATCTCACCACCACCTTGCCCACCTTCTGGGCCAAGATCTAGGATCCAGTCTGCTGTTTTAACGACATCTAGGTTGTGCTCAATCACGACAACTGTATTACCGTGATCACGCAGTCTATGTAATACCGTCAGTAGCTGCTGGATATCGTGGAAATGAAGGCCTGTTGTTGGCTCATCGAGAATGTATAAGGTTTTTCCCGTGTCTCGTTTAGACAGTTCACGCGCTAATTTAACACGCTGAGCTTCACCACCAGATAAGGTTGTAGCTGCTTGCCCTAAGCGAATGTAAGAGAGGCCAACGTCCATTAAAGTTTGCAGCTTACGAGCGATAACAGGTACCGGGTTGAAGTATTCACGAGCATCTTCCACAGTCATCTCTAGAACTTCGTCAATGGTTTTACCTTTGTAGCGGACCTCTAGAGTCTCACGGTTATAGCGCTTACCTTTACACACATCACAAGGCACATACACATCGGGTAAGAAGTGCATCTCTACCTTGATTACGCCGTCTCCCTGACAAGCCTCACAACGACCACCACGAACGTTAAAGCTGAATCGACCTGGCTTGTAACCACGAGAACGTGATTCCTGAGTGCCCGCGAATAGTTCACGAATAGGGGTGAAAATCCCTGTGTAGGTCGCAGGGTTTGATCTTGGTGTACGACCGATAGGGCTTTGATCTATGTCGATTACCTTATCAAAATGTTCTAACCCTTTAATCTTTTTGTGCTTTGCTGGAACTGCAGTCGTGGCACCGTTTAATTGAGTGTGGGCGACTTTAAAGAAGGTATCGTTGATAAGCGTTGATTTACCCGAACCTGATACGCCCGTAATACAACTGAACAAGCCAACAGGAATTGTCGCGGTCACATTCTTTAGGTTGTTCCCCGTTGCGCCAACGATCTCGACGACCTTTTTCTTGTCGATAGGCGTTCTCTTTTCAGGCACTGCAATTTCTTTAGCACCGCTCAGGTATTGGCCTGTCAAAGAGTTCGGGTTTTCGATGATGTCTTGCATGGTACCTTCTGCCACCACGTGACCACCGTGCACCCCTGCTCCTGGACCGATATCGATAACATGGTCAGCACAACGAATTGCATCTTCGTCATGTTCCACAACAAGTACCGTATTACCTAAGTCTCTCAGGTGAATTAAGGTTTGCAATAGACGTTCATTATCGCGCTGGTGGAGACCAATTGATGGCTCATCAAGTACATACATAACGCCAACTAAACCGGCACCGATTTGGCTCGCCAAACGAATACGTTGCGCCTCACCACCAGACAGCGTTTCAGCACTGCGTGATAGGTTAAGGTAGTTCAAACCA
Source organism: Vibrio sp. F13 (assembly GCF_020806305.2). Taxonomy (NCBI): domain Bacteria; kingdom Pseudomonadati; phylum Pseudomonadota; class Gammaproteobacteria; order Vibrionales; family Vibrionaceae; genus Vibrio; species Vibrio sp. F13. The sequence goes on along the minus strand of NZ_CP170175.1, from coordinate 1,393,054 downwards.
ACGTTGACTAAGAAATGCAGACGATCATTGATCTCTTTCATCACTTTATCTGCGATCTGCCCACGTTGACCGTCTAGCTTCAATTCTTGGAAAAATTGTAGTGCGTCAGCAATGCTAAGTTCAACGATTTCCGGAAGTGTGGTATCACCAATGAAAACATTGCGAGCTTCTAGTCTCAGGCGAGTGCCATCACAGCTAGAACACGACTTGGTTGAGATGTATTTGGCAAGGTCTTCACGCACCGCGCTAGATTCAGTATCACGGTAACGGCGCTCTAAGGTATTTAAAATGCCCTCGAATGGATGACGCTTAACTCGAATATCACCTCGGTCATTGATGTACTTGAATTCCACTTCAGTTCGACCTGATCCTTTTAGAATGATCTCTTGAGTCTTTTTCGGTAGAGAATTAAATGGCGCATACAGATCAAAACCATAATGTTCTGACAGCGACGTTAGCATCTGGAAATAGTAGTAGTTCTTTTGATCCCAACCTTTTATCGCACCTTCAGCAATGCTTAGGTTCTCATCTAAAATCACTCGGCTTGGATCAAAATACTGTTGAACACCAAGACCATCACACGTACCACAGGCTCCTGCTGGGTTATTAAATGAGAACAGGCGAGGCTCAAGCTCTTGCATGCTGTAACCACATTTAGGACAAGCGAAGTTAGCAGAGAATACGATCTCTTCTTGATCCGTTTCGTCCATCCAGCCGACGACAGCGATACCGCCAGAGAGCTCTAATGTGGTCTCGAATGACTCGGCTAAACGCTGTTGAAGATCAGGACGAACCTTGAATCTGTCTACCACAACTTCAATGGTGTGCTTCTTATGAAGTTCAAGTGCTGGTGGATCGGATAGATCACAGGTTTCACCATCAATTCGGGCTCGGATAAAGCCTTGCGCAGCTAAGTTTTCCAGTGTTTTAACATGCTCACCTTTGCGCTCTTTGACAATCGGTGCCATCAACATCATCTTTGAGCCTTCAGGCAGTTCTAAGACCTTATCGACCATTTGACTGATGGTTTGTGCTGCTAGAGGGATGTTGTGGTCTGGACAGCGAGGTTCGCCTACTCGCGCATACAATAATCTGAGGTAATCATAGACTTCGGTAATGGTACCGACGGTTGAGCGAGGGTTATGTGAAGTCGATTTTTGTTCTATTGAGATAGCTGGAGACAGACCTTCAATATGGTCGACATCAGGCTTTTCCATAAGAGATAGAAATTGACGAGCGTAAGCAGACAGAGATTCAACATAACGACGCTGACCTTCTGCGTAGAGTGTGTCAAACGCAAGTGACGACTTTCCTGAACCCGATAATCCGGTGATGACAGTCAGTTTGTCACGTGGAATGGTTAGGTTGACGTCTTTGAGGTTATGCGTACGAGCGCCTCTAATTTCTATTTTATCCATCTCAATAGACCATGTAATTTTAAGTGGCTAAAGTATTACATAGAGTGAGATTTGTGCAAAGTTTTACTGGATAAAAAAACAGTAAACAAAAAGGGCGACTCAAAGAGTCGCCCTTTCTAAAATCAGTAACGTTAGTGATTAACCAGTCGTTATGCTTCTTTCTTGGTCGAGTGTTTACCTAGCTCGATTTGCTGCTGGTCTTTCTTGTATAGGTTTTCGAAGCAGTAGTTTGTTGCTTCGATATAGCCTTCAACACTACCACAGTCAAAACGTTGGCCTTTAAATTTGTAAGCCAATACACAGCCTGCTTTTGCCTGTTTTAGCAATGCATCAGTGATCTGGATTTCGCCGCCTTTACCTGGTTCTGTCTGCTCGATTAATTCAAAGATATCTGGAGTCAGAATATAACGACCAATGATCGCTAGGTTGCTTGGTGCTGTACCTTGCTCTGGCTTCTCTACCATGTCATCAACTCGGAAAAGGTCATCTTTGATCATTTCGCCAGAGATAACACCGTACTTGTGAGTCTCTTCTTCTGGAACTTCTTGTACAGCAACAATAGAACAGCGGAACTGTTTGTATAGCGCAACCATCTGAGCTAGCACGCCTTGTTGCTCGTTCACACAAAGGTCATCAGCAAGTACTACTGCGAACGGTTCATCGCCTACAAGTTCGCGACCCGTTAAAATAGCATGGCCAAGGCCTTTCATCTCACGTTGACGAATGTAGGTGAAGTTTGCCGCTTCAATCGTTTCACGGATATTAACCAATAGGTCTTCTTTATTGGTGCCGCTAATCTGGTGCTCAAGCTCGTAGTTTTTATCAAAGTGATCCATGATCGAGTGCTTACCACGTCCAGTAACGATGCACATTCCATCCATACCAGCTTCGATAGCTTCCTCTACACCGTATTCAATCAGAGGTTTGTTTACTACAGGCATCATTTCTTTAGGCATTGACTTGGTTGCAGGTAAAAAACGTGTACCGTAGCCAGCTGCCGGGAAAAGGCACTTTTTGATCATGATAAGACCCTTTATCTATAATAATTATTGATTCAACCTGAGTGGTTGATATTTCTGAGGGCAACTCTAGCATAAGTTATGTAGAAAATTCAGCAACAATAGCCATGGTTTACTAGAGCTTCCCTCAAAATTATCGTCAGACTAAGAGGTGGGTCGATTATGCAAGCAGGTTCTGGTTTGCCCATGCTATCGCTTGAACTCTATTTTTTACCGCAAGCTTACGGAATATTTGATAGAGGTGAGATTTAACCGTGAACTCACTAATAAACAAGTCATCGGCGATTTGTGTGTTTGAAGACCCGGATTGAAGACAGCGAATCACCTGGATCTCACGAATGGTTAAATCAACATTGGTTGGTGTGGTGTTGGTATTGACCATATTGCGATAATAAAACAACAGTTGATTGGTTACCTTCCTTGGCAGCCAGTTATCGCCATCAATGACTTCTTGAAGACCACGAGCAATCTTGTCCTTTTGTTCAGTGTTGTAAAAGAGTCCTTTTAGTACCCCATAGGTAAGAAGCTCTGAGGTTGGAAGTTGCTGGGGGACATTGAATAAAATGATTTCGTGATTTTTCCACATAACAGTCAGGTTAGGACAAATAATCAGTAGTTGTGGTACCTCTCTGTAATCGACGAGCAAGATCCGGTTACTCTGCTTTCTATCAACTAGCATTAATTCGTCGGGTGTCATTTTGTAGAGAACAATAGATAAATGCTTTTCTATCTCTTTTACATGTAGATAGGTATCGTTTGGGTCGATGCACAGAAAGTGTAAAGTGCGAGCGTATCTTGATTTTCTCATTGAAACGTCCTGTTTGAGTGGGATTAGATTCCACGTTGTCATGCAGGCTTTAGCTTCTCTAGCGCCTTGATAGTGACTTGCGTTGAATATCAATTATCAAAGTAAATGAGTGGTTTGTAAGTGGAGAAAAAAGCAACATCGCTCTGAATATCATGATTTGTTACGTTTTTATTCTTTGTAGTGAGGAGAGAATAGGAATGCGATTTATCACTGTAGAAAAGCATGCTATTCTTGTGCGCTAAAATTTTCTGAGACTATGAATTTAGACGGAGCAAATCATGGCTAGCCGTGGAGTTAACAAAGTTATATTAGTGGGTAACCTAGGTAATGACCCTGAAATTCGTTACATGCCAAATGGCGGCGCAGTAGCGAACATTACCATTGCAACGTCAGAGTCATGGCGTGATAAAGCAACTGGCGAGCAGCGTGAAAAAACAGAATGGCACCGTGTTGCTCTGTTTGGCAAGCTTGCGGAAGTTGCTGGTGAGTACCTACGTAAAGGTTCTCAAGTTTACATTGAAGGTCAACTTCAAACACGTAAATGGCAAGATCAAAGCGGTCAAGATCGCTACACAACTGAAGTGGTTGTTCAAGGCTTCAATGGTGTAATGCAAATGCTTGGCGGCCGTGCTCAAGGTGGTGCTCCTGCTCAAGGTGGCATGGGTAACAACCAACAGCAAGGTGGTTGGGGTCAGCCACAGCAGCCACAACAACAGCAACAACAATACAGTGCTCCCGCTCAACAGCAGCCAAAAGCACCTCAACAAGCTCCTCAGCAGGCTCAACCTCAATATAATGAGCCGCCAATGGATTTTGATGATGACATCCCATTTTGATCCCTGTTTTTAATATATTATAAAGACAGTATTAAATTGGAAAAAGCCGCGTTCATCGCGGCTTTTTGTTACCTACAATTCTTAACGCTTTATTTACAACGTCAATTTATAGTATAAGTAGCAATACGGTATAATGTGAGTTGAAAAGGATTTCGTTATTCATGAGATATACCCCGACACTAAAATTGAGCACTCGATTGGTCGCATTTGTCACCGTGATAGTGATCAGCGCGATGTTCATTCTTTTTATTGGTGGCACACTTTCCTTTAAGCGTATTGGACAGGAATATTTAGACCATTATTTGGTTGGCATTGTCGACGTTGTAGATAAAGAGATGGAAGACCCTGACGCCGCGTATTCAATGCAGCGTTGGATGCCTAAGATGTTGCAGGCGAGCAATATTGTTGAGATGAAACTCTCGAACAAGACCGGCATCGTTTATCGTTTCAAAGATACCTCCCCACAAATTGATCCCAATCGTCTTTATGAGAAAAGCTTCATTTTAGAGCGTAATGAAGGCTACCGAATCGAATTTAAAGCACTTCCTCCTTATATTGGCTACAACTACTCAATGGAAGCGATGTGGTCAATTACTTTGGCTGTCGCATTGGTTCTGTTCTGTCTTGCTCGCGGTGTTCGTTGGTTGAAAGAACAACTCATGGGTTCTGAAATCTTGGAAGAGCGAGGAAGAATGATCTTGGCCGGTCAGGTTGAAGCTCATGCAAAGGGAGATGAGCGAGAGTGGCCTTATACCGCAAGCGAAGCCTTAGATGTATTGATTGAAGAGCTACAAGATGCTCGTCAAGAACGAAGTCGCTTTGATACCTTTATTCGTACCCATACTTTCCTAGATAAACTCACGGGAACGGCAAACCGAGTTTTATTCGATAATAAGCTGGAATCGGCACTGCATGAAAGTGGTGCTCGAGGCGGTGTGTTACTGATACGTATCGACGAATGGGAGCAAGTTAGTGATGCTAACGATAAGCAAACCACAGACGGCTTTATTATTGAAGTCGGTGAAGTACTGTCGAATATCGTTCAACGCTATCCCGATGTCATTTTTTCTCGCTATTACGAAGCGGACTTTGCTGTATTTATCCCTCATCAGGGCGCAAAAGATATTGCGACCTTGGCTGCTCAGTGTTTAAGGCAGTTAGATAAGCTAACTCCGCCAGAGCCTTTAGAGTCGGATAACTGGTGTCATATTGGTGTGACCATGTATACCGAAGGTGAGCGTCATAGCCAGATCATGGATGAAACGGAAACGGCACTAAAGAGTGCTCAGTTAGAGCGTATTAATAACTGGAGCCGTTACCCGAAAGAGAATAAGAATGAGCTTGATAGAGGCAGTGTTCGTTGGAGAACATTACTTGATAAAGCGCTGCTTCCTGAAAATTTAGTAATCTTTGCTCAGCGGTGTTATCTTATGCCGGAATCTGGTCAAGTCAATGAATTGCATAGAGAAATATTTACTAGAATTCAGGATCCTGACAAAGGTTTATTGAAATCGTCTCGATTTATGCCTGCGGTAGAGCAAGTGGGTTATCAAGCTCAAATGGACCAATCGGTTCTAAAGGTTGTGTTGAAATCGTTGAAAGAATCAACTCAACCTATCAACTATTCAGTGAATCTGAATGTTACCCCGTTTGCTAATAAACAGCACTTTAAGTGGTTTAGGAGTGAGTTGTTACAGCTCTCTGCTCAACACCGCTCTCAGCTTGCGTTTGAGTTTCCAGAAGGGCACTTGATTGCTCATCTTGATTATATGAGACCGGTGGCAAAGGTGTTGCGAGGTTTAGGGTGTAAAGTTGTGGTTGGCCAAGCTGGGCGAACCATTGTTAGCACTCACTATATAAAGGATTTGAAGGTTAATTATATTAAGCTTCATCGAAGCCTAATAAAGAAAATCGACCAAAGGCATGAGAACCAACTGTTTGTTCGCAGCTTAATTGGGGCGTGTGGTGATTCTCCAACTCAAGTTATTGCCGTTGGAGTCGAGACAAAACAAGAAAAGAATACCTTGATAGAGTTAGGCATTAACGGCTATCAAGGGAGATATTTCGACGAAGAACAACAAATTATCCCTTTGCCTAATCAAGCAGAAAAAGCCGCGAAAGCGGAATCTGTTGTCAAAGTTGGACGAAGAAATCGATGGCGTAAGAGTAGTAGTTAAGAATGAATTTTAAAGCGATTTTAGACAAAATAAAGCCAACGAATAATAAAGGTAGCTCGCAAGTTGTCTTGCTGGGCAATGACGCCATTTATATTTCATCGACAGAACAAGATCCTCAAGTAGCCAGCATTCCCGTGGTTAATGGGGACTGGGAGAGTGCGCTAAAAAAATCGCTTAGCAGTGAGGCGTTTACCAGTAATAGCGTCCAACTGATTGTCTGTGCTAACTACTACCAAACCTACCAAATTGATAAACCGGACATTCCAGAGAGTGAATGGTCGGTAGCACTGCCTTTTTTACTCAAAGATCTTGTTTCAGAAAGAGTCACGGAAATTACTGCGAGTGCGGTCGCGTTACCAACGTCGAACAAGCTGCAAGTATATGTCCTGCCTAAAAAGCTGTTGGACAAGCTTTTGAATATCACTAATTCGGCTCAGGTTGAATTAATAGGTGTTGCTCCTGAAGATGAAATCTGGGGTTACAGTGCAGGCGAACTGTCTAATTTCATTCTTTTACAACGTAGCGTCAATTCACACTTTAAATTGGGTGCGTTTGTCGAAAATACCGTTTGTTTTCAAAGAACCATCCGCAGTGTTGTGCCACCTTTAACGGGTGTTGCGTTAAGTGCTCTGCAGTTAGATGGCCTCGCTTTAGAGCTTCAACGCTCGATTGATTACCTTTCTTCTCAAATTAAAGGCACCCAGCTTCACCAGCTTAAAATCTGTTGTGACGAAGAAGATGAAGCAGAGTTACAAAGTGCCTTAAACAGTACATTGAGCTCGACAGTTTCACTGTTGGTTGAAGGTGAGCGTGATAATTCAGAGAGTTTGTTGCTTAAACTTGCAGCTGAAAAAGAGACGTTTAAGGTCAATCTTTACCCTGAACACCTTAAGCCTAAAAAAGAATATTTTACGCTGACCAATGTTGTTGCGAGCTGGGGAGTAATTTGTGTTTTGATGCTTGGTGGTTACTTCGCAATGCAGTATCAAGTTTCTAATCTAGATAAAGAGCTAACAGCCCTGCAACAAGACTCGAATCAACTTAACAAGCAAGTTAACCAATTGAATAGTAAGTTAACTCAGCATAAACCGTCTCCAGAGAAAGTCGCGGCGGTTGCGCGTCTCAAACGTGAGACTGAGGCTAAAAAAGAGGCTTTGAAGGCTGTTGGACAATACGACGAATCCCAACAAGTCGGGTATTCTGGCGTCATGAATTCCTTAGCTAAATTAGGCCGAAATGACATTTCTCTTTCGCACATCTACATGACCCACGATACTTTAGATCTTAGTGGCTTGGCTCGTAACGCAAATGTCGTTCCGAACTGGATTGGTCAGTTTAAAAGTGAGCTTAATTTAGTCGGACGCACTTTTGAAAAACTAAAAATTGGCCGTAATGATCAGGATGTGGTGACGTTTGAGCTAAGTACTCGTCGGGAGAGTAAATAATGCAGCAGTGGAACCAGCTGAGCGATAAGTTTCTTGCATTAAGTCAAAGAGAAAAATGGCTACTTTTTGTGTGTGGTTTTGTTGGCCTATCGATGTTGTTGTTCACCTTATTGGTTGAGCCTGCGTATCTCGATCTACAAGCTAAAAATGCCAAGGCGAGCAGCCTGACTCAATCGAATCAAAGGCAGCAAGGTGAGTTACTTGTTCTGCAAGCTCAGTTAAACAAAGACCCAGACAAAGAAATTAATCGAGAGTACAAAAAGCTGCTGGTGGAGAGCCAAGATCTCTCTCTTCAGCTTTCTCAGATTGTTGATGGATTAATCACACCTTCTCAAATGTCGCAGTTACTGGAGAGCGTTCTTAACGCCGGTAATGGACTAAAGCTTGAATCGCTAGAGTCATTAAAACCAGAAGCGATTTCGAACAATAAAGAGACCAGCGAATATTCAGGCTACTTTCTTCACCCTGTAAGAATGGAGCTAACCGGCAGTTACTTTGATATCTCAGCTTACCTTCAAGCACTTGAGTCTCTACCTGTGAGTTACTACTGGCGCACATTTGAATACTCAGTAGAAGAATATCCTAAAGCTCGACTGGTGTTCGAGGTTTACACATTAGGTACTAGACAGGAGTTTATCGGTGGTTAGAACTCTTTTGTTGTCCTTGCTATTTAGTAGCTCTTTTGTGTGGGCTGAGCAAGATCCCACGGCGCCATTAGGCTGGCTTTCACCTCAACAGAAAACGGCGCCTGCTAAGAAAGCACCAACTCGTTATCGCTTGCCTTCTTTAGAAAGCATCGTGTGTAAGGGAGATACGCCTTGCTATGCGATTATGAATGGTCAGATTCTCGGACAAGGGGAAACGATCAGAGGGTACCGAGTTAAGAACATAGATCCAGAATACGTCACTCTGCAGAGAAGCTCTAAGCAGTGGAAATTAGAGATGTTCTCTTTAGATGTTAAGAATAATTAAGGTTAGAGTGAAGACATGCGTAAACTTGTAGTAGCAATCCTAGTGTCATCTTTAGTCGGCTGTTCGATGGGGCATAGAGATCCTGTTGAGATTAAAGAGTCTTTAAACGAATCAATTAATGAAGCCAATAGCAGAGCGCTTCATGAGCTGCCTTCGTCGGTTCAAGATGACCTTATGCCTCAGCTTAATTCTGACTCGATGTCTCCGGGGATGGAAACGGTTAAGCGTTTTCGTATTCAGGCAAAAGGCGTTGAAGCGAGAACTTTTTTTGCCAGCTTAGTGAAAGGTACGGAATATAGTGCGGCTATTCACCCAAGTGTGTCTGGAAACCTTACGCTTAATCTAACGGACGTGACGTTAGATGAGGTACTGGCTGTTGCTCAAGATATGTATGGCTACGATATTGAAAAGCGTGGCAAAGTGATTCAAGTTTATCCTGCCGGTCTTCGCACCGTAACGATCCCTGTCGATTACTTACAAGTTAAGCGCTCTGGTCGCTCACTAACGACGATCACCACCGGTACGATCTCTAACTCAGATTCGAATTCATCGAGCTCTTCAAACTCGAACTCAAACTCGTCAAATTCATCTAACTCTTCTAATTCATCAAACTCGACATCGAATGGTGGTACAGAGATTGAAACGACCTCTGAAAGTGATTTTTGGCCACAGCTTGAAGCGGCGGTTGCTCACTTAATTGGCTCGGGCGATGGGCAAAGCGTTGTCGTGACCCCGCAAGCGAGTGTGATTACAGTGCGTGCTTACCCTGACGAAATTCGTGAGGTTCGAGAGTTCTTAGGTATTTCTCAAAAACGCCTGCAGCGTCAAGTTATCCTAGAAGCCAAAATCATGGAAGTAACCTTGAGTGATGGTTACCAACAAGGTATTAGCTGGTCTAATTTATCTAAGTCGATTGGCAGCGGCGGTGTGGTAATTGATCGACCTGGTGGAACTTTGCCTCCATTAGATGCGATCAGCTCTTTGTTAGGCGGGCAAACCAACGTAACGATCTCAGATGGCAGTTTTGAAGCGGTATTGAGCTTTATGGATACTCAAGGTGACCTGAACGTTCTATCAAGCCCACGAGTCACAGCTGCAAACAACCAGAAAGCGGTTATCAAAGTGGGTACTGACGAATACTACGTGACGGATTTATCTAGCGCGGTAGGCAGTGGTGACAACGCGAACGTCGCACCTGAGGTTGAGTTAACTCCGTTCTTTTCGGGTATCTCCTTAGATGTGACCCCTCAGATAGATGATAAAGGTAGCGTATTCTTACATGTTCACCCAGCCGTTATTGAGGTCGAGGAAGAAGTGAAAGAGCTCAACCTTGGTTCTACAACGGGTGTGGTGCAGCTTCCTTTGGCGAAAAGCTCTATTCGTGAGTCTGACTCAGTGATTCGAGCTCGAGATGGCGATGTGGTTGTTATTGGTGGTTTGATGAAATCCAACACCAGTGATGTGACCTCTAAAGTTCCATTCCTCGGTGATATTCCAGCCTTAGGTCATTTGTTCCGTAATACCAATCAGTTAACGCAAAAAACTGAGCTCGTGATCTTGCTTAAGCCAACGATCGTGGGTGTGAATACTTGGCAAAATGAGTTGGAGCGTTCACGTGATCTTCTTCAGCAGTGGTTCCCTGATGAAGAGTAATTGCTTACTTTCTCAATATAGAGTGGCAGTGTCTCACTAAGCTAGGTCGTCGTATGTATCAAGCTCACTTTGGTTTTGAACAACTGCCATTTACCTTAACGCCGAATACCGATTTCTTCTATGGTTTAGCGCCTCATTTCGAAGCGATTCAGACGGTAATCTCGGCGTTGGAAATGGGCGAGGGCGTGATTAAGGTGACCGGAGAGGTAGGCACTGGAAAAACCATGGTTTGCCGGATGTTGGTCAATCACCTACATGACTGTACAGCTCTGATCTACTTACCAAACCCTGTGTTATCAGGGGCAGACTTGCGCCAGGCGGTTGCAACAGAGCTTGGTTTAGCTGTCGATAATGAAGCAACCTTGGTTGATAACATTCAGCATAAGCTCATTGAATTGCACAATTCTGGTTTAAGAGTGGTGGCTATTCTTGATGAAGCTCAGGCTCTATCGGATGAAGCGCTCGAAACATTAAGGTTGTTTGGTAACCTTGAAACGGAAGATAAAAAACTGCTGCAGATTGTTCTATTAGGTCAGCCAGAATTGGATGCTCGATTAGAGGCTTATCACCTAAGGCAGTTTCGCCAAAGAATCACATTTAGTTCGACACTGAGACCGCTGAATCTCGATGAAACGGTGGCTTATATTGATAATCGAATCGCTAAATCTGGTGGCAGTCCTGAGTTATTCAGCTTGAATCAAAAAAAGGCGATCTGTCGTTCGTCGTTAGGTATCCCTAGATTGATAAACCAACTTTGCCATAAGGCTCTATTGCTTTCGTTCAGTGAAGATAAGAAAAGTATCGACAACCAACATCTTTTTTCAGCTATGCATGAAACGTACGATGTGTGTAAGCCTAAATTTAAAACGCCAATACTGTGGGGTTGGAATTAATTATGAGCGTCATTAACAACGCCTTGTCTGAATTGGCAAAGAAAAAGTCAGCGACTTCGATTGAAGCCGCAGTCGTACCTAAAGTAAAAACGCGTTCCCCCCTAGTTTGGGTTGTTGCAGGTTTTACTTTGAGCTTAGCGATGGGCGGTTGGGCGATATCGCAAGGCCCTGTGATTGATCAGTCTATTGTTGAGCAGTCAATCTCAACTCGAGATTTACAGGTTCAAGTCTCTGTCGTTGATGATTCAAATGGCATTCAGGAAGTTGCTCAACCTATCTCATCGCCAACTAAGAAATTGGTGACACTAGACTCTGCGATCCTTTCAACAGAAAACACTGCGATGGCAAAAAGCGCTCAATCTAAGCCTAGTGTTTCCGAATCAGTTGTTATGTCTGCCCCAAAAGCGACAAAACAACAAACACCGGCTAAAGCTCTAAGCGTGCCTGAAACGACTAAGACTGAAATTCCCCAACCGATTTACGTTGCTAGTGTGGCAAAAAAAGCCCCTGCGTCTATCTCTAATGAGCCTGTAGCCTCTGGTGATTCAGAAAATAGCGGAATGTTGATCGAACAGGTTGAGTTAACTCCGGAACAGCTATCTGTGAATGCACAAGGTCGAGCTCAGAAAGCGCTTGATGCGAACGATCTTACTGGTGCGTTGAAGGGCTACACTGAAGCTCTACGCTACACGCCACGAAATGAAGATGTCCGTCAGAAACTTGCGATTCTCTATTTTGGTAAAGGCGATACTCGCAAAGCCTATGAGCTTTATCAGTCTGGAATTAAGATCAACATCAACAGTGAAAAATTGCGATTAGGGTTATCTAAACTGCTGGTTAAAGCGAATCAATCAGAAGCGGCGCTGAGCCCTTTAGTACACATGCCTCCGCATCCAACTCAAGAGTATCTAGCAATGCGTGCGGCGTTGAGCCAAAAATCACAGCAAGAAGAAATCGCACTCGAGAGTTATCAAAAGTTGGTTGAAGTCGATTCAGATAACGCTCGCTGGTGGTTGGGCTTAGCGATTCAGCAAGAACGCCAGTTAGACTTCGCTGCAGCAAAACAATCATATCAAGGTGCGTTGACTAGAGTCGGTATCTCATCTCAATCACAAAGCTTTGTGCGTGACCGGTTAAAAATACTCAATGCTTTAGAGGAGAGCGGCGATGCAAATTAGATTAAGAAAAAGACTTGGTGATTTGCTTGTCGAAGAAGGCATTATCACTGAGGCTCAAGTTGAACAAGCACTGGCCGCTCAGAAAAGTACTGGGCGTAAGCTGGGTGATGCGCTAATTGAGCTTGGCTTCTTGTCAGAACAGCAAATGCTGAGCTTTTTGTCGCAGCAGTTAGCGATTCCTCTTATTGATTTAAGCCGAGCCGTTGTCGATGTTGAAGCAGTACAGCTTTTACCCGAAGTACATGCTCGTCGCCTTCGTGCATTGGTTATTGGACGCCAAGGTGACACTTTGCGTGTTGCAATGAGTGACCCTGCGGATCTGTTTGCCCAAGAGTCTTTGCTTGGTCAGCTCGGCGATTACGCGCTGGAATTCGTTGTTGCTCAAGAAAGGCAATTGGTTGATGGCTTCGATCGCTATTATCGAAGAACCAAAGAGATCGCCTCGTTTGCAGAACAGCTTCACGCTGAACACCAAGTTAATGATGCCTTTGATTTCGATATCGCTGAAGAAGATAGTGATGAAGTTACCGTTGTTAAGCTGATCAACTCGCTATTTGAAGATGCTATTCAGGTTGGTGCTTCGGATATTCATATCGAGCCAGATTCAAACGTATTGCGTCTTCGTCAGCGTATTGATGGCGTACTGCATGAAACATTGCTGAATGAAGTGAATATCGCTTCTGCACTTGTACTGCGCTTGAAGCTGATGGCAAACCTCGATATTTCAGAGAAACGTCTTCCTCAAGATGGTCGCTTTAATATCCGATCTAAAGGTCAGTCGGTTGATATTCGTATGTCGACCATGCCAGTACAGCACGGTGAATCAGTGGTTATGCGTCTTCTTAACCAGTCAGCAGGCCTACGTAAACTAGAAGAGTCGGGCATACCGAGTGATCTGTTGGTTCGTCTGCGTCAACAATTGCGCCGTCCACATGGCATGATTTTGGTTACCGGACCAACCGGCTCAGGTAAAACAACAACCTTATACGGCGCGTTAAGTGAATTAAACGAACCGGGTAAAAAGATCATTACTGCGGAAGACCCGGTGGAATACCGCCTACCTCGTGTGAATCAAGTTCAGGTAAACCCTAAGATCAATCTCGATTTCTCTACTATCTTGAGAACCTTTCTACGTCAGGATCCCGATATTATTCTTATCGGTGAGATGCGTGACCACGAAACCGTTGAGATAGGCTTGAGAGCTGCACTGACCGGCCACTTAGTATTAAGTACGTTACATACCAATGATGCGGTAGACAGCGCGTTGCGTATGATGGATATGGGTGCTCCGGGTTACTTGGTCGCGAGCGCTGTTCGAGCAGTAGTCGCACAGCGATTAGTTCGTAAAGTGTGTACAGATTGTAAGGTTGAGGATGAGTTAGATGAACCTCGCAAGCAATGGCTGAGCGTCCGTTTCCCTAACCAAGTAGGTGTGCCGTTTATGAAAGGCCGTGGTTGCCAGAACTGTAACTTAACCGGTTACCGCGGGCGAATTGGTGTATTTGAAATGTTGGAGCTAGAGCAAAACATGATGGATGCGCTGAGAGCTAATGATGCGGTAGGTTTTGCTCAAAAGGCGAGACAGTCTGAAAACTATAAACCGTTATTGGCTTCTGCGATGGAATTGGCTCTGCAAGGTGTCGTGAGTCTTGATGAGATAATGCATCTTGGCGAAGGTGATGCGTCCGGTGCCACTGACCCAATTTATCTGTAGGGGTAGAATGATATGCCAACGTATCGTTATGTAGGTCGCAGCTCTGATGGTAGTCAAGTAAGTGGGCAATTAGACGCGAATAACGAAGATCTTGCTGCTGAAAGCTTGATGAGTAAAGGGATCATTCCAACCTCTATCAAACTGGGCAAAAGTGGTGGTTCAGTCTTAGATATGGATGTATCGAGTCTGTTCTTTCCGAGTGTACCGTTAGAGGTGTTGGTTCTGTTTTGTCGACAGTTATACAGCCTAACCAAAGCGGGTGTACCACTATTAAGATCGATGAAAGGCCTCACTCAAAACTGCGAAAATAAGCAGCTGAAAGCCGCCTTGGAAGAGGTGGTTGCTGAGCTAACCAATGGTCGCGGCTTAGCGGCGTCAATGCAGATGCACCCAAAGGTATTCAGTCCGTTGTTTGTCTCGATGATTGGCGTTGGTGAAAACACAGGCCGTCTAGATCAGGCTTTACTGCAATTAGCTGGATATTACGAACAAGAAGTTGAGACTCGCAAACGAATTAAGACTGCGATGCGTTACCCAACATTCGTGATCAGTTTTATCTTGATTGCAATGTTCATTCTTAACATCAAGGTTATTCCACAGTTCTCAAGCATGTTTGCGCGCTTTGGTGTCGACTTGCCGCTGCCTACTCGTATCTTGATTGGTATGTCTGAGTTCTTTGTGAATTACTGGGGCTTAATGCTTGGAGTGATCTTTGGTCTTATCTTCGCTTTTAAAGCTTGGGTGAAGACAGACAAAGGCTTGGAAAAGTGGGATCGATTACGCTTAAAAATGCCGGTCATTGGCGGGGTAGTGAATCGAGCACTGTTGTCACGCTTCTCGCGTACTTTTGCTTTGATGCTTAAAGCGGGTGTTCCACTGAACCAGTCGCTAGCGCTTTCGGCGGAAGCTTTAGATAACCGTTTTCTAGAGTTGCGAGTTCAAGCCATGAAATCGGCCATTGAAGCCGGTAGTACGGTTTCGTCGACCGCGATTAACAGCGAAATTTTCACACCGCTCGTGATACAAATGATCTCCGTCGGTGAAGAGACGGGTCGTATTGATGAGCTATTACTTGAAGTGGCTGATTTTTATGACCGCGAAGTCGATTACGATCTGAAAACCTTAACCGCCAGAATTGAACCCATTTTGTTAACCATCGTTGCAGGCATGGTGCTGATTTTGGCGCTAGGTATCTTCTTGCCGATGTGGGGAATGTTGGATGCGATCAAAGGCTAGGGAATGCTAAATAACCTACAACGCTCACGTTTTGTTATTTGGACAGTGGTTATTCTTTTTCTTATTGTCGGTGTGCTTTCGGCATTCAAAACGGTAGAAGAAGAAGCGACTAACACGGCATTTATCGTCGCGAGCAAGCGGATTTTAGAGCAAGCCAATTTGTTCAAACAGCAGTATTTGTTATCGGGTGCTGGGCAAGAAGAAGGCTCGGAACCCCCAAAGATCTACAGCAGAACTGGGTGGGTAATGCCTATCCAAGGTACGGAGCGAGACTGTAATTATTGGCTGGATCAATTATATCCTCAAGGGAGCATTTTAGGGCTAAGCTCTCCAAGAGTTGAAGATAAAAGTGACAACAGACACTTTCACTGTAGTTATCATTATGCTGATAAATATCAGGTAGATATATTACTTGAAAGAGAAAGGTTTAGTGTAAAAGCCAATATTTTGGCTTTGTGAAAATATTGACAGTTTTAGTATGGTTTTATACGTGCGCGAATGTATAATGCGCGTTAATAATTAGATGAGTAGGTAGAAAATGCTTAAGAATCAAAAGGGTTTCTCCCTTGTCGAATTAGTGATAGTGATCGTAGTTGTTGGTTTATTGGCGGTCGCTGCGTTGCCTCGTTTTCTTGATGTGACGGATGAAGCCAAGAAATCCAGTATTGAAGGTGTCGCTGGTGGCTTTGCAACGGCTGTTTTGTCAGCAAGAGCACAATGGGAAGCGGAAGCAAGGCCGTCAGAGAAGATAGGTGTTGAAACATACAATACTGTAAACTATGATGGTGTTGATTTTTGGTTAACAAGATCAAAAAACAGTAACAACGTCGAGACCGACTTTCGTGATGGCTATCCGTGGACTCTGAACAATAATTCGAGCACTGCTCCACAAGATATTTCAGACCAAACATGTTCTGAGTTGATGGAAAACTTGCTGCAAAATCCACCTAAAGTAGGTGCGGTTTCAGATGTAGCGAACGACTCAAACTACAAGTATTCAGCGCAAGCAAATTCTGGTGATGCAACCTGTACTTACGTTCAATTAGAAGGTAGTACCGAGCATGAATTTGTTTACGAAATTAAAACTGGTCGTGTGACCGTAACTTTGCAGTAAGTCTGCGTAAAATTAAACATAGAGAGAGCTTAACTATGAAAAGACAAGGCGGTTTCACCCTAATCGAACTAGTGGTTGTAATTGTTATTCTAGGTATTCTTGCTGTAACTGCGGCACCACGTTTCTTAAACTTGCAAGATGATGCGAAGGATGCAACGCTTGAAGGTCTAGCTGGTGCAATTCAAGGCTCAGCGAGCATTATTTATGGTAAGGCTGCAATTGAAGGCTTCGAGAGTACTTCAGGTGCTCTAAGCGCTGGTGGTTCAACTATCAATACTACTTTTGGTTACCCAAATGCAACTGAAGATGATATTACAAATATCGTTCAGGGAATCGGTGATGATTTTGAATTTATTGAAGTAGTAACTGATTCAGATCCTGCTCAAGTAACTTTTGGCATTCCAAATTACACTACTAACTGTGTTGTATATACTCAAGCTGAGAATGCTAATACACCGGCTACTGCAAACGTTGTATCTTCAGGTACTGGTACAATCTGTTCTGCTAACTAAGTCAAATATTTTTGATTAGGCCAGCACCTGCTGGCCTTTTTTCTATCCAAAACATACAAATATCAAAACTATTCATATACATAAGAGCGAAAGCTTCATTATCTTGTATAATCAGTACTCGCTTGGCAGTTAGAGGCTCATTATGGATAACAGCCCCACACCCAACGGCTTTACTCTGGTAGAGCTGATCATCGTTATCATTATCCTCGGTATTGTTTCCACCTTTGCCGCAAGTCGCTTCGCTGGTACCTCTAGCTATTCTACTTTTACTGCGCAAGAGCAAACCATTTCCGTAATTCGCCAAATCCAAGTCAATCGAATGCAATCGAACGTTTCAGCGGCTAATGACAGTTTTCGCCTTGCTATAAATAGTAACTGTCTAGGTTCTGTCACCGCTTGCAGTTTAAATCTATCGAACAGCGCTCAAAAGTCACAAGCCGATGCGCGTAGTGATTATGTACGTATATCAGATATAACGTTTTCTCCAGCGAATACTGTTATCGACTTTGATTTATTGGGGAACCCTTCAGTAAGTGCTGGGGTGAATATTACGATTAACTCAGCCACTTCGAGCAATAGCGCCCAAGTCTGTATTAATTCTCAAGGTTATGTGCGTGAGGGAGCATGTCTATGATTCGCTCACGTGGTTTTACTCTGATTGAAAGTATTGTTGTGATTATCGTTTTGGGTATTGCGATGGTCACGATTACCAGTTTTTTAGCACCACAAGTGGCAAGTTCAGCAGACCCACAGTATCAAAACCGTTCCGTGGCCTTAGGTCAGAGTTTGATGAACCAAATGTTGGCACGTGGTTTTGATGAACACAGTGATTTTGATGGTGGTCTGGTGCGTTGTGGGGATGCAGGTGCGACTGCTTGTTCTGGTCCCTATGAACTGGGAGTGGATGGGGCAGAGACTGCGCCCGCTGCTTTTAATGATGTCGATGATTATATTGGATGCTGGTACACCGATACCACTGAATCAGCATGTGTATCACCTATTAAGTACCCACTTGCTAATATCCTAGATGAAAATATCGAAGACAGTTATGCCAATTTTAGAGTTGAGGTCTTGGTGTTTTATGACGAAGACATGGACGGGCTTAACGACAATGTAATTGGAACGATGAAGCGCGTTGAGTTACAGATCTTTGGTGGTAACAACCGTTATAGCTTGGTTGCTTACAAGGGGAACTACTAATGAAACAACGTGGTTTTACTTTGATAGAAATGATCGTAACCATTGTTGTGGTTGCCGTCATTGGCCTAGCGATTGCAGGCTTTGTTGAATATGGCATGAAAGGTTATGTCGACACTATCGATAGACAAAAGGTGCAAGTAAAAGGGCAGTTTGTTGTTGAGAAAATGTCGCGAGAGATAAGCCACGCAGTTCCCAATAGCTTCACTGAAGTTCAGACTTTTTTACCTACACTTGCTTTTGATAGAAAGTGTCTTTCATTCTATTCGATCAAATATTCCGGTTTTTATCACTTCGATGAACCAGGCAATCAATTGGACTTCATTGTTGGTCAAGATGCCCCAAGTCTCTCTGTAGGAGATTATCTTATTATAAATCCAAGTAGTTTTAATGATTTGGCAGTGGAGTCCAATAAACGAATTGACGTCTCGGGTGCAGTTCAGAATACCAACTCTTTCAGTGTTACAGCTTTGAGTCTTGTGAGTGAGTCTATTGCAAAACGACACTATATTTATGAAAAAAACAATCATGTCAGCTTCTGTATAGTGAACAATACTATCGAAGGACAAGGTGTCATTGAGCGTAATGGCGTAAGGGTCACAGATAGCGTTAACTATACAAAAAGTAACTTCCGTTACGAAGAGCCAAGCTTACAGCGCGGTGGTGTGATTCATATCGAACTTGTGCTTGAGCAAAACAACGAAATCAGTGTTTATCAACAAGATGTGCAGGTACTCAATGCGCCATAGTAAATCACCTCAACAAGGGAGTGTTTTGGTCGTCGCGGTATTTGTTATCGTGGTGATGGGCTTCCTCGCGACTTCTCTAGTGCAAGTCCAATGGTCAAATCACGATACATTGACCCGTAAGCAACTTGGGACACAGGCTTGGTTGCTAGCACACTCTGCGAATGAGTGGGCACTTACTCAAGTGTACCCTTTGACTGTATCTCCCGCGGTTTCAACAAGTGTTAGTGCAGCGTGTGGTAACTTAAATTCAAATCAAGTGAGCAGTGGGATGTCGACTATCTGTACAGTTGAAGAGTTAACTTGTACTCCGATCGGAATTTTAGATGATGTTGGTTTTTTTAAGATTGAATCAACAGCCATTTGTGGCTCAGGTATCAACCAAGTACAGCGTATTCAAGAAGTTTGGGTGAGGGAGTGAGTATGAAATTATGGGTTGGTCTTTTTAGAGCCATTAAAAATCTTCCTTGTTGTTACGCGAACTTTTTGAAGCTCACTGCAGTCATGATTGTTTTATGTGGGACATCTTTCGTTTCGATAGCTGACGAATTTTCTCCTGAACAATGTAATGATCTAAAAAGACAAGATGGCTTTTCTGTTGCTTTTACTATTCCAAACCCAACTCCTGTCACGATCACTTTTACGTCAAATAACTCTGTAGTTAAATTGTGGTCCAGCGTTAGTGGTAGTAACGCTAAGATAACCGATCAGAACGTGAATCCAGGAGAAAGAGTTCTCCTAATTTATAGACCGACTTCTAATAATGGTAAAAACGGCAGTCTCATTTACAAGCTTGATACAGGCTCTGGATATGAACAGAAACAGACTACTTCAATTGTGATAAACGGTGGTAATGGTACTTTAGAAGTGTCAGGTGATACCGTTGTAGTTGAGTGTGCCGATGGAGAAAAAGAACCAGTCCCTGATTTGGAGGATGTTCAATATGAGTTTGGTTCTATTGAAGGTATGGATTGTACTTATGGTTGTAACTTGTTGTTCCAGAAGCAATATGACAATCCAATTGTATTCTTAATGTCGACTATCGATCCTGATGATATCGTGAATAGTGTGCCAACAAAGGCTAGTGTTGCAACTATTTGGGACTCAAAGAAAGGCGCAACAATAGAAAGTGAATCGGCTGAGAGTTATAGTTCAACCGATCGAATGTCACCTATTTATTATTTTGTTACCGATCCCGGAAGGTTAACATTTTACGATCACAATGGAGCCAAGGTTTATGGTGAAGCTGGTAGTATCGTAACTTCTAAATCTCAATGTAAGGGTAATGCTTGTGGCAACTCTGATTGGGAAACGGTCTCATATCAGGGAGGTGATATTACAAACCCCGTGATCATGGCTCAAGTTCAGGGCAAGGACCGAGATTGGGCCACAACAGCTATCTCTGGTTTAACTAACCAAAAATTTAAGCTTGCTCTAGAGCGTGGTCGACAAGGGCCAACTTCTTCAGCTAAGCAAATCGCTTATTTAGCTGTCCCTACTTTTTCAGGGCAAGATGAGTCTAAAACATCAAAAATAGAGTTTTTCCAAGCGCCTGGTACCTACAACCAAAAAACTGAAATAGAGCCAGGTAAATCTATAGGCTGGTCATGTCTGAATAACGAAATATCACTACATCAAAACTTTAATAAGTTTGGTGTTATTGCTAATAAGCAAACCCGAAATGGTGGTGATGGTGGTTGGCTACGTTATTGTAAGCAGTATGTGAGTGGAGGAGAGTCGCAATTTACATTCGCATTTGATGAAGATGCTACTTCTCTTAGTACTCGTAAACATGGAGCTTATGAATCAGTAGGCTATTTCGCATTTGAAATTCCCGAGGTCGAGATTCCGGTTAACGTATGTAACTTGTTTCCTGAGCCTATCCAAAGTTGGACTGGGGTTGAGAGTTCATTGATTATTAATAATGGGTGGGGCACAACTTTCAATGGCTGGTCTCCCGATTATCTTGATGCTTTTTCAATTGACAATGATTGATCTTGGAGTCCATCTAATCCTGATCCCGAGAGTTTGCTTTTAGTCGGATTTGATTTAGAGGGAGGTACAAATCAAATGTACAACCATGATGTCTGTGGAGATGATTTAGGTTGTGCTGTAGGGAATGAGGATGGTCAACTAAACCGACGAAAGATTGACCATAGTTTGTTGCCTAATGTTCCGAGTCGTTCTGTAACAGAGAGCCTAGCTATTGATAAAAACATCAAGTCTAGATGTGATGCGTCAAACTTGTGTTCATTTGAGTTAGCAGGAGCTAATGCTAATGTGTATATCAATGAAGACTTGAAACGACTATATATAAATGATTTAGGCAATGAGTATCCAGAAATAAGGGTACACCTTAAAGATGGTTTATATATTGATGATTTCGAAATATCAAATGGTAGTGGTTTAGTATTAATTATCCCTGAACAATCATCAGTAACTTTTAATAACTTTTTGGCTTCGGATACAAGCCGAAGTGATTTTATATTTGAAAATAGCTCTAAAATAAATGTAGTTACAAGCTTTAAATTTAATAATAGCGTCAATATTGTTAATGAGAACGCATACCCAATCATTTATGCTCCAGATGCAACTGTACAGTTGAAAGGAAACTTTAGAGGCTTTATTTTAGCGAAAACACTTAACCTGCCAAACTTACTTACAGTGGAAGGCGCAGTTACTGCTGCGAGCGTTGTTTCGCAGAGTGGTTTAGTTATTAATAAACCTGACTATAGCTGTCCACTTCCTCCACTTCCAACTGGTTCTCTTGTCGTTACCCCAAAATATTCTCATGTTCTAACTTGTGAGGTCGCTGAGGTTGAGTTTAAAGTCGTAGATGATGATGGCAACGTGATTAGCACCGTTCAAGATAACTTCACTGCATCACATTCACCAAATTCTACTGGGAAGTGGTGTGAAGATGAGAATGGAAACAGTTGCTCTACATCTTCGGGGGATTACCAAAGTCACTTTGTTAATGGGCAAAAAACTTTGTACTTATCTTCATCTAAGTTAGAGAGTTATGATGCCAGTGGTACTTGGAATGGTGATTTAGAAACGGCTGCATCAAAAATTAACTTTGTACCTTATAAGTTCGATGTTGATGAACAGTTTGTTGTGGCTGGGGATGATTACCTCGTGACGGCAAAGGTATCCTCTTGTAATTCGCAAGATTCATCTTTATCACAAGATTATGTAGGCACCCCTAAAGTTAGTTTAGGTATCGTTCAACCTGCGAACGGAAATAGTGCGATAACCTTATTAGATTATACGCCTGATTTTGAGGTGAGTGATAACGGTGAAACAACCGACACACTTTCGATTCAAGAGTCAGGTCAGTTCAAAGTAACTCTGACCGACAGCACCTTTGATTGTAGTGAGATGTCGGGTTGCCCTGAGAGTGGTATTGATAAACTTTCTGGTAGTTTTTTGGTGAATTCTCGTCCTTGGCAATTTGCTATTTGTACGGGCAGCAATTCTGATGGTAACAGCAGTGGTGGGAATGCGTTTGTTGCAGCGGGGGAAGAGTTTGACGTGTTTGCTAAACCAATTAGATTCTCGAGTAACGCTAACCCTTCGTGTAATAATAGCTTAGTAACACAAAACTATTTGCTGTCCTCTGGTGCTGTCGTTGCAACTCATACTCTGGATACTCCTAGCAATAATGGTGCAGTGCTTGGTAGCTTAGAGCCTGGTAGCCAATTGACTCAGTCTAGTTCCGATATTAGTCTTGATGATAATGGTTATAAATTCAAAAGTTTAAATTATTCAGAAGTTGGTAGTATAAATTTTGAAGTGACCGAAGACTCGAATAGTTTTTATGGCAAGATTCTTGGTGGCTTCTCTGGAAGTAAATCAATTGGCCGCTTCTATCCGAAGTACTTCCTGCAAGATAACCCTGAATGGAATGTCGCTAATCAAAACGACATTGCTTATTTAGGTCAGCCTTATGACTCTGCTGTTCATCTAGTGTATCCAATGGCATCAGGTGAAGGTGATACGGATAATGCGCTTAATAATTACCGATTCTTTAATACAGAACTACAAGCAAAGTTTGGTGTTCTAGATGATAGCAATATAGATAACGGCTTCTTGCTAGATACGGATGCTGGGTCTTGGTCTAATGATCGTGAGCATTGGTTGTTGAACGATAGTGCCGCTGTTCTTCAGCGAGTTACGGATTTGGATGACGTTAGCCGCAGAGATGCACCGTTTAATACTTCAGATGCTAACTCCACTATTACCCACTTTGGCTTGACTGTTGCAGGAGTTGATCCTGTTTCATTTACTGACTCTGATATTTTGACTGATTCTGTCGAGTTTCCGGTCCAGCCTCCAGCTCGTTATGGTCGAATGGTGCTAGATGATATTGGTGGCAATTCTGATACTACTCTAACTATTCCATTGCGCGCTGAGTTCTGGGATGGCAGCGAGTTTATTGTTAACGAGGATGATGACCGCAGTACCTTCAATGGGGCTAATACTTGTAAACAAGTTATTTGGCACAGTGAAGGGGCGGCAACCACTTTAGTTTCACTTAACGGTAGTGGAAATTTGGATGATGGAGAAGAAGAGGTCACAGCAAATCAAAATACGCCAGCAGGAACAGACGCGCCACGTGAGCAAGTTCGTCTGTGGTTAAGAATGGATGACTCTGAGCCTGATAGCGATGGCGGAAATAACATCTCATGTAGTGGCAGTGATCAAGATCAACCATGGCTACGTTACAACTGGCGCCAACTGGGTGATGAAGATCCATCCACCGTCGTCACATTTGGTATATACCGTGGTAACGATCGTGTGATCTACCGAGGTGAAAGTGGCTTAACAGGTCAGTAATAATATAATTTTTGCCCCTTAAGTTAGGAATCTGTAAGAAATTGCGGGTTTCAGTCCATGTTTGTACTTCAATGCCTTGCCGTAACAGCAAGGCATTGGTACATTTAGTGCAATTTTTGTCTTCTAATTCTTGCAGGATGAGCGAAGAATATGTTTAAAAAACTTCGTGGCATGTTTTCAAACGACCTATCGATTGATTTAGGTACAGCCAATACCCTTATTTATGTAAAAGGCCAAGGCATTGTTCTTGATGAGCCTTCAGTTGTAGCTATTCGCCAAGATCGTGCGGGTTCTGCAAAGAGTGTCGCTGCTGTTGGCCACGCTGCTAAGCAAATGCTTGGTCGTACGCCTGGTAACATTTCAGCGATCCGCCCAATGAAAGATGGCGTAATTGCTGATTTTTACGTAACGGAAAAAATGCTTCAGCACTTCATTAAACAAGTGCATGACAACAGTGTGCTTAAACCAAGCCCTCGCGTTTTGGTTTGTGTACCTTGTGGTTCAACGCAAGTTGAGCGTCGTGCTATCCGTGAATCTGCGCTAGGTGCTGGTGCTCGTGAGGTTTACTTAATCGATGAGCCTATGGCTGCTGCGATTGGTGCTGGCCTACGTGTCTCTGAGCCAACAGGTTCAATGGTTGTTGATATCGGTGGTGGTACTACTGAAGTTGCGGTTATCTCACTGAACGGTGTGGTTTACTCGTCTTCTGTTCGCATTGGTGGTGACCGTTTTGATGAAGCGATCATCAACTACGTTCGTCGTAACTACGGCAGCTTGATCGGTGAAGCAACGGCAGAAAAGATCAAACACGAAATCGGTTCAGCTTACCCTGGCGATGAAGTCGAAGAGATCGAAGTACGTGGTCGTAACCTTGCTGAAGGTGTGCCTCGTAGCTTTAGCCTAAACTCAAACGAAATCCTTGAAGCACTTCAAGAACCTCTATCTGGCATCGTATCTGCAGTGATGGTTGCACTTGAACAGTGTCCACCAGAGCTGGCTTCTGATATCTCAGAAAACGGTATGGTACTAACAGGTGGTGGTGCACTGCTTAAAGACCTTGATCGCCTGTTAACAGAAGAAACAGGTATCCCTGTTGTTGTTGCAGAAGAGCCATTAACGTGTGTTGCTCTAGGTGGCGGTAAAGCTCTAGAGATGATCGACATGCACGGCGGCGATCTGTTCAGCGAAGAATAATATCTAGTGTTAGGCTCTTTTCTTATCTAGTTTTATGTAAAGAGCCTAGGACCTTGTCTATAGGATCAAATGTAGCTCTAGGACCAAATATAGAATGAAGCCAATTTTTGGTAGAGGTCCCTCTCTACAATTGCGCCTGTTTTTTGCTGTAATTTTATCAGCCAGCCTTATGCTGGCTGATAGTCGTTTAGATGCTTTCTCAAATGTTCGCTATCTATTAAACAGCATGGTTGCGCCTATTCAATATGCAGCCAACTTGCCTCGCACTATGTTCGATGGTGTTTACGACCGTTTTAGCACTCGCAAAGGGTTAATTGAATCTAACCATAATATTAAACGAGAAGTCTTGCGTCTGAAGAGCGAGCTGATTCTGCTTGAGCAATATCAAGAAGAAAACAAGCGCCTTCGTAAGCTGTTAGGCTCGCCGTTTATCCGTGATGAGAAGAAAGTCGTCACAGAAGTTATGGCGGTAGACACTTCACCATATCGCCATCAAGTCGTGATCGACAAAGGTCAGATTGATGGGGTGTATGAAGGTCAGCCGGTGATCAACGAAAAAGGCATTGTCGGCCAAGTCACTTTCGTTGCTGCTCATAATAGTCGTGTATTACTACTCACTGATGCAAACAATGCGATTCCTGTTCAGGTTATTCGTAATGACATCCGTGTGATTGCTTCGGGCAATGGCATGATTGATGAGATCCAGCTAGAGCACATTCCAACCAGTACCGATATACAAGAAGAAGATCTGTTGGTGACATCAGGTCTTGGTGGGGTATATCCAGAAGGTTATCCAGTCGCCTATGTTACGGCCGTTGATTACGACCCGAAACGTGAGTTCGCTGTGATTAAAGCAGAGCCTGTGGTTGAGTTCGATAAGCTCAGATACCTGCTGCTTGTATGGCCTGATGAAAACAAACAGATGCAAGCGGATCAATCGAGCATAGAACAAGCATTGTTAGAGGGCGAAGATGGCCAATAGCGTTTTGAGAAGCAAGGTAGTAATTTTCTGCTCATTTTTAATAGCACTGATTCTGCAGACGATCCCTTGGCCTGGTAGCTTAGATTTATTTAGACCATCTTGGTTACTGCTGGTTACGTGTTACTGGGTTTTGGCTCTACCGCATCGTGTTAACGTGGGTAGTGCTTTGATTTTAGGCTTATTGTGGGACCTTTTGATCGGCTCTACTCTGGGTATTCGAGGCATGATGATGGCAATAGTGATGTACATTATTGCGATGAACTTCCTCGTCATTCGTAACATGGCGTTATGGCAGCAAGCGATGATCATTGCCGCGTTAACGGTCTTGTTTGAGGTGTTGATCTTCTTTGGTGAATATTTGATCCAAGATGTTGTTTTCAATCCGTTATCGTTATGGAGCGCATTGATAAACTGTATACTTTGGCCTTGGATGTTTTTATTAATGAGACGCGTGCGTCGCCATTGGCATGTGAGGTAGCGTGACGATGGAAAAGAAACATTTAGTTTTGGCATCCGGCTCTCCACGCCGCAAAGAATTGCTATCTCAACTCGGTTATGAGTTTTCTGTCCTCGTAACCGATGTTGAAGAGTGTAAACACGCTCAAGAAACCGCCGAAGAATATGTTAAGCGACTATCTTTAGATAAAGCTTTAGCTGCGTTGTCTTTATTGAAAGATAACCCTTCTGAAAGGCAGCATGTCGTTCCTAGTTCTGATACTGTAGATCATGGCTCTGATATAGTCGTTCTTGGTTCTGACACAGTCGTCGTAAGCCAAGGGCAAGTGCTTGAGAAACCCACCGATTTTGCTGACTCTAAGCGCATGCTTACTCAGTTAGCGAATGAACGTCACCAAGTGATGACGGCGGTTTCTGTGGTTTCAGAAGAAAAACAAAGAACAGAAGTCATTATTACCGACGTATGGTTTAAACCCCTCAGTGAAAAAGAAATAGAACAATACTGGCAAACAGGGGAGCCATGCGATAAAGCCGGTAGCTATGGGATCCAAGGTTTGGGCGGACGCTTTGTCACCCGAATCGAAGGTAGTTATTACGCCGTTGTCGGCTTACCTTTATTTGAAACGGACCAGCTACTGCAAGAATTCTTATAATTACTAATCTGAGGTGCACCATGAGTGCTGAATTGTTGCTGAACGTGACCCCGAGTGAAACTCGTGTGGCCATGATTGAAGGGGGGGCTCTTCAAGAGATCCATGTCGAACGAGATGCTCGACGCGGTATCGTAGGAAATATCTATAAAGGACGTGTAAGCCGTGTTCTTCCGGGAATGCAGGCGGCTTTTGTGGATATAGGCCTTGAGAAAGCAGCTTTTTTACACGCCTCTGATATTGTCCCACACACTGAATGTGTCGCTGAAAACGAAAAGAAACAATTTCAGGTTCGTGATATTTCAGAGCTTGTCCGTCAAGGGCAAGACATTGTGGTGCAAGTGGTCAAAGACCCTCTTGGTACTAAAGGTGCTCGCTTAACCACTGATATCACTCTACCGTCTCGTTATCTGGTATTTATGCCGGGCGCAAGTCATGTTGGTGTATCTCAACGTATCGACAGCGAGTCTGAACGTAACCGTCTTAAAAAAGTCGTGTCTCGTTACTGTGACGAACACGGTGGCTTCATCATCCGCACAGCAGCAGAAGGTGCAGATTCAAATGAGTTGGCACAAGATGCCGCATTCTTGAAGCGATTATGGCTAAAAGTATTAGAGCGTCGTGGTAAGCACAAGGCGCGTACTCGTTTGTATGGTGAGCTTTGCTTAAGCCAACGTATCTTACGTGACTTCGTCGGTACTGAGCTGAGCAAGATTCAGGTCGATTCTCGTCTAGAATATGAAAACCTAAAAGAGTTTACCTCTGAATACGTGCCTGAGCTGACAGACAAGCTTGAGCTGTATGAAGGTGATAAGCCTATCTTTGATATGTACGATACCGAGAACGAAATTCAGCGTTCATTGGATCGTAAAGTCGAATTAAAGTCTGGTGGATATCTGATTATCGACCAAACTGAAGCGATGACCACGGTTGATATCAACACTGGCGCGTTTGTTGGTCGTCGTAATCTAGAAGAGACGATTTTCAACACCAATGTAGAAGCGACTCAAGCGATTGCTCGTCAGCTGCGTCTACGTAACTTAGGTGGCATCATCATTATCGACTTTATTGATATGTTGTCTGAGGAACATCGTAAGCGAGTACTAACTTCTTTAGAGGCTGCGCTCGACAAAGACCGTGTGAAAACCAATATTAATGGCTTCACGCAGCTTGGTTTGGTTGAGATGACTCGTAAACGTACTCGTGAAAGTATTGAGCATATCCTATGTTCGAGCTGTCCTGCTTGTGAAGGCCGCGGCAGTGTGAAGACAGTTGAAACCGTTTGTTATGAAATTCTTCGAGAGATCACGCGAGTGAATCGTGCGTACGACGCCGATAAATTTGTGGTCTATGCGGCAGCTGCCGTAGCTGAGGCGTTAGAGGGCGATGAATCTCATGCGCTTGCGGAGCTTGAAGTCTTTATTGGTAAGCAAGTTAAAATCCAGGCTGAGCCTCTGTACATACAAGAGCAGTTTGATGTTGTTATGATGTAATGGAAATTTTGTGAGCTCAAGCGTTACTCTGATTCTACGTGCATGTTTATGGTTAGTGGTTACTCTCTTAGTAACGCTAGCCATTGCCGTTACTACACTGCGTGTAGCCTTGCCCAATTTAAACAAGTATCAATCTGAAATTGAGCTTTGGGTAAACCAACACTCCGGTTTTGATTTTTCGATTCAAGACGTGGGCGGTTTTTGGCGTAACACTCACCCCTCTATTGCTCTGCAAGGCGTTAAAGCTAGCCTCCCCAATGCAGAAGATGTGACCTTCTCTGTTGAGCGTGTTGAAGTCGAGTTTGACTTGATTCAATCGCTCGTGCAGATGCGCCCGGTTGTGGCCGATCTAGTCATGAATCAAATGTATCTTGATATCCGCTCAATTGATCTGTTTGCCGGACAAAATGGCAAAGACGAACCTACAGATCCCGAGTCTTCCAAGCGAGTGATACAAGAGCTCGATAATTTACTGCTAAAAACACTCGTCGATGTAACTGCAAAAGATTCTTCTATTCTTTATCACTCTGTTTCGGGTGAAGAACGTCAGCTCGATATAGAAACCTTAAAATGGCAAAATTCAGACAAACATCACCTTGCTGAAGGTGTGGTGAGTATCAAAGATGCCAATCTAAACTCTCTGTCAGTGAGTGCTAACTTTATTGATGGTGGGTCACTGACTGATGTGACTGGTGAGTTTTATGTCAGTGCCGACAGCATTTCTGTTAAGCCATGGCTTACGCATTATATGCAGGCGGAATCCGGCATTGAAACGGGTACTGTGAGCTTGAATAGCTGGCTTACGCTGCGAAATAGCAAGCCAGTGAGCGCTTATGTTGAGGTTTTACCCTCAGAACTGGCGTGGAACGAAGATGGCGAGCATGACCTCATGCTTGAGTCCGGTGTCTTTAAGTTGTCGCCGACTGATGATGGTTGGCAAGTAAATGGTCACTCACTAAACCTTAGAACGGATGACACACCTTGGCCGGAACTCGACGTAGCGTTCAAGTGGAATCAAGGTCCATGGCAACTCAACATTTCTGAGCTGGATATTGCGACTATTACTCCGTTGATTAAGCTGCTGCCTGACTCTGAACAATCAACCAAAATGATTAACGTATTGGCGCCGGGCGGCTCTGTTTCTGATATCCGTGTTTCCATGGGTTCGGGAATTGACAGTTTACGTTATTCAGCCAGTTTTTCTGATCTTGCTATCGAGCAGTGGGAACTAGTCCCAGGCTTTAGCCAAGTGTCTGGTAGTGTGTTTGGTTCGGCCTCGGAAGCGAAAGCTAGCCTGCATGTTATTGACGATGTGTTCCCTTATGGTGACGTATTCCAAGCGCCTTTGAATATCAAACAAGGTCAGGTTGATATTGTTTGGCAGCAAGATGAAAACGGCTGGAAGCTGTGGTCAGACAAAATCACAGCTGCCACCCCCGATTTACAAGTACTAGGCGCATTCCGCTTAGACTTCCCAAAAGATGCGAGCCCGTTTTTATCCTTCTACGGCGAAGCGGACGCTTACAATGTCGGTGAAACATGGCGCTACTTACCTACACTGGCTCTTGGGCAAGATCTAACAGACTACCTTTCAACTGCGATTCAAGCCGGTAAAGCGGATACCGTAAAACTGTTGTGGCATGGTGATTTGTCTCAATATCCATACACTAACCACGATGGTATTTTCCAGGTTTGGGTTGGCTTAGAAGATGCGAAATTCAGCTTTGATACCGCGTGGCCACTGATTACTGATCTTCAGCTTGATCTGTTGTTTGAAAATGATGCGATGCATCTGGATTCTCGCTCAGCTCAACTGATGGATGTGACGGCAGATCGAATCACAGGACGCATTCCTTATTTAGGGGAAGGCGGCCATATTGAAATTGAAGCTAAAGCGACGGCGTCTGGCAACGCAGTACGCGATTACATGACGTCTTCGCCACTGGTGGGCTCGGTAGGCGCAGCCTTAACCGCACTTCAAGTGAGTGGTGATGTCTCTTCTGAGTTCCAGCTGAATATTCCGTTTGATTCTGAAAAAGAAGCAAGAGCATGGGGTTACGCCGACTTAAGTGGCAACCATGTTGAGATTGAAGCGCCGCCAATGGTGCTCGAGAACACCACGGGTCGAATTGAATTTGATAATGACGTAGTGACGGCAAATGGCCTCGCTGCGGATCTGCTTAACCAAGGTATCTCGCTTGATTTTAAGGGCCTTAATGATGGTCCTGGCTATGCAGTTGATATTGATGTGTTAGGTGATTGGGACGTCAAGCCTCTAGAACCTTACATCGGTGAGCAATGGTTAAGCCGCTTATCAGGTCATGCGCAATGGCAAAGCCAGATTGATATCCAGCTGAATGATATCGGCTTTACCTACCAACTAGACTTACAGTCAGACCTAAAATACTTGGCGAGTGATTACCCATATCCATTGGCGAAAAAATCACTAGAAAGTGGCTCTGCAAGGCTACAGGCATCGGGTAACCAAGAGACGATTACCGCGCGCCTGCAATTGCCAAACACCAAGTACCAAGCTGAGATTGATATCACAGGCGACGTGCCTGAGTTAACGGCGACCAACTTAGTGCTTGGTCGCGGTGGCTACAAAATTAGCCCGGTGGTGGGCCATCACGCACTGATTCGTACAGACAAATTCAATGCCGATGATTGGTTATCGGTTGTAATGGAACCGGTAAAGCCTTCAACGGCTGTACTTAGTCAAATGAACACGCCAACCATACCTGCGCCAAGCCGTATTACCTTTGAGAGTAAAGAGCTGATCTTGGGTGGTATCTCTTGGAATGACGTCGATTTTAGTGCTCGTAAGAACAAACAGGCGTGGCAACTGGACGTGTCTAGCCAAGAGCTAGAAGGGGATATTAACTACCTGCCTCCTTATGATTTGACAGTTTCACTGGATCGTCTGCATCTGTTTGTTCCTGAGTGGAGTGATAAGAACAACCAAGATCAGCAACTGCTGCAACGTAAAGAACAAGCTGCGCCATTGATATCCAAATTGGATAGAGAGATCCACGATGCGATGCCAAACCTGACCCTGACGCTGAACGACTTTTGGCTGCAAGGCTACAAGGTGGGTAAGGTCGATGTTGAAATGACGAGGAACGAAGATCGTATCGAGTGGAACAAAATCCAGGTGCGAAGCGGCGGTAACAAAGCGGATGTGAGTGGCTGGTGGGAACTGCAAGGTGACAAGAGTCATTCATCGTTAACCGTTGATGTTGAGGGTGAAAACAACAGCGAGCTCATGGAGCGCTTTGGTATTACTTCCGGGATTCAAAAAGCGCCATTCGCGTTGGAAGGTCAACTAAATTGGGATGGTTCGCCTTGGGGAATCAAAATGGATACCCTTGATGGCAACGTTAAAACCAAGTTTGGTAAAGGCATTATCTCGGATGTGAGCGGCGCAGCTCGATTACTTGGCCTGTTTAGCCTAGATTCGATCATCCGTAAGATGCAGCTCGATTTCTCAGATGTGTTTGATAAAGGTATGGCCTTCAACAGCATCACCGGAACGGGCGAGATTCAAAATGGTATCTTCCTGACCAATGATCTGAACATGGATGCGGTCGCAGGTGAGATGAAAATCAAAGGTATCGCTAACCTCAACACGCGTCAGGTTGATGCTGAGGTGAACTTTACCCCAGATATTACCTCGGGTATTCCCGTATTAACGGCCTTTGCGGTAACCCCTCAAACGGCGCTGTACGTATTGGCGGTGACCACGGTTATCTCGCCAGTTGTGGAAGTCTTTACCCAAGTAAATTATTCGGTGAAAGGACCATTGGATTCACCAACGGTGAGCGAACTTTCTCGTAGCTCTGGCGAGTTTCAGCTGCCAGAGAAGCTGAGAAAATTAGCCGAATAGGCCTTAAATTAGCCGAAAAGACCTTATGCCCGAGTCAGCGAATATACGGTGAAATGCTGATTTCTGAATCATAATGAATGGAGGAGCGATACACATGGATTGTGTTGGGTTGATTCAAATGACATCTGGCCCCAGCCCTGAATTGAACTTTGAGTACCTTGCTCAAGAAGTTGCAAAGTGCAAAGAGTTGGGGGCTAAGTGGGTTGTTTGCCCTGAAAACGCGTTAGTTTTTGGCAGTAAAGCCGACTATCACCAGTGTGCTGAGCCTTTTAATGATGGCCCACTGCAAAAGAAAATCTCTGAGCTAGCAAAGCTTCACAGAATTTGGATCGTCATTGGCAGTATGCCGATAAGCACAACTAACGGAGTGACGACCACCACCTTGGTGATTGATGATTTTGGTTGCCTCGTTGCTCATTACGACAAGCTACACATGTTTGATGTGGATGTCGCTGACGCCCATAAGTGCTATCGAGAGTCGGATATTTTCACTCCGGGCAACCAAGTTGTGACAGCGGAAACGCCTTTTGGTCGCTTAGGTTTGAGTATTTGTTATGATGTGCGCTTTCCACACTTGTATTCAGAGTTACGTAAGCAAGGGGCACAAATCATTGTGGTGCCTGCGGCTTTTACAGCGGTAACGGGTCAAGCGCACTGGGAAGTACTATTAAGATGCCGCGCGGTTGAAACACAGTCGTGGATTGTCGCGGTAGGTCAAGGCGGAAAACACCCTTGCCAAAGAGAAACATGGGGACACTCAATGGTGGTTGATCCATGGGGACGAGTGGTCGCACAGTTAGACCAAGATCCTAAAAGTATGGTGGTTGAGATAGACACATCCAGTTGCGAGTCCATTAGGCAAAATATGCCCATCGCGCAACACTCTCGATTTACCAATCAATTTTAATTACAAACAAGAGCCATCTATGAGCATTAATCAAATTGAAGAAGCGCTACTGAACCCGACAGGGCTTACGGAGCAAAATATCGCAGATACATTGGCGAGTATTGCTACCCGCCAAATTGATTATGCTGATATCTACTTTCAGTCAAGCTGGCACGAATCTTTAGTGCTAGAAGACAGCATTATTAAAGACGGCTCTTTCAATATCGATTGCGGTGTTGGCGTTCGTGCAGTATCTGGTGAAAAGACTGGTTTTGCTTACTCTGACCAAATCCAATTGGATGGTCTTAAGCAGAGCGCAATTGCGGCTCGTGGTATTGCTAAACAAGGTCAAAACGGCAAGGTTCAAGCGTTCAAACGCAACTCTAATCAAGCTTACTATGATGCAGTTAACCCGCTTGCGAGTTGGGAAAAACAGCAGAAAACAGAATTACTAAAATCATTAGATGCTTACATTCGCACTAAAGAGCCGATGGTGACTGAAGTATCGGTGAGTTTAAGTGGTGTACATGAGCAGATGCTGGTTGCTGCGACTGATGGCACTTACGCTGGTGATATTCGTCCGCTGGTTCGCTTGTCTATTAGCGTACTTGCACAGAAGGGTGATCGTCGTGAGCGTGGTAGCGCTGGTGGTGGTGGCCGTTTTGGTTACGACTTCTTCTTAAGTGATGACAAAGGCACTCAAGTTGCTTACCAATTTGCGGATGAAGCGATTCGCCAAGCATTAGTTAACCTTGAAGCGGTTGCAGCGCCTGCTGGTGCCATGCCTGTGGTTCTTGGTTCTGGTTGGCCGGGCGTTCTGCTGCATGAAGCGGTAGGCCACGGTTTAGAAGGCGACTTCAACCGTAAAGAGTCGTCAGTATTCTCTGGCAAAGTTGGTGAGCAAGTAACTTCAAGCCTATGTACGATTGTCGATGACGGTACATTAACGGATCTACGCGGTTCATTGAACGTCGATGATGAAGGTGTTAACGGTCAGTACAATACGTTAATCGAAAACGGCATCCTAAAAGGTTACATGCAAGATAAGCTGAACGCTCGTCTAATGGGTGTAGCACCGACAGGTAATGGTCGTCGTGAGTCATACGCGCATCTTCCAATGCCACGTATGACGAATACATACATGCTACCGGGCGAACACACACCGGAAGAGATCATCGCGACGGTTGAGAAAGGTATCTACGCACCGAACTTCGGTGGCGGTCAGGTCGATATCACATCAGGTAAGTTCGTATTCTCAGCGTCTGAAGCGTACATGATTGAAAACGGTAAGATCACTCACCCAGTGAAAGGCGCGACGCTAATCGGTTCTGGTATCGAAGCGATGCAGCAGGTGTCTATGGTGGGTAACGACCTAAGCATCGACCGTGGTGTGGGTGTGTGTGGTAAGGCTGGTCAAAGTGTGCCAGTGGGTGTTGGTCAACCAACATTGAAACTAGACTCGCTAACCGTTGGTGGTACTGAGTAATTCAGACTAACCTCTGCCGACTTACTTCAAAATATTAAATTGAAAAGCGCCTCCAATGTGAGGCAATGCCGTTCGGATAAGCATTACTGTTTGAATCTAAACGGATATTTAGCTGGAACAAAGAGGATTGAACGTGGAAACGTTCGGTCCTTTCTTTTATCTGGGAGAATGAAGTGACTGATACTTTCCCTCATTCTTTTAAGTTTTACTGGTAGAGTTCCGTCTGGACATAAAGCTAGCCAACGTAACTGCGCATCAATAAGGTTAATCGCGGCCGTAAAACTGACCCTAGTCGCTCGAACCCCTGCTTCTGAAGCTATCTTAACCATCTCTAATCGCACTAGGTTATAAGCAAGTAAGACACCCCAAAGCTCTTGCCTCACACCGACAGAAAAACGACTTCGTAAAGTGACGTGACTTTGCAGTTGAGTCTGTTTAATTTCACCATAACCTTCTTCTATCTCCCAACGTTGCCAATAAATACGCAGCAGGCTTTCTAGTGAGTATTTGCTAGGGTCTGTAAGTGAAGTAATAAAACCTTTTATCTCACCTTTTGGTTCTTGATATAGGACTAATCTAGCTTCCCAACGCTCGGGTAAATTAGGATTCTGCCGCTGGGCCTGAGGAGAGATGGGCATTGAGATAAGCATGTCATTTTCTGCATATTTCTCCAAT
Organism: Vibrio sp. F13; assembly: GCF_020806305.2. NCBI lineage: Bacteria > Pseudomonadati > Pseudomonadota > Gammaproteobacteria > Vibrionales > Vibrionaceae > Vibrio > Vibrio sp. F13. The sequence continues at coordinate 1,357,589 of NZ_CP170175.1, read as the reverse complement.
ACTTCATAGCGTAGTTTACGTTTTGCAGGCATTAACCAATGAGCATTTTCCGCACTCTCTTGCCATGACAACAAAAGGTCTGCGGAGAAATAACAACGATCAAATAAAGTCAATGAGTGCGCTGGGATATCATTGAATAAACGTTTAGCTAAGGTCGTTTCACCGACATGACAACCATCAAAAGCTGCCCCCATAATCATTCGAGTTTCCGTTGACATCAAAGCAACTAAACGAAGTTGAGGATAAGGTTTCAGTTTTTTAGAGATGAACCCAAATTCTTCGGCGTTCTCTGGTGAATCTTGGCACCTAAATGTTGTTCCATCCACAGCAAGAACGTTAAGCCCTAAGTCTCTGTCTTGTTGAATGATATCTTCGCGCCAAGCCTTGACTGTTGTGTGAAAAAGAGCCGCTAATGGACTCTCGTCTAGACGTCGACGTGAATCGGTGAGGACACTAGGCGCAACACGAGACCAACTATCCTCAGGTTTTGGTTGAAGGGCAATGTCTAATGAACTGCATACCTCTTTGATAGACATGTTGCGTTGCAACCCCATCCAAATAACTAGCCAGACAGCTTGCTGAGCGGGAAGTCGACGTCGTCTTATGCTCGCTTTATTTGTTTCAAGAAGAGCTTGTTCTATCCATTCTAGTTGAATGGCGTTGACGACAGATTCGTAATTATCCGCATCCTCAATAGTCTCGTGCGCCATTGCTAATTCTTGTTCAAGCATAAAAAAATCCCCATCAACGTTGTTGATGGGGATTATCTGCTAACTGCAGGATCGTTCAAGTCTTCTTAAACGATCGGCATTACTCCAATGTGAGGCGCTTTTTGTTTTTAGATTACTGATTCAGTGAGCGTATAGAGTCACTACATGTTCTCTTCCGCAAACTCAGCTAGTCGGCTACGCACCACACCATTGAGGTGGATGTTGGCACTGCCTTCGAAGTTTTTAAAACGCTCAACCATGTAGGTTAAGCCTGAAGTCACAGGGGTTAGGTAAGAAGAATCTATCTGCGCTAAGTTACCTGAGCAGACGATCTTAGTACCTTCACCACAACGGGTGATGATGGTTTTTATCTGTGAAGCGGTGAGGTTCTGACACTCATCCAAAAGCACAAAGGCATTTTGAATCGAGCGGCCACGCATGAAGTTGATTGATTTGAACTGGATATTGGCTTTGTCACAGATGTACTTCATCGAGCCTTCTGTGCAGTGGTCGTTCTTGTGCAGCGCTTCCAGTGTGTCGGTCACTGCGGCTAACCAAGGCAACATTTTCTCTTCCTCTGTACCCGGAAGGAAACCTATCGACTCACCAATATCAGGGGTGTTGCGGGTTACGATGATCTTATCGAATTGCTTACGTTCAATGGTTTGTTCAAGTGCAGCAGCCATAGCAAGCAGTGTCTTACCACTACCTGCGGCGCCAGTGAGAATCACAAGATCAATATCAGGGTCGAGCAGCGCATCAATCGCCATGCCTTGATAGACGTTCTTTGGTGTGATGTCCCATGCTCTGCGATTCATCAATCTTTCGCGGCTGAGGTCTCTCAGGGTAATGCTTTCCGGCTCAATCTCCTCGACTCGAGCGGCAAAGTCACTTTCTTCGTCAATCACATATTGGTTGAGGAAGGTTGGCTCGAACGGCGCTCTTGCTAAGGTGTGCAGCGTCTTGCCGCCTAAACTTCTGCTCTCGACATTATCGATACCATCCCAAAATGAGCCTTCCAGTTGTTGGAAGCCTTTGGTGAGGTATTGGATATCATCAATCAGTTGGTCAGTTTGATAGTCTTCAACAAAACGTACACCGGCGCCTTTTGCTCGTAAACGCATATTGATGTCTTTGGTGATGAGAACCACTTCGCGTGGTGCGCGTTTATTTTGAAGATAGAGGACAGCGTTGAGGATTCGGTTATCGCCCGCCTTGTCATCGGCAAAGGCTTTGATGCTTTCTTGAAGTTCGTAGTCAGCGAGTATTGAAATACTGCCAGATGCATTTATGTCTTTAGAAAAAGGGATGCCTTCCGATATTTGGTCTGGTGTGGCTTCCCTGAACAGGTCTTCGAGCGTTCGAATCGCAATTCTCGCATCTCGAGCAACGTCTCTTTTACTGTCTTTGATTCTGTCGAGTTCTTCTAGCACTGTCATGGGGATAACGACATCGTGCTCTTGGAAAGAAAATATAGCGAAGGGTTCGTGAAGTAGGATATTGGTGTCTAAAACAAATAGCTTCCGGTTGGTCTCGCCCATAGCATCTCCTTGCCGACGTGCGGCTTGCCTTGCATTCATTGAACGTAGATAAAGCTCATATAAAGATTAGTATCTGATTCTGGTGATAGTCAACTACTCACCTAAACTTCATCTAGAGGAACAGCACCATATCGTTACGAGTGAATATGGTGTATTCGTTTGAGAGCAGCAATCTGCTACCTATAGATTAACCATGAATTTTTGACAGTTTGATTGCACTGGCGAAAACAGAAAAAAAGCATGAAATCATCTCCTTTAGGCGTGACCTAAATCACAGCATCGAGTAAGATTAGCGACCTTTTTCTGCACCATTTTCTCGAGATATTTATTATTGAGAGCGCACTTAAAAAGTGGCTGCAAACTAGACATTTTTGGCTATATTTTTAGTTCAGGAGCGATAATGTTCTTGTTTAAAACTGCAGTTAAGAAGACCAAATTCCAACTATAAGATTGAGGTAGTCGATTCATGACATTTGCTTTGGGGCAACGCTGGATAAGCGATACGGAGAGCGATTTAGGTTTAGGTACCGTTGTAGCAATGGATGCTCGCACAGTGACACTAATGTTTGCAGCGTCAGAAGAAAACCGTGTTTATGCACGTACTGATGCTCCCGTAACCCGAGTAACGTTTAATGTAGGCGATGTCATCGAATGCCAAGAAGGTTGGTCTCTGTCTGTCGAAGAAGTTATCGAAGACAAAGGGCTGCTAACCTACTTAGGTACTCGCGAAGATACCCAAGAAACAGAAGTCACTCTGCGTGAAATCTTCTTAAGCAACCAGATCCGCTTTAACAAGCCACAAGATAAGCTATACGCAGGTCAAATCGACCGTATGGATAACTTTGTGTTGCGTTACCGTGCGCTAAGCAACCAGTACCAACAACACAAGAGCCCGATGCGTGGCTTGTGTGGTATGCGTGCTGGCTTGATCCCTCATCAGCTATACATCGCTCATGAAGTGGGTCGTCGTCACGCTCCGCGCGTTTTACTGGCTGATGAAGTGGGCCTAGGTAAAACCATCGAAGCGGGCATGATCATCCACCAACAGGTGCTGTCTGGCCGTGCTGAACGCATTCTGATTGTGGTTCCTGAAACTCTACAACACCAATGGTTAGTAGAGATGATGCGCCGTTTCAACCTGCATTTTTCTATCTTCGATGAAGAGCGTTGTATTGAAGCGTTTGCTGAATCAGACAACCCGTTTGATACCCAGCAGTACGTTCTGTGTTCTTTGGACTTCCTACGTAAGAGCCGTAAGCGCTACGAGCAAGCACTTGAAGGCGAGTGGGACTTGTTGGTTGTCGATGAAGCGCACCACCTTGAGTGGAGCCAAGACAAACCAAGCCGTGAATACCAAGTGGTTGAAGGCTTAGCGGAAAATACGTCTGGTGTGCTACTACTAACAGCAACGCCTGAACAGCTTGGTCGTGAGAGCCACTTTGCACGTCTGCGTCTGCTTGATCCTGATCGCTTCTACGATTACGAAGCATTCGTTGAAGAAGAAGACCAATACGCACCGGTTGCTGATGCAGTAACGGCTCTGTTCTCTGGAGTGAAGCTTGAAAACAGCGCGAAGAACCAGATTACGGAACTGCTTTCTGAGCAAGATGTTGAGCCTCTGTTCCGTGTGATTGAAGGTGATAGCAGCGAAGAAGAGCAAGCGTTAGCTCGCCAAGAACTGATTGATAACCTTATGGATCGCCATGGTACCGGCCGTGTTCTTTTCAGAAACACACGTGCTGCAATCAAAGGCTTCCCTAAGCGTAATGTAAACCTACTGCCGATGGAGATTCCAACGCAGTACACAACCTCAATGCGTGTATCTGGCATGATCGGTGGCAAAATGGCTCCCGAAGCTCGTGCAATGAAGATGCTGTATCCAGAAGAGATCTTCCAAGAGTTTGAAGGTGAAGATTCAAGCTGGTGGCAGTTCGATTCACGCGTTAACTGGTTGATTGAAAAGATTCAAGACAAGCGCAGCGAAAAGATCCTAGTGATCGCCTCTCGTGCAAGTACTGCTTTGCAATTAGAGCAAGCACTGCGTGAGCGTGAAGGTGTGCGTGCAACCGTATTCCATGAAGGCATGTCAATTCTCGAGCGTGATAAAGCTGCGGCTTACTTTGCTCAAGAAGAGGGCGGCGCTCAGGTTCTTATCTGTAGCGAAATCGGTTCTGAAGGTCGTAACTTCCAGTTTGCTAACCAGTTAGTGATGTTCGATCTTCCGTTCAACCCAGACTTGCTTGAGCAACGTATTGGCCGTTTGGACCGTATCGGTCAGCTGCGTGATATCGACATTCATGTTCCTTACCTAAAAGGCACATCACAGGCGATCCTTGCGCGTTGGTTCGATGAAGGTCTGAATGCATTTGCGGAAACTTGTCCAACGGGTCGCACGGTTTACGATAAGTACTCAGATGTTCTTATCGAGATGCTGGCTTCTGGTAACACTGAGCAACTTGATGAAGTGATTGAAGAGTCTGCCAAGCTAAATCAAAGCCTGAAATCAGATCTAGAAAAAGGCCGTGATCGCCTATTAGAAATACACTCAAACGGCGGCGACAAAGCGCATGAAATTGCAGAGAAGATTGCCTCGACTGACGGCGACACTAACCTAGTAACGTTTGCACTAAGCCTGTTCGATACGATTGGCTTGAACCAAGACGACAAGGGTGAGAATGCTCTGGTTGTAACGCCGTCTGAGCACATGATGGTGCCAAGCTACCCAGGCTTACCATACGAAGGCGCAACCATCACGTTTGATCGTGATACTGCGCTTTCTCGTGAAGACATGAACTTCATTAGCTGGGAACACCCAATGATTCAGGGCGGTATCGATCTGCTACTGAGTGAAGGTGTTGGTGCATCAGCGGTATCACTACTGAAAAACAAAGCGCTGCCAGTGGGTACTATCCTGCTTGAGCTGGTTTACCTTGTGGATGCGCAAGCGCCGAAACGCAGCGGTATCAGCCAGTTCTTGCCTAAGACGCCAATTCGTTTGATGATGGATGGCCGTGGTAATGACTTATCAGCTCAGGTTGAGTTCGACAGCTTTAACCGTCAATTAAGCCCTGTAAACCGTCACCTAGCGAGCAAGCTAGTTAACTCGGTACAAGGTGAAATTCACAAGCTAATCGAAGCGGGTGAGACGCACGTACTTCCTAAAGTGGAAGAAGTGCGTGAACAAGCTCAACGAGATATGCAGACTAACCTGAACGGTGAATTAGAGCGTCTACAAGCGCTTAAAGCCGTGAATCCTAATATTCGTGATGAAGAGCTAGAGGTAATCGAAGCTCAAATCAATGAACTGACCGGTTACATCAGCAAAGCTCAGGTTCAGCTAGATTCATTACGCTTGATTGTGGTTTCTCACAACTAGTTTTGAATTAGCGAAATGCTTCAACGAAATAAGGCCTTCATTATGAAGGCCTTATTTGTATCTGTAGCTTAATTAACAATTCAAGTAGCTGGTTACATTAACCACTTCCACCAAACAAATACCGCTAGGAAACCAAATAGGTAAACAAGACCTGCTACAGACAACCATTTTAGTTTGCTGCCAATGGCTAGCGCTTCTGGAAGCTTAGCTTTGTTGACCAAGATGAAATTAAGCAGAGCGAAGAATGGCGTTGTTGCAAACGCGAGTACCATTGCGAAATCGAGCATAGGCATCAGTGCTGCGCTAAAGAACATCACAATCGCGAGTGCCGCGATAGAGACAATGATTATCCAGCCTTGCAGCATTCTTGGGCTTGAATCTTTTTTGAATAATAGACGTTGTGATTCAGCAAGCACGCGTGAGTAGCCATCGATAACGGTAATGGTGCTACCAAAGATACAGAAGAAAGCGATAAGAGCGATTAACGGGCGAGACCATTCACCAATTGTCGAAGCGTAGATGCCGACCAATTGATGAGTAAAGCCAACACCGGAGCGAGACAGTTCAACTCCCGAACCGTGAAGTACTAGCGCGCCTAACGCAACGAATACTAAAGCAAGCAGCGCCGTACCAATGTAGCCAACGTTAAAGTCGAACAGCGCTGATTGAGCGGTCACTTCTTGTTTTTCTTTTTGGCTTTTTAGCCACATAGAAGTGATGCTTGAGATCTCGATAGGAGCTGGCATCCAACCCATGGTTACCACGATAAAGCCAATAGCAGCGAGTGACCAAGGCGACGGTGGAACAAAAGCAGCATCAGGCTGGACTGGGGAGCCGATAGCAATGGCGACTGCAGCTAAGGTTGTGATGGTTAAGACCGCCATGATCGCTTTAGATAGTGTATCTAGAGCACGATAATGGCCAGCAAACAGAATGATCAAACAGGTCGCTAAAACGATCATGCACAAGGTACTGGTGGCTAAATCGAAAGGTATAAAGTAACTGAGTAGACTTGCACTGAATAATAGCAGGGCAGCGGTATTCACGACCGCAGAAATAGCACTCAAGATCGAAAAGATCACAAGGTATGGGCGGCCTAGGTTAGAGTAACCTTCCACCAAGCTTTGACCCGTTCCTAGCGTGTATTGGATGCCGGCTCTGAAGAATGGGTATTTAAATACGTTAACGAGGATAATAAGCGCGGCGAGCTGCCAACCATAAATCGCACCCGCCTTGGTTGAGGCGACTAAGTGAGAACCACCTACAGCCGCTGCGGCCATCATAATGCCTGGGCCAAGAGACTTAATTAAACTTGATAGGGGAGCTGAGGTTGGTGTTTTTGTGTTGGTGGTTTTAACCGTACTGTCCATCGTTTTTCCTTTGATGCTGACTTCTTATTATCCGTTACCCTATCAATACCATGTTTTGTAAAGTCGTCAACTTTTATGTACGAAAATGTTGAAAATTGTATTTATTTATAAACGAATCGACCGTGAATTATTTATCCACTAGCAATTAAGAGGCTCCAATGGCGTTAGAACAGTACACACCACCGCGTGAACCGTGGATTGATATTGTTTATCAAGATGATGATATTCTTGTGGTGAACAAGCCGGCGGGTTTGCTTTCTGTTCCGGGTAGGTTGCCAGAACATTACGACAGTATGTGGAGTCGCTTGGTTGTCGAATTTCCAGAGATTCAAGTCGTACACCGATTAGACATGTCGACATCGGGCTTGATGCTGCTCGCTAAACACAAGCAAGCTGAACGTCATTTGAAGAAGCAATTTCAATATCGCCTGACACATAAGCTCTATTACGCGCGAGTATGGGGTTCAGTAGAAGAAGCAGAAGGTTTGATTGACCTCCCTCTTATTTGCGATTGGCCAAACCGGCCGAAGCAAAAAGTGTGTTTCGAGGATGGTAAATCATCACAGACTCGTTATGTGGTAGAACAGCAAGAACTCCAAACGACTTTACTTAAGTTACTGCCAATTACCGGGCGTTCTCACCAATTGAGAGTGCATTGCATGGAAATAGGCGCACCGATTGTGGGCGATGAGTTTTACGCAACATCAGAAGCATTTGAATACAGTGATAGGTTGGCTTTGCATGCGTGTGAGCTGAGCTTTTATCATCCAGCGAATAATCAATTGTTTAAAGCCTTTGTTCCCTGTGACTTTTATCCTCAAGCATCCCCACAAATCGAACAGCACTTTGAAATTGCGCTTGAGCTTCCAGACTACAGTAAGCTAAAAGCTTAGAATGGACTGATTCATAGATCTAACCAAGGAAGAAGAATGCCAACGCTGAATGTTGTGTTTCTCGATAGAGCGACTATCCCATCTCAAATTCATTTAAAGCCTCTGAGCTTTGAGCATGAATGGGTAGAGTATGATTTCACAGCTCCTGAGCAAGTATCAGAGCGAGTTGAAGAAGCTGATGTGGTGATCACTAACAAGGTAGTGCTCAATGAGTCGAATCTCGCTGGTGCGAAAAAACTCAAGTTGATCGCGGTTTCAGCGACCGGTGTCAATAATGTCGATGTGGAATACTGCAAATCTAAAAACATTGCAGTGACAAACGTGCAAGGCTATGCGATTCAATCGGTTCCTGAACATGTCATCGCAATGCTGTTTGCACTTAAACGAAACCTTGTTGGTTATCATAAAGACATTGAGGCGGGCGAGTGGCAAAAGGACAAGCAGTTCTGCTTCTTTACTCATCCGATTCAAGATGTGGCTGGCAGCACACTGGGGTTGATGGGGAGTGGCAGCTTAGGTCAAGCCACCGCAATGTTAGCCAAAGCGATTGGTATGAAGGTGATGTTTGCCGAGCGAAAAGGAGCAGAGTCTTGTCGAGAAGGGTATCTACCTTTTGATACGGTATTGAAGCAAGCGGATGCGATCAGTCTACATTGCCCATTGACTGATGCGACCCAAAATCTGATTTCAGAGCGAGAGCTCACAATGATGAAATCGAGCGCGGTATTAATTAATGCCGGGCGCGGAGGTCTAGTAGATGAACAAGCCCTAGTTGAGGCTTTGAAAAAACATGAGATTGCAGGCGCAGGTATGGATGTGTTTACACAAGAGCCAGCCGACAACTCAAATCCACTATTGGCTAATAGCCACTTACCGAACTTATTACTCACTCCACATGTGGCGTGGGGCAGCGACAGCTCGATTCAAAAACTGTCTGATATCTTAATCGATAATATTGATGGGTTTGTTGAGGGTAATCCGCAGAACTTAGTGAGTTGATTAAAGAATTAAATGGTGCGAACGCAAAACAAAAAAGGTTGGCCTGTAGGCCAACCTTTTTAGATTGTGTGTCGATTAAATGACTTAACCTTGCGGTTTAACCACCAATACATTGATTGGTGAGTTCTGTACTACTTTGCTTGCAACCGAGCCAAGTACCACTTTGTCGATTTTTGAACGCTTATGGCTAGGCATCACGATAAGGTCGGCGCCAAGCTTTTCTGCGTAATCAAGAATCGTCGCGTAGGTTTTACCCTCAGCAACGTGAACTTTATACACCACTTCATCGTCAATGTGCTTGTCAGCAAACTCTTTGAGCTGATTTTTCACATCAAGCTTCATTTGGTTCGCTGCATCTTTCGGGAAGTAAGACGCCACCATCGACATGTGAATGCCTGGTAGGACGTTCAGAATGTGGACTTCAGCATTGCTGTGTTTCGCGTGCCATACCGCTAGCTCGACTGCTTTATCAGAAAAGCCTTTGTCGTTAAGATCAACGGGAACAAGGATTTGTCTATACATGTATTCGTCTCTTTTTAATCAGCGCTAAGCTTTCACTTAGCACTGTAATTATCCTTTCCATGTAATAAAGCCAAATAGCGCTAAGCACTACTCAGCCTTATCCATTACGCGCTAATCTCATCCTTACGAGCACGTCTTCTTTGGTTCATCGCTAAACCAATCAAAATGATCAGAGCTGGTAAGAATACCCACTCTTTCATTGGTCGATCTGCATCTTGGATAACGGATTTGATTTCCCAATCGAAATCAATACCAGCCGCTTCTGCTGGGCTACCGAACTCAACCATATCAACAATCATCTTGCCTTCTGATTCAGTCAGCATTAGACCCATAGAGGCAATACGATCTTCACTTGAGGTCGCAGAATCTTCAAACGGCAGGCGAACTGTCTGTTCAGAATAGTCACCTTCTAAGTTTTCGCCACCCACTCTAAGTTCAAGTGATTGTCCCACATCCAGCTTTTCCGTGATTTGAGCAATCTCAACTCCAGGTGAAAGAACTTTCTCTGGGTAAATCATGTCCCACCAGAAGCCAGGGCGGAAGAAAGTGAAGGTTAATGCAATAAGCAGCACCGTTTCCCACCACTTGTTCTTGGTGAACCACCAACCTTGTGTTGCAGCTGCGAAGATAAGTACCGCAGTCACAGATGAGAAAATCGTTAGTGCTAAGTGCCACCAAGAATCAATGCCCATCAGTAGTAGTTGAGTATTGAAGATGAACATGAAAGGTAGAATTGCGGTACGGATATCATAGGTAAAACCTTGAATACCTGTACGAATTGGGTCGGATTTCGCAATCGCGGCGGCCGCAAAGGCTGCCAGACCTACCGGAGGTGTGTCATCTGCAAGAATACCGAAGTAGAACACGAATAAGTGAACCGCAATCAATGGAATGATCAAGCCGTGCGCAGCGCCTAGGGTCACGATTACCGGAGCCATCAGCGTTGATACAACGATGTAGTTCGCCGTTGTTGGCAAGCCCATACCTAAGATCAAGCTGATTACTGCAGTGAATAGCAACATAAGAATGATGCTACCGCCTGAGATAAACTCAACGAAGTCCGTCATTACTAGACCGATACCCGTTAGAGTCACCACGCCTACAACCGTACCTGCAGCCGCTGTCGCGACACCGATACCAATCATGTTACGTGCGCCTGAAACCAAGCTCTCTGCGAGATCAACGAAGCCAGCTTTAGTTTGCTCTGCAAGATCGTCTGATTTGTTCATCAGAGTCATTAACGGACGCTGAGTGATCAGAATGAAGATCATGAACACGGTCGCCCAGAATGCCGACAGACCTGGAGAGAAACGTTCAACTGTTAAACACCAAACAAGTACTACGATAGGCAGTAGGAAGTGCAAACCAGATTTAATCGTTGGCCCCGGATCCGGAACTTCTTTTAGATCAGCATCGATTTCCATGCCGCCTTCAGCTGCGTATTTTGCAGATACGCGAACCAGAGCAACATAAGCGATCAATAGCGCCACAGTTACGATTGGTGTTGCCGCATCGCCAAAGACATCTTTCGTCCAACCCACACCGTAGTAAACCGCGGCGCTGATGACACACAGACCTAAAATGGTACCCGTGAAAGACAGTAAGCTTTGTACGATAGTTGGTGTGTGGCGACGAGGTAGGCCAGTCATACCTGCTTTACATGCTTCTAGATGAACAATGTAAATCAGAGCGATGTAAGAGATCAGAGCGGGCAGTAGCGCGGCTTTGATTACTTCTACATACGAAATGCCCACATACTCAACCATCAAGAAGGCTGCTGCACCCATGATAGGTGGTGTTAATTGACCATTGGTTGAAGCCGCGACTTCTACCGCACCGGCTTTTGTGCCCGGGAAACCAACACGCTTCATTAGCGGGATAGTAAAGGTACCCGTGGTTACCACGTTCGCGATAGATGAACCTGATACCAAACCAGACAGACCTGATGCGACAACGGCTGCTTTCGCTGGGCCGCCTTTCATGTGACCAAGCAGTGAGAATGCAACTTTAATAAAGTAAGCACCGGCGCCAGCACGTTCTAGCATTGCACCAAACAGTACAAACAAGAATACGAATGACGTTGATACGCCAAGTGCCACACCGAATACACCTTCAGTTGTTAGCCACAGATGCGACATTGCCTTGTTCAGGCTCGCACCTTTGTGGGCAATAACGTCCGGCATGTGAGGGCCGCCAAAGGTATAAAGTAGGAATACTGCTGCCACAACCATAAGAGGTGGACCCAAAGCGCGTCGTGTTGCTTCAAGCAGTAAAACCATACCGAATACAGCCGCAACAATATCGAATGTTGTTGGTGCGCCCGATCGCTCAGCGAGTTCAGTATAGAAAATATAGATATAAGAAGCTGAAAAACTACCTACAAGCGCTAATACCCAGTCGACTGCCGGGATATGGTCCCGCGGCGAGTTCTTCATAGCTGGATAAGCGGTAAATGCTAGGAAAATAGCAAAGGTAAGGTGAATTGCTCGAGCTTCGGTATCGTTTAAAATTCCGAAGTTAAAAATGAACGGCAGCGGAGATGCATACCAAAGTTGGAACAGTGACCAACATAGAGGCACAAACCATAAAATACGGCCTTGGATACCGCGAGGGCTACGCGCACCAGTGTCTGATTGTGCCACCATTTCTTGCACATCTGGAGACGGTGATGTTGTCTGCGTCATGTACTTTATCCTTATTATTGATGGTCTGCCTTTCTTACGAACAACGAGACGTTATTTCTTTCCTATCTAGTGTAGTGAATGGATAGGGAAATGCGTTTTTTGCTCGTCTTTGTCTTAGGCTTGATACGAAGGTAAGTCCGCCAAATTGGAGAAACTTAAAGGGCTGTTCTTTTCACTTAAATTATTTTTATAAAACGTGAAAAGCCAATAAGGAGGGCTAGCCTCCTTATTGGTGTAGTAGGCTTAAAGTAGAGTTACTTTAGAAGGCCCACTTCTTTGTAGTATTTTGCTGCGCCTGGGTGAAGAGGGATAGAGATACCCGCTTTAACCATGTCTTCTTTTTTCAGGTTAGCAAATGCTGGGTGTAGGCGTTTGAAAGTGTCAAAGTTTTCAAATACTGCCTTAGCAACGTTGTATGCAACTTCTTCAGAAACGTCTGAAGTTGTTACCATAGTAGCTGCAACACCGAAGCTGTTTACGTCAGCGTCAGTACCACGGTACATACCAGCAGGAACTGTGCTGTAAGCGTAGTATGGGTTTTCAGCTACGATCTTGTCGATCTGTGGACCTGTTGCTGAAACCAGTTTTGCATCACAAGACGTTGTTGCTTCTTTGATTGATCCGTTCGGGTGACCAACCATGTAGATGAATGCATCAATCTTGTTATCACAAAGTGCTTGTGAACGCTCAGAACCTTTAAGTTCAGAAGCAAGCTTGAAGCTGTCGTTAGTCCAGCCCATAGCGTCCATTACAACACCCATAGTTGCACGGTCACCAGAACCTGGGTTACCAATGTTTACACGCTTACCTGCTAGGTCAGACACGTTGTTGATGCCAGCATCAGTACGAGCGATGATGTTGAACGGTTCTGTATGTAGAGAGAACATCGCGCGAAGTTTCTTGTATTCGCCCTGATCTTTGAACTTACTTGTACCGTTGTAGCCGTGGTATTGCCAGTCCGATTGAACAACACCGAAATCTAGTTCACCAGCACGGATGGTGTTAACGTTGTAGATTGAACCACCAGTAGACTCTACAGAACAACGAATGTTGTGGTCTTTGCGGCCCTTGTTCACTAGCTTACAAATCGCACCACCAGTTGGGTAGTAAACACCCGTAACTGAACCAGTACCAATCGTGATGAACTCTTGAGCGTTAACAGCGCCAGCGCCCATTACAGCAGCCGCAATAGCACCAACTTTAATAAGTTTGGTAAATGCCATGAATTTCCCTTCCTTTATTCATTATTAACCCTGAAACAAGTGTAGTTGCTTCAGGAGTTTCCTATTTGGAAACGGCACCTTTTTCAATCCATGTGATGAAAAAGTGGCTGAATAATATCAAAAATTGGCAGAAAATTACTCGAATGTTAAAAGATATAGCTGAAAAATCTAACAAATGATGTCTGGATCTCGTGTTTGATTTACTACTGAGTTTTTTAAAATCAATAGTTTAGTGTGATTTTGGAAGGGAGGTATGGATATTCGAGGATGTGATTTGGATCACGAAGCGAATAGATGCTCGTGATCCATTAATAAGGCTGATAGTTATGAAACAGAGATCAATTATCCAGCGTATTCAAACAGTTCGCACACTGAATCAAACAGTTGCTTAGTGGTAACCGATAACGTTGGAGTAATGAAGATAGTGTCATCACCAGCGACTACGCCCAGTATACCTTCCGACTTACCTAGTGAGTCTAATAAACGAGCAATCAGCTGCGCCGCACCAGGACCTGTGTGTATCACCACCAATGCATTGTTGTGGTCAATATCTAGTACTAATTCTCGTAAAGAGCTAGAAACGGTCGGAACACCTAGCTCAGCAGGAAGACAGTAAACCATCTCCATTTTTGCGTTACGAGTTCGAACGGCACCAAACTTGGTTAACATACGCGAGACTTTAGACTGGTTGATGCTTTCAAAACCTTCGTGTTTTAGAGCATCAACAATTTCGCCTTGTGAGCCAAAACGTTCTTCTTTTAGTAAGGCTTTAAATGCACGAACTAAGTTGTCTTGCTTTTCTGTATTGCGCATATGTCATTCTTATTCATTAACAAAGATATTTGCATATTCTCGCATACATATTCAATTTTAGCCAAAACATCCCTGTAATTTGTTAGTCATATCACTGTAAATATTTAATAGAATAATGTGTTATTTGCGACGACTTATTTTGTTATTTCAGTCGATTATCGCCATAATGCGAACTTGCTGTGTAGCACGGTTTTATTGACTTGCGCGAAGTCGCAAAGCTAGCGTTAATTGATTGTAATCACTTTGTGATTAATATAGTTTTTTAACTTAGATTTAGCTCAAGAATTACCCTACAAAGAATCTATAAGAGAAAGCTCTCAAGGAGAATAACAATGAAAGTAGCTGTTATTGGTGCCGCTGGTGGCATCGGTCAAGCCCTAGCCCTACTACTTAAGAACCGCCTACCTGCTGGTTCAGATCTTGCACTTTACGACATCGCTCCGGTAACACCGGGTGTTGCTGCCGATCTTAGCCATATCCCAACGCCTGTTTCGATCAAAGGTTACGCGGGTGAAGATCCAACACCAGCACTAGAAGGTGCGGATGTTGTACTTATTTCAGCGGGTGTTGCTCGTAAGCCTGGTATGGATCGTGCGGATCTTTTCAATGTGAACGCTGGCATTGTTAAGTCTCTTGCAGAGAAAATCGCAGTTACTTGTCCGACTGCTTGTGTTGGTATCATTACTAACCCAGTAAACACAACAGTGCCAATCGCGGCTGAAGTACTGAAGAAAGCGGGCGTTTACGACAAGCGTCGTCTATTCGGTATTACGACTCTTGATGTGATTCGTTCTGAAACGTTCGTTGCTGAACTAAAAGACAAAGATCCAGGCGACATCCGTGTTCCTGTTATCGGTGGCCACTCAGGCGTAACGATTCTTCCTCTACTTTCTCAAGTTGAAGGTGTAGAGTTCACTGACGAAGAAATCGCAGCACTAACGACTCGCATCCAAAATGCAGGTACAGAAGTAGTAGAAGCTAAAGCTGGCGGCGGCAGTGCGACACTGTCTATGGGTCAAGCGGCTTGTCGTTTCGGTCTTGCACTAGTTAAAGCACTTCAAGGTGAAGAAAACGTGATTGAATGTGCATACGTTGAAGGTGAAGGCGAGCACGCTCCATTCTTCGCACAGCCAGTTAAACTAGGCAAAGAGGGCGCTGAAGCGATCCTTAGCTACGGTGAGCTAAGTGACTTCGAACGTAACGCTTTAGATAGCATGCTTGAAACGCTAAATGGTGACATCGAGATTGGTGTTGAATTCGCTAAATAAGCGAAACGCTATTTAACTCAGACTTAAGCTAATTAATAAGGGCCGGTCATTATGATCGGCTTTTTTGATCCTGAAGTTCAAGCTACTCGTATTTAGCTTTACAATTAATGTGAAGGTAAATGTTATGGCTACTGTTCAGAAGGGTATGAATGTCGAATATTTGGGGCACTTAGGAAAAGTATTGGTAATTGATGAGCAAGAGCAGTACGCGCTAGTAGAGACTTACAACGGGCATGAGCAGTACGCGGTGCCAATGGAAGAGCTTGAAGAGATTGAAGCACAACTGCCGTTATCATTAGAAGCCAGTCGATATTGAATTTGGCTCACCTACAAATATTTGTTGAAAACCAAAAAAAAGAGCCCTGAGGCTCTTTTTGTTATTTATATAGAAGCTAGAAGCGAGTTGTCTATTAACCTGCTTACTTACTGCGTTTAACAGCTAAGTGTGCGAGCGTGGTTAGCGCTTGCTTATATTCTGAGTCAGGAAGTACAGAAAGCTCAGCGATGGCTTTATCGGCCTCTTCGTAGGCTTTATTTGTTGTGTACTCTAAAGAGCCTGTCTCTTTCATTACAGCCATAATATCGTCAAGACGTTCCATGCCGTTCGCTTTCTCAATCGCTTCACGAATCATGCTTGCTTGTTCAGGAGAGCCATTATGCATTGCGTAAAGTAGAGGCAGTGTTGGTTTGCCTTCGGCTAGATCGTCACCAACGTTTTTACCCATCTCTTTACCATCTGCAGTGTAATCCATCACATCGTCAATCAGTTGGAAAGCGGTGCCTAGGTATTTACCATAGTTCTGCATTGCTGTTTCGATCTCTGGTGATGACTCAGTAAGAATCGCACCGATTTGGGTCGCAGCTTCGAACAAACGAGCAGTCTTAGAGTAGATCACCTGCATGTAGCTTTCTTCTGTGGTGTCTGGGTTATTGCAGTTCATTAATTGTTGAACTTCACCCTCGGCAATCACGTTTACCGCTTCACTCATTAGCTCAAGGATCTTTAAAGATCCTAGCGTTGTCATCATTTGGAATGAGCGTGTGTAGATAAAGTCACCCACCAAAACGCTAGCGGCATTACCAAAAGCGGCATTGGCCGTCGCTTTACCGCGTCTCATGTCTGATTCATCGACAACATCGTCGTGAAGCAGGGTTGCGGTGTGAATAAACTCGATAAAGGCTGCAGAGGTGATATGAGCTTCACCTTGATAACCAAGTGCGCGAGCAGATAAAAGAGCAAGCAAAGGGCGTAGGCGTTTGCCACCACCGCTAACGATATAAAAACCAAGCTGGTTGATTAAACTTACGTCAGAATTAAGTTGGGCTTGAATTGTTTCATTCACTTTTGCCATATCATTGGCAGTAAGCGTTTGGATAGCTTTAAAATCCATTGTTCATCCGGCTGAAGTTAGACCCTGTAAGGCTTATACGTTGTATTTAATTGTTGAATAATACACTAAAAAACGTTGATTAATACATCGCTAAAGGGCATGATTGCCGCACTTTTCTTTGGCGAACAGGTTTTCGCCAATTTTTTAAAAATATGGCTTGTCATAGCGCCATGATTCCCGTAGAATCTGCGCCCTATTGATTAGTTTAGCGCACACCCGAGTTGTACAATTAACAACCATAGGCTGTGCGGAAAAAGCGGAGTAAAATATGTACGCTGTTTTCCAATCTGGTGGCAAACAACACCGAGTAAGCGAAGGTCAAACACTTCGTTTAGAGAAATTAGACGTTGAAACTGGTGCAACTGTTGAATTTGATAAAGTTCTTCTTGTTGCTAACGGCGAAGAAATCGCTGTTGGTGCACCTCTTGTTGAAGGTGGCAAGGTTACTGCAGAAGTAGTACAACACGGTCGTGGCGATAAAGTAAAAATCGTTAAGTTCCGTCGTCGTAAGCACTCGCGTAAGCAAGCTGGTCACCGTCAGTGGTTCACTGAAGTGAAAATCACTGGCATTAACGCTTAAGTATTAGGAGAGTTTAACAATGGCACATAAAAAAGCTGGCGGTTCTACTAATAACGGCCGCGATTCAGAAAGCAAACGTCTTGGTGTTAAGCGTTTTGGTGGTGAATCTGTTCTTGCAGGTAACATCATCGTTCGTCAACGTGGTACTAAGTTCCACGCTGGCACAAACGTTGGCATCGGTAAAGACCACACTCTTTTCGCTCTTACTGAAGGTAAAGTGAAATTTGCTGTTAAAGGTCCTAAAAACCGTAAGTTTGTAAGCATCGAAGCTGAGTAATTTAATCTTTAACTAGATTATTTTATTAGCTTTCAAGCTGAATTCAAAAGCCCTGCCGATTCGGCAGGGTTTTTTATTTATAGCAAGAATAAAAAAGCAGACGCTCTTGTTTTGGTTTTGAGAAGCCGTTTTATTTTTTGATAAACAGATTAGTTTTTAAGAAGCCGTTTGTTTTTAAGAAATAAGAAGCAAAGAACCTCTCCTTATTTGTTCCTTGGTTGCAGGTCGGCCTAGATCTTAGGTGATCGATCTAAACACGGATCTGCTAGAATTTATATCACTCCTTGATGAGTGGTAACGCAACGTAAGTGCGGAGTTAAAAAATGAAATTCGTTGATGAAGCGGTAGTAAAAATAGAAGCCGGTGATGGCGGTAATGGTACAGTTAGCTTTTGGCGCGAAAAATTCGTCGCTAAAGGTGGTCCTGATGGCGGTGACGGTGGTGACGGCGGTGATGTTTACATCCAAGCGGATGAGAACTTAAACACACTGATCGATTACCGTTTCCAACGTTTTTACAATGCAGAGCGTGGCGAGAATGGTCGCGGCGGTAACTGTACTGGTAAACGTGGTAAAGACATTACGCTGAAAGTACCAGTTGGTACGCGTGCAGTTGATATCCACACCAACGAAATCGTTGCTGAAGTTGCTGAACACGGCAAGAAAGTAATGGTTGGTAAAGGTGGTTGGCACGGTCTTGGTAACACGCGTTTTAAATCGTCTGTTAACCGCGCTCCTCGTCAAAAGACAATGGGTACTAAAGGCGAAGTTCGTGAACTGCGTTTAGAGCTTCTTCTATTAGCTGACGTTGGTATGCTTGGCCTACCAAACGCAGGTAAATCTACTTTTATTCGTTCAGTATCTGCTGCGAAACCAAAAGTGGCTGATTACCCGTTCACTACTTTGATCCCAAGCTTGGGTGTGGTAAGTGTTGTCCCTGAAAAGAGCTTCGTTGTTGCCGATATCCCAGGACTAATCGAAGGCGCAGCTGATGGCGCTGGCCTTGGTATCCGATTCCTTAAGCACCTTGAGCGTTGTCGTGTTCTTCTGCATATGATCGACATTATGCCGATCGATCAATCTGATCCTATTCAGAATGCACTAACGATCATCGATGAGCTTGAGCAATACAGTGAAAAAGTTTCACAAAAACCTCGCTGGTTAGTGTTCAATAAAGTTGACCTAATGCCAGAAGACGAAGCAGACGAAAAGATTCAAGAAATCATCGATGCTTTGGGCTGGGAAGGCGAGTATTTCAAGATCTCTGCTGTGAATAAAATCGGCACCAAAGATCTTTGCTTCAAACTAGGTGAGTTTATGGAAAACCTACCTCGTGAAGTTGTAGAAGTTGAAGAAGAAGAAAAAGTAGACTTTATGTGGGATGACTACCATAAAGATGCGATGAGCGGTAAGAATGTCGTTACTGAAGATGACGACGATTGGGACGATTGGGATGACGAAGAGGATGACGGCCATGTTATCTATGTTCGTGACTAATCCTCTTAGTTTCTCATAACGCATCGGTCGCTTCTTACAAGTACACTGATAGTTTTATTAAACCGCAATGAAAATTGCGGTTTTTTTGTATCTAAATCATGACGTCTTACTGTTTTTTATGCAAAATTTATCTTTAGATAATTAACGCCTATGGGAAGGAAATCATGGCATCAAAGCAAAGAGCGATCTCAAGACTCGTCGCTCAATCAGGACAAATGTTATTGGCGCACGGGGCAGAGAGCACACTGGTCGGCGATATCATGCGTCGCATCGGTATTGCTTGTGGGGTGAATGAGGTTGAAGTCGCACTGTCAGCCAATGCGCTTGTTGTAACTACCGTAATGGATGATCACTGTATTACCACTACTCGAAGTTGTGCTGATCGTGGCATTAACATGCAGGTTATCACCGACATTCAACGCATTTGCATCATGATGGAGAAGGGAATTCTCGATTATGATTTGGCGTATAAAAAGATTCAAAACATCAGCCCCGAGCGCTACAACCGTTGGTTAGTGGTTGTGATGATAGGGTTGTCGTGCGCCTCTTTTAGCCACCTTGCGGGCGGAGACTGGCAAGTCTTCATGATGACTTTTATTGCTTCAGCTTGCGGTATGATCGTCAGGCAAGAGATTGGGCACCGCCATTTCAATCCGCTATTAAACTTTGCTATCACAGCATTCGTTACCACGACCATTTCAGCTCAAGCCGTACTTTACAATATTGGCGGCCAACCCACGATCGTGATGGCTTCATCTGTATTAATGTTAGTACCTGGTTTTCCTCTGATTAACTCCGTCGCTGATATGCTTAAAGGCCATATTAATATGGGGTTAGCGCGCTTTACCATGGCCAGCTTATTAACTCTGGCGACGAGCTTGGGCATTGTCGCGGCGATGAGTCTATCAGATGTTTGGGGGTGGGCAAGCTAATGAGTATTTTCGAACTGTTTTTAGGTCTGCTCAACGATATGTTTTTCGCCGCTATTCCTGCGGTTGGGTTTGCATTGGTGTTTAACGTTCCGCAACGTGCTTTAATTTATTGTGCACTCGGTGGTTCTATCGGTCATGGTAGCCGGTATCTGATGATGCACTTTGGTATTCCAATCGAATGGGCGACGTTCTTCGCCGCAACCGTGGTCGGTATGATAGGGGTTCATTGGTCACATAAACTGTTAGCACATCCGAAGGTGTTTACGGTTGCAGCTCTAATTCCTATGGTGCCAGGTGTGTTCGCCTTCAAGGCGATGATTGCGATGGTGGAGATTAACAGGGCAGGCTACACGCCTGAGTTGTTGGCAATGTTGATGGAGAACTTTTTAAAATCGATGTTCATTATCGCAGGGTTGGCGGTTGGCTTAGCTGTGCCAGGGCTGTTATTCTATCGCCGTAGACCTATCGTTTAGCGTTAATTTTCTTTTTAGGGACAGGACTTTCGATTTATGATCATCAGCATGATAGCGGCAATGGCAAACAACCGTATAATTGGTAAAGACAATCAGATGCCTTGGTATTTACCTGCGGATTTTGCATGGTTTAAACGCTCGACTATGGGTAAACCAGTCGTGATGGGACGTAAGACCTACGATTCTATTGGACGCCCTTTGCCGGGTCGGTTGAATGTCGTAATCAGCCGTGATGAGAGTTTAAAGATTGAAGGTGTAACGACGGTAACTTCTATTGAACAGGCTCTAGAGCTACTCAGTGATGTTGAAGAGGTGATGATCATTGGTGGCGGCTCTATTTATGAGAGCTGCTTACCTAAAGCGGACAAGTTGTATCTGACTTACATCGATTTCGCCGTCGATGGAGATACACAATTTCCTGACTGGGGTGAAGGTTGGAAGCAGAGCTTTAACGAGAGCTATCAAGCTGACGAGAAAAACAAACACAACATGGAGTTTGTGATTCTCGAGCGTTAACTGTGGTTATCAATAGCTAGTCTCTGAAAAATGCTTGCGTTACCCTACCAAGGTAGCGCAAGTTTCTCGTATCTTTATAGCGCTTTCTGAGTGAAAAACTGTTTATCTTCCCAGCGAAGAATTGTCAATTCACCTCCCCAGACGCATCCAGTATCAAGTCCAATTACGTCTTTTCCGTTATAGCCTTCAAGCGCAGCCCAGTGTCCAAAAACAACGGTTTTATCGAGCTTTATGCGTTGCGGAAGGTCAAACCATGGCACTAATGGTTCATCGGTAATCTCATTCGGTGGTAGCTTACATGCCATGTCGAGACGGCCATCTTCAAAACAGAAACGCATTCTTGTCAGGCTATTGATCGCATAGCGATAGCGCTCAATATCATGTAAATCCTGATGCCATAAATCAGGCGCGTTGCTGTACATGTTTTCGATTAGCCATTGCCATTTATCGGACTTTAACAAGGATACGATCTCTCGATTTTCAACACGTGCTCTTTCTAGATTCCACTGCGGTGAGATACCCGCATGGCACATCACGAACTCTGGGTGTTCTTGAAGCAAAGGCTGTTGTCTTAACCATTCGATTAGCAGTTCACGATCTTCAGCATCAAGAATCGCTTGAGTCTTATCTTTTGGTTTCGCTGGAAATAGTCCTAAGGACACCGCCAGAAGATGTAAGTCGTGGTTGCCTAATACAACCTTAGCTGCGTCACCAAGGTTACGAATAAAGCGTAACGTCTCCAATGATTTAGGGCCTCGAGCAACTAAGTCTCCGGCGACCCATAAAGTATCTTGGTGTTTATCAAAGTTAATTTTTTCAAGTAGTCCTTGAAGTTCGTCGAAGCACCCTTGGATGTCTCCGACAATGTAATTCGACACAATAATTTCCTGTAGATACGGATGTACGGCTAATTAAGAATATTAGGGATTGCGAGTCTGAATGGGTCAACTTCGGTAATAAAATCAATGCCCTTGTTATCGGTCATCACATAGTGACCTTGCATAACGCCAACAGGGGTTTCGATGACCGTACCACTTGTGTAGGTGTACTCGTCGTTGGCTTCAATCACGGGTTGTTGGCCAACTACACCATCACCCTCAATGGTGAGCTGCTTGCCGTTAGAGTCGGTAATTAACCAGCGGCGAGACATAAGTTGCACCGTTGTTTTACTTAGATTTTTGATGGTAATAATGTAGGCGAAGACATAACGATTCTTCGTTGGCTCAGATTGTTCTTCTATGTACTTAGAGTGAACCTGGCATTTGATACAAGGCGTAGATATATCCATATTCGCACCTTTTGTTGTTGATATACTTAATGTAATTAAAGTATTACATAAAAAAGGCTCCTAACCGAAGTGTAGGAGCCTTTTTTATTTATTTGTCAGCGTTATGACTGTCGTACAACCAGTTTGCCATGTCGACAAACTGCTCGAGTGTTAAGTTCTCAGGACGCATGCTTGGGTTGATACCTAGCTCTTCAAGCACTTCCTTATCGATTAAGCTCTTGTAGCAGTTACGAACTGTTTTACGACGTTGGTTAAAGCCTTCACGACAGACGCGATCTAGCCATTTCAGATCTTTTGCCGGATAAGGCAGCACTTCGTATGGCTGTAGGCGCACGACTGCTGAGTCTACTTTCGGTGGCGGAACGAAGGCCGTTGGTGGAACTTCTAACACAGGCGTTACTTTACAGTAGTATTGAGCCATTACAGTAAGACGACCGTAAGCTTTACTGCCAGGGCCAGCAGCTAGACGGTTAACCACTTCTTTTTGAAGCATAAAGTGCATGTCTTGCACGTCTTTATGGAATTCAAAAAGGTGGAACATCAATGGTGTAGAGATGTTATATGGCAAGTTACCAAAGATGCGTAGCTTATTGTTTGGCTTAACCAGTTCTTGGAAATCGAACTTCATCGCATCGCCTTCACGGATCGTTAGCTTGTCCGCAAGATCTGGATGGTTACGAAGACGTTCTGCAAGGTCTCTATCCAATTCGATAACAGTAAATTTATCGACAAGCTTACCCACAGGCTCAGTAATTGCGCCTAGACCAGGACCGATCTCTACCAAGTTTTGACCTGGTAGTGGGTTAATACTCGATACGATGCCATCAATAATGTATGGATCGTTAAGGAAGTTTTGACCAAAACGTTTACGCGCTTTGTGCCCTAAGTGGACATCATTTCTCATTGCTTTTTCTCTACTAATTCAATGGCGTGCGTGAGCGCTGTTCTAAAGCTCCCTGTATCGGCTTGGCCTTTCCCTGCCAAGTCTAAGGCGGTACCGTGGTCGACTGATGTGCGAATAAACGGTAAGCCAAGCGTGATGTTCACTGAGCGACCAAACCCTTTGTATTTCAATACCGGGAGTACTTGGTCGTGATACATACCTAAAACAGCATCTGCATCTTGCAAATATTTTTCATTAAAGATGGTGTCTGCTGGCAATGGGCCAACTAAATTGATGCCATCTTTTTGGCGAATTTTTTCTAGCGTCGGGGTGATAGTTTCAATCTCTTCACGCCCTAAACAACCATCTTCACCAGCATGTGGATTCAAGCCACACACATAGATAGTTGGTTTCTCAATAGCAAATTTTTCAACCAAGTCTTTATTTAGAATAGCAATAATTTGCTCTAATCTGTCTTCGGTCACAGCTTGAGATACATAAGCTAGTGGGATGTGCGTTGTTACTAGCGCAACACGCAGCCCTTCAGTTGCCAACATCATCACCACCAGTGGTGTATTGGACTTCTCTGCAAAGAACTCGGTATGGCCGCTAAAAGCAACGCCAGCTCGGTTAATTACACCCTTGTGAACGGGGCCGGTGACAATAGCATCAAATTCATCATTCATACAGCCAATTGCTGCGGTTTCTAAAGTATTTAATACGTAATGACCATTAGCCTCATTGAGTTGACCTGCAACTGCCGTTTCAGCAAGTGGAACGTGTTTCACTACCAGTGTGCCAGCGCGTTGCGGTTGCTTAGCTGCATTTGCATCGTAGTCCAGAAGATTGACTTCGATACCAAGAATTTTAGCTCGCTCGGATAGCAGTGTTTTATCAGCACAAACCACGAGTTGATGAGGCCAACTTTCTTGAGATAGAGCCAAAGTTAAATCTGGGCCTATCCCTGCTGGTTCACCTGCGGTTATGACAATACGTTTAGTTGTTGTCATCTTGGTCGTCCTCAACCATCTCAACAAAGGCACTTGCTCTTACTTCTTGTAGCCAAGCACCAGCTTCTTCGTTGAATTTACGGTTAAATAGAATTTGGTAAGCTTTGTTTTTCAAAGCTGAATCGGTACGGTCGACTTCGCGACGGTCTAGTACTTCAACAATGTGCCAACCGTGTACGGTTTTGAATGGCGCACTGATTTTGCCTTCTGGTAGCGTTTCTACTTGGTGTTTGAATTCTGGTACATACAAATCTGGTGTTTGGTAGCCTAGCTCACCATCTTGTACTGCAGAACCTGGATCTTGGCTGTATTGCTGTGCAAGGTCGCCAAAGCTCGCTTCACCTGTGTTTACGCGGCGCGTGATCTCTTCAAGTTGTTCTTTCGCGCCATCGTCACTCAAGATTACGGTTGGCTTAATCAAGATATGACGAGCATTCACTTCCGTTACTGCTACGGTTTCTAAGCCTTTCACATCTTCAATTTTTAGAATGTGGAAACCTACACCGCTACGGAAAGGACCGATGATGCTGCCTTTATTTTGCATTTTGATCTGGTCAGCAAAAATGGTTGGCATCTCTTCTTTACGCATCCAACCCCAATCACCACCTTGCAGCGCTTTAGGACCCTTAGAGTAAGTATATGCCATGGTGCTGAAATCTTTGCCTGAGTTCAGTTCTTCGACCAGTTCTTTAGCTTGGGCTTCTAGCTCTTCTTTGGTTTGGTCATCATTGAAGCGAAGTTGAATGTGTCCAATCTTGTATTGAACGGTTGCGTTAGTCTCTTGCGCTAAGATATCCGCTAGGTTATCGACCTCTGCAGGAAGGATGTTAATACGACGGCGAACTAGAGCATTGCGAGCCTCACTTGCCGCAATTTCTTTTCTTACTTGCTCTCGAAATGCATTGTAGCTAAGGCCTTCTTCAGCAACCGATGCGGTAAGTTGTTCTACCGTTTGGTTGTTGTCTTTAGCGATACCTTCAATTGCTTGATCAAGTCGAGCATCATCAATACGAACACCGATACGTTCTGCTTCTTGAGTTTGAATAGTATCGATGATCAGTTTTTCTAGTACTTGCTCATTGAGCACATCTTGCGATGGCAATGTTTGCCCGCTTTTCTTAGCGTTTGCGCGCAGCGTCTTCATCGAGGCATCGATGTCGCTTTGTAAGATAACGCCTTCGTTAACGATAACTTTTACGCTGTCTAGCTCGACTGGCGCTGCAAAGCTTGTTGATAAAGTACAAGTCGCTGCGATAGCAATTAATGTGCGTTTCCACAATGTCATGTGTAATCCTTTAAATTTACTGATTTCTTATCAGTAAAGAAAATTAGTTGTTTAAGAAGAATGGGCGACCGTAGCTCAATGAGTTATCAGAACTGCTATCCCCAACAGCGCCTGAATCAGAGCCTAAGTTAGTACCAAAGCCGATAATACCGAAATTCACACCAAAGTTATTTTCATATTCAGGCGTGACATTTGGATCACTAATGTTATTTGTCAGCTGGTTACTATACGTAAAGCCGATGTACCAACAATCCGATCTATAGTTTAAACGAGCTAACCACTCTAGATCTTCTTGTGTGGTTAAGTCATAGAAATATTGAGCACTGGTGCTCCATTTCGGTGAAATTTGGTAGGAACCAAGTAAACCCGCTTGCGAAATACCATCTCTTGTTATGGATGATACGTCAAAATCTACAGTTTCATTTATGTATTCTTCTGTAACATAGCGATAGTTGGTTTGTATGTAACCACCAGCAAAGCGGTATTCAAGTGTACTATTCGCTAATTGCATCGAAGAGGAGTCAATATCGTATTGCACGCCACCATGGTAGAACAGGTAGTCATCATAGTTGAAGTCCATTTCTATAGCCCAAGACGAATAATTAGTTTTGTTATCAGAGTCGTCGTTGTCTAAAGTCTGTTTTGTATCTTTATCGATATAAAAAATCTGACCAAAAGAAATATTCAAACGCTCTTTATACTCATCATCGAAGAAACGAGATGATGCACCATAACTAATTTGATTCGCAGATGCGATACGATCAACACCGCTATATTTACGGCTTCTAAATAGACCATAGTAATCGGTCTGCAGTAGTGTCGTATCGTAAAGACCAATGTCACTTTGATCTTCTTCTGGTACGTAAAGATACTGAACTTGAGGTTCGAGTGTTTGAGTGTAATTGCCCACAATTTTTGTATCACGTTCAAGAACGATACCTGCGTGGCTTCTAAACTCTGGAATAACTCGACTTACTGATTCTTCCAAGCCTTCATAATCAGAGCCTGCGCCGGTATCAACGCCATCAAGGTCTTGTTGATAGTAAGTACCAAGTAGTCGAGCTTCTGTTGTCCAAGTACCCCAAGTGTTACCTACTGGGATTGTAATACCAGGTTCAACGTGAACACGAGTGGCTGATGGTTTGCCTGATGCGTCGGTATCGAACATTGATATATGACTGATTAAGTCAAAATCTAGGTAATCCATTACCTCTGGAGCATAGTAATTGTACTCGAGTTGTGGCATTAGACGATAAGGCAAGTTATTGCTGGTGGTAAGAACTTGGAAGTCTCGAACAAGTACAGACGCATCCCAATTTTGAGAACGGTATGTTGCTTGCCCTTCTTGAAGCAGTTGTCCATCTTCACGGTTACCGATATTTGAGCTCATGTCCGAAAAGTAGTCAATATCACTGACTTTAGAGTAATCAATTTCGAATAACCAAGATTGTTGGAATATTCCTGAATGTTCTAGTTGGAAACCCCAACGATCGCCTAGATCAGTGTACTTTTGATCGTCTGGTAAATATTCAGACTCGATACTACCGGAACCAAAATCGCTTAAATATCTGAATTTACTGTTGAGTTGAGTGCCACGCTCTTGCATGTACTTGAAGGTAGTTTCCAAATCGTAGTCTGGTGCTAAGTTCCAATAAACAGGAATTTCAGCTTCAAAACCATCGCTTGAACCATACGAAACTGTTGGGTACAAGAAACCGGTTTTACGTGTATCACCCACCGGTACTGTTAAGTAAGGTAAGTAAAAGACGGGAACACTTTGGATTTCAAAACGTGGATTATAAAAAGTGGCTTGTTCTTCGTCTTGGTCGACACTGATGCTCGATGCTCTTAGACGCCAAGCATTATCGCCAATCGGGCAAGAGGTAATGGAGCCATCTTCAATCTCATAAACCGCTTTACCTGTTTTTGCTATATAAACAGCATCTCCGCGACCGGGCTCGCAAAGGAATTCGTAATCGGTGTTCTCAAGCGTCATTTCATCTGTAGTCAGATTATTGGTCGCTCTGTCTGAGATAGATTTGATTTGACCATCACTAAAGTTTACGTTGCCTTCAGCTACAACGATATTTTCTTGTTGGTGCAGGGTTACGTTATCTGCAAGGATGGTCTTATTTCCTTGCGTAACGACTACGTCACCTGAGTATATTGCCTTGTCACCATTGATAGCTTCTAGGCGATCTGACTCAACGTGAGCGGGTAGCTGTGTCTCGTTTTCTGCAGCGGGCTCGATCAAGCATTGATCTATAGAGGGCATTTCCTGCACACTACTATCGGTGATTGTTTCAGCTTGAGTTGTCGACACGTATAACGCCGTACTTATAGACGCGGCTAACAAGGAGCGGGAAAAAGATTGCATGAAGTTGAACTATCCTGTGTCACTAGATGAAGGGTTGATCTAGTATCAATCCAATTAATAAAGCATTTTCCTTATGATAAAGGAAATAATAGCATTCAGCATCATCAGACAGCATTACTCAGATAAAATTCATAGATAGAGAACACATAATGCAAATATTTGGCAAAATTTTGGGCGCGTTTTTTGGCTTTTTATTTGGAGGGCCACTCGGTTTAGTTTTTGGTCTGTTTTTAGGACACCAATTCGATAAAGCTCGCGGATTGAACCAATCAGGCTTCAATAGCTCTGGTTTTGGTCGAGGTCCAAGCCAAGCAGAAAGACAGAACGAGTTTTTTAAATCCGCTTTTGCGGTTATGGGGCACGTTGCTAAAGCGAAAGGGCAGGTAACGCCAGAAGAGATTCAACTCGCTTCTACCATGATGGAGCGTATGAACCTGCATGGCGAACAGCGTAAAGCAGCGCAAGATGCATTCCGTGACGGCAAAGAGAGCGACTTCCCTCTGAACGACGTACTTGAGCGAGTTAAAATCTCATCGGGTGGTCGTTTTGATCTTCTGCAGTTCTTTCTAGAGCTTCAGGTATCTGCCGCATTTGCGGATGGAAGTTTGCACCCGAGTGAACGTCAAGTTCTGCATAAAATAGCGCAAGGGCTTGGGTTTTCGGCAGCACAACTAGAACGCCGCTTGCAGATGCAAGAAGCTGCGTTCCGTTTCCAACAGCAAGGTGGAAGCTTTGGTGGCCATCAGGGTCATGGGCAATCATCAGGTTGGCAACAGGCTTCGCAACAGAACCAACTTGGCGACGCATATAAGGTTCTTGGTGTGAGTGAAAGTGCTGAAGGTAAAGAGGTGAAGAAAGCCTACCGCAAGCTGATGAATGAACATCACCCAGATAAACTGATGGCGAAGGGCTTACCGCCTGAGATGATGAATGTTGCGAAAGAGAAATCGCAAGAAATTCAGAATGCTTATGACCTGATAAAGAAAGTAAAAGGTTTTAAGTAATTGAACACTAAACCGAGTAATAACAAAGTTACTCGGTTTTTTATTAAAGGGAATTATATGACGGTAACGTATCAGGATGTTCTAGAGTTTTGGTTCGATGAGTTGACGCCTAAAGATTGGTTTACTGGCGGCGCCGAGATTGACACTTTGATAGAGTCTCGATTTTCTGAATTGCATAAAGCAGCCATTCAAGGCGAGCTATTTGAGTGGCGCCAAACTGCGCAAGGACGATTGGCTGAGATTATCGTACTTGATCAGTTTTCTCGAAATATTGGTAGAAAAAGTCCGACAGCATTTTCTGCTGATCCGATGGCGTTGGCTCTAGCCCAAGAGGCGGTAGCGGGTGGTTTTGATCACCAGCTTAACGAGCAACAGAAAAGCTTCCTGTATATGCCTTATATGCACAGTGAATCTTTGTTAGTCCATGAACAAGCCGTGGAACTCTTTTCTCAAACGGGATTAGAGCATAATCTGGACTTTGAGTTTAAGCACAAGGTTATCATTGAGCGATTTGGTCGCTATCCGCACCGTAATGAGGTGTTAGGGCGAGCTTCGACTCCCGAAGAGATTGAGTTCTTGCAGCAACCGAGCTCAAGCTTTTAATTGTAGAAATACGGTCAAAGAATTGAGAAGAGGCTAGAGGTTAATAAAAACCTCTAGCCTCTTTTTTACTTTAGTGATCAACTTTAGCCTTAGAGCTAGTTTGCTTGGTTGAGCGACCAATCGTATTCATAACTGATGTTTTGAGTATTGGTTACTGCTTCAATTCGATATTGTTCTAAGTGCTGAATAAGCTGTTTCTTCGTACCAAAATCCACAGCAAACCATTCGTAAATCGATGATAGTTGAAGCTTATTGTTTGTAACCATCACGCCTTTGTCACTGCTTACAAACTCAGTTGCAGCTTGCTCTAGCAAGGCTTCAGTATTTTTAGAGGTAAAAGCGTCAGGTTGTAAGTTAGGGCAACCTAGGCTGGCACAGTTCACTGCATAATGCGTGCGAGGATCTTGCCAAATTGGTCTTAGGATTCGGTGTTCAATGTCATTGAGTGTCAGTGATTTCCCATTAACGACTACCACATCATCTCCCCACGGACCGAAACTAAATAGTCCGCCAAGTTTAGTTATGGATTTGATCGGGTAGGCATCAAGAATCAAATCGACAGTCACGGCGTTATATAGATTAACCCAGTAGGCATACTGCTCCGCTTTTGAATAGTTGAGCGGATTCACCTGTTCGAGTTGCTTGATGTATTGCTTAAGTTTGGTCTTATCGGCAGTGTTCACCGCTTTATAGCTAACTAACGTATTTTGCCCCTGTTTAACCAAGTAGCTATCGAGGAATTGCTGCCAATCTTGATGAGATACCTGTTCTAGGTTGGTTTCGTCGCTTTGCTTCCAGTATGGCCAAAGATCGGATTTAGGCGCAGACCAAGCTAAGGTTGAGAAAAGTAGGCTGACAATAAAAAGTAGTTGTTTCATGGCATTCTCCTGATGACTGACTACTAAGACCTTAAGGCTTACCATTTTCTTTCATTGCTCTTCATTTAAATAAACATATGAAGTTAAGTTAAAAGCTTAGCCAAATAAAAAAGGTTGGCACTTGGCCAACCTTTAGATTTATTCAGAAACGTCTCATTATTTTAGGAAGCTAGGAATCTTAGCTTCAAACTCTGAGATCTTATCGGCATGTTGAAGTGTAAGGCCGATATTATCTAAACCATTCAGTAAGCAGTGACGACGGAACTCATCAATTTCAAACGAGTACTCTTTGCCGTTCGCGCTGACTTTCATTGCTTCTAGATCAACCGTAATTTCTGCACCTTCATTCGCTTCAACGAATTGGAATAGCTCATCCACTTCTTGCTCAGTCAATCGAACTGGCACCATTTGGTTGTTGATCGAGTTACCGTAGAAAATGTCGGCAAAGCTTGGTGCGATCATTACTTGGATACCGTAATCGGCAAGCGCCCACGGTGCGTGTTCACGAGATGAACCACAACCGAAGTTTTCACGAGCTAAAAGAATTGAAGCGCCTTGGTAGCGAGCTTCGTTCATTACAAAATCAGGGTTTGGCTGTTGGCCTGCATCGTCTAGGAAGCGCCAATCGTGGAACAAGTGCTTACCAAAACCGATGCGGTTTACTTTCTGTAGAAACTGCTTTGGAATGATCGCATCAGTATCGATGTTGGCCGTATCTAGAGGAACGACTAATCCGGTGTGTTGTTGAAAACCTGACATGTTAAATCCTCTAATTAAAGTTCACGAATATCGACAAAGTGACCAGCGATAGCCGCTGCGGCTGCCATTGCTGGGCTAACTAGGTGCGTACGACCATCACGGCCTTGGCGACCTTCAAAGTTACGGTTTGATGTAGAAGCACAGCGCTCTTGTGGACCTAGACGGTCGTTGTTCATCGCAAGACACATAGAGCAACCCGGTAAACGCCATTCAAAGCCTGCTTCGATGAAGATCTTATCTAGGCCTTCAGCCTCAGCTTGTGCTTTAACTTGCTCTGAACCCGGAACGATAAGCGCTTGAACATGTTTCGCTACTTGACGGCCTTTCGCTACCGCTGCTGCTGCACGCATGTCTTCGATACGAGAGTTAGTACAAGAACCCACGAACACTTTATCTACGTTGTAATCAGATAGAGATTTACCGGCTTCAAGACCCATGTAAGCCAGCGCTTTTTCAGCTGATGCTTTTTCTACAGGGTCTGCGAAGCTTTCTGGTGCAGGGATTGGTGTGTCTACTGAGATAACCTGACCTGGGTTGGTACCCCAAGTGACTTGTGGTTTGATGTCTGCCGCTTCTAATGTAACAACTGCATCGAATTCTGCATCAGCATCGGTTTTTAACGTATCCCAGTATTCGATTGCTGCTTCTAGGTCTTCGCCTTCTGGAGAGAACTTACGACCTTTGATGTACTCGTATGTCGTTGCATCTGGAGCGATTAAGCCTGCTTTAGCGCCAAGCTCGATTGCCATGTTACATACTGTCATACGACCTTCCATCGTAAGGTCGGTAATTGCCTCACCACAGAATTCAACTACGTAGCCAGTACCGCCAGCAGCCGTTGTTTTACCGATGATCGCTAGCACGATGTCTTTTGCAGTGATGCCAGGAGTAACCTTGCCTTTTACTTCGATCTTCATGGTTTTAGCGCGAGCTTGTTTTAGCGTTTGCGTAGCTAGAACGTGCTCCACTTCTGAAGTGCCGATACCGAATGCTAGTGAACCAAATGCACCGTGTGTAGCCGTGTGCGAGTCACCACATACGATGGTCATGCCCGGCAGAGTAATACCTAGCTCAGGGCCCATTACGTGCACAATACCTTGGTATTTGTGGTTTAGGTCGTAAAGCGTGACACCAAACTCTTCACAGTTCTTCGATAGCGTTTCCATTTGGATACGAGCCATCTCACCAGAAGCGTTGATGTCTTTAGTTTGTGTCGATACGTTGTGATCCATGGTCGCGAAAGTCTTGCCAACTTGGCGAACTTTGCGTCCTTTCTCACGCAAGCCATCAAATGCTTGAGGTGACGTTACTTCGTGAACTAAGTGACGATCGATATAAAGAATTGGTGTTTCGCCCTTCGCTGCAACCGCAACGTGAGCGTCATAAACTTTTTCGTATAAGGTTTTTGCGTGCTGGTTTGTCGACATAGCTTTTCTTCCTTGGGAGCATCAGTCCCAGTGTTTGTTTCTAGCCAAGTCATGCGGTTTACGCTGACTTGGCTTGATATTATTCTTATGTACTTGCTTCTAATCGGAGCCTTTAGCTTATGAAGCTAAGATGTACTCAGCGATCTTGTCACCCATTTCAGAGGTAGTCAGCGCTTGGTTTTTGCCAGCAAGGTCAGCCGTTAGCTCGCCTGCAGAAAGTGCTTTAGAAACCGCTGCTTCGATGTCTTGTGCTGCCGCTTCTTCGCCTAGGCTGTAACGAAGCATTAGGGCTGCAGAAAGGATTTGCGCGACTGGGTTTGCGATGTTCTTACCTGCGATATCTGGTGCGCTGCCACCTGCTGGTTCGTATAGGCCGAAGTTGCTTTCATTTAAACTTGCAGAAGGAAGCATACCCATAGAGCCAGTGATCATTGCGCACTCATCAGAGATGATG
This sequence comes from Vibrio sp. F13, assembly GCF_020806305.2. NCBI lineage: Bacteria > Pseudomonadati > Pseudomonadota > Gammaproteobacteria > Vibrionales > Vibrionaceae > Vibrio > Vibrio sp. F13. The sequence continues at coordinate 1,324,557 of NZ_CP170175.1, read as the reverse complement.
TCACCAAAGATGTTTGAACATAGCATTACGTCAAACTGAGATGGGTCTTTGATTAGCTGCATGGTCGCGTTGTCGATGTACATGTGGTTTAGCGTTACATCTGGGTAATCTTTTGCGATCTCTTCAACGACTTCACGCCATAGGATAGAGCTCTGTAGAACGTTCGCTTTATCGATTGAGTAAACGTTTTTGTTACGTAGGCGTGCCGATTCAAACGCAATCTTTGCAATACGTTCGATTTCGTAGCGGTGGTAAACCTCTGTATCAAAAGCTTTTTCAGTTGCGCCTTCGCCTTCACGGCCTTTAGGTTGGCCGAAGTAGATACCGCCTGTTAGCTCACGGACTACCACGATGTCGAAACCGTTACCTGAGATGTCAGCACGTAAAGGAGAGAAAGACTCTAGACCTTTATGGATTTGAGCTGGACGTAGGTTACAGAACAGTTGGAAGTGTTTACGTAGAGGAAGTAGGGCACCACGCTCTGGTTGGTCGTTCGGTGGAAGGTGTTCCCATTTAGGACCGCCAACAGAACCAAAAAGTACTGCGTCAGATTCTTCACAGCCAGTGACTGTTGCTTCTGGAAGTGGACAGCCGTGGTTATCAATTGCAATACCACCAACATCATACTCTTCGCGAGAAAAGCTAATCGCGTGCTTCTTTTCGATCGCGTCTAGCACTTTATGCGCTTGTTGCATTACTTCTGGGCCAATGCCATCACCAGGTAGTACGGCAATTTTGTATGATTTATCAGTCATGTTAATCCTTTAATTCTTTGTTACTGAGCTATTTAGCTCGTTTTAAATTTTGTCCCTAAAGCCAATAACATCGGCTCTAGGGCTCTGTTATTGGGTGTTTAAACTGTTGCGATTCTTTGCTGTTTCATTTCAGCAATGGTGTCTGCGCGTTGAATGCTATTAATAACGTGCAGTAGCGCCTGACCAGAGGCCTCAACGATATCCGTTGAAACGCCTGTACCGTGGTACTTGCGGCCTTTGTAGTTCGCAATAATATCAGCTTGGCCTAAGCCATCTTCGCCTTCACCTTTCGCGGTAAGGTCGAATTTATCCAATGCAATTTCGTAACCCGTTAAGCGGTAGATACATTGGTATAAAGCATCAACCGGGCCGTTACCGACAGCCGCTTCGCATTTCTCTTCATCACCACATTGCAGCTTGATGCTGGTGGTAGACATAACACTACCAGATTGTACGCTTAGGTAGTTAAGTTTATAGAAGTCATCTTCGTCACGTAGATTTGCGAAGTGCATTAGTGCTTCTAGGTCGTAATCGAATACTTGGCCTTTACGGTCAGCCAGTTTCAAAAAGTCTTCGTACAATGAATCTAGGTTGTACTCATTGTCTTTGTAGCCCATTGCGTCCATGTGGCTCTTAACGGCTGCACGACCACTGCGACTTGTTAGGTTCAATGCCTTGTTTTTCAAGCCAATAGACTCAGGCGTCATGATCTCGTAAGTGTTCTTGTTCTTTAGCATGCCATCTTGGTGAATACCTGAAGAGTGGCTGAACGCGTTTGCACCGACGATAGCTTTGTTGTCTTGAATTGGCATATGGCAAAGCTGGCTAACCAATTTACTGGTACGGTGAATCTCTTTGTGGTCCAAACCGGTATGAACACCTAATAGCTCTTGACGAGTTTTGATGATCATTGCGATTTCTTCTAAAGAACAGTTACCCGCACGCTCACCAATACCATTGATTGTGCCTTCAATTTGTCGAGCACCTGCTTGAACGGCAGCAATTGAGTTAGCAACCGACATACCCAAGTCATCGTGACAGTGAACAGAGATGATTGCTTGGTCGATGTTTGGAACGCGATCAAATAGCGTTTTGATAATGCCACCAAACTCGTTAGGTACTGTGTAGCCCACTGTGTCTGGAATGTTGATGGTTTTCGCGCCCGCGTTGATTGCCGCTTCAACCATACGACATAGGTTATCGATAGGCGTACGACCTGCATCTTCACAAGAGAACTCAACATCGTCTGTGTAGTTGCGCGCATGCTTTACCGCTTTTACTGCCATATCGACAACATCGTCGTAGCTACGGCGTAATTTATCTTGCACGTGAACCGTTGATGTAGAAATGAAGGTGTGAATACGGAACTGCTCAGCGACTTTTAACGCTTCTGCAGCGGCATCGATATCCTTCGCTACAGCACGAGAAAGTGCACAGATTCGGCTGTCTTTAATATTTTTTGCGATGGTTTGTACTGACTCAAAGTCGCCTGGTGATGACACCGGAAAGCCCGCTTCAATAACATCTACACCCAGTCGTTCAAGTGCATAAGCGATCTGTAATTTCTCTTTTACCGTTAAGCTTGCAGCCAACGCTTGCTCGCCATCACGTAAGGTCGTGTCAAAAATTATCACTTGATCGTTCATGGGTGCTTCCTTATATCGATAATGAATCGATTGCTATCCAAATTATTATTAAGAATGATGTTCTTTTAAAAGTGCCAGTTACAAAAAAACCCGCTCAGCGCGGGTTTTAATATTTGTGTAGTTCTTGACCCACAACTTACCCGCGCGATTGGTTCACGATAAGGAGAAGTTTCAGCAGTCGAGAAGAAGAAAAAATCATTACACAAATATCCGTAAATAAACTGTTAACACCATATTTACCGCAATTTATTCTGAGCGTCAAACAAGAAAATCCAATATCAGTGTGCTTTGGCGGTGTTTTTTTTTGGTTTGTGCTGCTTGCGTGTTGTTTGCTGGTGTTATCAGCTGATTGAGTGTTTTGTAATGGGCGGTTAGTTTATCGTTTGGCTGATGTGTAGGTTAAAACTTTGTAGTAAATCTTTTTGATGGAACGATTCACCAATAAAATTAAAAGGGTGGCTAAATTAATTAATCATTTGATTAAATAGTGAGTAATTAATCTTCTACAACCATGTCGATTTATCCCTATAATTAATCGTGTGATTAATTATAGGGATAGGTCTCAGTGATGGCAGCGCGTAAAGCAGGGCGACCTCAACAGAATCTAGATGTACGGCAGTTACTCATTGAGCACGCTCGAGATCTGTTCGTGGTTCAACCGTACGACAAGGTATCGACTCGCTTAGTTGCTGAGCGAGCGGGTGTGAATATTGCGATGATTCGCTATTACTTTGGCAGTAAAGCCGGATTGTTTGAGGCGATGCTGCGTGAAACATTACGCCCTATGCAATTACAAATGCAGAGACTCGTTGATGAAAGCAGTCATGAGAACTTTCTTGATTTAATGCGGACTTACTACAAAGAGATGGTCAAAGTGCCGAAGTTTCCTCGCTTGATAGCCCAAGTGATGAATATGCCTCCCTCTGAAGTGCAAAGAGAGTTGCTCGAAAAGGTTTTCCTCGATGTTGCAAAGCCAGCCCAAGATGTCATTTTTGAAAAGTTGGTTGAACAAGGCATCTTAAAACAGAGCATGGATCCAAAATTGTGCCGTATTTCGTATGTAAGCTTGATGGTGTTTCCTTTCATCGCTCCGCCGCCTTTATTGGCAATTCATGGGATTGAGATTAATGAAGAATTTCTTAATCGTTTAATCGAACACAACATTCAATTGATGACTGAAGGCTTTATTAACGCACCGAGCCCTTCTTCCGTGCAGGACCAAAGATAATGAAAATAAATAAAAAACTACTCTTCTTTCCAGCACTTGCGGTTGGTGTTATTGGCCTTGTCGCCGCGATTAACTTGAAGCCGGATCTTCCAACCAAACCTGCGGGTGATAGGGCTCGCTTAGTTGATACTGTGAGCCTAGAACAACAACTGATAGCGCCGTTAGTGGTCGGCTTTGGCAAAGTAGTGCCGAAAGTTGAATGGAAAGCGATTGCTGAGGTGACAGGACAGATCGTGTATCGACATCCAGATCTTGAAAAAGGCCAGGTGATCCCTGCAGGAACGGTCGTGCTCAAGGTTGATCCATTGGATTACGAATTGAAACTGATACAAGCAGAGGCGGATCTAAAATCAAGCCAAACCTCATTAGCAAAATTGAATCAAGAAGAAGACAACCTGAATCAGACTCTTAAGATCGAAAAGAATCGCTTAGTGATCAGCAACAAAGAGCTACAACGTAAACAAGATCTGCGTAAGAAAGGGCTGACTTCTCAATCGGATGTCGACCTGCAACAACAAAGTGCTTTATCTCAACAGAAGCTAGTGCTAGATATCGCGAACCAAATCGCGTTGATGCCAGATGAAAAGCGTGTTGCGGAAGCGGTGATTAAGGTCAACGTGTCTAAGGTAAAAGAGGCGCAGCGCTCTCTCGATAAGACCACGATCACTTTGCCAAGAGCGATGCGAATTGCTCAGGTTGATATCGAACAAAATCAAGTAGTAAACCTTCAGCAGGAGATGTTTATTGCTCACGGGATTAATGTCATGGAAGTAGAGGCGCAACTTTCTATTCACGATATGCAAACTTTAGCCTCCAGCTTTAACCAATTTCCTCGCGATGCTGCAGGAATCCCTAATCCTTATGAAGCGCCAATCAAAGCAAGCATTCAACTTAACAGCGGCAACCTGAACCTCAGTTGGCCAGCGAAGGTGGCAAGAATCAGCGAAACAGTTGATGAAAACCAAGCGACGGCGGGGATTATTCTCGAGATCGCTCAAGATTACTCACAATTGCAACCAGACAGCGCGACGCCTTTGGTTAACGGTATGTTTGTCAAAGCTGAGATTGAGGGTGTCGCCAATCTAAGTTGGGTGGTTCCAGAGCGAGCACTGCATGGTGATAAGGTTTACCTGATGGATGACAACCAGCGTTTGCAAGTGGTCAATGTTGAAGTGCTTTATCGCAGAGACAATCAAGTGGTTGTGAGTGGAGAGCTACAAACTGGAGATAAACTGGTTCTCAATGATGTCCTGCCAGCAATAGAAGGCATGTTACTGAGAGAGTCCAACTCTGAAGAGGCTGAGCTTGAATCAGATACTCAGGAGAGTGCGTCATGATCAAGTTTTTCTCTCGGCACCCAACAGCAGCAAACTTGTTGATGCTTGGGTTGTTGATCTTGGGTATAAGCTCACTATCAACCATCAAACGTGAAACCTTCCCCGCTTACGATCCGCCTTACATTATGGCTGCGATTGTTTATCCCGGCGCCTCTCCACAAGAAGTGGAAGAGAGCTTGTGTGTGCGAATGGAAGATGCAGTAGACGGCTTAGCCAACATTGAAGAAACTCAGTGTGAAGCCATCGAAGGCAGCGCTCGTTTAATTCTAAAGTTAAATGAAAAAGCGGACATCGGCCGAATGCTGGTGGATGTGCAAACCCAGATCAACTCGATCAATGATTTCCCAACTGAGATTGAATCGCCTGTTGTTCAAGAGCTAGATTGGAATGAACCGGTTGTCGATATCGCTATAACAGCCGAAACGTCGTGGCCAGAACTTAAGGCCTACGCGGAAGATCTTAAGCGCACCATGAAGCTTGATTACGATGTCTCTTTGGTCGAGGTTAGCGGCTTCTCGGATCATCAATATCGAGTGGAACTGGATACCCAAGCTATTCGTCAGTTGGGTTTGAGTGTCGGTGATATCGCGGATCAAATTGGTCGACAGAATGTAAAACTGCCGAGTGGTAACGTTGAAACACCAGACAAAAACTTTCTGATTCGTTTCGACGAGAGACGAGTTACGCCTGTTGAGCTGGAAAGCATCGTGGTTGGATCTGCGCCTAATGGCTCGGTGATTCGTTTGAGAGACATAGCCAAAATAACCGACCGCTTTGAACTTGATGAGCAAAAGGTGCTATTTGATGGCAAGCCTTCAGCGCTGCTTAAGATCAGTAAGAACAAAGAAGACGATGCGCTGCGAATCAAAGAGAACGTAACACGATTCGTTGAAGATCAAAGCGCGATTGCTCCTGATGGCGTGACACTACAAATGACCAACGATCTCTCATCTGTACTTTGGGATCGTCTAACCATGATGGTGAGCAATGGCTGGCAAGGTATTGTGCTGGTGTTCGCCACCATGTGGCTGTTCTTCAGCTTACGTTATTCATTTTGGGTGGCGGCAGGGTTGCCAGTGGCCTTCCTTGGTGGCTTGTTCTTAATGGCCAACCTTGGTTTGTCGATCAACATTATGTCGCTGGTCGGGTTGTTAATGGCAATCGGTATTATGATGGATGACGCCATCGTGATCGCCGAATCGATAGCCTCCCACTTAGATAGGGGACAAAGCGTCGATGATGCGGTGTACAACGGCGTTAAGAAAGTGCTTCCCGGAGTACTGTCTTCTTTCTTAACCACGGTGTGTATTTTCGGTAGCTTACTGTTTCTTGATGGCGAGATGGGCGCGGTGCTTAAGGCCGTTCCTCAAGTATTGATTTTGGTGCTGTCGTTGAGCTTGATTGAAGCCTTCCTGATTCTACCTAATCACTTATCTCATTCATTACATAAAGAAAAAAATGATAAGCCAGCGTTGCGCTTTAAAGTGGTGTTGCTTGAGAAGTTTGAGAACTTCCGTAATACCACTTTGATGAACATGGTTGAGAAAGTCGTGACCTTCCGCTACGCCTTTATGGGCGGAGTGATTACGCTGTTGTTGCTTTCAGTCGCCTTGATTGCTGGTGGTGTTGTTAAGTTTCAACCTTTCCCAGAGCTGGATGGTGATATTGCCGAGGCGCGTATTATTCTTCCGCCGGGCGCATCACTGTCTCAAACCGAGAAAGTGGTCGACAAAATTGTCGCGTCTGCTGAGCGTTTGAACAAGCAATGGAGCGAAGAGGTTGAAGAAGGCAATACACTGGTCGAGCACATAACTAGCCAATTCAATGCTAACGCCGATGCCAATGAATCCGGCCCGCACTTAGCCACAGTGCGCTTAGATTTACGCGGAGCAGAGAGTCGTAATACGGTTATCGATGATTTCATTGATGCGTGGCGAGAGGATATTGGCGATTTAGCGGATCCTATTTCATTGGTGTTCAAGCAACCGACTATGGGGCCGGGCGGTCGTGCTATTGAAATCCGCGCCAAACACGATGACCTGAGCGCATTGAAATCCGCTTCTTTGGATATTCAGGAGTACCTTAATCAGTTCGATGGGGTGCACGGCGTGCTTGATGATATGCGCATGGGTAAAGAAGAGATTTTGGTTAAGCTGCGCCCGGGCGCTGAGACCTACAATGTGAATGGACAGATGATCGCTTCCCAATTACGTGCGGCTTTCTTTGGTCAGACAGCGGATGAGATTCAAATCGGTGTTGAGAATATCTCGATTGAAGTGCGTCTTGATAAGGAACAAGCGGGCGACATACAGCAGCTAGCTAACTTCCCAATCATTACCGCAGATGGCAGTCAGATCCCGCTAGCAACGTTGGCGACATTAGATTTCCAGCGTAACTACGTGCGAATTCAGCGTATTGATGGGCTGAGAACCATCAGTATCTTTGGTGATATTGATAATAAGAAAGCGAGTTCATCCGCGATTTTGGCTCAGTTCCAAAAAGATGAAGCCGCCAAACTTATTCAGAAGTACCCGGGTTTACGCTTTGATTTCGAAGGGGAGGCCAAGGATGCAGCCAAGACTGGCGCTTCGATGGGCAAAGGATTCTTGCTCGGCTTATTCGGCGTGTTTGCGATTCTTAGCTATCAGTTCAGAAGCTATTTAGAGCCTGTGGTCGTGATGTTAGCGATTCCACTCGCTTTTATTGGGGTGGTCGTTGGTCACTGGATACTTGGCCATTCTTTGAGTATGCCAAGCATGATGGGCTTTGTGTCGCTTGCCGGAATTGTGGTTAATGATTCCATCTTGTTGGTGCAGTACATTCGTCACCATGTCGATGAGGGAGATAGCGTGCATGACTCGGTGGTGAAAGCCAGTCGCGAGCGTTTCCGAGCGGTATTCTTGACCTCAATGACGACTGCGGCAGGTTTGCTACCGCTGTTGACGGAAACCAGCTTACAGGCTCAGGTTATCCAGCCATTGGTTATTTCGATCGTATTCGGCATATTTGCCTCGACCTTACTGGTGCTGTTTATGACCCCTGCTGCTTACGCGATATTGGCGGATTTCGGTTTGGTTAAAAAGCACGAGCCACTAGCGCTATAGCCTTTAGCGTTTAATTATTTGCGAGCTCTATTATCATTAGCGAACGCTATAACCATTAACACGATAGAAGTAGCGTTTGCTTGCTTATATAAAGAATTGAAAACATAGAAGAATAAAGCGGCCTTGGGTCGCTTTATTTTTATCGGTCGCTTCTATCGCCATCCTGACTTGATCCATTGACCAGCCTATCAAGCATGGGAAATTTCATTTTAGTTCATTCAAAATGTCACTTAACTGTCATTTGTTGAGCATAACTTGAGCCTTAACTGAATAAGGATTGTTAAGGAGATCGTATGCGTACTATCGAACCTATTGTCCGCTGGGATGTGGCATTTTCTGTTTTCTGTTTAAACAACCGCTATGGCGGGCAACATGCAACGCTCAGTAAAGCGGTGTCTCATACTGGAGATGGACACCTTTATGTTTTGATTGCCTTGATTGCACTGCTGGTCGATAGCAACACCGGTCGAGACTTTCTTTTGGTGGGCTTAACCGCCTTCGCAATCGAACTGCCTATTTACTGGTTTGCTAAAAATACCCTCAAGCGCCGTCGACCAGCTGAATTCTCTTCACTACTTCACTCTCATATTGTGCCATCCGATAAATACAGTCTGCCTTCAGGGCATTCCGCTGCTGCTTTTGTTATGGCGACCCTAATCGGGCATTTCTATCCGAGCTTGTACCTCTTTAGCTTGGTGTGGGCAACTGCGATTGCAGGCTCTCGAATCCTGCTCGGTGTGCACTTTTTAACGGACGTACTGATTGGCGCAGCCTTGGGCATCGCTTGTACCAGCCTAGCTATCAGCTTCATCCTGTAATTATTTTGTTGGCAACTACTGCCGAGCTTAAGTGGTAAATTTAAAGGAACATGCATGAAAATTTTATATGGCGTACAAGGCACAGGAAATGGGCACATCGCTCGAGCGAGAGCAATGGCCGTCGCTTTTCGTCAGCAAAATATTGATGTCGATTTTCTGTTCTCTGGGCGAGATGAGAGCAAATACTTTTCGATGGAAGCGTTTGGCAACTATCAGACCCGCAGCGGCTTAACTTTTTACAGCGAGCAGGGGCAGGTTAAATACGGCAAAACATTCATGAAGAACAACATCTGGCGATTTCTCCGTGAGATTAACCAGATCGATCTTACGCCTTATGACTTAGTGATTAATGATTTTGAGCCTGTCACTGCATGGGCGGCTAAGAGACAAGGTGTGCCATGCATTGGGATAAGCCACCAGAATGCGTTTCGTTATGATGTACCCAAAGAAGGGGGCAACTGGATTGAACATTCAGTGATTCAACATTTCGCCCCAACCGAGCACTCTATTGGCTTGCACTGGTATCACTTTGAACAGCCGATTTTGCCGCCTATCGTTCACACGCTGGTTGGTGAGCAACAAACCAAAACAGCACAAGACTTTACGTTGGTCTATTTGCCATTTGAGGATCTTGAGTCGATCTCAGAGCTGCTGATGAAGTTCATTTCGCAAAACTTTGTCTGTTACCACCCGGATGTGATTGAGCATAGCCGAGTTGAAAATATTGAGTTCAAACCACTGAGTCATGCGGGCTTTCAATTCGACCTCAATCAGTGCTCTGGTGTGGTCGCAAATGGCGGCTTTGAATTGCCATCTGAAGCCCTAACTTTGGGGAAGAAATTGCTTCTCAAACCACTCGAAGGACAGTTCGAACAACAGAGCAATGTGGCGACGCTAGAGGCCCTTGGGTTAGCTCAAACCATGACGTTTTTAGATGCGGCTATCTTGCGGGCTTGGCTCAGTGAAAAACAGGCCGAAGTGGTCACCTATCCAGACGTGGCAAGTGCACTCGTTGAGTGGGTATTAGCAGGGAATTGGTCTAATCAAGATGATTTAAGAAAGCAACTTTGGGACAAGGTCGACTTTCCAAGTTATGCATCGCTCACCTAACTCATAAGTGCTATTTCTGAATTGACCGGTTGAACAATTCACGAGTTCAATAAATTGTAACAAATGTAACCAAACGATAGAACAGCTAAATAAGTCGAAATTAAACTCATAAGTGACGCATTTTATGTTTTTTTATAACTCTATAAATAATTGATTTTTAGATGTTATTTAATAATTAAGGTAAAATAAAATTATTCTTTATCAATCTTGTTGGTAGCTCGAGATGCATTGGTTAATAGTAATGTCAATCCGAAAAACATCGGTCTGATAAATATAAGAATTAGTGGTTATCTATTCTCATACCATTACCAATTTAACGCTGTCGAACCGACAAGAGGCAACTTGAATGTTAGATAAGAAAGACGCAATGAGTGCTATTGCAAGCTACAGAATGGAAAGCACACTTCGTGGAGTCGACTTAAATCTTTTGACTGTATTTGATGCAGTTATGCAAGAGCAAAACATTACACGTGCAGCTCACAATCTGGGTATGTCTCAGCCTGCTGTAAGTAACGCTGTTGCTCGTCTAAAAGTGATGTTTAACGACGAACTATTCATGCGTCAAGGTCGTGGTATTCAACCGACTCAACGTGCTCGTCAGTTGTTTGGTCCTATCCGCCAAGCGCTACAGTTAGTACGCAACGAACTACCAAGTTCTGTGTTCTCTCCAGAGTCGTCTTCTCGCCTGTTCAAACTTGCGATTTGCAGCCCTTGTGACATGCGTTTTGCACCTAAGATTATGTCGACAATTAACGAGCAAGCACCAAGCGTTAAACTGCACATGGACGCTGAGTTCGATCGTCAGCTTTCTGAGCGTATGCGCTACCAAGAAATCGACTTCGTGATCGATTACGCTCGCTTTGATGAGCAAGGTTTCTCAAGCACTGAAATCTTCCAAGATGAGTTGGTTGTTGTCGCTTCTGCTTTTCACCCACGCATTAACGGTGAAGTAACAGCGGCAGAGCTGCTTAACGAAAAGCACGCGAAATTGTCTCGCATTCACGGTCAACGTAGCTTCTCTGAGCAAGCTTACCGTGACCTAGACTGCATGCCTTTCTACGAAGGCACGAGCCTAAGCAACGTTCTTTACGTTGTAGGTCAGTCTGAACTAGTAACGATTGCTCCTCGTTGGATGGTAGAACATGCAGCAAACAAAGAGCAGCTTCAGATTCTAGATTTCCCATTTGATAATGCGGCAATTTCAGGCTTCCTAAGCTGGCACGAATCAAGTGAAAAGGACAAAGGACACATTTGGTTACGAGATCAGTTAATGATGATCTGTGGCGAAGTAGTGGCACTTAACTAGACACTAATCCCTATGTTTTATAAGCCCTAAGCTAGGAGTCTGGCTTGGGGCTTTTTTGTACCTGCTATTTTTGTTGATAGAAAACTTAGCGTGAGACGTACTATTACTTATAACTTTGAGCTTCATCAGTTGCCTTTTCCATGATCAGAGGTACACTTGTGCGCTCAAAAAAGCTTACAGGTGTAAGCCAAGGGTAAAGAGATGGCCAATTTAGATTTTCATATCGTAAAAAGACTTCGTGACCAAATTGCCCAAGGCGGCAACCGTACAGCTTTGAAGCACAAAGTAGATAATGTATGGCAAGGTATTAGCTGGCAGCAGTTTGGACAACAAATCGATACGCTTTCATTAGCACTGTTGGCTCAAGGACTGAGAGTTCAGGATAAGATCGGTATCTATTCGAACAATATGCCTCAATGGACCGTGGCAGATTTTGCATCGTTACAAGCACGCCTTGTGACTGTGCCGATTTATCCAACGAATACAGCAGCACAGTCTTCTTACATCATCCAAAATGCAGATGTGAAGATCTTATTCGTTGGTGAGCAAGTTCAATTCGATGCGGCGGTTAGCCTGTTTGAAGAGTGCGAGCAGCTAGAAGTTGTTGTGGCTATGTCTGATGACATCGACCTGCAAGGACACAGCTTTGCCGTATCTTGGAATGACTTCATGGCGCGTGGCGTTGAAGCACAACAAGCTGAACTTGACGTGCGTCTTGCTGATGCAAGCATGGACGACCTGCTGACTCTTATCTATACCTCTGGTACCACAGGTCAGCCAAAAGGCGTAATGCTTGATTACACCAACATTGGCTACCAGTTAGAAGGCCACGATGAGCGCCTTAGCCTGAGCAAAGACGATGTCTCATTGTGTTTCCTACCGTTATCACACGTATTTGAGCGTGCTTGGACGTTCTACGTTCTTTATAAAGGCGCAACCAACTGCTACCTGCAAGATACGATGCAAGTGCGTGATGCGCTAAGTGATGTGAAACCTACTGTAATGTGTGCGGTTCCACGCTTCTACGAGAAGATCTTCTCTGCGATTCACGAGAAGGTATCTAAAGCACCATTTATTCGTAAAGTGCTATTTACTTGGGCGGTGAACATGGGAGCAAAGCTTTCAGTTTGTCACCAAGAAGGTCGTACTCCATCGTTGATGCTGAAGAAGAGCCATGCGCTAGCTGATAAGCTTGTGCTATCTAAACTGCGCGCTCTACTCGGCGGTAACATCAACTTCATGCCATGTGGTGGCGCGAAGCTTGATGAGACGATTGGTCGTTTCTTCCATGCTATCGGCATCAACGTAAAACTTGGCTACGGCATGACAGAAACCACGGCAACAGTATCTTGTTGGGATGATCGCTGTTTTAACCCTGATTCGATTGGTATGTCGATGCCGGGCGCAGAAGTAAAAATTGGTGCTAAGGACGAGATTCTTGTTCGCGGTCCAATGGTGATGCGTGGCTACTACAAGATGCCAGAAGAGACAGCTAAGACATTCGATGAGCACGGTTTCTTGAAAACCGGTGATGCGGGTCATTTTGATGAAAATGGTAACCTGTTCATTACTGATCGTATCAAAGAGCTGATGAAAACTTCTGGTGGTAAGTATATTGCCCCGCAAGTGGTTGAAGGTGCGATTGGTAAAGATCACTTTATCGAACAGATTGCTGTTATCGCTGATACACGCAAATTCGTTTCTGCGCTGATTGTTCCTTGTTATGACTCGCTAGAAGAGTACGCCAAAGAGCTTAATATCAAGTATCACGATCGCGTTGAACTGGTTAAGCACCACCAAATCGTCGAGATGCTAGAAAAGCGTGTGAATGACCTACAGCAAGAACTGGCTAAGTTTGAGCAAGTGAAGAAATTCAAACTGCTACCAAAAGCATTTTCTATGGATGATGGTGAACTGACACCAACTCAAAAATTGCGTCGTAAAGTTATCAACGATAAGTATCAAGACGAAATCGAAGAAATGTACAACGAAAAGCCTAAAGATAAGTAGTTTTCTGCTTAGATAAATTTTCAGTTGTTTAAAAATCCCCCTACGAATGTGATTGCATTTTTAGGGGGATTTTTTGTATCTAATGACACAGCATAATGTGCGAAAGCGCACACCAGCAAGCTCGCGGTTTATCGATAAATAGCGATCTATTAAAATATTAAGTGCTTTTTTTTGTTCGCTAACTAGTGTTTAAACCTAGCGTGGAGGGCTGAGTTGGGTTTTATTTAATGCTTTGAGCTAATAGTTGGTTTTTTGGCATAGTTGCCGAATAACAGGTGTTAGACCAGATGATAATAAAGCGTTAAAGTTGTTTCGTATTACTGTTTGTTGTTATCACGACAGACAGCCATAGCCGAAAAAGTGGAAGTATTTCGAATTAGGCTACGAATAAGCCCTAGACTATGAAAAACCAGCCCAACATGTTCACCAAATATGATTGGAAACTGGTGAGGAGAGCAATATGACAACAAAACCTGAAACAGCCATGTCATCCGGCGCTGAAATGTTATCCGGCGCTGAGATGGTGGTGCAGTCTCTAATTGAAGAGGGTGTAGAACAAATCTTTGGTTATCCAGGTGGTTCTGTACTTGATATCTACGATGCGCTGCATGCTAAAACTGCTGAAATTAAACACGTATTAGTACGACACGAACAAGCCGCTACCCACATGGCAGATGGCTATACTCGTTCTACTGGTAAACCGGGTGTAGTACTTGTGTGTTCTGGTCCAGGTGCGACCAATACCGTTACTGGTATTGCAACAGCCTACATGGACTCAATCCCAATGATTGTTATTTCTGGTAACGTACCAAATAACCTTATTGGTAACGACGCCTTCCAAGAGTGTGACATCGTGGGTGTATCACGCCCGATCGTTAAACACAGCTTCTTAGTTAAGAAAGCGGAAGATATCCCTGAAGTCGTTAAAAAAGCATTCTATATTTCAACGACAGGGCGTCCCGGTCCTGTGGTTATTGATCTGCCGAAAGACATCTTAAACCCACAAATCAAGCTTCCTTATGAATACCCAGAAACGCTCAAAATGCGTTCGTATAACCCAACGGTTACGGGTCATAAAGGTCAGATCAAAAAGGCGCTAAAAGCCCTTCTTGAAGCGAAGAAGCCGGTACTTTATGTCGGTGGTGGTGCGGTTATTTCTGAGGCAGATAAGCCGCTGTTAAAATTAGCAGAGGCACTGAATTTACCTGTGGTAAGCACCCTAATGGGGCTTGGCGCTTTCCCTGGCACCCATAAGAACTCTTTGGGTATGTTAGGCATGCATGGTTTATATGAAGCCAATATGGCGATGCACAATGCGGATTTGATCTTTGGTATTGGCGTACGTTTCGATGATCGAACGACTAATAACCTAGATAAGTACTGCCCTGATGCGAAGATCATGCACATTGATATCGACCCATCTTCGATCTCTAAGAACGTAAAAGTGGATCTACCGATTGTAGGTTCTGCTGAAAAGGTTCTAGAGAGCATGGTGAACTTGCTCGTTGAGCAAGGCGGCACTAACGATGCAGAAGCGATTGAAAGCTGGTGGAGTGAAATCAAGCAGTGGCAAGAGCGTGACTGCCTAGCTTACGAGAAATCGTCTGAGCGCATCAAACCACAGCAAGTAATTGAAACACTGCATAAAGTAACCAATGGCGATGCCTATGTTGCTTCTGACGTAGGTCAACACCAAATGTTTGCTGCTTTATACTACCCGTTTAACAAGCCACGTCGTTGGATTAACTCTGGTGGTCTAGGCACGATGGGCTTTGGCCTGCCTGCTGGTATGGGCGTTAAGTTTGCTAAGCCAGATGAAGAGGTGGTTGTGGTAACCGGTGACGGCAGTATTCAAATGAATATCCAAGAGCTGTCGACAGCACTGCAATACAATATCCCGGTTAAGATTATTAATCTTAATAACCGTTTCCTAGGCATGGTAAAACAGTGGCAAGACATTGTTTATCAAGGCCGTTACTCTAACTCATATATGGACTCTGTTCCTGATTTTGCTGCTATCGCTGAGGCTTATGGCCACGTTGGTATGCGCATTTCATCTCCGGATGAACTGGAATCAGGTTTGGAAAAAGCACTAGCGATGAAAGACCGTTTGGTATTTGTCGATATTAGTGTGGATGACACCGAGCACGTATACCCAATGCAGATCAAAGGCGAGGGTATGGATAACATGTGGCTAAGCAAAACGGAGAGAACATAATATGAGACACATTATTTCACTACTAATGGAAAACCAACCTGGTGCGCTTTCTCGTGTGGTTGGCTTGTTTTCTCAGCGTGGCTACAACATCGAGTCTTTGAACGTATCTCCAACCGATGATCCGACGCTGTCTCGTTTGAACGTCACTACTAACTCGAGCGAAATGCAGCTTGAGCAGATTCAGAAACAACTGCATAAGCTAATCGACGTACTTAAAGTACAAGAAGTGTCTGAACTTGAACACATTGAACGTGAGCTGTTGATGGTAAAAGTACGTGCGAGCGGCTTTGCTCGTGCGGAAGTGAAGCGCACAGCGGATATCTTCCGTGGTCAGATCGTTGATGTTACGGCTTCTCAATATACGGTTCAAATGGCGGGTACTAGCGAGAAACTGGATGCCTTCATTCAGGCGCTGTCTGAAGTGACGGAAGTGCTTGAAGTAGCTCGAAGTGGTGTTGTTGGCATCGCACGAGGCGAACGTGCGTTGAAAGCCTAGACGATAAGTCTTTAAAAAATAACTTTAAAGCCGCTTTTTTAAGCGGCTTTTATTTTGTTAATTTTTTAGAGTGCTATAATCCCGCGCTGCACTTCCATTCATCTGAGTTAGCAATGCGAAATAAAAAATCAATAATTACATTGCTGATTATCTCTATCATATTGTCTTCTGCAGTATGTCTGTATTATTTGCAGCGCTACAAAGAAGTAAAACAGCAGAGCTTTGACTACTCAGCTAAGCAAGCCGTTCATCAGTTAGTGTATGCCAAGCGAGATTATGATCTTCTCAAGACTCAGTTAGTCTCGGTCATGGAGCTACTCAGTCATAGCCAGAGCTTGGTTAACTTTGCTTCCTCTCCCTCAGACCAAACCAAACATCTACTTGAAGAGGTCTGGCAATCTGTTCTCGTGAACCAGAAGTGGTATACACAAATCCATCTGTTAGATGTCACTGGCAAAGAATTGGTGCGTGTTAACTATTCCTCTGATACCGGTAGAGTGACGTTTCCTCAACAGCTGCAAGATAGGTCGGATTCTAACTACTTCCAATACGCTCAAAAACTAGAAGCCGAACAGATTGGCGGTTGGGGTATTGAGCTTGAAACTGAGCATGGTGAAGTCACCTTCCCTTATTCGCCGGTAATCCGTGTCTTTACCCCAGTAGAAACCCCTGACGAAAGAGTAGGCTACCTCGTCATCAATCTTGATGTATGGGGCTTATCGTCGCGTCTGAGCTTTTCACCAGATAACGATCTTAGAGCAGAAGTTCTCAATGACGCGGGTTACTTCATCGCGAGTAACAACAGCGGTAAGTTGTTCGGAGACTCTATTCCTGAAAGAAAAGGCTATAACCTGAAAAATATCGCGCCGAAGACGTGGGATGCGATCTCCAATGATCAGGTGGGATACGTTTTTGAAGATGGTAATTTGTTTGCCTTTAACACGGTTATGCTCGCGAACAGTCAAAAGGTCCATTTACTGATTCAACTTAATCAAAAGCAACTGATGGATCGGGCTGAGCGTGATCTAGATGATTTGGCCCATGAAGAGATCATTGTTCTGATTACGGTGCTGATATTCGCTTTCCCGTTTGCTTACCTGGTGACGCACTGCCGACGCCGAAGCCTAGAGAGTAAATTGGCACGCGCCGCATTGAATGGTATGTCGGCAGTGATGATCTCTGACAAGCAGCACCGCACAATGATGATCAACAACGAATTTGAGAACATGACTGGGTACTGCAAAAAACAGGTGATCGGTCAAAATGCATTGCAGTTGCTGCTTGAGAATACCGACCAAGTGCTCTCAAGCTCGGCTATTTGGAGTCATTTAGAGCAAGAAGAAGTATGGGAAGGGGAGGTTCAGTGTAAGAACAAGCTGCGTATTCCTTTTACTGCGATCATGCGAGTGCATGCGGTCAAAAACAATTCAGGCAAAGTCAGTTACTACATCACCTCGTTGGTTGATATTTCCGTAAGGAAGGAGCTTGAGGTACGTTTGAGGATTTTAAGTGAACGTGACTCTTTGAGTAATCTCTGGAACCGACGAAAATTCGAAGAGCAGCTGGCCTACTATTCTCGCTTGGTTGAGCGTTACCCGAACGAAACGACCACTTGCTTAGCCTTAGTCGACATCGATAACTTCAAGCGAATCAATGATGAACTTGGCCACGACGAAGGTGACCGTGTGATTGCTGGTGTTGCTAAGCTTCTGCAAGACAGTCTTCGTGGGACGGATTTTGTTGCACGTGTCGGAGGGGAAGAGTTTGCACTCTTGATGCCACACACCTCACTGCCAGAAGCAAAGCGCGTATTGGATCGCTTACGAATCGAGATTGAGCTAGCGGCCGGAACTAAGGTAACAGTGAGTGTTGGCTTTACGGATTTAACCAGTAACAGCACTCGCTCATACAAGTGTGCGGATGTTGCGCTTTACGAATCTAAATCGTCTGGCCGTAATACGGTCTCTATGTGTCCTAGCTATGATGATGTCGCTTAGGGTCGCTTCTATCTAGTCCTGTCTTCTATTTCCTTCACCTCTTCAAGTCGCGGCCCGACTCACTTTATCTCTCCCCCTTTTTATAGGAATCTCACTTTTGAGCGACCTATGTCACAAAATCTATACAGTTAGACTAAAGTCTAATGCTGGTGGAAATTTGAGCTAAAATGAACAATAAGTAAACTACCTTGCTTCAGATTACATCGTGCTTAACGGTGTAATAAATAGAGTGTTTACCAGATGTAAAAGGATGACACCGTTAACTTAATTCAACTGATTAGCTAGCCTTTTCAATGGTTTGAAAGGCAGCAGTAGAATTAGGTTAGCTGGAGCAAGAGTTTGGGGATCATACAGTCTGGTTAAAAGAGGCGTGGTATGTTTGTCGATTTTTTAGTTAGGTTAACCATAGGCACATTAGCCATTCTTGGCTTTCAATTGAGTGCATTGTATTTTTTACCTATGGTTGTGCTGCTCAATACTCATCACAAAGAGTTTTTTGGGTGGTAGTTCAGTCGTAATACTGGAAACAAAAAACGGAGCCATTGGGCTCCGTTTTTATTTGGTTAGAAGCTACTTTAGCGTTATGCCGCTTCGATAACTTCTTCAATTCGTTTCATTGAACCTAGCAGGTGTTGATCAAGCAGTTCAGTCGCTTGTTCTACATTCTTAGAGAGTACTAGTTTCATGATCATTTCGTGTTCATCAATATTGAACAGATCATCTGATGCGCTTTCTGCAGACATAGCGAGGAAGCGGTAACGTTTCACTTGGTTAATTAGGTCATCAAAGAACTTAAACATGTTCTCTGAATCTGCACCTTCAAGCAGTGCGACATGGAATTGCTGGTGGCGCTCTTCCCATTCTACACAGTCAAACTCTTCAGATACGTACTGTACTCGCGATAGTTTATGGTAAGACGTTAGTACATCCAGTTCCCAGCTCTCATCACCTGCTGCAATCGCTTTTTTAAGCAGAACCGATGATACAACACGAAGGCTTTCGTATAGGTCATTCAGTTCTTTCTTTGATACAGGAGATACCCAGCAGCCTTTTTGTGGCTCTAGCTTTACGTATTTGCTCCAAGATAACTGTACCAAGGCTTCGCGAATAGGGGATGCGCCAACGTTGTAGCGTGCTTTTAGATCAGCAACAACAAGCTTTTGGCCTGGGGTTAACTCACCATTAAGAATATCTTGGCGAATCATCTTTGATACTTTGTCAGTGAGCGTAGGACTAGACATTACAAACCTCATCTATATATGATTTCTAGTCTGCTAATCCGTCTCTTAGAAAGAGTCAGTTGGAGGTTAACAGTACGTAGTTCTATTGTGATTGATAATACAGCGTACTGAAAAGTTAGGCAAGATTTTGTTTCATAAAAAAAGAGGGCCGAAGCCCTCTTTTATATTTTATGCGAATCGGTTCATTTTTATAGAACGTGAACAGATGCCGTGTTTGTAGTACCAGAAGCTACTAGAGCACCAGAAACCATAACTACGATGTCGCCTTTGTTACCTAGGCCAGATTGTAGAGCGATTTCTTTACCGTTGATGTAGAACGCGTCTGTGTTCTCGATAGAGTCAACAAGAACTGGCTTAACACCTTTAGTAAGAACTAGCTGTGCAGCTGTCTTTTCGTTAGTTGTTAGAGCTAGGATGTTTGCAGTTGGGAAGTACTTACGTACTGAACGTGCAGATTTACCGCCTTCAGTTGCAACAACGATTAGAGGAGCAGCTAGCTTCTCTGCTGTGTCTACAGCGCCTTTACATACTGCTTCAGTGATACGTAGACGTGGGCTGTCTAGACGAGAACCTAGCTCAGCTTTAAGAGCTGAATCAGTACGGTTCGCGATTTGAGCCATGATAGTGACAGCTTCAACTGGGTACTTACCTTTAGCAGTTTCACCAGAAAGCATTACTGCATCAGTACCATCCATGATTGCGTTCGCAACGTCACCCGCTTCAGCACGAGTTGGACGTGGGTTGCTGATCATAGAGTCAAGCATTTGAGTTGCAGTGATAACCATCTTACGTGCACGGTTACACTTCTCGATCATCATCTTCTGAGCGAAGATTACTTCTTCAGCTGGGATTTCAACACCTAGGTCACCACGAGCAACCATGATGCCGTCAGAAGCTTCAAGGATTGAATCGAAGTTATCTACACCTTCTTGGTTTTCAATCTTAGAAATGATGTGGATGTTCTCGCCGCCGTTAGCGTTTAGAAGCTCACGGATTTCTTTAACGTCTTCTTCTTTACGGATGAAAGAAGCAGCAACGAAATCTACGCCTTGCTCACAACCAAACTTAAGGTCAGCTTTGTCTTTCTCAGAAAGAGCAGGAAGTTGAACAGAAACGCCAGGAAGGTTAACACCTTTGTTTTCGCCTAGAGCACCGTTGTTAAGAACTTTACACTTAACTTCAGTTTCTGTTGTTGCGATAACTTCCATTTCGATTAGGCCGTCATCAACAAGGATAGTGTTACCTGCTGTTAGGTCTTTAGCGAAACCTAGGTAAGTTACTGCTACTACGTCTTTGTTACCAACAACTGTTGCGTCAGTTGTGAAAGTGAACTCTTGACCAGCTACTAGATCTACGTCGTTACCATCTTCAAGTTTGATAGTACGGATTTCTGGACCTTTAGTATCTAGAAGGATAGCAAGTTGCTCACCTTTGTTTTCCATTACTTTACGGAAGTTCGCGATACGAGTGCCGTGCTCTGCGAAATCACCGTGAGAGAAGTTAAGACGCATAACGTTCATGCCAGCATCTACTAGTTCAGTTAGCTTCTCTACAGATTCAGTTTTAGGGCCAATCGTACATACGATTTTGGTCTTTTTCATGGAAGGTACTCTCCGGTAAGTATTGTTACAATTTGAAATTTATTTAAGTTCTGAAGATTGGTCCGCTACATCAACATTTTGTGCCTGTTGTGTAAAAGCGCGGGACTTCCAATATGTCCTTCAGAGTTGTAAGTCTTTCATCAATTTTAGTCATTTTATGACTAAAAGATTTTGATTCAATATCGGTTTTCTGTGACTTACCCCACTATATAGGGGGTAAGTTGCAAAAAAATAACAGTCAGTTTTGTAATTTTTTTTCTTTTCGGGTGCGGATTCTACCACCTAATGAGTTCAATATCACTGCTTAACAATTGTCTTAGGACAAGGTTTTATCGCTATTTATTAATTTTTTGGATTAAAATAAATGGACTAAATAGTTTCGTTGTAACTATAATATGTTTCATATCGAAACTTAATGGCCTTTTTTAAATGTCGAAACGAAACACCCAGCTCAGAAGACATGCAATTTCTAACCTAGTGAATGAAAAAGGGGAGGTTAGTGTTGATGAATTATCCGCTAAGTTCGAAACCTCAGAAGTCACTATTAGAAAGGACTTGGCGTCTTTAGAGAAAAACGGTCAGCTTTTACGCCGTTATGGTGGTGCGATTTCGTTACCGAAAGAGGTTGTCAACGAAGAACTGGGTCAACAAGTTTCGACTCGAAAGATTTCATTGGCAAAAGCCGCTGCAGATTTAATTCGCGACCATAACCGCATCGTGATCGATAGTGGCAGTACGACCGGTGCTCTAATTCAGCAGCTTAATGCTAAGCGTGGCTTGGTTGTTATGACCAACTCATTGCACGTTGCTAATGCGCTTAATGAGCTTGAAAGCGAGCCGACGTTATTAATGACTGGCGGCACTTGGGATACCCATTCGGACTCTTTCCAAGGCAAAGTTGCAGAGTCGGTACTTCGTGCTTACGATTTTGACCAACTATTTATTGGGGCTGATGGTATCGACCTCGATAGAGGCACAACCACGTTTAACGAACTGGTTGGCCTGAGCAAAGTAATGGCTGAAGTGTCACGAGAAGTGATCGTGATGGTTGAGTCGGAAAAGGTGGGACGAAAGATCCCGAACTTAGAGCTGGCATGGGAACACATTGACATCTTAATTACCGATACAGACTTAGGCGAAGAATCCAAAGCAAGTATCGAATCACATGATGTTCGAGTGATCCTGACCGATCCAGCGTAAAAACAAATTTAAGTATTATGCATTTACCTTCCTATAATTGATCTTAATGAAGATTTGGCCTTTGCTTGCTGCCAATAGGAATAAAACAAAATTGATGGAGTGAAACTATGTGTGGAATTGTTGGTGCAGTAGCACAGCGTGATGTAGCTGAAATTTTAGTAGAAGGCCTTCGTCGTCTAGAATACCGTGGCTACGATTCAGCTGGTGTCGCTGTAGTCGATACTGAATCTAACCTAACTCGTGTACGCCGTCTAGGTAAAGTACAAGAGCTAGCTGACGCAGTAGAAGAGCAACAAGTGATTGGTGGTACAGGTATCGCTCATACACGTTGGGCGACACACGGTGAGCCGTCTGAAGCGAACGCACACCCACACATGTCTGGTGATATTGCCGTTGTACACAATGGCATTATCGAAAACCACGAAGCACTGCGCGCTATGCTGCAAGAGCGTGGTTACGTATTTACTTCACAAACGGATACAGAAGTTATTGCTCACTTAGTTGAGTGGGAACTTCGCACTTCAGCTTCTTTGGTTGAAGCGCTACAGAAAACAGCAAAACAATTAGACGGTGCGTACGGCACGGTTGCGGTTGATCGTAAAGATCCTAGCCGTATCGTTGTAGCTCGTTCTGGTAGCCCGATCGTTATCGGTTTTGGTGTCGGCGAGAACTTCCTTGCTTCTGATCAACTGGCGCTACTGAGCGTAACTCGTCGCTTCATGTACCTAGAAGAAGGTGATGTTGCTGAGGTAACTCGTCGTGATGTTACGGTATTTGATGTAGCGGGTGAGCGTGTTGAGCGTGAAATCGTTGAGTCAAACGCTGAACACGACGCAGGTGACAAAGGTCAATACCGCCACTTCATGCAGAAAGAGATCTTCGAGCAGCCAACAGCGCTGATCAATACAATGGAAGGCCGTATCTCTGACACTTCGGTTATCACTAACGCGATCGGCGTTAAAGCTGAAGAGATCCTAAGCAAGGTTGAACACGTGCAGATCATCGCATGTGGTACGTCTTACAACTCAGGCATGGCAGCGCGTTACTGGTTTGAATCTCTAGCTGGCGTAAGCTGTGACGTAGAGATTGCTTCTGAATTCCGTTACCGTGATTTCGTTGTTCGTCCGAACAGCCTATTGGTGACTCTGTCTCAATCTGGTGAAACGGCGGATACGCTTGCTGCACTTCGTCTTGCAAAAGAGAAGGGTTATATGTCTGCAATGACTATCTGTAACGTTGCGGGTTCTTCACTGGTTCGTGAATCTGATTTTGCCTTCATGACTCGCGCAGGAACAGAGATCGGTGTTGCTTCTACTAAAGCTTTCACAACTCAACTAGCAGCGATGCTGATGATGGTAACGTCAATTGGTCGTCTACAAGGTCGTATCAATGAAGAAAAAGAAGCGGAAATCGTTCAAGCACTTCACCAACTGCCTGCTGATATCGAGAAAGCATTAGCGTTCGATAAAGAAATTGAAGCACTGGCACCTGATTTTGCTGATAAGCATCACACACTGTTCTTGGGTCGTGGTGAGTTCTACCCAATCGCGATGGAAGCGTCTCTTAAACTGAAAGAGATCTCTTACATCCACGCAGAAGCATACGCAGCTGGTGAGCTTAAGCACGGTCCTTTGGCTCTTATCGATGCAGATATGCCTGTAGTCGTTATTGCACCAAGCAACGACTTGCTAGAGAAGCTGAAATCGAACGTTGAAGAAGTGCGTGCTCGTGGCGGTCTACTTTACGTATTCGCTGATGAAGATGCGGGCTTTGAAAGCGATGAGAACATGAAGATCATCAAGATGCCTCACGTAAGTGAAGTAACAGCGCCTATCTACTACACAGTACCGATGCAGCTGCTGTCTTACCATGTCGCACTAATAAAAGGTACCGACGTTGACCAACCTCGTAACCTAGCGAAAGCGGTAACAGTTGAGTAATCGACAGCTTACCTAAGATATAGATAATAAGAAGCCCATCCTGTGATGGGCTTTTTTATGTCTGTTAGTTAACGATCAGTGTTAGAGCTAGCTGTAGCGTCATTAAGCGCTCAGTGCTTGCTCTAGGTCAGCCAAGATATCGTCAATGTGCTCGATACCTACTGATAGGCGAATCATCTCCGGTGATACACCGGCTTGTTTCTGTTCAGCTTCGCTTAGTTGACGGTGTGTCGTCGAAGCTGGGTGACAAGCGAGAGATTTCGCATCGCCAATGTTAACTAAGCGCTTGAAGATTTGCAGTGCATCATAGAAGCGAACACCGGCTTCATAACCGTCTTTTAAACCAAAAGATAGAATGGCCGATGGCTTACCTTGCATGTACTTTTCAGCGAGTGGATAGAATTCTGAATCAGGCAGGCCAGCGTAACTTACCCAACTGACTTTCTCGTGTTGCTTGAGGTATTCCGCTACTTTCAAGGCATTCTCTGTGTGTCGCTCCATGCGTAGCGACAACGTCTCCAAACCTTGCATCAACATGAAAGCATTCATTGGTGACAGTGCTGCACCTGTATTACGTAGGGGAACCGTTCTAGCACGACCAATAAACGCAGCCTCACCAAAGGCCTCGGTATAAACCACGCCATGATAAGAAGGCTCTGGCTGATTAAACACAGGGAAGCGGTCCTTGTGCTGTGCCCATGGGAATTTACCTGAGTCGACAATCACGCCACCTAACGTTGTACCGTGACCACCCACGTATTTAGTTAGTGAGTGCACCACGATGTCAGCACCAAAATCGATAGGTTTACACAGCACAGGCGTCGCGACTGTGTTATCAACAATCACAGGCACTCCTTGTGCGTGGGCAAGTTCTGCAACACGCTCTAAGTCGATAATATTACCTGCTGGGTTACCGATACTTTCGCAGTAAACCGCCTTGGTTTTTTCGTCAATCAGTGCCGCTAAGCTTTCTGGTTTATCGTCTTTAGCAAAACGAACTTCGATCCCTTGGTTTGGCAGCATATGAGCAAATAGGGTGTAAGTACCACCGTAAAGCTGAGGTGTTGAAACAATGTTGTCACCGATTTGCGCCAACGTCTGAATCGCATAGTTGATCGCAGCACTGCCCGCACTTACCACTAAGCCTGCGATACCTCCTTCTAAGGCGGCCATGCGTTTTTCTAACACATCATTGGTTGGGTTCATTATGCGAGTGTAGATATTGCCTGGCACCGCAAGGTTGAAGAGGTCGGCGCCGTGTTGTGCGTCATCGAATTCGTACGCGACGGTTTGGTAGATTGGAGTGGCAACCGATTTGGTTGTTGGATCAGTGTCGTAACCGAAGTGAATCGAGAGTGTTTCGTCTTTCATGAGTCTTCCCTGAACTATTGAGCGATTTATGTACTCTCATATTGCCGATTTTTTTATAAAAGAAAAGTATGTTTAGTCACAGAGAGGCAATTGGAATTGTGTGCGGGACGATTCGTTTTTGGTTCGGAAGTGCAGGGTGTGATTGGTACTGAATCAGAAAAGCAAAAAGCCAGAGCAGCGTGAACTGTTCTGGCTTTTCTAATTTGGTGGCCCCTCCCAGATTTGAACTGGGGACCGAACGATTATGAGTCGTGCGCTCTAACCACTGAGCTAAGGGGCCGTAGGGCATAGATTATAGGGGAAGCATTCAGTGGTGTCTAGACACTATAAGGGGCAATTCCGCTTACATCTTAGCCACTTAAATCATACGGATAAAAAAAAGGTGAGCCAACGCTCACCTTTTCTAATTTATGCTTAAAAGCTAACCACACTAAAGCGTGTGATTACTCGTCTAGGAAGCTACGCAGAGTTTCTGAGCGGCTTGGGTGACGAAGTTTACGCAGTGCTTTTGCTTCGATCTGACGGATACGTTCACGAGTTACGTCGAACTGCTTGCCCACTTCTTCAAGAGTGTGGTCAGTGTTCATGTCGATACCGAAACGCATACGCAGTACTTTAGCTTCACGAGGAGTTAGGCCAGCAAGAACGTCTTTAGTTGCACCGCGTAGGCTTGTTGCCGTTGCAGAGTCTAAAGGTAGTTCTAGCGTTGTATCCTCGATGAAATCACCTAGGTGCGAATCTTCGTCGTCACCGATTGGTGTCTCCATTGAGATTGGCTCTTTAGCGATTTTCAGTACTTTACGGATCTTGTCTTCAGGCATTTGCATGCGTTCAGCTAGCTCTTCCGGAAGTGGTTCACGACCCATCTCTTGTAGCATTTGACGAGAGATACGGTTTAGTTTGTTGATCGTTTCGATCATGTGAACCGGAATACGGATAGTACGAGCTTGGTCGGCAATCGAACGAGTGATTGCTTGACGGATCCACCAAGTAGCGTAAGTAGAGAACTTGTAACCACGACGGTATTCAAACTTATCTACGGCTTTCATCAGACCGATGTTACCTTCTTGGATTAGATCCAGGAATTGTAGACCACGGTTTGTGTACTTC
Organism: Vibrio sp. F13; assembly: GCF_020806305.2. NCBI lineage: Bacteria > Pseudomonadati > Pseudomonadota > Gammaproteobacteria > Vibrionales > Vibrionaceae > Vibrio > Vibrio sp. F13. The sequence continues at coordinate 1,298,069 of NZ_CP170175.1, read as the reverse complement.
TTAGCAATCGAGATTACTAGACGTAAGTTCGCTTCAACCATCTCTTTCTTCGCACGACGAGCTTTCGCTTCACCGATGGACATACGACGGCTGATATCTTTGATGCTTTGAACAGTAAGAGACGTTTCACGTTCGATCATATCCAGTTTTTGGATAGAGCGACGGATGTCGTGCTCGTTACGTTTAATCTTTTCTGCGTATGGCTTGTCTGAAGCAAGAACTTCATCCAACCATGCTTCGCTAGATTCGTTGCCAGTAAATAGAGCAATGAAAGATTTCTTCGGCATTTTGCCGTACTCAACCGTTTGACGCATGATTAGGCGTTCTTGAGTACGTACACGATCCATAGAGTTACGCAGTTCGTTTACTAGGTAATCAAACTGTTTTGGTGTTAGACGGAACTCTTTGAATACGTCTTGCATCATTGTCGTTGCAAGCATTGCTTTCGGGCTTTCATGGCCGTACTCGTTGATCGCTAGTTGACGATTCTGGTAGCTAGTACGAAGTGCTGTGAACTTCTCAAGAGCAAGTTCAGGATCGATACCTGTATCTTCTTCTTCCTCTTCCTCGTCGTCTTCTGCGTCTTCTTTGTCTTCGTCTTCCAGATCAGTTTCAGCAAGTTCTGAACCGATGTGAGTCGCCGTTGGCGCAGCTGTGCCATCGTCGTCTGGGTCAACAAAGCCATTGATTAGGTCTGTTAAGCGAATCTCTTCTGCTTGTACGCGGTCAAACTGTTCCAAGATGTATGGAATAGTGCCTGGGTACTCAGCAACCGATAGTTGAACTGTATTGATACCATCTTCAATACGCTTCGCAATGTCGATTTCGCCTTCACGAGTCAGTAGTTCAACTGTACCCATTTCACGCATGTACATACGAACTGGGTCAGTAGTACGGCCAATCTCGCTTTCTACGCTTGAAAGCGCAGCAGCTGCAGCTTCGGCTGCATCTTCATCTATATTGGCATCGTCATCATTAAGTGCTAGATCATCAGCATCAGGTGCAGTTTCAACTACCTTGATACCCATGTCGTTAATCATTTGAATGATGTCTTCTACCTGTTCAGAATCCACGATTTCTGCAGGTAGGTGGTCGTTTACTTCGGCGTAGGTCAGATAGCCTTGTTCCTTGCCTTTAATAACAAGTAATTTAAGCTGTGACTGCGGATTTTGATCCATAGATGATATCCAACTTCAGGTCTGGTGAAGGACGTTGCATTCTCAAATGCAAACCAATTATGTTAACAAATTTATTAAATGCTGACTAATCAAACAGGGTTACGCTTTTAGATCTAGCATTAAAGCTAGTAGCTCCCTTTTTTCTTCGGCTGATAAACCGACGCTTCTTGCTTTGGCCTGCAGGTTTTCAATTTGTTTTTCAACGCACTGGGCAAGTATGTTGTCCAATGAGTCTAAAAATATGTCTTCTTGATTGTCTTCGTCGAGGGGGATTTCCCAGCTCGCGAGACGAGACAGAAGAGCCTCATGTTTATTGTGTCGCCAATGCTCTAATAATTGGCCTGTGTTGATATGGGGATGCGCGTGGCATTTATCAAGTACTTCGACGAATAAACTTAGCCCAGGCAACTGTAAGCCTTTGACACTTGATAAATCCGGTACCATATCAGCATAGCTCGGATTTTGGATAAGCAAAGCGATAACTTCACGCATTGGAGTGCGCTTCAGCTCTTTATGCGGTTGAGGTGTCGGGTTCTGTGTATGAACACGCGCACGTCGCAATTGGTTATCAAATCCAGTGCGCTCATCGAGCAGTTTTTCGAGCAATTCTTGGAAGTAACTGTCAGGAATTTTGTTAATCAAGGCGCTGGCGTGTGCACGCAGTGCTGATTTCCCTTCGGTTGTTCCCAAGTTCAACTTGTGTATTTCAATTAGGTTATCGAACAAATAGGTCGAAAGCGGCGTCGCATTGTGGACCAGTTGTTCGAAAGCGGCTTTGCCGTGCTCTCGAATATAGCTGTCTGGGTCTTCACCGTCGGGTAAGAACAGAAACTTAAGCGTGTTACCGGTTTTCAGATACTCAAGTGCGTTTTCTAGTGCGCGCCATGCGGCCTCTTTACCGGCTCGGTCACCATCGTAACAACAAACCACAGTGCTGGTTTGACGAAACAACATTTGAACGTGGTCGCCAGTTGTCGAGGTGCCCAGTGATGCTACTGAGTAATCGACACCATATTGCGCGAGTGCCACGACATCCATGTAACCTTCAACCACAAGTATTTGCGGCGGTTCACGGTAGGCTTGCAGCACTTCATAAAGGCCGTAAAGCTCTTTACCTTTATGGAATATAGGCGTTTCTGGTGAGTTGAGGTATTTTGGTGTGCCGTCTTCTAATACACGACCACCAAAACCAATCACACGGCCACGACGATCGCGAATCGGGAACATTACGCGTCCACGGAATCGGTCGTATCGGTTACCTTTATCGTTCTCAATTAGCATGCCGCCAGTCACGAGCATGTCTTGGGCTTCTTTCTGTTGGCCAAAGTTCTTACGAACTAAGTCCCACTCATCGGCCACATAACCAATACCAAACTTCTGGACGATCTCGCCCGAAAGGCCACGATTCTTTAGGTAATCAATCGCAGGTTTGTTGGCTGATATTTTCAGTTGAGAGCGGTAAAAATTACTGATGCCGCCCATCAAATCGTAGAGGTTACGTTTTTGTTCGCTGTTGGCTCTTGGTGCTGTTGATATCTCGCCGCTACGTTGCTCTCTAGGAACATCGAGGCCTAAGAAAGAGGCAAGCTCTTCAATCGCTTCAACAAAATCGAGACGTTCGAACTCCATAATGAAGTCGATAGCATTACCGTGTACGCCACAACCAAAGCAGTGATAAAACTGTTTTTCTTGGCTTACGCTAAAAGAAGGGGTCTTTTCGTTGTGGAATGGGCAACAAGCACCATAGTTTTTGCCTTTTTTCTTAAGTTTCACGCGTGCGTCCACAATGTCGACAATGTCGAGACGCGCTAGGAGATCATCGATGAAACTACGCGGGATGTGTCCTGCCATAAAACCTTAGAAAAATGCACTAACTGAGAGTGTGGATAATAATAGTTTGAATAGGTTACAGATACAAACAAGCCGTGCGTTCCGAAGGATTGCACGGCTTGTTGCAATTTGATTTGGGATTAAGCGAGTTTAGAACGAACTAAACCACTAACTTTACCCATATCTGCACGCCCTTGAATTTGTGGTTTCAAGATAGCCATTACTTTACCCATGTCTTGCATGCCCGCTGGTTGAGCTTCGGCGATTGCGCTATCAAGTAGTGCAATAACTTCTTCATCAGTTAGCGGTTGAGGCATAAAGCCTTCAAGTACCGTAATTTCTGCTTTTTCCACGTCAGCAAGATCTTGACGATTTGCTGATTCATATTGAGCAACAGAATCGCGACGTTGCTTAACCATTTTAACTAATACAGCAAGAATGTCGTCGTCGTTCAGAGTGATCCGTTCGTCAACTTCACGTTGCTTAATTGCTGAAAGAGCTAAGCGGATAGTGCCAAGGCGCGGTTTGTCCTTGGCTTTCATCGCTAATTTTTGCTCTTCTTTGAGTTGTTCAATAAGAGCCATAACTCAGTCCTTATGGATTAAGTTATTAGTACAGGCGAACGCGACGTGCGTTTTCGCGAGCTAGCTTCTTAGCGTGACGCTTTTGAGCTGCTGCTTTAGCGCGTTTGCGAACTGTAGTTGGCTTTTCGTAATGCTCGCGACGGCGAACTTCAGAAAGGATACCTGCTTTTTCACAAGAGCGCTTGAAACGACGTAGTGCAACGTCGAACGGTTCGTTTTCACGTACTTTAACTATTGGCATATGCCTTTCACCTCAGGGGTTATTCATTATCGCTGGCCACTCAGTACCAAATCAGAGAAGTTACCCATCGAGCTAACTCTCTATTCGCGTTTGGCCATTAACCAGCTTGATCAAAAATGGTGCGGAATTTTAATCCGATCACAGTGGCTTTGTAAAGCACTTTGTCGATTATAGTCTGTACAATATTTGTTTGAAGAGCTTAGGCAGGGTAATATTGCGCTAATTTCCCATTTTAGACGAAAGCGTGCCGAGAAAATTATGCGCATTATTGGTATTGAAACCTCTTGTGATGAAACAGGAATCGCGATTTATGATGATGAGCAAGGGCTGCTTTCTCATCAATTATATAGCCAAGTAAAGCTGCACGCCGATTACGGTGGTGTGGTGCCTGAGCTAGCTTCGCGTGACCACGTGAAAAAAACAATTCCTCTTATTAAAGCGGCATTAGCTGAAGCGAACCTAACGTCGAAAGACATTGATGGTGTGGCTTACACGGCTGGTCCAGGTTTAGTGGGCGCTTTGCTTGTAGGTGCAACGATTGGTCGCAGTATTGCTTATGCGTGGGGCGTGCCTGCTGTGCCTGTCCATCATATGGAAGGCCACCTTCTTGCGCCAATGTTAGAAGACAATCCACCTCCATTCCCATTTGTGGCTCTGCTGGTTTCTGGCGGCCATACTATGATGGTAGAAGTGAAAGGCATTGGTGAATACCGAATTCTTGGTGAATCGATTGATGATGCAGCGGGTGAAGCGTTTGATAAAACCGCGAAGCTGATGGGCTTAGATTACCCTGGTGGTCCACTGCTATCTCGCTTGGCAGAAAAAGGCACTCCGGGTCGTTTTAAGTTCCCGCGTCCAATGACCGATCGTCCAGGTCTAGATATGAGCTTTTCTGGTCTGAAGACGTTCGCAGCGAATACCATTCGTGATAACGATAATGATAACCAGACTCGTGCTGATATTGCTTATGCGTTCCAAGAAGCTGTTTGTGCAACCTTAGTAATCAAGTGTAAGCGCGCCTTGGTAGAAACAGGCATGAAACGTATAGTGATTGCTGGCGGTGTAAGTGCTAACAAGCAACTGCGTGTTGAGCTTGAAGCTCTTGCTAAGAAAATCGGTGGTGAGGTGTACTACCCACGCACTGAGTTCTGTACAGATAACGGTGCGATGATCGCTTATGCGGGCATGCAGCGCTTGAAGAATGGCGAAACGGCTGATTTGTCTGTTCATGCCACACCGCGTTGGCCAATTGACCAGCTAGAGCCAATTGCGTAATAAACCATAGTGTTTCGATAAACGGTCGCCTTGTGCGGCCGTTTTTATATCCTAGCTTACCGACTGTATGTCGATAAATAATTGCTGATAGAGATTAGGGAAGAAAATGAACAAGTTCACAGTAGACAATCAATCGATGGCGTACCTAGATGAAGGTCAAGGCCCTGTTGTTGTACTCGGCCACAGTTATCTTTGGGATAGTGCAATGTGGAAGCCGCAGATCGAAGCGTTAAAAACTCAGTATCGCTGTATTGTTCCAGAGCTTTGGTCTCATGGTGAATCTCAAGCAGCACCCACTTCGATGCGTAACTTGAAAGATTACGCTCAGCACGTTTTGGCTCTGCTTGATCATTTAGAGATCGAAGAATTCTCAGTGGTTGGCTTATCGGTTGGCGGTATGTGGGGAACGGAGCTTGCCGAATTAGCACCTGCGCGAATTCAGTCATTGGTATTAATGGATACCTTTGTGGGTTTAGAGCCAGAAGTTGCGCACGCTAAATACTTCCACATGTTAGACACCATCACTCAAACTAAGATGGTTCCTCAACCAATTGTTGAAGCGGTTGTTCCACTGTTCTTTGCTAATGATGCTCAAACCAACACGCCAGCTTTAGTTGAAGGTTTTACTCAGCAGTTATCAGCTCTTGAGGGCGACAACGCTGAAGAAGTGGCACGAATTGGTCGAATGGTGTTTGGACGTCGCGATATGATTGAATCGGTAGAGAACTTTGCTTTGCCTGTTTTGATTGCTGTAGGACAAGAAGATAAACCACGTCCGGTACTTGAGTCATACCTAATGCACGATTGCATTACGGGCAGTGAATTAGTGGTGATTCCTGGCGCAGGTCATATTAGCTCGTTAGAGCAACCAGAGTTTGTGAACACAATGCTGAAGACGTTTTTAGATAAACATCTGCTATAAGCTTTAAATACTGAATATTATGGTTCGGCTTAGACGTGACAGTTTAAGCCGATTTTTTTTGTCCGAGTTTTGGTTCGCTGCCATCGAGTAGGCGGCGGATATTCTGGTGGTGACGTAACACGATCAAACAGCACAGCATGGCTACTGGCAATGTGTATTGAGGTTTGACTAACCAAGCGTAGAAAGGGGCAAGTAGCACAGTAACCAGTGCCGCTAAAGAAGAGTAACGAAACAAAAACGCGACCACTAACCAAGTCGCCATGATCATTCCGGTTAGATCGAATCCTATTGGGGCGATAGCGCCAAGTGCGGTTGCCACGCCTTTACCACCTTTGAAGTGGAAGAAGATCGGATACATATGGCCAAGACACGCCGCAATTGCCACAACCCCAAGAATGATTGGGTCGATCTTGAGGTAGTAGCCAAGCCAGACAGGGATAGTGCCTTTCAGCATGTCACACAAAAGGACGGCAGCTGCTGCGCCTTTACCGCCAACACGCAGGACATTGGTTGCTCCTGGGTTGTTAGAACCTACTGTTCGAGGATCTGGGAGCCTCAAAACTCGGCATATCAAGACCGCACTAGAGATTGAACCTAGTAAGTAGGCAGCAATGATCATGATAAGTGCCAATGGGGTCATGTCTGTCCTTTAACGGTTATACGCCTAACGATGGGAAAATAATGCTCAATCCAAGAGTAATTGATATCATATCTCGAATTACGCAAATAATACGTTTTTTTCCCCAATTTGGGTATCCGACCTCTAAAAGGACAAGTCATGGCACTGGATAAAGTTTTCATTGAGCAGCTAGAAGTAATTACAACGATCGGTGTTTACGATTGGGAGCAAGAGATCAAACAGAAACTGGTGTTTGATATTGAAATGGCTCATGACAACCGCCCAGCAGGCAAGAGTGATGATGTGGTTGATGCTTTGGATTATTCGAAAGTGAGCACTGCAGTACTTGAGCACATTGCAAATGGCCGTTTTCTACTCGTAGAACGTGTTGCTGAAGAAGTCGCAGAGCTTATTATGACTCAGTTCTCTGTGCCGTGGATTAAAATCCGATTGGCTAAACCTGGCGCAGTGCCACAAGCAAAAGCCGTTGGTGTGATCATCGAACGAGGTCAAGCATGACAGTAGCCTATGTTGGTGTTGGCACGAACATAGACCGCGACAAGCATGCAAGGGTGGCATGGACAGAGCTTCAATCGTTAGGGACTAACCTTAAATGCTCTAAAATCTATCACTGTGAGCCCGTCGGTTTTAATAGCCATCCGTTTTATAACTTTGTGATAGAGCTCGACACGTCACTCTCATTGACTGAATTTTCACAGCAGCTGCGTAAAATTGAGTTTAAATGGGGTCGCTCTCAAGATGCGCACAAACTACAAGATCGAAAACTCGATCTTGATATTGTGCTGTTTGGAGAGGAGGTTTCTGAGTGTGAACCAGAATTACCACGCAGTGATATCTACAAATATCCTTTTGTAACACAGCCGCTTTATGATCTTTGTCCTGCGCGAGTGATCCCGCAAGATGGAAGAACCGTCAGTGAAATATGGCAGAAGATGCAGCAATTAGACTCGCTCTCTGTCGTAGATATAAAACTATAATTTTTAAGGTAAGTAATGAGTTATTTTGAAGCGTTTATATTGGCGTTGGTGCAAGGCTTTACAGAGTTTTTACCTATTTCCAGTTCTGCACACCTAATCCTTCCTTCAGCTGTTTTAGGCTGGGAAGATCAAGGTTTGGCTTTTGATGTTGCTGTCCACGTTGGTACTTTGGCAGCTGTTGTTATCTATTTCCGTAAAGAAGTGGTCTCTCTGTTGAGCGCATTCTTTGGTTCAGTGTTTAAAGGCGATCGTAGTAAAGAAGCGAAGTTAGCGTGGATGATCATTCTCGCGACGATTCCTGCGTGTATCTTTGGCTTGTTGATGAAAGATATTGTTGAGCTTTACTTACGCAGTGCGTGGGTGATCGCGACGACAACGATTATCTTTGGTCTATTGTTATGGTGGGTGGACAAGAACTCAAGCCTGCGCGATGACGAATACCAAGCGGGTTGGAAAAAGGCGCTGTTTATTGGTCTTGCTCAAGCAATGGCGATCATTCCGGGCACGTCTCGTTCTGGCGCAACCATTACCGCGGCGCTTTACCTTGGTTTCACACGTGAAGCGGCGGCTCGATTCTCTTTCTTGATGTCTATCCCAATCATCACTCTGGCTGGTGGTTATTTAGGTCTTAAGTTGGTGACAAGCGGTGATCCAATCCATGTTGGCACTTTGCTAACGGGTGTTGCGGTGTCTTTCATCAGTGCTTACATCTGTATTCACTTCTTCTTGAAGCTTATCTCTCGTATGGGCATGACACCGTTCGTTATCTACCGACTGATTCTAGGTTGTGGTCTATTTGCTTTCTTGATGATGCAGTAGCGCTCGACCTACGAAGACAAATGTTTCGTCCTACAGATTGAAACGGAAAAACCCGCTTGAGTTGCGGGTTTTTTAATGCGTGCTTACTAACGGAGTGAAGACTAACTATCAGTGAGTTCTGATAACGCGCTTTCAATAGCCACCGCTCTGCGCTTCTCTTGCTCTTCTCGAATATCTTTACCTTTAAAGCCATCTGCAATGATCGCTTTTACTTCAACTTGAAGCGCCGCTTGGTAGGCGACTTCAAAGCGCGCTTTTTGAGGATAAGGCTGATCTTCTAATCCTTTTCGGCCTGCGTGGTCGGCCTGGCAGCAAAGTAGTATATCGTTGAGCCTGTCTGGTTTACGCCAAACATCAAACTTGTTCAGAACCTTGAGAAAGGTAGTTGGCTTGAGCTCGCCTGCGCGGTGGATATTAGAATGCTGCTCGCACACTAACAACGCAAGATCTCTGAATTCATTGGGCACTCTGACTCTTTCACACAGCTTCTTAATGATTTTTAAGCCTGTATGGCAATGCATTTTATGGCTTGGCCATTCAGCTTGTGGTGTGACGCCTTTACCTAAGTCATGCACTTGAGCTGCAAAGCGTACCGGTAGCGATGGGCTTAATAGTGCGGCTTGCTGAGCAACCATCAGAGTGTGAATACCCGTGTCGATTTCAGGGTGCCATTTTTCAGGTTGAGGGACGCCAAATAGAGCGTCAATCTCAGGTAATACGACTGCCAATGCACCACACTCTTTCAATACAGAGAGGAACACTTCAGGGTGCGGTGTACTAAGAGACTTATGCCACTCTTGCCAAACTCGCTCTGCAGTAAGGTGTGCCAGTTCACCAGATTGGACGATCTCACTCATCATATCCATGGTTTCAGGTGCAACCGTGAAGTTAAGATGGTGAAGCTTGGCGGCGAAGCGAGCCACACGCAGTACACGAAGAGGGTCTTCAACAAAAGCGTCTGAAACGTGTCTTAAGATACGATCCGAGAGATCTTTCTGGCCATGATAAGGATCGTGAAGTTGGCCTTTATCATCTTGAGCTATAGCGTTGATGGTCAGATCTCGACGCATCAGGTCTTCTTCCAAACTCACGTCTGGCGCGAAGTAACATTCGAAGCCTGTGTAACCAGAGCCTGATTTTCTCTCAGTGCGAGCCAGTGCGTGCTCTTCTTTGGTTTTTGGGTGCAAGAATACCGGGAAATCTTTTCCCACAGCAGTAAAGCCAAGGTTTTCCATCTCTTGAGGGGTACTCCCTACCACGACCCAATCTCTATCATAACTATCAATATTGAGCAGCTTATCGCGCACTGCTCCACCGACTAGATAGCGTTGTAGCCCGTTGTCTTTTGGTAGGCTATCGTAAATTTGCAACTTATCACCTCGAAATGTTTTATCACTGCTGGACTTTACTGCAAGCAATGGTACTTTCCATTAATCGTAATTATAGGGCAGCACATGTATAAGGAATATTTTGGCTTCGTTGAGATGCCATTTTCGATTGTACCAAATTCTCGCTACTTGTTTTTGAGTCAGCGCCATCAAGAAGCGATGCAGAACCTACAAGCCGGTTTAGGCGAGGGTGGGGGCTTTGCGATGCTTACTGGTGAGGTTGGTACAGGGAAAACAACGGTCGCTAAGGCGATGTTGTCTTCATTGGATAGTCATACTCAGGCTGGCCTTATACTTAACCCTACGTTTTCAAATACGGATTTACTAGAAGCTATCTGCGATGAGTTTGAGGTCGAGTACCCAGAACAAGCATCGTTGAAACAGCTCAGTCAGGCTATTCATTATTTTCTACTTGATAGCCATGCCGAAGGCATTCAAACCCTATTGGTGATCGATGAAGCCCAACACCTCGCTGCCGATGTGTTGGAGCAGTTACGCCTTCTAACAAACTTGGAAACCGACAATCGTAAGCTGTTAAAAGTACTGTTGGTCGGCCAGCCGGAATTACAACAGCACTTACAAACCACGCAGCTACGTCAGCTAGCACAGCGCATTACTGGTCGTTATCACTTACTGCCTCTTAATACCGAAGAAACGGGCAAGTACATCGCGTTTCGTTTGGAGACGGCGGGTGGCGAGCAGATGTTGTTTTCGAACCGTTCTATCAAGCTGATTGCTCAATATACGCATGGTATTCCAAGGCTCATTAACTTGGTGTGTGATAAAGCACTGCAGTTGGCTTTTCATGACGGTGAGCAGCTACCGAGCAATGAAACGGTTAACCGAGCGTGTCAGCAGGTTATGTCCTTTCAGGCCGATGTGTATCACGTCGAGAAAGCTCTAACTTCTCGTGTCGCGCCTAAGTTATTCCAATACGCAGGGATTGCGACGTTAAGCGTTGGTCTTGCAATAGCGACCTTTAACTTCGCTCCAAGCTATATCAATGCTTGGTTGCCTACGGATGCATCAAATGAAGCAAAGACGGAAGTGTTAGCACGTACTCAGCGTTCTTTGGTATCAGATGTTCCTAAGTTGGTTGCTGAGCCAAAACCTGCCAAGTTTGAATTGCCACAACACATTCAACAACATTTGATGCAGGGGACCAATCGTTCTCTCGCTATCAAAGACTTGTATACGCTGTGGGGATATCAATCTTCACTGCGTGATGGATTGTGCTTAAGTGAGCCACAAAGTGTTTTTGTGTGTGAGCAGCAGCAGGCCAGTTTGGATACCTTGTTAGAACTTGGTGTTCCTGTGGTACTTAATCTCGACATAGACCAAAAACCAGTGTTTGCTGTGCTGTATGGCGTGTCTAAGGATTCTGTCGAGTTGCTGGTTAATGAAAAGCTGTTGGTGATGCCGAAGCAATCCTTAGAGCAAATCTGGCAAGGCGATTACGTCGCTATTTGGAAGCAGCCGCTGCGAGAGACCCTTAAAGAGGGCTATCAAGGTGAAGCGGTTGCTTTGCTTGATCTACTGCTTTCTGAAGTATTAGGAGAGGTTGTTTCCGGTAGTGATGTATTTGATTATGAGTTAAAAATGAAAATCGAAGCATTTCAAACGTGGCAAGGTATGTCTGTTGATGGCATTGCAGGTAAGCGCACCTTAGCAAGATTGCAGAGATTAGCTCAACTCGATTCGCCTAAGCTGATGTCACTAGAAGGGGGCGAAAGCTAATGTCACGTATTATGCACGAACTTAAACAGCCGTCTCACAAGCCATCTTCTATTAATCAGCACTCTCTTAGCAAACCAAGCTTCAAAGGCTACCAGAATCATCATGTTCCTAATTCTGCAAAAGGGATGAGCAACAAGCGAGGTTCATCGTTAGCGATGGGGCTACTCTTAATCTTGGTTCCTTCTTTGTTGGTGGGTGGCGTCTTGGCTTATCAATCGTATATCCAACAACAAGAAGCCGTGAACCAAGCTGCCAATGTCGCTCTGCCAGAATTTAAAACTGAATCAGACATTGAGCCTGAAATTGCGGATGCTGATATAGCAAGCATGGATGCCGTGTCTGAGGAAGAAGATGCCTTGTTCACCGTTCGCCCTGCACCGGCGAGCCAACCGTTGAAAGCATTGCCACGCCAAGAGATGTATGCACAGATTGATTCTGGCGCTAATCGTGCAAACACCGCTGGTGGCTCAGCAGTGATCTTCGCTAATGCTGATAACAACACTCAAATGACAGCCAGTTCTGAATCGTCATCCGTTCAGCCAGGCGCGAGTGATGAAACGACTGCTCTGCAATCAAGCACTGATCAGCAATCAAATAGTGACTTACAATCGGACAGTGATCTGCTGCAAGGGCTAGACCTCAGTGAGTTGCCACCTGATTTGGCATTGAAGCTTGAATCCATTATGGGGGAGCAACAAAGCGCTCCTGAGCCGATGGATTCTAGACCCTCAGGGCAAAGGGGTTCTCAGGTCATTGAGCTGGAAACGCACACCAATAGCTTATCAGGCGTCCTTCCTAAGTTAGACCTACAAACCCATATGTACTCGAGCAGCGAAACCAAGCGTTGGGTAAAAGTGAACGGTCAAGAAGTGGCGCAAGGAGATTGGATTGGACAAGACATTCAATTGCTGGAGATTAAGCCACAATCAGTGATCATAGAGTTCAATCAACAGAAGATAGAAATCCCGGCTCTGTACGAGTGGAAAGGTTAGCGATTTCTATACGTATTTAGATAACAGACAAATAAAAAGGAGCACCTCGGTGCTCCTTTTTGATATTCGATACTGAATTTACTGTACCTGATACAAGCGTTAAGTCTACGCCCAACCGTTTGGTGATTTTCTGCGACGAGGCATGATGTGTGGCAGAACAAGGCCTAGAAGTAGACCAATACCCGCAACACCACCACCGTACATGAAGTACTTCAATAGTAGGTCGTCTTTTTGAGTGTCTAGCTTAGCGCGCAGTTCACGGTTCTCTGTTTGAGAACTCGTTAGCTGTTGGCTAATTTCACTGTAGTTCTGTTCTAGTTCAGCAATCTGCTTGTTACGAGAATCTAGAGAGCTTGCTAGGCCAGCTTTTTCGCTGTCAGCACTCTGACGAGCATTCGCTAGCTTGCCTTTAACTTCCGTCAGCTCTTTCTCTAGCTTAGGCATACGCAGTGCCATGCTTTCTTGAGTGCTTACAAACTTGCTTTCAACCCAACCTTTACGGCCACGGTTGTCTTGAATTTGGGTGTAACCCGTACTCTTGTTAGTTTGTAGGAATGTAATCTTTTCACCAGCATCAACACTACCGATGATACGGAATGTGTTGTTTGGGCCAGAATGCATATAAGTAAATAGTTTGTCAGCAATATAACGGTCTTGTGCAAAGGCAGCTGGAGCCGCAAGCATTGCGAACAAAACTAAGCTAATCAGTTTTTTCACAGTAAATCCCTTAACGATTCAAATTGGGTAGGCGTATGAGTCAGCCTCAATCAGCAAATAATATTTAGTTTCTTTATGCGGTGCAACAAAGAAGGGAGGCAAAGCCTCCCTTTCTGTGCGTTTGAGTCAATAATGACATGGCATTTACATATCGTTACTGAAGCTCACACTGTTCTGACGCTAGTATTCACTAACGCAGTCGCGATTACATAGTAAACGCAGCTTGAATTCCGTAGAAGAACACAACAGCAAGTAGAGCACCTGCAGGTAGTGTCACAATCCAAGAAGCCACGATATTACGTACAACGCCTAAGTTTAGTGCTGCGATACCACGAGCAAAACCAACACCTAAAACAGCACCAACGAGTGTTTGTGTAGTAGAGATTGGAAGGCCAGTACCTGAAGCTAGTACAACCGTACATGCAGTTGCAAGTTGTGCAGCAAAGCCACGGCTTGGTGTTAGTTCTGTAATACCAGTACCAACGGTTGCCATTACTTTATGACCCATTGTTGCAAGACCAACAACGATACCGAATCCACCTAGAGGAAGAATCCACCATGCGATAGTACTCTTACCTGTGATTTCACCCATGTGCTCAACGGTTGATACAACAGCAGACAGTGGACCAATCGCGTTCGCAACGTCGTTTGAACCGTGTGCAAATGCCATCGCACAAGCTGTGATAACCATGAGTACAGAGAAGATGCCTTCAACACCTGCAAAGCCGTGGTCTTCTTCGCGGTTAGCGAATTTCTTCTGGATGTATAGGTAACCGCCGATCATTACAAGCGCAGAAACGCCAGCAGCCCAAACCCATGCTTCAGTGTTGCTTAGGTGAAGACCAACGTGCTTAAGGCCTTTCTTGATGGTTACAAGTGCAATTACCATTGTTGTAATGAACATGTATACCGGTACAAAGCGTTTCGCGTTAAATAGCGGGTTCTCTGTATCAAAAATCAGTCGTTGAGCACTTACAAATATGACGTAAGCGAAGAAACCGGAAATAACCGGTGTGATAATCCAACTGCCCACAATGCCTTGAACGCTGTTCCAGTCTACCGCTTCAGTACCTACAGACACACAAGCGAAGCCGATGATTGCACCGATGATTGAGTGAGTCGTAGAAACCGGCCAGCCCATGTAAGAAGCGAGAAGTAGCCATGTACCCGCAGCAAGAAGTGCTGACATCATGCCGTACACAAGTACATCTGGTTGATGAGCGAATAGAGACGTTTCGATAACACCTTTACGGATCGTGTCTGTTACTTCGCCGCCCGCAAGGTAAGCACCTGCGAATTCAAAGATCATTGCGATAATGATCGCTTGTTTAACGGTTAAAGCTTTAGAGCCTACTGAGGTGCCCATTGCGTTCGCAACGTCATTTGCACCAATACCAATAGCCATCAAGAAACCGAAAGCTGCTGCAACAATAATCAGGACAGTGCCGTAGTTAGCAAGGATATCCATCGTAATACCTAGTTGTTTGATAACAAGCGGAACAAATTTAGACGCAAAAAACCGCTCAGCGAGAGGAATACTCAGCGCATAAGTGGTTTGTTCAAAAAATGCTCTTCGTTATATGGTTAACGTATGATTTAAGATCGAGAAAGCATTACTTCAAGACGAGCGCCTACACGCTGTGCTTGATCTGCAATACCACCAACCCATTCAAGAATTTTGTATAAGAACATGATATCAACTGGATTCAGATCGCCTTCAATTGCCATTAGTTGTTGGCGTAGTTCGATCTGCATCGCATCCGTGTCATCTTCAATTACATCTAATTGATGAATCATTTCAGCAACGAGTGTTACTTCACGGCCCTTAAAGCCAGTCTCAAGTAATTCGTCTAATTCATTGATTACGTTTTGTGCTTGGTTCGCTGCATCTAGACAACGTTTAACGTAAGCGATGAAGTTTTCTTGCATAGGAGCAGGAATGACAAGTTGACGACCATATACACGGCCAGCAATGTCTTTCGCTAGGTTTGCGAGTTTGTCTTGTTGCGTTAATAGCTCCAACATATCGGTGCGATCAACTGGCATAAACAAACCACGAGGAAGTTTAAGGCGAATTTCACGTTTTAGTACGTCAGCTTCTTTCTCAAGGTGAGAAATTTGAGCTCGAATTTCTGATGCTTTTTCCCAGTCACCTTTTGAAGAAACTTCAAAGAAATTAACTAGGTGAGAACAACATTCGTTCACGCATACTACGTGACGCTGCAAAGGTTTAATTGGGGACTTTGCAAATAACCCCATAATTGTATTTACTGGCATGGTCATCCAACCTAATAAATAATAACCTTAAAACAACATACACCATATTCATGGTGAAATGTTAAGCGATGGCTACAAAGTCGCGCATGTTAACCTAATCAATCTCTCATTAAAACTGTTTTAGATCATCATAAGGGCGATATTTCTGACTTGCCGACTTTTCAAATTGGCAATATCCTGTCCCTATCTTCACAGAAAGGTATAACTATGGAAACCGAGATAGAACTGAAGTTTTTTGTTTCTCCTGAATTTTCAGAGACTTTACGCAATAAAATTGCTGAAACTAAAGTACTTCAGCACAGTTGTCGTGAGCTAGGTAACATCTACTTTGACACCGCTGACAACTGGCTACGTAAGCACGATACAGGCTTACGCATTCGACGCTTTGATGACGTATTTGTACAAACCGTAAAGACTGCTGGTCGTGTGGTTGCTGGCCTGCATCAAAGGCCTGAATACAATGCAGAACACGACAGCAACGAACCTAAGTTAGCCCTGCACCCAGAGGATATCTGGCCAGCAGGTAAAGACATCGAAACGTTGCAAGCTGAGCTGACTCCTCTGTTCTCTACCAACTTCACGCGTGAGCAGTGGTTGATTGGTATGCCTGATGGTAGCCAAGTCGAGGTCGCATTCGATCAAGGCTTTGTTGAATCAGGCGACCTGCAAGAACCGATTTGCGAAGTCGAATTGGAACTTAAATCCGGTCAAACGGATGCGCTATTTACATTGTCTCGCCAATTCTGCGAACAAGGTGGCATGCGTTTGGGTAACCTAAGTAAAGCAGCTAAGGGTTACCGTCTTGCTCAAGGTTATCAAGGAGATGAAGTCACTCCTTTGACCTTAGTTGATACTGACAAAAGTGATACCGTTGAATCGTGTTTTATTCAATCTTTAGAGCATGCTCTCGCTCATTGGCACTATCACGAGCAGATTTTCACAGAGCGTCAATCGATTGAAGCTTTGCATGAGATCAGTCACTCGCTGAGTTTTATTCGCCAAACTTTCACTATCTATGGCGGCATTGTTCCAAGACGAGCAAGTGCGATTTTACGTCAAGAGTTAAAGTGGCTTGAGCAAGAGCTTGAGTGGCTAAAAAGCTATGACCACTTCGAAGATTTGCTGGAAGATAAAGGCCATGTGCTGCGTAAACTCGATGCGCGTAAGTTCTTAGTGGCTGAGCTGAAAGAGATGCAAGAGCAACTTCCAGATCGTGAAGAGCTGCTTACCTTGCTGAGTTCGGCTCGTTACACAGGTTTATTGCTAGACCTGAGCCGTTGGATTCTGTCTCGTGGTTGGCAGCCTTTCCTAGATGAAAAAGCACGTGAGCAAATGGCTAGTGGTATCGAATGGTTTTCGGTGAAGCAGCTTGATCGCACATGGGCGGACTTGATGGAAGCTTTCCCACCTGAACGTGTGATGACTAGCCAAGCGTATATTGATCAGCAATACCGTTTGATGCGCAATCTATACTCTGGTGTGGGTTTTGCGAGCTTGTATGACGATGAAGAGCGTAACAGCTTCCGTTTGCCATGGGCTGACATGGTACAAGGTATTGATGATTTGCTGGCACTTAAAACATTAGAGCCGTTAACTGAGAAGTTAGAAGGCGATGAGAAGCTTCAGCTAGAGCGCTGGTTGGCTCGTCAAGAAGTGTCCATTCTGCATGCGATGGAACAGACACGCCAAATCAGTGTTGAGGTTGAGCCATACTGGCAAGACTAAACTCGATACCTGTATCAATAGAAGTATGAATTTGAAAATAGGGCTCCGGCCCTATTTTTTTGTTTGTTGCTCAAGTTTTTCGAGTCGCTCTAAGATTTTCTGTTGCTGCTCGATGATCTTCTCAAGGTGTTTCTCTTTGTTTTCCGCTCGTAGATTCTCATGATGAGTTGGGGAGGTGATCAAAGAAGTAATCAAGCCTGAAATCATACCAAACACACCGACACCACAGATGATCACCATTGAAGCCACTAACTGACCGGAAGTTGTCACTGGGTAATGGTCGCCATAACCCACAGTACTGATGGTCACAAACGCCCACCATAAAGCATCATGACCTGTAGTGATGTTGGCGTTCGGATCTTTGTGTTCCAATAGCAGGATCGTGCCAGCACCGATAGTCAGTAAGATCACCAAAAGCAGAATGATGGAAGCGAAAGTGGTCTCTTTCCTATTACGAAATAACTCTCTGAAAATACGTTTACTTGAACGCAGAACTAAGATGACTCGCAGAATTTGAAAAATACGGGCGAAACGAAGAGGCTCGATCATTGGGATACTTGCTAAGAAATCGATCCAGTGTACTTTTAGAAATTCTTTTTTGTTTTGTGATCTAAATAGATCAATTGTGAGCTGAAAAAGAAAAACACTACAGATTATAAAATCGAGGCCGATAAGGACTTGTTTCGATTCTTTATCGATCGGTACGAACAATAAGCCTGAGATCACAAATAACGCTAAGAAAGAGAGAATCAGTGACAATAAGCTCATCGGCTTGGTGGCGTCTTTGGTATTATTCAACATTCATACGAGGCTCAAAATAAATCGCGAACTTTGACTGACATAGCCAACTCGCGGATATAGAAGCCATCAATATATAAGAATTAATGGAGAACTGACAATGACTAAACTGTCATTCAAGCCGTGGGAAAGGGTAATCTCTGACGTTCGTCTCGTTCCAAAAATGGTCATGTTGATGATATTCAGCACTATCTTGATCATTTCGAAGCAGCTTTGGGACGCAAGTACGTTTTACGATTCATTGCTTGCTGTAACCAACAATGCGCAAGTGGCACAGCAGCATTACGAGACTTACCTAGTTCAAGTGGCTTGGCAAACAGCCTTGATGATCATTGTGTTTGTGGTTCTTCTATTAGCAGCGGCGCGCGTTATGCTGCGTCAGACTCAATACCTTAATGACGCCATTAAAACCATGGCCGACAAGAACTTATCAGTGCCGATTCAAATGGACTGTAAAGATGAATACGGCGATGTGGCACGTGAACTCGAAAAAACTCGCGTTCAACTGAACGATATGATCAAAACTCAGGTGGCCTCTTCTGATGAGCTGTTTGCTCTGACGGAAGTGATGACCATCAGCATGTCTGAAACCAAAGAGTCAGCTCAAGAAGAGTTCAACGAGATCGATCAACTGGCAACAGCAATGAGTGAGATGACGTCGACGGTGCAAACTGTCGCTGAGCATGCACAAAGCGCTTCGTCATTGACTGAACAGGCATCAGGCCAAGCTCTTACTGGTCAGAAGTTCGTTCAAGGATCAGTGTCTAAGATGAGTGAGCTATCTTCAGATATCGCAGCATCTGCAGCAGCGGTAAACCAAGTAGAAGAACGCGTTGACTCAATTGGCAGTGTGGTTGGTACTATCCAAGGCATTTCAGAACAGACAAACCTACTAGCATTGAACGCTGCAATTGAAGCGGCACGTGCCGGTGAAGCGGGTCGTGGTTTTGCGGTTGTTGCTGATGAGGTTCGTAACCTTGCACAGCGCACTCAGCAAGCGACGGTAGAGATTCAAGACATGATCAGTCATCTACAAAGCAGCGCTAACTCTGCGGTAGAACTGATGGAGAAGAGTGTTGTTGAAGCGGCTGAAGGTGTTGATCTGGTGACTAACGCGGGAAGTGAGCTTGACGGCATTGTAAGCCAAGTCAATCAAATCAATGATATGAACTTCCAGATCGCGACCGCTGCAGGCCAACAGAGCAGTGTTGCTGAAGAGATGAGCATCAACCTGACCAATGTACGCGAGCTTGTTGAAGCTTCAGTTGTGGTGGTTGGTGAACTGCTCGAGACCTCTCAGCTTATGGAAAGTAACGCGCAAGAACTCGACGGTAAGATTAAGCAATTTAAGGTTTAGTCCTCAGCACCCAATCTTCATCCGTCAAAGGCTAATTCCCAGAGACTGTTTCTCGGTTGTAAGCTCAACCAGATAAGTTAATCGATAAAACGCCCACATTGCTAATGTGGGCGTTTTTTATTGGCGTAACTTTGGTATAACTTATCTTTAGTTATGAAAACTCGTTATTGAAGAACTGAATCGATAAACCGATTGTTCGGCGCGCAGCTTATACAAGGAAGAAACATGCCATTGCCTTCTCAACTCATCACTCACTCCCAGTCTGCTTTTGAGCAATTATTAGAGCATCAAAGTGAAGCCATCAATACTTGGTCTGAGCCACTGACTGAAGATCTTAAACGTGTACTCGGTTTAAGCTGTTTTATTGGTGATTGCCTGCAGCGTGATACGGTTTTATGTGGTGACTTACCTAATATGTTGGCATGCGAAGAACGCGCTGAAGGATACCGAGAACGCTTGGCTGAATTACTTTCTAGTTGCACCGATGAAATGAGCGGTCAGCGCGTGCTGCGTCAATTCCGAAATCGAGAAATGACCTACATTGCTTGGCGTGATTTTATGGGTTCGTGGGAGCTAGAGCAGAGCCTAAATCATCTATCGATGTTGGCTGAGGCGATGATCTTCGAAACCTACCAATGGCAGTACGATATTTGTTGTAAAGAGTGGGGCACACCTTGTAATGAACAAGGCGAAGCACAGCCGATGTTGATCATTGGTATGGGCAAGCTAGGGGGCGGTGAGCTTAACTTCTCTTCCGATATCGATCTGATCTTCACCTACCCAGAGAATGGTGAAACCCAAGGTGCAAGACGCAGCATTGCCAATGCGCAGTTCTTTACACGTCTCGGGCAACGTATTATTAAGGCGCTTGATCAGCAAACCTTCGATGGATTCTGTTATCGAGTAGACATGCGCCTGCGTCCATTCGGTGAGAGTGGTCCACTGGTCATGAGTTACGCTGCGCTAGAAGATTACTATCAAGAACAAGGTCGCGATTGGGAACGCTACGCTATGGTCAAAGCGCGTGTGATGGGCAGTGAGATGTACCCTGAGTATCAAGAGCTTCGCCAAATGCTACGCCCGTTTGTGTTCCGCCGTTATATTGATTTTAGTGCGATTCAATCTCTGCGCCGAATGAAGTCTATGATCAGCAGCGAAGTGCGTCGTCGTGGTCTCTCGAACAACATCAAGCTTGGCTCTGGTGGTATTCGTGAAGTTGAGTTTATCGCACAAGTCTTCCAATTGATTCGTGGTGGACGCGAGCCTAGCTTACGCGGTCGAGGGTTACTCGAAACCTTAAGTGCGATTGAATCCCTTCATCTGCTAGAGTCTGAAGAGGTGGGGCACCTACGTGAAGCTTATCTGTTTTTGCGTCGCCTTGAGAACCTGTTACAAGCCATGGCTGATAAGCAAACTCAAACCTTACCTGACGGTGAATTCGAACAACTGCAGCTTGCGGTTGCCATGCAATTTTCCGATTGGGATAGCTTGATTGTGGCAACTCGCGCCCATATGGCGAATGTACATACCGTGTTCGAAGACCTAATTGGCGTTGATGAAGATGACGCTAATCCGATCGCGAGCCACTTTAGCGAGTTGTGGGATATGGCCCATAAACCCGATGTAATTGAGCACGTGTTGGAACACGACATTGCGGTCGCGAGCCCGCCTGATGCGGCGAAAACGATCATTCAGTTTAAAGCCGATTTGGCTAAAAAGACTCTTGGCCCTCGTGGGCGGGAAGTCCTCAATCGACTGATGCCGAAAGTGTTTCAAGCGCTGTACACCGCTAAGGATGCCGAGTTTGGTTTGTCGCGAGTACTGCATCTGCTGCATAAAATCGTTACGCGTACCACTTACCTTGAACTACTAGATGAACACCCTGCCGCGTTGACTCAGCTAGTTCGCCTGTGTACGGCAAGCCCGATGATTTCGGAGCAGTTGGGTCGTTATCCAATTCTGTTAGATGAACTTATCGACCCTCAGCAACTCTACAATCCCGTGCCTTTAGAGTCTTACAAGACCGAGTTGCGTGATTATCTAGCCCGTATCCCTGAAGATGATATGGAGCAACAGATGGAAGGTCTGCGTCAGTTTAAGCAGACCTGTATATTGAGAATTGCAGCCGCGGATATTGCGGGTGCTCTACCTGTCATGAAGGTCAGTGATCACCTGACCTACTTAGCAGAAGCCATTGTGGAGGCGGGGGTCAATCAAGCTTGGTTACAAGTATCCGCCAAGTTTGGTGAACCGACCCATGTTAAAGATCGCGAAGGTCGCGGTTTTGCTGTCGTTGGTTATGGCAAAGTCGGTGGTTGGGAGCTTGGTTATAACTCCGATCTTGATATCGTGTTCATGCACGACTGCCCGGTACACATCTATACTGATGGAAAGAAAGAGATCGATGGACGCCAATTCTACTTAAGATTAGCGCAGCGTATTATTCATATTTTCTCGACCAGAACTGCTTCTGGCATTTTGTACGAAGTCGATACTCGCCTACGCCCTTCTGGTGCATCTGGTCTATTGGTGAGTCCAACCGATGCCTTTGACGAGTATCAGCACAATGACGCGTGGACATGGGAGCACCAGGCCCTCACTCGTGCTCGTATGATTTACGGTGATGACTTATTGGTATCTGCGTTTAACAAAACTAGGCATGAGGTTTTGTGCTTGCCACGAGATGAGGCAACACTCAAAAAGTCAGTTGTGGATATGCGTGAAAAAATGCGTGGCCATTTAGGCGGTAAAAAAGCCGATCGATTCATGCTTAAACAAGATGCGGGCGGTATTACTGATATTGAGTTCTTGGCGCAATACTTAGTGCTGAGATACAGCAACGAGAAACCTAAGCTTACTCGTTGGTGTGACAATGTGAGAATCTTTGAAAGCTTGTTGTCGCAAGGGATAATGGACGAGCAACAAGGTATGGCATTGACCAATGCGTACACCACATTAAGGGATGAAATCCACCACCGTAATCTACTTAACCTTGATGCGGATGTGGCGATTGAAAAGTTCGAAATGGAAAGAGAACATGTTGTTCAGGCATGGAAGCAGTGGATGGAAGCATAATTCAGTCATAGCGTAGCGAGTGCTATGTTTATCTTGATAGGCTTTTACTCATTTATCTGTAGTTTAGCCACTGTAATCAGTGTGCTAGACTCTAGCCAGATTCGATTTTTGGAGCTCAACAATGAAACCAATTCTACCTGACTACAGCCAATCAGGTGTTCTTATTGTCGGTGACGTAATGCTTGACCGTTACTGGTATGGCCCAACTGGCCGTATTTCACCAGAAGCACCAGTCCCCGTTGTGAAAGTAGAAAATAACGAAGAGCGTCCTGGTGGTGCTGCCAACGTAGCAATGAACATTGCCTCTCTTGGTGGGCATGCTCATGTTGTTGGTTTGACTGGTAAAGATGAGCCTGCTGAGGTGTTGAAAAGCACTTTAGGTGCTCTGAAGGTTAAGTGTGATTTCGTTGAGTTAGAAGACTATCCAACCATCACCAAACTACGAGTGATGAGCCGTGGTCAGCAGTTGATTCGCTTGGATTTTGAAGACAAATTCGAAAACACCAACCCAGAGCTTATTCTGTCTCGCATGGAGCAAGCCCTACCAAATGTACGTTCGGTTATCTTGTCAGATTACGCGAAAGGTGCATTAGAGCATGTGCAAAGTTTTATTCAAAAAGCTCGTGCGGCAAAGGTTCCGGTATTTATCGACCCGAAAGGTGCGGATTTAGAGCGCTACCGTGGTGCGACATTACTTACACCAAACATGGCAGAGTTTGAGCTGGTTGCAGGTAAAGTGAAATCAGAAGAAGATCTTATCGAGAAGGGTATTGCCTTGATCGAGAAGTATGACTTTGAAGCTCTATTGGTGACTCGCAGTGAAAATGGTATGACTTTATTACGTAAAGGTCAGGCACCATTCCACTTGCCAACCCAAGCGAAAGAAGTGTACGACGTAACTGGTGCTGGTGATACGGTTATCTCAGTACTGGCTGCTTCGGTGGCTGCGGGCAAACCTCTAGATGAAGCGTGTGCACTCGCGAATGCGGCGGCTGGTGTGGTAGTTGGCAAACTTGGTACATCGACACTGTCTACAATTGAGTTAGCGGAAGCGATTCACGGAAGCCAAGATACCGATTACGGCGTGATCTCTGAAGCGGCATTAGTTGAAGCGGTGAAACGTGCTCGTGAGAAAGGTGAGAAAGTGGTTATGACTAATGGTTGCTTTGATATTTTGCATGCCGGACATGTTTCTTACATGAACCATGCCGCTGAGTTGGGTGACCGTTTGATCGTTGCCGTTAATACTGATGAGTCAGTGAAACGCTTGAAAGGCCCAGGTCGCCCAGTGAACCCAACCGATCGTCGTATGGCGGTATTGGCTGGTTTAGGTGCGGTTGATTGGGTTGTTCCGTTTTCTGAAGATACGCCTCAACGTTTGATCTCTGAAGTATTGCCAAGCATTTTGGTGAAAGGTGGGGATTATAAACCTGAAGATATTGCTGGCGGTGCGGAAGTGATTGCGGCTGGTGGCGAAGTTAAAGTACTTAACTTTGAAGATGGTTGCTCTACAACTGAAATTATCAAAGCGATTAAAGGTGGTCGAGGTTAACCCTTCGCCTTCGAGTATAAAACCTTTAGCCTCAAGCTCATAGTCAGATTGTAAATCTAACTTTTGATAGATAATAAAAATGCCGCTCAATGAGCGGCATTTTTGTAACGGTAATCTAGTCGCTTTATTAAAGACTTTGATTAGAGTCTTTAACTAGGATTTAAGAATTACTTGCTTGCTACTTTTAGACCTGCGTTTACATCAACGATGTCTTGTTCGCTTAGTGTACCAACCGCTTGACGAAGCTGAAGAACACTTAGGATGTAGTTGTAACGAGCATCTGAAAGGTTTTTGTTCGCATCATATAGACGGCGAGTCGAATCTAGTACGTCAACGATAGTACGAGTACCCACATCAAAACCAGCTTCTGTTGCTTCTAGAGCAGACTGAGCTGAAACAACAGACTGTTCGTAAGCGCGTAGAGCACCAATAGAAGCTGTGATGTTGTTGTTGAAGGCACGTACGTCTTTTACAACGCTACGGTAAGTTGCTTCTAGATCTTCACTTGCTGCAACGTAGTTGTATTCAGCCTGTTTAGTCAAAGAAGTTGTGCTACCACCCGTATATAGAGGTACCACTAAGTTCAAGCCTAGGTTTAGGTTATCTTGATCATAATCAGTTGAGCTGTTTGATTGATCTGTAAGAGCGTAACTACCATCAAGAGTTAGGCTAGGTAGATGACCAGAGCTTGCTAGAGAGATGTTATCTTTTGCTACGTCTTGAGAGATACGAGCAGCAAGTAGACTAAGGTTCTTTTGCTCTGCTTGTTCAACCAGTGCAATCGCAGACTCAGAAGATTTGCTTGCTGAGAAACGGTCAGTGTCTAGGATGCTTAGGTTAGAGTGTTCTTGACCTGTAATCTCACGTAGACCTTCGTAGTTATTAATCAGAGTGTTCTCTGCTAAAACTTCATCAGCTAAAACAGCATCGTATTGAGCTTGCGCATCATGTACATCGGTGATTGCTGAAAGACCTACTTCAAAGCGCTGTTTTGTTTGCTCTAGTTGGCGAGCAACCGCTGCTTTTTCTGCACGAACGAACTCTAGGTTATCTTGAGCACGCAGTACTTCGAAGTATGCTGTTGCTACACGCAGGATCAAAGCTTGTTGCTCTGCTGCATACGCTGAATCAGCCTGACGAGCGGTTTTCTCTGCTGTATCTAACGAGATCCATGAAGAGCGTTGATAAAGTTCTTGAGTGAAGCCGATCGCTGCTCCCCAAGTGTTATTATCAATACTTGAGCTACCTGAACCAGAAGTATCTCTGTCACCACGGTTAATGTCGTAGTTCGCTGTTAGGTTAATTTGTGGTAGCAAATCACTACGGCTTGACGTTACTGCTTCAAAAGCGGCATCGCGCTGCGCTGCTGAACGAAGAAGTTGTGGATCGTTCTGTTTTGCTTGGTCGTAAACTTCAGCTAGCGTATCAGCAAAAGCTGACGAACTCAGGCTGCCAATTGCTGCACTGATAAATAGTGGAAGCAGTTTTTTCATTTTCCTATTCCTGCCTTTTATGGAATTTTCTTTAGAAGAGTTTAACCCAGTTTGGTGGTAATTTACTCGAAACTTTGCACTTTTTTACAGTTAACTGTCCACTTGTGCAATATTTATTTTTTAAAGCTTAACTTTAATTATAAATTTTATATAAAAAGTTGAACCTTATCCTTGGTAGTTAACTCGGACAATGAGTAAACTATAAAGATCACTTAGTGAGGTACCAAATGCAACAGTATGACAATCAACGACATGAGTTTACTCCGCAAGATGTGGAAATAGTCTCAAAAGAGACGCTGTTTCGTGGTTTTTTCAAAATGGTCAAGTACAAATTTAAACATAGACTATTTGAGGGAGGCTGGAGCCAACCAATAGAGCGTGAGATGTTTGAGCGTGGACATGCTGCCGCTTTGCTACCTTATGATCCTGTGCGTGATGAAGTGGTGATCGTCGAACAGATCCGTGTCGGAGCCCTAGAGCATGAGAACCCATGGCAATACGAAATTGTTGCTGGGATCATTGATACGGACGAATCGCCACAAGACGTCGCTCGTCGTGAAGCAATGGAAGAAGCCGGAGTCGAAGTCGGATCTGTATTGCCTATTACTTCGTATTATCCTTCATCTGGTGGTTGCTCTGAAAAGCTCGACGTCTTTGTTGGCTGTGTTGATGCAACGACAGCCAAAGGGGTACACGGATTGGACTACGAAGGTGAAGACATTCGTGTACAAGTGATGAGTCGCGAAGCTGCTTATCAGTTGGTAAAAGATGGTGTATTTGAAAATGGAGCCACGATCATTGCGCTACAGTGGCTACAATTGAACTACCAAGAATTACAGTCAGAGTGGATAGATTAACGTCATGCCAAATATCGCGGTCAAAAAACCGTATCATGTTGATCTTGCTGAATTGATGCGAGTTTACGAGACTAACTATGCCAAACTGAACGCTTTGTTACCGGTTGGGCATGAGGTTGGTGACGTTCGCTGTTACCAAGCCGTTAATATGGTGTATCAATTGACAGTGAATGAGGTCACAAAATACACCACATTAATAGATATATGTCAGAGTGATGCGATGCCAGTGTTTCCTTTGCCAAAAATGTCTGTCAGGCTATATCACGACGCTCGAGTTGCAGAAGTGTGCGCTAGCGGGGATTTTTCGCGAGTCAAAGCGAAATATGACTACCCCAACACTAAGCTTCTGCAAAAGGACGAGAAATTTCAATTGAATAAATTTCTTGGGGAATGGTTAACGTTTTGTTTAAAAACGGGTATCAGCCGAACCCCAATTGCCTTTTAATTGAGCCTATTTATCAACACTTTTAAAGTCTAAACAGTAACGTATCTGGATTTGTTATTTTGGAATTATCACACACTTCAAAATTTGATGAGAGCACTATTAAGCTTGTGCAGCTAACGGACACGCATTTATTTGCGCCGAGCAATGGCAGCTTATTAAGCATCAACACTCAAGATAGCTTTCGTGCTGTAGTCGATGGCATTGTTAGTCAGGGCTTTGACTATCAAGCGATTTTAGCAACCGGTGATATATCTCAAGATCACAGTGCTGAGTCGTACCAGAAATTTGAGTCAGGGATTCAGCCTTTGGAAAAGCCATGCTATTGGCTGCCAGGGAACCATGACTTTAAGCCTAATATGGGCAGTGTTTTACCATCACCACAAATACAGTGTGTTGAGCATGTCTTGCTAGGCGATAACTGGCAGATGGTGATGCTAGACTCGCAGGTGGTTGGTGTGCCTCATGGTCGCCTCAGCGATCAACAGCTTGACCTATTAGAACAGAAGCTGACGGAGTTCCCTGAACGTAATACCTTGGTTCTATTGCACCACCATCCATTGTTGGTTGGCAGCGCATGGTTAGATCAACATAACCTAAAAGACGCCGATCAATTTTGGGATGTGGTTCAACAGCATACCAATGTCAAAGCGGTACTGTGTGGCCACGTTCATCAAGACATGAATCGAGATCATCATGGTGTGCAAGTCATGGCAACCCCGTCGACTTGTGTGCAATTCAAACCTAATTCAGATGACTTCGCGGTTGATACATTGTCTCCGGGTTGGAGAGAGATTGAATTACATCAAGATGGCACAGTAAGCACTCAAGTGCGCCGCTTGCCTAATGGGCAGTTCTTACCTGATTTTGAAGCGGGTGGTTATTGATGTTAGTGATTATTGTTGTAGGAGGCTATTAATGTCCGGTTCTAATCAGCAAGTCGCTAAGCCATCATTGCTTCTCTATATTCATGGGTTTAACAGTTCATCTCGTTCTCATAAAGCGAATGTGATGGCTAATTACTGTGCGGAGCATCGGGCTGATATTAAAGTCGTCACTCCTCAACTGCCGAGTTTCCCTCAGCAAGCGGCACTTCATCTGCAACATCTGGTGGAACAATATAAAGAGCAATATCAGATTGCATTGGTCGGTAGCTCATTGGGTGGCTATCTTTCAACATGGCTGAATAGTCATTATGGTTTTAAAGCGGTTGTTGTAAATCCAGCAGTGAAGCCGTATGAGCTTCTTGCCGACTATTTGGGTGAACAAGTAAACCCATACACACATGAGCGATATGTACTGGAAACAAAGCATATTGATGAACTGAAGGCGTTAGAGGTTCCGGCTATCGCTAAGCCGAGCGACTTCTGGTTACTTCAGCAAACGGAAGACGAAGTTCTGGATTACCGACAAGCGGTAGAGAAGTACCAAGGTGCAACACAGACAGTAGAAGAGGGCGGGGATCATAGCTTTGTTGATTTTGAACGCTACCCACAACAAATCATCACCTTTCTAAATCTTTAATCTGTTCCACCAACCAAGTGATTTTCTCTTGTTTGCCTGTTATTTCATCTATCAATGGTGAAATATCATAGTTTGATGTCTTAGTTTTTGAACTAGCTTGACATCATTACTCAGCTTCCAGACTATATTCCCCAATACTTCGCTCGTTCGCTCTACTATGACGGTTCATAGTAATGATTCTGCTTTAGTGAAACTGGAGCCAGCGAACTGACGCAAACTTTTTGAGTAAACTCCGTATTATGACTGAACAATATAATGCAAAAGACCTCGAGGTACTTGAAGGTCTCGACCCTGTGCGACACCGCCCGGGAATGTATACCGAGACAGAAAGACCTAACCACCTTGCCCAAGAAGTCATTGATAACTCGGTCGATGAAGCACTAGCGGGACACGCTAAGAAGATCAAAGTGGTACTTCATGCAGACCAATCGTTAGAAGTTACCGATGACGGCCGTGGTATGCCTGTCGATATCCACCCTGAAAAAGGGATCTCAGGTGTTGAGCTGATTTTAACTAAGCTCCACTCTGGCGGTAAATTCTCGAATAACAACTATAAGTTCTCTGGTGGTCTGCACGGTGTAGGTATCTCGGTTGTAAACGCGCTGTCAAAACGTGTTGAAGTGACCGTACGCCGAGAAGGTCAGGTTCACGAGATCGCACTTGAAGGCGGTCATGCAGTAACAGAGCTTACTGTGACGGGCACTTGTGGTCATCGTAACAGTGGTACATCAGTACATTTCTGGCCTGATCCTAAGTACTTCGATAGCCCTAAATTCTCGACACTTCGTCTGATTAACAACCTACGTGCAAAAGCAGTGCTTTGCCCAGGTTTAGAAATTACCTTTATCGACAAAGTCGGTGGTGAAGAGCATAAATGGTTCTATGAAGATGGTCTAAAAGACTACCTTGCCGAAGGCGTGAAAGGTTACACCTTGCTGCCTGAAGAACCGTATGTTGGCGAATTCGTTGCTGAAACAGAAATGGCAAACTGGGCGATCATTTGGCAGCCAGAAGGCGGTGATATGATCACCGAAAGTTACGTGAACTTAGTACCGACTAAACAAGGTGGTACACACGTGAACGGTCTTCGCCAAGGTCTGCTTGATGCAATGCGTGAGTTCTGTGAATTCCGTAATTTGCTGCCGCGTGGCGTTAAGCTAACGGGCGACGATATCTTCGATCGCTGTTCGTACGTACTGTCGGTGAAGATGCAAGATCCGCAGTTTGCTGGTCAAACAAAAGAGCGCTTGTCTTCACGTCAAACTGCTGCGTTTGTGTCTGGTGTGGTAAAAGATGCGTTTAGCCTGTGGTTGAACGAAAAGCCACAACTGGCAGAACAGCTAGCAGAAGCTTGTATTGCGAATGCCCACCGCCGTATGCGCGCAAGCAAAAAGGTTGTGCGTAAGAAAATCGCTTCAGGCCCAGCACTGCCGGGTAAGCTAACTGACTGTTCAGTTCAAGACTTAAGCCGTACCGAAATCTTCTTCGTGGAAGGGGACTCGGCGGGGGGTTCTGCTAAACAAGCACGTGATCGTGAGTTCCAAGCAGTTATGCCACTTCGCGGTAAGATCCTAAATACATGGGAAGTGTCAGCAGACCAAGTATTGGCTTCGCAAGAAGTGCACGACATCTCGGTGGCTCTAGGCATCGACCCGGACAACGATGATTTATCCGGCCTGCGTTACGGTAAGATCTGTATCCTTGCCGATGCGGACTCGGATGGTCTTCATATCGCGACACTGCTGTGTGCTTTGTTTACTCGCCATTTCCATGCATTAGTTGAAGCGGGTCATATCTATGTGGCAATGCCTCCTCTGTATCGTATCGATTGCGGTAAAGAAGTGTTCTACGCACTTGATGACGCAGAGAAAGACGGTGTGCTTGAGCGACTATCGCAGAAGAAAGCCAAGATCAACGTGCAACGATTCAAAGGTCTGGGTGAAATGAACCCACTTCAGTTGCGTGAAACCACCATGGATCCAAACACTCGTCGCCTTGTGCAGTTAACGATTGATGACAGCGAAGCAACCAACGAGATGATGGACATGCTGCTTGGTAAGAAACGTGCAGATGATCGCCGTACATGGCTACAGACTAACGGTGATATGGCCGAGGTATAATGGATGTCTAACGAAATTACATATGATGGCGTTGAACAGCTGCCAATGCGCAAGTTCACCGAAGATGCCTACTTAAATTACTCAATGTACGTGATCATGGATCGTGCATTGCCGTATATCGGTGATGGCTTGAAGCCAGTACAGCGTCGTATTATCTACGCGATGTCTGAGCTAGGCTTATCGGCTGCATCGAAATACAAAAAATCAGCACGTACCGTTGGTGACGTATTAGGTAAGTATCACCCACATGGTGACTCTGCTTGTTACGAAGCGATGGTATTGATGGCGCAGCCTTTCTCTTACCGCTACCCATTGGTAGATGGTCAAGGTAACTGGGGTGCTCCTGATGATCCGAAATCGTTCGCTGCGATGCGTTATACCGAAGCCAAATTATCTAAGTTTGCTGAGGTTCTTCTAGGTGAACTAGGTCAAGGCACTGTTGACTGGCAACCAAACTTTGATGGCACGATGAAAGAGCCTCAAATGTTGCCTGCTCGCCTACCTCACATCCTACTTAACGGTATTACAGGTATCGCGGTAGGTATGGCGACCGATATTCCACCACACAACGTGCGTGAAGTCGCTAATGCAGCCATTCACCTAATTGATACGCCTAAGTCTGAGCTTTCAGACGTGATGGGTTTCATTCAAGGTCCAGATTACCCGACTGAAGCTGAGATTATCTCCCCGAAATCGGACATCGAAAAGATCTACCGTACTGGACGTGGCAGCATCAAGATGCGCGCGGTTTGGCACAAGGAAGGCTCTGATATTGTTATCACGGCTTTACCTCATCAAGTGTCAGGTGCGAAGTTACTTGAGCAAATCGCTAACCAGATGCGCGCTAAGAAGCTGCCAATGGTTGACGACTTGCGAGATGAATCGGATCACGAGAACCCAACGCGTATCGTTGTCGTTCCTCGTTCGAATCGTATCGACTGTGACCAATTGATGAGTCACCTGTTCGCGTCGACGGATCTAGAGAAAAACTTCCGCGTTAACTTGAACATGATTGGTTTAGATAATCGTCCTCAAGTTAAAGGCTTAGTTCAAATCCTGAAAGAGTGGATCGAGTTCCGTCGCACAACGGTTCGCCGTCGTTTGCAGTACCGTTTAGATAAAGTACTGGCACGCTTGCACATCTTAGAAGGTTTGCTTGCTGCTTATCTTAATATCGATGAAGTGATTGAGATCATTCGTACAGAAGACGAACCATGTCCTGTCCTAATGAGCCGTTTCAACATTTCTGAAATTCAAGCCAATGCGATTCTTGATATTAAACTTCGTAACTTAGCTAAGTTAGAAGAGTTTAAAATCCGAGCGGAACAAGAAGAGCTTGAAGCTGAACGTGAGAAGCTTGAAAAGCTACTCGGTTCAGAGCGTCGCTTGAATACGCTGATCAAGAAAGAAATCCAAGCAGATGCGGATAAATACGGCGATGATCGTCGTTCACCTCTGATTGAGCGCGCTGAAGCGAAAGCGCTAACAGAGCGCGACTTAGTACCAAGCGAACCAATCACGGTTGTGTTGTCTGAGAAAGGTTGGATTCGTCATGCCAAGGGGCATGAAGTTGACGCTGAAGGTTTGAACTACAAATCGGGTGATAAATTCTTAGCGAGTGCTAAGGGTAAGAGTAACCAGCAAGCGGTGTTCCTCGGCAGTGATGGTCGAAGCTACTCCCTTGAGTCACATTCATTACCGTCGGCGCGAAGCCAAGGTGAGCCAATTACAGGCCGCTTGAACGTCAGCCCAGGTACTTCTATTCGCCAAGTGGTGATGGGAGAGAATGAACAATTATGGTTAGTCGGTTCTGATGCAGGTTATGGTTTTGTTTGTAAGGGTAGCGATCTGCTGTCCAAGAACAAGAGCGGTAAAGCCTTGGTTAACTTGCCACAAGCTTCTGAAGTGATGATGCCAAGCCCTATTGCTGACTTGGACAGTAATCAGATTCTGGCGATTACTAACCAAGGTCGTATGTTGTTGTTCCCGATTAAAGATCTCCCTCAGCTGAGCAAAGGTAAAGGCAACAAGATCATCAACATCCCTTCTGCGAAAGCAAAAGAGCGTGAAGAGTTTGTCTCACATCTTATGGCTATCCCAGAGAATGCGACGCTGACTATCTACGCCGGTAAACGTAAGCTTGGTTTGAAACCTGCGGATCTTGAAAACTTCCGTGGTGAACGTGGTCGTCGTGGTGGTCTACTGCCTAGAGGACTACAGCGAGTGACTCGCATCGATATCGAAGAGCAAAGTGAATCGTAGAGATACTTGAAACAATCTTTAGATAAAAGAAAACCCAGCCTATGAGCTGGGTTTTTTGTACTTGTGTATTAGCAGCTTGAATCATTGCTTACAGAGTTTGCTCTACAGGCGAGTATCTTCGGCGATGGTCACCTTTAAGGTTTTGCTTTCACCTTGGCGCAATATACCCACATCGATAACTGTACCAGGTCGCAGGTCGGTAACGATGTCCATTACACTCTGGCGACCATTTACTTGGTTATCGTTGATACTGACAATAATGTCTTGAGCTTCAAAACCCGCATCGGCAGCCGGACCATTAGGGTCTATCCCCAACACAACGATCCCGCCGATATTCTTAGTACCCAACATGCGTGAGGTGACTGAGTTGATGTCTTGTCCATCGATACCAATATAGCCACGAATCACACGACCATCGGCGATGATCTTTTCCATGATTTTATTAGCAAGCGGATAGGGGATAGCGAATGAGATCCCATAGGTTTCCATGTCGGTAGCTTGCTGGAAAGAGGCGGTATTGATACCGACTAGCTCACCTTGTGAGTTCACCAGTGCGCCACCTGAGTTACCTTCATTGATTGCCGCATCGGTCTGGATAAAGGCTTGATGGCCATCGGCACTGATCGAAGAACGGCCGGTTGCAGAGATGATACCAAAGGTTGTTGTTTGACCTAGGTTGTATGGGTTACCGATAGCCAGTACAACATCACCGACATTGGCTTTGTAATTAGGATTGAGTGGGATCACCGGTAGATTATCACCGCTGACTCTAAGTATCGCGATATCGGTGCGTTTGTCTGAACCGACAAGTTGCGCAGCTGCTACTCGGCCATCTTGAAGTGCCACAACTATTTGGTCTGCTTGAGCCACCACATGGAAGTTGGTAATGATGTAGCCTTTCTCGCTAACAATCACCCCAGAGCCCAAACCTTGTGTGAGCAGTTTGTTTCGATCGCTTTCAGCGTATTTACGGCTATAAATGTTAACCACTGCAGGCGCCGCGCGGCGAACTGCTTGGTTAAATGAAATCTGAAGAGAGCCAATATTATCGACTTTAGGGCTAGTGACGTCAGCGACAATCGCTGGTCTTAAGCTCGGGAAGGCGAGAAGAATAAGCGCCGCTGAAACGAGTCCAAGGGAAATAGAACGAAATAGAAAGGACAGCATGTTTCCCTCTTCAACAAGTAAGGTGTGAAGCCTCCATCAATGGATGACTGATTTGATTACAAGTGAAGCATAGCATTTTGATTGATCTAAAGAAAAGGGAGACTGAGTAAGTTTAAAGCAAACTTACTGAGCCTCCCTGTAATTGCGCTGACGTAAGACTATCGAATCACAAGATAGATAGTTCGGTCGCCTCGCTGGATATTAAGCGCCAGTACACCAGGTTGTTTTTCAAGAATCTCTCTAAACTCAGCAAGGTTCTTAACGGGCTGGCGGTTTACTCCGATGATGATGTCATCTTTCAGGAGTTGATAGGCTTCGGCTGGTGAACCTTGAGCAACATTCGATACCTTGACGCCCGTTGCAGAGTCACTCTCTGTTGTGTTGGTTAACTCAGCACCAGCTAGTCCTTCATGGAGCTTCTCAGCTTGTGTTTTATTATTGGTGGATTCACCAAGCGTCACATCAAAGGTTTTGCTCTTACCGTCACGAACCACACCCAGTTCAATCTGCTTACCAGCGCCGAGTGTTGCGACCTTAGCTCTTAACTCGCTGAAGGTATCAATGCGTTTGCCATTAATAGAGACAATAATATCGCCCGCTTTCAGTCCTGCTTTATCGGCTGCGCTGTCAGGGACGATTTGGCTAACAAAGGCGCCCTTGCTTGATTCATAACCGAGTGCTTCTGCCAATTCAGAGGTCACTTCTCCGCCTTGAACGCCAAGCATGCCGCGTTTTACTTCACCGAAGTCGAGAATTTGTTCTGTCAGGTTTGTCATCATATTAGAAGGGATTGCAAAGCCGATACCGACATTACCTCCGTTAGGGCCAAGAATGGCGGTGTTGATACCAATTAGCTCACCGTTAAGGTTCACTAGCGCACCACCAGAGTTGCCGCTGTTGATTGCTGCATCGGTTTGAATGAAGTTTTCAAAGTTTTCTAGATTCAGGCCGCTACGGCCGAGTGCAGAAACAATACCGGATGTCACGGTTTGCCCAAGTCCGAATGGGTTACCGATCGCGACACTAAAATCACCAACTCTTAGTTTGTCTGAGTCTGCGACTTTTATCTGGGTCAGGTTTTTGGCTTCTTCTAATTTTAGCAGTGCGATATCAGACATCTGGTCGCCGCCGATTAGCTCAGCATCGTACTCTCGACCATCATGCAGTTTTACTTTGATATCGTCCGCACCATTAATGACATGGTAATTGGTCACGATATGACCTTTCTCGGCGTCAATGATGACACCAGAGCCTAATCCGCGGAAGGGACGCTCTCGTGTTTGTTCTGGACCAAAAAAGAATTGAAATTGTTCAGGGATTTGCTGACGTTGTACCTGTTTGCCTTCTACGGCAATACTAACCACAGCGGGGGTCACTTGTTCAAGCATAGGAGCAAGGCTCGGTAATTGTTCATTACCCACACTTAATGGCAGTGCGGCTGTTGCTTTAATGGGGGTGATGATTGAACTTAAGCTTAAAGTTAGCACTGATAAAGCAAGCAAAGGTTTTTTCATCATAAACTCCTCTCTAGTTAAGGTCTTAACCCTCTTATACGTTTAATAAGTATGATAAGTTTCAAATGACCTGAGTGAAAGTTATGACTCAAAAACCTTTGTAAAGTTCACAGAAGTGTTAAATGTTTACGATGCTTTTGCTGTAACAACATCGGGAGCATTCATGATTTCTTTCTTCTGCTCTGTAAATAAACCGGTTGCGCCATTAGCGTAATCTTTCGGTTGTTCCTCAAGTGTCGCCTCTTTTACTGAAGGCTTCTCTTGTGGCTTGTCCGAATGGGCAGCGGCTGTTTTCACAAACGGGTTATCTTGCTCTGGCAGGTTAGGAATCAGCTCTGAGCTTGTTTTTTCCATGTGTTGGTACAGTTTTGTGTAGTCTTTACCTAATGTGTCCAACATTTCTGCTGATTTCGCAAAGTGATCAGCCAGCTCTTGTCGCTGCTGCTCAAGGGCAAACTTTGCGCTATCCAATTCTTTCTGTACGTTCTTTTGTTTTTTGTATTCAGGTGTCATGAGACGAGAAATAGCGACCCCTAAAATAACTCCGACTAGTAAACCGGCAACGGCATACATCCAAGGCATAACAGCTCCTTATTATTATTTTTTAACATGTTTGTTACTGCTTAGTTACACGTGATACGGCTCCATGGTACTATGAGAAAGCCGCAGTATAAAGAGAAATGCGTGTGCGCTAGTTAGCAGTTTGATGCTGCATTATTCACCACATCACGTTATTCCTCGTACTGTTTGGGCTCATTTTTAGTTGTTGTCTGATATTGCTTTCATTGTGGAAATGTCGTCATGAATCCCATTAAAAAATACGAACAAGATATAAAAGAACATGGATTTCAAAGAGATCCAGCACAAGAGCAAGCCGTAAAATCTTTAGATGAACTCTTTCATCAATTTCAAGATTACATGAATACGCCCATTCCTCAACTGACTCGCTTCCAGAAATTGCTAGGCAAAAAGCCAGAACTGCCACAACCACCGAAAGGTCTCTATTTTTGGGGTGGCGTAGGGCGAGGAAAAACGTACCTAATGGATACGTTCTATGATGCCTTACCGACCACTAAAAAAATGCGTGTTCACTTTCACCGCTTTATGTATCGAGTTCATGATGAGCTAAAGGCGCTAGGTAATGTGAGTGATCCATTGCCTTTAGTCGCAGACAAGTTGAAGGAAGAAGCGGACATTATCTGTTTCGACGAATTCTTTGTTTCAGACATCACCGATGCGATGATCCTAGGAACCTTGTTCCAAGAGTTATTCGCTCGAAACGCTATCTTGGTTGCGACCTCTAATATTCCACCTGCGGATCTGTATCGCAACGGGTTACAGCGAGCGCGTTTCTTACCTGCCATCAAGCTCATTCAAGACAACTGTCATATCCTTAATGTCGATAGTGGTATTGACTATCGTCTACGTACCTTAGAACAGGCTGAGATTTACCATTACCCGCTAGATAGCCAAGCGAATATTAATCTCGAAAAGTATTACGCTCAGCTCGTTGGTGAAGATAAAGAGAAGCTTAAGCAGATAGAGGTTAACCACCGTCAATTAGATGTAGTCGAAGCGAGTGATGGCGTACTGCATGGCACCTTTGCTCAGCTTTGTCAGTCGGCTCGTAGCCAGAACGACTATATTGAGTTGTCTCGGGTTTATCACACAGTTCTATTGGCGGATGTATTGCAAATGGGCGCGACTTCAGATGACGCTGCGAGGCGCTTCATTGCATTAGTTGATGAGTTCTACGAGCGCAATGTGAAGCTGATTATTTCAGCGGAAGTGGAGCTAGAAAAGCTATACACCCATGGTCAGCTAGAGTTTGAATTTAAACGTTGTCAGTCGCGTTTAATTGAAATGCAGAGCCATGAATATTTGGCAAAAGAACACTTAAGTTAGCTTTGATTATCTCGAATAAGAAATAGAATTAAAAAAATCGTGATTTTGTTCAAAAAGAGGTGATTTTTTCTTCGCTCTTCTCTATAATCCTGCGACCTACCGTTACTGCGGGCCTCTAGCGATGAGTAAAATCACGTTATGCCAAGAGTTTTCCAACACTCGAAGGGGTGATGAATGGTAACTCTTAGACAGTGGGAATACGCGAGTATTCCTTAAGTGTAAATTTTTTAAATAGGTAATTATTAGCATGAAAACTTTCGTTGCTAAACCAGAAACTGTAAAACGCGACTGGTATGTTGTAGACGCTGAAGGCAAAACTCTTGGCCGTCTAGCAAGTGAAATCGCTTCTCGCCTACGCGGCAAGCACAAAGCAGAATACACTCCTCACGTAGACACTGGTGATTACATCATCGTTGTTAACGCTGAGAAAGTTGCTGTAACTGGTAACAAAGCTAAGGGTAAGGTTTACTACCGTCACTCAGAGTTCCCAGGTGGTCTTAAAACTATCACTTTTGAAAAGCTAATTGCTAAGAAACCAGAAATGGTTCTAGAACTAGCAGTTAAAGGTATGCTTCCACGTGGTCCTCTAGGCCGCGCGATGTACCGTAAGCTTAAAGTGTACGCTGGTACTGAGCACAACCATGTTGCTCAACAGCCACAAGTACTAGACATCTAAGGGGATTATGAAAATGGCAGAGAATCAATACTACGGCACTGGTCGTCGCAAAAGCTCAGCAGCTCGTGTTTTCATCAAACCAGGCTCTGGTGAGATCGTAATCAACAAGCGTAGCCTTGATGTTTACTTCGGTCGTCCAACTTCTCGTATGGTTGTTAAGCAACCTCTTGAGCTAGTTGAACTAACTGAGAAACTTGACCTTTACATCACTGTTTCTGGTGGTGGTATTTCTGGTCAAGCTGGCGCAATCCGCCACGGTATCACTCGCGCTCTTATGGAGTACGATGAAACTCTACGTCCTGCTCTACGTGCAGCTGGCTACGTTACTCGTGACGCTCGTTGCGTTGAACGTAAGAAAGTTGGTCTACGTAAAGCACGTCGTAAACCTCAATTCTCTAAGCGTTAATTTTTCTTTACGAAAAAGTACACGCCCCCAGTTTTACGACTGGAATTGTGGTTCAAAGCTCGGCTATATGCCGGGCTTTTTGTTTTTATACCCCCTCTAAACGCTTTCCCTTCCTCGTTTTATTTCCAAATTCTTATATTTTGAAAGCTTTTGTAACCCAATGTGCGCTTTGCCTCATGATTGTTACAAAAAGGTAGCTTTATCTTGTCAAAAAGTAGGGTTTTATTTATCATTTGCCGTCAATAAATAGAACTAAATACATATTTTGTTAGCCATGCTCTTTAATCGGAATTATTTCAATCCACAAGGAGCAAATGGGAGAATGTTTGGATGAGCAACGCGCCTTTAAATAACGGTCGCAGGCGTTTCTTAACCGCAACAACAGCCGTTGTTGGTGGTTTAGGAGCAGCTGCTGTAGCCGTGCCTTTTATTAAATCATGGAATCCGAGTGCCAAGGCGAAAGCTGCGGGCGCGCCGGTGGAAGTGGAAGTCAGTAAGTTAGAACCGGGACAAATGGTTCGTGTCGAGTGGCAAGGTAAACCTGTATGGGTTGTACGCCGTGCTGAGTCGGTACTAGAAAACCTAAAATCGATCGGTGGTCAACTTCGTGACCCTCAATCTGAAGCTGAACAACAACCAGAATACGCACAGAACGAGTTCCGTTCAATTAAGCCGGAATTCTTCGTTGCTGTTGGTTTCTGTACGCACTTAGGTTGTTCTCCAACTTACCTGCCGGATTCTTTTGCAGAACAAGTTCAGGGTGTTAAGTCTGGTTTCTTCTGTCCTTGTCATGGTTCAAAGTTTGATATGGCAGGTCGAGTATTCCAAGGCGTACCAGCTCCATTGAATCTTGTTGTACCAAAGCATATGTATTTGAGTGACACTAAGATCATGATCGGTGTGGACGAGGGAGACGCGTAATGCAAGGATTGCTTGATTGGGTAGAGAAACGTCTACCCGCGATGAATGCGTATAAAAAGCATTTATCTGAATACCCAATGCCTAAGAACTTTAACTTTTGGTACCTTTTCGGTTCTTTGGCAATGTTGGTATTGGTTAACCAAATCCTTACGGGTATTTGGCTAACAATGAACTACGTACCGTCAGGTGAGGGTGCATTTGCTTCTGTTGAATACATCATGCGTGATGTGGAATACGGTTGGCTACTACGTTACATGCACTCAACAGGTGCTTCGGCATTCTTCGTTGTTATCTACCTGCACATGTTCCGTGGCCTAATCTATGGTTCTTACCAAAAGCCTCGTGAGCTACTTTGGATCTTCGGTATGTTGATCTTCTTAGTGCTTATGGCTGAGGCTTTCATGGGTTACCTACTACCATGGGGTCAAATGTCTTACTGGGGTGCTCAGGTAATCATTTCTCTGTTTGGTGCGATCCCTGTTATCGGTGATGACCTAACGCTTTGGATCCGTGGTGACTACATCATCTCTGGTGCAACGCTGAACCGTTTCTTCGCACTGCACGTTATCGCTCTACCAATTGTACTTCTGCTGCTTATCGTACTTCACGTACTAGCACTGCACGAAGTGGGTTCGAACAACCCAGACGGTATTGAGACGAAACTTCCTAAAGGCACAATGGGCGACGACTACAAAACGCAGTTCCCATTCCACAAGGATTACACTAAGAAATACGACATCATTGACTCTATTCCTTTCCACCCATACGGGACCGTGAAAGATATGGTTGGTGTGGCCGGTTTCCTATTCTTCTTCTGTTATGTGCTGTTCTTTAACCCAGAGATGGGTGGATTCTTCCTTGAGCCGCCAAACTTTGAAGCTGCTAACCCACTGAAAACACCAGAGCACATCGCTCCGGTATGGTACTTCACGCCGTTTTACGCAATTCTGCGTGCTGTTCCTGATAAGTTGCTAGGTGTTGTAGCAATGGGCGCATCTATTGTTGTGCTATTCCTACTACCATGGTTCGACCGTTGTAAAGTGCGTTCTTACCGTTACCGTAGCAAACTGCATTTGATTAACATCATCCAATTCACAATAAGCTTTATTGCGCTTGGTGTACTTGGTGCGCTTCCAGCAACGCCAACATACACGCTACTGGCTCAAATCTTTAGCTTAGGTTACTTCATGTTCTTCGTTCTACTGTGGTTCTACAGTAAAAATGAAGCGACGAAACCATTACCAGAAAGGGTGACATTCAAATGAAAAAGTGGATTGTAATTTTATTTGCTATGTTGCCGTCACTGGTGATGGCAGCGGGTGCAAACGTACCATTAGACAAAGCGAACAATGATTTAACAGACAAAGCTTCATTGCAAAATGGCGCTAAGATGTTCATGAACTACTGTTTCGCTTGTCACTCAACGCAGTACCAGCGCTATGAACGTGTTGCGAATGATTTAGAGATCCCCGTTGATCTTATGAAGGAAAATCTGATTTTCGACCCTGAAGCGAAAATCGGTGACTTGATGGTTAATGCTATGCCTTCTGATCAAGCGGCAAGTTGGTTTGGTGCTCCGCCACCAGACCTAACATTGGTTGCTCGTGTTCGTGGCGCAGACTGGCTGTACACTTACCTTCGTACTTTCTATGAAGATCCGTCTCGTCCATTTGGCGTGAACAACATTGTTTTCCCAAGCGTTGGTATGCCGCACGTTCTTGAAGAACTGCAAGGTATCCCAACACCAATCTACGATACTCATATGGTAGATGGCGAGGAAGTGACGGTTGTTGTTGGCACTGAGACTGACGGCTCTGGCGAATTAAGTGCTGGTGAATACGACGAAGCAGTTCGTGACCTTGTTAACTTTTTGGTTTACTCGGGCGACCCAGTTCAACTTGAGCGTCACGCTATGGGTTGGTGGGTAATGGCCTTCTTAGTAATCTTCACTATCATCGTGATTTTGCTGAAGAAAGAGTATTGGCGTGATGTGCACTAATTGTGCTATAATACCGTGCTAATTCCCAAATTATGTTAATGTTCAATGGAGGCTTTAGGCCTCCATTGTTTTTATTTAAAGTGTACTGGAGGGCTCCATGGCTGTAGCTGCCAATAAACGTTCTGTAATGACTCTTTTCTCAAGTGCTTCTGATATGTATAGCCATCAGGTGCGCATCGTTCTTGCTGAAAAAGGCGTAAGTGTTGAAGTTGAGTTGGTTGATGAAAAAAATCTACCAGCAGAGCTTGTTGAACTGAACCCGTACAAATCAGTACCTACTCTTGTTGATCGTGAGCTTGCTCTATATGACTCGAAGATCATCATGGAATACCTAGATGAGCGTTTCCCTCACCCACCGTTGATGCCTGTATACCCGGTTGCTCGTGGTAACAGCCGTCTAATGATGTACCGCATTGAGCGTAACTGGTATTCAGTTGCAGAGAAGATCGTTAAAGGCAACGCTGAAGAATCTGAAGCAGCTCGCGTTAAACTGCGCAACGACCTACTGACTCTTGCTCCTATCTTC
This sequence comes from Vibrio sp. F13, assembly GCF_020806305.2. NCBI lineage: Bacteria > Pseudomonadati > Pseudomonadota > Gammaproteobacteria > Vibrionales > Vibrionaceae > Vibrio > Vibrio sp. F13. The sequence goes on along the minus strand of NZ_CP170175.1, from coordinate 1,256,173 downwards.
GCTGAGTATGAATACTTCATGAGCGAAGAGTTTAGCCTAATTGATTGTTACCTAGCTCCGCTATTATGGCGTTTACCTGAGCTTGGTATCGAACTAATTGGTCCTGGTTCTAAAGAGCTTAAGATTTACATGAACCGCGTATTCGAACGTGATTCATTCCTAGCTTCTCTAACTGAAGCTGAGCGTGAGATGCGACTCGTTCGCTAAGCGTTTATGGATATTTCTAATATGACTCCACGCCGACCATACATGCTTCGTGCATTTTATGAATGGCTGGTTGATAACGAACTAACTCCGCACCTTGTTGTTGAAGCAACATTACCGGGTGTGCGAGTTCCAGAAGAGTTTGTTCAAGATGGTCAGATCATTCTGAACATCGCGCCTCGTGCGGTTGGACAACTTGAACTGGGTAACGAAGCTGTGACGTTTAGTGCTCGCTTTAGTGGTCGTCCACACTCTGTGATCGTTCCGCTTTACGCAGTACAAGCGATTTATGCTCGTGAAAATGGTGCTGGTACCATGTTTGAACCTGAAGAGGCTTACATGGAAGCGTTTGAAGAAGGGATTGAAGAAAGTCCTTTTGAAGAACCAGAAAAAGGCCCATCTTTGAGCGTAGCAACGGCAGACGTAGATGCTGAAGAGCCAGACTCAGATCCTGAGCCACCTCGTCCAGCGAAAGGTCGCCCAAGCCTTCGTGTTATCAAATAACGTTAGTTATACCAATCACAGTAAGTAAGTGATCAGAAATAGCGCAGGAAAAAAGCTTGAGAGCAAGGCGGAATTTTTTGATAAGTAGTTATTCTACAATCAAAAATTCTAACGCAGTTATCGAAATTTTTAACAAGCTAGAATGATAGATTATTTACTACGATTGGTATTAGATAACGAACCAAATAAAAAAGCAGCGACTCGTCGCTGCTTTTTCTTTTCTGCTATATCGCATTTAGTTGACTGGCTTACGGCTAGTTAACAGCCGTCTCTTCTTCACCGTATTCAAACGCTCGAATAACCTGTTTTACGCCAGATATGTTACGCGCAACTTCTGTCGCGATATCGGCATGCTCTCTAGTCACGAGTCCAAGTAGGAATACTTCTGAATCCTCAGTAATCACTTTTACTTTGATGCCGTTAAGCTCAGCATTCGCAAGCAGAGCTGATTTCACCTTAGTGGTAATCCAGCTGTCTTTACTGATAGCACTTACAGACAAAGGTTCTTTCACTCGAACTTGATTGTGGATGCTCTCAACGCCAGCCACTTCTTTGGCTTGGTTTTCAAAAGCGCGACGTTCTGAATCTGTGGTTGCTTGCCCCATCAACACCACTGAACCTCGGTATGAGCTTGCGGTGACACGTACATTGCCACGGAATGGTTGTTTATTGGTAATCGCTGCAACTTCAAATTCGATGTTGTTGTCGTTCCAAATCTCTTTGGTTGTTCGCGTATCCGTGACTAGGTTTGCAGTAGTTGCAGCACCAGCAATGAAAATGCCAGCACAACCAGACAGAGACAGTGTAAGTAGCGAAACATTAATCAGCTTAAACAGCCTCATAGAGGTTAATGATTTCATTGTGATGCTCCGTATATCACTCTTCGTGGGCAGGGAAGAGTACTTGATCGATTAGGTCACATAGGCAGTGCAGTGTCACCATGTGTACTTCATGAATGCGCGCTGTACGGTGTGACGGGATACGAATCTCTACATCGTGTTCACCAAGCAAACCTGCCATCTCACCACCATCTTTACCGGTAAAGGCGATGATGGTCATGTCGCGAGTTACCGCCGCTTCCATTGCCTTGATGATGTTCTTGCTGTTACCGCTAGTCGAGATAGCCAACAGAATATCGCCAGTTTGACCGAATGCACGCACCTGCTTAGAGAAGATCTCTTCATAGTGGTAGTCGTTAGCCACAGCCGTTAGCGTGGTGTTGTCTGCTGTGAGTGCCATTGCTGGAAGGCTAGGGCGCTCTGTTTCAAACCGGTTGAGTAGGCACGATACAAATTGCTGAGCATTCGACGCCGAACCACCATTACCACAACAAAGAATTTTGTTTCCGTTAAGCAAGGTCGCAACCATTGCTTGAGCGGCATGCGTGATTGCGTCAGGCAGAGCTTCTGCAGCCGCAATTTGGATTTGAATACTTTCTGTGAAACTTTCTTTAATGCTGTCTAGCATGTTTATCCTTGGGTAATCGCGTTTTGAATCCAGTCGATAGTGTCATTCGGCCCTTCAATGGCAACAATATCAAACCTGAAATCTGTAGAGTGCACCGACAATCCTTGCTGCATAAGCCAAACATTGGCTGTTTTGAGCAGTTTCTGTGACTTCTTGGCAGTCACCATTTCAGCGGCATGTCCGTAGCGGGTTTGCTTGCGGTATTTTACCTCAGCAAACACAACCGTATTGTTATGGCGCATTATAAGATCAATCTCGCCACATTTTGCTATGAAGTTTTGTTCTATTAACGATAAACCGTGGTTAATCAGATAAGATTTTGCCACGGTCTCGTATTTATCACCCACTTGTTTGTGGGTGATGCTTGGTTTGGATAGGAACTTTCGGCTAAAAAGCCCCATGCTCTGCCCAGCTGATTTCACGTTGAACCACACAGTTGTTATCGATGGTTAGCACACCCGTTTCACCTGGAATGCTGTAACCCTGTACGGCTTTCATCTGTGGCAGTGCATCCATTAGGTAGTATGCATCCATTCCCAGTGCTTGCAGACGCTTTTGGCCGTTTGAGTGCGCAGGCCATAGGTCGTTGAGCTCTTTATTAAGCTCGTTTTTATTCTCAACTAATAGTGGGATATCGCTGTAGAACACACCGGTTAGGTCTTCATACTGCTTATCACCGCTGTTGCTGCGTGAGTTTGAGAACAGAGCGGGTTGGCTCGCATCTGGGTTAATTGCAACTTCAATGAAGGGTTTGATTAGTGTTAGCTCTGAGTTCTTAGCCACAATGTAGACAGAATCGATATCACGACGGCTGCGTGGCTCGGTTTCTAGGTCTAGGTTCAGTAATCCGTCCATTTGAGCGATACGCTGTTGGCTCTCTTGCAAGCCGAATACCTGATTCACATTACGTTGCAGTTGGCGTTTGTCAGAGAACAAGCTGATAGCAACATCGTTGCTGCTGTATTTTTTCCACTCTTCTTTAAACGCTTGCTCAACTCGCTCACCTAAACGTCCTTTTGGCGCAAGGATAAGCGGGTACTTGTAGCCTTGAGCAAATAGGTGCTTCGCTGCCTGAGCGACTTCTTGCTCTGGCGATAGAGCGAGATAACAAATGTTAGTATCTGGTTCTAGTTGCGTTGGAATGTTCAGAGCTAAAGCTGGAATCGAGTTCTCGTGGTTTTTCTGCGCTTGCTGAAGCTTAGTAATGTTGCTCTTGATCAGCGGACCCACAATGAAATCAACGTTGTTCTCTTCCAGTGTCGCTTTAATCTCAGCAGCACTTTGCACGTTGGTATCCATTACTGTCAGCGTTGCATCTTCTTCGCGTTCTTTGTCGTTCATCATCGCAAAGATGAAGCCATCACGTACCAGTTGTGCTTGCTTACCGTATTTACCCGTTAGCGGCAGCAACAGTGCAGTGCTGGTTGGCTTGCTGATCTCTAGCGCCAAGATGTCAGTGATCGCCTGAGGTGTATATGTTGCTGCTGGGTGCTGAGAATTCTCTGCTAGCCAATCAGACAGGGTTTCCTGCAGGTTTGGAAGGTTTGAATTCAGCGTCTTCATGTAAATCGCCAGCTGTAACCAACCTGCAAGAACGTCTTCTGTAGGCGACGTCTTAAGCTCTAGAATCTCATATTGAGAGTAGCTATTTAGGTTCTGCCAAATACGGTCAGCAGCTTGCTGTTGGAGCTCGTCGTCAGCGTCTAGATATTCTGAATAAAGAACTAACTCACGGCTTGCTTCAAAATACTCGCTTTGCATTTCAGAAATGTTCGCGCGTAGCTCGTGATAATCTTTCCACTGCTCGTTCGGAAGCTTCCACCAAGGCTGGAAGTTTAGTTGGCTATAAGCTTGATCTGGCTGTGAGTTATTCACCAGCAGCTGAGCGCGCGCTAATTGCCATTCCGCTTGTTGCGTTTCGCTCAGCTCTTGTTTTGCTAAGCGTTTAATCAGCAGAGTTGCTTGATCGGTTTTTCCAGCTTGCACAGAAGCCTTAAGCGCCATGATTAACCAGTCGTTTTGTAGACTTCCTTTGCTACTATCCGCCTGCATCATGTAACTTTCAGTTGATTGCGCTGGATCTAGTGTAATATCAACGCTCGTTGGTGCTTGAGGACCTGAAGAACAAGCCGCCAATGTAATTGCTAATGCAATTGGAGTTAGTAAGCGTGGTACACTGAGTCTCTTATGGTTCATCGTTGCCATGAGTTCTTTAAATTCCGTATAAATTTGTATCTATATTAATCGTTGAAGTGATGGTAAACAAATGACAGATAACAAAACCTTGCTCACAGAGAGCCCAACTCTCTACATTGTGCCAACCCCAATCGGAAATTTGGGAGATATCACTCAAAGAGCAATTGAAATTTTATCAAGTGTCGATGTTATTGCAGCCGAAGACACACGCCACACGGGTAAGCTGCTTGCTCACTTCAATATATCAACCAGAACGTTCGCTTTACATGATCATAATGAACAAACTAAAGCGCAAGTTCTAGTCGAAAGGTTATTAGAAGGTCAGTCTATCGCATTAGTCTCTGATGCGGGTACTCCTTTAATTAGTGACCCAGGTTACCATCTTGTCTCACAATGTCGTCAAGCGGGTGTGAGAGTTGTGCCACTTCCTGGTGCTTGTGCAGTGATTACGGCATTGAGTGCGTCTGGTTTACCGTCTGATCGTTTCAGCTTTGAAGGCTTTTTGCCGCCAAAGAGCAAAGGTCGTAAAGATAAGTTCCTAGAGATCGCGAAAGCAGAGCGCACGTGTATCTTCTACGAATCACCACATCGAATCTCAGATTCTCTACAAGATATGCTTGAGATCTTAGGCCCAGACCGTGAAGTTGTCTTGGCACGTGAGCTGACTAAGACATTCGAAACAATTCAAGGATTGCCACTGGGTGAGTTGATTGAGTGGATTGAAGAAGATTCGAACCGTAAGCGCGGTGAGATGGTGTTACTGATTCATGGTCATCGTGAAGAAGCGAGCACAGAACTGCCAGACGAAGCGACTCGTACTCTGGGTATCCTAACTAAAGAGTTACCTCTTAAAAAAGCGGCGGCAATGACAGCTGAAATCTACAACCTGAAAAAGAACGCGCTGTACAAGTGGGGCCTTGAGCACCTAGATGGTTAACGCTGAATAGATAAATAGCTGCTCAGTGTATAAGTCGCTAGAGTGCTATTTTAAAGCTTGTGAGGAATGAAGGTCGTCCCTTCATTCCTCTTTTTTTGTCTGGATTGTGTGAAATTCATGCGTTTACTTAGCGGTTTGCAGCATATTTGTGATCTCGCTAGACACTGCACTCTAATCTCTATACAATCCGCCCTCGGAGTTGAACGGGTAATCGCTGCTTTGCTGATGTCCTTCGGGAGACTGACGTTGAGGTCCTTCGGGAAACTGACGTTGAAGTCCTTCGGGAGACTGGCAGAGGGGAGGAACGTCCGGGCTCCATAGAGCAGGGTGCCAGATAACGTCTGGGGGGCGCGAGCCCACGACAAGTGCAGCAGAGAGAAGACCGCCGATGGCCTCATTTCTTCGGAAGAGGCACAGGTAAGGCTGAAAGGGTGCGGTAAGAGCGCACCGTGCGACTGGCAACAGTTCGTAGCAAGGTAAACTCCACCCGGAGCAAGATCAAATAGGCCCTCGCATTGCGCTGCTCGCGTATGGGGGCGGGTAGATTGCTTGAGCCTGTGAGCGATTGCAGGCCTAGACGAATGGTTACCACCGCGCAAGCGGAACAGAACCCGGCGTATGTGTCAACTCCACCTATATAAAGAACCCATCATTACTTAACCGTAGTGATGGGTTTTTTGCTTTATATTGACGTAAATTATTTAGATTTCCTTAAAATCTTTCACCCTGATATAAGCTTGGGTCAAAAATTCCAAATGCCTATACACAATATGGTGGAGATACAGCGTGAAATCAGTACACTAAAACGTTAATAGAACAAATTATTGCCGAACTAATGGCTCAATCCACTCACTGAGAAGACTATGACAGAAGCATTCAAACATATTTCAGTATTGCTTAACGAATCTATTGACGGACTTGCGATCAAACCTGACGGTACCTACATCGATGGTACTTTTGGCCGTGGTGGGCACAGCCGTACAATCCTGTCTAAACTGGGCGAGAATGGAAGACTCTTTAGTATCGACCGCGATCCACAAGCAATTGCTGAAGCTCAGAAGATTGATGACCCCCGTTTTACGATTATTCACGGCCCATTCTCAGGTATGGCTGAATATGCAGAGCGTTATGACTTAGTGGGTAAAGTGGATGGTGTTTTACTGGATTTAGGTGTGTCTTCACCACAGCTAGATGATGCTGAACGTGGCTTTAGCTTCATGAAAGACGGCCCGCTAGACATGCGTATGGATCCAACGACGGGTATTCCGGTTTCTCAGTGGCTAGTTGATGCGGATCTTGATGACATCACATGGGTTATCCGTGAGTTCGGTGAAGATAAACACGCTCGTCGTATCGCGAAGGGCATCATTGCTTATCAAGAGAACGAAGAGAACGAACCGTTAACACGTACTGGCCAATTGGCTAAGCTTATCTCTGATGTCGCTCCAAAGAACTTTAAAGAGAAAAAGCACCCAGCGACACGTGCTTTCCAAGCATTTCGTATCTACATTAATAGTGAACTTGAAGAGATCGATACCGCACTGAAAGGCGCTGCAAGTATTCTTGCTCCCCAAGGTCGTATCTCTGTTATCAGTTTTCACTCTCTTGAAGACCGTATGGTGAAGCGCTTCATCCGTAAAGAGAGTCAAGGCCCTCAGGTACCTCATGGTTTACCATTAACAGAAGATCAAATTAAAGCTTTAGGCAGTGCCGATCTAAAACCAATTGGTAAAGCGATCAAGCCTTCTAAAGGTGAAGTGGATGAAAATACTCGTTCACGCAGCTCAGTACTACGAATCGCAGAAAAGCTGTAGTCAATGAAGACCTCCAAGCCTAACTTAGCCAAGATAATATTTTTTGATTTGATCTCCGTGGGTAAGGTCCCATTGGTGATTCTTATCTGTATCTTTGCGAGTGCGATGGGGGTCGTTCTTACGACACATATGTCACGTCAGGCGATTACGCAAAAAGACATGGCATTAGTCGAACGAGAGCAGCTAGATGATGAGTGGCGAAATTTAATGCTTGAAGAGACAGCTTTGGCTGAACACAGTCGCGTTCAAGCATCGGCAAAACGAGAGTTAGACATGAAACGTCCAGACTCTGATAAAGAAGTTGTGATCACACTGAAATGACCGGTAAAAAGGAAAAATCACCCGCGAAAACCGTTAATAAATCAACGAAAAAGCGTGTGAAGAGCGAAAAGGATTCGGATCCAGTTCTGATAAAATGGCGTTTTAACGTCGTTATTGCTTTCGTGTTTCTTGCCTTTGCTGCACTTGTTGGTCGTGTGGCTTATATACAAATCATTGAACCAGATAACTTAATTCGTCAGGGCGACCTTCGTTCGGTGCGTGTTAAGGCTATTCCTTCTGCTCGTGGCATTATTTCTGATCGCAATGGTGAGCCACTTGCTGTCAGTGTTCCTGTTGAAGCGGTATGGGCTGACCCGAAAACCATTTTCGATAAAAATGGTATGGCTCAAATTGATCGTTGGTATGCGTTAGCTGATGTACTTGGCCTAGAACGACAACCGATGATCGATAAGATCTCTAGTAACAAATCCCGCCGATTTATTTATCTTCAGAGACAAGTTAGCCCTGCGATGGCTAAATATATCCGCGATCTTAAACTCGTGGGTGTGGGGCTTAAAGCTGAATCTCGTCGTTACTACCCTGCAGGTGAAATCAGTGCGCACCTTATCGGTGTTACCGGCATTGATGGACACGGCCTAGAAGGCGTTGAGCGCAGCTATGACAAATGGCTCACAGGCGAGGCCGGTAAGCGAACGATTCGTAAAGACCGCTACGGACGTGTTGTTGAAAACATTGCTTTAGAAGAGCGTGAAGAAGGCAAACCACTCGAGCTAACGATCGATCAACGATTACAAGCGATCGCCTACCGAGCGATTAAACAGGCGGTGGCCGATCATAAGGCGACTTCTGGCTCAGCGATTTTGTTGGATGTAAAAACCGGCGCTGTGTTGGCGATGGTTAATGCGCCTTCTTATAACCCAAACAATCGTGCTGACTTACAAAGCTTTAAGATGCGTAACCGCGTACTTACCGATGCGATGGAGCCCGGTTCTACCGTGAAACCTTTTGTGGTTTTAGCAGCGCTAGAGAACGGTACAGCTGATCCAGATATCGTTATTGATACTGGCAACGGCATCATGCAGATCGGTGGCAGTCGTGTGCGAGACTCGTCTAAAGTCGGTAAGGCTGATTTAGCGCTGATCCTCAAGAAGTCGAGTAACATCGGTGTGGCGAAGTTGGCACTTAACATGCCTTTAGAAGCTCTGCTAGGGATGTACAGTTCTGTTGGTCTGGGCGAAATGTCTGGGCTGAACTTAATCGGTGAAACGAGCGGTATTTTCCCGAATCGTCGTCGCTGGTCTAAGTTTGAAATTGCAACACTATCATTCGGTTACGGTTTGTCTGTTACACCGATGCAGTTGGCCCATGCGTATGCGACGCTAGCCAACAAAGGCATGTATGAACCGATTCATATTATTAAGAGTAACGACCAAGACTTTTCTAAGCAGATCATCAAGCGCGAGAACGCTGAACTGGTTTTGAATATGCTCGAAGGGGTGACTCAAAAAGGCGGCACAGCAACAAGAGCGGCCGTTCCTGGTTACCGAGTTGCAGCAAAAACGGGTACTTCTCGTAAGGCTGAAGCTGGCGGATACAGCGACGAATACATTGCGATTACTGCAGGTTTTGCCCCGGTTAGTGACCCAAGAGTCGCGCTGGTTGTTGTGGTCAATGAGCCTCAAGGTGACCTTTACTATGGCGGTTCAGTTGCTGCCCCCGTTTTTTCTGAAATCATGAAGGGTGCATTGCAAATACTGAATGTCCCTGCTGATGAAAACAAGTTTCAAGAATAGAGCCAATCAGGATTCAATATGAGTAATAGCCTCACGCTGTCATCTTTACTTTCTCCTTGGAGTGACTTTAGTTCACCTGAGCTGGATGCGATTGCCGTTGAACAGTTGGAGTTGGATAGTCGTGCCATCAAAGACGGCGATATTTTTGTTGCTGTAGTTGGGCATGCTGTTGATGGCCGTCGTTTCATTGACAAAGCGGTCTCACAGGGAGCCAATGCCGTTATCGCACAAGCTGATGCTGAAAAGGCCCATGGTCTGATTGAGTGGTTGGATGCTGTTCCGGTTGTTTACATTAAAGACCTTAACTTGGTGTTATCTGAGTTGGCCGGTCGTGTTTACTCGTCTCAGGCGACTAAGCTGATTGGTGTTACCGGCACCAATGGCAAAACCACTATCACCCAATTGATTGCTCAGTGGCTAGATTTAGTCGGCCAACGCTCTGCGGTAATGGGCACCACGGGTAACGGTTTTCTAGACAACCTTAAAACGGCGGCGAATACGACCGGTAGTGCGATTGAAATACAACGTACGCTGAGTGAGTTGGCTGAAGAAAACGCTGTTTATACCGCGATGGAAATCTCGTCTCATGGTTTGGTTCAAGGCCGAGTTAAGGCATTGGATTTTGAGGCTGGTGTATTTACTAACTTGAGCCGTGACCACTTGGATTACCACGGCACGATGCAAGAGTACGCTCTGGCTAAGAAGAGCTTGTTTACTCAGCATAAGTGTAAGCACGCTGTGATTAATGTTGATGATGAAGTCGGTAAAGCTTGGATGGCTGATCTGTCCAATGCAGTAGCTGTGTCATTGCTTCCGTTATCGGGCTACCAGCAGTCAGTATGGGCATCGGATGTTGCTTATGCAGAGACGGGTATCAAACTCGCTTTTGATGGTAGCTGGGGGCAGGGACAACTGTCTGTTCCTTTAATTGGCCAGTTCAACGCATCAAATGTATTGGTTGCTTTCGCGACCCTACTTGTACTAGGCATCGACAAGCAAACCTTGATCGACACAGCACCTCAATTGCAACCTGTTATTGGTCGCATGGAATTGTTCCAAGTACCAAACAAAGCGAAAGTGGTTGTCGACTACGCGCATACACCTGACGCATTAGAGAAAGCATTGGCAGCACTACGTGTACATTGCTCTGGAAAGCTATGGGCAATCTTTGGCTGCGGTGGTGATCGAGATACAGGCAAGCGCCCTATGATGGCGGTTACCGCAGAGCAGTTCGCCGATAACATTATTATTTCAGATGACAACCCTCGCAGTGAAGACCCGGCATTGATTGTTAAAGACATGCTGGCAGGTTTAAGTGAGCCTGAAGTCGCCTTTGTTGAACACGATCGCTTTCAGGCGGTTAAGTTTGCTCTAGAGCAGGCGGGTAATAACGACATTATTCTTCTGGCAGGTAAAGGCCATGAGGATTACCAAGTATTGAAAGACAAAACGATCCACTATTCGGATCGAGAGTCAGCACTACAACTTTTAGGTATTTCATAATGATTGATGTATCACTCGAGCAGATCTGCTCAGCGGTGTACGGTCAGCTGATAGAGGCTGGCAAATCGAGCAATAGTTTGATCAATGCGGTTTCTACCGATACTCGCACCGTTGAAGAAGGTGCACTGTTTGTTGCTCTTGTAGGTGAACGTTTTGATGCGCATGATTTTTGTGGTCAGGCTGTTGAGGCCAATGCGAGTGCGTTATTAGTTCAACGAAAACTTGACCTAAATATTACTCAAGTTGTTGTTGAAGACACTAAACTTGCTTTAGGTCAGCTAAGTGCTTGGATCCACAAACAATGTAACGTGCCAACCATGGCGATAACAGGAAGCTGTGGCAAAACGACCGTCAAAGAGATGGTCGCGAGTATTCTACAACAACGTGGCAAAGTGCTGTTTACAGCGGGTAACTTCAATAATGATATTGGAGTACCACTAACCTTGCTGCGCAGTGAACCCAATGACGACTATGCCGTGATAGAACTGGGCGCGAACCACATTGGTGAAATTGCCTATACCACGCAGCTTGTGAAACCACAGGTGGCCTTAGTGAATAACGTTGCTGCCGCGCATCTAGAGGGCTTTGGCTCAATTGATGGTGTTAAACAAGCGAAAGGCGAAATTTTTCAGGGGCTTGCTGCTGGTGATACTGCTATTGTTAACCTAGAGAGCAATGGTGGTGACTTCTGGAAAGATGTGCTTGCAGACAAAAACGTACTGACCTTTTCTGAAAGTGATGACACGGCGGATTACTTTTCGACGAATATTCGCATCAACGAGCAGGGTGAAGCTTGCTTTGATATGCAGACCCCGCAAGGCGCTATCGATGTCGAACTTGGCATTATTGGTCAGCACAATGTAGCCAACGCATTAGCCGCAGCAGCACTGAGCATTCAATTCGGTGCCACGCTTGCAGAAATTAAAAGCGGTTTAGCGAATCTTATCTCAGTTAAAGGCCGAGTTGAGGCTCAACAATTAAGTCAGAATATCAAGCTGATAGATGACAGTTACAACGCCAGTGTACCGGCAATGAAGGCGGCAGCTAAATTGTTGTCGAGCTTCAAAGGTCAGCGTTGGTTGATTTTAGGCAATATGGCTGAGTTAGGCGATGAAAGCCTTGCACTTCACCGTCAAGTCGGTGAATATGCTGCCCCATTCGCTTTTGAGCATGTACTCACTTACGGTGATGATACCAAGGTGATTAGTGAAGTGTGTAACGGCACTCACTTTGCAACGCATGAAGCGATGATCGCGCACATAGAGCAGCACTTGAGCTTGCCAGAAAACGCGCCACATACCTTGTTGGTAAAAGGCGCCAATAGTGCAGGAATGAGTAAAATAGCCGCTGCTTTAAAGGAGAACTTTTCATGATAATTTGGCTTGCAGAGCTACTACAGCCACACTTTTCTTTTTTCCGTTTGTTCGAATACTTATCGTTTCGTGCAATCGCGAGCATTTTGACGGCTTTATGTCTGTCGCTGTGGATGGGACCTCGTTTAATTGAGCGTCTGCAAATGCTGCAAATTGGCCAAGTTGTTCGTAATGACGGCCCAGAATCTCACTTCAGTAAGCGTGGTACACCAACCATGGGTGGTGTGATGATCCTTGCTGCGATCATCATTACGGTCTTACTTTGGGCTGATTTATCAAACCCTTACGTTTGGGCGGTACTTGTCGTGCTAGGCGGTTACGGTGCAGTTGGTTTTGTTGATGATTATCGTAAAGTCGTTCGTAAGAACACTGATGGCTTGATTGCGCGTTGGAAGTACTTCTGGCAATCGGCTATTGCATTGGTTGTGGCGTTTGCTCTGTATGCTCATGGGCAAGACACTGCTGCGACACAATTAGTGGTGCCTTTCTTTAAAGATGTGATGCCACAACTTGGTTTACTGTACATTGTTCTAACTTACTTTGTTATTGTGGGTACCAGTAACGCGGTAAACCTAACTGATGGCCTAGATGGCTTGGCGATTATGCCAACGGTTATGGTTGCTGCGGGTTTTGCTGTTATCGCTTGGGCGACAGGTAACGTTAACTTTGCAGCATACCTACACATTCCATACATCCCATACACCTCTGAACTGGTGGTGGTATGTACTGCTATCGTTGGTGCAGGCCTTGGCTTCCTATGGTTTAACACTTACCCAGCACAAGTATTCATGGGCGATGTTGGCTCTCTAGCACTGGGTGGTGCGTTAGGTGTGATTGCGGTACTCGTTCGTCAAGAGTTGGTACTAGTGATCATGGGTGGTGTGTTTGTAATGGAGACTCTGTCAGTGATTCTGCAGGTGGGCTCTTACAAATTGCGTGGTCAGCGTATTTTCCGCATGGCACCGATTCACCACCACTATGAACTTAAAGGTTGGCCAGAGCCGCGTGTTATCGTGCGTTTTTGGATAATCTCAATGGTATTAGTACTGGTTGGCCTAGCGACACTGAAAGTTCGTTAATCCTGTATGAGCCTCTGAATAGGGGCTCTTTAAAACTATTAAGAGCATCTTGTTTAAATGGAACGTTGGCAAAATATTCAAAATGTAGTGGTTGTGGGGCTCGGTATTACCGGGCTCTCTGTCGTTAAACATCTCGTAAAATATCAGCCCCATACTTGCGTAAAGGTAATTGATACGCGAGAGCTACCACCAGGAAAGGAATCTTTGCCTGAGTCGGTTGAGCTGCATTCTGGAAGCTGGAATAGCCAATGGCTAGCTGAGGCTGATCTGGTGGTTGCTAACCCAGGCATTGCTTTAGCGACACCTGAAATTCAAGATGTGCTTCAAGCGGGTACGCCTGTCGTTGGCGACATCGAGCTGTTTGGTTGGGCTGTAGATAAGCCTGTTGTGGCGATTACTGGTTCAAACGGTAAGAGTACCGTGACTGATCTGACTGGTGTGCTTGCTAAGGCTGCTGGGCTTAATGTTGGCGTTGGCGGCAATATTGGCATTCCTGCCCTAGACCTTCTAGAACTTGATGCGGATTTATATGTCCTTGAACTTTCAAGTTTTCAGTTAGAAACTACATCGAATTTAAAACTTGCCGCTGCGGCATTCTTAAATCTGTCTGAAGATCATATGGATCGCTATCAAGGCATGGCTGATTACCGTGAGGCCAAGTTAAGAATCTTTAATAACGCGCAGTGTGCGACTGTTAATCGTGAAGACAAAGAGACTTACCCTGACCAGACAATGCCATTGTTGACTTTTGGCCTAGATAACCAAGAGTTTGGTGTATCAACGATTGATAGTACTGAGTGGTTGGTCGATCACGGTAAACCTGTCCTTGCTACCCAAGATTTAACATTGGTTGGACGTCACAATGTGGCGAATGCGTTAGTCTCACTTGCACTATTGAAGCAAGTTGGTATCGACTACAGCAAAAGTCTTGATGCTTTGAAGGCCTATAACGGTTTGACGCATCGTTGCCAAGTCGTGGCTGACAAGCGCGAAATCAAATGGGTTAATGACTCCAAAGCAACGAATGTAGCCAGCACATTGGCAGCCCTGTCTGGGTTGGAGTATCAAGGTACGTTATATCTTTTGGTTGGCGGCGTTGGTAAAGGTGCTGACTTTAGTGAGCTTGAACCAGTATTGGCGCAACTTGAGCGTGTTCAGCTGTGTTGTTTCGGTGAAGATGCAGATCAATTCATGCCTCTGCACCCATCGGCACAAAAGTTCGATACCATGCAGCAGATAATCGAATCTATCTCGCCACAGCTGGTGGCTGGAGATATGGTGATGCTGTCTCCGGCGTGCGCAAGCTTCGATCAATTTAATAATTTCATGGCAAGAGGTGATGCGTTCACTGAGCTTGCTCATGAGTATGCTTAACGTGTTGAAGGACTAACATTCAGTGCAAAGAGTCAAAGAGATTAATCAATCCATCTGGCAGTGGCTAAACCGTGCTACTCCCGAGGCGCTTTACGATCGTCAATTGGTGTGGATTGCTCTTGGGCTAATGCTGACAGGTTTGGTGATGGTGACGTCTGCTTCGTTCCCCATCAGTGCTCGTTTAACCGATCAGCCGTTTCACTTTATGTTCCGTCATGCCATCTTCCTTGTATTGGCTTTAGGTGTCTCTAGCGTCATATTGCAAATCCCGATGCAACGCTGGTTTCAATACAGTATGTATCTACTGGGCTTGTCCTTCTTCTTGCTGATTGTGGTATTAGCCGTCGGTAAGTCGGTTAACGGCGCATCGCGTTGGATCCCATTAGGGCTATTTAACTTACAACCCGCTGAAGTCGCCAAGTTATCGCTGTTTATCTTTATGGCGGGCTACTTGGTTCGGAAGCAAGATGAAGTGAGAAAAACCTTCTTCGGTGGTTTTGGTAAACCGATCATGGTATTCGGCGCTTTTGCCGTGCTGCTGCTAGGCCAGCCCGATTTAGGTACTGTGGTCGTAATGCTAGTGACCCTGTTCGGCATGCTATTCATTGCTGGTGCCAAGCTTTCACAGTTTATCGCCTTGATGGTGGCAGGTATTGCCGCGGTCGTCGGTTTGATTGTTATAGAACCTTATCGTGTTCGACGTGTTACCTCATTCTGGGAACCTTGGAACGACCCGTTCGGCAGTGGTTACCAGTTAACTCAGTCATTGATGGCGTTTGGCCGTGGTGATTGGATGGGGCAAGGGCTTGGTAACTCGATTCAAAAACTCGAATACTTACCAGAAGCGCATACCGATTTTGTATTTGCTGTGTTGGCTGAAGAGCTTGGCTTTGTCGGTGTTACCTTAGTATTAATGTTGATCTTCAGCTTGGTGTTAAAAGCCATTCTGATAGGTAAAAAAGCCTTTGAACACGATCAAGTGTTCAGCGGCTATCTGGCTTTTGGTATTGGTATTTGGTTTGCGTTTCAGACGCTTGTTAACGTAGGTGCTGCATCTGGCATCGTTCCGACCAAAGGTCTAACCCTACCGCTAATCAGTTATGGTGGTTCGAGTTTAATTGTTATGTCTGTGGCGGTATCAATGCTGCTGCGCATTGACCACGAATGCCGAATGCAACAAAAAGAACAAGCTGATAGTCAAAACGAATTAGTAGAATAAGAATCTAACGTGATGAAACAAAACAAAAAACTTTTAGTGATGGCTGGTGGTACTGGCGGTCACGTTTTCCCAGGGTTAGCAGTAGCGAAAAAGCTTCAGCAACAAGGTTGGGAAATTCGCTGGTTAGGCACAGCAGACAGAATGGAAGCGGATTTAGTGCCAAAGCATGGCATTGAAATCGACTTCATCAAAGTGAAAGGCCTGCGTGGTCAAGGCATTAGCAAGTTAATTAAAGCGCCGTTCCAGATTATTAGTGCCATACTTCAAGCAAGACAACACATTAAAGCATGGCAGCCTGATGTGGTACTTGGCATGGGTGGTTACGTGAGTGGCCCGGGTGGTATCGCGGCAT
Source organism: Vibrio sp. F13 (assembly GCF_020806305.2). Classification (NCBI taxonomy): domain Bacteria; kingdom Pseudomonadati; phylum Pseudomonadota; class Gammaproteobacteria; order Vibrionales; family Vibrionaceae; genus Vibrio; species Vibrio sp. F13. The sequence continues at coordinate 1,240,076 of NZ_CP170175.1, read as the reverse complement.
GGTTGTCTGGCATTCCAGTGGTTCTCCATGAACAAAATGCAGTGGCAGGTTTAACCAACCAATGGCTGTCTAAGATTGCTAAAAAGGTTTTCCAAGCTTTCCCTGGTGCTTTCCCTACCGCAGAAGTGGTGGGTAACCCAGTACGCGAAGATGTGGTTGCCTTAGCTGAACCCGAGCAACGCATGGCTGAGCGTGATGGTGACATCCGCATCTTGGTTATGGGCGGCAGTCAGGGCGCAAAAATCCTAAACGATACCTTGCCAGTAACGATGGCGCAGCTTGGTGAAGGCTTCACTGTGATGCACCAAGCGGGTAAGAACAATCAACAACAAGTTATTGAGCAATACAAATCACATTCTGTTGGTAATGTTCAAGTGACTGAATTTATTGATGATGTGGCGCAAGCTTATGAGTGGGCAGATCTATTAGTGTGTCGCTCAGGTGCATTAACCGTATCAGAAGTGTCTGCGGCAGGTGTCGGTTCTATCTTCGTTCCGTTTATGCACAAAGACAGACAACAAGCGTTGAATGCCGACCATTTAGTTGAATGTGGCGCAGCGTTAATGATTGAACAGCCTCAACTAACGGCTTATAAGCTAGCGAACACTATCGCGCAGCTTGATAGAAATGAATTAAAAATGATGGCAACAAAAGCTCGTCAAGCCGCCAAGCTTGATGCTGATGTGACCGTCGCTGAAGCGATTAAAGCTTTAGCAAAATAATGAGATTGAATTGATGACGATTGAACATACCCAAGACTTAGCGCAAATCCGTGCAATGGTGCCAGAGATGCGCCGTGTTAAATCTATCCACTTCATTGGTATTGGTGGTGCCGGAATGAGCGGGATTGCTGAAGTCTTGCTAAATGAAGGCTACCAGATCACGGGTTCTGATATTGCTCAAAACCCAGTGACTGATCGTTTAGTTAGCAAGGGTGCGACCGTTTATATCGGTCACCAAGCGAGTAACGTTGCCGACGCAAGTGTGGTGGTTGTTTCAACCGCTATCAACGAAGAAAACCCAGAAATTATTGCAGCTCGTGAAGCGCGCACACCGATCGTTCGTCGTGCAGAAATGCTGGCTGAGCTGATGCGTTTTCGTCACGGTATTGCTGTGGCAGGTACGCACGGTAAAACAACCACGACTGCGCTAGTGACACAGATTTACTCGGAAGCCGGCCTAGATCCAACCTTCGTAAACGGTGGTTTGGTTAAAAGTGCTGGCACTAACGCACGTTTAGGTTCAAGCCGTATTCTTATTGCTGAAGCCGATGAGAGTGATGCTTCATTTTTACATCTGCAACCTATGGTTAGTATCGTAACTAACATTGAAGCGGATCATATGGATACCTACGGCGGCGATTTCGAAACGCTAAAGCAGACATTTATCGATTTCCTACACAACCTGCCGTTCTACGGCCAGGCTGTGATGTGTGTAGATGATCCTGTTGTACGTGAACTTATCCCTCAGGTGAGCCGCCAAGTGATTACTTACGGCTTCTCTGAAGACGCAGATATTCGTATTGAAAACTACGTACAAGAAGGTCAACAAGGCAAGTTTACGGTTGTACGTGAAGGTAAAGCTAACCTTGATATTACGCTAAACATTCCGGGTCGTCACAATGCATTGAATGCATCCGCTGCGATTGCTGTTGCAACAGAAGATGACATCAGCGATGAAGCGATTCTAAAAGCGATGGCGGGAACCGAAGGCACGGGTCGTCGTTTCGATCACCTAGGTGGGTACGAAACAGGTAAAGGCGTTGCAATGCTGGTTGATGATTACGGTCATCACCCAACCGAAGTTGATGTGACGATTCAAGCTGCACGAAGTGGCTGGACTGATAAACGTCTTGTTATGATCTTCCAACCGCACCGTTATAGCCGTACTCGCGATCTATATGATGATTTTGCGAATGTTCTTGAGCAAGTTGATGTACTTATTCTATTAGATGTTTATTCTGCAGGTGAGAAACCAATTGCAGGGGCTGATGGGCGTTCATTAAGTCGAACTATTCGCGGGCGTGGTAAGATAGATCCAATCTTTGTTGCCGATATCAACGCACTGCCATCGGCTTTAGCCAACGTCATTCAAGGTGGTGACCTTGTTTTAACGCAGGGTGCAGGCGATGTTGGCCGAGTAGCGAAGCAGTTGGAATCGTTACAGTTAGACATTAATAAAATGCAGAACGCGTAACAGAATACTGTCTACAGACTGTGGTCAATCGCTCACTTCTTGCGATTGACCTAAAATTGACCAAAAATCTTATTATCAACGTTTGATAGTTTGATTTTGCTCAGTATAATTCATAGGTTAAAGTAAGTGCTTTTACCTCTATTACGAAGATAGGGAATAGAATTGCGAACCAACGACAGGGAATGCGGGCTTTGGTAGAAAGTACTTTTAGCGAAAACCGCCACCTATTCAGTTTACCGTCGCTCAAGAAACACGCCTTAGGCGGGTCTTTTTTTGTCATGGTATTGCTATTCATTGGGTTTCTTTTCTATACCACACTAACTTGGATGTGGGACGATCAGCGGTTGCCTCTCTCCAAAATAGTACTTCAAGGCGACTTAACTTACGTAACCGCTGGTGATGTTCAACATGCCTTTAGCGAGCTAGAGCACATTGGAACCTTCATGTCGCAAGACATCGGTGTGTTGCAAGACAGTTTAGAAGCGTTACCTTGGGTTTCAGTGGTCTCCATTCGTAAGCAGTGGCCAGACACAATAAAAGTATTTTTGACTGAGTACCATGCGGCAGCAATCTGGAACGGTAACATGCTGCTGAATGACGATGGTCAGGTGTTTAATGGTGATATCGGCCTGTTGAAGGGCGATAGAGTTAAGCTTTACGGCCCAGACGGCACCAGCCAAGAAGTGATAGAAAAGTGGCGACAGATAACCCCTTTGATTAACAGTCTAGGGTTAACCGTTACCTCTCTCGTTCTCAATGAGCGTCGCGCTTGGCAAATAATCCTAGATAACGGTATCCGTTTAGAACTAGGTAAAGATTCTTTAGATGAGCGTGTTGAACGCTTCATTTCGCTTTACAACGAACTTGGTAGTAAAGCGAATCAAGTGAGCTACATCGACCTCAGGTATGATACGGGAGCCGCTGTAGGCTGGTTTCCAGAGCAAGAGTTAGAAGAGAGCACAGATGACTAAGACCGCAGATGACAACATAATCGTTGGTCTTGATATAGGCACTGCGACCATATCAGCTCTGGTTGGTGAAATATTGCCTGATGGTCAAATCAATATCATTGGTTCTGGGCAAAGTCCATCCAGAGGTATGGATAAAGGTGGTGTAAACGACCTAGAGTCGGTAGTTAAGTCGGTTCAGCGAGCTATTGATCAAGCAGAGTTGATGGCGGAATGCCAAATCAGCAATGTATTTATCTCGCTATCGGGTAAACATATCGCAAGCCGAATTGAAAAAGGCATGGGCACTATCTCTGATGAAGAGGTGTCTCAAGACGATATGGATCGAGCGATCCATACCGCGAAATCAATTAAAATAGGTGATGAGCAGAGAATTCTGCACGTGATCCCACAAGAATTTACCATTGATTATCAAGAAGGGATTAAGAACCCACTTGGCTTATCTGGTGTTCGAATGGAAGTCAGTGTTCACCTAATTTCTTGCCATAGCGACATGGCGAGAAACATTATTAAAGCTGTTGAACGATGTGGTCTCACAGTAGAACAAATCGTGTTTTCAGGACTTGCCTCAAGCAATGCGGTAATTACTGAAGACGAGAGAGAGCTTGGAGTATGTGTTGTCGATATCGGTGCGGGTACAATGGATATTTCCATTTGGACTGGCGGCGCACTTCGACACACAGAAGTCTTTTCCTACGCAGGAAATGCAGTAACCAGTGATATTGCCTTCGCTTTCGGCACGCCAGTGAGCGATGCTGAAGAGATAAAAGTAAACCATGGTTGCGCTCTGAGTGAACTCGTAAGCAAGGATGACTCTGTTAACGTCCCAAGTGTTGGTGGTCGCCCATCGAGAAGTTTGCAACGACAAACTTTGTCGGAAGTGATTGAACCACGTTACACTGAACTTATGGGTCTCGTTAACCAAACTATTGATACGGTTCAATTACAGCTACGAGATGAAGGTATTAAACACCACCTTGCAGCTGGCGTCGTTCTCACTGGTGGAGCGGCACAAATTGACGGATTGGTAGAGTGTGCGGAACGTGTTTTCCGCAATCAAGTTCGAGTTGGTAAGCCGTTAGAAGTTAGTGGCTTAACTGACTATGTTAAAGAGCCGTATCATTCTACGGCGGTTGGTTTACTTCATTACGCAAGAGATTGTCAGATCAGTGATGAAGGTGATTACAGCGAACCTAAGCGTTCAGCACCTTCTATGTCTGGTTTATTTGGCAAATTGCGTAATTGGATACAAAAAGAGTTTTAACCTGAGTTGCAGGAAAAAACGGAGATAACACATGTTTGAACCGATGATGGAAATGTCTGACGATGCAGTAATTAAAGTCGTTGGAGTTGGTGGCGGTGGCGGTAACGCTGTTGAGCACATGGTACGTGAATCAATCGAAGGCGTAGAATTCATCAGTGTTAACACTGATGCACAAGCACTTCGTAAAACAAGCGTGAGCAGCGTGATCCAAATTGGTGGTGATATCACTAAAGGTTTGGGCGCTGGTGCAAACCCACAAGTAGGCCGTGATGCAGCTCTCGAAGATCGAGAAAGAATTAAAGAAGTTCTAACTGGCGCCGATATGGTATTTATCGCAGCTGGTATGGGCGGTGGTACTGGTACAGGTGCTGCTCCAGTTATTGCTGAAGTTGCGAAAGAGTTGGGTGTGCTAACGGTTGCTGTTGTAACTAAGCCATTTAGCTTTGAAGGCAAAAAACGTTTAGCGTTTGCTGAGCAAGGTATTGAAGAGCTTTCTAAACATGTGGATTCTTTAATTACGATTCCAAATGAGAAGCTACTTAAAGTACTTGGCCGCGGCGTAACTCTGCTAGAAGCTTTCGCAAGTGCCAATGATGTACTTAAAAACGCTGTACAAGGTATCGCTGAGCTAATTACTCGCCCTGGTATGATTAACGTCGATTTCGCGGATGTTCGCACCGTAATGTCTGAGATGGGTCATGCAATGATGGGTAGCGGTATCGCAAAAGGTGAAGACCGTGCTGAAGAAGCTGCTGAAACGGCAATTTCTAGCCCACTACTAGAAGACATCGACCTAGCTGGCGCACGTGGCGTTCTTGTGAACATCACAGCAGGCCTAGATATGCGTCTAGATGAATTCGAAACAGTAGGTAATACAGTTAAGGCATTCGCATCTGATAACGCAACAGTTGTGATTGGTACTTCTCTAGACCCTGATATGACGGATGAAATCCGTGTAACTGTTGTAGCAACAGGTATCGGCACAGAGAAAAAACCAGACATTACATTAGTTGCTGGTGGTAAAGCTAAGGTTGCACCAACTCCTCAACCACAGGTAGCGGCTCAAACTGCACCAAAAGTGGAAGAGAAAGTGGCACAACCATTGCAAGAAAAAACTGAGGTTAAACCTCAAGTTAAGCCGCAGCCAACAACGTCACCTGTTTCTTCAGGTACAGGCGCTAGCCAAAGTGCAGCACCTAAGGCTGAGAAAGAGAGTGGATACTTAGATATTCCAGCATTCTTACGACGTCAGGCTGATTAACAAATACCCAAAATTTGACTATCGTCGAATTAATGGTAAAATTCGCGGTCGGTAAATACTGACCGTGATTTGTAGCACTGATAACGAGGCAAGCAGATGATCAGACAACGTACTCTGAAAGAAATTGTGAAAACAACTGGTGTGGGTCTCCACTCTGGTCGTAAAGTCACACTTACTCTTCGCCCGGCAGCTGCAAATACAGGTATTGTTTATCGTCGTACAGATGTAAATCCACCTGTAGATTTCCCAGCTGATCCAGCGTCAGTTCGTGACACTATGCTATGTACAGCTCTTGTTAATGACGAAGGCGTACGTATCTCTACAGTGGAACACCTTAACGCAGCTTTAGCGGGTATGGGCATCGACAACATTATTGTTGAAGTAGATGCACCTGAGATCCCAATTATGGATGGTAGCGCAAGCCCATTCGTATACTTGCTACAGCAAGCGGGTGTAGAAACACTGAATGCAGCGAAGCGTTTTATTCGTATCAAAAAGCCTATCCGTTTTGAAGATGGCGATAAGTGGGCAGAATTTGTTCCATTTAACGGCTTCCGTATGGACTTTGAGATCGACTTTAACCACCCAGCTATTGAATCTGATGAGCAACGTTTGTTGTTTGATTTCTCTTCACAAGGTTTTGTGAAAGAAATTTCTCGCGCTCGTACTTTCGGCTTCATGCGCGACATTGAGTATCTACAATCTCAAAACCTAGTACTTGGCGGTAGCTTTGATAATGCTATCGTACTGGACGAATACCGAATTCTTAATGAAGAAGGTCTACGTTTTGACAATGAGTTCGTAACTCATAAAGTACTAGACGCGATTGGTGACTTGTACATGTGTGGACACGCTATTATTGGTGAGTTCCGTGCATACAAATCAGGTCACGGCCTAAACAACCAACTACTACGTGCAGTACTTGCTGACGCAGAAGCTTGGGAATGGGCAACATTCGAAGAAGAAGTAGGCTCTCCTGTTGCATTTGCTGAGCCAGGAATGGTTCTAGCGTAATTGTTGTTTACAGCAATATAAGATTTCGAAAACCAGGTCATTGACCTGGTTTTTTTGTATCTATTTTCCAGATACAGTGTCGTCAACATCCGAAAGTTGTCTCCCAATGAGCTGCAGTCTGGCTAATCCATCAGCAATTAGAAAGAAAAGTTCCAAGCACATCAAACAAATGGGGTTATAAATGGTTGTTGATGTGAAAATTACTTACACTAAAGGGCATTAATTTTAACTCAAGCCTTGAAAACTCTACTCTCAAGTACAATATCAAAGATACTAGATTTATCTCAGTATCCTTGGTTAGTAACTGAAGACTAGTTCATAGCTAGTAGAGACACTGACGGCATTTAAAATAAATCGCGGACAATCTGAGAACGAAGAGATTCCAAGCACATGATTACTAAGCTGCTGACAAAGGTAATTGGCAGTCGCAATGACAGAACACTGCGCCGCCTTAGAAAAATTGTAAAAGAAATTAATAACTACGAACCAACGTTTGAAGCTCTTTCAGACGAAGAGCTAAAAGCAAAAACGGTTGAGTTTCGTGAGCGCTTAGATAAAGGTGAATCGCTAGACCAACTTCTACCTGAAGCATTTGCTACGGTACGTGAAGCGTCTAAGCGTGTTTACGGCATGCGTCACTTTGACGTGCAAATGATTGGTGGCATGGTTCTAAATGCTGGCCAAATTGCAGAAATGCGTACTGGTGAAGGTAAGACTCTTACAGCAACCCTACCAGCTTATCTTAACGCCCTACCTAGCAAAGGTGTTCACGTAGTAACGGTGAACGACTACCTAGCGAAGCGTGATGCGGAAACAAACCGCCCATTATTTGAATTCCTTGGTATGACTGTTGGCGTAAACGTGCCAAACATGGCTCCACCAGAGAAGAAAGAAGCGTACCAAGCGGATATCCTATACGGAACAAACAACGAGTTTGGCTTCGATTACCTACGTGACAACATGGCTTTCCGTGCTGAAGATCGTGTTCAACGTGAGCGCTTCTTTGCTGTTGTCGATGAGGTTGACTCAATCTTAATCGATGAAGCTCGTACTCCACTTATTATCTCTGGCCCAGCTGAAGATAGTTCAGATCTTTACACGCGTATTAACACGTTGATCCCTAACCTTGAGCGCCAAGATAAAGAAGATTCTGAAGAGTACCGTGGTGAAGGTCACTACACCATGGACGAGAAATCGAAACAGGTTCACCTGACTGAAAACGGTCAAGAATTTGTAGAAGAGCTAATGGTCAAAAACGGCCTGATGGAAGAGGGTGACACGCTTTACTCTCCAACTAATATCAGCCTATTGCACCATGTTAATGCAGCGTTGCGTGCACACGTACTGTTTGAGAAAGACGTCGACTACATCGTTACTGAAGAAGGCGAAGTGGTTATCGTTGATGAACATACTGGTCGTACTATGCCAGGTCGTCGTTGGTCTGAAGGTTTACACCAAGCTGTTGAAGCTAAAGAAGGTGTGAAGATTCAGAATGAAAACCAGACGCTAGCATCGATTACATTCCAGAACTTCTTCCGTCTATACGAAAAACTGTCAGGTATGACAGGTACAGCCGATACAGAAGCTTTCGAATTTCAGTCTATCTACGGCCTAGAAACAGTGGTTATCCCAACCAACAAGCCTATGGTTCGTAACGATATGCCAGATGTGGTTTATCGTACCGAAGAAGACAAGTTCAATGCGATCATTGAAGACATCAAAGACCGTGTAGCTGCTGGTCAGCCATCATTGGTTGGTACGGTTTCTATCGAGAAGTCTGAACTACTGTCTAACGCACTGAAAAAAGCAAAAATTAAGCACAGCGTTCTAAATGCTAAATTCCACGAAATGGAAGCAGAGATCGTTGCACAAGCTGGTATGCCGAGTGCGGTAACTATCGCAACTAACATGGCTGGTCGTGGTACCGATATCGTATTAGGTGGTAGCTGGCAGGCACAAGTTGAGAAGCTAGAGAATCCAACCAAAGAGCAGATCGAGAAGATCAAAGCTGACTGGAGAGTAATCCACGATAAAGTGCTTGAGTCAGGTGGTCTGCACATCATTGGTACTGAGCGTCATGAATCTCGCCGTATCGACAACCAGCTACGTGGTCGTTCTGGTCGTCAAGGTGATGCGGGTTCTTCTCGTTTCTACCTATCAATGGAAGATTCTCTGCTACGTATCTTCACATCGGATCGTATGGCTGGTCTTATCCAAAGTGGTATGGACGAAGGCGAAGCGATCGAATCTAAGATGCTTTCTCGCTCAATTGAAAAAGCACAACGTAAAGTTGAAGGTCGTAACTTCGATATTCGTAAGCAGCTTCTTGAGTACGATGATGTAGCCAATGACCAACGTAAAGTGGTTTATGAGCTTCGTGATGAACTGATGAGCTCTGACGATATCAGCGAGATGATCGAACACAACCGTGAAGATGTATTGGCATCAGTGATTGATGAATACATCGCACCTCAGTCTCTTGAAGATATGTGGGATATCGCGGGTCTGCAAGATCGTCTGAAGAATGACTTCGATCTAGACTTTGATATTCAAGGTTGGTTAGACGAAGACGACAAGCTTTATGAAGAAGCATTGCGTGAGCGTATTCTTGCTATGGCGGTTGATTCGTACAAACAGAAAGAAGAAGTGGTTGGTGCTCAAGTACTGCGTAACTTCGAGAAATCTGTGATGCTACAAACGCTAGACGGCCTTTGGAAAGAGCACTTGGCTGCGATGGATCACCTTCGTCAAGGTATCCACTTACGTGGTTATGCTCAGAAGAACCCGAAACAAGAGTACAAGCGCGAGTCGTTTGAACTGTTTGAAGGCCTACTAGATGTACTGAAAACAGACGTTGTTACCATCCTTTCTAAAGTGCGCGTTCAGCAACAAGAAGAAGTTGAAAAGATGGAAGCTCAACGTCAAGCTCAAGCTGAAGAAGCGGCGCGTCGTGCACAAGCGCAACATGCAACAGCTGAAAACCAGCTAGCTGACGATGAAGCTGAAGCGGCATCTCCACAAACGGTAGTGCGTGACGAGCGTAAAGTTGGCCGTAACGAGCCATGCCCATGTGGTAGCGGTAAGAAGTACAAGCAGTGTCACGGTAAAATCGCGTAAGTTTAATGAATCGTTGCTGTAGCGCATGATAGCTGCGTTGGTGGTACTCACTTACAGTCGTAAGCTCCGTGCCACCGCCTTGCTCTCATACACTACAACTTAGCTTCATAAAACTGACAAATAGAATATAAAGAGTCGCTTAGGCGGCTCTTTTTGTATGTAAATTTCATGGCTTACTTTGTTACGCAAGGAAGTTGTCATTCCCTATAGCGAGGAGTGAGCGTAGTAGGGAATCTTGTTTAGTTAGGCTCGCGTAGTTTTAGATCCCCAACTCAGTCGTTCCTCTTTCTTGAGGATGACGTATTTAGGGACTATGTGAGTTCAGCGTTTTATTAAGGAACACCATCAATGAAAAGAATCCATATCGTAGCGGGTATTATCTTCAATCAAGATAAGTCACAGGTCTTTATCACTAAGCGTCCAGATGACAAGCACAAAGGTGGCTTCTGGGAATTTCCAGGTGGCAAGGTTGAAGAGGGCGAAACTATTGAGCAAGCGATGACTCGCGAGCTTGATGAAGAGGTCGGTATCAAGGTGACCGAGCAGTCTCTGTTTGAGCATCTTGAATTTGATTACACGGATAAGTCACTTAAGTTCGATTTCATTCTCGTGACTGATTTTGAAGAGCAGCCTTATGGTAAAGAAGGTCAGCAAGGTGAATGGGTAAGCCTAGAATCATTGAATCAATACGCCTTCCCAGAGGCAAATGTGCCAATTTTAGAGCGAGTAATAAAAGAGTTTTCGTAATTGCTAGCCTGAGTTTGAGATTGTTGTTAGTTTAAAGAGATTAATCGATTGAACGTTGCTGCAAGAGATAAGTGGCAACGGTAACCAAAACAATGGAGATATTCGCAGTGGTAAGAATTGCAATTGCAGGAGCAGCGGGCCGCATGGGCCGCAACTTGGTGAAAGCCGCTCATCATAATTCAGAAGCAAGTGTTGGAGCTGGTTCAGAGCGTCCAGAGTCATCTTTGGTCGGCGTAGATGTCGGCGAGTTATGCGGTGAAGGTCGTTTTGATGTTGCTTTAGTCGATGATTTGTCTAGAGCCATCGAAGAGTTTGATGTGATTGTCGATTTTACTGCCCCTGTTAGCACATTAGCGAATATTGAACTTTGTAAACGTCACGGTAAAAAACTGATCATCGGTACAACGGGCTTCTCTGAAGAAGAGAAGCAGGTGATTGATGCTGCTTCAAAAGAGATGGCTATCGTAATGGCACCTAACTACAGCGTTGGTGTGAACCTGGTCTTTAAGCTGCTAGAGAAGGCCGCTAAAGTGATGGGCGATTACTGTGATGTCGAGATCGTTGAGGCTCATCACCGTCATAAAGTCGATGCACCGTCAGGTACTGCGATTGGTATGGGCGAAGCTATTGCGGGTGCTATGGGCAATGAGCTGAACGATGTAGCTGTATGGTCACGCGAGGGTATTACTGGCGAGCGCACTAAAGATGAGATTGGTTTCGCGACGATTCGTGCCGGTGACATTATTGGTGAACACACCGCTATGTTTGCTGATATCGGTGAACGAGTGGAAATTACCCATAAAGCCACTGATCGAATGACCTTTGCTAATGGCGCAATCAAGGCCGCGGTTTGGTTAAATGATAAACCAGCAGGCTTTTATACCATGACGGATGTGCTTGGTTTGAATGACCTATAAATAGATATTTATGCGCTGGCAATTGCCGGCGCTTTCTTTACTTGGTGCATTTTCCTTAGTAATCTCACTTCTCCGATCTTCCTTCTACTTTCTTCTTATCGCCTTTTTGACTCCATTTCTATGCTGTTTATGTGGTCTTTAGTATGTTTTTTGTTTTAGATCTTTAAATTGTCATGTTTTCTCTTGGTATTTATCGATTGCGTTTTGTTGCTGATATTTTTATCACTCTATGGTTGGCTAAAATGAGGGGTGAAAATTAGAAAATCGTAATATTCGAGCTAAATGCGTATGAAAGTTGAATTTTTGGAGCTTTGAGGGGGTAAATTGAATTAGTCCTTACAAATGTTTAATTTCTTTTGAGTTAAATGTTGACACGTATCACGCAGATCACTAAAATACCGCCAATTTGTCTAATTTCCATAAACACGCAGTTTTTGGTGTTGCAGGAAGGTAGATTTGCAAATTAAATCAATTTTAATGCATTTTTATTTCTGGAGGTTGTCTTGAAGAAGTCAGCACTACTCGTCCTAGAAGATGGGACAGTATTTCACGGTGAAGCCATTGGCGCTGTAGGTTCTGCAGTTGGTGAAGTCGTTTTTAATACCTCGATGACGGGGTACCAAGAAATCCTCACTGATCCTTCCTATTCTCAACAAATCGTTACCCTTACTTACCCTCACATTGGCAATACCGGAACCAATTCCGAAGACGAAGAATCTTCTTCAATCCACGCTCAAGGCCTTGTGATTCGCGATCTCCCTCTAATCGCTTCTAACTTCCGTAATGAACAATCCCTTTCTGATTACCTTAAGTCGCAAAACGTTGTTGGTATCGCTGATATCGATACTCGTAAGCTGACGCGTATTCTTCGTGAAAAAGGCGCACAGAACGGTTGTATTGTAGCTGGCTCTTCAGTAAACGACGGAAACCTAGACGAAGCTTTGGCTCTAGCTAAAGCAAAAGAATTCCCTGGCCTGAAAGGTATGGACCTTGCGAAAGAAGTTACAACAAAAGAAGCGTATCAATGGAAACAAGGTTCGTGGACGCTTACGGGTGGACTTCCTGAAGCGAAAGCAGACTCAGAATTGCCATACCACGTTGTTGCTTATGACTTCGGTGCAAAACGAAACATCCTACGAATGCTTGTTGACCGCGGCTGCCGCCTAACGGTTGTTCCTGCTGAGACTTCAGCTGAAGAAGTACTTGCTCTGAACCCAGACGGTGTTTTCCTTTCAAATGGCCCTGGTGACCCAGAACCATGTACTTACGCAATTGAAGCGACAAAAGTGTTCCTAGAAAAAGGCTTACCAATCTTCGGTATCTGTCTAGGTCACCAGATTCTTGCTCTTGCGTCAGGCGCTAAGACAGTGAAGATGAAGTTTGGTCACCACGGTGCAAACCACCCGGTTAAAGATTTAGATCGTGATGTTGTGATGATTACTTCGCAAAACCACGGCTTTGCTGCTGACGAAGAAACCCTTCCAGAGACACTACGTGCAACGCACAAATCACTATTTGATGGTTCTCTACAAGGTATTCACCGTACAGACAAACCAGCATTCAGCTTCCAAGGTCACCCTGAAGCAAGCCCAGGTCCAGAAGACGCAGCGCCGTTATTCGACCACTTTATTGAACTAATCAAACAGCACACAGCGTAATTCGGAGTAGTAGACAATGCCAAAACGTACTGACATTAAAAGTATTCTTATTCTAGGTGCTGGCCCGATCGTTATCGGCCAAGCATGTGAGTTCGATTACTCTGGTGCTCAAGCTTGTAAAGCGCTTCGCGAAGAAGGTTACCGAGTTATTCTTGTAAACTCGAACCCAGCGACAATCATGACTGACCCAGACATGGCAGATGCAACTTACATCGAGCCTATCCAATGGGAAGTTGTGCGTAACATCATCGCTAAAGAGAAGCCTGATGCAGTTCTACCTACTATGGGTGGCCAAACTGCATTGAACTGTGCTCTAGACCTAGAAAAGCACGGTGTTCTTGAAGAGTTCGGTGTTGAAATGATTGGTGCAACGGCTGACGCTATCGATAAAGCAGAAGACCGTTCACGCTTCGATAAAGCAATGAAAGCAATTGGCCTTGAGTGTCCAACTGCTGATACAGCGAAAACGATGGAAGAAGCTTACAAAGTTTTAGACATGGTTGGCTTCCCTTGTATCATTCGTCCATCGTTCACGATGGGTGGTACTGGTGGCGGTATCGCTTACAACAAAGAAGAATTTGAAGAAATCTGTCGTCGTGGTTTGGATCTATCTCCAACTAATGAACTTCTTATCGATGAATCACTTATCGGTTGGAAAGAGTACGAGATGGAAGTGGTTCGTGACAAAAACGACAACTGCATCATCGTATGTGCGATTGAAAACTTCGACCCAATGGGTATTCACACAGGTGACTCAATCACTGTGGCTCCAGCTCAAACGCTGACAGATAAAGAATACCAACTAATGCGTAACGCATCTCTAGCAGTACTGCGTGAGATTGGTGTTGAAACAGGTGGTTCAAACGTACAGTTTGGTATCAACCCGAAAGATGGCCGTATGGTTATCATCGAAATGAACCCACGTGTATCTCGCTCTTCTGCACTAGCATCTAAAGCAACAGGTTTCCCAATCGCTAAGATTGCAGCGAAACTGGCTGTTGGTTTCACGCTAGACGAGCTAATGAATGACATCACTGGCGGCGCAACTCCAGCATCATTCGAACCAACAATCGACTACGTAGTAACTAAGATTCCTCGTTTTAACTTCGAGAAGTTTGCAGGTGCTAACGACCGCCTAACGACGCAAATGAAGTCGGTTGGTGAAGTTATGGCTATCGGCCGTAACCAACAAGAATCTCTACAAAAAGCACTTCGCGGCCTAGAAGTTGGCGCGACTGGTTTTGACGAAATGGTAGACCTAGACGCACCAGATGCTCTAACGACTATCCGTCACGAACTTAAAGAAGCTGGCGCAGAGCGTATTTGGTACATCGCTGACGCATTCCGTGCTGGTATGTCGGTAGATGGTGTATTCAACCTAACGCAAATCGACCGTTGGTTCCTAGTTCAAATCGAAGACATCGTTAAGCTAGAGCAAGAACTTAAAGCGAAAGGCTTTGCTGGTCTAAATAAAGACGAGCTAAACAAGCTTAAGCGTAAAGGTTTTGCTGATGCGCGCCTATCTAAGATTCTAGGTGTAGCGGAAAGCGAAATCCGTCGTCTACGTGACCAATACGATATCCACCCGGTATACAAGCGTGTAGATACGTGTGCAGCTGAGTTCTCTTCAGATACGGCTTACATGTACTCATCTTACGATGACGAGTGTGAAGCAAACCCAACAGACAAAGAAAAAATCATGATTCTAGGCGGCGGTCCAAACCGTATCGGCCAAGGCATTGAATTTGACTACTGTTGTGTACACGCATCACTAGCGCTACGTGAAGATGGCTACGAAACTATCATGGTTAACTGTAACCCTGAGACAGTTTCTACAGACTACGATACGTCTGACCGTCTGTACTTCGAACCAGTAACTCTGGAAGACGTACTAGCAATCGCTCGTGTTGAGAAGCCAAAAGGCGTTATCGTTCAGTACGGTGGTCAAACGCCACTTAAACTGGCACGTGCTCTTGAAGCTGCTGGCGTACCAATCATCGGTACTAGCCCAGACGCAATCGACCGTGCAGAAGACCGTGAGCGTTTCCAAGTTGCTGTAGACCGTCTAGGCCTACTTCAACCAGAAAACGCGACAGTAACAACAATGGAGCAAGCGGTAGAGAAATCTCGTGAAATCGGCTTCCCACTTGTTGTACGTCCTTCTTACGTACTTGGTGGTCGTGCGATGGAAATCGTATACGACGAGCAAGACCTACGTCGCTACTTCAACGAAGCAGTTAGCGTATCAAACGAATCTCCAGTACTACTTGATAGCTTCCTAGATGACGCTGTTGAAGTAGACGTAGATGCGATTTGTGACGGTGAGCGCGTTGTAATCGGCGGTATTATGGAGCACATCGAGCAAGCGGGTGTTCACTCTGGTGACTCAGCATGTTCTCTTCCTGCATACACGCTAAGCCAAGAAATCCAAGACGTAATGCGCGAGCAAGTTGAAAAGCTAGCGTTCGAGTTGGGTGTTCGTGGTCTGATGAACACGCAGTTTGCTGTTAAGAACAATGAAGTGTACCTAATCGAGGTTAACCCTCGTGCAGCACGTACGGTTCCATTCGTATCTAAAGCAACTGGTGCGCCAATCGCTAAGATTGCCGCTCGTGTAATGGCGGGTCAATCTCTAGAGTCTCAAGGCTTTACGAAAGAAATCATCCCACCTTACTACTCAGTGAAAGAAGTTGTACTTCCATTCAACAAGTTCCCTGGTGTTGACCCACTGTTAGGCCCAGAAATGCGCTCTACTGGTGAAGTTATGGGTGTTGGTGCGACGTTCGCAGAAGCATACTCTAAAGCTGAATTGGGTTGTGGTAACATCTACCCAGAAGGCGGTCGTGCACTTCTTTCTGTTCGCGAAGGCGACAAAGAGCGTGTTGTTGACCTAGCATCTAAACTATCTAAGCTTGGTTACCAGCTAGACGCAACTCACGGTACTGCGGTTATCCTTGGCGAAGCGGGCATCAACCCACGTCTAGTAAACAAGGTACACGAAGGTCGTCCTCACATTCTTGACCGTATCAAGAACAACGAGTATACGTACATCGTGAACACTGCAGCTGGCCGTCAAGCGATTGAAGATTCTAAAGTTCTTCGTCGTGGTGCACTTGCTGAGAAAGTTAACTACACGACTACGCTAAATGCTGCATTCGCGACTTGTATGGCGCACACTGCAGACGCGAAAACGTCAGTAACTTCAGTTCAAGAGCTACACGCTCAGGTTAAAGCTTCTCAAGCTTAATCGCCTAAAGTGTATCGCTGATATGCGGATATAAATGCTCAAAGCCCACTCCTCGGAGTGGGCTTTTTTATGTCTGTTATTCCGCGGTAGCTTAATGATGAATATTTGGAATAGGTTAGAATCTTGTGTTTCGTTATTGCTCGTCTGCTGTGAGTGGTAACTTGTCGTTACACAGGACTTTAAGGCGTTGGGTATATGGAAATCACTCTAGAAATATTGGCTATCTTGTTTGTTGTTGCAACGGCAGCAGGCTTTATTGATGCAATGGCTGGCGGCGGTGGGTTACTGACTCTACCTGCATTGCTAGCGGCTGGAGTTCCACCCACGCAGGCACTGGCAACCAACAAACTCCAAAGCTCATTTGGCAGCTTCTCCGCGAGTTGGTATTTCGTGCGCAACGGTATCGTCAGCATCAAAGAGATGCGCCTTGCTATCTTTTGTACCTTTATTGGCTCTGCAATTGGCGCTGAGTTAGTCCAGCACATTGATGCGAGCCTACTGACCAGTGTGATACCGCTGCTGCTTATCGCTATCTCTCTCTATTTCCTGTTGGCACCGCAAACTAGAGCGTCTGAAGGAAAACAGAAGATCTCTGAGGCGATGTTTGCTCTGTGTGTAGGTGGTGGAGTTGGTTTCTATGATGGTTTCTTTGGCCCAGGAACAGGTTCTATCTTCACAGTCTGCTTTGTTGCGATTGGTCACTTCTCGTTAGTCGATGCTACGGCGCGCACCAAGGTACTTAATTTCACCTCTAATATTGCCGCATTGATCTTCTTTATTTTGGCTGGCTTGCCTATTTGGGAGTTAGGATTAGTGATGGCGGTTGGCGGTTTTATGGGCGCTCAGCTTGGCGCTAAAGTGGTGGTGACAAAAGGGCAGAAATGGATTCGACCCCTTGTGATCGTTATGTCGATGCTAATGGCGTCTAAACTGCTTTGGGAACAGCATCAACAATGGATTCTATCAGTGTTTTAACTCGTGGAGACTGGTAACTATTTGGTCTGACACAGATATGAATCGGCCGAATCAAGCCTGCTAATTCGGTGAAGCTATACAGATATTGAGGCTCAATATTGAGTGTTTTTACGATAGAGAGCGGTATTAACGCTGGCCCAGTCCCGCCCAATGCAAGTTGCGCCGCTGCGGTGTAGGCATCCATCTCCATCAAGGGTTTGATACCAAACTTCTCTAATACAGAAAGTTGATAAGAATTGGCAGGGTTGGTCATGTCGTTAGTGATGACCATTGGAGGAAGCTCCGTTAGCGGTGACTTACTCACTATGTAAAACGGCTCATCAAATAGATGGAAGGTCATTAACCCATGATGCGGTGGCAGTAAGCCAGCACACAACCCCAAGGTCGCCTTACCAGATTGCACTCGCTCTATGATTCTCGGCGTGTGGTTGGTGGTAATGGTGATGTACTTATCTTGCTGGATGAACTGGCCCATCATCTCACCTAAATAACCGGCTATCAGAGACTTAGAGCTGTCTAGGGTGATGAGAGTAGTATCTTCCAACTCTTGCTGTTCATAAATAAGCCCGCGAAGTTCATTGAATGTCGGGCCAATACTCTCTATTAATGCTATCGCATCTGGCGTGAGTTTTATCTGTCGGCCACTCGGTTCAATGAGCTTTTTACCTAGCTTCTTTTCTAAATTCGCAATCCGTTTGCTGACCGCTGATTGGCTGATATAAAGCAAACTGCCTGTGCGGCTCATGGTCTTTGCTTTACTCAATACCAGTAGAGTTTCGATTCCTTCGAGTAGCATTGGGTTATATTCATGAAATTTGGGAATGATTGTTTCAACTTACCTCAAACAACATTCATTCTCTAGTCTTGAAACTAAAGCTTTGAACCAAGTTAGGTATTTTTAGCTATGCTCGCACGTGTAGCGCGAGAGCATAATAATTGTGTTGGGGAGCTCAAATTAAGAAAGGCTCCTTTACGGAGCCTTTCACTTTGTAACGTTAGCTTATTTGATGGCGAAGGTCGGCAATGATAAATGCCAACGAATAGCGCCAAGCCTGATCAATAGTGTTGAGAACACGCCGGCCAGAAATGCAGTTTCTGAGTCGTGCCCCATGCTGATCGCCACGGTATGGAAAGCGCCACCAATGATACAAGCGGTCGCGTAGACTTCACTTCTTAGAATCATAGGCACTTCACGGGCAAGTACGTCGCGGATAATACCGCCACCGCAGCCGGTGATGACACCCATGATGATCGCCACTAGTGCTGAATCTTGATAGATAAGTGCTTTTTCTACACCAATGCCAACAAACACCGCTAGGCCAATCGCATCACATACCGGCAATATCCACCAAGCCAGACGTTTCGGGCGTCTTACAATAATCATGGTCAACAAACAGGTGATGATGATGACCCAAAGGTAGGTGGTATCGGTGATCCAAAACACGGGAGTTGCACCCAATGCCATGTCACGAATTGTGCCGCCACCAATTGCGGTAACACTGCCTAGAACGGCTACGCCAAAGGGATCCATCTTAAGACGGCCTGCGACAAATACGCCTGAGACAGCAAAGATGGCAGTGCCAAATAAATCGATAATATAAAGCAGCATGGAGTCCATGATACTGGTGCTCTTATAGTTAAAATTGTAGGGACAGGTCGGTGGCGAATTGTACGAAAAAACGCAGCAAATAGTTAGTGATTTTGCCTAGCTCTATCGAAGAAATCGCATACTTGTTGGATCGCTTTCAAAGTTCTTGTTGTCGGGCGATTAATCCAGTCTGAATTGAGGGACCAAATCTGATTTTGAGCGACTGCTGGGATTTCATCTTCCCATGTTTGCCACATGGTTCCATTCTCAATCGCGTGCTGAGAAGTGAAGATCACTTGCGGTTTTCTTAATACAACTTGTTCAATACCAACTTGCGGATATGGCGAGGCGCTGTCTTCAAAAATATTGTGTCCACCACAAAACTCAAACACCTCACTTGGCCAGTGTCCTTGAGCAACAGTGATGATCGGCTTTTCACTGAGTTGGTAGAAGTAGTTTACTGACTCGGCATCTTTGTATTTTAGTCTCAAGGCGTTGAGCTGCTCTCTGTATTGCTGAGCGTTATTTTCGCCAATACTTGGATCGCTAGCGTATTGGCTCAGTTGTTCAATATTGGTTGCGATACTGTCTAGGCTTTTGGTCTTGGAGTAGTAAATATTAAAACCAAATTGCTCTAGTTTCGCGAGCTCTCTGGGCGGGTTTCCCGCTGGCCACGCAAGAATCAAATCAGGCTGAAGTGCGATGATCTTCTCAACCTTGATACCTTGATAGTTTGCCACTTTTTCAAGCTTATCGGCTTGTGGTGGGTAATCACTTCGTTCACTTACGGCGACAAGGTTGTTACCTAAACCTGCGCTGTACGCGAGTTCAGTGGCATGAGGAGCAAGGCTGACCACGCGTTGAGCCGGCTGTACTTGTTCTTGAGTCAGTGGTACTTCTTCTGCAAATGATAAAGGCAGCCATAAGCTGGAAGACAAAATAGTAAGGCTTGTAACAAGTGCTGAAGATTCCACTCTAAATCCCTTGGTGAATAAATAGTAAGGCTAGGCTTTGTAAAAATATCCAGATAGCGATGCGACCAAAGAGTAGTTTCTGAACCTGAGATAGATGCAGAGCTGACGGTGCGATTCTTCCGCCTAATTTTGCGCGAATGGCTTTAGTGTTGTCGTAAATCGCAGGGCCACCCAATGATAGTTCAAGCTTGTTGCCAACAGCCGTGATCAACCAGGCTGGGCCGGGTAGTGGCCAAGAGCGACTTTGGACTAACATCATCTTAAATGTGTGCGTTGCTTTATCACCACATACGATCATCAAAGCAAACAAACGCATCGGTATAAATTCGAGAATCGCGACTATCTTGATCGCCGTTGAGCCGAACGGAGAAAATTGCTTGCGACTTGGCGACCAAGCTCGAGCTAACTCGACCACAAG
Source organism: Vibrio sp. F13 (assembly GCF_020806305.2). Classification (NCBI taxonomy): domain Bacteria; kingdom Pseudomonadati; phylum Pseudomonadota; class Gammaproteobacteria; order Vibrionales; family Vibrionaceae; genus Vibrio; species Vibrio sp. F13. Next base: position 1,219,732 of record NZ_CP170175.1, on the reverse strand, counting down.
GCGATACATTAACGCAGCGATTCCACCACCAATGGCGTACCAGAAAAACACACAAACTACGTTACGAGCGTAACCCATGATGATGGTTTCTGTGGCGGCTTTGCCGAGGCCAAGTGACGAAAGTGATTCGGTTTGACGATTGACAATCGGAGCCAGTAACTGACGAGCGGCCGCTTTATCTTCTCGGCCAAGTGCTTTGATCAGTTGGTTAGCCAGCTTTTCATTATTGCGCCAATCAATCGCGAGTAATAACAGTGCCAATTCAAACAGTTGAGATTGCCAAACCAACGATTGCAGTGCCAAGAGAATAACCAGAGTTGGCAGTACCATTAACCCCCAAGCTAATGTACCTGAGATTAAGCTTTGGGAATAGTTGTGGTTGTTATTAACCTTGCTTGCTAAAAGCTCAGCAAACTTATGCCATAAGGTCGTGGGGTGTGCGGCATGGGGGATAGGTAAAATTAAATGAAAAAGCAGTGCTCCCCACATCACAAGGAGCACGCCATTTGCAAATACCTGATCAAACAGTGTTTGCATGTCTAGTCGCTTACTTTAGTAGGGCAACCATCTTGATAACCATTTCAGAAGAGCTTTGCGCTGCTAGTGGCAGGAACTCTTCGAAGCTCATTGGTGATTCTTTGTCTGCAACATCAGAGATTGCACGAACAACCACGAATGGTACTTGGAATTGGTGACAAGCTTGAGCGATAGCCGATGCTTCCATCTCTACAGCTACCACTGATGGGAAGTGCTTACGGATGAACTCTTGGCGTTCTGCTGTACAAACAAATGCGTCACCAGTACAGATAAGGCCACGAACGGCGTGCTTATCTTCCATTTGTGCTAGTGCTTGTTCTGCAACAGCCATCAGCTTGTCGTCAGCTTTGAACGCTGCAGGTTGACCTGCCATTTGGCCGATTTCGTAACCGAAAGCCGTAACGTCTGCATCGTGGTGACGAACTTCAGTAGAGATAACCACATCGCCAAGGTTCAGTGTTGAATCAAAACCGCCAGCAGAGCCCGTGTTAAGAACGACATCTGGTTGGTATTCGCTTAGTAGGATTGAAGTACCAACAGCCGCTGCTACTTTACCAATGCCAGATTGAAGCAAAACAACGTCAACACCATTTAGCTGACCAGAGAAAAAGGTACAACCGCCTTTATTAACTTCAGTAATGTCTGAAATTGCTGCTTTTAGGATCGCAACTTCTTGCTCCATTGCGCCAATGATGCCGATTTTCATGTGTAGTCTCTTAATAAATAATATTTAAACAGTAGAGCGAAATTGTAGCATGGATAAGAAGTGTCGAGCGACTGCCCAGAGGCACTTCTCATCCGAATAGTAGTGATTTATCTGCGTATTCTTTTATCTATTTGATTAGGTCTTCGCTTTTCAAGCTAGCACGAAGTTGTTCAGCTCGTTTTCGGTTTACGCCAAAATCAGAATGGCCAGTACGAGACTCTGAACGCACGATCAGTTTGCCATCCGTGATCTTAAGCTCTAAGTCATCGACAAAACGCATGATGCGAGAGGTACATTCAACACGCAGATAATCTTCTGTTTTACTCGCGGTTTTCGATCCCGGTAAGGTTAGTGCAACCTGCTCAATCGCATCCAAGTTCGCTGAATCTGACAACTCAAACGCGGCCAATGCGTGCTGCTCACGGTCATCTTGAGTTGATACGCAGTTTGGTTTGTCTCCACAAGGTGATGAAGTTCTGTCTTTCATGTCCGTGATTCCTTGGCTGCAAGCGGTTAAAGTCAAAAGAGATAGAGAGAGGAGAGCGGCTTTTTTCATAGTGTTTCCTATGGCGTTGTTTTAATTGTAGTTATAGGTATTGGCTTGTTTGCGATTGTTTTACGTATTTTTCGATATGCTTGTGATAAACGTATCTAATTCAAAAAAGGATCCATCATTGGATCCCTTTTTTATAGTAACGGCCTGAGTAATAAAGGATACTTTAGATTAGTCACACTTCTAGGTAGTCCAAGATCCCTTCTGCGGCTTTACGGCCTTCATCGATAGCGGTCACCACTAAGTCAGATCCTCGAACCGCATCGCCACCTGCAAATATCTTGCTGTTGGTGGTTTGGTATTGAAACTCTTGTTTGTTAGGAGCCTTGATGCGACCCCACTGATCGAGCTCCACACCGAAAGGTTCTAGCCATTCCATCGTATGAGGTTGGAAACCAAATGCCATAATTACGGCATCAGCCTCAAGAACATGCTCACTGCCTTCGACAGGTTCTGGACGACGACGGCCTGCTTCATCAGGCTCACCCAAAGCGGTTTTCACGAATTTCACACCAACCACATGACCAGCGCTGTTAAGCTCTAAGCCGATAGGTTGTAGGTTGAACTTGAACTTCACCCCCTCTTCACGTGCATTTTTTACCTCACGGCGAGAACCTGGCATGTTGGCTTCATCTCGGCGGTAAGCACACACCACATCTGCCGCATTCTGACGAATAGAGGTTCGAACGCAGTCCATCGCCGTATCACCACCACCAAGCACGACGACTTTCTTACCTTGCATATCGATAAATGGGGTTGGGTTTTCCAGTTCCATGACCTTGTAGGTATTAGAAATCAAGAATGGCAGAGCATCATAAACGCCCGGTGCATCTTCGTTGTCTAAACCCGCACGCATGTTTTTATAGGTGCCGACACCAAGGAAAACAGCGTCGTAGTCATCGACGAGTTGCTGAAGTTGTACATCTTTGCCGACTTCGGTATTCATTTGGAACTCGACGCCCATCTCGCTAAAGATACGGCGACGATTTTCCATGATGCCTTTCTCAAGCTTGAACGATGGAATACCAAACGTCAGTAGGCCACCGATCTCCGGATAGCGGTCAAACACAACGGCTTTTACGCCATTACGAACTAGGATGTCAGCCGCCGCTAGACCTGCTGGCCCCGCACCGATGATCGCGACCTTTTTATCAGTCCACTCAACGTGAGACATGTCAGGCTTCCAACCCATCTCAAAGGCTTTGTCGGTAATGTACTTTTCAATATTGCCAATGGTTACGGCACCGAAATCGTCATTGAGGGTACAAGAGCCCTCACACAAGCGGTCTTGAGGGCAAACTCGACCGCAAACCTCAGGCAGGCTGTTGGTTTGGTGAGACAGTTCAGCGGCTTCGATAATGCGCCCTTCATTGGCAAGCTTAAGCCACTGAGGGATGTAGTTGTGAACAGGACATTTCCATTCACAGTATGGGTTACCACAGTCTAAACAACGGTCTGCTTGCGCTTTCGCTTGCTGTTTAGTGAAAGGTTCGTAGATCTCTACAAACTCAATCTTACGTATCTTGATTGGTTTCTTCGCTGGGTCTACGCGATTCACATCAATAAATTGGTATACATTCTGGCTCATTATTGGCTCCTTCCAATTATTGCGCTTGAACACGAAGTTCAGCTGAGCTGCGGCTTTGGTGGCCGAGCAAGGTGTTCAGATCCGCCGTCTTTGGCTTCACTAGGTAGAACTTTGGAATCCATTCATCAAAGTTCGCCAGAATAGCTTCAGCGTGTACTGAGCCAGTCTCTTCTAAGTGCTCTGCAATTAAGCCACGCAGATGTTCTTGGTGGATAAATAAGTCAGACAGAGAAAGTGCCTCGACCGACTCGTTATTTACTCGACCTTGGAAGTCTTCGTTCTTATCCATGACATAAGCAAAACCACCTGTCATACCGGCGCCGAAGTTGACGCCAGTTGCGCCAAGAATGGCAACAATACCGCCGGTCATGTATTCACAGGCGTTGTCACCAGCGCCTTCAATCACAGCAACCGTACCTGAGTTACGTACGCCAAATCGTTCGCCAGCCGTACCAGCTGCAAACAGCTTGCCTCCAGTTGCGCCATACAGACAGGTGTTGCCTATGATGGTCGCTTCGTTACAAGTAAATGCGGTGCCTTGGTGAGGCTTGATAACCACTTTGCCGCCAGCCATGCCTTTGCCAACATAGTCATTGGCATCGCCTGTTAGGTAAAGCTCAACGCCGCCTGCGTTCCAAACCGCAAAAGACTGACCTGCGGTACCGTCGAGATATAACTTGATTGGTGAACCTGCCATCCCTTGGTTGCCGTATCGCTTAGCAATTTCACCAGAGATACGAGCGCCAATCGAGCGGTCTGTGTTGATCACGTTGTAGTAGAGGCTGGTGGATTGGCGCTTCTCAATTGCATCGAGTGCATCATCCAGAATCTGCTGGTTGAGCTGAGCTTTATCAAATGGTGCGTTTGGCTCGGTCCAAAACAGTGGGTGACCTTCTGGAGATACCGGAGCTTCGAGTATTGAAGAGAGATCGAGCTTGCTCTGTTTCGCGGTGAGGCCTTGAACGGCTTCAAGTAAATCCGTGCGACCAATCAGGTCCGTGAGTTTTTCTACGCCGAGTTCTGCAAGGTATTGGCGAACTTCATCGGCTAGGCCTGTAAAGTAGTTCACCACCATGTCTGGCAGGCCTTTGAAGTATTCGCGGCGTAGTGTTTCATCTTGAGTCGCAACACCCGTCGCACAGTTGTTTAGGTGACAAATTCGTAAGAACTTACAACCCATTGCGACCATTGGCGCGGTACCAAAACCAAAGCTTTCTGCACCGAGAATCGCACCTTTAATCACATCAAGGCCAGTTTTTAAACCACCATCGACTTGCAGGCGGATCTTATGACGAAGCCCGTTAGCAACCAGTGCTTGTTGAGTTTCTGCTAAGCCAAGCTCCCAAGGGCAACCTGCGTATTTTACCGAGGTTAGAGGGCTTGCCGCGGTACCGCCATCGTAGCCAGAAATGGTGATCAGATCGGCATAGGCTTTCGCTACACCAGTTGCAATCGTGCCTACACCCGGTTCCGATACTAACTTTACTGAAACCAAGGCTTTAGGGTTCACTTGTTTAAGGTCGAAAATCAGCTGCGCTAGATCCTCGATAGAATAAATATCGTGATGTGGAGGAGGGGAGATCAGTGTCACCCCTTGAACTGAATATCTCAGCTTAGCGATTTCTGCGGTAACTTTATGGCCGGGCAGTTGACCACCTTCTCCAGGCTTCGCACCTTGCGCGACCTTGATCTGCAAAACATCCGCATTGGTTAAGTAATGTGGCGTCACACCAAAACGACCGGAAGCTATCTGCTTGATACGAGAGTTACGGTCAGTACCAAAGCGTCGAGGGTCTTCACCACCTTCACCAGAGTTTGAGTAACCACCCAAGCGGTTCATCGCCATTGCTAATGCTTCATGCGCTTCTGGGCTCAAAGCACCGATCGACATTGCCGCAGAGTCGAAGCGTTTAAACAGATCGCTGTTAGGCTCGACTTGCTCTAGTGGTAGAGGCTGATCGGCTTTTTTGAGGCTCATTAAGTCGCGTAACATCGCAGCTGGACGAGCATTTACTTGCTTAGCAAAAGAGAGATAATCCGATGTCTCACCTGTTTTTACTGCAGTTTGCAGAGTGCCAACCACATCAGGGTTATAGGCGTGATATTCGCCGCCGTGTACGTATTTGAGTAAACCACCGTGCTCGATTGGCTTACGCTTAGTCCAGGCTTTACGAGATAAGTTATAGATATCTTGCTGGAAATCGCTAAAGCTTGCGCCTTGGATTCGAGTGGTAACTCCGCGGAAACAGAGCTCAACAACGTCGGAATGTAGACCAACGGCTTCGAAAAGTTGCGAACAGCGATATGAAGCAATCGTAGAAATACCCATCTTCGACATGATCTTATACAGACCTTTGTTGATGCCGTTTTGGTAGTTCTGCATCGCGGTGCGATAGTCTTTATCTAAAGAGCCATCATCCAACATTTTACCTAATGCTTCATAAGCAAGGTACGGGTAAACCGCAGTCGCACCGAAGCCAAGTAGCACTGCGAACTGGTGTGGGTCACGAGCTGTTGCTGTCTCAACAACGATGTTGGCATCACAACGCAGGTTGGTATCAGCAAGCCTTGTTTGCACCGCACCAACCAACATGGCTGCAGGGATCGGTAGTTTTCCTTTCTCTAAACCTTTGTCCGACAGCACAACTAAAACCGCACCTTCGCTGACTTCTTGTTCGGCGCTATCACATACTGCTTTGATTGCTTGTTCTAGATCTTGGTTATTCGGGTCGTAGTGCATGCTGAGAATGACATGACGATAATGTTTTTGACTCAACTGCAGAAGCTGCTGCATGTCTGAGTAAAGCAGTACTGGTGAATCAAACGTGACACGATAGGCGTGACCGTCTGTTTCACAGAACACGTTCATCTCTTTCCCAATACTGGTCGCCAAAGACATCACGTGTTTTTCACGCAATGGATCAATCGGTGGGTTGGTGACTTGTGCAAACTTTTGACGGAAGTAATCAGTGACCAAGCGTTCTTTTGAAGAGAGCACAGCCATTGGCGTGTCGTCGCCCATTGAGCCTACTGCTTCTTGCCCCATATCACCAAGCACACGCAGCACTTGGTCTGACTCTTCGTTGCTCATCGCAAACTGTTTTTGGTAGGTCTTGAGCGTATCATCGTCAAAGCTACGCTTACCCACTTGGTCATCTTGCAGCGCAGAAAATGGCGTTAACTTGTGAACGTTCTTTTCCATCCACTCTTTATATGGGTGGCGGCCTTTGAGGTCATTGTCGATCTCATTAGATTGCCATAGCTTGCCGCGGCGAGTATCTATTACCAACAGTTCGCCCGGGCCAACACGGCCTTTCTCTGCGACTTCATCCGGTGCATAGTTCCAGATACCGACTTCTGATGCGAGCGTGATTAGATTGTCTTTGGTAATCACATAACGCGCAGGCCGCAGGCCGTTTCTATCTAGGTTACACGCAGCGTAACGACCATCTGAAAGTACGATACCAGCAGGACCATCCCACGGTTCCATGTGCTTTGAGTTGAAGTCGTAGAATGCACGTAGATCTGGGTCCATATCTGGGTGGTTTTGCCAAGCGGGCGGCACAAGCATGCGCATCGCTCGGAACACATCCATACCACCGGCAAGGAACAGGTCGAGCATGTTATCTAGGCTTGATGAATCTGAGCCTGTCTCATTCACAAAGGGTGCGGCGGTTTGTAAGTCTGGCAGCAACGGCGAAGAGAATTTATAGGCACGAGCCTTAGCCCACTGACGGTTACCTTCAATGGTATTGATCTCACCATTGTGTGCTAAATAGCGGAATGGTTGAGCCAGTGGCCAACGTGGTTGAGTATTGGTTGAGAAACGCTGGTGGAACAGACATATCGCCGATTCCATACGTAAGTCAGCAAGATCGAGGTAAAATCGCGGAAGATCGGCCGGCATACACAAGCCTTTGTAAACCATGACTTGTGTCGAAAGGCTACAAATATAGAAATCTTTGTCTTCGGTGATCTGCTTTTCAATTCTGCGACGAGCAATATATAGGCGGCGTTCGATGTCACGCTCACGCCAGCCTGCAGGTGCTGAGATAAAGACTTGTTGAATGTTTGGAACAGAATCTTTTGCGATTGGCCCCAAAACGTCGGTGTTAGTCGGCACGACACGCCAACCTGCGACGGTGAGTGTCTCTTGAGCGAGCTCTTTATTGACGATGTCTTGCGCAGATTGCGCTTTGATTGGGTCTTGGCTGAAGAAAATCATGCCGACAGCGTATTGCTTGCCGAGGTTGAAGTTATTCTCTTCTGCGATAATTCTGAGGTAAGAGTCTGGCTTCTGTAGTAATAAGCCACAGCCATCTCCGGTTTTACCATCCGCGGCGATACCACCACGGTGTGTCATGCGATCTAGGGCTGAAATAGCAGTTCTTACCAACTTATGACTAGGTTGGCCTTCCATTTGCGCTATTAAACCAAATCCACAGTTGTCTTTTTCAAGACTAGGATCATATAGAGCCATTGCAATTCTCCCTTTTGCTTCTCTGTCATCCAGACAGTAAATGACTAACTATTCATGTACTTGTTGTTTTTTATAAACTGATAGTTTGCTTTAGCCAGTTAAAACGTTATTGGTTGTGTTAACAAAACCGATTGATTTTGTTTTCATCAGCTTTACAACGTATAGCTAATTGTGTTTAAGGTCAAGTTCATGGTTAATTATCATGCATAAACGCGATTAGCCACTTAATAATCTAAAATAGTCGATGGATATCAATGAGATATAGAAGGTAAATGTTAACGAGATTTAACATATACAACAGGGTAATTTTGAAAGCGCCAAAGGCCAGATAGAAAAAAGGCTAGCATCGAGTGCTAGCCAAATATAAAAGTTAGGAAGGGTGTTGCTTTTCCTCTAGGCTAACGTCATTGACGTTAGCCCGAGAAATATTATGCGGAAAGCATGAGTGAATCAGCTTTCGCTTCTAAGTTTGAGTTACCCATTAAGAAGTCATCAATCGCAATCGCACATTCACGACCTTCATTAATACAACGTACAACTAGAGATTGACCAGTACGCATATCACCAGCAGCGAAAACGCCTTTCTGGTTCGTTGCAAAACCTTCAGAAGCGACGTTACCGCGCTCGTCCAGTTTAATGTCTAGTTGAGCAAGCACGCCGGTTGGCTCCGGGTGTAAGAAGCCCATTGCTAGGAATGCCATGTCACAAGGAATAACACGTTCAGAGTTCGCGACTTCATCAAAGCCTGGACGCTCACCTGGTTTCGCATCTTGCCAAACGATGTCAGCAATACGTAGACCCGTCACTTGACCTTGCTCGTTACCGATGAACTCTTTGGTTAAGATGTTCCAGTGACGTTCACAACCTTCTTCGTGAGAAGTGGTGGTTTTCATGATCATTGGGTATTGAGGCCAAGGCATGTTTGCAGGGCGCTTCTCTGGTGGGATCGGCATGATCTCAACCTGAGTAATGCTCGCTGCCTTATGACGGTTTGATGTACCCACACAGTCAGAGCCAGTATCACCACCACCGATAACCACAACGTGCTTATCTTTAGCGTGAATCTCTTCTGTTTTAAGATCTAGGTTGTTAGCACGGCGGTTGTTTTGACCAAGGAATTCCATGGCAAAGTGAACGCCTTTCAACTCACGACCAGGGATTGGCAAGTCGCGTGGAACCGTAGAACCACCCGTTAGCAATACCACATCAAACTCTTGGCGTAGCTGCTGAGCGTTAACATCAACACCGATGTGTTGGTTAACTTTAAACTCAACGCCCGCTTCAGCCATTAGGTTGATCTTACGATCAATCACGTCCATACCCAGTTTGAAATCTGGGATACCGAAGCGAAGTAGACCACCGACTTTCTCGTCACGTTCAAATACCGTTACCGAGTGACCAGCGCTGTTTAGCTGCTCCGCTGCGGCTAAGCCAGCAGGACCTGAACCGATAACTGCGACAGTTTTACCTGTGCGAGAGCGTGGTGTTTTAGGTTTTGCGTACCCTTCACGGTACGCAGTTTCAACAATCGTTTTCTCGATATTACAGATAGTGATTGGGTCTTGGTTGATACCAAGAACACAGGCACTTTCACAAGGAGCAGGACAAACACGACCGGTAAACTCAGGGAAGTTGTTGGTAGAGCTTAGGATATTCCAAGCCTCTTCCCAGCTGTCACGGTAAACCGCATCATTGAATTCTGGGATGATGTTACCAATCGGACAGCCGTTGTGACAGAAAGGTACGCCACAGTCCATACAGCGAGAGGCTTGAGTATTGATCTTTTCACCAAACTCTTCGTTAAGTACGAACTCTTTGTTGTCTTCAATTCGAACTGACGGGTCGAGCTTCTTTGGAAGCTCACGACCGTGTTCTAAAAATCCAGTAGGCTTACCCATTATACTGCCTCCACTTCTTCCGTTTGTGCCTGTTGTGCTTCAGCTTTACGCTTTTCAAGAACAGCTTTGTAGTCGCGTGGCATTACTTTAACTAGCGATGCAACACTTGCTTCAAAGTTGTCTAGGAAAGATTGAGCAACTTCACTTCCTGTGAATTCAACATGCTTAGTTAGCATATCCAGTAGAAGATCTTTATCTTCTTGTTCAATTGGATCTAGGTCTACAAGTTCAGGGTTGAGCTTGGTTTCGAAGTCACCCGCTTTGTCCCAAACATAAGCAACACCGCCACTCATGCCCGCAGCAAAGTTACGACCTGTTGAACCAAGGATAATGGCAACACCACCAGTCATGTATTCACAACCGTGGTCACCAACGCCCTCAACAACAACCTTCGCACCTGAGTTACGAACACAGAAACGTTCGCCTGCCATACCGCGAATGAAAGATTCACCTGAGGTCGCACCGTAGAAACATACGTTACCAACCACGATGTTATCTTCAGCAACGATAGAAGATTTCGCATCTGGGTACAGTACCAAAGTACCGCCAGACAGACCTTTACCCCAGTAATCGTTCGCGTCGCCTTCTACTTCGAACTTAACGCCTTTCGCAAGGAACGCACCGAAAGATTGGCCAGCACTACCGTGGAACTTAACGTTCATTGGTTGTGGTAAACCTTGGTCTTTGTAAACCTTCGAGATTTCGTTCGACAGCATGGTACCAGCAGAGCGGTCCGTGTTGATGATAGGGAAGCTCGCATTCACGGCTTCGCCTTTCTCAAGAGCTGGAATCGCAGCTTGAATCAACTTGCGGTCTAGAACGTCTTCTAGGTTGTGGTTTTGTTGCGTCTGGTTGTAGATACCATCTTCTTCACGTGCCTGCTCAATGTGCAGTACAGGTGTTAGATCTAGGTTCTTGTACTTCCAGTGGCCGATGTCGTCACGAACTTTAAGTTTGTGCGATTGACCTACCATCTCATCGATAGAGCGGAAGCCAAGTTCAGCCATTACCTCACGCAGACCTTCAGCCATGTATTGGAAGAAAGTGACTACGTCTTCTACGCGGCCGTCGAAACGCTCACGCAGAGTTTTGTTTTGTGTTGCGATACCAACAGGACAGGTATTCTTGTGACACTTACGCATCATGATACAGCCTTCAACAACCAATGCTGCTGTTGCTACGCCCCATTCTTCCGCGCCAAGTAACGTTGCTACTGCAAGGTCACGTGGTGTTTTCATCTGACCATCAGACTGAACAACGATACGGTTACGTAGGCCGTTTTTCAGTAGTGTTTGGTGCGTTTCTGCTAGACCTAGTTCCCAAGGCAGACCTGTGTGACGGATAGAAGACATCGGAGATGCACCCGTACCACCATCGAAACCTGCGATAAGTACTACGTCAGCTTTCGCTTTTGCTACACCTGATGCAATCGTACCTACGCCAGCTTCTGATACTAGCTTCACGTTGACACGGCCGTTACGGTTCGCGTTCTTCAGATCGTAGATTAGCTGAGCCAAATCTTCGATTGAGTAGATATCGTGGTGTGGCGGTGGTGAGATTAGACCTACGCCTGGAGTCGAGTGACGCGTCGCGCCGATCCAGTCATCAACCTTATCACCAGGTAGTTGACCACCTTCACCAGGTTTTGCACCTTGAGCCATCTTGATTTGTAGCTCATCAGCGTTAGATAGGTAGTAAGACGTTACACCAAAGCGACCAGAAGCCACCTGTTTGATTGCTGAACGTTCCCAGTCGCCGTTTTCTTTACGTTCGAAACGTGCTGGATCTTCACCACCTTCACCTGAGTTTGATTTCGCGCCAATGCGGTTCATCGCAACAGCCAGTGTTGAGTGAGCCTCATGCGAGATTGAACCAAAGCTCATTGCGCCGGTTGCGAAACGCTTAAGAATGTTCTCGATTGGTTCTACTTCTGCTAGAGGAATAGAGCCTGCAGGGTTCTTGATGAAGTCCAGTTGGCTACGTAGCGTTGCTGCGTTGTCGCCTTGGTCATCAACTGCTTTTGCGTACTTCTTGAACTGACCGTAATCTTTGTTACGCGTCGATTCTTGAAGTAGAGAAATCGTTTCTGGGTTGAATAAGTGTTTCTCACCACGTTGTTTCCACTGGTAAACACCACCAACATCAAGGATCTGAGCTGGAATTTCACGAGCTGGGTAACCAACACGGTGACGAACCAATACTTCTCGCGCGATATCGTCGATCGTTAGACCTTGGATACGAGAAACAGTACCTGTGAAGTATTTTTCAACCACTGATTTGCTAACACCAAGTGCTTCAAAGATTTGTGCACCGTGGTAAGACTGCAGCGTAGAGATCCCCATCTTAGAGAAGATCTTAAGTAGACCGCCGTTAACACCTTTACGGTAGTTATCGAATAACTCACGTGGGTGTACGTTTGGATCTAGCTTTTTAGTACGTTGCAGTTCAACAATCGTTTCAATAACTAGGTATGGGTTAACTGCGTTTGCACCATAACCGATAAGCGTTGCAAAGTGGTGTGTCTCACGAGCGTCGCCCGTTTCAACAACGATGTCACACTTAGCACGTAGACCTTTACGGATTAGGTGGTGGTGAACCGCGCCAACCGCCAGCATTGCTGGAATAGCGGCATGGTTAGAGTTAACCGCACGGTCTGTCAGTAGGATGATAGAGTAGCCATCAATCACTGCGTCTTCTGCGTATTGGCAGATACGCTTAAGTGCGCGCTCTAACTTACCTTGGTCGCCATTTGCTTGGAATACGATATCCAGCGTCTTCGCCTGAAGGTGCTCGTTATCGATTGCACGCAGTTTTTCTAACTCAGAGTTAGACAGTACTGGAGACTCAAGTTCTACTTTTTGACAGTGCTCAGGTGTTTCAGCAAGTAAGTTCTGGTCTTTACCTAGGTAAGTGTTCAGAGACATAACCATGCGCTCACGAATCGGGTCGATCGGCGGGTTAGTTACTTGTGCAAACAACTGTTTGAAGTAGTTTGAAAGGTGCTGCGATTGGTGAGAAAGAATCGCTAGCGGCCAGTCAGCACCCATTGCAGAAAGTGGCTCGTAGCCTGTTTTCGCAAGAGGTAGAATGATTTCGTTTACTTCTTCAGAACTCACGCCAAACGATTGTTGTTTGTGTAGTAGTTTCTCTGGAGAAGGTTGGCTAAATTCGTTGCTCGCATCCGGTAGCTTTTTCAGGCTCAGAAGGTTCTCTTCAACCCACTTTTCGTAAGGTTGTGCTTTAGCAATGCTGTCTTTCACTTCTTCATCAGAAATGATGCGGCCTTGCTCAAGGTCAGCAACGAAGATACGACCTGGTTGTAGACGACCACGGTACTCAACGTTTTCAGGTGCAATCTCAACAACACCAGACTCAGACGCCATTACTAGGAAGTCGTCTTTAGTTACTGTGTAGCGAGAAGGACGCAGACCGTTACGGTCAAGTGTTGCACCTACTTGAACACCATCGGTGAAACATACTGATGCTGGGCCATCCCATGGTTCCATTACGTTCGCGTGGTACTGGTAGAACGCACGACGAGTTGGATCCATGTTTTTGTTTTCTTGCCATGCTTCCGGGATCATCATCATCAACGCGTGTGGCAGAGTACGACCTGAAAGAACAAGTAGTTCCAGTGCCATATCGAAGTTTGATGAATCCGAACTACCTTCCTGACAGATAGGAAGCAGCATGTCGATTTCAGCTTGTGTAAACAGATCCGATTCTAGGATTGCTTCACGTGCTTTCATCCAGTTCAGGTTGCCGCGAACCGTATTGATTTCGCCATTGTGCGCGATGTAACGGAAAGGCTGAGCTAGACGCCAACGTGGGAATGTATTGGTAGAGAAGCGAGAGTGTACTAGTGCTAGAGCTGTCACCATGGTTGGGTTTTGCAGATCTAGGAAGTACTGAGGAACTTGTTCAGTTGTTAGCTGACCTTTGTACACCAATGTCTTGTAAGACATAGAGTTGATGTAGAAGTCATCACCGATATTTGAAACGCTTTCTAGGCATACACGAACCGTGTAGTTACGTAGAACATACAGTTTACGCTCAAGCTCTTCTGGTGTGATACCAGGGCCGCCAGAAATAAATACGTGTTCAAATTGAGGTTCAGTGCTTAGTGGGTCAGCACCAATCATTGAATTGTCCGTTGGAAGTTCACGGTAACCGATAACTTCTAACTCAAGGCGTTGTGCATTGCGTTCTAGAATGTCACGACACTGTGCACGTTTGTGTTCATCTTTAGGGAAAAGTACAACACCAACACCATATTTTTCAAAAGATGGCAGCTTAATTCCAAGCTTTACGGCTTCTTCTAGTAAGAATTCGTGCGGCTTCTGTAGCAGGATACCTGCACCATCACCAGAACACGGATCGCAGCCTTGGCCACCACGGTGTTCCATACGTGCAAGCATATCGAGTGCTTGAGTTACTACATCATGAGATTTGCGATTCTTTAGATGCGCAACAAAACCGATACCACAAGCGTCATGCTCCAATTCAGGAGTATACAGACCCTGTGAGTTCTGCTCTTGATCTACCATAGATACATCCTTCCAGTTAAATCTAGGCGCAACTTATTTGTATAAAGTCAGCCTTGTCCTTTTATATTTATGGGTCTAAACCTGCCTATGCTGGCGGTTTGAATCCTTTCCGTATCTCGCAGGAAAAGTATTGCGAGAAAAACAATCCTTAGTGATACCTGTTTATTTTTAACCACAAACTAGTGGTTTATATAGGTGGGAGTTAGATATCACCGACTTATTAGCAAGTTTTCGTTGTAAGTAAATACTCAAAAATAGCCAATATGTGTAAGTATCCTACAATTTTGTCTAGGCGAATTGCAATGAAAGTTGACCCATGTAGACCATTTTTTTCGTTTTATTTTGAATTTAATGCCTAACAAATGTGCAACATTAGGCAAATAGAGCCGATTTTTTGCATGTTTATTGATATTTGTTAGGTTGCTCGCAAAAAGCCTTGAGTAAACTAATTGGTCGAATTTTGCAGGGATGTAATTTTTTTTCAAAAAAGACTGATATTCATTCTTATTTACTTGAGTGCTTTGAAAATATGCAATTACACGAGTTGGTCAATACTATCGGCCAAGACCTTCAACGCCGTTATGGCGAGAAGGTTCACAAGCTGACGCTTCATGGTGGTTTCAGCTGCCCAAACCGAGACGGGACAATTGGCCGTGGAGGTTGCACGTTTTGTAACGTGGCTTCCTTTGCCGATGAACAAACTCAAATTCAAAGTATTGCTGACCAGCTAAAAGATCGTGCGGGTGAGATTGCTCGTGCCAAGAAGTACCTGGCTTACTTTCAGGCGTACACCAGCACTTATGCTGAGGTGCAAGTGCTCAAGAATATGTATGAAGAGGCGCTAAAAGCACCCGGTGCAGAGATCGTCGGCCTTTGTGTTGGTACGCGACCAGACTGTGTGCCTGATGCGGTGTTGGATCTGTTAGCGGGCTACGTTAAACAAGGCTATGAGATTTGGCTCGAGCTTGGCCTGCAAACCGCCAATGATAAAACCCTCAAGCGAATTAACCGCGGCCACGATTTTGCGGTGTATGAAACGATCACCCAACGCGCACGCGCTTTAGGTATCAAGGTGTGTACTCACCTGATTGTTGGTCTACCAAAAGAAACCAAAGCGGATAACCTTGAAACCTTAGACAAGGTATTAGCCGTTGGCACCGATGGTATTAAGCTGCACGGCCTTCATATAGTAGAGGGCAGTACCATGGCTAAGGCGTGGAAGGCAGGAAAGCTAGAAGCCCCAAGCCTTGAAGAGTACATCGATATCGCGAGTGAGATCATTCAACGCACGCCTGCGGACGTGGTTTATCACCGTGTTTCTTCAGCGGCGAGACGCCCAACCTTACTTTCTCCTTTATGGTGTGAGAACCGCTGGTTAGCGATGACTGAAATAGGTCGTTCGTTGGATAAAACCGGTGCTCAAGGCATCAAAACGGGCTCTGCATTCGAGTACACGTTGCCTGTTTTAAACGCGGCCAATTAATAGAAATGGGTGACTGTAGGTAACAGCAGATAAAACCAATAAATAGTGGTAACATTTCCCTA
Organism: Vibrio sp. F13; assembly: GCF_020806305.2. NCBI lineage: Bacteria > Pseudomonadati > Pseudomonadota > Gammaproteobacteria > Vibrionales > Vibrionaceae > Vibrio > Vibrio sp. F13. The sequence goes on along the minus strand of NZ_CP170175.1, from coordinate 1,203,878 downwards.
ACAGATTTTATGGTATAGATTGAGAATAAATGGAACTGGTAATGACTTGGTTGTGGGACAGGGCGTATGGCTACGGTATTTATATCGTTGTTGTATTGCTGATTGCTCTCATCTGCTGGCATCTCTATTCTCGTTATCAGTCGCATATCGAAACGCTTCTACTTGCTACCCCGTCGCCACTCTACTTTGTTGATGTTCGAAGTGGCGAAATACTCTATGCCAATCGCCAAGCCATGCAGTTGCTTGGTATCCGCCAAATCGGTGTTAATTTTCGCTTTCCTACTGTGGAAAGCGAGAACAGCTTTCGTCACTACTTAACCAACCACATCAACTCTCGAGCCTTCGAGCAGGTCTCCCTGTGGGCGCTTTCTGAATTTGAGTCGTTCAAGATCAACTTGATCGGTCGTAAGATCCATTTTAGAAATAAGCAGGCTTGGATGATTCACGCCTCACCTTATAAAAACACTAACGAAGAACTGTCCCAAGAAGTTCGAGAACTGAATGTTGCTCGTACCGCTTTGGATTCTTTGTCTGAGCTGATCTACGTGAAAGATCAGAAAGGTCAGTTAGTGACGAGTAATCGCTCGTTTAAAAAGTTTTGGCATGGTCGTGCTGAAGAGGGCACCCTGAGTGTTTCTGGTGGAGTATTAAAAGGTCGTGTAAGTGAACGCTCTTGGACTACAGATCAAGATGGAAAAAGCTGCTTGCTTGAAACCTACCAAAGTGTGCTGCTTTCCCAAGATGGAGAAACCATCGGCACGCTCTCTATTAGTCATGATGTGACCGATTGGCATGACATGCAGCAGAAACTGCGTGGCGAGATGGAGAAGCGAAAAGATACCGAAGTGGCACTTGCGCAGCGTGACACCATCTTGCAAAACCTCCTGGAGGCCAGCCCAGACTCGATTGGTATCTTTAATGAAAACATGGTTTATCAAGCGTGTAATAAACCATTTGTGGCTGCGCTGGGTATCTCTGAAGTCAGTGACTTGATCGGTAAACGTTTACAAGATGTGGTGCCACATAGCATCTATACGCGAATATCAGAAACCGATCATCAAGTGCTTCATCAAAGTAAATCACTGCGTTATATCGACAAAGTGGTCTCAAGTGATGGAACATTTACTTGGTATGATGTAGTCAAATCACCGTTTAGAGATCCAGCATCGAGCACTAATGGTGTGTTGATCATGGCGCGTGATATTACAGAGCGTTATCTAGCAGAACAAAAGCTTGAAGAAGCCAACCTTGAACTTGAACGCCTCAGCTTTATGGATAGCCTGACTAAAGTGTCTAACCGACGTCGTTTCGATGAACAGCTCTCTACACTGTGGCATTATCATGTGCGTGAGAAGCTGCCACTGACGATCATGCTATGTGATATCGACTTCTTTAAAGGCTACAACGACTTTTACGGACACCAACAAGGCGATGATGCTTTGATTCAGGTTTCTCAGGCATTTAAGCAGGTGTTGAATCGTTCATCTGATTGTGTGGCTCGTTATGGTGGTGAAGAGTTCGGCTTTATTCTGCCAAATACAACGACCGAAGGTGCTCAGCTGGTGGCGCAGCGTATTCATGATGAAGTCCTAAAATTGGAACTTGCGCATGAGAAGTCGACAGTCTCTGAATTCATCACGGTGAGTATTGGTATTATCTCTTACATTCCTACACCTGATGATGAAATGGAATCGGCTGTTGCCTTGGCTGATAGTGCGTTGTATCAAGCGAAATCAGACGGTCGCAACCGTTCAATGGTGCATCCATACTCAATTCGCTAACGCTATAAAATTGGCAATTTGATTATCCCCGGCTATTTTTGCTTAGTTAGTATTTGTATTGGTTAATTAACCTTCGAAATTACCGCTGAACACTTGCTGCGTGTGATGTAGCTAGCTTACCTCCCATCTTCAAACAGGGTAGAATGTTGCTAGTCTTATCGCATGGAGCGCTAAATGAAACCCATGAAAAATCTTGCCCAGTATTACGTGGATCTACTCGTAAAACTGGGGATTGTCCGCTTTTCTATCTTACTCGCCCTAGCGCTTGTTGCCCTCGCTGTTGTTGTGCAAGTCGGTATCACCCTTGCACTCAAAGGCAATGTTGATGACATCGACATTGTCCGTTCAGTTTTCTTCGGTTTAGTGATCACGCCTTGGGCGGTTTATTTTCTGTCAGTGGTCGTGGACCAGTTGGAAGAATCACGTCAAAGGTTAGCGAAATTGGTCTCTAAACTTGGCGACATGCGTGAGCGAGACCAAGAACTCAACAATAAAATGCAGCTCAATATCGAGAAGCTTAATCAAGAAATTGAAGAGCGTGAAAAAGCGGAAGAAGCGCGCGCAGAAGCAATGCAAGATCTCGAAAACGAGGTGTTCCAGCGCGAGCGTACTCAGCTTGAACTCGCAGAACGTACTGCACTGTTACGCTCGTTTATCGATGCCTCGCCTGACCTTATTTACTACCGTAATGAAGATGGTGTGTTCTCTGGTTGTAACCGTGCGGTTGAAGAGCTCACTGGTAAAACAGAAAAAGAGCTAGTTGGTTTAACTCCTTGGGATGTTTACAGTAAAGAGGTCGCTCAGCAAGTTGTTGAAACCGATAAGAAAGTATTTGCTGACAACCAAGCACTGACTTATGACCAATGGCTTGAATACCCAGATGGCCGCAAGAGTTACTTCGAACTGCGTAAAGTGCCTTTCTACAGCAAAGATGGTCGTCACTTGGGCTTGGTTGGTTTTGGCCGCGATATTACTGAACGTAAAGAGCATCAAGAGTCGTTAGAAAAAGCCAGCCGCGATAAGACCACCTTTATCTCAACTATTAGCCACGAGTTAAGAACGCCGCTCAACGGCATCATTGGCTTGAGCCGCATGCTGCTTGATAGCCAACTGACCACCGAACAGCGCAAGCAGATGCAAACCATCAAGGTGAGCGCGGTGACACTGGGTAATATCTTCAACGATATTATTGATATGGATAAGTTCGACCGCCGTAAGCTTGAACTCTTCCCTACGCCTATTAACTTTGAAGATTTCGTTGTCGAGATCGAAAGTATCTCTGCGTTGATGGCTGAGCAGAAAGGGTTAAGGTTCGATCTAGAAAGATTGTCTGATCTTCCAGCTGCTGTTGAGGTGGATGGTACTCGTCTTAGACAGGTACTGTGGAACCTTGTTAGTAACGCGATGAAGTTCACCAAAGATGGTGGAGTGGTGATGACAGTCAGCGCCGACATTGATGGTGACTTTGCCAACATTACGATGGAAGTGGAAGATACTGGTATTGGTATCCCTGAAAGTGAAATCGAGAAGATCTTCGCGATGTACTATCAGGTGAAATCGGGCACGGACAACTTGCACGCTGTCGGCACGGGTATTGGTCTCGCTGTCTCTCAACAGCTAATTAATATGATGGATGGCCACATTGAAGTCATCAGTGAAGAGGGCTTTGGCAGTACCTTTACGGTTTCGATTCGAGTTCCAGTGAATCACGATACTCAGGCTCTGATCAAAACGCCAAGAAAACAGTCGAATCTTAAGATCTTTATGGTCGAAGACATTGAACTCAATATCACAGTGGCTCGCTCTCTACTTGAAAGCCTTGGCCATGAAGTGACAGTCGTGATGACGGGTAAAGAGGCGCAAATTGCTTTCAATCCTGAAGACTATGATTTGGTGTTGTTGGATATCCAACTGCCAGATATGACGGGTTTCGATATTGCTCAATACTACCGCGAGAAATACAGCCAGCTACCGCCTTTGGTGGCGTTAACTGCGAACGTATTAAACAACAAGCAAGAGTACTTCCAGAAAGGCATGGACGAAGCGATCAGTAAACCTTTGTCGGTTCGAGCTATCCAAGATGTCATCAGTGAACTTATCGAAGATGCACCAGAGGTAATTGAGAAGGTAGCGGGCACCGATAAGGTTGAGAGCATTGATAAAGTCGACGCGAGTAAGCCTGTTCTTTCAGAAATTGATACCACTTTGCTTGATATTGATATGCTAGAGTCTTATGTTGATATTGTTGGACCGAAACCGGTTTTGGATAGCATCGCGATGTTCGAAGATATGATGCCGGAGTATATGGAAATATTGAACTCCAACATGGTCGCGAAAGATAAAGCCAGTATCGTTTCTGAGGCTCATAAGATTAAAGGTGCTGCAGGTTCTATTGGTCTGAAACGCATCCAACAAGTTGCCCAGAAAGCTCAATCTCCAGATTTGCCTGCGTGGTGGGAGAACATTTCAGATTGGGTTGATGAGATAAATAACGAATACCAGAATGACATTGAAGTTTTAAAGAGTTGGTTAAATCAAAGGTAGAAGAATAATGAAAAAATTAGCATTCGCCGCATGTGTAGTGGCATTAGCGGGTTGTTCTGCGCCACAAGTAGAATGGCAGCAAGATAATCAAGTCGAAGTATCTGCAGCAACAGTTACCATGAAAAGCAACCTTTGGCACAACAAGATGCCAACGATTGGCGAGACTCAAGATAAGACTCTACATGGTGCTATCTACCTAGAGTCAGACTCACAACTGCCAGCAACGCTTGCGGTTGAAAGTGTTACGGTTAAACAGGGTGCAGACACCTTGTTGGTAACGGCTGACGATCTTGATTTAAGAACACACAGTGAAACTCAATGGGAAGTCGCGTTTGTATGGCAGCTAGAAATCGACAGTGACAAGCCTGTTGATGTGGCGGTGGAACTTAAAGATGGCGAAACCGTGAAGTGGTTAGTAGAGAAAGACGTTAAGGTGGATACGGTTTACTAAAATCTTATCCAATTAAGAACAATAAAAAAGGGAGAATGCGTTGGCATTCTCCCTTTTTAATAACTATTGATGACGCTTCTAGTGTTCAAAACACTTACTGGTGAGTAGTGCTAAATGGTAAGAGGCGCGAATCGAATTAGTCTTCTAGGTCACCACAAAAGCGGTAGCCTTCACCGTGAATCGTTGCGATGATTTCTGGCGTACCAGAAACAGATTCAAAGTGCTTACGAATACGACGGATTGTTACGTCTACAGTACGATCGTGTGGCTTAAGCTCACGGCCAGTCATCTTCTTAAGAAGGTCAGCACGTGTTTGGATCTTACCTGGGTTCTCACAGAAGTGAAGTAGAGCACGGAACTCTGAACGAGGTAGCTTGTAGCCTTCGCCATCTGGGCTAACCAGAGAACGACTGTTGATATCTAGTACCCAACCGTTGAACTCATACTTCTCAACGCTACGCTTCTCTTCTTGAACAGAGCTTGTGCTCATTGAACGGTTCAGAAGGTTGCGTGCACGGATAGTCAGTTCACGAGGGTTGAAAGGCTTAGTGATGTAGTCATCAGCGCCGATCTCTAGGCCAAGGATCTTATCAACTTCATTATCACGACCAGTTAAGAACATAAGCGCTACGTTTGCTTGCTCACGTAGTTCACGCGCAAGTAGTAGGCCATTCTTACCTGGAAGGTTGATGTCCATAATTACAAGGTTAACTTGGTTGTCAGATAGCACTTGGTGCATCTCTTCACCGTCGCTAGCCTCAAAAACAGCATATCCCTCTGCTTCAAAAATACTCTTTAGAGTGTTACGAGTTACTTGCTCATCTTCAACGATAAGAATCTGCGGGGTTTGCATTTGGCGGTACCTAAATTTGTGACGAAACTGTGCTAATAGAATAAATTCTAGGCAAAAACATAACATACAGGTAATGTATTTTTGATGATAACTTAAAGTTTTCAAAAAAACACTTACTTCCAGCTATCTGCCTTCCTTGAAGTATTGCCCAATAACGTAGATCCAGTACGCCTTTCAATCATTCTGTTAGTGATTGCAGTGGATTCTATAATGTTAACAGCATGCTAACAACGCGAGAATGTTAATTCCATTCACTTTGTTGATTTACATCAATTGCCGTATCGCAACAAACTTTAATAGTATGGCTACAACTTAACCAATGTTATGGTGATTATTTAGCAGCAAAACTAGAATGATTATTCGAGATGCTTCTCACATCTTGCCTGCTAAAGACCGGATTATGAACCAAGGAAGCTGAAAGCTGTCTTAAGAGTCTAGTAGATAAATATGCTCAATCAACCTTTATTGAGTAATAAATTGAGCATAGAACAATGAAAACAAAGGATTAATTTTAATAACATATAAAAGCATAGAGGCTAGCCTGACATAACCGGTAACGCCTTACTCACGGAGGATATATGCACGATATAACACCCGACTTGTGTGATGAGTTTGAAAGCGAAGTCACCCTACTGAACATGCCATTGCAGAACTTCGGCCAACGTGGTGCGTTCTTTGGAAAAATTGTAACAGTTCGTTGTTATCACGATAATTCCAAGGTTCGCGAGGTTTTAGAGACCGACGGCTGTGGCAAAGTGCTTGTCGTTGACGGAAATGGCTCATGCCAGAAGGCGCTGCTTGGCGATCAACTCGCTATTCTCGCGATAGAAAACGGTTGGGAAGGCGTGATTGTAAACGGTGCGGTGCGTGATGTAGGCATGATGTCGCAAATGGACCTTGGCGTTCAGGCGTTAGGTGCATCGCCATTCAAAACAGAGAAACGCGGTGTCGGCCAAGTGAATGTGACACTCTCTATACATAATCAACTGATTCAGCCTGGTGACTATATTTATGCCGATTGGAATGGCGTGTTAATTTCATCTGAGCTGTTAATTGAATCGTAACTGACTCAAATTGAATGCCGTTGATAGATTAGAACGGGGAATGGTTTGTGATGTACTAAAAGTTTGGATCTCAATCCGCACTAATCTGTTAATAAAGAACAAGCTAAAGAGACTAAAAGCGAAACCCTAGTCCCACTTCAACACCTTGCTGCCACTCTTCATAATCAAGGGTGGCATGCAAATCTAGGTTATCTGTTAGTTGCACTCGGCTGGAAACCTCTGCGGCTACCGATTTCTCATTGTCTTCGGTCTCGTCTTTATAGGTGTGTAGAGAACTGTTAAAAGAGACTCTTTCTGAGAACTGATAACTGACACCACTCAAGAATCCACTTTCCTGTTTCAGTGCCGCACTATTGATACGTGTACCGACGTAAAGATCCACATCTGAAAACAAGCTATAAGAGTAGCCACTGTCTATCTTCCAAGTATCGAAGCTTTCACTCGACGCGTTTTGTGTGGAGATAAAGAATTTATGAGAAGAACTATCGATCTGGCTGGGTAGTAGAGGCAAGCTATTCGCTGAACAAACAACAGGCATAGCAAAAGCCAAAAGAATAAGTAATCTCTTCATTTCCCACTCCTGATGTCATTATTATTGTTCTTCGAACGTTATCGTTCAATTAAAGCACAGAACTTGTACGTTCGCTGCACAATCGATATAGCATTTTGTTGTGACTATATATGCAATTGATCACTCTTGCCTGTTCAATGAGTAAATCCAGTATCTTAAGTGAAGGTTTATACAGGGTGTTTTATCCCTTAAATGACGGTTTGCTCTGAAAAACGGTGCGAATGTAAAAAAAACGCAACTTTTCATTGACGTCCAGTGGTAAAAATTGATACACGTAGAGTAAAGCACAAGCAGAGAATTTGATATGCAGCACGTAAGCCACCTAGTAATGACCACAACCATTATTATTACCGACATTAACATTGTTGGGGCAGGCTGCTAAGTAACGGATTTTAAAAAAAAGGCCTGTATCCAACAAGATACAGGCCTTTTTTTGTACCATTTTTATGACTTATGGAGAAAGGGATGCGCGTTTTAAAGTTTGGAGGTTCATCATTAGCTGATGCAGATCGTTTTTTACGAGCGGCTGATATCATCGCTAATAATGCCCAGCAAGAAGAGCTAGCCGTTGTACTATCGGCTCCAGGAAAAACAACCAATAAGTTGGTCGCTGTTATTGAAGCTGCACTGAAAAATGGTGAAGCTGACGCACAGATTACAGAGATCGAATCTTCATTTAACACACTGTTTGCAGAGATCAAAGCGGTCGTGCCTTCTATCGATGGTGCCGCGTTTCAAGAGCAGGTGGATACCTCTCTTGCTCAGCTAAAGCAGTTCGTGAATGGCATCAACCTACTTGGTATGTGCCCGAACCACGTTAATGCTCGCATCATCAGTAAAGGTGAGCGAATCTCTATCCAGTTAATGAAAGCGGTACTGGAAGCGAAAGGCCAACCAGCAAGCCTGATTGACCCTGTCCAATACCTATACGCTAAAGGCGATCACCTTGAAGCTATGGTCGATGTGGATGTCTCTACTCAGAACTTCCAACAATCTCCACTTCCTAAAGGTCACGTTAACATCATGCCTGGCTTTACTGCGGGTAATGAAAAAGGTGAGCTAGTCACACTAGGTCGTAATGGTTCTGACTACTCAGCGGCTGTGTTAGCGGCGTGTCTACGTGCTGATTGCTGTGAAATCTGGACTGATGTCGATGGCGTTTACAACTGTGACCCACGCTTAGTTGATGATGCTCGTCTGCTCAAGTCTCTTAGCTACCAAGAGGCGATGGAGCTTTCTTACTTTGGTGCTTCGGTTCTACACCCGAAAACCATTGCTCCTATTGCGCAATTCCACATTCCTTGTCTGATCAAAAACAGCTTCAACCCACAAGGCGCAGGTACTTTGATTGGCCAAGACACTGGCGAAGATAACCTAGCAATCAAAGGTATTACGACGCTAAGTGACCTAACCATGGTTAACGTATCAGGCCCAGGCATGAAGGGCATGGTAGGTATGGCGAGTCGTGTATTCGGCGCGATGTCTTCTGCTGGCGTTTCTATTGTCCTTATTACTCAATCTTCTTCTGAGTACAGCATCAGCTTCTGTATTGAATCGGCTGATAAGGTGAAAGCGAAACAAGTGTTGTCAGACGCGTTTGAACTTGAACTTAAAGATGGCCTGTTAGAGCCGGTTGAGTTCATGGATGACGTTGCGATTGTAACGCTGGTGGGTGACGGTATGCGCACTTCACGTGGCGTAGCATCTCAGTTCTTCTCTTCTTTAGCTGAAGTGAACGTCAACATTGTTGCTATTGCTCAAGGTTCTTCAGAGCGCGCTATTTCAGCGGTTATCCCTGAAGACAAAATCTCTGAAGCAATCAAAGCGTGTCACGAGAACCTATTTAACTCTAAGCACTTCCTAGATGTATTCGTTGTGGGTGTCGGCGGTGTTGGTGGCGAGCTTGTTGACCAGATCCAACGTCAGCAAGGCAAACTGGCTGAAAAAGGCATCGTGATTCGCGTATGTGGTTTAGCAAACAGTAAAGGTTTGTTGCTAGACAGCGATGGTCTACCGTTAGAGCAGTGGCGTGACCGTATGTCGAGTGCGACTGAAGAGTTCAGCCTAGCGCGTTTAGCGGCTTTGGTTCAACGTAACCACATCATCAACCCAGTATTGGTTGATTGTACGTCTAGCGAAGGTATTGCGGCGCAGTACGCTGATTTCCTAGCGGCTGGTTTCCACGTAGTAACACCAAACAAGAAAGCAAACACAGCAAGCATGGCTTACTACCATCAGCTTCGTGAAGTTGCACGCAACTCACGTCGTAAGCTGATGTACGAGACAACAGTAGGTGCAGGTCTACCGGTCATCGAAAACCTACAGAACCTTATCTCTGCAGGTGATGAACTTGAGAAGTTCAACGGCATTCTTTCAGGTTCACTGTCTTACATCTTCGGCAAGCTTGATGAAGGTATGACACTGAGCCAGGCAACCAATATTGCAAAAGATAACGGCTTCACTGAACCGGATCCTCGAGATGATCTATCTGGTATGGATGTGGCGCGTAAGTTGCTTATTCTTGCTCGTGAAGCAGGCATGGCGCTTGAACTTGAAGATGTTGAAGTAGACCAAGCTCTGCCACCGGGTTTTGATGATTCAGGTACGGTTGAAGAGTTCATGGCTCACCTACCAGAAGCGGATGCTTACTTCAAAGAGCAGTCAGCTATCGCAGCAGAAGAAGGTAAAGTACTTCGTTATGTGGGTGAAATCGCTGAAGGTAAGTGTAAGGTTCGTATCGCTGCTGTTGATGGCGACGACCCAATGTTCAAGATTAAAGATGGCGAGAACGCATTAGCATTCTACAGCCGTTACTACCAACCAATCCCTCTAGTACTGCGTGGCTACGGCGCGGGTACTGAAGTAACAGCTGCTGGCGTATTCTCTGATGTGATGCGTACTCTTGGTTGGAAATTAGGAGTTTAAGAATGAGTTCAAGTGATATGGATGTTGTCGTTTATGCTCCTGCATCAATCGGTAATGTCAGTGTAGGGTTTGATGTGCTGGGGGCCGCTGTGTCTCCAGTGGATGGCACGCTGCTAGGTGACCGAGTTATGGTTAAAGCCGGTGATGAACCATTCTCACTTAAAACTGCAGGCAGCTTTGTTTCTAAGCTGCCAACTGAAGCAAAAGAAAACATCGTTTACGACTGCTGGGTGGTGTTCTCGAGAGAGCTTGATAAAAAAGGCGTTACGCTAAAGCCTTTAGAAATGACACTAGAAAAGAACATGCCTATCGGTTCAGGTTTGGGTTCTAGTGCATGTTCAATCGTCGCGGCACTGGATGCGCTAAACCGTTTTCACGGTCAGCCCCTGAATGAAACTGAACTGCTTGCTCTGATGGGTGAAATGGAAGGCAAGATTTCAGGTGGTATCCACTACGATAACGTTGCGCCATGTTACCTTGGTGGTGTGCAGCTCATGCTTGAAGAGCTAGGCATCATCAGCCAAGAAGTACCGTGTTTTGACGACTGGTACTGGGTAATGGCTTATCCGGGTATTAAGGTTTCAACGGCTGAAGCGAGAGAGATCCTACCATCTCAATATCGTCGTCAGGATATTATTGCTCATGGTCGTCACTTAGCGGGCTTTATCCACGCGTGTCATTCAGGTCAACCTGAACTGGCGGCGAAGATGATCAAAGACGTGATCGCTGAACCATATCGTGAGAAACTGCTTCCAGGGTTTGCTGATGCTCGTAAATACGCGCTGTCAGCTGGGGCACTGGCTACTGGTATTTCTGGTAGTGGTCCAACTCTATTTAGCATTTGCAAAGAACAAGATGTCGCCGAGCGTGTTGCACGCTGGTTAGAACAAAATTACGTACAAAATGAAGAAGGATTCGTTCACGTTTGTCGCCTAGATAAGCAGGGTTCGATCGTTACAGGAAGTGAGTTATGAAACTGTACAACATCAAAGAAAATGATGAACAAGTCTCTTTTGGCCAAGCCGTTCGTCAAGGCTTAGGCCGTAATCAAGGTCTATTTTTCCCATCTGAACTGCCAAAGTTTGATGATATCGATGCGCTGCTAGCAGAGGACTTTGTCCCTCGTAGCTCAAAGATTCTGTCAGCATTGATTGGTGATGAATTACCAAAAGAACAGATCGACCAAATGGTGGATGCAGCGTTCCAATTCCCTGCACCAATCAACCAAGTAAAAGACGGCGTTTACGCGCTTGAGCTTTTCCACGGTCCAACACTGGCGTTTAAAGATTTCGGTGGCCGCTTTATGGCTCAATCTTTAGCAGCTGTTTCTGATGGTGGTCAAATCACTATCTTAACGGCAACATCAGGTGATACTGGTGCGGCGGTTGCGCATGCTTTCTACGGCATGGAAGACATCAATGTTGTGATTCTTTACCCGAAAGGCAAGATCAGCCCACTGCAAGAGAAGCTGTTCTGTACGCTTGGCAAGAACATCCACACTGTGGCGATTGATGGTGACTTTGATGCGTGTCAGGCTCTAGTTAAAGACTCATTTGATGACGCTGAACTGCGTAAAGAGATCGGTCTTAACTCGGCAAACTCGATCAACATCAGCCGTTTAATGGCTCAGATCTGTTACTACTTTGAGGCGGCTTCTCAGCTGACTAAAGAGCAACGTGAAAACCTCGTTATCTCTGTACCAAGTGGTAACTTTGGTAACCTAACGGCTGGTCTATTGGCTAAAGCGCTAGGTCTACCTGTTAAGCGTTTTATCGCAGCAACTAACGAAAATGACACTGTTCCTCGTTACCTAGAAACAGGTCAATGGGATCCAAAACCGACTGTTGCGACAACATCGAACGCGATGGACGTAAGCCAACCAAACAACTGGCCTCGTATCGAAGAGCTTTGCCAACTGAAAGGTTGGGGCTTAGATACACTAGGCAAAGGTAAAGTATCTGACGAGCAGAGCGCTGAGTCAGTTCGCGACCTAAAAGCACAAGGTTACCTATGTGAACCACATGGTGCGATTGCTTACCGTCTACTGGAAGAGCAACTGCAAGAGAACGAAACTGGCTTGTTCCTGTGTACAGCACACCCAGCGAAATTCAAAGAAGTGGTTGATGACATCCTAGGTTCTGATATCGAACTGCCTGGCCCGCTAGCAAAACACGCGGCGATGGAATTGTTGTCTGAAGATCTTGATAACGATTTTGAAGCGCTAAAAGCTGTGCTTCGTCGAGTTCAACCGTAACGTCCATTTGTTTTTCGAACAAATAAAAACGGCGCTCAATGAGCGCCGTTTTTGTATTCTAATTTAAGCTCTAAAAATTATAGAGACTCAGTGAACGTACGTGCGATAACGTCACGTTGCTGTTCAGTTGTTAGAGAGTTGAAACGTACAGCGTAACCCGATACACGGATAGTTAGCTGTGGGTAGTTCTCTGGGTGAGCAACAGCATCTTCTAGCGTTTCACGCTTAAGAACGTTAACGTTTAGGTGTTGGCCACCTTCGATGCGTGGTGCTGCTTCGATTGCAACTTCACGGCTTTCGTACTCGCCTAGGTCTGCAGCTGAGATAACTTGGTCAGCTTCGAAACCTGCAGTAGCAACAACACAACGAGCTTCATTCTTCTCGCTATCTAGTAGCCAGATTGAGTTTAGTAGGTCATCGTTTGCTGCTTTAGTAATTTGAATACCTTGGATCATAACTATCTCCTAGTCCACTGAATGTGGTTTGATTATGGTGTTAACTTTCGATTTTTATTGAGCTGGGTAATATATACCTAATATTAGTAAGGTTAACATTGATTTAAGTCAAAAAACAACCAAAAACCATATTTTTACAAAGGTGATTATATTGAGGTAAATCAATAAAACCTTTGAAAACAAAGTAATTACAAAATATTTTAAAGTATAAAAAATATTTAACAGTCATATTTGTGGTAAGTTTACTACATTTGTTGTGTTTTTATTGAACTACAACCGATACGACCCTTTATTTATTAAGCATTCTGAAAGTGTAAAGTGATTTAATGACAAACAATAATTCATCCTCAAAACCGGAAACAAATATTAAGTTTATTGGCGCTCATGTCTCGGCTGCTGGTGGAGTTGATCAGGCGCCTATGCGTGCACGTGAAATTGGCGCCAATGCGTTTGCACTGTTTACCAAGAACCAGAGACAGTGGGCGGCAAAACCGCTAGAAGCGAAAACCATTGGTGCCTTTAAAGCTAATTGCAAAATGTTGGGCTTCGGTGCTGAGCACATTCTTCCTCATGACTCCTACCTTATTAACCTAGGAGCACCAGAAGAAGAGAAGCTAGAGAAATCACGCGCGGCTTTTATTGATGAAATGGAGCGTTGTAATCAACTTGGATTAACGCTTTTGAATTTTCATCCTGGGAGTCATTTAAAGAAAATCTCAGAAAGCGAATGTTTGGCGAAGATCGCTGAATCGATCAACCTAGCTCATCAAGCGGTACCTGACGTAATCGCAGTGATCGAGAATACGTCTGGGCAGGGCACTAATCTGGGTTGGAAGTTTGAACATCTAGCAGAGATTATCGAACAGGTAGAAGATAAGTCACGTGTTGGTGTGTGCTTAGACACCTGCCATACGTTTACTGCTGGCTATGACTTACGTACAAAAGAGGCGTGTGAGCATACTTTTGCTGAGTTCGACCGCATCGTGGGTATGCACTATCTAAGAGCAATGCACATCAATGATTCAAAAGCTGAGTTCGCGAGCCGAGTCGATCGACACCATTCTTTAGGAAAAGGCGAAATTGGCTGGGATTGTTTTGAGTATATTGCCTCTGATTCTCGCTTTAATGGTATCCCTCTTATCTTGGAAACCATTGATTCGACGATCTGGAAAGAGGAAATTCAACAACTTAGAATGTTTCATCGCTCAGCAACGCTAGCGAGCGAACAAGCGTAATAATAGAGGGGGAAATTTATTTCCGTCTATTTCTAAAAATTGGCACCTTTCTTTCATAGTATTAAAGTGAATATGTAGTTCACGATGTCTTAGAGGAGGTGCCTTTATGTATTCAATCACCCAAACTTCAACTATTGCTGTCGCACGCCGTTTACCTACACCAAACCGTCACGTGCATAACCACGGCCACCATCGTACACAGCAGAAAAGTGGTTAATCGAGATAAGCACAACTTGAACTGATTATTATGATTCATCAACAAGTGAACCCTACACATCATGTTTATTGATAGCTGTATGAGGTATAACTAGAGCCTTATTTAGGACAGTTAGCCGATACAGCTATTTTTTTGTCTGGCGAAAGCCGCTAGAAACCTTGATGATTGGGAAGTAAAACGATGACCGCACCAAAGACTTGGGAATCCATTATTAATGATGAACGTGATAAAGAGTACTTTCAGAGTGTCCTCGCGTTTGTTGAACAGCAACGTAATAGTGGTAAAACCGTCTACCCGCCACAAGAACAGGTGTTCAGTGCCTTTGATATGACGCCTTTCGAATCCGTGCGAGTGGTTATCTTAGGGCAAGATCCTTATCACGGTGCTAACCAAGCTCACGGCTTAGCATTCTCAGTGCTTCCTGGTGTGAAAATCCCACCTTCTCTACGCAATATGTACAAAGAGCTTGCACAAGATATAGAGGGCTTTGAGATTCCTAGTCATGGTTATCTCGATTCTTGGGCATCGCAAGGGGTGTTGATGTTGAACACAGTCCTTACAGTCGAAGAGGCAAAAGCACACTCACATGCTAAGTGTGGCTGGGAAACCTTTACCGATGCCATTATTGCTGAGCTCAATCAGCGCTCTGAACCGATCATCTTTTTGTTGTGGGGCGCACACGCCCAGAAGAAAGGTCAAGCGATTGATGACGACAAGCATCATGTATTGGTTGCACCTCACCCATCGCCATTATCGGCACGCCGTGGATTCTTCGGTTGTCAGCATTTCTCTACAACCAACAAGCTGCTTTCTTCTATGGATCAACAACCTATTGACTGGCGTTTACCAACAGAAGTGTAGGTTGGTGGTTTTCTGAGCAGGGTCAAATCATAAATCAGCATATTCGTATACACTTATAAATAGTAGGTGTAATGGAGTGCAATACTATGATGATTGAAAGGATAAGACGAGAGCATGGCTATATGGCTCGTTTACTCGCGATACTCAACAGTAAGTTAGAGTTTCTGAAACAGGAGCGAGAAATAAACTATAGCCTGATCGCAGAGGTGGTTCATTACCTTATGAACCATTCAGACAAAGTGCATCACCCTAAAGAAGACGTCATTTATCGCTACTATCTTAAGAAATATGGCAGCGAGCAAGCGATTGAAGACTTGGAGTTAGAGCATCAATTGCTTTCTGAGAAAACGGCGGACTTTTTAGGTTTGGTCGATATGATCCTTCAAGATGCGGTGGTTCCTCAGCAAGTCTTTATTGAGCAGCTTGAAGCGTTTGTTAAGGCTCAGCGAAAGCACATGGAATATGAAGAGAAGCATGTGCTACCCATGATTGTTGAGGCGTTCACGGTGAAAGATTGGCAAGAAGTGGAGTCTCAATGGCTTCAACCGGAAGATGACCCTGTTTTTGGAGAGACCATCGCCGATCAATATCGCCAACTCGCGGCTCGGGTTCGACAAAATGAACAAGAGTGTGTTTAGCCCGTTGTAATGTTGAGGTGCACCTATTTTAGGTGTCCTCTATATTAGAGGGTTGGTTTCCAAATGGCGCTTTGAGCGGATTAACTACCTCAAAAAATAAAAAAGGCACCTATATAGGTGCCTTTTGCTATCTGATTTCTTATCGTGCTGATTAAAGTTTTATATCGTCAAGGCTAAAATCAAGACCTAGGTTCATCTCTCTCAGCTCTTTCTCAAGCTGCCTACGATCGTTGATGGCTTCGATTTCACGCCACTTACGCTTGAGTGGTTTCGAGCGTGATTTTTGAGTTACACGAGGCATTTCTAGTTCTGATACTTCATCGAATTGAAAGCTATCCATAAGCCATATCTCCTTCCGTGGGACTAGTTCTTACGAACCAATAAATATCATATTTAGGTTCACAATAACTTTGATTTGTTTCTCATTTGTTTCAAATACATGAAGCTTTTGTTCTATTTTCTTATGCATGCTCACACATTGTGAGAATTATTATGTATAAAAAACAGGCAAACAAACCTAAGTAAACGATTAAATTGGGGGTTATTGAATGTTAATTCATTGTGCGAATGGAATAGCGTTTTGACTACAATGCATTGAAGTGCACATGGTGCCGTGCGGTATAGGGATCTCATTGGCCTAGAAAAAAACGAAGATCTTCACTATACCTTGTAAAACCTAGGCTGACGTCATTTTTATAGGATGGTGTTCTTGTTGGGGTAGTGCCGTGGCTGTTGTTGATATTATGTCCCGATAATGTGACTTTTATTGGGCTGCATTGTTGAAAGTTGTGTTAACAAAAGGTGTGTTATTAGTGAAATGTCATTTTAATATAAGTGTATTTGCATATTGATTTTTAGGCCGTCTCGCTGCATTATCCGCCCGTCAAAAAATACACTGATACGTAAAATGGATGCATGAAGCGACATTTACAGTCTCAATCGCCGCAAGAATATAACAAGAGTGCCGACACAACATTGACAGAGGCATAGGCGATTAAGAGGAAGGCTAGGAAGCATGATCGGTGCTTAAACTCAATTACGAGGTTCACGTGACAGACTTAATCAATTTGATGAACGATCTCCTTTGGGGATCTATCTTAGTTTACTTACTGGTTGGTGTGGGTATCTACTTCACTGTACGACTAGGCTTCATTCAATTCCGCCATTTCGGCCACATGTTCTCTGTTCTTAGAAACAGCCGTAAAGCAGACAGTGCTGGTATCTCTTCTTTCCAAGCTCTTTGTACTAGTCTCGCTGCTCGTGTAGGTACGGGTAACATGGCAGGTGTTGCTGTAGCACTAACCGCTGGTGGCCCTGGTGCTATCTTCTGGATGTGGCTAATCGCAATGCTAGGTATGGCAACATCGTTTGCAGAAAGCACACTGGCACAGCTATACAAAACGCGTGATAACGACGGTAACTACCGCGGCGGCCCTGCATACTACATGGAGAAAGGCCTAGGCATGCGTTGGATGGGGGTTCTATTCTCTATCTTCCTCATCATTGCATTTGGTCTTGTATTCAACGCGGTTCAAGCGAACGCGATTGCAAGCGCAATGAATACGGCATTCGACCTTGAGCGTAGCTACGTTGGTGTTGGTATCGTAATCATCTCTGCGTTCGTTATCTTCGGTGGTATCCGTAAGATTGCACGCACAGCAGAAATCATCGTTCCAATCATGGCATTGGCTTACCTAGCGATCGCTATGTACGTGATGTTCGCGAACATCGAGAAAGTGCCTGAAGTACTGGCTCTTATCTTCAAGAGTGCATTCGGTCTGCAAGAAGCAGCAGCGGGTGGCCTAGGTTACGCAATCGCACAAGCGATGATTAACGGCATCAAACGTGGTTTGTTCTCGAACGAAGCGGGTATGGGTTCTGCGCCAAACGCAGCAGCTTCTGCTACGCCTTACCCACCGCACCCAGCATCACAAGGTTACGTGCAAATGCTAGGCGTGTTCATGGATACCATTGTTATCTGTTCAGCAACAGTCGCAATCATCCTGATGTCTGGTGAGTATGTACCACACGGTGAAGTAACGGGTATCGAACTAACGCAACGTGCACTAACAGCACAAGTGGGCGAATGGGGCGGCATTTTTGTAGCGGTAGCGATTTTCTTCTTCGCTTTCACTTCAATCATTGCAAACTACTCGTACGCTGAAACGAACCTTATCTTCCTTGAGCACAACAACAAGAAGGGCCTAGTGCTGTTCCGTATCGTTGTTCTGGGTATGGTTATGTTCGGTTCTCTAGCGACGTTACCAACGGTATGGGCACTGGCTGACGTATCGATGGGCCTAATGGCGATTGTTAACTTGGTGGCGATTATCCTGCTATCAGGTATCGTGATTAAGCTAGCGAAAGACTACAACCGCCAACTAGACGCGGGTAAAGTACCAACATTCGATTCGAATGACTTCCCAGAGCTTAAGTCTCAGCTGGAAGACGGTATTTGGGACAACAACAAGAAGTAATCTTGTTGGAGCGATAAACGGCTCATCCTAAAGTGATTAGAAAGGCTAAGGTTTCGACCTTAGCCTTTTTGTTTGCCTGTCATTTGTCTCATTCTGTCTATCGAAGCTCATTCTCCCTATCGAAGTAATAGGAAGAGTCATAAAGACAAGTTGATGTTTTTTCTATACTCTAGCAGCATCCAGTTAGATAACCGATTAGGGTAAAGTTATGTTAGTTGTCGTTTCTCCAGCCAAAACACTTGATTACGAATCACCATTAGCGACGGAACGCTTTAGTCAGCCTGAGTTTGTTGAACACTCTGCTGAGCTGATTGAAGAGTGCCGCAAACTGACGCCAGTAGATATTTCTGCACAGATGAAAGTCAGCGATAAAATCGCAGGGTTGAACGTAGCGCGCTTTGAGCAGTGGAGCGAGACCTTTACCCAAGACAACGCACGCCAAGCAATCCTAGCCTTTAAAGGCGATGTATACACTGGCCTAGACGCTGAAACGCTATCGGATGAAGATTTTGACTACGCACAAGACCACCTGCGCATGCTTTCTGGGTTATATGGCTTGCTTAAGCCGTTGGATTTGATGCAGCCATACCGCCTAGAGATGGGTACACGCTTAGCCAATGCTCGTGGTACTAACTTGTACCAGTTCTGGGGCAACATCATCACAGACAAGCTCAATGAAGCGTTGAATGCTCAAGGCGACAATGTGTTGATCAATCTAGCGTCGAACGAATACTTTAAAGCCGTGAAGCCGAAGAACTTGGATGGCCAAGTGATTACCCCTGTATTCAAAGACTGCAAGAACGGTCAGTACAAGGTGATCAGTTTCTACGCGAAGAAAGCGCGTGGCATGATGGCTCGCTACATCATCGAGAACAAAATCGACTCGGTTGAGGCGCTGACCCAGTTTGATACGGCGGGCTACTACTTCGTTGAAGAAGAGTCGAACGCGAAAGAGCTTGTCTTTAAGCGCGAAGAGCAAAACTAGTAGTCCTTGGCTAACGAGTAGCTCTCGGTTTTAGCCTGATAACAGACCAGATAGAGAAAAGCCCCATGCAGCGAACTGCATGGGGCTTTTTTATTGAATCGTTGAAGCTGGTAGATTACTTCTTCTTTGCTGCTTTCTTTTTCTTCGCGATTTTTTTCGTCTTCGCGATTTTTTGTTTCTCTACCGCTTTCTTATCTTCTTTCTTCGGCTTCTTCTTCTTAGTCACGGCCGCTTTCTTATGCGTAGGGCGCATGCCTTCAATAAAGCGTTCTTTGATTGGTTCGTCTGTGTAACGAGCCACACGCTCAATCATTAGTTGATCGTGCGCTTCAATGATAGAAACCGCGTTACCTTTTTTACCAGCACGAGCAGTACGGCCAATACGGTGTAGGTATACGTCAGCAGTACGTGGCATGTCGTAGTTGATTACGTGGCTTACGTCTGGAAGGTCGATACCACGAGCAGCAACGTCAGTCGCTAGTAGTACGTTTACAGAGCCGTCACGGAAACGAGCAATCGCGTTGTTACGACGATCTTGAGGCATTTCACCTTGGATCCACGCACATGGAATTTGCGCGCTTTCAAGTTGAGCTCGTAGATCACCTAGACGATCACGCGTCTTCAAGAATACGATGCTGCGCTCAGCTTGCTCTGTGATGACGTGCTTTAGGATGTTTAGCTTGTGCTCTGCCGTGTCTGCACGGTGGTACCACTGAGTGATCTTCTTACGCTCACGAAGTGATGATTTCGCATCGATCTCCGCTGGGTTTTTAAGTAGATCTTCAGTGAAGCCTTCAATGCCTTTACCTTCTAGTGTTGCTGAGAACAGTAAAGTTTGTTTACGCCAGCGACACTCTGCAGACAGACGGTCAACAACAGGACCAAAGCCCATGTCTAGCATGCGGTCGGCTTCATCTAGAACCAGCCATTCAATCGCACGACAGTCAAAACGCTCGCCTTCAATGTATTCCATCAAACGGCCAGGTGTTGCTACTACGATATCTTGAGTGGTACTTAAGATATCTGCGTGCTCTTGGTACATCACACCGCCCGTGATCGTGAAGATATTTAGGCTGGTGTATTTAGCAAGCTCACGTGCTTGTTCGGTGATCTGCATTGCTAGCTCACGCGTTGGCGTCAGGATAAGCATACGTGCAGGGCCAGATTTCTTACGTGGGAAATCCAGTAGGTATTGCAGTGCTGGCAATACAAATGATGCTGTTTTACCAGTACCTGTTGGCGCAGAAGCCAAAACGTCTCTTCCATCTAACGCTTGTGGGATTGCTTCAGCTTGTATCTGTGTTGGACGTTCGTAGCCCATTTCGTCAATTGCTTTAAGCAGCTCTTGGTTTAGATCGAGTTCTGCAAAGGTTCTGATCACTGTTGTTTCTCCACAAGCAATAAATGTTTCTGCCTCAAAAAGCAGACGATAAAAAAGAGTAGTCGGACATTATAGAAGCATTAGTGATTAGGATCACATGGTATTTGCTACATCTTGAGATAAAAATCTTTAGTGAGCGCAATAAATGCTTCGCTATAACCACCTTGATGGTGAATTGTAAGCGATTCGCGCTGCAAATCTTGCTCGCAAGCAGGATCTTTAGATAACTCGAATAAAATTCGGCTAGCTGGCTTTTTATCTGTTGTTTTTACATCAAGGCGTTTTGCTAGATACCAACCACATTGCTCGGCAAGCTTGATAAAACCTTCCCCCTCAGGCGTCGGTAGGATGAAACTGGCAGTCGCGGCGTCGGTTGTTATCTCGAAACAACGCTGGGCAAGCGCTAAATGATCCAAGCTGTCGGTGTGCCTGGCGGTGGCTCTTTGGCTTTGCTGCGCCTGTTCTCCAGAGTTGAAGTAGGGCGGGTTACAGATGATCGCATCAAACCTTTGTGGAAAGTCGGCTGTTAACACGCTGCCGTGATCAAGGGAGATACGATTTTGCCAAGGCGACTGTTCAATATTGACAGTGGCAGCATCAATAGCGTGTTGATCAATATCTATCGCAGAGATTGAAGCATCTTCAAAACGCTGCGCAGCCATCAAAGCCAGCAGACCTGTCCCGGTTCCAATATCGAGTACACATGATCTTTGTGGCAGGCTTACCCACGCGCCAAGTAATACGCCATCGGTACTGACTGGCATACCGCTTTTCCCGCCGTAAATTGAGAATTGCTTAAAATTGAAGCTTTTAGTTTGCACTGTTTTGTCTTTCATTAATGTTCTGAGTATCGAGATATTTTAAGTGATTAGCTCTAATGTTAACCGCTTGTATGAGTTAATGTTCTGCTTGAAAAAATATTGTTGTGCATTATGGTTAGTTTATAATTGTGGCTATTTTTCTATAGCTAGTGGAATCCACTGCTTTTTGTTCTCATATGCAAATTTATATGGTGTTTTTGTGTGGTGACTTGCAGCTAGCCAGTTGTTTCGTCATTATGCGCGACTATTTTATAGATTGATTGGCAGCTTTGAGCTGTAACATTCATGTAAGCACAACATAAATTCATAAATATAATTAAGGATTATCTGTGAAACAGAGTCTAAAACTAACAGATATAATGGCATTGGGCTTTATGCTTTTTGCGTTTTTCTTGGGTGCGGGTAACATCATCTTCCCTCCTCTAGCTGGCCAATTAGCCGGTGATCACTTCCTTCCAGCGATGTCTGGTTTTCTGCTGACTGCCGTTGGTCTGCCCTTAATCACTATCGTCGCGGTCGCAGTGGCTGGTGGCTCTTGGGGTCACTTAACTAAAGATCTTCCTAAGAAAGCAGCAACCATCATGGCTGTACTGATCTTTATTATTATCGGTCCTGCATTTGCTGCACCGCGTACTGGCCTTGTTGCCTATGAGATGGCGGTGAAACCGTTCTTCATCGATGCCTCTCAAGCTCACCTAACTCTCTTTTCGATTGCATTTTTTGTAGTAGCGATGTTCTTCTCATGGTCGCAAGGTAAGCTTATTGACGTCATTGGTAAGGTACTAACACCTGCACTGTTCGTTGGTTTGGTTGTACTGGCGATCGCTGTATTCGTTAACCCTCAAGGCGACGTTCTTGCGGCTCACGGTGAGTACATCACTCAACCACTGACCAAAGGTTTCCTTGAAGGCTACAACACCATGGATACTTTTGCTTCTTTGATGTTTGGTATGCTGATTGTTGATGCGATTCGTAGCAAGGGCATTACTGACCGTGCAGCGACGACTAAGTACCTAATTAGCGCGGGTTGTATTGCCGCAGCGGGTCTGGCGTTTGTTTACATCTCTCTATTTTTCCTAGGCGCAACAAGTGCAACAGTCGCAGCTGGTGCAGACAATGGCGGTGCTATTTTAAGCCTATACGTTCAATCGTTGTTTGGTCCTTCTGGTCAGCTAGTGCTTTCTGTGATCGTACTATTAGCATGTCTAACTACGGCGATTGGCCTTGTGTCAGCATGTTCTGATTACTTCAGCTCGCTAACGCCTCTGTCTTACAAGACTTGGGTAATCATCAATGGTGTAGCTTGTGCAACCGTTGCGAACGTTGGTCTTTCTCAACTGATTTCTCTGTCTGTTCCAGTACTGTTTGCACTGTACCCAGTCGCTATCGCGTTGGTTGCTCTGACATTCTTACGTAGCCGTTTCCCTAATCCAAAAGCGGCTTACCGCGTAGTGGTATTAGTGTCACTGCTGTTTGCTCTTATTGATGGCGCTAAAGTAGCGGGTGTAGACGTGTCTGCACTTAAGATGCTGCCACTGTTTGAGATCGGTATGGGTTGGTTGCTTCCAACAACGGCTGCAATCATCTGTATGTTCTTTGTTGGCAAGTCAACAGAACAAGAGATGGCTGAAGAGACTGTTTAATCTTCCGTTGAGATTAGATTGTCCTTCGAGATGAAATAGAAAAGGCCTCATTACTTCGCAGTAATGAGGCCTTTTTGTATTCTGTGGTCTTTTTATATCCAGCTAGTTACTTGGTTAGCTACTTAGCCGGGAGTACTTCTGTTTGGTTATAGCTTTTCGCTGTACTCAACCAGTACTTGCTCAACCCAGCTTGCGATACGGTCGTCGCTTAGCTCGTATTGTGAATCTTCATCAAGCGCCAAACCAACGAATTGAGATTTGTCTTCGGTTAACGCTTTAGACGCTTCGAACTCGTAGCTGTCATCGTTTGGCCAGAAGCCAACAAACTCTGCACCCGCGGTTTTCAGTTCATCATGCAATAGACCCATCGCATCTAGGAACCATTCGCCGTAGCCTTCTTGGTCACCCAAACCAAACAGAGCCACAACCTTGCCTTTCATAGGCGTGGTTGCGATGTCTTCCCACAGTTCATTCCAATCTTCTTGGATTTCACCGAAGTCCCAAGTCGAGATGCCCAGCAATAAAAGGTCGTAGTCCGCCATCAATGAAAGAGGGCTTTCTTTCACGTTATGGATATCAACTAGGTCTTCACCAATAATGCCGCGAATTTTCTCTGCTGCCATTTCTGTGTAGCAGGTGGTTGAGCCGTAAAATAATCCAATTTTCATAGCAAACGTTCGATTTTAATTTCAGATGGCGAATTCTAACCATAAATCGACTTCGATTGCAGCGATTATCCGCTCAAGTCGTAATTTTTATGGCATTCATATTTGCTCTGGCATACTCTCAAAACAGTTTCCAATATTGTGAGTAACACTATGCAGTCGCCTCAAGGGCAGAGCGCAGACCACGGTCTCGTTGAGCAGTTTTTAGATGCTATGTGGATGGAGCGAGGATTATCGGAGAATACGCTTGTCTCGTACCGTACCGATTTGTCCAAGTTATTAGCGTGGATGGAAAAGAACAATTACCGCCTCGACTTCATTAGCCTTTCAGGTTTACAGGATTATCAAGGCTGGTTAGCCGACGCCGATTTTAAGCAGACCTCTCGTGCCCGTATGTTGTCGGCGATTCGTCGCTTGTTCCAATATTTGCACCGCGAGAAAATCAGAGGCGATGATCCAAGTGCCTTGTTGATCAGCCCGAAGCTGCCGCAACGCTTGCCGAAAGATTTGAGCGAAGAGCAGGTTGATGCTTTGCTCGATGCGCCAGATCCGAACGATCCGATTGAGCTTCGCGATAAGGCGATGCTTGAGTTACTCTATGCAACCGGTTTGCGTGTGACAGAACTGGTTAGCTTGACGATGGAAAACATCAGCCTAAGACAGGGCGTGGTGCGTGTTATTGGTAAGGGTGGCAAAGAGCGCTTAGTACCAATGGGCGAAAATGCGGTGGATTGGATAGAGACTTTTATTGAACAAGGTCGTCCACATCTACTTGGCGAAAACAGTTCTGATGTGGTTTTTCCGAGTAAACGCGCCAAGCAAATGACCCGTCAGACGTTCTGGTATCGTATTAAGCACTACTCGGTCGTCGCTGGGATCGATACAGAGCTGTTGTCACCACACGTATTGAGACACGCTTTTGCGACGCATTTACTGAACTATGGCGCAGATCTCAGGGTCGTACAGATGTTACTTGGGCATAGTGACTTATCGACAACCCAAATTTATACTCACGTGGCGACTGAAAGGCTCAAGCAAATTCACGCGCAGCATCACCCACGTGCTTAAATCCATTTATTTTTAAGGTGAACTTAATGAGCGTATTACGCCGTCTTCCTCTACTAGCGCTTCCTCTTATGATTACTGCATGTAATGCATCAGAAGCGAAAGTAGAAACAACATCAACAGCCGTAGAAGCTGCTCCAGCTCAAGCTATTGATACAGCTGCGTTAACTAAGCGTTTTGAAAAAATCGGTATTAAGGTCGATAAGATTGTGCCTTCGGATATCGATGGTCTTTTAGAAGTTCAAACCAACAGCGGCATTATCTTTTCTTCTCCAGAGGGCGATCACTTTCTAGCCGGCACTCTTTACTCTTTGGATGAAAACGGAAAGTTCAGTGATGTTTTGGCTGAGCGTCAAGCTCCGCTGAATGCTGAAAAAGTGGCAGCGATGTCGGATACGGTTATTGAATACAAAGCCGATAACGAAAAGTATGTTGTGACGGTATTTACTGACATTACGTGCGGCTACTGTGTTCGTCTGCACAGCCAAATGCAAGGCTACAACGATTTGGGTATCACCGTTCGTTACATGGCTTACCCACGCCAAGGTGCGACAGGGCAAGTTGCCGATCAAATGGCAGCAATCTGGGCGTCAGATGATCCAAAAACAGCGATGCATGACGCTAAAGTAAACCGTCAAATGCCAGCGTCTGGTAAAGACCTAGCAGAGCAAAAGCAGATCATTGCTAAACAATACCAACTGGGTCGTGAGCTTGGCATCAATGGCACACCGGCTATCGTGCTAGCAAGTGGTGAGTTGGTGAGTGGTTACTTACCGCCAGCACAACTTCTTCAACGTTTAGAGCAATAATCTCGTTTTCTGTATTGCCAATTTATCCCCCATGTTTTTGATTTAAGGAGTGGCCTGATTGATATCGGGCCCATTTTTATATGATAGAGATCCAACGCCGTCCTGAGGTCGACATTTCAGTCTTACCTGCTCACTTACCTGACTTGTTAAAGCGCATTTATGTGAGTCGTGGAATCGACAGTGCCGACCAACTAGAGACAGCAGCGAAAGGCTTGCACTCTTATCAAAAACTGGGCGGCATTGATGCTGCGGTTGAGCTGTTGTTCAAAGCTATTCAGCAGCAAAAACGCATCATCATTGTTGGTGACTTTGATGCCGATGGCGCGACCAGCTCGGCGCTGTCTGTTTTAGCGTTACGTATGCTCGGCAGCTCTAACGTCGACTATCTGGTACCAAACCGTTTTGAAGATGGTTATGGCTTGAGCCCTGAGGTTGTTGAACAGGCAATCGAGCTTGGTGCTGAAGTGATCATGACGGTCGACAACGGTGTATCTTCAATTGAAGGTGTTCGCTTTGCTAAAGAGAAAGGGCTAGAGGTTCTGGTTACCGATCATCACTTGCCGGGCAATGAACTGCCAATGGTCGATGCGATGGTTAACCCAAACCTTGAAAGTTGTGCTTTTCCTTCGAAAGCCCTAGCGGGGGTTGGTGTCGCTTTTTACCTGATGATGGCATTGTGTGTTCACATGCGTAAATTGGGTTGGTTTGCAGAGCGCGGCATGACAGAACCTAAGTTGATGGAACTGATTGACCTTGTGGCGCTGGGTACGGTTGCCGACGTGGTTCCACTCGATGAAAACAACCGAATTTTAGTTCATCAAGGTTTGCAACGTATTCGTGCGGGTAAAGCTCGTCCGGGCATTCAAGCCTTGATCGAAATTGCTAAGCGAGACGCTAAGCGTTTGGTGGCGTCTGACTTTGGCTTTGCTCTTGGTCCTCGTATCAATGCAGCTGGTCGATTAGACGACATGTCTTTTGGTGTTGAGCTGCTAATGAGTAACAACATCCATGCGGCTCGTCGAATGGCGAGTGAGTTAGATGGCTTGAACCAAACACGTAAAGAGATCGAAGAGGGTATGAAGCAAGAAGCGATGGCTTTTTGTGAGCGCCTTGAATTTGGTAAAGACGACCTACCTTCTGGCTTGGCACTATTCCAACGTGATTGGCACCAAGGTGTGATTGGTATTTTGGCTTCGCGTATCAAAGACAAATACCACCGCCCAGTGATTGCGTTTGCAGATGGCGGCGAAGGCAGTATCAAAGGTTCATGTCGTTCAATTCCGGGTCTGCACATGCGTGATGCATTGGACCGAATTGATACTCAAAACCCTGGCTTGATTCTTAAATTTGGTGGCCACGCAATGGCGGCTGGTTTAACCATCATGGAAAAGGACTTTGAACGCTTCAGCAAGCTGTTCAATGATGTGGTGAAGAATGAACTTGGAGAAACAGCACTGAAGGGCATTATCTTGTCTGATGGTGAGCTGTTACCAGAAGAGTTCTCGATGCACACCGCTGAAACGCTGCGTTCAGGTGGCCCGTGGGGACAAGCTTTCCCTGAGCCAATCTTCGATGGTGAGTTTAAAGTGCTGCACCAAAAGCTGGTGGGTGAAAAGCACCTTAAGCTGATGCTTGAGCCGCTCTACAAAGGCCACCCAACCAATGTGATGATTGACGGTATTGCCTTTAACGTCGACCTACGTCGCTGGCCTGATGCATCAGTAAAAACCGTTCATCTTGCATTTAAGCTCGATATCAACGAATTTCGCGGCAACCAATCGTTGCAGCTGATGATTGATCATATCGAAGCCAAATAGTGATTTTGGGCTCAATAATGCTCATCATATAGTGCCAAATTCAACAAGCTCTGTTCAAAAACAGGGCTTGTTTTCCTTCCTGCCCTTACAAAATTTACGTGTTTTTTATGCCTGTCAATTTTATATCCCATTAAGTTGTTGAATCTTGGTTCACCACTCTAAAAAATTCTGTATCTCCGTCACACTTTTGAGTACAATTCTTCGGTTAAATTCTACTCATAAATGATGAGCTAAAATGTTTGAAATCAATCCTATAAAAAACCGTCTGCAGGATGTGTCTGAGCGCACAAATATCCTGAGGGGGTATCTTTGACTATGACGCTAAGAAAGAGCGTCTAGAAGAAGTAAACGCAGAATTAGAACAACCGGATGTATGGAACGAACCTGAGCGTGCTCAAGCGCTAGGTAAAGAACGTTCTGCATTGGAAGCGGTAGTAGAAACGATCGACCAACTTGACCAAGGTGTTGAGGATGTTGATGGCCTATTAGAGCTTGCGGTTGAAGAAGAAGATCAAGAAACGTTCGATGAAATTGAACCAGAACTGGCCGAGCTTGAAGCTAAGCTAGAGAAGCTGGAATTCCGTCGTATGTTCTCTGGTGATCACGATGCATCAGATTGCTACATCGATTTACAGTCAGGTTCGGGCGGTACAGAAGCTCAAGACTGGACTTCAATGATGTTGCGCATGTACTTACGTTGGGCAGATTCGAAAGGCTTCAAGACTGAAGTTATCGAAGTGTCGGATGGCGATGTTGCTGGCCTTAAAGGCGCAACGGTACGTATTTCTGGTGAGTATGCTTACGGTTGGTTACGCACAGAGACTGGTGTTCACCGTCTAGTTCGTAAGTCACCATTTGATTCAAGTGGTCGTCGTCATACTTCATTTGCATCTGCGTTTATCTATCCTGAGATTGATGACAACATTACGATCGACATTAATCCTTCTGACCTACGTATTGACGTATACCGTGCCTCTGGCGCTGGTGGTCAGCACGTAAACACCACGGAATCAGCGGTACGTATTACTCACGTTCCGACTAACACTGTGGTTCAGTGTCAGAATGACCGTTCGCAGCATAAGAACAAAGATCAAGCGATGAAGCAGCTACGTGCTAAGCTTTTTGAACTTGAGATTCAAAAACAAAATGCTGAAAAACAAGCGAGCGAAGAGACGAAATCAGACATCGGTTGGGGCAGTCAAATCCGCTCTTACGTGCTGGATGATTCTCGTATCAAAGATTTACGCACCGGCATCGAAAACCGTAATACTCAAGCGGTTCTTGACGGTGACTTAGACAAGTTTATTGAAGCTAGCCTGAAATCAGGTCTGTAAGCTTTATCAACTATTAAGCTTTACCAATAATATTGGTAAAAATGCCTATATTTGCAAAAATATAGCGGTCCAAATTTTAAAAGCAGGGTACATCTCTAATGACTGATGCTGTTCAAAACGAAAACGCACAAGAAGCTTCTTCACCTGAAGAGAACAAACTAATCGCTGAGCGCCGCAGCAAGCTGGATCACATCCGCCAAAACTGCAAAGCTAACGGTCACCCAAATGACTTCCGTCGTGAGCACCTAGCTGGCGATCTTCAAGCGGAATTCGGTGAGAAGACTAAGGAAGAGCTAGAAGAGCTTAACCACATCGTTGCGATCGCTGGTCGTGTTATGGCGAAGCGTGGTCCATTCCTTGCGATTCAAGAAACTTCTGGTCGTATCCAAGCATACGCAGCGAAAGACGTTCAAAAAGTACTGAAAGAGAAGTACCAAGGCCTAGATATCGGTGACATCATCGGTGTTAAAGGTGCGCTTCACAAATCAGGTAAAGGCGACCTTTACGTGAACATGGAAGAGTTTGAATTGCTGACTAAAGCACTTCGTCCTCTACCAGAGAAGTTCCACGGTCTAACTGACCAAGAGATGCGTTACCGTCAGCGTTACGTTGACCTAATCGTGAACGAAGATTCTCGTAATGCATTCATCGTGCGTTCTAAGCTTGTATCTTCAATCCGTAACTTCATGAGCGCGAAAGGCTACCTAGAAGTTGAAACGCCAATGATGCACGTGATCCCGGGTGGCGCAACTGCACGTCCGTTCATCACTCATCACAATGCACTAGACATCGACATGTACCTACGTGTTGCACCAGAGCTTTACCTTAAGCGTCTAGTGGTGGGTGGTTTTGACCGTGTATTCGAGATCAACCGTAACTTCCGTAACGAAGGTCTATCTCCACGTCACAACCCAGAATTCACAATGATGGAATTCTACCAAGCGTACTCTGACTACAAAGACCTTATGGATCTGACAGAAGAGATGCTAAGCACGGCAGCAATGGACGTTCTTGGTTCTACTTCTATGCCTTACGGTGACGAAACGGTTGAGTTCGGTGGCACTTACGCTCGCATGAGCATGTTCGATGCAATCAAACACTACAACCCTGAGCACGCTGAGATTCAAGCGCTAACAGAAGCAGACCTACAAGACCGTGAAAAGATGGTTGCTATCGCAAAATCTGTACACGTAGACGTAGAAACGTTCTGGACATGTGGTCAGCTTCTAGAAGAGATCTTTGGTGAAACGGCTGAGCCTCAGCTAATTCAACCAACGTTCATCACTGGCTACCCAGCGGACATCTCTCCTCTAGCTCGTCGTAGCGATGACAACCCGTTCTTCACAGACCGTTTTGAGTTCTTCATCGGTGGCCGTGAAGTTGCGAATGGTTTCTCTGAGCTTAACGATGCACAAGACCAAGACGAGCGTTTTAAAGCGCAAGTTAACGCGAAAGACGCGGGTGATGACGAAGCGATGTACTACGATGCAGACTACATTACTGCACTAGAGCACGGCCTACCGCCAACAGCGGGTCAAGGTATCGGTATCGACCGTCTAGCAATGCTATTTACAAACACGCACACAATCCGTGACGTGATCTTGTTCCCGGCAATGCGTCCACAGGCGTAATTCTCGCTTATAGGGCGTAACAGCCTATGTAATTAAAAAGCCACTGAAGAGTGGCTTTTTCTGTTTTGGGGCTTCAAAACCTAGTCTGTACCGCACTCTTGATTCGAAAAATCGTTATTTCTGACATAGTCTTACTATTGAGACATAAAATCTAAGATAGTCTCACTACTATACGTCTCTGCGCTGAATACGCTCTCGCGGCATTTTGTCGAACGATGAAGCAGTGACTCGTATTAGTCTGATTTAAATAAAAATAGAATAAGGAAGAAGGATGGGAACTCAATTTAAGATGGATTCCTTACCAGGTTCTCTTATCGTCGTTGGTGGTGCGTACGAACCCTGGTTATCAGTGTTAGAACAAGTGGGTTGGCAGTGTACCCAGTGTGCAGATTTACGAAAAGCCGATGCCTTGATTGCTGATATTGGCCCATGTATTGGTATTGTCGATCTTAGTCATGATGAGTTCAGTCTCAACGGTATTGCTAACCTTGTGAGCAATAACAAGCAGGTGAGATGGCTCGCCTTTATCCGTGAATCTCAATTAAGCTCTGATACGATCTGCCAGTTTATCGTCAACTTCTGTATCGACTTTTTCACGGCACCAATCCCAGATGCTCAATTGCTGAGTACCATTGGTCACCAACTGGGTATGCTTAAGCTTGAGCAGAAGGTATGGCCAAACTACGGCATCAATAACAACATGGGACTGCTAGGCGATTCTGTGGCCGTGAAGCGCTTGAGAGACCAAGTAAAGCGTATTGGGCCGACTGATGTCAGTATCTTGATTTATGGCGAGAGTGGGGTTGGTAAAGAGACGATTGCACGCTCAATTCATCAAAACTCTTCGCGAGCGCAGAAGCCATTTTTAACGGTCAATTGTCGTGCCTTATCTGAGATGAGAATAGAAGCCGAGGTATTTGGTATCTCAGCACAGCCCGCTGCAGCACCTTGTCTGTTGGAAGAAGCCGACGGCGGAACCATCTTACTCAATGATGTATTGGCGATGCCACGTAATCAGCAGTTGAACCTGCTGCGTTTCTTACAAGAAGGTAAAATTGAAACTGCGGATGGTCCTAAACCTGTCGATGTGCGTATTCTGGCCGCGAACTCTTCTGATATCGAAAAGGCATTGATCGAGGGCGACTTCAATGAAGAGCTTTATCATTACATCAATGTTCTGCGCATTCACGTTCCGAGCTTAAAAGAGCGAGTGAGTGATATTTCAGTATTGGCTAATCATTTTCTACGTGAGTATTCAAAAGAGTTTAATGCTCAAGCGAAGAGCTTTTCAGACGATGCTATCCGCTCGATGAATCGTTATCACTGGCCGGGCAATGTGCGTGAGTTGATGAATCAAATTAAGCGTGTCGTGCTGATGTCGGATGCGGTGATCATTGACGATCAACAACTGGATTTACCAAAACAGAATGATGAGCGCCGCAGTCTCAAAAGTATCCGTGAGCGTTCAGAGCGAGATGCGTTGCTGATTGTTCTGGAATCTTATGGTGGTCAAGTATCGTTGGCCGCTAAGGAGCTTGGAGTTTCGCGTGCAACCATGTACCGATTGCTGAACAAACATAGCCTGATTTCTGAAGGTGTTGTTTAGAGCTCTCTATTCATTGATTCTATCCCGTTAGTGTCAATCTAAGAACCACGCATGATGCGTGGTTTTTTTATATCCATTGCTACAACTTCTCGTTGATCGTTGACTGCTGACAGATTGACAGATTGACAGATTGATAGATTGAGCTATTAGAGGCTCGGTCTTTAAGAGAGATGTTCTGTGATTTTATATAATCATAGTGAATATGTTATATATAAAGTAATATGCAACTAATATTTTGGGTGAATCATTTGTTTTGAAATTGTTAATCAATTATCGGTTGAATAATATACTCACTTGGTTAGACTTTAACCGTGAAAGCAATGGTTTAACAAAGACTTATTTGCTTTTATTATCTCATTTCTTTTTGGATTTTTTAGTTAGTTTGGAGGCGCAAATGAAACATTTCGATTTTATACAGCATATTTGCGCGTCGTTTGATCCGTGTACTGACATGGTGACTGTTATGTCACAAACATCAGCCATGGCCGATCGAAACACCCAAGATAAACCTAACTAATAGATCCGTACCCTTATTTGGCTGCGGAAAAATAGCAGCTAAGTGAGAAGCCCTCATACTATCTAATACGCTATTTTTCCTCAGTTTATTTTACAACTGGAGAGTTATTATGCGTCACTCAGTATATTTAAAATTAGCAACAGTCCTTATCCGTGCAGACCTTCGTCGTGAAGAGCGTGAATGGCAACGAAAAGTTCGTCGCAGTTCATATGATCTACCATGGAACAATACTCACTTACTAAGAGATATTGGTCTTGAAGCTGACGGTCGACCGATTGGTTTTTCTGAACCAGAAGTCGTCACGATTGAACGTCGAGTACGTCACCTTCGTCGTGTCTTAAGTGCGCGAATACCGACGTAATCTGCGGGGTTGATAGCACCTTTCAACCCCTAAGATAATTAACAGTGATAGTTATGGCGTCGAAAGTGCAAACTTTTGAACTAGAACTGGCCAAAAAAGAGAAGCGCTTGCTTCTCTTTTTTGCTTTTTTAAGCCGAGATCTGTGCTTTTTTAAGTCGTTATCTAGTAAAGGAAAAGAGTTCTACTAAGCTTTATAGAGCAAGGGAGGCCGGCTATGCAAAAGCATCAATTAGACATGTGGTTACATGGAGAGCGCAAAGACTCTTATCAAACACCCAAAGTGTACGTTATTGGCTGTTCTGATATTTCAGAATATCTATTGGCGGTGGAGTACAAACATAAGCTAGAACCGGTAAAGCAAGACGGCGAGCCGCTTCACTTTGGATCCTTGGATCAAGTGAAAGAGGAGTTACTCCGGCTCGGCTTTGAAAAGGCGTATCTTCGCTTACACAACGCCTATGATGAGTTTGGTAATGAGCCAAGCCAAAGCTACTGTGATATTGAACTGGCGCTCAAACCTCATTAGAACTCGTTTCTTACTACCGACGGTTGATAACACACTGATCATCCTATCTTTGAAGTGCGTTAAGCGACCTATGCGTAGTGTGTCGTCAGCAATTTGTGGGTGAATTGAGTTCTTAGGTAAAAACCACGCGGTTTAGTCTTGATGGGCTTTCCACTTGCACCGTAGGCTTCCGTTAACACTCGGCTGTTGGCGGCTTTTGGTCGTAGATGCAGCGCTTCACCGTGCCTTGCTGTTATTTGTTCAACATTGCCTAACACGATCAATTCCATCAGTTCTTCCCAATCCCTTTTTAGAAGCTCGTTTTCAGCCTCGCTTGGTGTCCATAGCAAAGGGGATCCTACATGCCTCTCTGCTAGCGGGATCTCTCTTTCTCCCTCGACAGGGATCCACAACACCTTAGACAGCTTGTTTCGAACGTGGCTGGTTTCCCAAGTTATGCCTTGCACACCCATCAAAGGAGCAACACACACAAAGGTGGTTTCGAGTGGCTTGCCAGAGTAGCTAATCGGAATGCTTTTTAGCTCGATACCGAGCTTGGCAAAATCTTGTTCTGGCTTACTGCCTGCAGGTGCACCCAAGTGCCATTCCAATAGCTGCCCAACCCAGCCTTTATCACGCTTAAGGTCGTTTGGCATCACCATCTCAGCTTCGTCAGCGAGCTCTTTAAAGGTCATTCCGGCGATGGCATACGCGCGCTCTAACAGCTCTTGTTGTGTTTGTGGTTCTGGTTTCATAATAAAAGGCATGATCAAAAAAATGATTTTATCAGAAGTTATCACCAAATGACGACTGGTTAAGAAATGATCTCCTTGCGAGAGAAGGGATCAAATTCAGGGTTATCCACAGGACATAAAGGTAATTAATTGAAATATTA
This sequence comes from Vibrio sp. F13, assembly GCF_020806305.2. Taxonomy (NCBI): domain Bacteria; kingdom Pseudomonadati; phylum Pseudomonadota; class Gammaproteobacteria; order Vibrionales; family Vibrionaceae; genus Vibrio; species Vibrio sp. F13. The sequence continues at coordinate 1,169,517 of NZ_CP170175.1, read as the reverse complement.
ATTTAGTGGATAAATAAACAGGGGTTTATGGTGGATAAAATGCTTGCCAAATGGGGTTCAAAATGAATCTTTCACTTAGTAGTGTGGATAAACATCGGAGTGGTTGATCTTTAACCATGTCAGGTTTCTGAAAGATCTTTTACATTTCTAATGTTTTTTAAAACTAGAATGTTATTTTAATTTACTGATTTATATAATAATAAAATTATTTTGACTGATTTGTTGTTTTTGGTGTTGATGAATCTATGGATTAAAAAAAACGATTGCGGGTAATTCTTCACATAGTTATTCACAGAAAAGGTGAATAAATGTGGTCTATGTCTCACTATTGTGTGGGTAACTAGAATTTGAGCAAAACTTATCCATATTCCTAGTTATTATTCATAAATATAGCGCTTATCACGTCACTAAGTTTGCTCCGATTGGGGATATGTGGAAAAATCAGAGTAATTAAAAATTTAGATAGAGGTTGGCCAGTGATAGATGGCGATGGTTACCGATTAAATGTTGGTATTGTAATCTGTAACAACCATGGTCAGGTCTTCTGGGCTAAACGATACGGGCAACATTCATGGCAATTCCCTCAAGGGGGAATAGATGAAGGTGAGACTCCGGAACAGGCAATGTACCGCGAGTTGTATGAAGAGGTTGGCCTTACTAAAAAGGATGTAAAGATCGTCGCGACAAGTCGTCATTGGTTACGCTACAAGCTACCCAAACGACTGGTTCGGTGGGATTCTAAACCTGTCTGTATTGGACAAAAACAGAAGTGGTTCCTTTTGCGCTTAGATTGCGATGAATCGCATATCAATATGCAGCGTGGAAGTACACCTGAGTTTGATGGTTGGCGTTGGGTGAGTTACTGGTACCCAGTTCGACAAGTTGTTTCTTTCAAGCGAGATGTTTACCGTCGAGCGATGAAAGAGTTCGCATCTTTAGCAATGCCGTTTAAAGAGCGAAAAATAAAAGGAAAGCGCAAATTGCGTAGAGGTTAAGCATGCTCAGTCAACTAAGGGAAATAGTTGAACACGTATCAAGAGTTGAAGATGTGTCGACGGCTCTTGATATTTTGGTTAAAGAGACATGCAGTGCGATGCAGACGGAATGTTGCACCGTGTATTTGGCAAATAATGATATGCAGCGCCTTGAGTTGATGGCAACTCAAGGCCTGATCTTCAAAGGCAATAGCATTCACATTGGTTTTGACGAAGGTCTGGTTGGCCTTGTTAAAAGAAGTGCTGAACCTATCAACCTTGCACAAGCGTCTGCTCACCCTGCTTATAAGTTTTTTCCAGAGCTTGGAGAAAACGTCTATCACTCTTTTCTCGGTACTCCGATTATCCACCGCAAGCAAGTGCTCGGTGTATTGGTCATTCAACAGAAGACCCCACGTTTATTTAGTGAGATGGAAGAATCCTTCCTTGTCACGCTCTCTGCACAACTTGCCGTTATTGTGGCGCACGCCCAAACTCAAGGCCATTGGCTGTTAGAGCAACAGAAGCTACCGGCTACTAAAGGTATTGCAGCTTCATCGGGCGTGGCGATTGGTGACTTATGGTGGGACAACACTCAGCCTGAACTCACCGATGTTTATCCTGCTTCGACGCTCAATATAGAGAGAGAGCATGAGTTGTTGGCGGTAGCGGTTGAAAACGCCCTCAATGACTTTAAGCGCATGCGAAAGCGCTTAGATAGCGAAATCAATAAAGATGCGTTGGCGATCTTTGACCTGTTTACTCACTTACTCAACGATCCTATGCTGCGTAAGGATCTAAAAAGCCAAATCCAGAAAGGCGATAAAGCCGATTGGGCACTAAGACAGGTTGTAGAGAGTTATTCTAATCGCTTTGCTCGTATGTCGGACGTGTATCTTCGTGAGAGAGCACAAGACATCCGAGAGCTCGGACAAAGGCTGCTCTATTTCCTCCACAACTCTGAACATGAACTTCGCACGTTAGATAAGCCGATTATCCTAGTGGTTCGTGAGTTAACCGCTTCGGTATTAGCGTCTATTCCCAAAGAAAAGCTCTTAGCGGTGATTTCCTTGGAAGGGGCGGCGAACTCGCACGCAGCGATTTTATCTCGAGCGCTTGGCATACCTTCCGTCATGGGGGTAAACCTCAACCTAGCTCAAGCTAATGGCAAGCGAGCGATTGTTGATGGGTATAGCGGTGAGATCTTTATTGAGCCGACTAAAAGCCTGCTCAAAGAGTATCGAGGGCTGATTCTAGAAGAGAGTGAGCTCTCCTCTATGGTCAATCGCGAGCTGTACCTACCGGCAAAAACGCAAGACAACAAGCAAGTCGAGATTCTGCTTAATGCGGGTTTAAGTGCAGACACTAACATCGCTATCAACCAAGGCGTTGATGGCGTAGGGCTGTATCGAACTGAAATTTCTTTCTTGTTGCAGCAAAGATTCCCGTCAGAGGATGAACAATTCAAGCAGTATCGTTCTGTACTGGCAAGCTACCCAGAGAAACAAGTGGTGATGCGTACACTCGATATCGGTGGTGATAAGGCCTTACCGTATTTTCCTATCGAAGAGGACAATCCATTCCTTGGTTGGCGTGGTATTCGGTTTACGCTCGATCATCCTGACATCTTTATTATTCAGTTACGTGCCATGCTACGTGCGAGCTGTGAAAGCCATAACTTGAGTATTTTGCTGCCGATGATCTCTGGTGCACAGGAGTTGGATGACGCGCTACAGTTGATTGAACAAGCGTATGATGAAGTGCATGAGCTTGATAACCGAGTGCGTATGCCTCGCGTTGGTATCATGATTGAAGTGCCATCCATGCTGTACATACTGCCGCTGATTGCGCATAAGGTCGACTTTGTTTCAGTCGGTACCAACGACTTAACCCAATATTTATTAGCGGTTGATCGGAACAATTCACGAGTATCCGATGTCTATGAATCAATGCACCCTGCGGTGATCATGGTATTAAAACAAATTCATGATACTTGTAAGCAATATCAATTACCTGTTTGTATTTGTGGCGAGTTAGCCGGTGACCCGATGGGCGCGCTGCTATTGATTGGATTGGGGTATGAGACGTTAAGTATGAATACCTCGAATGTCGCAAGAACCAAATATTTGATTCGTCAATCGAACTTGGCTGAATTACAGGATTTGGCAAATAAGGCACTTTCAAAACCGTATGGTAGTGACATCTATAGTATGATGCTGAACTATTTCGAAGAGCGTGAATTTACAGGCTTCATTCGAGCAGGTAAAAAATAGGATTTAACGTGTCATATGAACTGATAGGCTTGTTAGCGGGCCTTGGTGCTATTGTTGGTGTTTTAGCAGGCTTGCTAGGCATTGGTGGTGGTTTGCTGGTTGTTCCTGCCTTACTGTTTTTGCTTCCTAAAGCGGGTATCCCCCAAGAGTTTGCGATGCAAATGGCATTGGCTACTTCGCTATCAACCATCATCGTTACGTCGGGATCGTCTGCGATTAACCATCTAAAGTTGGGTAACGTAGAGATGTTTGTCGTTAAATGGTTGATGCCAGGTGTGGTGATAGGTGGCTTCCTCGGCTCTTTCGTGGCCGATGTAATTCCAGCTCAATACTTACCAAAAGTCTTTGGTGTGATTGTTTTGGTGTTGGCGTTGCAAATGCTATTGTCGATTCGCTCCAAGAGCCAAAAATCGATGCCGGGTTCAGCTAAAACCGTGTTGTGTGGCGGCGGGATTGGTTTGGTATCAAGCTTAGCGGGCATTGGCGGTGGGTCTTTATCGGTACCTTTCCTTAACCATCACGGTGTGGAAATGCGTAAAGCCGTCGGCTCATCTTCGGTATGCGGTTGTGTTATCGCGATTTCGGGAATGCTAGGTTTCATTTGGCATGGATCTTCTGTCGATGATCTTCCTGCGTATAGCTTGGGTTATGTTTATCTACCGGCTTTGATCGCGATATCTTGTACCTCAGTTTTGACCACTCGAGTGGGTGCGAAACTGGCCACTCAATTGCCAACCCCTGTGCTGAAGAAATTCTTTGCGGTATTTTTAATGTTTATAGCAGCCACAATGCTGCTGTAGTGTCTTTTCTGTTAGTCATTGAGCTAACCGTTAATTAATTTAGATAGAGAGCCAAGTATGTCTCAGGGTTTTATCGAATTCCCAAATATCGATCCTGTTCTTATTGAACTAGGACCAATCTCAGTTCGTTGGTACGGCCTAATGTACCTTGTCGGTTTTATGTTTGCTCTTTGGTTAGCAAATCGCCGAGCTGATCAACCGGGTAGTGGTTGGACTCGAGAGCAAGTATCAGACTTACTGTTTGCTGGCTTTCTAGGTGTGGTGTTGGGTGGTCGTATTGGCTACGTACTTTTCTACAACTTTGACCTTTTCCTAGCAGACCCACTGTACCTATTTAAGGTATGGACTGGCGGTATGTCTTTCCACGGTGGCTTGCTGGGTGTTATCACCGCAATGTTCTGGTATGCGAAAAAGAATGGTCGCACCTTCTTTGGCGTGGCAGACATGATTGCACCACTCGTCCCATTTGGTTTAGGTATGGGCCGTCTAGGTAACTTCATGAACAGCGAGCTTTGGGGCCGTGTGACTGATGTGCCATGGGCGATTGTGTTCCCTAACGGTGGTCCACTTCCTCGTCACCCATCTCAACTTTACGAGATGGCGCTTGAAGGTATCGTGCTGTTCTTCATCTTGAACTGGTTTATCAAAAAGCCGCGTCCTCTTGGTTCTGTATCAGGGTTATTCCTAGCTGGATATGGTACATTCCGCTTCTTAGTAGAATACGTACGTGAACCTGATGCTCACCTAGGTTTGTTCGGTGGATTTATCTCTATGGGACAAATTTTGTCACTGCCAATGGTTATCATCGGTGTGTTGATGATGGTGTGGGCATACAAGCGTGGTCACTACAAAGACGAATTACCACAACAAACGAAGTAAGGAATTGGTGTGAAACAGTATTTAGATCTCTGTCAGCGTATCGTTGATGACGGTACTTGGATTGAAAATGAACGCACGGGCAAGCGTTGCCTAACCGTGATCAATGCTGACCTTGAATATGATGTTGGTAATAACCAATTCCCACTGGTAACAACGCGTAAGAGTTTTTGGAAAGCCGCAGTTGCTGAGCTGCTTGGCTATATCCGTGGTTACGACAATGCTGAAGATTTTCGTAAGCTAGGGACTAAAACTTGGGATGCGAATTCTAACCTGAATGAAGCATGGCTGAATAACCCTTACCGCAAGGGTGAAGATGACATGGGCCGTGTTTATGGCGTTCAAGGACGTGCATGGGCAAAACCTGACGGCGGTCATATCGACCAACTGAAGAAGATTGTTGATGATCTAACTAACGGTATTGATGACCGCGGCGAGATCTTAAACTTCTACAACCCAGGTGAGTTCCACATGGGATGTTTGCGTCCGTGTATGTACAGCCATCACTTCTCACTACTTGGTGATACTCTGTACCTAAACAGCACTCAGCGCTCTTGCGATGTACCCCTAGGCCTGAACTTCAACATGGTTCAAGTGTATGTCTTCCTAGCTATCATGGCGCAAATCACGGGTAAGAAAGCTGGCGTGGCTTACCATAAGCTAGTAAATGCTCATATTTACGAAGATCAACTTGCACCTATGCGTGATATCCAGTTAAAGCGTGAGCCGTTAGCTGGCCCAACATTCCATATCAATCCTCAGATTAAGTCTCTAGAAGATTTGGAAACATGGGTAACGATGGATGACTTCTGGGTTGAAGGTTACGAATGCCACGAAGCGATTAAGTACCCATTCTCGGTTTAATCTCACTCGCTTTGTTTGATTGAAAGGCTGCCTCTGTGCAGCCTTTTTTGTATCTAAGTTACAGTGACGAGTAATCGAGATTCGAAGAGCAGAGAAATCATATGCTGTGTGATGCTTTATGTTACTCGTATACTCTCAACGCGCATTGGCTCTTTCTCTTCGATACTCGCTTACACGCATCTCGAATCTTTTTTCGATTCATCATTCCCTAGACTGACGAAGGAAGGAGTTGGGAGTCTCTTTCGTGGTGTGTTTGTGGGATTCCCTATCACGCTCGTTCCTCGCTGTAGGGAATGACGGAAATATATAGATGCGGGTAAACGAGATGCGGGATACGAAGAGCTAGAACGGACTTCTTTGGTGAGTAATGCTTACCTTACCGATTTACTCTTATATCGTATCAGTTTCAGCTCTTGTCACAAGCTTACTCATATCTCGAATTTGATTTTAGCTCTTCGTTACTCGTTTACCCGAATCCCGTATCTGCTCTTAAAAAGAAAAAGCCCGCAACCTAGGAGGTAGCGGGCTTTGCTATAAGCGATGTTTATTTTGCTATTAAGCGGTAAGAGCTAACACGCTACCAGGCAGTACAAGGAATACCGCAACAAGGTAACCAGCCACTACAGCTTTGTTCTTCACAGCCATGTCTGAAATCATGTCTGCCGCTTTAACTGGAAGTTCACGTAGGAACGGGATACCGAAGATGAATACCGTTGACATGATGTTGAACACCAAGTGTACTAGAGCAATTTGTAGTGCGAATACTGCGAACTCACCAGACACTGCTGTAGCTGCAAGTAGAGCCGTAATACATGTACCGATGTTTGCACCCAGAGTGAATGGGTAAACGTCACGTACTTTAAGAACACCTGAACCTACTAGTGGAACCATCAAGCTTGTTGTCGTAGAAGAAGACTGAACAAGGATAGTCACGATAGAGCCAGAAGCGATACCGTGGATTGGACCACGACCGATTGCGTTCTTTAGAATCTCACGAGCACGACCAACCATTAGGCTCTTCATCAGCTTACCCATTACAGTAATAGCTACGAAGATAGTTGCGATACCTAGAGCGATAAGCATGATGCCGCCAACAGTGTCGCCAAACGTTGATAGTGGTTCTTTAATCGCACTTACAACAGGCTTAGTGATTGGCTTGATGAAGTTAAGACCACCCATGCTCATATCACCTGTTGCTAGCATCGGTGATACTAACCAGTGAGAAATTTTCTCTAGAATTCCAAACGCCATCTCTAGTGGTAGGAAGATAGCAACGGCTAATAGGTTAAAGAAGTCGTGGATTGTCGCACTTGCGAATGCACGTTTGAACTCTTCTTTACAACGAACGTGACCAAGGCTAACTAGAGTATTGGTTACCGTAGTACCAATGTTAGCACCCATGATCATAGGAATTGCTAGCTCAACAGGTAAACCACCTGCCACAAGGCCAACGATAATTGAAGTAACTGTACTTGATGATTGAATAAGCGCTGTTGCTACTAAACCAATCATTAAGCCTGCAACTGGGTGTGAAGCAAATTCGAAAAGAACTTTTGCTTGCTCGCCTGTTGCCCATTTGAAGCCTGTACCAACCATTGAAACTGAAAGTAATAGTAGGTAAAGCATGAATGCCAAGTTAGCCCAGCGTAGCCAACGAGTAGTGCTCGAGATAGGCGCTGCTGCAGTAGTAGCTTGGTTCATAATGTTTTCTCCATTGGACCGTTTAAGTCTGTGTTTGGTCTGTTTGTTTAATCTGAGCGTGATGTTAGAGGGGAAATATTTCAGTAATATTACATTTTGGTTTAGGTGCGACTTTTTTGTGATGATTTACTCTTTAAATATTCCAATTGCTAATGTGGTTTTTTTAAGTTGTTGTTTTAAATTGTTTTTTAATGGAAATTCTATAGGTGATATAGATCTTAAAAGTTAGAAAAAAATTGAAAATAATCGATGAAATATTACATTATGAAATCAGACACTTCGAAAAAATAAGTGGTAAATCTATTTTTGGTTAGGTTTTTCCGAGTTTGTTGAGTGGCGGTGTCATATTTGATATAAAAGGGTATCTACTCTTTTATTACGGCACATCTATGTCGCATCTCAACTACAACCATCTGTATTACTTCTGGATGGTTTGCAAGCAAGGCTCTGTTACTAAAGCTGCAGAAGCCCTATTCCTAACACCACAAACGGTAACGGGGCAGATAAAAGCCTTAGAAGAACGCATGGATGGCAAGTTGACCAAGCGTAATGGCCGAAGTGTTGAGCCTACAGAGCTTGGGCAACTGGTCTTTAAATATGCCGATCGTATGTTTGGCCTGAGTTACGAGATGCTGGACATCGTGAATTACAGCCAGCACTCCAATATTCTGTTTGATGTTGGCGTCGCGGATGCGCTCTCTAAAAGACTCGTCAGTAAGATACTGATGTCGACCATCCCTCCAGATAACAGCATTCACTTGCGCTGTTTTGAATCGACCCATGAAATGCTACTTGAGCAACTCTCTCAACATAAGCTCGATATGATTTTGTCTGACTGTCCGGTGGACTCTAGTCAAAGCCCGGGCCTGTTCAGTAAAAAGCTGGGTGAGAGTGGAATGAGCTTTTTTAGTTCAGGTCAGGTTGAAGGGGTTAATTTCCCTGCTGTATTGGAGCAAAGAAAGCTTTTGATCCCTGGCAGCCGAACCTCAATGGGTCGTAAAGTGCTGCAATGGTTTGATAGACAAGGGCTTAAGCCAGATATTTTAGGTGAGTTTGATGATGCCGCATTGATGAAGGCTTTTGCTCGTTACCATCATGACGTAATATTTTTAGCACCGACGATTTATATGTCTGAAGTGGAAGACGACACATCACTGCAACTATTAGGCGGTATTGAAGAGTTAAAAGAGGAGTACTACGTCATATTTGCTGAGAGGATGATCCAACATCCAGCAGTAAAAAACGTATGTGACGCAGATTTTAGCAAATTGTTCGAGTGAGATAGTTTGTTAATGAATTGATATCGATTATCATAACTCCGCAATATGCCGGAAATACTGATAGCCCGTAGTTGGCGTAAAGGTTGTAGGGAGCCAAACTATGAACTTAAAAGAGATGGAGAAGAACTCAGCACAAGCTGTGATTCTACTCAAAGCCATGGCTAACGAGCGTCGCTTACAGATTTTGTGCCTATTACATGGCACTGAACTGTCGGTTGGGGAGTTGTGTGGCAAGTTGGAACTGAGTCAGTCTGCTTTATCTCAACATCTTGCTTGGTTGAGAAGAGATGGTTTGGTCGAAACTCGCAAAGAAGCTCAAACTGTGTATTACACATTGAGTAGTGAAGAAGTAAAAGCGATGATTAACCTACTGCATGGTATTTACTGCAAGTAGCTTATTGCTGGTGGGAGGGGGATTTCTTATCAGCGATAGAATGACACAAGGAAGTGTTAGCATTTCACATTGAACGTTAGTGTTTACCTATCTATCTACGTACCAATTTGCTTCTCTATTTATTTTTCTGATTGTTTGTTTTATCTATCTGCTTAAATTGTTTATCGGTCAGAAAAACGGCTGTTAGCACGTAAAATAAAAGCGTTACTCAAAATTTAGATATAAAAAAACCGGCCTAGGCCGGTTTTTTTCGTTTTGCGTTGTAATCAAATTTCTATTAAAGAGCTTTGATTGCAGCAGCGAAACGAGACTTATGACGTGCAGCTTTATTCTTATGAATAAGGCCTTTAGTCGCCATACGGTCAAGAAGTGGTGTAACTTCTACAAGAGCAGCAGTTGCAGCTTCTTTATCACCAGCTGCGATAGCTGCGATAGTCTTTTTCATGTAAGTGCGCATCATAGAACGACGGCTAGCATTGTGCTGGCGACGTTTCTCAGCTTGGATAGCGCGCTTCTTAGCAGATTTACTGTTTGCCAAGGGTCTAACTCCCAAAAACTTAGTTCGGTGACAATTTAAGGGCGAGGACTATCCCTCATTAGCGCTTAATTGTCAAATGATTTGTGCAAAAACCAATCGTAGCCAAACAAACTTTGGTATGGAAAGGTCATCGCGGTTAAGATGGCGGGGATTCTAACAGCATTTTTAGACCAATGCTAATAAATATGCTTCTTAGGACAGGATAGTATTTATCCTCGCTTGAAAGTAATCAACCAGTGTCAGAGGTTTCTGTGAGTAAACGACTATTAAAGTCAGGCCTGATTGTCAGCGCAATGACTTTTGTTTCCCGTGTATTGGGGCTAGTACGTGATGTAGTAGTAGCAAATTTGATGGGGGCAGGAGCGAGTGCCGACGTATTTTTCTTCGCTAATAAAATTCCTAATTTCTTACGTCGACTTTTTGCAGAAGGTGCGTTTTCTCAAGCGTTTGTTCCTGTATTAACGGAATATCACGCCGCAGGTGATAAAGATAAGACACGAGATTTAATTGCTAAGGTGTCGGGGACGCTCGGGGTTTTAGTTTCTATTGTCACCGTCATCGGGGTATTGGGCTCTGGCGTGATCACCGCGATGTTTGGTGCGGGTTGGTTTATCGACTGGCTAAATGATGGCCCATCAGCACCCAAATTTGAGCTAGCGAGCTTTATGCTCAAGATTACCTTTCCTTATTTATGGTTTATCACCTTCGTCGCTTTATCTGGTGCCATTCTTAATACATTAGGTAAATTTGCGGTCTCTTCTTTTACTCCTGTGTTCTTGAACGTGATGATCATAGGCGCTGCATGGTTTATCTCACCTAATTTAGAACAACCAGAAATTGGTTTGGCTATTGGTGTGTTTCTTGGTGGCTTAGTCCAATTCCTTTTCCAAATGCCTTTCTTGATCAAAGCGGGTGTGTTGGTTAAGCCGAAGTGGGGATGGAGAGACCCGGGTGTGGTTAAGATCCGCACATTAATGATCCCTGCTCTGTTCGGTGTATCGGTCAGCCAAATCAACTTATTGTTTGATACCTTTATTGCCAGCTTCCTCGCAACAGGCTCTATCAGTTGGTTGTACTACTCAGACCGACTGCTTGAATTTCCTCTCGGTTTATTCGGTATCGCGATTGCGACTGTGATTCTTCCTGCTTTGTCTCGTAAACACGTAGATGCTCAAGGGGAAGGGTTCGCGCATACCATGGATTGGGGCGTGCGCATGGTGTTGCTGCTTGGTATTCCTGCGATGTTAGGTCTTATCGTTTTAGCTAAACCCATGTTGATGGTGCTATTTATGCGTGGTGAGTTCTCTCCACACGATGTACAGCAAGCATCGATGTCATTGGTAGCTTACGCATCAGGCTTGCTTAATTTCATGCTGATTAAAGTTTTAGCTCCGGGTTACTACTCTCGCCAAGATACCAAAACACCGGTTAAGTACGGCATTATCGCTATGGTGACTAATATGGTGTTTAACGCGATCTTTGCTTATTTTTATGGCTATGTGGGTTTGGCGATTGCGACGGCACTGTCTGCCTTTGTGAATATGGCCTTGTTATATCGAGGATTGCACCTTGCGGGTGTGTATCAATTAACTAAGACAACCTTGTTGTTCAGTGCCAAATTAATTATCTCAGGTGTGGTGATGGTAGCGGCTATTTTATGGCAGCTGGATAATATGCAACATTGGCTTGAATGGAGCTTTAGCCAGAGAGCGCTGACATTAACTGGCTTGATTGGACTTGGTGGCTTTGTTTATATTGTTTCGGTACTGATTTTAGGTATCCGAGTAAAACATTTAAAAGCAGCGACAGATTAATACTGATTAGTATATAATCCGTCGGTTTCACACAATAAATGATGCAAATAACAGGTTTTAGCTGATCATAATGGAACTGATCCGAGGTATACACAATATTAAAGCGCAGCATCATGGCTGTGTATTAACCATAGGTAACTTCGATGGTGTTCATTTAGGACATCAAGAGGTTTTGAGTCAGGTTTCTAAACAAGCTGCAGCATTAGGGCTACCTTCTGTTGTTATGACGTTTGAACCGCAGCCTATGGAGCTGTTTGCCCGAGATAGAGCGCCAGCACGTTTAACTCGTTTACGAGACAAATACGTGCAACTGAGTAAGCTAGATATCAGTCGCTTATTGTGTGTTAATTTTAATCAGTATTTTGCAAGTTTATCCGCGGAAGCATTCATTAAGGATCTTTTGGTTGATAAGCTTGGTGTGAAGTTCTTGGTGGTTGGTGACGATTTTTGCTTTGGTAAAGGTCGTACCGGTAATTTCGCTATGCTCAAAGAGGCGGGCGAGAAGTACGGTTTTGAGGTGGTCAGCACCCAAAGCTATTGCTTAAACCAATTACGAGTAAGCAGTACTGAGATACGAAATGCATTAGCGGTCGATGACTTGGCTGCAAGTGCTACCATGTTAGGACGTGATTACAGTATTAGTGGTCGAGTGTCCCATGGTCGAAAACTAGGGAGAACTATCGGTTTCCCTACCGCTAATATTCCATTAAAGCGTTGTGTTTCTCCTGTATCGGGAGTGTATGTTGTTGAAGCTTTGGATATCGACGGTGTTCCTGTCGGTGGCGTTGCTAATATTGGACAACGACCAACAGTTAATGGGGTAAGGCAGCAATTGGAAGTGCATTTTTTTGACTTTAAAGCCAATTTATATGGTAAACAGTTAGAAGTACGACTTTTGCACAAACTGCGCGACGAGATAAAATTTGAATCGTTCGACGCACTAAAGAATCAAATAGAATTGGATGCTGAAGCCGCAAGGGTGTGGCTGCTTCAGCTAAAGAATTAATCGGATGATTCCACCGATTAACATAATGTCTAACTTCGCCCAATATAACGGAATTAAGAATCGATGAGTGATTATAAAGATACCCTGAACTTACCAGAAACAGGGTTCCCAATGCGCGGCAATCTGGCAAATCGTGAGCCAGAAATGCTGAAGCGTTGGTACAAAGAAGATCTTTACGGCGAAATCCGTAAGGCAAAGAAAGGTAAAAAATCTTTCGTACTGCATGATGGCCCTCCATACGCGAACGGCGACATTCACATTGGCCACGCGCTGAATAAGATTCTTAAAGACATTATTATCAAATCTAAGACCCTTTCTGGTTTTGATGCACCGTACATCCCTGGTTGGGACTGTCACGGTCTTCCAATCGAGCTAATGGTTGAGAAGAAGAAAGGTAAGCCTGGTCAGAAGATTTCGGCGGCTGAATTCCGCGAAGAGTGTCGAAAGTACGCTGCGGGTCAAGTTGAAGGTCAGAAAGAGAGCTTCAAACGTCTTGGCATCATGGGCGAGTGGGACAAACCTTATCGCACTATGGATTTTGGCACAGAAGCGAACATCATTCGTTCTCTTGGCAAAATCGCAGACAAAGGTCACCTTCTTAAAGGTTTCAAACCCGTTCACTGGTGTACTGATTGTGGTTCTGCTCTGGCTGAAGCTGAAGTTGAATACAAAGATAAAGTTTCTCCATCTATCGATGTGAAATTTACAGCAGCTGACGAAGCGGCGCTTCTAGAGAAATTTATTCTAGCTGAAGGTCATGCGGGTCAAGGCGAAATTTCTATCGTTATCTGGACAACAACACCATGGACTCTGCCTGCTAACCGCGCAGTATGTCTACGTGATGATCTTGAATACGTGCTTATCCAAGTTGAAGCGAATGGCGACCAGCCTGCTCAACGTATCGTTGTTGCTTCTGAACTAGCAAAAGACGTAATGGATCGTGCAGGTATCGAGCACTTCCACAACCTTGGTTTTGCTACAGGTGCTGATCTTGAGCTTTCTCAGTTCAACCACCCGTTCTACGACTTTACTGTTCCTGCAGTTCTTGGCGATCACGTAACAACAGATTCAGGTACTGGTGTGGTTCACACTGCGCCTGGTCACGGTCAAGAAGATTTCGTGGTTGGTAAAAAGTACAACCTAGAAATCGCTAACCCAGTTGGTTCTAACGGCGTTTACCTGCCAGATACAGAGCTATTTGCTGGTCAGCACGTATTCAAAGCGAACGACTCTGTTTTAGAAGTTCTAAAAGAGAAAGGTGCACTTCTGCATCACCACGCTTACGAGCACAGCTACCCACACTGTTGGAGACACAAAACTCCAATCATCTTCCGCGCAACACCACAATGGTTCATCTCTATGGATCAAGCTGGCCTACGTGCTAAAGCACTAGAGTCAATCAAGAGTGTTGAGTGGTTGCCTGAATGGGGTCAAAGCCGTATCGAAGGCATGGTTGAAGGTCGTCCTGAGTGGTGTATCTCTCGTCAACGTACTTGGGGTGTGCCAATTGCTTTGTTTGTTCATAAAGAAACAGCAGAACTTCACCCAGAAAGCCCAGCGCTTATTGAAAAAGTTGCGAAGCTAGTTGAAGAGAAAGGCATTCAAGCTTGGTGGGATGTAGACGCTGCTGAACTTATGGGCGCAGAAGACGCTGATAAGTACGAAAAAGTAATGGATACGTTAGACGTATGGTTCGACTCAGGTGTTACGCACTTCTCTGTTGTTGATTCTCGTGAAGAGTACAACTTCCCGAACGAAGAGCGCACTCACAGTGCTGATCTTTACCTTGAAGGTTCAGACCAACACCGTGGTTGGTTCCAGTCTTCTCTAATTTCATCTATCGCGATGAAAGACGAAGCACCGTACAAGCAAGTACTAACGCACGGTTTCGTAGTGGATGGTAACGGCCGTAAGATGTCTAAATCTATCGGTAACGTTGTTGCTCCTAAAGACGTAACCAACAAGCTAGGTGCAGATATCCTGCGTCTATGGGTTGCTTCTACAGACTACACGGGTGAAGTTGCGGTTTCTGATGAAATCCTGAAGCGTTCAGCGGATGCTTACCGTCGTATTCGTAACACGGCTCGTTTCTTCCTAGCGAACTTGAACGGTTTCAACCCTGAAACTGACCTAGTTCCTGCTGAAGAGATGGTTGCACTTGATCGCTGGGCTGTTGGCCGTGCTCAAGCTGCACAAGAAGAGATTGTTAAAGCATACGGCGAGTACAACACTCACGGTGTGACTCAACGTCTAATGCAGTTCTGTTCTATCGAAATGGGTTCTTTCTACCTAGACGTAATCAAAGACCGTCAGTACACAGCGAAGCAGGGCAGCCATGCTCAACGTAGCTGTCAAACGGCGCTTTACTACATCGTAGAAGCTCTAGTTCGTTGGATGGCACCTATCATGTCGTTCACTGCAGATGAAATTTGGAACGAAATGCCAAGCTCTTTACCAACTGGAGAGCAGCGCGACACGTTCGTATTCACAGGTGAGTGGTTCGAAGGTCTATTTGGTCTTGCAGAAGGCGAAGAGCTAAGCAACGAATTCTGGACTGAAATCCAGTCTGTTCGTGGCGCAGTGAACAAGCTTCTTGAAGATGCTCGTAAAGAGAAAACGATCGGTGGTGCACTGCAAGCTGAAGTTACTCTATACGCTGACGATGCACTAGCGGCTAAAATCAACAAGCTAGAAGATGAGCTACGTTTCGTACTTATCACCTCTGCAGCTGTTGTTAAGCCACTGAGCGAGAAGTCTGATGCAGCGCAAGCGACAGACGTTGCTGGTCTATTCGTTGAAGTTGCGGCTACTGAAGCTGAGAAGTGTGACCGTTGCTGGCACCACACTCCAGATGTAGGCACTATCGAAGGTCACGAGAAAGTTTGTGGTCGTTGTGTGTCGAACATCGACGGTGAAGGCGAAGTGCGTAAGTTCGCATAACGACTCAGAGAAAGACTGAACTTTTTGTAAAAATCATAGCCCCAGTATCAACTGGGGTTATTTTTAGTTATAGGAAATGTGTTTAACCAAGTTGGTAATCAAGGTCACGTAAGGTGACTAACAATGAATACCAACTTCGTAAATACTAGGAATAGAAATGAGTGAAGTTTCGTTAAAACAATCTGGTGTACGTTGGTTATGGCTGGCTCTATTGGTCTTCTTGGCTGATATCGGCATTAAACTCTTTGTCATGGACAATATGGGTTATGGTTGGGCAAACCGTATTGAGGTGCTGCCATTCTTTAACTTTTTGTACGTGCATAACTACGGTGCAGCGTTTAGCTTCTTGAGTGATCAAAGTGGTTGGCAGCGTTGGTTATTTACGGGTATCGCATTTGCGGTAACAGGTATGCTGACGTACTGGATGAGCAAACTACCAGCAACAGAGAAGTGGAATAACATTGCTTATGCGATCATCATTGGTGGTGCAGTAGGTAATGTGTTTGACCGAGTCGTACATGGCTTTGTTGTCGATTACTTAGACTTCTACTGGGGCACTTACCACTGGCCTGCATTTAACTTAGCGGATATGGGAATCTGTATCGGTGCTGCGATGATCATCTTAGATGGTTTCCGTAAGAAAGACGAAAGCAAATAGCTTGCTTCAAAGTCAGTCTATGACTCACAGAATAGAATAGCCCTAAGCGCTGTCGGTTGATTCCGACGGCGCTTTTTTTTATGCTTCAGTCAACAAGGAAGCAAAGCACAGCGCATCCTCAAATAATAAAGAAGTCTAAGGAAAGTAACGTGGCAGCAATTAAAAATGATTCAGCAGTAACTCTACATTTTACGATTAAAATGAAGGATGGTTCAGTTGCCGATAGTACGGAGAACATGGGCAAACCAGCGAAGTTCGTCATGGGTGATGGCAGCCTAAGTGAGAACTTTGAAGCGTGCTTACTTGGACTTGAAGCCGGCACTGAAAAGTCTATCGAACTGAAGGCGGAAGACGCGTTTGGTATGCCAAACCCAGATCATATTCACTATATGGATCGTGCTAAGTTTGTTGGCGACTCTGAAGTTGAAGTGGGCACTATCATGGCATTTTCAGGTCCTGACGGTATGGAAATTCCAGGTATTATTACTGAGATCGCAGGTGATTCAGTGACGGTTGATTTTAATCACCCACTCGCTGGTCAAGACGTTAGCTTTGACGTCAATATCTTAACGGTAGAATAACTCTCTTAACGTTAGAATAGCTGTCTTCACGCTAGAATAAGATAGCCTTACAGCTGTGATCTCACCCAGAGCTTCACTGTCTAGACGCTTCACTGTAGAATGCGAACCTCGCTGACGGCGAACTCTATAGAAGCAACCTTAGTACCGCGGTAAATGATGAGCAATGAAATGAAAATAATGTTAGCTAACCCTCGTGGCTTTTGTGCCGGTGTCGATCGTGCGATCAGCATCGTAGAGCGTGCACTCGAAATGTATCAGCCACCGATCTATGTTCGCCATGAAGTGGTACACAACCGCTTTGTTGTTGAGGGGCTCAAGCAGCGTGGTGCTATTTTTGTCGAAGAACTGAGTGAGGTGCCAGACGACAACATCGTGATCTTTTCGGCTCACGGTGTTTCTCAAGCGGTTCGTAAAGAAGCGAAAGAGCGTGAGTTAACGGTATTTGATGCGACGTGTCCTTTGGTGACTAAAGTTCATATGGAGGTTGCTCGTGCGAGCCGCAAACATATGGAAGTGGTACTGATTGGCCACGCAGGTCACCCTGAAGTGGAAGGCACTATGGGTCAGTACGCGAGCCAAACTGGTGGTATGTACTTGGTTGAAAGGCCAGAAGACGTACAGAACCTAGTAGTGAACGACCCGAGTAACCTGCACTACGTTAGCCAAACAACGCTATCAGTTGATGAAACAGCAGATGTGATTGAAGAGCTACGTCGCGTGTTCCCTGAGATCCAAGGTCCACGTAAGGACGATATCTGCTACGCGACTCAAAACCGTCAAGACGCTGTGCGTGAAATGGCAAACGATGTAGACGTTGTAATTGTCGTTGGTTCTAAGAACTCATCGAACTCAACTCGTTTAAAAGAGCTGGCTGAGAAGCTAGGCACGCCAGGTTATCTAACAGACTGCCCTGAAGACATTCAAACTGAATGGGTTGAAGGGAAAAAGAAAATAGGTGTAACAGCCGGAGCCTCTGCTCCTGAAGAGCTAGTAAACCAGATCTTAGATCGGATTCGTGAGTTGGGTGCTACCGAGGTTGAAGAGATTCAAGGTCGCGAAGAGAACATGTTCTTCGAAGTACCCAAAGAGCTACAGATTAAGCAAGTCGACTGATCTCTAGTGATTCGTAACAAGACGATTCGTAAACACTAGCGATTTGCAAACACTATTGATTTGTAAACAGCAGGAAGCCAACGTGATACGTTGGCTTTTTTGATCGTGCTTTGGAACAGGGCGTCTAATTCTAACGCGTTACTGGAGACCGAGTTGCTCTTTTAAAGTCTTTAAATAACGACGACTCACCGGGACTTCAAAGCCAGTCAGGGTAATGATCTCTGCTAATCCATTTTCTAGCAGTTTGATCTCTTGGATCGATTTTATGTTGATCAAATACTGTCGATGACAGCGGATCAAATCGGTCTTTTCTTCCAAGATCTTTAGTGTTAACTGTGAGGTTGCGGTTTGCGATGAGCTACGAACATGCACACCACTGATATCGGAATAGGCGCACTCTACCGTTTGGCTTGCCATGATCACAATGCGGTTATGACCAATACATGGGATTTGCTCTAAGTGACAGGGAGCAATCGCTGAGATGTTCTGTTCTGGTGCTTTCTGATTTTGTTTGATGACCTTATTCAGGCGACAAACGCTCTTGTTTAATCGACAAGGCTCGACTGGCTTAAGTAGGTAATCAAAAGCGTTATCTTCAAAGGCTTGAATCGCATATTGGTCGTAGGCGGTGACGAATACCACGTAGGGCATGGTATCTGGGTCAAGCATGCTTAACAGCTCAATCCCAGTAACCTGCGGCATTTGGATATCCAAATACACGACATCAGGCTTGAGTAGGTTGATCTGTTTCAGTCCTTCGATCGCGTTACTCGCTTGGCCTATGATTTCCACTTCTCCGGTTTCGGTCAGCAGCTCAATCAGCTCTTCGCGAGCAAAAAGCTCATCATCGATAACTAGTGCCTTTAACATCCTACAATCTTCATCTTGGTTCTATCCCTGCTTGGTTCACGCTTATCTTTTAAATGTCTGCTTCTAAATGTTTCAACTCGGAGCGATCCGTCTCCGAAAATACCATTATTTGAGTATAGGTATGATAAAGCTCATTCGAGTAAATTGCTGTGGTTGAGATTCTATTTTTAGTGCTGAATCTTGTCCAAAGAAATTAGTGAGTCGTTTATCAACAATTTCCATCCCTAATCCTACATGATCTTGAGATGGCTTCTGATAATTACCTGCATTGTCTTCAACGGTTAACTTGAACCCACCCTCGAAAGCCTCGCTAGAGATCTTTACTTTACCGCCTTCCAACATATTAGATATCCCATGTTTGATGGCGTTTTCTACCAGCGGTTGCAGGGTAAAGCTCGGCAATTGAGATTCATATAACTGCGGGTCGATATCCCATTCCACTTCTAGTCGATCGGTAAAGCGTGCTTTCTCTATGGTCAGGTAAGCGTTGACGTGTGCCAGTTCGTCTTTGAGCTTCACGGTGTTGATGTTCTGCTTTAGGTTGCTTCTAAAGAAGTGAGACAGGTGTTGAATCAACTCTCGAGCTTTATCTGGGTCACGACGTGTTACTGCGCTGATAGTATTAAGCGCATTGAACAAGAAGTGCGGGTTCACTTGAGCGTGCAGCAGTTTGATTTCTGCTTGTGTCAGTAGCGTTTGCTGCTGCTGGTAGTTGCTAAATAGGATCTGGCTCGATAATAGTTGAGCGATACCTTCACCCATCGACATATTGATAGTTGAGAATAGTTTCAGCTTTGGCTCATAGAGCTTGATGGTGCCGACCACTTCGTTACCCGCGCGCAATGGAATAATCAACGCAGAACCCAATTTACAATCCTGCGACAAGGAGCATTGGTATGGGTTCTCTTTGCCATCAAGGTAGATGATGTCGTTCTGTTCCATCGAAGTGAGCGTGCTTTGCGATGAAATCGGGGTGTTCGGAATATGGTGTTCATCACCAATACCAACGAACGCGAGGATTTTCTCTCGGTCGGTAATCGCCACCGCACCAACGTTAGTCTCTTCGTAAATGATCCGCACGATTTTTTGCGCATTATCCGAATTGAATCCTCCATGTAAAATACCCACTGAACGCTCGGCGATGGTTAATGCGCGGCGTGAGAAAGTTGCCGAATACTTCTCGAAGATGGTTTTCCGATCTTGGATGATGCTCATGAACAGCGCCGCACCGACCGAGTTAGCGATGATCATTGGCGCCGCAATATCAGAAACCAGAGCATAGGATTGTTCGAAGGGTTTTGCGACCGCCAGCAGAATCAGCATCTGAATGATCTCTGCAAACAGGGTTACCGAGAAAACCACTAACGGATTAAACAGTTGGCTGGCTTTGTTCTTTCTCACGAGATAAACGTGTAACAGGCCGCCAATCAAGCCTTCTGCTGTGGTTGAAATCGCACAAGCCAAGTCTGTGAAGCCGCCTAATGAGTAACGGTGAATTCCACCAGTAAAGCCGACGGCAAAGCCAACGACAGGGCCGCCAAACAGACCTCCCATTACCGCACCCATCGCACGCGTGTTGGCGATGGCATCATTGATCTGCAGTCCGAAATAGGTACCCATAATGCAGAACAGGGAAAACAGAACGTAGCAGCTGATCTTATGGCTTAAGCGAGATGAGATGCTCAACAAAGGGAGAATCAGTGGGGTTTTACTCAGCATGTAAGCAATCACTAAGTAGACGCAGGTTTGTTGCAGCAGAGAGAGAATGAGTTCCATATTTTCACCTATTGAGACGCTTGTTAAGTGTAAAGCTCATTGCTTGGTAACGGTAGCTTTGCTTGTGTTTTCGTAGGTTATATTCGCTTCCCAGAGTCGAAAGCACTAACGCCTGAAAACACTAAAGCCCATCACAGTGGACGGGCTTTAGTCTTAGATTCCACGAATCACTGAGTGATTACGGGAGCAAGCGAAGTTGTGTTTGGCTGTTCTTTTGTCTCTTTCTCTGAAGATTGGTCTCTTGTTCCCAAGAGCCTTAAAGAACTAGGCTGTTTTGGTAACGCCTTTTGCTTCTTTCTCTTCTTCATCAGCTAGGTCGATATCGCCTTTGCCTTTTGAAATTTTAATAACGTAAGCCGCAACACCTAGCGCACTCACCACACCAATGATGGTTGAGATTTGCATTGGTAGACCGAAGCCCAGTTGGCTGTTGTTCAGGATGAATGTGATACACACAGACGTCATGAAGATAGCTGGAACTGTTGTTACCCAGTGCAGTTTGTTGTGGCGAAGTAGGTAAGCTGAAGCTGTCCACAGCATCATTACGGCTGTTGATTGGTTAGCAAAACCGAAGTAGCGCCAGATGATACCGAAATCAACTTGAGTCAGGATGCCACCGATAACGAACAGTGGTAACGCCATTAGTAGACGGTTACGCAGTGTTTTCTGTTCCATGTTGAAGTATTCAGCAAGGATAAGACGGCTTGAACGGAACGCTGTGTCACCAGAAGTGATTGGTAGGATAACCACGCCAAGGAAAGCAAGGATACCGCCAAATACACCCAGTAGACCAAATGAAGCGCTGTATACTACGTTACCTGGGCCGCCGTTTGCAATTGCGTCAGACAGAGACTCAACCGAACCGAAGAAAGACAGAGCAAGTGCACACCAGATTAGAGCGATGATGCCTTCACCAATCATTGCGCCGTAGAATACGAAGCGACCGTTCTTCTCGTTTTCCATACAACGCGCCATCAGAGGAGACTGAGTGGCGTGGAAGCCAGAGATAGCACCACATGCGATAGTGATGAAGAGAGCAGGCCAAAGTGGTAGGTCATTCGGGTTCATGTTGGTGAACATGTCGCTGATCTCAAAGCCCCCCATGATTTGGTGTTCGTCAGATAGACCAATCGCAGTGATTAGGCCAACAGACATAAAGATAAGCAGTGCACCGAACAGTGGGTAGAAGCGACCAATGATTTTATCGACAGGGACAATCGTTGCGATGATGTAGTAAGCAAAGATGATGACAACCATGGTGCTCGTAGACATTACGAAATCAGTTTGGTCGTTCACTAGGTTAGTGATCATGCCTGCTGGAGCAGAAACGAACACCACACCAACAAGAAGCAGTAGAACAATGGCAAAGATGTTCATAAAGTGTTTTGCGCCATTGCCTAGGTAACGTCCAGTGATGGTTGGAACCGAAGCGCCACCATTGCGGATAGATAACATACCTGAGAAGTAGTCGTGTACGGCACCTGCGAAGATACAACCTAGCACGATCCAAAGCATTGCTGCTGGACCATAAAGGGCACCCATGATAGGGCCGAAGATTGGACCTACACCTGCGATGTTAAGCAGCTGAACTAGGTAAACCTTTGGTGTCGACATTGGAACGTAGTCCACGCCATCTTGCTTAGTGTGAGCAGGTGTTTGGCGTTTTTCATTGATACCGAAAATCTTCTCGATAAAGGTACCGTAAATAAAGTAGCCACCAATGAGTGCTGCGACACAGGTAAGAAACCACATCATAATTTGTTATCCCTGAATGTATTAATTAAGTCAGGGTGTATATTAAAGGAGTCGATGAGAAGAAACTTCCGCTACGAGAGTGAGTGGTCGAATAGCCAATTTAGCGGTGTTATAACTGATTTAGTGGTTTGTTCACTGTGCTGAGTGGCCGATATTTCTATCGAGAGGCCTATTAGCTCTATAGAGAGGTTGTTTGAGTTGGCTTAACGGCGACTATTGATTCTGAGTGGTCGGAATGAACCTAAAGTGGCGAACATTAGACAATAAGTGGACATCGATAGGCGTTCAGCGGAGAATCACCACAAAGGCAGCGCTTCGTCAGAAAGTGGTGAAGTAACAATATAAAGGATTGAAATGAAAAAAATAATCGTACTATTCGCCGTGGCATTTAGCCTTGCAGGATGCAGCGCTAATGTTCAAGATTTAGCAGCTGAAGGCAATTGGCAAGAGATTGGCTATCGTGATGGTATCAAAGGCCACACTCAGCGTTCGTATTCAGAGATGACTGAGCTTGGCGCAGTCGATCAAGCGGGTTACACAGAAGGTTATCACCTAGGTGTGACTGAATATTGTAATCCGAACCATGCTTATCAGATTGGTTTATCTGGTCAGGTGTATGAAGGCGTGTGTTCTGGTACGGAAGACGCTCAACGTTTCCGTATGGAATGGCAACGCGGCTGGGACGAGTTCTCAAACGACTACTAAGCCCAAGCTAGCGATGAAAAATTAAAACTAAAAAAGACCAGTACCGCGTGTGTACTGGTCTTTTTGTCGGTAGCCGGAGTAACACTCAACAGCAGAGTCTAGGTTACTGGTTATTCTCTACAGCTTTTCTTAAAAAGCCGTTTTGCTTATCAAGCTGAGCCTTGGCTAACTCTAAATCTAGCCCTGTTAGAATCATCAAAATAGATAACTTCACATCGTAATCAGTCGCTTTAAGTGTCGACACCGCCAGTGCTTTATCGCACTCCGTTGCTTGGATAACGATACGAGCGGCGCGGGCAACCAACTTTTCATTGGTCGCTTTTACGTCGACCATAAGGTTTTGGTAGCTCTTACCAATGCGAATCATGCTGGCAGTGGTCAGCATATTAAGCACCAGCTTTTGTGCTGTACCTGATTTGAGTCGTGTTGAACCAGTCAATGCTTCTGGGCCAACCACCGGGCTAATTGCGATTTGAGCGATTTCAGCAATTGGAGAGTCAGGGTTACAAGATAATGCAACCGTTACTGCGCCAAGCTGATTGGCATAGTTGAGTGCACCAATCACGTAAGGTGTGCGACCGCTCGCTGCAATACCTACCACGACATCATTTTCTGTAAATTGAATGGCTTTCAGGTCTTCAATACCGAGAGTCAGCGAATCTTCCGCTCCCTCTTTGGCTTTTAAAATCGCTTCTGGTCCGCCAGCGATTAAGCCGATAACCATTTTGTCTGAAACACCGAAAGTCGGAGGGCATTCTGATGCATCTAAAACACCCAATCGACCACTGGTGCCTGCGCCCATATAAATCAGTCGACCACCGTTTTGAAAGGCATGAGCAATTTTATCGACCGCTTTCGCGATCTGTGGCAGTTCCGCTTCAATCGCCAGCGGGACTTGTTTGTCTTGTTGGTTAATCTTTTCAACCACTTCGAGAGAGGTGAGCAGATCAATATCCATAGTGTCAGGGTTTCTCCCCTCCGAAACGAGGTGCGAGAGCGCTGATATGAGAGCGTCGTTACTCATAATGATCCTTAAATGGTGATTCTAAAATGATGGTTCTAAAGTTGTTTAGTCAGCACGATAGAGAACGCCTAGAGAGGCCGCTCTGCTTGCGCCAGTCACTTCTGGTAAATTGCTTGGCAGTTGATGAATATGACGTTGAGCAAGCCACGCAAAAGCCATCGCTTCCATGTAATCGGCGTCCACGCCTTTACTGGTGGTTGAGTCAACCTCCCAACTTGGAAGCAGTTCAGACAGCCTCTTCATCAACAATGGATTTCGTGTACCACCGCCACACACATACAGTGCAGGCTGGTCACCCAAGCGATAAGTCTCCACTTCATTGGCTATCGTCAATGCGGTGTATTCACAAAGTGTGCGCTGAACATCTTCTGCTGCAAGATCTTTAAATTCTGTTAATTGTTGCTCTAGCCACGGTAGATTAAACAGTTCTCTACCAGTACTTTTCGGTGGTATTTGAGATAGATAAGATTCATTTAACAACTGTTCGAGAAAGGCTTGATTGAGCTGACCTTTAAGCGCAAATTGGGCATCACGGTCAAACTTATCGCCCGTGTGTTTATCAACCCAAGCGTCCATCAACATATTGCCCGGGCCAGTATCATAACCAAGTGTTGGCTGATTAGGGCGCAGCACTGAAATATTCGAGATACCACCAATATTCAACACCACAACTGAGCTGTCTTGTGGCTGGAAAATAGTATGGTGGAAGGCAGGGACTAATGGCGCACCTTGTCCGCCTAATGCCATGTCTTTACGCCTGAAATCGGCAACCGTTTGAATCTGTGTTTTAGCGGCAATGATGTTGGCATCACCCAACTGCATGGTAAATGGAGATTCGCCGCTTGGCTGGTGGAATACCGTTTGACCATGATTACCAATCGCAGTCACAGAAGATGCAGGTGTACCTGACTTTTCGAGAAGTTGCAAAACCGCATCGCCAAACAGATGGCCAAGCTGGTGGTCGAGTTCTCCAATGGCAATTAAATCGGTTTTCTGACCAATACAAACTTCAAGCAGACGCACTTTGAGGTCGTCAGGCATTGGGAACTCATCATGAGCGAGTAATGTGATCCGGTTGTCTTCTATCGACACCAGTGCCGTATCAACGCCGTCCATACTCGTCCCCGACATCACGCCAATGTATAACTCTGATTTCATTGTTCACTTCCTAAATTAAGCTGCCGGATCTTTTGGCTTGCGATGACTTCTGCGCCATCCAGAGCATTACCTTGAATATTTAAGGTACGAACTTGGAGTTCTTGGGAAAGCCTAGGGTGATAGAACTGCCCTAAACTGCCTAAGAAAATAATCGGTAATGAGTTATAGTCTGAGCATACTCGTGTGAGCTTCTCTATTTCTTCAATACCTTGTTTTAATATGGCACTTGCCGTTGAGCAGCGCTGCTCTATATCAACGATCTCTCGTGCAAATTGGGCGTAATCGGTCGCGTTAGCTTCGCCAATCCACCGTAGAATTTGGCTGCGTTCGTTGCCTGTTTTTCGCATTACAAGTTGATTCGTTAAAGAAGTGCGCTTGTTATCTAATTCAACGAGAGTTTGTTGAACAGCTCGAAAACCAAGCCAAGCGCCACCACCTTGGTCACCAATTGGGAAACCCCAACCACCAACTTGATGAGTCTTTTGTTGTGTGTCCAATTGAATCGCAACGGAACCTGTGCCAATCGCAATACAGTTAACACCTTGTCCTGAATTAGCACCAAATACTGACGCTTCTGCATCAGTTGTTACATACAGGTGCGGGCAATGGGTTAACGCCGATTGCAGTTTGGCTTTTAAATCTAAGTTTCCTACGCCCGCAACGCCAACCACAATATAGCACTGTTGTGATTTTATCTGATTCACACTCAACATTTCATCAATATAATGAGTAAGTTGAGTGATCGCAGATCCACCATATAAGGTCAATGATGTCGCAGGTAAAATACACTCTTCGATGACACTTAGTGTTGGTAATATTCGCTTCAGTCTAATGGCGGTTTTAGTGCCACCGCCATCGACTGCCAAAGTATGGGTAATCATTGGCTAAACCGTTTGTAGTTTATTAACTTCTTGAGTTTGCTTCTTACCTGCAAGGCACACAATTAATGATACAAACGTGCCCACACAGAGTTGATACGGGAAGGCTAATCGAATACCCACCCAATCCGCGTTAATCACGCCCATCACACTGTCCCACACATAAGCTTGCATCAGTAATGTTGTTAAGAAGCCTGCCACTAGAGCTAAAGCGACAGAAGTCTCGTTGCCGCGCTCAGTGAAAATGGCCGTGAAGTAGACACCCAATAACCCGGTATAAGCAAACACCATCACACTCAAAGCGAACGATAATAACGGCATGTCGGTGTATTGCTGCCAGTAGTAACACAAGATACCCATGCTACCTAAGGCCAGCGCAGCAGCGGCCATACCGAAGCGGCCTGCTTTTACATAATGGAAGTCATCTTGTTCTCCCTTACGAGCTTCTAACCAAGGCTTGTAAATGTCTTGTACCGCAACTGAAGACATCGAGTTTAAGCCAGAGTTTAGTGTCGATAGCGCTGCAGCAACAACACCAACTGTCACTAAGCCACGAAGACCAGCAGGCATTTCATTTAGCACGTAGTACATGAAGATCGTGACGTTTTCGCCATTGAAGTTTTGAACAACTTCTTTACCTTCAACACCCATCAGTTCTGGTCTTTGGTAGAAGACATACAAGAGTAGGCCAATTGACATAAATACAAGCACAACTGGGATAGAGAAGATGATTGAGTTAATCATCGCCTTTGAACCTTGCTTAGCATCTTTACAAGTCAAAACACGTTGAGTCATGTCCTGATCAAGGCCAAATGCACCAATGTTTAATAGCACGAATCCTGTGATACATGCCCAAAAGCTGAAGGTGCCAGCAGGGCTAAAGTCGAGGTTAAAATCTAATAAGGTCAGTTTCGAAGCTTGGCCTTCACCAGGGTTAGCCAGTACCTGAGCAATTTGGTTGAAATCAGCTGGAATTTGTCCCAATAAATAGATGATCACAGCAATGGCTGCACCGACATAAACCACAAGCTGAATTAGGTCGCTCCAGATAACGGAACGAATGCCACCCATGTAGGTATAAGCAAGGCCAACAGCAACGAGAATAACCACTGAAGTAACTACGCTGCTTGGGTCAATGTTGGTAAATAGAATCATGGAGACTGCGATAGCGGCCATGTATAGGCGAGCACCTGAAGCAAATACACGACCGACTAAGTACATTACACCTGCGCGCTGTTTTGTTTTCTCGCCAAAACGAACTTTCAGCAGTTCGTACACGGTAGAGACTTTGTTTTTGTAGAAGCGAGGTATCAGTACTAATGCGACAAAGACAGCACCAATAATTCCACCGATGTTGGTCGCTAGGTAAGTGAGATCGCCACGGTAGCTAGATTCTGGTCCGCCTAAGAACGTCGCTGCTGATTGCGAGGTCGCCAATACCGAGATGGCAACAACCCACATTGGCATCGAGTTACCGCCTAAGAAATAGTCTTTGGTGCTCGTGATTTTGGTTCGGCTGAAGTGCCAGCCTGTAAAAGCGATAACAGCGAAGTAAACCGCAAATACCGCCCAGTCCAGCAAAGTAAATAGTGAATTCATAGCAGCTCCGTAGCATGAATAGGGTAGAGGGTGTTTATTATTATTTTTTCAGAATGTCAGTTTGAATAATGAGTTTCAAAATCTATTCCTTGGTGGAATAGTGACCAATGGTTTTCTTTGATAATGATCCCAGAAGGTTGTGGCAGCTATTCCAAACAGCAGAATATGAAGGAATAATTATTCCAATGAAAATACAAAACTCGTTATGATAACGAGGTACGGTCAGAGGGAAGGGGAAGAACGCTTAATGAAAGGCATTGCGAAAGTTAAAGCATTATTACCAAAACTCTCTCCATCGGATTCGCTGGTGGCTCGTTACGTCTTGGATCACCCACAACAAGTTAAGCAACTCTCCTCTCCTGAGTTGGCTAAAGCGGTAGGTGTAAGCCAATCGACGATCGTAAAGTTTAGTCAGAAACTCGGCTACAAAGGGTTTTCTGAGATGAAGATGAAGCTCTATCAGAGTGATATGACTTATCAGCCTGTATCCCAGCGCGGGATCCATGGGACCATCACCAGAAAAGATCCGCCAGATACGGTGATGGACAAACTTCTTGCAAGTAAAACACAATCGCTTGAGCGTACCGTGTTATTAAATGAAGGCGAACAGTTAAGCAATGCTGCTGATTTGCTGCATCTTGCTAATAAAGTACAGATTTCTGGGGTGGGAGCATCGTCTCTGGTTGCGAAAGATTTCGCTTATAAGCTGATGAAAATAGGTCATGCTGTTAATGCAGAGCAGGATGCTCACATTCAGATTGCTAATGCTGCGTCTCTTTCTGAAAATGATGTGTTGGTTGCAATTTCCTATTCAGGAAACACCAGAGAAGTGGTGAAGGTTGCCCAGTTAGCTAGATCGAAAAAGGCCAAGGTGATTGTAGTAAGCCAGCTATCCCCTTCTGCTTTAGATAAATACGCTGATATCAAACTCATCTCGGCGGCAGACGAAAATCATATTCGAAGCTCATCTATCACCGCGCGTGATAGCCAACTTTTTATTACTGACTTGTTGTTCATTGCGTTAACTCAGCAGGAAGAGCAGGCCGACCAATTAATTGAACAAAGTAAATCTGCAGTAGCGGAATTTAAGCAATAGAAGGAAATTTTATGGGACCGTTGTGGGTTGATATTGCAGGCTACGAGCTGACAGCTGAAGACAGAGAAATTTTAGAGCACCCTACTGTTGGTGGTCTCATCTTATTTTCTCGAAACTATCACGATAGCAAACAGTTATCGGCGTTAAACAAAGAAATTCGCAAGGTAGCGAAACGTCCTATTTTGATTGGTGTCGATCAAGAAGGTGGCCGAGTTCAGCGCTTCCGCGATGGCTTTTCAATTATCCCAGCTGCTCAAGAATTCGCGACTAAGAATAATGGTGAGCAGTTAGCAGAACAGGCCGGTTGGCTGATGGCGGCAGAATTGATTGCCCATGATATCGACCTGAGCTTTGCGCCAGTATTAGATAAAGGCCACGACTGTAAAGCAATTGGTAGCCGAGCGTTTGGTGAAGATATTGATACCATTGTTCGTCATAGCAGCGCTTTCATCAAAGGCATGAAGTCGGTTGGCATGGCGACGACAGGCAAGCACTTCCCTGGACATGGTGGCGTGATTGCTGACTCACACTTAGAGACGCCATATGACCCTAGAGACGACATCTTCGAAACCGATATGGCAATCTTCAAGGCGCAAATTGAAGCTGGAATATTGGATGCCATGATGCCAGCTCACGTGGTTTTCTCTCACTATGATGATCAACCTGCGAGTGGTTCACAGTATTGGCTACAGAAAGTATTGAAGCAGCAGCTTGGGTTTAAAGGCTTGGTATTCTCTGACGATTTAACGATGGAAGGCGCTGCCATTATGGGCGGACCAGCCGACAGAGCGAAAGCGGCCTTGAATGCAGGTTGTGACATGGTGTTGATGTGTAATAAACGAGATGCACAAATTGAAGCTCTGGATAACTTAGCGATTCAAGAGGTGCCTTTAGCCAACTCATTGCTTAAAAAACACAGCTTTGATTTGTCGACACTTCACTCGGATGCTAGGTGGAAAGAGACCTCAGAGACGATTAAGCGAATGCTAGGCAGTGAGTGATAAATAAACACATAATAATTTTAGATAAGGCGATATGATAAATATCGCCTTTTTTGTATGTGTGATCCATGGTTTAAACCTATTTATCTCTTAGAGTGAGCTAAATACAATGTGTAATATAAAATTTACAGTTAATGTTTTTTATTGTTTACACTTGCAATCGTTTTTTTAGCTGTTATTGTGTTTTTAAAGATTGTTAGCCCAAATGGAAATGTTGGGTGTAAAAATAAATATACAGGTTGAGTTATGCAGAAAAGTGAATTAAGCAATGTCAATATCATCGACGAACAGGTACTGATTACTCCTGAGGAGTTAAAAGCAAAACTGCCTTTGAGTGATAATGCTCGTCGTTTCATTCAAGAGTCTCGTCAAACTATCGCAAACATCATTCATAAGAAAGATCATCGCATGCTTGTTGTATGTGGCCCATGTTCTATCCATGACATTGAAGCTGCGAAAGAGTACGCGAAACGCCTAAAAGCCTTATCTGAGCAACTTAGCGATCAACTGTATATTGTTATGCGTGTTTACTTTGAGAAACCTCGTACCACTGTCGGTTGGAAAGGTTTGATCAATGACCCACATCTAGACGGCACTTTCGATATTGAGCATGGTCTGCATGTTGGTCGTGAACTACTTGTTGAACTCGCTGAGATGGAAATCCCACTAGCGACTGAAGCATTAGACCCAATTAGCCCGCAATACCTAGCAGATACCTTCAGCTGGGCGGCTATTGGCGCTCGTACGACTGAATCTCAAACTCACCGTGAGATGGCAAGTGGTCTTTCAATGCCAATCGGTTTTAAAAACGGCACCGATGGCAACCTAGGCACTGCAATCAACGCAATGCAGGCGGCTTCTTCTAGCCACCGTTTCATGGGTATCAGCCGCGAAGGTCAGGTTGCACTACTAACAACGCAAGGTAACCCAAATGGTCACGTGATTTTACGTGGCGGTAAGCAGACGAACTACGATTCAGTATCGGTACACGAATGTGAGCAAGAGCTGGGTAAATCTGGTTTAGAGGCAGCGCTAATGGTCGACTGTAGCCACGCGAACTCTCGTAAAGATTTCCGTCGCCAACCTTTAGTTGCAGAAGATGTGATTCACCAAATTCGTGAAGGCAACAAATCGATTATCGGCCTTATGATTGAAAGCCATATTAACGAAGGAAACCAATCTTCGGATATACCTCTCAATGAGATGAAATACGGCGTTTCTATTACCGACGCGTGTATCAATTGGGATTCAACTGAGGCACTATTGAAACATGCACATACGGAATTAGTCCCGTTCTTAGAGAACCGCTTGAAAGGTTAGTCAGAGTTTAAATTTAAGTGCCTCATCTAATGGGGCATTTTAAGATCTGTTGCTAGCGAACCTACGTGATTGTGGGATGATAGATTGGCACGGGCTTATAGATTAGTAAGGAATAAAATGGCCGTTGAACTGAACGAATTACGCGACCAAATCGATGCTGTCGATAAACAAATGTTGGATTTACTGGCTCAACGCCTTGCTCTAGTAGAGAAAGTAGGCGAAGTAAAAAGTGAACATGGTTTACCTATTTATGTACCAGAACGTGAAGCTGCGATGCTGGCATCTCGTCGTCAAGAAGCCGAGAAAATAGGGGTTCCACCACAGTTAATCGAAGATATTTTGCGTCGTACTATGCGTGAGTCTTATGCCAGTGAGAAAGATTCTGGCTTTAAGTGTCTTAACCCAGAGTTACGTTCAGTGGTGATCGTTGGTGGTAATGGTCAACTTGGTGGCTTGTTTGGTCGTATGTTCAAACTGTCTGGCTACGAAGTGAAAGTCCTTGGCAGCCAAGATTGGGATACAGCCGATGAAATCTTGGATAATGCAGGACTTGTGGTTGTGACTGTTCCAATTCACTTAACTGAAGGTGTGATTGCGAAGCTAGGTAATCTACCAAGTGATTGTATTCTATGTGATTTGACGTCAATTAAATCTAAACCGCTGCAAGCAATGATGAACATGCACCAAGGCCCAGTGGTTGGATTGCACCCAATGTTTGGTCCTGATGTTCCAAGCCTTGCTAAGCAGGTGATTGTTTACAGTGATGGTCGTGGTTCTGAGAGCTACCAATGGCTACTGAATCAATTTGGTATTTGGGGCGCGAGCCTTTGCCAGATGGATGCAGCTGAACACGATCACGGCATGACCTTGAT
Organism: Vibrio sp. F13; assembly: GCF_020806305.2. NCBI lineage: Bacteria > Pseudomonadati > Pseudomonadota > Gammaproteobacteria > Vibrionales > Vibrionaceae > Vibrio > Vibrio sp. F13. The sequence goes on along the minus strand of NZ_CP170175.1, from coordinate 1,137,651 downwards.
TCAAGCACTTCGTCACTTCACCTCTTTTGCTTACGGCTTACACCTGAGTAAAGAGAACCCGAATATTGATCAGCTTCTGAAGCTAAGCTCACCAATCTACCGACTTGAGATTGCGATGGTTGGTCGTCTATTTGCTCAAGACCCGAACTTGTACGGTGATATCATTCTGTCTTCGGATGAGAATATAGAGATGATTCGACGCTTCCATAGCTGTTTCGGAGAAGCGTTAGAAATCCTAGATGGCAAAGATAAGGCTAAGTTTGTTGAGAGCTTCAACCAAGTGAGTGATTGGTTTGGTGACTACTCACAACAATTCTTGCAAGAGAGCCAAAGTCTTCTAAAACAAGCACATGACTCGATTCATCGTGGTTAATACTGATTTGAAATCATAAAAAAGAGCGACCATCTGGTCGCTCTTTTTGTTTGTGCTGAACGCTATGAAAGCATTTTGCCTACAGTAGACTAAAAGCAATTAGACCATCATAGGCCAAATCAACAGGTCTTAGCTATTAACAACTAGTTAGTCGTGATAGGTTTTTTGCTATCTTCACTCGATACGGTGTCGATGGTCGAGCTAATGTAAGGCACGTTAGTCAGGTTGATCTGCAAGCGAACCACATTATCAATCAGCTGAACTAGTGGGCCCCACTTAACCTTTTTCTCTTTCTCGAACACGTAGTTGAAGTTTTCCGGTGTCCAATCCATCAAGTATTGAGGGTTCAATGAACGACCAAGGAAGCGTACTTCATAATGCAAGTGTGGGCCGGTTGAGTTACCTGAGTTACCACAGCTCGCAATCACATCGCCTTTACTCACAAACTGACCGCTACGTACCTTGAACTTCTGTAGGTGCGCATAAGAACTCATGAAACCAAACGAGTGACGCATAGTAATAAAGTTGCCGAAGCCTTTTTTACTTGGGCGTACCGTTTCAATGACTCCATCTGCGGGCGCGACAATATCTTCACCACGCTTACACGTTAGATCGATACCAGTATGTACATGGCGTTTCCCTGAAATAGGGTTAGTGCGGCTACCATAAGAAGAAGATATACGTTGATAAGCCATCGGACTGTCGTTTGGAATCAAGCGGAACATTGTGGCTCTTACTGCTGAATCGACTGCAGCCGCATCAATGCGATCTTCTAAAGAAATATCATCGGTAAGCAGATCTTCATCAGCAAGACCCAGTACTGATTCCACATCGAATACACGCTTACCAAGTAGCTGAATCGTGCCTTCTTTCTCGGTCAGTGTTTGCGATAGCGAATGGTTGGTTTCTACTTGCTCAGCATAAAGAAATTCTGTTTGTTCTTTTTCAACAATCAGTGTTTCAATCAACTGTTGGGCATCACCCGCTTGCAGTGCGAGTTCTTGTTTACTCTCGAAGTGCATGTACGCCGCTCCGCCAATCAATAGCGGTACTGAAAAAATGGCAGTAGTGCAAATGAGCACGGCTTTACGGCCGAAGTAAAACGTCTGTTCCCCCTGACTGGAGGGAATAGTAATGGATAGTTTTTTAGACATGGTTCTGTATTAACTAAATGCTTCTAATAGAAAAAGGGTAATGGAGATGTCACTTACTACCTAAGTCGGTAAGGTGTTCAATCTCTCTATAAAGCAGTTCATCGTCACCAACATTAAGCTCAACAAGGCGCTTAAGGTGGCTGATACTATCAATATCTAAATGCTCTATGCGTAAACGCATTGAGGTATTGATGGTAGAGACTATCGTTGCTTCTAACTGAATATTGATATCACTGTTTTCGAGTTTAAAGCTCACTTGAACAGGGACATCATGGCTAAGTTGTTTTGATTCATTGCATTGAATGAGTAAACCATGGAGTGATAAGTCTTGCACTGAGCCTGATACCTTTACTTGTCCTTGTGAGATCTCAGTCGGGACTTGATAAATAACTCGTGAAAATTGACGTCTTTCAACCATAAGTAATCTCTCTATATCGATGCATTACACGTAAGCCAGATATATCAAAGGCCGCTATTATCGCGGCCTTTGTTCAAAATACAAGCTTATTTACTTAGCTATACGCTTGTACTTGATACGGTGCGGCTCTGCCGCTTGTGCGCCTAGAGTCTGCTTAAGCCACTCAGTGTACTCAGTATAGTTACCTTCGTAGAAGTTAACTTGACCTTCATCACGGTAGTCTAAGATATGGGTCGCAATACGGTCAAGGAACCAACGGTCATGCGAGATAACCATTGCACAGCCCGGGAATTCAAGCAGTGCTTCTTCAAGAGCACGTAGCGTTTCAACGTCAAGGTCGTTGGTAGGCTCATCGAGTAGCAGTACGTTACCGCCCGCTTTTAGCAGTTTCGCTAAGTGAACACGGTTACGTTCACCACCAGAAAGCTCACCGATGATCTTCTGTTGGTCGTTGCCTTTAAAGTTGAAACGAGAACAGTAAGCACGCGCAGGGATTTCGAAGTTGTTGATCTTAATGATATCAGCGCCTTCAGAGATCTCTTGGAATACTGTCTTAGTGTCGTCCATGCTGTCACGGAACTGATCAACAGAAGCAAGCTTAACGGTTTCGCCTAGTTCAACTGTACCTGAATCTGGCTGTTCTGCACCGCTTAGCATCTTGAATAGTGTTGATTTACCTGCACCGTTGGCACCAACGATACCGACGATTGCGCCCTTAGGCATGCTGAACGATAGGTCGTCGATAAGAACGCGATCACCAAACGATTTAGTCAGGTTGTTCACTTCAAGAACTTTATCACCTAGACGCTCACCTGGCGGGATGAACAGTTCGTTGGTTTCGTTACGCTTCTGGTATTGGCCAGTTGTCAATTCTTCAAAACGAGCCATACGAGCTTTAGACTTAGCTTGACGGCCTTTAGGGTTTTGACGAACCCATTCAAGTTCTTTCTCGATTGTCTTTTGACGTGCGCTTTCGCCCGCTTTTTCTTGCTTAAGACGCTCGTCTTTTTGCTCTAGCCAAGACGTGTAGTTACCTTCCCATGGGATACCTTCACCACGGTCAAGTTCTAGAATCCAGCCAGCTGCGTTGTCTAGGAAGTAACGGTCGTGGGTAATCGCCACAACAGTACCACTGTAATCAACAAGGAAGTGCTCAAGCCATGCTACTGATTCTGCATCCAAGTGGTTGGTTGGTTCATCAAGAAGCAGCATGTCTGGCTTTTCAAGAAGTAGACGACAGATAGCAACACGACGACGCTCACCACCTGATAGGAATTCAATTTTCGCATCCCACTCAGGAAGACGAAGTGCATCAGCAGCACGCTCTAGAGCAGTCTCTAAGTTGTGACCGTCTTTTGCTTGAATCAGAGCTTCTAGTTCGCCTTGCTCTTTTGCCAGTGCATCGAAGTCTGCATCTGGTTCTGCGTAAGCTGCGTAAACCGCATCAATACGCTTAAGTGCGTCAGCAACGTCAGAAACCGCTTCTTCTACGATTTCACGAACAGTTTTTGATTCGTCTAGCACAGGCTCTTGTGGTAGATAACCTACTTTAAGGCCTTGTTGTGCACGTGCTTCACCATCAATATCAGTATCAATACCAGCCATGATACGTAGTAGGGTAGATTTACCTGAACCATTTAGACCCAAAACACCGATTTTAGCGCCAGGAAAAAAGCTAAGAGAAATGTCTTTAAGAATTTGACGCTTAGGTGGAACAGTTTTGCTCACCCGAGACATGGTATATACGTATTCAGCCATTGCCGATCGATCCTAATTATTGTTCAAAATTGTCTGCTATTTTATACCAATATCCTCAAAGATGTTACTCCTAGGGCAGAAAAGCCACTTTTGAACTAATCCTTACCTATTATTGTCACATTGGTCATTAAAACTATATTTAATGGGCTTCTGAGGCGAAGTGTTAAATATTAATAATATTTACACTCAAATCCTTTACATTTGATGTGATGTCGGGCGTAAATAGACTTCACGTATTCATACACGCACTAAGGAAAGAGCGAATGTTTTTCCGCATTGGTAATACGAAAATTGCTGTGGCTGCATCGGCAATTTTGTCTTCGGTTTCACTGGCTCCGGTCGCTATGGCTAGCAATGCATCCGAGCTTGAAATGCAGCGTGACGTTTATGATAAAGCGCAAGAGGTTTTAGACAGCCGTGATCTAAAAGCTTACTCCGCGCTGCGTAACAAAATTCAAACATACCCTTTAACACCTTACACCGATTATCGGGCCTTTCTGATTGGCTTAGGTGATCGCACACCTGCTGAGGTCGATGCTTTCATTGAAGAGAACAAGGCATTGCCTTTCTCCAATCGAATGCGCGCACCTTATTTGGATTCATTGGCTTCTCAAAAACAGTGGAAGACGATCCTTGAGTTTCAAACCAAAGAGCCTGTCGGTGAAAAATACCAATGTATTTATTATCGAGCGCATTACGAGCAAGGTAACCAAGAGCTTGCCTTTAAAGGAGCTAAACAACTTTGGTTGAGTGGTAGTGGTGTTGATGACGCTTGTGACCCTTTATTTAAAAGCTGGGATCAAGCTGGGCTAAGAACTGATGAGCTGATTCTGGATAGAATGCTGCTAGCGTTCGAGGGCCGTAACGGTAAGTTAATGAGCTATCTGATTAAGCAATTGGATCATGATGAGTCAATTGCTCAAGCGAAGCAGATGAAGGCGTTGTACAACAAGCCTGAAAATGTACTCGCGTTTGCTAAAAAACATCCAGCGAATGAATTCTACCAAGCTCAAACCGAGTTTGCTTTCGAGAAGCTAGCAAGGAAATCATCAAGCAGTGCTCAAAAGGTGTTTGATGATGTCATCAAGGCTCAGAAGTTTTCGAAAGAGAAATCTCAAGAGCTCGCTGATTACCTAACGTTTCGTCTGATCAACACCGACTCTGAAGAGTTAATGGTGTGGCGCGACAAAATGCTCGCGAGTTCATCAAAGCAAGTTCTGCTGGAACGACGTGCTCGCTTAGCAATTCAACATGCCGATTGGACGGGTTTGAAAGAGTGGATAGCGCGCTTGGATGATAAACATCAGGCTTCGCTTCGTTGGCAATATTGGCAGGGCAGAGCTGAAATCGCGACGGGCGATACTGACAAAGGCAATAAGCGACTGTCAGATATCTTGGGTCAGCGTAATTTCTACAGTGTGGCTGCGGCTAAGCAGTTAGGTAAGCCAGTTCAATATCCAACATCGACACTTAAATACAATGCTGAAACAGTGAAGCCATTCGACACCTCTTTGGTGCGTATTGGTGAACTGATTGACCGAGACAAAATTGCGGCAGCGAAAAGTGAATGGCGCTGGTTACTGACCAATGCAGATAAAGAGCAAAAAGAGATGCTTGCCGCTTACGCTGCGACACAGCGTTGGAATCACTTTACCGTAACAGCGAGTATCTCTGCGAAGATGTGGGATAACATTGCGCTGCGCTTCCCTGTTGCTCATAAGTGGTGGTTTAACTTCTACGCTGAAAAGCACGATCTCGATCCAATCACTTTGATGTCTTTAGCAAGACAAGAGAGTGCGATGGATTCAGAAGCTCGCTCTCCAGTTGGCGCGCGTGGCATTATGCAAATTATGCCCAAGACGGCGCAATACACAGCGAACAAACATAAGATTAAGTATCAGGGCAGCGATGATCTTTATGATGTCGGCAAAAACATTGAGATTGGCAGTCACTACTTAGATGGTTTACTCGCTCAATATGATGACAACCGTATCTTTGCGTTTGCGGCTTATAATGCTGGACCTAGCCGTGTGAAACAGTGGCGTTCACGCAGCGATGAAAAGCTCGATGCCTTTGCATTTATCGAAATGATCCCATTCAAAGAGACACGTGGCTACGTTCAGAATATCTTGATGTTTGAGACCTACTATCGAGATATCTTGGGTGAGAAAGGGACGTTTTTAGCGCCCCATGAGGCAAAAACGAAATACTAAGCCTTCGGCATTTGGCCCGAAACTGAGTAAGAATAAAGGCAGTGAGTGCGAACCATTTCCACTTACTGCCTTTTTACATTGGATCGCATCAAGTGTTTCGGTATAAAGTGTTAAACGCTTTCAATCGTTAAGCGACTCTTTAAAGTCAGAATTTAAAAGTAAGTGTAGAGATATGGCATCACAACCTGAATATGATAATTGGCAACAACTGATGGACTTGGTAAAGACGGCTGTCGAAAAAGATCAGCACGAGCTGTTGTTGACTATGATGATGACACCAGACGAGCGAGATGCTCTGGTTGCTCGAATTAATATCTTCTGTGAGCTGATGAAAGGCGATATGTCTCAACGACAGGTGAGTCAAATGCTGGGCGTAGGCGTAGCGACGATAACCAGAGGCTCAAATGAGCTAAAGGCCAAATCTGAGCAAGAGAAAATCGTGATCGCCGACCTATTGCTAAAGTAATAATGGAATTAAGCTATCACGCGATAGTATGAATACGAATTCGATAAAAAACGCTAACTGGATGTTAGCGTTTTTTGTTTCTGAAGATTGTTCTTGGAATCTTTTGAAGTTTAAGGAAGCCTCAAATACTAAATAGGAAAGTGTTCAGGATTCACAAATGGGATCAGAGCCAAAATTAAAGCTTGATGATAGACCGAACTGCGTGACAATTGGTTATGTGTCAGTAGGCCAATGGCACCACCTTTCTGTTTGATATTGTCGGTACCAAACACTTCATCCATCACATCCCCTAACTCGTTTGCATGCTCTAGTTTCTCAAGCACGGCTGGTGGCAGCATCAGACTTGCTGAACGAGACTCGCCACGTTGGCCATTCGTTTCGATCACCATCCAGGCAAAGGTGACGTTTGTTTCTATTCCCGCTTCTAGACCAACATAGAAGTCTGCATCAGGCTGAGCTTGAGTTGCGTTGTGAACTCGATTCACGGCACCTTGATAGGTTTCATCATTGCTCATCGGTTGATCGGCGACACCACTAGGGACGCTGATACCTTTGAATTCGAATTCAGAATCAGGAAAGGCAGAAAGGAATGCACTTTTAACGGCGTTTATTTTAGCTGGGTTCAGCGACGCAATGACGACGGATTTCATGTATTGGATTCTTTTTGTTGTCGATTAAATTGAGTTGGTGTAGTCGATACCATTCGTTCAGTTCTTCCAATGGCATCGGTTTACCGAAGTAATAGCCTTGCAGCATATCGCACTGCGCATCTTGCAACCAGTGATGCATGCTTTCGGTTTCGATGCCTTCGGCTGTGACCTTTTTGCCTTGAGCATGGCATAGCCCGATAATCGGTTTTACTATGTTCTGATTATCGGTTTCAATTAAGGTGTCTAAAAAGACTTTATCTAGTTTGATTTTTTGAGTCGGATACTGCACCAGTTGAGTGATCGAAGTATATCCAGATCCAAAGTCGTCAATCGCTAATCGATAGCCCATTAGCGAGAGTTGGTTGAGCAACGGAAAGCCTTGTGAATCTGAGTAAAAGGTTTCAGTGATTTCAAAATCGATTAGGCTTGGTGGAATTCGATTTAACTCCGCGTGTTCTTTAATGAAACCCGCAAGATGAGTGGTTTCAATGCCAGCAGAAGATAGGTTGATCGACAATTGAATTGAGTGATCAAATTGAGCCTGAAGTCGATGGAATGAAGCAAACGCATTCTGTATTACCCAGCGGTCAACATGTTCAAACAGCCCGGTTTGTTCGGCTATTGGAATGAACTCATCTGGTGGAACCAAACCAAGTTGCTTTGAATTCCAACGCAATAACACCTCAACGCCAATAACATCAGTCCCGGTGGAATCCATGTAGGGCATGTAAACGAGCCTGAATTCATCATCAAAATTCTTACCTCTAAGCGCACGTTCAATATCTGCTTGGCGCTGAATGGCTTTGTCTAAATCCCGTGAATAGTCAGCAAATTGGTTTTTACCGGCACGCTTGGCTTGGTACATCGCAGTATCCGCGTTGGACAGTAGCTTCTCGATTGAGTTGCCATCATTAGGGTAGGTCGCAATACCAATACTGACCGTGATCGGAAAGCTGCCTGATTCGGTGACAAAACCTTTTTGCAGTGGAGTCAGTAAATCATTCGAGAATCGATGCGCGACATTTCCTCGGTGACTAGGAGCGTTAATGTAGACAACGAACTCGTCTCCAGAAAGTCGGGCTGGCATACAATGAGCGTCGAACTCCTCTTTATAGTGACGACAAATATCTGAAATACGCTGAGCAAAAGAGACCAGAATCGAGTCGCCGATTTGATGTCCGTATTTGTCGTTCACAAACTTGAAGTTGTCCAAGTCAAAATAGAGAACCCAGGTTTCGGTATTCGAACTCGGTTTTGGCAACGATTGCTGAACGAAGGTTTGAAACTGATGCCTATTGGCTATTTGGGTTAACTGATCATTTTCGGCCAAGAGCTTGGTCTGTTGGTAGGTGTTATCTAACTCTTGGTACATGTCATAAAAACGCTGTGATAGGCGGCCAAGCTCATCACGAGTGCCCAAGCGTTCGATGTTCTTACGTTGTTTTTTTTCGACTTGCTGTAGCTGTCGATCGAGCCGCGTTATTGGAGTAATCACAGTGCGAGACAGAAGCATGAGTAGCAGAGCGACAGTCACAAACGCAGACAGGGCAAACGACAAACTCAGCTTGTTCCAAATTGAATCGAGCTTGTTTTCTAATAGGAATTGCGCCGGATCGACTGTGGCGTACAGTTCTGGAGCAAGCTTGACTGAGTGGGTGACATCATTTTCCAAAGAAACCGCTATGGATGTGAAGAATAAACTGGTTTGGTAGTCGAACTCTATCTGTTTTCTCAGCGCATTAAATTTGTCGAGAGAGACAGAGACAACAACAAAGAACACATCGTCGGGTTGATTGTTAACGGTTGGGAAAATCGCTTTTCTATCTACCTTGTCATAGTGAACCAACATCCCTTCGCCTTGGGAGTTTTGAATATAGTTGGTACTCGATGTTGCTAAGGTGTCTTGATAGTGCAGGTCAACATACTCCAATATCTTACTGTCAATCTGAGTGCGTGAGTCATTGCTATTATCCGCGTAATAACGCAGTTTTCGATCACCATTAAGAAGCGCTAAACCTGTATAGCTTTCATCGTCATCTTGCAGGAAATGAATGGCTTCTCGAAGATTACTGACCAGTTCAAGATCGCGAGATAGATTTTGATCAGTGAGAAAATAACGCTTCACCATATCACTCTGGGTCAAGGTGTAAGAGTAGCTATTGAGGAACGAACGAGATTGGCGAAAGTATCCGGCTAGTTTTTCCATGTTCAGTTGAAGTGCGTTGTCTTCGCGTTTGATGAAACTGCTTTTTTGCGTCGAATAAATAATATAGCTAGAAGCCGCGGTACTGATCAGTATCACAGGGGCTATTAGTAGTAAGATTTTAGTACTTAGCTTCATAGTTAATGACAACACTATTTATAAATTAAGCGCATAAGTTTATGTTACTTAATGCTTACTCGCTATTAATTATACGTAGTTCGATGATTTCCTGTGAAGGGGGTAAGGTTTTGTCTTTATTGATAAAAAAAGCCACTAATGAGTTTTTGTTAGAAAGGCTCAAGTAGTGGAGAGAGTAAGCGTGCCGAATGTGCGAAACAAGTGAATTGTGTTTCAGGCATGCTAGGGGACGTGTTCTTAGCTCGAATGGTGCTCGACTAGAGGGTGATTTAAGTATTTGGCCTACTGTAGGCCAAATACTTATGTTAGCTAAAAGCTGGTACTCACTTTCAGTTATGACAACTTAACTTGAGTCGCTTTGATGTTCTCACTAGGGTAGCAACCCAACACCTTCAGGTGACGAGTAATAGCCGTTAGTTCCGTTATCGCCTGCTGCATATTATCTGAATCCAGGTGCGCCTCTAAATCGACATAGAACATCTCTTCCCAAGGGTTACCCATAATAGGACGAGATTCCAGCTTGGTCATGTTGATGCCTAAGCGTTGCAGGATTAGTAGTGTCTCTACCAAAGAACCCGCTTCTTGAGATGTCGACATGATGAGCGTCGTTTTCGCTGGTATTTGAGTCGATACTTCAACAGGCTTACGCGCCACAACGATGAAACGAGTGTGGTTCTCTGTTTGGTTTGCAATATTGCCCTGGATTGGCTGTAGTCCATAAAGCTTACCGCTCGATGCATTACCAATAGCAGCTACGTCATTACCACCCAATTCTTTAACTTTTTTCATTGCATCAGCGGTGCTTGCGCAAGACTCAAGGTTGACACCCTTAAGGCGGCTCAAGAACTCACTGCATTGTTGATGAGGTTGTGGGTGCGAGTAGAGTGTTTTGATGTCTTCTAAACGGATATCACTTTTAGCAACAAGGCAGTGCTCAATCGGTTGAGAAAGTTCGCCAACAATGTATAGAGTCGTATGCTGTAACAGGTCGTAGACCTCGTTAATTGACCCTGAACTGGTGTTCTCAATCGGCAGGACACCGTAGTCGGCATGGCCAGACTCTACTGTTGATGCGACTTCTTTGAAGTGATTACAGTTCAGCTCAATCAATTCCATATTCTTGCGGCTGAAGTATTCGCGGCTCGCAAGGTGAGAATACGATCCCTTAGAACCTAAGAATGCAACGCGAGCCAATGGTTTACGGCTTTGCGGATTCGCTAGGTTTTGTAAGTATGACTGTTGTAGTAAAACGGAATCTTCGATGATGGTGTGAAACAGCTTGGTAATGTACTGCGCATCAAGTTCGTATTTATCTTTGCCGTTGTTGATCAGCTTAACTAATAGTTGTTGTTCTCGTACTGCATCACGAACTGGTTTTGATGTCTCTACTTTGCTTTTAGCGACTTCGATACTTAGCTTGCGACGCTCTGAAAGTAACTTCAGGAGTTCGTCGTCTAAATCATTAAGACGAAGGCGGATATCATCCAGTGAAATTGAGCGGTCAGTCATAAATGTGTCCTTATAAAAAAGCCTCCCTAGTGTGGGAGGCTTCTTGTTCGTTTTTGACTTGTTTTTCTAAAACGACTTAGCCTCCGATTTACGGAAGAAAAAAGAAGTCAAAAATAAACAAAGATTGAGTGTGCATAAAAAGTGATTGTTTTATGAATGTTTAAACACAATAAGCAAGCGAGCTACGAGCGTCAAGCAAAAAAATAGCGCCCTGAGGCGCTATTTTTTAATCTGTTCTCTTTCCTTATTCTACTTCAGCTTCTAGCTCTTCGATTTCAGGCTTTTCAGCGCGGCGCGCTTCTGGTTTATGGCGTAGCTTGTTGAGTTGACGCTCTAGTTTTTGTTCTACTTCGTTGATCGCTACGTAGAGGTCGTCATGGATTGATGAAGCAACAAGTTGGCCTTTTGGTACGGTTAGTACCGCTTCAAATTTCTTCTTCTTGTTTGGTTCTTCGCTAAAGCTCGCTTGGCAGCCAATGATGTCTACTTGCCATTTATCTAGCTTTTTAAATTTGCTTTCTATGTGATCACGGATTGCAGAGGTAATGTCGATGTTTTTACCAGTGATGTTCATTTTCATAGAAGTTTTCCTCTGTTGTATCCCTCATGGGTTAACTTCAGATTACGACTTTTAGGAATAAAGAATGTGATCTAGATCTTGTTTTGGTTGGGTGGGATAAGCATTAAAATCAAATGTGATCTTACGCAAGTCTTAGTATCTTTTTGGCGAAAAATGCTTGTTATCCTTATGAAAAACGATAACTTGGAGGCAAGGCTTCGCTAAAAATTAAATCAGTTTTTAGGGGTGTCCTACAGCCTATGGAAAGTACTTGATTGAAATTTACTCAATAGTGTTTTGTGATATAGGTCTTGTAATATAGGTCGCTACATAAGCTTCTTCAGAATTAGATAAACAAAAGCCGCATAAGTATTCTTATGCGGCTTTTGTGTTTTTTAGCTTTACCTAATACCTTTGGCTCCCCAGCTCTGGGATGGAGGCGATCCTAGTCGTTAGTGTTCAGTAATCTCGCTGTGCCGTCCTCTCGGATAGCATTGATAGCTTGTAATTGTTTATAGATTACGAAGTAACGATTGATGTTGGCAACATAGGTTACGGGTTCTTTACTCACGTATTTGCGAGTGATGATTTCTACGTTTTTAAACCAGATGTTTGGGTTGTAACCTTTCTGCTTGGCAATGCTCCTCATCTTTCTGATCTTAGCAGGACCAGCGTTGTAAGAAGCCAAGGTAAAGTAGATTTGATTGTCGGGTGATATTGCCGGGTCGTCAAAATATCGGTCTTTGATAAAGCGCATATACTTCACACCCGCATGGATGTTGTTATCCACCTTATGGATGTTCTTGATGTTGACGTTTTTATCTTTGGCGGTACTCGGTAATACCTGCATCACACCAATAGCCCCGCGATGAGAAATCCGGCTCTGATCCAGTCCTGATTCTTGGAAACCTTGAGCTGACATCATTAAAGGATCAAATTCATACTTGCTCGAATACTTTTCAAAGACATCTGAGAGTTTAGCTACTCGGTCTACTTTATTGGGGTTGAGTGCTCGGCCTAACCAGCGAGTATTGTCGATGTATTTCTGGTAGATGACATTCCCAAGCAGGGTGCCTGTTCGTGCGGTCTTGACGTATTTGTTTATCTCTTTCTTCAGTTGAGGGCTGTCTTTTCTTAAAGCCCAAGCAATACGACCATTTTCTCGTAAAGGTAAGTCGTTATGGACTTGAATGTTTTCCATTACATCGATCCAGAGCTTGGCTTTATGGTTATCCAGAATTGTGCCTTGTATATAACCTTGGTTAACCAGTTCTATCAGCTCGTAGTCTTGTAATGACTCCTCGATAAAGTGGACATGCAGTGGTGGTAAACCTAGCTCGTTAAGCTCCTTATTAACTCTTTGTACACTCTCGAAGTAACTCGAGCTTGCTCGTATCCACACCTCTTTGCCACTCAATTGCTTGATTTCGGTGATAGGTTCGGCCTTTTTCCCTGTGATAATGAGTTCTTTACCATCTTTAATCATCGGATCCGAAAAATCGATGGTTTGTAATCGTTTATCGGTGATCGTTAGGTTAGCGACAGCGACATCACCATAGCCAGACTCTAAAGAGGGAAGTAGATCATCTCGTTGCACGGGGATGATTTGAACATTGAGATAGGGATGTTTCTTACGAAGGCTTTTCTCAAAGTGGTAGAGCATTTCTGCCACGATGCCTTTTGGCTTGCCATCCTCGATGTAATAGAAACCAAGATCGGCAGACACTAGCACTCTAACCGTTCCTTTGGTTTTGAGCACATCCAAGTCACCCATGTAAGGCTTATTGCTTAATGGAGACAGTTCTAATGCGTAGGATAAGTGGCTAAATAGCGATATCCAGATAAATAATAACAACCTACTCACATCCACACTCCATGTTGATGTTTTGTTAAAAGTTATCTTTTGAAGATACCGTGTATTATGCGATCCATCAAGTTTGCGATATGTAGATGAAAAAAAGCGCGCTAGTAAATTAGCGCGCTTTTAGGATTGAGATGTAAGAGGTTTGATTAAGGTAGTGGGTTTAACTCAATCAACTTTTCTGTTCTTAACACAGCGTCATCTAGGCCGAGTTGTTGATAAGCTTTTAGCTGGATATCTAAAGACTTACGCGCAGCAATGGTGTCTGGGTAAGTTTTTTGCAGCTCTTGCGTTCTGTTGATCGCAGCAATCCAAGCTTCGCGGCGTAGGTAGAAATCAGCGGTTGCTAAGTCATACTCTGCTAGGCGGTTCTTAAGTGCGAACATGCGTTTTTGTGCATCTTCAGCATAAGGGCTACTAGGGAAACGTTCGAGTAGTCGCTTGAAGTCAGCAAACGCAAGTTTCACTGGTTCAGGATCTCGGTCACTACGGTCGATATTAAAAATATCGTGCATGAAGTTTCGGTCTTGCGCCATGTGCGTTAAGCCGCGCATGTAAAGAACCCAGTCTTGTTTCTCATGCGTTGGGTTCAAACGTAGGAAACGTGAAATGGTAGCGAGGCCAAGTGCCAAGTCATCATTTTTGTAGTAAGCGTAAATCAGATCGAGCTGTACTTGCTCAGAATAGGCGCCGAATGGGTAACGTGAGTCTAGGGCTTCTAGCTTTTCTATTGCTGAAAGCCAGCTACCGCTCTGCAGTGATTCTTGAGCGTCAGAGTAGAGAACCGATGGTGGTACATCTGGCACTATCTCTTCACTACTTGAACAACCAACCAAGAGTGATACGGCTAATAGACCCGATAAAGTAAGGTGTTTCATGTCAGGCGTCGATTCCTTGAATTAAATATTTCGTAAGCTTCCGTTACTTTCTAACCAGTAACAGATACAATGATGCAATTATTCTATTTTATCCATACTAATGGGTATTAGTCTCACGGTTTTTAAAAAAGTTCGATATGGCTCAGCAGATCACATTAACAGACACAGTAAAAAGCAGCCAGTTAGGTCAACGTTTAGACCAAGCTGTCGCTGAACTATTTACCGATTTTTCTCGCTCTCGCATTAAAGAGTGGCTTCTTGACGGCAAAATCCAAGTGGATGGCGAAGTTATTACAAAGCCGCGCGTTAAGGTTTTGGGCGGTGAAGAGATCATCTTGCAAGCTGAACTTGCAGATGAAGAGCGCTGGGAAGCACAAGATATTCCTCTAAACATTGTCTACGAAGATGATGACTTATTGGTTATCAATAAGCCTCGCGATCTGGTTGTACACCCAGGCGCAGGCACACCGGATGGAACCATACTAAACGCATTGCTTTTCCATTACCCACAGATTGCAGAAGTGCCTCGTGCAGGTATTGTGCACCGTCTTGATAAAGACACAACAGGTCTTATGGTTGTGGCTAAAACGGTTCCAGCTCAAACTCGTCTTGTGCGTGCTCTTGCTAAGCGTCGTATTACTCGTGAATATGAAGCAATTGCAATTGGCAAAATGACCGCTGGTGGTGTGGTAGAGAAAGGCATTAGCCGTCATGCAACTAAGCGTACCTTGATGGATGTAAATGAATTAGGAAAGCCAGCGGTAACTCACTACCGTGTTGCTGAGCACTTCCGCGAGCATACTCGTATTCGTCTACGCCTAGAAACGGGTCGTACTCACCAAATTCGTGTTCACATGTCATACCTTCAGCATCCGCTGCTAGGTGACGTTGCATACGGTGGTCGTGCTCGTATTCCAAAAGGTGCATCTGAAGAACTAACAACAATGATTCGTTCTTTTGATCGCCAAGCACTGCACGCCGTTATGCTTAAATTTGTTCACCCAATTACAGGTGAAGAAGTTGAGTTCCACGCTCCTGTGCCAAATGACATGGTCGTGATGGCTGAAGCGTTACGTGTTGATGCGCGCGAAAACTTGGAAGACGACATTTAATCATGTCGATGATCATCCCTAACTGGAATGCACCAAAAAACGTGAAAGCATTTGCTTCGACACGTTTTGATGGTTTTTCTACTGGTGCGTATCAAGGATTAAACCTAGGTACGCATGTTGGGGATGATGCTTCGCTTGTTGAAAACAACAGAGCCTGGCTCAAGCAACACGCTAATATGCCTGCCGCTCCGGTATGGCTACATCAAACTCACTCAACAGATGTCGTTACGGTTTTACACCCTACGGCAGATATTCTTGATGCTGACGGTGCATTTACCACAGCTAAAGATGTTGTTTGTTCTGCGATGACAGCCGATTGCTTACCTGTAATCCTTACTGATACCAAAGGCACTCAAGTTGCTGCAGTTCATGCTGGTTGGCGTGGTCTTGCTGGTGGCATTCTTGAAAATGCCGTCGCAAAGTTTTCAAACTTAGGTTCAGAGAATAAGATCATTGCTTGGCTTGGTCCTGCAATAGGCAAACAAGCTTTTGAAGTAGGCGATGATGTGTTGGAAGCTTTCGTTAGTTTTGACTCTCAAGCTAAGCTCGCATTTGAAGCCAAAGCTGAACCAGGCAAATGGCTAGCGAATATGTCTCAGCTTGCAACGCAACGACTGAACAAAGTTGGTGTAACTTCTGTGACAGACTCTAATCTATGTACCTTCGCTGATGCCGATGCGTTCTATTCTTATCGTCGTGATGGTATTACTGGACGCCAAGCTACTTTTATTTGGTTAGAGTAACCTTTAACTAGTGCAACCAGTCATCCAGCTCATTTATATTTTTATAACAGCTCTATTCTTCATTCTTATCCCTTGAAAATCCGCGTTACCGTATCCATCTTCTAACCATAAGATAAACATATCTAAGAGTAGGAAGGTTGGCATGCGTCTCGATCGATTCACTAGTAAATTCCAAATTGCGATATCTGATGCTCAGTCGCTCGCATTAGGTCGTGATCACCAATATATAGAGCCTGTGCACCTAATGGTGTCTTTGCTTAATCAAGATGGTAGTGCAATTCGTCCATTGCTCACCATGCTGAATATTGATGTGGTTCAATTGCGTTCAAAGCTAAGCGAAATATTAGACCGTGTACCGAAAGTAAGTGGTATCGGTGGTGATGTTCAACTGTCGAATGCAATGGGTACTTTGTTCAACCTATGTGACAAGGTCGCACAAAAGCGTCAAGACACATACATTTCTTCGGAAGTCTTCCTACTTGCCGCAATTGAAGATAAAGGCCCTTTAGGTAACCTGCTTAAAGAGCTAGGTCTTACTGAGCAAAAATTATCTCAAGCTATCGAGCAGGTTCGTGGCGGTCAAAAAGTTGATGACCCAAATGCCGAAGACCGACGCCAAGCGTTAGAGAAGTTCACCATCGATCTGACTGAAAGAGCGGAGCAAGGCAAGCTGGATCCGGTAATTGGCCGAGATGACGAAATCCGCCGTACTATCCAAGTACTTCAGCGTCGTACTAAGAACAACCCAGTCATTATCGGTGAACCTGGTGTTGGTAAGACAGCTATTGTTGAAGGTTTGGCTCAGCGCATTATTAACAATGAAGTGCCAGAAGGTTTAAGAGGCCGACGCGTACTTTCATTAGACATGGGTGCTTTGGTAGCTGGCGCTAAATATCGTGGTGAGTTTGAAGAGCGTTTGAAGTCAGTCCTCAATGAATTGTCTAAAGAAGAGGGCAATATCATTCTCTTCATCGATGAAATTCATACTATGGTCGGCGCTGGTAAAGGTGAAGGCTCTATGGATGCCGGTAACATGCTAAAACCAGCGTTGGCTCGTGGTGAACTCCACTGTGTTGGCGCAACGACTCTTGATGAATACCGTCAATACATAGAGAAAGATCCAGCGTTAGAGCGCCGCTTCCAAAAAGTGCTTGTCGATGAACCAACGGTTGAAGACACGGTGGCGATTCTTCGTGGTTTGAAAGAGCGCTATGAACTTCATCATCATGTAGAAATTACCGACCCAGCAATCGTGGCTGCAGCAACACTATCTCATCGATACGTTTCTGATCGTCAACTGCCGGATAAAGCGATTGATCTGATTGATGAAGCGGCTTCGAGTATCCGTATGCAGATCGACTCAAAACCTGAGTCGCTAGATAAGCTCGAGCGTAAAATCATTCAATTGAAGATCGAGCAGCAAGCTCTTACCAATGAAAATGATGAAGCCAGTGAAAAACGCCTTCGAACATTACAAGAAGAGCTTTCTGACAAAGAACGAGATTTCGCAGAGCTTGAAGAAGTGTGGAATGCAGAGAAAGCCGCGCTTTCTGGCACGCAACACATCAAGTCAGAGCTAGAACAAGCTCGTATGGATATGGATTTTGCGAGACGTGCTGGTGATCTTAACCGAATGTCTGAATTGCAATACGGTCGAATCCCAGAATTAGAGAAGCAGTTAGATCTTGCGACTCAAGCTGAAATGCAAGAAATGACGCTGCTGCGTAATAAGGTCACTGATGCAGAAATTGCAGACGTGCTATCGAAGCAAACAGGCATACCTGTTTCTAAAATGCTAGAAGCCGAGAAAGAGAAGCTTCTTAAAATGGAAGGTGTTCTACATAAGCGAGTTATTGGCCAAGCGGAAGCAGTCGAAGTGGTATCGAATGCGATTCGTCGTAGCCGTGCAGGTTTATCTGATCCAAACAAGCCGATTGGATCTTTCTTATTCCTTGGTCCAACTGGCGTTGGTAAAACGGAGTTGTGTAAAACACTCGCGAACTTCATGTTTGATAGTGACGATGCAATGGTGCGTATCGACATGTCTGAGTTTATGGAGAAACACTCTGTTGCTCGTTTGGTTGGTGCTCCTCCGGGTTACGTTGGATATGAAGAAGGTGGTTACTTAACAGAAGCAGTGCGTCGCAAGCCTTATTCAGTGATTTTGCTAGATGAAGTAGAGAAAGCGCATCCTGATGTTTTCAATATCTTATTGCAGGTGCTTGATGATGGACGCTTAACTGATGGACAAGGTCGTACAGTCGATTTTAGAAACACGGTAGTGATCATGACATCCAACCTTGGCTCTTCGAGAATTCAAGAGAACTTCAATACGCTCGATTACCAAGGAATAAAGAATGAAGTGATGGAAGTGGTAGGTAAACATTTCCGTCCTGAGTTTTTGAACCGAGTTGATGAAAGCGTGGTGTTCCATCCATTGGGTCAAGAGCACATTCAGTCGATAGCCGCTATTCAGCTTGAGCACCTTAAGAAGAGAATGGAAGACAATGGTTATGAGCTTGAAGTTTCGGATAAAGCACTCAAGTTAATTTCTCAAGTTGGTTTTGATCCAGTATATGGTGCACGACCTTTGAAAAGAGCGATTCAACAAAGTGTCGAGAACCCGTTAGCGAAAGCGATACTGGCAGGAAAAATTAATCCAGATAAGAAAGTGCAGCTATTAGTAAACAACGACCGCATTATTGCTCACCAATAGTTGAAGTCAGAACGGTAGGTACGATTGGCCGAAATTAAGGCTTAATCGTACCTATTTTAAACGCTTTGTGTGAATAGTGTTCGAACGGTCGCCGGTGGCGGCTTTTTTTCGTTTTTAGCCTTGTACAAAGGATTATTCTCTCTATAATGCGCCTCCGTTGCCAAGGATAACCAAGCGGTTTGAACTGAGTAACAAGACGGTGATAAGCATTTAAGATGCTTTGAAAAATTAGCTGGAAAAAGTGTTTGACACTGGAATCTAATCCGCTAGAATGGCCGTCCACTTCGAGAGGCTCCTTACTAAAAGGAAGGCTCAACAAGTAAAGCTCTTTAACAATTTAAACCTATCAATCTGTGTGGGCACTCGTTGATGAATATCAAAACGTTTTATCGTTAGATAAAACAGATTCTTCGGAATCAAAATTGATTTCAATGAACTGAGTGACCAATACGTTTAACTACTTGTAGTTATTCGGCACAGTCAATTCATTACCATTCTGTTCCTATTTATTTAAGAAGAGAGGGGTAATAGCTTTAGAATTACATATTTACTTCGGTAAATATTAGTTTTGAAGTCAGTATTCGTTGAGTCACAAAATCTTAAATTGAAGAGTTTGATCATGGCTCAGATTGAACGCTGGCGGCAGGCCTAACACATGCAAGTCGAGCGGAAACGAGTTATCTGAACCTTCGGGGAACGATAACGGCGTCGAGCGGCGGACGGGTGAGTAATGCCTAGGAAATTGCCTTGATGTGGGGGATAACCATTGGAAACGATGGCTAATACCGCATAATGCCTACGGGCCAAAGAGGGGGACCTTCGGGCCTCTCGCGTCAAGATATGCCTAGGTGGGATTAGCTAGTTGGTGAGGTAATGGCTCACCAAGGCGACGATCCCTAGCTGGTCTGAGAGGATGATCAGCCACACTGGAACTGAGACACGGTCCAGACTCCTACGGGAGGCAGCAGTGGGGAATATTGCACAATGGGCGAAAGCCTGATGCAGCCATGCCGCGTGTATGAAGAAGGCCTTCGGGTTGTAAAGTACTTTCAGTTGTGAGGAAGGGGGTGTCGTTAATAGCGGCATCTCTTGACGTTAGCAACAGAAGAAGCACCGGCTAACTCCGTGCCAGCAGCCGCGGTAATACGGAGGGTGCGAGCGTTAATCGGAATTACTGGGCGTAAAGCGCATGCAGGTGGTTTATTAAGTCAGATGTGAAAGCCCGGGGCTCAACCTCGGAACTGCATTTGAAACTGGTGAACTAGAGTACTGTAGAGGGGGGTAGAATTTCAGGTGTAGCGGTGAAATGCGTAGAGATCTGAAGGAATACCAGTGGCGAAGGCGGCCCCCTGGACAGATACTGACACTCAGATGCGAAAGCGTGGGGAGCAAACAGGATTAGATACCCTGGTAGTCCACGCCGTAAACGATGTCTACTTGGAGGTTGTGGCCTTGAGCCGTGGCTTTCGGAGCTAACGCGTTAAGTAGACCGCCTGGGGAGTACGGTCGCAAGATTAAAACTCAAATGAATTGACGGGGGCCCGCACAAGCGGTGGAGCATGTGGTTTAATTCGATGCAACGCGAAGAACCTTACCTACTCTTGACATCCAGAGAAGCCAGCGGAGACGCAGGTGTGCCTTCGGGAGCTCTGAGACAGGTGCTGCATGGCTGTCGTCAGCTCGTGTTGTGAAATGTTGGGTTAAGTCCCGCAACGAGCGCAACCCTTATCCTTGTTTGCCAGCGAGTAATGTCGGGAACTCCAGGGAGACTGCCGGTGATAAACCGGAGGAAGGTGGGGACGACGTCAAGTCATCATGGCCCTTACGAGTAGGGCTACACACGTGCTACAATGGCGCATACAGAGGGCAGCAAGCTAGCGATAGTGAGCGAATCCCAAAAAGTGCGTCGTAGTCCGGATTGGAGTCTGCAACTCGACTCCATGAAGTCGGAATCGCTAGTAATCGTGAATCAGAATGTCACGGTGAATACGTTCCCGGGCCTTGTACACACCGCCCGTCACACCATGGGAGTGGGCTGCAAAAGAAGTGGGTAGTTTAACCTTTCGGGGAGGACGCTCACCACTTTGTGGTTCATGACTGGGGTGAAGTCGTAACAAGGTAGCCCTAGGGGAACCTGGGGCTGGATCACCTCCTTATACGAAGATATCTTTGATGAGTACCCACACAGATTGATGGTTTAATAAGTTAAGAGTAGGAAATACTTTTCCAGATGGGGCTATAGCTCAGCTGGGAGAGCGCCTCGCTGGCAGCGAGGAGGTCTGCGGTTCGATCCCGCATAGCTCCACCATCTTTAAGTGTTCTTCCTTAAGAATCTTTAAAAATGGTTATTTCTTTTGAAATATCTAGCTCTTTAACAATTTGGAAAGCTGACTGATTGATTACTTACGAGTAATTCAATCAAATTTAAAAGTTCTCAATGTTTATCTGCTCTTAGTTAATAAGAACGGTATAAACACAACAAACACATTCAAGTGTCTTGTATTCGATTCAAACTTGTTTGAATCACAATTGAGTCCGGCAAACAGTCATTGAGAATTAACCCTTCTTGATGACAACCAAAAACCTTGGTTAGTTGCCATACTAGTTTATTTTCACTTTTCAAAAGTGAAAGTAAAACAGAGACCCTTTCGGGTTGTATGGTTAAGTGACTAAGCGTACACGGTGGATGCCTTGGCAGTCAGAGGCGATGAAAGGCGTAATAACTTGCGATAAGCCCAGATTAGGTAGTAATAACCTTTTGAGTCTGGGATTCCTGAATGGGGAAACCCACTTACATAAGTAGGTATCCTGTTGTGAATACATAGCAACAGGAGGCAAACCGGGGGAACTGAAACATCTAAGTACCCCGAGGAAGAGAAATCAACCGAGATTCCGAAAGTAGCGGCGAGCGAAATTGGATTAGCCCTTAAGCTTTTAATGATGCAGGTGAAGAGTCTGGAAAGTCTCGCAGTAAAGGGTGATAGCCCCGTAACCGACACATCATAATCAGTGAAAACGAGTAGGGCGGGACACGTGATATCCTGTCTGAATATGGGGGGACCATCCTCCAAGGCTAAATACTACTGACTGACCGATAGTGAACCAGTACCGTGAGGGAAAGGCGAAAAGAACCCCTGTGAGGGGAGTGAAATAGAACCTGAAACCGTGTACGTACAAGCAGTAGGAGCACCTTCGTGGTGTGACTGCGTACCTTTTGTATAATGGGTCAGCGACTTAATTTTAGTAGCAAGGTTAACCGTTTAGGGGAGCCGTAGGGAAACCGAGTCTTAACTGGGCGTACAGTTGCTAGGATTAGACCCGAAACCAGGTGATCTAGCCATGGGCAGGTTGAAGGTTGAGTAACATCAACTGGAGGACCGAACCGACTAATGTTGAAAAATTAGCGGATGACTTGTGGCTAGGGGTGAAAGGCCAATCAAACCTGGAGATAGCTGGTTCTCCCCGAAAGCTATTTAGGTAGCGCCTCGGACGAATACTACTGGGGGTAGAGCACTGTTAAGGCTAGGGGGTCATCCCGACTTACCAACCCTTTGCAAACTCCGAATACCAGTAAGTACTATCCGGGAGACACACGGCGGGTGCTAACGTCCGTCGTGGAGAGGGAAACAACCCAGACCGCCAGCTAAGGTCCCAAAGTATAGCTAAGTGGGAAACGATGTGGGAAGGCTCAGACAGCCAGGATGTTGGCTTAGAAGCAGCCATCATTTAAAGAAAGCGTAATAGCTCACTGGTCGAGTCGGCCTGCGCGGAAGATGTAACGGGGCTAAGCTATACACCGAAGCTGCGGCTACGTACCTTAGGGTATGTGGGGTAGGGGAGCGTTCTGTAAGCCGTTGAAGGTGGTCTGTAAGGGCTGCTGGAGGTATCAGAAGTGCGAATGCTGACATGAGTAACGATAAAGGGAGTGAAAAACTCCCTCGCCGGAAGACCAAGGGTTCCTGTCCAACGTTAATCGGGGCAGGGTAAGTCGACTCCTAAGGCGAGGCCGAAAGGCGTAGTCGATGGGAAACGGGTTAATATTCCCGTACTTCTTACAATTGCGATGGGGGGACGGAGAAGGCTAGGTGGGCCTGGCGACGGTTGTCCAGGTTCAAGTACGTAGGCGGGTGGTTTAGGTAAATCCGGACCGCTATTAACGCTGAGATACGATGTCGAGCTACTACGGTAGTGAAGTCATTGATGCCATGCTTCCAGGAAAAGCCTCTAAGCTTCAGATTGTAAGGAATCGTACCCCAAACCGACACAGGTGGTCGGGTAGAGAATACCAAGGCGCTTGAGAGAACTCGGGTGAAGGAACTAGGCAAAATGGTACCGTAACTTCGGGAGAAGGTACGCTCTTATCAGTGAAGTCCCTTGCGGATGGAGCAGACGAGAGTCGCAGATACCAGGTGGCTGCAACTGTTTATTAAAAACACAGCACTGTGCAAAATCGTAAGATGACGTATACGGTGTGACGCCTGCCCGGTGCCGGAAGGTTAATTGATGGGGTTAGACTTCGGTCGAAGCTCTTGATCGAAGCCCCGGTAAACGGCGGCCGTAACTATAACGGTCCTAAGGTAGCGAAATTCCTTGTCGGGTAAGTTCCGACCTGCACGAATGGCGTAATGATGGCCACGCTGTCTCCACCCGAGACTCAGTGAAATTGAAATCGCTGTGAAGATGCAGTGTACCCGCGGCTAGACGGAAAGACCCCGTGAACCTTTACTACAGCTTGGCACTGAACATTGAACCTACATGTGTAGGATAGGTGGGAGACTATGAAACCGCGTCGCTAGATGTGGTGGAGTCGTCCTTGAAATACCACCCTTGTAGTTTTGATGTTCTAACGTTGGTCCCTGAATCGGGATTACGGACAGTGCCTGGTGGGTAGTTTGACTGGGGCGGTCTCCTCCCAAAGAGTAACGGAGGAGCACGAAGGTGGGCTAAACACGGTTGGACATCGTGTGGTTAGTGCAATGGCATAAGCCCGCTTGACTGCGAGAATGACAATTCGAGCAGGTGCGAAAGCAGGTCATAGTGATCCGGTGGTTCTGAATGGAAGGGCCATCGCTCAACGGATAAAAGGTACTCCGGGGATAACAGGCTGATACCGCCCAAGAGTTCATATCGACGGCGGTGTTTGGCACCTCGATGTCGGCTCATCACATCCTGGGGCTGAAGTCGGTCCCAAGGGTATGGCTGTTCGCCATTTAAAGTGGTACGCGAGCTGGGTTTAGAACGTCGTGAGACAGTTCGGTCCCTATCTGCCGTGGGCGTTGGAAAATTGAAAGGGGCTGCTCCTAGTACGAGAGGACCGGAGTGGACGAACCTCTGGTGTTCGGGTTGTCATGCCAATGGCATTGCCCGGTAGCTAAGTTCGGAATCGATAACCGCTGAAAGCATCTAAGCGGGAAGCGAGCCTTGAGATGAGTTTTCCCTGGCGCTATAAGCGTCCTAAAGGGTTGTCGTAGACTACGACGTTGATAGGCAGGGTGTGTAAGTGCTGCGAGGCATTGAGCTAACCTGTACTAATTGCCCGTGAGGCTTAACCATACAACACCCAAGGGGTTTTGTGGACTCAAAGAAATACCAAACGCTTGAATGAGTTTGAAAGAGACTTTTAAATCAGTTTTCCAGATTATTTTGCCTTCAGTTTTTAAAAAAAGCTGAAAGTAAAAGCAAAATTTGCTTGGCGACCATAGCATTGTGGACCCACCTGATTCCATGCCGAACTCAGAAGTGAAACACAATAGCGCCGATGGTAGTGTGGGGCTTCCCCATGTGAGAGTAGGACATCGCCAGGCTCCAAATTTATTTTCACTTTTTTAAAAGTGAAGACAAAAAGTGTTATGAACGACTTGTCAGCGACGACAAGTATTCCACTGCGGAGTGGTAGTTCAGTTGGTTAGAATACCGGCCTGTCACGCCGGGGGTCGCGGGTTCGAGTCCCGTCCACTCCGCCACTTATTCAGAGTTTCAGCTCTTTAAAACTAAAAATAGGGGTGTAGCTCCAATTGGCAGAGCAGCGGATTCCAAATCCGCGTGTTGGGAGTTCGAATCTCTCCACCCCTGCCATATTTAAGGCTCTAGCAGAAATGCTAGAGCCTTTTTGCTTTCTGGAATTTAATAAATTACAGAAAGTAGCCTGGTATAAACAGCCCATTACGCTTTGTCATACCAATCCGGAAAATTAACTGATCAGGTCAATCCAATCTCTTGTACACATTTTTGTGACGCGATCTTTGCACTCAAGAAATCCATTCCAAGCGCTACAGACCTTCGAAACAATATCGTTATAATCAATGAAGTTTTGGTTTGCTAGATAGTGTTGCCTTAACCAACTCCACACTTGCTCTATAGGGTTAAGCTCTGGTGAGTATGGCGGCAATTTGATAATACTGACATTATCAAATGGGTTAGCAATATCATCGGTATGCCATCCTGCGCCACCATTATTACCACTGAATGACGGTCTTTTTCTGTGACTTTAGATATCTACTCTAGATGGTTTATCATGATGTCTTTGTTAACCCAAGGGACGACCATTGCCTCACCAATCCCTCTCGATGGGCACACTGAGCCAAACAAATAAGCGTATTCAAATTGCTGCTGTTTTACTACGCGAGGTCTCGTTCCACGAGTAGCCCAAAGACGTGTTGTTGTGTTCTGCTGACCAAACCTAGCTTCGTCTTGAAACCAGACATCAACACTCTCTAGCCCAATATGGCCGGGGATCTTAAGGATCGTTTCGATTTGGAATTTTTTTAAAATCGTCTTGTATTTGCTGTGATTGTTTAGGGTGTTTGGAACGAGAAGTTATCCAAGAAAAACCCATGTGGTCGAGGAGATAATAGATGGAATTAGGGTGGTAGTGCTTGTCAAAGTGTTTAACGATGTAGTCATGTATATCGCTTCCAACAAGGCGGCCACCAGAAGGTGATTCAGCTTCTTTTTTTATGAAGGCACTGAGTTGAGCCCGCTGCTCATCGGTGAGGTATGCAGGCCTACCAGTCCGAGGTTTTTCTTGAAGTCCTTCTAGGCCTTCTTCAAAAAAAATCCGAACCCATTTATTGACACTGGTTCGACTGACTTTGAGAGATTTTGCAATTTGTGTACGAGAGAGGCCGTCTTTAAAGTGTGCGAGCGCAAGTAAACGCATCTTCATCTGAATGGTTTTTTGCTGGCTCGCAAGCTTTTTGAAGTCAGTGTTATTAAGGCTATCAATTTCACAATAATTCATCAATCTTAATTAGATCACATTTTTACTTTAATTGGTATAATTCACTAGCTACCACCAAAAACTTAAGTACGATATGCACCTAATCCTAAATGGCGACTAATATAATGAGTAAGCGTCAGTAATTTGGGATTATTATGAGGTTCTTTTTTGCACTGGTTGTATTCTTTTGTTCATTTTCTCTATCAGCAACTTCGTGGGAAAAAGAGAGTCACCCTACTAAAAATTCACCCTCATCAATTGGAAGCTATGCCAATGGCTGTCTAGACGGCGCGCAGGCTTTGCCTATTAATGGTTTGGGGTATCAGATCATTCGCCCTCAAAGAGAGCGCTACTATGGCCATACAGAAGCTATAAAGTTTATTGAGAGGTTAGGAGTCACGACCAGCGAGAAGCTCAATACTAATTTATTGATCGGTGATATTTCTCTTCCCAGAGGAGGGCGCTTTTCTTCAGGTCATTCAAGTCATCAAACAGGGTTAGATATTGATATATGGCTAAGGTTAACCAGTAAGAGGTTGTCAGAGAACGAATTAGCTGTGCCTAAACCTGTGAGCGTTGTGGATCTTACCAACTACAAATTGCGTGAATCGAATTGGACCGATGATCATTTTCAAGTTATTCGTTATGCGGCGAAAGATGAAAAAGTGGTGCGTATTTTTGTTCATCCAGTGATCAAGCAAACCCTTTGTGAACAAGAAAACTCTGACGCTAATGATAGAGCTTGGTTAGGCAAAATAAGACCTTGGTGGGGACACCGCTCCCACTTCCACGTTCGTTTAAAGTGTCCTGAAGGCAGTTCAAACTGCATAGCTCAAGCGAGCCCTCCTAAAGGTGACGGTTGTGGAGATGAACTTGCAAGTTGGGCTCCAAAGACTGTTCCAGTTCCACCTCCTAAAAAAGTAGCGAAAACTAAGAAAAAGAAAAAAGTTAAAGTGATGCCAAGTCAGTGTTTGGCCTTGATATCGAATAAGTAATCCTGTTCATCGAGGCTTTTTACAGTGGTACTGCCACTGGTTTTTTCGACTCTAAAACTGGAGAAATATCACACTTTTGTCTAGAGTTTATAAACACGAGATTAAGAACATCGTTTGATATTAATAAAAGCAATAACGGTATCAGCAAGGGCGATGGCGAATTTGACAAGGTTTGGTCAGGGATTGAGTGTTTTGGGGTGAAAGATACGGCTTATATGCAGTATGCGAAATCAGAGTCTGATACCCGTCGATAGATAATTCAAGGATAAGACTATGACTATGATTTGTGCGAAGGAATTTTCAGAATGGTTAAGACATAGGTTCAACGCTGAAAGCTCGGGTATTTCAATTTCAAGAGATGACATCAATCAGCTAACAGGCAGACAACGTTTAGACCCTAGTTTCGTAAATGATGTTCACTATGAATTGATGCAGTATGGAATGGCATTTGTGACCGATACCAGCAGGGAAAACTTTTATCTTGTTCCTATAGCTCAATCAATAAACTGGCGAGAACGACTCGAATATCAATTTGAAAAAGAGCTCTTCTGCAATATTTATCCAATCGGAAAATCAGGATGAAAAAAAAAGGTTCAACTTATGGTTAAGTTGAACCTTTCTTCTTTTAGGTCAAGCCTTGAATGATAACAAACTTCTCAAGTAGCTCGTCATCAGTTTCAATATGGTTTGGGTCAGTGATGATGCATTTTGTAATCGGACACACTGACTGGCATGTTGGCTTTTCATAGTGACCTTTACACTCTGTACATAAATCAGGATCGATCTCGAAGATGCTGTCGCCCATAGTGATTGCACCATTTGGGCATTCAGGATCACACATATCGCAGTTTATGCACTTGTCAGTAATTAACAGAGCCATTATTTTCTTCTCAAGTAAGTCGCTTAAGTAAAAATTATTTGCCTGATGCGTTACGTGTATCTTGGCCTTCGCTCAAGTTACGCATCAGCAAGCCGTACTCTAGATCTAGATCTGCTGGTACAGGAATAAATACAAAGTGACCGTTACCTTTCGCATCGTCGACCGCTTCAGATTTGCGGTTTTCCATAACTTCTAGTTTGAAAACAACGTTACCTTTCGGTGTCATCATTTCTAAGCTGTCGCCTACTAGGAACTTGTTCTTCACTTCTACTTCCGCTAGGTCACCACGGCGCTTACCTGTGAACTCACCAACAAACTGTTGAGTGTCAGAGATAGAGTAACCGTACTCGTAGTTTTGGTATGTATCGTGTGTATGGCGACGTAAGAAGCCTTCAGTGTAACCACGGTGAGCTAGGCTCTCTAGTGTACCCATTAGGCTTTCATCGAATGGTTTGCCTGCCACTGCATCGTCAATAGCTTTACGGTAAACCTGAGCAGTACGTGCACAGTAGTAGAAAGATTTAGTACGACCTTCAATCTTCAGAGAGTGAACACCCATCTTCGTTAGGCGCTCAACGTGTTGGATTGCACGAAGGTCTTTTGAGTTCATGATGTAAGTACCATGCTCATCTTCAAACGCTGCCATTTTCTCTTCTGGCTTGTGTGATTCAGAAAGCAGAACCACTTCGTCTGTTGGTTTACCAAGGCCTAGTGTGTTGTCTGGACGCTCATCTTGAACTTCAATGTCTTGCGTTTCTACTTCTTGAATAGCAACACCAGTAGGGTTTGCTTCAACGATCTGGCCGTTTTCGTCTTCTTTCGCTGCTTCTGTTTTGTATTCCCAGCGGCAAGCGTTGGTGCAAGTACCTTGGTTTGGATCGCGCTTGTTCATGTAACCAGAAAGCAGACAACGGCCTGAGTAAGCCATGCAAAGAGCTCCGTGAACAAAGATCTCTAGCTCTGTTTCTGGGCAGTGTTCGCGAATCTCTTCGATCTCTTCAAGCGATAGCTCACGAGATAAGATCACACGCTCAACGCCTTGAGTTGACCAGAACTTAACGGTCGCCCAGTTTACTGCGTTTGCTTGAACAGAAAGATGGATTGGCATTTCAGGGAATGCTTCACGAACCATCATGATAAGACCAGGATCTGACATGATAAGCGCGTCAGGGCCCATGTCTACAACTGGTTTGAGGTCGCGAATGAATGTTTTTAATTTAGAGTTGTGCGGCTGAATGTTACATACAACATATAACTTTTTGCCTTGAGCATGAGCTTCATCGATACCGATTTGTAGGTTTTCGTGATTGAACTCGTTGTTACGAACACGAAGGCTGTAACGTGGCTGGCCTGCGTATACTGCATCTGCGCCGTAGGCGAATGCGTAACGCATGTTTTTGAGGCTTCCTGCCGGTGATAATAGTTCAGGTACAAATGGTTTTTGTGTAGTCATTGCTTCGTTCTCTAATCTGATCTCAAGTCAGGTTGATACCACCAAGTGATATCAAAGGGGCGCAAATTTTACGCTAAAATGAGTTTGGTTGATAGCCCTAAAGATAGCAATGACATTAACAAGAGGGTCTAGAGGCAGATATAAGTGAGAACTTAGTGAGAAATAAGCTCAGATACCGTTAGCACCTGAGCCTATAGTTTGACTGATTAAGCGTTAGGTTGAGTTAACCCGCCTAATGATTCAAATAGGTTTGGAAGGAAAACACTGAACTCACCACAAAGTAGAGAGAAGTCCGCATCAAAACGCGCAGCTTGATCTTCACGAGGAATATCGTCGTTTTCGTCTTTGAGCTCATCACTGAATTTTAGGCGTTTGATGCTGCCATCTTCTGCAAGAATGAATTCAATACGGTCTTGCCAGTTGATAAGAAGTTTCGTCACCATCTTATTGGCTTCGATGTGGTTTTTAATCTCATCAGCTTCTAGTTCTTGTTTCTTAACTCGAACAATACCGCCGTCTTCTTGAATAGATTTTAGTTCTGCTTCATCAAGCATAGTGATGCCTTGTGGCGTATCACCTGATTTCACCCATTCTGTAAGAGTCGTTTCGATCGCTTGCTCTGGGATAGCTGGCACTACTGGCAGGCTACCCATTGTCTTACGTAGCAATGCTAATACATCTTCTGCTTTTTTGTAGCTGCTCGCATCAACCACAATGAAACCTTCTTTTGGCATGATCAGCGCGTAAGTGAAGTTGCTGCGGCTGAATGCTCGAGGAAGTAGATCAATGATGATGTCTTCTTTTAGGCTGTCTTTCTCTTTCTTTTTCAGAGGGGTACCAGACTCTGCCTCAAGCGTTTCTACTTTTGCGTTCAATGATTCTTTGATCACAGAAGCGGGTAGCATTTTCTCTTCTTTCTTTGCACAGATAAGAATGCGGTTTTCTGATACGTGCGTCATCATATCGCCATGTCTACCCATTGCGTGTACCCAACCAAACTTCTGTTTGTCTTGGCTACCACAAGGAGTAAAGCGGAATTCTTCAAGTTGTTTCTCTAGCTGATCTGCGTTGAAATCAATATCACGGTTGAAGCGATAGACTAGGCAATTTTTAAACCACATAAATTTTTCTCATACCTTTTTAGAAGTGCTTCATGATATGAGATCTAATTCGATTTGTCCCTAGCTCTGTATCAAAAGTTATAAAGTGAAATGTTTGAGACAGTTATATGAAAATTTGTTTTCAAAGGTCACAAAAGTGTCATAATTAACTCAGATAATGCAATGCGTTGATTAAATACAAAGGCTATTCAATTATGTCGAGAAGGATTCTGGTCGTTGAAGATGAAGCACCTATTCGTGAGATGCTGTGCTTCGTGCTTGAACAAAAAGGCTACCAAGCAGTAGAGGCTGAAGATTACGATACAGCGGTAAACAAGCTATGTGAACCTTTCCCAGATCTAGTATTACTAGATTGGATGCTACCTGGTGGTAGCGGGATAAACTTTATCAAGCACATGAAGCGTGAAGAGTTAACTCGCAACATCCCAGTGGTGATGCTAACGGCTCGTGGCGAAGAAGAAGATAAGGTGCGTGGTTTAGAAGTGGGTGCTGATGATTACATCACCAAGCCATTTTCACCCAAAGAGCTCGTGGCTCGCCTGAAAGCGGTTATCCGCCGTGTAACGCCTACTGCACTAGAAGATGTGATTGATGTACAAGGTCTTAAGCTAGACCCAGTATCTCATCGTGTTACCGCAAGCGAAGGTCCAGTTGATATGGGACCAACAGAGTTCAAAATGCTGCATTTCTTTATGACTCACCAAGAGCGTGTGTACAGCCGAGAGCAGCTGCTTAACAACGTTTGGGGTACCAATGTTTACGTTGAAGACCGAACGGTTGATGTACATATTCGACGCCTGCGTAAAGCGCTTGAGTCTGCAGGTCACGATAAGCTAATCCAAACGGTTCGTGGCGCTGGCTACCGTTTTTCTACAAAGGCTTAATGTGGCTTCGCTGCCCAGTTTACGGAGTCCTGAATGGTTGAAAAGTTAACCTGGAAAAAGCTGGCTTGGGAGCTGGCTTTTTTTTACGCACCATGGGTTTTAGTCGGATGGATATTCGGTTACCTACCTTGGTTGCTGCTGGCTGCTACGGTATTGCAGCTCGGCTGGCATCTACACAACCAAATGCGTTTGTCCGCATGGCTGTGGGATGAGAAGCGTCTAACTCCACCTTCAGGCTCTGGGAACTGGGAATCTCTGTTTAACGGTATTTATCGTATGCAGCAGAGACAGCGTCGCAAACGCAAAGAACTGACTAACCTTATCCGCCGTTTCCGTAACGGTGCAGAATCGCTTCCCGATGCCGTTGTGGTATTTCGCGGTGAAGGCAATATCGTTTGGTGTAACAAGCTAGCTCAGTATTTGCTGGGCTTTCGTTGGCCAGATGATTCAGGTCAACCGATCTCGAATTTGATTCGTACTCCAGATTTTATTAAGTACCTTAATAAGCAAGATTTCTCTGAGCCATTAGAGATGCCTTCTCCATTGAATGTGGAGCGTATGCTCGAGCTGCGTATTGTGCCGTATACCGAGGGTGAACACCTGATGGTGGTACGTGATGTGACCCAGCTTAAGCAGTTAGAAGGCATGCGCCGTAACTTCTTCGCTAACGTTTCTCATGAATTGCGTACGCCGATGACCGTCCTTCAAGGTTACCTTGAAATGACCGAAGATCCAGACATGATCGTTGGCCCAATGTGGACCAAGGCGCATGGCGTAATGACTGAGCAGCTCAATCGAATGAACAGTTTGGTTAATCAACTACTCACGCTTTCGAAAATTGAAGCGGCGCCAATGCATGAGTTGGATGAAGTGGTCAACGTTCCGGCGATGCTTGAGGTTCTTGAGAAAGAAGCGGCGAGCCTTAGCGGTGAGCGCGAACATAAGCTTGAGTTTGATATCGATAAGAGCCTACGAGTTCTTGCCGATGAAGACCAATTGAGAAGTGCGATATCGAATTTGGTTTATAACGCGGTTAAATACACACCCGCAGGTGCAACGGTCAAAGTGCGTTGGTATCAAACCAGCCAAGGCGCGTGCTTAGATGTGTCAGATACTGGTGATGGTATTGAGCCTCAACACTTACATCGACTCACAGAGCGCTTCTATCGTGTAGATAAAGCCCGCTCTCGTGATACCGGTGGTAGTGGTCTTGGATTAGCGATTGTAAAGCATGCGCTTAGCCACCACGATTCACATCTCGAAATTCAAAGTGAAGTGGGCGTCGGCAGTCGTTTCCATTTTACTTTACCAAATCGACTGACCGTATCATGAGTTGTTCGATACGCAGGATGCATTTTCCAGTCAGCTCATTATTAGCGTTTGCTTTAGTTAACCCTGTGCATGCCGAACAGGGTGTCGATTCTCTTCCTGATTATTCTAAGGTTCCGGGAATTTCTGGGAGCTTATTATCGGTCGGTTCGGATACCTTAGCGGGTATGACGACGTTATGGGTGGAAGAGTTCAAGTCCTACTACCCAAATGTTAACGCTCAAGTCCAAGCATCGGGTTCTTCTACTGCTCCTCCAGCCTTAACCGAAGGGACAGCACATCTAGGGCCAATGAGTCGTCCGATGCGCCTGCGAGAAATTGAAGCATTTGAAAGGGAGCATGGATATAAGCCAACAGCACTGCGAGTTGCTATCGATGCGATTGGGCTTTTTGTGCATCGTGATAACCCTATTGAGGGGCTTAACTTTCGTCAGATTGATGGCATTTTTTCTGAGACATTACGCTGCGGAGCAACAAGGCCCCTCAATAACTGGCAAGATCTCGGAATCGATCAGCCATGGGCGAAACATCGATTCCAATTGTTCGGTCGCAATTCTGTATCGGGGACTTATGGATACTTCAAACAGAATGCACTGTGCGGCGGTGACTTTAAAAACCGAGTCAATGAGCAACCTGGTTCGGCTTCAGTCGTTCAGTCGGTCGCTTCATCCATCAGTGGGATTGGCTACTCGGGCATTGGCTACCGCGTAGCAGGTGTTAAGCTGATTCCTATTGCAGAGCACGGCTCTAATTATGTTGAGCCTACGCGTGAGAATATCTTGAGTGGTGATTACCCTCTATCTCGTTTTCTCTATGTGTATGTGAATAAGCATCCGGATAAACCACTTTCTCCGGTTGAGAGAGAGTTCCTTACTTTTGTATTCTCAAAGCAGGGACAAGAGCTTGTAGAAAAAGATGGTTATTTAGCGATACCGTCTGAGTTCGCAGAGCAAGAATTGGCAAAAGTCGGGCTCTAATTCAGGCTAAGACAAACTTAGAAAAAAACGTATGAACAGCTTGCGCGTCGCAAGCTGTTTTTATTTTGACTGTTCGTTATTTTAGCTGCAACGACCATTCTGCATTTTTCCAACGTTGTTGCTCTTCTCTGAGCTCATAATCAAGCAGTTGGTTTTGGGCCAACCAATCGCTGTTAGTTCCTTTCAATTCCCAGTTATCCTGTTGTTCAATCGTTAGAGTCACGTCTGGGGCCAGTGCTTGATTTCGCTGACGGTTGAGTAAGATAGCGAGTCTCAATATACGAATCAGCAGGGTGACTTGTTGCTGAGTAAACAGAGAAAGTTCCGGCAAATCTTGTAGTTTGAGCGCTTTTCTTTGATAGCGAACCAATGCTGATATAAGGCGTTGTTGCTCAGTATTAAAGCCTGGCATTGTCGTATGCTTAAGCAGATAAGCCGAATGGCGGTGATAGCCTTGGAATGCAATGCTTTGTCCTACCTCATGAAGTACTGCAGCCCAACCAAGCAGATCATACAGCTCATTAGTGACCGCAGTTGTCACTTGAGGCTGTACTTGTTTCAGCAATGAAAGAGCGAGCACTTTCACTTTCTCGCCATGAGTTACGTCTACATGGTATCGAGAGACGAGCGTTTCGGCAGTTCTTGTTCGAATATCAATATCTTTAAACCTATCCTCCATGTCATAAAGAACGCCTTCTCTCAGGGCACCATCAGAAAAATGTAACTCCTTGATGTCTAGCGTATCCATTGCTGCTGAAAGAATGGTGACGCCTGCAGCAAACACAGGCTTTCTCTCATCACTTAAGCCTGAAAGATTTACGGTGTTGGATGATGAAAACTCACATAAGTGATTCTTTAAATAGGACAGGCGTTGGGGCGTAATGAGACCATCGGTGAACCCTAAGCCAATGAGTACTTCTTTTATTGATTTCGTGGTACCAGATGAGCCAAAAGCGATTTCCCAAGGGGCTTTTGTGTATTCTTCAATCAATGGCATCAATAGACGAGTAGCTGCGGTATAAGCATCTGAGAAGTGTCGCGAAGTTAGCCCTTCGTCAGCAAAGAAACGTTGAGTGAAGTTGACGCATCCCATCGGTAAACTGCGCATAATTAGAGGAGTAAAGCCTTGTCCGGCGACGAGTTCCGTACTCCCTCCACCGATATCAATAACCAACTTAGATTCAGAAGCGGTTTGAGTGTGTTCTGCTCCGTTATAGATTATTCGAGCTTCTTCTTGACCGGAAATGATCTCTATTGGAAAAGGAAACAGTGGCTTGGCTTGCTCTAAGAAGTCTTTAGCGTTTTTGGCTTTTCTTAGGGTATGAGTCGCAACAACTCTGACATCATCAAGCTCAAAATCCGCCAGTCGTTCTGCGAACACCTTGAGGCATTCTAGGCCTCGCTCGATAGCGCTTTCAGATAGGACGTTACGTTCATCCAATCCATCACCTAATCTCACTTTCTGTTTGTGTCTGCTGACTAATTGCAGGTGTTGATCGAATACTCGGGCAACCACCATGTGAAAGCTGTTCGAACCCAAGTCGATAGCGGCAATACATCGAGAATGTTTGTTATCAATTAGCGGCATGATTTCTTCTCTTGTTTGTACTTCTTGCGAGCAAGTTTCTCCATACGTTTAATATAGTGGTAAGTGGAGAGTTGTGACGTCGGGTAATCAAGTAGGTTTGCTGGTGGTTGTGTGTAAGAGTTGCTCATCGCTTGGTCTAGCACTCGAGCTTTGTTGCTGTCATCGAAATGAAACTCGGTGATATCGATAATGGTTTGCTTGATCTTTGGATCTAAAATTGGAGCTGCAACTTCGATGCGGTGATCAAAATTTCGTGTCATCCAGTCAGCGGAAGATATATAGACCTTCGGCTTTCCAGCGTTACCAAATATCATCACTCTCGGATGTTCGAGGAAACGATCGACCACACTGACTATCTCAATATGATCACTGATGTGGGGTATGCCAGGGACAAGAGAGCACATGCCGCGAATGACCATTCTCACTTTTACATTGGCTTGGCTAGCCTGATAGAGCTTTTCAATGATCTCTCGATCGACCAAGTTGTTGAGTTTTAGAGTGATGCTTGCAGGTTTACCTTCTATCGCGTTTTGTATTTCATTATCTATCAATTGGTACAGACGTTTTCTAGTATTCTTTGGTGACACAATCAGTTGCTTGAACTGGGACTTTTGATAAGGGTTTTCAATATACTTAAAGACTTGTCTCACCTCTTGAGTCAAATCTTCATTCGCAGTGAGCAGAGAGAAATCGGTATACACGCGCGCTGTAACTTCATGGAAGTTGCCAGTGCCAATATGGGCATAATGCTCGGTATGCTTGCCTTCTTTTCGTTTGATGAGCAGCAACTTGGAATGGATCTTCAAACTTGGGATGCCATGGATGACTTTTACACCCGCTTCTTGAAGTTTCTTGGTCCATTGAATGTTGGCTTGCTCATCAAAGCGTGCTTGCAGCTCGACAACCACAGTGACCTTTTTGCCATTGTGCGCCGCATCGATGATCGAGCTGAGGAGTTTTGAGCCTTCCGCAACACGGTAAACGTTTATTTTGATGGAGGTTACCTTCGGGTCAAAGGAAGCCTGCCTAACCAGTTCAGTGATGTGACTAAAGGTGTGATAAGGATAATGCAGTAAGATGTCGCGAGCTTTGATCGCTTCGAAATAGTTTGGGTAATGGCTGAAATGCGCGCACTTAATCGCGGGTAGAGGACGATTAACTAAATCACGTCGGTTAAGGCTTGGGAACTCAGAGAAATGTTTGAAGTTATGATAGCGACCACCTGCGATGACACTGTCATAGTCAGACAGTTTAAGTCTGACTTGTAAGAAGTTGAGCATTTCAGTTGGCATTTCAGATTCATAGATCAGACGTATCGGCAGTGCCGTTAAGCGCTGTTCTAAACCTAAAGACATCGATTCTAATAGGTTATTTTCATTGTCCTCTTGCAGATCATAATCGGCGTCACGAGTCATTTTTATAGCAAAGCAACGCACGGAGTCATACTCAAAGAACCCTTTAAGTAAGTCATCCAAACAAAATCGAACTATATTATCTAATAAGATCAAAGTAGTACGCTGAGAACCTGAGGTGTCTGGTAACTTAACAAATCGAGGGAGTGCTTCTGATGGGATTTCGAGTAAGACATATTGAGAAGATGCCTCACGCTCGATGTCGATGGCTAAGTAACTTTGCTCGTCTTTCATAATATTGAGCAACTGGCGATCTTCGTTCAAGAGAATCGGAGTTAAGTGTGGCAGCACTTTTTTCTTAAAGTACTTTTTTATCCAGCCACTTTGTTCTTCACTTATTTGTTGTTCGTTGACCAGAAAAATACGATTGCGTACCAATTCCAATAGCAAGTCGTTATATAGTTCATGGAATTGAGCATCGAGCTTGCTTGCTTTGCTCTGCATTTTAGTCAGTAGGCTTTTCGGCGAGTTGGAGGTTAGCTGTGGATCTTGAAGTAAGATCTTTCGTTTCACGTCAGCAAATCGGACTTTGTAAAACTCATCGAGGTTTTTTGAGTAAATACCTAAAAAACGAACTCTTTCGATTAAGGGCACTGACTTGTCGGCTGCTTCTTGGAGCACTCTTTCATTGAAGGATAACCAGCTAAGTTCTTTTGTGACATAGTCTTTTTCCATCGAGATGATAATCCTTGAGTGCTGGCTATAGAGCTGATTACTTTAATTTAGAATGACAAAATTCACAAAATCTATGATCTTACTTTAAGAAATATGGTCAACAAACTTGTTATTAGTTTCAGTTGTTTAACGTAACTTGTAATATAATTGTCATTTAACGTACATATTATGTCAGTAGCTAAAAAAAGGTAGATAAACAGATGGCTTCAGCCCAATTTTCATTGAAAGAGCGTGACAAAAAAAGATGGTTGAAAGATCGTCTCGTCCGTTTTTCAGTGACATGTGGTGCCGTCAGTGTTCTAGCTGCTCTGGTATTGATCTTTGTTTACTTGGCGATGGTCATTTTACCGGTGTTTTCTGATACTGGTTTAGAGACAGACCAAGCCGTAAAGACCGTTGCTGTAGAAAAGCCTATCGCCTTATCTGTTGATGAATACGGTCAGCATGCATTTACTATCGAAAAATCTGGCTTGGTGCAGTTTTGGGATTTAGAGTCTCAAAATACACACTCTTACTTTGAGCGAAATGTTTTAGCCAATCCTGTTGCCTTCTCTCGAAATACCCCATCAGAAAACTGGTTTGCCTTTGCCGATAGTGCAAGCAACCTTACTTTTTTCTATCCTGAGTATAGTGCGCCTGTGCTGCAAAAGGGCAGTGAAGCCGATCCTAAAATTGAGCAAATCACTCTCCCTGAACCGTTTTTAAATGATGAACCCTCAAATGGGGCGACGATCGAAAAATTCGCGTTCTCTAAGAATGGACGTGGTATCACGGTTGCCGCTCAGCTAAGTGGCCAACGAGTCTTAGTGAAGTGGTACCAAAGTGATGTTACGGGTCAGTATGTTTTTCAGAAGAGCCAATGGTTATCGGATAAGTTGGGCTTGCAGCAACAGTTGTTAGTCACACCTGATGGCCAAACCTTATATCTCCGAGCCCAATCGGATTTAGTGGTTTTGAAGCTATCAGATAGCGGCTTCAATGTTCGTGAAGTGATTGATCTTAGCTTGAATGATGCGAAGCACTCGGTGAAAAGTATCGATTTACTGTCTGGAGCTTATTCACTGTTGGTTACGCATGAGGACGGACAGGTTTCTCAGTGGTTCGATGTACTCAAAGATGAAAAGCGTAGCCTGACCCATATTCGAGACTTCCAACTTGCTGAACAAGTGCAATTTATTTTGCCTGATACTTATAGAAAGGGTTTTTATAGCTTCTATAAGAACGGCACATTACAAAGCCACTATACGACCAGTGAAAAACTGTCGCTGTTCGAGCGTGCATTTGATAAATCACCACAATTAGCGGCTATGTCTGCCAATGAACTGCATCTGGCGACGCTGATTGATGGCACCATCAGTGTGGCTAAGGTCGATAATGAATACCCACAAATATCATTCTCATCGCTTTGGCAAAAGGTCTGGTATGAAAGTTACCCTGAGCCGCAATACGTTTGGCAATCAACGTCGGCGAATGATGACTTTGAAGAGAAATTCAGTTTAGTACCTATCACATTCGGTACTATCAAAGCAGCTCTGTTTGCGATGATGTTTGCCGTGCCGGTTGCTGTGCTCGGAGCTATTTACACCGCTTACTTTATGTCTCCACGCATGCGAAGAGTGGTGAAGCCTTCGATAGAGCTGATGGAAGCACTTCCGACCGTGATCATCGGATTCTTGGCCGGGCTTTGGTTTGCTCCAATCGTCGAGACGCATTTAACGGCCGTCTTCTCATTGATGGTGTTATTACCACTGAGCACACTGCTGACTGGACTTGTTTGGTTCTGTTTACCGAAGAGGGTAACGGGTCGCTTCTCTAATGGTTGGCATGCTCTGATATTGATTCCGGTATTGGTGATTACTGTGGTTGCGGTGTTTGCTGGTGGAAACAACATTGAAGCCTTGTTATTTGGTGGTGATATTCGTACCTTCTTGGCTAGCTATGGTATCGACTTTGACCAACGCAATGCGCTAGTGGTTGGTTTTGCTATGGGCTTTGCGGTCATCCCAACGATTTTCACTATTGCTGAAGATGCTATTTTCTCTGTACCTAAACATTTGTCTGATGGGTCATTAGCGTTGGGTGCGACGGCGTGGCAGACCCTTATTTATGTGGTGTTATTGACGGCTAGCCCTGGTATCTTTTCAGCGGTCATGATGGGACTAGGGAGAGCCGTTGGCGAAACTATGATTGTCTTGATGGCTACAGGTAACACACCAATTCTTGACTGGAATATTTTGGAAGGGATGAGGACGCTATCCGCAACGATTGCTGTCGAACTACCAGAATCAGAGGTGGGTGGTTCTCACTTCCGCTTGTTGTTCTTAGCGGCACTCTTGCTGTTTATTTTCACGTTCGCGGTGAACTCAGTCGCAGAGTGGGTTAGACAAAGACTGAGAGATAAATATCGTGCGCTGTAGTTTTAAAGGTTTGCCTCAATGTGTATCAATGGCTTTTAGTGGCTTGACTAGTGTGTCTCTTGATCTTTGCAGCTCCTTGATTTCAGCACGCCAAGAGCAAGGTCGATCATGATGAATAAACTGAAGTCATTATTATCTTGGGTTAAATCGGGCTCTCCGTGGATCTGGCTTACGGGCGGGGCGGTGAGCATCAGTATGCTTTCTGTTCTTGGCCTAATGCTGCTGATTGGTTGGAAGGGCTTAACCTATTTTTGGCCCGCACCTTTGTATCAATGGCAAGTTGACTCCAAAGACTTATCGCTAGTGGTCGATCTTGACGAAACCGTATCAAAACAAGATGTATTGGTTGGTCAGTTATATGAACGAAAATACATCCCGATAGAGCAAGTTCCACAAGTCCATGACCTTTTGTCTCCTCAAAATTTGTCGACTGGGCTGATACAGCGCTTAAGCATCAAAGTTGCTAACAGAGAACTGTACCCTGCGGACTTTGTTTCTATTCTGGATGTTAACTTACGTGAACCCACTACCCCGCTTGATTGGGTTGTGATTGAACGAAGTCGAGGTGGTTATTTCTTTGGTAAGCCGGTGGGTTTTAAAACCGCTTCTGGCACCTTTGATTCGAACATAGACCAAAAGCTCGAACAAGGCTTGGCGTTCGCTGATGCGCTACGTAAAGAAACGTCGCGTGTCGTGAACCAAGAAATTCGCAATATCAGCTGGCAATTGGAAAACCTGCGCTTAGAAAAGCGTAAGCTTGAACTCAATGAGTCAGTGAGCGATGAATACCTTAAAACCTATACTCAAACTAAACTGGAATTAAACCGCCAGTTAGGTGAAGCCGAAGTTAAGCTTGAGCACCTTAGAACGCAACTTAATGTCGAAAGCTTACTCGTTGAGGATATGACAGGCGAGCAGGTCGAGATTTCGCTAAGTCACATTCTGGATTATTGGTACCCAAATAATATGTCTTACCTAGAAAAGGTTGGGCACTGGGGCAAACAAGTTTGGAAGTTCTTATCAGAGAACCCACGAGACTCAAACTCTGAAGGCGGTGTGTTTCCTGCTATTTTTGGCACAGTACTGTTGGTTATTCTCATGTCGATCGTCGTGATGCCTCTTGGGGTAGTCGCTGCGATATATCTTCATGAATACGCAAAAAACAACGCACTAACACGTTTAATTCGTATCGCCGTGATTAACTTGGCGGGTGTACCGTCGATTGTGTATGGCGTTTTTGGTTTAGGCTTTTTCGTCTATACCATTGGTGGCTCGATTGATACGTTGTTCTATGCAGAGCGATTGCCAGCACCGACATTTGGTACGCCGGGTCTACTTTGGTCAGCACTAACCTTAGCGGTCTTGACGCTTCCAGTCGTTATCGTAACCACGGAAGAGGGCTTAACGCGTATTCCTAGTGCAGTGAGGCACGGTTCATTAGCGCTTGGTGCGACTCAATTTGAGACGCTTTGGCGCATTGTTTTACCGATGGCAAGCCCAGCGATTATCACTGGTTTAATTTTGGCAATCGCGAGAGCCGCGGGGGAAGTTGCACCACTTATGCTGGTGGGTGTTGTTAAATTGGCATCTAGCTTGCCAGTCGATGGTCAGTTTCCGTATTTACACTTAGATAGAAAGTTCATGCATTTAGGCTTTCATATCTATGATGTTGGTTTTCAAACCTCTAATATCGAAGCGGCACGACCTTTAGTGTATGCGACTTCATTTTTATTGGTTACGGTGATTGTTGGGTTGAACTTAACAGCCATCAATATCCGTAATAACTTGCGTGAAAAATACCGAACCTTAGGACAAGATTAGATGTTCTCGATTAATGAAACCTTGGGTTACCAAGCACCACTTGATGTTCACAATCTGAAGGATGAGCAAATTGCTATCTCGATCGAAGGGCTAAATCTTTACTATAAAGAGAGCCAAGCACTTGATGATATCTCGATGCAGATCCCGAAGGGGCAGGTGACGGCGTTTATCGGCCCTTCTGGGTGTGGTAAGTCGACTCTGCTGCGCTGCATTAATCGCATGAACGATCTTGTTGAAGGCTGTAAGGTTTCCGGGAAAGTGAAGCTTCATGGCAAGAACGTCTATCACCCTAAGGTGGATGTTGCGACCTTACGACGCCGTGTGGGTATGGTATTCCAGCGTCCAAACCCTTTTCCTAAATCTATCTATGAGAATGTGGTTTATGGCTTGAGGCTACAAGGCGTTAGCAACAGCCGAGACCTTGATGATGCGGTTGAACGCTCTCTGCGCGCTGCTGCGTTATGGGATGAAGTGAAAGATCGGTTGCATGAGAATGCTTTTGGTTTATCTGGCGGTCAACAGCAGCGTTTGGTTATCGCTCGTGCGGTTGCGATTGAGCCTGAAGTGCTGTTGTTAGATGAGCCGACATCGGCACTCGATCCGATTTCTACTTTGACGATTGAAGAGTTGATCAACGATCTCAAAACGCAATACACAGTGGTGATTGTTACCCACAACATGCAACAAGCCGCGCGTGTAAGTGACCATACTGCCTTTATTCATATGGGAAAATTGATCGAGTACTCAGATACGGACTCAATTTTTACGTCTCCATTGAAAAACCAGACGGAAGACTACATTACTGGTAGATATGGCTAACCTCTCCAAAGGTGTCATCTAGAGCTAAGTCACTCTACAAAAATGGCTTTCTTCATTTCTTTCAAGGAGCAAGTATGCATTTCGGTCGCCACATTTCAGGGCAATTCAATGTCGAGTTAGAATCGATCCGTACTCATGTATTGACCATGGGCGGGTTAGTGGAGCAGCAACTCTCGTTTGCAATGCAGGCGCTTCATAAAGACGATGTTGAATTGGCCAAAAAAGTGATTCGTGATGACCACAAAGTGAATGCGATGGAAGTGTCGATTGATGAGGCGTGTACTCGAATCATTGCAAAGCGTCAGCCGACAGCGAAGGATCTGCGTTTGATTATGGCGATCATCAAAACCATTACCGATCTGGAACGTATTGGCGATGTTGCTTCTAAAATTGCGCAAGGTGCTATTGAGATCCCTTCAACCAAAGAGCAAAAATTCCATGTTTCGTTAGAGCCTCTTTGCCGTCAGGCAATCACCATGCTTCACCAAGTGTTAGATGCTTTTGCTCGTATGGATG
The DNA here is from genome assembly GCF_020806305.2 of Vibrio sp. F13. Taxonomy (NCBI): domain Bacteria; kingdom Pseudomonadati; phylum Pseudomonadota; class Gammaproteobacteria; order Vibrionales; family Vibrionaceae; genus Vibrio; species Vibrio sp. F13. Next base: position 1,094,794 of record NZ_CP170175.1, on the reverse strand, counting down.
TTGATGCGGCTGCTGAAGTTCACAAACTTGATGATAAGTTGGATGCGGAATACGAAGCCGTTATTCGTCAGTTAATGACCTATATGATGGAAGACCCTAAGAACATCCCTAATATTTTGCAGGTGATGTGGTCAGCTCGTGCGATTGAGCGAGTGGGAGACCGCTGCCAAAATATCTGCGAATACATTATTTACTTTGTGAAGGGTAAAGATGTACGTCACCTCGGTGATCAAAGCCTTGATGACGCACTAAAATAGAGCTTATCTTTAGAAGCTAATAATGGCACCAAGATTGAAATTGACCGTTGTGTCGTAAGGCACAAAGGTTTTATTGTGATCAAAGATATTCATATCAACACCTGCACGTAGTCCAAGCATTGGTGTCGCTTGGTAAACGTAGGCACCACCTAGGCTTATACCATGTGTTGTTTTCTCTTCTACTTCGCCTGAGCGCGTTTTTGTACCGTCATAACTTGCCACACCAATTTCAGCCTGAAAGCCGTGGATTTGGTTTCTTCCAAACATGTTTTGCTTCGTAACAGGTTTAAATCAAGAGAGCTGAATAAGTCTTTAGCCATATCTATCCATGAAAATTTTCTGCGCTATTAAATCTAATATACGTCAGTCAGTTAGATTAGTCAGCGAGGTTCTCTGGATTTATGCTGGCGACTATTGCCCTAAGCGGTGAGGGCGGCTCTCACATCAGATATCTTACTCGCATCTGTCACTGGGATCTGATAATCATCAATATTATCACTGCCCATTTGAGCACTTGAGTTGTTTTCCATTAGACTCGGCCTTGTCGATTTACCTGAAAGGTGAAGAGCAGGTACTTGAGTAGCGCTTTGAATCATTTTGGCATTCGCAGCGTTAACGCCAGCCCCCGCCATGATATCAATTCGTCCATCGGCTTGTTTGACCATTGCAGCCAATACATCGATACCTTGCTCAGCATTAGCAGCAAGCCCTGATGTCAGGACTCTTTCGCATCCAAGTGTAATGATTTGTTCTAATACTGCTTGGAAATCAGAGCTTTGATCGATGGCTCTGTGGAAGGTAATCCCAAGCTTTAACGAGTGCGCTTTGTCAGCCAGTTGTTGCATCTTTGGCATATCAATACTTCCGTTCGGCGCTAACACACCAAGTACGACCCCATCCAATCCTGCATTTGCGCAAGCTTCAATATCTTCAAGCATACAGAGCATATCGTCGTTATCGAAAATGAAGTCGCCTTGTCTTGGGCGTATCATAGCGTAGACCGGAACCGACGAAACTATTGCCGCTTGTTTCATCATTCCGAAGCTTGGAGTTAATCCGCCAAGTGCTAATGAAGAGCAAAGCTCAATTCGATTCGCGCCACCAGATAGTGCGGTATGAAGAGATTCTAAGTTATCGATACAGACTTCAATTTCGGTGTTCATCGTGTTTATCCGTTCAAAAAGATACTGATGAAATAATAGCAATCTAGGTGTGATTCTGAATAGATGGGGATAAGGGAAAATAGAGGTAAAGTTTAGGTTTATCGCTACCTCAATTATCTATTACAAGAGTCAGTCTAGGGGAGCGAGGAGGGGGGAAACAAAAAGCCCGAAGCGTTAACTTCGGGCTTTTAATAGGACTTTACTTCTTAACTGATTGGCGGTGCGCTTTGCGCTATTAGCTTATGCTTTATGTCTCTTTAAAGAGAATCTTCCAACCATTAACCCGCGTTGAGTTCGGGCTTAAGAGGTAATTACTTGCTTAGGTCGTCAGCGTGCTCAGATAGGAATGCTGCAACACCTTTTGGAGATGCGTCCATACCTGATTTACCTTCTTCCCATTGTGCAGGACAAACTTCACCGTTCTTCTCGTGGAAGTTTAGTGCGTCTACCATGCGTAGCATTTCGTCGATGTTACGACCTAGTGGAAGATCGTTAATTACTTGGTGACGAACAAGACCGTCAGCGTCGATTAGGAAAGAACCACGGAAAGCAACGCCTGCTTCTGGGTGCTCAACATCGTATGCTTTACAGATTTCGTGCTTAACGTCAGCAACTAGTGGGTATTTAACTTGACCGATACCGCCGTCAGCGATAGCAGTGTTACGCCATGCGTTGTGAGAGAATTGAGAATCGATAGAAACACCGATTACTTCAACGCCTTTAGCTTGGAAATCTTCTAGACGGTTGTCGAAAGCGATTAGCTCTGAAGGACAAACGAAAGTGAAGTCTAGTGGGTAGAAGAAAACAACCGCTTTCTTACCTTTAGTGAATTCTGCGAAGTTGAAGTTATCAACGATCTCACCGTTACCTAGAACAGCTGCTGCAGTAAAGTCAGGGGCTTGACGACCTACTAGTACCATTTTGGAATCTCCTAAAAAATTAGTTGGCCCAACACATCTTTGTTTGGGCTCCGTTTCTACGCGACAAACTATAGTACAATCGGTACTATAGAAAAAAGCGAATTAAATAGATTAAGTTCATCGAAAAAAGCGATAAGCTTATTCTTTGTCCTTTTCTTAGGTCTTAGGACCTTCGTGTAACTTATCCTACTCATATTACAAAGTAATTTCATGAATAAATGGCCAAGTCTTAAGCAACTTCACTATCTTGTTACTCTTCACGAAACACGCCACTTTAGCGACGCCGCTGATCGCTGTTTCGTCAGCCAATCAACTCTTAGTAAAGGTATTCAAAACCTAGAAGAGCTGATCGGTTGCCCTCTGTATGAGAAAAAAGATAAGAAGAGCCCACTTGTTTTTACTCAAGCGGGAGAGCTGGTGGTGAAGCACGGTCGAGAGTTATTGGCGAAAGGTCAAGATTTGGTTGAACTCGGGAACCTATGTAACGGCGATGCGATGCAAGGTCAGCTGCGAGTAGGGTGCATTCCTACCATTGCGCCATTTCTTTTGTGCGATTTGGTACAAGAAGCCAACCAGCGCTTTCCTCAGCTAAACTTACTGCTACGTGAAGACACGACAACGAACTTACTCGCGGCACTGCGCCATGGTGAGTTAGATGTATTGATTCTGGCTCTGCCTGTTGATATCGACAACATGGAGAGCAAAGTGGTTGGGCAAGATCCTTTTAGAATGGTGATCAGCCGTAATCAAGCTGACGGTATTCGTGTACCAATTAAATACGATGACCTGCCAGACGAGTCTGTATTCTTGTTGGAGAACGAGCACTGTTTAACTGAACACGCAGTATCAGCGTGTAAGTTAACCGACAAAGAGAAGATCAACCCGTTCACAGCAACGAGCCTTCACACATTGGTACAGATGGTCGCGAACGGTTTAGGTACTACCTTTATCCCGCAAATGGCGATCGACCACGGTTTATTGGAAAACCAGAATCTCGTTGTGATCGATCCTCCTGGTCAGCAGGCCTACCGAGATATTGGCCTTGTCTGGCGACCAAGCTCTTCGCGTCGTGAGACATTCCATCAATTAGCGGATGTGGTATCTGAGCTTCTATAATAATCCGCTGCGACAACAATCCCTCTGAGCGGCTGAATTGGCCGCTCTTCTTTATATCAATTCCGAGCGTTACTCTACTTCTGCTTCTTCTGGCTCTACTTCTTCTTGCAGCTCCAGTAAATTGATCGCTATCGTGACAAAATCGCTGTCTGTAATAATGCCTACTAGTTCGTGGTTTTCTACGACAGGTAAACAGCCCACTTTATGTTTCTGCATGTAGATAGCCGATTCTTTTAATCCTGCACGCGGCTCTACCGACATAACACTTTTGTGCATGATGTCGTTGAGGGGAGTAGCAAGAGTAAAAGATTGAGCTTGTGGGATGTTTTGTAGGCTGGATTCTTGAGCGGCGAGAACGTCTCGTTGTGTGACGACACCTAGTAGTTGCCTGTTGGAATCGACGACCGGAATATGGCGGATATCAAGTGCTTCCATCATGTGCTTAGCATCGGCCAGTGAGTGTGAGCGCAATAGGGTATGAGGGTTGCGAGTCATCATATCTTCAACCTTGATCATACGAACCTCCTTCTTTTTTATTTGTTGCTATTACTATAGTTTTTTATCCAAAAAATAACTGAGATCTGACGCATTCTTGGGTGAGTTTTATGCAACTAATTCTTTAGCTTGAGGAGGTGAATCAGTCGCATTATTTTACGCCTCTTTACAATAATCCAGTGCTGTAAACCTTGCTATTGCGGCTCGTGTGCCTATACTAGCCCACTGCGAAATTTTTAGTCGTGTTTGCGATGTGTTTCTGGTAACGATTGACTTACCGTAACGATTATCCAGCAACTACGATTTATGATTCGTCAACGGCACAAATCTCATCAACTAAGACAAGACTAGACACATGCAAGTTTCAGATTTTCACTTTGACCTACCAGATGAACTCATTGCTCGCTACCCTCAAGAGGAGCGTACAGCAAGCCGCCTGCTTAAATTAGATGGCAACAGCGGTAACCTAGCTGATGGTTCGTTTAAAGACGTTTTAGACTTGGTTGAGCCAGGCGATCTTGTTGTTTTCAATAACACTCGAGTGATTCCAGCTCGTGTATTTGGTCGCAAGGCATCAGGCGGTAAGCTTGAAGTGCTGGTTGAACGTATGCTTGATGAGAAAAGCATTCTTGCGCATGTTCGTTGTTCTAAATCACCGAAGCCGGGTACCAAGTTGTTCCTTGGTGAGAACGATGAATATGAAGCTGAAATGGTGGCTCGTCACGATGCGTTATTCGAAATCCATTTCACATCTGATCAAAGCGTTTTAGAGATTCTTAACAGTGTTGGTCACATGCCACTGCCTCCTTACATCGATCGTCCTGATGAAGATGCAGATAAAGAGCGCTACCAGACTGTCTATAATGAAAAGCCGGGTGCGGTTGCAGCGCCAACAGCAGGCCTTCACTTTGATGACAAGCTAATGGCTGACATGAAAGAAAAAGGTGTTGAGTTTGCTTACGTGACGCTTCATGTTGGTGCTGGTACGTTCCAGCCAGTAAAAGTTGATAATATTAACGATCACCACATGCATGCTGAGTACGTTGAAGTGCCGCAAGAAGTGGTTGACGCCGTAGCTGCAGCAAAAGCCCGTGGCGGCCGTATTATTGCTGTTGGTACAACATCAGTACGCTCACTAGAAAGTGCAGCTCAAGATGCATTGAAGAAAGGCACTGAGCTCGTTCCTTTCTTTGGTGATACAGAAATCTTCATCTTCCCTGGCTATGAATACCAGTTGGTGGATTGCTTGATTACCAACTTCCACTTGCCAGAATCAACACTGATTATGTTGGTGAGTGCATTTGCAGGTTACGACAACGTGATGGGCGCATACGATCACGCAGTGAAGAGCGAATATCGTTTCTTCAGCTACGGTGATGCCATGTTCATCAATAAGAAAACAAGCTAATTTAAGCTAGTTATAAACGATATACATTAGAATTTACGGGTGCTAGCAGTAAGCTAGGAGTCGGGCAGGGTGTCTGCCTAATCTCTCGCAAGGAATACGCGACCGCTCCTCATAGAACCCACTAGACTGAACTTTTGTTTGGCCTAAGGTTCTGAATTAACAGTCAGATTGTTTCTCTGGCATATTGGAGGCTTCGTGAAATTAAAATACGAACTTAAAAAAACTAATAGCGGCGCACGTCGTGGTCAACTTCAGTTTGAACGCGGTACCGTTGAAACCCCAGCATTCATGCCTGTAGGTACTTACGGTACGGTTAAAGGTATGACACCTGAAGAAGTAAAAGACACAGGTGCTGAAATCCTATTAGGTAACACATTCCACCTATGGCTACGTCCTGGTCAAGAAATCATGAAAATGCACGGTGACCTGCACGATTTCATGAACTGGCACGGTCCTATCCTGACTGATTCAGGCGGCTTTCAAGTATTCAGCCTAGGTGCAATGCGTAAAATCACTGAAGAGGGTGTTCATTTCCGTAACCCTGTAAACGGTGACAAGATCTTCATGGACGCTGAGAAGTCTATGGAAATCCAAAAAGATTTAGGTTCAGACATCGTAATGATCTTCGATGAGTGTACGCCTTACCCTGCGACACACAAAGAAGCAAAAGACTCAATGGAGATGTCTCTTCGTTGGGCTGAGCGTTCACGTAACCACTTCGACAAACTTGAAAACCCGAACTCACTGTTCGGTATCGTTCAAGGTGGCGTGTACGAAGACCTTCGTGATGTATCCGTTAAAGGCCTAACAGAAATTGGTTTTGACGGTTACGCAGTAGGTGGCCTAGCAGTAGGCGAACCAAAAGAAGATATGCACCGCATTCTTGAGCACACATGTCCTCAACTGCCAGAAGATAAGCCACGTTACCTAATGGGCGTAGGCAAACCGGAAGACTTGGTTGAAGGTGTTCGCCGTGGTATCGACATGTTTGACTGTGTAATGCCAACGCGAAATGCACGTAACGGCCACCTGTTTGTGACTGAAGGTGTGATCAAGATCCGTAATGCGAAGCATAAAACCGATACAACACCACTAGATTCAGAGTGTGACTGTTACACTTGTAAGAACTACAGCAAGTCGTACTTACACCATTTGGATCGTTGTAACGAAATCCTAGGTGCTCGACTGAACACGATTCATAACCTGCGTTTCTACCAACGAGTAATGTCAGACATTCGTCAGTCTATCGATGAAGACCGCTTTGAAGAGTTCGTTGCAGAGTTCTACGCAAGAATGGGGCGTGAAGTGCCACCACTAGGTAAAGAATCTTAGTATTTCTTTTTTGCGAGCCCTATCTCTCTTCCGAGTGATGGGGCTTGAAAATAAAGGGATGCGACCCAATTAGACAAACAATTACGAAAATATAAATAGAGGATGTTTTAAATGTTTATTTCTCAAGCTCACGCAGCAGCAGAAGGTGCACCAGCAGGCGGCGGTTTCGAAATGCTTATCATGCTAGGTATGTTCGCTGTGATCTTCTACTTCATGATCTACCGTCCACAAGCTAAGCGTGTTAAAGAGCACAAGAACCTTATGTCTTCTATGGGCAAAGGTGATGAAGTTCTTACAAGCGGCGGCCTAATTGGCAAGATCACTAAGATTGCAGAAGACAGCGACTACGTTGCTATCGAACTGAATGCAAACAACGAAGTAGTTATCAAGAAAGACTTCGTTACAGCAGTGCTACCAAAAGGTACTCTGAAATCTCTATAAACAGCTAGAGGATCCTCGCTGTGCTAAACCGTTACCCGTTATGGAAGTACCTGATGGTGGTGTTTACTATCGCCATCGCTGCGTTGTACGCACTTCCGAATATATACGGTGAAGATCCGGCAGTTCAAGTTACAGGGGCGCGCGGCGCCTCTGTAGATATGTCTACGCTGGATGCTGTCACCAATGCTCTTGAAGCTGAAAACCTTTCTACTAAATCCGTTGCTCTAGAAAACGGTTCCATTCTTGTTCGCTTTAACGATACAGACTCTCAAATTAGTGCTCGTGATGTCATCACTGAAGCATTAGATGAAGACGTAATCGTTGCTTTAAACTTAGCTGCTTCAACTCCTGATTGGCTTGAATCTATTGGTGCTGCACCAATGAAGCTTGGTCTTGACCTACGTGGTGGTGTTCACTTCTTGATGGAAGTGGATATGGACGCTGCGATGCAAAAGCTGGTTGGCCAACAAGAAGAAGCGTTCCGTAGCGAACTTCGTGAAGAAAAAATCCGTTACCGTGCAATTCGCCCATCTGGTAAAGATGCGGTTGAAGTGATTCTACGTAACGCCGAGCAGCTTGCTGAAGCGAAATCGCTACTGCAATCTAAGCACCAAGACATGACGTTTGTAGATTCTGAATCTAATGGTCGTTTTTCTTTGGTTGCTAGCTTCACAGAGGCTCGTCTTCAAGAAATCCGCAACTATGCGGTAGAGCAAAACATTACCATTCTACGTAACCGTGTTAACGAACTTGGTGTTGCTGAACCTTTGGTTCAACGTCAAGGCTCTAGCCGTATCGTAGTGGAATTGCCTGGTGTTCAAGACACGGCTCGCGCTAAAGAAATTCTTGGTGCTACCGCGACGCTTGAGTTCCGTGAAGTGGATAGCAGTGCTGACTTAGCCGCTGCCGCTTCTGGTCGTGCCCCTGCGGGTAGCGAAATCAAGCAAGATCGTGATGGTCGTCCTGTGGTACTTAAGAAGCGCGTTATTCTAGGCGGCTCAAGTATTACTGATGCAAGCTCAAGTGTTGATGAATATGGTCGTCCTCAAGTTAACATCTCGCTAGACAGCGAAGGTGGTAGCAAGATGTCTGCATTCTCTCGTCAGAATATCGGTAAGCTAATGGCAACGGTATTTGCAGAGTACAAAGACAGCGGTCGTAAAACACCGGAAGGTCGAGTTATCTTGAGTAAGCACGAAGAAGTGATTAACCAAGCGACGATTCAATCTGCGCTAGGCCGTAACTTCCGTATTACTGGTATCGATTCAACGGCTGAAGCTCATAACTTGGCACTTCTACTGCGTGCTGGTGCATTGATTGCGCCTATCTCGATTGTAGAAGAACGTACCATTGGTCCATCTATGGGGCAGCAAAACATCGATATGGGTATCATGGCGATGGTTTGGGGTATGGCTGCTGTAATGCTGTTTACGCTGCTTTACTACCGTAGCTTTGGTCTGATTGCGAACGTTGCGCTAATGGCTAACTTGGTGTTGATTATCGGTGTTATGTCGATGATTCCGGGGGCTACCATGACCCTACCAGGTATTGCCGGTATCGTATTAACGGTTGGTATGGCGGTTGATGCGAACGTTCTGATCTTTGAGCGTATACGTGAAGAGCTTCGAGATGGACGCAGTCCACAACAAGCGATTCACCAAGGTTACGCGAACGCATTCAGCACAATCGCCGATGCCAACATCACCACACTACTAACAGCAATCATTCTATTTGCTGTGGGTACGGGTGCTATCAAAGGCTTCGCGGTAACGCTGTCTATCGGTATCTTGACTTCAATGTTTACAGCTATTATCGGAACACGTTGTATCGTGAACCTGATGTATGGCGGCAAACGCGTTAAAAAACTGTCGATCTAAGGCTAGGAATTAATATGTTTCAGATTCTAAAAGCAGACAAAATGATCGACTTTATGCGTTGGTCAAAGGTTGCCTTTGTTTTTTCTATCTTGATGATTGGTACTGCTATCTTCACCCTAACAACGAAATCGTTGAACTGGGGTCTAGATTTTACTGGCGGTACTCTGATTGAAGTTGGTTTTGAACAACCGGCACACCTTCCTGATATTCGTAGTGCACTAGAAGCCGAAGGCTTTGGTGATGCAACGGTACAGAACTTCGGTTCAGCTCGTGATGTGATGGTTCGTTTACGTCCACGTGATGGCGTAGCGGGCGAAACGCTTGGTAACCAAATCCTTTCTGCTATTGAGAATGGTACTGGTGAGCAAGTTGAAATGCGTCGTATCGAGTTCGTTGGTCCTAACGTGGGTGACGAATTAACAGAAGCGGGTGGCCTTGCTATTCTAGTTTCTCTTATCTGTATCTTGATCTACGTATCAGTGCGATTTGAATGGCGTTTGGCTGCGGGTGCAGTATTAGCACTGGCGCACGACGTTATCATCACTCTGGGTGTGTTCTCTCTAATGCAAATTGAGGTCGACCTTACCATCGTAGCAGCCTTGCTAACGGTCGTCGGTTACTCCCTCAACGATACCATTGTTGTATTCGACCGTATCCGTGAGAACTTCCGTAAGATGCGTAAGGGTGAAGCACCTGAAGTACTGAACAGCTCAATCACACAAACATTGAGCCGTACATTGATCACTTCTGGTACCACGTTATTCGTAGTTATCGCACTGTTCGTTCAGGGCGGCGCTATGATTCACGGCTTCGCGACTGCACTTCTACTGGGTATTACGGTTGGTACTTACTCTTCTATCTACGTTGCATCTGCACTGGCTATGAAGTTAGGTATTACGCGTGAACACCTAATGCCACCACAAGTGGACAAAGAAGGTGAAGAGTTTGACGAGATGCCTTAGGCCTTGGCTTAATAAGTTTCGCTAAACCAAAAAAACCGCTAGGCAACTAGCGGTTTTTTTACGTCTGTATTCTAGGGAAGCTCAATACAATTTAGCGTTGAAGTATGTTGAACTTCATTTCACTAAGAGACATCCTGATCGTATCTCGTATCTCGTATCTCGTATCTCGTATCTCGTATCTCGTATCTCGTATCTCGTATCTCGTATCTCGTATCGCAGATACAAAAAAGCCTCGCTATAGCTATATAGCGAGGCTTTGGAATTTTTATGCGCCCTTAAAATAGGGAGCGTTAACGTAAGGTCTGAATTACTTCAGCATGCCTTCGTTAGCGTTTTCACGTACGTGCTTAAGAATAGACTTAACACCACGTGCGCTTGAAGCAACAACATTACCAGAAGTCATGTAATCAGTACCGCCAGCAAAGTCAGTCATGATAGCACCAGCTTCACGAGCGATTAGGTCGCCAGCTGCTAGATCCCATGGCTTAAGGCCTAGTTCTAGGTAACCATCAACACGGCCAGCTGCTAGGTAACATAGGTCAAGAGCAGGAGAACCAGTACGACGGAAGTCAGCACAGTCGATGAATAGACCAGAGATGATCTTCATGAAAGATTCAGAGTGTTGTTTTTGCTTGAATGGGAAACCAGTCGCTAGAACAGTACCTTGAAGGTCTTTAAGTTGAGTAACACGCATGCGAGCGTTGTTAAGTTGAGCGCCAGCGCCACGTTGAGCTGTGAATAGCTCGTTTAGCATTGGGTCATAAACACAAGCAACTTCTGTACGACCGTTCATACGAACAGCGATAGATACAGAGAAGTGAGGGAAACCTTTTACAAAGTTGTTGGTGCCATCTAGTGGGTCAACGATCCATTGTACGTCAGAGTCTTTACCTTCAGTCAGGCCTTTCTCTTCAGAAATAATGCTGTGCTCTGGGTAAGATGCTTTGATTGTCTCAATGATCATGTACTCAGCTTCTTGAGCAATGTTAGTAACGTAATCGTTGTTACCTTTTAGAGACGTTTCGATCTTATCAGTTGTTTCTAGAGATTTAGCAATATGGTTGCCAGCTTTACGCGCAGCGCGTATCGCAATGTTTAGCATTGGATGCATATGGTTTTTCCCACAAGATGTTAAAGAACAATTTAAAGCGGCGGCGAGTATACCAAAGTTTTACCAAAAGGGAAGTGGTTATTTTTTGAACTCTTGGTTTCACATTACGCGAAGGGTCTGACCATTTTACTTTGCTATGTGTTAATATCTCGCGATTATTTTTAAAGTGGTGTCATATAGCATGTTAGACAATGTAAAAGTCGTTCTGGTTGGTACGTCTCATTCGGGAAATATCGGATCAGCAGCTCGCGCAATGAAAGTGATGGGTTTGAGTCAATTAGTTCTTGTAGACCCTCAATGTGAAGTTGACGAGCAGACCTTAGCACTGGCTGCGGGTGCAGGTGACATCGCAGAAAACGCGACCATCGTTTCTACATTAGACGAAGCCGTAAAAGACTGTGGTTTGGTGGTTGGTTCGAGTGCACGTTCACGTACGCTTGAATGGCCAATGCTTGAGCCTCGTGAGTGTGGACAAAAGTTTGCGATTGAAGGTCAAAAGCACCCAGTCGCATTAGTGTTCGGCCGTGAACGTACTGGCTTGACTAACGATGAGCTTCAGAAGTGCCACTTCCATGTATGTATCCCAGCTAACCCTGAATACAGCTCGCTAAACCTAGCAATGGCAGTGCAGACTCTGAGCTACGAAGTGCGTGTAGCTCACCTTGATATGGTCGCTAGCCAATATCAGCCACAGCAACAAGATGAGTACCCTCGTCACGAAGAACTAGAAATGTTCTATGAGCACCTTGAAAAAGTGATCATTGATACCCAATTTATCTCTAAGGATAAGCCAGGTCAGGTGATGAATAAACTACGTCGTCTGTTCAGTCGAGCTCGTCCAGAGTTGCAAGAGATCAACACTCTACGCGGCATTTTGACTTCAATTGAGAAGAGCAAAAACGACAAATAAAAACCACACAAACCCTAAGGGTGAATACTTGACTAAAATAGTCAAGTAAATACTTGACCAATTTGGTCAGGTATGGGAAGATTCCAACCACATAAACAATGTGGATTCGGTGTGATATGAAACTTACATCTAAAGGAAGATATGCGGTAACAGCTATGCTAGATGTAGCACTGCATTCGCAAAAAAGCCCAGTTCCTCTGGCTGATATTTCAGAGCGACAGGGCATCTCATTATCTTACTTAGAACAGCTATTTTCTAAGTTACGTAAAGCTGGCTTAGTTGCTAGTGTTCGTGGTCCTGGCGGTGGTTACCGTTTAGGTGCTGAAGCGAGCGACATCGCTGTCGGAACTGTAATTGCTGCAGTAGACGAATCAGTTGATGCAACTAAGTGTCACGGTCGAGCAGATTGCCAAGGTGGTAGTCGTTGTTTAACTCACACTCTTTGGCGTGATTTAAGCTCCCGAATCAGCAGCTTCTTAAATGACATTACGCTCGGTGAGCTAATGAAAGATAACGAAGTTTTAGAGATTTCTGATCGTCAAGATATCGATCTTGCGGTTAATAATGGTTTTGCACATAAAAATACGAGCACTACAACGATTAGTGCAGCACCTCACGGTGTTAATGCCCGCTCTTAGCGGTCAGTTTTTACATTGGAGTAGAAAATGAAACTGCCTATTTACTTTGACTATTCAGCTACATGCCCAGTCGATCCACGTGTTGCTGAAAAAATGGTTCAGTGCATGACGATGGACGGTAACTTCGGTAACCCTGCATCTCGTTCACACCGTTACGGCTGGCAGGCAGAAGAATCAGTAGATAATGCTCGTGAGCAAATTGCCGATCTACTAAATGCAGACCCACGTGAGATTGTTTTCACGTCAGGTGCTACAGAGTCAGACAACCTTGCTATCAAAGGTGCAGCGCACTTTTACGAGAAGAAAGGTAAGCACGTAATCACGTGTAAAACAGAACATAAAGCGGTTCTTGATCCATGTCGCCAACTAGAGCGTGAAGGTTTTGAGGTGACTTACCTTGAGCCTGAAGCAAACGGCATCATTGATTTAGACAAGCTACAAGCAGCAATGCGTGAAGATACGGTTCTTGTTTCTATCATGCACGTAAACAACGAGATTGGTGTAATCCAAGATATCTCTGCAATCGGCGAATTATGTCGTTCACGCAAGATCATCTTCCACGTTGATGCGGCTCAGTCTGCGGGTAAAATCCCACTAGATGTAAAAGAGATGAAAGTTGACCTTATCTCTCTTTCTGCACACAAAGCATACGGCCCTAAAGGCATTGGTGCTTTGTACGTTCGTCGTAAGCCACGTATTCGTCTTGAAGCACAGATGCACGGTGGAGGTCACGAACGTGGTTTCCGTTCTGGTACGCTTGCTACTCACCAAATCGTGGGTATGGGTGAAGCTTTTGCTGTCGCTAAACAAGACATGCAGAAAGATTATGACCACGCACTAGCACTTCGCGAGCGTCTATTGAAAGGGGTTCAAGATCTAGAAGCAGTAACGGTAAATGGCGACTTAGATCAACGTGTACCACATAACCTAAACGTGAGCTTTGCTTTCGTTGAAGGTGAATCTCTGCTTATGTCTTTAAAAGACTTAGCGGTATCATCAGGTTCTGCATGTACATCAGCGAGTCTTGAGCCTTCATACGTTTTACGCGCTCTTGGCTTAAACGATGAACTGGCACACAGCTCAGTACGTTTTTCATTCGGCCGTTTCACTACGGAAGAAGAAATCGACTACGCGATTGCACAAATCCGTGTAGCAGTAAATAAATTACGCGACATGTCTCCTCTATGGGATATGTATAAAGAAGGGATTGATTTGAACACTGTTGAGTGGGCTCATCACTAATCTCACGGAAATAGAGGATTCGAGGTAACTATCATGGCATATAGCGAAAAAGTAATTGATCACTACGAAAACCCACGTAACGTAGGTTCGTTTGATAAAGAAGATCCAAGTGTAGGTAGCGGCATGGTTGGCGCACCAGCTTGTGGTGACGTAATGAAACTGCAAATCAAAGTATCTGCAGAAGGTATTATTGAAGACGCAAAATTCAAGACTTACGGTTGCGGTAGCGCAATCGCTTCTAGCTCACTAGTCACTGAGTGGGTTAAAGGTAAAAGTATTGATGAAGCAGCTGCTATTAAAAACTCTGAAATCGCAGAAGAGCTAGAGTTGCCACCAGTGAAAGTTCACTGTTCAATTCTTGCTGAAGATGCAATCAAAGCAGCGGTTGCGGATTACAAAAAGAAGCACTAATCGTTTCTACAACGTAATCACTTCAAAAAAGTAATATTTGGGAGCACCCTTTGTGCTCCCCCTGAGTTCTCAATTTATATAAAACACAAGGTTGTAGTATGGCCATCACCATGACAGATACGGCAGCAAGCCGAGTTCAAGCTTTCCTAGATAACCGAGGTAAAGGTATCGGGTTGCGCTTAGCGGTAAAAACTACTGGCTGTTCGGGTATGGCGTATGTACTGGAATTCGTTGACGAGCTCAACGAAGAAGACGAAGTGTTCGAGCATTCAGGTGTTAAGGTCATCATTGATCCAAAGAGCCTAGTTTACCTAGACGGTACTGAGCTTGATTACGTAAAAGAAGGCCTAAACGAAGGTTTTGAATTCAACAACCCTAACGCGAAAGGCGAATGTGGTTGTGGTGAGAGCTTCAATGTATAAACGCCTCAATCGTTGAGCGTTTATAATGAGCGAAGAATAAAATTAGGCTCTAAGTAAAGAGCCTAAACTTAGGACCACCGTTACATGAATCATTTCGAATTATTTGGGCTACCACTTCAGTTTCAACTGGATGGTAGCCTTCTTTCTTCTCAGTTTAGAGATCTGCAACGCCAATTCCACCCTGATAAATTTGCCACGGCTTCTGAGCGAGATCGCTTGCTGGCTGTGCAAAAAGCTGCGCAAATCAATGATGCGTACCAGGTGTTGAAAAATCCAGTCAGCCGCGCTGAATACCTGTTAGTTCAACATGGTGAGGATATTCGTGGTGAGCAGCAGACTATGCAAGATCCTATGTTCCTGATGGAGCAAATGGAATTGCGTGAAGAGCTGGAAGATATCGCCGACAGTTCTGATCCTGAAGATGCTTTGTTTGCATTTGAAGGAAAGGTTAGCAAAATGTATAAACAACAATTAAGCGCTATCCAACAAGAACTCGACAGCGAAGCTTGGTTAGAAGCTGCAGACCGAGTAAGAAAGCTTAAGTTTATTGCAAAATTAAAGAATGAAATCGAGTTAGTTGAAGATCGTTTGATCGGCTAGTTCGTATAACAAGGACACATCCATGGCACTACTTCAGATTGCAGAACCAGGGCAAAGCGCCGCTCCTCACCAGCACAAGCTTGCAGTGGGTATTGATTTAGGTACAACAAACTCATTGGTTGCGTCAGTGCGCAGTGGTGAGGCAAGCACGCTTGTTGATCAACAAGGTCGCAGTATTCTCCCTTCCGTTGTTCACTATCAGTCAGAGTCGTACACCACTGGTGATGAAGCGCGTGTAAATGCACAAACTGATCCTAAAAATACCATTATCTCAGTTAAGCGATTAATCGGTCGTTCACTGTCAGATATTCAACAGCGATACCCATCTCTGCCATATCAGTTTGAAGAAAGTGATAATGGCCTGCCTGTGATTAACACAGCGCAAGGAAATAAGAACCCAATTCAAGTATCTGCAGATATTCTTCGTGCACTCGGTCAACGTGCTGAGTCGACGTTAGGTGGTGAATTGGCTGGTGCCGTGATTACCGTCCCTGCGTACTTTGATGATGCACAACGTGCAGGTACCAAAGACGCAGCGCAACTTGCTGGTCTTCATGTGTTACGTCTTCTTAATGAACCCACTGCAGCTGCGATTGCTTATGGCTTGGATTCAGGTAAAGAAGGGGTAATCGCTGTTTATGACTTAGGCGGTGGTACGTTTGATATCTCTATCCTACGCCTGTCTAAAGGTGTCTTCGAAGTTTTAGCAACCGGTGGTGACTCTGCATTAGGCGGCGATGACTTTGACCATTTAATTGCGGATCATTTCCAAGAGCAAATGGGCTTGTTAGAGCTGACAGCAGAACAGAACCGTATTCTTCTAGACGCAGCAACAGAAGCGAAGATTGGCTTATCTGAAGCTGAAAGCGTTAATGTTGAAGCACTAGGTTGGTCTGGCTCTTTAACTCGTGAAGAGTTCGAAGAGATCATCAAGCCACTAGTTAAGAAAACGCTGCTTTCGTGCCGCCGAGCACTGAAAGATGCGGAAGTTGACGCGGATGAAGTACTAGAAGTCGTGATGGTAGGTGGTTCAACTCGTACCTTACTTGTTCGTGAAATGGTCGGTGGCTTCTTTGGTCGTACTCCATTAACCAGTATTAACCCTGATGAAGTGGTTGCGATTGGCGCATCGATTCAAGCGGATATCTTAGTTGGCAACAAGCCTGACTCTGAGATGCTGCTATTGGATGTTATCCCTCTGTCACTGGGTATCGAAACCATGGGTGGCTTAGTCGAAAAGATCATCCCTCGTAATACCACGATCCCAGTTGCTCGTGCACAAGAGTTTACCACGTTCAAAGACGGTCAAACTGCAATGACAGTACACACCGTGCAAGGCGAGCGTGAGATGGTTGATGACTGTCGTTCACTGGCTCGATTTGCTCTGAAAGGCATCCCGCCGATGACTGCAGGTGCTGCTCATATTCGTGTTACTTACCAAGTGGATGCTGATGGCCTGCTATCGGTTACCGCAATGGAGAAGAGCACTGGCGTTCAAGCTGAAATCCAAGTTAAGCCTTCTTACGGTCTAAGCGACAACGAAGTGGCTAGCATGCTGAAAGATTCGATGACGTTTGCAAAAGAAGACATGCAAGCGCGTGCTCTTGCTGAGCAACGCGTAGAAGCGGATCGCGTTATCGAAGGCCTTATCGCTGCAATGCAAGCCGACGGTGACGAGCTACTTGATGAGCAAGGCAAACAACAACTTGTTCAAGCGATTGAAGCACTGATTGAAGTGCGTAATGGCGACAACGCTGATGCTATTGAACTAGAAATTAAGAATACCGACAAAGCGAGCCAAGACTTTGCTTCTCGTCGTATGGATAAATCAATTCGTGCTGCACTGTCAGGTCAGTCAGTCGATAATATTTAATAGTTAGAGAATAGATAAACATGCCAAAGATTATTGTTTTACCTCACGAAGATCTATGTCCAGAAGGCGCTGTTTTAGAAGCAAAAACTGGTGAGACGGTTCTTGATGTTGCATTGAAGGCCGGTATTGGTATTGAACACGCATGTGAAAAATCGTGTGCATGTACAACATGTCACGTCGTGATTCGTGAAGGCTTCGATTCTTTAGAAGAGAGTGATGATCTAGAAGACGACATGCTAGATAAGGCATGGGGCTTAGAGATGGAATCTCGCCTTGGTTGCCAAGCTAAAGTGGCTGATACGGATCTTGTTGTAGAGATTCCAAAGTACACGTTGAACCTGGCTTCTGAAGACCATTAAGAACCTGTTCTCAGTCATGGCTAATACAGCGATGACTGAGAGAGTTATTGCTTAGACAAACATACTAAGAAAACTGGCCTAGAATATAGATCATAAAGGTGACCAAGCGTCGCTGATAAATATAAGGAAGTGTTATGAGCTTGAAGTGGATTGATTCGCGAGATATCGCAATTGAGCTATGTGATTTGTACCCTGATACTGATCCTAAAACGGTACGTTTTACCGATCTGCATCAATGGGTGCTAGACCTTGAAGAGTTCGACGACGAGCCTAACCACTCGAATGAGAAAATCTTAGAGGCTATTATTTTGTGCTGGATGGATGAGATGGATTAATCCTCTTGTCTAATGATTTGGTCGCGGGTTGGTATCAGTCCAATATAAAACGCAGCCAAGTTAACAATTCTTACTAAAAAAAGCGGACCTTATGGTCCGTTTTTTTATCAAAATGACATTTTCCTCCTACATAATGCTAACATCAGTGCGCTAATAAAAAATAATCAGAATCACACACTCACAGTGGTTCATGACAAGGAGAAATCATGTCTACACAGATGTCAGTATTTTTAAGTCAAGAAGCTGCCCAGCCTCAGTGGGGAGCAAGAGCTATTTTATCGTTCTCAGAAGCGGGAGCGACAATTCACATTGGTGAAGGCCACGATCTAGGCGCAGTTCAACGTGCGGGTCGTACGCTTGACGGACAAGGTATCGCATTCGTTTCACTTCGTGGTGAAGGTTGGGATCTAGAAAGCGTTTGGGCTTTCTACCAAGGCTACCGTGGACCAAAGAAAAAGAATGCATTGGAATGGGATGCACTTTCAGAAGCCGATCAAACTGAGCTTGAAGCTCGTATTCGCGCAACTGACTGGACGCGTGACATTATCAATAAAACCGCTGAAGAAGTGGCACCTCGTCAACTTGCGACAATGGCTGCAGAATACATCAAGTCAGTGGCGCCAGCGGGCACTGTTAAAGCGAAGATCGTTAAAGACAAGGATCTACTAACCGAAGGTTGGGAAGGCATCTACGCGGTCGGCCGTGGCTCTGAGCGTACATCAGCAATGCTGCAACTGGACTTCAACCCAACAGGCGATGAAAACGCACCTGTATTTGCCTGTTTAGTCGGTAAAGGTATTACGTTCGATTCGGGCGGTTACAGTATCAAGCCAGGCCAATTCATGACAGCGATGAAAGCTGACATGGGTGGCGCAGCAACGATTACTGGTGGCTTAGGTCTTGCGATTGAACGCGGTCTTAACAAGCGCATCAAGCTTATTCTATGTTGCGCAGAGAACATGATCTCTGGTCGCGCATTGAAGCTTGGCGATATCATTACCTACAAAAACGGTAAAACAGTTGAGATCATGAACACTGATGCGGAAGGTCGCTTAGTGCTAGCTGATGGCCTGATGTACGCAAGTGCACAAAGCCCTGAGCTGATCATCGACTGTGCAACGCTAACAGGCGCGGCTAAAAACGCATTAGGTAACGACTACCACGCACTATTAAGCTTCGATGATGAGTTGTCTCATCAAGCGCTAACGGCGGCAAATCAAGAGAAAGAAGGCTTATGGCCACTGCCTCTTGCTGATTTCCACCGTGGTATGTTGCCTTCAAACTTTGCTGATCTTTCAAACATCAGCACGGGCGATTACACACCGGGTGCAAGTACAGCTGCGGCATTCCTTTCTTACTTTGTAGATGACTACAAAAAAGGTTGGATTCATATGGATTGCGCGGGTACTTACCGTAAGTCAGCAAGTGACAAGTGGGCGGCAGGCGCAACGGGTATGGGCGTTCGCACACTGGCTCGTCTTCTTATCGACCAAGCAAAATAATAATAAGGGTGAGCGGTATTTTGTGCCGCTCATTCATAAAGCTCAGATCGAAAGATCTCAGTAATTTCAGTATTTAATAACAAAAAAATGAAGTGAAGGAATCCCTATGGCTCTAGAAAGAACGTTCTCAATTGTTAAGCCGGATGCAGTTAAGCGTAACCTTGTTGGTGAAATCTACCACCGTATCGAAAAAGCAGGCCTAGAAATTATTGCTGCTAAAATGGTTCGTCTTACTGAAGAGCAAGCGAGTGGCTTCTACGCTGAACATGAAGGTAAAGAGTTCTTCCCAGCTCTTAAAGAGTTTATGACTTCTGGTCCTATCATGGTTCAAGTGCTTGAAGGCGAAAACGCTATCGCTCGTTACCGTGAGCTTATGGGTAAAACAAACCCAGAAGAAGCGGCATGCGGTACTATCCGTGCTGACTACGCAATCAGCATGCGTTACAACTCAGTTCACGGCAGCGACAGCCCTGAGTCTGCAGCTCGCGAAATCGAATTCTTCTTCCCAGAATCTGAAATTTGCCCACGCCCAGCTCAATAATCGGCACTGCAAATTATTCTAAAGGCTTCACCTCGGTGAGGCCTTTTTTGTAAGTGGATTTTACGCTCTCGATAATTAATTTAGTCGTCATTCTCGAAAGCGACGAAGGAGCGTAATCGGGAATCTGTTTTTGTTATTGGAGATTCCAGATACTTCGTTCCTCAGTTCTGGAATGACGGGGAACTTTGGAGCAACCATCTCGTGGTAAATATTATCGAGCAATTGGTGATTATTTACGTCATTCCCGAAAGCGACGAAGGAGTGTAATCGGGAATCTTTGTTTAAATTGGGTAATCTCAGGCCGATAAATACAATCGTTCAAATTTTAATCGCTTAAGTTTGAATGTCTTAATAAACACAGGGTTTTACAATGCTTGTTGAAGTTGCGTAAAGCCTGTACAATTCGCGCCCTTAATTATTGTTCCGTCATTGAGAGGCATCATGACCACAGCTAAAGTCAATCTACTCGATTTTGATCGTAAAGGTCTTCGTAAATTTTTCACAGAAGAACTGAATGAGAAAGCGTTTCGAGCAGAGCAAGTGATGAAGTGGATTTATCACTTCGGTGTCGATGACTTCGAACAAATGAACAACATCAACAAAAAGTTACGTGAGAAACTTCAACGTCGCTGTGAGATTGTTGCACCTGTTGTTTCTGAAGCTCAACACTCTTCAGATGGCACAATTAAATGGGCGATGAGCGTTGGCGACCAAGACGTTGAAACGGTATACATCCCAGATGGTGACCGTGCGACGCTATGTGTATCTTCACAGGTTGGTTGTGCACTTGAATGTAAGTTCTGTTCTACAGCTCAACAAGGCTTCAACCGTAACCTAAAAGTTTCAGAGATTGTTGGCCAAATCTGGCGTGCATCTCGCGAAATCGGCCTAGAAAAAGAAACCGGTCGTCGTCCAATTACTAACGTTGTAATGATGGGTATGGGCGAGCCTCTATTGAACATGAAGAACCTAATGCCATCATTAGAAATCATGCTTGATGATCTAGGTTTCGCACTGTCTAAGCGTCGTGTAACCGTATCAACTTCTGGTGTTGTTTCTGGCCTTGACCAAATGACAGACAACATCGATGTCGCATTGGCTATTTCTCTACATGCGCCAAACGATGCACTACGTAGCCAAATAATGCCGATCAACGACCGTTGGGATATCCAAGACTTCCTAGCATCTGTTCGTCGTTACATTGCATCTTCAAATGCTAACCGCGGTAAAGTAACGGTTGAGTACGTGTTATTGGATCATGTGAATGATGATATGGACCACGCACGTGAACTTGCAGAGCTAATGAAAGAGACGCCTTGTAAGATCAACTTGATTCCATTCAACCCTTACCCGGGGTCGCCTTATAAGAAGCCAAGCAACTCTCGTATTGATCGCTTCCAAAAAACGCTGATGGAATACAACTACACAGTAACCGTTCGTAAGACTCGTGGTGATGATATTGATGCCGCGTGTGGTCAGTTAGTCGGTGATGTGATTGATAGAACCAAGCGTACTAAAATGCTTAAAGCAGCCTCTGAAGCGAACTTGATTGCCGGTGGTGTGATTGAAGTAAAAGCGGTATAAAACGCGATTAGAACCTAAACAAGCCAGAAGTCTTACTTCTGGCTTGTTGCTTTTCTGGGGTGCAGTTTTTGATTTTTTGGACTTCTTGCCCACGCTTTCTTACATTTTTCGTCAAATTTTGGACAAAACCATGAGCTGACGGTAAATTTTGTTTAAAGTGTTTTTGCCTTGTAATGGCATTAGCTTATGATTAACTAATCTTAAATTAATTTAAGTGCTCGCTTGCTACTGATCATCAATATGTCTATTTAGGTTGGCTACTTGATAAACTAGCTTCCTGAGAAGGTCATCCATAATAAATGAATGATGTTCGCCTTTAAGGGTTGATGATTTAGATAGCAGGAAAAATTCCACATAACGTGGGTTGTTAGATTGAGCTTAAACGACAATAAGAAAACGCTCTCCTCAACCTGCGATAATACTTTAGAAGTTCACTCTCTATGAACACAGAACAAGATACACAAGCGCAAGAAAACGTAGCTCCAGCTTTGGAAGCGGGAACGCTGCTTAAGAACAAACGAGAATCTCTTGGTTTAACGCAAAAGCAGATTTCTGATCGCTTGAAACTTCGCGTTACTCTGATCCAACAAATTGAAGAAAACCAATTCGAGTCAGATCAAGTGGCGACGTTTATGCGTGGCTATATTCGTTCATACGCGAAATACGTCAATCTTGACGAAAAAGTCGTATTGAGTGCGCTGCATCATGCCGGTGATGCTCAGCATCAAGAGCAAGAAATGTTGAGCTTTTCTCGTAAGACCAAAACCGAGAAGCACAACAGCCGTATTATGATCCTGACTTGGAGTATTTTTGCGGTCATTGCGGGTATCTCCTCACTTTGGTGGTGGCAGAACCAACAACAAGACACCCTATCTCAATCTTTAGCGAATACCGAAAGCTCAGAAGAGCTCGCGGTAGAAGAATCACTTGCCCCTGAATTCACATCTTTAGAAGTGATTGAAGCTGAACAAAATGAAGCGGGTGCTTCTGTTGTTGAAGATACTGAAGGCCTTGCTGCGATAAGCGATGCGGAAGATACTTCAGATGCTGTTACTCCAGCTGACGAAACTCCTGCACAACAAGCAACAGAGACTGAACCAACTGCTGAACCAACTGCTGAAGCTGCTGCTAATACAGAAGCGGTTGAAGCAAGCACGGCTCCTGAAGCTGTGGCTAACGAGCTAGTCATGCAGTTCTCTGCTGATTGTTGGATCCAAGTAAAAGATGCAACGGGTAAAACCTTGTCGACTGGCATCAAAAAAGCAGGTCAGTCGTTAAATCTATCAGGAACTGCGCCATATAAAGTGATTCTAGGTGCGCCAGAAGGCGTATCAATGACATTTGCAAGTGAACCTGTCGACCTTTCTGGGTATACTTCAGGCAAAGTAGCTAGAATAACCTTACCTTAGAGTTAATATGCAACACGAATCTCCTATTATTCGTCGCAAATCAACCCGTATTTATGTGGGTGATGTGCCGATCGGTGATGGTGCACCAATTGCTGTGCAATCCATGACCAACACAAGAACAACAGATGTAGCCGCGACCGTTGCTCAAATTAGAGCTCTGGAAAAAGTTGGCGCTGATATCGTTCGCGTATCTGTACCGACTATGGATGCAGCTGAAGCCTTTAAGCTAATCAAGCAGCAGGTCTCTGTTCCTTTGGTTGCTGATATTCACTTCGACTACCGTATCGCACTTAAAGTGGCGGAATACGGCGTTGACTGTCTGCGTATCAACCCAGGTAACATCGGTAACGAAAGCCGTATCCGCTCAGTTGTTGATTGTGCACGTGATATGAATATTCCGATTCGTATTGGTGTTAACGGCGGTTCTCTTGAGAAAGAGATCCAAGAGAAATACACAGAACCTACAGCAGAAGCGCTTGTTGAATCAGCAATGCGTCATGTAGATATCCTAGACCGCCTGAACTTTGATCAATTCAAAGTCAGCGTGAAGGCTTCTGATGTATTCCTTGCTGTCGGTTCTTACCGTTTGCTGGCTAAGCAGATTGATCAACCTCTCCACCTTGGTATTACCGAAGCGGGTGGTGCGCGTGCAGGCTCTGTGAAGTCAGCGGTAGGTTTAGGTATGCTTCTTTCTGAAGGTATCGGCGATACGCTGCGTATATCGCTAGCGGCTGATCCGGTTGAAGAGATCAAAGTTGGCTTTGATATTCTTAAATCTTTGCGCATTCGTTCGCGTGGCATCAACTTCATTGCGTGTCCGAGCTGTTCTCGTCAAGAGTTCGATGTTATTAACACCGTTAATGCCCTTGAAGAGCGCCTAGAAGACGTGATCACTCCAATGGACGTATCTATCATCGGTTGTGTGGTTAACGGCCCTGGTGAAGCTGAAGTGTCTCACTTAGGTTTAGCTGGTAGTGCACGTAAGAGTGCCTTCTACGAAGATGGTAAGCGTCAGAAAGAGCGCTTCGACAACGATGACCTTGTCGACAAACTTGAAGCTAAGATTCGTGCAAAAGCGTCAGTGCTTGATAAAGCAAATCGCATTGATGTAGAAAACTTAGAAGATTAATACAACGCGATGGGGTGTGATTGTCTATTCGCACTAACACCTGGTCGTGAGAAATTACGGAATAAATACTGTGGCTAAAAATATCCAAGCAATTCGAGGCATGAACGACTGCCTTCCAACTCAATCACCACTGTGGCAGAAAGTAGAAAGCGCAGTTAAAAGCGTGGTGAGCGCATACGGTTACAACGAAGTACGTATGCCTATCGTTGAAGAAACAAACCTATTTAGCCGTGCAGTTGGTGAAGAGACAGACGTTGTTTCTAAAGAGATGTACACCTTTGACGACCGCAATGGCGATAGCCTAACGCTGCGTCCAGAAGGCACAGCAGGTTGTGTTCGTTCATGTATTCAAAACAGCCTTATCAACCGTGATGAACAGCGCCTATGGTACATGGGCCCTATGTTCCGTCACGAGCGTCCTCAAAAAGGTCGTTACCGTCAATTCCACCAATGTGGTGTTGAAGTGTTTGGCCTAGACGGTCCAGACGTTGACGCAGAACTTATCATGATGACAGCACGTCTATGGCGTGAGCTAGGCATCGACAAGCACGTTCGCCTAGAGCTGAACTCAATCGGTTCTCAAGAAGATCGCGTTAGCTACCGCACTGCCTTAGTGGCTTTCCTTGAGCAACACATTGATGTGCTTGACGAAGACTGCAAACGTCGCATGCACACTAACCCTCTACGTGTACTTGATACTAAGAACCCTGATGTTCAAGCTATCTTAGGTGACGCACCTCGACTATCTGAATATCTAGGTGAAGAATCGAAGCAACATTTTGCTGGTTTGTGTGAACTTCTTGACGCTGTTGGTATCGAATACCAAGTTAATGAGCGTCTAGTACGTGGCCTAGATTACTACAACCGCACCGTATTTGAGTGGATCACAGATAGCCTTGGTGCTCAAGGTACAGTATGTGGCGGCGGTCGTTACGATGGTCTTGTTGAGCAACTAGGCGGCAAAGCAACAAATGCAGTTGGCTTCGCAATGGGTCTAGAGCGTTTGGTTCTTATGATGGAAACGCTAGAGCTAACAGAAGTTCGTCGTAGCGTTGATGTATACGTAGTTGCTGCTGGCGAAGGTACTATGATCGCGGGCATGCAGTTAGCGAATCAATTACGCGACACCGTTGAAGGCGTGCGTGTAATGAACCACTTCGGTGGTGGTAACTTCAAGAAGCAATTCAAACGTGCTGACAAAGTAGGTGCTGTTGTGGCGCTGGTACTTGGTGAGAACGAAGTTGCTGACAATACAGTTGTGCTAAAAGATCTGGTTGGCGGCGAGCAAGAAACCGTGTCTCAAACGGAAGTTGCAGAGAAAGTTGCTGCGCTAATCTAATTAGCCATTGAGCAAACGCTCATAATGAATACTAACGTCAGCACTATGCTGGCGTTTAAAGAATTAAAGAGGACAGGAAGTGGAACTTTACGATAGCGAAGAGCAACAAGTTGAAGCCATTAAAGATTGGTGGAAAGAGAACGGTAAAGCCGTAATCTTTGGTGCGGTTATTGGTTTAGGTGGTCTATTTGGCTGGCGCTATTACCAAGATTCAGTAGTTGAAGCGCGTGAAGCAGCTTCAGAAAGCTACACCTCTGTAATTTCAGCTCTTGATGTTAAGGGTGTTGATGCTCAATCTGATATTCAAGCTTTCATCGACGCAAACAAAGATGCTGAGTACTCAGTACTTGCTGCTATGCAACTAGCAAAAGTACAAGTACAAGCAGGCGATCTAGCGGCGGCACTTGAACAGCTCGAGTGGGCAAAATCGGCAACTAAGGACGCGGCACTTGCGCCACTACTTACTTACCGTGTTGCACGTATTAAAGCTGAGCAAGGTGAATTTGACGCAGCACTGACTGATCTTGCTGCTATGACAGACGAATCTTGGAAAGGCCGTGTTGCTGAACTGCGTGGTGATATCTCACTTCGTAAAGGCGACACAGACGCAGCATACAGTGCTTACACAGAAGCACAGCAAGCTGTTGACGCTAGCCAAACGCTTCAAATCAAACTTGACGACCTAGCTAAATAAGGCGCTTTGAATGAAGAAGATGTTTCCAAAAGCGGCGTTGTGTGCGATTGCTCTTGGCCTACTAGCTGGCTGTGCGGGTGAAGAAGACACCGTAATCATGGCTCCAGTCCCAACGGTAAACAGCGAGTTCACTCCTAGTCAGGAATGGTCTACGTCGGTTGGTGATGGTGTTGGTCACTACTTTTCAAAACTAACGCCAGAATTGGCTTACGACAAAGTGTTTGTTGCAAGCCGTGAAGGTATGGTTAAAGCGCTTGATCCTGATACAGGTAAAGCGCTGTGGAAAGTCGATCTTGAGAAAGACGTATTGGCTCGTTTATCGGGTGGCTTAACGGCGGCTTACGGTAAAGTTTTTGTTGGTTCTGAAAATGGCGAAGTGATCGCACTGGAAGAATCGACCGGTGAAGAGCTGTGGCGTGTATCAGTCAATGGCGAGGTGCTTGCATCCCCAGCAACTGATAGCAACATGGTCATTGTTCATACCAGTCGCGGTATGTTGATCGCGTTAGATCAAGCAAGCGGTGAACAAAAATGGACCATCAGTACGGAAGTACCAAGCCTAACACTGCGTGGCGATAGCTCGCCTGTTGCAGTTTCTGGTGGTGTATTCTGGGGTACAGCAAATGGTCGTCTAGCTGCGGCTATCGTTGATCGTGGTCAGCTTATTTGGCAACAGCCAGTAGGCACACCAAAAGGTGCAACGGAAATTGATCGTTTGGTTGATGTTGATGCATCTCCAATTGTTCTTGGTGGCACCCTGTATACCGTAGGTATCAATGGTCAGCTGATTGCTATCGACCTTCGTTCTGGTAAGCCAATTTGGAAACGTAACTACTCATCAGCGATTGATTTAGCAAGTGATGGTAGCCGTTTGTTCGTTGTTACCGACAAAGACCATGTGGTTGCGGTTGATGCGCGTAGTGGTACTGAACTGTGGAGCACTCCATTGTTAGAAAACCGCTTACTGACAGCACCTGCTATTATTAATGGTTATGTAGTCGTGGGTGATACTGAAGGTTATCTGCACTGGTTGGATCGTTCATCGGGTGAGTTTGTTGCTCAACAGCTTGTCGATGATAGCGGCTTTGCGGTTGCACCAATTGAACTGCCTGAAGGCTACTTAGTGACGACTCGCAATGGCGATGTAAAGAAACTAACGATTAGCCAATAAAAGCGTGATATAATTCACAGTCGGCTCCTGGTTGGTAACAGCCAGGAGCCGTTTTGTTGTTAAAAATTAATAAACCGTGTGGTTATAGGTAAGAGTTTAAACTTGCGAACAAGTGCTTACCTATAACTACATTTAGAGAAGAAATTGTAGAGGTTGTTATGGTACCTGTTGTTGCTCTAGTAGGGCGTCCGAACGTAGGTAAATCTACGTTATTTAACCGATTGACTCGAACTCGTGATGCATTGGTTGCGGATTTCCCTGGCTTAACGCGTGACCGTAAATACGGTCATGCTCATTTTAGCGAGCATGACTTTATTGTTATTGACACTGGCGGTATCGACGGTACTGAAGAAGGTGTTGAAACTAAAATGGCTGAACAGTCGCTAGCGGCGATTGATGAAGCTGATGTCGTTCTATTTATGGTAGATGGCCGTGCGGGTCTAACACCTTCAGACGTGGCGATTGCTAAGCACCTACGTCAACTAGAAAAGCCTTCAATGCTAGTAGTAAACAAGGTTGATGGTATCGACCCTGATGCTGCAAGTGCTGACTTCTGGCAACTAGGTGTAGAAGACATGTACCAAATCGCTGCGGCGCATGGTCGTGGTGTTACTGCACTTATTGACCTTGCTCTTAACCCATTCGCAGAAGCGCTAAAAGCTGAGAATGGCGAAGTAAGCGACTTAACTGAGTTTGAAGACGAAGAAGAAGAGCAGGTTGAATTTACAGAAGAAGAAGCTGAAGCAGAATTCAAGCGTCTTCAAGATCAACCGATCAAACTAGCGATCATTGGCCGTCCTAACGTAGGTAAATCAACGCTAACGAACCGTATTCTTGGTGAAGAGCGTGTGGTTGTTTACGATATGCCAGGTACGACTCGTGACTCTATCTACATCCCAATGCAGCGTGACGAGCGTGAATACGTTCTAATCGATACTGCGGGTGTTCGTCGTCGTAAAAACATCAACGAAACGGTAGAGAAGTTCTCAGTGGTTAAAACACTGAAAGCGATTGAAGATGCTAACGTTGTATTGCTGCTTATCGATGCTCGCGAAAACATCTCTGATCAAGATCTAAGCTTGCTAGGCTTTGCGTTGAACGCTGGTCGTTCAATTGTTATTGCCGTAAACAAGTGGGATGGCCTAGATAACGACGTTAAAGAACGCGTTAAGAAAGAGCTAGACCGTCGCTTAGGCTTCGTTGATTTCGCACGTATTCACTTTATCTCTGCACTTCACGGTACAGGTGTTGGTCACTTGTTTGAGTCTGTACAAGAAGCTTACAAATCAGCGACTACTCGTGTTGGTACTTCTGTGCTAACTCGTATCATGAAGATGGCGACTGATGATCACCAACCGCCTATGGTTCGTGGCCGTCGTGTGAAACTGAAATACGCGCACGCTGGTGGCTACAACCCACCGATTATCGTTATCCACGGCAACCAAGTTCGTAACTTGCCAGATTCATACAAACGATTCTTGATGAACTACTACCGTCGTTCACTAGAAATCATGGGTACACCTATTCGCATTCAATTCCAGAACAGCGAGAACCCATTTGAAGCTAAGACAAACAAGCTGACAATTTCTCAAGAACGTAAACGTAAGCGTATGATGAGCATGGTTAAAGGTCGTAAGTAAACCTTTCCAATAGATTTGATACCCGAGCCTGTCTCGGGTATTTTTTTAAGCAAAATTCACGTTAAGCCATAACAATATGTTTTTATCATCATGGCTTAACGAATCAGACTAGATTCCAAAAGAAGAACGATATGACTACTAGCGATTTGATTACACCAGCGTCAGCAATCACACCAACCATTATTCAATTTTGTCATCAGGCTTGGCAGCTCAATGCTAAAGCGCTATACGTTGAAAGCGACGACAGCAAAACTTACCTGATTGCCGACGTAACACCTTTCCACCCAGTGAGTCATATTTGGCCCGATCACCCTGCAGACCAAGGCTTTGTGAATGTTGGTGACGTGCAATTTCCCGTTGAAGACTGCCTTGTTGGTGCTATAGAACAATCTACTGGCAAGCTTCATATCGCAGCAGATATCCCTGTTAAGCGTGATACGGAAGGGTGGGCGTTTGTTGTTGTCCACCAGCTACCTACATCTGCTTCTATGATTAAGGTTAACGACGAAGTCGTGTTGTCGGTTGATAAAGAGTATCAAGCCAGTTTGAGCCGTGGTCACAGTGCTGGTCACATCGCTTTCCTAGCCTTGAATAAAGTATTGGCTGAAAGCTACTGGCGTAAAGATGCGGATAGAAAAGATCCGCTTGGCAGTTACGACTTCAATAGCTACGCACAAGTGACGAGCTTTGTGACTCCAGAGCTGTGTACCGATAAGTATCGCTTAGGCAAAACCCTGAAGAAGCGTGGTTTGAACGTTGCAGATATGCTAGCAAGTCTTGATGACATCGAAGCTGATATCAACCAAATGATTGCGGGCTGGTTTGCAGAGCCGACGCCAGTTGCAATGCGACTGGAAGGCGAAGCATTAACAGACTCTCGCTATTGGGAATGGCAGTTGGATGCCGACACTTTAGTGTCTATTCCGTGTGGTGGTACTCACATTGAGAACACCTCAGAACTTGGTGCGCTGTCCGTTAAGCTGACCCAGCTAGATGGCCAAAACATTGAAATGCTGACGCATGTAATTCGATGATTTAGACTACAGATCGAAATGGCTTGTGCTGTTTATTTTATTTTTACATGTCACTTTTGATATAAATGACTATTTGAAATTGAAATGCAGCATATGTAACTTATGCTTTCGGTGTGTGGTGATATAAATATTCTTTTTGGGGTAGATCGCTGATCAAAATAGATAAAGCGAAAGATCAACCTATGATCTTCGATTGTGTGTCGTACTAATTTAGTGTGCTATTATTAACCAATAACAAGCTTGCATAAGAACAAGCTGTACCCGATTACACAATTGAAAGCCTTAGTGAATGGAACAACAATTTTTATTAGAAGGTCATCGAGCCGTCAATAGCTTGCTACGGAAGCTTGCGCTTGGGATGGATCGCAAAGATTTAAATCACAAGATTATTCAGCTTACCGAGCAGCTTTTTGGGCAGCGCATGGCTTCAATTCTACTGCTCAACTCAGAGTCTAAAACTTTACACCTTGAATATGCTCCAAACCTGCCTGATTTTTACAATCAACAGATTGAAGGGGTAGAAATTGGTGCGGGGATAGGTTCTTGTGGCGAGGCAGCTGCGCTTAAGAAAGCAGTGATGGTCTCCAACATAAATGCACACCCAAACTGGGCACCTTTTTTAGCCCTCACTAATCAAGCGAATCTGCATGCCTGTTGGTCGGTACCCATTATCTCGTCGCGCGGTAATGTGTTGGGTACCTTCGCTATTTATAGTCAGTACATCTCTGAACCGCATGAATTTGAGCTCGAGATCTTGGAGCTGCTTGCTTCTTTGTATTCAGTAGCGCTAGAGAATCAACTCAACTTTTTTGCCAGTCATGATTCGCTGACGCATTGCTTGAACCGCCGAGCATTGTTAAGTGAAGCTAAGAAGGTTTTAGTTAAACGATGTTTTGCGGACAAAGTGATGGCCTGCCTGTTTGTTGATGTTGATAAATTCAAGTCAATCAACGATACGTATGGCCATAGCTTTGGCGATGATGTTCTGTTAGCCGTTGCAAAAGTTCTCGATGAAGCGACTACGGCATGTGCCAAGGTAGGTCGTTACGGTGGTGACGAGTTTGTAGTGTTTTCTTGCTTTGATACCGAACAAAAAGTGTCAGACTTTTATCACAGCTTAGAAAAAGCGTTGGATAAAGCTCTCTATATTAATGGCGTTCAGTTTTCAGTCAGTGTTGGGATTGCTTGTGAAAAGTCGCCTAAAGGGCTCGATCAGTTGATTGCGTCAGCTGACAAAAGCATGTATCAAATCAAGCAAGCCAAGGCGAAGAAAGAGTAGATTGCTTATTAGTACTGAAAGTAAAAAGTTAGGATTTCCTATGAGTGAAAATATCTGCCCTAAATGCCAGTCAGAACTTAGCTGGGATGGTAAATACCACTGTGAAAGCTGCCAAGGTCACTTTACAAAAGTGGGCTTTTGTCCTGAGTGCAGCAGCCAATTAGAGAAGCTTCAAGCTTGTGGGGCTGCGAGCTATTTCTGCAATGGCGATTGTAACGAGCTTAAATCTAAGTCGAGAGTGAAATTCGAGTTTCAACAAGCCGAATAGTCTTACCTCTCAATGGCAAGACGATAATCTGAGATGTTTTTTGGAGGTCTAGTATGAAAATATTGGGCTTTTTTTGTATTTAGCGAATATGCGTGTGTCATCTTGGTTCAATCTTATCGTCACTGCACCAGTATGAAACATAGTTACATGATTGCTATGCACTCTATTGGTGTGAGTTTCTTTTAAATTCTATTAATACAATTACTTATAAATAATTTCATTGGTTTATAAGTTTGGCACTCTTCTTGTAACTCTGTAATTGAATAACAAAAATACAATTATGGAGTAATATCATGAACAAGGTGTTCAATTTATCGCTAGCTGCACTGTGTACAACACTTTCATTTTCTTCTGCAACAGTGCTTGCGGCTGACGATACCATTAAAGTCGGCGTTCTACATTCATTGTCAGGCACTATGGCGATCAGTGAAACAACGCTAAAAGATACCGTTCTTATGCTCATCGACGAGCAAAACAAAAAAGGTGGCTTACTTGGTAAGAAGCTTGAGCCTGTAGTTGTTGACCCTGCGTCAAACTGGCCGTTGTTTGCTGAGAAAGCACGTGAGCTTATCGAGAAAGAAAAAGTGGATGTGGTATTTGGTGGTTGGACATCGGTATCACGTAAATCCATGCTGCCAGTTTTTGAAGAGCTAAACAGCATCCTTTTCTACCCAGTACAGTATGAAGGCGAAGAGTCCTCTAAAAACGTTTTCTACACCGGTGCTGCGCCAAACCAACAAGCGATTCCTGCCGTTGATTACTTAATGGATGAACTTGAAGTGGAACGTTGGGTGCTTGCAGGTACCGATTACGTTTATCCACGTACCACTAATAAGATCTTAGAGGCCTACCTAAAAAGTAAAGGTGTCGCAGAAGAAGACATCATGATCAACTACACACCGTTTGGTCATTCTGATTGGCAATCTATTGTTTCAGATATCAAGAAGTTTGGTGAAGCTGGTAAGAAAACCGCCGTTGTATCTACTGTGAATGGCGATGCAAACGTACCTTTCTATAAAGAGCTTGGTGCTCAAGGTGTTTCATCTGAAGACATTCCAGTGATTGCATTCTCGGTTGGCGAAGAAGAGCTATCGGGCATGGATACTGAACCTCTAGTGGGTCACTTAGCGGCATGGAACTATTTCATGAGCGTCGATACCGAAGTCAATGAAGAGTTCGTTGAAACATGGCAGTCATTCATTAAGAGTGACAAACGTGTAACGAATGACCCGATGGAAGCACACTATATTGGTTTCAATATGTGGGCTCAAGCTGTGACTAATGCGGGCACAACCGATGCTGAAGCGGTGCAAGATGCATTGATTGGTGTGTCTGTTCCAAACCTATCTGGTGGCTACTCAACCATGCTACCAAACCACCACATAACTAAACCTGTATTGATTGGTGAGATTCAAGATGATGGCCAGTTTGACATCGTTTGGGAAACCACAGGCCTTGTTGCAGGTGATGCTTGGTCTAACTACTTACCTGAATCAGCAAAACTATTCTCTAGTTGGTCTAAGCCATTCTCATGTGGTGCGTTCAACGTTGAAACTAAAAAGTGTTCTGGTGGTAACTAGAGTTATTCGCTCTTAGCTGATAACTAGTTACTGGTTATCAGCTTTCGTTACTGGGTGTTAGCTATTACCGGTAACTACTAGCTATGAATATTGAGCCTTCTCTTTAGGGAAGAGTGCTTCTGCATGGAGGCGCAACGAAAGAGAAGGCTCAAATTAGTTTCAAGTCACAACAACTATCCAAACATCCACCAAGTAAAAAATAACAATATCTAACTTGTTGGTTAAGGAAGCAGGGATGAAGAACGTATTAAACGTATTTAAGGCGCTGTTGCTCATGGCTATCAGTGCTCAGTTGGCTTTTGCTGGAATAACGGATGAAGCTAGCTTTACCAAGGCGCTAGTTGGTAAAAAAACATCGGATAAAGAGCTAGCCATCGATTGGATCATTGAGACACAAACGGAAGACGTGTCGAAGGCTATTTTATATGGATGGTTAAACGGCAATCTCTATTACTTCAATGATAAAAAAAACGAACATTATAAACAGCTCTATCTCATTCAAAACACCAAAACAGCCACTTCAGCTCAGTCTGTATGGGATGAATCAACTCTCAATATCGACAATGCTAAGCTGTTTAAAAAGGTGCGCGTAAACAACAAACTTCGCGGGATCTTACGGGGTGAAATTGCCTCTATTGGATTAAATAGCAGTAACCCAGATGTGCGTTATCAAGCGGTTCTCGATCTACTGGGAACTAAGGATGCCACTATCATCGATCGTTTATCCGAACTTAGAGAAAATGAGACCGATGGTAAAGTCGCTGAACTCATGGATTTGT
Organism: Vibrio sp. F13; assembly: GCF_020806305.2. Lineage (NCBI taxonomy): Bacteria > Pseudomonadati > Pseudomonadota > Gammaproteobacteria > Vibrionales > Vibrionaceae > Vibrio > Vibrio sp. F13. The sequence goes on along the minus strand of NZ_CP170175.1, from coordinate 1,060,973 downwards.
CATTAGCTATTTTTACCTCGCTTGATAACAGTGCAACAACTGAAGCTCGAGTAACATCGATTGAACGAGTGGGCGACTTTAAGCATTCAGTCGTTCTAAAAACACTGAACCAACTACTTAACGGTGAGCAAGAACCAAGCATTTTGGCTGCAACAGAGCGTGCGATGGACGATTATCAACAAAGCCAAGCTCTGTACTCAGGTGTTGAAACCGTATTCTTTGGCTTGAGTTTAGGTTCGGTATTGGTACTAGCGGGCATTGGCTTAGCGATCACCTTTGGTGTGATGGGCGTTATCAACATGGCTCATGGCGAGCTGATCATGATTGGCGCTTACACCACCTATGTATTGCAACTTCTGATGCCGAATCATATTGGTTTAGCGCTAATACTTTCTATTCCTGCAGCATTCATCGTTTCGGGCTTAGTGGGTATTGCGATTGAGCGAAGCGTGATTCGTCACCTTTATGGGCGTCCATTAGAGACCTTGCTCGCCACCTTTGGTATCAGCTTAATCTTGCAGCAAGCCGTTCGCTCTATTTTCTCTCCGCTGAACCGATCAGTGAGTACACCTGAATGGATGTCTGGTGCGCTTCAATTGAATCCTATGCTATCGCTGACTTATAACCGTCTTTACATCATCTTGTTCTGTGGCTTGGTGTTTATGGGGTTATTGATGGTTCTGAAAAAGACACCGTTAGGCCTTCAGGTTCGTGCCGTTTCTCAAAACCGTGGTATGGCTCGTGCGATGGGGATTCGATCGGAACGTGTTGATGCGATGACCTTCGGTTTAGGCTCTGGCGTCGCAGGTGTTGCGGGTGTAGCGCTTTCTCAACTGACTAACGTTGGCCCAAATATGGGGCAGGCGTACATCATTGATTCTTTCATGGTGGTGGTGTTTGGCGGGGTTGGCAACTTATGGGGCACACTAGTCGCAGGGCTCAGCCTTGGCTTATTTAATAAGATTTTAGAACCATGGGCTGGTGCGGTTCTCGCCAAGATCCTAGTACTGGTTTTCATCATTCTGTTTATTCAAAAACGTCCACGCGGACTATTCCCGCAACGTGGCCGTGCGGCTGAAGGTTAAGGACAACATCATGCAGTCTAAATCATTTGTACTTTCGGCGATGCGTGGTGACAAAGGTGGTCAACTGACCATCCTTGCCATTCTTGCGGCCGTCATTCTTATTCCGCTGGCTAACACCATGTTGCCAAGTGGACACCCGCTTCATGTTGAGACTTTTACAATCTCATTAATGGGCAAATACCTGAGTTACGCAATGTTGGCGTTGGCGCTCGATCTTGTGTGGGGCTACCTCGGAATCTTGAGTCTAGGCCATGGCGCTTTCTTTGCGCTTGGTGGCTATGCGATGGGCATGTACTTAATGCGCCAGATTGGTGACCGTGGGGTATATGGTGACCCAATCCTACCTGACTTCATGGTGTTTCTTGATTGGTCGGCGTTGCCATGGTTCTGGCAGGGCTTTGATCAGTTCTGGTTCGCCTGCCTAATGGTGGTGTTGGTACCGGGCGCATTGGCTTATTTGTTCGGTTATTTAGCTTTCCGTTCTCGAGTGTCAGGGGTGTATCTTTCTATCATGACTCAAGCGTTAACTTACGCATTGATGCTGGCGTTTTTCCGCAACGAAATGGGCTTTGGTGGTAACAATGGATTGACGGACTTTAAAGACATCATCGGTCTGAGCTTGCAAAGTGATGCAGTCAAGATAGGTCTGTTTGTTGCGACTGGTATTGCGCTAATCCTCAGCTACATCGCGTGTCGCATGGTGGTGACCAGTCGATTAGGGCGAGTGGCTTTAGCGATTCGTGATACTGAATCTCGCACTCGATTCATGGGTTACGACGTCGATGGTATCAAGCTGTGGGTCTTCGTTCTGTCTGCGGTTATCGCGGGTATTGCTGGTGCTTTATATGTGCCTCAAGTCGGTATCATCAACCCGGGAGAGTTTGCTCCGCTTAACTCGATTGAGATAGTGGTTTGGGTTGCCTTGGGCGGTCGTGCCACTCTGTTTGGTGCCATCGTTGGTGCCCTGATCATCAACTACGCCAAGAGTTGGTTTACGGTTGAATTCCCAGAGGTGTGGTTATTCGCCCTAGGTGGTCTATTCGTACTTTCAACCATGTACTTCCCACAAGGTGTGATTGGCTTTGTTAGCGAGAAATGGCAACAACTGCGTAAGGCGTCAGGTTCACGAGGCAAGGGACAAGGAAAATCAGATAAGGATGATCAGTCAGAAAACAAGGAGGTGATCGTATGACCACATTTAGTAACGTTAAGGAATCGGTTCAAGCCTTCACTCGCCGAGACGAAGTCTTTGATTACCTCAAGCCTGATGTTCATCCTGCCATCGATACCCGTCATAACGTGTTGTTGTACGTGGAAGGCGTTAACAAAAACTTCGATGGTTTCCAAGCGATAAACGACCTCAATCTTTATATCAAAGAAGGCGAACTGCGCTGCATCATCGGTCCTAATGGCGCGGGTAAAACCACTATGATGGATATCATTACGGGTAAAACAAAGCCAGATACTGGTGATGTGTGGTTAGGCTCGAACATTAACTTATTGAAGATGAATGAAGCAGAAATTGCCAATGCTGGAGTTGGGCGTAAGTTTCAAAAACCGACCGTGATTGAATGTCTAACCGTTTGGCAAAACCTTGAATTAGCCATGGCGGGCGACCGCTCTGTTTGGTCTACTTTCACTGCGGTGATGTCTGGTGAGCAGAAGGACAAGCTCACCTCGGTACTTGAACTTATTCACCTAAAAGACGAAGCCGCCAACTTGGCTGGCAATCTCTCTCACGGACAAAAGCAGTGGTTAGAGATCGGCATGTTATTGATGCAGAACCCCAAGCTGTTGCTGGTGGATGAGCCCGTTGCAGGTATGACTCACCAAGAGATGGATCGTACATCGGAGTTACTTAACTCACTGGCAGGCAAACACTCTGTAGTCGTGGTTGAACACGATATGGATTTCGTTCGTTCAATCGCTAGCCATGTAACCGTACTTCATCAAGGTCACGTGTTGGCCGAAGGCACCATGGATCAAGTGCAAGCTCACCCTGAAGTTAAACAAGTTTATCTCGGAGAATAGGATGCTAGAGGTTAAATCAGTTAATCAATATTACGGTGAGAGCCACACGCTGTGGGATTTGGATATGCAGATCCCAGAAGGTAAATGCACGGTGCTAATGGGGCGAAATGGTGTCGGTAAAACCACCTTACTGCAATGCATTATGGGGTTGGTGAAGGTTGAAAGCGGTGACATCTCCTTATCGGGTGAGTCACTTTTGAAAACCGATGCCGAGGACCGTCCACGCCAAGGGATCGGCTATGTACCGCAAGGTCGCCAGATCTTCCCAATGCTCACTGTTCAAGAAAATCTAGAGGTCGGTTTACCGATTCGTAAAAAGGGTGACCGCAAGATCCCTGAATTCATCTTCGATATTTTCCCAGTGTTAAAAGAGATGCTACATCGTCGCGGTGGTGATTTATCGGGTGGCCAGCAGCAACAGCTAGCGATTGGGCGTGCGCTGGTGGTTAATCCAAAGCTATTGATCTTGGATGAGCCGACGGAGGGTATTCAACCCAATATTGTGCAAGAGATTGGCGACATCATTCGCATGCTCAACGAGAAAATGGGGCTCACGGTTCTGTTGGTTGAACAGAAGCTGCCGTTTGCAAGAAAGGTCGGTGACCGTTTTTGCATTATCGACCGTGGACGCCAAGTGGCAGAAGGTGAAATGACAGGGCTCGATGAGTCCTTGATAAAGGAGTACCTAACCGTATGAATTCTCTCTTTTCTCCGAATGAAGTAAGCAAGGCTTCTTTAGTAGAAGCTTTATCTTTGAATGAGACCATCGAACAAGATATTCGTGATGGTTGGCAAGCGAGTTTAAACCTCACCTTTGTCGATCGAGGTGATAAAACCGTATTAAAGAATCGTCAGCAGTCTGGTCCGCTTGCGGTGCAACGCCCCCTGTATCCTGATGGGGAAACGTGTCACACCTACTTACTCCATCCCCCCGGCGGAGTGGTAGGTGGTGACACTCTCAATATTAACGTGAATCTTGAGCACGGTGCTCACGCGTTGATTACCACACCCGGTGCGACCAAGTTTTATCGCTCAAACAACAAGTACGCCAAGCAGAAGCAGACCCTACGAGTGAAGAAAGATGCACGCTTGGAATGGATGCCGCAAGAGAACATCTTTTTCCCGAATGCACACGTTCGTTTAGATACTGAAATTCGCCTAGAAAAGGGTGCACAGTTTTGGGGTTGGGAGATGCACTGTTTTGGACGCCCTGCACAGAATGAGGGATTCGAGCATGGTCATCTCGTTGGGAAAACAGAAATCTATCTTGATAATCAAAGGCTTCTGACTGAAGGCTTTAATTTTCATGGTGGCGATAAGTTAATGATAAATATGGGGTTACTTGATTATTCAATGATGGGAACCTTTTATATCACCTCAAATGAGAAGCAAGATCTAGAGTTGGTACAGAGCTTGCTCATATCTATTACACAGCAAGCTTCACAGCAATCAGTTACATCAAAAACGTCGAGTGAACCCACATTAATATTGGGTGCTACTCAGATAGAAGGATTGATTGTGGTGCGAGCCTTGGGTAATTGGAGTGAAGATATCCTCCAAGCCTTTGGTCAGATTTGGCAAGCAACTCGCTCTCATTTATGTGGTACGACTCCTGATTTACCAAGGATTTGGGCGACTTAGCGATTAGCCCTTTTTGTACCTAGGGTGACTTCCGACCCTAGGTACATTTTTTCAAGCTTGCTGTGATTGAATCCCACTTACTGCTCATGCGTTTTTGAGCAATAAGAAAACAACACTAACAGCGGGCGGCTAAATGGAATTAACACCAAGAGAAAAAGATAAGCTACTTATCTTCTGCGCAGGAATGCTGGCACAGCAGCGCAAACAAAAAGGCTTAAAGCTCAACTACCCAGAATCTATCGCACTGATCAGCAGTGCCATTCTCGAAGGTGCCCGCGAGGGTAAAACCGTTTCAGAATTAATGGATTTTGGGCGCACACTTCTTACTGTCGATGACGTTATGGAGGGGATCCCTTCCATGATCCCTGATGTACAAGTCGAAGCCACTTTTCCTGATGGCACCAAGCTGGTGACCGTTCATGAACCTATCGTGTAGGGAGAAGTAATATGGCTGGTTCCACAAAACAATACTCAGGATTCGTTCCCGGAAAAGTAGAAACCGCACCGGGTGACATCACTCTCAATGAAGGCCGAGACACAACGTCCGTTAAGGTACAAAACATTGGCGATCGTCCTGTTCAAATTGGCTCTCATTACCACTTCTATGAAGCAAACCCTTCGCTGATCTTTAACCGAGAAGTCACTAAAGGCTTTCGACTCAATATTCCTGCGGGTACTGCAACCCGCTTTGAGCCGGGTCAGTCGCGTAGCGTCGAGTTAGTGCGTTACGCCGGTAAGTTAGAGATCTATGGCTTCCAAGGAAAGGTGATGGGCAAGCTCTAAGCGCTCCCACGGAATAATGAAAATAACAAAGGATTGAACATGGCGACGATATCCAAACAGGCTTATGCCGAAATGTTTGGGCCAACAGTCGGTGACCGAGTGCGTCTTGCTGACACCGATTTATGGCTAGAAGTTGAAAAGGATTACACCGTATACGGCGAAGAAGTGAAATTCGGCGGCGGTAAAGTTATCCGTGATGGACAAGGGCAAAGCCAACGTCCAAGTGCTGAGACACCGGATTTGGTGATCACTAATGCGATTGTGTTGGATTACTGGGGCATCGTAAAAGCCGATGTCGCCATCAAAGATGGTCGAGTTCAGGCATTGGGTAAAGCGGGCAACCCAGATGTTCAACCGGGCGTTGATATTGTGATTGGCCCGGGCACAGAGATTTTAGCAGGCGAAGGTTCTATTCTGACTGCTGGTGGCATTGATTCACACATCCACTTTATCTGCCCACAACAGATTGAAGAAGCATTGGCGTCGGGTGTGACAACCATGATCGGCGGTGGCACGGGGCCAAACACCGGCACCAACGCGACCACATGTACGCCGGGGCCTTGGAACATGCACCGCATGCTAGAGTCACTCGATCAATTCCCGATGAACTTTGGCTTGTTAGGCAAAGGCAACGCAAGTCAGCCAGAAGCTCTACGCGAACAAGTAGCGGCAGGCGCAGTGGGTTTGAAGTTGCACGAAGACTGGGGAACCACACCCGCTTCCATCGATACTTGTTTAAGTGTTGCTGACGAGATGGACGTACAAGTTGCGATTCATACCGATACCTTGAATGAGTCGGGCTTTGTTGAATCAACACTTGGCGCAATTGGCGACCGAGTGATTCATACCTACCACACTGAAGGTGCGGGCGGTGGTCATGCTCCCGACATTATCCGTGCGGCAGGTGAACCCAACGTTCTGCCTTCTTCGACTAACCCAACACGACCTTACACGGTCAATACGGTCGATGAGCATTTAGACATGTTGATGGTGTGTCATCACCTTTCACCATCAATTGCAGAAGATGTCGCGTTTGCTGAATCTCGTATCCGCCGTGAAACCATTGCCGCAGAAGACATTCTTCATGATTTAGGTGCGTTCTCGATGATCGCCTCGGATTCTCAAGCTATGGGACGAGTAGGCGAGGTAGTAACACGTACTTGGCAAACCGCACACAAGATGAAAGTTCAGCGCGGTAGCTTAAAAGAAGATTCAGACTACAGCGATAACTTCCGTTTAAGACGTTATGTCGCTAAGTACACCATCAACCCTGCGATCACTCATGGTATGTCTCATGAAATCGGTTCGATCGAAGCCGGGAAATTAGCTGACCTAGTTCTATGGAAGCCAGCCTTCTTTGGCGTGAAACCAAGCGTGATTTTGAAAGGCGGCATGATCGCCATGGCGCCGATGGGTGACCCAAACGCTTCAATCCCAACACCTCAGCCAGTTCACTATCGCTCGATGTTTGGTAGCTACGGCAAGGCGTGTCAGAACACATCAATGCTGTTTGTCTCTAAAGAAGCCAAGGCGCAGAACATCGACAAGCAATTGGGTCTGCAGAGCTTGATTGGTGTTGTGAGCAACTGCCGAAACATCAGCAAAGCCGACATGAAGCTCAATGATTGGATGCCGAAGATTGAAGTCGACTCTCAGACGTACCAAGTGCGCGCCGATGGTGAACTACTCACGTGTGAGCCTGCTGAAGAGCTGCCAATGGCTCAGCGGTACTTTCTATTCTAAGCCTTTGACTAAAGAATCTTATTTTAGTGACCCTATTTTGAACGTTATAAATCTCACAAGGAGATTGAGGTAATAGCATGATTGAACTGACTCAACTGAATACTCAAATACAAAATGCACCGGACGGCTATTTGAGCCTGCCGATCGATAGTCGCATCAAAAGCCGCCTTAAGGTGATGCTAGATGACGGGCGCAATGCAGGGCTGTTTCTACCACGAGGTCATATCTTGCGTGGCGGCGAACAACTCTCAAGTGAATGTGGTTTAGTCGTAGAAGTGAAAGCGGCACCGGAAACTGTTTCGACTGTTTATTGTGAAGACCCACACTTGCTAACGCGAGTGGCGTATCACCTTGGCAACCGTCATGTTCCGCTGCAAGTGGAAGCGGGTTGGGTTCGTTACCAACACGACCATGTTTTGGATGAAATGGTTGAAGGCTTAGGCGCGAAAGTGACCACTGAGAAACAACCGTTTGAACCAGAAGGCGGTGCTTATGGCGGTCGCTCTGGTGGACATCATCACCATCATTAATCGAGTCATTGATGACTCACTAAACGATTTATATAACAACGATATTAATAACAATAATACCAATCACAGTAAGTAAGTGATCAACAATAGCGCAGAAAAAAGGCTTGAGAACAAGGCATAATTTTTCGATAAGTAGTTATTCTACAATCAAAAATTATAACGCAGTTATCGAGCATTTTAGCAAGCTAGGGTGAGCAATTATTTACTACGATTGGTATAAAGCAAGGAACTCGCGATGAACTTTAAAACAGCTGCAGGCTTATGCACTTTCACAATAGCTTCTCTAACAACATCAACATTGGCTTTCGCTCACCCAGGACATGGAGCGCACTCAGTTCATGAGTCTCACTCATTTATGTCTGGCTTAACTCACCCTGTGACAGGTATGGATCACCTGATCATGTTGATCGCTTTTGGTCTGTTAATTGGCGCACTTTTATTCTCCACCAAGACAAAAGCCGCTCTGATTGGCGGCGGATTGGTGTCTTTGGTGGTAGGGCTTATCGCAGGCCAAGCCCTAGGCTTCTCTGTGATTGTTGAACCTGCAATCATCGCTTCTCTATTCGTTGTCAGCTTATGTTTATGGCACGTGTTCTCACCATCGACTAAGCGAGTGAACAGTGTATTAGCGGCTTCGATTGGCATGTTGTTTTTCCATGGTTATGCGCATGGCGTTGAAGCGGCAAGTAACCTAACTCAGTTTGCAACTGGCATGAGCATCACTGCTTTGGCTTTGATGGTTATCGGTGCTTTTGTTGGCCGCGCGGTTTACTCAAAATGGATGTCGGTTGGTGTGGCTTCAGCAAGCGCACTATTACTGTTAGGCGCGTAAGCTCTCGAACTTATTTGATTCTAGAAGACTGAGGGCACGGTTATGACCACAACAGAAAATGTCGCCATCTATCGCCTGTTTCAATTGATCAGTCCGTCATTGCCGATTGGTGGGTTCACTTACTCGCAGGGTTTAGAGTTAGCGGTTGAAGCGGGTTGGGTGACCGATCGCAACAGCATGGAACAGTGGCTCAACACCATCGTCAACTCCAGTGTCGCGACCTTGGAATTGCCTATATTAGAGCGTCTTTACCACGCTCTAGAAAAGGGTGAACTCGATGAGATTGAGCACTGGTGTAACTACTTATACTCAAGCCGTGAAACCAGTGAATTGCGAGCGGAAGAAAAGCAGCGTGGGCATGCATTGAACACCTTGTTGAAGCGCTTGGATATCGATATTTCGCTGGTGGATTCTGTTGATAGTCATCCAAACCAATTGTTGGGCATGTGTATGGCGGCTCAGCATTGGGGTATTGATTTAGAGAGCCTCAAGCAGGGTTATTTATGGAGTTGGCTTGAAAACATCGTTACCGCAGGGGTCAAGTTAGTGCCTTTAGGTCAAACCGATGGTCAGTTGGCATTGATTAATATCACCAACACCTTTCCTGAGGTGATCGAAAAGGCCCGCACGATAGAAGATTGGATGATAGGCAGCTTTTCGCCTTCGATGGCATTAGCGAGTTCATTGCACGAAACACAATACACACGACTATTTCGTTCGTAGCGGTTAGCGCGAACGATGTAGCAAAAAGAATATAAGGAAGTAGACAATGGAAAGTTATAAGCAACCACTTCGAATTGGTATTGGCGGCCCGGTAGGGTCTGGTAAAACAGCGCTATTAGAAGTGCTTTGTAAAGCGATTCGCGACAAGCTCAATATCGCAGTGGTAACCAACGACATCTACACTCAAGAAGATGCCAAGATACTTACGCGAGCAGAGGCTCTAGAACCAGATCGTATTATTGGTGTTGAAACGGGTGGCTGTCCGCACACGGCGATCCGTGAAGATGCGTCGATGAACTTAGCTGCGGTAGAAGAGCTTGCCAAGCTGCATAAGAACCTCGATGTGGTATTCGTCGAAAGTGGCGGTGATAACTTGAGTGCGACGTTCAGCCCTGAATTAGCCGATCTTACCATCTACGTGATTGATGTAGCGGAAGGGGAGAAGATCCCACGTAAAGGCGGACCGGGTATTACGCGTTCTGATCTGCTGGTTATCAATAAGATCGATTTAGCACCATATGTGGGTGCGTCACTTGAGGTGATGGAGCAAGACACACAACGCATGCGTCCAACCAAGCCATACGTGTTCACCAACCTCAAAGAGAGCCAAGGGCTAGACTTCATCATCAACTTTATTGTGACTGAAGGGATGCTAACCATGAAGGAGCCTTCTACTACTGAGTAGGGTTGGAATAGGTTAGTTTTTTGAAAGCGTTAGATACTAAAAAGCCCTGTCGATTATCGATAGGGCTTTCTGGTTTGAAACGTTAGGTCGAACTTAAAGCTCGCTCTTAGTCACTCTTGTGGTCACTTGCGACTCAATCACACCGTCTTCAACTTGAGTGGTGATCACTTCACCGACTTCGACATCGTTAATCGATGATACCGTCTTGCTCGATTCTGAATGAGTAATGCTGTAGCCACGCTTTAGGGTTGCCAGTGGACTAACGGTCTCTAACTTCTCTGCAGCCATAGCGAGCTGGTGGCGAGTGGTTAGTAATGTCTTGTCCATTGCATCCAATAGCTTTTGCTCTGAACGTTGCAGATGCAGTTTCTGTTCGCCAAGGCGTTTCACTGGCGAGTTCAATTGAAGCTGGTGCTGTTTACGTTCAACACGCTGTGCATGCTGTTTTAGGTATTGAGTCATACCACGACGCAAACGCATATCTAGGTCATCAAGCTGCTGACTCTGCTTTTGAAGTTGGTAGCTAGGGTGTTGCTTCTCTAAGCGGTATTTCAACGTTTGAGTTGATTGCGCCTGTTTGATTAACACATGACGAATCGCACTGACTAAGCGAGCACGTTTAGACGCGAAAGCTTGTTCTTTATGACTGTTATCACGGCTAACCAATTCTGCGGCAGCTGATGGCGTTGGGGCACGCATATCGGCAACGAAATCAGCGATAGTGACATCCACTTCGTGGCCAACGGCGCTGATAATCGGGATTTGGCTTGCTGCGATTGTGCGAGCTACGATCTCGTTATTGAAGCACCATAGGTCTTCCAGTGAGCCGCCACCACGGCCGACGATTAACACATCACATTCATTGCGTTCGTTAGCGCGTCCAATCGCTTGGGCAATCTGAATCGCCGCCTCTTCGCCTTGAACCATGGTCGGGTAAACCACAACCGGTAGCGAAGGATCGCGCCTTTTTAGTACATCAAGAATATCAAACAGCGCTGCACCGGTTTTAGATGTGATAACGCCAACACGTTTTGGGTGTTCAGGAAGAGCTTGCTTACTTGATTGAGCAAACAGTCCTTCTGCGGCAAGGTTCATCTTCAGCTTTTCAAATTCTTGCTGAAGTTTACCGTCACCCTCTGGCTGCATGCTTTCGATGATCAGTTGGTAGTCACCGCGTGGCTCGTAAAGAGATAGGCGAGCTTTGACTAAAACTTGATTGCCGTTCTGAGGCTTAAAGGTCACACGGCGGTTATTGCCACGAAACATGGCGCATTTAACTTGAGCGCGAGAGTCTTTTAGCGTGAGGTACCAGTGACCAGAGACAGGTGCAGAGAAGTTTGAGATTTCACCAACGAGCCAGACTATTCCCATTTCGTTTTCTAATAGGAGACGAACCTCTGAGTTGAGGCGAGAAACAGTAAAGATGTTTGGATTAGTCATAGAAGCACTATCTTTCCTTGAAGGAAGGTCTTTCTTGGAATCTCACAGGGCGTGAGTATGGAAGATAGCGGCAATATAATACATAGCAAGGGGGTAAATGCAAATTAAAAATACAAAAATGTGTAGCCAAGCGATTTCGCCGTGCGTATAATCCGTCTGCAATATCAAATCCAAATCACTTTATTATGCGAAACGATAAAGTTGGGTTTACTCCTTTTAACACCTTTGTTGTGAGATATTGCAAATGCTACGAATCGCAAAAGAAGCTTTAACTTTTGATGACGTTTTACTCGTCCCAGCACACTCAACCGTTCTTCCGAACACAGCTGATCTTCGCACTCAGTTAACGAAAAACATTTCTTTAAACATCCCAATGATCTCTGCATCGATGGATACTGTTACGGAAGCACGCCTAGCAATTGCCCTTGCGCAAGAAGGTGGTATTGGCTTTATTCATAAGAATATGTCAATCGAGCAGCAAGCTGAAATGGTTCGCCAGGTTAAAATTTACGAAGCTGGTGTGGTTTCTCACCCAGTAACTGTAAGCCCTGACGCGACAATCGCTGATGTTGTAGCCCTTACTCAAAAACACGGCTTCGCCGGTTTCCCTGTTGTTACTGAAACAAACGAATTGGTTGGTATCATTACTGGCCGTGACGTTCGCTTTGTTACTGACCTTTCTAAGAAAGTTGATGTAGTAATGACGCCTAAAGCTCGCCTTGCTTCTGTTAAAGAAGGTGCAACTCGTGAAGAAGTTCAAGAGAAAATGCACGAAGCGCGTGTTGAAAAAGTTCTTGTTGTAAATGATGACTTCCAACTTACTGGAATGATCACTGCAAAAGATTTCCACAAAGCAGAACGTAAACCAAACGCATGTAAAGATGAGCGCGGCAGCCTACGTGTAGGTGCAGCTGTTGGTGCTGGTGCTGGTAACGAAGAGCGTGTTGCTGCTCTAGTTGAAGCTGGCGTAGACGTTCTACTTATCGACTCTTCACACGGTCACTCTGAAGGCGTACTTAACCGTATCCGCGAAACTCGCGCTGCATACCCTGATCTACAAATCATCGGTGGTAACGTAGCAACTGGTGCTGGCGCACGTGCTCTTATCGAAGCGGGTGTTAGTGCAGTTAAAGTTGGTATCGGCCCAGGTTCAATCTGTACGACTCGTATCGTTACTGGTGTTGGTGTTCCTCAAGTAACAGCCATCGCAGACGCAGCGGAAGTTGCAAACGAATACGGTATTCCAGTAATCGCAGATGGCGGTATCCGCTTCTCTGGCGATATCTGTAAAGCTATCGTTGCTGGCGCATCTTGTGTGATGGTTGGTTCAATGTTCGCTGGTACTGAAGAGGCACCGGGTGAAGTTATCCTTTACAACGGTCGTTCTTACAAGTCTTACCGTGGTATGGGTTCTCTTGGCGCTATGTCTCAAGGCTCTTCTGACCGTTACTTCCAATCTGACAACGCTGCAGACAAGCTTGTTCCAGAAGGTATTGAAGGTCGTATCGCATACAAAGGTCGTCTAAAAGAGATCGTTCACCAACAGATGGGCGGTCTACGCTCAAGCATGGGCCTAACGGGTTCTGCAACTGTTGAAGACATGCGTACTAAAGCTGAGTTTGTTCGTATCTCTGGTGCGGGCATGAAAGAATCTCACGTACACGATGTTCAAATCACGAAAGAAGCACCTAACTACCGTTTAGGTTAATAATACGTCCAAACGTTTGAATAATGTGCTGATTTAGTCGGCACATTAATATACCAATCGTAGTAAATAACTGGTCATCCTAGCTTGTTAAAAACCTCGATAACTTCGTTAGAATTTTTGATTGTAGAATAACTACTTATCAGAAAATCCTGCCTCGTTCTCAGGCTTTTTTCCTACGCTATTCCTGAACACTTACTTACTGTGATTGGTATTATATCTACCGCCTGTTTTGTTAAAAGTCCGATTTTCTCAAAACACGTGGTTAAAGATATCTAACGAAAACGTTTGCTTTATTTCTTGAAGAGTTAATCAGAGGTGAGTAAACTCGCCTCCGTTTTATCACATAGCCAATAAGACTGCTTACAATGACTAAAAATATTCATGACCAACGTATTCTAATTCTGGACTTCGGTTCTCAATACACACAGCTAGTAGCTCGTCGTATTCGTGAGATCGGTGTTTACTGTGAACTTTGGAGCTGGGACGTAGAAGAAGCGGATATTCGTGAATTCAATCCAGACGGTATCATCCTATCTGGTGGCCCTGAAAGTGTAACGGAAGAGAACTCTCCACGTGCACCTCAGTACGTATTTGATTCAGGTGTTCCTGTATTCGGTATCTGCTACGGCATGCAAACTATGGCTGAGCAACTTGGCGGTAAAGTAGCAACGTCTACTGAGCGCGAGTTCGGCTACGCTGCTGTACAAGTTACTGGTGAATCTGCACTTTTCGCTGACCTTGAGTCTACTCAAGATGTTTGGATGAGCCACGGCGACAAAGTGGTTGAGATCCCTGCTGATTTCACAAAGATCGCTGAAACAGACACTTGCCCATACGCTGCAATGGCAAACGAAGAGAAGAAGTACTACGGCGTACAATTCCACCCAGAAGTAACACACACTAAGAACGGCCTAAAAATGCTTGAGAACTTCGTTCTTAACGCATGTGGTTGTGAAGGTCTGTGGACTTCAGCTTCAATCATTGAAGATGCAGTTGCACGTATTAAAGAGCAAGTAGGTGATGACGAAGTTATCCTTGGTCTTTCTGGTGGTGTTGATTCATCTGTAGTTGCGATGCTTGCTCACCGCGCTATTGGCGACAAACTAACATGTGTATTTGTGGATAACGGCCTTCTTCGTTTAAACGAAGGTGAGCAGGTTATGGAGATGTTCGGCAACAAATTTGGCCTAAACATCATCAAAGTAGATGCTGAGCAACGTTTCCTTGACGCACTTGAAGGCGAAGCTGAACCAGAAGCTAAGCGTAAGATCATCGGTCACGTATTCGTAGATATCTTCGATGAAGAGTCTAAGAAACTGAAGAATGCTAAATGGCTTGCTCAGGGTACTATCTACCCAGACGTAATCGAGTCTGCAGCATCTAAGACAGGTAAAGCACACGTAATCAAATCTCACCACAACGTTGGTGGTCTTCCTGATGATATGGAAATGGGCCTTGTTGAGCCTCTACGTGAGCTGTTTAAAGATGAAGTACGTAAGATCGGTCTAGAGCTTGGTCTTCCATACAACATGCTTTACCGCCACCCATTCCCGGGGCCAGGTCTAGGTGTTCGTGTACTTGGCGAAGTGAAGAAAGAGTACTGTGATCTACTGCGTCGCGCAGATGCTATCTTCATTGAAGAGCTTCACGCTGCTGACCTTTACCACAAAGTATCTCAAGCATTCACGGTATTCCTACCAGTACGTTCAGTTGGCGTAATGGGCGATGGCCGTAAGTACGATTGGGTTGTATCTCTACGTGCTGTAGAAACTATCGACTTCATGACTGCTCACTGGGCACACCTACCATACGACTTCCTAGGTAAGGTTTCTAACCGTATTATCAACGAAGTTAACGGCATTTCACGTGTTGTTTACGATATTTCTGGTAAGCCACCAGCAACTATCGAGTGGGAATAATCTCTTAGAGATTTAACCAGCTTTGATTAAGATCTTAAGCCTCGAACTCAGTTCGGGGCTTTTTTCTTTTCGATTGATTATATTGATTCATTGCATTAAAGGCTTATAAGCAATACCTCGAAATCAAATGAACAATACCTAGAAACCAAATGAGTTGGAAACTAGATATCAGCTCAAGAAACCATGAGACGCTTTGTTGTGTTGAGCCAAATATCAAAAAGATCACTCGCACTTTTTATAAATTCACACAGCTACAGCTAGGCCATTTAACATGTGAAGCATACTCTTTGATGGACTTATTAAGGACAGATAAGAGAATCCATCATGTTAAAAATCAAATATTTGGCGACAGTACTGGGCTGCACATTAGCAGCGCAAAGTCATGCGTCTTTGAACATTCAACCTGATCCGCAAAATCCGAATGGTTACCTTGTTGAAAAGTCGGCCCTACAAGCTGCTGAACAAGCGAAAACATCCGATCCTATGTATGCGATCTGGTCACAGGCGCTTCAGACTCGCCCGAACACCATCGTCGAAGCGATTGAACCCGGTTCCCCCTCTAACCCTGAAAACGTACAGCGTGTAGAGCGCGTGTTCCCTCAATCGGAATGGAACTTCCTCACTCAGATGGCAGCGCCAGAATACACCTACACTCGCTTCTTACGTGCAATTGGCAAATTCCCAGCCTTCTGTGGAGAGTACACCGATGGCCGTGATTCTGATGCTATCTGTAAAAAATCCATCATCACGGCCTTTGCTCACTTTTCACAAGAGACGGGTGGGCATATCGCGATAGACAACACCTTTGATAATCCATTAGCTCTAGAAGAGTGGCAGCAAGCGCTGGTGCATGTTCGCGAAATGGGTTGGTCTGAAGGCCAAGAAGGTTACACCACCGGTTGTGGTCAGAACGATTGGCAGAATGCCCGTTGGCCATGTGCTGCGGGACAGGGCTACTTCGGACGTGGTGCTAAACAGCTTTCTTACCATTTTAATTATGGCGCGTTCTCTGAAGTGATGTTTGATGGTGACGCGACGGTGCTTCTCAACAATCCGGGCTTAGTGGCGGACTCTTGGTTGAACTTAGCTTCTGCTATTTGGTTTTTCCTTACCCCTCAAGCACCTAAACCAGCTATGCTGCATGTCATCGACCGCACTTGGACGCCATCTCCACGCGAATTGGATGCGGGTATTGGTTATGGCTTTGGTACCACAATCAACGTGATCAATGGTGGTATTGAATGTGGCGAGCAGAACAAAGACAAAGGCCAACCCGTTAACCGTATTCGTTATTGGGAAGGGTTAGGAGCGCACTATGAAATTCCGGTAGAAGCGGATGAAGCCAATACTTGTTGGCAGCAAACGCCTTACGGAAGCTTAAACCTCAACGGAGCAACGGATGTGTTGTACACCAACTGGGATGGTAACTGGAAATACTACGCAGACCGCCCAGAAGGTTACTCGTTTGAGTGTGAGCTTGTTGGTTTCCAAACGGCTTATTCCGCACTGGTGGCTGGTGATTACGAGAAGTGTGTGACCAACTTCTATGGTTCTCATGCGAGTTGGCCTGAAGTGAAAGTTGTCGATAAGCTGGATCCGGTAGATCCTGGTACTGATCCGGGTGGTAATGGTTGGAGTGCGACCAAGGTTTACAACGCGGGTGACCAAGTGACGCATAACGGCGCAACCTATGAAGCGAAATGGTGGACACAAGGGGATGACCCTGCCAATGGTGGCCCTTGGAAACTAGTAGCGGGCGAGCCAACACCACCAGTTGTGACAGATCCAACGCCTGTTGATCCTGCCCCTGTCGATCCAGAACCAGTAGACCCTGCACCCGTTGAACCACCTGTGACAGAACCGCCAGTGGTTGTCGATCCATCTGAATTTATTACGTGGCAAGCCGGTGTTAGCCAAGTGAGTAATGGCGATAAAGTGACGCATAACGGTAAGTGCTTCGTGGCTAAAAACGGCCCAGGTGTTTGGGAAAGCCCAGTTCAATCGAATTGGTTCTGGGATGAAATCAGCTGTAATTGATAGTCTGAATACTGAAGAGGTGGCCTAAGTTACGAGCTCAGTAGTACGACCATAGCGATATAAATAATCAAAAGCCGAAAGTGTCTACTTTCGGCTTTTTTCCGTTTCGAACTTGGCTATTTAAGCAGGGTGATTGGTCTATTTGGCTATGTTGGAGCGCATTTAAAGACTAATTATCCAGTTAGAGGATAAAGTTCTGTACAAATGATGCTTGTGAATTTATATTCAAATTTAATTTATATTTATTCTATTATTTTAGGGTTAAGGTGTACCTATGGAACAGACAGATATCACGTCACTCATCCCCATTGTGATTACTTTGGTGTTGTCATTGGCGACAAGGAATGTGGTGATAGGCCTTTTTGCTGGTGTGCTGAGTGGTGTTGCAATGCTGACTGGCATGTTTAGCGAACTTAACCCGCTTGATACGTTTGGTACCATGGTGAAAGGTTACCTAGTCCCTCAACTTACCGACAGCTATAACGCTGGTGTGATCATGCTGTTGGTATTCATCGGTGGCTTTGTCGCATTGATGGAAAAGTCCGGTGGTGGCGTCGCGTTTGCAAAGCGAGTGACTCAGTGGGTAAGCAATAAATGCCAAGCTCAATTGTCAGCATGGTTGGGTGGAATCGTTATATTTTTCTCAGACTTAGGCACCCCTTTAATTGTTGGCCCTGTTTTTCGTCCCCTTTTCGATAAACTGAAACTTTCTAGACAGAAGCTAGCATTCATCATTGACTCTACATCATCACCCGTCGCGATCCTTATCCCTTTTATCGGGTGGGGCGTGTATATCATGAGCCTGATTCAAAAAGAGTTTACGGCGTTGAATGTCAATATGTCTGATTGGGATGCGTTCATCGGTGCGATTCCTTTTCAGTTCTACGCATTTCTTGCGATTTTCATCGTTCCGCTTGTGTCCGTTAAAGGTTTAGACTTTGGGCCAATGGCAAAAGCCGAGCGTGATTGCCAGGCGGGAATTAACTCTGGCGTGAATAACGAATCACTAAATCCGTTCTCGCATAAAAATGCAAAGGCATCTTTTGTCTGGGCACCATTGTTAGTGATGCTGGTGGTGTTGTGTGCCATGTTGGTTCCACAAGGCTTCCCGTTCCAAAAGGTCGCAGGTTCATCATTTAGAGCGGCGTTATCATCGGCTTATTTCTTTGCGGCGAT
The DNA here is from genome assembly GCF_020806305.2 of Vibrio sp. F13. Classification (NCBI taxonomy): domain Bacteria; kingdom Pseudomonadati; phylum Pseudomonadota; class Gammaproteobacteria; order Vibrionales; family Vibrionaceae; genus Vibrio; species Vibrio sp. F13. The sequence continues at coordinate 1,042,640 of NZ_CP170175.1, read as the reverse complement.
TACATTAATTTCGTTAATGGCTTACTACGGTGTAAGAAAGTTGTCTGATGGTGTTTCTGTGTACTTAAAAGGCATGGGAAACATGATGCCAGTCGCGATCATCTTGGTATTGGCTTGGGCATTAAGCACCGTTGGTAAAGAGTTGGGTGCGGCAGCTTATATTGCTGAGCAAGCACAGAGCGGCTTTCCATATTGGTTAGTACCTGCGGTCGCGTTTTTATTATCGGCTATCATTTCATTCGCAACGGGATCGTCGTGGGGAACCTTCGCGATAATGATGCCATTGGTTATTCCAACCGCGATTGCGATAGATGCTCCGCTTCTCGTCGCAATTGGCGCTGTGTTGTCTGGTGGCTTGTTTGGTGACCATTGCTCACCGATTTCTGAAACCACGATTCTTTCTTCAACCGGGGCAGGGTGTGATCAGTTTGAACACTTTAAGACGCAGCTTCCTTACGCATTGATGAACGGCTCTATTGCTCTGATTAGTTTTGTAGTCGCAGGCTTTACGGGAAGTGCATTGGTTGTGTTAGGCGCTCTTGTTGCTCAGTTGATTGTCGTGACGTTGTTAGCCAAGCGCGATGCGAGTAAAAACGCTTCTTCAGACGTTCAATCTCAAGTGTCTGAGTCTAAAGCTCAACAAGCATAATTTAAGATAACAGGTGAGTGAGTAGATACGGGATGCGAGTAAACGAGTAACGAAAAGCTCGCTCTCTTGTTCTTCATTTCACTTACTCGCATCTAAGCAAACTTCCGTCATTCCCTACAGTGAGGAATGAACGTGATAGGGAATCTCTTTAGTGCGCCAAACGTGCTTATATCGAAGAGGAGATTCCAGATATCTCGTCCCTCGATTCTGGAATGACGCTTCAATCGAGACCTGCTCCTCTTATCCCGCTTACTCGAATCTAAAGACTCTTTTCGTATCTCGCATCTCGTTACTCGCATCTTTTTCATAGCGCGACAGGGAATTTGTTTATTTATAGGTTCTATGAATTAATTAGCGTTGTTATGAAACTAATTTTCCATAAGATCATTTACACAATCTTAGTTTTCGATAACTGGATTACCTAGTTGTACGGTTTATAGATTAAAATTTTCTGATAATTTTTATCGCTTTTTTTTAATCAACCACTTTAATAAGGTAAATTCGCAATGTCGACCAAACTAGCTAACCCAGCGCCACTAGGCTTAATGGGTTTCGGTATGACCACTATTCTTCTTAATATCCACAACGCAGGTTTCTTTCCAATCGATTCAATGATTCTTGCTATGGGTATTTTTTACGGTGGTTTGAGCCAAGTTATCGTGGGCACAATGTGTTTCAAACGTGGTGACACGTTCGGTACAACTGCGTTTACTTCTTACGGCCTATTCTGGTTGTCTTTGGTTGGTTTAATTGTAATGCCTTACATGGGCCTACCAGCAAGCCCAGCTGCATTCATGGGTTGGTACCTACTATTATGGGGCATCTTCACAGGCTTCATGTTCATTGGCTCTCTATGCTACCCAGTAGCGAAGCAAGTAGTATTCGGTTCACTCACTATCTTGTTCTTCCTACTTGCAGCTCGTGATTTCACTGGCAGCGAACTAATCGGCACTATCGCTGGTTTTGAAGGTATCTTCTGTGGCGCTTCAGCTATTTACTTTGCAATGGCACAAGTAATCAACAACGAATACGGCCGCACAGTACTGCCTATCGGTGAGAAGAAAGCCCCTCAAATGGCAACACAAGAAATCGCTGCTTAATACTCTAACTCGGGAACAGTTAGTTTGTTATAAGCCATTTATTGGTTATAAATAAAACAAAAGGGGTTAGCCGAAATGGCTAACCCCTTTTTTATGCGTTATTAATAGCGCGAGTTAAAGCGATCTATTTATTAAAGCAATCTATTTGTTAAGGTAATCTTAAGCTGAAGGTTGCTCTACAGGTTTAGTGTCTGCAGCTTCTGCTTCAGGAGACTTACCTGTTTTACGCTTGTACTTCTCTTCCCAGTAAGTAGCACCTTTAATGCCTAGTTTTACAGGGTTGAATGTGTACTCAGTCACACCTTGTTTCTGCTGTTCTTCGTAGTCTGCAAGAGCTTTAAGCGCAGGCTTAGACATGAAGAAGATGATCAGAATACCGACAATGTTTAACCACGCCATCAAACCAACACCAACATCACCCATTGCCCATGCAAGGTTCGCTGTTTTAACTGTGCCATAGAAAACGGCAGTAATAAGAACAAGCTTAAGTACGAACATCATGCCAGGAATTTTGATAGTACGACGTAGGTAAGCAATATTCGTTTCTGCGATGTAGTAGTAAGCAAGAATTGTTGTAAATGCGAAGAAGAACAGAGCAAATGCGATGAACGGCTTACCAATGCCTGGTAGTGCACTTTCAATAGCAAGCTGTGTAAATACAGGACCGTTGGCACCAATGTTTGCTGCTAGGTTCTGAACAAGGAACACACCTTCAGCGCCGCCGTGAACGTTGTAAGCTCCAGTGATGATGATCATGAACGCTGTAGCAGAACATACTAGAAGAGTATCGATGTAGATAGAGAATGCTTGTACCAAACCTTGCTGAGCTGGGTGATCAACACTTGCAGCCGCAGCCGCGTGAGGACCTGTACCTTGACCCGCTTCGTTTGAGTAAACACCACGCTTAACACCCCAACCAATTGCAGCACCGAAGCCTGCCATAGGTGTGAATGCATCGCCTATGATCATTGCGAAAACCGTTGGCACTTGGCTGATGTTTAGCAGAATGATAACGAACGCGATGATGATGTAAGCCAATGCCATGAAAGGAACAACGATTTGTGTGAAGTTCGCAATACGTTTAACACCACCAAAGATGATGAAAGCAAGGATGATAGCAACAACAGTACCGGTGAAAATTTTAGCGAAACTGAATGTACCGACAGCTGTTTCAATCATATCACCTGATCCAAATGCAGCTTCTACAGCATTACCAATACTGTTTGACTGAACACCTGGAAGCAAAATACCACATGCAAAAATAGTCGCGATAGCAAAGATCCAAGCGTACCATTTTTGACCCATCGCTTTTTCGATGTAGTAAGCCGGACCACCACGGAACTGGCCTTCGTCTTCTTCTTTGTAGATTTGCGCTAGCGTAGATTCTGCGTAAGCAGTTGCGGCGCCAAAGAAGGCTACAACCCACATCCAGAATACGGCACCTGGGCCACCGAAACCGATAGCGGCAGCAACACCAGCAATGTTACCTGTACCGACACGGCCAGATAGCGAAACGGCTAGAGCTTGGAAAGACGAGATGCCTTTTGATGAGCTTTTACCCGATAGTAGCAAGCGCCACATTTCAAAGAAGTGACGGATTTGAACAAATCGAGTCATGATGGAGTAGAACAAACCTGCACCTAAACATAGGTAGATAAGTACTGGGCTCCAGATTATTCCATTCAAAAAATCAACGAATGACTGCATGAGTATTTTCCCTGTTAGTTTTGCTTATGATTGTTTTTCGAACAACACAATACTTCACTTGTAACCCGAGTGTTAAATTATTTAACTGCGCATTAGGATTACTGTGACATAAAGCAAGTTATAGAGGGTGTTTGTTAATGCTTAGTGCTAATTCTAGAATCGTTCCATTTAATCTGATATGCAACTAGTTGTGATTTGTTGTGTTTTGAAAAGTGAATAAATAGTGATTAATACAGAAAGGGGATCTTGAGGTGCGCATAAGAAACGAAATTGCGCAAAACAGCGGTTAAAGCCGATTAGCATAAACGGCTGACATATGGATGGTGGGATAAGTAGGTTGGAATATATCACCTGCATCAGGTGAGCTAGCAGGTCTATGAGACTATGGCTTTTGAAGGTTTGATAATTGAGGCCTTAATATCTACCTAGTAAAAGTTGTTAATTTGATGCCTGTTTCAAACAACTACGAACCCTCGCGCCTGTAATTCTTTAGCGAACTCAGACTGAGTATTTGGCTCGCCGTGAATCAAATGCACCTCTTTCGGTGGAGTCGCGATGCCGTCTATAAATTGGTAAAGATCCTCTTTATCAGCATGGGCAGAATAGCCAGACATGCCATGAATTTGAGCATTAACCTCAACGTCTTTGTTATCAATAGAAACCTGCATTTCGCCTTGTTGCAGCTCTCGTCCGAGCGTCCCGTGCGCTTGATAGCTCGCTAAAATTACATCGGTTCGTTTATCGGGAAGCAAGGCAGATAAGTAGTTCATTATCCTACCACCCTGACACATCCCAGAAGCTGCGACCACAATCGCGGGTTCACCTGTCGACTTGAGGCGATTCACGATTTTCTTGTGCATTCTATGTCCATCGACGGTAATGCACTGCTCAAAAGCGAGTGGGTGGCGTTCCAGTTCAAGACGCTGCTTTGCTTCTTGTCCCCACAACTCTTTAAAGCGTCGGTATGAACGTGTCACTTTCTGAGCCATCGGAGAATCGAGAATAATAGGAATATCGCTACTGAGTTGATGCTCAAAGATCAGGTGCTCGATATCAAACAGCAGTTCCTGAGTTCTGCCGATACTGAAGGCCGGAATTAGAATAACGCCACCGTCGAGCAGTGAACGATCAATTATTGCTTTGAGGCGCTCAGCTCGCGTAGCGATATCATCATGAGTACTGGTGCCATAAGTGGATTCGATAAACAGATAGTCGGCTTGTCGTGGTGGCTTAGGATCGGGCAGTAGTGGTGTGTTACTTGGGCCCAAATCGCCAGAGAAGACTACCACCTCTTGGTTGGGTAATTTAATCTCGATATAGGCAGAACCTAAGATGTGCCCCGCAGGTTGAAAGCGAGCATGTAGAGTATTTGGCCTATGATGATCCTTTCCGTTGTTTTGCTGTTTAGACGTGATTGGAAACCGTTCCCCGTAAGGCTTGGGAGCAATTAGTGAATGAATCTTTTTGAGTATCAGCTTCGACTGTTTATTGCTGAGCCCTTGCAGTTTTAAGCCATCCTCAATCATTAAAGGAGCGAGTTCGGCGGTGGCTTGCGTGCAATAAATTGGCTGGTTAAATCCACTGGCGAGTAACCAAGGTAATCGACCAATATGATCAATGTGAGTATGGGTCAGCAGCAGAGCGTTGAGGTGGGACGTTTCAAATTCAATATCAAGAGGGCGTGCATCTTCTCCTTGAAGCTTTTTACCTTGAAGATCTAAACCTTGAAATAAGCCACAATCGATGAGTACCGCTTGGCCTGAATCTCTTAATTCGTGACAAGATCCTGTGACAGTATGTTTGCCACCATGGTGAATCACTTCCATCGTTTACTCCCATTGCTCTATAAGGCAGATAACGCCTGTTTTTATTTTGCGGATAAGCGCCAGCAAGTAAAACAAGAACAATGAGAGTTGCGATCGTTGAGTGTCTTTTTAAGTAACTGAGCGATGACTCAGTGGTTTCGTTGCGAGTTAGTTCGTAGAAGAACGATCTGAATCCAACTCTGTTTTTTGCTGCGCCTCTAAACGAGCCACTTCGGCATCAAGCTCTGCTATTTTCTCTGCCATGAGTGCGTGACAGCGATTGGCCAACTCTCTCGCATCGCTAAGCTTGTATCCGGATACATCGATAGGTTCCAACATCTCGGTGATCACAATGCCATTATTGGCACGATTAAAGTCGATCTTATTGTGCGTGGTGCTAGTACACATCGGGGTGATAGGCACACCAGCTTCAATTGCCATTCGGAAAGCGCCTGTTTTGAATGGCAGTAGTCCACGCCCTTTACTACGGGTTCCTTCCGGGTAAACCCAAACAGACAGATCTCTCTGATGAATCGCTTCCGCCACTTGCTTGATGGTATCGCGTGCTTTGGACTTATCTTCGCGGTTAATCATGATGTTACCGGTGATCCAATACAGCAGGCCAAAGAAAGGCACGTACAACAAATCGCGCTTGCCCAATGAAACGGTGCGTGGTCTTAGCATTCCTGGATCGGTCACAAAATCCAATATGCTTTGGTGGTTAGAGATGTAGACGCTGTTTTCTGGTGTCGGGGCATTGTCTAGGCCGCGTTGCACCTGTTTTACACCGATGATCTTTTGGAGTTGGTTGAACCAACGACAGAAAACGTACACACGCTTGGGGTTCTTGGGGCTAAACAAGCAGTAAACAAAAGCACATAGAGTGGTGAAAATAATAAACACCGTAGCCAAAATAATACGAAGAACAGCAAGCACAATTCACTCCTTACTCACCGCAGATGGCAGTGATTAAATAGTTTTAGATGCTTGAAGTTTTCACTCTATTTAACCGAATTGCAACAATTAACTGTTATAGGGTTCTGTTTTTAGATCTTTATATAAAACAAGGACTAACAATGGGTGTTTGACACGATTATCGAGCTTACACGTGTTCACCAGTAGCGAGGCATGTTCACCAATACTGTTTATTTGGATCCAACTCTTCTACCCATTCAGGATCTTGACGCGACTCTAAATAGAGTTGTAGGCCGTTATAGGACATGAAAGCTGCAGGGCCGCCGAGGTGCTCGAAATAGTCAAAATACTCATCTTCGAGAGCACAAAGGTGGGCTAAATCTTTAACCTTGTTAGCCAGCGCCCACTGAATGGCAAATACAGGCGCTATTGAGCCTGAAATATTCACCTCTTCGACGTTTGGGTTAAACATTGAATTAGCTTGCTCAAGCAGTATCTCTTCTTGTTCAGACTCTTGTTGTAGTACCTCTTCGACGATCTCCGAGCGCTTGGTATTAGAGACATTCTTGTTCAGCTTGGTGATTCGCAGTGCGTAGCTAAACCTTTCTGATGAAACGATGTCGACAAGCTGCGACAACAGCTCTTTGTCTACGCCTGCTGCCTTGGTGAAATAGTCGATACATGAATTGATTGAGGCATAACGAGTACCGTCAAACTCAAAGCCACTGGTTTCGTCGTATACCTCAAGTGGGATGTCATCAACCGACAAAGGCCAGCCTTTATAATCGACGCGTTGTTTGGCGATTTGATACATCTTCCAAGCGCTGCGCCCAAACCCACCGAGCGTCGAACCCGAGAAATCAGAATCAATAAGCTCTTGCTCCGTCCAGTTCTCACCGATGCCAAGGTGCTTAGCGTACTTGTCTATCAGAGTGTGTTTTATCTGATCGCGCACTGACCAAATTGAGGTTAGATTCTTTGAATAGTTAATTCTCGCACACTCATTACAAGCCGGCAGTGCTATCGGTGAATGGCCTATCTTGGCAACAGCCTGCGCTGTCTTAGGGAATTCAACAAGGTTACTGGAAGGTTCACCACAAAACCAACAGGTGTGGCGCAGGTTGAACGGGGTGTCTATGTGTGAGTATGTGTTCATTAGTCTTTATCGGCTAGGTGCTTGAGGCGAGTTAATCATCTTCAAACAATTATCTCTGTTCGCACGTCAGCTTGCACCTTGTTTGTTTTTGTTTTTCTGACGAGATCAATTCGAGGTGTGACTCGCCTGATGAACTCATTAGGTGGATATTGATATAAAACAGTCACTAACGATAAATGCTGATTGGTGTGGCTGAACTTACATGAGCTGCTAGCAATCGCCTAAGCTCCCCATTACTATTGAGATAGACTCCTTACTCCAATAGCGCATATGTCCTCATCGATTCCTTTTTACGATAAAAATGCTCACACACTTTGCCAGCAGTACAACTCAGTGACCTTCGAGACGGTGCATAAAAGCTGGCAAGCTTATTGGCCTTTAGTGGGCGATAAAGTACTCGATGTCGGTGCTGGATGCGGTCGTGATGCGCTATGGATGCACAAGGCCGGATCTGATGTTATTGCGATAGAACCAAGTGCTTCATTACGCGAACAAGGCTCGAAATATACAGGCCCAAGTGTTACCTGGATTGATGATTCACTTCCCTCGCTTAGCCGCACTGAAAACCTCGGAATGCGTTTTGACTTGATATTGGTCAGTGCGGTTTGGATGCATCTCGCTCCGTCTCATCGAGAGCGCGCATTTAGAAAGTTGTCTAACTTGCTAGCTCCAAATGGCAAGTTGGTGATCACTCTGCGTCATGGGGAGTTTCAAGACAGTCGACAAGGCTATGAAGTCTCGGTTGAAGAGCTCGAGCGTTTATCAAAAAACAGCGCCTTGTTGGTTCGTCATGTTGATGATAGCCAAGATACATTGAACCGCAGTGAGGTGTGGTGGCAAACCGTGGTGATGACACTACCAGACGATGGCTCCGGTGACTTGAACAAGGTGCGCCACATTATTGTGAATGACAACAAGTCGGCCACATACAAGTTGGCTTTGTTGAGAACTCTACTGAGAATTGCTGATGCGCATTCAGGCGCTGTGATTGATCGAACTGATGGGAAAATTTCTCTACCAGTGGGCTTGGTTGCTCTGTATTGGGTTAGGCAGTTTAAGCGACTGATTGATATCGACATAGAAGGCGCTGGGATTCAGCAAAATAGCAACACAACGAAGGGACTTGGGTTTGTAAAAGAGGATGGTTGGAATAAACTCAAACACTTAAGTGCTGATGATCTAGCGATAGGCGCTATGTTTCTCGGCGATGAAGCCAAGGCTCTACAAAAGCTATTTTCACAAACGATCAGTACCATTAAATCAGGACCTGTGACTTTCATTTATCAAGGCTCGAAAGACAACCGACTATTCGATATATACCCACCTCACAAACGACGGAAGAGCCGAGAATCACTGGTCATTGATAGTGAGTTCTTAGAAAGTTTTGGTTATTTTACTCTCGATGAAAGCCTGTGGGAGTGCTTTAGAGTCTACCACTCGTGGATTGAACCGCTGGTGGTGAATCAATGGGTCATGGAGATGCAGCGTTTCGAGTTGAACCGACAGCGAAGCATTTCACTACAGACTTATCACGACTGCTTGGTATGGATCGATCAAAACCATGATACTCGCGATGTGCGTAAACGTGTCGAGCAACTTAGATCTGATCGTGCCGACATTGTCAGCGTGTGGAGTGGAAAATCATTAAAAAATGAGTATCACGTTGATCACTGTTTGCCTTTCGCTTACTGGCCAAACAACGATAAGTGGAACCTCTTTCCTACTACAAGCAAAGAGAACTTAAGTAAAAGTGATAAAGTTCCTACGGCTGAAAAGCTGCGCTCGTCTAAGTCGAGGATTCTAGAGTGGTGGCAACTCGCTTGGAACGATTTGGCTCATTTTGAACAACAATTCTTTTCAGAAGCCGCGCTTTCGTTACCTAACATCCCTGCGCAGTGTCGAGACTTTGAAGAGGTGTTCGATGCAATGGGCTTGCAGGTACGTGGTGTAAAAAGCAGACTGCTGATTAGTGAGTGGCACTGATCATTAAGTGGGCTAGTTATCCCAAATAACCCTCAACAAACTAATCATCGAGAACATAATGAAATACATCGGAATTGATGGCTGCAAGTCGGGTTGGATCGCTTGGATTGTCTCTGACAATGAGATACCTGCGTTTAAAGTGGTAAACACCCTCGATGAGCTAGCGAGTGATCTTATCGGTTCAACGGCGCTTATCGATATGCCTATTGGTTTTAGTGATGCACAAACTCCAGATCGCTTGTGTGACAAAGCAGCAAGGCGTTTTCTAACCAGCAAACGTGGTTCTTCGGTGTTTCCGGTTCCGTGTCGTGAGGCGGTTTACCAAACCGATTACATTGCGGGATGTAATGCCAATGTGGAGCAGCTTGATAAGAAGTTTTCTAAACAGACTTGGGGAATTGTGCCCAAGATCCGCGAGCTTGATGAGCTCATTGAAACTCATCCCAATCTTTCTATCAGGGAATCACACCCTGAGGTGGTGTTTGCAGCTTTGAAAGGCGAACCGCTGACGTTTTCCAAACGAACACAAGAAGGCAAAGAGGAACGGCTTTCTATTATTCAGCAACTTGCCCCTCAATGGTGTGACGGCTTGTCGTTAGCCATTTCAACCACCAAGCGTAAAGACGTCGCGATAGATGATATTTACGATGCTTTTGTACTTATGTTGGTTGCCTATTACGCTCCGCAATTATCGACCTTACCTGAACTTTCTGATGTTGGTGGAGAAGCTGACAAGGATCAGAACGGACGAGTTAGAGAGATTGTCTATTGGAATAAAGCGCGCTAACAAATCGTGCGCTCAACTTGGCTTAATATGCTATTTTCTAACTTATGCTATTTTCCAACTCTGCTACTTTTCACTCTTAATATTTTTGAGTCTTTGATATGAAACGTTTTATTGTCGGCTGGCTGGCCACTGTGCTCAGTGTTGCGAGTTATGCCCAAGTTGCCCCTATATCTCAATGGCAATGCGACATGATGAAAAAGAACAATGTCTTGAGTAGTGGTGCGCCTGTTGGTTGTGAGCGACTATCCAAAGTGGATTTCGACTTCATTAATTTCAAAGGGGAAACGCAACAGGGCAATATGATCGTGCTTGATGTTATTGCGCCTGCTGTTGAAGAAATCTTTTCAGAGCTTAAACAACGCAATTTTCCTCTTCATTCTGCTCGCCTAATGCGTGAATTCAGAGGTGACGATAACGCCTCAATGGACGCGAACAACAGCAGTGCGTTTAACGCTCGTCCTATTACAGGCGGAGGAGGTTGGTCGAAACATGCTTATGGTGTGGCGATAGACATCAACCCAGTTCAAAACCCTTTCTTAGAGTTTGATAGCAACGGCAGAATCACGGTAAAGCCTTCACAATCTGCGACAAGTTATGTGAACCGTACTCGCTTTCGTGCGCGTAATGAAATAGAACGCAGCGGCATGGCAGAAGATGTTGTGGAGCTGTTTGCCCATCACGGATTTATGATCTGGGGAGGGGATTGGAATTCCCCAATTGATACTCAGCATTTTGAGGTCGGCTCAAGAAAGTTTGTTAACCAACTGCTCTCTAAACCACAACCTGAAGCCGAGGTGTTATTTGAGCGCTACGTCGAATCTTATCGACAGTGCTATCTCAAAAATAAAGGTGAGGACGCAGAAAAAGCTCGAGCTATCTGTGCAAAGAAAACAGTCGGGACTTTTTAGTGCTATGTTTATCTAGAACCGTTTGTGTTTTAGCAAGTTAAACTCGCTTCAGGTGTGTTTTGAATCGCTAAGGTCAGCGCTCGTCGTTGGCCTTTTTTGTATTCATTTCTTCAATAGAACACCGAGTATTGAAAAAGGTTATTGGGTATCCATTAGTCAATAATCGATAAGCGAATGCAGCGCAAAGTCATCGGTTTGTCATTGAAAAACTCATAGCGTTAACGTTATGTGAGAACCATTGCTGGTGGGGGAACTCTTCGCGGAAACGCCAGTATTATTAGTGAACTGATCACAACGGACCAACTAATGAAAAAGATACCTTTGGCTCTAACTCTTTTAAGCACTCTACTTTTTTCACAATACACTTTGGCTACTGACACTTCACCTACCACTCAAAATCCCACTTACGAACTCGATGGTAAGTCGGTATTAGGTCGCACTGAGAACGTGTACCTATCTAGCGTTCAAGGGCTAAAAGACGTTCCTTTCATTGGTAAAATTGATACCGGTGCAGAAACCACTTCTATGCATGCTGAAGACATTCATGTGAAGAGCTCTAATCCCGATTACCAAAACCTCAAAGACAAAGAGTTGATGGCGGCGTTAACCGAAGACCTATTGAACAATTCTGATGTTGATTACGATGATTGGGATGGCAGCACCTTTGCGAAATATGAAGCTGTGGTCTCTTTTAAGGTTCAAAACCCACGCACGGGAGACATGGTATTAATCGAAGCGCCTTTAGAGCGTGTCAGCATGATACGCAGCCGCACTAGCAGCACGCCTTTACTTCGTCCTACCGTAAAAATGTCGCTTACCATTGCAGACCAAGAGCTAAAAACAGACGTTAACCTGACTGACAGAAGCCACTTCTCTGCACCAGTATTGATCGGCAAAACCTTCCTTGCAGATAACGCACTGGTGTTTGCGGGCTATGACTACTTACAAGAGCAAGAGAACGCAACGGTGGTGGGCCGTAAAGAGGTGGTATCTATCTCGGGAATGGCGATGAATGCGACCTTCTCTTTAAAGAACCGCTACAGCATTTTGCATGCAAAAGACATCGACATAGACAAAAAGAACAAAGAAGTGACGTTTGATATGTTCGACAACGACGGTAAGCAAAAAGAGATGACGTTGCCGTTGGTTCGTATGTTAAGCGTGAGCGGTAAGAAGAGACCTTTAGTCTATGTACCTGTTCAACTCGATGAAAACACAACTAAAGACGTTCTGGTGTACCTACGTGAGCGCTCGAGTAGTGAATCGCAGTTGAGATTTGGAACCAACACAGCCAGCGAACTCTTCATGATTGATACCAGTGCTGAGAATATTTTATCCGAAGGTTCAGAGAACTTTAGTGATGTGGCTGAGTCTGGTGAGCCTATGATTATCTCTCCGGAAGAGGACATCACCCTAGATGATTTCCCGCTTAAGGCTGTGGCTTCTTTCACTGTCAATACGCCTTTGCTGAAGGTCGACAGTTTTGAAATGACAGGTAAAGGCAAAGATGCTTCCGTTGAATTTTATCTTACGGATGTAAATGGTGAGAAGCAGAAGGTGACCAAGCCAATTATTAAGAAGCTTAAAGTCGGGGATGATACTCGCCCTGTTGTAAGTGGTGAGTTTGCGGTGTCTGGAAAAGTGCGTACGCAAGAGTTCGCCATCGACGTGCTCAATACAAATGAGAAAGAAGCGTACTTTATTTTAGGCAAGAAGATGGCAAAAGAGGGCGTTTACGTTAATACGCGTTCTGATTACCTTCTGAAAGCCGAACCACTGTTTAAAGTTGGGCATATTGAAGTAGTAGAAGTGAACGGCATGAAGTTCCCGGCCAAGCTCGACACTGGTGCGGATGTAAGCTCAATGAACGCAGTCAACATCAAACGATTTAAGAAAGATGGCCAAGACATGGTGAGCTTTACCTATCAAAACAACCAAGGCGATAAGCAAGATTTCACCAAGCCAGTGATTGATGTAATGCGTATCAAAGCCAAGAAAGGCGAGAAGGTGAACATTCGCCCTGTGGTAGAAATGAAGGTTAAGCTCGGAGACCTAGAGAAAGAGGTGAGGGTAAACCTTCAAGACCGTTCTCGCTTCGAATACAGCATGATCCTAGGTAAGAACTTCTTGAAGCACGGCGCAGTAGTGAGCAGCGATGAAGATTACTTGTTAGGTGATATGGAGTAACCCCTAAACTTATCTAAGTTCGTAGCAGAACAGATCTAAACAGCCACACATTTCATTAATGGGATGTGTGGCTTTTTTATTAGGTGTCTGTTTTTGACGTTGATGGTTTGAGTTCTAAACCTTTGTTATTTAGAAATTTATCTACGACTACTCAACCTTTAGACAAACAAAAAGGGCCAACTCTTTCGAGTTGGCCCTTTCCAAACGTTTGGTGGAGCTGGCGGGAGTTGAACCCGCGTCCAAAAATCATTCATCATTGGTACTACATGCTTAGTCGATCTTTAATTTCACCAGCAACCTGCGAACCGACACGCTAGTTAAAGGCTAACCTGAATTATAATTCGCGCTTTTCCTCTCAGGTGGGAGAAGCCACGCTAGCTAGTTTGGGTTTGATCTCTTATTGGTCCCCGTCTTACGAGCGGAAGCTAGGGTAAGAGAGCTCTGAGCAGGTTATTAAGCTGCTAGTGCGTAGTTTTCGTCGTTTGCGACTATTTTTTTGCGGCTTTTAACGTGGCCAACCGCCCCACGGCATGCACCTCAGACTTCAAAATTCCTGTCGAATCCTAAATCAGCCCCAAGTGTTATTTGCATAGTACCAGAAAAGCTTACCCTGTCTAGCACTGTGCGTTTAAGTGCTTAAAATTAACGCAAATTACTCTTCATAATTCGTGCTTTATCTCTCGCCCAATCTTTTTCTTTCATATCAGTACGTTTATCGTGCAGCTTTTTACCTTTCGCTACGCCAACTTTAATCTTCGCCCAAGAGCGAGACCAGTAAAGTGCGGTTGCGACAAGCGTCATGCCTTCACGGTTAATACGACCGATAAGGTTGTCGAGTTCTTTTCTCGACATTAATAGTTTACGGATACGTGTTGGGTTCGCCACGATATGAGTACTCGCTTGAGTTAGCGGAGTAATCGTCATACCACTGATGAATGCTTCGCCATCTCGGATGTATACGTAGCTTTCTGCGATATTGGTTTTGCCTTCACGTAGGGATTTTACTTCCCAGCCTTGTAGCTCAAGCCCCGCTTCTATCTCATCATCGATGAAATATTCGTGGCGAGCTTTCTTGTTAAGCGCAATGGTATTGCTACCGGCTTTTGATTTTGATTTATTCTTTGCCATAATGGCCTCATTATACGGATTGCGCCCTAGTTGGGGAATCCTTTTTATTTGCGCTCTGGCCCAATACAATTAAAATTGCAGTTTGTGTTAATGTAACGCTGTCTTTAACAGGAGTCTATATGCCAAAGGTTACTCGTTCAGCATTAGTGTCGTTTAGTGCCGACCAGATGTTCAGCTTGGTCAATGATGTTGCTCGTTATCACGAGTTTTTGCCAGGGTGTTCTGGTTCACGTGTGATCGAATCTTCAGATTCAACTATGGTGGCTTCGGTTGATGTCTCTAAAGCTGGTATCAGCAAAACATTTACCACATCGAACCGTTTAGCGGATGGTGCTGAGATTTTGATGGAGCTGGTGGACGGCCCGTTCAAAAAACTGCAGGGTGGTTGGTACTTTACTCCGCTCGACGAGCAAGCTTGTAAGGTTGAACTTAAGCTAGAGTTTGAGTTCTCTAGCCGAATGATTGAAATGGCATTTGGTAAGGTTTTCAATGAGCTGACGAGCAATATGGTCAGTGCTTTTACTCAACGCGCGAAACAGGTTTACTAAGCCATGACTATTGAATCAGATATGATCCACGTAGAGGTTGTGTTTGCGCTTCCGCACGAACAGCGTGTGTTTACCTTGGTGGTGAACAAAAACGCGACTGTGGAAGAGATTATTGCGCAGTCTGGTGTTTTGGAACTGTATCCAGAAATCGACTTAGCGAAAAATAAGGTTGGCGTGTTCAGCCGTAACGTTAAGCTAGATGCGACGGTTCGTGATAAAGACCGTATCGAAATCTACCGTGCACTGTTAGCCGATCCAAAAGAGATTCGCCGTAAGCGTGCTGAGCAAGCGAAAGCAGCAGCGGCTAAATCGTAATGCTAAACCAGTTTGACTAAGAAGAGAGCTCGCTATATTGGCGAGCTTTTTTGTACCTGTTGGTTAGACAACGCAGCTAATTTGTTAGCAGATATTAAAAAGCCTGCTCGTGTTAGCAGGCTTTTGCGATTCTTGCTTTGTCGACGGATAGTTTTGTCGACTGATAGCTTTATCGGCTAAGAGCTTTGTTGACTGGAAAGCTAGCGAAGGCTTTCGAAGAACTCATCACTGGCTTCAAAATCACCGTTGATCGTTACTAGAGTGCCTGTGGCATCAAAGTTAACGACTAGGTTTTTCTGAATAGGGTCTTCATGGCCTTTTTGGTGGTGGTAAATGTAATACCACGTATCTGGGTAGCCGTTTTCGATAAGCATTGGTGAGCCCATAACGTAACGAACTTGTGTTTTTGTCATGCCAAACTTGAGCTGATCGACAGCTTCTTGTTCAACATAGTTACCCTGATTGATGTCAATTCGATAAACCAACTTCTCTAGTAGAGAGCAACCGGTCAACATTGTTAGTGCAAGTGGAACTGCAACTAACCACTTTTTAATTCGCATAGTTTGAGATCTTTCTTCGCTAAAATACTGCCTGATAATAAACAAGCTCCAGCAAGAAGTAAAAAGCTCCTTGCGCTTTGAGCTTGTTATGACTGGCAATTTTGAATTAAGTTGCAAAATTGCCAAGAATTTTCGGTAAATTATCAGAAAGTTGCCGAATATGTAACCTAAGCTGCGATTAATAACTCTTTTGCATTGGCAAGTGTCGATTCGGTAATTTGGCTGCCACCAAGCAGTCGAGCAAGCTCTGAAACGCGTTGTTGTTCATCAAGCGTGTGCATTTGAGTCTCGGTTTTACCTGATTTCGTGTTCTTCGCAACAAACAGCTGTTGGTGACCGCAACCGGCAACTTGAGGTAAGTGCGTCACACACATCACCTGCGTAGATTCGCCCAGCTTACGTAGCATTTTCCCGACAACCGCAGCCGTTGGTCCACTGATACCCACATCGACTTCATCGAAAATCAGGCTTGGTGTGTCGACTTTTTGCGCTGTGATCACCTGAATCGCTAATGAGATTCGTGATAACTCACCACCAGAAGCCACTTTAGCAATTGGCTGCATTGGTTGGCCTGGGTTGGTCGAAACAATGAAGGTCACGTTATCCATACCCAATGGAGAAGGGTGTGTGTTGGTGTTGTTCACTTCAATGGCAAACTGCGCTTTTTCCATGCTCAGTTCGTGCATGCTTTGCGTGATCAGTTTGTTGAGCTCTTTTGCATAACGAGTTCGAGATTTATGAAGCTTCTCTGATTTGGCAACGAACGACTGGTATTGGTTCTCGACATCATTGGCCAATTCATCGAGTTTTTCATCCGAGCAATCAAGTGCTTCAACCTGTTGTAATAAGTCTTGATGGTGCTTGTAAAGCTCTTCTGGTAACACGTGGTGCTTACGAGACATCGACATCACTTTAGAGAAACGCTCTTCAACGTAAGCCATACGACCGGGATCGACATCAATGCTGTCTAGGTAGGTTCTTAATTCGTTGTTGGTCTCTTCGATCTGAATAATGGCTTCAGAAAGCAAGTTCGGTAACTCGGCCAATCTTTCATCTAGCTCAGCTAACTGAATTAAGGAGTTATTGGCCGATTGCAGAATACCAAGCGCATTAACTTCTTCGCCTTCATAAATAAGCTCGATAGCTTGCTGACAGGTTGTGGCCAGTTCTCCGCTATTGGAGAGGCGCTTATGCTCTTGTTCGAGGTCTTCATATTCTTCCTCCCCAATAGACAGCTCATTTAACTCTTTGATTTGGTATTCAAGAAGTTGTTTTTGAGCTTGGTTTTGCTGGCTATTCTCACGTAACTCTTTTAAGTGGTTATCCGCTTGTCGCCATGCTTGGTAAGCATTACGTGTCGATTTCAATAGGTTCAAGTGGCCTGCGTATTGATCAAGCATGGCCATTTGATAATCGCTTTTCATCAACTGGTGATGCGCGTGTTGACCATGGATGTTGATCAACAGTTGTCCAAGTGATTTCAATTGCGAAAGAGGGACAGGGCTACCGTTGATGAATGCACGAGAACGACCTTCTTTTGAGATGGTTCTGCGCAGGATGCACTCACTGCCATCAAGCAATTCGTTGTCTTCTAACCAGCGGGTTGCATGCAGATTGTTCTCAAGTAAAAAAGCGGCACTGACTTCGGTTTTTTCTTCACCTTGTCGAACCATTCCTGCATCGGATCTTCCCCCAAGACATAAGCCTAAAGCATCGATAGCGATAGATTTACCCGCACCAGTTTCCCCGGTGATTGTTGTCATGCCTTTAGATAGTTCTAGCTGTAAAGACTTAACAATAGCGAAATTATTAACACTTAAATGAGCCAGCATTTTTATTTACCTGTATAACTGAACAATACTGTATATAAGTTCAGTATATACTGTTTCTTTATACAGTAAAGTCGACAGGTGAAAATTTTTTGCGACCGTTATCAGAATTGAGGTTGTTCGTAGATCACTGAAACCGCTATAGATTCCCAACTCAGTCGTTCCTCCCTCTTGGGAGTGGAGGTATAAGGAACTGCAGAGAAGCTAGAGCCGACGGGCTTTTACTGGCAATAAAAAGGCTGACGAATGTCCGTCAGCCTTTCAAATTTTCGGTTACCACTGGAGCGTTTATTCTTTTAGAACAGCTTACTCGACCAACCTAGTTTGTTACGTAGAACATGGTAGTAGTTGTAGTCTTTAGGATGGATCAACTTAAGTACATTCGGGCTTTGGTAAATGTGGATCTCATCACCAGGAGAAACAGGCAGTGAGATTTGACCATCGCAGCTCACCTCCTGAGTTCCACGGTTATCAGGCGATACGATAAGCTTAATACGACGCTTGCCATCCACCACTAATGGGCGGCTTGAAAGGGTATGCGGGAACATTGGCACGAGTGAGATAGCATTTAGGCTTGATGACAGGATAGGGCCGCCGCCGGAAAGCGAGTAGGCGGTAGAACCTGTCGGTGTTGAGACGATTAAGCCATCAGAGCGCTGTGAGAAGGCGAAGCTATCATCGATATACACTTCGAACTCGATCATGTGCGCCACTTGTCCGGGGTGCAGTACTGCCTCATTAAGTGCCGCATTGTGGCTTTTTATCTGGCCGTGACGATGAATTTCCGTTTCAAGTAAGAAGCGCTCTTCTTCCATGAACTCGCCTTTGAGAACATCAGTCAACGCGCTCTGGAAGTTTTCAGGGTTGAGATCGGTTAGGAAACCAAGATTACCTCGGTTAACACCAATCACTGAAATGTCGAAACGTGACAAGATTCTAGCGGCACCGAGCATGTTTCCGTCACCACCGACCACAATGGCGAGATCGGCGCGTTTACCTAATTCAATCAGGCTAGAAAAATGTTCTTTTGGGATGTCGTCTAAAATAGTGGCGAGTCTGTCATCAACAAACACTTGATAACCCTCAGCACTTAACCACTGATAGAGCTCTCTATGAGTCTGAATTGCTTGCTGATCTCGAGGTTTACCGATAATGGCGATGACTTCAAATGGCTTTTTCATAACGTTTCCAAACGAATTAGGCTTGAATCAAAATTCTTCATCCCCATAATAAAGGCAAGTTGAACGTCTATGCGAGTGTTTTATATCAATTTGGGGTGCAAACACGCCTGTCACTTGCATTGAAAACGAATTCTGGAGATATCATGAGCAACGAAGAAAACAAAGTAACCGAAGCAGAGCTAGATCAGATCATCGCTGAAGCTGAGAAAGTTGAAGAAGCTGAACTGAATGAAGACGCTGCTGATGAGCAGGAAGCAAAAATCGCTCAACTGGAAGCTGCACTGCTTTCTAGTGAATCTAAAGTGAAAGAGCAGCAAGATTCTGTTCTTCGCGCGAAAGCTGAAGTTGAAAACATGCGTCGCCGTAGCGAACAAGAAATTGATAAAGCGCGTAAATTCGCTTTGAACAAGTTTGCTGAAGGTCTGCTTCCTGTAATCGACAACCTAGAGCGTGCAATGCAAGCAGCAGACGCTGAAAACGAAGTGGTTAAGCCACTGTATGAAGGTGTTGAGCTAACGCACAAAACGTTCGTAGATACAGTGGCTAAGTTTGGTCTTACAGAGATCAACCCTGAAGGTGAAGCGTTCAACCCTGAATTTCACCAAGCGATGTCTATTCAAGAAAGCCCAGATCACGAATCGAACACGGTTATGTTTGTGATGCAAAAAGGCTACGAACTAAACGGTCGTGTGGTTCGCCCAGCGATGGTTATGGTTGCTAAGTAATGACGAATTACGTTGCCAAGTGATTGACTGATGCATTGACTGAGTTAGTCGCAGCGACAAAATAAATCACTGGTTTGCGTAAAATAAAAAGAGAGGTATAGGCCTCTCTTTTTTTGTGCCTATAACTTGAGAGTCCACGTAAATAAGCATCAAAACCGCATTAAGAATGTCGTTCTTTTTATTTCATTCAGATCAGCGATTTAGAGTTTTGTGTTATGAAACTTGTTGTGATTGAGTAAATGTTTTGATGTCACATTTGTGGTGTTTTTGTAAATAAATACTTTTAATTGTTATCTTTGTATGTAAAATCCACTGCCATATAGCGATTTTGGTCGCATATATAACTATAAAAGTACAAATTTCAAACACAACAAACTGGAGAAGAACGATGGATAAATCGCTCTCAAGTAAAATTTTTGTAGGCTTGTTCGCCGGTCTACTTATTGGTACTGCTATTCAGTACCTATTCAGCGGTATTGCTATTTTTGATACGTATCTACTTGGCGCTGCCGAAGGTGCTGGTGGTATGTTCGTATCACTTATCAAATTGCTTGTAGTTCCTCTTGTTTACGTATCTATTGTTTGCGGTATTGTTGAGCTAAAAGATATTCGTTCATTTGGTCGTCTTGGTGGTAAAACCTTTGGTCTTTACATTATTAACACCATCATCGCGATTTCAGCAGCGCTAACGATTGGTCTTATTTTCCAACCAGGTGCAGGTGCGAACCTTGCGGGTACGGTTTCTGAGACAATTGCGCTTACAACAACTGAAACACCAGACATCTTCTCTCTTGTTGTTAACATCGTTCCTAGCAACCCTGTAGAAGCGTTCGCAAGCGGCGACATGCTACAAATCATCTTCATGGCAATTTTGACAGGTCTTGCTATTCAAGCGCTTGATTCTCGTGGTGGCCCAGCTATCAAGACATTCAAGATGGCTAACGAAATCATGATGAAGCTTATCGGCCTAGTAATGAGCTTGGCGCCTTACGGTGTATTTGCTCTGATGATTCAACTGGGCGCAACACTGGATGCAGACACGCTAATGTCAGTTGCTGGCTATGTGGCGCTTGTGGTTGCAATGCTTGTGTTCTGGATTTTCTTCTTCTATCCAATGATGGTTGGTTCATTCACTGGTATTTCTCCAAAGCAGTTCCTACGTGCAACTCGTGAGCAAGTTCTATTCTCACTATCTACAGCAAGTTCGAACGCAACAATCCCAGTAACAATGCGTACTCTTACTGACAAACTAAACGTATCTAAGTCAGTAGCAGGTTTCGGTGTACCACTGGGTGCAACAATGAACATGTCTGGTGTATCTATCTACATTGCACTCGCAACTATGTTCGTAGCAAACGCGTTTGGTCAGCCAATCAATACTGCTGATATCTTCACTCTTGGTCTAACTATCCTGCTACTGTCTATCGGTGCTGGTGGTGTTCCTGGTGGCGGTGTTGTGATGGTAGGTGTTCTATTGCACCAACTAGGTTTACCACCAGAAGGTCTAGCGATTGTTGCTGCTGTTGACCGTATCTGTGACATGTTCTGTACTTCTTCTAACGTTGTTGGTGATACTGCGGTTAACACTATCGTAGCGAAATCTGAAAACGAAATCGGCGTTGAAGCTAACGAAGAAGCTGAGCTAAAGAAAGCAGAAGCATAATTCTTAATTAAGATTCGATAATTAGAAGCCCCGCTCAATGAGAGCGGGGCTTTTTTGTTTCTGATGATAAGTGCTTTGGGCTATCTGATAACTTAGCTAAAAAGATCTTTGATTGGTGTTAAGTCTCATTTTTTCTTTTTACTCGTGCCGAATTGGCCATCAGTTTTCAATCTTTAATATAGATCACATATAATAATACAATATTATTTTATTGTTCTGACAACCTACATTATGACGACATAAAGGAAACCCAATAATGAAGCTGTCTTACCTTAGCCTACTGACTGCCAGCCTTTTAGCCGCTCCCGCTCTTGCTTCTAATCACGATATTGGTCAACAGTTCAATCTTGACCCTGCAAAAGCACCAGCACAAAACTTCGATTTATCTAAATGGAAAATTAACTTACCGGAGCTGACGACTGAAGGGTCTAGAAAAGGTAAAACGCTGGAGATTGGTAAAAAGGAACTGTCGAATGTAGACACGCCTTACGTTCACCCTAAATGGTTCTACACGGATGCCGAGTCTGGTGCGATGGTGTTTGTGGCTCCGAATACAGCTCCAACGACGCCAAACAGTAAAAACACGCGTAGTGAGCTAAGAGCGATGCTAGCGGATAGCTACTCTGCGCCGAGCAACAACTTCGCGATTTCAAGCCATAAGAACGCGGAAGAGTTTGGCTCTATCGGTGGCCAGATGACGGCAACACTTTCTGTTGATCAGGTGAGCACCAGCGGTAACTATAAGAAAACCGGTGCATTCTCTGTGGTTATTGGTCAAATCCATGGGTCGGATAATGAACCTCTGAAAATTGTTTACCGCAAGTTGCCAGAACATGAGCATGGTTCGTTAACGTGGAACTATGAGTTAAACCCGCCGACAGAGATGAAAAACGCGAAGGATGAAAACGGAAAGAAACTTCGTAAAGACATTCGCCATGATGTATTTGGTCAATACAATCTGAAAAAAGGCAGCTCGGACCCTGCTGATGGCATCAAGCTAGGTGAAGTGTTCTCATACGATGTGAATATCAAAGATAACATCATGCACTTAACCTTTACTAAGAATCCAAACTCAGCCGATCCTATTGTGAAGACGTATGATGTTGATTTGGCTAAGGGTAAGTATCAGGGGCATGATATCGACCTTGGTTATGGACAGGACTGGATGTACTTCAAGGCGGGCGCATACAATCAATGCAACACTAAGAAGTCGAGCTCAGCCTGTGAATGGCGTGGTATGGAAGCGGGTGATTACACTCAAGCGAGCTTCTACCAGTTAGTGCTAAACCAATAATATGGCTGAATCAGTCACCATTTGAACAATATTTAACTGATTAATATCTATTTGAAAAAGACCTTCCACATGAAGGTCTTTTTTTATGGCATCTGGAATAGGGTTGAGGTTTCAATGTGGCGACAAATGCGAGAGTTTCTCAACATTGGAGCCTTAATTGGCAAGGGATCGGTCACTTTTTACCTTTATGTAAAAAGATACGGGAAAAAATAGATTTTTTTTACTTATTCCCTTGAAAACCAGTTTGCAGCCCTTATCTATGGTGCATACGAAAGCAAATTACATTTGCACTTTAATTTTGTGTCTTAGGGTTGATTCCCTGATTACCACCCCCACATATGTGGGTATAGCAAAAAACTAAATAATATATATTCGGAGATGGCCTGATGGGTAAAATCATTGGTATTGATTTAGGTACTACTAACTCTTGTGTTGCTGTTCTTGACGGCGACAAACCACGCGTAATTGAAAATGCTGAAGGCGAACGCACAACAGCATCAGTAATCGCATACACAGAAGGCGAAACGCTAGTTGGTCAACCTGCAAAACGTCAAGCTGTTACTAACCCTCAAAACACACTGTTCGCTATCAAGCGTCTAATCGGTCGTCGTTTTGAAGATGAAGAAGTTCAACGCGATATCGAAATCATGCCTTTCAACATTGTTAAGGCTGACAACGGTGATGCATGGGTAGAAGCGCAAGGCCAAAAAATGGCTGCTCCTCAAGTATCTGCTGAAGTTCTTAAGAAAATGAAGAAAACAGCTGAAGACTTCCTAGGCGAAGAAGTAACTGGCGCAGTAGTAACTGTTCCTGCTTACTTCAACGATGCTCAACGTCAAGCAACGAAAGATGCTGGCCGTATCGCTGGTCTAGATGTTAAACGTATCATCAACGAACCAACTGCTGCTGCTCTAGCTTACGGCCTAGACAAGCAAGGTGGTGATCGCACTATCGCTGTATACGACCTTGGTGGTGGTACATTCGATATCTCTATCATCGAAATCGATGAAGTAGAAGGCGAGAAGACTTTCGAAGTTCTTTCAACTAACGGTGACACTCACCTTGGTGGTGAAGATTTCGATAACCGCATGATCAACTACCTAGTAGATGAGTTCAAGAAAGAGCAAGGTATCGACCTTAAAGCTGATCCACTAGCAATGCAGCGTGTTAAAGAAGCAGCAGAAAAAGCGAAAATCGAGCTTTCTTCTACTACTCAAACTGACGTAAACCTACCTTACGTTACTGCTGATGCGACTGGTCCTAAGCACATGAACATCAAAGTGACTCGTGCGAAGCTTGAGTCTCTAGTTGAAGACCTAGTTCAACGTTCTCTTGAGCCACTAAAAGTTGCTCTAGCGGATGCTGACCTATCGGTAGGCGAAATCACTGACGTTATCCTAGTTGGTGGTCAAACTCGTATGCCTATGGTTCAAGCTAAAGTAACTGAATTCTTCGGTAAAGAGCCACGTAAAGACGTGAACCCTGACGAAGCTGTTGCAATGGGTGCTGCTGTTCAAGGTGGTGTACTAGCTGGTGACGTTAAAGACGTTCTACTACTAGACGTTACTCCTCTATCTTTCGGTATCGAAACGATGGGCGGCGTGATGACTAAGCTTATCGAGAAAAACACAACTATCCCTACTAAAGCGGATCAAGTGTTCTCTACAGCTGAAGACAACCAAAACGCAGTAACTATCCACGTTCTTCAAGGTGAGCGTAAGCAAGCGACTTACAACAAGTCTCTTGGTCAGTTCAACCTAGAAGGTATCCAACCAGCACCACGTGGCATGCCACAAATCGAAGTAACATTCGACCTAGATGCTGATGGTATCCTGAACGTATCTGCTAAAGATAAAGCAACAGGTAAAGAGCAGAAGATCACTATCCAAGCATCAGGCGGCCTGTCTGAGGAAGAGATCGAAGCAATGGTACAAGAAGCAGAAGCTAACAAAGAAGCGGACAAAAAGTTCGAAGAGCTAGTAACTGCACGTAACCAAGCTGACCAAATGATTCACGGCACTAAGAAGCAAGTAGAAGAAGCTGGTGAAGCTCTACCTGCAGACGAGAAAGCTAAAATCGAAGCGGCTATCACTGCACTAGAAGAAGTTAAGTCTGGTAACGATAAAGAAGCTATCGACGCTAAAGTTCAAGAACTTATGCAAGCAGCTCAAAAGCTAATGGAAATTGCTCAACAGAAAGCTCAAGCTGAACAAGCTGGTGCTGACGCTGGTGAACAACCTAAGCAAGACGACGATGTTGTAGACGCTGAGTTTGAAGAAGTTAAAGAAGACAAAAAATAATTTCGTCGCAGAGTAGCCTGATTTCGTTATCGGAAGTGTCCACCTACTAACGTAGGCTCCGCGCTTCCACTTAGGACTCAAGCTATCTGCTTAGAAATTTGTCTCAAAGACTTATTATTGCGGGCGTCAGAGGTAACTCTCACGTCCGTAAATTTGTATTTAGACTTGTCGATCTAGATAATAGCTTTATTCGGCATTTCAGCCGGCAGAACTTTTATCTAGATTGATACACAGACTACTGAAGTGATCATTCGGTAGTAGCAATTATTTTGGTGACCTAGAACATGTCAAAACGTGATTTTTACGAAGTATTAGGCGTAAGCCGCGATGCATCAGAGCGCGATATTAAAAAAGCGTACAAACGCTTAGCGATGAAATTCCACCCGGACCGTAACCAGGGTGATGAGACCGCAGCAGATAAGTTTAAAGAAGTAAAAGTAGCGTACGAGATCCTAACTGATTCTCAAAAGAAAGCAGCTTACGACCAATACGGTCATGCAGCCTTTGAACAAGGTGGCATGGGCGGCGGCGGTGGTTTCGGCGGCGGTGGCCAAGGTGACTTCGGCGATATCTTCGGTGACGTATTTGGCGACATCTTCGGCGGCGGTCGTCGTGGTGGCGGTCAACAGCGTGCACAACGTGGTTCAGATCTACGTTACAACATGGAACTTTCTCTAGAAGAAGCGGTTCGTGGTGTTTCTAAAGAAATCGAAGTACCAACACTTGTAGAGTGTGATACTTGTGACGGCAGCGGCGCGAAAGCGGGTTCTTCTGCACAAACGTGTGGCACTTGTCATGGCCACGGCCAAGTACAAATGCGCCAAGGTTTCTTTGCGGTTCAACAGACTTGTCCTACTTGTAACGGTAAAGGCAAGATCATCAAAGACCCATGTAACTCATGTCATGGTCAAGGTCGCAAACAGAAGACGAAAACACTTAACGTTAAGATCCCTGCTGGTGTTGATACTGGCGATCGTATTCGTCTATCAGGCGAAGGCGAAGCGGGAGAGCAAGGCGCTCCAGCTGGCGATCTGTACGTACAAGTACACGTAAAAGAGCACAACATCTTCGAACGTGACGGCAATAACCTTTACTGCGAAGTACCAGTAAGCTTCTCTATGGCTGCTCTAGGCGGTGAAGTTGAAGTTCCAACACTGGATGGTCGTGTAAACCTTAAGGTACCAGAAGAGACACAAACGGGCCGTATGTTCCGTATGCGTGGCAAGGGCGTGAAAGGCGTTCGTGGTGGCGGTGTGGGTGATCTAATCGTTAAGCTAGTGGTTGAAACACCGGTTAAGCTAAGCTCTCGCCAGAAAGAACTACTGCGTGAATTCGAAGAAACATGTTGTGGTGAAGCGGCAAGCAAGCACAAGCCAAAGTCTGAAGGTTTCTTCAGCGGTGTTAAAAACTTCTTCGATGACCTAACTAAGTAATTGATAGTGATTTGAAAATTTTAAAGCCTGCCAGTGTGCAGGCTTTTTTGATCATCTCGTTTAGTTAAAAAATGCAGCCATGTATATGCCTAGTCATTCTTTAATCAAACCAAGGGCATTAATTTCTACTAGTTCCAGCAATCTGCAGGGGATTCTTCACCTGAAGATTTTAGCGTCATTGTTTTGGGAGTGCCTAAGCAAGAGTCACCACTTTGCCCCTTAGTTGACTGTGCCGTGGCAGTTATTATATATGCCATGCTGCTTGAACTTGCGACAGAAAATACATAGCGATCACTTGGTGATTCACACATAGTACAAGCCCCTCCTGAAACAATACTTCCCCAGCTATATACACCATTGTAAGACTGCTCAAGCGTGAGTTGGATTTTTGCCATATCAGCTAATGCTGCTGTTCTATGGGATTTTATTACATGCTCGGTATAGCTTGGGTAGGCAATAGCGGTTAGTACTCCAATAAGAGCCACTGCGATCAATAGTTCGATCAATGTCATCCCTTTGTTACTTAAGTTGTTGTTGTTACATTTATTTTTTCGAATCATCACGAGTAGTTCCTTCTCTATATTCAGCCTATTTTTCTTCGGTGGTAGCATCCTTGCAAGATTAAATACGGTTACGTATCGGTTTACATAGGAATTTGGGAAATGTCTCGCGGGTTTACCTTCTTAGAGCTACTCATAACCATATCAGTGCTCTCTATATTATTGGCAGTTGCCGCTCCAAGTTTTAGTTCGGTCTCGGAAACAGTGAAAATGCAACGGCTAGCTACCGAGCTGAATGGTTTTATGATGCAGGCGAAATCTGAGGCAGTTATGAGAAATACTGATCTTTGGGCTCATTTTCTAATGAATGGTAACTCAAATGACACCGGTGATTGGAAAATTGAATTGACTGAATTCGATGTTCCGAATACCGGTACGGCAATCCTTACAATGGAAGGAGTTTCATTTCGAAACATAGATTTCACCGTTAACTACAGTTCTGAACAAATTAAATTTAGTGGAGTAAACGGTAAAGCTAAAGATGGGCATCTCTTATTTGATATGAACTCTAAGCCTTTAAAGCTTATAACATATAGTACTTCTGGAAGAATGAGAATCTGTGGTGTGGGAGGAGACTTTTATGGTTATCAGACCTGCACTTAAGAGGCAGCAATTCGGTGCAACATTAGTCGAATTAATGATCTCTTCTATTTTGGGAATTGTAGTTATTGGAAGTGTGGGGTCGGTATTTATATCGGGACAAAACATCGCATCCGAGAGAAGTAAAGAATTACTATTATTACAACAAGTTTCAGGCACTCTTCAATACTTTAAAGAGGATATCCAGCGAGCAGGCTACGATGGAGGGACAGGTATGTCTCTAAAATTATCAGGAGCCACAAATACCTTATATATCTCGCCAGACTCCAAAATTGTCGCCTTTGCATACGCTCATCAATCAGAGATTCGAAATGTTGCTTTTGTATTTGATTCCGGCTTAGTCAAAGTTTGTGATAGTCCCTCCAGTATCGTAAAAACGGTATCAGCGGCTACTAGTGGATGTTCTTCAATTTTTGAGCCGAATCAAATACGAGTGATTGATTTCAATGTCAATCAATCAAGTGTTGAAGCTCAAGGTGTTAGTTCAGGCATGGCAACCATTACTATTTCTGCTGAATTAGTAGGAGATACGTCCGTTAATTATTCATCAAGTGTGATTGTAAAAAATAGGAATTGGCGATGAATAAAAATCAACAAGGTGCGGTTGTTTTACTTACAACAAGTGTATTACTAGTTACGGCGTTAATGTTGACTTTTGGTAGTTATCGTTCAGTTTTTTATCAAATAAAAAGATCTCAAAATGAGGTCGAAGCGCGCAAGCAGCAATGGGAGGCTGAAGGTGGTCTAGAGTGTGGTTTCACTCAGTTTAAAAATGAAGGGAATCTTCCTCCTACAATTACAGTGTGCTCAATGAAGAATCAAGTCACCCCTGTTTTCAATGCAATTCTAACAGGTTATCAAATATCGTCTGCGAGTGGGCATTCTCATTTGAAGAAAAATATCGTATTTGGAGGTTCACTTAGTTCTGGTGCTATACAGTCGAGTGCCGATGTTTATTTTCATTCAAGTACCACATTTTCAACACCAGATCCTGGTGTTTTAAGTAGTGATGGTTGGGAGTGTGTTGCGCTTCGATATCGTAGCCGCTATCACTATTCATCTATGGATAATAAAGGGGTGGTACATGGTGTACCTCCATATGCCGGTTTTCAAAATCCATCAGGGGCTGATTGCTCTAATGTTACAGGTAATGATCATTTGTCCAATGGAGATGGCAATGATTTTGTCTTAGATTCAAGCGTACAACCTTTTGAGTCTTTTTTCGGTGTTCCAGTTGAAAAGCATAACGATATAAGAGATGAAGGGACATTTTCGGTGATTAATGGGAGTGGGACACCCAAAATACTAGCTAATTGTGGGCAAGTTCTGGCAACACTGATTAATGCAGGCAATCATCATTTATGGGTTGAAGGAGGCTGTGAAATCACTAAAGCGCAATACAATGATTTAGTTGATGCTACAGCCTCAACTAATGGAGTTACAATTTTAATTCATGATGGGCTGATGTCTGTTATGGGAAAACCTTCTACAGGGGCGACTTCAAATCATCTTAAAGGTGTACTATTTCACCTTAATGTTGATTATTCACCTACCCCTGCCGATTGGGTGTCTTATGATGCCAATATTCATCTGAATCATGTCCCGAGTGTTATTGAAGAAAGCTACCGAACTATCACCTCTTACTATCAACACGGTGCATTTACGGTAT
The DNA here is from genome assembly GCF_020806305.2 of Vibrio sp. F13. Lineage (NCBI taxonomy): Bacteria > Pseudomonadati > Pseudomonadota > Gammaproteobacteria > Vibrionales > Vibrionaceae > Vibrio > Vibrio sp. F13. Next base: position 1,013,638 of record NZ_CP170175.1, on the reverse strand, counting down.
CTGGCGGACAGTACTTTGATGCACCGAACCAAGCCGCTGTGTTCTTTGATTCACTGGATTTTAGATTTAATAAAGATGTGGTCGATAATTCAAGAAAAGAATTTACGCAAATTCAATGGCAAAAAGGTTCATGGAATGATTTGTAAACAGAAAGGTTTTAGCCTAATCGAAGTGCTTATTTCGTTTTTGTTGATCGGTGTTGGTTCTCTAGGGCTAATCAAATTACAAACGTATGTTGAGCAAAAATCTGACTTTGCTATTCATAGTGTAGAAGCTCTGCATTTGGCTGAAAATAAGCTGGAATGGTTTAGAACTCGTGGTGCATCTGCCGCTTTATCGAGTATAACGCCTGCGGATTTTGCTACGGATATTGTTGATGGTATGGATCATTCGCATGTTAAATATCAACTTAATTGGACAGTGACGAACAGTTTATCTGGAGCGCTGAAGACCGTTCAGATAACAAGCTCATGGGAAGACCGGTTTGGTAGTAATCGAGTTATCGAATTACATACTATGATTTCCAAATACAGTGAGTTTGATTGACCCTCAAGCAAACGTTTACTGCATGCCAAGGCTCATGCTACCCCTTTTACTGATAATTTTCACTCCTCGGACATTGTTTACGTGCTAGTTAAAACTCTGTATATGGAATGGTGTTTTTTATGTTTTTATATTGTTGTGGTTGTATGGTATTTTTGCAAAATATGTCTCCATTTATGGAAAATTAGGTGGAATCTTGTGCTTTTTAACAACGACTTTAATAGAATATGTGCTGTACCAATAGGCCGTGGTCAAAACTTATATTAGGCCTAAACAAAACAACATCACATATGGAGTTACAATGAGTAACCAAGCCGTAAAAAAAGCACCATCGACTGAGAAGATCAGTGGTATGGACCGCTTTCTAAACTTCATTGAACGCGCCGGCAACAAAATTCCAGATCCAGCAATCCTGTTCTTCTGGGCTCTAGTTATTGTATGGGTAGCATCTGCACTTTTATCGAATCTTTCATTCGACTTAATCAACCCTCAAACGGGTGCTGCTCTTGAAGTAAACAACCTACTAACTGGTGAAGCGCTTGCTAGCTTCCTAGCGAATATGGTTACCACGTTCACAGGCTTCGCACCTCTAGGCATCGTACTTGTTGCTATGCTAGGTGTTGGCGTTGCAGATTCTTCAGGCTTCATTACGACTGGCCTTAAGAAGATGCTTAACTTCACGCCAGCTAAGCTACTAACGCCGATGCTAATCTTGGTTGCTATCGTGTCTCACACAGCAGCTGATGCAGGTTACGTTCTAGTAATCCCTCTTGGCGGTATCATCTTCCACGCTGCGGGTCGTCACCCTCTAGCGGGTATTGCAGCAGCGTTTGCTGGTGTATCAGGTGGTTTCTCAGCGAACTTTATCCCTTCAGGTATTGATCCGCTACTAGCTGGTTTCACTCAAACAGCGGCAAACGTTCTTGACCCTGCATATGTGATCAACCCTCTAGCGAACATCTTCTTTACTGGTTTGTCTTCAATTCTAATTGTGGCAATTGGTTGGTACGTTACAGAGAAAATTATCGAGCCTCGTCTTGCTAATACGCCTGTAGATGAAGATGCAGAACAAGCACCTGATCTAGGTACGTTCACAGCCATTGAATCTAAAGCATTCAAATTCGCTGGTTGGGCAATGGTTGCCGGTATTGGTCTGCTTATCGCGGCTCTAATGCCTGAAAACTCAGCACTTCGTTCACCTGAAGGCGAATTAACGGCGTTCTCAGCACCAGTAATGAAGTCTATCGTTCCTCTGATCTTCATCCTGTTTATTATTCCGGGTATCGTCTACGGCCGTGTAGCGGGTACATTCAAGAATAGTAATGATGTTATCAAAGCAATGTCTGAGACGATGGCAACGATGGGCGCATACATTGTAATGTCGTTCTTCTGTGCTCAGTTCCTATCTGCATTCGCTCAATCAAACATCGGTACTATGCTGGCACTTTACGGTGCTGAAGGCTTGAAAGCGATGGACCTTCCAGGTGAAGCAACGGTTGTTGGTATGATTCTACTAACGGCTGCAGTTAACCTTCTTGTTGGTTCTGCTTCAGCTAAGTGGGCACTGATTGGTCCTATCCTAGTTCCAATGCTAATGGTTGTGGGTATCTCTCCTGAGCTATCTCAAGCGGCTTACCGTGTAGGTGACTCAGTGTCTAACATCATCTCTCCACTAATGGTGTTCTTCCCACTGGTTGTTGTTTACTGTCAGCGCTACGTTAAGTCGACAGGTATCGGTACTCTAGCTTCTCTAATGATGCCATTCTCGATTGCGATGTTAATCGGTTGGTCTATCTTCTTGCTAGCTTACTGGGCTCTTGGTATCCCACTAGGTATCCAAGCACCTTACACTTACACAATGTAAGATTGAACTAAGCAAAACTAAGCTTTATTCATTGCTAAGCCCGCACCGAAATGTGCGGGCTTTTTTTCGCTATTTTTTCCGTTTTTTATATCCAAGGTTTTTATATCCAAAACTTTCTATATCCAAAACTTTTTATATTCAAAACTTTCTATATCCCAAATAAACGCACTCAGCTTATACTCCGGATTACGGCTAATTGTTGGCCGGTAAATTTAGGAAATCCAAGCCACATGAAAATTCTGCTTTTAGTAGGGTTAATTGTTTTAAATGGTCTGTTTGCCATGTCTGAGATTGCATTGGTAGCAGCAAAAAATAGTCGGCTGAAACGCTTAGCCGAAAAACACCGCTCCGCTCAGGTTGCTCTTGATCTCAAAGAAAACCCAACCCGCTTCCTCTCTACAATCCAAATCGGTATCACGGTAATCGGCCTACTCAGCGGGATTGTTGGTGAGGCGACGCTATCGGCTCCACTAGCCGTTCAACTTGAACTGTGGGGACTAGACCCAACACAAGCGAACATCTTGTCTACTGCGGTTGTGGTGGTAGGTATTACTTATTTCGCTATCGTTGTCGGTGAGTTGGTACCAAAGCGTTTTGCTCAGTCTCAAGCTGAAAACATTGCTGTGTTAGTCGCGCTGCCAATCTTCTGGTTATCTAAAATCGCGACGCCGTTTGTGTTTGCGTTGTCGGCTTCAACGGAAGGTATTCTTAAGTTGATGGGCCGAGGCGGTGAAGAAGATAGCGTTACCGAAGATGATATCCATGCACTTGTGAAAGAGGGCTCAGAATCGGGTGTGATTGAACGCGGCGAACAAGAGATGATTCGTAATATCTTGCAGCTTGATGATCGTCTTGTGAGCTCATTGATGACTCCGCGTCGAGACATCGACTTTCTGGATGTCGACCAACCCGTTGAGCAGATATTAAAGAAACTGCGTTCATCAAAACACAGTGTGTTTCCATTGTGCCAAGATCACCTCAATAAAGTGGTGGGTACAGTGTCAGCCAAAGCCTTGCTGAATCAGGCGGGCAATCTAAGCATTCAAGTGATCATGGGGCTGTCTCGCTCGCCGATCTATGTTCCAGAATCGATGAAAGCTCTGCGTCTACTTGGCTACTTTAAAGAGTCGGGCACCGAGATGGCATTCATTGTCGACGAGTATGGCGATGTTCAAGGTCTTGTGACTCATTACGATATTCTTGAGGCGATTGCTGGCGAGCTATCGAATAATCCGAACGATCTTTGGACCGAGCAAGTGGAAGACGGTTTGTTGGTGGATGGATTGATTCCTATCAGTGAACTGAAAAACCGTTTAGAGCTATCGGATTTTGAGGGCGAAAGCGAGAGCTTCCAAACGCTGAATGGCCTTGTGACATGGTTAATAGGGCGCTTACCGGATGCAGGCGAAGTTGTTCAATACCAGCAGTGGCAGTTTGAAATTATCTCTGTTGAGAACAATCGCATTGTGAGTATCAAAGCGACGCCAATAGCCGATGACATAGAAGACGCTAATAGCTAACAGTTCGACCAACCAGCAAGCGGCAATGGTTCATTGTCTGTTGTTGTCTATTACCTCTTTATTGTTCATTATCTCTAAGATTAGGTATGCTTCACCGCATACCTATTTTCGTTTTTATCCTTTGTTTCTGGAGTTCCCTTTGTCAGACCATCAATTCACCCCTCAAGATGAAATCTTCATGCGACGCGCCATCGAGGTGGCTACGCAAGCAGAGAGCGAGGGAGAGGTTCCTGTTGGTGCAGTATTAGTAAAAGATGGGGAGATTATCTCTGAAGGATGGAACCGTTCGATTGGCAGCCACGATGCTACGGCACACGCAGAAATTGAAACCTTGCGTAAAGCCGGTCAAGCCTTAGAAAACTATCGGCTACTCGATACCACTTTATACGTTACGCTAGAGCCTTGCCCAATGTGCGCAGGTGCCTTGCTACACAGCCGAGTAAAGCGCATTGTGTTTGGTGCTCCAGACTTAAAAGCAGGCGCTGCAGGTACAGTGTTGAATTTGTTTGAAAGCCAGGCCTCATACCACTATGCCGACGTTGAACATGGTTTGTTAGAGGAAGAGTGCCGTGAGCAATTACAAGCGTTTTTCAAGCGTCGTAGAAAAGAGATAAAAGAGAAGCGAAAGCAAGAACGTCTGTTGGAAGAGCAGCGTTTAGAAGCAGAGATGAAGGCTGGCAATAAGAAATAGCAGCGTACTTTCGGCACTCTCTATCGCAAGAGTGCCAAGCAAACTGACTGAGTAACTACATTTACTCAGCAATCATCTGCATGAAAGCGCGATTGCGCCAAATGATCTTCTTCTTATTATTTGAAAGCATACGCTTACGACGGTTTGCAGCAACGGTCTTATCAAGGCGTTTCGATTTCAGTTTCTTCATCATTTCAATGATTTCCTATTTGCCGTCTGACTTTTTAGTTTGGACTAACGATTTAATTATAGTGTTATTCGTTTATTTGGCCTGTCGCGCGCTTGGCTTACCCAGAAGAGCAGTTCTAGCGAAAACCCAGCACGGAAGTGCAACAGAGCGTAATTTTGATTATGGTGTGCCGTTATAAAGTTCGATTGTTACTGCAATATGACACATCGATTTTCACGGCCTTTTGTCGAGCTTATTCTTTTATGCGCAGTTATAAAAAGCACAATAAAAAAGAGCAATGCTTAATGGCATTGCTCTTTTAGTTTCTATTGCGAAGATTCTGAACTGCTTACTGTCGATTCAGCAGCGCTAATGCTTGATTCAGCACTAGAAGTCTCTAAAGGTGGGATGACAATCAAACCCTCAAGACTCTCTTCTTGTTCTTTATTACGCTTATTTACATGGCCGATGATGCTTTGGTAATAACGGCGAATGTTCTCAACGTAATTTCTAGCTTCATCACCACGCGCATACCCATATCGAGTTTGGCTGTAGTACTTCTTCTGTCTTAACAGAGGCAGTCTGTCTTTCACATCGCCCCAAGCATCGGGATCGCCACCTTGTGCCTTCGTGAGGCGACGCGCGTCCATCATGTGCCCGTAACCGACATTGTATGAAGCAAGTGCAAACCAGATCTTTTCGTGTTGAGTGATTGAATCTGGTACTCGGTTCACGATACGACGCAGGTACTCAACACCGCCTTGTACCGACTGGTTCGGGTCGAGACGGTTGGTTACCCCAACACTCTTCGCGGTGGGCAGTGTCAACATCATCATGCCACGAACACCCGTTGGTGAGCGCGCAACAGGGTTCCAGTGTGATTCTTGGTAGGCCAAAGCGGCAATCAAGCGCCAATCAAATTCTTGAGAGTACCTTTGAAATAGCGGCGACCATTTTGGCAACTTGCTGTCCAGTGCGCGGATAAAGGCACGAGTATCAACGTAGTCAAAAGTGCCGATGTGGCCGATGTATTTCTCTTCTAGTGAAGCCAGTTCACCAGACTGTTTTAGGTTACCGAAGAACTCAATCAACAGAGCATACAGGCTTTCATCTTCCGATCTATTTAGGTACCAAGAGATAGGTTGGTCTTCTGTCAGCTCAAATGCCAAGGCAACATCTGGGTACAAACGTTGCGCCAGTGATAGCTCGATAGAGTCGGCCACTGTGAATAAACGTTCGCCTGTTGATACTTCTTTGAGCAGGTCGTTGATATCAGCATTGCCGACCGCATCATAGATAAAGTCATCGTGTGTTTTCTGCAGCTGCTTTAGTGTTGGCTCAAAGTGTGAGTCTTTCACCACAACCAAAGATGGCGTTAATGTGTCAGTAGACGCCGCCTCTTCTGATTCAGTTTGTGCTTTAACAAAGTCAACCTGACGCTCATTCTCGAAATTGATCAGTTGTTCAAGGTTTCTCGGTCGCCACTGGCCTTTTTTGTATACGACCTGTTGGCTTACGTAGTAATAAGCAGGTGCGGCGCGATAAGCTCGTGTCAGTTTGTTGTTTTGCGTTAAGCCGGTCGCGATAAGATCGATTTCGCCTTTCTGCAGTGCAGGGAACAAGCCAGACAAACGGTAAGCGGGTTTAACCTCAAGCTTTACACCAAGCTCCTGCGCAAATTCACGAGCTAATTCGTAATCCAAGCCAGCAGGACCATCAGGACCGATGTAATAAGAGAGTTGGTTATTTAGGGTGCCGACACGAAGAATGCCACGATCTCGTATCTGCTCAAGGACACTTTTAGGTTCAGATTCAATCTGGCATCCCGCGAGCCCAACCAGAGCGATAACGAGCAGAATGAATTTAGACGAAAAGATGAGCGTAAATTTAGGCATCAAAATGAAATCTCGAAAAGTGGAAGCCCCTTTATACCAAACCCCGCAAGGCTGGCAAAGCAGGTTTAATTAAACAGTTGTAAAAGTGGTGATAAATGCAGCAAAAGTACCATTTACGCAGAAAGATAAAAAAAATCACGCAAACGGTTGCTTTTGGTGTTACGTCACAAAAAGAAATGCTTTATAATGCGCTCGCATTGAAGAGGTGGGATCGGCATAGGTTTTTAAACCTTCGGGAATAGCTTCGAAGAAAACAGTTAGGTTTTTCCTTTAACCCACTGAATTTATTCCAATACTACCTTAATTAACTGCATAAGAGACGTAAGCACATGAGAATTTTGCGTGGCTCCCCAGCTCTATCTGAGTTTCGTGTTAACAAGCTTTTAGAGCTTTGTCGTGAATTAAGCTTACCTGTAACAGGTATTTACGCTGAGTTTGCCCACTTTGCTGATCTAACGGCAGACCTAGATGAGTCTGAAGTTGAGAAGCTAGAAAAGCTACTGACTTACGGTCCAACGATTGAAGAGCATGAACCTGAAGGTTTACTGCTGCTTGCAACGCCACGCCCAGGCACTATCTCGCCTTGGTCTTCAAAATCAACAGATATCGCACACAACTGCGGACTGGCTAAAGTGTCACGTCTAGAGCGCGGTACTGCTTTCTACATTGAAACCTCTGCTGAACTTTCTGAACTTCAACTTGTTGAGCTGAAAGCAATCCTGCACGACCGTATGATGGAAGTGGTTTTCACTGACTTCGAATCAGCGGCGGCACTATTTACCGTTGCTGAGCCTGCTCCTTATGCGGAAGTTGACCTACTAACTGGTGGACGTAAAGCGCTTGAAAAAGCAAACGTTACCCTAGGTCTTGCACTTGCAGAAGATGAGATTGATTACCTTCTTGAAAGCTTCACTGAGAAGCTAGGTCGTAACCCGACGGACATCGAGCTAATGATGTTTGCACAAGCGAACTCAGAGCACTGTCGTCATAAGATTTTTAACGCTGATTGGACTATCGATGGCGTTAAGCAAGAAAAATCATTGTTCAAGATGATTAAGAACACCTTTGAAACGACACCAGAACATGTTCTGTCTGCTTATAAAGATAACGCAGCGGTAATGACAGGTTCTGAAGTTGGTCGTTTCTTCCCAGATCCAGAAACTCGCCAGTACAGCTACCACCAAGAAAAAACACACATCTTGATGAAAGTTGAAACGCACAACCACCCAACGGCAATCTCACCGTGGCCAGGCGCATCGACAGGTTCAGGCGGTGAAATCCGTGATGAAGGCGCAACCGGTATTGGTGGTAAGCCAAAAGCGGGTCTTGTTGCTTTCTCTGTATCTAACCTTAAGATCCCGAACTTCGTTCAACCTTGGGAAACTGACTTTGGTAAGCCAAGCCGTATCGTTACTGCTCTGGATATCATGCTTGAAGGTCCTCTTGGTGGCGCGGCATTCAACAACGAATTTGGTCGTCCAAACCTACTTGGCTACTTCCGTACTTACGAAGAGAAAGTAAACTCTCACGCAGGTGAAGAAGTGCGTGGTTACCACAAACCAATCATGTTGGCTGGTGGTCTTGGTAACATCCGTGATGAACACGTCCAGAAGAAAGAGATCCCAGTTGGTGCAAGCCTAATCGTTCTTGGTGGTCCTGCAATGAACATCGGCCTTGGTGGCGGTGCGGCATCTTCAATGGATTCTGGTTCTTCTTCTGAAGATCTAGATTTCGCTTCTGTACAACGTGAAAACCCAGAGATGGAACGTCGTTGTCAGGAAGTTATCGACCGTTGTTGGCAACTAGGTGATGCGAACCCAATCGCATTCATCCACGATGTGGGCGCGGGCGGTATCTCAAATGCACTTCCTGAGTTAGTAGACGACGGTGAGCGTGGTGGTATCTTTAATCTACGTGACGTGCCAAACGATGAGCCGGGCATGAGTCCACTTGAGATCTGGTGTAATGAATCTCAAGAGCGTTACGTTATGGCTGTTGCTGATAAAGATATGGCAACATTTGATGCAATTTGTAAGCGTGAACGTGCACCTTACGCAGTGGTTGGTAAAGCAACTGAAGAACGTGATCTGAAATTAGAAGATTCACACTTCGACAACACGCCAATCGACATGCCAATGGACATCCTATTAGGTAAAACACCTAAGATGCACCGTGACGCGAAAACGCTAAAAGCTAACAACCCTGCGATTGACCGTTCTGGCATCGAGATGAACGAAGCGGTTGACCGTGTTCTTCGCTTGCCAACAGTCGCTGAGAAAACATTCCTTATCACCATCGGTGACCGCTCGGTAACAGGCCTTGTAGCTCGTGACCAAATGGTTGGTCCATGGCAGGTTCCTGTTGCTAACTGCGCAGTAACAGCGGCAAGCTACGACTCTTACCACGGTGAGGCTATGTCTCTTGGTGAGCGTACGCCAGTGGCACTTCTAGACTTCGGCGCATCGGCTCGTCTAGCGGTTGGTGAAGCAATTACTAACATCGCAGCGACCAACATCGGCGATATCAAACACATTAAACTGTCGGCTAACTGGATGTCTCCAGCAGGTCACCCAGGTGAAGATGCAGGTCTTTACGAAGCGGTTAAAGCGGTTGGTGAAGAACTATGTCCAGCTCTGGGTCTAACTATCCCAGTGGGTAAAGACTCAATGTCGATGAAGACTAAGTGGGAAGAGAATGGCGAGCAGAAAGAAGTAACGTCTCCGCTATCTCTTGTTATCACTGCGTTTGCACGTGTTGAAGATGTTCGTAAGACGATTACTCCTCAATTGCGCACCCCTGATAACCTTGAAGGACTAGGCAACACTTCACTGGTTCTTATCGACCTAGGTAACGGCAAAAACCGTATGGGTGCAACAGCACTTGCACAGGTTTACAAGCAGCTTGGTGACAAGCCAGCAGACGTAGACAACGCAGCGCAACTAAAAGGTTTCTACGAAGGCGTTCAAGCACTTGTAGCGAACGACCAAGTTGTCGCTTACCACGATAAAGGCGATGGTGGTCTATTCGTAACGCTAGCAGAAATGGCATTCGCAGGTCACTGTGGTGTTAATGCAAACATTGAAGCGTTAGGTGAAGACACGCTAGCAGCACTGTTCAACGAAGAGCTAGGTGCAGTAATCCAAGTCCGTAACGACGACCTAGACGCAGTACTTTCTACTCTTGCAGCTAACGGTCTAGAAGCATGTTCTCATGTGATTGGCTGCGTTGTTGGTGAAGGGGAAGCATCAGATGAACTAGTGATTAAGTCTGGCGAGTCTGTAGTGATTGAACGTAACCGTACTGAACTACGTACTATCTGGGCTGAGACAACGCACAAGATGCAAGGTCTGCGTGATAACCCAGTATGTGCTGACCAAGAACATGAAGCGAAGAAAGACAACTCGGACCCAGGTCTGAACGTGAAACTGAGCTTTGACGTAAACGAAGACATCGCAGCACCGTTCATCAACACAGGTGCTAAGCCTAAGATGGCGATTCTACGTGAGCAGGGTGTTAACTCTCACGTTGAAATGGCAGCAGCATTCGACCGTGCAGGCTTCGAAGCAACTGATATTCACATGAGCGACATCCTAACAGGTCAAGCGGTACTAGAAGAATACAACGGCCTTGTGGCATGTGGTGGCTTCTCTTACGGTGATGTACTAGGTGCTGGTGAAGGTTGGGCGAAGTCGGTTTTGTTTAATGACTCTACTCGTGACCAGTTTGAAAACTTCTTCAAGCGTGAAGATACCTTCTCTCTAGGTGTGTGTAACGGTTGTCAGATGCTGTCGAATCTACGTGAACTTATCCCAGGTGCGGAGTACTGGCCACGTTTCGTTCGCAACGAATCTGAGCGCTTTGAAGCACGTTTCAGCCTCGTTGAAGTTCAGAAGTCTGATTCTGTATTCTTCAATGGCATGGAAGGTTCTCGTATGCCAATCGCAGTTTCTCACGGTGAAGGCCGCGTAGAAGTGCGTGACAACGACCACCTAAACGCGATTGAAAACTCAGGTACGGTTGCTCTACGTTACGTTGATAACAACGGTAACCAAACGCAGCAATACCCGAATAACCCGAACGGTTCGCCAAACGCTATCACTGGTTTAACAACGACGGATGGGCGTGTGACTATCATGATGCCTCACCCAGAGCGTGTATTCCGTACGGTTGCTAACTCTTGGTCTCCAGAAGGTTGGGGCGAGAATGGTGCTTGGATGCGCATGTTCCAAAACGCACGTAAGAACGTGGGTTAATTGAAAACGATTTAAACAGTGTTATCGGGACAATAACCACAAGCGCAGATCGAAAGGTCTGCGCTTTTTTTGGTGGTGAGTGTGGTGTAGGGATCACCGTATAGTGGATGTGTGTATAACAGACTTTTGGACAGAAATGAGTTTTGGAAAATCAAACATTAGCAAATGACTAATAACTTCAGGTATGACAAATAACTAAACCTGATAGAAAAACTGCCACCAAAGAGCAAAAGACAAGACCTGACCCTATTGTTTTTTGTACGCAAAAAAACAGCAGTCAGTGATAGGGTTTAATCGCCAAATAAATTCTACGCAAACTACCATTTTCATGCCGGGCTAAATGACATGGTTCAGCATGCACTCCCAAGGGCCTCAAAGGGAAGATTGAGCACCTTCTGCCCATTTGGTCAGCTTTAAATCGTCCAAAATAAGCAGCACGCAAGGCACAACAATTGACGCTAGTAACGTAGCCGAGACTAAGCCAAACGCAATACTGGCAATTAACGGGATCAGAAATTGCGCTTGCGTACTGGTTTCGGTTAACAGTGGAAGCAATCCTGCAAATGTGGTTAACGAGGTGATAAATATCGCTCTAAATCGGTCACGTACCGCCTCTCGACAAGCGTCTATCAAGCGCTCGCCTTGGGCGATATTCTTCTTAATAAAATTGACCAACAGAATGTTATCGTTAACGACGATACCCGCTAAGGTAGCAAAGCCAACCAAGCTTGGAATAGTCAAATCGAACCCCATGCCCAAGTGCCCCCATACCACACCAATCCAGCCCATAGGGATTGCCAGCAGCACAGCAATCGGTTGAGTGTAGCTTTGTAACAGGAACACTAAAATAAGATAAATCCCCACCACGCCAAGAGCAAAGAAGGTCGCCAGCGAGGAGCCCGTATCTGAGCTTTCTTTATCCTGACCTTGCGAGGTGAAGGTGATGTCTGGGAATTTGTGTTGAGTTTGCGAGACAAATTCGCTATTGAACTGCAGCATGATTTCACGCGCATTGGCAACCCGCGTATCGATATTGCCTTGCACAACCACAGTGTTCATCCCATTAATGCGGTGAATTCGCGAGAAGGCTTGTTTTCTGTCAAACGTCGCAACACTTGATAATGGAACTAGGGTTCCATTGCCTGCCGTCACCATCAAGTTATTCAACTCATACAGGCTAGCTTGGTGCGTAAACTCATCCAGTCTCACACTAATATCCACCAGCTCGCCTTGTTGGAAAACCGTCAGATCAGTACTGCCTTTTACCGCGCTGCGCAGCGTTTGAGCAATGTTGGAAGCATTAACTCCCATCACGCCAGCTTCATCTTTAAGGTTAACGTGAAATTCGGTTCTGCCCTCACGCAGATCGGTGGAGAGGTTATAGACACCGTCAAATCCCTTCAACCATTTCACCAGCGAGCGGCTGACTTGATTGAGCTCTTGTAACGACTCACCCTGAACCCGAATATCAATGCCATTGCCAGCAATGCCCCGTTCTTTATCGGTAAACTTGAGTGAAACCACATCCGCCGTAGGGCCTACTTTTTGTTTCCAATCTTGGATCAGATCTTTAATGCTCTGCTGCCTAAATTGCGCTGGCAATAGATCGGCACTGACGGTTGCCATATGCGGCCCCGACTCATTAGCATCAGCATTTGAGTTGAACATGATCGTGGTGCTCGCGACCAAAGGTTTTGAGCTTGGGTATTTCTCTGCGTATTCTTGGTTGAGTTCATCAAGCGCGTTTGAAACCTTCTCCACCACCGCCTCTGTCTGGCTCAGTAAACTGCCTTGAGGGAGCAAGATACGCGCCTGCAGCACATCACTTTCCAAGGCAGGCATGGCTTTGAATTTCAGCCAACCTGACGAAATGGAAGCGGTTGAAATCATCACCACCATCACCAATATCCCTACTGAAAGATAAGGTGCATTCATCGCCTTGACACTCACTGGCACAAAGAATCTGTCTCTGATGTTTTCAAAACCGGCAATGAACTTTTCCCGTATAGGATTAGAGCGAGATTCAGTATGGCTATGTGCCAAATGAGACGGCAAGATCAAGAAAGCTTCTATCAGACTAACAAGCAAGGTAATCAATAACACGATGGGAATATAGCGTAGTACTTCGCCCATCTTGCCTGTGAGAAACATCAGCGGCCCTATCACCATGATGGTGGTAGCAAACGATGCAATCACACCTGGGAAGACTTGTTTGGTACCTTCAACTGCAGCGTCAAACGCGGGTAGCCCTTGTTGCCTCTTGGCAGCGATGTTTTCTGCAATGATCAACGAGTCGTCCATTAGCAGACCAATCGCGACAATCAGCCCGACCAGCGTCATCATATTCAGGGTATAACCGAGAAGTTGTATCGCAAAAATGGCGCCAAGGAATGAAACCGGCAGCCCCATGGTGACCCAAAAGCTAAAGCGAATATTAAAAAACGCCCACAACATCAAAAATGCCAGTGCTAATCCCTGTGCGCCATTGCTGGTGAGGATTCTCAGACGCTCAATAATATTGGTGCTGGAATCTTGGGTGATGGTTAAAGCGACGCCTTCAGGGGCTCTCGCCTGTTCTTTTTCAACGATGCTGACGATCGCATCTTTGACCGTTAAGGTATCTTGAAATTGCGTTTTGGACACCTGAAGCAAAGCGGCACGCTGACCATTGAACAGGATTTGATTTTCATCGCTAGTGAACTTCTGCTGAATAACGGCAACATCACCGAGGCGAACCTGAGTCCCCGTCTCACTGGATTTAATCACGATATTTTCGAAGTCTCTGACGTTGCTGCCTAAGTGGTCGAAGCGGACGCTGATCTCTTCCAAGTCATTACTAAATACGCCAGCAGGAGTGCTGATACTTTGCTGTTGTACTAGATTGGACAAGTCGGACACACTCAGGCCGTACTGCTGCAACTTCCACTGCGATACGCGAATTTCTATTTCTTGATCCGCAAAACCGCTCACGGTCACCTGAGCGATCAATGGGCTCTCTTTTAACTTGTGCTTAATTTGTTGGGCATAGAGATATAAGTCCCTATCTGACATATTGCCGGTAATCGCGACACTGGCCACCGTTGCCACTCGGTCCAGTTTCGACACCGTGATCTGCTCAACTCGATCCGGAAAATCACTGATGGCGTTAACCTGCTGTTGAATATCGCTGGTTAAAGTGTCAATGTCTTCATCATCGCCGATTTCCACATTGGCGATGACCAAACTCTCTCGGGCATCACAGCTTAACTCTTTAATTCCACTCAGCTTATCGAGAGAATCTTCCAACGGGTAACACACTTCTTCCATCATCTCAAAAGGTGACGCGCCCGGATAAACGATCCGAACCTCAATATTTTTGGTCGGCGTCAACGGAAAAGTGTCTTTCTGCAGTTTGGGCAAGGCAAAAGCCCCTAACAGCAGTACCGCCATCATCAGGACATTGGCGCCAGTGGTGTGCCGAGCAAAAAAAGCGATCATAATTTGCCCTCTTTCTGAATCGCGTTTAGGGCTTTAAATCCGCTCTGCGTATCCAACCAAAGGCCGATTTTCTCATCCGGTTGCGGTTGTAAAGCCATCCCCTCAACGGCGGGTGAAAGTTTACTTAGCACAACCACATCACCGAATTCCACGCCAGATTTGATCACCGCAACCTGCCCTTGGACGAAATCTATCCTGACAGGTTTGCTTTTCAGTTTACCTTCAGAGACAGTGTAAACTTTACCATCATGGATGGCGTTTATCGGTAGCAAGACTTGTTGCTCCATCATTGGTGCTTTAATCGTGACTTTAACGAAAGTCCCACGAATAAGTGGTGGCTTCTCCCCGGGAATGGCTTGCTGATAGGGCTGATTTACTTGTGCAACCAGGCTTTGGCTTTGAGTCTGAGCATCGATTTCACCGCCGGAGCGGCTGATCTCGGCAGGCCAAGTAATTACTTTATCGCCTGCTTGGAGCTCGACTGTCGCGCTCAAGTTGCTATGAACATCTTCGTCAAGCGAGTCAAAGCGATTGGAATTTCTTAGCGGACGCATTTTACCAAGCGGAAACTGCGCGCGAACCTCAACGGCATCGATGTCATCCGCTTTGAGCAGCAATTCCCCCTTGTTGACATACTCGGCGAGTCCAACCAAGGTTTCGACAATGCGAATATCAAATGGGGCTTTAATTACGGTTTGTTCGAGATCTCGGTTTGCAAGTGCTAGTTCCGTTTGCAAAACCTTTTGCTGCGCTTGATTAATTGCCAGTTGGTTTTTCTGTGTCTGGAGCTGTTGCTGGCTGCTGAGCAAGTCTTTGGTCGCGCGGTCTTTCTCTGTTTTGGAGATATGCCCGGTTTCACTCAATTTGATTGAGCGGGCATATTCTGACTGTTGTACCTCAAACTCTTTCTCTGCAATCTTGAGCGAATCGATAATGGTCTGATTCGTTAGCATTAGCACTTCAAGCTCAGCTTGCAAACGGGCAATAGTAAGTTGATAAGCGGTGGGGTCAATTCTAAGGAGTTCGCTGTCTTTGCGGATAATAGCGCCCGTTTTGTATTGCTCAGAAACCCACACAACCGCGCCGTCAAGTTCAGACTGTGCCTGCCAGTCTTGAACAGACTCGGTATGTCCATATCCGATGGCAGAAGGTTGGATATTTCGCGGCTCGACTTTCAACACCCGAACCACCTTTTTAGCAGCCGTATTACTCGCATTAGGCGGTTCAGCCTTCATCCCTGGTGCGATCACCAATAACGCGATGCCCAACAAAACAGGAGGAACAAACAGAGCCCTTTGTAACCAGCTATACCTAGTCATAGCGATTCCCTTACTATATATTAGCTTTTCCTTAAGCAAAAGGTAGCACACCAACATAAGCGGATTTGCTTCCTTGATCTCAAAATAAGTCAGGCCTCACAAATGGAGGCCTGATTGAATTGAGCTACTGATTGTTTTTGCCTTTGCCCATGGTATTTTTGGGGTTCACCATGCCTTGATGAGCATTAAACTCTTGTTGAGAGATAGCGCGATCCGCGTTGCTATCTAACGAAGCAAAACTGTGGCTTTGATTGATATTTTTCAACGTACGTCCCTCTTCTGCTCGCTGGGCAATACGTTCTGAGCGTGCTTGATTGAACTCGGCTTCGGTTATCTTGCCATCACCATCGAGATCAAACTGTGAAAATACTGGGCGTGACATATTGTTATTCATGCCTTTATTCATTCCACCAGCCATTGCTCCGAAGGCAATAACGATACCGAGTAACGCGATTATCGTGCTTTTGATTTTCATGACGTTTTCCTTCTCTTTGTTTCACTACTTAAGAATATACTAATGTAAGTAAGATAACGTCATGTGATGTAAAGGTATGTAAAGATGGCTAAGTAGATATCGATTTATGTTCTTATCGGTTTGTAAGCGCAGCGCAACAGAAATTATGAAACTTCTGCCGCTAGTACTCTGGTAAGAGTACAGGCATAGCTATGTCCAAATGGTTTTCAAATTATCCCAAACTTTCAGCCACCGAAACCGAAACCGAAAAGCCAATGATATAAAATCCCTAGTTTCGAAAAATATGGCGATTTTTAGACATTCAGAGTGTTTTCGAACTTTTGCCCAGCAGTTTGCCTTGCAAATATCCAACAGACAAGGGATTACTTTTAGTAGGGCAAATACATGTTAACATTCTGTTAACTCTGACTGGTAATGGGGCAATAATGATTCCCAGAACATACAAAAAAGCCGCTGGATTGAACCCCAGCGGCTTATTATTTTCTAGCATCTAGCATCTAGCATCTAGCATCTAGCATCTAGCATCTAGCATCTAGTGCTTAGATTAGTTGTTGCTGTGCAGCTCGCTGTTTAGCTCAACCGCAGACTTGTTCGCTAGGCACTCGATTTGGCCTGTGATTGAGTTGCGACGGAACAGAAGATCAGACACGCCAGCAAGATCGCGAGCTTTAATGATTTCTACTTCATTGCCTTCTTTATCTAGCATGCGAACCTTAGTACCCGCAGTCACGTAAAGACCAGACTCAACCGTACAACGGTCGCCCATAGGGAAGCCAAGACCAGCGTTTGCGCCTAGTAGGCAGTTTTCGCCGATAGAGATAACCATCGTACCGCCACCAGACAGAGTACCCATGATAGAAGCGCCGCCGCCGATGTCTGAACCGTTACCTACAACAACACCCGCAGAGATACGACCTTCAACCATGCTCACGCCAGTTGTACCAGCATTGAAGTTGATGAAACCTTCGTGCATTACTGTTGTGCCTTCGCCTACGTGTGCGCCAAGACGAACACGAGAAGTGTCAGCAATACGAATACCTGTTGGTACTACGTAGTCCACCATTTTAGGGAACTTGTCTACGCAATCTACAGACAGAGCACGACCTGCAAGGCGAGCTTCGATTTGACGCTCAGCCAGCTCAGGTAGGTCGATAGGGCCTTCGTTTGTCCATGCGATGTTGTGCAGTAGACCGAAGATGCCGTCCAGTACCGTACCGTGTGGTTGTACTAGGCGGTTAGAGATAAGTTGTAGCTTTAGGAAGCCTTCAGCAACTGATGCTGGCTTCTCGTCAGTAGCAAGAACAACAAGAACAAGTGGCTGTTCAGACGCTGCAGCTTTTTCTGCGAAAGATGCGTTAGCTGCATCATCGTTTGCTGCGAATGCTTTCGCCAGTTCTGCGCTTTGTGCAGCAGAGATTTCGATAGCTTGGTTGCCTTCAGCGTAACCTGACACTTCAGCTACAGCTGCTACAAGAGCGTCGCTTGGGTTTAGAAGCGGGTTAGGGAAGAACGCTTCAATGATTTTATTGTCGCGATTTTTGGTTGCCGTACCGAAGGCTAGTGAAAAATAAGCCATGTTGAATCTCCATGTGTTGAGTCTTGATTTTGCTATTCCAAAACAACGGCTCGAATAACAAGCGCTGCCGTTAGCAAAGTTAATTTAATTGCGTTCATCATAAAGAGAGCGCCCTCGTTATGAAAGGGCGTATCGGGATAAAGTCTGTAAAATGATATTGCTTGTCTTTTGAGAGATAGTTTTCATTATCCGGATATTATACCTCGCTCTTAAATATGGGCGTTCTTACTTAAGTAGCGCGGTGCCATTTCATTTCCATGCCTGACACTTATCTTTAGTCCATCCTCTTGTTAGCCGTATCAATAGAGTGAGTCACACTTTCTTTATAAATTCATGTTTATTATCAGAATTATTCGACTTCTGTTGATTAATCGCTTGTGCCTACAGTTAGGGTAAATACTCAACTTTCCAGACATGTAATTAAGAGAACGATCACTAAAACCCTGCAAGATGTCAGTATATTGCCTGCCATAACGACATTAAAACGATTAATAAAGGATCTTCTATGAATTTTACTAAGTCTTTACTGGTGTTATCTATCGGCGTAGCGATGGTTGGTTGTGGCTCGGACAGTGACGATATCGCAGTGACATGTGACACTGCCGCTTCTTGTACCAAGTTTACTGTTTTACATACCAACGATAACCATGGTCGCTTCTGGGAAAATAGTAAGGGTGAGTATGGAATGGCGGCTCGTAAGACGTTGATTGATAGTATTCGTGCGGAAGTGACTCAAAACGGTGGTGAGACGATCCTACTGTCCGGTGGTGACATTAATACTGGTGTTCCAGAGTCTGATATGCAGGATGCGATACCAGATTTTGTTGGCATGAACCTTCTTGGTTACGATGCGATGGCATTAGGTAACCATGAATTCGACAACACCTTGGATGTGCTTGAGATGCAATCTGAGCTAGCTGACTTCCCGATGCTTGCGGCGAATATTTATATCAAAGATGGAGACACAGTTACTGATGAACGCCTTTTCTCTCCATATAAAGTATTCACCATTAATGGTTTAAAGATTGCTGTTATTGGCCTGACAACCAAAGATACGGCTAAATTAGTTAATCCTGACAACGTCGCGACAATTCACTTTGCCGACCCACAAGTTGAAATCAAAAAAGCCATAAAAGAAATAGAGGCCAATGAAACGGTTGACCTGATTTTTGCTACCACGCATATGGGGCATTACGCAGATGGTCAGCATGGTAGTGAAGCGCCTGGCGATGTATTGCTTGCTCGCTCTCTAGAAGAAGGTCAGCTAGATGCAATTATTGGTGGACACTCTCAAAACCCTGTTTGTATGGAAGGCAATGAATACGCCGACTTCAACCCAGGGGATGACTGCAAACCTGATCAGCAAAATGGTACCTACATCATGCAAGCTCACGAGTGGGGTAAGTATGTAGGCAGAGCTGACTTTGAGTTTTATGACGGCAAACTGCATTTAGCGAAGTACGATCTGGTTCCTGTGAACCTAAAAGAGAAGGATGAAAACGGTGATTATCAGTTTATTCAATCTGAAATAAAGCCTGATGCAGCTGTAAAAGCTACTCTCTACCCATATCAACAACAAGGGCAAGATCTCCTCGATGTCATCATCTCAAAGACAGATGCAAAACTGGAAGGTGATCGTGATGTTGTTCGTTCAGAACAAACTAATCTTGGTCACTTGTTAGGAGAAGCATACCGCACTTATGAATTGGTGAATGCTGACTTTGGTGTAATGAACTCTGGTGGTGTCCGTGACTCAATTGCGGCAGGAGACATTGCTTATCGTGATGTACTGACGGTTCAACCTTTCGGGAACTTCGTGACTAAAGCAACGATGACAGGTGCTGAAGTAAAAGCGTATTTGGACGTTGTTGCGACGAAGACTGCAGGATCCGGCGCTTATGCCCAACTCGACAATATCAGCTTAACGGTTGACTGCGATTTGAGTGATGTGACCATTCGAGACATCAATGGCAAAGGTTTTGATTTAGCAGACACTTACACGTTCTCCGTGATCAGTTTCAGTGCGGCTGGTGGTGATGACTACCCAGTAATTGACGTTGAATCGACACAGTTAACGGATGCCTCGGTACTGCGCGAATTCTTTGTTAAGAACCCTGATGTCACTGCAGCGAATTACGCACCAGCGGATGGTGATCTAATCTACATGAGTAAAGGTTTAGAAGTAAAAGGCTGCCCTGCGAACTAATTTATAATTCGTAAACAAAAGCGCCAAAGAAAATAGCCAGCGAATCGCTGGCTATTTTTGTATCAGAAATTTGTTGTTCTGAGCTTAAACAAACAGCGCCTTATGGGCTTGTTCAATACCTTCAATCAGCATCTGCATACCAATAACGGCGAGTATCAAACCCATCATTCGGGTAATTACATTCAATGCACTTGGTCCAACGGCTTTAACGAAGCGCTCGCCAAATACAAACAATACGTAGGTTAAGGCGCATAGTAGGCCAAAGGCGACGATGGTGATGATGGTTTCGTAGATGCCTTCGGTGCTGGCAAAGTTCATCGCGGTGGCAGTGGTGCCCGGTCCGGCTAATATTGGCATTGCCAGTGGCGAGACGGCGATACTGAGCGCCGCATCTTGTTGAGCGTCTGAGTTGACCTTCTCTTTTGCTTTAGAGTGTGTTGAGTCACCTTGCAGCATATGAAAGCCAATCAAGAACACGAGGATCCCGCCGGTGATACGAAGCGCGTAAAGCGTGATACCAAAGAGGTCGAAGATGAGTTTACCCGAGACAGCAAAGGTGCTGACGATGATGAAGGCGATGAACACTGAGCGGAAAGCGATAGACTTGACCGTTTCCCTATCATTATCACCTGTTAATCAAAGAAAGATCGGTGTGTTGGCGATAGGGTTCATGATGGCAAAAAAGCCCATGAACACGGTAATGGTATGAATGATGAGCTCTTTCATATTATTCCTTTGAAAAGATGCAGTTAAATACCAATGGTTTGTGTATTTAATCTTAGATACAAATAATTATTAGAAATAGATAGTAGAGCAAGTGTGAATAAAAAACAGCCAGCATAAGGCTGGCTGTTTGGTTTTAGTGATAGGTGTAGAGTTTTAGTCGTCCGTTATTGCTTGATTCTCAGTTAACGGACGCTCTTCTATGGATAGATCGTGGCGCCAACGTTGTCGTTATGCGTTTTGAGATTCGCTCACAGCCACAGCCAATGCAACCGTCGCACCGACCATTGGGTTGTTACCCATACCGATGAAGCCCATCATTGCCACATGAGCCGGAACAGAAGAGCTACCTGCGAACTGAGCATCAGCGTGCATTCTGCCCATGGTATCGGTCATGCCGTAAGACGCTGGGCCTGCTGCTACGTTATCTGGGTGCAATGTTCGACCTGTACCGCCACCTGAAGCAACTGAGAAGTATGGCAAACCTTGGCGAGTGCGTTCTGCTTTGTAGATACCAGCAACAGGGTGTTGGAAGCGTGTTGGGTTGGTTGAGTTACCCGTGATACTCACATCCACTTCTTCTCTGTGCATGATCGCTACACCTTCACGTACATCATCAGCGCCGTAACACAAGATCTCGCCACGAGGGCCTTGTGAGAAGCGGCGACGTTCTGTTTCAACTAGCTCACCCGTTTGGTAATCAAATTGAGTGCGAACATAAGTAAAGCCATTGATGCGAGAGATTAGGTAAGCGGCATCTTTACCTAGACCGTTCAAGATAACTTTCAATGGTG
Organism: Vibrio sp. F13; assembly: GCF_020806305.2. Taxonomy (NCBI): domain Bacteria; kingdom Pseudomonadati; phylum Pseudomonadota; class Gammaproteobacteria; order Vibrionales; family Vibrionaceae; genus Vibrio; species Vibrio sp. F13. The sequence continues at coordinate 992,133 of NZ_CP170175.1, read as the reverse complement.
TTTTGCGTGATTTGTTCACGTTCAGTGCAATCTTGATCGCACCTTCTGCAGCAGCAAAAGACTCATGGCCTGCAAGGAAAGCAAAGCAGTGGCTCTCTTCATTGAGAAGGCGAGCAGCCAGTGCGCCATGGCCGATACCGACTTGGCGTTGCTCCGCAACACTGCCGGGTTTTGTGAATGCTTGAAGGCCTTCACCAATGATATTCGCTGCTTGTTCTGCGTTGTTCGCTTTACGGAACAGAGCCAATGCTGCACCAAGAGTGTAAGCGTCAGCTGCGCTTTCAAATGCGATAGGTTGAGTGTCCATCACTAATGCTTTTGGATCGACATTGTGTGATAAACAGTATTGGTTTGCTTGCTCCAACGAGTCGAAGTTCATTTCTGCCAATACGCGAGTTACTGATTCATTAAATTGAGTGTTCATCATATCTTTCCTCTAAATTGGCAAAATTACTGTTGGCGTGGGTTAATAGTGGTCACGGCTTCATCGAAGCGGCCATAGGTCCCTGTCGCAAGGTCGGCCGCTTCATTCGCAGGCACGCCTTGGTTAATCGCCTTCATCATTTTGCCGAGGTTGAGATATTCGTAGCCAATCACTTCGCTGTGATCATCAAGTGCAAGCTTGGTTACGTAACCTTCTGCAAGCTCTAGGTAACGAACGCCTTTTGCTGCGGTTGAGTAGCTGGTGCCAACTTGGCTGCGCTGTGTTTGACCTAAGTCTTCTAGTGCTGCGCCGATCTCTAGGCCACCTTCAGAGAAAGCCGACTGAGTTCGACCGTAAACAAACTGCAGGAAGATTTCGCGCATCGCGACGTTAATCGCGTCACATACCAAGTCAGTATTCAGCGCTTCTAGAATGGTTTTTCCGGTGAGGATTTCCGCAGCCATCGCGGCAGATTGAGTCATACCTGAACAACCAATCGTTTCGATTAATGCTTCTTCGATGATGCCGTTTTTTACGTTAAGAGTCAGTTTTGCAGCACCTTGTTGTGGTGCACAAGTGCCAACACCGTGGCTTAAGCCAGAAATAGCGATGACATCTTTTGGGCTAACCATTGCGCCTTCAACTGGAATTGGAGCTGAATTGTGAAGATCACCCCTTTGAATAGGGCACATTGATTGAATTTCTGAAGAGTAGTGCATAATGTTTTCTCACTTATAGAGCCATTTAAGGCCTAGGGCGTTGAGAAAACAGGACGTGTTGGAAGAGGTGCGGCTAATTCACTACAGATCTTGAGTATCGATAATCCAAAGGTGTCATGGAACTTGGTCTTAATAGACTAAGTCCATTTCAAAATGGAGGAATAGCGATACGTCCAACAGTATTACCTGTTTTCGATTCTGTAGGAGTCATTAGCACTGTTCGGAAAGAACGGGCGGTTGAAGCAAAAGCTTAGGTGGAACCCCATCACCTGATGGCTATAGATTAGATCTTCCTCACACTTTCATGCAAGCGAATGTTTAGAGCGATTTCGACTATAAACAAGCTTCATTATATTTCGATAAGTATAAAAAAACGCCAATAACGAACTCTGATTAGAGGCGTCATTGACGTTTTTTAGAAAGGTATCAGCTAGTTAAGCTGCATCTTCTTCTGCGTCTTCAACAGCTTCAAGCTTCTTAGCTTTTTTCGGAGCTGGCTTACGCTTAGCACCTAATGCGTAAAGAACTTCTTCTTTGTTCTTCGCTAGGTACATTGCAAGTTCTTCTTGCTTGCCTTCATCTTCAACTAAATCGCTTTTGCCTAACAGTTCAAAAAGCTCATCAGCCATATCCAGCATTTTGTCGTATGCGTCAGCTTCGGCTTTAGAGGTAAAAGTCATTTTCTCTTCTCCGTTGCGTTCCACCACGTACTTGACGATAACAGCCATGGTTAATCCTCTAAGTTTGATAAATTTTACTGGCTTTTTATACAGTTTCTGATGTTAAAAGTCCAGTTGGAGCCCGTACTATGCGGCCTCAATCTTGATGTGCCGCCCAGTCTTCACAATAACTCATGAAAGATTTCAGCAGTGGGCTTTGATATTTGTCTTTATGGACCAGCATCCAGAATCGGCGTTTCATATCAAGTGGCACATTAAGCGCTTTTACTCGGCCTGAATCGATCGCTCGCTGAGCAGCTAAACGAGACAAACAGGCAAAGCCAAGACCGGCAGAAACAGAGTTGATGATTGCTTCTGTGGTGTTGAGTTCAAAAGATTCATACCAATGTTCGATGCGCGGTGCGACGGCACGAAGGAAAAACTCGCGAGTCCCTGAGCCTGATTCACGTAAAATCCAATGGCTGTCTTCTAAATCGCTTAAAATCACTTTTTCTTTGGCAACGAGAGGATGTTGATTACTAACAATAATGCACATTTCATCGCTGCTAAACTGACTCGAAATGAGTTCAGGGTGTAATGTTTTTCCTTCAATTAGCGCGATATCCAGTTCATAATCCACCAACTTTTGGCAGATCAGTGCACTGTTTGAAATGAACAAGCTTTGATCCTGATGTTGAGTTCGTTCGCGAAAGCCTGACAAAATAAACGGTGCGACCTGATTACCAATCGTGTCACTCGCGCCGACCTTTAGATTGCCACTTAAAGGCTGATCATCACGGAACAAAACATCAATACCAGCAGCACGATGTAATATTTCATCCGCCAATGGAAGTAACTTATGTCCCTCTTGGTTGAGAATTAATCGGTTGTTGACCCGGTCAAATAGAGAGTGGCCGAGTTGTTTCTCCATTTCGCCTAGTGCCATGCTGACCGCAGCTTTAGACAGAAACAGAGCCTCAGAGGCAGCAGTCAATGTCGAGTGCTGAGTAATAGTGACGAACACTTTGAGCTGTTTTATTGAAATATTAGCCATCAGATTCCTAGTTTTACTCTGCTGGTGAAAATGGATTCTGTTCAGTATTGATGAACACTTGTTATATATAATTGGATATTGTTTAACGAAGCGCAAGCGTATTATGGCTTCAACAAGCTGATGAGTTCACAAGTTTTGTGAATTAGGTTTAAGAGAGGCTGACATGATTCAACGTATTAAATATAGATTAACAGGAGCTCCAACACCCATGGCAGGGTTAGCACTCGCAATCGCAAGCTTAGGCTGGTGCTGGGATGGCGTTTTAGTCGCACAAGGTATCTTACACACACCGGGTTTGGTGCAGTGGATCAGTGCTGGCATTGCGGCGGTATTACTTCTTGTTTTAGCTGTGAAATTTTTGATTCATGGTCATCTATTGCGTGAAGATCTTGCTCACCCTGTTGTCGGCAGTGTGGTACCAACATTTGCAATGGGGTGCATGGTGGTGTCAGCGTCTTTGGCGCCAATCTCTCAATTCTTACAAGAAGCTATGTGGTTGGCTTCTGTGGCTTTGCATGTTGTGTTTCTAACGAGCTTTTTGTACCACAGAGCTAAAAACTTTGAGATTCACCACATGGTGCCAAGCTGGTTTGTGCCACCGATCGGTATTATCGTCGCTGACGTCTCTTTCTCAGGTAATCCAGTTTTAGAGCCAGTAGCTAACGCGACTTTGGTATTCGGCTTATTGGTTTACGCAGTAATGCTACCAATCATGGTTTACCGTTTGATCTTCTCTCACGAAGTGCCAGATGCTGCAAAACCAACGATTGCGATTATGGCAGCACCGGCAAGCCTATCTTTGGCGGGTTACTTAACCGTTACTGCTAACCCTTCACCTGTGATCATTGGCTTACTATTTGGTATTGCAGTGTTGATGACGTTCATTATCTATATGGCGTTTTTCAAACTACTTCGTCTTCCATTTAGCCCTGGTTATGCAGCGTTTACCTTCCCAATCGTGATTGGTGCAACAGCCTTGTTCAAACTGGCTGCGTGGATGCAAGCACAAGGTATTGAAGCGCATTACATCAATCAAGTGTTTGGCCTAGCGTATCTAGAATTGATTGTGGCAACGTTTGTAGTGGGTTATGTGGCGGTTCGTTATTACATGAATTACAAACCTCACCGTGTTCTAAGCGCGGTAGGCAGTAGATTGTAAGAAGCAATAGTTCAAAAGATAAACGGAGCTTAAGTTTTCAGTATTTCATAAGCTTATATTCCTAATCCAAACTCGGCACTTATGCTAATCTGGCTTTATATTGTGGCAAGATTAGCGTGAGTGCACTTTGTTTACTGTTTACCATTCCAATAAAGTCGATACTTTAAAAATCCTTCTCGTTCATTTAATCAAAAGTGATCCTTTAGCCAACCCTTTCGAAAAAGAGCAGATCTTGGTTCAGAGCCCAGGTATGTCTCAATGGCTTAAGATGGAACTCGCCAAAGAGTTTGGTGTAGCAGCAAATATAGACTTTCCTCTTCCAGCAACCTTCATTTGGGATATGTTTACCCAAGTGCTTCCTGATGTACCTAAACGCAGTGCTTTTAACAAGGAAGCGATGACATGGAAGCTGATGAGTTTGTTACCCGCTAAGCTTGACCACCCTGATTTTTTACCTCTACAACGCTACCTTGAAAACGACGAAGATGATTCGAAGTTGTACCAATTGGCAGAGAAAATTGCCGACATCTTCGATGGTTACTTGGTGTATCGACCGGAGTGGATGGCGATGTGGGAAGCGGGAGAGCCCGTTGCCGAGTTAATTGATGATGGGGGGCAACAAGAACATCCTTGGCAGCCAATTTTGTGGAAGACACTCTATGAGCAAACCCTGTCTCAAGGCCAATCGAAGTATCACCGTGGTAACTTGTATCACGACTTTATTGAAGCGTTAGCCAATCAACAAGGTCAGCTACAACACTTACCTAAGCGTCTGTTTGTGTTTGGTATCTCTTCGCTGCCTCCTCGTTATATGGACGCGTTGAAAGCACTTGGTGAGCAGATTGATGTTCATTTGATGTTTACCAACCCTTGCCAACATTATTGGGGCGATATTCGCGATCGTAAATACTTGGCAAGAGTTGAAGCGCAGCGTCGTAAGCAGTTTGCGTTGGTTGATGGTTTACCTCAGCTAGAAGGTGAAGTATCACCTTTGAAAGATGGCATTGAAGCCAACGTTGAAGATGAACTGCATACTAGCCAAGCTGTCGGTAATAGCTTGTTGGCGTCTATGGGTAAATTGGGCAGAGATAACCTGTTCTTGCTGTCTCAATCAGACAGCGAAGAGCATGAGTTCTTTATTGATGTCGAGAGAGACAGCCTGCTGCATCAACTGCAAGCCGATATTCTTGAGTTAGAAGAGCACCAAGACGATCACATCTTAGACTCCAGCAACCACAAACAAGTGGTTGAGCTGGGCGATCGTTCGTTGACGGTACACGCTTGTCACAGCCCAATGCGCGAGGTGGAGGTTCTCCATGACCAGCTATTGGCGATGTTTGATGCCGACCCGACCCTGAAACCACGCGATATCATCGTGATGGTGGCAGACATCAATGCTTATAGCCCAGCGATTCAGGCGGTATTTGGTAATGCTCCGGGTGAGCGTTATATCCCTTACTCGATCTCTGATAGAACTGCAGACCAAGAAAGCCCAATTCTGACCGCTTTCATGCAATTGGTCGCGCTACCGAACACGCGCTGTTTAGCCTCTGAGTTGCTAGAGCTGTTAGAAATTCCTGCGATGATGGCACGCTTTGGTATTGACGAGTTTCAATTCGAGCAAGCCAAGCAATGGGTTGAAGAGGCGGGCATTCGTTGGGGGGTTGATGCTTCAACTGCAACAGAATTTGATCTACCTGCGACTGAGCAAAATACCTGGCTATTTGGTATTCAGCGTATGTTACTGGGCTATGCGATGTCAGACTCTGCGGGCTTGTTTGAAACTGAACATTCTCCGATTGCGGCTTATAACGAAGTTCAGGGTATTAACGCCGAACTTGCGGGTAAGTTAGCGCACTTTATTGACCGTATCGCTCATTACCGCCAACGACTAACTGAAACCCAATCAATCGATATGTGGCGTGAAACCTTGCTGCAAATGATTGATGATTTTTTTGCGGTTGAGCTGGAAGGTGAGGTGGTGCTTAAGTCGATTCGTGATGCACTTTCACAACTGAATGAACAGCTTGATGATGCCTTGTATGAGCAAGAGTTGTCGCCGAGTATCATCTATCAGTACTTAAATAATAAACTGTCGGGCGCCCGTATCAGTCAGCGTTTCTTAGCGGGGCAAGTGAACTTTTGTACCTTGATGCCGATGCGTTCTATTCCGTTCAAAACCGTCTGTTTGTTAGGCATGAATGATGGGGTTTACCCTCGCTCAATGCCGCCAGAAGGTTTTGACCTGATGAACGGGCGCACTCGACCTGGTGATCGTTCTCGTCGTGATGATGACCGTTATCTATTCCTAGAAGCAATGCTGTCAGCACAAGAGTGTTTATACATCAGCTATGTCGGCCGTTCGATTCAAGATAATACTGAGCGAGTACCGTCGGTATTGGTTTCTGAGTTGATTGAGTACTGCCACCAGAACTACTGCCTAAGTGCAGATCAAGCGTTACCAAGTGATGATTCTGGTATCAAACTGACTCAAGCAATCAGCTTTGAACACACCATGACACCATTTAGCCCAGCAGCCTTTACGCAAGGTGATGCAGGTCATGTATTGAGCTACGCCAAAGAATGGCTTCCTGCGGCAAATCGTTCTGGTGAGCGCAGTGGTGAATTCAATCGCGCTTTGGATGACTATTTGCTTGGTGCGAGCTATCCGTTAGAACTCGATTTGGTTGAGCTACAGCGTTTCTGGCGTTTGCCGGTGCAATACTTCTTTAATCGCCGTCTAAAAGTGGTGTTTGAGCCACCGCTTCCGGTAATGGAAGACGACGAGCCGTTCGTGCTTAATGGCTTAGAAAGCTTCCAGCTTAAAGATGCGCTGCTGCAAGTGTTGCTGGACCACCCAGAAGGCGCAGACGAAGCGGTTCGACTGTTTGTCTCTGAGCAAAAAGCCCAAGGTCGATTACCGGTCGGCGCCTTCGGTGACATCGAATTTGAAACCAACCGTGTTCAAGCGGAAGACTTAGCCAAAGAGATTAGATTTGTGAGCGGATCACCGCAGCAAGATCTCGAAGTGAATATCGAGTTTGACGTGTTAGGCGAAGGTAAGCCTGTTCGCTTGATGGGGTGGTTAACTCAAAACTATCAATCAGGTCTAGTGCGTTTCCGTAGCGGCAAAATACGCTCTCAAGATTACTTGGCTGCGTGGATTGATCATCTATCCTGCGCTGTTATGGGACACGGAAAAACGACCCATATTATTGGCTATGACAGAAAAGAGGGCGTGGTTCACCAAACGCTACAACCTATCGGCGATGCGCAGCAAGCGAAGAGTATATTAGCTGAGTTAGTACGACTGTTTTATCAAGGTATGACTGCACCATTGCCATACTTCCCGAAAACGGCATTAGCTGGTGTTGAAGCGGGCTTTAGCCGTGGTAAGTGGGTCGATGATGAAGAAAAGTCACTCAAGAAAATGGCCGATACCTTTAATGACAGCTTCGCCTTCACGGGCGAGGGTAGAGATACCTACATCTCACGAATCTGGTCTAAATGGGACGATGAATTGGCTACTGAGTCGCGTATGTATTCAACGCTTGTGCTACAGGCGGCAAGGTTGGCTACTGCCGATCTGGAAGAGCAGGAGTAGGTGGCTGTGATCGACAAGATCAATAGCGAGTGCGCTGAATTAATGAAAGACAAAAGAGAGTCGCTGGTAAGCGTTTGGTACGCTTGCTTTCAAGATGAAGGGAATCAAGGTGAATAGAAGCAAGGTACAGGAAATAAAGTGGCCGCCAGTAAATCATTATTAGTGTAGGGCGTTCGCTGTACGGCCACAGGTCAGAGGGACCATTATTCTGTGGTTCAAAGTAACGCCGTAAAGTACAAAACTCGTACGTGCTCCTGAACTCGTGGGCGCATAGTAGCGAGGCGATCCGAATTGATCCGTGAGAGAGATCGCACTAACTATTAACAAATTAGCGTAGGACGTAAATTGAATGACGTTTTCCACGCTAGGTCACATTTGTAACAACACATTTATCAGAAGGCAGTAAGGCATGACGACCACAAGCAGTGTTCAGGTAATCGCTCCACAGACACTCGATACCATGACGTTTCCACTTCATGGCGCGCGTTTAATTGAAGCATCAGCGGGTACAGGTAAAACATTTACCATAGCTGGCTTGTACTTACGCCTACTGCTCGGGCATGGCACGGCCGCTCCACAAGGTGATCTGACTGAAGCCACTCGACACCATGAGCCGCTAACCGTAGACCAAATTCTGGTGGTGACCTTTACTGAAGCAGCTACGGCTGAGCTGCGAGATCGTATTCGTGCTCGTATTCATGATGCACGCATTGCGTTTGCACGTGGGCAAAGTGACGACCCAGTGATTGCGCCTTTGTTACAAGCCATCGATGATCATGCTGGCGCGGCTAAAACTCTGCTTAACGCTGAAAGACAAATGGATGAGGCTGCGGTATACACCATTCACGGTTTCTGTCAGCGAATGTTGACTCAAAATGCTTTTGAGTCTGGAAGCCGCTTTGATAACGAATTTGTGACCGATGAAAGCCACCTAAAAGCACAAGTAGTTGCTGACTATTGGCGTAAACAGTTTTACCCGCTGCCCATTCAACTGGCTGGTGAGGTTCGTAATATCTGGGGTTCACCGGCTGCATTATTAGCAGACGTAAATCGTTATCTGACAGGATCTCCGCTGAAATTGACGGTAGATGCGATGTCGGGCGACTTGCAAACTCTGCACAACCAAAACCTAGATAAAGTGAAGCAACTTAAAGCGCTGTGGTGTGAATCCGAAGCGGACTTTTTGGCTTTGATCTCTGCTTCGGATGTGAACAAGCGTAGCTACACTAAGAAATCTCTGCCGACATGGTTAGAAGCTGTGACAGCATGGGCGCAGAGCGACACTCATGATTACCAGTTTCCAGATAAACTAGAGAAGTTCTCACAAGCAACGTTAATTGAAAAAACACCAAAAGGCGTCGCACCTCAGCATGCCGTTTTCGAAGCGATTGAAGATTTCTTAAATCACCCAGCCGACTTGAAAGCTCCATTGCTGGCACATGCGATTACCCATTGTCGAACTATGCTAGCAAAGGCGAAACAGCAAAAGCAGTGGTTATCATTTGATGATTTGTTGACTCAGTTATCTGCGTCGATTGATGTCGATGAGCAGTCCTTGCTGGTGGAAAGAATTCGCACACTCTACCCAGTTGCAATGATCGATGAATTCCAAGATACCGATCCGCTGCAATACAGTATTTTTAGCCGAATCTATCTCGATAATCCGCAGTGCGGCTTGTTTATGATCGGTGACCCGAAGCAGGCTATTTATGGCTTTCGTGGCGCAGATATCTTTACCTATATCAAGGCGAGAAACCAAGTTAGTGCTCACTACACCTTAGGCACTAACTGGCGTTCAAGTGCCGATATGGTCAGCGCAGTAAACCAAGTTTTTATGAACTCGGATAGCCCGTTTATCTACGATCAAGACATTCCATTCTTGCCCGTTGCTGCCAGTCCATCGGCCGACAAACGCCAATGGGTAATGAACGGAGAAACTCAGCACGCACTGACCTTTTGGCTGCAAGAGGCTGAAGACAAGCCGTTACCAAAGGGCGAATATCACAAGGCAATGGCAGAGGCGACGGCGAGTCAAATTCAAACCATTCTGACCGCTTCTCAAAACCAGCAAGCCTATTTTGATAACGGCAAAAAACAACATGCCGTGAATGCGGGTGATATTGCTGTTTTGGTTCGAACCGGTAGTGAAGGTCGTCTGATTAAGAACGCGTTGTCGGAACAAGGCATTGCGAGCGTGTATTTATCCAACCGAGACAGTGTGTTCACCAGCTTGGTCGCACAAGATATTCAACGTTTGTTGCAGGCGGTGCTGACACCTGAAAATGACCGAGCATTACGCGCCAGTTTAGCGTCGGAGTTGTTTGCTCTGGATGCCGCATCATTGGATGAACTCAACAACGATGAAGTGGTGTGGGAAAACGTCGTTAACGAGTTTAGAGAATATCGTAAGTTGTGGCTTCAGCGCGGCGTGTTGCCAATGCTTCGCAGCGTGATCAGTAAACGACATCTCGCGGAACGCTTACTGGAAGAAGAAAATGGTGAGCGCTCACTCACTGATTTAATGCACATTGGCGAATTGTTGCAACAAGCAAGACAAGAACTCGACAGTGACTATGGCTTGTTGCGTTGGCTGGCTGAAGCAATCTCAGATGCACAAAATGGTTTAGGTGGCAGTGACGACGACATTCAACGCCTTGAATCAGAAAGAAACTTGGTTCAAATCGTTACCATTCATAAATCGAAAGGCTTGGAATATGACCTTGTATTCCTCCCATTTGTCGCGAGTTACCGAGAAGCGAGCGAAGGCAAGTTCTACGACCATGACTCAGATACCACGGTACTTGATATTACGGGTAGCGATAGTGCCTTAGCGCAAGCCGACAAAGAGCGATTGGCGGAAGACTTACGTTTGATTTACGTGGCGCTGACTCGTGCTGTTTATGGATGTTTTATTGGCATGGCACCGCTACGTAAAGGGCGTTCAACCAAAGAGCCGACCGGCGTGCACTTGAGTGCCATGGGCTATTTGGTTCAAAACGGACAAGAGCAAGGCATCGCCGAGTTGCATCAAGCTCTATCGGCTATTGAGGGTAAGAATTCCAGTGTGCTGTTAGCCGAAACACCTACCGCTCACGAACAAATTTTTGTGCAAACAGAGCAAGTGAGTGACGACTTACAGGCCAGTGAACTTAAGGCTTCAATTGACCGAGCTTGGCGTATCACCAGTTACTCGGGGCTTGTCAAACAGGGCAGTCACGGTGCGAGTCATGACGCGACCATTGAGGTGTCTGGTTTTGATATTGACTCGGCTGATGAGCAGGATGAGTCTGAGTTGATTGAGCCTGAACGCTCTATCTTTACGTTCCCTAGTGGTGCTCGCCCAGGTACTTTCTTACACACCTTGTTTGAGGAGGTTGAATTTACCGAGCCAGCAACCAGTGAACATAACACGCAAGTAATCACTCACTTATTAGAATCAGAGCAATATGAATTAGAGTGGCTACCTGTGCTTCAGCAACTGGTCGATACAGTGCTGAACACCGCATTAGACGGCAAGAACTTAAAGCTAAGCGAGAAAGACTCGACGCAACGTTTAGTTGAGATGGAATTCTTACTGCCGATCGAAGTGTTGGCTGCATCTGAACTGAATCAAACCATTCAATATCACGATCCATTGTCAGCCAAAGCGGGCGATCTAGGTTTCCAAACCGTGCAAGGTATGTTGAAAGGCTTCATCGATTTGGTGTTTGAGCACCAAGGTAAATACTATGTACTCGACTGGAAATCGAATCACTTAGGAGATGATGTTGCTGTCTACCATGGCGAGGCATTGAAATCGGCGATGGCCGACCATCGCTATGATTTGCAATATCAAATCTATGCATTGGCGTTGCACCGTTTCTTACGCAGCCGCGTTGCCAATTACAGCTACGAACAACATTTTGGTGGCGTGTACTACTTGTTCTTACGAGGAATGGACGGCCAATCTCAGCAAGGTATTTTCTCGGCCAAACCAACACTGGTTTTACTTGATGAAATGGATCAATTGATTGACGGTAAAGTGATAGACAGACGTTCGGCACAATTGAATGACGATGAAACTGGACAGATGGGGCTTTTATAATGACAACAACGACCACTAATACCGGCATAGATACTGCGAACACAGCAAAGCCAGTTTCACTTATTCCTGAGCAACTGATGGATGTACTCCAGTTTCTTGCGGATAAGGGTTCTATTCGTCAGTTGGATTATCAATTTGCCCGTTTTCTTGCTCAGCAAGCCACGAGCTACCCTCAAGAGATCGGCTTTCTCGCGGGGGTAGTGAGCCATGAATTAGGCAAAGGACACATTTGTACTCAGCTTATACAGCAGCATACGACAGGCCCTGAACTAGCGGCAGATCTTGCTCAGTTACTTGGGTTATACGGTGAAACTGCACTGCAATTGAACCAAAAACTGTTGGGTATTGATTGGGTGGCTGTGCTTCAATCATCAAACTTAGTGGGAACGACCAACGATTGTGTTAAGCCTCTAATGTTCGATGGGCAGCGTGTCTATTTACAGCGTTATTGGAACTACGAAGTTGTGTTGGCTGAGACCTTAAACCGTTTAAGTAAGCCGGTAGAGTTCAATACTGAGCAGAAAAAAGCGCTGACTGAAACGCTCAATCTGCTTTTTGCACGTAGCTATCATTTTCTGTTTAACGCCTTAGCCAGGGCTGAAGCAAATCAGCAGACGTCTCAGGTATTACGCCAACAATTGGTGTGTGACCATCTTGATATTGTGAATGAGCAGGCTTTAGATTGGGGATCAATCGACCAAGCGATTGTACAAGCTAAGCAGGTGACGGACTTAGATGTGTTGGACGACTTGGTGCCGTTATCGGCATGTTTGAACTGGCAAAAAGTCGCGGCAGCGGTGGCGCTGAGTCGTCGTTTTGCGGTGATTTCTGGTGGGCCGGGTACTGGTAAAACAACCACGGTAACCAAATTACTGTCGGCGATGGTCGAGCAATCTCTCAGCCAAGGTAAAACACCAACGATTAAGCTAGTGGCACCAACGGGTAAAGCGGCGGCGCGTTTAACCGAGTCGATCGGTAAAGCAATTGAACAGCTGCCATTAGCGCCTGAAGTGAAAGCCAACATACCGACCGAATCGAGCACCTTACACAGATTACTCGGCGCGATTCCTAACCGTGCTGAGTTTAGGCATAACCGACGCAATCCACTCCACCTTGATATCTTGGTAGTGGATGAAGCTTCAATGGTTGATCTGTCGATGATGTATAAGCTGGTGGATGCACTTCCTGAGCACGCAAGGCTCATCTTATTGGGTGATAAAGACCAACTCGCTTCAGTAGAGGCAGGTGCTGTGCTCGGTGATATCTGTTCATTCAACTCTGCAGGGTACAGCACAGCGCAAGGCAATTTGATTGCAGAGATGACAGGTTTTGATGCGATAGCTAAACCAAGACAAGACAAAGCTGGAGCGGTGAATCCGCCTGCGATTGCGGATAGCTTGTGTATGCTGCAGAAGAGTTATCGTTTCGATGCGCGCTCCGGTATCGGTCAGCTGGCAAAAGCAATCAATAATGGTTCTGCGAATCAAGTAGACCAAGTGTTTGCCAAAGGTTTTGGCGATATCGAAAACCACCCTCTGTCGAGTGACAGCTATAACCTGATGCTGCGTACTTTGGTTAACGAGTATGGTGCGTACCTCAATAGAATGAATGTGCCGTTGGAAGAGTTAGAAACTCAAGAAGCGAGAGCGAAATCGGTACTCGATTTGTTCAGCCAATGCCGACTGTTGTGTTCCATTCGTGAAGGGGATTTTGGTGTTAAAGGCCTCAACCACAGAATTGAAAGAGCACTGGCCGCAAGGCGTTTGGTGAGCCCTCATAATGATGAGCTGTGGTATCACGGACGTCCTGTTATGGTGACGCGAAATGATCATGGCTTGGGTTTGTACAATGGTGATATTGGTATCTGTATGCTTGAGGCGGGTTCTAGTCAACCTGACTTAACCCCTCGTTTGAAGGTCTATTTTGAGTTGCCCGATGGCAGCGTAAAAGCTGTGCTACCAAGCCGAGTGCCCGATCATGAAACGGCTTATGCAATGACAATACACAAATCTCAGGGTAGTGAATTTGATCTGACCTTAATGATCTTGCCGCCAGATTTCAGCCCTATTTTAACGCGGGAGCTTATCTATACAGGTATTACACGTGCGAAGAAACGACTGATGATGTTCAGCGATACAAATGTGTTGAAGCGTGGGATTAAGGTGAAAACAGAGCGAGTGAGTGGTTTAGGCAGTCGCTTAACGAATTAGTCGTTATGGACGGCTAGAGAAGGTTTTGAACTTAGGGCTAGATAAACACAAAGCAACCATCCTTGGTTGCTTTGAGCGTTATTAGGAATCAGAGCCTAAAAACGCTCGAGTAAACGATATGTGGTTTATCTTGTACTTTGCTTGGCAATTCAAAATAAACTCTTTTAGATTCTCGCTAACAGGGAACACGCAGTGTACGTCTAGCCCTTCTAAGAATTGGTTATCAGCCATATCCCAAAAACTTTGCAGCGAGTTACAAACAATGGTTCTCATATCAATATTGCTCTTTTTGCTGTTTATATTAACGAGCAGAGCTAATGATAGCGTGCTGGCCGTCAACGGGTATAGCAATCCGTGCAGTGACCACCTCAATGAGTTCGACATGACTATCGAGATGGCAATTCCAATAAAAACATTTGTTAAGATTATTAAAGCGTCTAAATTCTATACAATTATACGTGTGAGTGAAAGTGCATAGTTAATAAATCTCATATAGGAAACGATTACATTTGCAATTATTTTTCTGTCGAAGTGAGATTGTGCTCCAAAACTTTATTTATACGTTGAGCGCCAAGATCTTTGAGTTTCTCTGATAGTTGTATAACCCTTGTTTTTCCATCGGTAATTCATCAACCGCTATCTCGTAAAAACCCTGTTCACGGAACCAGTGAAGGCTGTGCGTAGTAAGGACAAAAATCTGGTCGATATCACGAGATTTTGATTGGTGACGCATGTAATCCAGCAACAATTGCCCACGGTTTCCATCGCGATAGTCAGGGTGAATCGCCACACACGCCATCTCTGCCATGTGATCTTCCGGATACGCATATAGTGCAGCGCAACCAATAATCAGTCCGTCTTTTTCGATAATCGTAAAGCGGTGAATCTCTTGTTCCAATTGTTCTCTTGAGCGACGAACGAGAATGCCTTGTTCTTCCAAAGGACGAATAAGGTCAAATATGCCACCAATATCGTCAATCTGAGCTTGTCTTACTTGCTCGGCACTAGCCATGACCACTTGGGTTCCAATACCGTCAAAAGAGAACAACTCTTGGATTAATGCGCCATCTACCTTGTAGCTGATTAGATGACAACGAGGCACACCAGCTCGACAAGCGGAGATCGCTCCTTTCAAGAAGCGCAGTGTTCCTGTGCTCATGTCTTCGGCAGGATTTTGAGATTCCGTTAATCGTTCTAGAATTTGCTTGGCATCTTTAGGGAAGAGTTCGGCGAGCACGTTACCGCGTTCATCTGTTACCCCTTGTTCGGAGCAGAAGCCAATCAGCTTGTCGGCCTTTAGACGAATAGCAACTTGGGTAGCGACCTCTTCAGAAAGTAGGTTAAAGCTTTCGCCTGTCACGGAGCTGGCAATAGGGCCAAGCAGTACAATTGAACCTTGGTCAAGCGTGCGATTGATCCCTTCGATATCGATTCGACGAATACGCCCGCTGTGGCAATAATCCGTACCGTCATCCACGCCAAGCGGTTGAGCCGTAATGAAGTTACCACTCATAACATTGAGTTGAGTGCCTGCCATCGGTGTGTTGTTTAAGCTCATTGAGAGGCGTGCGGTGATGGCAAGTTGAAGCTGTCCAGCAGCCTGCATAGCGACGCCCAAAGAATATTCATCAGTGACCCTAATATTCTTGTGATAAGGCGTATGGCAATCTTGCTTGGCGAGCAATTGGTTGATCTGCGGTCTTGCCCCGTGAACGAGAACAATCTTTACTCCAAGGCTGTGGAGCAAGGCTATATCACTAATAATGTTACCAAAGTTCCTGTCGGCAACGGCTTCGCCTCCCAGCATAATGACCATGGTTTTGCCACGGTGAGCATTTACGTAAGGGGTTGATTGTCTGAAACCTTTTACTAGCGCTGTACTTCTTAATTTCACAGAACAAGTCCATTTTGTTTATTTATTCGATAATTTAGCATTTAAATTCAAATGTAAACAACACCTTTTTGGAATAAAGCGCAAACTATTCTTATCTAGGCTTCAATATATAAACTGTCTCAGTGTAGAATGCGCATAGCATCCTTATGAGTAGTCACCGAATGCAACCAGCTCCAGCAACAAAGAACAAAATCGATGAGATAACCAAAGGTCTCTACAGCGAAGCTGATCAGCGCAATCAATCTAAGTTGAAGCGTAAGATCATTGAACGTTGTTTAATGGTTCTAGCCTTAGTGGGTTCGTTTGCGGTGGTTTCTTTGTTCGGCGATGTGCTTTCCCGAGTGCAAAATGCGGCGACGCCCGACAATCTGATATACGGCACTTGGATAGAGCAAGATGTTGCACATTATGCGACCGATGAGTTTGTTCTGAATGCTAATGGTGTGTCAGTTCGTGGGTCTGTTGTTTCGACGAGCTTTGACTTTGATGGAAACTACTTTGAATACAAGGCGGGTGATAAAACCTATCGCTTCCGCATGACCAATTCTGACAATACAGAAATGGTGCTCGATTCTGACAGTCACTACAATCCCATCTTCCGCCTTAAGGGCCATATCGATAACTCCGTCCGATAGGTTATCTTCTTGTAAACTCTTACAATCTAAGATTGTGTTATCTGACTGTTTTTGTCATCCTCGATGCATAGAATTTTTAGGATGACTCTTGTGATTAAAAAATGGCTTCCCCTTGTCGCTGCCTCTTTGTTATTTGGCTGTGCTCAACCCACTGATCTTGCTCAGCAACACCTTGATGACGAATTTCCTCGCACCTTGAATAAGGTCGATCAGGTTGAATCCAATAAACCAAGAGACTACACCGCATTTGCAGAACAAGCTGAGATGGTGGTTTCTAAATCCCCTTCGATGGCTAAAATCTATGAGCCGCTTTATCAACAACTCAATGAGTGGGCGATGTTGAGTGGAGATCCAAGCGAGCTAGCGAATTTTGGCGTTCAAACCGCTCAACTAGGTGGTGGTGATAAACAAGGCAATGTTTTGTTCACGGGCTACTTTTCTCCTGTGATGGAGCTGCGCCACGAAGCGAATGAAGAATATCGTTACCCTGTTTACGGGCTTCCTGAGTGTGGTAAAGAGTGTCCAACACGCCAAGAGATTTACAACGGCGCACTAGAAGGTCAGGGCCTTGAGTTAGGTTACTCAGCAAACCGTATCGACCCATTTATGATGGAAGTACAGGGCAGTGGATTTGTACACTTCGGTGATGATGACACGCTGCAGTATTTCGCCTACGCGGGTAAGAACAATAAAGCTTATGTGAGCATTGGCCGTGTTCTGATTGAACGAGGCTTAGTTCCACGCGAAAAAATGTCGCTAAAAGCAATCAAAGAGTGGGTATTGGCAAACGATCCTGAAGTGGTCAAAGAGCTGCTTGAGCAAAACCCATCTTTCGTGTTTTTTGAAGCGAGAGACGACCTATCTGTGATGGGTAGCGCGGGCATTCCTCTATTACCTATGGCGGCGGTTGCGGGCGATCGCTCTATCTTGCCTATGGGGACGCCGATTCTTGCTGAGGTTCCATTATTGAATGCTGATGGTACTTGGAGCGGCGCTCATCAACTAAGACTGCTATTGGTTTTGGATACGGGCGGCGCGGTTAAGCAAAACCATTTGGACCTTTACCACGGCATGGGCCCTCGAGCGGGTACAGAAGCGGGCCATTACAAGCATTTTGGTCGTGTGTGGAAGCTCGGTTTAGATGGCAGCGCAACTGAAGCGCCTTGGGCTTTGCCTCCTGAAAAGGTTGAGTAAGCTACAATAAAATAGGGCATTGAAAGCGAATCGCTAATCCCCTAGACTTTTTATTCAAGAGTGCGTATAAAACGCACTCTTTTCTTTTTCTCAGAAATAAATTGGCGGCAACAATGCGTGAATTGACCACTCCAGCTTCAGAAAACTATGACCAACGATTTGGTGGCACCCGTCGCCTATATGGCAATAGTGAAGTCGACATACTTAGAACAGCACACGTGTGTGTGATCGGTATTGGCGGTGTAGGTTCATGGGCGGTTGAAGCGCTTGCTCGTACTGGTTTAGGTGAGCTGACTTTGATCGATATGGATGATGTGTGTGTGACCAACATCAACCGTCAGATCCACGCAATGTCGGGTACGGTTGGCAAGAGCAAAATCGAAGTGATGGCTGAGCGCGTTAAGTTGATTAACCCTGAGTGTAAAGTGAACCTGATTGATGACTTTATTGGTCCTGACAATCAGGCTGAGTATTTGTCGAAAGAGTTCGATTTTGTTCTCGATGCGATTGATAGCATGAAAGCTAAGGCTTCGCTGTTGGCGTATTGTCGTAGTAACAAAATCAAAGTGATCACCACGGGTGGTGCGGGTGGCCAAGTCGACCCAACTCAAATCAAAGTGGCTGATCTGACTAAGACGATTCAAGACCCGTTAGCGAAGAAATTGAAAGACACATTACGTCGTCATCACAATTTCCCTAAGAACCCAGCACGTAAGTTTGGCATCGATTGTGTGTTCTCGACTGAGCAACTTAAATATCCTCAAGCTGACGGCAGTGTATGTGCTGCGAAAGCGACCGCAGAAGGGCCAAAACGAATGGATTGTGCGACAGGTTTTGGCGCAGCAACGGTGGTAACGGCTACGTTTGGTTTTGTGGCGGTTTCACGTATCGTAGAAAAGATCGTTCAAAAGCATACTAAGTAACTCGTTACTTTGAGCTTACTAAGAATTTACTGGATATAAAAATGACGTCATTTCCAAGTTCTCCATTCGGCCAAGAAATTACCAGTGATGATATTGTCGCAAAGATGCAGACTTTCAGCGGTTGGGAAGACCGTTATCGTCAAGTGATTCAATGGGGCAAGAAACTGCCAACGATGCCTGATGAACTGAAAAGTGAGCAGGTGGTTGTCTCTGGCTGTGAAAGCCAAGTGTGGTTGGTTTCTCAGAATATCGACGGTGTTTGGCACTTTTGTGCTGATTCTGATGCGCGTATCGTTCGCGGTCTGATTGCATTAGTAATGGCTGCGTATGATGGAAAAACATCAGAGCAGGTTCAAGCGTTCGATATTGATGGTTACTTTGAACAAATCGGTTTAATTACCCACCTTAGCCCATCTCGCGGTAATGGACTAAAAGCGATTGTTGCTCAAATCCAAGAGCTAAGTGCTTAATACCTCCTAGATACACAAAAGCAAAAAGGGTTGACGTTAAACGCCAACCCTAAATAATTTCGCTACTCGCTACTCGCTACTCGCTACTCGCTACTCGCCATTCCCTAAAGCATATCAACGGCTTTTTCTATCGCCGCTACGAGCTTTTCAACATCATCCATGTTGTTGTAAATACCAAATGAAATTCGAACAGTGCCTTTCACATTAAGTGCATCCATTAATGGGTGAGCACAATGATGTCCTGCACGTACCGCGATGCCCTGCTGATCCAGTAGGGTCGCTATATCTTGATGGTGAACACCATCCATCACAAAAGTAATCACACTTACGTTGGGTTGATATCCCAATATCTGAATATCATCCAGTTTACTGAGTGCACGGTAGGTTTCGTGCTGAAGCTGGTGGATATGATTTTCGACATCTTGCTGTGCAAAACCACGTAACCATTCTATTGCAGTGCTTAATGCTATCGCTCCGGCCACATTTGGCGTGCCCGCTTCAAATTTCCCTGGTAACTGTGAAAAAGTAGTGCCAGAAAAAGAGACGCGCTCAACCATTTTTCCACCACCGTGCCAAGGTGGCATCGCTTTGAGCAATTCAAGCTTGCCGTAAAGCACACCGATACCCGCAGGGGCATAGAGCTTGTGACCTGAGAAAACGTAGAAATCTGCACCTAAAGCAGCAACATCAACTGACTCATGAACGATGCCTTGCGCACCATCGACCACAACAATCGCATTCATCTTGTGTGCTTTTTCTATGACGGCTTCAATCGGCTGACGAGAACCCGTCACGTTGGTTATCTGAGCTAATGCAACAATCTTGGTTCGTTCATTTAAAAGCGTATCAAACGCGACTAGGTCAAATTCACAATCCGATGTCATCGGTACTTTAACGACTTTAGCCCCGGTTTGTTCTGCCACAATTTGCCAAGGGACAATGTTAGCGTGATGCTCCATTTCACTCACTAAGATCTCATCGCCAGGCTGAAGAGTACTTCTTGCGTAAGTTTGAGCAATTAAATTGAGCGCCTCGGTGGCACCACGAGTCCAGATGATCTCTTTTGAAGAGCTTGCACCGATAAACTGAGCGACCTTATCTCTGGCTGCTTCAAACTGACTGGTCGCGTTCGCTGTTAAACTATGGCTACCGCGGTGAACATTGGCATTTTGCTTGGAGTAATACTGGCTAATGGCATCAATAACTACCTGAGGTTTTTGTGTCGTTGCCGCGCTGTCTAAGTAAATCAATGGTTGTTGATTGATGGTTTGTGATAGCGCAGGGAACTGCTCTCGGATGTGATTGATATCAAGCATCTATTCTTACCTAAAATCTTGGAAATTGGTGCCAGCGTTATGCTTAGCGGTATTGTTATTTTATCGCGACTTGTTGACCGTTGCTGACTAATCTTGATGATTCCAGCTATTTTCTTGCTCTTTGACCTGATCGAACAGTTTTTGGTTAACGGGAACTTCTATCTGATGCTTAAGCGCTGTTTTTATTAGGTGTCCAGTGATGAAGTCGATCTCTGTCTTACGTTGGTAAAACATATCCTGCTTCATGGATGAGTTGTTTTGAGCCGTAGCGTGGATAACCTTGTTGACACTTGCTTCTAATCCGTCGAATGAACAAGCTATCTCTTCGGCCTGCATAACTTGTGTGAGCTCTTCAACGATAGAACTTAAAATACCCTCAAACCTTTGGTCTGCAAGTTCACCATTCTTGATTTGTTCCAACCCAGTAAGTGGGTTGATAGCACAATTTATGGCGAGTTTAGTCCAAAGCGCGGTTTTTATTTGTGGGTTCCAACTCACAGCGGGGAGAGCATGATCCAACACATCAACTAAAAACGTGCACTGCTGACCCGTTTGGTTAAAAGCACCTAACTGGGTTTGCCCTATTCCTGTGTGAGATACACTATTACGATCAGGTTTGAATGCTGCTTGGGTCGTGGTTGCCAATACTATCGGGTGAGTATCAATTTGAGTGGCGATGTTGTCGACCGCCCCCATTCCGTTATGCATGAATATGAGAATGGTGTCGGGATCGAGATGTTGAAGCAGTGGAGTGGTTGCTTCTGCTATTTGCCAAGCTTTGACCGTGAAAATAACCAAGTCACTCGCTGATAGCTTTTCGATATTGTTGTTACTGAAGGAAAGGGAAGCTTGTCCATCAAGTGATAAGTCAATTGAGTTATCAGTGGAACGACTCCACAAAGACACATTATGACCAGCTTGAAGTAGTTTTATTGCCCATAAAGAGCCGATGGCCCCTGGCCCAACAATAGTGATGTTCACAGCAATACCGAGATAAGAAAGTGATGCTGCAAGGATAGCGAGGCATTAAATGAAAGCAATAAAAAATGGCACCCGAGGGTGCCATTTAGGAAACTTTCTTAGAAGTTCGATTAGAACTTGTAAGTTACTGCAACGTAGTGACCGAAGCCTGTTGATTTGAATCCATCAGTATCTTTAATACCGTAGATGTCTTTGTAACCTTTTAAGCCGTAACCAACAGCAAAACGATCTGAGTGCCAGTAGATACCATTGTACATTGCACCACCGTTACTTGCAGAAGAGTACTTGTCTTCCAGACCAAATTGGTAATCGATGTAACCTTGGTAAGAGACGAATGAACCGTTCTCGAAGAAGTAGAAAGGTTTAAACCAGTTTGCAGAAACTTGGTAACCGTTCCAATCTTTGTTGTTTGAATCGTATGTACCGTAAAGGTTTAGGCCAATTTTGCCTAACCACGGAACCATTACGTCAGAACCTAAACCAACTTTTTGAGTGTTAACGCCAGAGTTACCACCCCATTCCATAAGTGTAGATACGTAAAGCTCTTGAACTGGACCGAAAGAAAGATCTTTACCTGTAAGTCCGTCTAGAGACATACGAGGAGCGAACTTCATGAACATCTTTTCAGCACCAGCTTTATCGCTGCCTGGATCAGACGTTAGGTTGAATACGTCAACATAGCCATAAAGGTCGAAGATTCCCGAGCGGCCACCGAATTCCATCTCTAGGTAATCATGTGAAGACTCACCTGGAAGTTCGTCAATTGCAGCCATAAGGTTGAATTGCATCCATTTGTAATCGTTCTTATGGATGTCGCCGTCAGAATAATCAGCCGCCATTACTGGAGCAGATGCTGCTGCAAGTAGGCCAAGAGTTAAAAGTGATTTACGCATAATGGAACTCTCTATGTTTGAAATAAGTAACCCGCTAATCCGTGCGTGTTTATGATGTCCGAATGCCGAGCATAATAGCGATTTTGTTCTCAAATAAAAGTGAGACGGAGTGAAAATTACAATTATTAAGGTGAAGCTGATCACACTAATGATCTAAATGATGGAACTTTAATGTGGCAATGCATCTTGATGCACCTCTAATTCTATTGATTTTGTGAAACTCGATTATTTTGTGGATAAATAGGTGAAATACTGTGCTAAGCAAACGATTCTACTAATTAGAGTGACATGCATATCAAAATCAACAGTATTCATTTCTAAGCGTTTTCTCTTAAAAAATGACAATTCAACCCGTCTTACAATCCAGTCTTTGATCTATCTTTGACCGAAAACGGTGGGTATTGCTGGCAGCACTCCGGCGCTAAGTGATGTGAAATTCAAAGATTATGCGAATGGCATTTATGTTGCGGCGGGGTCTTACTTTGTGACGATTACTGTAGCGGGTCAGCCTTTGGTTGTGGCGATTGATGATTCGATGGGAACAGGTTTTAATCTTATCGTGAGCGACACAACAGACTAGATCTGAAGACCGAACGTAAAAGAGGGAAGCTCAATGCTACCCTCTTATCATTTTTTTTGACTCTATTCTTGATTGTTTTTGGCTTTTTCTAATAAATCCGTGAAAAAGTGGCGTAACGAATAGAGCATGATCAAACTCGGTATCACCATGAGTGCAGTCAGTATAAAGAAGGTTGACCAGTCATTGAGGTAATCAACCAACTCACCACTGAAGGAAGCCAGCGTTGTTCGACCGAAATTGCCCAAGGATGCGAGTAATGCATATTGTGTCGCTGAGAATGCTTGCCCGGTTAATAGCGTTAAGAAAGAGACAAAAGCTACTGTTGAAAAGGCGGTTGTGAAGTTATCGACAATAATCGTTGCCAAGAACAAGGTTTCACTCGGGCCAGTGTGAGCGATCCACGCAAACATTAGATTACTGGCCGCCATTGCCACACCGCCGATCATCAGTCCGCGTACAATACCGAATTTCACATTGAAGACACTGCCTACCAAAGTGAAGAATATCGTCGCGCCCCAGCCAATTAACTTGGAGTAATGACCGATCTGTTCATTACTGAAACCTATCTCTTTATAGAAGGTGATCGACATGCGACCTAGGAAGGCTTCACCTATCTTAAATAGGAATACGAACAGCAGTAGGGTGATGGCAACTTGAACTCCGTTTCGTTTGAAGAAGTCATAAAACGGTTCTAACACGGTAACACTGAACCAAGCCACGACTTTCGAACCGACAACCTTATTGTGGCGTTGCTGAGCCTGTTCTTGCAGGGCTTCGCGTTGTGTATTTGGCTCTCCGACAAAAAGAGTAAACAGCATTAGTACGACAACGACGCCTGCCATTCCGTAATACACGCCATTCCAACCGATTGAGTCTGCGTTAATAAAGGCAAGGTAGCCTGGTAGAGAATACCCCGTCCACCAACCAATTACGGCCATTGCAGAAGCTTGCGGCAGTTTTGATGCTTCGGATTTTGGGAAGGTATCAATACGAAATGCATCAATCGCGATGTCTTGCGTGGCTGAGGCAATGGCAATAGCGAGCGCCAACATTGAAGTAAACGCCAAGTTCTCTGCGGGATTGACGCCTGCGATGAATAAGGTACCGATTAAAACAATGGATTGGCAGAAAAAGATCCAACTGCGTCGCTGGCCGAGTATTGCGTGAAGCACCGGCAGTTTTACTCGGTCTACCAATGGTGCCCATAGAAAGTTAATCGCATACACGGCAAACACACTGCCAAAGTAGCCGATGGCAGCACGCGTTAAACCTGCATCTTTTAGCCAACCAGACATATTGGATCCAATAAGAACCCATGGGAAGCCACTCGAACAGCCGAGCATAAACACCCAAAGTAGGCGTTTATCTAGGTAGCTGCGGAAAGTCTGCATCCAAGAAAGAGAGGGAGTGCCTGATGACATAGGGCGTCCTTGTGTAGAAAAACGCCCTTAAGAAATAAGGGCGTTAGATTGGATTACTTAAGAAGGGTCACTTTAGTGATGACGATTGGGTCAACTGGTATGTCTGACATGCGGCCCATTCGCTTGGTTGGAATCGTTGCCATCTTTTGAACAACATCAAAACCTTCAGTTACTTTGCCGAATACAGCGTAGCCTGGGTTGCTACCTTTTGCGTTCAAGAAGTCATTATCAGAGAAGTTAATGAAGAACTGACGAGTTGCAGAATCTGGCGCATTAGTACGAGCCATCGCGATTGTTGCTGTATCGTTCTTCAAGCCATTGCTGCCTTCATTCTTGATAGGAGCGTAAGTTGCTTGTTGATTCATCTCTTGATCGAAGCCGCCACCTTGAGCCATAAAGCCAGGAATAACACGGTGGAAGATAGTGCCTTCGTAGCTGCCGTCAGCAACGTATTTTAGGAAGTTCTCCGCACTAACCGGTGCTTGTTCTTGGTTAAGCTCAATAGTGAAGTCGCCTAATGTTGTTTCCACGTTTACTTTAGGACCAGCCCAAACGCTCACGCTCACTAGCATTAATGCGATAGAAGATAAAATACGACCCATTAGAAACGTTCCTTCATGTAAGTTTGTAGCTCTTGGTCGTTAGCGATCTCAGTAAGAACCAAGTTGATCACGTCATTAAGAACCATAGAGATGTCGTCGTTAGATGCACTCAATGCACCAGTGCGTGTTGCAGTGCCGTTGAATGTTTTAACTAGTTTGCCTTCAGGCGTTTCAGCGGTAACTTCAAGCGTTACTTTACCGTCCATTTTGTTTTCCATAATGGTGTGCTCTACGGTAACGAGTGCTTCTTGAATCTCTAAAACAATCGAGTTTTCACTGTTTACGCTCGCACGAAAACCTTGAGACTCTAACTGCTGTGCAACAGCATTTTCTAGAGAAATACGCATGTTTTGCTTAGCGTGAATTGGCTGAATGTTTGAACGGCCACTATCAACCAATGCAACATATTGAGCGGCACGAACATCTTTACTGGTTAGTGTGTATGTTTTGCCTTGTACAAGGTTGCTTGAGCTTAGTGAAGCTTCTGGCATTACATTGATCTGTTCTTGCTGAGGGGCTGAACATGCTGTCAAAGCCATAATAGAAGCAGCCAAAATCAGTTTTTTCATTCCTTTATCCTTTCTAAATTCACACCAGAAGCTCGGTATCTTAAATTCTTGTGAAGTCGTTTCTGCTTATTTATTAAAATTCGCAGGTTCTCTTGTTGCTTGTAATATCTCAAATTTTTGGTTTAGTTCAAGCGTTTCAACGTTAGCTTCACCAAATAGTCTTGCTAGTTTGACATCGTATCCGAGGTGTCGGTTGCCAATAACAATTAATTTGCCTCCATTGCTAAGAACATGCTTTGCATCACAGAACATTTGCCATGCAATGTGATCAGTAATCGCTTGTTGCTGATGGAATGGAGGATTACACATCACTAAGTAGGTGCTGTTTTTCTTAAAGCCATCTAAACAGTTGTTGGCGATGAACTGGAAGTTGCCGTCTTCACCAAGGTTATCCTTGACGTTTTGGCGTGCTGACTCCACAGCCATAAAGCTTTCATCCACACAGGTGATACGAGCTTGTGGGTTCAATTGCCCTGCTTTTACACTCAATACACCGTTGCCACAGCCTAGATCGATGATATGACGTAGCTCAGGATCTTGTGGGATGTGCTCTAGCATATAGCGAGCGCCTTGATCGAGTGCTTCCCCTGAGTAAACATTTGGTAAATTTTTCAGACGGATATCTTCACCGTCCACATCCCATTCAACAATAGGCTCTACCGTTTGAATTGGCTGGCAGTTTGGAGATGAGAAGACTAAGCGGTGTTTTTTCTTCGCTAGTGATGTTTTGGTTTCGCCTAGGTATTTTTCGAACAGGTTAAGCGTAGAGGTGTGAATCTCTTTTACCTTGTTGACGCCAATCACTTGGCAGCCTACAGGCAATGCTTGGCGTAGCTGGCTCAGTTGCCAGATTAGGTGACGATTTGTTTTTGGCAGCTGCATGATCACAAGGTCGATACCGTGTGGGATATCATCCATCGTGTTCAAGAAGTTCACTCGGTTACTTTGATTGCGCTGCAAGTTTTTCAGGGCGCCACGGTGAGAGATAAATGAGTCGCTCATCATAGTGACATCATGATCTTTCGAGAACCAAGTCGATAGGGCACCGAAGCTGTCGTTCATGATCAGGATGTGTTTACCAGGTTCAAGGTTCATCTCTTCAACATGGCTAATAATGTATTCGTCGCCCGCATCCCAAGCTTGAAGGGTTTCATTTGAACGTTTCGGGAAACGATGTAAGGTCAAAGTTCTGTCGTGAAGGGTAAGTTCGGTTTTCATTGCTTGAGATACTTATGTAAGAAATAACAAAGATATTGTCTCAAATGCAGGCTGAACAAGATAGAAAAAACTCAACCAAACCTATGCCATTTGCTATGAAATACTCAGACACTCGACCTGTTAGGGTTTATACTCAGCCCACGGATAATGCCAATACGTTATTAAGGAATCACAATGATCCAAGAAGTTATCGAAACAAAATTGCACAATGAGTTTTCACCAAGTCATTTAAACGTGGTCAATGAGAGCTATATGCACAATGTTCCGGCTGGTTCTGAGAGTCATTTCAAAGTGATTGTTGTCAGCGATGTGTTTGAAGGTTTGCGTCTTATTGCTCGTCATCGAGCGGTAAATAAGGCACTTTCAGAAGAGTTAGCCAATAATATCCACGCACTGTCTATTCACACTTATACAAAAGATGAATGGATGAAGCAGCTAGATAGCGTGCCAGACAGTCCAATGTGTATGGGTGGCGGAAAGTAAGAAGGCCTATATACAGAGAAAAGCGCCATGGCGCTTTTTTTGTCGTCAAACGTATGTATTTTTCGTTCTTATATCACCCAAACTGATGTCAAATTGAACGAGCTCAAATACCTACAATGAGTAATGTTTTTATTAACAGTGTTTCAACATAACTAGTAAAATATTAGTTTGTGACAGAGTATTAATCTCTTGTTTAAAACACGATTCAAAAGCCATTTTATCTGTGCGGCTCGTCAAATTTATACATATTTGAGAGGCCATATGCTTCAAATCTCACCAAATAAAGGCTGTATTCAAGTTATTGGTCATGGCATCGAGTTGTCAAAAAATGCTAGAATATCGCACCTGATAAATCTCACATGATTCGTGTGGTGATTTTATTATGAAAATGTTGCGATTTTGGTATCTCAAATTTACCAAAACCGGACACTGTAATGTCGTGTCTAAGGGCGATTTTAAAACGTCCTGAATTTACGCAATTAAAAGAATCTTTTTCCCGATAAAGTAGTGCAAGTGCGTATGATTACAATAAAGAAGGGTTTGGATCTTCCTATCGCAGGAACTCCATCCCAGGTGATTAATGATGGTAAGTCCATCACTAAAGTCGCCTTGCTTGGCGAAGAGTACGTTGGTATGCGTCCTACGATGCATGCTCGCGTTGGTGATGAAGTGAAGAAAGGCCAAGTTCTTTTTGCAGATAAAAAGAACCCAGGTGTTGTATTTACTTCTCCAGCAAGCGGTAAAGTTATTGAAGTGAACCGTGGTGCTAAGCGTGTTCTTCAATCAGTAGTGATTGAAGTAGCAGGCAATGAGCAAATCACGTTCAATAGCTATGAAGCTAACCAACTAGTAGGCCTTGACCGTGATACGGTTAAAGCTCAGTTAGTTGAGTCTGGCGCATGGACCGCTTTGCGAACTCGTCCGTTCAGCAAGGTTCCAGCAGTTGATTCTGAAACTCAGGCTATTTTCGTTACTGCTATGGATACTAATCCGCTAGCAGCTGAGCCAGAATTAATCATTAACGAGCAGTCTGATGCTTTCGTTGCTGGTTTAGATCTTCTTTCAACTCTGACTAACGGTAAAGTGTACGTTTGTAAAAAAGGTACTAGCTTACCTCGTTCAGCTCAGTCTAACGTTGAAGAACATGTTTTTGATGGCCCACACCCTGCAGGTCTTGCAGGCACGCATATGCATTACCTATATCCGGTAAATGCACAAAATGTAGCGTGGAGCATTAACTACCAAGATGTTATCGCATTCGGTAAGCTTTTCCTTACTGGTGAGATTTACTCTGAGCGTGTTGTTTCTCTGGCTGGTCCAGTGGTGAACAACCCACGTCTAGTTCGTACTCAAATTGGTGCTAGCCTTGAAGAGTTGACAGACAGCGAGTTAATGCCAGGCGAAGTTCGTGTGATTTCTGGTTCTGTACTTACGGGTACTGAAGCAACAGGTCCACATGCTTTCCTTGGTCGTTACCATCAGCAAGTTTCTGTTCTACGTGAAGGTCGTGATAAAGAGCTATTCGGCTGGGCTATGCCTGGTAAGAACAAGTTCTCTGTTACTCGTTCATTCCTTGGTCACCTGTTTAAAGGTCAGTTGTTCAACATGACAACGACAACAAACGGTAGTGACCGCTCAATGGTTCCAATTGGTAACTACGAGCGCGTAATGCCTCTAGATATGGAACCTACATTGCTGCTTCGTGATCTATGTGCAGGCGACATTGATAGTGCTCAAGCACTAGGTGCGCTAGAGCTAGACGAAGAAGATGTAGCATTGTGTACCTTTGTATGTCCAGGTAAGTACGAGTACGGTCAACTACTTCGTGAATGCCTAGATACGATTGAGAAGGAAGGGTAATTTTCATGGGCCTTAAAAAGTTTCTTGAAGACATCGAGCATCATTTTGAGCCAGGTGGTAAACACGAGAAGTGGTTTGCGCTTTACGAAGCAGCAGCGACAGTGTTCTACACGCCAGGTCTTATTACAAAGAAAAGCTCGCACGTTCGTGATAGCGTTGATTTAAAACGTATCATGATCATGGTTTGGTTCGCGGTATTCCCAGCAATGTTCTGGGGTATGTACAACGCGGGTGGCCAAGCTATCGCAGCACTTAACCATATGTATGCAGGTGCTGAACTAGCATCTGTTATCAGTGGTAACTGGCACTACTGGCTAACCGAAATGCTTGGAGCCTCCTTAGGAGCCGATGCAGGTGTTGGCAGCAAGATGCTACTTGGTGCGACTTACTTCCTACCTATCTACGCAACGGTATTCATCGTTGGTGGTTTCTGGGAAGTTCTGTTCTGTATGGTGCGTAAGCACGAAGTAAACGAAGGTTTCTTTGTTACTTCTATCTTATTCGCGCTTATCGTTCCGCCAACACTTCCTCTATGGCAAGCAGCACTAGGTATTACCTTCGGTGTTGTAGTCGCTAAAGAGATCTTCGGTGGTACGGGTCGTAACTTCCTGAACCCTGCACTTGCTGGCCGTGCGTTCCTATTCTTTGCATACCCTGCACAGATTTCAGGTGACGTAGTTTGGACTGCTGCAGATGGTTTCTCTGGTGCAACTGCTCTTAGCCAATGGGCTCAAGGCGGCGGTAGCGCACTAATGAACGTAACATCTGGTGAAGCAATCACTTGGATGGACGCATTCATTGGTAACATCCCAGGTTCTATCGGTGAAGTATCGACTCTAGCACTTATGATCGGTGCTGCGATGATCGTTTACATGCGTATCGCTTCATGGCGAATCATTGCTGGTGTAATGATCGGTATGATTGCTGTGTCTACGCTGTTTAACGTGATCGGTTCTGATATTAACGCAATGTTCAGCATGCCTTGGCACTGGCACCTAGTTCTAGGTGGCTTCGCATTCGGTATGTTCTTCATGGCGACTGACCCAGTATCAGCTTCATTTACCAACAAAGGTAAGTGGTGGTACGGCATCCTAATCGGCGCAATGTGTGTAATGATTCGTGTAGTTAACCCTGCATACCCAGAAGGCATGATGCTTGCGATTCTATTCGCAAACCTATTTGCTCCTCTGTTTGACCACGTTGTAATCGAGAAGAACATTAAGCGGAGACTAGCGCGCTATGGCAAGTAATAACGATAGCATTAAAAAGACGCTGTTTGTTGTTATCGCATTGAGCCTAGTGTGCTCAATCATCGTTTCAACAGCTGCAGTTGTTCTTAAACCTAAGCAACAAGCTAACGCGGTTCTAGATCAGCAAACTAAGATCCTTGAAGTTGCGGGCATTGAACTTGCGGGTAATATCCCTGAACTGTACGCAGAGAACATTGAACCTCGTCTAGTTGATTTCGCTACTGGCGATTTCGTTGACGGCGATGCTGCTGCATACGACCAACGTAAAGCGGCAAAAGATCCAGCTCAGTCAATCAAGCTTTCAGCTGAAGATGACATCGCTAAGATCCTTCGTCGTGCTAACACGGGTACTGTATACCTTGTGAAAGATGGCGCTGAAACTTCTAAAGTTATCATCCCTGTTCACGGTAACGGTCTATGGTCAATGATGTACGCATTCGTTGCGGTAGAAACTGATGGCAACACAGTTTCTGGTATCACTTACTACGAGCAAGGTGAAACTCCTGGACTTGGTGGTGAAGTTGAGAACCCATCTTGGCGCGCTCAATTCGTTGGTAAGAAATTATTCGACGAAAACCACAAACCTGCTATTCAGGTTGTTAAAGGTGGCGCTCCTCAAGGTTCTGAGCACGGTGTAGATGGCCTTTCTGGTGCAACACTGACTAGCGTTGGTGTTCAACATACATTTGACTTCTGGTTAGGTGATATGGGCTTTGGTCCGTTCCTAGCAAAAGTTCGTGACGGAGGTCTGAACTAATGTCTAGTGCAAAAGAAATTAAAAAGAGCATCTTAGCGCCGGTGTTGGACAACAACCCAATCGCGCTACAGGTTCTTGGTGTGTGTTCTGCTCTTGCGGTAACCACTAAGCTAGAAACAGCATTTGTTATGACTATCGCGGTAATGTTCGTTACTGCTCTGTCTAACTTCTTCGTTTCTTTAATCCGTAACCACATTCCTAACAGTGTGCGTATCATCGTTCAGATGGCAATTATCGCATCACTAGTAATCGTGGTAGACCAAGTGCTTAAAGCATACCTATACGATATCTCTAAGCAGCTATCTGTATTCGTAGGCCTAATCATTACTAACTGTATTGTAATGGGTCGTGCTGAAGCATTCGCAATGAAGTCTGCGCCAATCCCATCTCTAATCGATGGTCTTGGTAACGGTCTTGGTTACGGTTTCGTTCTTATCACTGTTGGTTTCTTCCGTGAGCTTCTAGGCTCTGGCAAACTATTTGGTATGGAAGTACTACCTCTAGTGAGCAACGGTGGTTGGTATCAGCCAAACGGCTTGATGCTTCTAGCACCTTCTGCATTCTTCCTAATTGGTTTCTTGATTTGGGCAATTCGTGTGTTCAAACCAGAACAAGTAGAAGCGAAGGGGTAAGGTAGTCATGGAACATTATATTAGTCTGCTAGTTAAATCGATTTTCATCGAAAACATGGCGCTTTCTTTCTTCCTAGGTATGTGTACATTCCTAGCGGTATCTAAGAAAGTTAAAACTTCTTTTGGTCTTGGTGTTGCGGTAGTTGTAGTACTTACAATCGCTGTTCCTGTAAACAACCTTGTTTACACACACATCCTGAAAGAAAACGCGCTTGTTGAAGGTGTCGATTTAAGTTTCCTTAACTTCATCGCATTCATCGGTGTTATCGCGGCACTTGTACAAATCCTAGAGATGGTTCTAGACCGTTTCTTCCCACCTTTGTACAACGCACTAGGTATCTTCCTTCCACTGATCACAGTTAACTGTGCAATCTTTGGTGGTGTATCTTTCATGGTAACTCGTGACTACAACTTTGCTGAATCTGTTGTTTACGGCTTCGGTTCTGGTGTGGGTTGGATGTTAGCTATCGTTGCTCTTGCGGGTATCCGTGAGAAGATGAAGTACTCTGACGTACCTCCAGGTCTTCGTGGCCTTGGTATCACGTTCATTACTGTTGGTCTGATGGCGTTAGGCTTTATGTCTTTCTCTGGTGTTCAACTGTAGGGTAAGCACCCAGTAATAAGGAATAACAAATGTTTAGTATTATTCTTGGCGTAGCGATGTTTACCATTATTGTACTGGCTCTAGTACTAGTGATTCTTTTCGCTAAGTCTAAGTTAGTACCATCAGGTGACATCACTATTTCAGTAAACGGCGACCCTGAAAAGGCGATCGTTACTCAACCTGGTAGCAAGCTACTTGGTGCCCTGGCTGGCGCTGGTATCTTCGTATCTTCTGCTTGTGGTGGCGGTGGCTCTTGTGGTCAGTGTCGTGTAAAAGTTAAGTCTGGTG
This sequence comes from Vibrio sp. F13, assembly GCF_020806305.2. NCBI lineage: Bacteria > Pseudomonadati > Pseudomonadota > Gammaproteobacteria > Vibrionales > Vibrionaceae > Vibrio > Vibrio sp. F13. The sequence goes on along the minus strand of NZ_CP170175.1, from coordinate 959,650 downwards.
GTGGCGACATCCTTCCAACTGAACTTGATCACATCACAAAAGGTGAAGCTCGCGAAGGCGAACGTCTTGCATGTCAAGTTGCTATGAAAACTGACATGGAGATTGAACTAGACGAAGATATCTTTGGTGTTAAAAAGTGGGAATGTACTGTTATCTCGAATAACAACGAAGCTACTTTCATCAAAGAACTTGCTCTAGCGATCCCTGAAGGTGAAGAAGTTCCGTTCCGCGCGGGTGGTTACATTCAGATTGAAGCTGAACCACATCACGTGAAATACGCAGATTACGATATTCCTGAGGAATACCGTGGTGACTGGGATAAGTTCAACTTGTTCCGTTATGAGTCTATCGTTAAAGAGCATTCGATCCGTGCTTACTCTATGGCTTCATACCCAGAAGAGAAAGGCATCATCAAGCTTAACGTGCGTATCGCAACTCCGCCGCCAAACAACCCTGACGTAGCTCCTGGTGTTATGTCTTCATACATCTGGTCTCTTAAAGAAGGCGACAAATGTACTATTTCTGGTCCATTTGGTGAGTTCTTTGCTAAAGACACAGACAATGAAATGGTATTCATCGGTGGTGGTGCAGGTATGGCGCCTATGCGTTCTCATATCTTCGACCAACTTAAGCGTCTTAAGTCTACTCGTAAGATGTCTTACTGGTATGGCGCGCGTTCTAAGCGTGAGATGTTCTACATTGAAGATTTCGATGGCCTAGCGGCTGCAAACGAAAACTTCGTGTGGCACTGTGCACTGTCTGATCCTCAACCAGAGGACAACTGGGACGGTTACACTGGTTTCATCCACAACGTACTGTACGAAAACTACCTGAAGGATCACGAAGCTCCTGAAGATTGTGAGTACTACATGTGTGGTCCACCGATGATGAACGCTGCTGTTATCGGCATGCTGAAAGATCTTGGTGTAGAAGATGAAAACATCCTACTAGATGACTTCGGTGGTTAATCCACTTAAGTGATTGATATTATGGCTGACTCCTACGAGTCAGCCATTTGTTTTTCTAAGACAGCTTTTGACAACATACTGGCTTATATAAGAAAGAGTAAGGCATTCAAAATACCTATTTTTTACTCTTATTTTTCCTTATATAAATCCTCAACATTAGACAGGAGTAAGCAAGTGAGAATTTGGCTTGTTGCATTAACTTCTTTGATTTTTCTTGCGGGCTGTGAGCAGTCAAGAGAGCAAGTGCATTTGAGTGGCCCAACGATGGGCACGAGTTACAATATTAAATACATCAATGGTGATGAATTTCCTGAGTCTAATGAAGTTCATACAGAGATCGATCGTCTACTTGAAGAAGTAAACGACCAGATGTCGACTTACCGTGAAGATTCCGAATTAAGCCGTTTCAATCAGCATAAAGGTGCGGATGCGTTCGAAGTATCTGAGCAAACAGCGACGGTTGTGAAAGAAGCGATTCGTTTGAACGGTCTTACTGAAGGAGCTCTGGATGTAACGGTTGGTCCGTTAGTTAACTTATGGGGTTTTGGTCCTGAAGCTCGTCCTGAAGTTGTGCCATCAGATGAAGAGCTGGCGGCTCGCAAGGCTAAGATTGGTATCCATCATCTTAGTGTTGAAGGCAACATGTTGAAGAAAGACCTACCTAACCTGTATGTCGATCTATCCACGATTGCAAAAGGTTGGGGTGTTGACGTCGTCGCTGACTACCTTGATTCTATCGGTATTCACAACTACATGGTTGAAGTCGGTGGCGAAATTCGTCTGAAAGGTTTAAACCGTGAGAACGTGGGCTGGCGTATCGCGATTGAGAAACCAAGCGTTGATGAGCGTAATATCCAAGAGATCATCGAGCCGGGTGATATGGCTATCGCAACCTCTGGTGATTACCGTAACTATTTTGAACGTGATGGTGTTCGTTACTCACACATCATCAACCCTGAAACAGGAAAGCCTCTTCACCATAAAGTGGTTTCTGTGACTGTTTTAAACCCGTCTTCAATGACTGCAGACGGCTTATCTACGGGCCTTATGGTCTTAGGTGAGGAAAAAGGAATGGAAGTCGCAAACCAACATAACATCCCAGTGTTCATGGTGGTAAAAACAGCAGATGGCTTTAAAGAAATTGCTTCTGAAGCATTTAAGCCATACTTAGGTAAATAAGGTAAGCGAGATAATTATGAATACATTTCTGATTACATTTGGTGTTTTTCTTGCAGTAATCGCAGCGATGTCAATTGGCTACATTATCCAAAAGAAAGTTGTGAAAGGTAGCTGTGGCGGTTTGGGTGCTGTTGGTATTGATAAAGTATGTAACTGCCCTGAACCTTGTGACGCGCGTAAGAAGCGTGAAGCACGTGAAGCTTACCGTGAAGAGAAGCTGGCTGAGCGTCAACAAAAAGAAGCGGCTTGGAGTAAAGACCGTATCGCTTAATTGGTGACAGTCATAGGGGATAGAGTTATCTATGCCCTCAAATTGAAAAGCTCAAGATTATCGTCTTGAGCTTTTTTAGTTTTGAGGTCTAGCAATTAATCTTGGTATACCAAAAATGGAAACAGAGGCGAATGACTATTGTTCGATTTGCATGCTGTTACGCGCAAACACTAGTTGGTTTCTACCTTGCTCTTTTGCCGTATAAAGAAGCTCATCAGCGGCTTTGATCTGCTCATCTAGCTTCGCGTCTAAATCGGTTACGCCGATACTGATACTGACCTTGATTCTTTGAGAGTCATGCTCAACAACATGGCTTTCAATGGCTTCTCTCATGGACTCTAAGTTGTCAACAAAGCTCTCAAACGAACCACACGACTGAATACAAAATTCTTCGCCACCGAAGCGTACAGCAACATCATCTTTAAAATGGTCTTTGATGATCTTGCCGACTTCCACGAGGACTGCATCACCACCATCGTGACCGTAGGTGTCGTTCACTTTCTTGAAGAAGTCGATATCCATCATGGCTATACTGCGCTGCTCACAACCTTTACATGTTTGATTGAACAGGTAACGACGGTTCCATAAGCCAGTAAGAGCATCCTCGTTGGCATGTAGAAATAGCTCGTTGGCCGCTTCTTTCATATCAAGCAGTTGATGGATACGGCAAAAAAATTCTTCTTGGTTAAAAGGCTTGTAAAGGAAGTCGTTAGCCCCCGCTTTAAGGAATCGAGCTGTCATGGTGCGATCATCGCTGCCTGATAACCCTAGAATAGCCAACTGGTTTCTGTCGTGATCGCGTCGTATCTCACGGATCATCGCTATACCGTCTTTCTTCGGCATATCATGGTCTGTAACAACAAACGTAATATCGGGATCGTTATGAAGGAGCTTTAATGCTTGTTCGCCATCTTCGGCTTGGATAGTTTGGATATATTGGTGTTCTAGAAGTTGAGCTATGTAACGGCGAACGACCGCTGAATCATCGACAACCAATGCTTTGTGATGGCGATTATTCGAAATTCTTTGAACCAGGGGAAGTAGGTAGCTTACTGATGACATACTGTCTTTAAGTATGTAATCGATAACGCCTTTGGCTAGGACTTGCTCTCGCAGTTGATTGTCGAACATCCCGGTCAGGACAATGATTTTCTGTTGATAGCCTAAGACGAGATCAATGATCTCGCCGTCTTGGCCGTCAGGTAAACAGTAGTCGAGGACTGCACACAAGAAATCCGTTTCTTGCTCTAAGATCGCTTTGGCTTCTTCTACAGATTCCGCCAACGCAACTTCATAGCCATCGTTCTTAAGTTGTTGGTAAAGGTAGTTTCTGAATGCACGGCTATCTTCTACCACTAGTATTTTTTCACTCAAAAGCGATCCCTACTTATAGACTAAATACTCGTTAACAATACTATCAGAATTGTAGGTGGCTATTGAAGTGAAACCTGTTGAGCTGGACTCTATATCATTTTAAATTTGAGAATAATTGATTATACTGTTCATAGATACAGTTGTAAGGTTGAGTTATTTCTAGATGCGTAGTGCGGACCAAGAGAAAGTCAGAAAAATAATCCATGTCGATATGGATTGTTTTTACGCGGCTGTAGAAATGCGTGATAACCCTGCTTACCGAAATCGCCCGTTAGCTGTTGGTGGGCATGAAAAGCAACGCGGCGTTTTGAGCACCTGTAATTATGAAGCCCGCAAGTTTGGTGTTCGCTCTGCAATGCCGACCGGAAAAGCCCTGCAGCTTTGTCCTAATCTATTGGTTGTGCCGGGAAGAATGTCGGTCTATGTCGAGATATCTAAAAAGATCCGCGAAATCTTCTCTCGATACACATCAATCATTGAACCTCTTTCTTTGGATGAAGCTTTCCTTGATGTCACCGATTCTAAGCGGTGTCATGGTTCAGCAACACTTATTGCCGAGTCTATTCGCCGTGATATCTGGAACGAACTGAACCTGACAGCTTCTGCAGGAATTGCACCGATTAAATTCTTGGCGAAAGTGGCCTCGGATCTGAATAAGCCCAATGGTCAGTTTGTTATCCCTCCACAAGACGTGCAATCAGTGATCGATGAGCTACCACTTGAAAAGATTCCCGGTGTTGGCAAGGTGAGCATTGAAAAGCTGCATCAAGCAGGTTTCTTTACTTGTAAGGATATTAAAGAGTCTGACTATCGAGACCTCCTACTCAAGTTTGGCCGTCAAGGTGCATCACTCTGGAAGCGCAGTCATGGCATTGATGATCGAGAAGTTATCATCGAGCGCGAGCGAAAATCGGTAGGCGTAGAGCGCACCTTCACTCAAAATATTTCAACTTACGCTGAATGTTGGCAGGTAATCGAAGACAAGCTATTTCCTGAACTCGAGACTCGCTTAGAAAAGGCTAGTCCAAGCAAAGCGATCATCAAGCAGGGCATTAAGCTCAAGTTCGCCGATTTTCAACAAACCACGATTGAGCACATCCACGCCTCTCTCGATCGTGAACACTTCAAAGAGCTGCTTAGTGAAATACTGAAAAGACAACAAGGGCGAGAGATACGCCTACTTGGTTTAAGTGTAATGCTGCAACCCAAAGACCAAATGCGTCAGTTGAGCTTCTTTTAAAGATAATGAGTGAGATGAATACCGACTACGCTTCATAGCCTAGTCGGTTTTTTATAAGTAAGAATTACCTAGGAAGTTGTTTTACTCGCGCTAAGGTATCACTGAACGGTTGCTGCTCTAGCTTGCCGTAACCGACCATTTTACTGGCTTTGAGTTTGGTTGAAAGCGGGGTGGCGATTCCACATAAGAAGCGAGTAATTGCCTCGTCGGTAATCAGTTGTTGGCTAGCCGAAATAAACTCATGTATCCATGTCATCACCGTCTCATCATCGATAGGTTCAACATCAACGGTTGGTAAGATTGCCACTTCTCCTCGACATACAGAGCAGTGACCGCAGTTTGTTGGTGCTTTATCATCGGCAAAATAACTCGCAAGGCGTGAGCTTAGGCAAGTATCCGCCTCAAAGAAATTCAGCATTTGGTTAAGGCGGTTTATCTCGCTGTTTTCTTTTGCTTTAAACAACTCAGTTAGACGCTCTGACAGTTGCATCATATCTTCAGAAGTATTGTGGATCGCGTAGACATCGGTGATCTGCTTGCTTTCTAGTTCAATCCAACCTTGTTCATTGAAGTAGTCGATAGCCGCAATCACACGCTGACGATCGGCTTGGAAGTGTGTCCAAAGCGCATCGAAGTCGACTTGGCACCACACTCTTGCTTGAGGAGAGCATTGGAAAATCGCTTCGACAAATTGACGACGTTCACTTTGAAATTGCTCTGTGATCTGCTGTTTCGGACGAATGAACTTAAATTTGTAGTCTGCGAAGTAGCTGTACTTGGGCTCAATCACACCTTCAATTTCGAGATACACCAGTAGTGTTTTTAGCGGTAACTGACGAATGTTGGATTCACGTGATAGTTGATTAAGCATGATCTCCCATTGATTCGAGCCAGAAGCGCCAATGTTTTGATTTTCGTAGATCTCTTTTAATACCGCTTGGATCGATATGTTGTCTGGCGTATCACCAAAAACGAAGTTCTCGAGTGTGCTTAAACCGTGTTTGTTAGCCAGTAAAATACATTCAGACGCTTGCCCATCTCGACCAGCTCTGCCGATCTCTTGTGAGTAGTTTTCGATCGATTTTGGTAAGTCAAAGTGAATCACTCGGCGAATGTTGGACTTATCCACGCCCATACCAAACGCGATAGTTGCGACGATACAGCTCACGTCATCATTCATGAATTGGTGTTGAATAGCATCTCTATTTTCAGGCTTAAGACCCGCATGGTAAGCCACTGCATTAACGCCAGCATTGCGAAGCTGCTGAGCCAGCATCTCTGCCGTTTGTTGAAGGGTGACATAAACAATAGTCGGAGCGAGAGAAGCTTGGTTAACCACATTGCACAAGGTTTCTAGCTTACTGGTTTGTTCACAAGGTTGAATCGACAGATCGAGATTTTGACGATAGAAACCCGTAACCACAACGCGCTCCTCATCAATTTCAAACTTTGACTTCATATCTTGGATAACCGCTGTAGTCGCAGTGGCTGTCAGTAGTAGAACCTGAGGAATATTGAGCTGTTTTTGGTATTGAGGAAGCTTCAGGTAGTCGGGTCTGAAGTTGTGTCCCCATTCTGAAATACAGTGCGCTTCATCGACCACAAGCAGTGAGATCGACACTTGGGAGATAAACTGACGAAAGCGTTCGTTCTTCAAGCGCTCGACGGAGATCATGAGGATCTTGGTGTCACCGTTACGCACTGACTGCATAACCTGTTGTGTGGTTTGTCGGTCTTGGCTTGATTCGATTGCCGCTGCGCTAATGCCTTTACTGTGCAGGAAAGCGAGTTGGTCTTTCATCAAGGCTAACAGTGGCGATATCACCAAGGTTAAGTGCGGTAACTCTAATGCTGGTAATTGATAGCACAGCGATTTACCTGAGCCTGTCGGGAATATCGCGGCAGTCGAGTGACCAGATAGAACGTTATCAATGACTTGCTTTTGCCCATTGCGCAGTGAGTCGAATCCGAATACTTGTTTTAGCTTCTGCTCAATCATTTATGTTCTACCTGAGTTATTAAGTGTCGTATTGATGCTAAAGCGGGCGCCCATTCATGATAGCGTCGCTTGATGAATCAAATGTCTTGCACCTGATTGTACCTAATTCTATTCTGTAGCTCCTATAGAAAAGCACCCCAATAGTATGAATAAGTCTGAGCTTCGCCAAATAATCATAGAGCAACTTGAATCCCGATTACGTATCGCACAATCTGCTACTCAACGCGCTATTGATGCTGCGACAGATGAAGAGACAGTGCCTGAACATAAGTACGATACATTGGCATTAGAAGCTTCGTATCTCGCCCATGGTCAAGCGGTGAGGGTACAAGAGTGTGAAGACGATATTCAGTGTTATCGTAACTTAGTGTTGCGTGATAGTGAGAAGGTTACGGTGAGCAGTTACGTTGTGGTCATTGACGAGCATGATCAATATAAACACTTTTTTATGGGGCCGAGAGTCGGCGGACTTTCTGTCACGTGGAATGAGAATGAGATTGCCATCGTGACGGCAAATGCACCTTTTGGCCAGGCTCTAATGGGTAAAGAAGTTGGTGATGAGATTGAGTTTAAGGTCGCAGATAAACAGTTTTGCTACGAAGTTATCTCTATCGACTAACTAACTGACTAATAGATATAAAACGTTTCTCTGACAAAGGAGCATATACCAAGGGTATAGTAATCTGTCAGATTGATGAGAGGATGTTATGAAAAACAATGTATTAATTGCATCACTAACAGCGGTTATCGCTGTTGTGAGCTTGCCAACGTTTGCTGCTCAGTGTCGAGTTGATTTGAAGAATGAACTACGAATTGATGACCAAAAAGTCGAAATCCATCAAGTGAATGGTGATACGGCCGTTTTTGATGATAACAACGACCTCTATATTCATGGTGAGAAGGTTGAGCTTGATGCCGACCAACAAGCGGCGATTGAGAAATATCGCGAAAACATGAGTGAGTACTTACCTCGAGCGAAACAAATGGCCAACGATAGCTTAGCGTTAGCCAATGACGTGATTGATGATATCGCGGCTAGCCTGGATTCACCTGAGTCATTTGATAATGTAAAAGAATCAATGAAAACCTACTTTGCAGAACTGGAAGCGCGTTATTACAAAGATGGCGAATTAGTGTTGCCTGCAGAAAGCTTTGATTCGATGGCCAATGGCTGGTCTGAAGATTTCGAGAAGGCGAAAGAAATCTTTAACCAAGAATTTATCTCTAGCGCTTTTAATGCGATGTCAGAAAAAATGAAACAAGACGGTGGCCTAAACCTGACTGAACTGGCTGACAGTATGGCTGAATTAAAGCTGAAAGTTGAAGAGCGAATGAAAGAACACTCTCAACAAGTACAGGAGGAAGCGAATGAGTTCTGTGATTCACTTGATGAGATGGCAGAACAAGAGCAAGAACTGCATGAAATCATTCCGAACTTAAAAGATTACCAAGTCTTCACAATTTAATTCGAGTCTAGTGATGAATAGTAAGAGCACCGGTCGGTGCTCTTTTTGTTTGTATAAATGGAACCACACGGCGAGTATTTATCTCAATTCAATCCATTTCCTTCTTAAGCCTACTGCTTCGCTTTGTTGCTTATAATTGAACGATAAGACTGGTTTTTTGTTAATTTTGTTGTTCTAAATAGCGCATTGATTGTAAAAATCAGAGAATTGTTCATTTATTGGTTGTGCCTATCATTGCTTTTTATTACTGTACTTCTCAACTAGTTCACTGATTTTTAATGCGGGCGATATGGACCAACAATCTTCCTCTTCAAGAGAGCACTTTAGCTCTCGTTTAGGTTTTATTTTAGCAGCGGCTGGTGCAGCGGTTGGCTTGGGTAATATTTGGGGTTTCCCGACTCAAGTTGCTAGCAACGGTGGTGGCGCTTTCCTTTTAGTCTATTTGATCATGATCTTCGTGGTTGCTTTCCCTATGTTGGTGGTTGAGATGGCTATAGGCCGTCACGGCCAAGCAAACCCAGTTGATAGCATGCGATCTTTGACGACAAACCCTTTGGGTAAGAAAGTCGGTGAGTTTGTCGGTTGGGTTGGACTGAGTGTACCAAGCGCAGTGTTGGCATTTTACAGTATTGTTGGTGGCTGGTTGATCTGTTTCCTAATTGGTGCGGTCGCGGATCTTATCGGCCTAGAAGCGATTGCTGATTGGTTTAAGGGCTTCAGTGTTGAGCGCAACGTATTTGGTACCGTCGCGTTCTATGTACTGACTATCTTGATTGTGCAGGGCGGTGTTAAGCAAGGCATTGAGAAATGGTCGACTCGTTTGATGCCTGCGCTGTTTGTTTTATTTGGCTTATTGTTTGTTTACATCATGACGCAATCTGGCGCGATGGAAGGCCTAAAACATTACCTTATTCCAGACTTTGAGAAAGTGTGGGATAGAAAACTGATTCTGGCGGCAATGGGACAGGGGTTCTTCTCACTCACTATTGGCGGTTGCTCGATGTTGGTTTATGGCTCTTACTTAAGCAAGAAAGAGAACCTACCAAAAATGGCGATGAACGTAACTCTGGTGGATACTGCTGTCGCTTTTATTGCTGGATTAGTGGTGATGCCAGCAATGTTTGTTGCGATGCAAAAAGGCGTTCAAATTTACGCTGAAGACGGCTCACTATTAAGCTCTGACACTCTAGTATTCACGGTTTTGCCGTTGATGTTTGATAGTTTAGGTGTGCTTGGACAGATCTTTGCGATTGTGTTCTTTTTACTACTAACGATTGCTGCACTGACTTCTTCGATTTCGATGCTTGAAGGCCCGGTTGCGCTAGTGAGTGAGCGTTTCAATACTAGACGAACGCCAACAAGCTGGGTGATTGGTGGTGCTATCGCGCTGTTTAGTGTGGTGATTGTTTACAACTTTGCTGCGATGTTTGGCATGGTAGCGATGATTGCAACTCAGTATCTTCAACCAGTCGCTGCACTGATGTTCTGTGTGTTTGGTGGTTGGGTATGGAGCCGAGCTTCAAAAGTGAAAGAGCTTGAACAAGGCAGTCCTGATTTTCAACTTGGTTGGTTTGGTAAGGTTTGGCCAATGTATGTGAAGTTTGTGTGCCCAATTTTGGTAGCAACGGTTATCTGGGCATCTTTCGGTTAATGCAGAACCCTATCTGGGCTTTTTGAAATTACCTCCTCTGAACTTGAAATATTAAGCACAAAGCCACTCATAAAGAGTGGCTTTGTTGTTTTTATATAAAGCTTAGTGGCACGAAATATAAAGCTATAGCGGCACGAACAAGATAGAAAAAAGGCGCTGAACATAATATTCAGCGCCTTTGCATTGTTCGTTAAGCAATCGTGATTACTTAATTTCCATACCTTGAGCTTGCAAGTCCGCATGGTAAGAAGAACGTACAAACGGGCCACACGCTGCGTGAGTAAAGCCTAGCTCTAGAGCAATCTCTTTCAGCTCATCGAACTCAGAAGGCGGCACGTAGCGTTCTACTGGTAAGTGGTGACGGCTTGGTGCTAGGTATTGACCTAGTGTCAGCATAGTCACACCATGTTCGCGAAGGTCTTTCAGTACTTGAACGATCTCTTCTTTTGTCTCGCCAAGACCCATCATCACACCTGATTTTGTTGGGATATCAGGGTGCTGCTCTTTGAATTTCTTCAGTAGATCAAGAGACCACTTGTAGTTCGCACCTGGACGCGCTTTACGGTATAGACGTGGCGCTGTCTCTAGGTTGTGGTTGAAAACATCTGGCGGGTTGTCTTTCATTAGGTCAAGCGCAACGTCCATACGACCGCGGAAGTCTGGAACCAGTGTTTCGATACGAATATTTGGGTTGAGTTCGCGAATCTCACGGTTACAGTCAGCAAAGTGCTGAGCACCGCCGTCACGCAAGTCATCACGGTCAACTGAAGTGATTACAACGTACTTCAGTTTCATGTCTTGAATTGTTTTAGCCAGTTTCTTCGGCTCTTCAGCTTCAGGAGCAACAGGACGACCATGGGCAACATCACAGAACGGGCAGCGACGAGTACAGATAGCGCCAAGAATCATAAACGTTGCCGTACCGTGGTTGAAACACTCGGCTAGGTTAGGGCAAGACGCTTCTTCACAAACTGAGTGCAGGTTGTTTTTACGCATTGCTGATTTGATTTCTTGAATACGATGGCTGTCTGAAGGAAGTTTAATCTTCATCCATTCAGGCTTACGTAGAACTTCTTTCTGTTCAGCAGGCATATTCTTTACGGGAATTAATGCCATTTTGTCAGCGTCACGATATTTAACGCCTTTTTCCATTTGGATTGGTTTGCTCATGATTTTATGCTTCTGCTGTAATGTTACTGGTGGCTTGAATGTCTACTTGGTCATAGCCGAGTAGCTCTACGAGCTCTTGTATTAACTGTTGCTCAACGTTTTCTAGTTCACTTGGTCCGCCGAGTTGGCTTACCTGCGCCATTTCCATACCTTGGTAACCACATGGGTTAATACGCAGGAATGGAGACAGGTCCATATCGACGTTGAGTGCTAGCCCGTGGAACGAGCAGCCACGTCGAATACGTAATCCGAGTGAACAGATTTTCTTGCCATCGACATAAACACCAGGAGCGTCAGGTCGGGCAGCTGAATCTATATTGTAAGCTTTCAGAGTATTGATTACGAGGTTCTCGATATGAGTAACCAAATCACGCACTCCGAACTTCTTGCGGCGGATGTTAATCAGAAAGTAAGCGACTAATTGGCCTGGGCCGTGATAAGTCACTTGGCCACCGCGATCGCTTTGTATTACAGGGATATCACCAGCATTCAATACATGCTCGGCTTTACCTGCTTGTCCTTGAGTGAAGACAGGGTTGTGTTCAACCAACCAAACTTGGTCTACGTCTTCTTCCGTGCGTTCGTCTGTGAACTTATGCATGGCTTTCCATACAGGTTCGTAATCCTGACGGCCTAATTTTTTTACGATTAGCTTATTTTGCAAAGCTGCACTCCCTCAAGGATTAATAAAGTGAACGCATTATAAACGCGAAACATGATTCTAACTACAGACGGACTGCAAGGTTTTTCAACTTTCTTTGTATTTATTGAAAATTAAGTTGAATGAATTTGAGCTAGATAGGGTGCTTTAAACAAAAACAGCGGCAATAAGCCGCTGTTTTTCATGTGCAATCGGAGATTACAGAACCATACGAACGATTTCGATCTCGCCCAGTTCTTTATAAAGAGTTTCTACTTGTTCAATTGAAGTCGCAGTAATATTGATAGAAACAGAGTGGTAGTTACCTTTCGCACTCGGTTTTAGCGTTGGGCTGTAGTCACCAGGAGCATGACGCTGGATCACTTCTAGTACTAGCTCAGTCAGTTCTGGCTTAGCGTGGCCCATTACTTTGTAAGTGAATGAACAAGGGAACTCTAAGAGGTCTTTTAGTTTTGCATCAGAATTGATGTTCATGATTAGCTCCAAAAGGCTAGACGCTCGCAAATTGGCGAAATGTCGATAAAAAGCGTGTTCGGTCAACAGACACGAGTAATAAGGCGGAATATTACGTGTAAATATCACCGAACTCAAGATCAACAAAAGCCGCACATGGCGGCTTTTGGTTCACTAATGAGCAAATCATGAACTTACTCATTAGGTTAGCTATATAACAAGCTTAGGTTTTACCTAGAACAAACCTTTGGCTTGTTTAGAATAAACCCTTGAATAGAAGAACTAGGTAGTCCCATAGACGGCTGAATAGGCTGCCTTGGTCTACATCTTCAAGTGCTAGTAGGGGGTATTCAGCAACGTCTTCACCGTCTACTTGGTAGAATAGTTTACCAACTACATCGCCTTTGCTGATTGGCGCTTCTAGCTCTTTCTCAAGAACGAAGCTTGCCTTCAGGTTCTTAGCTTGACCACGAGGTAGCGTCACGAAAGTATCTTCGTCGACACCTAGCGCAACTGTGTCCTTGCTACCCATCCAGATCTTCTCTTCTACGAAAGTTTCACCGGCTGTGTGTGGTGCCACTGTTTCAAAGAAGCGGAAGCCGTAGCTAAGCAGTTTTTTGCTTTCTGTTTTACGAGCATTCGCATTCTTGGTGCCCATAACTACAGCAACTAGGCGCATTTTGCCTTCTGTCGCTGAGCTTACTAGGCTGTAACCTGCGTTGCTTGTGTGGCCTGTTTTGATGCCATCAACGTTCATGCTCTTATCCCATAACAGACCGTTACGGTTGTATTGGGTGATGCCGTTGTATGTGAATTTCTTCTGTGAGTAGATACGGTACTCGTCTGGTACGTCGCGAATCAGCGCCTGACCAAGTAGCGCCATATCGTAAGGCGTTGAGTATAGGTTCGGGTTGTCTAGACCGTGCACGTTAGCAAAGTGCGTGTCTTTCATGCCGATAGAGCTTGCCCAAGCGTTCATTAGGTCAACGAATGCATCTTCAGAGCCAGCGATGTGTTCAGCCATAGCAACACATGCGTCGTTACCTGATTGAATGATGATACCGCGGTTTAATTCTTCAACTTTAACCGTAGTGCCCACTTCAACGAACATCTTAGATGAATCTGGGAAGTTTTTAGCCCAAGCATTTTCACTGATTACAACATCGTCGTTTAGGTTGATGTTGCCACGGTCGAGCTCTTGGCCGATCACGTAGCTCGTCATCATCTTGGTTAAACTTGCTGGAGAAAGCTGAGTATTCATCTCTTTCTCTGCTAGTACTTTGCCTGAATGGTAATCCATCAGAACAAAACCTTTAGCGGCGATTTGAGGTGCATCAGGAACAACAATAGGAGCGGCGAATGACGATGTAGCTATCGTTGCAGAAAGAGCAACAGAAGTAGCAAAAATCGATTTAACAAGTTTATTAGATTTAATCATTTTGAATGCAATTATTTGGTGAACTATTCATATATTAACAGAATCACTCTGTCACACCAGAGCGCTGATTACCAGAAGTAACTGTTAGATTAATTAGCGAGTTAGGGTGTGTTTTTTTATATAAGCTGACGGGTAACCCATTAGCTTAACTTGTTCTAATTTCTCTTGAGTCAGAGCATAGTCATGAAATGGCCCAATCATCAGACGGTATTTGTCATCATTTGGCTGCAAGAACGTTGCTACTTCTAGCTTTTCGGCTAGATCTTTCGCTAACTTTTCGGTCCTATCTTCATGTGGAGATGTTGCGACTTGAATAATAAATTGCGGTAAAGCAGCCTTTTTATTTGCGTCGGTTGGCATAGCCACAGTAATGACTTCAATCTCAACATTTGCCGTGCCGGTTCTCAACACATCGAGCTTGTAAGCTGCCGCATAACTAAGGTCAATGATTCGGCCTTCATGGAATGGGCCGCGGTCATTGATACGAACAATTGTCGTTTTGTTGTTGTCAGTATTCGTCACTTTTACATAGCTTGGAATTGGCAATGTTTTGTGCGCCGCAGACATCGAATACATGTCGTAGATCTCGCCGTTCGACGTTAAGTGGCCATGAAATTTCTTACCGTACCAAGAGGCTTTGCCTTTCTCAGTAAACCCTTCGGTCTTCTTTACGATCTTGTAGTCTTTGCCACGTAAAGTGTAATCCGTGTTACCACCTAAACTATAAGGTTCATACTGAGGGTGAGCATCCTCGAGATGCTCTACTGAGATCGGTGCGTCTGGTGCAATATCTGAATCAATATCGTAGCGGCCTGTTGGCTGCTTTGAAGAACAACCATTGATTAAAATCGCTAGCCCCAAGATAGAGACTATTTTTTTGATTGGCAGCTCTTCAACCAAGGATGCTTTTTTTTGAAACGTTGTAATAGACATCGATTAGGTCGCCTTTGAGAATGCTTTTCTGTGTGTATGTATCGACATTAAAATACCAAAACCAGCCATAAGGGTAACCATTGAAGTACCGCCATAACTGACTAGAGGAAGAGGAACACCAACTACAGGTAGAATGCCACTTACCATGCCAATGTTTACAAAAATATAAACGAAGAAGCTCAGTACAATACTTCCGCCCATCATTCGACCGAATGCGGTTTGAGCTTGGCTCGCAAGCACTAAGCCACGTCCAATAATAAACAGGTAGATCGCAAGCAAGAACAAGATACCGATCATGCCCCATTCTTCGGCGATGACCGCAAAAATGAAGTCAGTATGACGCTCTGGGATGAACTCTAGTTGAGATTGAGTGCCTTGCAACCAACCTTTTCCTGATATACCACCCGAACCTATCGCAATCTTACTTTGAATGATGTGGTAACCCGCACCTAATGGATCTGATTCAGGATCAAAAAGGGTTCTAACACGCACTTTTTGATATTCACGCATCAAGAAGAACCATAGGATTGGGATAAATGCCCCTAATGCGATTGCGGCGCTAGCAATGATTTTCCAACTGATACCAGCCAGGAATATCACGAAGATACCAGATGCGGCGATAAGGATAGATGTACCTAGGTCAGGCTGCTTTGCGATTAGAATCGTCGGTACAAACACCATCACTAGCGAGATCGCTAATGTTTGGAATGTTGGTGGAAGTGAGCGCTTACCGATAAATCGTGCCAGCATCAAAGGCACCGCGAGCTTTAATAGCTCTGACGGTTGGAATCGAACAAAGCCGAAGTTTAACCAACGCTGGGCGCCTTTAGAGGCTTCACCAAAGAACAACACGCCCAATAGCAAGATGACACCACCTACAAATAGCAGTGGTGCCAAGGTTTCATAAGTACGAGGTGAGATTTGCGCTAGGAAGATCATCACACCTAAAGACAGAGCCATGCGCATCGCCTGGCGGTCCATCATCGCAAGGCTTTGTCCGCTTGCGCTGTACATGATCAGCAGGGCAAAGCCCATTAAAACCAGAATGCCAAGCAAAAGCGGCAGGTCGATATGCAGCCTTTCGAATAGGGCTCTATTTCGTCCAGTTGAAGGATCAAGTTTCATTATTTAATTGGCTCACTTTGATAATCTTCTGCAAGGATAATATGGTCTAAAATCCTTCTTACTACTGGGCCGCCGTTAGAAGAACCGCCACCTGCGTTCTCTAGAACGATAGTCACGACGGCTTCAGGATCTTCAAAAGGCGCGTAACCCGTAAAGAGGGCGTGATCGCGTAAGTGCTCTGCGATTTCATCCGCGTTGTACTCTTCATCTTCTTTTAAGCCGAATACCTGTGCGGTACCCGATTTACCAGCGGTTTGGTAAGACATCTTCTGGAATGAACGTCTTGCCGTACCTTTCTTACCGTGGTTAGCCAGCCTCATACCTTCCTGAGCGATATCCCAATACTTCCTCTTAACCCCGGTTAGCGGTGGGTAAGTTTCAATGTCCGACATGATTTGTTCATCGAATGGACGACCGTTATCAATGGTTGAACGAAGTAGGTGAGGTGCGGTTACTTCACCTTCATTGACCAAAACTGATGTGGCTTTTGCAATCTGCATGGGTGTTGCAGTCCAGTAGCCTTGGCCAATACCAACTGGGATGGTGTCACCTTGGTACCAAGGCACACGGTGTCTTGCCATCTTCCAATCACGAGTTGGCATATTGGCTTTGCTTTCTTCATAAATATCGATGCCAGTATAATCACCAAAGCCGAACATCATCATCCATTTGGATATGCGATCAATGCCGAGATCATAAGCAATTTGGTAAAAGAAAGTATCCACTGACTCTTCAATCGCTTTCTCTATATCAACGACCCCGTGTCCCCAACGCAACCAGTCACGGAATGGTCTTGTTTTTGAATTAGGGATCTTCCAATAACCTGGGTCATTACGCGTTGTATTAGGTGTAATCACACCTTCTTGCAGAGCCGCAACAGCAATGAATGGCTTGATCGTCGATGCTGGTGGGTAAATACCTAGCGTTGCACGGTTAACCAAAGGGCGGTCTTTGTCTTGAAGCAGGGCGTTATAACCTTTAGACGAAATACCATGTACGAATGCATTTGGGTCGTAGCTTGGGCTAGATACCATGGCTAACACGCCATTGTCTTTCGGGTCGAGAACGATAGCTGAGCCACGGCGGCCATCCAGTAACTTATGTACGTATAGTTGTAGCTTGATATCCAAGTTGAGCACGATATCTTTACCCGGAACCGACGGTACAAATTTTAGAGTACGGATCACTCGTCCACGGCTGTTAACTTCGACTTCTTGATAGCCAGCGGTACCGTGAAGCATGTCTTCGTAGTAGCGCTCAATACCAAGTTTACCGATGTCGCGAGTGGCTTGGTAATTGGCGTCTTTCTCTTCGCGAACCAGGCGCTGCATATCACGGTCATTGATGCGCGATACGTAGCCAATCACGTGAGTTAACACATCACCATAAGGGTAGAAACGTTTTAGCGTACCTGTAACTTCAACGCCTGGGAACTTATGTTGATTTACAGAGAAGATCGCAACTTGTTCTTCGGTAAGCTGATTCAGAATAGGTACTGACTTGAAGCGTCGTGAATTGCGACGATCACGATCAAATAGTTCAATGCGCTCTGGCGGGATCTCGATTAATTCTTGTAGACGGACGAGCGTGTCATCCATATCTTTGATTTTTTCTGGTGTGATTTCTAGGTTGAAAACCGGGCGATTTTCGGCAAGAAGCACACCATTACGATCATAAATCAAACCACGGTTGGGGGCGATTGGAACGACCTTGATACGGTTATCGTTAGAGCGGGTTTTATAGTCTTGATATTGATTGACCTGAATGTTGTACAGATTAACAACCAACATCGATATCATGACTATGATCCCCGCAAACGCAACAAAAGCACGATTAGTAAATAGTCGTGCTTCTGCTTTGTAATCACGGATTTGGCTACGTTTACGTAACATTAACGCTTATTCTCGATGATAAGGGTGGTTAGCAGTGATGCTCCAAGCTCGATACAAGCTTTCAGCCATGATAACGCGTACTAATGGGTGAGGGAGAGTAAGCGCAGACAGAGACCAACTTTGGTCTGCAGCCGCTTTACATGCAGGTGCTAATCCTTCAGGCCCGCCGATAAGGATAGAAACGTCGCGTCCATCCAACTTCCAACTTTCCAATTGCTCTGCCAGTTGTGGTGTGTCCCACTTTTTACCTGGGATATCAAGCGTGACAATGCGGTTGCCTTTTGGAACCGCTGCCAACATCGCTTCGCCTTCTTTTTGAAGAATGCGTGCAATATCCGCATTTTTACCGCGCTTTCCCGCAGTAATTTCAATGAGCTCTAATGGCATATCATGAGGGAAGCGGCGTTTATATTCTTTAAAGCCTTCTTCAACCCACTTTGGCATTTTTGTGCCAACTGCGATTAACTGGATCTTCAAAGCTTAGCCCCAAAGTTTTTCTAGTTGGTACAGTTCACGGTGTTCTTCTTGCATAACGTGAAGCATGCTTGTGCCCATATCTAGAACAACCCATTCACCTTCTTGCTGGCCGTCCATGCCTAGTGGCTGTATACCTGCTTTACGTATTTCATCAGCAACATGCTGTGCAATAGAAGCAACATGGCGCTTAGAGGTACCTGTACAAACAATCATGTAATCAGTAACGCTTGATTTGCCTTCTACATCGATAGTCACAATCGATTCTGCTTTCATGTCGTCGGCTTTGTCTGCAAGAAAATCTTTTAGTTCTTCACGTAACACGGGGTGTTCCTTTAATCTGAATTTAGCTTTTTAGGGGCTGTCGACCCTAGAATATACCACGCTTTTATGCGTGAAATGGTATTGAAGCTGAAGGGATACAAAACTCTACGCTTAACTGATGAATTAGTGGCCAAGGCGACTGCTCATATTGAGTTTTTGTCATCAATTCAGCTTGAGTGAGCAACGCGAACAAAGAGTGTAATTGAGAAATCGAAACTCTTGTTAGCGCGGCGTTATAAAGAGGCTTTTTAGATTGCCAGATACGGTGTTTTTCGAAGACCTGACCAATCGGCATCTGTTTCATTTGTTGCTGCATCTTTAACAGCAGAGCAAGCTCACGTTGTATGCTACGTAATAAAATGACGGGTTCGACACCTTCAGCTTCTAGCTGACGCAGGATTCGTTGTGCTCGGTTACCTTTGCCTGCCAATAACGCATCACTCCAATGGAATGGAGTAAAATGGTTGTGTCGACTCAGCGATTCTTCTAAGCGTACTAATGTGAGCTTGCCATCTGGGTATTGGAGAGCCAGTTTTTCTAGGCTTTGGGTCAGCGCAAACAGATTACCCTCATGCCATTGCGCCAGCATTTGAATCGCTTCAGGGTCTGGCGTTAAACCGATTTGACGGCAACGCGCTTGGACAAACTGAGGTAACCGACTGACATCTGGCGTTAGGCAACTGACCCAGTGACCCTGATTCGAAAGAGCCTTAAACCACTTAGCGCTTTCTTGAGCTTTGGTGAGCTTAGTGCCCACCAAGATTAACAAGATATCACTGTGGATATGCTCGGAGATTGCGAGTAGCTCTTTCGCTATTGCGGCATTGACGCCTGACTCTGGCAGTTCAAGCTCGATGACCTGACGGCTAGAGAATAGGCTCAGTGCTTGAGTGCAGTCGTAGACTTGATTCCAGTCGAGACTGCTATCAATCGCAAAGCGGTGACGTTCTTCAAAGCCTTGCTGTTTTGCAGCCTTTTGAATCGCTTCTCGGCTCTCTTGCAACAGTAGCGGTTCGTTACCAAAAATTAGGTAAACATTACTCAACTGTTTAATAAGTTGCTCTGATAAGCGGTCAGCAAAAATACGCATCAAATAAACCTATTACTCAGCCGAATCGCTAAGTGTTGGTTGTTCTTCTGAAGCTGGTACGATCTCAACATTCTTGATGTTGTATTGCTTTTCGAGTTCTTTCACTTGAACGTGCTCTAGTGCATCTAGGTCCATGCTATCAGCTGCAATGTTCGCTTTTAGTCGAGCCATCTGACGAAGGATTTGGCTTGTTGCCAACTTACGCATCTCATCTTCGATCATGTCTCGTTCAACCGACTTCGCAAGTGCAGTTAGCGGGTTATCTAGGTAACTACGGGTTACGCTGGTTGAGAACGTCTTTGAGCCTAGATCCGGGACAGTTACGCGGTATGAAGCGCGGAATGTCAGTTCTTTCTCTGCTGCACGAGTGTTTTGGTATAGAGACAGAGTTCGCTCACCTACGCTCTCACTAATAATATGCAGGTTAGGTGTATTCTCAGCCGGTGGCACAATTTCTACATCATTCATACGCAGTTGACCTTTCATCATACGTGTAAACGTACTGTATTGGTCGTAACTGGTTACGGAGATCTTGTTGAGTTCTTTTGGTACGGAGTAATCACCACGTAGGTGGAAACCACACGCACTTAATAGGCTGACGGTTAAAACAACAACAGTAACTTTCAATGAAGATAGTGAAATCAGGCGCATTATTTGATGGCTCTCATGAAGGTAGAATACTTATTTAAAGGCTTTAGTTCGTTTGAGTGGTTAGGCTCAAGTCTAAAGCGCTTAAATAAGTAGACAGGGCAATTAGCTACCCTGTCTACAGACTGCTTTTGATGAATTAAGTTCGTTAATTCTTTAGCAATTGCATTGTGCTAACGAAATTAGTTAGCAACGATGTTTAGAAGCTTACCTGGTACGAAGATAACTTTACGGATAGTTAAGCCATCTAGGAACTTCTTAGCGTTCTCATCGTTTAGACCAAGCTCACGAACTTGCTCTTCTGTTGCATCAGCAGCAACGGTTAGTTTCGCACGTAGCTTACCGTTGATCATAACAACGATAGTTTTCTCGTCTTCAACTAGCGCTTTCTCATCGAAAGTTGGCCATGTTGCTGAGTCTACGTTTGATTCACCAAGTGCAATCCACATTTCGTAAGAGATGTGTGGAGTCATTGGGTAAAGCATGCGTACTACCGCTTTTAGCGCTTCGTCAAGGATTGCACGGTCTTGTGCAGATTCTTGAGGTGCTTTCGCCAGCTTGTTCATCAGTTCCATGATTGCAGCGATTGCCGTGTTGAACGTTTGGCGACGGCCAATATCGTCCGTTACTTTCGCGATAGTTTTATGGATATCACGACGAAGTGCTTTTTGGTCGCCAGATAGCGCAGAAGCATCAACAGATTCAGCAGCACCCTTAGAAGAGTGAGCGTGAACCAATTTCCAAACACGTTTAAGGAAGCGGTTAGCCCCTTCAACGCCAGACTCTTGCCACTCAAGCGTCATGTCTGCAGGTGATGCAAACATCATGAATAGACGTACTGTATCAGCGCCGTACTTGTCTACCATCTCTTGTGGGTCGATACCGTTGTTCTTAGACTTAGACATTTTGATCATGCCTGAGTGTTCAACTTCACGACCTTGATCGTCGACTGCTTTTTCGATGCGACCTTTACCGTCACGTTCAACCGTTACGTCAGTCGGTGCAATCCACTCTTTGGTGCCTTTTTCGTTTTCGTGATAGAACGCGTCAGCCAGAACCATGCCTTGACATAGTAGTTGCTTGAACGGTTCATCAGACGTCACGTAGCCAGCATCACGTAGAAGCTTATGGAAGAAACGAGAGTAAAGCAGGTGCATACAAGCGTGCTCGATACCACCAACGTATTGGTCAACTGGTAGCCAGTAGTTTGCTTTCTCTGGATCTAGAATGTCGTCTGCTTGCGGTGAACAGTAACGTGCGTAGTACCAAGAAGACTCCATAAACGTATCGAACGTGTCAGTCTCACGTAGAGCGGGTTCGCCGTTGAATGTTGTTTCAGCCCAAGACTTGTCAGCCTTGATTGGGCTCGTTACGCCATCCATTACTACATCTTCAGGAAGAATGACTGGCAGTTGGTCTGCTGGTACTGGGTGAACTTCACCGTCTTCAGTGGTTACCATTGGGATTGGAGCGCCCCAGTAACGTTGACGAGATACACCCCAGTCACGTAGACGGAAGTTTACTGTCTTCTTACCTTTGCCTTCAGCTTCAAGCTTCGCAGCAATTGCATCGAATGCTTCTTGGAACGCAAGACCATCGAATTCACCAGAATCAAACAGTACACCTTTTTCAGTGTAAGCCGCTTCAGACACGTCTAGTTCAGAACCATCTTCAGGTTTGATTACTGGGATGATATCGATGCCGTACTTAGTTGCGAACTCGTAGTCACGTTGATCGTGAGCAGGAACCGCCATTACCGCACCTGTGCCGTAATCCATAAGTACGAAGTTTGCTACGTATACAGGAACAACACGACCGTTAAGAGGGTGGATAGCCGTTAGGCCAGTATCCATACCTTTCTTTTCCATCGTTGCGAGTTCAGCTTCAGCAACTTTAGTGTTACGACACTCTTCAACGAATGCAGCAAGCTCTGGGTTGTTCTTCGATGCTTTCTCTGCAAGAGGGTGACCTGCAGCGATACCAACGTAAGAAACACCCATTAGTGTATCTGGACGTGTTGTGTACACTTCTAATGGTGCTTCTTCGCCGTTAACAGCGAAAGATAGCTCAACACCTTCAGAGCGGCCGATCCAGTTGCGCTGCATGGTCTTAACCATTTCAGGCCAACCTTCAAGGTTGTCTAAATCGTCTAGTAGCTCTTGAGCGTACTCAGTGATCTTAATGAACCACTGTGGGATTTTCTTTTGTTCTACTGGAGTATCACAACGCCAGCAGCAGCCATCTTCTACTTGCTCATTTGCCAGTACTGTTTGGTCGTTCGGACACCAGTTCACTGAAGATGTCTTCTTGTAAACTAGGCCTTTTTCGTAAAGCTTAGTGAAGAACTCTTGTTCCCAACGGTAGTACTCAGGCGTACACGTTGCGAATTCACGGTTCCAGTCGTAACCAAAGCCTAGAAGCTTAAGCTGGTTCTTCATGTACTCAATGTTTTCGTAAGTCCATGGTGCAGGTGCTGTATTGTTTTTAACAGCGGCGTTTTCTGCAGGTAGGCCGAATGCATCCCAACCAATTGGCTGCATTACGTTTTTGCCTTGTAGACGTTGGAAACGAGATACCACATCACCGATGGTGTAGTTACGCACGTGACCCATGTGCAGTCGGCCACTTGGGTAAGGGAACATAGAAAGACAGTAGAATTTTTCTTTGTTTGGGTCTTCACTTACAACGAAAGTCTCGCTGTTATCCCAGTGTTGTTGAACCTTTTGTTCAATCTCTTGCGGGTTATATTGTTCTTGCATCGATGGTATCCGGTTATCTTGGAATTTGTGAGTTCGGTTAGAACAGAATCTTACAGATCGTCATAGAATACCTAAAGGAGCTGAGTACAACAATAGTTATACCCTTCATACTTGCAGTTGCCGCTTAATAGATTGTGTAATTTTCACTGAATTTCGCAGGGCAACTATACTTAAGAGTATGAATTGCATTTGTTTGTAAGCGGGAGTGCATTGCAGCGCATCCGTTTGCTCACTAAAAGGTTGGTTATCTTAAGGAGGTTGTTATGCCGAAGAAAAAAGCGCTCTATGAAGAAGTCGTCGAAGAGGTGATTGAAACGCTGAAGCATAGCCCTGAAGAGCTCAACAACAAAATCGAAACGTCGGGCAAGTTTGCGAAAGCAGCTAATGATATGACTAAAGATGAGCTTTCATTGATCTCTGCCTACGTGAAGTCGGACTTAAAAGAGTTTTCCGAAAGCTATGAAGAGAGTAAAAGCGGTCCATTCTATTTGATGATTGCGGACTCTATTTGGCAAGGGCTGTTGGATATTACTGATCGTACTAAGGTGGAATGGGTTGAACTGTTCCAAGACTTAGAACACCAAGGCTTGTATCAAGCGGGTGAAGTCATTGGCTTGGGAACCTTAGTATGTGACGAGTGTGGTCACCAAACCGAATATAACCACCCAACCAATATCATTCCATGCATTAAATGTGGTTCTAAAGGGTTTAGTCGTAAAGCCCTTAAACCGTAAGCTTCTGAACCATAGCGTATCAACGCAAAACCACAGAAATGAAAAAGGGTTGACCCGATCAGTCAACCCTCAAATCACTTTTCGTCGAATCTAGCTTTTTGGCTTTCTAATTACCCAACCAATCACCAAGCTGAGCATCGCCCAGATATACAGTGGCCAAGTACCTACTGTGTGATAAGGCGTTTGACCATCCGTTGAAATGAGTTCAGCTTTTAACACTGCCGTTTCAAACTGAGGCACTTGCTTGATTATATTGCCTTTGTAATCAGTAACTGCCGTCACACCGTTGTTGGTCGAGCGAATAACCGGCTTACCAAGCTCCAGAGCACGCATCTGTGCAATTTCCATATGTTGCAGAGGGCCAATCGAACGACCAAACCACGCATCGTTAGAGAGCGTTAAAATAAAGTCAGTCTCGTCGGTTACGTTCTGTCTAACTTGATCATTAAAGATGATCTCGTAACACAACGCAGGCGCTAAGTGACGACCATTTGCCACGATGTTGGGTTGAACAAAGTCGCCACGGCTAAATGATGACATTGGCAAATTAAAGAAAGGTGCTAATGGACGCAAGATATCTTCAAACGGCACAAACTCACCAAATGGTAACAGGTGGTGTTTATGGTAGCGTTCGTCTGGATCGTAGTTGTACTCACCGTATGGATTCACACCGAGAGAAAGAACACTGTTGTAGTATTTCTTATCTTCAGACTGATTCAGCACACCGGTAATGATCGAACTGTTGTTCATCTTCGCTGCGCTATCCAAGTTACGTAGGAAAGATGGGATCTCAACTTCGAATGCTGGAATAGCCGCTTCAGGCCAGATGATGATATCCGCTCCCCAGTTTTCTCTGCTTAGGTCGGTGTACTTCATCATGGTTGGCCAGCGATGACTCGGTAGCCATTTACTGTCTTGATCGACGTTGCCTTGTATCAAGACGACTGACGTGGTTTTTTCAGGGTTCGGCGTGACCCAGTCGATGTTGCGAATACCAAAGCCTGCACTAAATACGACGGCGGGAATGAGAGCGATGCTCCAAGCCCGGTTAACAATCGCATAAGTGAATGCAGAGGCTGAAACAATGATCGCTAAAGTTACTAGCTCTACGCCGCCAATCGGTGCAAATGAACCCAATGGCGAATCGATTTGGCTGTAGCCTAACCAAAGCCAAGGGAAGCCCGTCATTACCCAGCCACGCAGCCAATCACAGACTAGCCAGAATGCAGGAGCTGCAAGGAAAAAGCGGCTTAGGTTATTGGCAGGGAAGAATTTATTCAAACCCCAGGTAAATAGCCCTGAATAAACGGCTAGGTAGCCAACAAGCAATGCCATCAAAAATAGGTTGGCTGCCAGTGGCATGCCGCCAAAACCATCAATGCTGACGTATACCCAGCTGATACCTGTGGTGAATTGACCTAAACCCCATGCGTAGCCAATCCAAAGCGCACTTTTAGGAGAGCGGTTGTGGATCAGTAACAGCAACAAAGCTGGGCTGAGAATAGCAAGAGGCCATATAGAGTATGGAGCGAATGAAAGGGTGGTTATAGCGCCAACAAAAACGGCCGCAAGCGGCCGTAATAGGCGATGAATAAAGGTATTAGTCATCTAATTTCTGTCATCTCTTTAGAGAGAAGTTGTTATTCTTCGATAGTCGGAAGAGGCTGTTCGTCAGGAATGGTTACCTGTAGCTGAATCACACGACGGTTATCTGCTGATGTTATTTTGAAATGGTAGTTTTCGATTTCTACAATTTCGCCACGAACCGGCAGGTGGCCGAGTGCTGTCATAACCATGCCGCCTACCGTATCCACTTCGTCGTCACTAAAGGCAGTGTTAAACGTATCGTTGAACTCTTCAATAGTGGTTAAAGCTTTTACAGAGAAGGTATGCTTACTCAGCTTACGAATATCTAGCTCTTCTTCATCGTCGAACTCGTCTTCAATTTCACCAACGATTTCTTCGAGGATATCTTCAATGGTTACCAGGCCAGAAACTCCACCAAACTCATCGACAACGATAGACATGTGGTAACGCTCTTCTTGGAACTCCTTAAGCAGGCGATCAACTCGCTTACTTTCAGGAACAACCACGACAGGGCGAATCACTTGTTCGATATCAAATGGAGCACTTTCTGAACCCAAATACTTAAGTAGGTCCTTCGCTAATAGAATGCCTTCAACATGGTCTTTATCTTCACTGATCACTGGGTAGCGAGAGTGTTGAGCATCAGTAATGAGCGCAATCAATGTATCTAGATCATCTGTGCGTTCAACTGTAACCATTTGAGAGCGAGGCAGCATGATATCGCGTACTCGCATCTCTGAAATTTCCATAACACCCTCGAGCATGTCGCGTGTGTCGTGGTCAATTAGGTCATTAATTTCTGAGTCGCGGATTACATCTACGAGCTCTTGGCGATCTTTTACTTCACCTTGAAATAGTTGGCCTAGGCGTTCAAAGAAGGACTTTCTACTCGGACCTTCAGATTTTTTACTTCCCTCAGAAGTGGGGGGGTTACCTTCGTTCATGATTTCTCAAAAAATAACGCTATCAGAAGTGTGATAGCACACGTTACAACTCAGATTCCTGTGAAAATCACTGGTTCGATGAGTTATTGTTTCTCTGCAACCTACTTTACTAGAATCAATTTACTTTTCTAGAATGTAAGGGTCTTCAAACCCCATAGATTGCATGATTTCTGTCTCGAGTGACTCCATCTCTTCAGCTTCATCATCTTCGATATGATCATAACCTAGCAGATGCAGACTGCCATGTACAACCATATGAGCCCAGTGTGCTAGCAGAGGCTTACTTTGCTCTTCTGCTTCTTTTTCGACAACTTGGCGGCAGATAATGAGGTCGCCCAGTAGATCTAACTCGATCCCTGGAGGAGCCTCGAATGGAAAAGACAACACGTTAGTTGGCTTATCTTTGCCACGATATTCATGATTGAGCTGGTGGCTTTCTTGTGTATCAACGATACGAACCGTCAACTCAGCGTTCTCTTGAAACTGAGGAATTGTCTTGTCCAACCAAAGCTGAATATCTTGCTCAGTTGGAAGACCTTGCTCATTTTCGACCGCTAATTGCAGGTCTAGTTCAATAGACATCTATTTATCACCTTGTTCTGCAATTACAGAGCTATTTTGTGTTGCTAATTGTGTCGTAACTACCTGCTGAGCCTCAAGAAGTTTGGCTTCACGCTCTTCACGTTTACGCTTTTCAAACTCTTTGCGCTCTTTCTGGTCTTTTGCTTCCCACTTCTCGTATGCGTTGACGATACGAGCAACGACAGGGTGACGAACGACGTCTTCAGACATGAAGAAGTTAAAGCTAATGTCGTCGACTTCATTGAGCACTTCAGTCGCATGGCGTAAGCCTGATTTTGCACCACGAGGTAAATCGATTTGCGTAATATCACCTGTGATCACAGCGCGTGAGTTAAAACCGATACGGGTTAAGAACATCTTCATCTGTTCTACCGTGGTGTTTTGGCTCTCATCAAGAATGATAAACGCATCATTCAATGTACGACCACGCATGTAAGCCAGTGGCGCAACTTCAATTACGTTACGTTCAATCAGCTTCTCAACTCGCTCAAAGCCAAGCATCTCAAACAGCGCATCGTAAAGTGGACGTAAATATGGGTCTACTTTTTGGCTTAAATCACCCGGTAGGAAACCAAGCTTCTCACCGGCTTCAACAGCAGGACGAGTCAGTAGGATTCGGCGAACCTCTTGGCGTTCAAGTGCATCAACTGCTGCAGCAACGGCTAAGTAGGTTTTACCTGTACCTGCTGGCCCAATACCAAAGGTGATGTCATGAGTCACCATGTTCATTAGGTACTGTGCTTGGTTTGGCGTTCGAGGTTTGATGACGCCTTTTTTAGTCTTAATGGTCACTTCTTTGCCGTAGTCAATTTCAGACTCGACGTGTTGCTCCAAAATGCCTGACTCGGTGATCGCCAGATGTATTTGCTCTGGTTCGATATCGATTATGTTGCCTTTAACTGGAGCCGTTTCAACATAGAGGTGTTTGATGATGTCTAAAGCTGCGGCTGTAGTGTGAGGCTTACCAACAATGGTGAAAAAGTTGCTACGGTAATTAATCTCAACGCCCAGACGACGCTCAAGATGCTTGATGTTGTCGTCAAATGGTCCGCATAAACTTGCCAAGCGCTTGTTGTCTGCTGGTTCTAGATTTATCTCTAAGGTAACGATTTTATTGCTCAAATTAGCCTCTCATTTTGTGCCACTCACTCTTAAATAAAACAAAGAGCAAAAAGCCCGATTTAGACCGGGCTTCTGATGGTGATATCCCTATTTCTAAGATGGTCACTTAGTTAGGTAATTTCAAGCTTTGTGTTTGCGCTTTGTGCTCAAACAGTTGTATTGCCTATGGCGTAAATGTCGCTACACCTAGCTCGTCTTCACGTTTTGTTTTTTCCATCATTTCTGCTGGAGTCATAACAACGCGTAGACCCATGTCTTTTTCTGTGCGAACTAGCTCACCACGTAGTGAGTTGGTGTAAACCTCAGTGATCTTCACATCTACGAATTGACCGATTAGGTCTGCAGAACCTTCGAAGTTCACAACACGGCTGTTTTCTGTACGGCCGCGAAGTTCCATTAGGTTCTTTCTTGATGGGCCTTCAACAAGGATACGTTGCTCTGTGCCTAACATTAGACGAGAGAAACGCATAGCTTGTGTGTTTACCGTTTGCTGCAGTTCGTACAGACGATCTTTCTTCTCTTGTGCTGGTACATCACATGGGTAATCTGCCGCTGGCGTACCTGGACGTGGAGAGAAAACAAAGCTGAAGCTCATATCGAAATCAACGTCTTTAATTAGCTTCATTGTATCTTCGAAGTCTTGCTTAGACTCACCAGGGAAACCAACAATAAAGTCAGAGCTGATTTGAATGTCAGGGCGAGCTTTACGCAGTTTACGGATAATAGATTTGTACTCGATAGCCGTATGTGGGCGCTTCATCATCGTAAGAATACGGTCACTACCACTTTGTACTGGTAGGTGAAGGAAGCTCACTAGCTCTGGTGTGTCTTTGTAAACTTCAATGATGTCGTCACCAAACTCAAGCGGGTGGCTTGTTGTGAAACGAATACGGTCGATACCGTCGATAGAAGCAACAAGACGAAGCAGTTCTGCGAATGAACAGATATCGCCTTCGTGTGTTGGACCGCGGTATGCGTTTACGTTTTGACCTAGCAGGTTAACTTCACGTACGCCTTGCTCTGCAAGTTGAGCAACTTCGAAAAGTACATCATCCATTGGACGGCTAACTTCTTCGCCACGTGTGTATGGTACAACGCAGTAAGTACAGTATTTAGAACAACCTTCCATGATAGAAACGAACGCCGTCGCGCCTTCAGCTTTTGGCTCTGGCAGGTTATCGAACTTTTCGATCTCTGGGAAAGAGATATCCATTACTGGCTTTTCGTTAGACAGTGATGATTTAATCATCTCTGGCAAACGGTGTAATGTTTGTGGGCCAAAGATAACGTCTACGTAAGGTGCACGTTGACGAATGTGATCACCTTCTTGAGTCGCTACACAGCCACCCACACCGATCACCACACCTTCTTTTTTATCTTTAAGCGTTTTCCAACGACCAAGCTGGTGGAATACTTTTTCTTGCGCTTTTTCGCGGATAGAACAAGTATTCAATAGTAGTACGTCTGCTTCCTCAGGTACTTCAGTTAGCTCATAGCCATTTGCAGCGTTAAGCAGGTCGGCCATTTTTGATGAATCATATTCATTCATCTGACAGCCCCAAGTTTTAATTAGCAGTTTCTTACTCATTATATGTTCGCTCGATCGTTAGTTTAATTTAAGGGAGCAAATCGCCCATTATTCATCCGCTAGCCCCGTTTGTCATAATTCGGTATTCAATTTTATGACAGGCTCTAGCGGCAAGCGGCGTATTGTACTGGTTTCAAAACCGACTGACTAGTAGTCTGAACAAATCTCTTATGTAGTGGTTTTTATTATCGTTAACGCCATATGCCATAAGGGATAACCCTTTTTTCGAATAAGGTTTTTGGTTACAAGTTAGTTATGAAAAAGTACAATCAAAAACAGTCAAAGAATCAAACTGATAAGTACGAAATATGAACAGTTACGATATTGTAGTAGTCGGTGGCGGCATGGTTGGCGCAGCAACAGCAATCGGTTTTGCAAAGCAAGGTCTGAGTGTTGCGGTGATCGAAGGTTTTGCCCCACAAGCTTTTGATGAATCGCAAGCGATGGACATTCGTGTGTCAGCGATTTCTCAAGCATCGGTCGATTTGCTTGAAAATCTTGGTGCATGGCAAAGTATTGCAGCAATGCGAGTGTGTTCTTATAAACGTTTAGAGACGTGGGAGCACCCAGAGTGTCGTACTCGATTTGATGCTGCCTCACTAGACCTTCCTCGTTTGGGCTATATCGTTGAGAACAGACTCATTCAATTAGGTTTATGGTCTCAATTTGATGCCTACGACAATCTCGAACTGTTATGCCCAGAAAAGCTCGATGTGATTGAGTTTGGTGAAATCAATATCGTAAAGCTTCAATCAGGGGCTGAGTTGTCTGCGAAGTGGGTGGTTGGTGCTGATGGTGCGAATTCAGCCGTTCGCCAACAAGCTGGAATTGGCATCACGGCTTGGGATTATCGACAACACTGTATGCTTATCAATGTAGAAACAGAACAACCTCAGCAAGATATTACTTGGCAGCAATTTCTACCAAGTGGCCCTCGTTCATTTTTGCCTTTGTGTTCTCTAACCTCTGACGGTCAAGAAGTCGGGCTGGGCTCGTTAGTTTGGTATGATTCTCCACTGCGTATTAAGCAACTGTCAGCAATGGCCCCTGAAAAACTACGTAACGAAGTACTTACTCACTTTCCTAAAGAGTTAGGTGATATCAAAGTCTTGAATTCGGGTTCTTTTCCTCTGACACGACGTCATGCTCAATCATACTCGAAGAATAACTGTATTTTGGTCGGAGACTCTGCGCATACCATCAACCCTTTGGCTGGGCAGGGTGTTAACTTAGGCTTCAAAGATGTATCAGTACTGCTGGATGTCACCAAAGAAAAGGGTGAATTGAACCAGTCTGTAGCAAGACGCTATGAAGTGATAAGAAGAGGCGACAATCTAATGATGCAAAGTGGCATGGATTTCTTCTACAAGACATTCAGCAACGACATTGGCCCACTGAAATTTGTACGTAATGCTGCTCTAAAACTAGCTGAAAATTCAGGCCCGATTAAAGCTCAAGTATTGAAATACGCTTTGGGTCTCTAATTGAGCGTTTAAGACTGCTTATGAAAAGAAGGAGAGCGAATGCTCTCCTTTTTTGTATCAGATGACTACTATCGCTGTTGCGTCACACAAACCGGTGCATCGATCTCTAAAGAGTACCCTGTATAAACCAAAGACCCATCTTCATTATCTCGCTTGAATGAGGTGATGTTGTTGGAGTGCTGGTTGGCGGCGATAAGCCATTTCCCATCGTTCGTTATATGGAAGTCTCTTGGGAATTTGCCTTCAGTGTCGTAGCTATCAATGAAAGTCAGCCTTTGAGTCTCAGAGTCGATTTTGAAGCTACTGATTCTTGATTGGTGTCGACATGACACATAAAGGAATTGCTCATCAGGCGATAGCTTAATCGCAGCTGCGGCTTCTCCCTTCTCCATATTAGGCAATGCATCAATCTCTTCCACTACATTCCAAATGCCTAAAACCTTTTCCAAAGTCAGCAACGTTTCAGAGAGTTCACAGACCACATAGGCTCTGTCTTCAGCTTTGTTAAAGATTAAATGGCGAGGTCCATTGCCGGCGGGCACCTTAATAGACTGCATTGGTTCATCAAGGAACTCTTCTTGCTCTTCATCAAAGCAATAGAAGTTGATGCGATCGGTGCCGAGATCGACAGTCACAAACTGTGGTGAGTTTTGTAAGAACAGGCATTGATGGGCGTGTGGGCTAGTTTGTCTCTCTTTGTTTGGCCCGGAACCAACCATCTGGATTGTTTTGAGTCGTTTATCGATGCTGCCGTTGATACTTAAGCTAAAAATATCGAATGTGCCTGATGAGTATTGCGACGTGATAGCAAACTTATTGTGTGGATCTATCGCGACGTGACAAGGGTGATCTCCCGAGATGAGGCTTGTATTGTGTGTTAGCTGTGAATCAACATTAGGTATATGAATGAGCTGGGGCTGTTTTTGCTGGTCCACTTCCGATGCAGTATAGATCCCAGTCTTTGTTACAGTAATAAAAGAGGGGTTAGTACATTTGATGATCAGCTCTAGAGGTAATAGTTTTCCTGTTTCTAGATCTAACTGAGTTTGATAAACACCTTGGCTTTTACTTGGTGTATCTGTGTAGCAACCGATCGTTAAGGGGAGGGGTTTCATAGGCTAGTCATACTCAATTAGAAAATGGAGCTGACATTGTCTTATAAAATCGTATTAAAAGTGAGGTTATAGAAGAGAATACTTGGTGACTTGGCTAGCAGATTTGCATATTCCAGATAAAACAAAACCCAGCTAAAAAGCTGGGTTCTATTTAATGATGGTGCGGTCGGAGAGACTTGAACTCTCACACCTCTCGGCGCCAGAACCTAAATCTGGTGCGTCTACCAATTCCGCCACGACCGCAGCAAATCTTTATAGTCATATCGAATATTGGTGCTTCAATAAGACGTTGTATAAGTGGTGGCTACTGCGGGATTTGAACCTGCGACCCCATCATTATGAGTGATGTGCTCTAACCAACTGAGCTAAGTAGCCATAATAAATCTAATAGATTCACTATTTGTTCTCTAATGAAAGAGAAATAATGGTGCGGTCGGAGAGACTTGAACTCTCACACCTCTCGGCGCCAGAACCTAAATCTGGTGCGTCTACCAATTCCGCCACGACCGCAGCAAAGCTTTTACTCTAGCGAAGAGTATAGTTAAGAAGACTTATGGTTTGTCTAAGTAACGTTGTAATGGCTGGGCTACCTGGATTCGAACCAGGGAATGCTGGCATCAAAAGCCAGTGCCTTACCGCTTGGCGATAGCCCAACAATGAATGGTCATCTAATGAAAGAAACACATTCTAAATAATGGTGCGGTCGGAGAGACTTGAACTCTCACACCTCTCGGCGCCAGAACCTAAATCTGGTGCGTCTACCAATTCCGCCACGACCGCAGCAAAGCTTTTACTCTAGCGAAGAGTATAGTTAAGAAGACTTATGGTTTGTCTAAGTAACGTTGTAATGGCTGGGCTACCTGGATTCGAACCAGGGAATGCTGGCATCAAAAGCCAGTGCCTTACCGCTTGGCGATAGCCCAACAATGAATGGTCATCTAATGA
The DNA here is from genome assembly GCF_020806305.2 of Vibrio sp. F13. Taxonomy (NCBI): domain Bacteria; kingdom Pseudomonadati; phylum Pseudomonadota; class Gammaproteobacteria; order Vibrionales; family Vibrionaceae; genus Vibrio; species Vibrio sp. F13. The sequence goes on along the minus strand of NZ_CP170175.1, from coordinate 926,434 downwards.
AAGAAACACATTCTAAATAATGGTGCGGTCGGAGAGACTTGAACTCTCACACCTCTCGGCGCCAGAACCTAAATCTGGTGCGTCTACCAATTCCGCCACGACCGCAGCAAAGCTTTTACTCTAGCGAAGAGTATAGTTAAGAAGACTTATGGTTTGTCTAAGTAACGTTGTAATGGCTGGGCTACCTGGATTCGAACCAGGGAATGCTGGCATCAAAAGCCAGTGCCTTACCGCTTGGCGATAGCCCAACAATGAATGGTCATCTAATGAAAGAAACACATTCTAAATAATGGTGCGGTCGGAGAGACTTGAACTCTCACACCTCTCGGCGCCAGAACCTAAATCTGGTGCGTCTACCAATTCCGCCACGACCGCAGCAAATCTTTGTAGTCATACTGAATATTGGTGATTCAATATAACGTTGTAATAGTGGCTGGGCTACCTGGATTCGAACCAGGGAATGCCGGCATCAAAAGCCGGTGCCTTACCGCTTGGCGATAGCCCAACAATGAATGTTCATCTAATGAAAGAAACACATTCTAAATAATGGTGCGGTCGGAGAGACTTGAACTCTCACACCTCTCGGCGCCAGAACCTAAATCTGGTGCGTCTACCAATTCCGCCACGACCGCAGCAAATCTTTATAGTCATACTGAATATTGGTGATTCAATAAAACGTTGTATAAATGGTGGCTACTGCGGGATTTGAACCTGCGACCCCATCATTATGAGTGATGTGCTCTAACCAACTGAGCTAAGTAGCCAATAATAAATCTAATCGATTCACTATTTGTTCTCTAATGAAAGAGAAATAATGGTGCGGTCGGAGAGACTTGAACTCTCACACCTCTCGGCGCCAGAACCTAAATCTGGTGCGTCTACCAATTCCGCCACGACCGCAGCAAATCTTTATAGTCATACTGAATATTGGTGATTCAATATAACGTTGTAATAGTGGCTGGGCTACCTGGATTCGAACCAGGGAATGCCGGCATCAAAAGCCGGTGCCTTACCGCTTGGCGATAGCCCAACAATGAATGTTCATCTAATGAAAGAAACACATTCTAAATAATGGTGCGGTCGGAGAGACTTGAACTCTCACACCTCTCGGCGCCAGAACCTAAATCTGGTGCGTCTACCAATTCCGCCACGACCGCAGCAAATCTTTATAGTCATACTGAATATTGGTGATTCAATATAACGTTGTCTTTTCTTTCTCGAAGAAAGAATGGTGGCTACTGCGGGATTTGAACCTGCGACCCCATCATTATGAGTGATGTGCTCTAACCAACTGAGCTAAGTAGCCATCTGAGAGCGAGACAATATAATATAATCTTGCTTTCAATGCCATTATCTTTTTAAAGATAATTACACTTTAAATTGTGGCTGGGCTACCTGGATTCGAACCAGGGAATGCCGGCATCAAAAGCCGGTGCCTTACCGCTTGGCGATAGCCCAACAATGATATCAATTAAGATATCTCAATATGGTGCGGTCGGAGAGACTTGAACTCTCACACCTCTCGGCGCCAGAACCTAAATCTGGTGCGTCTACCAATTCCGCCACGACCGCGTTATTTCCTAAAAACTCTTTGTTACTAAAGACAAACTTTAATATCAAATAGAGTGCTTAGGAAATGGTGGCTACTGCGGGATTTGAACCTGCGACCCCATCATTATGAGTGATGTGCTCTAACCAACTGAGCTAAGTAGCCATTTCCATATTGTTGCTCATTTCGAAACGTTGCCGCTTCGCTGTGAACGGGGCGCATTATGCGGAGTTGAGTGAAACCCGTCAACTTTTTTTTTGAATAAATCGCGAATAAACATCTGTTCGGTTTCTTTTTAGGCAAAGAGGCGTATTTGTCGACAAAAAACAGGTCTAAAAGGCGATATATATAGGAAGTTAAGTTTCTGGTGAGGGACAATTTAGAAAGGGGAAAAACAAAAAGGCCAGTGAATTCACTGGCCTTTTTTCTAGATGTTTAATCAGAATTATACATTGAAGCGGAAGTGAACAACGTCACCATCTTTAACGATGTATTCTTTACCTTCAAGGCGCCATTTACCTGCGTCTTTCGCACCGCTCTCACCGTTAAATTCGATGAAGTGATCGAATCCAACAACTTCAGCACGGATGAAACCTTTCTCGAAGTCTGTGTGGATCTTACCCGCTGCTTGTGGCGCAGTTGCACCTACAGGGATTGTCCAAGCACGAACTTCTTTAACACCAGCTGTGAAGTAAGTCTGAAGAGTCAGTAGTTCGTAACCAGAGCGGATCACTCGGTTAAGACCTGGTTCTTCGATACCCATATCCGCAAGGAACTCTTCGCGATCTTCGTCATCAAGCTCAGAAAGCTCTGATTCGATTGCTGCACAAACAGCAACAACAACGTTGTTTTCGTTTTCTGCGTATTCACGAACAGCGTCTAGGTATGGGTTATTTTCAAAACCATCTTCTGCAACGTTTGCGATGTACATTGTTGGCTTAAGCGTTAGGAAGTTTAGGTAGCCGATTGCTGCCGCTTCTTCTTTGCCAAGTTCAACAGTACGTGCCATACCACCTTCAGTTAGAACTGGAAGTAGCTTTTCTAGTACAGTGATTTCGAATTTAGCGTCTTTGTCGCCGCCTTTCGCTTTCTTCGCGTTACGTTGAATTGCACGCTCACAGCTGTCTAAGTCAGCCAGTGCAAGTTCTAGGTTGATCACTTCGATATCTTCAATTGGAGATACTTTGCCAGCAACGTGAACAATGTTTTCATTTTCAAAGCAGCGTACAACGTGACCGATAGCGTCAGTTTCACGGATGTTAGCTAGGAATTTGTTACCAAGACCTTCACCTTTAGATGCGCCAGCAACTAGGCCCGCGATATCTACGAATTCCATTGTCGTTGGAAGGATCTTCTGTGGATTAACAATTTTTGCTAATGCATCTAAGCGTAGATCTGGAACCGGAACGATACCTGTGTTTGGTTCGATCGTACAAAATGGAAAGTTTGCTGCTTCGATGCCTGCTTTAGTCAGTGCGTTAAACAGAGTTGACTTACCAACGTTTGGTAGACCAACGATGCCACATTTAAAACCCATGATATAAACCTTATTCTGCTTTGAACGTATGTAAGCGATTTTGTGCTTTTGGTAGGCCATCTTTTAATAAGATGTCTAGGCTGCGAACCGATTCGTCAACGACGGCCTCGATACACTCTTGCTCTTTTTGAGGAGCTTTGCCTAATACATAACCTGCAACTTTATCTTTGTGTCCTGGATGGCCGATGCCTAATCTAAGACGATAGAATTCTTTATTGTTACCCTGCTTGCTGATGATGTCTTTCAGACCATTATGTCCGCCATGACCACCACCTTTTTTAAACTTTCCAATACCAGGAGGCAGATCTAACTCATCGTGAGCGACCATGATCTCTTCTGGTTTAATTTGGTAGAACTTTGCTAAGGCTGCAACTGCTTTGCCTGACAAGTTCATAAAAGTCGTTGGGATCAGCAAACGAAGATCTTCACCGTGAACCATGATACGACCCGTTAGGCCAAAGAACTTTGGTTCGTTCTTTAGTGTCACGTTATGTACACGCGCTAATTCTTCAACTACCCAAGCGCCCGCGTTGTGGCGAGTTTTGGCGTATTCTGGACCTGGATTAGCCAGTCCAACGAGAAGTTTTATTTGTTGGCTCAAGGTATGGATCTCTCTTGGGATTTCAAAAAGCGCCGTATGATATCACAGTTTATGAAAAAGGTGCGAGCTAGCTGATAGCTGCGCGATTATTCCTTTTTGTGATAACTAGCAGTGCAATATTACTCAGACATAAAAAAAGCACTTCATTGACTGAAGTGCTTAATATCTTTCTCTCGCGTGTTTCTAAAACCAAGCTTTTGTAAAAAAAGCTATTGGGCTTTGATTAGTTGAACATCGCTGAGATTGATTCTTCGTTGCTGATACGACGAATCGCTTCAGCAAGCATGCGAGAAAGGCTAAGTGTTGTCACTTTACCCGTCGCAGCCATCTCTGGAGATAGAGAGATAGAATCCGTTACGATAACTTGGTCTAGAACAGAGTTCTTGATGTTGTTCGCAGCAGTACCAGAGAAAACAGCGTGAGTTGCGTAAGCGAATACACGCTTAGCACCGCGCTCTTTAAGCGCTTCAGCTGCTTTACATAGTGTGCCACCCGTATCGATCATGTCATCAACGATAACACAGTCACGACCTTCAACATCACCGATTAGGTTCATTACTTCAGAAACGTTAGCACGTGGACGACGCTTATCAACGATAGCGATGTCAACATCACCTAGCGCTTTAGCCGTTGCACGAGCACGTACAACACCACCAAGGTCTGGAGAAACCACTACTGGGTTTTCTAGGCCACGGTTAGCCATGTCTTCTAGAAGAACTGGAGTGCCGAAGATGTTATCAACAGGTACATCGAAGAAGCCTTGGATTTGCTCTGCGTGTAGGTCGATAGTAAGAACGCGGTCAACGCCAACGTTAGAAAGGAAGTCTGCAACAACTTTTGCAGTAATTGGCACACGAGCAGAACGTACACGACGATCTTGACGGGCATAACCGAAGTAAGGGATTACAGCAGTAATACGGCCAGCAGAAGCACGGCGCATTGCGTCAATCATTACCACCAATTCCATAAGGTTGTCATTGGTTGGTGCACAAGTTGATTGAATCAGGAATACATCGCTACCACGAACGTTTTCATTGATTTGAACAGCGACTTCGCCATCAGAAAAACGGTCTACAGTAGCATCGCCAAGAGAGATGTATAGACGATCAGCAATACGTTGGGCTAGTTCAGGTGTTGCGTTACCAGCAAATAGCTTCATATCAGGCACGGTGGAAACCTCGGGTTGCGTCCAGTTTTAAATAGATTGTGGGTGGGCTGATTGGTATTCAGCCAGAGTTTCTTTTAAAGGAGAAATGTTTCTTCCTTTCGCTACGAAAGCGGAAACTGTGTCAGGCAGTTGTTCTCGCACCAATTCGGCTTCTTTTTTGCTGTTAAATTCAGCAAAAACGCACGAACCTGTACCAGTCAATCTCGACGGCGCGTATTGTAGCAGCCATGAAAGTTGCTTATCAACCTCTGGGTACAGCATTCGCACAATTTTTTCGCAATCGTTTACGTATTCTTGCTCTAGAAGCGTTGCTAGCGCTCGCTTTGGCGTATTTCGAGTTAATTCTGAATGTTTGAATATGTCTGCAGTTGCTATGCTCACTTGAGGTTTGGCGACTAGATACCATTTTTCATCCGGATTAGCTGGTGACAATTGTTCTCCAACCCCTTCAGCAAAGGCGGCGTGGCCTCGAACGAAGACAGGAACGTCAGCACCAAGCTTCAAACCGATCTCGGCGAGTTGATCGTCTGACAGGTTGAGTTGCCATAAATAATTCAGAGCGACCAACACGGTTGCTGCATTTGAAGAGCCTCCGCCAATACCGCCACCCATAGGCAGTACTTTCTTGAGTTCAATATCGGCACCGAAACAGGTTGAGGTATATTGCTGTAGCGCAGTAGCGGCTTTCCAGATCAGGTTGTCTTCAAGTGCTACCCCAGGGATTTCTGGTGTGATTGTTATCGAGCTAGTTTCTGAGTTTGCGGTAACCGTCAGTTCATCACCAAAATCGACAAACTGAAATAAAGTTTGAAGTTCGTGATAGCCATTGTCACGTCGACCAGTGATATAGAGAAATAAATTCAGTTTAGCCGGAGAAGGCCAATGGGTTGGCGTTGTTATCATCTTTTCAGTGTCCACTTCGAAACTACAATGTTGATTTTGTTATTGTCTTGCTTGAATGACAATCGAGTAGGGAGTGGGATTATCTCTACCTTAGTGTTGTCTTCACCCGATAGTTGCTTATTCGGCATCTCTGTATTGCGATAGTTAGCAAAACTCAGTGTCCATAATTGGTTGCTGACTTGTTTGGTGAGAGATTCAAGCGTGTTGGTCGTGTTCAATTGGTAGCTATCGGCTTGGTCTGGAATGCCAAGGAACCATTGTGGCAGGTGATCAATAGGGATCTGTAAACCTGTCAGCTGCTCAACCAAGACTGAAGCGCTCGCATGAGTAAATACTTGATCGCCATAGGTCACGACTTTTGCACCCGATGGATCTATGGTTAGGTTCAGTGCAGTTTGACCGAGAAAAGTAGTGAGCCTTAATTGACTTTGATTTGGTGAATGTTTCCAAATGAAATTTAGGCTTTGACGTTGCTCTGGGGAAATGTAAGCGAGCTTGCCTGAGGCTTGATAGTTGTCTATCTGTAAAAGCCGATCTTGATGACTTTGCCATTCAACGCTGGTTGGTTGTTCTGGGATAGACGAGCAACCCACCATAGTTATGGCCATAAAAATAAGAGACGCGATTTTGAGAAGCTTGCTCATGTTTGCTCACAACTTGTTCAAATTTATCTAAAAAACGCTTCAACTATAGCATTGAATTCACGAACTCAGGAAAACAAATCCCGCTTGCTCTTTAAATAGAGCCATGCATCAAGTAAAATTCGCCCCTTGTTTCCATTCCCTGATCGAGAACTTCTGATACATGTCTTTGCTTGCCGTAGGTATCAATCACAATACAGCGTCGGTTGAATTGCGAGAAAAAGTCGCTTTTGGTCCAGATAAATTATCTGAGGCACTCAAGCAACTTAACGCAAATGCACACGTGAATGGAAGTGTCATACTTTCTACCTGTAATCGAACTGAATTGTATTGCGACGTTAAAGGCGTGGCTAAAAACAAACTCATCGATTGGTTGTCGGTTTTCCATCAAGTTAGCCCAGAAGAGCTAAAGCCAAGCCTTTATATCCATGAAGAGCAGGCGGCGATTAAACACTTAATGCGCGTTGCTTGTGGTTTGGACTCTTTAGTCTTGGGTGAACCGCAGATCTTAGGTCAGGTGAAGCAAGCGTATACGGACTCGCGAGAGAACAAATCCGTTGATGCTTCAATGGAAAAACTATTCCAGAAATCATTTTCTGTTGCGAAGCGTGTTCGAACTGAAACTGAAATCGGCGGAAGCGCGGTTTCTGTAGCTTACGCAGCCTGTACCTTAGCCAAGCATATTTTTGAATCCATCGCAGATTCAACCGTGTTACTGGTTGGTGCGGGTGAAACCATTGAGCTGGTGGCTAAGCACCTTTCGGCGAATGGCTGTACAAAAATGATTGTGGCGAACCGAACTCGAGAACGTGCTCTAGGGCTAGCAGAAGAATTTGGTGCTGAAGTGATCAGCTTGAATGAGATCCCTGATCATCTTCATCGAGCGGACATCGTAATTAGCTCAACCGCAAGTCCATTGCCTATTATCGGTAAGGGTATGGTTGAGACTGCTCTAAAAACAAGAAAGCATCAGCCGATGTTATTGGTTGATATTGCCGTTCCACGTGATGTGGAATCGCAGGTTGGTGATCTAAATGATGCCTACCTTTATTCGGTTGATGATTTGCAGTCGATTGTTGATGGCAATATCGAACAACGTAAAGTTGAAGCGATTCAAGCTGAAGCGATCGTCAGTGAAGAAAGTGCCGCGTTCATGAGTTGGATGCGCTCTTTACAAGCGGTAGACAGTATTCGAGATTACCGTAAATCGGCTAACGAAATCCGCGAAGAATTATTAAGTAAAAGTTTACAATCGCTTGCCGCTGGCGGTGACCCTGAAAAAGTTTTACTCGAGCTCAGCAATAAGCTCACAAACAAATTGATCCATGCTCCAACGCGCGCACTTCAAAGTGCAGCTGAGCAAGGAGAACCTGCAAAATTAATGGTCATTAGACAGAGTTTGGGCTTAGAAAACCCTCAATAATATTAGACCTCCAACAAGATAAGACATTATGAAAGCCTCGATTCTAGTAAAGCTTGAAACACTTGTTGAACGCTATGAAGAAGTTCAACATCTACTTGGTGATCCAGATGTAATCGGGAATCAAGACAAATTCCGTGCACTTTCGAAAGAATACTCTCAACTTGAAGAAGTGACAGCTTGCTTCCAGTCATACCAGCAAGCGAAAGAAGATCTAGAAGCTGCTGAAGAGATGGCAAACGAAGACGACGCAGAAATGCGTGAAATGGCTCAAGATGAAATCAAAGATGCGAAAGCAGCAATTGAGCGTCTGACTGATGAGCTACAGATTCTTCTTATTCCAAAAGATCCAAACGATGAGCGTAACTGTTTCCTAGAAATCCGCGCAGGTGCGGGTGGTGATGAAGCAGGTATCTTCGCGGGCAACCTGTTCCGTATGTACTCTAAGTTTGCTGAGAAGAAAGGTTGGCGTGTTGAAATCATGAGCAGCAATGCTTCTGAGCAAGGCGGCTACAAAGAGATGATCGCTAAGGTTAGTGGCGACGCTGTTTACGGCACCATGAAGTTTGAGTCAGGCGGTCACCGTGTACAACGTGTACCTGAAACCGAATCTCAAGGCCGTGTTCACACGTCAGCATGTACGGTTGCGGTTATGCCTGAGATCCCAGAAGCGGATCTTCCAGAAATCAAAGCGGGCGACCTTAAAATTGATACTTTCCGTGCATCAGGCGCGGGTGGTCAGCACGTTAACACCACGGATTCAGCAATCCGTATTACTCACTTACCAACGGGTACAGTAGTAGAGTGTCAGGACGAGCGTTCTCAGCATAAAAACAAAGCGAAAGCGATGGCTGTTCTTGCTGCTCGTATTGTTCAAGCAGAAGAAGAGCGCCGCGCGGCAGCGGTTTCTGATACACGTCGTAACCTACTAGGTTCGGGTGACCGTAGTGACCGTATTCGTACGTACAACTACCCACAAGGCCGTGTTTCGGATCACCGTATCAACCTTACAATTTACCGTCTTAACGAAGTACTTGAAGGTGACATGCAAAGCTTGCTTGATCCTGTACTTCAAGAGCACCAAGCCGATCAGCTTGCTGCACTTGCAGAGAACAACTAACCAGTATGCAGTCAGCATATACGGTTGAAAGTGCTTTAAAAGCAGCAATCGTAAAGCTTCAAGAGGGTGATAACACATCACCCTCTATTGATGCCGCGGTACTGCTTTGTCACGCCTTAGATAAACCAAGATCTTACCTACTGACTTGGCCTGAGAAGCATCTCACCTCTGAGCAAGAGTCTGAATTCAATGCCCTTCTAAAACGTCGCTTAACCGGTGAGCCTGTGGCTTACATTATCGGTGAGCGTGAGTTTTGGTCACTGCCGTTAAAAGTTTCCCCTTCTACATTAATCCCACGCCCAGATACCGAGCGTTTGGTTGAGGTAGCTTTGGATAAAACGTACGGCAAGCAAGGCGCGATTCTCGATTTAGGGACTGGTACAGGTGCTATCGCGTTAGCATTGGCGTCTGAGATGCCGAATCGACAGGTAACGGGTATTGATCTTCGCCCTGAAGCACAGCAGCTTGCTACAGAGAATGCACAACGTCTCAATATCACCAATGCGACTTTTTTGCACGGCAGTTGGTTTGAGCCTTTGAGCTCTGAAGAAACTGTGAAGTTCTCTCTGATTGTTTCTAACCCGCCATACATTGAGAAGAATGATCCTCATTTATCTCAAGGCGATGTGCGTTTTGAGCCGATCACAGCACTGGTTGCTGAAGAGAAAGGGCTTGCAGATATTCGATACATTTCTGAAAACGCACGTGGCTTTTTGGAAAATGAAGGTTGGTTAGCATTTGAACACGGCTATGACCAAGGTTTGGCAGTTCGTGAGATTATGCAGGCGCTCGGTTATCTCGATGTTGTCACAGAGAAAGATTACGGTGGTAATGACCGAGTGACATTGGGTCGTTACTGTTCATAGTTAGTGATTGTTAATCGTCTTGTGAGCAATGGATGATGAACTTGCTAAATTGATACCTTTAACTCGACAATACATTTAACCCGATAATGCATTTAACGCAGAAATACAGAGATTTTATGCAGAACTACAGAGCATTAACGGGTATTGTGAGGCTCGTGTTAACGAAAGCACATATAAAAATATAAAGGAATACCATGTACGAAGGTCTAAAACATTTTCACCTATTAACGATTGCTATAAGTGCGCTACTTCTCTCGATTCGTTTCGCTCTTATGATGGCTAACTCACCTAAGCTTAAGCATCCTTTCTTGCAGCGTTTCCCTCATATCAATGACTCGTTGCTATTGCTATCGGGTATTGGTTTGATTTTCATCACTGGCTTTATTCCATTTACACCAGCAGCACCATGGTTAACCGAAAAACTAACTTGTGTTATGGCTTACATCGCATTAGGTTTCTTTGCGCTTAAGCTAGGTAAAAACAAGCTACTGAGAGTATTCTCTTTCTTTGGTGCGCTTGGCTGGTTAGCGATGGCAGGCAAAATCGCAATGACCAAGACACCAACATTTTTCGGTTAACTATCTATGTACGAATTTTTTGATGAAGACTTTGACCAGCTAGAGTTAGCTGAAGGTGCATTGATCTTAAATAAAGCGATTAACCCAGAAACTCAAGACAGTTGGGCAGAGCAAGAGCTGGCGAGATTGTTAAAAGACGCCGAGTTTGCTTTGGTTAATGAAACCGATGAACAGCAGAAGTTTGAATCTTTTATTCGACTATTCTTTTATGAATGGGGTTTTGCTGGCGATAAAGATGCGTATTTCTCTTCGGAAAACGCGTTCATCGATAAAGTGCTTGAGAGAAAGAAAGGCATTCCAGTGAGTCTGGGGGCGATCTTTCTTTTTCTAGGTCGCAAGCTAGGCTTTCCTGTAGAGGGCGTCTCTTTCCCGACTCAATTCTTACTTAAAGTAAGTTGGTACGGGCAAGCTGCAGCCTATATTAACCCTTATAACGGTGAGTATGTTGGCGAACAAACGCTGCGAGCATGGTTAATTGGACATGACGGCCCATTAGCTAAGGTGAAACCTGAGCACCTAGAAGTCGCCGACCACCCAACAATTATTGGTAAGTGGTTAGCCCTGCTCAAGAGTGCACTGCTGCGAGAAGAGCGTTATACGCTTGCATTGAAGTGTACTGACCTTGCTTTGACGTTTGTACCTGATGACCCATATGAAATCCGTGACCGCGGTTTTATCTATCAGCAGCTAGACTGTCACCAAGTAGCCGCAACCGATTATCAATATTTTATCGACCAATGCCCAGATGACCCTGCATCTGAGTTACTGAAATCTCAAGTGAACGTCATGAACGAAAAGACAGTGGTAGTTCACTAATTAATAATTACTTAGAGAGAATATGATGGAACAAAAAACAGTTCACATTGGCGATATGCCAATTGCAAACGACAAGCCATTTACGCTATTTGCAGGCATGAACGTTCTTGAATCTCGCGATCTTGCTATGCAGATCTGTGAGCACTATGTAAAAGTAACCGAAAAGCTAGGCATCCCTTACGTATTTAAGGCGTCTTTTGATAAAGCGAACCGCAGCTCAGTTCATTCATACCGTGGTCCAGGAATGGAAGAAGGTCTTAAAATCTTCCAAGAGCTGAAAGATACTTTCGGCGTGAAGATCATTACTGATATCCACACAGAAGCTCAAGCTCAGCCTGTTGCGGATGTGGTTGATGTAATCCAACTACCTGCATTCCTAGCTCGTCAAACTGATCTTGTTGAAGCAATGGCTAAGACTGGCGCGGTAATCAACGTGAAGAAGCCTCAGTTCATGAGCCCGAATCAAGTTGGCAACATCGTTGATAAGTTCGCTGAGTGCGGTAATGACAACATCATCCTTTGTGAGCGTGGCGCTTGCATGGGTTACGATAACCTTGTTGTGGATATGCTTGGCTTTGGCGTAATGAAGAAGTCTTCAAACGGTAGCCCAATCATCTTCGACGTGACGCACTCTCTACAAATGCGTGACCCATCAGGTGCTGCATCTGGCGGTCGTCGTGAGCAAACGGTTGAACTTGCTAAAGCGGGTCTTGCTACGGGTATTGCGGGTCTGTTCATTGAAGCTCACCCAAACCCAGACCAAGCTCGTTGTGATGGCCCATCTGCGCTACCTCTAGACAAACTAGAGCCGTTCTTGAAGCAGATGAAAGCACTTGATGACCTTATCAAAGGCTTTGAGCACATCGATATTAAATAATTAACAGCCGGCGCAAACGCCGGCTTTTTTGTACCTATCGGTAAGCGAGTTGCGGTTAAGTTGATACTTTCAAACCAGTTAGCTTACAAGTTGCTATGTTATAACGTATCAATTAAGGCTTTGATAAATAGAATAAATTTAACGAAGGTCACTTTTCGGGGATGTTGAATTGAGCCAATCACAAATAATCTAAAAAATTATGAAAACGTTTGCCTGTGATCACTTATTTGCTCAAATGCAACTTTGCCGCTTTGTTACACACTCGATAGGAGATTAAGGTGATCTATCCTACATAAATATGAAATCACTCTGTTAGGTTTACCGTCTTAATTTAAACTACTTCATGTTTTACTAAATTCTAACGATGTTTCCTTAGCGGACATTTGTTGAGTTTGAGTGATAAAAAAGCAGTGGATTCCCCTAAAAAGTTCAAAGGTATGACAATGAAGCAACGCCTTATTCTAAAGACAGCACTAAGTGCTGCAATCCTAGCTACTCTAGCTGGGTGTGCGTCTCAATCAGCTCATGATTGGAACCAAGACGAAACTTACAAGCTAACGATTCTTCACACAAACGATAACCATGGTCGTTTCTGGCAGAATAAATATGGCGAATACGGCATGTCTGCACGTAAAACGCTAGTTGACCAACTTCGTTCAGAAGTTGAAGCAGAAGGCGGTAGCGTGTTGCTTCTATCTGGCGGTGACATCAACACGGGTGTTCCAGAGTCAGACCTTCAGGACGCAGAACCTGATTTTAAAGGTATGAACAAAATTGGTTACGATGCAATGGCATTGGGTAACCACGAGTTTGATAACTCTTTAGACGTACTAGAAAAGCAGATTGACTGGGCTAATTTCCCAATGCTATCTGCAAACATCTACGATAAAGCGACAGGTGAACGTAAGTTCCAAGCTTACGAGATGTTCGAAAAGCAAGGCATCAAGATTGCGGTTATTGGTTTAACAACTGAAGATACTCAAAAGATTGGTAACCCTGAATTTATCGCAGGCATCGACTTCCGTGATCCTAAAGAAGAAGCGAAGAAGCTAATCGCTGAACTTAAAGAAACAGAAAAACCTGATCTAATCTTTGCTGTGACTCATATGGGTCACTACGAGAACGGTCAACGTGGTGTTAATGCTCCGGGTGACGTCGCACTTGCTCGTTACCTAAACGAAGGCGATCTAGACATGATCGTTGGTGGTCACTCTCAAGAGCCTGTATGTATGGAAGGCCCTAACGTTGCGAAGAAAAACTTCAAGCCGGGTGATGAGTGTAAGCCTGACGTACAGAATGGTACTTACATCGTTCAAGCTCATGAGTGGGGCAAGTACGTAGGTCGTGCTGATTACGAATTCCGTAACGGCGAACTAGAAATGGTGAGCTACGACCTGATTCCAGTTAACCTTAAGAAGAAAGTTAAGATTGACGGTAAGAAGCAACGTGTTCTTATTCAAGATGAAATCGCACAAGACCCAGAGCTACTTGAATTCCTACGTCCTTTCCAAGAGCAAGGTCAAGCACAGCTAGAAGTTCAAATCGCAGAGACAAATGGCAAGCTTGAAGGCGATCGTAACGTCGTTCGCTTCCAACAGACCAACCTAGGTCGTTTGATTGCGACTTCTCACATGGAGCGTGCAAAAGCAGACTTCGCTGTGATGAACTCTGGTGGCGTTCGTGACTCAATTGAAGCCGGTAATGTTACTTACAAAGATGTACTGAAGGTACAGCCTTTTGCAAACATCCTGACTTACACAGACATGACGGGTAAAGAAGTTCTGGATTACCTAAATGTAGTAGCGACTAAACCAATCGATTCTGGTGCTTACGCTCAGTTTGCTGGAATCTCTATGACAGTAGCGAACGGTGAAGTATCGAATGTATTCATCGGTGGCAAACAGCTTCGTCTAGACGAAACTTACCGTTTCACAGTACCAAGCTTTAACGCTGCTGGTGGTGACGGTTACCCTAAACTGTCTGATCACCCAGGTTACGTAAATACTGGTTTTGTTGATGCTGAAGTACTGAAAGAGTACCTAGAAGCAAACAGCCCGGTTGACGTGAACAAGTACGCGCCTTCAGGCCAAATGGTTTACAAGTAATTGTATCAATAGGTGCTAAATTAGATTGACTCTAGCACCATGATAAATTTAACTAAAGCGACGCCTTGGCGTCGCTTTTTGTTTATCTATCGTTTGGATTTGTTATGACCCCTGCAATCAATCTCGCCAAGAAAAAGAAAATCGCTCATAGTGTGCACCAGTATCATCATGATGCGAATAATACGAACTATGGTTTAGAAGCCGTTGAAGCGCTTGGTCAAGATCCCAAACGTGTATTCAAAACGCTGTTGTTCTGCTTGAATGGTGTGGCGAAAGATTTGGCGGTTGCCGTTATTCCTGTCGACCAGAAGCTAAATCTAAAGCTTGCCGCTAAAGCAGCGAAAGGCAAAAAAGCAGAGATGGCCGATCCTGAGATTGCTCAGAAAACCACGGGTTATGTTGTTGGTGGCATTAGTCCGCTTGGACAGAAGAAAGCACTGCCTACCTTCGTTCATTCCAGTGCGACAGATTTTGAAACGATATGTGTGAGTGCAGGTAAGCGTGGGCTAGAGATTGAATTAGACCCAAAAGACTTAACATTTCTGACTCGCGGCCAGTTTGCTGATTTATGTTTATAGATTGTCGTCGTCATGATGATAAAACTATCGAATGACCAACAAAAACGCCCGCTAGACTAATCTAGCGGGCGTTTTTATATCGAGAGTCTCGTCTTACTGATTCAGACTACTTCTTCAGACCTAAAGTACCACCAACACGCTTTGGTGCAGGTTTGTTCGGTCTGTTTGAATCTTGGCTGCGATTTGCCGGCTTCCCGCTTCTACGATCGGTATTATCGCGATCTGTGCGATTGCGATCCGAACGATTTCTATCTGAATTAGAACGCTCTGAACGAGAGTTCGATTTCCAGTTCTCGGTATTACCACCGCTTTCACCATTCGATGAATTGCGGCCACGCTTTGAATTAGGTGCATGACGGAATTCATCCGCATTGTTACCGCGGTAGGTGCGTGTACGGTTCTCGTTTTGATTACGGCGCGCTGTTGAAGCTTGGTTCTCTTCACGGCTATCAAAAAGTTTCGCGTCAGTCGCTTTGCGAATGCGTTGACCTTTCGCGTTCATTTTTGACGCATCTTCCGTACTTACTGAGCCTTCACACATCGCTAAAATTTCAGTGATCTCTTCGTCGCTCAGGTAGCGCCATTTGCCGTTAGGAATACCGTCTAGTGAGATATTCATAATACGAACACGACGCAGTTTAAATACTTCATAACCGAGCGCTTCACACATACGGCGAATTTGGCGGTTAAGGCCTTGTGTTAGCGTAATTCGGAATGAGAACTTAGTCTCTTTCTCTACTTTACATGGCAAAGTGACTGTATCGAGAATGTGAACGCCAGCGCCCATTTGCTTCAAGAATTCCGTCGTAATCGGCTTATCTACACGCACCACGTATTCTTTCTCGTGGTTGTTACCTGCACGTAGGATCTTGTTTACGATGTCGCCGTCATTGGTTAGGAAGATAAGGCCATCAGAAGGCTTATCTAGACGACCAATCGGGAAAATGCGCTTGTGGTGGCCAATAAAGTCGACGATGTTGCCAGGAATATCACGCTCAGTCGTACAGGTGATACCTGTTGGTTTATTGAGAGCAATGTAAATCGGCTTCTCTTTTGAGCGAACAGGCTTATTGTCGATCTCAACATCATCACCTGGCAAGACTTTAGTACCCATTTCAGGGATCTTACCGTTAATAGTAACTCGGCCTGCATCAATCAGTTTATCGGCTTCGCGGCGTGAGCAAAAACCAGTTTCACTGATGTATTTATTAAGGCGTTTAGCTTGGGATTCTTGTGACATGATATTCTCTTAGCGTTTCACAACGGAAATGTAGATAAACAAAAAGCAACCTTTGGATAGTTGCTTTGAGTTGAAATTCGTTAACTGAGGTAATTTTAGCACTTGGTGTGAGTCTAGGCACGAAATATCGATCTTGATGCAAAATCGTTACTAGTCCATTTATCTATCTCAACCTATTAACTGGTGCGTTTTTGATGGCGCTCTCTGTTCTCTAGCTTTTTCTCATTACTCTTTCTGAGCATTACGTAGACTGCGCCCGTACCACCATGAAATTGCTGAGCAGAATGAACACATTGAACGTCGTTGATTTGTGTTAGCCAATTTGCCACGTAGCTTTTCATCATTGCAGGTGGATTCGAACGCTCACCCTTACCATGAACAATGATGACGGTACGAACATCCATTCTTAAACACTGACGCAAAAATGAAAGCACTTCGTTACGTGCGTCTTTCAGTGTTTTCCTATGAAGGTCGAGCTTGGCTTGAATAGGGTATTTTCCTAGGCGCAGCTTTTTGTATACGCCTTCTTGTACACCGTCTTTTTTATAAGCAACAACATCGTCTGGCTTGATCATTGGCGAATAGTCTAATGATAAGTAGTCTTTCTCGTCGTCAGACAGCCACATAGCGGCTTCACGCTTAGCAAGGTGAGATTCGGTGACTCGGTGTACTTTCTGGTGTTCAGCGGTGTCATGGTCGATACGTTTAACATCGCCCATCATTTCTTGGAATAGATCTAAGTCATCATCATGAGACATAGTGTGTATCTCAAGTTGGAGAAGGATAGGGTAAGTATACCTAAGTTGAGGTTAGGTTTAAAAATGAAAAAACCGGAGAAGACAATAAGTCTGCTCCGGTGCAAAGCGTTTTGACATTTACTTATAAAGTAAAAGAATACTTAAAAGTAAATGATTTAGGCAGAGCGATTCTAGTGAGGAGATTTTTCAGTCATAACTTTGTATATGAAGAAGCCTCCATAAAACATCATGAGACCCAGAGCCCCGAAGATTACTATCATTGAAGATAGTCCCACCGCATTACCAAATAGGAGATCTAGCCAAAAGTCCATGTGCATACCTCAAAGTTATATGACATGGCTTAGTGTATTAACAAGCATTATCAATTCACTGATCTGGATCAATCCTGTTTCATAAGTTAAATACTTGTTGGTAACTGTGTGTTTTTCGTCACATCATGCTCGTTGTTGTATGTCTTTTGTTCGAACGATTCAAAATCGCAATAAATATGAGAAAAAGCCCTTGCGGATAAATTCAGAACCCGTATTATACGCTCCATCGACAGGCAATGAGCCAGTTAGATATCTCGGTGAATAGCGCAGCTTGGTAGCGCATCTGGTTTGGGACCAGAGGGTCGGGGGTTCGAATCCCTCTTCACCGACCACATTAGAAAAAGCCGTAGCAGAAATGCTACGGCTTTTTTGTATTTGGGATTTCTACATTCTAACTGCATTGACTGTTTATGGTTGAGGGCAGAGAGTTAGGTCTATTGGACAAACTCATTTGTCGCAACGTTGTTCTTAACCCAGATCAAAGCTTGTAAGCGATTCTTCACCTTGATTTTTTTAAACGTGTTGTGAAGGTGTGCTTTGACCGTATTCTCACTGACATAGAGGGTATCTGCTATCTGAGTGTTAGATGCTCCATCACCGAGTAACTTAATGATCTGCTGCTCGCGTTTGGTGAGCTTGAGGTAATAAGGACTGGTTTTCGCGCACTGCCTCTCTCTGTAGAAGCTAATGTACTGGTAAATGAGCTTTCTACTCATCCACATCTCGCCTTGCAAAATGCAGTTAAAGCCGGCCACGAGCTTTTCAAGCGTGTCCGACGTATAAAAAATGCCGACAAGATACTGCCATTTAAGCATTTCAGAGTGCGGGAAATCGCCTGGTGTATTGAGTAGCACTTCATGGACATCACTTGCTACGTCATCTCTGAGCTCCTGGTATTTCTCAATGTATTGCTTACTCATTGTCGGGAAATCAATAATAATCAGAACTAAGTCATCGTTTTTTAGGGATTTAGCACTGAGCCTTTCCGGTGATATGAGTTTTATGTTCAGGTTAACTTTCTGTTCTATAGACTCTTTTAGTAGTATCGATTGTAAATTGTTCTCCGCAAGTAAAATGGCGTTATGAGCCTCCAGTTTAGCCATGTGGAACTCCTTTTCTTAACTCATTACTTGAACTTTAGGTGTTTTAGTTTAAAGCACGTATTGTTATTTTGCTAATTTTTAAAGCTAATTATTCATCAAATCTATGAAATTAATTTAATAGTATTGTCGAAGGTAAAATAATACTTAAGTAGAAAGAGGGAATTACCGAGATTTATGGTTTTATTTTATTGATTGTACAGTCTTTATGAATTTTCCAGATCCCCTTGTTTGGGTGAAGTTTTACAGTGGCAGGAAACTGATTTATATTAATAATCAACGTTGTAATACCACTATTCGTATTCTGGTTGAAATTAGAGTTGGTGTTCGTACTCAACGTTAATGAAGATGCCACACTGTTATTTATGGTCAGAATAAGACTTTTATTTTTTATCAGGCACTGTACTGAATTTAAATCAGAAGAAAATCCATTAAAATGGAAAGAAATAAATAAAACGGCGATCAACGCCGTTTTAATATATGCACTATTTATCATATTAATTCTGATAAATTATACCGACATTACCACTTGCGCCATTACCTGAAACGAGAGCAGTATCATAAGAGGTTTGTTCAATCATAAATTGGTTTGAACTGCTGTTTGTTAAGCTAACAATGGCATCTGAATGAGATCCTGTTTGTAACGTGAATACTCGGTTATCGCTACTGCTCACGAGATCGATATCGACATAGTTATCGTCGCCACCACCAACATCGGTGTTGACTATCGTTTGAACATAGTTATTATCGCCGCTGATATCGATGTCTACATCATTATTATCAACACTCGCGTTACTAAACTCGGTATAGGTTGTATTGGAGTTACCAGAGACATTCACATCAGCTTCATTGTAGTCAGCACCACCTAGAGCATTGACGACAGAGATGTTCTCGTTACCCACTTGTGTAACTCGTAAATCATTGCTTCGACCATAAGGTTGAACTGTAATTTGGGCTTGGTTACTAACACCATCTTGATCAACCCAGGCGTTGTTGTTTACATAGCGTAACTTAACGTGAGCTTCATTGAGATTGCCATCTTGTTGAACCACTACGTCAGAGTTATAGCTAGCATGTGTGTCAACTAGTGCAACATGCCCATCAGTAACACCAGACGTGTTCTGGTTAATGGTGACATTGGCATTATCGCCACTACCCATTTGCCAAACGGCAGTATTATCCATCGCTAAAGGTTGAATACCGGCTACTGTCGATGATATGCCAAGATCGGTTGTTCCTTCTATTGTCCCCAACGCTGGCTCAGAGGCTGGAAAAGGAGCAGGTAAATTATCTGCGTATGCTGCATTAAAGCCCAGAATAGCACCGACTATAATTCCAATTTGTGTAACTTTCATAAGTTGTATCCTTATACATTTCCATGTCGACTATGTTGTTACTTCATCGAGAAGCAACGGTGAATCAAGCTTTCCATACTGCGCGCTAATTGGCTTGATTGATGTGAATTCTCATTGAGCTAGACGCTTTCACTAAAGCAAAGTCGTTGCCGTCTTGAGAAATTCCTAAATTACTTCTTCCAGAACCAACCAAATAAGCAGTATTGCCATTGCCTTTTTGGTCAATGCTCAGCTGACTACTCTGTCTTGAGAAGTTAGCTTGTCCGATAACTGCTAAATTGTTATTCCCGTCTTGGGAAATAAGCGCTTCAGAATTTACTCCGAGTTGCCCAATTGCGGCATCGTTATTTGAACCATTCTGGTCTATTAAGGCGGTATTATTGCGCCCTGTTTGACCAATGTATGCGGAGTTAGAACTTCCGCTTTGCGTTATCTTCGCTCTGTTGTTCGCGGTAATACCAGGACTGCGTTGCTTTATTATTGCTATTGAATCAGTAGCATTAGATATATTTAATTCTGAATAATTATCTAAATCTCCAGAAGAGAAGCTTTCTAAATAATTATAATCATTGACTATATCTTGATTAACATTATGTAAAAAATCCCCTTCTATATCTGACGCGATAGCATTATTAAAACCTCCTGATAAAAAATATAAACAAGTTAAGCTGATAAGTGATGCTTTCCCAATTACCATCATCTTTACCTTAAAGTGTTCGTGATTATGATCCCTACGAAAATAAACTGCGTAGGGAATGAGTGAACCTTTGTCTTATCGAAATCCTAGGCCTTGAATTTACGAACAGCTATAAACTTAAAGTTGAAAATATTTAGTTGTTCATATGAAATTTAATTAGTATTTGACCGAATCCTACCAACCTTAGTTAATCAATTCCCTTCAGTAATTAATTCGAAAGTTTATATATGCCACTGTAAGCATGAATTACGCTTTATTCAGTTTCAACGAATCACATTCTCATTTTGTAAATAGACTTTGAATGGGAGCACATATGAAAATCAAGCTGCTTACAATAACTCTGCTTTCCTTTGCTCTTCATGCAGAAGAAAAGAGTCATGGTCTTGAAAATGCTGCTCCTTTAGAAAATGGACAAAAACTTGAGGACTCGACAAATAATCTTAAGGAAAAATTCAATGACTTCAGTGAAGTCGATGGAATCATTGTGGACAGAACCATTACGCGGTTGGGAGAGGATTTCTATTTTTTCTTCTCGCAATCGCTCAATGATAGTTATCCCGACCTTAAGGAAAATTTGACGGTAAAAGAAAGGCCAACGGCGTTATCAGGAAGCATCATAGAGGTTCAACACTCTAGAAAACCGATCTTCCGTACGGCGTTGTCCCCTGGTCGTAGACAAGCGAAAGAACGCGCTGCCGATGCAACACGAGTGGTTGGGAATTACATCATCCGATGGCAAGCGGAACGGATCTTTCAGGACACTTACGATCTAGACCATGATGAATTTTAAGGAGCCAAGGATGTCGATATTTTTCAGAAAGGCCGCGCTCATTGCGCTGATAGTTTCGCCTTCGGTTTACTCAAGCGAATTAGTTTATACGCCCGTAAATCCAAGTTTTGGCGGAAACGCTTTAAACAGTTCTCACCTTTTTAATCACGCTAATGCTATCAATGATTATGAAGACCCAAGTGCAAGGGATATCTTTGATGAGCAAGAATCAGCCTTAGATCGTTTAGCGTCTAGTTTAGAGTCCCGTTTAATTAGCCAATTGCTTGCTGACGTGGGTAATGGAAACACGGGGCAGTTGGAAACTGATGATTTTTTCCTGAATATTGTGGATGATTCCGGGACTTTGTTGGTTCAAATCGTCGATAAAGAGACTGGGGAATCGACAGAAATCAGTGTCTCTGGATTAAACCCCGACCTCTAATCACAAGGATTGTGTTATGAAATCGATCATTATCGTCTTCTTGACCTTTGTGTTGGGAGGGTGCACTTACTCTATGCAAATTCCAGAGACTTCTGAAACGCCAAAGTTGATGCCGAGAGGATCGACTTATACGGACCTGATCTCATTACCTCAGCCTCGCGGTAAAATACTTGTTTCGGTTTATGATTTTAGAGATCAAACGGGACAGTATAAACCTCAGCCAAACAGTAACTTTTCGACAGCGGTACCACAGGGTGGAACGTCTTTACTGACCACGGCATTGATAGATTCCCAGTGGTTTGTTCCTCTAGAGCGTGAAGGGCTCCAGAACTTGTTGACGGAACGTAAGATCATTCGTGCTGCTCAGAAAAAAGACAAGGTAGTGAACAATCACGGAGCCGACTTAACATCGTTGAGCTCTGCGAATATCGTTATTGAAGGCGGTATTGTTGCTTATGACTCTAATATTGTTACAGGTGGGGCTGGTGCGAAGTATCTTGGCATTGGTGGCTCAGGGCAGTATAGAACCGATCAAGTGACAGTTAACTTAAGAGCCGTTGATGTAAGAACAGGGCAAGTTCTGTTGAGTGTGACTACGACAAAAACCATTTCATCACATGAGATAGGATTCGGCGCATTCAGGTTTGTTGACTACAAAGAACTATTAGAAGTTGAAATGGGCTACAGCCAAAATGAACCCGTTAATATCGCTGTGATGTCAGCGATTGATGCTGCGGTAATACATCTTATTGTAAAAGGCATGAAGCGTGGAATGTGGTCGCCGGGCGATCCTAATGCACTACAAAATCCAATTATTGCTCGTTATTCCGAAGAGAGCGCCGACATATTGTAAGCAACCGAGTAAGCAGTAAAATAGGGCTATGCGGAAAACGGACCTTTCCCTTAGCCCTGTTTTTTTCTTCAAGCAACTCAATGATCAATTCACATCGCACGTAATATCTTTTATCGGTGTTTCCGAGGTAACAAAACAAACATACGCTTCCGCTGGCTTATTCGGGCCTATTCGAATGTAACCTGCCTTTATTTCATCTTCATCAAACGTCACCGAGTGAGAGCTTCCCGTTTGGTTGTCGTAAAAGTTTGCTTCAAAATTGTTGTTCATTTGGCTTGCGATACGGTTTCGTGTTGTAGATGTTGTGAACGTAATATTGGCGCAGCGCATCGGTGGTTTCTCTGTAATCAAAAACTGTCCGCTTTCTTTATCTAATACACCGCCTTTGGTATCCGGTTGTATGTCTATCGCCTGAAACTGTTCGATGGTGCATGTTTCTTTGGCTGAGGCTATTGAGGGCATCAGCATCGTGAGGGCTAAAGGGAAAGCAAAAAGTACTGGTTTCATTAGAACAACGCCATAGGTAAAAAGAGCGAAAGATAATAGCACTGCAATGGTGCTATTAAATGTAAAGATTCTGTTATTAAGGAAATGCTTTTATAACGAAAACAAAATGAGGTTGAGCATCGTTAGCTTTTTTAGCTAGTCTCAAATTGACATTGGGCTGATTGGCTTTGTGATTGCTGAATGACACTGAAGCCTTTCTTTTCTAATAACTGTATAAGGTTACCTTCTCCAATTAGGTGCAAGGTACCAACTACTATCATGTAGTTCCCTTTAGTCTTAAGCTTCCAATCATTGGAGGATAGTTTGTTTGCCCAGTCTATGTTGCGATCGGTTAAGAATGCTTTCTCAAGTTCAGGCGACATCTCTGACAGTTCTGAGAAGGCTTCCAGCTTCGCTAAATCACCCGCTTTCCAGCTTTCAATCAGGCAATGAACCACGCGATCAGTTTGGTCAAATTCTTCAAGGCTACTGACTAACCACTCTTTACCGTCGTCCTTTTGTTTTGTCATCAGGTCTATTTGGAATTGCAGAGGCTCCAAACTGATAACCGGAACATCTTGGGTAGTCGCTTTGTTCGCTAGCGTCGCATCAACGCCGCTGGCGGAGCCATAACCAAGGTTTTTTAACTGCTGCATTTGTATGGAGAGAGAAGTTGCCCAAGGCGGTGAGCGAAGCAGTTGTTGCGTCGGCATGCCCAATGATTTTGATATGTCGGTTAATAATTGCAGCTGTTCTGTATTGAGTACATCGGCAGTCGTGAGTTTGTTGCGGGGATATACAACGCCATCAGACTTTCTGATATCCGTTTCGATAATTAAGCCATCACTGTTTTTTAGCGCGTCGGTGATCGCCGAAGGAAGGGGGTACATACTCTCGTCTCCAACGTGCACTGAACCTAAGATAGTGAGTGTCAGATCATCCTTTTGTGCTTGCCAATAAAGGGGCTCGGCGACCGCTTGCCTAGCTGAAAAAGCGAGAACGAATAAAACCATGTACCAGAGTGGACGCAAAGGGAGCTCCTTAAGGAAGTATTAAACTCGTTAAAATCGATTTTGACGATGTTTTTTAACGGTTTTTTTTGAGAACAATGTCACGTTGTTTGTACGAAAAGTATAACAATACGCTGAAACTCTAAATCCTTTCTGACTACCAATGACACGATTTTATGAAATCGGTAAAAAAGATTGTGATTCATTTCTCAAATTTTACGTCAAAATTAAAATGACGGAAGTGCCGTTGCTTGTAACTTGATGATTTTATTTAAATTAAATTTATCAATATTTTTGAGATTTGAAGCCGATCACTTTATTAGCTCGATTTAATTCACGGTAAAAAATAAGCCCATATAGTTTATCTAACTTTCGAAGCGCTCCATTTTGCTTCTTACTCAATTTTTAATTTATGGGTGAATACGATGTTGAAGAGAAACTTACTATCTGTAGCGGTATTGGCTGGCCTAACAGGTTGTGCAGTAACGCAAGCACCAGAACAAAAAGTAGTGAATGCACTGGCTGATAATCTTGATGTTCAGTACGAAATTCTAACTAATCATGGTGCGAATGAAGGCTTGGCTTGTCAGGACCTAGGTGCTGAATGGGCGTCATGTAATAAAGTGAACATGACGCTAACCAATGACGGTGAAGCGATTGACTCTAAAGATTGGAGCATCTACTTCCACAGTATTCGTCTTATTTTAGATGTTGATAATGAGCAATTTAAGATCACTCGCGTTACTGGTGATCTTCACAAGCTAGAACCTACTGAAAAATTTGACGGCTTTGCGGCTGGTGAAGAAGTGGTTCTTCCGTTAACGAGTGAATACTGGCAACTGTTTGAAACTGACTTTATGCCAGGTGCATTCGTGACGGCGCCAAACGCAGAACCTAAGATGATTGCATCATTGAATACAGAAGATGTTGCATCGTTCGTAACTGGTCTAGAGGGTAATAACCTTAAGCGTACGCCTGATGATAATAACGTAATGGCGACAGCGGTGACGCGTTTTGAAAAGAATGCTGATCTAGCAACGCAAGATGTATCAACTACTTTACTACCAACGCCAATGTCGGTAGAAGCCGGTGAAGGTTCAGTTAGCATTGCTGGTGGTATTGCCCTACCTAAAGACGCATTCGACGCTGAGCAATTCGCAGCAATTGAAGAACGTGCAGATGTGGTAAACGTAGATGTGAGTGGCGACCTACCTGTGAGTGTCGCTGTTGTTCCTACTCAGTTTACGGGTGATTTAGCGAAATCTGGCGCTTATGAACTAAGCATCTCGGAAGAGGGG
This sequence comes from Vibrio sp. F13, assembly GCF_020806305.2. Classification (NCBI taxonomy): domain Bacteria; kingdom Pseudomonadati; phylum Pseudomonadota; class Gammaproteobacteria; order Vibrionales; family Vibrionaceae; genus Vibrio; species Vibrio sp. F13. The sequence goes on along the minus strand of NZ_CP170175.1, from coordinate 901,356 downwards.
ATTGCAATTAAAGCGTTTGATAAAACGGGTGCTTTCTACGCAGTTCAGTCTATTTTTGGCCTAATAGATAGTCAGAACGCTGAATCATTACCACAACTGTCAATTAAAGATGCGCCGCGCTTTGATTATCGTGGTGTGATGGTGGACGTTGCTCGAAACTTCCACTCAAAAGATGCCATCCTAGCAACGCTAGATCAAATGGCGGCATACAAGATGAATAAACTGCACCTTCACCTAACGGATGATGAAGGTTGGCGTTTAGAAATTCCAGGTTTACCAGAGCTAACGGATGTAGGGTCTAATCGTTGTTTTGATTTGGATGAACAAAGCTGCTTACTGCCTCAGCTAGGTTCTGGTCCAACAACAGACAACTTTGGCTCTGGTTTCTTTAGTAAAGCGGATTACGTCGAGATCCTAAGCTACGCTAAAGCGCGCAGCATCGAAGTTATCCCTGAAATTGATATGCCAGCACACGCTCGTTCAGCTGTGGTATCAATGGAAGCGCGTTACACTCGTCTCATGGCGGAAGGCAAAGAAGCAGAAGCGAACGAATACCGCTTGATGGATCCGCAAGATACATCGAATGTAACCACGGTTCAGTTCTACGATAAGCAAAGCTTCATTAACCCATGTATGGAGTCATCAACTCACTTCGTCGATAAAGTAATCTCTGAAGTGGCGGCAATGCACCAAGAAGCGGGCGTACCGCTAACGACTTGGCACTTCGGCGGCGATGAAGCGAAAAACATCAAGTTAGGCGCAGGCTTACAAGATATTAATGCAGAAGATAAAGTGGCTTGGAAAGGCAACATCGATTTGTCTAAGCAAGATAAGCCGTTCCAACAATCACCACAATGTCAGTCATTGATCGCTGATGGTACTGTAAGCGATTTCGGTCATCTACCAAGCCACTTCGCAGAACAGGTTTCTAAGATTGTTGCTGAGAAGGGTATTCCCCACTTCCAAGCATGGCAAGATGGTCTGAAATACAGCGAAGGCGAGGAAGCATTTGCGACCGAAAGTACACGCGTGAACTTCTGGGACGTTCTTTACTGGGGCGGAACTTCATCAGTATACGATTGGTCAGCAAAAGGGTATGACGTGATTGTCTCTAACCCAGACTACGTATACATGGATATGCCATACGAAGTTGATGCAGCTGAGCGTGGTTACTACTGGGCAACACGTGCAACCGATACTCGTAAGATGTTTGGCTTCGCACCAGAAAACATGCCACAAAACGCAGAAACATCATTAGACCGTGATGGCAATGGTTTTACTGGTAAAGGTGAGGTTGAAGCGAAACCTTTCTACGGTCTGTCAGCTCAACTTTGGTCAGAAACAGTACGTACTGACGAGCAATATGAATACATGGTGTTCCCTCGCGTATTGGCAGCAGCAGAGCGCGCATGGCACCGAGCAGATTGGGAAAACGACTACAAGGTTGGTGTTGAATACTCTCAAGAAACTAACTTAGTGAATAAGCAAGCGTTGAACAGCGACTTTAATCGCTTCGCGAATATTCTTGGTCAACGTGAGCTAGCTAAGCTAGAAAAAGCGGGTATTGATTACCGACTACCAGTTCCAGGTGCGAAGGTTGTTGACGGTAAGCTAGCGATGAACGTTCAATTCCCAGGTGTAGAGCTGCAATACTCTGCTGATGGCGAAAACTGGCTAACATACGATGAGCAACAACGTCCATCAGTTTCTGGTGAGACTTACATCCGCTCTATTTCAGAAAGTGGTGAGAAAGTAAGTCGAGTGACCTCAGTTAAATAATCGATAAGCACTATTAGTAGAAGAGCTCCTGACCTTTATCTTATTCAAGATAAAACGGGAGCTCTTTTTGTTTACTGCGAATTAGGTGCATATCCAAAACTGAAACATATAGAAATCGCCTTTGGTAATATCATCAACAATGCACATAAGGTGACTTTAATCCCAAAAGTGACGCGCTTCTCATTATTCTCTTCAAAAAATAAGCTCCCTGTAAAAAACTCTAAATCAGATGTGATTCAACTATCTAGATCTAATTTTTCTTCGTGAAATAACGTGATCCCGATCTGTATATTTTTCCATCTTAAGTTTTTTATCAATTTTTATGTTTTTAAGTTGTTGATTTTAAAGTTTTAAATAACTTGTCTTTTTTTGATAGTGAGAGGGATCACTCTGCTGTCCCTTTTATTTTTAAACGCGAATTAATTCGAGCAACATAGATTTCATGCCAGGGAGGCTACCAACTACTCAAGCGGTGAAGGTGAATGATGTACCGAAGATGTGCCGCTGAAAAAATTAAACTAAGGCAGTTTACTATGAAAAAAATTATCGCTCTAAGTGCTCTTTCTCTTGCTTTCGCTTCTAGTGCTTTTGCTGGTTCTTCTTACGTAACGGGTAACATCCAAATTCATGACGATGGCCGTATCCACGGTTCTGACATGACTTCTACGCTAGAAGCTGGTCACACGTTTGACAACTCTCTAGGCGGCTTCACAGTTTATTCTGAGTTTGATGGTATCCAACTGGGCAAACTTGAATCTGAAAATGGCGGTGCAGGTAATACTACTCCAGGCATCACTGTAGGTGGTGAGCAATCTTTCAACATCACTGACAACCTATGGGTTGCTGCGGGTTACCAACACCTATTCTCTGCAGGCGAAAGCATTCAGTTCCGTCCACTAGTTAAGATCGGTTACAACTTCGACAACGGCATCTCTATTAGTAACCGTACTCGTGCACACATCGATGATACTTCAGCTAATGCTGACACAGACTACCGCATGGATAACCGCATTGCTTACACAGTGAATGCTGACCTAGCGCTTAGCTACAACAACGTATACATGATTGATGCTGAAGCGATGGACCACGAGTTACGTGCAACATGGACTCGTCAAGGCGTTCAACCTTACTTTGAGTTCCGTAGCCAAGCTAACGGTGTAGATTTCGCAAACGGCGATTCTAAGCAGAACAACGCATTCGTATTCGGTGCTTCTTACGGCTTCTAAGCTGATTCGCTTGGTTGCTTAGTCTATTAGATTATTAGCCGAGTGAGCTTCTTCGCTAAATAGCTTTTTGCTAAATAGCTTGCTAGCTAATTAGCGAGGGGAACATAGCGGTACTAACAGCCCGGTTGGTGCCGCGACAAGATTTGCTTTACTGTCCAAAAGCAAAGAGCCTAGCAAGTAAACCACAGTCTTGGGATTACTGAATGCTAGGCTCTATTTTTATGACTTCTTTTTATTGCTGTGTGTTGGTCTGTTTAGGTTCTATTTCCCGTTGTAGTGACGGTATTCAAACACCTGACCTTTTTCATTAAACGCATACACAGAATACTCGTCTTTCTTATCGCCATATTCCATGCCTGGCGAACCCATTGGCATACCCGGAACCGCTAAACCAATCGCATTACGTGGTGGGTTTTCTAGAAAGGCTTTAATGTCATCTGCTGGAATGTGTCCTTCAAATACGTATCCGTCGATCTCTGCAGTGTGGCAAGAGGCTAGCTCTTGTGTTATCCCTAGTTTTTGCTTGATTGGGTTCATATCATCGTGGAGCTTCTCAGTAACATCGAACCCAGCATCTCGCATATGTTCAGTCCATTCTGTGCAGCAGCCGCAGTATGGAGATTTGTGGTTTAGAACATCAGTAGCTAAAGCTTGTCCTGAGATTGCAGCGAGTGCAGTAAGAGTCATAATTTTACGAATCATGGTTAACCTCATGAATATGGTTTTTGTTGATATTAGAATGAGTGGGTTTGAACAGTCTTAATCTGTTGGCATTGCTGACTACGGTGATTGATGACATCGCCATCGCAGCGCCTGCAACGACAGGGCTAAGTAAAAATCCAAAGAATGGGTAGAGCACACCAGCCGCAATTGGAATACCAAGTGAATTATAGATAAAGGCACCAAACAGGTTTTGCTTCATGTTTCTCACGGTCGCTTGGGAAAGCTCAATCGCGTTACTGACAGACAGTGGCGACGAGTTGAGTAGCGTCATTTGCGCACTTTCAATCGCGACATCACTGCCACTGCCCATTGCTATGCCTATATCTGCTTGAGCAAGTGCAGGCGCGTCGTTAATACCGTCTCCGACCATGGCAACACTCTTATATTGCTGTTGCAGCTGAACAATGTGTTGAGCTTTCTGCTCTGGAAGCACTTCTGAAATCACTTCGTCGATACCGACGTTTTTACCTATCGCTTGAGCTACAGAGTCGTTGTCGCCCGTTAATAGCACAGTGTGAATTCCGGCGGATTTTAGTTGAGCTATCGCCTGTTTGCTATCTATTTTTAACGCGTCTGAAATGCCCAATATGCCTTCCAGTTTTTGGTCAATCGCAATGAAAATAGGCGTCCACGCTTGCGAGCGGCAAAGCTCGATGAAATCCGCGCCAACCTCTGTATTGATACCTAATTGGGTGAGGTACTTAAGCGAGCCAACTTGCACTTTCTTGCCGTTAATTGTTGCTTGAACCCCAAGCCCTCGTTGGTTTTCAAATTCGCTGTGTGGGAGTACTGAAACTTCCAAGCTCTCTGCATATTGGCAAACGGCTTTGGCAAGTGGGTGCTCAGATCCTACTTCTACTGAATAAGCACAAGCCAGTAATTCTTGTTCTGATAAATCGCCATAAAAGGCTTGCTGAACGGTTGGCTTACCTTGGGTTAGGGTGCCTGTTTTATCAAACACGACAGCATCAATTTTGCTTGCAGATTGCAACACATCGGCATCTTTGATCAGAACGCCAAACTCAGCGGCTTTGCCAACGCCGACAGTAATTGAAAGTGGTGTCGCAAGGCCTAAGGCACATGGACAAGCGATGATCAGCACTGTGGTTGATACCACTAACATGTAACTGGCGCTTGGTTGTGGGCCAACAAAAAACCAAACTAAGGCGGCAGCAACTGCGATTGCGACCACAACCGGAACAAAAACGGCTGAGATAGAGTCGGCAAGCTTGGCGATTGCTGGTTTACTGCTTTGCGCTTGGCGAACCATTTGAATGATGCGTGCCAACATAGTGCTTGAGCCAATTCCTGTCGCTTCAATAACTAAGCTGCCATCACCATTGATAGTGCCCGCTGAAACGCCATCACTCATCGATTTAACGTTGGGAAGTGGTTCACCGGTCAACATGGATTCATCGATGTAAGACTCACCCGATACCACAACACCATCAACTGGCACTTTCTCACCCGGTTTGACGCGTACTTGCATGCCTACTTGGATAGCTTCTACAGCAATAGTTTGTTCTTTGCCATCGACAATCACCACCGCTTTTTGAGGTTGTAGGTTAATCAAAGCTTGTAGTGATTTTGTGGTGCGAGCTTTGGCTTTGGCTTCAATGTAGTGGCCCAAAGAAATTAGACCAACGATCATCGCACTCGCCTCAAAGTAGACATGGCGAGAGGCCTCAGGGAACCATGACGGAATCAACACAACTAGCATGGAGTAGAACCATGCTGCGCCTGTACCCAAAGCAACTAACGTATCCATGGTCGCGCGCTTGTGCATCAGTGATTGCCAAGCATTGGTGAAGAAGCTACGACCTGAAGTGGCTAGCAGTACCAAACAGACGACACCGATTAAGCCCCAAGCCAGTTGATCGTTAAATGTGGCAATGGTCATGCTGCCGCCGAACACGCCCCATGCCATCAGCGGCGCACCGATTACCAACGCGCTTACTGAGTTTCTAAGGAAGGCTTGTTGAGTACGAAGTTGCTGTTCTTGTTGTTTTTGCTGTTGAGTCGCTGCATCGTCGACAAACTCAGCGCCATAACCAGCAGCTTTCACCGATTCTATTAGAGCGTTTTCAATGATGTCTCTTGTTTGAGAGGTGAAAACCAAGGCAGTTTGTTCGGCAAGGTTGATCTGAGCTTGGTTGACAAACTCATTCTTTTTCAGTGCTTTCTCTACCGAAGAGACACAACTCGCACAAGTCATCCCCTCAAGAACAAGGTGATAGGTATATTGGCTAGCTGCGGTTTTATCTTCACTCTTTTTATCTGCTTGTTCGTCTTCTAAATCTGAACTCGATGAAAGGTCATTCGTTTCTGAGTAGGGAGCTGCGTGGTAACCCAGGCTTTCGACCAGCTTAATCACCTCAGACTCAGAAAGCAGAGTAACCAGTGATAATTCCTGTTTGCTGACTTCTAGGTTTAAGGCTTGCTCAGTTTGTTCAAGCGCTTTAGTCAGTTTGCTCACACACTTGCCGCAACTCAGACCGGATAGCGAAAGGTGCAGCTGATTACCCATAGAATAGCCAAGCGTTGCTAACTGTTCGTTGAGCTGAATGTAACTAAATGGAGTCGAAATATCGATGTAGGTCGGCGATATGTCATTAATCATCGTGCTGTCGAGATCGCTAAACAGTGTGCGAACTTTCTTCGCGCAACCCATGCAATTTAGGCCGTTGAGCGCCGTTGTGTAGTAGTTCATATCGATACTCCAATTCTCATCTACGCCTAACATAAACCTTCCCGTAAGGGTAAGGTCAAACATAAATTCAAGAATTTGATCTTGGTGGAGTGCTAGCTGGTGGTTTCAGTTTGGAATGGAAGAGGGAAATTAAGAATGTGCGGCTATAATCTACTTGCTAAGACTATCTATTTACGACTTTAAGGGCGTAATTGGCCTTTCAATAACGGCTTTCGTACAACAACAGCGCATTAATCATTCACTACTGATTGTAGATTTAAGCGGTGGTGATAAAATAGCGCCCAAAATTTAGTGATATTTTTCTGTTACAGGCTTTGTAATGGCGAGCACTAAAAGAATCACCTACATAATCAAGGTATTTAAATGACGGTTAAAACTCGTTTTGCTCCTAGCCCAACTGGCTATCTTCACGTTGGTGGTGCACGTACTGCACTTTACTCTTGGCTATTCGCTAAAAACCAAGGCGGTGAATTCGTTCTACGTATCGAAGACACAGACCTTGAGCGTAACTCTCAAGAAGCGGTTGATGCAATTCTAGAAGGCATGCAATGGATGGGTATGGAATGGGATGAAGGTCCTTACTACCAATCTAAGCGTTTTGACCGTTACAACGAAATGGTTGATAAGCTACTTGCTGAAGACAAAGCATTCAAATGCTACGCGTCTAAAGAGCTGCTTGATGAAATTCGTGCAGAGCAAGAAGAAAACAAAGAAATGGCTCGCTACGATGCTAACCACCCTAAAATTGTTGCAGCAAACGAAGCAGCAAAAGAAGGCGATGCGTGCGTTATCCGTTTCCGTAACCCTAAAGAAGGCAGCGTAGTATTTGATGACCAAATCCGTGGTCGCATTGAAATCGCAAACAGCCAACTTGATGACCTGATCATTCGTCGTACAGACGGTGCACCAACTTACAACTTCGTAGTAGTAGTGGATGACTGGGACATGGGTATCACACACGTTGTTCGTGGTGAAGACCACATCAACAACACACCTCGTCAAATCAACATCTATGAAGCACTAGGCGCGCCAGTTCCAACGTTCGCTCACTGTGCAATGATTCTTGGTGATGACGGTGCGAAACTTTCTAAGCGTCACGGTGCTGTTTCTGTAATGCAATACCGCGATGAAGGTTACCTACCAAATGCATTAAACAACTATCTAGTTCGTTTAGGCTGGTCTCACGGTGACCAAGAGATCTTCTCTCAAGAAGAGATGATTGAATTCTTCAGCCTGAACGCTATCAGCAAGTCTGCTTCTGCATTCAACACTGATAAGCTACTTTGGTTGAACAACCACTACATCAAGACATCTGAGCCTGAGTACGTTGCAAAATACCTGCAATGGCACCTAGACGCACAGAAGATCGATACAACAAACGGTCCAGCTATCACTGAAGTGATCAAGCTAGTTGGCGAGCGTTGTAACACGCTTATCGAACTTGCTGAGCAATCTCGTTACTTCTACGAAGATTTCTCTGAGTTTGAAGCTGGCGCAGCGAAGAAGCACCTACGTGGTGTTGCTAAAGGCCCACTAGAGCTTGCGCTTGCTAAGGTTGAAGCGCTTGAAGATTTCACGACTGCAAACATCAAAGACGGTGTTATCGCAGCAGTATGTGAAGAGCTAGAGATCGGCATGGGTAAAATCGGTATGCCACTTCGCGTAGCAGTAACAGGCGGCGGTCAGTCTCCTTCTGTTGATGCAGTGATGGAGCTTGTTGGTAAAGAGCGCGTAATCGCTCGTATCAAGATGGCTCTTGAGTTCATCGCTGAGCGTGAAGCTAACGCTTAATTTGAGCGATTGATAGAATCAAAAAAGGGTCAGTAACTTGGTTACTGGCCCTTTTTATTTACTTAGCGTTTTATGTAGCTAAGCTTAGACTTTCTTGAAGATGATAGAGGTGTTGATTCCACCAAAAGCAAAGTTGTTGCTCATCAAGTATTCAACATCCAATTCGCGACCTGAGCCCGTGATGTAATCGAGCTTGCCGCACTGTTCATCGACATTCTTAAGGTTTAGGGTTGGGCTGAACCAACCGCTATGCATCATCTCTAGGCTGAGCCACGCTTCAATTGCACCACACGCACCAAGCGTATGGCCAAAGTAACTCTTAAGAGAGCTGATTGGTACTTCACCAAAGATATTCGCTGTCGCGTTACTCTCTGCAATATCACCTTTTTCAGTCGCAGTACCGTGCGCAGAAACATAGCCAATCTTCTCAGCTGGAAGTTGTGCGTCTCTCAATGCTTTCTCCATACAGATTTGCATGGTTTCCATCTGAGGTTGAGTCACATGAGCCGCATCACAGTTGCTCGCAAAACCTATGATTTCTGCGTAGATCTTTGCGCCACGAGCAACAGCATGTTCGTACTCTTCAAGGATCAGGGTTCCAGCGCCTTCGCCGATAACCAAGCCATCACGCTCGCTGTCGTATGGGCTAGGGGATTTCTTGGGTGTGTCGTTTTTTAAACTGGTAGCGAAAAGGGTATCGAAAACGGCAGACTCAGTTGGGCATAACTCTTCACCACCACCGGCAACCATTACGGTTTGGTAACCATGCTTGATCGCTTCATAGGCGTAACCAATGGCTTGGCTTCCTGAAGTACAGGCGCTGCTGGTGGGAATCACGCGGCCACGCAGACCAAAGAACAGACCTACGTTTACCGCGGCTGTGTGTGGCATCATTTGAACGTAAGTGGTTGCTGTGATTGCTCGTGTCGACTTCTCGTTCAGCATTACTCCGAAAGCACCAACCGCATCGGTACTGCCAGTTGAAGAGCCGTAAGCGATACCAGTTTCGCCATTGGTCAATACATCGTGACCAATTAAGCCGGCTTGCTCCAATGCATTCTCAGTCGCAACGGTAGCTAGGCGTGATACACGGCCCATGCCACGCACTTGCTTACGCTTGTAGTGTTTAGGCAGTTGGAAGTCATCAATAGGCGCGGCAAGTTTTGTGTTGAGACCATCATATTGCTCGAAGCTTGGCATATATTGAGTCGCATTTTCACAGGCCTTTAGCTTAGGCTCTATCTGTTGCCAGTCGTTACCAAAAGCAGTAACACCAGACATTCCAGTTACAACAACGCGGCGGGTCATACTAAGCCTCCATTTACTGAAATCACTTGGCGAGTTACGTAGCCTGCAATATCAGACATTAGGTAGCTGACTAGGCCGGCTACTTCTTCCGGCTCACCCATACGGCGCAGTGGTACTTGAGGAAGTGCATGATCTTTCACGTGCTCGTCAACCATACCTGTGTCAATTAAGCCAGGAGCGACACAGTTTACCGTGATCTTGCGTTTTGCGAGTTCTAGAGCAAGAGACTTAGTTGCGCCAATCACCCCCGCTTTTGCTGCAGCATAGTTAGTTTGACCACGGTTACCCATAATGCCGGATACCGACGCTAGAGTGACGATACGGCCACCTTTACGCTTTTGAACCATAGGCATTACACAAGGGTGAAGTACGTTGTAGAAGCTATCTAGGTTGGTATGGATCACACCATCCCACTCTTCTTCCGTCATCGCGGGGAATGCAGTGTCACGAGTAATGCCCGCGTTGTTCACTACACCATAGTAAGCACCATGTTCAGCGATATCAGACTCAAGCTTTTCGCGACACTCGCTTCGTTTGCTGATATCAAATTGAATAAGACGTCCAGCGCCACCCAGTTCGGTGATCGACTTTAGCGTCTCTTCAGCACCTTGCTTGTCACCCATGTAATGAACGGCGATTTCAAACCCGTCTTTCGCGAGTTGAATAGCGATCGCTTTACCAATACCTTTACTGGCACCAGTGACTAAAACCTGACGGCTCATGATGGGCTCCTAGTTTTCATTTCTTGTAATTTTTGTTCGGTCGGCACGTAGACGTTGAGTTGGCATTGAGCCACTAACTCACCTCGGTCTTCGACTCTTGCGGTAAACACAGCCATACCGCTGTCTTCCATCATCTGTTCGGCGTAGATATCAAGGGTCTGACCTTGAGTAAACTCATCACACAGTGATTTATAGCGACGAGAGCCGAGTAAGAATCCGATTGGGGGCGTGGTGCCGTTTTTAAGTGCGTGATATCCAGACCATGCCGCTACAGACTGCGCCATAAACTCGATTCCAACATATGCTGGTACCGTTTGAGATTCGGCGTCAAAGAACAGATTATGGTCACCAATATCGACCTGACAGTGGATCGACAACGCCTCTACGCTGATAGCACGATCGATTAATATCATCGGATCATCGTGAGGGAGAAGTTGGTCTACAGAAGGGATATCAGTCATTTACTACACCAAAAATCAGGCTAATGTTGTTGCCACCAAAAGCAAACGAGTTGCTTAAGATGTTCTTTGCTTTAAGTTTCTGTGAACAGTTTACCAAATCAATCTCAATATCTTCAGCTTTATCCTGACATTTTTGTAAGGGAAGCGGTAAGTCATATTTCAAAATATGCCACGCAATTGCAGCCTCAATCGCACTTGCTGCGCCTAGAGTATGCCCGGTCAGCGGTTTGGTAGAACTGACGGGAACCTTGTTTGCAAAAATACGATGAATGGCTTTACTTTCCATCGAGTCATTGAGTGGCGTTGCTGTACCATGTGCATTGATATAACCAATGTCTTCTGCGTTTAACTGTGCAGAATGTAACGCTTTTTTCATTGCTTGTTCAGCACCATTGCCTTCAGGGTGAGGCGCTGAAATGTGGTGTGCATCAGAGCTGTCACCACAGCCCAATAAGGCAATGTTTGACGTGTCTTGTGCTGCATTAACACTGGCTAGTTTTGTTCTGCTGAGCAACATAAATGCCGCCGCTTCGCCGATATTGATACCATCACGAGAGGCGCTAAACGGCTTACAATGTGTTGTTGAGAGTGCTTCTAGGCCATGAAAACCGTTGAGTGTCAGCTTACATAAGGTGTCCACACCACCGACTAATACAGCATCAGCCATGCCTGAATCTAGCAAACGTTGTGCAGTGAGAAACACACGACCACTGGATGAGCAAGCCGTAGATATGACGTAGTTTGGCCCCGTTAATGCGCAATACTGGCTAACGAACTCTGAGGTATCACCAAGCTCTTGTTTTGAGTAATGGTAATCTGCTGGAAACTCGCCGTTTGCCAATTTTTGTTTGAAGACTGCTTCACCATCGGAGATCCCAGATGTGCTGGTGCCAATAACAACAGCAATTCTATCTGCGCCAAACTGAGATTTGGCTTGCTCGATAGAATCTTCAATTTGGTGAAGAGCCGACAGCGCCAGTTGATTGTTGCGAGTGGCGTATTGCGTAAGATCTGAAGGAATCGGTGGTAGTTCACCCGCGATCTGACCAACGACAGTGTGTTTACCATCGTTCAGCATATCGTGCACTTCGACCATATTTGATTCACGCTCGTCTTTTAGACAGCCATGAATATCGGCAATCTCTGAGCCTAGCGCTGAGTGGAAACCACAGTCTTGGATGTAAATAGGCATAGTGTTCAACTCTTACTTGGATTGTCGACAATCGTTGAGTTCAACGTTTGTATGGTGATGTTGTAGCCCAGGGTCAAATGTTTGAAAACAATGTCGCCTGCCGTTTTGTGTGTACTAGGATCTGTTTGGTAATCAATTTGAATGATTGCCTGTTGGTTTTCATCAAATACGGTTCTTGTTTTGTCGGTATCGACTAGGTGCCAACCTATGCTTTGTAAAGGCTGAGCCCATGCTTCAGCCGGCCATAAGGTAAGCATTAAATTAAATAGCACCTGTTCAGGTTGTGGCAAAGTTGCGCCAAGCCCAGACAAAACCTGCGTATCAATTACTTGATTCTGGTATTGCAGCGATAGAATGCGAGTACCCCAAGAGGAGAACCCCGCCAAAACCACTTTACCTGGTGTGACTTCGACTTGAACCGGAAGCTGCTGTGTATCATTTTCCCACGTAGCGCTAATCAACTGACTGGCTGTTAATGAGTATCCCAGTTCAGCTGGCAGTGGTAGTGCTAGATCGGTGTCTTGATCGATAGACACGCTCGCACCACTTGGCTGCTGAGAAACCATCGAGCAGGCACTCATTAGAATGCCCACTAGTATGGCGAAGGTTACCTTTAATGTCTGGATCATCTAAAAGCCTCTCGAGTAATTGGTCCTTCTACGTTTTTACTACTGTTGATCGCGAGTGGAGAAAGCAGCCAAGCGACAAAGATCCCTGTCAGAACCGTCACCCCGAAGCTATGAATAGCATGAGTCTGGCTCAGCGACAGTAAGCCGAATGAAAGTAGTGTTGTGAGACCTGACAAGGTGATCGCTAATAAGGTGCTCAGCGATTTCTTTTGCTCAGCAAAGAACAGGGTGTAGTCTATGCCAATCCCTAAAATCAGAATCAAACCAAGCAGGTTAAATAGGTTCAGTGTCGAGCCTAAAATGCCCGTGACCGCCAAACCTGCTACGCCTGCAATCAATGAAGGCAACAGCATTAACAGGCTTTGCTTCACACCATAGCGCCAGCCTAACAGCATGCCAATAGCTGCCAATGCTATCAATAACAGCTCGGTAATCTTGACGCGGTACTCAGCAAAAAGAGAGGAGATTTCATCCGCTTTATTGAGGTGTTTCACACCTTGCTTCTGAGCAAAATCTGACTCCAACCACTGTGAGAACAGCTCAGCATCAGTGACGTCTTTTATCAAAATGACCGACGCTGCTTGCCCGTCGATAGGTTTTAACCAAAGTGGTCGAACAGGCTCTGAGACTGGAGACTCCAAAAATCCAGATACCGTGATTGGTTCGAATTTTGGTAGTTCTGGAAACGTAGACCAACCGAGAGAGCTTTGTAATATATGGCTTTGTTGACTATAGAGTTGTTCAACCAACTGATAGTTATCATGCTGTTCTTGTTTACTTAACAAGTGTTGATTGATGCTGCGATACCCGGAGATACCTTGGCTATTGACCAGCGAATCTAAGCTTGTGGTGATTTCTGTCAATTTTTTGAGTAGCTTTTGGTCGCTCTGAGCTGTGACCAAAAGCATATTTTGACCACTGCCTAACCCTGATATCTCAGTAATGGCTTGCTCTTGTTGTTTGAGTTGTTCGGGCATAGCCTGAAGCTGGCGAATATCGTCGTCGTAACGAATTTGACTGAGTGACATCAAGCTAACGACAGTCACTGTTAACGGTAAGCCAATTCTAAATTTTTGGTTGCTCCAAAGGCTTAACCAAGTATGCCAAAGTTTCGACAGGGGAAGAGGGCGCTCTTGGCCTGGTTTTACCGCTAAAACGGGGTACCAGCACACCACACTGGCGTAAGCTGCGATCAGTCCAATCGACGAAAACAGAGCCAGTTGCTGCAAGCCTGGGAATGGCGCAACCAGTAGCCCTAAGTATCCGATTAAGCTGGTGATTAAACCTAGAGTGATGGCAATGAAAATATGCTTTAGGCCTTTATCGCTCTGCCAGTGGCTTCCTGCGGCCAAACGGTCAGTGAGATAGTGAAAAGAGTAATCGATGGATACGCCAATCAAGCTAGCGCCAAACACCAAGCTGAATAGATGCACCTTACCAAAGATAGCGACAGTGCTTGCCAGTGCAACCAATAATCCTGTACTGATTGAGAGTAAAGATAAGGCAAGTGGTAGCGCACTACGAAATGTCAGCCACACCAATAAAATAACGCCTGCCAATGAGCCCAAACCAATGGTACTGATTTCTGATTTCGCGCTTTCGGTACCGTAATTGGCGTAGAACACCACACCAGTATGCTGCACCTTGACGCCAAATTGTTTTTCGACCTCGCGCTCAATTGAATCAAGATCTGGAAGTTGTTCTTGAATCGCCAAGCTATAAGGTGAGTCCGCCAGAGTAGCCGTGACTAAAATATGAGTTTGCTCATTCGACTGGGCCGTGAGATAGCCCTCTTTCAGAACAAAGTTACTTGATTGGACGCCAATAGCACTGATGTAGTCGCGAAATAACAAGAATGGGTCGAGAGATAACTCTGCTGCAGTGACGCCTGAGAATGGATTGTACAGAGACTGAATGACATATTGAGCTCGCGAATCAGGCGAGTGTGTCAGCGTCTCTTTTTGTTGTTGGGTCAGCAGTTGAGATCGGTGACGAAAATAGAAATCGCTCCACTGGCTTTGAGTGCTGGCGTTGATTTTACCTTGAACTTGCTTAAACAGAGTTGGCTGACTTGAAAAAGTTCTTTGGTTGAGAGCTTTTTCAAAAGCGTCGGTCGCAACCATGGTTTGTTCGATATCGGGAGCGCTTATGATAAATACCACTTGCTCGCTCATCGAGCTGGATATCTGCTGAAAGGCTTGCTCTACCATTGGGTCTTGCTGGTTTTCGGGCAGTAACTTTAGAATGTTGCTTTCAATCGGTACCGACGAAGAAAAAGCGAATTGTTTGGTCAACAACCCGCTAAACAGCATTACAACAACAAGCCAAACAAGGGCAAGACTAGAGTTGGAATTGTTTCGCTTCAGCATCTGATAATACTTCCGGTAGATGGCTTAACTGACTGAATTCGATCACTGTGCTATCTCCACGAATCTCTTTCAACTCAATACGTTCAATATCGCTGTTGCCTTGCAGCGTGATAGCCTCAAACACCGCATTCATCGGTGCAGTTTTGGGCTTTAGAGTCAGTGTCCATGCTTGTACATTTTCATCAGAGCTGGTGTTAGTTGCGGGCTCAAAATTGAGTGCGAACTGTTCCTGAAGTTTTTGCGTGTCCCCATGAAACACTGACAAGAAGATATGGCTGAAATAAAACGCCATTGGATTTTCTTTGTCGGTGATGATTTTTGCGGGTTGATCGGCAAACCTTTGGCTCAGTTTGTTATCGGTGAGCACTAAGTTCACGGGAAACGGAGTGGTTTGTGTCCAGAGTAAGCCACTTGATTTGTCTAACAGAAATGTACCTTGTGACGTTAAAGGCTGGGCGAACATCTCCATATTGCGTGTTTGAGTGAACTCACCACGCACAATACTATTTTCGCTGAGCACCGTCTGCAGCTCTGAAATAGAATTGACAGCAGCAGAGTTTTCTTTGGCGCTTACAAGGCCGCTTGCCATCATCGCAGTAAGTCCAATTAGCGCGATATTGATGTATTTGCGACTGCGTTTAAACAGATTCATGGTTCACCTGCTGTGGGTTAGAGGTTTGTGTTTGATGTTCAGTTGCTAGAGGTAAGCAACCAAATTGGTGCCAGTGTTCGACTTTGTCAGTAAACACTTTGGGTGAGGCAAAGCACATCTCTTGTTCTTCGATGGTGACGGCAACCTGCATGGTGTGAGCACGTGTCATTCGAGCACCGGTTAGAGCATCATGAATTTCATAATCGACGCGCAGGCGATTTTCCCACTCGGTGAGTTTCGCCGTTACCTTAATCTTGTGATTAAACGGTATCGCCTTAATGTATTTCACGCGGGTATCGATGATAGGCCACATGTAGCCAGAATCCTTCATCTCATGGTAGTTGTACTCAATCTTATCCATCATGATGCGCCTAACTTCTTCAAAGAATCGGAAGTAGTTGCCGTGATAGATCACGCCCATTGGGTCGGCATCTTGGAATGAGGTGATAAGCGTCACCTCAGATTGTAATGGGTGAAGGGTTTCAGACATAAATCGCTCTCAACAATATTGCGTAAAGGGTTGGCTACTTTATGAGTAAAGTGACCAGTGCTGACTTTGAATACGAGCAATGAAGTGGCGTAGATCGCCTTCAAGTGGTCGATCTTCTACGATAAATTCAAACTCCTTAAGCACTTCGTCGCGAATGTGCTTGAGGTTCTCACTCATGTGGTGCTCATCAAGCTCATTGTGGCGCTTACGAAGTTCGAGTGCTTGTGTCCCCGCCAGTAGTGACGCTGCTGCCACTTGTTCGGTTAGCTCTAGAACGCGTAAACAGTCACGAGCTGCGATGGTGCCCATACTCACTTTATCTTGGTTGTGACACTCAGTTGAGCGAGAGAATACGCTTGCTGGCATGGTGTGTTTCAATGCTTCTGCTGTCCAAGCTGAAACGCCAATCTGTACTGCTTTAAAGCCGTGGTTGATTGGCTTACGTTCGCCTTCAGCACCCGTTAGGTTGAATGGCAAACCGTTGTTGAACTTGTAGTCCATCAGCTGAGCCATTTGACGGTCAAGCAGATCAGCAAGGTTCGCAACTGCAGTTTTTAACGTATCCATCGCCATTGCAATGTGTCCACCGTAGAAGTGTCCACCGTGCAGTACGCGCTCATTATCACCATCGATAATTGGGTTGTCGTTGGCACTGTTTAGCTCGTTCTCGATCATTTGGCGTAGCCAAGGCAGAGAGTCTTGAACCACGCCGATAACATGTGGAGCACAGCGCAGAGAGTAACGATCTTGGAGGCGATCACTGTTACGTGGCGGGCGATCCGCTTGCAGATCATCACGCAGCCATGCAGCAACTTGTTGTTGACCAGGATGAGGTTTGACTGCAAACAGCGCTTCATCGAAATGGAAGTCATTGCCGTGCATACCGACTGATACCATAGCGGTGATCTTAGTTGATAGCTGAGCTAGATATTCCGCACGCTTGTAAGCGATACAAGCTAATGCCGTCATTACAGACGTACCATTCATCAACGCCAAGCCTTCTTTTGGCTTAAGTTTGATAGGGCTAATTCCTAACTCTTTGTAGACGTCACTGGTTGGGCGCACTTCACCTTTGTAGATTACATCACGCTCACCAATCAGTGCTGCGGCTAAGTAAGACAGAGGTGTTAAGTCGCCACTGGCACCCACCGATCCTTCTTGAGGAATGCGTGGTGAGATGTCTTGGTTGATTAGGGTAACGATCTGGTTGAGTAGATCGTGAGTCACACCAGAGACACCTTGTGATAACGAACAAAGACGAGTTGCAAGGACTGCACGAGCTTGTTCGTGAGACAATATTTCACCTAAACCACAGCCGTGAAAACGTGTTAAATGCAGTGGTAGCTCGTCAACTAGGTTTGGCGGAATCGCAACCGTACATGAGTCACCGTAACCCGTCGTTACACCGTAAATCACACCTTCTTCTTTCAATAGGCGTTCTAAGAAAGCGACACCACGGTCGATCTTAGATGTGAATGCTTCACTTGTGTTCATCGAGGCTTTTGCGCCTTGTGAGATAGCGACAACATCCTCAATCGTGAGGCGCTCGGCACCAAAGGTGATGCTATTTGAATTCTTTTTCGTCATGGTGCTTGCTCAATGTCCAAAAATTAAAAAAGTTGTACCACTGAAGCGGTGCTTGCAGTGTGTAGTGCTGAAGTCGATTTGCGTATTTTTGCACGACTTGCTGTAAAGATTGTTCGCGAGTCTTTCTTGGTAGCTCGATCTTGTTGCTAAAATGCTCGAAATAGACATTAAAATGCGGCTTAGATTGTGAGTCGTCACGTAACCCAAACAGCAAAAATACGGGTGCTTTGAGAACCGAGGCTAACATAAATGGACCTTGAGGGAATGGAGCTTCCTTACCTAAGAACTCAGCCCATACTGAGCGGCTCTCTTTGCTGGTGGAAGTTCGATCGCCAACAATCACGATCCATTCGCCTTGCTCTAGTTTCTGTTGTAACAAGATAGCGGTATCAGGCCCCATCGATGTCACCTGAATCAGATTTAAATCAGACTGCGGGTTAACCGCTTTCATCACGGAATTAAAACGTTCGGCGTGTTCTGTAAAAACCAGGGCGTTGATTTTGATGTTCGAGTGTCTGCGACCTAAAGCTCGGCACAGCTCAATATTGCCAAGGTGAGATCCAAGGATTAGCACACCTTGCTTATTTGCCACCATGCTCTCGAACTGGTCTTGGCCATGAATAGTCAGGTTATCTGCCGAGAAATCACCTTTCCATGCCGCGAGCTTGTCGAGCATCGTATGGCCAAATGAAAGCAGATGGTTGTAACTGGTTAGTTCTCCGGGGAGCTCAATATTTTGCTGTTCCGCATAGGCTTTTAATTGGAATAGATATTGTTCGGAAGCGTTTCGCGCACGCTGGCCCGTCAAGTGGTAGTAACGCATCACACCACGCAGAATGAGGTTGAACACACCGCGACCTAACAAGGTATAAATGGCTAATAACAGCTTAATGCCTAATACTGTGCCGCGTTCTTGAGTGCGGGACCAGTGTGGTTGTTCAGAAGCTTGCGGCTCTGAATCAGTCGATAAATTTGGGTTATTATCAGCTGAATCGGATTTGAAATGGCGAGCAATCAGTTTTGGTGCTCTTGGCAGCATGCTGAAGAATAGACGTGTATGCATCCAACTGATTTTGACGTTATCCCACAACGCATCGAAATGAGAGATGCCGTTCTCAGGATAGATAACGCGCGTTTCAACGAAGTCTATGTCGCAACCTTCCCAATACAGGCGAACCAAAATCTCGATATCGAAGTCCATTCTCGAACCAACATCGTACTTATTCAACACAGTTTGAGTTTGGTTGATAGGATACGCTCTAAAGCCACACATGCTGTCTTTAATTGATAAAGAAAGGGTTTCTATCCATACCCAGATATGTGTCGCGTAGCGCCCATAGAGCCTTGCTTTGGGTACGCTGTCGTCGTAGATAGGCTGGCCTGATATCAGACGTTGTGGCTTAGCTTGTGAGGCCTCAATCAATGTTGGCAAGGCTTCCAGGTCGTGTTGCCCATCAGCATCTATCTGAATAGCGTGGCTAAAGCCTAGTTGCTGCGCTTTTTTGATTCCGGCTTTTACTGCGCCGCCTTTACCTTGGTTCTGTTCAAGCGTCACCAAGGTTACGTTTGAATTCTCTGCTAGGGGAGACAGAAACTGTTTTGTTGTGAGTTCACTGCCATCGTCAACGATGATGATCGGTAACTCAAAATGATGAAGTGACGACACCACAGCCGGCATGGTTGCGCCATGGTTAAAGCACGGGATAAGGAAGCAAGCCTTGTAGCTGCTTTCTTTTGTGTGGTGTTGAGAAGTAGCCTCGACGGGAGCGCTATTCACTTTTTTCTCCCAGCTTCATTTTGCCTGAAGAGTGGGTCTGTTCACCGTTGTTTGATGTGTAACTAAAGCTCAGCTTGTCTTTGTCAGCATCCCATTTGAGTGATAGCTGGATTGTAGCGTCAGGCAGGATAGGCTCTTGGAACTTAATGACTTCCATTCCTTTAAAGAAACCAGGAACGCCTAACTCTTGGACTGCGTAGTGAAGTGCCCAATCAATTTGCGTGACGCCAGGTAGAATAGGGAAGCTCTTGAAGTGCCCATTAAAGTCGGTGATATCTCCGCTAACATGAAGTGTCAGGGTCGATTCATTTTCTACCGTGTCTACAGCAATGATGTTTGGTTTTCTTTTATCCATAGGGCGTGCTTAGAATCCTTGGGCAAATATTGGTTCTTTGACAAAAATATAAAAAGATAATCTCAGTGTAAAATACGATCAGCGGTTTCTATGATTTTATTAGCTGTTCTATGTGAGATGTTAATCGCTTACCTTGGCTGTTGAGGGGGATCTCATCGACAACACGGTATTTTCTCGGGATTGCGATTGGCTCTAACCACTTTCTGAGTTCTGTACGCAGCATCAACCAGAATTTACCTTTGCTCATGGTCGATAGAGCGGCTTGGCCTTCATCTGATAATACCAAAACAGAGGCTAATATTAATCGCTCAGGCTCCTCAAATGGAATAACCACGCACTCACTTATCCAAGGCAGTTGCTCCAGTCGCTTTTCCACTTCAACCAGTGATACTCGCTTTTCTTCTATCTTGATCACTCGGTCCGTTCGGCCCTTCAATATGAATTGATTCTCCGAGACCATCTCGCACTCATCAGAGGTTTGATACCAGTTATTCTTATCGATGTACGGCGACAATAACTTAATGCAATTCTCACTGTTGAGACTAGCCTCAATACAGGCAAAAAGCTGCCAAGGCGTTTGAGCGCTCTCTTGCTGACGAAATGCGATGCCACCGGTTTCTGTGCTACCAAAGACTTCAATCGGTAAATGACCAAGCAGATCTCGTGACTGGTGAGCCGACTCGGTAGGCAATGGACCACCCGAAGAGAAGATTCCTGCAAGTTGTACCTTGTTGGTCTCATGCTTTAATCGTTTAAGTAGCGCTGGGCTGCTGATCAGTACACAGTTTTGATTTGCGTGAGATAAGATCTGTTCTGGGTATTCAAGGTTGTGTCGAGCAAATGGAACACCAGAGCATAGTGGCCATAAGATTCTAAACAGCAAACCATAGATATGTTGATGAGAAACTGTGCTTTGGATTTGGTTTCCCTTGAGTAACTCACCCCAGTTCTTGTGTAACTGAGCGGTCTCAATATCGAGGTGCTCTAACGTTTTATCTATCGCTTTTGGCGTGCCACTTGAACCTGAAGTGAACAGAGTTAATGGGACTGTTGCCAAATCAATGGTCGTAAGATTCTCGGTTAGAGGTTTTTGTGCTTCAGTGTTTGAATCCAATAAGGTTTGGATATTACGAACGTCATTCACCTCAACTTCGCCAATCGAGTTATCAACTAGCAGGCAATCAAACTGCTTACTTAACTCAGCAAGCGCACATGGCTGGTAGTTGCCCGGTAAGATGATGTGTTTGTTGGCTGCTGTACATGCCAAAAAGGCCACCGAAAATAGGTAGCTGTCTTGGGTACAAATCGCGATTCGTTGAAAAGGGGATAAAGACAAAAATTGTACGAGTTGAGATAAGTCGTCGTTAAATGTTTGCCACGTAATCTCGCTATTGTCGTCAAAGCAGACAATAGATTCAGGGGCTCTGTCCTGGCTAAGAAGCTCAGACAACGAGGTGTAAGATACGGTTTGGGTCATAACAATTTAACTCTGACGAATGCGCTGTCTTACTACCCACTCTCCTGCAAAGAGTAACCCTGCAAACAGATAGCTGAGTAAGCCATTGTATAGGGTCCATACTTCTAGCGGTTGGAAGCAGGTGTAAAGGGCAATAGAGCCATTGATAACAAAGAACAAGCACCACACTTTGGTGACTTTTCGTGTGTAATCAACGCCACTTTGCGGAAGTTCAGGCTCTTGAAGGCGAGCAAGACGTTCGATAATCGTTTGTGGTTGCCATAGGCTCGAAGCGAATACAACCAGCATACAAACATTAACGATAACGGGATAATAGGTTAGCCAGCCGTGTTGCTTAAAGGCTAAGCCTAAAGCCAGCAGAACAATACCGGCACTTCCACTGATCCAAGCTAGGTGTTTTAGCTCTTTGATTTTAGCCTGACCGCCGGTGAAAATGCGTACAGCAAAGATAGCGGCTAAGGCAATACCAACGGTTTGTAAGCCAAACTTGTTGAGTCCAAAGTAAACCGCTATTGGATAAGTGAAAAGTATAATTGCCGACAGTAAAGTCAGCAGAGGACGCATTAGGCGTCCTTCAATAGTTCAACCACAGATTCGACAACGTCATTAACGGTGCGCACTGCTTTGAACTCTTCAGGTTTTATCTTCTTACCTGTGACGTTCTGTAGGTGAACGACCAAATCAACGGCATCAATGCTGTCTAGGTCTAGATCAAGATAGAGATGAGCTTCAGGGGTGATATCTTCAGCGTCAAGCTCGAACAGCTCAATAAGCGCATCTTTAACCTGGTTGTATACTTCTTGTTGGTTAGCTTGTGTCATAAAGATCTGTCTAGTTATTCGTTTGAGAAGAGATGTAGTTCGCTAGATTTTCAACTGACGCAAAGTGCTGTCGAGTGTTTGAATCATCTGCATCGATAACAATGTTGTACTTTTTCTTGATAGCAAGGCCAAGCTCAAGGGCATCGATAGAGTCTAGTCCAAGTCCATCACCAAATAGTGGAGCTTCCGTTTCAATCTCATCAATGCTCATGTCTTCAAGGTTCAATGCGTCGATGATCAGTTGTTTCAGTTCGTTGTGTAATGTTTCCACTTTGGCCTACTTAATGCTTTATCTGAATGCTGCTTTAAGGGGGCGATTCTACATTATATGAGGTATTTTCGAAATGCCGATATCGCCTGTTATGTTATTGATACGCTAAATGTTTTCTTCGGAAGGGAAAATTGTTTGTGCAAGATGATGATTAAGGCGCCTTGCTGCCGAAGTTAAATTATTTGAGCCTTCAATAAATGGTTCGACTTCTATTTTACCTTTCACCGCGACATGAAAAAAGGGCTTCGACGCAGGAACTTGATACCATTTTTTCTCTTTCGTTAAGAATGTCGGAGAAACCGTAATATGAATCACGCGTAAATCGGTTTGTGTTCGAGTCGCGATTTGTGCCGCCCCACGCTGTAAGGATGGTTCAATTCCTGGCGTTGTGCGAGTTCCTTCGGGAAAAATCAGCATGACATTGCCACGTGAGAAGCGTTCTTCACAGCGCTCTAAAAGATCGTCAGGGGCTTGGTTCGGTATATAACCTGCCGCTTTGACAATCCTTTTCATAAAAGGGTTTTCCCAAATGGCCGCTTTGACGAGGCAATCACATTGAGGAAGTTGAGAGGCGATCAGCACATAGTCAATCAAACTTGGGTGGTTGGCGACGATAATGCAGTTACGGTCGTTACGCAGTAGTTCTGCACCATCAATTCGGTAATCGATTGCTCCGGTGAACTTCATGATTTGGCAAAAGGCGTTGAATGAGAAACGAATCAATCGCTGTGCTTTAAGCTCTCTTTTAATGGTGTTGGAAGTCGTTAGCGCGATAGTGGGTAAGATTAAGAAGCTTAATACTAAGCCACCTAGACCAAAGATGGTAAAGCACAGCCCTGTCGCGAATACTCGCCAATATTGGTCGATTTTGCTCATGATTGTGGACCTGTCTCGGTGTTATTTACCCAAGACCAAGTTTGGTGCTTGCCAGCAATAGCCCACTTATTTGCGCCCAATAAGATATGTTGGAGCGTTTGTAGCCCTTGTGGTAACACGGAAGGTGCTTGGTTGGCTTCTACTGTTCTAGTAATAGAATATTCACTGCCAACGCTGAGCACTAAGCCCAGAGCATAATCCGTATAGTCTTGTGTTTCGTATTCTTGGTAAAGCTCAGGCAAAGGCTGGTCGAAGTCAATGACGAGTACACGATGTGACGGGTACTGATGTAGGTAAAGATAAGCTTCGATCAGAGCGTTGTGGAAAGTATCTTGGCCGGCCGCAATAGAGGTCAGAGGGATTGGTGCTTTCGCTGCGATGGTAGTTAACCCTGCAGCTGTATTATGCACCGACTGTGAAAACGCCATTGGCGAGGCATCATCACCTTCCAATATCGACTGGATCAAGGTTGCGGTTCGGTGCAGTTCACCATGTCGACTGGCAAAAACCAGATAATCAATCGAGTTGTCTTTTAAGAGTGTCAATGCAGTTTGAACGGCCAATTTACTTTGTAGGCTCATTCGGCGGCGCATCATCGGTGGGATCGCTTTAAATTCAGTTGAGCCATCTTGTGGCCAATCTAAATTAGTGCTCCACGCTTGCCATTGGGCAACAGAATTGAGACCAGCCGAATTTGCAGACCATTTCTCAATATTAAACGACATTAATTGGGATTGATTTGACATAGAGTATTGATTTGCTTTGAGTCTAACTAAATACTATGCGCGCTTATAAATAAACACAGATAAGGAATTTAAATGAAATTACTAAAAATAGCAGTTTCAATGTTATTCATATTCGTTCTTGCAGGATGTGGACGCGTCCAACCTGTAATGAATGTTGAGGATACTCCAGTTGCACTGAATCTTCAAAGTAAACAGGTTAAATCAGCTATTTCTGAATCTGCTGAAAATCGAGGCTGGTTGGTTTCAGAAATAAAGCCTGGTTTGATCCGCGCTGAATTGTATGTTCGTTCGCACCACGCTGTGGTTGAAATTCCTTATAGTGATAAGTTTTACTCTATTCTTTACGTTGAATCAGAGAATTTGAAGTACGACGATGGTGAAATACACCGTAATTACAACCGTTGGGTTAATAACTTAAACGTTGATATTAAACGTAAGCTTGCGCAAATGGCAGCTGAGTAACTCTCTATTATTTAAAGTTAGGTTTTTCGTGTCGGAATATAAATTAGATCCATTCAACGCATTAGAAGCAAAAACAGAAGCGCAGAAATTGTCTTTCGCTCCGATTGTTTTTCATACTGCTCGTACACTTCGTGATTTAGGCATTTTGAAAGCGTTAGATGACGCGGGCAACGAGGGTTTACCAGCAGAGTCTATCTCTGAATCGACCGGTGTCTCTGAGTACGGCGTGAAAGTCCTGCTCGATATGGCGTTAAGTGCTCATATTGTGACTTGGGAAAAGCCTAACTACAAAATGGCTAACCTTGGTTTCTACCTTCTGCATGATGGTATGACTAACGCAAACATGGATTTCACAGCCGATGTTTGTTATGCCGCGATGATGCATCTAACAGAAGCGATTGAAGAAGGCACACCTGCAGGCTTGAAAGAGTTGGGTGATTGGGAAACCATTTACCAAGGCTTGTCTCAATTGCCAGAAAAAGCAAAAGAGAGTTGGTTCAAGTTTGATCACTTCTATTCGGATCGCTCGTTCCCTGTGTTACTTGAAAAAGTCTTCAGCAAGAAACCTAAGTCGCTGGTGGATATCGGCGGCAACACGGGTAAGTGGGCGATGCAATGCTGCAACCATGATGCGGACGTTGAGGTGACGATTGTTGATTTGCCACAGCAGCTAGAAATGGCAATGGCAAACGCGGCAAAGCATGGTCATCAAGAGCGAGTCACGCCATTCCCAGCGAATATGCTCGATAAACAGCAAACTCTGCCAACGGGCGCGGATGTTTGGTGGATGAGTCAGTTCCTTGATTGTTTCTCGCCAATGGAGATTCTGAGCATATTAAAGCGCGTTCGCTCTCATATGTCAGAAGATGCGACTGTCTATATCCTTGAACTGTTTTGGGATTCACAGAAATACGATGCGGCTTCTTATAGCTTAAACGCGACGTCTCTCTACTTTACCTGCTTGGCCAATGGCAACAGTCGTTTTTACCGCAGTGAAGATTTCTTAGAGATTGTTGAAGAAGCGGGCTTTGAAG
Source organism: Vibrio sp. F13 (assembly GCF_020806305.2). NCBI lineage: Bacteria > Pseudomonadati > Pseudomonadota > Gammaproteobacteria > Vibrionales > Vibrionaceae > Vibrio > Vibrio sp. F13. The sequence continues at coordinate 875,898 of NZ_CP170175.1, read as the reverse complement.
TGGTAACGCGTACCGACGATATCGGTCTTGGTCACACGCTTCTAGAATTGAAAGCTGGCGCGCAATAAAAATAACAAACATGGCTTAAATAATGAAAAAACTATCAACTCAAGTGGTGATCATCGGAGCTGGGCCATCAGGGTCTATTGCTGCGTCTTTACTTCATAAAAAAGGCATCGATGTTCGAGTGATTGAAAAGAGCGTATTCCCTCGCTTTTCTATTGGTGAAAGCCTATTACCAGCTTGTATGGAAATGATTGAACAGGCTGGGATGACTGACGCAGTGATCAACGCTAACTTCCAATACAAAGATGGCGCTGCCTTTCGCAAAAATGGTGTTTATACGGCGTTTAATTTTGAAGACAAGTTCTCTTCTGGCCCTGGAACTACGTTTCAGGTTCAGCGAGGTGCCTTTGATAAGGTTTTGGCAGATACGGCTGAGGCGCAGGGTGTCTGCATTGATTACCAACATGAGTTAATGGGCATTAATTTCACCGACGACAGCACCATTTTAGATGTACAAGTGCTGGGTGGAGAGCGTTATCAGATAGAAGCGCAATACGTTCTGGATGGCAGTGGTTTTGGTCGAGTGCTACCAAAAATGCTTAACTTGGCAGAGCCGTCATCGCTCCCTCCACGCAAAGCTATTTTTACGCACATTAACGATCATATTGCAGAGGTGGATACCGATCTTGAATATGACCGAAATAAAATTCTTATCTCTGTGCATCCAATCAACCCTGATGTTTGGTATTGGTTGATCCCGTTTAGTAACGGTGTCTCTTCGTTTGGTGTCGTAGGAGAGCCTAAGTTCTTTGAGTCCTATCCAGAAGACAAGATTGCTGCAATTAAACAGCTGGCAGCGGAAGAGCCGGGCTTGGCTGAGATACTGGCAAGCGCCGAGTATCCAAACCCTGCGGGTGAAATTGGTGGCTATTCTGCCAATGTAAAACATTTGGCGACGGATAAGTACGCGTTGCTTGGCAATGCCGGCGAGTTCCTTGACCCGGTGTTCTCGTCAGGCGTGACGATTGCGATGAAGTCGGCACAGTTTGCGGTTGAGTGTGTCGAAAAGCAACTTAACGGTGAGAAGGTAGATTGGGAACGCGATTATGCCGCTCCTTTGATGGTTGGTGTAAACACCTTTAGAACGTATGTTGAGGGGTGGTACTCAGGTACTTTGCAGGATGTGATTTTCTATCAAGATCCAAATCCAAAGATTAAGCAGATGGTGTGCTCAATTCTGGCGGGTTACGCATGGGATCAAGCCAACCCTTATGTGAAAGAGTCTAAGCGCCGATTGGCGACACTGGCTGAGATATGCCGAAACTAGGTAATCGATTTTGTATGTAGCAATACTCTAAATTGCCACGATGGATCGTCATAAATTAAAAACAGCCGCAATGTGCGGCTGTTTTTGTATCTGAAAAATATGGGCGGTCAGCTTAATCGGATTTAAGCCTATTTTAAGTCGATGCTGTTCAATCGTCCCATAAATATAAGTAGATCAATTACGTCTTTGTGAGCATCAAGCAGCGCACGTTTGGTTTGGCTATAAGCTGCAAGTCGGCCGTGCTTTCTGATTGAACATACCTTGGTTTTGTACTTGTAGTCACCATTCTCAGAGAAGACGCGCCACTTAGCGATGTAGCACTCGTCGCGGTGCTCAGGATCACTCTGAGTTGGATTTGGCTTGAATACAATTTTGGGTTCTAGACTATGAGGCAGGCGCGTCATCAGGTAGGGCTCTTTGAGGACTTTGGGCCAAAATTTGCCCCATAGCTGTCTGCCCAGTTCATCTCTTAATTTAATGGTTTTCTTCAGTGCTTTGTCTTCACCCATACGAACAAAACCGACCGACCGATGCAGCACCGTATCTTCGGGAGTATGGATGTGGATCTTAAAAGCGGTTTTACCTTTCGAGATAAAGCGGTAACCGGTAGCACCAATTAGATTATTCTGACTCATAGTTTGCTAAGTGATGATTATGTTATTAATAAGATTACGCCAAATACTGCAAAACCGAAACTAATACCCATGAAAAAAATAAAGCCTTAGCATCTTTGCTAAGGCTTTATTAGAAACTCTGAGACGAGAGTGTCGCTAACTACATGATTTTCTGCATCACATCACCAATTTGAATGCTTCCCGCAAGGCTTGGCTGATCAATCGTGAGTTCCGCTTCGTTTTCGTAAACGCGAGAAACCGTTAGGGTGATGTCGCTTTGAGAAACCTTGTTGCGTGGCAAACCGCGTTGGTCGATAAACGAACCTGTGTGCCACAGTTGCAACTTGTCACCTTGTTGTACGCCATGCATTCGACCTAAATCAATGGTCACAGTGTTACCAAATACCGCTGCAACCTCTGGAAGGGTGATCTTACATGACACTTCCGATTCTAAGTCCAACATAATATTACGGCTAACACGCAGCATCATGCTGCCGTAGGTTGATGCCCAGAAACGGGCACTGCGGGTGTCGACTTCACTGGTCTTAGCAAATGGCCACTTTGCCACTTCACGATAGCTACGGTTGTAAACCTGATGTCCTGTTTTACCATCGAAGACTTGCATCTCTAACGCAAACTGGCGATTGATGATGTCGTCTTTCAACAGTTTGGACTCGATGGTCGCGGTTAAATCGGTAATGTCGCCACCAATGATGTATTGTGCGCCAGTGTCTTGGGCGATCATCTTGATCACTTCAGGTCGACGTTTGTCGATGTCGTAATTGGTCGTGCCAACGGAAACAAAGCTGCGAGACTCTTGCGCCAGCTGTCGATCTACGACATGACCAAAATCATCACCAATGTTATAGATTCTGCCCATTACAGCTTGCTGAGGGGAGGTCACATCAATGTTGCCGACTAAAAATGTCTTCTTGTATTGGCTCTCATGGCAAGCATTTGCCGAAGGATAGATATCGATCCTTGCGGTGATCATTATATTGCCACTGCGTTTTTTCTCTTTCTCTACCAAGATGTAGCGCACTTCATGATTGGTAAATTGAAACTCTTTCTTGTTTGCGTCGAGGTACGGCGTGAGGTTGGAGATACTACCAATATCAGCACCTGAGAACTGGATCGCTTTATATACCGCGTCTTCCAGAGCATGAACCCTTGCCGTTTCCTCTGAGGATACGATGGCTGCGGTACCGGTAACTTCATACCAAGAGGCATGAGCACTGAAGCTTATGGTTATCAGTGAACTTATTGAAAATAAGTAAGAAATTATTTTTTTCATCTATTCGTTACCAGTTGGGTATAAATATTGCTTAACAAATAACTATAAGCTTGAAGCTGACTTAAGTGCGTTTTTCTTAATCTGAACCATTAATGAAAAGCAAAGACTGTTCCAACATTGTAATCCATTGAAAAGAATAATGGTGAGAACATATTGGAACAGGGAGCACTAAACCTATCTGGAGATAAGAGAATGAAAAAATGGCTCGTAGTAATGAGTGTCATGTTGTTGACCTCATGCGCTTATTCGCCAATCTATAACGGCAAGTCTGAATATTCAGGCAGTCAGTTTATGTTGATGGATAGCCCTCGTCATACCATGGATTTCTTCGTGGAAAGTATGACCGAAGATCTGATCATTTCGAATACGAGTATCTCAGCAAGAACTCCGATAGCGATTACGTCGTTTGTTGACCTGCAACACATGGACACAACGAACTGGCTAGGAAACTCGGTATCAGAAGGTTTCATTCATCAGTTTCAGCGTCGTGGCTTCAAGGTTGTTGATTTCAAAACAACAGGTTCTATTCAAGTGACTCATCAAGGTGACTTTGCGTTAAGCCGCGATTGGAAAGACTTAGCTCAAGAACAAGACGTACAGTACGTACTGACAGGCACTATGCTTCGCCAAGAAGGTGGTGTGTTAGTCAATGCTCGTGTTGTTGGCATGCAAACTCGCATTGTCGTGGCGACGGCACAAGGCTTCTTGCCTGCAGACCGTATTGGTCGTGACCTAGATACTCTAAACAGTATTCGAACTCAAGATGGCGTTATCATTCGTTCTGACCCAACGATCAGCCAGCCTTATACTGTTATTCTTCGCCCTTAGGAGTTCGAGATGAAGAAGTTAATATTTGTTGTTGCCGCTTTACTGCTTGTTGGCTGTCAGCCACTGCAAAACATGAGGCCAGACGACTACTTAGTTGCCGTTGGCTACGCGAGTATCAGTGAGCAGAAAGGACGTAACGATGAAGAAAGACGTATCCGTGCGATGAGAGCTTCTAAGATCGACGCCTATCGTGAACTTGCAGAACAAGTTTACGGTATGCGAGTGAGTGGTCGGGCAGAGCTTGAAGATCAACGCCTTGGTACGGAACGTACTTCTGGTGCGGTTGATGGCGTAATCCGCGGTGCAGAAGTTGTACGCAGCTACCCTGTGGGCGATAGCTATGTTACTGAGCTTCAGCTTGATATCCGTAAGATGGAACAGTTACGTAATTACGGTGAAGTTCAACCTGTACCTGAAAAGAGACAACAAACGCTGTTCTAGCCCAAGGGGCGTCTAGCGATAGGACTATCCAGTTATATTGGCTGCTTTCGTTTTCCAGATGGCGTATCGGCAACCAATAACTAATATGAATGTAAAAGCGGCAAGTATGAAAATACTTGCCGCTTTTTTGTTTATCGATTTTGTCAGGGCGTTCAAAGGCTGATTAGGTGTTTTAATAAAAGATAACGACAGGAATAGTCTGAGATACAGATAAACGGTTAACAAGGGGTATTACTGAAGAGGAAGAGTTAACTTAACTAGGCTTTTACGTTGGTTCCCAGCGTAGAGATAGTATGCGTTTGACCACCGGCATTGTAGGTCATGCCAATTTTTCCGTGACTTTGCTGCATCATATTGCTGAGTTTTTTGAAGCTAAGGTGCGCTCGATTTAAGGCTTCGCCATTCACAAGGTTCGCTTGCTGGCAATCGTGCACTATGGACTGGATCTTAGTGACTAACTGAGCAAGTTCAGGGTTCTCGGTCAGTTCTGAGATATTGGTATGGGCTGCGATTCGCTGATCGGTTGATCTTAGTTGTTCAACTAGGACCACTTTTTCTTTGGCGATTCGCTCAATATCGTTTGATTGTCGGCTCGTAATAGCGGTTTTCTCTGAACTTAGTAATTCAGATAAGGCTTTGGCATTTTGAAGTTGAAAATTAACTAAATCTGCTAGTGCCGCCATAACGTAAACCTATTCATAACCTCGTGTACTTTAAGACAATAACTTCAATGAAAAGTTAGTGTTTTCTTAAAGGCCTTTTAATTCATCTTCGAACTTGATCATGTTGTCAGCCAGTTTCTCTGGATCGACAGTGTATGAACCATTCGCAATTGCTTCTTTGATCGCTGCTACTTTCACAGAATCAAAGCTTGGCTGTGCTGCCATATCTTGGTGGAGCTGACCAATCGCTTTGCCTTGTTGGCTCAGTGAAACCGCATCTTTGCTTGCTGGTGATTTAGTTGATACATCAGAGCGTGATGCCTCAGAACTAGAATCAGAGCGTACTGCTGATCGGTTAGTGGTCGTTAGGGTTTGCCCTGAACGAATATTATCAATGCCTGCCATAGTTAAGCCTTTTTCTTCAAAAATGGGAACCTGTACAGTCAATATCGACCAAGGGTTCGAATACTTTAGCAATTTTTAGCTCAATAGTCGAAAAGGGACAAAACACCGCAGCCGTTATATTTGGCGTTAGAGTTGAGGGTGAAATCGCTAACGATACCGTCAATTTAGAAGTAAAGAGTTAAAAGTAAACCGTGACTTCAGACATGCTGGTAACAATCCCTTCAATTATACGCTGTGATTTATCATTTTTCACTCTTACTTGATCACCCATAGAGCCATCGGTAAGCGCAGTTCCTTTGGTGGTAATGGTCATGCCACCTTTTACTGCCTGTATGATAACCTTCTCGTTTCGGCACACGACACAGATATCACCTCTTTCTACAACATCGCCCGGTCTTAGGTTCTTTTTTACCTTAGCGCCGATGACCTGATGTGGAGCTGTGAAACCTTGGCGACGAAACTTGTTAAGAGAAATCATAGCGGTGGTGACATCGTATTGACCGACGATTTCGCCTCTCGCGAGTGAGCGAGTGGTGGTGACAAGAGGCACCGACATCGAAAGGCGCACCGGTACATAAACTCGCCACTCATCAGGAACACATTGAACTAAAACCGTAATACTGCTGCGGGTATTGGTGGTCGTTGAAGCGCTGGTCTCTAAAGGCACTGGGCAGTCTGTCGCTTTGATTCTTGAGTCAACATTTGCTGAATTAACAAAGAGTTCGCCACCTTGTGGCTGCTCAACTGTATCAAGGATATGTTGCTCCGCTGCAGACTGAATCATCTCAATTTGTTCTGGGGTCGCAGCTTGTACAAAAAAACTAAACAATATTGATAAAATGCCGATAAACTTAGCGACAGTTTTAAAAGTAGCTCTACACATTGCTATGGAAAGAGGTGGCAAATTTGTTTTATAATACGTCATTCCGTTTCTCTGGTGGTTCGTAGCCTGCAGTAGACTAACACTTTTTATACAAAAAAGTTTGATATGGAGATGAGCTCATGACGGGTATTCTTGATTCGGTGAATCAGCGTACGCAACTCGTCGGTCAAAACCGATTAGAATTACTAACCTTTCGCCTAATGGGGCGTCAGCGTTACGGCATTAATGTCTTTAAAGTAAAAGAAGTGCTGCAATGCCCTAAGCTGACAAAGATGCCAAACTTGAACCCACTGGTTAAAGGTGTAGCACACATTCGTGGCCAAACGATCTCTGTGATCGACTTGAGCTTAGCGATTGGTGGCCGTCCTACAACGGATATTGAAAAGTGTTTTGTGGTTATCTCTGAGTTTAACCGAACCATTCAAGGTTTCTTGGTAAGTTCAGTTGAGCGCATTATTAACATGCACTGGGAATCGATTCTTCCGCCGCCAGATGGCGCAGGTAGAGCTAACTACCTGACAGCGGTAACCAACATTGATAATGAATTGGTAGAAATTCTTGATGTTGAGAAGATCCTTGCAGAAATTTCTCCTGTTGATGAAACAATGGACAGCAAGATTGCTGAAGATATTGCGAAAGTAGAACAAGAGAAAGAACTGGTTCGCCGCATCTTGATTGCTGATGACTCGACCGTTGCTCGTAAGCAGGTTCAACGTGCTATTGAGTCGATTGGTTTTGAAGTTATCTCGGTGAAGGATGGTAAAGAAGCCTACGAGAAGCTGATACAGATGTCATCAGAAGGCAGTATTTACGATCAGATTTCATTGGTGATTTCTGATATCGAAATGCCAGAAATGGATGGATACACGCTGACTGCTGAGATTCGTCGTCACGCCGAACTTAAAGATTTATACGTAATTTTACACTCATCTTTGAGTGGTGTATTTAACCAAGCCATGGTTGAGCGTGTTGGAGCTAACTCCTTCATCGCTAAATTCAACCCAGATGAGCTTGGTGCAGCTGTAAAAGCTGCGTTAACTAACTAAAAGAGACATTAATGACTGCTATAACAATAAGTGATCAAGAGTATCGCGATTTCAGCCGTTTCTTAGAATCTCAATGTGGCATTGTATTAGGTGACAGCAAGCAGTATTTAGTGCGCAGTCGTCTAAGCCCATTAGTAACGAAGTTTAAGTTAGCTTCTTTGTCTGATTTGTTGAGAGATGTAGTAACAGGTCGAAACCGTGAGCTGCGTGTGGCTGCTGTCGATGCCATGACGACGAACGAGACACTTTGGTTCCGTGATACTTACCCGTTTGTTGTGCTTGCGGATAAGCTTCTACCGGAAATAGCGGCAAATAAACGTCCTATTAAGATTTGGTCTGCGGCAAGCTCTTCAGGCCAAGAAGCATACTCAATGGCAATGACGATTCTTGAAACTCAAGCTCGTAAGCCAGGTATGCTGCCAAATGTATCGATTACCGCAACTGACATCTCAGCAAGTATGTTGGATATGTGCCGCACTGGCGCTTACGACAACCTTGCATTGGGACGTGGACTTTCTCCAGAGCGCCGTCGTACTTTCTTTGAAGATGCGGGCGATGGCCGTATGAAAGTGAAAGATAACGTCAAGCGCATGGTGAACTTCCGCCCTCAGAACCTGATGGACAGCTATGCATTGTTAGGCAAGTTCGACATTATTTTCTGTCGTAACGTGCTGATTTACTTCTCGCCTGATATGAAGTCAAAGGTACTTAACCAGATGGCAAATAGCCTCAACCCAGGTGGTTACCTGCTATTAGGTGCGTCGGAATCACTAACAGGCTTAACGGATCGTTTTGAAATGGTTCGCTGTAATCCAGGCATCATCTACAAATTAAAGTAATGGTTGGCACCAGAATCAGGTGCGGCGTTACTGTCTAATTTCAAAACCCAGCCAAGTGCTGGGTTTTCTTTTTCCTGCTTAACCTATATCTTTAAGTCAGAGTGACATTCCAATTTACTCTATTTTTTGGCTTGTATATTGCAAGTTTACCCACGAGTAACCTGTAAAAGTATTGATAGACCGCTTTGTTTTAAAAGTTGGTATATATATTGCTTTGGTTATTTCATAACAGTCAGTTCTTGAGTTGAGGTTTACATGGCTATTTCTTTTGACAATGCTTTGGGCATTCACCAGCACACAGTTGGTGTACGTGAGCGTAACGCTGAGGTGCTTTCCACCAATATCGCGCAAGCAAACACGCCTGGGTATAAAGCAAAGGGATTAGACTTTAAGAAATCACTGCAAGCGGCAAGTTCTGGGGCAAGCATTGGTCTTAGCCGTACAGATGGTCGGCACATTTCTGCCTCAACAACGGTGAACGGGGAAACGAAGTATCGCATTCCTACCCAACCTGATACAGGAGATGGCAACACGGTTGATTTGGATTTGGAAAGAAACCTTTTCATGCAAAACCAAATTAGGCATCAAGCCTCTCTCGACTTCTTAGGAAGTAAGTTCAAGAATTTAACTAAAGCGATTAAAGGGGAATAATTAGATGAGTTTATTCAATGTATTCAATGTGACTGGTTCTGCGATGAGTGCTGAATCTGTTCGTCTAAATACGACCTCGAGCAACCTTGCGAACGCGGACAGTGTAAGTAGTTCTGCTGAAGAAACTTACAAGGCTCGTCACGCAGTGTTCGGCGCTGAGTTAAATAAAGCACGCAACAGTGGTCACACTGTGCCTGTGAAAGTATTAGGTATTGTGGAAAGCGATAAGCCGCTAAGCGCGGAGTACAACCCGGATCACCCATTAGCGAACAACGAAGGCTATATCTACAAGCCTAATGTCAACGTTATGGAAGAAATGGCAAACATGATTTCGGCATCACGTGCGTACCAAACAAACGTACAGGTTGCTGACTCGAGTAAACAAATGCTGCTGCGTACGCTGCAGATGGGTCAATAAGGATAAGGAGGTAGCACATGGCTGGAATCAACAACAATGTTGGTCAAAGCGGCTTGTCCTATGTTGACCAGCTGAAGAGTCTTCAAGATGGCGCTAAAAAGCCCGACGAAACAACAGGTAAGCAGGATCTTAAACAAGAAGACTTCTTATCTTTGTTGACTAAGCAACTAGCACAACAAGACCCTTTCAAGCCGGTTAGCAATGACCAGATGATTGCGCAAATGGCTTCATTTGCGACCGTAGATGGCATTGGCAAAATGAATACACAGTTTGAAAGCTTGAATTCATCAATGACCTCTAACCAAGCTCTTCAGGCCTCCTCTTTAGTTGGGCGTGATGTATTGGTTCCTGGTGCGGCAGGTGTAAAACCCGGTGATGGCGGTATGGCGGCAATGGTTAAGCTTCCTCAGGCAATGGACAATGTAATGGTCCGTGTTGAGAACGAAGTTGGCCAATTGGTTCGCACATTTGATATCGGCTCTAAACCATCTGGTGATACACGTGTTGAATGGGACGGAAAAGACGAAGACGGTAACCCATTGCCGGCCGGTAAATACAACGTGAAAGCGTCGGGTTTGCTGGATGGCGAGAACACAGAGTTCCAAGTTTCCAGTTATGCGAACGTGAACAGTGTGCTTCTTGGTAAGGGCGATGGCAACGTACTACTCAATCTGGCTGGTTTCACATCGCCAGTACGACTTGCTGAAGTACTAGAAGTTGGTAAAGCGTAGCTCTTTATTGAGTGACTATGCTAGCTAGATAGATTAGGAGAATAATGGAATGTCATATGTAGCTTTAAGCGGCCTATCCGCTGCACAATTAGACCTTAATACAACCAGTAACAACATTGCGAACGCAAACACATTTGGCTTTAAAGAGTCTCGTGCCGAGTTCGGTGATGTTTATTCAAGCTCGTTGTTCACTAACGCAAAAACGACGGCAGGTGGCGGTGCGCAAGCTAGCCAAGTGGCGCAACAGTTCCACGAAGGTTCAAGTATTTATACGAACAACCCAATGGACTTACGTGTAAGTGGTACAGGTTTCTTTGCAGTATCGAAAGACCGCATGGTGCCAGAGATTAACGAATTAACGCGTAATGGTGCATTTCACCTAAACAAAGACAACTACATGGTTACCGCTAACGATGAGTTTCTTTTAGGTTACGATGTTGATCCAAACTCGGGTGAAGTTCTTTCTTACGCGCCAAAGCCTCTCGACATTCCTGCTGAGTTTGGTAAGCCAAAACAGACAGAAAACATTGAAGTAGGGGTTAACCTTCCTGCAAACGGTGATCTTAAAGACCCGGCTGCATTTAACTTCAAAGATGCTGATACTTATAACCGTGCAACGTCTTCGACGGTATACGATTCTATGGGTCAGTCTTACAAGTTAACGACTTACTACCTCAAAGATCAGACTCAACCAAACACTTGGCAAACGTACTACACCATGTCAGATGAGAACGGTGAAAAGCCGGTCAACATTACTGGTGGTGATGCGACGAATGCACAAGGTCATGTTGGTCACACAATGAAGTTCAACAATGACGGTACGTTAGCAAGCCTAAACAATGGTCAGCCGATTAACTCGGAACCACTGGGTGCTGGCGCGAACCCAATTGACTTGAACGGTGCTGATCCAACTCAAGTGCTTAAGTTTGGTCTAGATTCGTCAACTCAGTTTGCCGCTCCGTTTGAATTGACTAAGTTTGATGAAGATGGCGCGACAACAGGTTTCTTAACAAAAATCGATTTCGATGAGTACGGCAGTGTTCTAGGTACTTACTCAAATGGTGAAAACGTGATGCTTGGCCGTGTAGGCTTGGTTCGTGTACCAAATGAGCAAGGTCTGGATAAGAAAGGCGGTACTCAATGGGATTCTACCAACGACTCTGGTGACAAGATCTGGGGTGAATCGAACAAAGGTTCATTTGGTAGCATCAACAACGGCTCACTAGAGCAGTCGAACATCGATATGACTCAAGAACTGGTTGATTTGATTTCTGCTCAACGTAACTTCCAGGCGAACTCGCGTTCTCTAGAAGTACACAACCAGCTACAACAGAATATTCTTCAGATTCGTTAATCGTTTAAAGCGTTTGAATCATCTGCGAATACCCAATTCAATGTTATTGAATTGGGTATTGTTGTTTGTCTTTTTATTTGCCGCCCCTATTGCCGCCCGGTAATGCCACTGGCAACAATTCTTCCTCAATGATCCTTTGATGATCACCCTTCTTGTTCGTTTTCTATTTAAATTATTGATAAATAACAGTTAAAAATATTGGCACAGTGTTTGCTTTATTAGCCCCAGAAGATGATTTTTGGAGCAAAATTATGGATCGCGCACTGTTTCTTGCCATGAGTGGCGCTAAGCAAAATATGCAAGCTTTGCAGCTACGTGCAAACAACCTTGCCAACGTAAGTACAACGGGTTTCCGTGCTGATTTAGCACAGGCACGTTCAATGCAAGCGTATGGCGAAGGCATGCCTACTCGTGTTTTCAGCATGACAGAGCGTCCGGGTCATAATTTCGCTCAGGGTAGTGTGGTTACTACTGGCCGAGATCTAGACGTTACCATTCAAGGTGATGGTTGGATTTCAGTGATGGACAATACTGGCCGTGAAGGTTTAACACGTAACGGTAACCTAAGGGTTGACCAAAACGGTTTACTAACCAACGCAAGCGGTCACTTAGTGCTTGGTGAAAACGATGCACCAATCACGCTGCCAATCCCAATCAGCAAAGTAGAAATTGGTACAGACGGTACGATCTCTGTCATTCCTCAAGGCGCTCCAGCTGAAGAATTGGCCGTGGTTGATCGTATTAAGCTTGTACGTCCAGACAACCAAAGTTTGTTTAAAGACACGAATGGTCTATTCCGTTCGAAAAACCCAGATCAGGCATACGAAGCAGATGCAGCGGTAACGTTGCTAAAAGGTGCTATCGAAGGCAGTAACGTAAATGCCGTAGGTGAAATGACCAGCCTAATTGACTTACAACGTCAGTTTGAAATGCAGGTCAAAATGATGAGCACAGCAGAGGAAATGGACAAGTCGTCTGATTCACTGCTTCGTATGAGCTAATAGAATTTAAAGGACATTGCTATGCATCCAGCATTATGGGTAAGTAAAACGGGTTTAGACGCCCAACAAACCAATATCTCAACGATTTCGAACAACCTTGCCAACGCCTCAACTATTGGTTTTAAAAAGAGCCGCGCGGTATTTGAAGATCTGTTCTACCAGAATATTAATCAACCGGGTGGTCAATCGTCTCAGAATACTGAGCTGCCAAGTGGTTTGATGCTGGGTGCCGGTTCTAAGGTCGTCGCGACTCAAAAAGTGCACACTCACGGTAACGCACAAACGACATCTAACAGCCTAGACATGATGATTGAAGGCGACGGTTTCTTCCAAGTTGAAATGCCAGACGGTGAAACAGGTTACAGCCGCAATGGTCAGTTCACACTGAACGGTGAAGGCGCGATCGTAACGTCGGGCCAAGGTTATCCTCTACAACCAGAAATTGTGATTCCTGAAGACGCGATCTCGGTAACGGTTGGTAACGACGGTGAAGTATCGGTTCGTCTACGTGGCGAGCAAAACAACGTCGTGGTTGGCCAAATCACCATCACTGACTTCGTAAACCCAGGTGGTTTAGAGCCTGTAGGTCAAAACCTTTACTTACCAACCGGTGCTAGTGGCGACCCGCAAGAGGGTGTTCCTGGCTTTGATGGCTTAGGTAATATTCGTCAGTCGATGCTTGAAACATCGAACGTCAACGTAACCGAAGAGCTGGTGAATATGATTGAGGCTCAACGTGTCTACGAAATGAATTCGAAAGTTATCTCGTCGGTAGACAAAATGATGAGCTTTGTTAACCAACAGCTGTAACTGATTTATTAGCCGTTTAATTATTGATAATTAATAGATTATTTCCAATTAATTGACGTGTTTCTACTCATTGTTCTATTTACCATTGCCTGCTGAGAGTATATCGCCATGAAACGTATTTTTTGTTTAGCTCTGTTTATGTCTATGACGGGGTGTTCTGTTTTGGATCCTATTGAGACTCCGGCAGAAGAAAACGCAACCACAGTGGTTGATGCCGTGGAAGGTGATAAGTCGGCTCAAGAGAGCTCAGGCATTATTGATACACTTCGTGGTCGAACCGATCCAGTTGCTGGTGACCCAGCATGGGCGCCAATCAATCCAAAAGAAAAACCAGAACACTACGCAGCAGCAACGGGCTCACTGTTCAATGTTAATCACATTGGCAGCATGTATGACGACTCAAAACCTCGTGGTATTGGTGACATCATCACTGTAGCGCTAGACGAGAATACTCGAGCGACCAAGAAAGCCAACGCAGACATGTCTAAGTCGAATGATGCAACGATGGAGCCGCTGGCAGTTGGTGGTCAAGAGTTGACGATCGACAAGTACAACTTTTCTTATGATCTGAGCAACACCAACACCTTTGCGGGTGACGCGTCAGCCAACCAGAGTAACAGCATCAGCGGCTACATTACCGTTGAAGTTATCGAAGTCTTAGCCAATGGTAACCTAGTGGTCCGTGGTGAAAAGTGGATGACACTGAACACAGGCGATGAGTATATCCGCCTAAGCGGCACCATCCGTCCTGATGATATAGACTTCGAAAATACCATCGCTTCAAACCGTGTTTCTAACGCACGAATTCAGTACTCGGGCACGGGCGTGCAGAAAGATATGCAAGAGCCTGGATTCTTGGCACGATTCTTTAATGTATCTCTGTAGAGCTTGATAGGACGACGACATACTGACAGCCTCTATCACTGAGCCACATTTAGCTAAGCTATTATAAATTAAAGCAATACAGACAGGTTACTCAATGAAAAAACTGACACTCGTACTATTCGGCATGCTATTTCTTGCCACCAGTGCCCATGCTGCGCGAATCAAAGACGTGGCAAAAGTGGCGGGTGTTCGTAGTAACCAACTTGTCGGTTATGGTTTGGTCACGGGCTTGCCGGGTACTGGTGAGACAACTCCCTTTACCGATCAAACATTTAACGCAATGCTGCAAAATTTTGGCATCCAATTGCCGCCCGGCACTAAGCCAAAAACCAAAAACGTCGCGGCTGTTATTGTGACTGCTGAACTGCCAGCATTCTCTAAGCAAGGCCAAGAAGTTGACGTAACCGTTTCTTCTATCGGTTCAGCAAAAAGCCTTCGTGGTGGTACCTTGCTACAGACCTTCTTGAAAGGTCTAGACGGTCAAGTGTATGCGGTCGCGCAGGGTAACTTGGTGGTAAGTGGCTTTAGTGCACAAGGTAACGACGGTTCTAAGATTGTCGGTAACAACCCTAACGTTGGTATCATCTCTAGCGGTGCGACGGTTGAACAAGAGATCCCAACGCCATTCGGTCGTGGTGACTACATCACCTTCAACCTAATCCAATCAGATTTCACAACGGCTCAGCGTATGGCTGATGCGGTTAATAATTTCCTAGGCCCACAAATGGCTTCAGCGGTAGACGCAACTTCAGTAAAAGTTCGTGCACCGCGTGAAATCAGCCAGCGTGTAGCATTCTTGTCGGCTATCGAAAACATCGAGTTCGACCCTGCTGAAGGCTCTGCAAAAATCATCGTCAACTCTCGTACAGGTACGATTGTGGTTGGTAAGCACGTTCGCCTAAAAGCGGCGGCGGTCACCCACGGTGGTATGACGGTTGCAATTAAAGAAAATCTAAACGTAAGCCAACCGAATGCATTCTCTGGTGGCCAAACGGTAGTGGTCCCTGATTCTGATATCGAAATCACGGAAGGCGATGGTAAGATGTTCAAATTTGAACCTGGCCTAACGCTGGACGATTTGGTACGCGCAGTCAATGAAGTGGGCGCTGCACCTTCTGATTTAATGGCAATCCTTCAAGCACTGAAACAAGCGGGTGCGATTGAAGGCCAATTGATCATTATCTAAGAAGGGGTAAAGCATGATTAAAAATAACAATGACATCGGCTTTATTCACGACATCGGTAGTTTAGACCGTCTTCGTCAACAAGCGGTAAACGGTGAAGAAGGTAGCGAGAAAGAAGCATTAACCGCGGCGGCAAAACAGTTTGAATCGATTTTCACCTCGATGTTGTTTAAGTCAATGCGCGATGCTAACTCGAGCTTTAAGTCGGATATGTTGAACAGCCAGAACGAGCAGTTCTATCGTCAGATGCAAGATGACCAAATGGCGAGTGAGTTAAGCGCTTCAGGTTCATTAGGTCTTGCAGATATGATCGTGGCTCAACTAAGCGCTGGCCAAGCAAGCGATACGTCTGAAGAGAAGGTTCGCAGTGAAGGCTTTGATGCTTCATTGCAAAGACCGCAATATTCAGGCCGTTCGGAAGAGCGAGCGTCAGACGTTCAACCTGCGCAAGCAGCAAAACAGCCAGTATCCTTTGATTCTCCAGAATCGTTTGTGACCTCAATGAAGCCTTACGCGGAAAAAGCGGCAAGTGCGCTTGGTGTGGACTCGTCTCTTCTATTGGCACAAGCTGCCCTTGAAACGGGTTGGGGTTCTAAAATGGTTAAGAACTCTTTGGGCAACAGCAATAACTTATTTAACATCAAAGCAGATAGAAGTTGGAAGGGCGATAAGGTCGCGACTCAAACTCTTGAGTTCCATGGCAAAACCGCCGTTAAAGAGTCAGCTTCCTTCCGTTCTTACTCTAATTTCGAAGATAGCTTTAATGATTACGTGAAGTTCTTGAACGAAAATCCAAGATACGAAACGGCGCTACAGCATCAAGGCAATTCAGAGAATTTCATCAAAGGTATTCATCAGGCTGGTTACGCAACTGACCCTAACTATGCAGACAAGGTTTTACGAGTTAAAGCCAAGATTGATGAGATGAACTAGCGTCATAAATCAACATAGAGAGCTTGCTACTGGCAGGCTCTTTTCTTCTCCGCCCCTTCAGTTCTTACGCGTAATCCATAGTTATCTCCTTACACTTCAATAAATTATCGTCTTTTAATTTCCTATTGTTTGTGTTGGCACATATATTGCTTTTATCTTAGTAATATACGGTTGTAGTTAATCAGTTCATTCTGGTTTTGTTAAGTTTTTTGGGGGCATTATGGCGTCGGATCTTCTGAATGTAGGGGCACAAAGTGTTCTTACGGCTCAGAGACAGCTCAACACCACAGGTCATAACATTTCTAACGCTAACACAGAGGGCTATAGCCGCCAGTCTGTGATTCAAGGTGTGAATGACCCGCGCCAGTACGGTGGGCAATCCTACGGTATGGGGGTACATGTGGAAAATGTTCGCCGCTCTTGGGATCAGTTTGCCGTCAAAGAACTTAACTTATCGACAACCAATGCCGCCAACAAAGGCGATACCGAAGCCAACCTCGATATGCTGTCGAGCATGTTGTCGTCGGTCGCTTCAAAGAAGATTCCAGAAAACCTCAACGAATGGTTTGATTCCGTTAAGACTCTCGCCGATACCCCAAATGATGTGGGTGCGCGTAAGGTCGTGTTAGAGAAAGCAGGGCTTGTAACTAAAACCTTGAATGAATTTCATGAAACAGTTCGTCAACAGTCTGATTCTACGAATAAAAAATTAGATATGGGTATCGAGCGAGTTAACCAACTTGCGTACGAGATCCGTGATGTTCAGCGTTTAATGATGCGAACTCCTGGGCCTCATAATGACCTACGAGATCAGCATGAAAAGTTGATTAATGAGCTTTCTGGTTACACCAAAGTTACGGTGACACCACGCTCAAATGCCGAAGGGTTTAATGTCCATATTGGTAATGGCCATACCTTGGTCTCTGGTAGTGAAGCGAGTCAGCTGAAGATGGTTGATGGCTTACCCGATGCACATCAGCGCCGCCTAGCGATTGTTGAAGGTAAGTCTTTAAAACCGATCACCAGCAGTGATATCGACGGAAAAATCGGCGCCATGCTAGACATGCGTGACGAACATATCCCAGCAATCATGGATGAGCTTGGTCGTTTGGCGACCGCGTTTTCATATGAGGTCAATAGTCTTCAAGAACAAGGTTTGGATCTTAACGGCAACGTAGGTAAGGACTTGTTTACCGACGTGAACTCAGAGCTGGTGGCAAAATCTCGTGTCACGGCTAGCGGGCAATCGAAAGCCGATGTTGCGGTATACATTGATGATACTTCTGCCTTAAAAGGCGGTGAGTATGGACTGAAATACGATGGCAGTGATTATGTCGTGACTAAGCCGAACGGTGAGACCGTTAAGATGGCGACCGACTCTAGCGGTAGTGCTTTTTATCTTGATGGCATGCGAGTGGAAGTACGTAACCCTCCTGAACTAGGAGAGAAACTGTTACTGCGTCCAACGCGTAATTTTGCTGCGCAGATTCATATGGAAACCAAAGACCCGAAAGACATTGCTGCGCAAAGTTATGAGGCATCGACCACGTTTGCTAAGGGTACTGCTGGTTTCAAAATTCTAGAAGCTGGTCAACTGCGTGAGTTTGAAGTGATTGTCTCACCAAAAGGTGAGCAGTTTGCTGTGACGGATCCGAAGGGCAACATTTTAATGCAGCCGCAACCGTATCCGCCACAAGGGCCAGTGACTATCAACGGCACAACGTTTGAGCTCACACCCGGCGCGGTGGCAAACGATAAGTTTACGGCAAACCTTGTCCCATCAGAAGGTGACAACGGTAACCTGCGTAAGCTGCAAGACCTTCAAACAGGAAAGCTGTTGAATGAGGGTGAGTCTACGATTTTAGACCTTTACCATAACTTGAATACTAATACGGGCTTGAAGTCTTCAACGGCAAATCGCCTGAGTGATATTGCGACGTTAGAAAAACAGTCGGCTCAAGAACGTATAGCTTCTATCTCGGGAGTAAACCTCGATGAAGAAGCGGCAAATATGATGAAATTTCAGCAAGCGTATATGGCTTCTTCACGTATCATGCAAGCAGCCAATGATACGTTTAACACTATTTTGGCTCTGAGATAGGAAGGTATAAATGTTGAATCGTATCTCTAGCTTCCATAATTATCAGTCAGTACAAAACGACTTGCGCCGTCAAGAGAACAAGGTGCATCACAACCAAGCACAACTTGCTTCGGGTAAGAAGTTACAGTCGCCAAGTGATGACCCATTAGCGACGCACTATTTACAGAACATTGGTCAGCAGTCAGAACAGCTTAAACAGTATGTCGATGCGATTACTCTAGTCAGAAACCGTCTTGAGCATCATGAAGTATTGGTTTCTAACACTGAAGGCTTTGCTGATGAAGCAAAACGAACCGTTATGGAAATGATCAACGGTGCGCTTTCTCCGGAAGACCGTTTAGCTAAGAAGCGTGAAATTCAAGAACTGGCGAATAACTTCCTGCATTTAGCCAACTCTCAAGATGAGTCGGGTAACTACACGTTTGCAGGCACTAAGCCGAAAAATCAGCCTTTCTTTCGAGATAACGAAGGGAATGTGACATATCAAGGTGATGACTACCAACGCAAGATGCGTGTGGCAAGCAGCTTTGAAATGGCAATGAATGATCCGGGCAGCAAGATGTTTATGGAAATAGACAACCCGTTCGGTGACTACGAACCTCAGTACGAGCTTGAACCTGCGTCTGAGTTATTGCTCGGGCGTGCGACCAACAGCGATGAAGATGGGTCTACTTATAAAGTGACGTTTGTCGACATGCAGACGGGCAATTTCGCTTATCAGCTTGAAAAAGACGGCGCAGTGGTTGCGGCAGAAGATTTTGATCCTTCGACAGGCATTGTTTATGAAGGGCTGAATATTCAAATCAAAGGCCAAATCACTAAAGGTGATTCGATCACCTTAGAACCACGAGAGACTTTCTCTATCTTTGATACGTTCAAAGAGGCTGCTGAGCAGGCTGAAAACCCGGTATCGGATGCATCAGCAACAGCGAAACTGCACCAAGTAACTGAAGAGTTCCACGCTGCGTTTATCCATTTGACCAAGGCAAGAACCGATGTTGGTGCACGCTTGAGTACTTTGGATATTCAAGAGCAACAACATGAAGATTTCAAGTTGTCTTTAGCAAAAGCAAAAAGCAACTTTGAAGACTTGGATTACTCGAAAGCGATCATTGAGTTCAATGAAAACTCTCGAGCACTACAAGCTTCTCAACAAGCGTTTGGCAAAACCAAAGACCTGACCTTGTTTAACTATATTTAATGATCAATCGGTATTTAATGGTGGCTTGTCGATCACCATGGCGTTGATTCCTTGCCGTATGTGCTATGCCATACGTGCGAATGACGCCACAGTTTGCCGCTTTTTTGTACGAAGCATGATGTTTCTAGAATAGCGGCAAAAAACGGCAATAAGGAAGGTGAATGTTTTTCATCTTCTAATAGTAGAAAATCATAATTGCGCAGTGTTGTTTGTAAGCTTCTGATTTTTAAATAATTAAAAAATTATTTATATGATATTAAACTTGGCATACAACTTGTATCTGTGTTGGTTATAAATGATTAATACAGATCTTAAACCTTGTATAGGGTTTATCGAGTAATACACGGTCAGTGCTTATCCATATGAGAGTAAAGCTGGCCGCTTCGCAGAAACTTTGCGAACTCATAAGGAGAGCAAAATGGCTATCAATGTAAGCACTAACGTATCTGCTATGACAGCACAGCGTTACCTGAATAAAGCATCTAATGACTTAGCGACTTCTATGGAGCGTTTGTCATCTGGTCACAAGATCAACAGCGCGAAAGATGATGCGGCAGGTCTGCAAATCTCGAACCGTCTAACCGCTCAGTCTCGTGGTCTTGATGTGGCAATGCGTAATGCCAACGACGGTATTTCGATTGCTCAAACAGCAGAAGGCGCGATGAACGAATCGACTAACGTACTACAACGTATGCGTGATCTAGCGATTCAATCATCAAACGGCACTAACTCGCCGGCAGAGCGTACTGCACTGAACGAAGAGTCAATGGCACTTCAAGATGAGCTTAACCGTATTGCGGAAACCACATCGTTTGGTGGTCGTCGTCTACTGAACGGTTCATTCGGTGAAGCTTCATTCCAGATCGGTTCTAACTCTGGTGAAGCAATGATCATGGCTCTGACAAGTATCCGTGCAGATGACTACCGTATGGGTGGTACTACGTTCGATTCAGAAAACGCGAAAGATAAGAACTGGGAAGTGCCGCCAACAGCGAGCGATCTTAAGTTCGAATTCAAAACCAAAGCGGGTGAAGACATCGTTTTAGATATCAATACCAAAGCGGGCGATGATATCGAAGAGCTTGCGACTTACATTAATGGTCAGTCTGATCTTGTGAACGCATCGGTTACTGATGATGGTCGCATTCAACTGTTCGTTGCTGAACCTGACCTTGACGGCCCAATGTCTATCTCTGGTGGTCTAGCGTCTGAGCTAGGTATTAAGAGTGAAGGCCGCGCAACCTCGGTTCAAGATGTTAGCTTAACCAGCGTTGCGGGTTCACAGAACGCGATCAGCGTGATTGATTCTGCAATGAAGTACGTGGATTCACAGCGTGCTGATTTGGGTGCAAAACAGAACCGTCTAAGCCACAGTATTAATAACTTGGCAAACGTACAAGAGAACGTAGACGCTTCAAACAGCCGAATCAAAGATACGGACTTTGCGAAAGAGACGACGCAAATGACCAAATCACAAATTCTGCAACAAGCAGGTACTTCAATACTTGCTCAAGCAAAACAGTTGCCTAACTCTGCAATGTCATTATTGCAATAGTTATTGGTTGAACTTGCTGCTCGTGTTCAGACGTGAGCCATGCAGCAAGGGAAACTGGCAAGCATACTTACTATTGAATGTTTAGCTCTCTCATCTCTCACCTGCTATCCATTTTTGCAGTAAGAATGCAACGGCAAGTCGGAAATGTGTTCATTTCTCGATGATCTCCACACAGGCTCTGACGCGCCAACTAGCCCCGGTTCTCTCAAAGGAAAAGGGGCTTTTTCCTTTCTGTATTTCTTGTTTTTGCTATTTATTTTCCTGTGAACTTTCTCGCACTACCTTTTCCAAATCTCTATTTGATGGTTCTTCTTCACGACAAATAATGTCATCTATTACACAAGATTTGCGTAAGTCAGAGATCTTTGGCGATTGATCATTTCTCGACCTTGAGCCATTTAGACGGCGGTTCGTACGCTTTCTGAACAGATTAAGATCTTTTTCCAATTGAAATCTATCGCTGTATTAGAAAATGATGAAAATTAAGTTTTTGATAAATATTAGATTAATATTTTTTTTGTGGTTTTTTGAAAGTTTTTCTAAAGCTTCTGATTTTCGCGCCGTTATTAAAAGTAACTTTGAGAGAACTACTTGGTTTTCCGAGACGTCGGAAACCGCTATACCGGAAAATCAATTGGAGAAATCACCATGGCAGTGAATGTAAATACAAACGTTTCAGCGATGACAGCGCAACGTTACCTAAACAACGCAAACAGCGCACAACAAACATCAATGGAGCGTCTAGCTTCTGGCTCAAAAATCAACAGCGCAAAAGATGACGCTGCGGGTCTACAAATCTCGAACCGTTTGAACGTTCAAAGTCGTGGTCTTGATGTTGCTGTACGTAACGCGAACGACGGTATCTCAATTGCACAAACAGCTGAAGGTGCAATGAATGAGACGACTAACATCCTGCAACGTATGCGTGATTTGTCTCTACAATCTTCAAACGGCTCAAACTCAAAATCTGAGCGTGTAGCGATTCAAGAAGAAGTAACAGCGCTGAACGACGAACTGAACCGTATCGCGGAAACGACGTCTTTTGGTGGCAACAAGTTGCTTAACGGTACTCACGGTACTAAATCATTCCAAATCGGTGCAGACAACGGTGAAGCGGTAATGCTTCAACTGAAAGACATGCGCTCTGATAACGCTCAGATGGGTGGTAAGAGCTACCAAACTGAGAACGCGAAAGATAAAGATTGGAACGTTCAAGCAGGCTCTAACGACCTAAAAATGTCGTTCACTGATAACTTCGGTCAAGCACAAGAAATCGACATCAGCGCAAAAGCGGGTGACGACATCGAAGAGCTAGCAACGTACATCAACGGTCAACAAGACTCTGTTAAAGCGTCTGTAACTGAAGACGGTAAGCTACAAATGTTTACTGGTAACAACAAGGTTGAAGGCGAAGTGGCATTCTCTGGCAGCCTGGCTGGCGAACTAGGCATGCAACCTGGCAAAGACGTAACGGTTGATACTATCGACGTAACATCAGTTGGCGGCGCACAAGAGTCTGTAGCTATTATCGATGCGGCACTTAAGTATGTAGATAGCCACCGTGCTGAGCTAGGTGCTTTCCAAAACCGTTTCGACCACGCTATCAGCAACTTAGACAACATTAACGAGAACGTTAACGCATCTAAGAGCCGTATTAAAGATACCGATTTCGCGAAAGAAACGACTCAGATGACTAAGTCTCAGATCCTTTCTCAAGCTTCAAGCTCGATTCTTGCTCAAGCGAAGCAAGCTCCGAACTCGGCACTTAGCCTACTAGGTTAATCGATTAAAAAGCCACGTTGACTATAAGCGTCAACGTTAGGCTTCCACAAATTAGCTCGTGGTGAGAGATGAGCGCTAAACAGACCCAGCTTCGGCTGGGTTTTTTATTGCCTGCAATTTGGAGAAGGGGGGAGTTTTGGTGTTGGTCGTTGATTGGAAAGCGAGATTCCCTATCACGCTCGCTCCTCACTGTAGGGAGTGACGGGAATTGGGAAATGATGGTTTCCTCGCTTACTACATCGAAGCAGTCTTTCGTCACCCCAGAATCGAGTAGAACGAGATATCAGGGATCTCTTCTGACTTTATATTCAACACTACGCTCATTAACTTAAATAATGGGGCAACTTTAGCGAATGTCGCCCTATTAATTGAAGCCCGATCACACTTTCCTTTGTTGTTGAAAAGAATATGAAAAAAAGCGCATTTTTTATTAAAGCTTCTAATTAAGGCGCCGTTAAAGGGATTGAGAGAAATGATATGTACCAATGTAAGGTGAGAGAGACACTGGTGCATAAACAAATTGACATGTATTTGTGTGAGGTGAGAGTCACATAAGTGCATTAAAAAATGCCTAAAGGAGATCAACTATGGCGATTAATGTAAACACTAATGTGTCTGCAATGACGGCTCAGCGCTACCTGAATAGCGCGGCTGAAGGTACTCAAAAATCAATGGAGCGTTTGTCTTCTGGCTATAAAATCAATAGCGCAAAAGATGATGCTGCAGGCCTACAAATCTCTAACCGCTTAACGTCGCAAAGTCGTGGCCTAGATATGGCTGTGAAAAACGCGAATGACGGTATCTCTATTGCACAGACAGCTGAAGGTGCAATGAATGAGTCAACCAACATTCTGCAACGTATGCGTGACCTTTCTCTTCAATCTTCAAACGGTTCGAACAGCAAATCTGAACGTGTTGCGATCCAAGAAGAAGTCTCTGCTCTAAACACAGAACTTAACCGTATCGCTGAAACGACCTCTTTTGGTGGTAACAAGCTTCTGAACGGTACTTACGGCAGCCAATCTTTCCAAATCGGTGCTGACTCAGGTGAAGCAGTAATGCTATCTATGAGCAACATGCGTACTGACACTCAAGACATGGGTGGTAAGAGCTACGGCGTTACAGAAGGCAAAGATGCTTCTTGGCGTGTAGGTGCGGGTGCTGATTTAACAATCAAATACAACGATAAGTTTGGTGAAGCGCAAGAGCTATCTATTTCTGCTAAAGAAGGCAACGATATCGAAGAGCTAGCAACTTACATCAATGGTCAAAGCCAAGACGTTAAAGCGTCTGTGGGTGAAGGCGGTAAACTGCAACTTTTCGCTTCAAGCCAAAAAGTTGAAGGTGATGTTGAGTTTGGCGGCAGCCTTGCGGGCGAACTAGGTATCGGTGCTGGTAAAGACGTTACCGTTAACGATATCGACGTAACTTCTGTTGCAGGTGCAAACGAAGCAGTATCTATCATTGATGGTGCTCTAAAATCTGTTGATAGCCAACGTGCTTCTCTAGGTGCTTTCCAAAACCGTTTTGACCATGCAATCAGCAACTTAGACAACATCAACGAAAACGTTAATGCGTCTAAGAGCCGTATCAAAGATACCGATTACGCGAAAGAAACAACAGCTATGACGAAGTCTCAAATCCTACAGCAGGCGAGTACTTCTATCCTAGCTCAAGCAAAACAGTCACCATCAGCAGCTCTAAGCTTATTGGGCTAAACTTACCTCGGTAAGTAGCGGTAAACTCTACTCTGGGTAGAGTTTTACTGTTTGGCTCATAAAGGAGGGAGGGAGAGTGTTATGGAAATATCATCCAACGCATCGAACATCCAGCCTTATGGCTCACCTAATGGCATTAAAATTGCAAGCGATGAAGGTAGTAGTGCGTCGAGTCTTTCGCGACTAAAAGAAGCAACATCTTATGACAAGGTAGAGAAATCGAAAGAGGAAGCTACCGAAGCGGCGATTCAATTAGCTCAACATAGACAAGAGTTAAATGATGAAGAGCGAGTCAAAATGGTGGAGAAGGTAAACGAGTTTATCTCCTCTCTCAATAAAGGTGTGGCTTTTAAGGTCGATGAAGAATCTGGGAGAGATGTGGTTACCATTTATGAGACCACAACCGGTGATATTATTCGCCAGATCCCTGATGAAGAAATGCTTGAAATTCTAAGACGCCTAGCAGCCCAAAACTCGAATAGTCGAATATTTGAGGTGAAGGTTTAAGTCGTATTATTGAGGTGATTTAATGAGTTTTGGCCCAATGGGGATTTCGTCTGGCATGGATATCAATTCCATGGTCAGCAAAATTGTTGATTCGGAGCGTGTACCTAAACAGCAACGAATCGACAATGAACGAACGCGAATCGATACCAGCATTAGTGCCTATGGAAGACTCAGAGAATCCCTTGATTCGATGAAAAACCTGATGACAAACTTTCGTCAGGAAAAAGCTTTTGCTGTGCGAACAGTGGAAAGTACCGATGAAGCGCTTGTCTCTGCAACCGCGACTACCGAAGCGATCGCTGGCAAATATGCCATCGATGTGTTGCAGCTTGCCCAAAGCCATAAAGTGGCTTCTGATGTACTGTCAGAGGACATGAAATTTGGCCCAGGTAAGCTGCAGGTTTCGCTTGGTGATGACAGCTTTGACGTGCAAGTTGGCGACAGATCGAGACTTATCGAAGTTGTTCGTGGTATCAACGGTGCAGATAGCAACCCAGGCGTTCGTGCATCTATTATCAACGATGTCGAAGGTCCAAGACTTATTATTGCCTCGAACCAGTCTGGTTCAGATCAGCAGATCAGCATTAATGTTGAGTCAGATGCTGCCAATCCCTTAAAAAAACTCGAATACAAAACGCTTGAAGAACGTGTTAAAGCGCTAGAGAAAGCGCGCGTTGCTGCTCAAGATATTCTAGCTCTAACCCCTGCAGGAAAAGCCGTTGAACTCATCGATGAAGTGATCGCTAGCGATGACCCAAATGCGAATGAAACACTCGATAAAGATGGCAATATCATCCCAGCAGCCCAAACCGATTCTACTTCAGATGTTGACGGAGACTCTAAAAGTCTCAGCTACGGTGAGCAAGCAGCCGCCGACGGCCAAGCCGCCCTAGACGCAGCTCAAGCGGCAAAGTCTGTGATGCCTGAAGATAATATCCCTGGCTGGACTGAAACCGCGTCAGGTACGCTTTTAGATTCTTACTACACACCAGAACTTGAGCTTGATGAAAAAGCGATAAAGAAGGCACCCGATGTGCCGGGGTGGTCAAATGCTGCCTCAGGTACTCTGACCGATTCATACGTGACACCGAAAGAAGCCCAACAAAAGCTTGAGGCTGAGCAAGCGCGTATCGAAGAGAAGATTTCACAAAAAAAAGCGGAGTTGGCTGAGAAAGTTCAAAAAGGCGAACTCACCGCAGAGCAAGCCAAGAAAATTGAGCGTGCCAAATTAGAACCCGAAGAGCGCGAGCTCTTAGAGAAGGTCGATAAAGCGCAAGCAGACCTTGAACAAGCACAGCAATCTTTTGATACCTATAGTGGAATGACTGAAGTTCAGGCTGGCCAAGATTCTATGGTTGTCCTAGATGGTGTTGCTCAACTCTCTAGTAATAACAATGTGATTGAAGATGCCATTGAAGGTATTGATATTACGGTGAAAGGAAAAACGCCAAAAGATAAGCCGCCGGCAGAAATTGGTGTGGAGTACGACCGTAATAGTGTTCGCCAAGACATTGAAGCTTTTGTTAATTCTTATAATCAGTTTTACCAAGTGTCTAAAAACTTGGCGGGTGTTGACCCAACGACTGGCCAAAAAGGCCCGCTGTCTGGTGACAGTACCGTGCGTAACGCCGACTCACGATTAAAAGGTGTGTTCTCATCAAGCATTGAAGGCGCGCCTGATAACCTAAAATCTTTGACCGAGTTTGGTATCACGACCACAAGACAAGGCTCGTTAGAAATCAACTACGACATGCTTGACCGTCAACTTAACAATAACTTTGATAAGTTGGGTGAGTTCTTTGGTGGCAACAACGGCTTCGCCAAAAAAGTGGAAGACGCGATTCAAGGCATTACAGGTATCACGGGTTCAATCCGTACTCGAGAAAAGAGCTTGGTCGAGCAAAATTACCGCCTAGCAGATGACCAAAGCGCGCTTGACCGCCGCATGGACAGCCTTGAGAGCCGTACCCACTCTAAGTTCACGGCCATGCAAGATGCGACCAGTAAGATGCAATCTCAGTTGGGCAGTATGATGAATGCGTTGGGCTAATAGATGAATAGCCAGCTAAAAGAGCTTTGTGAACTCGATCAATTAATTCTCTCTAAGCTTGAATTTAGTGAAATTAATGCTGAAGAAATAACGCTGCTTGTCGATAACAGAGAACAGTTATTGCAAAACGTGCTTCAAATAATCGACTCACACCCCGACGTTAAGCAAAGTTCTGAATGGTTTGAAGCCATTATCAGAACCAGAAAATTAGTCGAATTGATGCAGTCTGAGACGAGTCGAGTAGGTAAGGCCCTACACAAATATCGTCACGGTGCTAAATCAGTTCAACAATACAAAAAGTTTTTATAGAAGAGGTTTACTATGCGCGGTTCTTTACAGGCATATAAAAAGGTATCAGTGGATAGTCAGCTAACGGCTGCCTCACCGCATAAGATTGTACAGATGCTAATGGCAGGTGCTATCGAGCGTTTGATTCAAGGTAAAGCGGCAATGCAAGCGGGTAACATCCCGGTGAAAGGTGAGCGACTTGGTAAGGCTCTAGATATCATTATTAGCCTACGCAGTTGCCTATCTATGGACGATGGTGGCGATATTGCGAAAAACCTAGATCAACTTTATGAGTTCATGATCACGCAAATTTCTGCGGCAAATCACAAAAATGACCCACAGCCTATTGATGATGTTATCGATATTATTCGCGAAATTAAGAGCGCTTGGGACCAAATTCCGAACGAATATCACAACTTGACGTCTGCTGACGTAGGTATTTAAAGAAAAATTGCAGTTTTAACCAATCTCATATCCCTTAATTGGTTGGTTGCCTTATTTTTTTAATCAAATAAAATAGAAGCCATTAGATAGCCTAATGGCTTTTTTCGTTGCTGATTTCCTAAATTTGTCCACGTAGACCATAATCATTGATACTTTTCATTGTTTTATAGACTACGTCGCTCACCGTTTTTCCGCATCGCACCAAAATAAAGGCAATAATTCCTACTTATGCAAGGTTTGGCAAAACTGCTTGTCGTCGACGATAGCGCTCAAGATCGTCACAATTTAAGCACAATATTAGAGTTTGTAGGAGAGAGCTGCGAAGTAATCAGCTCTGAACAAGCACGTAAAGTTGACTGGTCACTACAGTGGGCCGGCTGCATTATTGGTACCATTAAAGGTAAAGGCTTCAACGCATTACTGAATGAAAAGCTTGTTCACGCCAATCACATCCCTTTACTGGTGATTGGCAAAAACAATCACCCGGTTGACGAGTTGACTAACTATGTTGGTGAGCTTGAACTTCCTCTTAACTACCCGCAATTAAGTGATGCATTAAGACACTGTAAAGACTTCTTAGGCCGCAAAGGTGTTCAAGTTGTGTCTTCGGCACGCAAGAACACCCTGTTTCGCAGCCTAGTAGGACAAAGTGCTGGCATTCAAGAAGTACGTCACTTAATTGAACAAGTCTCTTCTACGGAAGCGAACGTGCTGATTCTTGGTGAATCTGGTACAGGCAAAGAAGTCGTAGCGCGTAACATTCACTATCACTCTAAACGTCGTTCAGGGCCTTTTGTTCCTGTAAACTGTGGCGCGATTCCACCTGATTTGCTTGAAAGTGAACTGTTTGGTCATGAGAAGGGCGCATTTACTGGGGCGATTACCGCACGTAAAGGCCGTTTTGAATTGGCTGAAGGTGGCACACTGTTTCTTGATGAAATTGGCGATATGCCGATGGCGATGCAAGTTAAGCTGCTACGAGTGCTGCAAGAGCGATGCTTTGAGCGTGTAGGTGGCAATAGCACCATACAAGCTGATGTTAGAGTGATTGCGGCAACCCACCGCAACCTTGAAGATATGATCGACGATGATTCGTTCCGTGAAGATCTTTACTACCGCTTAAATGTATTCCCGATTGAAATGCCGGCGCTTCAAGATCGTAAAGAAGATATTCCACTGTTGCTTCAAGAGCTGATGACTCGAATGGAAGCGGAAGGCAGCATGCCTATCTGTTTCACGGCTCGTGCTATCAACTCTTTGATGGAGCATTACTGGCCAGGTAACGTTCGTGAACTAGCGAACCTGGTTGAACGAATGGTTATCTTGTATCCAAACAGCTTGGTTGATGTGAATCACCTGCCAACTAAATATCGATACAGCGATATCCCTGAGTTCCAGCCAGAGTTTAATAGCTTTGGATCTGAAGAGGAGCAAGAGCGTGATGCACTTGCTGACTTATTCTCAGAAGATTTCAGTTTTGATCAGCAAGATGATATTGCCGACAATGCTAATGCGCCTCAAGAGTTACCGCCAGAAGGGGTTAACTTGAAAGAGCTACTCGCGGATATGGAAGTGAATATGATCAATCAAGCGTTGGAAGCGCAGGGCGGCATTGTTGCTCGTGCTGCTGACATGCTTGGAATGCGTAGAACCACTCTGGTTGAAAAAATGCGTAAATATAACTTGCAGCGATAGTGTCCAGTTTTCGATGAAAACGAAAAACTAGCACACACTTTTTAGCTATTTGGTAACTCTAGCTAAATGAACAGATAAACCATAGTCGAGTTGTTGCTTGCTTAACTATGTGATAAATATAGTAAATAGCCTGACTCGTGTTGTACGTCTCAGGCTGTTTTAGTATTTGAGGCAAATTTTTGACATGCGCGTATCTAACGAACCAGAAAATCAATCACACCTAGATTCTGTTGAACAGCAGGTTGAGCGCTATAAGCAAGTACTCGACGTGATGCCAGCTGGGGTTATCTTGTTAGATACACACGGCGAAGTGAGAGAAGCGAACCCTGAAGCGCATCGTATTCTTGGTGTTGAGTTGGTTGGCGAGAAGTGGTTTTCAGTGATTCAAAGTGCCTTTGACCCAAAAGACGATGACGGTCATGAGATCTCATTGAAGAACGGGCGAAAAGTGCGTTTGGCGATTTCAGCCTCTACCACGGGTCAGCTGATTTTGATTACCGATCTGACCGAGACCCGACTATTGCAGTCTCGCGTGAGTGATCTTCAGCGTTTGTCTTCATTAGGTAGAATGGTGGCCTCGCTTGCCCATCAAGTGCGAACGCCGCTTTCAAGTGCGATGCTGTATGCATCAAACCTTGCCGCGCCAAATCTGCCGCCGGCAACAAAAACGCGTTTTCAATCTAAGCTTATGGATAGATTGCATGACTTAGAGAAGCAAGTGAACGACATGCTGTTGTTTGCCAAAGGTGGTGACAACAAAGTCGTTAAGCCATTTACTGTGGCTGAATTGATCACTGAATTT
Source organism: Vibrio sp. F13 (assembly GCF_020806305.2). Classification (NCBI taxonomy): domain Bacteria; kingdom Pseudomonadati; phylum Pseudomonadota; class Gammaproteobacteria; order Vibrionales; family Vibrionaceae; genus Vibrio; species Vibrio sp. F13. Next base: position 845,443 of record NZ_CP170175.1, on the reverse strand, counting down.
CACCCTATGGTGGAAGCGGCATTGAAAACTAACCAGATTGATTATTGCCAAGAAGTTGAGGGCGAACAGACTCAAATGTTCGGCAACGCCAATGCTATCGCCTCAGCGTTAAGCAACCTAGTGTTGAACGCGGTTCAAATTGCGGGTAAGGAATCGCAGATCGATGTGTTTTTTAGGCCCGTAAATGGCGAGCTTAAGATATCAGTGCAAGACAGTGGCCCCGGCGTACCGAAAGAGCTTCAAGGTAAAATAATGGAACCCTTCTTTACCACTCGTTCACAAGGTACAGGTCTAGGCTTAGCGGTTGTACAAATGGTATGTCGAGCACATGAAGGCCGACTGGAATTGATATCAGAAGAAGGCGACGGCGCATGCTTTACCATGTGTCTACCGCTTGAAAGAAGTGCTTCTTCTGAAGACTAATAAGTTTTAACTGAATTTACACTGGAGAATCCTATGGCTCAAAGCAAAGTGTTAATCGTCGAAGATGATGAAGGTCTACGCGAAGCCCTTGTCGACACACTCGCGCTTGCTGGCTATGAATGGCTGGAAGCGGATTGTGCGGAAGATGCTCTGGTCAAATTAAAATCGAACTCCGTTGATATTGTCGTATCTGACGTGCAGATGGCGGGCATGGGTGGCTTGGCACTATTGAGAAACATTAAGCAGCATTGGCCAAATTTGCCGGTATTGCTAATGACAGCGTACGCCAACATCGAAGATGCCGTTGCTGCAATGAAAGAGGGCGCTATCGACTATATGGCAAAGCCATTTGCGCCAGAAGTGCTGCTCAACATGGTCAGCCGTTATGCGCCTGTAAAGTCGGATGACAACGGCGACGCTATCGTTGCTGATGAAAAAAGTATCAAGCTAATGATGCTGGCTGATAAAGTTGCGAAAACCGATGCCAACGTCATGGTGTTGGGCCCGAGTGGTTCTGGTAAAGAGGTGATGTCTCGCTACATTCACAATGCTTCTAGCCGAAAAGATGGCCCGTTTGTCGCGATTAACTGCGCGGCGATCCCAGACAACATGTTAGAAGCGACCCTGTTTGGTTATGAAAAAGGCGCATTTACTGGCGCTATTCAAGCTTGCCCGGGGAAATTCGAGCAAGCGCAGGGCGGTACAATTCTGTTGGATGAGATCAGTGAAATGGATCTTAGCCTACAAGCCAAACTACTGCGTGTTTTGCAAGAGCGCGAAGTTGAGCGATTAGGTAGTCGTAAGAGCATCAAATTGGATGTTCGTGTATTAGCGACCAGTAACCGAGACCTTAAACAGTATGTTTCTGAAGGGAATTTCCGTGAGGATTTATACTACCGCCTGAATGTATTCCCAATTTCTTGGCCTCCATTGTGCGAGCGTAAAGGCGATATTGAGCCTTTAGCCAAGCACTTAGTTGAGCGCCACTGCACCAAACTTGGTATGCCTGTACCCGTTATGTCAGCACAAGCGATCAGCAAACTCGTCAATTATCCGTGGCCGGGCAATGTTCGCGAATTAGACAATGTGGTACAGCGTGCTCTAATATTGAGCGAACAAGAGAACATCTCTGGTGAGCATATCCTTCTTGAAGGTGTCGATTGGCAAGACGCAAGCAGCCTACAACAAATCGTCGAAGGCAGTGACGTAGCTGCGCCAGAAATTAAGCCTATTGCCGAAGCAAACCCAATCAATAAAATCGCGGCTAGCAGCGAAGGGTTAGGTAATGAGCTTAGAGATCAAGAGTATGCGATCATTCTTGAAACCCTGATTGCATGTAATGGCCGACGCAAAGATATGGCTGAAAAACTGGGCATTAGCCCTCGTACACTGCGTTACAAGTTGGCTAAAATGCGCGATGCTGGAATAGATATCCCAAACTGAGGATAGATTAGTAGTGTCAGCTTTCTGACTAGTGTAATACGATATCTAGTCAATTAAATGTGTGGCACGCTAATTGCTCTGTCAATAATATAGCTAAATAGATGGTCATAATTTTGACTCCTGAGGTAGTAGATGAGAATAGATGGTTTACAAGGCGAAATGCAGGCAATGATGGTCGAAGCTGCCAGCGCGCGTCCCGCAGCAACGGGGCAAGCGGTCGGTGCAGATTTTGGCAACATGCTGACTAATGCCATCAATAATGTGAACTCATTACAAAAGACCTCAGGTGATCTTCAAGCTCGTTTTGATAGTGGCGACCAAAGCGTATCCCTATCGGACGTGATGATTGCTCGTAATAAATCTAGTGTGGCTTTTGAGGCGACGATCCAAATTAGAAATAAATTGGTCGAATCGTACAAAGAGCTGATGAATATGCCGGTATAAGTTGGGTAGTTAAATAGTGGCAGATAATAGTCAAACAACAGATTTAACCGTAAGCGATAGCAACGACCATGCACTTATTGCAGGCTCTGAGCTAGACGGAGAAGGGCAAAATCCCGATCTAGGTGAACGCAGTTCATCGAAGTTCGATATGGCTGTCGGTGATCTTGATTTACTTCGTCAGGTCGTCTTAGTCCTTTCTATCTCTATCTGTGTAGCGCTGATTGTGATGCTGTTTTTCTGGGTAAAAGAGCCAGAAATGCGTCCATTAGGGGCTTACGAAACAGAAGAATTGATCCCCGTTCTTGATTACTTAGATCTGCAAAAGATCGATTACACGCTTGAAGGCAATACCATCTCAGTACCGGCGAGTGAGTACAACTCATTAAAGCTTAATATGGTACGAGCGGGTTTGAATCAAGAGCGAAACGCGGGTGATGACATCCTCATGCAAGACATGGGTTTTGGTGTATCACAACGTTTAGAACAAGAACGCCTTAAATTAAGCCGCGAAAGACAACTTGCCAAAGCCATTGAGCAGATGAAACAGGTGCGTAAAGCTCAGGTTTTATTGGCCCTGCCGAAGCAGAGTGTTTTTGTACGTCATAATCAAGAAGCCTCTGCTTCTGTATTCCTAACTCTAAAAACAGGTACTAACCTCAAGCAGCAAGAAATTGATTCTGTTGTGGATATGGTGGCAAGTGCCGTTCCGGGAATGAAAACCTCACGTATTACGGTGACCGATCAGCATGGCCGATTGTTGAGCTCAGGCTCTCAAGACCCTATGTCAGCGGCGCGTCGTAAAGAACACGAGTTAGAGCGCAATCAAGAACAAGCGCTGCGTGAAAAAATTGACTCCATCCTGATTCCTATTCTTGGGTTTGGTAACTACACCGCTCAGGTTGATATCCAGCTCGATTTCAGTGCTGTGGAGCAAACCAGAAAACGTTTTGATCCGAATACACCGGCGACTCGAAGTGAATACACCTTAGAAGATTACAACAATGGAAATACGGTGGCGGGTATTCCGGGTGCGTTGAGTAACCAGCCTCCAGCGGATGCCTCAATTCCACAAGATGTGGCTCAGATGAAAGACGGCGCGATGACAGGTCAAGGCTCTGTTCACAAAGAAGCGACTCGAAACTTTGAGCTAGACACCACCATCAGTCATGAACGTAAACAGAGCGGCACGGTTAATCGTCAGACGGTTTCTGTTGCGATCAAAGACCGCCAATCCTTGAACCCAGATACGGGTGAAGTGGTTCATACGCCAATCCCGGCGAGCGAAATCAATGCGATTCGCCAAGTACTGATTGGTACGGTGGGCTTTGATGAAACTCGTGGTGATTTGCTCAACGTATTAAGCATGCAGTTTGCACCTCAAGTAACAGATGTTGTTGCTGATGTGCCAATCTGGGAGCATCCAAACTTCAATGATTGGGTTCGTTGGTTTGCAAGTGCCTTGGTTATCATTGTGGTGGTGTTGGTACTTGTTCGCCCTGCAATGAAGAAACTGCTTAACCCAGCAGCAGACAACGATGAACAGATGTACGGACCTGATGGCATGCCAATTGGTGCCGACGGCGAAACCAGCTTAATTGGTGGTGATATTGAAGGTGGTGAGCTGTTTGAATTTGGTTCAAGTATCGACTTACCAAACCTTCATAAAGACGAGGACGTGCTGAAAGCAGTACGTGCACTTGTAGCGAATGAACCAGAGCTAGCAGCTCAAGTAGTTAAGAATTGGATGGTAGATGGCTAACGAAATAGTTCCACAACAAACTGAAGGCGGTGAAGTGCTTGATGTCTCTAGCGTGGATATCGGCTCTATCTCAGGCGATGAGCGCGCTGCGATCTTGTTGCTCAGTTTAAATGAAGAAGATGCTGCTGGTATTATTCGTCACCTAGAGCCAAAGCAGGTTCAGCGTGTGGGTAGTGCGATGGCGCGAGCTACAGACCTATCCCAAGAGAAAGTAGGCGCTGTGCACCGTGCTTTCTTAGATGATATTCAGAAGTACACCAACATTGGTATGGGCAGCGAAGACTTCATGCGTAATGCGTTAGTTGCTGCTCTGGGTGAAGACAAGGCGAATAACCTTGTTGACCAAATCCTTCTCGGCACAGGTTCGAAAGGTTTGGATTCGCTTAAGTGGATGGATCCTCGTCAGGTGGCGAGCATTATCATCAACGAGCACCCTCAAATTCAAACTATTGTGTTGTCGTACCTCGATGCCGATCAATCGGCTGAGATCCTGTCTCAGTTCCCAGAGCGAGTTCGTCTGGATCTGATGATGCGTATTGCCAACCTTGAAGAAGTTCAACCTTCGGCGCTTGCTGAACTGAATGAAATCATGGAGAAACAGTTCGCGGGTCAAGCGGGTGCTCAAGCTGCCAAAATTGGTGGCCTGAAAGCCGCGGCTGAGATCATGAACTACATGGATAACAACGTGGAAGGCGTCTTGATGGATCAAATCCGTGACCAAGACGAAGACATGGCAACACAGATTCAAGATCTGATGTTTGTCTTTGAAAACCTTATTGAAGTTGATGACCAAGGTGTTCAACGACTACTACGTGATGTTCCACAAGATATTCTACAGAAAGCACTTAAAGGTGCAGATGAAGGTCTACGTGAGAAGATCTTCAAGAACATGTCTAAACGTGCTGCCGATATGATGAGAGACGATATTGAGGCGATGCCGCCAGTCAAAGTCTCTGATGTTGAAGCGGCTCAGAAAGAGATTTTGGGTATCGCGAGGAAGATGGCAGACAGTGGCGAAATTATGCTGTCTGGTGGCGCCGACGAGTTCCTTTAATACAGAAATCTCAAAAGCCCCACACTGTTGGGGCTTTTCTTTATCCAATCTCGAACCACAGATTAACTCAGTTTAACTGCTTGAATTCACAATACAGTTAAGCCACTCATAGATAGGTACTGATATGTCAGGTGATAGAAAACGCGGCTTCCTTCGCCCTGAAGAAGATAATACGGTTGCCCAACCTCAGAAATGGGGGCTGCCTGACTACACCTCTGACGTGAGCAAACAAGCCAAAGAAACCGCTTTTAACTACGACCCTAGTTGGATGCCAACGGTTGAAGAAGCCATTGAAGATGAAGAGCTGGTTCTGACTGAAGAGCAAATCGAGCTGATTAAACAAGGCGCTTATCAGGAAGGGCTGCATCAAGGCCAAGAGGCGGGCTTTAAGCAAGGCTATGAAAAAGGCAAAGAAGAAGGTTTTGCTGCCGGTCACGAAGAAGGCAACGAAGCCGGCAAGCTTGAAGGCGTAACCGCGGGTCAAGAGTACATTCAACAGCAGGTGGCCGTCTTCATGGGGCTGGCAAACCAGTTCGCTCAACCATTAGAGTTGATGAACGCTCAGGTGGAGAAGCAATTGGTCGACATGGTGCTTACCATGGTCAAAGAAGTGGTTCATGTTGAAGTGCAAACCAACCCACAAATCATATTAGATACCGTTAAAGAATCGGTAGAGTCGTTGCCGATTTCTGGTCACGCAATCACATTGAAACTCAATCCGGAAGATGTGGCGATCATTCGCTCCGCGTATGGCGAGACTGAATTGGACTGCCGTAATTGGACGCTGGTCGCAGAGCCAGCACTCAACCGTGGTGATGTACAAATTGAAGCGGGTGAGTCGAGCGTTAACTACCGCATGGAAGATCGTGTAAAGAACGTTATTCAAAATTTCTGCGGCGCAAATCGTCACCAAGGTCATGAGTAATGCTTGAGTTAGCGAATCGTCTCAGTCAGTACAAAGTCGAGGGGCTAAAATCGCGACCAATTGCCTCTGGTAAATTAGTACGCGTTGTTGGCTTAACGCTTGAAGCGACCGGCTGTAAAGCGCCAATCGGCAGTTTGTGTTTAGTCGAAACCATGTCTGGTCAGATGGAAGCCGAAGTCGTCGGTTTCTCTGGCGATAACCTATTTTTGATGCCGAGTGAGCAAATCACCGGGATCTTACCTGGCGCTCGCGTCACGCCAATGACTACCGAAAGTGGTATCCCTGTTGGAATGGAACTGCTCGGTCGAGTGATCGACGGCGTAGGTAATCCACTCGACGGTTTAGGTCCAATCTATACAGAGCAACGCGCTTCATTTAATGCGGAGCCAATCAACCCGTTAGCTCGTAAACCGATTTCTGAACCACTCGATGTCGGCTTGAAAGCCATTAATGGTTTGCTAACCGTGGGTAAAGGGCAACGTATCGGTCTGTTTGCTGGCTCTGGTGTCGGTAAATCCGTAACTCTGGGCATGATGACTCGAGGCACAACTGCGCAAGTAGTGGTCGTAGGCCTAATCGGTGAGCGTGGACGAGAAGTTAAAGAATTTATTGAAGAGATTCTTGGTGAAGATGGCCGTAAGCGTTCGGTTGTTGTTGCCGCTCCTGCCGACTCATCACCATTGATGCGCTTAAAAGGCTGTCAAACCGCGTTGGCTGTCGCCGAGTACTTCCGCGACCAAGGCTTAGATGTTCTGCTACTCATGGATTCATTGACCCGTTTTGCTCAAGCTCAGCGTGAAATTGCTCTGTCTGTGGGTGAGCCGCCAGCAACCAAGGGCTATCCGCCATCAGTCTTCGCTAAGCTTCCTGCGCTGGTGGAACGAGCAGGTAACGGCAATGATGAACAAGGTTCTATCACGGCTTTCTTTACCGTGTTAACCGAAGGCGATGACTTACAAGATCCGATTGCGGATGCGTCGCGAGCAATTCTCGATGGTCACGTTGTGTTATCTCGTGAGATGGCCGATGCCGGTCACTACCCAGCGATTGACGTTGAGAAATCCGTCAGTCGTGTTATGCCGCAAATCACCACTGAAGAACATGTCTTGATGTCGAAAGCGGTAAGGCAAGTGCTGTCTATCTGCCGTAAAAACCAAGATTTGGTGTCGATTGGAGCTTACAAACCAGGAACGGATCCAGCAATCGATAGTGCCTTCACGTTGAAGCCAAAACTGGATGAGTATTTGCAGCAGAAGATGAAAGAGACCGTTCCATACGATATGTGCGTCAATATGTTGAAACATGTATTGGGTGGCTAACGGGTGAATAAGGTTAGTCATGGATAACGCATTAGAATTTTTGCTCGATCAAGCCAAAGATCAAGAGAACCAAGCGGTACTTGCGCTCAACAAAGCGAACTCTGAGCTGCAAGGTTACTATGAGCAAGTTGCGCAGATTGAAAAGTATCGACTGGATTATTGTCAGCAGCTCGTTGACCGCGGTAAGGCTGGCTTAACGGCGAGCCAATATGGTCACTTGAATCGCTTCTTAACTCAGTTGGATGAGACATTATCCAAGCAGAGAGAAGCCGAGCACCACTTTAAAAATCAAGTCGACAACTGCCAAAACTACTGGATGGAGTTACGCAAAAAACGTAAATCCTACGAGTGGTTGATGGAGAAAAAGCAGAAAGAGAAAGCAAAGCTGCAAGATCGAAGAGAACAAAAGCAAATGGATGAGTTCTCGACTCTGTTATACAGCCGAAAGAAGATGTGATCCTAAGCCACGAACGACGTAGGTGCTGTTCTTGATATTGTGAGAACCGAACTTATAGGCATGTTTCTTGCTCCGTTTTATATAAAATTGCGCGTTATGCCCACCAAAGGCATGAAAAGCATCCGACTTTCTTTTTGTTGCCTGATTCATGGCAGCAAAGCTAGTAGATAGAGCTTGTATATATGAATGTTAGCCTTTCCTCAAATTCAGCGACCAACAAAACGTCATCGTTGTTGGACTCCGGTTCTGCCTCTTCCAAGGTAGAAGAAACCGGCGACTCTAAAGGTTTCTTTGAGTCCTTTAAAGAAGCGCTTGGCTTTGAAGAAAGTGGCAGTAAAGCCGCAGCAAAAGATACAGAAAGCACTGCGAAACCTGATACTAAACAGACATCTACCGAAGGTGAAGCGTCAGCCGAAGCGAACAAAGGTGATTCCGCTGAATCAAAGGCTACTGACGAAGTGAGCGAAGCGCAAAGCAAGCAAGCAGCTTCAGAAGTAGAAGGCGAGAAAGCTGCTGATAAAACATCAGCAGAGGCTGCGTCTGGATCTGAGGCTCAGCTCAAAGCCAATTCGGGCACTGATAGCACTGTCGCTGATAAGACTGTTGCAGATAAGGCAGATGGTAAAGATGCGCAGGATACGACTAACGAATCTAAAGAACATATTGCTCAATCCCAAACTCAGGGTCCATCAGCGGTAGATGGTGCTACGCAGGCATCGCAAGCCAATGCAGCGATGAGCGAAGGCAATAAATTGCTTGGTCAATTGGATGAGGCAAACAAAACCCTAAATCAAGCGCCAAACGGCAAAGGCTTGCCTCAGCAAGGTCAGGTAGAACAAGCCCAAGGTAATATCACCGGTGCTTCTGTTGCAGGAGTTTCCGTTACGGATAAGGCGACACAACAAGCTAAGGCTGCAAATCAGGAGAAGAGCCTTGAAGTCGATTCTGAAATCGCTGTACTTACCGGAGGTAAGGGTGTTTCTCAGCTAACTGATACTGAAATTCGACAGTTGATGGATAAAGGCGTCACTCCAGAACAAATTGAAGCCAGTATGAGCCGAGAGCTGAGCCAAAAGAATGCAGCTAGTGCGGTTGCTGCCGAGCAGAGCCAAGCATTGTCAGCCGTGGATATTGAACTGGCAAAGCAAGTAGATGCCCATACCAAAGCGCTAAACCAATTGAATGGACAAATCGAATCAGAGCAGTCTGTTGTCGATAGCTTGCTTGATAAGCAACAAAGTGGCGCTAAGTTGACGGTTGATGAGCAAGCCGCTTTGGCTAAAGCGACCTCTAACCTAGACCTGTTGAATCAACAGCTCGCTAACGTTCAACAACAAGTAACAGCTTTGCTAAGTCAAGCTCCGGCTGCGAACAGTGCGTCTGGTGAACCCACTGCTATCGATTGGGATAATACGGATTCAAGCGAAACTAAAGCCTTAGCTGCGGCAGCATCAACAGCAGCTGTAGCGACGGCTACACAACAAGTGTCAGCGCAGGCCGCTTCTCAATCAGCAAACAATGCTCTTACGGACAAGGCGGCAATGCTGCACGCCAATAATGCACATGCAGCCCAACAGGCCGCAGCTCAACAAGCTAATGTGGCTTCACCTCAGCAGCAAGCAACGTTGGATCCAGCTTTAACCGCGCAAGGAATGGCGATGAATGCAACGCCAGCTGCCACAAAAGCAGGCTCGACTGATACGCTTCTTAAAGCGGGCGCCGGTGCAGCAGCACTGTCTGGTTTGGGTAAAGCGGGTGCTAAAGAAGATTCTAAAGATTCGACCTTTGCTCAGCAGATCGCTTCTGCGGCTGGTGCACAAGGTACGGCAACGGTGGGTTCAGCACCTACGCGAGCTGAAATTCAAGCTGCTCAACAAGCGCCCTTACAGCTCACCAAAGAGCTAGCCAATGAGCAAGTGGCTGAAAAAGTACAAATGATGATGTCTAAGAACCTTAAGAACTTGGACATTCGTCTCGACCCACCAGAATTGGGCCAAATGAAAATCCGCATGACCATGAATAATGACGTGGCAAACGTGCACTTTACGGTGAGTAATCAGCAAGCGAGAGATGTGATTGAACAAACCTTACCTCGCTTGAGAGAGATGCTTGCTCAGCAAGGTCTGCAGCTTGCCGATTCGTCTGTTCAACAACAGAACTCCGGTCAGGGACAAGATAGATACAACAATGGTGAGCAACAATCCGGCGCTAACCGCACAAATGATACGCAAGGTGATGAAAACCTTGATAGTGACAGCAATCTTGAATTGAATGTCGCATCAAAGCGTGATGGAATTAGTTATTATGCCTAATATCAGGCTAAGAACGCTTGGTTAATAGAAAAAACCAGTTAATAAAAAGAACCATCAGTTAATCGCAAGAACAGGAAGTTAGAGTAAGATATGGCCGAAGAACAAGATGCACCTAAAGGGAAGAGCAAGCTCCTTATAATTATTATTGCCGTAGCTGTGTTACTGCTTGGTATAGGTGGTGCGCTGTACTTTTTCTTAGGTTCTGACGATAGCGCCTCTGAATCTCAGTCTCAGCCAGCAACGGCTGTGGTCGCTGCAGAGCCGGTTATGTATGTTAATATTCCTCAGCCCTTCTTGTTTAATGTGACAGGTGACAAAAAAGATCGCCTAGTTCAGATAAAAGCACAGCTCATGGTACGTGGCAGTAAGAATGAAGACCTGGCTCGTTACCACTCTCCACTTGTAGAAAGTACGCTACTGGCCACGTTCGCTTCGGCAACGGTTGATCAATTGCGCTCACCAACAGGCCGCGTGGAACTGCGTAATAAGGCAACAGAAGATATTAAAGCAAGCCTGGCTCAAGCTGTTGGCCAGCCTGTGATTGAAAAAGTGTTATTCACTGACTTCGTAATTCAATAGGTAATTTGTGACCGATTTATTAAGCCAAGACGAAATTGATGCGCTGTTACATGGCGTTGATGATGTTGAAGAAGTTGAAGATGTCTTAGAAACCGAAAATGACAATGCGGTCAATTTCGACTTCTCATCTCAAGATCGAATCGTCCGTGGTCGAATGCCGACCCTTGAACTTATTAACGAGCGCTTCGCACGTCATATGCGTATCAGCTTGTTTAATATGTTACGTAAAACGGCTGAAGTGTCGATCAACGGCGTACAGATGATGAAGTTTGGTGAGTACCAAAACACATTGTATGTACCCACCAGTTTAAACATGGTTCGTTTCCGTCCATTGAAAGGTACGGCACTCATCACCATGGAAGCTCGTCTGGTTTTCATTCTCGTAGAGAACTTTTTTGGCGGTGATGGTCGTTTCCACGCCAAGATTGAAGGTCGTGAATTCACGCCTACTGAAAGACGAATCATTCAGTTACTGCTGAAAATTGTTTTTGAAGATTACAAAGAAGCTTGGTCGCCAGTGATGGGGGTTGAGTTTGAATACTTGGATTCCGAAGTGAACCCAAGTATGGCGAACATTGTGAGCCCAACCGAAGTGATTGTTGTGAGTTCGTTCCACATTGAAGTGGATGGCGGTGGTGGTGACTTCCACGTTGTCATGCCTTACTCCATGGTTGAGCCGATCCGTGAACTGCTTGATGCGGGTGTTCAATCAGACAAGATGGAAACCGATGTTCGTTGGAGTACCGCACTGCGTGATGAGATCATGGATGTGCCCGTCAATTTCCGCGTGAATTTGCTAGAGCAAGATATTTCCCTTCGTGATCTGATGGAGCTGCGCCCTGGTGATGTTATCCCAATGAACATGCCTGAGCACGCAACCATGTTTGTCGAAGAACTGCCGACTTATCGTGTGAAAATGGGCCGTTCTGGTGAGAAGCTTGCAGTACAGATTTCGGAAAAAATTCAAAGACCACATGTGGTTAAAACTGATCTCGCTTTTCTAGGTAAAGACTTATTGTCTGAGCTCGAAAACAGTGATGATGACGACGAATAGTAAAATAGATAAAAGTATAGGAATTGGTAATGGAACCTAGTGAAGATCAAAAGCTAGCAGACGAATGGGCTGCAGCACTTGGTGAAGATCCTTCAGCGCCGTCAATTGATGTTGATGATGTGCTTGCGGCACCACTTGATGAGCTAACCGATTCATCATCTCCGATTTCTGAAGATGAGCGTCGTAAGCTGGATACCATTATGGATATTCCAGTGACTATTTCGATGGAAGTTGGTCGCTCTCAGATCAGTATCCGTAATTTACTTCAGTTGAACCAAGGTTCGGTTGTTGAGCTAGATAGAATTGCTGGTGAGTCACTGGATGTGATGGTAAACGGTACCTTGATTGCTCACGGTGAAGTGGTTGTAGTAAACGACAAGTTTGGTATTCGCTTGACTGACGTTATTAGCCAGACAGAACGAATTAAGAAGCTGCGTTAATGAGCTTTTTGTCTCAAAGACTTGCGGGCTCTTTTCTCGGAATGACAGGTTTGTTACGAGGAATCTTGGGAGTAGGGCTATTAACGGCTCCTTCCATTGCCTTTGCAGCAACACCGCCTTCTCTCGATTTAGCGACCACCTTTGGGTCGCTAATTTTCGTTATAGCCTTCATTTTATTTATTGCTTGGCTACTCAAGCGAATGCAAGTACCTGCGATGTCGAATCAACAAGGTTTGGCGATTGTTAGGCAAATCCCTGTTGGTACTAAAGAGCGTATCGCTATTGTGCAAGCGGGTGATGAACAGTTCTTGGTAGGGATTACCACACAATCGATTCAGCTGATCTCTAAGCTCGATAAACCTCTTACTCAGGAGATGCTGGAAAAAAGTACATTTTCAAGTCAGCTTTCCCAGCTAATAAAAAAAGATGCAAACAAGTAACGGACTTTTGAACTCCTCTTACTTTCACCAAGCCGGAGCTTTCCGAGCGGTGAAAGTGTGGTTGGTTCAGCTTATTCTCCTATGCTCAATCGTATTCAGTGTGTCGGTATTTGCACAAGCTGAAGACGGCACCGTCATTCCTGCGAATACCGCTGGCTCGGAATCGGTCACTATCAGCACGATGGAACAAGACCAAGCCAAATCGACAACCATGACCACGGGCAGCTTGACTGGCAATGGTGGCGGCATACCTGCCTTTACCATGACAACCAATGCCAATGGCGGTGAAGACTACTCGATTAACCTGCAAATTCTCGCGTTAATGACCATGCTTGGCTTCTTGCCGGCGATGGTGATTTTGATGACATCGTTCACTCGTATTGTGGTTGTGATGTCTATCTTGCGTCAGGCGATGGGTCTACAACAAACACCGTCTAACCAAGTCATTATTGGTATCGCGATATTCTTGACCTTCTTCATCATGTCGCCAGTGATTAATCAAGTTAACGAACAAGCAGTTCAGCCTTATCTTAATGAACAGATATCGGCACGACAGGCATTTGATGTTGCCCAAAAACCGATTAAATCCTTCATGCTCAAGCAGACTCGAATCAAAGATCTTGAAACCTTTGTTGAGATTTCTGGCGCGGAAGTGACTAACCCTGAAGATGTTTCGATGGCGGTTCTGATTCCAGCATTTATCACATCGGAATTAAAAACGGCTTTCCAAATCGGATTTATGCTGTTCTTGCCTTTCCTAATCATCGACTTGGTGGTGGCATCGGTATTGATGGCTATGGGTATGATGATGTTGTCACCGATGATTGTATCGCTGCCGTTTAAGTTGATGCTGTTTGTTCTTGTTGATGGCTGGAACTTGATACTCTCCACACTCGCCGGCAGTTTTGCCTTGTAGCTGGGGGAATAATGAATCCTGAAATATTCGTAGAGTTGTTCCGAGATGCCCTTTGGATGGTATTAATCATGGTTTGCGCCATCATTATTCCTAGCCTGCTGATCGGTTTGGTTGTGGCTGTTTTCCAAGCTGCGACCTCAATCAACGAACAAACCCTGAGTTTCCTGCCGCGTTTGATCGTAACTTTGTTGGCGTTGATGCTATTCGCACACTGGATGACCCAGATGATGATGGAGTTCTTTTTTGAGCTCATCGAACGCTTGCCGCAAGTTCTGTATTAAACCGATATGGAATACCCAACGAGCCTTGTACTAGAGTGGTTAGCCAATTATTTTTGGCCATACACTCGCATCTCAGCGATGCTGATGGTGATGACGGTAACAGGGGCACGCTTCGTGTCGCCGCGTATTCGTCTGTATTTAGGCTTGGCGATCACTTTTGCGGTGATGCCTGCGATTCCGGCCGTTCCCAAAGAGATTGAACTTCTGTCCTTTCAAGGCTTCCTGACTGTCTTCGAGCAAATTGTGATTGGCGTGGCCATGGGTTTTGTTACCCAGTTCATGATTCAAACCTTTGTTATGCTGGGTCAGATCCTCGGTATGCAATCGAGCTTGGGTTTTGCATCAATGGTCGACCCGGCTAACGGGCAAAATACGCCGGTACTTGGTCAGCTGTTCATGCTGCTAGCGACCATGTTTTTTTTGGCGACCGATGGTCACTTGAAAATGCTGCAGCTGGTGGTGTTTAGTTTTAAGACCTTGCCGATTGGCAGTGGCTCTCTAACCTCTGTGGATTTTCGAGAGCTCGCATTGTGGCTCGGTATCATGTTCAAAACAGCACTGGCGATGTCCTTATCGGGGATTATCGCGCTGCTAACGATTAACCTTTCTTTTGGTGTAATGACGCGTGCGGCACCTCAATTAAACATCTTTTCTTTGGGTTTTGCATTTGCGCTACTCGTGGGTCTGTTACTTTGTTGGTACATCCTTGGCGGCTTGTATAGTCACTATGAGCTATTCTGGATGCAGGGCGAACAACAGATATGTCGTCTAATCCGGTTAGATTGCTAGGAGACTGAAATGGCAGAGTCAGACGGTCAAGAACGCACAGAAGACGCCACGCCCAAACGCTTGCAACAGGCCAAAGAGAAAGGGCAGGTTGCAAGGTCAAAAGAGCTAGCGTCAGCATCGGTATTAATTGTCGGTGCGATTGCTTTAATGTGGTTTGGCGAATCGATGGCGAAGGCTTTGTTCGAGGCGATGCAACGCCTGTTCTCTTTGAGTCGCGACGAGATCTTTGACACTAACAAACTCCTAGAAATCGCTGGTGGTGCACTGGTGAACCTGCTGTTCCCGCTGTTTTTGATACTGATAACTTTGTTTGTTGCTGCCGTCATCGGCGCTGCGGGTGTCGGTGGGATTAACTTCTCAATGCAAGCGGCGATGCCAAAGGCGTCTAAGCTCAACCCACTCAGTGGTATCAAGCGTATGTTTGGCCTGCAAAGTTGGGTTGAACTGCTCAAGTCTATTCTTAAAGTAGCGCTCGTATCGGGGATGGCGATTTATCTGATTCAAGCCTCTCAGCATGATTTAATGCAGCTGAGCATGGACGTCTATCCACAAAACATCTTCCATGCCTTGGATATCTTGCTCAACTTTATTCTGTTGATCAGTTGTTCTTTGTTGATTGTTGTGGCGATTGATATCCCATTCCAGATTTGGCAACACGCTGATCAGCTGAAGATGACCAAACAAGAAGTCAAAGACGAATTCAAAGACACTGAAGGTAAGCCGGAAGTGAAAGGCCGAATTCGTATGCTTCAAAGGGAAGCGGCTCAGCGTCGCATGATGGCTGATGTCCCTCAAGCGGATGTGATTGTGACCAACCCGGAACACTTTTCAGTGGCGCTGCGCTATAAGCAGAATCAAGACAAAGCACCAATTGTGGTTGCTAAAGGTGTCGACCACATGGCGATGAAGATCCGAGAGATTGCGCGTGAAAATGACATCTATATCGTTCCAGCGCCGCCATTGGCGAGGGCGCTTTATCATACCACTGAGCTAGAACAACAAATTCCTGACGGTCTGTTTACAGCAGTTGCACAAGTGCTTGCATATGTTTTCCAGCTTAAACAGTACCGAAAACGAGGTGGTGAGCGACCAAAGCTGCAAGATTCTAATATGCCGATCCCACCTGATTTACGTCATTAGATCAATTGCTTGAGCTCTGCGTGATGAACCCTGATAATAGCGAGCTAGCTAATCTTCCTTTTATAGAGGTGATGGCGATAATTTGACGTGAGATGTTGGTACAGTGTTTGCTGTAGTAGCCTGAACATTATAAGCCCATAGCAAACAGCCCTGACTAAGACCTAATCCACTTGTTCAGAGAGCTACAACATAGCGAAACTGTCTAGATTTATGAAATTCTCCCTGCCTTTTGTGGACAAGCTACCTAAAATCCCTAACCGTGCCATGCCTGCGATTGGTGCACCTGTTATGGTACTTGCAACGCTTGCTATGGTGGTGTTGCCCATTCCAGCTTTCTTGTTGGATATGTTCTTCACCTTCAATATTGCACTGTCTATGGTTGTGCTATTGGTATCGGTTTATACCCGCAGGCCTTTAGATTTCGCTGCATTCCCGACCGTCCTGCTGATTGCGACTCTACTTCGATTGGCCTTGAACGTTGCTTCGACACGTGTGGTATTGCTCCATGGTCACGAAGGTGGCGACGCGGCAGGTAACGTGATTGAAGCCTTCGGTAACGTGGTTATCGGTGGTAACTACGCGGTTGGTTTAGTGGTGTTCTTGATTCTTATGATCATCAACTTCATGGTTGTAACCAAAGGTGCGGGTCGTATCTCGGAAGTAAGCGCGCGTTTCACGTTAGACGCCTTACCGGGTAAACAGATGGCAATCGATGCCGACTTGAACGCAGGTTTGATCGACCAAGACCAAGCGCGTCTGAGACGTTTTGAAGTCACCAAAGAAGCTGACTTCTACGGTTCCATGGACGGTGCTTCTAAGTTTGTTAAAGGCGATGCGATCGCTGGTATCTTAATCTTATTCATCAACATCATTGGTGGCTTGAGCATTGGTATGGCTCAGTTTGATCTTGGTTTTGGTGAAGCAATCGAAATCTACACGCTACTGACTATCGGTGATGGTCTGGTTGCACAAATTCCATCTCTATTACTGTCTATTGCAGCTGCGATGATGGTAACGCGCCAAAATACTGATGAAGATATGGGTGAGCAACTTGTCTTCCAGATGTTCGACAATCCAAAAGCCTTGATGATCACCGCCGCCATCCTTGGCATCATGGGTATTGTTCCGGGTATGCCACATTTCTCGTTCTTGAGCCTTGCCATCGTTGCAGGCGCGGGGGCGTATTACATCGATAAAAAGAACAAGAAGAAGGCGGAAGAGCCTAACCTTCCGGCGACAGTTGAAGCGAATGGAGAAGTAGGCTCTCAGAAGGAGCTCTCTTGGGATGATGTTCAACCTGTCGATATTATTGGTTTAGAAGTGGGTTACCGTTTAATTCCTTTGGTTGATAGAGACCAAGGTGGTGAATTGCTTGAACGCGTTAAAGGTGTGCGTAAAAAGCTGTCTCAAGACTTTGGTTTCTTGATCCCAGCGGTACACATTCGCGATAACCTAGAACTGACACCAAACAGCTACCGTATTACCCTGATGGGTGTTGCTGTGGGTGAAGCTGAGATTAAGCCAGACATGGAGCTCGCGATTAACCCGGGCCAAGTCTATGGCATGATCGATGGCGAGCCGACGATTGACCCTGCCTTTGGCCTTGAAGCGGTTTGGATTCGTGAAGAGCAGCGTGAACACGCACAAGCTCTAGGTTATACCGTTGTAGATTCTTCTACAGTACTGGCGACACACCTTAGCCAGCTGCTAACCAACAACGCATCGCAGCTCATTGGCCACGAAGAAGTTCAGAACTTACTTGAGATGCTCAGCCGCTCAACACCTAAGCTGGTGGAAGGTTTTGTACCGGATCAATTGCAGTTGGGTGTGGTTGTGAAAGTGCTACAGAACCTGCTGAATGAAGCGATTCCAATTCGTGACATTCGAACCATAGTCCAAACTTTGTCGGAGTATTCAGGTAAGAGTCAAGAACCTGACATACTTACTGCGGCGGTTCGCATCTCATTGAAACGATTAATTGTTCAGGAAATCAATGGTATAGAGCCCGAGTTACCAGTGATAACCTTGATTCCTGAGCTGGAACAAATCTTGCATCAAACCATGCAGGCATCCGGCGGAGAATCTGCTGGTATTGAACCTGGTTTAGCCGAACGTTTACAGACCTCTCTCAGCCACGCTACACAAGAGCAAGAGCTGAAAGGTGAGCCCGCGGTACTATTGACCTCTGGCGTGTTGCGTTCGACTCTGGCTAAGTTCGTGAAGAACACGATCCCAAGCTTGCGAGTCTTGTCTTACCAAGAAATACCGGACGAAAAGCAGATACGTATAGTACAAGCTGTTGGTAATTAAGCCGCCTAATTAGAACGGACAATCGAATTGAAAATTAAACGATTTTTTGCAAAAGATATGCGAACGGCTCTGCTCCAAGTTAAAGAAGAACTTGGTTCAGAAGCGGTGATCATGTCTAACAAAAAGGTCGCAGGTGGCGTGGAAATTGTTGCCGCTATTGATGGCGAATCCAGCCCGTCGACAGCGAGCCAGAGATTAAATAAACCTCAGCAGCCTGCACAAAGCCAATATACGCAAATGGCCGCGCCCGCAGCTCCTGCTGGGCGACGTCAACTAGACGATGACAAGGTTAGCCTACAGTCGAATGTTGAAGGTGGACGCTCAATGACTAAGCGCTTTGCGAATATGCTTAAGCAATACAGTCATGGCGCCGATGATGAGCCACAGCATCGTGCAGAAAATGAAGATTCATTGTCAGCATTGCTCAATCGCCAATCAAGCACGGGCCATAAGCCTCATAGTCATCAGACTCAAAGCAATTTGCAGTCTCATGGCCATCAGCAATCTCACGGTAACCAACAGTCTCACGGAAATCTTGATTCTGCATTTGCTCGTGAAACGGGTTTGTCTAAGTTGATTGCTGAAGACCGCAGAGTAGAGCGCCCGACACCTCGCTTGGATCCTACCCGTTATGATCGTGGTCGAGAGAACACTCAGTCCAAAGGTTCTGATACTGAAATGGAAACGATGCGCGAAGAGATGACCTCAATTCGTCGTCTGTTAGAGCATCAAGTTTCTGGGTTGATGTGGCAAGAAGTTGAGCGCCGTGAACCACTGAGAGCCATGCTTATTAAGCGCCTTGAACGTATGGGTGTATCTGCAGAGCTTGCCGATCAAATGGCTTGCTACATTCCTGAAGATACTAAACCTGCACGTGCATGGAAGGCTCTGTTAGCTCTGGTTGCTGACCAAATCTCCGTTACACAAAAAGATATTTTAAAACGCGGCGGTATTGTGGCTCTACTTGGCCCAACCGGCGTGGGTAAAACAACGACTGTTGCAAAGCTAGCTGCACGTGCTGCCATGGAATATGGCGCTGATAACGTCGCACTAGTGACAACTGACACATATCGTATAGGTGCACATGAGCAGTTATCGATCTACGGCCGAATTATGGGTTGTCCTGTAAGAGTTGCTAAAGATTCTAGCGAACTGGCCGATGTAATATATCAGTTACGTAATCGTCGCCTGATTCTGGTCGATACTGCAGGCATGGGACAACGAGATGTTCGCCTATCTGAGCAGTTAGACACATTGATGCAAGAGAGTGGTTCCGTTATCAATAGCTACCTTGTGTTGCCTGCAACCGCGCAACGCAAAGTGCTGCAAGAAACAATTGAACACTTTAGAAGAATCCCGTTGTCGGGATGCATCATGACTAAGCTGGATGAATCCCTAAGTCTAGGTGAATTCATCAGTGTCGTAATACAAAATGCATTACCAGTTGCTTACATAGCAAATGGTCAACGAGTTCCTGAAGATATCGTTATAGCTCAGCCAAAGTACATGATTGCTAAGGCTAATGAGCTATTAGAAAAATCTACAGAGAATGAACCTCATTACTGGAATAGCGATTCTGAAGGGCTCTAGGCGGCGGATAAATATGAATGAAAATATGATACATGACCAAGCTAGCGGCCTCCGTCGCTTAACCAAGCCTTCACTCACAAAAGTTATCGCTGTAACCGGTGGTAAGGGAGGCGTTGGTAAATCTAATGTGACGTTAGGTATGGCTATTTGCATGGCGCGCCAAGGCAAAAAAGTCATGGTGCTAGATGCCGATTTAGGACTAGCGAACGTCGATATCATGCTAGGTATTCGTTCTAAACGAAACCTTGGGCATGTGTTGGCTGGCGAATGTGAACTTAAGGATGCGATTGTCGAAGGGCCGCACGGAATTAAAATTATTCCAGCGACATCGGGCACTCAAAGCATGACTGAACTTTCACACGCACAGCATGCTGGTTTGATTCGCGCATTCGGTTCGCTTGAAGACGAGATGGATATCTTGTTGGTTGATACCGCAGCCGGTATTTCGGACATGGTGATCAGCTTCTCAAGAGCGGCGCAAGACGTGGTTGTCGTGGTATGTGATGAACCTACCTCGATCACGGATGCATATGCTTTGATTAAGCTTTTAAGCAGAGAACACCAAGTTCAGCGATTCAAAGTTGTTGCAAATATGGTCAGAAGCTACCGCGAAGGCCGAGAATTATTTGCAAAGTTGACTTTGGTCACAGAGCGCTTCTTGAATGTGAGCCTCGAACTCGTAGCATGTATTCCTTTAGATGATAAAGTACGTCAATCAGTCAAGAGACAGAAAATCGTAGTCGATGCGTTTCCTCGCTCTCCAGCTGCATTGGCAATCAGCTCTTTGGCTAACAAAGCCTTGACCTGGCCAATACCAAAAACACCGAGCGGACACTTGGAGTTCTTTGTTGAAAGGCTGCTGAATCGTACTGAATTTATAGAGGAACCATTTGGTGAATAAAGCGCTTACTTACGACCAACACGCTAATCACAATAGCCAACAGGCTTTTTTTGAGAAGTACTCTGTGTTGGTTAAACGTATCGCTCATCACTTGTTGGGGCGATTACCGCCTAATGTATTGGTTGATGACTTAATTCAAGCTGGCATGATCGGCTTGATTGAAGCGCAACAAAACTATGATGGTACCAAAGGCGCAAGCTTTGAGACGTATGCTGGTATTCGGATTCGCGGGGCAATGTTGGATGACATTCGCCGTGGGGACTGGGTGCCGAGATCGGTTCATAAGAACAATCGAGAAATCAGCAGTGCAATTGCGGAATTAGAGGGTATCCTCAACCGCGACCCGAGTGATGCCGAAGTGGCAAAACACATGGGGCTCAGTTTAGAGCAGTATCACAGTGCTTTAACTGACATTAATTGCTCAAGACTGGTTGGAATTGAAGATTTAGGCGTCTCAGATGATGTAATATCTCCGAATGAAGACTCTCAAGATAATACGCCTTTTCAAGGGGTTGCTGATGAGTCATTCCGCCAAGCTTTGATCGATTCGATAAAACAACTTCCGGAAAGGGAAGGCCTTGTGCTTTCGCTTTATTACGACGAAGAACTCAATTTAAAAGAGATTGGGGAAGTGTTAGGTGTCAGCGAATCTCGTGTCAGCCAAATACTGAGCCAATCTATGCAGCGTTTACGCACTAAGTTAAGTGCTTGGACACAGAACGACTAACAACACTGATCCTATTCAGTGGAGGCTAATTTGAACAAAAACATGAAAATTCTCATTGTTGATGATTTTTCAACGATGCGCCGAATTGTTAAAAACCTACTTCGCGATTTAGGTTTCAACAACACTCAAGAAGCAGATGATGGCTTGACCGCGTTACCTATGCTGAAAAAAGGCGAATTTGATTTCGTGGTAACTGACTGGAACATGCCAGGCATGCAAGGGATTGACCTGCTTAAACACATTCGCGCAGACGCAGAACTTAAGCACCTTCCAGTGCTTATGATCACAGCTGAAGCGAAGCGTGAGCAGATCATCGAAGCTGCGCAAGCGGGTGTTAATGGTTACATTGTGAAGCCTTTCACTGCTGCAACGCTGAAAGAGAAACTTGATAAGATTTTTGATCGCTTATAAGCATCAATAAATTTAGGCACTTCTAGGTAAACACTGACTGATAAGTTATCTGTTTATCTCGATAGCCTAAGCGCACAAAGTATGCGGAGTAAGGCCGAATTCAGGATGATTTCATTAGAACAAGCAAAAAAATTAGTAGAGCTGCTTGAGAACGATGAGCAGCAAAATGCTGATTCTCTTGTGAGAAGCATTTATGAAGATAACTTTAGTCTTCAAGACAATCCAATGCTTCAAGAAATAGGAAGTCTGACACGCGACCTCCACGACTCTTTGACTCAATTCAATTTCGATGAACGCATCAGCGTTATCGCAAATGACGAAATCCCTGATGCAAGGGATCGCCTTCAGTATGTCATTGATAAAACGGAAGTTGCGGCAAATAAGACGATGGACGCTGTCGATCGCTGTATGCCAATCGCAGACAACCTACACGAGTGTTTACTTCAAGTAAGGCCTCAATGGAATGAACTGATGCATGGCCGCATTGAGCTGGCACAATTTAAAGCTTTATGTCACCGCATTGATGGATTGCTTGTCCAAGTAGAAGGCGACAGTACTGAACTACGCGGACAATTGACTGAAATCTTGATGGCTCAGGATTTCCAAGATTTAACTGGGCAGATAATCAGCAAAGTTATTACCTTGGTGAATGAGGTGGAAGGACGTTTGGTCGAGATTCTCACGGTATTCGGTGCGAATCAAAAAGAGCCAACTCCAGAGTCAGAGAAGAAAGCATCGATTGCGCCTGAAGGTCCAATTATGAACCCAGAAGAGCGCGAAGACGCTGTCGCATCTCAAGATGAAGTCGACGATTTGTTATCCAGTCTTGGATTTTAAAGGTAACGTATGAGCTACGATTTAGACGAAGATATTCTTCAGGACTTTTTAGTCGAAGCAGGAGAGATCCTTGAACTCCTATCAGAACAACTGGTAGAGCTTGAGAATAACCCTGACGACAAAGACCTATTAAATGCTATTTTCCGTGGTTTCCATACAGTAAAAGGTGGTGCTGGTTTCCTAGCATTAACTGAGCTGGTGGATACTTGTCATGGTGCTGAGAATGTGTTCGACATTCTGCGAAACGGCCAACGCAGCGTAACATCAGGTTTGATGGATACCATGCTGCAGGCGCTAGATACAGTCAATGTACAGTTTCGCGCCGTGCAAGATCAGGAACCTTTAGTGCCAGCCGACCAATCTTTATTGGATGAACTTCACCGTCTCTGTAAACCAGAGTCTGCGGATGAAGTGGCACCAGTAGAAGCGCCTGCACCTATTATCCCTGAACCTGTTGTTGCAGCGCCTGAGCCTGTTATTGCTCCGGAACCTACTGCTGAAAGCTCAAACATCAATGCATCTTCAGTCGATGATATCTCTGAAGATGAGTTTGAACGCTTGCTTGATGAGCTTCACGGTAAAGGTGGTTCACCAACAGCGCCTTCTGCACCAACACCGCCGCCAGCACCCGCTGCACCTCAGTCTGTTGCTGACAGTGGTGATATTACTGATGACGAATTTGAAAAGTTATTAGATGAATTGCACGGTGCGGGTAAGAGCCCGACAGCGGCAAGTTCAACGCCTCCTCCACCGCCAACGCCGCCAGCAGCACCTGTTTCGGCGATGTCTGAAGGCGATGATCTGATGACTGACGAAGAGTTCGAGAAGTTACTTGACCAACTACATGGCTCAGGTAATGGACCTTCGATTGAAGAATTGGATGCTGCGACTAAGCCAGCAGAAGTTAAGGCAGTAGCACCTCAAGCTGCGCCTAAACCTGCTGCGCCAGTTGCCGTTAAAGCTGAGCCAAAACCGAGCGCTCCAGCAAAAGCTGAAGTTAAAGTGCCGGCTAAGAAGCAACAAGCTGAAGCAACAGTTCGTGTTGATACATCAACACTGGACACCATCATGAACATGGTGGGTGAACTGGTATTGGTGCGTAACCGACTAGTCAGCCTAGGCCTCAACAGCAACGACGAAGAAATGTCGAAAGCTGTCTCTAACTTAGATGTTGTTACTGCAGACCTTCAAGGTGCGGTAATGAAGACTCGTATGCAGCCGATCAAGAAAGTATTTGGTCGCTTCCCACGAGTTGTCCGTGACCTTGCTCGTAGCTTGAAGAAAGACATCGTTCTTGAAATGCGTGGCGAAGAAACGGACCTTGATAAAAACTTAGTAGAAGCACTTGCTGATCCCCTGATTCACTTGGTGAGAAACTCTGTCGATCATGGTATTGAAATGCCAAACGACCGTGTTGCTGCGGGTAAATCACAAACGGGTAAAGTGATTCTGTCTGCCTCTCAAGAAGGTGACCACATTGAACTGGCTATCGTTGATGACGGTGGCGGTATGGACCCTGATAAGCTTCGTGCTATCGCGGTTAAACGTGGCCTGATGGATGAAGATGCAGCGTCTCGCTTATCAAATAAAGAGTGTTTTAACCTGATTTTTGCTCCTGGCTTCTCAAGCAAAGAGCAGATCTCGGATATCTCTGGTCGTGGTGTGGGTATGGACGTTGTGAAAACAGCGATCAACACACTGAACGGCTCTATTGATATTGATTCAGAAATGGGACAGGGCACCAAGATCACCATCAAGGTTCCACTAACCCTAGCGATTCTACCAACCTTGATGGTCGGTGTTGCAGGTCACCCATTTGCATTGCCATTGGCATCGGTTAACGAGATTTTCCACCTAGATTTAAGCCGCACAAACGTGGTTGATGGTCAGCTGACGATCATCGTTCGCGATAAGTCTATTCCGTTGTTCTACTTGCAAAACTGGCTTGCACCTAAAGCGGGTATTGTTGAACTGCGCAAAGGACACGGCCATGTTGTTATCGTGCAACTTGGTAGCCAACGTGTTGGTTTTGTTGTCGATACGCTGATCGGTCAAGAAGAAGTAGTCATCAAGCCGCTTGATAAGCTTCTGCAAGGCACGCCAGGAATGGCAGGCGCGACAATTACAAGTGACGGACACATTGCATTGATTCTAGATGTGCCGGACTTGTTGAAGCAGTACGCAGCAGCGTCAAGAATTTAATTTAAGGATAAATATGGCGATTAAAGTATTAGTCGTTGATGATTCGAGTTTTTTTCGTCGTCGCGTTAGCGAGATCATCAACTCAGAGGCTCGCCTAGAAGTCATTGATGTTGCAGTAAACGGTAAAGAAGCCGTTGAGAAAGCGAAACAGCTAAGACCTGACGTAATCACTATGGACATTGAAATGCCTGTCATGGACGGTATCACTGCCGTTCGTGAGATCATGGCCGCGTCTCCAACGCCTATTTTGATGTTTTCATCGTTAACGCATGATGGAGCGAGAGCAACGTTAGATGCGTTAGATGCAGGTGCTCTCGACTTCTTACCTAAGAAGTTTGAAGATATTGCACGTAACCGCGACGATGCAGTTGCATTGCTTCAACAGCGAGTGATTCAGATTGCTGCAAAGCGTGCATTTATGCGTCGTGCTCCTATTGTGCCGAGAGCGACAGCAACGACTTCAACATCTACGCCATTACGCCAACCAATTTCAACAACAGCTGCGACTTCCACAGCGAAGCCTGCGGTTGCATCAACGGCGAAATTCAGAGCGTCAGGTAAGAAGTATCAATTAACAGCAATTGGTACGTCGACTGGCGGCCCTGTTGCTCTACAGAAGATTTTGACTCGCATCCCTGCACACTACCCACATCCAATTGTGTTAGTTCAGCATATGCCAGCAACATTCACAGCGGCTTTTGCTAGTCGCTTGAACACCTTGTGTAAGATTGAAGTTCGCGAAGCGCAAGACGGTGATGTGTTAAAACCTGGCGTGGCGTATCTTGCTCCAGGTGGTAAACAGATGATGGTTGATGGCCGCGCAGGGTCTGCACGTCTAAGAATTATCGATGGCGGCGACCGCATGAACTACAAGCCTTGTGTGGATGTCACATTCGGCTCTGCAGCGAAGATCTACGGCGACAAAGTGTTGTCTATGATCCTGACTGGTATGGGCGCAGATGGTCGAGAAGGTTCGCGTATGTTGAAAACTGCGGGCTCGACAATTTGGGCACAAGACGAAGATAGCTGTGTTGTATATGGTATGCCTCAAGCTGTAGCAAAAGCTGGCATTTCTACTGAAGACCTCCCTCTAGACCGTATCGCGGAAAGGATCTTGGTCGAAGTTGGGTTAGCTTAGGTAAATCGAAATGATTGTTTGGAGTGTTGCAAACCAAAAAGGTGGTGTTGGTAAAACGACCACGACCGTGACTCTAGCAGGTTTACTTGCGTTGAAGGGGCACCGTGTTCTGTTGGTTGATACTGACCCACATGCATCACTGACCACCTATCTGGGTTACGATTCAGATACGGTGGAATCGAGCCTGTTTGATCTGTTCCAGCTGCGTGAATTTAACGCGCAGACGGTAAGACCTTTGCTTTTACAAACGGAAGTCGAAGGTATCGATATTATCCCTGCGCATATGTCTTTGGCGACATTAGACCGTGTAATGGGAAATCGAAGCGGCATGGGGTTGATCTTGAAGCGTGCTTTGGCCGCTTTAAAAGATGACTACGACTATGTGTTGATCGATTGCCCGCCAATTCTTGGTGTGATGATGGTCAATGCATTGGCTGCAAGCGATCGTATATTGATTCCGGTACAGACGGAATTTTTGGCGATGAAGGGCTTAGAGCGCATGATTCGCACTTTGACCATTATGCAGAAGTCGCGCAAAACACCGTTTAAGGTGACGATTGTCCCGACGATGTACGACAAGCGAACCAAAGCCTCACTGCAAACATTAACGCAGCTCAAAGATGATTACCCAAACCAAGTTTGGACGTCTGCTGTGCCGATTGATACCAAGTTTCGAGATGCGAGCCTAAAGCGCTTGCCAGCCTCTCATTTTGCATCGGGTAGCCGTGGTGTATTTGCTTATAAACAGTTGCTTATTTATCTCGAAAGGTTGGCGATAAATGAGCGCGAATAAAGAATCAACATTGGCGCAGCCAAGTCTCTCCAGTGAACAAGCACTGGATGATTATTTTACTGCGCTGTTAGGTGATGAAAGCTTTGAATCTGACGATTTTTTTGTTGACGAGTCGAGCGACGAATCACAATCTGAAGAGCCAGAGCCAGAGCCAGAGCCAGAGCCAGAGCCAGAGCCAGAGCCAGAGCCAGAGCCAGAGCCAGAGCCAGAGCCAGAGCCAGAGCCAGAGCCAGAGCCAGAGCCAGAGCCAGAGCCAGAGCCAGAGCCAGAGCCAGAGCCAGAGCGCCAATTTTCGAGTCACCACTCTAGCTACGCAGAAATACGCGCGGCTGAGTTTGAGGTTCCTAACCTTGAAGATGTTCAGAAACTACTCAGCCGTTTAGAGGCGACCAATGTTGTTGATGAACTGAACCTTGATGAGTTGATGGATCAGAACACCCAGAAAATCGCCCAGCAAGCAGACATGCAAATGTTTGATGCCGCGGTTGAGTCTGTTCAAGTGTTCGAAGAGCCAGAGATTCAGGATTGGAATCTTCCAGAACCCGATTTATCAATTGTTGTAGAGCCACCTGTTGAATCGCAGCAAATTGAAGAGTTACAAGCTGAATCGTTGGAGACGGAACAAGTAGAAGTTAAGGCTGTTGAGCCTGAACTTGACGTTCCTGATCCCGAGACAGTTATTGAACCCGAAACTCAAGCAGGAGGTGCTGACCAGTTTACCTCTTGGGAAAGTACGGTTCGCAAAGAAGACTTTCAAGTCTTGTATTTTGATGTAAACGGCGTGACCTTTGCGGTGCCACTTGATGAGCTTGGCGGCATCCATCGCCTTGAAGAGTTAAGTCATATCATTGGTAAGCCAGCTTGGTATTTGGGTTTACAAACCAACCGTGATAGTCAGCTAGATGTGGTCGACACCGCAAAATGGGTGATGTCTGAGAAACTATCAGGTGACGAATACAAAGAAAACTATCAATATATAGTGATGCTTGGAGAGAGCTTGTGGGGCCTGGCGGGCACAGAGCTCAAAGGCACCGAGCTACTTAATACAGACAAAGTACGTTGGCGAGAAATGGCAGGGAAACGCCCATGGCTCGCTGGTATGGTAAAAGAAAAAATGTGTGCTTTGATTCATGTTGAAGCATTAATCGCCATGCTAAACGCAGGGCTAGATGTAAAAGCATTAAGCTAGTAATAAGCATTGGGCTAACAATAAGCATCAAGTTAATAATAGTGGTCGGTAACGACGGCAAGAGGATTATCTATGTCTCATATGAGTGAAGTTGAAGTAAGAAAAGAGCAAACGAATGATGAAGTACTTCAATGGGTGACTTTCCAGCTAGAAGAAGAAACTTACGGCATCAACGTAATGCAAGTACGTGAAGTACTACGTTACAGCGAAATTGCTCCAGTACCGGGTGCTCCAGATTACGTTCTAGGTATTATTAACCTACGTGGTAACGTTGTTACTGTTATCGACACTCGTTCTCGCTTTGGTTTGATGCAAGGTGAAATCACAGACAACACTCGTATCATCGTTATTGAATCTGAGCGTCAAGTAATTGGCATTCTAGTAGATAGCGTTGCTGAAGTGGTTTACCTGCGTTCTTCTGAAATCGACACAACGCCAAGTGTTGGTACTGATGAAAGTGCTAAGTTCATCCAAGGTGTAAGTAACCGAGATGGCAAGCTACTTATCTTAGTAGATCTAAACAAACTACTAAGCGAAGACGAATGGGATGAGATGGCTCACCTGTAATGTTTGAAGCGCTTCCTTTAAGCCCTGTCGCTCTGATATCAGGCGTTGGGGTTTTTACGTTATTTATCCTGATTTTGATTAGCAAAGTAAAACGTGCGATTCAAAAGCAGCTCGATCAGTCACGCCTGCAAGTTCGTAACTTGGACAAAGAGCTTCAAAAATCGAGTAAGCAATTACTTGAGGTTCGCTCTGTTGTGGTTGGCCTTGGCCAGAAAGCGACTGAACAACAAGATCTTATCAAACATTTGAATGAACGTATTGTTGAGCTGGAACATGCGGATACCGATGGACGTTTGTACACACGTGCAACGAAAATGGTTCAGCTTGGCGCTGGGATTAACGAGTTAATTGAAGAATGTGAATTACCCAAAGCAGAAGCTGAGCTGATGATGTCTCTGCAGAACAAGCTTGCTGGTAAAGAGAAAATTCCTTCATTACGAAGCGACCCTTCATCGTACGATCAGCAACCCGATGCCTCTCGCGATCGCAGAGACCCGCCTCGACGTCGTTAAATTGAGCGCTTAATTCGTATTGAGCAATTGATGTTTATTACGTATTCCTCTTAAAAGAAGCTTCGGCTTCTTTTTTTATGCCTGTCCGATCTATATAGAACGATGTTTATAAGTGCTTGTATCTACGACAATATCTTGTTTGTTGATGAAAATGTGTAAATTGTGATGAGGTGGTAACAGTTTCTTACCGACTTTGTTCTATCGAAAACGCCTAGTCCTGTTTTGTCACCATGTTGGTGTGCTACTATAGCGCTCTCATTACTCGACTAAATTTACCTATGCTAGAAGTCTCAAATTTAACTGCTATTCGTGACGACAGGATTCTGTTTGAATCGTTGTCTTTTCAATTGAAACCAGGTGAGCTGGTTCAAGTTGAAGGTCGTAACGGTACCGGGAAAACGACACTCCTTAGGATTATTACTGGCTTAGGCGATCGCGATGACGGCACTATCTCTTGGAACGGTGAGTCTATTGAATCGAGTCGAGATGTTTATCATCAAAATTTACTTTTTCTTGGTCACCAAACAGGCGTAAAGCGCGAGCTTAGTGCTTATGAGAATCTGAGCTTTTATCAGTCGATTCACAGTGGCGGTACCAGCAAAGAAGAGCTTTATCACGCGCTGGCTCAAGTCGGGCTTGCGGGCAGAGAAGACGTACCTGCGGGGCAACTTTCAGCAGGCCAACAACGCCGAGTTGCGTTGGCTCGCCTTTGGTTGAGCAAGCAAATGTTGTGGATTCTTGATGAGCCGCTGACTGCCATTGATAAGCAGGGCGTGAAAGTTCTCGAATCTCTTTTTTCTCAGCATGCAGACAACGGTGGCATTGTGTTGTTAACCACACACCAAGATATGTTTGCTGATAGCCCGAAACTAAGAAAAATAAAGTTGGGTGAGTAATATGATCTCTTCAATGACCACGATTATCCGACGCGAACTGCTTATCGCGTTTCGACGTCAAGCGGATATCTTTAACCCTTTGTGGTTCTTCATCATTGTTATCACGCTTTTCCCTTTGAGTATTGGTCCAGAGCCAAACCTACTTGCGCGTATTGCTGCGGGTATTGTTTGGGTGGCCGCTTTGCTCTCTGCATTGCTCTCTTTAGAGCGTCTTTTCCGTGATGATTTTCAAGATGGCGCCCTTGAACAGATGATGCTGATGCCAATCCCGTTGCAGTTGGTAGTATTGTCCAAAGTCATAGCACACTGGTTGTTGACCGGGTTACCATTGATTTTAATCAGCCCATTATTGGCTGTTTTGTTGTCTTTAGATTTTGATACATGGCTCTCAGTTGTGTTGACCTTGCTGGTAGGAACACCCGCATTGAGTTTTATTGGTGCGATTGGTGTTGCGTTAACCGTTGGGTTACAGAAGGGCGGAGTCCTGTTAAGCCTGTTAATCTTGCCGCTTTACATCCCCATTTTAATCTTCGCGACGTCAGCAATTGACGCTGCGGCTTTGGGCGTTGCATACAACGGTCAATTGGCGGTGCTTGGGGCAATGTTAATGGGTGCGATGACTATGACGCCTTTTGCGATCAGTGCCGCACTTAGAGTAAGTGTGAACTGATTGGGGTTCCGTTATCGTATAGCCAATGTGAACCAAATGTGTCGATTGGACTCATAGAGTCAATAAAACTGAAAGCAAGACAAATAAAATTATTATAATTATAGCTTTAATAGCTGTAAGCAATATGAAGTAAGAGTGAGATTACAACATGTGGAAATGGCTCCATCCCTATGCCAAAGCAGAAACCTCTTATCAGCTTGCTGGTAAACTTTTGCCATGGTTTTCGATCCTAGCGCTATTGTGTCTATCCGTCGGTACCGTGTGGGGGCTTGCATTTGCGCCTTCTGATTACCAACAAGGCGATAGCTTCCGTATCATCTACATCCATGTTCCGTCTGCAATCTGGTCGATGGGCGTTTACATGTCGATGGCGATTGCTGCCTTTATCGGTTTGGTATGGCAGGTAAGGCTATCAGACATGGCCGCACTGGCGATGGCACCGATTGGCGCTGTGTTTACCTTCATTGCGTTACTAACTGGCGCAGTTTGGGGTAAACCAATGTGGGGTGCTTGGTGGGTTTGGGATGCGCGTTTAACCTCAGAGCTGATTCTTCTATTCCTATACTTGGGTGTGATCGCACTACACCACGCTTTTGACGACCAAAAAACAGCAGCGAAAGCGGCAGGCATTTTGGCTATCGTTGGCGTGATTAACCTCCCTATCATTCACTTCTCTGTAGAGTGGTGGAATACACTTCATCAAGGCGCGACCATTACTAAGTTCGCAAAACCTTCGATCTCAAGTGATATGCTATGGCCGCTTCTTCTTAACATCTTCGGCTTCGCTTTCTTCTTTGGCGCTTTAACCATGATTCGTTTCCGTAACGAAATCATCAGTAAAGAAAGTCACCGTCCATGGGTTCGCAAGCTTGCGGCTGAAAAAGCGTAGTAGGGTAGGTAATTATGTATTTTGAATCTTTGAGTGATTTCTTAGCCATGGGAGGTTATGCCTCGTATGTCTGGAGTGCATTTGGAATCACATTCCTCGCGATGATCATTTTACTGGTCGTAAGCGTTCGTCGTGGTAAGCAATTACTAAATGAAGTACAAGCTAAGATTGATCGTCAAGCTCGTATCGATGCAGCAAAAAATATGGAGAACACTCTATGAACCCAAGACGTAAAAAGAGGCTGGGCATTGTCTTAGCGATCTTTTTTGGTATCAGTGCGACTGTTGGATTGATGGTTTACGCACTTAACCAGAACATGGATCTGTTCTACACACCAACTGAGCTGGTCAACGGCAAAGATGGTAAAAAGCCTGAGGTTGGCCAACGCCTACGTATTGGTGGCATGGTTGTCGTAGGCTCTGTAAGCCGTGACAACGAATCACTACGTGTAAGCTTCGATTTGGCGGATGTAGGCCCTAAAGTAACAATTCTATACGATGGTATCCTTCCTGATCTTTTCCGTGAAGGCCAAGGTATTGTTGCTCAGGGTGTCCTTAAAAATGCAACGACAATCGAAGCGTTTGAGGTGTTGGCAAAGCACGATGAAGAGTACATGCCTTCTGAAGTTGCGGAAGCAATGAAGAAAACCCATGAGCCTTTGCAATACACGACTGAACAAAAAGAAGGAAATGCTCAATGATAGCCGAGATCGGCCATTTTGCGATGATCCTGTCCTTGGGACTTGCATTGCTGCTAAGCGTGCTCCCATTGTATGGAGCCGCTCGAAATAACACATTATTGATGAACAGCGCACGACCGTTGTCGTGGGGTATGTTCGGATTCTTAGCGATTTCGTTCTTTATCTTGTGTTACGCGTTTTACACAAATGATTTTACGATTCAATACGTAGCAAGTAACTCAAACAGCCAACTACCTTGGTACTACCGAATTACGGCGGTTTGGGGTGCGCACGAAGGTTCATTACTGCTTTGGGTTCTCATCCAAGCGGGTTGGACTGTAGCAGTAGCGACATTCAGTCGTGGTATGCCTCAAGAGTCTGTGGCTCGCGTTTTGGCTATCATGGGTCTGATTACTGTCGGCTTCTTGCTGTTCATTATCGTGACGTCTAACCCGTTCTTACGTACATTGCCTTTCTTCCCTGTTGATGGCCGTGACCTGAACCCACTACTGCAAGATCCGGGTTTGATTATTCACCCGCCAATGCTTTACATGGGTTATGTAGGTTTCTCTGTTGCGTTCTCTTTCGCAATCGCTTCTCTAATGAGTGGTCGTCTTGATACGGCATGGGCTCGTTGGTCGCGTCCTTGGACAATCGCAGCTTGGTTATTCCTAACGGTAGGTATCGCACTAGGTTCATGGTGGGCTTACTACGAACTTGGCTGGGGTGGCTGGTGGTTCTGGGATCCAGTAGAAAACGCTTCATTCATGCCTTGGTTGGCTGGTACTGCTCTAATGCACTCACTAGCGGTAACTGAGAAGCGTGGCACATTTAAAGCTTGGACAGTACTGCTGGCTATCTCTGCATTCTCGCTAAGCTTACTAGGGACATTCTTAGTTCGTTCGGGCATCTTGGTATCGGTTCACGCATTCGCGTCGGATCCTGCTCGTGGTATGTTTATTCTAGGTTTCCTAGTCTTTGTTATCGGTGGTTCACTGCTGTTGTTTGCTATTAAAGGCGCATCGGTTCGTGTTCGCGGTAACTTCGATCTGGTTTCTCGTGAAAACGCACTGCTTGGTAACAACATCTTACTGATTGCAGCGCTTGTCGTTGTGTTAGTAGGTACGCTACTGCCATTAGTTCACAAACAGTTAGGCTTGGGCTCGGTATCTATCGGTGCACCATTCTTTGATATGTTGTTCTTCTGGTTAATGATCCCGTTCTCGTTCCTGCTTGGTATCGGTCCTCTGATCCGATGGAAACGTGACAACCTGTCTAAGCTTGTTAAACCAATGCTGATTTCAGGTGCACTCTCACTTGGCTTGAGTGCGCTAATGGTTGCTCTACTGGCTGACCGCTTCAGTGGTACTGCGTTTGCTGGTTGGGTAATGGCGTTCTGGATCATCTTCATGCACGGCTTTGAGCTGCATGAGCGTGCGACTCACCGTCATACATTCTTGAAAGGTCTAACTAAGCTACCTCGTAGCCACTGGGCAATGATGTGTGGTCACATAGGTTTAGCCGTGACAGTGATTGGTATCGCGATGGTGCAAAACTACAGCATCGAACGTGATGTACGTCTGGCGCCAGGTGAAAGCTACCAGCTTGAAGAATACAGCTTCCTGTTTACAGGGGTTCGTGACAAAGATGGTCCTAACTACGATGGTTACATTGCTGACTTTGAAATTACTAAAGAAGGCAAATACATCAACACGCTTCACGCTGAAAAACGTTTCTACACCACAGCTAAGTCTATGATGACAGAAGCAGCGATTGACCGTGGCGTAACGCGCGACCTTTACATTGCAATGGGTGAACGTTTAGACGACAACAAATCTTGGGCTGTACGTATCTACTACAAACCATTTGTACGTTGGATCTGGGCAGGTTCTTTGATTATGTCGATTGGTGGCGCTATTGCTATCAGTGACCGTCGTTACCGTTTCCGTAAGCCAATCAAAAAGTCGGCTGAAGAGCAGGAGGCTTAATTCGAATGAACAAGAAGATTTTATTCATTCCATTGATTGCGTTCATGGTTCTAGCTGGAATCTTTGCAACGCAATTAATGCGCAACCAGTCGGGCGATGACCCAACTAAGCTAGAATCCGTATTGATTGGTAAGCCTGTTCCTGAGTTTGGTCTAGAAGACTTAGAACAACCAGGTAAGTTTCATGATCAAGCGATCTTTAAAGGCGAGCCACTGCTTCTTAACGTGTGGGCGACTTGGTGTCCTACTTGTTATGCAGAGCACTCTTACCTGAACAAGCTTGCGGATCAAGGCGTTAAGATCATTGGTCTTAACTACAAAGATGATCGCAACAAAGCGGTTGGTTGGCTAAAAGAGTTGGGTAACCCGTACCTAATTAGCCTGTTTGATGGTAATGGCATGCTAGGCCTTGACCTTGGCGTGTATGGCGCGCCTGAAACTTTCCTAATCGATGCTAATGGCGTAGTTCGCTACCGCCATGTTGGTGACGTGAACCCAACCAACTGGGCATCGACGCTTGAGCCGATGTATCAAGAGTTGTTGGAGGAATCGAAATGATTAGAAAGGCACTTATTACTCTATTCGCTACGTTCGCAATTTCAGCGACTGTTTCTGCTGCGCCTATCGAGTTCCATGAATTTGATACCGTAGATCAAGAACAGCAGTTCAAAGAGTTGAGTAATACGCTACGTTGCCCTAAATGTCAGAACAACACGATTGGTGATTCGAACGCTGAGTTAGCGGTCGACTTACGTCAAAAAGTGTACGAGATGACAAAAGACGGTAAGTCGAAGCAAGATATCATTGATTACATGATTGCTCGCTACGGTAACTTTGTGACTTACAATCCACCACTGACACTAGCAACATCGATCCTTTGGATTGGTCCGTTTGCGGTGGTTGTGTTTGGATTTGGCTTGATCATTTTGCGAAGCAGAAAGTCAAAATCAAAAGCAGCAGTAGAGTCAGAGAAAGACTGGGATGCAGACAAAGAAGCTCGCTTAAAAGCGTTACTCGATGAAGAGAACGACGGAGATAAGAAGTAATGACTCTATTTTGGATTTCTACCATTATCCTTTCGCTAGCGGCAATTTTCTTAATTGTTCTGCCTTTCATTAACAAGAAGGCAAACAATGACGAGATGCTTCGCGACGAGTTGAATAAAGCGTTCTATAAAGACCGTCTTGTCGAGTTAGAAGTAGAAGCAGAGGAAGGTCTTGTTGATAACCAACAAGAACTGATCGCTGATTTGAAACAGTCTCTGCTTGATGATGTTCCTGCACAAGAAGAGATGAAGAAAACTCAAATCTCTACGCTTGGTGTGGTTGTACCGTCGATCATTCTTGTCGTGGCTGTGACTTATGGTATGTACTTTAAGTTCGGTGCATTGGACAAAGTTCAACACTGGCAAGAAGTGAGCTCGAACCTTCCTGAGTTGTCTAAAAAGCTAATGTCATCGGAAGGTGGTGCACTAACGGATGATGAACTGGAAGATTTGACTCTGGCGCTTCGTACTCGTCTGCATTACCAACCAAAAGATTCAACAGGTTGGTTACTACTCGGTCGTATTGCACTGGCTAACCGTGATGCTGAAACAGCAAAAGATTCTATGGAGCGAGCTTACAAGCTTGAACCTAAGAATGAAGATGTTCAGTTAGGTTTCGCACAAGCACTGATGCTTTCACCTGATGAAGCGGATCAAAACCAAGCTCGTTTGATTTTGAGCCGTTTGATTCAAAACGATTACGTCGACCTTCGTGTGTTCTCACTGCTAGCGTTCGATGCATTTGAGCGTCAAGACTACCCGGGTGCTGTGAAGTACTGGAGCATCATGCAACAGATGATTGGTCCACAAGACAGTCGCTATGAAATGCTTTCGCGCAGTATTGAAAGTGCTCAGAAGAAAATGGGCGACACTATGGGTGTCGACCAAGGTAAGACTGTTGCTGTAACGCTCGATCTATCTGCAGACGTGAATGCTGACCCTAACTCAGTGTTAATTGTGTCAGTACACAGAGCTGATGGTTCTCCAATGCCTATCGCAGCGGCACGCTACCCACTAGGGACTTTCCCTCGTACGGTTGTGCTAGATGACGGCAACAGCATGCTGGAAGGGCAAGAGCTGTCTAGCCTTGAAACACTGATGGTTAGAGCTAGGCTTGATACAGACGGCAACGTTTCAACTCGCGAAGGTGATTGGTACGGTGAAAGTGAAGTGGTTGAATTGGGCGCTCCAGTTACCATTGATATCAATAAGCAATATTAATCATCACTTTGCATAGGTGTTATCTATTCCGATTTGCAGATAAACGGTATAGACTTAGCCAAACAATTGAGGCCAGCGATTGCTGGCCTTTTTTATTATTTGAATTCCTTATGGAAAAGGTGATATGTCTGTCAGTGTTTTAAGACTCTCGAGTTTACTTTTTATCGCAAGCTTAACGGTTGGGTGTTCAAGCGCGCCGGACGAAAGTGTTGACGATGATAACCTCGAAACCTCTGAATACGTCGAAGAGTCCCACTCCAATGATCCTTTTGAAGGTTTCAACCGAGCGATGTGGAATATCAACTACGAATATCTAGATCCTTACTTAGTTCGCCCTGTTTCCCTCGCTTATGTTGACTACACCCCTGTGCCAGTGCGTTCTGGTATCTCCAATTTCCTAGCCAACTTAGACGAACCATCAAGCATGGTGAATAACCTTATTATGGGCAATGGTGAAAAAGCACTCGACCATTTCAATCGTTTTTGGATTAACTCAACGATTGGTTTGTTAGGCTTAATCGATATTGCTAGCGAAGCTGGGATCACCAAGTACGATGATAAGTCGTTCTCTGATGCGATTGGTCATTACGGGGTAGGGAACGGTCCGTACTTCATGGTACCGGGTTATGGTCCACTAACAACGCGCGAAGTGACTGAAACCGTTGATGGTATGTATGTGCCTCTGTCTTTCTTGAACTTCTGGGCAAGCTTAGGCAAGTGGGCATTTGAAGGCATGGAAACACGTGCTCAGTTAGTGTCACAAGAGGCGCTGTTGGATAACTCTCCTGATCCATATGCATTAACGCGTGATGTTTACATTCAACGTCGTGATTTCAAAGCCGAGATAGAACCTGAAGAGGTCGACCTTGAAGAGGAAGATTTCATCGATGGTTATCTAGAAGATTACTAGAAACACGATTTAGAGAACCGATAAAAGAAAGGCTCGATGTTGATGCAACATCGAGCCTTTTTAATATTTTCTACTTTTAGGGCGGTAGACTAGAAGCGGTAGTTCGCTTGGATACCCACTAGCCAGATGCTACCAGTTACTTCACCTTCGAAGTCACCACCAAATGGCGCAGAACTTGCGTCATCTTCGACCATTTTTGCGTCTTTAGCTAGAATGTAAGTGAAGCCAGCATCTAGAGTTAGTTGCTCAGACCATTGATATCCAGCACCAATGCTTAACCAAGTGCGGTCTGTTTCTGGGATCGTTGCCGTACGGTGCTCATCGCTTACCGCTGAAGTATCGTATGCGATACCAGAGCGTAGAGCTAACTTAGGCGTCATTTGGTAAGTCGTACCAATCGCAAAGCGGTAGTTATCTTCCCAGTTTTCTTCTTTGATATCTTGGGAGCTATCGGTAAACTCAGGGATGTCAGCTACCAGTTCTTTAAAGCTGCTCCAGTTTGTCCAGTTGATACTTGCATGCACTGCAACTTTATCTGTTAATTTATGAAAGCTTGCAATTTCTGCAGTTGCAGGAAGAGCAAGATCCATTGAACCTTTATATTTAGGTTTTACAACAGCTGCTTCTTGATCAAATGCCACACCTTTAGCATGACCCTCTAGGGTTAAATCCACTTCAGATTTGTAAGCAAAACCTATGCGGTGGTTTTCATTAATTTGCCATGCGGTACCAACCTGCCAACCTAAGGCGGTATCGTCGCCTTCCATGTACTTCAAAGTTGTTCCTGCAGGCACAGATGGTACTAATGAGTTCTTAGTAGAAACAGCACCAAAGCTACCTTCCGCCATCACATAGCGAATACCGCCGCCAACAGACACATTGTCTAATACTTGGTAAGCAGCATTAAGGTTTAATTCCATGCTGATAACGCTAGCTTCATTACCATGGTTTGCACCGCCAAAGTCAGTACCTAAGTTAGTTTCCATTCCGTAGTTTGTTCCAGCAGCAAAGCCTAATGCAAACTTATCGTTGTACTTATGAGAGATGTAAAAATTTGGGATAACAGCACTATGTGCAAAATCACTGGAACTAGATGATGTTTTATTACCTAGCATCGATGTTGATGTGCCATCGATATCAATGTTCGGGTCAACATAGATAGCACCAACAGAGACCTGTGTGCCTTCTAGATAAGTAAGAAGGGCAGGGTTACGCCATTGTGAACCAGCGTTGTCTGCGATTGCTGCTTCACCAGCGTATGCGCGGCCTAGGCCTGTTGCCGAGTATTCTGCTAGTTGAAAACCTGCCGCGTGAGTGACGGTAGAAGTCGAAAGTAGTCCAACTGCCACAGCAGCAGATAGAAGAGTCTTATTCATTTTCATTATTATGTTCGCTGAATCATAAGTATTTAGTGGCGTGATTCTACTTTTAGAGTCATTACTTTAAAAATGAAATTCGAATAAAACAGTGTTTTAGGGATTTAATGAGTAAATGTGTTTAATTATTAGAGAAATAATCTAAATGTTTCGGCTGTGTTGCGAAGTTTGAGCGTACACTTGTAGTCATATATTGACCTTGCAGGCTACAGTTGTAAGCTTAAATTGAAGTGGGTCAGTGGTTTAGGTAATAAAAAAGGGTCGCATAATGCGACCCTTTGGGGATAAATTATTAGCTTATATTAGAAGCTACGGCTGTACTGCAGACCCATCAGGATTGCATCAGCATGTGTTGTTGCGTTAACACCGGTTGAAAGCCCAGGAGCGACTGGCGTAGTTTCTGATACATCTACATCATCACCCATTAGGTATGTGAAGCCGAAGTCAACATTAGAAACTGTGTCAATGTGGTATGTGAAACCAGCAGAGAACCATTGACGATCAGAATCTGGAACAGAAATTGAAGTCAGTTCATCCTGTGCACTTGTGTCGTACATGTAACCTGCACGAAGAGTCCAATCAGAGTTTAGGTAGTATGTACCACCAATAGCGTAGTGCCAGCCATCTTGCCATTGGTATTGTTTCGCATACGACGAGCCAAGAGGTGAGCCTTGTAAGTTTTCAAAGTCGATTTGATCGAATGCACCCCAACCAATCCATTGTACAGAGTAGTGAACTGCGAATTTAGTATCTTCGATTTTGTGGTAACCCGAGAATTCAGCGATATCAGGTAAAGGTAAGGTGATTTCTTGGCCTTTATCATCTTTAGCTGTGATCTCTGGACTGTAGCGGTAAGCTAAGCCGAAGCGGTTGTTTTCGTCTAGTTCATATACAGTACCAACATTGAAGCCCACAGCCCAACCATCAGCCTCATCAACATCGACTAATGTTGTTCCGGCAGGAACTAAACCGCCACTAGCTACACCTAGAGCTGCACTAGTTTCTCTTTTCATGGTGCCTTGACCGTAAATAAGGTCTAAACCTGCACCAAAGCTCCATTGTTTATTCAGTCGGTATGAACCAGCAAGGCCAAAGTTAATGCTCTGAACATCTGTTAAGCCGCCGTATTCAGCTGCAGTATAACTATCATCAAACTCTGTCTTAGTACCGAAGTTTGAGTACGCATTAACACCCCAAGCGAATTTATCATTTACTGGAACGATAAGGTGGATATTTGGCGCGATAGATGTATCACCAACATCATCCGTGTCGGCAACCGGAATTGGACTGCCATTAATATTGTATTCAGCATCGTTTACTTCAATCATTGAAGTAATGCTTTCAAAACCAAGCGAAAGCTCAGTTTTGTCAAATAGTGCCATTGCTGCAGGGTTACGTGCCATTACTGACGCGTTATCTGCGATTACTGCATCACCAGCGAAAGCACGGCCGATACCGGTAGCTGATTGTGCGTTAAGTTGGAAACCTGCTGCCATCGCTTGCGAAGACGCCAGTGTAATTGTTACTGCTAAAAGAGACTTTTTAAACAGACGCGTGTTGTTGGTAGTCATTCATTTATTCCTTTATATATCCGCCTCTACAGGGCGATTAATTTGAGCAATTGCTCAATGGTGGCTGATCCTATTCGCAAGTATACGATATACAAATCCGACCATTGGGAATTTTGAGTGGAAAATTATGGAAATGACGCCTATCTGGCACGAAAATGGTGTGAAATGCTGTTTTTTAGAGTTTTAACTCTAGAGATATTGGTGGTGTGAATGGTTTTGTGGTTTATTTATAAATAAAGCCCAGCAATATCAGTAATATAATTGCTGGGCCTTTTGTGACGGGGCTTTAAGAGCGAATCAGCTCATTGGTTTGATCATTTTTGTCAGCTTTTCGGCGATTTTGGAAACATCCTCACCATTTTCACCCACAAGGATTAAGCTGCTGCCATCTACGGGTGTTACCGAGCCGGACATGCCTTTTTCATCAAAATCGATAGGTTTGTCTGTTGGAATACCGGTTAAAAACAGTGTTACTTTGCCTTTTGCGCCTTGGAAGACCATATGTACTGCGTTGGATTTACCAAAGCCACAGTGGTTTAGGTAATAAACATGGTAAGGGAAAGCGTCATCAAACTGAAAAGCAAATGGGTTCATTTTTGCGTTGATCTGCTGCGATGTAACCTGTTCATCGATGCTACTAACAAAGCTCTTCTCATCAACAACATGCTTCATCGCTGTATCAACTAAACTAGCTTGCGCAGGTGAAACGAATGCATTTCCCCAATTCACTTGGCCAACTAATAAACCTGCAACGAATGCTACTGAGGCGGCCATTGCCATTGCTCGTCTCGCAAACGTTGGCCTTACTACTTTGCTTTCTTCGCTTGAGGTCTGATTGAACAGAATACGATCAGCAAGATCGTCTGGCACATCCACATTCATCGCAGAGTGGATCTGTTTATCAAGCGCTAGTACATCGTCTAAGAAGTTACTATTGGCTTCGCTATTCGCGGTCGCATCAACAATATCTTGTGTACGTTGTTTAGGTTCCGACAATACACGACGACGAAATTCCAAATCATCCATTATGTTGCCCCCTCTCTGCCTCTTCTGTATCCAACAGCTCTTTCAACTGATTTCGAGCTCTGAATAAACGTGTCATCACCGTGTTTTTGTTGAGATCGAGAATATCGGCAATCTCATCACCACTAAAACCACCAATCACTTGCAAGAAGAGAGGTTCACGGTAATCAATTTCAAGTTTCATGATCTGGGCTTGCAACCACTGATGCTGATGGTGCGGGTCATCACTGACACTAGCATCGTTACCGTGATCGTCGATATCAACCAGATCAAACTGTTTGCGTTCAAAACGTCGAGCGTTCTCGCGTCTCAAGATGGTAATCAGCCAAGATTTGGCGGCTTTTTCATCTTGAAGGCTATCGAGTGACTTCCATGCACGAAGGCAAGTTTCTTGAACTAAGTCTTCGGCAATGCTTTTGTCTTTGCATAACCAATAGGCGTAGCGAAAGAGGTCACGATGATAGGCGCGCACAAGTGCTTCGTATTTTCTTTGTTTGTCCATATCAGAGTTGACCGGACGCTTGGCTGTTTTCTTTCCAAACATTTTTATTATTGACACACGAGCCTCCATAATTGCTCTGCGTATAGCTGTCCTCTATACGTTGTGCTTCGTTTTTATATTTTTAGAGCTAACGATCGGCAGGAAATCGTAAAATCACATTAAAATTGATCTACTTCAAAATCTAAGGCCTCGAACTCGTTATAGTACACCTTGTCGTCTAGTTAGTCATTCGTGGCTAGCATGTTGAGCAAGACGACACTTCCTTTTGAAGGCTGACTTTACTTTCTCCTAATCAGGAAACTGATTATTTCAATTGGCGCTAAGTTAATTGCTTTATATACATTCCGACCACACAGCTTTGTGTGGTTTTTTTTTGCCTCAAGAAAACCATTCCCTACACAGCGATAACAGTCTTTGCTTACAATAGTTTAGTCTCTTACGACAACCTTTCCCCCAAAAAGGTTCGCCTGAATGCGCAGTTATATTTTCAAACAGTGAGATACTCGTATCACGTTTATTTAAACGCTCGTTTGATTTAATTAACAACTTCTTTACAATACTTCAGGTCAGACCTCTTAACTTTAAGGAGAAACCATGGGCAAACAGGAAGTCAAAACGCGTTCTGGAGAACGTGTTGCCGTTGTCGCTGGATTACGAACCCCATTTGCTCGTCAGAGCACAGAATTTAGCCAAGTGCCTGCGGTTGACCTAGGCAAAATGGTTGTGAGCGAAATGCTTGCAAGAACGGATGTCGATCCTGCGCTTATCGAACAAGTTGTGTTCGGCCAAGTAGTGCAAATGCCAGAAGCGCCGAACATTGCGCGTGAAATCGTGTTGGGCACAGGCATGAACATCAATACCGATGCCTACAGTGTCACACGAGCATGTGCGACCAGCTTCCAAGCGGCAGTTAACGTGACCGAAAGCATTATGGCTGGCACGATTGATGTCGGTATTGCGGGCGGTGCGGACTCTTCTTCTGTATTGCCTATCGGTGTTTCGAAAAAGTTAGCGGCAAATCTATTAGCGCTGAGTAAAACGAAAACTATGGGTCAAAAGCTGAAGATTCTTAAAACGCTTTCCGTAAAAGATTTGATGCCAGTACCACCTGCAGTTGCAGAGTACTCGACCGGTTTATCCATGGGACAAACGGCTGAGCAAATGGCTAAGACGCATGGTATTACTCGCGAAGCTCAAGACGCACTTGCTCACCGTTCTCACTCTTTGGCTTCTCAGGCATGGAAAGAAGGCAAGATTAAAGACGAAGTGATGACGGCATTCCCGGCACCTTACAAAAAGTATCTAGCGGAAGACAACAACATTCGCCACGACTCAACGGTTGAAGGATACGCCAAGCTACGTCCTGCTTTTGATAGAAAGTACGGCAGTGTAACGGCAGCCAATGCTACGCCACTGACTGATGGCGGTGCAGCAGTGATGTTGATGCGCGAAGGTAAAGCGAAAGAACTAGGCTTAGAAGTGCTTGGTTATATTCGTGGTTATGCGTTCTCAGCGATTGGTGTTGAAACAGATATGTTGATGGGCCCGACTTACGCGACCTCACAAGTATTAAAGAACACCGGTTTAGAGTTGTCAGACCTTATACTGATCGAGATGCATGAAGCATTCGCTGCCCAAGTTTTGGCTAACGTTAAAATGTTCGCGAGCGATGAGTTTGCACAGAAGAATCTTGGCCGCGACAAAGCGATCGGTGAGATTGATATGGAGAAGTTCAACGTGCTGGGTAGCTCGATTGCTTACGGACATCCGTTTGCAGCGACTGGCGCGCGCATGATGACTCAAACATTACGTGAACTGAAACGTCGCGGTGGCGGCTTGGCATTGAACACAGCGTGTGCGGCTGGTGGTTTAGGTGCAGCAATGATCTTGGAGGTAGAATAATGTCTACGACTCTTGATGCAACAACAGAAAAAGAAACAGTCGCTCAACCAGATTCAACCTCTGCGACTGAATCAACCAAAAAGAAAGCGACAGCATTTACTCTCAATATCGATGAGCAAGATATTGCTTGGTTAGCGATTGATGTACCAAACGAGAAAATGAACACGCTGCAAGCGGCTTTTGCTGAAGAAATGAAAGCCATCTTCGAGCAACTCAAAGAAAAGCAAAGCCGAGTTAAGGGCCTAATCGTTCATTCTCTTAAGCCAGATAACTTTATCGCTGGTGCTGATGTAAGAATGCTTGATGCGTGTAAAACGGCTGACGAAGCACAGTCTCTGGCTCGCCAAGGGCAGGAGATGTTCCAAACGCTTTCTGAACTACCGTACCCAGTAGTCGCAGCGATTCACGGCCCATGTTTAGGTGGTGGTTTAGAGCTTGCACTGGCGTGTGATTACCGTGTATGTACCGATTCAGATAAGACTCGCGTTGGTCTGCCAGAAGTACAGTTAGGTCTGTTACCAGGCTCTGGCGGTACACAGCGTCTACCTCGCCTTATTGGTTTGTTGCCATCTCTTGACCTAATCCTTACGGGTAAGCAACTGCGCGCTAAGAAAGCGAAATCGCTCGGTGTTGTCGATGCTTGTGTGCCTGAAACTATCCTGCTTGAAGTCGCTAAAAGCTTTGTTGAAAAGAATACGGGCAGTAAAAAAGGTAAGCGCCTTGCGTCGAAAAGCCAAGCGTCGACCAAAGAAAAGCTGATTTCACGTAACGGCCTTGG
The DNA here is from genome assembly GCF_020806305.2 of Vibrio sp. F13. NCBI lineage: Bacteria > Pseudomonadati > Pseudomonadota > Gammaproteobacteria > Vibrionales > Vibrionaceae > Vibrio > Vibrio sp. F13. The sequence continues at coordinate 801,042 of NZ_CP170175.1, read as the reverse complement.
TCGTAAAGTGATTTTTGAACAAGCTTCTAAGAAGACCAATCAGAAAACACGCGGCAATTACCCAGCAGCGGATGCGATTTTAGACGTGATTCGTTATGGCCTTGAGAACGGCTTTGATAAAGGTCTTCAGTATGAAGCGAAGCGTTTCTCAGAACTGGTTATGACTTCAGAGTCTAAAGCCCTTCGTTCGATTTTCTTTGCAACCACGGAAATGAAAAAAGAACACGGCGCAGACGCAGAACCCAAAGCGGTTAAGCGTGTTGGTGTGCTAGGCGGTGGTCTTATGGGCGCAGGCATCAGCCATGTCAGTGTTGCTAAGGCGAAAGTGCCTGTACGCATTAAAGACGTATCAAATGAAGGTGTACTGAACGCGCTTAACTACAACTTCAAGTTGTTCGATAAGCAGCGTAAGCGTCGCATTCTGAGCCGAGCGGGCCTTGAAAGTAAGATGCTTCAACTGTCTGGTGGTATCGACTTTACGAGCTTTAATCACACCGATGTGGTGATTGAAGCGGTATTTGAAGACCTCGACCTTAAGCAGTCAATGGTTGCGGACATCGAAGCCAATGCCAAGCCAGAGACTATTTTCGCGACGAATACGTCTTCATTGCCGATCCATAAGATTGCGGAGAAGGCGCAGCGACCAGAAAACGTGGTCGGTCTTCACTACTTCAGCCCAGCCGAAAAAATGCCGCTAGTAGAAGTTATCCCTCATGAAACTACGTCAGAAGAGACGATTTCTACGGTTGTTGCATTAGCGAAGAAGCAAGGTAAAACGCCGATTGTTGTGAAAGACACGGCTGGTTTTTATGTGAACCGTATTCTTGCTCCGTACATGAACGAAGCAGCGCATTTACTGCTAGCGAACGAGCCGATTGAAAAGCTCGACAGCACGTTATTGGACTTCGGTTTCCCGGTTGGTCCTATCACTTTATTAGATGAGGTGGGTGTTGATATCGGTGCGAAGATCATTCCGATTTTAGTGAATGAGCTTGGCGATCGTTTCCAAGGTCCTGATGTGTTCGATATTCTTTTGAATGACAATCGTAAAGGCCGCAAGAGTGGTAAAGGTTTCTACACTTACAAAGGCAAGAAGAAGGAAGTGGATAAGTCAGTTTACAAGCTGCTTAAGCTGCAACCAGATCCTAAGTTGAGCGATAACGATATCGCGATGCGCTGTGTGTTACCTATGCTAAACGAAGCGGTTCGTTGTCTAGACGACGGCATTATCCGCAGCCCTCGTGATGGTGATATCGGTGCGATTTTCGGTATCGGTTTCCCGCCATTCCTAGGTGGTCCGTTCCGTTATATGGATCAAATCGGCATTAAGTCACTGGTTGAGATGATGAACGATTTCGCTAAGAAGTACGGTGATCGTTTCGCGCCATGTGATGGCCTACTGACACGTGCTGGATTGGGTGAGTCTTTCTACAAGTAACTCTCTAACTCATTGATTAAGAAGCCCGTATCAAGCAATTGATGCGGGCTTTTCTGTTTTATGAACGAGTGTGAAAGGAATGAGATTCCCGACTCAGTCGTTCCTCCTTCTCGGGAATGATGATTGAGAGATAAAAAGTAAGTTATTGCGTTGATTAGAAAGGTGGTCAAACACACGTCAATCAAAACTACCGTCATCTCCTAAAGCGACGAAGGAGCGTAATAGGAGATCTGCTTTTGGACTGCATCCAATAAAAAAGGTTGATGCTTTCACATCAACCTTATGATTTTCATTCCAGCTTTATCAGCCTAGCTCAGTATCTTTCGGGCGTAACTGAAACTCATCAATAGAGCCAATTTCAACACCTGCTGACAGCTTCTCTTCCTCATTATGAGCATTACCGTGAGCATGCATAATCAGGCGATTTGCCGTGCGTGGTTTTAGCTGGCTAACCACAAAACGCATCATGTCTGAGCGAGTTAACCCCTTAAGGTCTTCCAATACGCGCTCTCTCTGGTTGAACTCAACATCCTTATTGCCTATCGCAACCCATAAGCGCTGAGCTCGCCCTCGCAAAGTCGTATCTGGTGCCGAAATCTGATTCCAGAGACCGCGCTTACTGCTGTGCCATTGATAGTCGTTAAGCTCCAACAGCACCATGTAAAAGGCATTGAGGAACTCATCTATTGAAGCTAACAAGTCAGCAGGGGCGGCATTCGGTGATTGCACATACAACACAATACCAGGGTGTCGGTTGAGCGGCATATTGCCAGTACCGACCATGTAACCTAGCTGCTGCTTGGTTCGTATCTCATGGAAGAAAGTGGCCGACATCAAATGGTTTGCCAATGAATACAGCGCGATATTTTTAGGTGAAATATCAGGGCATTGGTAATAAACCACAATTGCTGAATCATCTTGGTTACACACCACTTCACGTTGGAAGCTGCCGTTTTCACCGAGCATGATGAGCGGACGCAGTGATTCTTCGTAAGCCTGATCTTGAACACGCAGTGCATCTTTTAGCGTTTCAGCCATCTTGTGTGCATCGGCTTTTTTCCAGTCGCCATACACAAACATCTCAACATGAAGTTCCGCCAAGATTGCTTGAACAAAAGAGGAGAGCTCATCGACCTCTATCGTTTCTAGGGCTTCAATTAACACGGAATAGGGCGGGTTATTTGGTTGAAGTATCCCAGTCATTGCATTAAACAACTGCGAAATAGGGCGATCTTGCGACGCGTTGTTCCAGTTTCTGAGCAATTGATGCTTGATGGTTTCGAAGCGTGTTGGACTAAAGTCGCGTGCTTGGAAACGTTCAAGAATCATATTGAGCAGTTGTGGCTGTTTCTCGCTAAACCCGGACAGAGTGAGCGTTACACCGCCCTGATGGGTGTACATGTTGTAGCCCATTCCGGCGATTTCAGCCTGATACGTATCTTTTTCGAGTGAGTCTAAGAACATTTCTACACACAAGCGTGTTTTAACGATATTTCTTGGGCTAGCGACTGAGTGCGGGCTATCGATAGCAACATACACCACACCTTTTGGCACCCGGAATTGATGGTCTTGCAGATGCCATAGCTTAAAACCATCGAGCTCTTCTAACAGTTGTGGGAACTTAGCGTCACCTTCGAGTTCAGTCGGGTCTAGATCGTAGCAAATAAACGGGTTTTTGCTTGGGAGTTCAAACTGCCAACCGGGGTTAATGCACGTAAAGCATTGAACTTGTTCAGCGCTAAAAGGTGTGACCGAGTAGGGCGTAAAGTACCACTTCGCTTCCCTGTCATACTCGAATCCCTGAGCAACAATGGTTGCCCGCATGTTGTCGACGGTTAAGTAAGGCAGCAAAGCACGCTGTAATTCGTCATCGAAATGCGACATTTTGTAATCGCCATACACCACATCTTGCTCTTGGTAGTGCTGCATGTTGATAACAAGGTGGCTGACCACATCAAGCGGTCTTGCTGGCTCTTGAAAGCGGAAAGCAGACTCTAAAACGGCGCGTTTTTCTAGGTAGCGCCACTCTTCTATGCCTTGTTGTTCGACTAACTTGATGTACTGAAATATCGCTTGGATGATGTTATCGGTTTTGGTTAAACCTTCTATGGTCAATGAGCAACTGACTGTGAAATCACGGTAGTTACTGCCACTCGCGCCACCACCTGCAGAGAGAGATGTTATCCAGCCTTTCTCTTTGAGTTGCATCATCAAACTGCCTTCACCTTCGTAACCTAAAAGGTGGGCAAAGAACGACAAAGGCTTAACGCCGTAGTGTTCGTCCATGCTTGGCATCGGGAAGGTTAAGATCAGTTTGCGCACTTCTTTAATCGGCTCAACGCGGACTTGTACACCCGTACTTAACTCGCCGACAATCGGAACTTCAACCTTTTTGCCTTGTAGGTTGTGATTGGTGATTGAGCTAAAGCGATCCTCAACCCAGCTTTGCATCTCATCTAACGACTGATTGCCAGACAGTGTCAGTGTCATCAAGTCAGCAGAGTATTGTTGCTGGTGGAAAGCCAAGATCTCTTGTCGAATCGTCTCGCCGTTTCTGTCGCCCAACGTATCGATATTACCGACAGAAAACTTCGAGAATGGGTGATTGTGATTCACCAGTTCTTTGGTAACTTGGTACAAGCGTCGTGAGTCGTCGTTGAGTTTCATCTTGTATTCGGAGTCAACGGCTTGGCGTTCTTTGTCTAACGCTTCTTCGTTGAAAAGGGGAGCGGTAAAAAATTGGCTGAAGCGATCGAGTGCGGTTTCAAAGGCATTCAATTCAACATCAAAAAAGAAGCAGGTGTGCTCTGTTCCTGTCCAAGCGTTGTTGCTACCGCCATGCTGGCTGATAAAACTTTGGAACTCTCCGACCTTTGGATACTTTTCAGTTCCCAAAAATAGCATATGCTCTAAGTAGTGAGCTAAACCCTCTCGGTCTGTAGGGTCATCAAAATGCCCCACATTGACGGCTAATGCGGCTGCTGCTTTTTGAGCATTTTGATCCTGAACTAACAGTACACGTAACCCGTTATTTAAGGTTATGTAGCGGTATTGATGTTCATCATTTGGGCTTAAGTGCACAGGAGCATCTCCAGAGAAGGTGGTTTTTAAATTATGTACCCGATGATTCGGCGTGCAAACCTTGTGATCATATTTTGGGATATGAAGTGCTTTTTGGCGATTTCTAAATCACTTTTATCGATTTTTATCAGTAATTTATTTTCTTTTAACAAGATTGTTAAGAAAGTCGAACTCTTTGGCAAGTGACTTGATATAATTATTTATATTGACTGCGGTTTCTCTGGATTGAGAGCCAAACCTAAGTAGCGTTTCGCTGATATATGGGATATATCGACTTTCGACATGTTACGAAGACAGGATTGAACATGAAAATATTCATTATGCGCCACGGTGAAGCAGAGCATTTTGCGGATTCGGATGCAGAACGAGCGTTGACCAAGCGCGGGAAAATGGCTTCTCTTGCAGTGGCACAAGCTGCAAATGAGCAGGGGATTAGTCAATTCGATAAAGTGCTGGTGAGCCCATATTTAAGGGCACAAGAAACGTGGTTAGAGATCTCTCAGGCGTTTTCTGGAAAGAAAGTAGAAACCTGTGATGATATTACGCCTTATGGAATGTCCGACGATGTGTTTGATTTGACCTTAGCAATGGCTGAAGTAGAAAAACTAGAGACCATTTTATTTGTTTCTCATTTACCCCTAGTTGGCTACCTAACTGCAGAGTTTGCAACAGGCATGGCGCCGCCTATGTTTCCCACTTCGGGCCTAGCGTGTATCGACTTCAACCTTGAGACACAAAAAGGTGAGTTGCTTTGGAACATCAATCCATAAGCTCGTTGAGCTCTGTTTGATGACAAAGTTGCAGACAATTAGAAAGGGCATCTCAATATGATTGGGATGCCCTTTGTTGTTTTTTGGTGAGAGAGAGTTTGTTAACCAGAATTACTTCTCAGGAACCGAAAGCAAGACTAACAGCGCGCCATTGCCGCCAAACTCTAACGGCGCTTGGTGGAAAGCCATCACGTCTGGGTGCTGTGCTAACCACAAAGGCACCTTCTGTTTAAGGATGTGTTTACCGATACCGTGTTGAACACAGGCACACGCCACGCTCTCTTTCACGCAGTGCGCAATCATCGCGCCAAGCTCACGTTTGGCTTCTTGTTGAGTCATACCATGCATATCGAGATACACGTCAGGCACGTAGACACCACGACGGAGGCGCTTGACCTCATATTTAGAGACATCATCACGCGCATAACGCGTCGGACCGTCTTCGCTAAGATGCGGAATGAACTCATCCGAGAAATAAAACTCGCTATCACTGGCTTGTCTTGCCGTTCGAGTAATTTCTTTTTGCTTGGCATTTCTTTTTGGCTGCTGGACTATGGTATCCTGTTGCAACTTTTTAACGCCCTTTACTGCATCGTTGAACAGGGCGAAATCGTCATCGAAGTCGGTGTCTTTTTTGCTCATCAGGTTATGAATTCTAATTAGAAACGTAATTAGCAGTATTGTAGCGCTTTTCGGAGACAATTTTGGATAAGATTTTTGTAGAAGAAGCGGTATCAGAACTACACACGCTTCAAGATGTGATTCGTTGGACTGTTAGCCGCTTTAACGCAGCGGGCCTATTTTATGGTCACGGCACTGATAACGCGTGGGATGAGGCAGTACAACTTATCTTACCTACTCTTTATCTGCCGATTGATGTTCCTTCGCATGTGATGAACTCTCGTCTAACGAGCAGCGAACGTCTACGTATTGTTGAGCGCGTAATCAAGCGTATTAATGATCGTACACCAACGGCTTACCTAACCAACAAAGCTTGGTTCTGTGGTCTTGAGTTCTTCGTTGATGAGCGCGTTCTTGTGCCTCGTTCTCCAATTGGTGAGCTGATCGAAGCTCAATTCCAACCTTGGTTAACTGAAGAGCCAACTCGCATCATGGATATGTGTACGGGTAGTGGTTGTATCGCTATTGCTTGTGCTCACGCATTCCCAGACGCTGAAGTAGATGCGATTGATATCTCTACTGACGCATTGCAAGTTGCAGAGCAGAACGTTCAAGATCACGGCATGGAGCAGCAAGTGTTCCCAATCCGTTCAGATCTTTTCCGTGATTTGCCAAAAGAGAAATACAACCTGATCGTATCTAACCCACCTTACGTGGACGAAGAAGATATGAACAGCCTGCCAGATGAGTTTACTCACGAGCCAGAACTTGGCCTAGCAGCGGGTACAGACGGTCTGAAATTGGTTCGTCGCATCTTAGCTAATGCACCAGACTACCTAACTGACGACGGTATTCTTATCTGTGAAGTTGGTAACTCAATGGTTCATATGATGGATCAGTACCCAGAGATTCCATTCACTTGGATTGAATTCTCTAACGGTGGTCATGGCGTATTCATGATCACTCGTGAGCAGCTTGTTGCTTGCGCTGATGAGTTCTCTATCTACAAAGACTAGGTTTCAATTATTAGGTTAGTGCCCCTATCTTAGGGCTGTAAGCTTAGAACCTGACATCTAGTAAGACGTTCGATTTGAAACGTTTTTATTTAAACGCCATGCAGCAATGCATGGCGTTTTTTATTGCCTAGATTAAAGATGTTTGCATTTATATCGAAGACGTTAAGCGCAATATTTAGTTGATTAATATGAGGGCTTATTACATATTGGTGTTTAATATTTAGTCGTTTTAGTGAGTTAAGGAGGATTCACGATGAGCTTTGATACATGGATTTATTATTTATTAGCGGTGCTAATTTTAACGGCATCACCAGGACCAAGTTCTTTATTGTGCATGACCAAAGGTGTGCAATCTGGCTTTAAATTATCGATATTTACTGCCTTGGGGAGCTTAACTGCGATTACTGGTATTTTAACTTTATCGTTTACCGGGCTAGGGGTAATTATTGCTTCGTCTGAAGTGGTATTTAATGTCATAAAATGGACTGGTGCAGCTTATCTGATCTTCCTCGGTTGGAAGTCTTTACGTTCTAACCAGCAAGATTACGACAATCTATCCAGTCAACAAACCGATTCTCAACCTGTTAAAGAAAGCGCGGTGCAACACTACTTAAGTGGTTTTATTGTTGGCGCGAGTAACCCGAAAGCGATTCTATTTTTTACCGCACTTTTCCCTCAGTTTATCGACCCGTCACTCGCTCTACTTCCCCAGTTTGCGGTGTTTGCTTTAACCTTTGCTGTGATGGAGTTGTCTTGGCTATTGGTGTACGCGTATTTAGGTGCGAAGTCGTCAAACTGGCTATTCGCGAAAGGCAGAGCTAAGGTTTTCAATCGTGTTACAGGGGGCGTGTTTATTGGTGCTGGTGCGCTGCTTTCGACAACAAGCCGAGCATAAATTTTTGATTTATCAGAGGACTGAATAGTTACAGAAAATTCTTAATGCTGTCATAAAAGGTTAATATTAATGTGCTTGCCGCTTTTAGTGAAAAGCCGATATATTGTAGTTACACCATCACGTTCTCAAGGAGAGACATATGCAGCATCAAGAAATGATTCAACACAGTAACTTTGGCGTAATCAGTCGTACTTGGATTTTCTCTACCCTTTCTCTAGTGGGTATTCTTGCTCTAATGTAGTCAGCTTCATGGCTCTATAGTTTTAGTTTTTATTATGAAATCACTTGTTAAAAAGTCTTCAAAGTCAGAACTCTTTCTCTTATAAATGTGGCTTTTCTCATCAGGCTAGCCACTTAAATTTTTCTTAGTCATCTTCTTCTAGCAAGCATCCCCCAGTAATTTACTCCTAGTCAACACTTTCTTCCTGTGGAATGGTTTATCACCTTACCTCTATAAACAAGCGCCATCGCACTTCTGAAGTTGTTACGAAACTGTGATAATCTTAAGTTATCTTTTATCTACAGTGTATCTCTCATGTCTGTCTGGGATTCTATTTCATTTAACAATCGATTTACTGCATTACCTCGACTGTTCTATACCCCAATCCAACCAACTCCGTTAAGCAATGTCCAATGGCTCGCATGGAATCATAAGCTTGCGGATGAACTCGGTTTTTTGTCATTTGATGATGCTTCCGAGGAATTGCTTGAAACGTTATCTGGCAATGTTGAACCTGAGCAGTTTTCGCCTGTAGCAATGAAATACGCAGGCCACCAGTTTGGTTCTTATAACCCGGATTTAGGTGATGGAAGAGGGCTGTTATTAGCTCAAATTGTCGCGAAAAGTGGCGAAACGTTCGATTTACACCTTAAAGGTGCCGGTAAAACGCCCTATTCACGTATGGGCGATGGACGCGCTGTTATTCGATCAACCGTTCGTGAGTACTTATGTAGCGAAGCGATGGCAGGGCTCAATATCCCAACCACTCGCGCGTTGGCTATGATGACCAGCGACACACCGGTATATCGAGAGAAGCAAGAGTGGGGCGCATTGTTGGTGCGTGCTGCCGAATCACACATCCGTTTCGGTCACTTTGAACATCTGTTTTATACCAATCAGTTGGCTGAGCATAAGTTGCTGGCCGATAAAGTCATTGAATGGCACTTCCCTGAGTGTCTCGATGAAGAGAAACCCTACGCTGCTATGTTTAATCAGATTGTTGACCGTACCGCGGAGATGATTGCGTTGTGGCAAGCGAATGGTTTTGCTCATGGCGTGATGAACACCGATAACATGTCGATCATCGGGCAAACTTTCGATTATGGTCCGTTCGCGTTTCTTGATGAATATGACCCAAGATTGATCTGTAATCACTCGGATTACCAAGGTCGTTATGCTTTTAACCAGCAGCCAAGAATAGGGCTTTGGAACCTGTCGGCACTGGCTCACTCACTTTCTCCGCTGGTGGATAAGGCCGACTTAGAGGCGGCTTTAGAGCAGTACGAACCGCAAATGAACGGTTACTTTAGTCAGATGATGCGTCGTAAGTTGGGGCTACTTTCGAAACAAGAAGGCGACAGTCGTTTGTTTGAATCTATGTTCGAGCTGATGTCGCAAAACAAAGTCGACTACCCAAGGTTCTTTAGAACGCTATCGAACCTAGACACCTTGTCGCCACAAGAAGTGATTGATCTGATAATTGATCGAGAGGCAGCAAAACTGTGGGTAGATAACTACTTACAACGCTGCGAATTGGAAGATAGCTCAGTGGTCGAGCGCTGCGAAAATATGAGACAGGTAAACCCGAAATACATCCTCAGAAACTACCTAGCTCAGCTAGCGATAGACAAAGCAGAGCGCGGTGATAGCAGCGATATTGACGCTTTGATGGTGGTACTGGCAGACCCTTATGCGGAACACCCGGATTATGAATACCTTGCGGCTCTACCTCCTGAGTGGGGTAAAGCCATGGAGATCAGCTGCTCTTCATAACCAACCAATAGCGGATTAAGCCCTAAAGATTCAGATAGAGGTCACTAAGTTGTGATCTTTATCTGTTTGTTCTTCTAACTTTACAAACATGTCAATAATCAAACAATCGGCCAGCCTATACACTATGTGAATAAGTTGTAAATTTAATAGGTTTGGGCGATGCCAACAAATACTCGAATTCTCGTGGTGGATGATGATCAAGAAATCCGCGAGCTGCTGGAAGAGTACCTCACAAAATCTGGTTTCGATGTTTCTTCTGTGGGAGATGGTGTTGAACTAGAAGCTCATCTGCAAAACCAAGGTTATCCAGATCTGATTCTGCTTGATGTGATGCTACCCGGTGACGATGGTTTTACCTTGTGTCAACGCGTCCGTAAGCAATCGAATGTGCCTATCATCATGCTGACTGCCGTATCGGATGAAACCGACCAAATTATCGGCTTAGAAATTGGTGCTGATGATTACATTGCCAAGCCGTTTAGCCCTCGTCAGTTAATGGCGCGTATCAAAGCGTTGTTGCGCCGCGTTCTAGTGGTGGATGACAAGACAAGTGATGCATTGCCAAAACAGATTGTTTTTGGTGATTGGACGCTTGATACGTTAGCGCATCGAATTTCCCACAATGAAAACTCGGAAGAGATGGATTTGTCGGGCAGTGATTTTTCTCTGTTGATGTTGTTCTTAACTCGCCCTAACGAAGTTCTCGACCGTGACACTATCTCATTCGCGACCAGAGGCCGTGAAGCGTTGCCTTTTGAGCGAGGCATTGATGTGCAGCTTAGTCGTCTGAGAAGCCGATTGGGCGACAGTGGCAAGTATCCTCACTACATCAAAACCATGCGCGGTAATGGCTATATCCTCGCTGTGCCTGTTCAGTATGAACACTGATAATCAAGTGATGTTAATGAGCACCTCGGCAATGAAGTATTTCCTATGAACGGGTTGAGTCGGTTAAAGCCAAACTCTTTGGTTGCCAGAACATTGTTACTGACCTTGTTAGCTGTGGTGATAGCTCAAGGTATCGCAACGTCTATTTGGTATAGCGAATCCAAACACAAAGAACTGGAGGGGATTCGTTCTGCCTCTTCAAGCATGGCCAATATGTTTGCCTCGACGGTGACTTTCTTCCAGTCTCTGCCCGTTAAATATCGCCATATCGTGTTGGATCAAATCCGCAATATGGGCGGTACGCGCTTCTTCGTTTCTTTCAATAAAGAGGCGTTGATTGTCGAACCGATCCCTGACACCCGTTTAAAAACCGCCTCGATTGAAGCGATAGAAAGTGTTTTGAGTAGCAAGCTCAATAAAGTCGAATCAGTGCGGGTTGATTTCTCTCGCCCTGAACATCTTCGTTTGCTTAAAAATGACATCTATTTGAGCGATCTCCCACGATCGTGGGCACATCATACTTTAACCTTAGAACCTCTTAACCCTCCTATTCTGGTTGTTCAGATAGAATTAGCCAGTCATGAATGGGTGTATATCGCCGCGTTGTTGCCTGCGCCTTACGTCAAACTCGACGATACGATTCTCGGCAGAGAACAGGTGATCTTCTTAGTTTCCTCGACCCTCATTCTTTTGGTTTTGACTTACTTGATGATTCGTCGGCAAGTACGCCCTCTTAAAAAATTAGCAAGAGCGGCCAATGAGATGAGTATGGATATTCAGCAGCCGCCACTTAACGAAGAGGGGGCTACTGAGCTGGTGACGGCGACCCGAGCGTTTAATCGAATGCAGCAACGGATTCGTCGCTATGTTGCCGACCGTGAGCACCTTTTCTCTGCAATCTCACATGATTTAAAGACACCAATAACACGGCTTAGACTACGAGCCGAGCTATTGGAAAGCGAAGTAAAGAAAGACAAGTTCAATAAGGATTTGGATGAGCTTGAGATGATGGTTAAGGGCGCTTTACAAGCGGTAAGAGATACCGACCTTCACGAAAACAACGCCATTATCGACCTCAATGAGATGATGCTCTCCGTGATTGAACTGCACAACCAACATCAAACCTTGGTTGAGTTTGAGCCCATTGTGGTTGACCCGTTAGTCGCCAAACCATTAGCCATTAAACGTGTGCTGACCAATCTTATCGACAACGCTGTGAAATATGGGACATCAGCTGAAGTCGATATTAACAGTGATTCGGTGTGGGTTATCGTGACTATTCAAGATCACGGAAAAGGTATTCCTGAAGACAAGTTAGAGTTGGTGTTTGAACCTTACTTCAGGCTCGCCACTGACGACCAAGGACACGGTTTAGGGCTTGGAATCTGTCGAAACATCCTACACGGACACGGCGGAGATCTCATTATTCGTAACTCCCCTCAAGGCGGCTTAGAAGCTAAAGTCTATATTCCACGCGGCCTAGAAGTTTAATGTAACAATTGTGTTACATTGAGCTTACCTTTTGTTTCAATCTTACAAATCAGAATAAGTAGACTCTGTATTGAACCGGACGTCGAGTCCGCTAAAACATGGAAGATAATAATGAAAATCAATAAAACCCTACTTACTCTATCTCTTCTTGCTGCCTCAACATTTTCTCAAGCTGGTGAAGTGGAAGTGCTTCACTGGTGGACTGCCGGTGGCGAAGCGAAATCCGCAGCTGTACTGAAAGAGATGATTGAAGAACAAGGCCATACTTGGAAAGATTTCGCTGTTGCTGGTGGCGGCGGTGAAAGTGCGATGACTGTTTTGAAAACTCGAGCAGTGTCGGGCAATCCTCCATCTGCGGCGCAGATTAAAGGTCATGATATTCAAGAGTGGGGTGGTTTAGGTTTTCTAACGTCTCTCGATGCAACTGCGAAACAAGAAAAATGGGATGAGCTACTGCCAGAAGTGGTCACTAAAGTGATGAAGTGGGATGGCGAATATGTCGCAGTTCCTGTCAACGTTCACCGTGTTAACTGGCTTTGGGCGAACCCTGTTGTTTTAGAAAAATCAGGCGTGACGGTTCCAACTACGTTAGATGAGTTCTTTGTTGCCGCAGACAAGATTAAAGCGGCTGGCTTCATTCCACTGGCTCACGGTGGTCAACCTTGGCAAGACGCTACGGTATTCGAAGCTGTAGCACTTGATGTACTAGGCAGTGAAGATTACAACAAAGCGTTCGTTGATCTGGATATGGACGTGTTATCTGGCGACAAAATGGTGGAAGTGTTCACCAAGTTCAAAAAGATGCGTGATTACATCGACAGCAACTCTCCGGGTCGTGATTGGAACGTAGCAACTTCGATGGTTATCAATGGCGAAGCGGCAATGCAGATCATGGGTGACTGGGCGAAAGGTGAATTTACTGCGGCAGGCAAAGTACCGGGTAAAGATTACATCTGTGCACCAGCACCGGGCACTGATGGCCAATTCACTTTCAACATCGATAGCTTTGCGTTCTTTGAGCTGAGTGACAAAGAGAACCAAAAAGCGCAGCAAGACCTAGCGAAAACCATTCTTACCAAAGATTTCCAAGAAGTCTTCAACCTTAACAAGGGTTCTATCCCTGTACGTCTAGATATGGACATGTCTAAGTTCGACCAATGTGCGTTGGATTCAATGGCAACCTTCAAAGCGAGTGCGAAATCTGGCGATCTTGTTCCGAGTATGGCTCACGGCCTAGCGACAACAAGCTACGCTCAAGGCGCGATTTACGACGTGGTAACCAACTTCTTCAACGAAAAAGATGCCGATCCAAAACAAGCGGCGGCTAAGTTAGCGAAAGCTGTGAAAGCGGCTATCTAATATAACTTGATAAGCGACACACAACGCACGTGAGTGACGGGTTGTGTTGCTTTACCAAACCCCCAGGGTGGGTAGGCTCGTAGGGAGCCTATCTACTCTTCACTCCCAATTCTGATATGCGTGATGCTGATGTGGTGCCGAAAGGTAAGCCATTGGCTCGATTGTGCAACAAGGATAAGTTATGGAGCATGTTTTGACTGAGTCGACTCCAAAACCCACAAGGAGCCAGCCTGCGCCCAAGCCTAGCTTTGCTGACAGGTTGCAACATTGGTTACCCAAGATTGTACTGGTGCCGACCGCGTTAGTGACCGTGGTGTGTATCTACGGCTATATATTCTGGACGGCGGCGCTGTCGTTTACGAATTCTCGATTTTTACCGAGCTTCAACTTTGTTGGTTTAGCTCAATATGAAAAGCTGATGGACAACGATCGCTGGATCACCTCAATCACCAACCTCGGTGTGTTTGGTTTTCTGTTCATGGCGATTGCTATCTTGTTGGGTGTGGGTTTGGCGGTATTGCTTGACCAGAACATCCGTCAAGAAGGCGCGATTCGTACCATTTATTTATACCCAATGGCCTTGTCATTCATCGTGACGGGTACCGCTTGGAAATGGATTCTCAATCCGGGTCTTGGCATTGAAAAACTGATGCAAGATTGGGGCTTTACCGACTTCAAATTCGATTGGTTAGTCGACTCTGAAATGTCGGTCTATACCTTGGTTATCGCAGCACTTTGGCAGTCGTCAGGCTTCGTGATGGCGATGTTCTTAGCCGGCCTTCGTGGCATTGATTCTTCAATCATCAAAGCCGCTCAAATTGATGGGGCGAGCTTACCCACTATTTATCTGAAAATCATTCTACCTTGCTTGCGCCCTGTGGTTTTCAGCGCGGTGATCATCACCTCACACATTGCGATTAAGAGTTTCGACCTTGTGACCGCGATGACAGCGGGTGGCCCAGGTTATTCATCGGATCTTCCTGCGCTATTCATGTACGCACACTCATTTACGCGTGGACAAATCGGCCTTGGTGCTGCCAGTGCCATGATGATGCTTGCTGGTATCTTAGCGATTCTCGTGCCTTATCTTTACTCTGAACTTAGGGAGAAAAAGTCATGATGAATAACATCAATTTTGCTCGAATCTTTATTTATTCAGCACTGCTTTTCTTCTGCTTGGTGTATCTAATGCCATTGTTTGTCATGGCGCTGACCTCATTCAAAGCTCTGCCAGACATCAAGGCAGGTAACTTGATGAGCTTACCGAAAGAGTGGGTGTTTGATGCTTGGTATAAAGCGTGGGACACCGCCTGTACGGGCGTGAAATGTGAAGGCATCAAAGGCTACTTCTGGAACTCGTTCCAAATGGTGATTCCTGCGGTTGCGATTTCAACATTGCTCGGTGCATTCAATGGTTATGTAGTGACGAAATGGCAATTCCGAGGCTCGAATCTGTTCTTCAGCTTACTGTTGTTTGGTTGCTTCATTCCGTTCCAAGTGGTGCTACTACCAATGGCAACCATGCTCGGCAAGATGGGGCTAGCGAACACAACCATCGGCTTGGTGATTGTGCACGTTATCTACGGCATGGCGTTTACAACTCTGTTTTTCCGTAACTTCTACATCTCGATTCCGGATGAATTGATCAAAGCAGCAAAACTGGATGGTGCAGGCTTCTTTACCATTTTCTTCAAGATCTTATTACCGATCTCTACGCCTATCATCATGGTGACGGTGATCTGGCAGTTCACCGCAATCTGGAACGATTTCTTGTTCGGGGTGGTGTATTCCGGCTCAGAGACTCAGCCAATCACCGTAGCATTAAATAACTTAGTCAACACCAGCACGGGCGTTAAAGAATACAACGTTGATATGGCTGCCGCGATCATCGCCGCGCTGCCAACGCTGTTGGTGTATGTCTTCGCAGGAAAATATTTTGTTCGTGGCCTAACGGCAGGATCAGTAAAAGGATAATTACCCATGGCAACATTAGATTTAAAACAGATCCGTAAAACCTATCGCAACGCGGACAACGAAACGTTAAAGGGCATCGACATCAGTATCGATTCGGGGGAGTTCTTGATACTTGTCGGCCCTTCGGGGTGTGGAAAATCCACCCTAATGAACACCATTGCTGGGCTAGAAAATATTAGCTCGGGTGAAATCGTGATTGATGGTGTTGACGTGGCCCAGGTTGAACCTAAAGACCGCGACATCGCGATGGTATTCCAGTCGTACGCACTTTACCCAAACATGACGGTACGCGGCAATATCGCCTTCGGCTTGAAGATCCGCAAGATGCCACAAGACGAAATCGACGCAGAAGTGAATCGCGTCGCTGAAATGCTACAAATCGAACAACTGCTTGATCGTAAACCATCGCAGCTATCTGGTGGTCAGCGTCAACGTGTCGCTATGGGGCGCGCTTTGGCGCGTCGTCCTAAGCTGTATCTGTTCGATGAGCCGCTTTCTAACTTGGATGCCAAGCTACGTGTCGAGATGCGACACCAGATCAAACGTCTGCACCAAAAGCTGAACACCACCATTGTCTACGTGACCCATGACCAAATCGAGGCGATGACCTTGGCTGACCGTATTGCGGTGATGAAAGATGGTGAACTGCAGCAACTCGGTACGCCGCAAGAGATCTACACCAAGCCAAATAACATGTTCGTGGCGGGCTTTATGGGTTCACCATCTATGAACTTCATTAAGACCATGGTGGATTTGGATGATGAGCAGAATCCGATCATCAAAGTAACGGGTACAGCTGAGCAAGAGCACCACATTCGATTACCACAAAGCATGCGTGAGCAAGATGGCAAAGAAGTGGTGATTGGCCTGCGCCCTGAACATATTACCGAGCAGGAAAGTGAAGATGTGTCGGCAACGACCAAGCTAGACTTGCAGTTAGAAGTGCTAGAACCAACAGGGCCAGATACGATTGCGATGGTGAAAGTGAACGACCAAGAAGTGGCATGTCGCTTGTCGCCAGAATTTGAAGTGTCAGTTGGGCAAATGGCGCCGCTGCATTTTGACTTATCAAAGGCGGTATTCTTTGATGCTCAGACTGAAGCGAGAATTGATTTTTAGTTTTTGAGACAGTAGCTCAATGAGAGTCTAAGCTTAAGCAAAGGCAGTATCACTAATTACTAATAAGTAACGTGATGCTGTCTTTTTTGTGTTTTAGCCTGTTTTATTTCCTCACGAAAACAGAGGGATAAACGAGATAAATGGATTAACTGCAATAATATCGCTAATTAGCCTCCGTTAGCTCTATAAAGCTGACCGAGAACAGCGTAGGATCGCGCTACTTTAGACCAAATATTAGGTTGCACATTAGTGCATAAACAGAAGAATACATGAAACTAACAGCAAAACCCTCAGCTAGTAACGCTTTACTTATTTCTATTACGACACCGGACTTCAAAGGTGACGAAGCAAAAGAGTCTCTTGCCGAACTTGCTCGCTTAGTAACAACCCTAGGGTTTAAAGTGGTCGGTACACAATCACAGCACCACAGTTCAACACAACGACAAAACGTGTTGGGCGCAGGTAAGCTTGCAGAAATTGCACACTTAACCGGTTACCAAGGTTCGATTGAAGAAGCCGAAGATGAAGATTTTATCGATGAGTCTTTTGATTTTCGTGCTGGTATCGATGAGTTAGATTTTGATGATCTTCCATCTGAAGACGTGGAGTTTGGTACTGCTGACGTAGTGGTATTCGACTGTGATTTGAGCCCATCTCAACTGCGTAATGTAGAAGCTCACTTGGGTGTCGAGGTGTTTGACCGTACTGGTATCATCATTGAGATCTTCAGCCGTCATGCTCGTACTCGTACCGCACGTCTGCAAGTTGAAATCGCTCGACTAAACTACCTAGTGCCTCGACTGCGTGAGACGGCCGACGGTGATAAAGAGCGTCAAATGGGTCAGGGTGCAGGTGAAACTTCACTAGAGCTAGACCGCCGTAAAGTACGTGACCAAATTGCTGCACTTAAGCGTGAGCTGGTTAGCGTACAAGACGAAATGAAGAACCGACGCACTCAGCGTTCGGAGCTTTTCACTGTTGCTCTAGTTGGTTACACCAACGCGGGTAAATCTTCGATGATGCGTGCAATGACCGCAACAGAAGTGAGTGGTGAAGACAAGCTATTCGCGACCTTAGATACCACGGTGCGTGCGCTTCAACCAATTACTCAGCCGCGTATTCTGGTTTCGGATACAGTGGGTTTCATTAAGAAACTGCCACACGATCTTGTTGCCTCATTCCACTCAACGCTAGCAGAAGCGCATGATGCTTCATTGCTGCTTTATGTGGTTGATGCTTCTGACGTTTCATTCCGCGCACAGCTTGAGGTGGTACATGAAGTACTAGCGCAAGTGGGCGTTGAAGGCAGCGAAAAGCTATTAGTACTGAACAAGTGCGATAGATTGAGCGAAGAGGAACAGTTAGAGCTGATCGAAGAATTCCCAGATGCGATGCTAACGTCAACTCGTGACCCGTTAGATATCACCAAGCTGCACAAGTACATTGTAGGTGTTGCTGAACAAGGCATGATCGAAGAAGAGATCACGATTCCTTATTCTGGACAAGGCATCATCGGTGAGATTCGCTCAAACATGAGTGTGGTGAAGGAAGAATACGACTACGAATGCATCAAGCTTACTGTACGCTCAAGTGCAATTGATTTAGCGCGCTTGAAAAAGCGTATGCAGAAGTCTTAATTTTGTAGCGAGCCTGGCAAGAACAACCAAAAGAAAAGCGACCCGATAAGGTCGCTTTTTTGTTTCCTGTCGCTGAGTAATTAGTTACTCGTCAACCAGTCCATTTAGGTCATTTACGCCATTCTTTGAGTTGGCTTCCATCGTGCTAGTTCTGGATCAAGCTTGATGCCTTGCGAAGTCAGCAGGTTAACACGTGCTAAGTAAGCCGCACCGTGCATCAGGTGCTTAGCAAGGTCGACCGCATTACGCTGCTGGTAATCATCTAGGTAGCTGTCTTTTGCCCACGCGTTGAATGCGCCAAGTGCAGGGCCAGCCCATACTTGATAATCCATTTCACGACCTTGTTCGCCCGTGTTTGACCAGCGGCTAGAAAGCCCCAAGTACCAGCGGAAAATCAACGCCATTTTACGCTTCGGGTTGCCTTCAGCGCGTTCGATCTGTTTAGGGTCGCGCTCGTTAAAGTGAGCAACAGTACCTGCCCAGATGTCATCCAATGTTGAACGGAATACCTGCTTCTCTAGCTTTTGACGTTCTTCAACTGGAATCGCTTCAATGGAGTCGTAGCGTGTGTAGATCTCGTAAAGCTTGTTTGCACGCATTGGGAACAAGGTACCGCGCTTAACCACTTGCAGCTTCACGCCCATTTCGAACATGTCTGCTGCCGGAGCCATAGTCACGTCAGCCATTTCAGTTGTCGAAAGCAGCTTACGTGTGTGTTCGCTCGCGCCAGCTTCAACACAGGCTTGGTTAATAGAACCAGTAACAATGTATGCCGCGCCCATGTTAAACGTCGCTAGAGCAGCGTCAGGCGTGCCTACGCCACCACCACAGCCAACACGCAGCGGTGTTTTGAACTGGTACTGTGCTTGGATTTGCTCTTTCAGTGCAAGAATCGTTGGTAGTAGGGTAACCAGTGGACGATTGTCGGTGTGACCACCAGAATCGGCTTCTGCAGTAATGTCATCAGCCATAGGAACCAGCTGTGCTAGCTCCATTTGTTCTGCTGTGATTCGACCTTCATCAACCAAAGCTTGCAGCATTTTCACAGGAGCAGGTTGCATGAACTTGCTTGCGACTTCAGTACGGCTCACTTTTGCGATGACTTTGTTGCCGATCTGGATTTCACCTTGTGCATCACGGCTAAGGCCAGCAGCACGATAGTGAACAATTTGCGGTGTTAAACCTAAGAAGGCAGAAGCCTCAACCGTTTTCACTTTGTGCTTCAAAAACAGCTCTACACTGCCGCGTTCTAGTGCTGGTTCACTTGGGCTGTGAATCAAGTTAAACGCGTAAGGACCGTTTGGTAGTGCAGCTTGAATGCGGTTGATCGCTTGCTCAACGCGAGACGGGATTAAGCCCGCCGCGCCAAATGAACAAAGAATGCCAGCTTGACCAAGAGCAATCACCAACTCTTCAGATGAAATGCCATTTGCCATTGCGCCAGCATAGTAAGCGTATTTCACGCCATGACAGCGACGAAAATCTTCGTCGCCTAGGCTTTGTGTACCAAGAGCTGGAGCAAAGGCGCTAACCGGTTGGCTGTTCGCCGAGCTTGCTGAATCGCCTGATGCAATCTCAGCTTGTTGGCTTACGCCTAAGCCTTTTTCTGGGTGGTTCACTACGTAACAAGCAAGGCTTAAATCTTTCAAAATTGTCGACATTGCTGCGTTATCGAAATGGGTAGTGCTCCCTTCAATCTGCCAAGGCCACGGAGATAGCTTTTCGTTATTAATTGTAGTTTGAGTTGTCATACTAAATTCTTTCCTAATTCTTTGTCTCTAATGGCGGCTTATGCTTTATCGATAGCAGGGGCTTCTTCGATACAAATCGCGATGTCTTTCACTTCGTAAATACGCAGACCATCTTTGCTCAGGTTTGCGTCACCAACGATGATGCGTTTGCCGTCTTCGTCTTTAACCGCTGTGATATGTACATCGAGAGACATCTGTTTGTTCAGAGGGTTAATCTGACCACGGTATTTCCATTTCACTTCAGATTGGATTTGACCGAACTTTGGATTGCGGAAGTCAGCGCCAAGATCTTTGTTTAGCGCATAGGTTTGCATCAGCTCGATGATCGCTTCGACACCTAGAGAACCTGGCATTACAGGATCTTGATGGAAGTGGAATTGGAAGAACCAATCACTTGGGTCAATCGTACGCTCAGCGTATAGGTAACCAAGACCGTCTTTACCACCATCGCTAGTGATCTGCACGGTATCTATAAAGTTCAAACGACCGCCGGCCAATTTGTAGTGCTCTTGTACTTCACCAGTAGACGAGACAGGTGCATTGAAGTAACGCGTCGTTTTGTCTAGCAGGTTGATGTTTACATCCGGCGTGCGGTTGTTATCAACGTGCCAAGGATGAGTCACCTTACCGTTGTCCAAACCCAGTTGGTCTTTCAGTGCTGCGCCTTTGAAGTAACCAAATACCGCTGTACCTTCGTAGAATGGCACGCCGTCAGTGCTCAGTTCGAAGCTAAAGCTCTGTACGATGTTTGTACCCATCATTACGGTTGAAAGCAGGCGAGAATCGTTGGTGATCGTTTTGCCACGCAAGTCGACGTTACGCAGCATTTTGCCGCTGCCGTCTAGGTTACGGAAAAACAGTTCTTCACCTGGGAAGCCCAGAGTGGTGCCCATGTAGCCAGAGATGAAGCCGTTTGGCTGCAGTGAAATCTCCATCAATACCGAATAAGGCATCAATGTGTGGTGGCTGTTCTCATCAAAGTACCATGCATTTTCTGGCACTTCGTATTCTGCGATACACGATGAAGGCTTCTTGAAGTCGCCACGCTTGCCATCAATCTCTACGACACGAGTGGTTAGCTGTAGATCGCCACACGGAGTACGTGGTGGGATCATTCCACGGTAGATTGAGAAGTCAGGGCCGAAACATTTCTCGATATCGCCCGTTGCGAATTCGAACATGTGGTAAGGCGTGAACGGAACCGTATCGGGTGTGCGATTTGGGTAATCTGGCGTAACCGGCGCTTCAACGTGTTGAAGTGGAATCACACCTTTGTTTGGTGCAGTTTCTAGGTCTTCAATTTGAGCCATCAATGGCGCATTGGCTGAAGCTTGTTGGTTCACTGCTGGCGTATGGCCCAAGCTTTCATTGTCCAAGTTTTCGATAACAGGGGTCGCGACAGCTGTTTCTAAAGAGGGCAGGTAACGAGTACATTCGTCGTCTTCTTTGATCATCACACCTAAGTTTTGGAAATCAACAATCACTTTGCCGTTGAGCAAGATATCGATGTTGGCTTTCGCGTATGGACGAGGGCTTAGACCAATCTCAGTCACTTCCATGCGGTAAGTCAGTTCTGCCGATTGTGGTAGAACTTGACCACGACAGCGTACTTGTTGAGGGGCATTTTCAAGCGGTTGGAAACGCCCATTTTGAACAAGCGTGTGCATGCCAAGGTGCATCATGAAGAACTGAAGCAGTTGACCACAACCTTCTGCCATCAAAGAACCAGCCATTACTGAGTCATCTTTGAAGTGACAAGGGAAGTACCAGTGCTCAGGCTCTAGCTGCTTGTGACCTTCAATCAGACCAAGTCCCCACGTGCCGCCTTGCGGTTCAACACGGCTAACCTTTTCGATCATCATGAACTTCTCTGAGCTGAAGCACAAAGAAGGCTGGTGGCGATTAGATTGGTGAGTTGGGCCAAAACACTCTGCAATGTTAGCAGTCAGTAGATGACGTAATTCTTGGTGGTTAAACTGGGTTTTAGGGCAGTGCAACATAGGGTCGAAGCGTTGCTTAGTTGCAAGCTTACGAGCCTTGATTTCATCTTCAGTGTGAATCACGCCCTTGCCATCGGCTAGCTCTTCATCAGTGAAGAAGCCCGCACAGCCGTTATCCATTTTCAGGATCATCTTGTCGCCAACGAAACATTCGTACGAGAAGAAGAACAGTAGCGTGTCGCCATTGCGAGCAAAGCTGTTGATTGAGATGTCGTAACGCAGCGTATCGCCACCACGAGGCAAGTCGCCAAGGAAGGTCAGTGTACAATCAAGCAGGCGATAAACACGCTCGCCTTTGTTTTCGAAATCAATGCCTAAGTAGCTGATCAGCATTAGGTCACACTGACCAGATTCTACCGCTACAGCCCAAGGGATTTGACCATCAACAAGATACGGCGCATCAACTGGGATGTCGTACTCTGTGGTCATGGTGCTTGGCTTGTATTCGTTCACTGTCGCGTTGAGCTTGGTTACACGAGATACCAATAGGTAGTCTGTGGTTGGTAGGCGAACGCGGCGCGAGTAGCTATCGATGATCGCGTAGTCAGGGCCAAATACATTGGCGATGTCGCCTTCAGCGTATTCAACCAGATCATCGTAATCCCAGATACATGGTTTACGGATAGGTTTTACTGGTGCTGGTGTCGCAAGTGCGTTTACTGGCGCTGACTGAACCTGAGCTGGTTGAGCTTGCACAGGCTGAGTTGATGTTTCGGCTGAGCTATCTAAACCAGACGTAATTGCGTTTAACTGTGCTTTTAATAGCGCATCAGCCATCTGCATGCCTTGGGCACGAGTGTGCAGGAATGCTTTGTGTACCTGTTGAGCTGCTTGCTGATTTTGAGCAAAAGCTTGGTTGTGTGGTGTTACAGACGGCTGTGATGCTGCATCCGTATTAGCGTCGATATTTGATACGCCATTTTTAGCGGATAGGACATGAGTCATATTGCTGTGGTTACCTGTTAGCTGACTGTGGCGAGTTGGCGCCAGAGTAGGGGATACTGATGTAGGAGTTTCGATGACTGGCTCTACCGCGTTCTGCGCTAATGCCTTCTTCTCTAACTCTTTTTGCGCAAGGGCTGCTTTGATGTTTGCTGTCGTTGGAATCGACGCCACTTTTGCTGCTTGTTTGCCAGAAGCTTTCTGCTGAATCGTTGCCAAGTTAGTCACTGGGGTTTGGGCAATATGTTGATAGATATCGCGACCACCAAGAGTCACTTGCTTAACCAATTGACGTTTAGCATCGCTCGCCAGTTCATTGCTTAAACGAACGGAAAGTGACTGAGATTCAACACTCGACTGGCTTAGTAGCAGCTGTGAACATTGTCCTTCGCTGATGTTGGCAACAATCGCGCTCTTAGAGCTGATATTTGGATTCAGAGACTCAAGGTTCAGGTTGAGGAGACCGTGTAGCAGGCTTGCCATGCCAGAAGCTGCAGAGCAGTGACCAACACGTTGGCTCGCTTGAGTGGTCTTGGTAACTTCCAAGTTGAGAGATACAAGCTCGTGTGACAAAGACTCAGGTGCATGGTTAAGCTCAAGCAGAGAAACATCGTTTGAGCTCATACCGACTTGAGTCAGTAACTCATCAACAACGGCGTTGTTACGCTCGCTTGAGCCAAAGGCCAAGGCGTTAATGCTGCCGTAAGCTGTGTCTTGGTTGCTCGCTACTCGACCTTCTTCCACAAGAACAATTGCACCTGCGCCTTCGCCCACATTCCAACTGCCGTCTTGCGGTTGTCCGAATTTTGGATCAAGCGACACTGGGCTCACGCTGTTCTTCAGAATCACATGTTCCGCACTGCCGCTTAGGTCGACGGCTGCAATCACGACTGCATCCATGGATTCTTGCGACATCAGGTTTTGCGCGACATCGACACAACGAGCAACTGACTGTTCAGCGGCTGAAATCGTAAAGGCAGGGCCATTAAAGTCCCATAATGAAGAGATGCGCGAAGCCATTATATTGCCGATGAAACTGGTGTATTGGTTCAGTTTGGCTGCGTCCATCACACTGTCCATCGCGATGGTTTCTAGCGATTGGTATTCGTCTTGTGTTAGCTCAATACCCATGTTGGCAAAGCTGTCAGCCAATTGGCTATGCAGGTTTACGCGTCCACGGAATTGGTGCATCTCAAGCTCAGTTTCCATCGCTACCAGTACTGCAACCTTTTGGCCTGCCACAAGCTTGGCATCTTTGATCGCTTCGTCTGCAACTTTCATCAGTAGCAACTGCTGAGAGATCAAACGGTCATCTTCATTCGGCGGTACTTTGAAGCGTAGGAAATCGAGGTCGAATTGATCGATGTAAGCCCCGTTTGGAATGCCGTGTAAACCAAACTGATTCAGCAGTTCTGGATGTTGGTCTAAACCTTTCCAGCGCTTCTTAGGCAAAGCAATGAAAGCATCGTTGTTGGTTTCAATCGCAGTGCTCAGCGCGTTGATGCTTTGCAGAGAACCGAAGTGAGACGCTAGGCCAGTAATGCTTAAATTAGACGGCTGTAGGCTTGGAGATGCCGACTCTAGAGTCTGGTTTACATGACTCTTATCTGAGTACGCTTCAAGCAGTAAGTGTGCGTTACAACCACCGAAACCAAATACAGAAACACCCGAACAGCGCTCTGAGTTGCCCGCTTTACTTGGCCAAGGTTGAACTTGCGTTGGTAGCGTCTGTGAGCCAAATAAACCTTCTGGCGACGATAGCGGCTTGTCCAAATTAATACTTGGCGGAAGAACACCTTCTTTCATCGCAAAAATCATCTTCATGATCCCCGGCATACCCGCCGCAGTCAGTAAGTGACCGAGGTTGGACTTCGCAGAGCCAATCAATGGCGGGTTAGAACCATTCAGTTTGTCAGCAAAGAAACGTTCCATTGAGGTTAGCTCAACCTTGTCACCTAACGGTGTGCCGGTTGCGTGACACTCAATTACTTCGATGCTGTCTGGTGTTAGGTTAGAAGCTTCGTAAGCGCGTTCAAAGGCTTGGACTTGTCCTTTGCTATTTGGGCTTAATACGAACTGACCACGGCCATCGTTCGACAAGCCGATTCCACTGACGACTGCGTAGATGTTGTCGCCATCACGCTCTGCATCAGCCAAACGTTTTAGGACTAAAACACCGGCACCTTCGCCAGCAAATAGACCTTTACTATTGCTATCAAACGGAACCGAAACACCGTGGTCAGGGTAAGCGTGGAAGATGGAGAAACCCATGTTGATAAAGAATGGGTCAGCACCGGATACCGCGCCTGCCAACATCATGTCGGCTTTGCCCGTGTTCAAGTAATCACACGCTAACTTCAATGAATACACTGAGCTTGCACATGCCGCATCTAGGCTAAGTTGCACGTTGCCTAAACCTAGCGCATCAGCCACTAACTTCGAGGCGTTGTGTGCTGCAGCACCATTGATCGGATTAAGGTCTTGCGCGGTTTCATTGGTTGGTAGCAGTGAAAACTGGTCATTAGCCAATTTAGCTTGTAGTGCCTTTTCGACGACCGAGTGATACATCGGCAGAAACAGGTCGTTCGAGCGTGTGGTTGGGAACGAAAGGGCACCCATGATCACGCCTGTACGCTCTAAAACATCGGCATTTAAATCAATGCCGGCGTCAACTAACGCCTTACGACTGGTATCCAAAGCCCATAGGAAACTTTGGTCAACACCGTTGAATGATTCTGCTGTCAAGCGGTAGCCATTGCTGTCGAAATTGAAGTTTTCGATGTAGCCGCCTTTATCACAGTAAAAGCGGTCTGACTCACCTTGCACGCCCTGATAGCTTTCAGGTTTAGCACCTAACTTTTCAGCGCTTAATGTGGTGCGAGAATCTTTTTTATCTAGCAAGTTTTGCCAAAAGTCTTTTGGCGTATCCGCTTCTGGATACTGGTTAGCAATACCAACAATCGCGATCTTATTGCACTTCACTTGCTGCTTATTCTTAGTTTGAGCCTGATACTGGTTCGATTGAGAACTCATACTAGCTCTCCTTGATGATTCACTGCGCTGCCTTGAGGCACACCGCTTAATTGCTTAGCTGCGGTGATCTGTTGTTCTAGCCCTTGAATAAGTGGCTCGACAGACAGTGGAATTTGATGAGTAATGAGCTGGCCAATACACTTGATGAGCGTGACAATATCGTCACCACCCTTGGCATTGGAAGCGATTGTGCAGTACTGGTCGGCTACGTTGTCGCTACGATTGATCTTGTCGATCAATGTGCTGGTTTGACGATCGGCACCTACTTCGACAAACAGACGAGCACCTTGCTGACGCACACTCTGGATCAACGCGGTGAAATCCAGCGTCGAACAGAAAGTATCGGCAATTGAAAGGGCGATGCTGTCGCTGTCGATATTGATTGGTGCGCCCGTCGTTAGACCTGCTGCGCTGATAAAGCGGATATGCTTTGGCAATTCGTCGAACAGTGGTTGCGTGTAAAACTTACGCACTTGGCTATGTTGGCTCAATGCTGGTGTGGTGTGCATTGCGGTAACACGATTCGCGGCAATGCCACGTTTACCCAGTTTTTTGAGCAATGCACGACATGTGCTTTCACAACCTGCCAGTACGCAAGTGTCACCTTGGATGATAGCGAGATAAGCGCGTGGAAACTCTGGTAACAGAGCCTCAATCGCTTGCGCATCACTGCGAACCACAAAGCTGTTCCA
Organism: Vibrio sp. F13; assembly: GCF_020806305.2. Taxonomy (NCBI): domain Bacteria; kingdom Pseudomonadati; phylum Pseudomonadota; class Gammaproteobacteria; order Vibrionales; family Vibrionaceae; genus Vibrio; species Vibrio sp. F13. The sequence goes on along the minus strand of NZ_CP170175.1, from coordinate 774,342 downwards.
TTGGATGCTTTCGTCGCCGTTCAGCTGCCAATCTTGACGCACTGCAGTGAGTTCGCCAGAAATTGCCGTGGTGAAAATAGGGCTAGTTTGAGTCATCTCAATCAGCGCATGTGGGTTTTTCCAAACATTTAAGCTGGCCCACATGGAAGCCTCACCCTTGGAGTAACCCAAAGCGAAATCTGGCTGCACTTTGAATTCATCACATAGCAGTTGTGTTAACAGGTAACTACTGCCTACACCGGCAATTGCCAATTCACTAAGCGACATTTCTTGCGAATCTTCAGCGTAGGTTTTCTCTGCCTGCAGCATCTCTTTCAAGTTACCCTCACGTTCTAAACGAGCAAATAACTGTGGGAAATGGTGGTGAAAATCGCGCAACATACCGGGATAAACCGTGCCAACACCAGGGTAAACAAATGCAACACCACCTTTGCTTTGAGGCTTTGGAGAGAAACAACTGCCTGCCGGAGTTTTGTATTGGCTATTGTCAGCCATTACTTTTGGCAGCGCATTTTCTAGCGCTGTGATTTCTTGCAATGCAGCATCAATTGAAGCCGCTTGAATCACTATGTTCGCGCTAAGGCCAGCATTGTGTTGAATGCTTTGGAAGTGACTTAGGTTTGAATGCATCAGGGTGGCGATAGCAAGTTCGCTGTCTGCCGCTTCGTTAACGCATTGAAGCTCCACTCTTAACGAGGTTAACTGAGAAACCAATTCGGCTTGGTCGTAGCCAGAAACCACAAACATCAAACGCTCGCTCGATAGCAGTGGCTTTGGTTCTTGCAAACCGGTCGCTTGAGTCAATATCAGGCTGGTGGCTTTTTGGCTATCGTCACTGAAAGTTAACGCAGCAACACGTGCTTTGTTCGGCTCAGTGAACCAATAGTGGCTGGGTAATGAATAGCTCGGCAATGAACGGCTCGATATCGCCTCAATCATATTCAACAACTCATTAAACTGCTGCGAAGCAGATAGGGTTGAGTATTGTTGTTGATGGCTTAAATCTGAAGCGGGGCGGCGTGACATCTCTAGAGCAAGCTGAACGCTATCTCCATTATCTAGATCGAGAGTTTCGGCAAAGCCCGCTAAATTCGCGTGTGGGTGAATCTTATTCTGAGCAGCATTCAGCGCACTTAACATCAACAATGATGGTGAGTGAGAACCCAAACAGAGTTTAACAGCAGTGCCTAGATTTACAGTCTCAATCGCACGGCTAAGTGCTTGATTAAAATTGCCATCAACCACAACAGTTATCATGTCTGGGAACGAGAGGAATAAGTCGGCAGAAAGCTCAGCCGCGTTTGCTGGCTGAGCTAAAAGAGCGATGCGCAATGGCATCGCTTTATTAGAAGGAACAGTCACTATGACAATTGCTCCTTTTCTGCGTTCTTAGTCGCCTCTTTCTTCGATACTGCTGAGCTAGATTTCGGCAAAAATGCGTCATTTAAGCTCTTGCTGATGGTGACTTTTGCACCTTTCATTACCGCGCTTAAACGACCATCTTGGTGGTAAAGCGAGATATCAGCTTGCAGCGAACGAGCCGTGCTTTTTATCACGCTCAGCTCTAGCCAACCTTGGTCGCCATTGTGCATCGGTGCGTAACAAACAAACTCACCGATTGCAGACGGTAGGCTTGCCGCGCCGTATTTCAATCGAGCCCATACCAGCATGGCTTGTAGTAAATAATCTTCCGCGAATGGCTGGCTATCACCAAAACCTTGCTTCGGAATAAATGATCCGCAGTCGCTGTTTTCAATCTGAGGTAGTTGGCACTGAGCCAATAAGCCTAAGTCGTCAAAGCGTTCGACTGAAGTAATACCTTGCAATCTTGGTCCATGAAACAGAGTGCCGTCACTGTATAGAGCTTGTGCCGTTGTTACAGGTGCTGAAGTGTTGGCCTCAAAGCGTTCTACTGACGCTTGTTGAACATCTTCAGATACTTGCACAGAGGCAACTTGCAACTGAGCTTGATACTGTGGTCGCCCTTGGCAACTGATCACCGCTTTTAGCTGATCTTTTGATTTAGCATCAGAAGACGGCTTTTTAGTGTCTGCAGACAAGACAAGCGTTAGCTCTAGCACTTCATCAGTATCAAAAATCACACCCTTAAGCAGTTTGTAGTTGTGAACGCTAACGTTCACCCCTAACAGTTGCTCTGCGACTTCACGCATCCATTGGATGGCACACACTGTCGGTAACACTGGGTTACCTGCAATGCAGTGATCTTGAATGAAAGGTAATGCCTTCGGATCAAGATGACGTGTCACAGTGATGCTTGTATTCAGCGGACTCTTTGCAAGATGCACAGACTCCGCATTAAGCTTTTTTACAGCAGCTTCCTTGTTGTCAGAACCTTGCATGCTCGTGCCAACCAGCAATTGAATGCCAGTTTCGTTCAGTAGTTGAGAACTAAATAGCTCTGCACCCGCCTGAAGAGGAATTACGTACACACCGCGCTCTGTAAACATACGTTTCAGTGCTGCGTTGACCATGCCACCGTCCCACGGTCCCCAGTTGAAGCTCATCACTTTCGCTTGAGGGTTACGAGCAGACAGCTGTAGAGCCGCTTTGTTCAGGATCTCGTTGGACATTGAGTAATCGCTTTGGCCTGTGTTTCCGTAGAAACCCGCCGCCGAAGAGAACATCGCAATCAGTTTTAGCTTGCTGCTATCAAGACCACCAAGAACCGCTTCTAGCCCGCCCACTTTGGTGCCGTAAACCATGTTCAGTTCATCAAGCGTTTTGTCTTGAATATGCTTGTCAGCCAGTACACCTGCACCGTGGATAAGACCTGTGATGCCTTCGAAGTTTGCCAGTGTTTTTGCTACTGACTCATGGTTCGATACATCTAGGCTTAGGTATTCAGCGCTCGCGCCGATCTCATTGAAAGCGGCAAGTGCTGCGTTGATTTCAAGGCTGCTCAATACAGGTTTTAGCAAGGCATCTACTTTCTTCGGCGTTGGTTTGTCACCTGTTGCTTGTAGGTGAGCGATAGCCGCTGGTTTTAGCTCTTTCTCTTGCTTACCTTGTGCCCACTGAGGTAGCTCAACTGAAGTAATATGCTTACTACGACCTGCAAGAACGAAATGAGATTTACATTGCTTAGCAAGCGTCAGTGCACATTCAAACGTCACGCCTTTAGCGCCACCCGTCACGAGAACTTTGTCGCTCTTGGTGAGTTGAGCGCCTGTGTTTTTAGTTTGTGCAGCGCCTGGTGTTGTCGCAATCAGTGTTGCACGACCAGATTCACCGTTTTCCGTATGGCTAAGGCCGATTTCAACCGTGTTGGTATCGATATCGAACAGTTCACCTGTGATAGCTTCAGCTAGGTGACGAGCATCAATAGAAGCGTCAGCATCCAATGCACGGCAGAATACGTTTGACCATTCATGGCTCAGTGTCTTAGTTAGACCAGATAGAGCCGCTTGGTTAAGTTCTGCATTCGCTAATTGCTTAGTATCTAGGTAACCAAAGCCACCATCGATACGGCTTAGTGTGAAGAACACGCTACGACCAGAAACGGCATTCAGTTGGCCATTTAGGTGCTTGGCGAATAAGAACGCTGTCGTCAGTGAAGCTCTTGAGTCTGCATTCAAGTTAACCGCTTGCTCGTTGCTTTGTTTAGCATCAACGATAGCTTGTAGGTGAATGAAGCCAGCAATCACTTTGTTCGAGGTTTTAAGGTCTGCTTCGATGTCGTTAATAACTGCAGTCACACCAGCATCATCGACGCTGTTGAGTGTGTAGCTTGCGATTTCACTGTTTAAAGGTGACGCGGCAGAAAGAGCACTACGCACTACAGCAACTTGAATGCCGTTAGCGGTCAACTTTTCTGCTAGAACACCGGCGTTGTGACCATCATCTGTGATCACGACACAAGCGTCTTTTGAGAAACAATCGACGAGTTTATCTGCCGCTGGTAGCTTTTTTAGCGCTACCTCATTGTGTGGAGGAAGTTCCGCTGTCGCTGTTTCTGCGATAGGCGTTACTGATTCAGCTTTAGCAGTCGCTACAGGTGCAGCAACGGATAGCTTGCTTTGCATGTAGGTAACGATTTCACCAAGAGTACGACACTCAGCTAAGTCTTCAGGGTTTAGCTCTGGCAGCGTTGGTAGCTGGTCTTGAACCGTACCCAAGATCTCAACGCGTTTAATCGAATCGATACCAAGGTCAGCTTCCATGTCCATCGCTAGGTCGAGCATTTCTGCTGGGTAGCCTGTTTTGTCGGCAACCACTTCCATCATAGTTGATTGAACGTGAGCAGGGTTTAGGTCGTTGCTCGTGCTTTCTACAGCGGCTTCTGGAGCAGGAGCTACTGTCGCTGCTTCCGAATTCGGAGCTAGCTTGCTGTTCATGTAGTCTACAATTTCACCCAGAGTACGACACTCAGCTAGGTCTTCAGGGTTTAGCTCTGGCAATGTTGGTAGTTGATCTTGAACTGTTCCAAGGATCTCAACACGTTTGATTGAGTCGATGCCAAGGTCTGCTTCCATGTCCATTGCTAGGTCGAGCATTTCTGTTGGGTAGCCAGTTTTATCCGCTACTACGCTCAGCATTGTGCTTTGAACTTGTTCTGCGTTTAAACCGTTTGATACTGCTTGCGCTGGTGCAGATGCTTGAGCTGCTACTGGAGCAGAAGCTGGAAGCTTACTGTTCATGTAGTCAACAATTTCGCCTAGAGTGCGACATTCAGCTAAGTCTTCAGGTTTTAGCTCTGGAAGAGTCGGTAGTTCGTCTTGTACCGTACCTAGGATTTCAACACGCTTGATTGAGTCGATACCAAGGTCAGCTTCCATGTCCATTGCTAGGTCTAGCATTTCAGTCGGGTAGCCCGTTTTCTCTGCGACTACTTCTAACATGGTTTTTTGAACGACAGCCGCATCTAAACCATTGCTAGCTGTTGCCGGAGTAACTACTGGTACTTGTGAAGACACTGGAGCAGAAGCTGGAAGCTTGCTGTTCATGTAGTCAACGATTTCGCCAAGAGTACGACACTCAGCCAAGTCTTCAGGGTTTAGCTCTGGAAGAGTAGGCAGTTCATCTTGAACCGTACCAAGAATCTCAACACGCTTGATTGAATCGATACCAAGGTCAGCTTCCATATCCATTTCTAGATCAAGCATTTCCGTTGGGTAACCTGTCTTCTCAGCAACCACTTCTAGCGTGGTTTGTTGAACGACTTTCGCATCAAGACCGTTAGCGGCTTGAACAGGAGCGGTTGCGCTTGGTTGTGCTGCCACAGGCGCTGATGCTGGCATCTTGCTGTTCATGCTTTTACTGTTCATGTACTCGACGATTTCACCAAGAGTACGACACTCAGCTAGATCTTCAGGGTTCAGCTCAGGTAGGTTCGGCATTTCGTCTTGAACGGTACCAAGGATCTCTACACGCTTGATTGAGTCGATACCAAGGTCTGCTTCCATGTCCATTTCTAGATCAAGCATTTCCGTTGGGTAACCCGTTTTCTCAGCGACCACTTCTAGCATCACTTTTTCAGCATCGGCTGTTTGTACTGCTACTGGTGCAGCCACAGGAGCTGGTTGTGCTTTTACTGGCACAGGCTGAGCTGCAACAGGTGCTGCTGCTTGAGCGACTACTTGTGGTGCAGGAACGGCTTTCTGTACTGGAGCTTTCTGAGCTACCACATTTTGAACAGGTGCTGCTTGTACTTGAGCTACAGGCTGTTGGACGATAGCTGTTGGAGTAGCTGGAGCTTGAATCGCTGGCTGAGCATTTACAGAAGCAATGAAGGTTGGTTGTGTCGTTTGTACTGAACCTTGCGTCAGCATATTAAGTGCTGAGTTGTTGCTGTGTGCTTGCATCTCTAGGTAATGAGCGTGAGCTTTTAGCGTTTCAGCTTGGTGCTGGTGGAACATTTCCATAGAACGTTGCAGGTTCTCTGGAATTGTTACGCCTGCTGTTGCCATTTTCGCTTGCTCAGACATTAGGGTATTGAACGTGTCACCGTATTGTTGAGGAATCGCAAGGAACTGCTGATGTACTTCTGCTGCTTGTTGTTGAGCATTGAAGAACGATTGCAGTGAAGACTCATCAACCGTTACTTGAGCTGCTGGCTTAATAGTCGCTGGTGCAGGTTGCGCCATTTGAGGCTGCTGAGCTGCTGTTGCTACTTGCACACTTGGTGCTGGAGCAACTGACGGTTGTACATTTGAAGCTTGAGGAGCAGCCACAGGTACTTCAACGATTTCTGTTTTAATCACTTCTTTTTCCACGATTTTCTCGACTTCAACTTTCACTTCAACAATCTCAGTCTTTTCGGTGACGTTGCCCGAAGCCAATGATTGATCCATTTTCTTACGAGTAGCAGGGCTGATGTAGTTGGTTGCATTCAGCTTGATGTTCATTGGTGATGCCTTCGCAGGTTCAGCAATGTCAGCTTGGTAAGGGTCAATGTTGTCTAATGAAACACCAGCCACGCACAGTTGAACCGCAGCTAAGCGAAGCTGTTGGTCACTGTCGCCTTTAGGGCTTGGGTTGATGCTGATTGCGTAAAGCTCTTCGTTCTTATCAGCCAATGTTTTCTCAACCAGCTTTTGAAGAATGTTTTTAGGACCGAACTCAACGAATACGCGCGCGCCGGCTTCATACATCGCTTCAATTTGCTCGCTGAAACGAACCGATTGCAGCATGTGCTGTTTGAATGCTTTCTTGATCGCTTTAGCGTCTTTGCTGTGCAGTTTGCCCGTTGCGTTTGAGTAAAGCGGCAGCGTTGGAGCGCTGAATGAAGCTTTATCAATTGCAGCAGCAAACGGTTTTTGAGCGTGAGCAACAAGTGGAGTGTGGAAAGCGCCGGAAACAGGCAGAGCAATCGCTTTGAAGCCTTGTTCTGTTAGCGCTTGAGCTGCTTGTTGAACCGTCGCTGTTGGACCTGCAATAACCAATTGAGTCGGAGCGTTGTAGTTGGCAATGCTCACGCCTTCGAATTGGCTGATGCAGCTTTCAACGGCTGGAAGCTTGTCTGCGTCTAGGATGACCGCAAACATAGTACCGCTGTCGCCTTGTTCTGGTGTCGCCGCCATCGCATCGCCACGAGCGAAAGCTAGCTGGTAGTAATCGTCTTGCGAGATAACACCTGATGCACATAGTGCGCTTAGCTCACCAAAGCTGTGGCCTGCGACCATGTCTGCTTTGAAGCCAGCTTGAGTCATGATGTCGAACTGACCCATAGACACAGTACCAATCGCACTTTGCGCATTGGCCGTGTTGGTTAACACCGCTTCTTGAGCTTTGGTTGCTTCTGGTGTGAAGGTTGGAATGGGGAATAGAATTTGGGACAGAGCCGTCTTCTTGTGCTGACCAAATACTTGGTCCGCTTGAGTAAGCTGTTGGCGCATCTCTGGGTAATGACAAGCAAGCTCGCGACCCATGTTGAGATATTGCGAACCTTGACCTGCAAATAGCGCTGCTACTTTACTAGTGCCGTTTTCAGCAATCAGTGCTGACTCACGGTAGCTAGTACCGTTTGGCATCTGCCAATGTGCTTTGGTTTGGCTCTCAAGCATAGGAATCGCTTGAGTCAGTTGCGCTTGAAGGTCTGCTTGGTCAGTTACAACTAAACCAAGACGAGCATGCTTAGCGTCAACTTCGCGTAGAGCGTGTTGCTCAGCAAGCGCTTCCAGTTTGAACGCTGCATCTGCAGTTTGAGTTGAAACCTGTTTAAGTTCATTGATCAGTGCTTGACGAGATTCTGCGCTGAATAACAGAGTTTGCGGCACTTGGCGTTGACGGTATTTGTCACCGCGAGTGTGCTCTGGTGTGTACTCTTCCAATACCACGTGGAAGTTAGTGCCACCAAAACCGAATGAGCTGATACCTGCACGGCGTGGTGTGCCGTCGACACGTTTCATCCAAGGGCGCGTTTGTGTGTTTAGGTAGAACGGCGAGTTTTCGATATCCAGTTTAGGATTCGGAGCCGATACGTTAATCGTTGGCGGCAGTACTTTGTGGTGCAGTGCTAAGGCAGCTTTGATTAAACCTGCAGTACCCGCGGTTGATTTAGTGTGACCAATTTGAGATTTCACAGAGCCTAACGCAATGTGTTGCTTCTCTTCATTGTTCTCACTGAATACCGAGTTTAAGCCACCAAATTCAGCAACATCGCCTGCTGCAGTACCTGTGCCGTGCGCTTCTAGTAGGCCAAGCGTGTGCGGTGCGAAACCTGCATCATCATAAGCACGTTTGAGTGCTTTTGCTTGTCCTTCAGGGCGAGGCGCGTAAATACTCTTGAACTTACCATCCGAAGAAGAACCGACACCTTTAATCACTGAGTAGATTCTGTCGCCGTCACGTTCAGCATCTTCAAGGCGCTTAAGAGCAACCATGCCGATGCCTTCACCAATCATCATGCCTTTTGAATCGATGTCGAAAGGTTGAATGGTTTCGTTTGTAGTGAATGCTGGGGTTTTAGAGAAGCTCATGTACATGGTTGGTGAGTTATCAGTACACACACCACCAGTGATCATCATTTCACTGCGGCCTTCAACCAGCTCGCTCAGTGCCATGCGCATTGCGGCTAGAGAACCTGCACACGCAGCATCTACTACACAGTTGATGCCACCAAGGTCAAAGCGGTTAGCAATACGACCTGAAATTACGTTACCTAATGAACCAGGGAATGAGTTCTCTTCCCAGTGGATGTATTGGTCTTGGAATTTTTTGATCAGCATTTCGCTGTCTTCGTCGTTGATGCCACTGCTCTTGAAGACTTTTTTCAAAACAGGGTATTGAAGACGAGCATTCAAGCTTTGAGCGATCTTCTGACCACCGCCTACACCGAGTGTAATACCGATCTTATCGCGATCGTAACCTTCAGGAAGTTTCGCATCTTCAAGTACTTCTTTTGCCACGATCAGAGATAGCAGCTGTGACGTATCAGTCAGTTCTAGGATATTTGGCGGAAGGCCGAATTCCATAGGGTTGAAGTCAACTTCTGGGATGAAGCCACCGCGCTTACAGTAAGATTTGTCTGGCGTAGTACGATCTGAATCGTAGTAATCTTCTGGGCGCCAGTGTGTATCAGGCACTTCGGTAATTGCATCGATCTTTTCGCTGATCAAATCCCAGAATTTGTTTAGGTAGCGAGAGTTCGCAAACATGCTTGCCATACCAACGATAGCAATAGGCATGTCTTTAAGACGTTTATTAAGTCGAGTGTCGTCGACTGATTCCGGTGTATTTTTTTCGGGTTGGCTCATTATGAGTCTCCACTTGAAATCACTGAGGGCGATGTCGTGTTTTGAGGCTGCGCTTTTAATTGAATCGAAAATAAATCTGAAACAGATTTGGGCAAACGCAGCTGAAGAGTAAGGCTGCCGAAAGTTGGCCACCTGACTGAAATAGGGGGTGCGAAGTTCATTGACTTGCAGACGTTGAGAACGTGTTTCATGCGTGAAGGGGGTATTCGAATGTGAGGTTAATGTCCATTTAAATCCTGTCCAAAGTACTGCTTTATGCAAAGCAGGTATCCGCAATAAAAACGTGTGAATTTGTTTAATGGTTGAGCAGGCTACCCGAGGTGAGTGGCCGATACAATGCTCCCAGAGGCCACTATGATCTGTTCAGACCAGATGATTTTACTGAACTTTTGTTTTTTGTATTTTTAATGCAATTAACTTATTGATAATTAATGGATATGAGTAGTTTTTTAGTGTTTATACTCTATTTTTTGACTTGGTGAGATCTATGTCAGATTTTTGTAAGTAACATTTAATAGATGACTGTTCCGTAAGGCTAAGTGTGATCTGTGTTTTAATTTGTTATTATTTGAAAAATTAGTTTTAAGTCCGCATATGAAGGGTGTTTCCTGCCCAAATTCTCTATGTTTCTCTCAAAACATAGGTGAGTTAAATTTGTTCGTTTTGATGTTTTATTGATGGCTTTATGAATAGTGATTTTTAAGAAGTGAGTACTCAAAAGATGGAAACACCAGTCGTTGATTTGTGGCTTTGTTCTCTAAGCAATTTGGATGAAGGTACTGATCATGTGTCGTGCCTTAAACAGAAACTGACCGACGATGAAGTCGCTAAGGTTGAGCGTTATCGAATGCCTTCATCTCAGATCCAAGCGCTCTATGTTCGTAACTACTTACGAGAGGTTCTGTCGATCTACTCTGATTTGACGGCTGAAGAGTGGCGATTTGAGTATGGTGAAAAAGGCAAACCAAGCTTGATTGCAGAGCAGCAACACAAAACCGGACTGAATTTCAATATTAGCCACAGTCAAGATCATTTACTGATTGCTGTCTGCCGAACGAAAGGGCAACCACTACAGCTTGGGGTGGATATAGAACATGCAAGAAGCTCGACCAACATCGCGGCGATCATGAAGCATTACTTTTCGGAATTTGAGATTAACGATTTACTCGAGCTGGATGAGGTATCTCAAAGAGAACGTTTTTTTGATTTGTGGGCACTGAAAGAGTCGTACATCAAAGCGACAGGTAAGGGGTTGGCCACATCATTGAAAAGTTTTTCGTTCGATTTTTCCAATCTAACTCAACAAACGCTGCCAGTTCATTCGTCGGGTTTACGACCAGAGTTACATGGAGGAATCATTGTCCATAACGGTGTAGGGTTGGATGCTGCTGAAAATGACAATACTTCAACAGATTGGCAATGCAGTTTAGGAAGGCTGGATAACCAGTTTCGATTTGCCGTGACGCTTGGTGGTGCAACGCTTCCTATGCAATTAGAGATTAAGTGCTTCCCCAAATCGAAGCTACTTGGCTGAGTTTACGTTCGTTACACTAGAACCTTTAGCTTCTAATCTTGAACACGGCTCGCTCTCAGCCATTCGTAATATTGGCTAACTCGTTTCGCCAAGCATCGCTTTTAATACTTCTGCGGGTACAGGCTGAAGTTGTTTGTCTTTATCTAGGCAAACCATCTCGATATCACCAATCACGGCAGGTTTGGTTGCATCTTTACGCCATACCTCTTGTCGCCATAAGGTTTTGTATTTGCCATCGAGCTCAAAAGAGGTTCGGATATCGCAGATCTCTGCGAACTCAACGCCGTCTTGAAAGGTCATATTGGCTTTATACACCGCAAACCCCAGTCCATGTTCATTCCACAACTCTGCCAGTTTATCGCTGCCCAACACATGCTCGCGCGCACGCTCAAAGTATTTAAGAAAGTTAGGGTGATAAACCACACCTGAGTGATCGGTATCTTCGTAGTAAATCTGTACTGGGTGATGGTAGATCTGACTCATGGGTAGCAACTCTTGGTAAGTAGTGGATCAGTAAATCTGACTAAGTTGTGCAGCACTCTACAGGATAGGTTGAAATTACTTCAAGGCATCATCGTGAAAGGGGCTTTTGGTCAGACCTCATTTATCACTGATGCTTTGGTCAACTCCCACCCATTTACAAATATTCTATGTGTCATTTTCCACCCATTAATTTTTGTAGCGAGTTAGCGACAACTGCAGGCAGATCTGATGAAGCCTTGCGGTTAAAGGCTTGTTAATGAATTGTGTCAATATGGCGCGCTAATTGCCTTAGTGAAAGCACGCAGTTCCCATTGAAGGGCTGCTTTGTTTACTAAGGAGAATAATAATGTTTAAGCCTCTTACCCTGCTGTCTGTATCTGCTCTGGCGCTCACAAGTTTTAATGCTGCTGCAAACTGTGACCCTGGTGAAATCGTGATTAAATTCAGTCATGTAACCAATACCGATAAGCACCCGAAAGGCATCGCCGCTTCTTTACTGGAAGAGCGAGTAAACACAGAAATGAATGGAAAAGCTTGTATGCAAGTTTTCCCTAACTCAACACTTTACGATGATAATAAGGTACTGGAAGCCCTGTTAAATGGTGATGTTCAAATGGCGGCGCCATCGCTGTCAAAATTTGAGAAGTTCACTAAGAAATACCGCATTTTTGACCTTCCTTTCCTATTTGAAGACGTAGAAGCCGTTGACCGTTTCCAAAACTCAGAATCTGGTGAAAAGCTGAAGAACGCGATGAAGCGTCGTGGCCTGCAAGGTCTTGCGTTTTGGCACAATGGCATGAAACAGATGTCGGCGAACAAACCTCTTATCAGCCCTGAAGATGCAAAAGGTTTGAAATTCCGTGTTCAAGCATCGGATGTATTGGTGGCTCAGTTTGAACAACTGGGTGCTAACCCACAGAAGATGTCTTTCAAAGAAGTATACGGTGGCCTACAAACTAAGGTTATCGATGGCCAAGAGAACACATGGTCAAACATCTACGGTAAGAAGTTCTTTGAAGTACAAGACGGCGTGACAGAAACTAACCACGGTATCCTTGATTACCTGGTAGTAACGTCGAACGACTTCTGGAAAGACCTACCTGAAGATGTACGTACGCAACTTGGCACAATCGTTCAAGAAGTGTCTGAGACTCGTAACGCAGAATCTTCAAAAGTTAACCTAGCGAACAAAAATAACATCATCGAAGCGGGTGGTGAGGTTCGTACGCTTACGCCTGAACAGCGTGAAGCATGGGTAACTGCGCTTCAACCAGTATGGAAGAAGTTTGAAAAAGACATCGGTTCAGACCTTATCGATGCAGCGTTAGCTTCAAACCAATAACACCGCTAAGGGAGTGGCGAGTATTCGTCACTCCTTATTAAAACAATTATAAGCGGAGTCAATTATGGAAAAGCCTCAAATGGAACAACCAAATTCTAGCGAATCAGCACTGGAAACCTCTCTTTTTTCCAAAGTCGGAAGAGTTACGGATGTGATTGAAGAGTCACTAATCGCATTTTTCCTTGGCGCAATGACGCTACTTACTTTTGCCAACGTGGTATTTCGATACGCATTCAATGACAACATCTTATGGGCACTGGAACTGACCGTGTTCATGTTTGCTTGGATGGTGTTAGTGGGCGCATCTTATGGCGTTAAAAAACACTTCCACATTGGTGTTGATGTGATCATCAACCTTGCCCCAGAAAAGCTACGCAAAGTGTATGCGCTCATCGCCGTGACAAGCTGCCTAGCATTTTCAATCTTACTTCTTATCGGTTCTTGGAATTATTGGTACCCATTCGCGACCGATCGCGCATGGTACGAGACCGACGATATTCCAATGCCAGAGATGCTTCAGTTTCTTGCTGACTGGCTGAATGAAGGCGAGCGATACGAGAAACTGCCACGTTTTATTCCTTATATGGCGCTGCCGATTGGTATGGCAATGCTGACGTTCCGATTTATCCAAATCGCTTATCAAGTGGCGACGGGAAAGCTTGACCGCATGATTGCAGGCCATGAAGCCGAAGAAGAGCTGGATGCATTGAAAGCTGATGTGTTAGCGGGTTCTGATGAAGACGCGACAGCGGTATTGGATTCGACTAAGCAAAACAAGGCGAACGAGTCGGGTACAAAATCTAACGGTAAGGAAGACTAATCATGGCAATGTTATTTCTATTTTTAATGGTAATTGCTTTCATGTTGGTCGGTGTACCAATTGCAATTTCCCTCGGTTTATCGAGCGTAATATTCTTATTGATGCACTCAGATGCGTCATTAGCTTCAGTCGCACAAACGCTGTTTAATGCATTTGCAGGCCACTACACACTCTTAGCGATTCCTTTCTTTATCTTGGCCTCTAGCTTTATGTCTACTGGTGGCGTGGCGAAACGTATTATCCGTTTTGCTATCGCGATGGTGGGTTGGTTCCGCGGCGGCTTGGCGATGGCGTCGGTTGTGGCATGTATGATGTTCGCAGCCCTTTCTGGTTCATCTCCTGCAACGGTAGTGGCGATCGGTAGTATCGTTATCGCAGGTATGATCAAAAACGGCTACTCAAAAGAGTTCGCGGCAGGGGTTATCTGTAACGCAGGTACGTTGGGGATCTTGATTCCGCCGTCCATCGTGATGGTGGTATACGCGGCGGCGACCGATGTATCGGTAGGTCGTATGTTCTTAGGTGGCGTTATTCCTGGTTTGCTGGCGGGTGTGATGTTGATGATTGCTATCTACATCGCAGCACGTATTAAGAAGATTCCGGCACAGCCATTTGTGGGCTGGGGCGAGATGTTCGCAGCTGCGAAAGATGCGAGCTGGGGCTTGCTGCTGATTGTCATCATTCTAGGTGGTATCTACGGCGGCATCTTTACTCCGACAGAAGCGGCGGCAGTGGCTGCGGTGTATGCCTTCTTCATTGCCAACTTTATCTATAAAGATATGGGGCCTTTCGCTGACAAGAACAATACAAAGCCTGCTTTGGTTAAGGTGTTCCAAACGTTTTTCCATAAAGACACCAAAGACACACTTTACGATGCAGGCAAGCTGACGATCATGCTGCTGTTTATCATTGCCAATGCTCTGATTCTTAAGCATGTACTGACCGAAGAACGCATTCCTCAAATGATCACTGAGTCTATGCTATCTGCGGGCTTGGGTCCGATCACCTTTTTGATTGTAGTAAACGTTTTACTCTTGATTGGTGGGCAGTTCATGGAGCCATCAGGCTTGCTGATCATTGTTGCTCCTTTGGTATTCCCAATTGCAATTGCGCTCGGTATCGACCCAATTCACCTAGGTATCATGATGGTGGTGAACATGGAGATAGGGATGATAACGCCGCCTGTCGGGCTCAATTTGTTTGTGACCGCAGGTGTCGCGAAGATGTCGATGATGAACGTGGTAAAAGCCGCATTGCCGTGGGTTGGGGTGATGTTCTTATTCCTGATTATCGTCACTTACGTACCTTGGGTATCAACATGGTTACCAACCACCTTGATGGGACCAGAGATCATAACCAAGTAGCTATTTGAGTCATTCACTGACATGGAATTTAATCCATAAAAAATGAGGAGGTCGCTAGACCTCCTCATCTATATTTCTGCCACGATTTGAATGAGGCTTTATCTGCTCATACAAAGCGCGTTTTGCCTCTAATTCTGGCGTGTGTAGATCGACATGATTGTCAGCATAAAAAATACCATCTATCTCGAAAGTATCGGTAATCGATGGCACTTTTGTTTTCTCACCCATAACCACTTCCTTATTATATTTATTGCATAACATCCTGTTGTCGAAATAAGTATAGGTGATCTTGCTCCCAAATCTAATTTAGTTTGGTTCTACCTTATAAGATTCTTTCGTTAGCTGGTGCTTTTGCATCTTATCGTAGAGGGTTTTCCTCGGTAATTGCAGCCTCTCCATGGTCTCTTTTATACTGCCATTGCATTCAATAAGTGCCTGCTTCAACGTATTTTTTTCAAAGTCAGATACCAATTCTGCCAAAGACAGTTCTTGAGTAGTTTCAGTGGCGCTGTCTGATAAGTGAGAAAGCTTACCTAAAAGTACAAAACGCTCTGCAGTATTACGTAATTCTCGAACATTTCCCGGCCAATCATGAGCCAAAAGTGCGTGCAGCTCCTTTTGTGGAAGGGCAGGGGCAGTCTTGCCATAACGCGCCGCAGCGACCAGTAGGAAGTGGTGGAAGAGTGCTGGGATATCTTCTTGTCGGCTTCTTAACGGCGGTAAATCTAAGGTCACAACATTGAGTCGATAATAGAGGTCTTGGCGGAAAGTGCCTTCTTCAGCGGCTTTCTTTAGGTCGACTTTAGTTGCCGCAATCACTCGAATGTCTAGAGGGACTAAACCATTAGACCCAACTCTTTCGATGACGCGTTCTTGCAAGACGCGCAACAGGCGAATTTGTGCCTGCATTGGCATGGACTCAATTTCATCTAAGAATAGAGTTCCGCCCTGAGCAAATTCAAATTTACCGACACGTTTGCTTTCTGCGCCAGTGAATGCCCCTTTCTCATGGCCATACAGTTCACTCTCAATCAGATTTTCAGGTACTGCGCCGCAGTTGACTGCGACGAAGTTTTGTTCTCGCCTGCTGCTTTGTTCATGCAGAGAGCGTGCAACTAATTCTTTGCCAGTGCCTGTTTCGCCAAATAGCAATATGTCGGCATTGGTATCGGCAACGTGAGTGATGATAGACCGCAGCTCCGTCATTGATTGCGTGTCACCAATGATCCTTGGACCAAGTGCTTGGCTGGCTTTAAGTGAACGTTTTAACTCAAGGTTCTCGAGGGTGAGCTGACGTTTTTCTATCGCTCGCTTAGTGGTTTCGACTAGGCGTTCATTAGCGAAAGGTTTTTCAATGAAGTCATAGGCGCCGTATTGGATGGCTTGAACGGCCATTGAAATATCGCCGTGACCAGTAATCATGATCACAGGGATCTCTTTGTCTTTGTGCATTACGGTGTTGAGCAGATCATGCCCGGATAGACCCGGTAAACAGATATCAGTGATGATCACGTGAGGTAAGCCGTTTTCTTGAATCGCGAGCAGAGCAGACTCCGCGTCGGGAAAGAATTCGGCATCAATGTTGGCGAGCTCGAAGCTCTGTTCTATCGCCATTCTTAGGTCGGATTCATCATCAATGAAATAGACGTGACACATAGTGATTCCTTTACTTCTTTGTATTCTGGTTATTGCTGAGTTTTTGCTTGCTGTTCTTGTTCAACAAGGGGCAGCTCTATGCTGAATCGAGCACCGCCTTGAGGGCTACTACCGGTAACGAGCTTGCCATTTATTCCGCTGATTATTTGTTGAGAAATCGATAGCCCAAGTCCAAGTCCGTTTTTCTTGGTGGTATGGAAGGGTTCAAAAAAGTGTCCGTTCGAAGGGGAGGTGAAGCCGGGACCATTATCATCGACATGAATCAGCAAGGTCTGGGCTTGTTGATGGTCGGACTCCCTAATCTCTAACAGAATAGCTAATTGTTTATCATCTTGTTGTTCCATCGCCTGAATCGCATTAGTCAGCAGGTTAATGATCACCTGTTCCAGTTGAATAGCGTTGGCGAGCACGCAAGCATCAAAGATTTCAGGGAGTTCGTTGACCTTAACTCGTTCACTCTTGAGCTGTGGCTTCATCAGCTCTTTCGATGAATGTAAGATAGGGAGTATTTGCAAGGTGTGCAGTTCTTCCGCAGTAGATTTTTTGGCGAACGAGCGAAGCTGGTGGCTGATTTTCGCCATGCGATCAGTGAGTGCCGAGATTCGCGATAGATTGTCATCGACACGATCGGTTTTTTCTTTGGCAAGAAACAATCGGCCGTTGTCGGCATAACTGCGAATCGCGGCAAGCGGGTTATTCAGTTCGTGACTGATGCTCGCTGACATCTGCCCTAGCACTGCTAGTTTGGCGGCTTGGATGAGCTCGTCTTGGGTTTGCCTCAGAACATGCTCGGTTTCGATACGGTGTTTGATCTCAACATGTAACTCCGATGTACGTTCAAGCACTTGAAATTCGAGTTTTTGCTTGGCTTCGGATTGCAGCCTGTCTATCTGTGCTCGTCTTTGTTGTCTATGGTGGTTGAGCTGCATTGTTAGATAAATAATCGCAAAGATTAGGCTCAAAACAACAAGGTAAGCAACCAAGTCCCACCAAACTAAGTGGGTTGGAGAAAATACCCGTATGGTGAGTCTTGGTTCGGCTAGGAAACGCGAAGAACTAAAGAACTGCTCTTGGACGAGTTTGTGTGGCGACTCAATACGACTGGTGGCACTGTCTAAATCGCCGGAGAAGTGCAGGCTTTCTATTTTTGTATCGAGATACTGCCTGCTTTCTTGAATTCGAGTGTGTTGTACTTCGCTTAGCGGCTGAAGGCTTTTGAACAGCCACTCAGGGTTACTCGACATAAATACAATTTGATCTTTATCGTCAGCAACAAAAAAACTCTGTTTGCCTTTCCAACTTGCTTCAATCAGCGATAAATCCATCTTTACGACAATGACGCCAATAATCTCGGCGGCATAGGAGACGGGGTAAGAATAATAATAGCCTCGCTTTCCAGAGGTTGAACCTAGCGCAAAATATTGATTTTCATTGCCAATAATCGCTTCTTGAAAGTAGGGGCGGAAAGCAAAGTTACGACGAATAAAAGAACGCGGTTGATTCCAGTTACTGGCTGCAATGGTGGTGCCGATACTGTCTAGTAGGTAGGTGTCGGATGCTTGAATCACCGAGTTTACGTGCTCTAGATAACGATTAGTGAGTTCGATTTGCGCAGAGTTACTTGGAGAGTGCAGGGCATCGACCAGCTCTTTGTCTTTTGAAAGCAGCTCGGGAATGTGCGCGAACTTATCCAATTGGCTTGAAATATGAACAGAAAAGCGGTCCAGCTTAGATTGATGATCATTTAACAAACTTTCATGGCTCGTGCTCCACACCCAATGACCGCCAAACACCATCAGTAAACTGTATGTGACCATTAACAGTATTGGGATTTTAAAAGCTTGAAACATGAAGGCTCTCCGCTGATTTCTTTGGTAAACAATCAAGCCTGTCTTCTCTCGTTTATGGTAGCAAATAGCGGTAGTTTTTGCTGAAAGCAGAGAGTGAACAGATGGATGTAGGTTAAGGGTTTGTAACGGGGATTGTTGAAAAAGTTATCGACTCTGAGGGGTAAAACAAGAGCAAGATCTCTTTTTAAGGTTTTTAGCAAAAAAAGCCCTCGATTCCCTTGAAAAAGTCGCTATTGTCCCCATTTCTGTTGTGCTAAGTGATGATTTGATCGTTTTTGTATCACTTAGTTGGACGAATTTAGAGCATTCATCATCATGCAGAGGTGAACGGCTCGACAGAGATTAAACAGATCGCTAGAATGTCGCGTCTAAAATTTCTGTCCTGAGGCTAATCGGAGATACCTTTCTTGTTTCTGAAAACAAGCTTTATTGCGTTTTAATCGACGTGTGAAGAACGAAGATATCGCTGATTAGTCTGGTGTTTGGTTGAATAATCAATTCAGACATCAATGCTCGATTTTAAATTAGGTGTTCGGATAGAGCACTACACAAGGATGCAGCCAACAACGTCTGCTTTTGAATTAAAGCTAAGTTACGGCTCATATGCTCAGATTACTGAGCCAGTTTTGAGGTTTATATAATGCAAGTTACTGTTGAAACGCTAGAAGGCCTAGAGCGCCGTCTTAATATTACTGTTCCTGCTGCTAACATCGAAGATGCAGTTACAGCTGAACTACGCAACATCGCGAAAAACCGTCGTTTCGATGGTTTCCGTAAAGGCAAAGTGCCAATGAAGATGGTTGCTAAAATGTACGGCAAAGCAGTACGTCAAGACGTGATGGGCGAAGTAATGCAACGTCACTTCATCGAAGCGATCGTTAAAGAGAAAATCAACCCAGCTGGCGCACCTACTTTCGCACCAGTTGAAAACAACGAAGGCGCTGACCTAGTATTCAACGCAACTTTTGAAGTTTACCCAGAAGTTGAGCTGAAAGGTCTAGAAAACATCACTGTTGAGAAACCAGCAGTAGAAGTTAAAGAAGCTGACGTTGAAGAGATGATCGAAACTCTACGTAAGCAACAAGCAACTTGGACTGAAGTTGAAGCTGCTGCTGACGCTGGTTCTCGTGCAACTATCGACTTCGTTGGTTCTATCGACGGTGAAGAGTTTGAAGGCGGCAAAGCTGAGAACTTCCCACTAGAGATGGGCGCTGGTCGCATGATCCCTGGTTTTGAAGACGGTATCGTTGGTAAAACAGCAGGTATGGAATTCGAAATCGACGTAAACTTCCCAGAAGATTACCACGCTGAAAACCTAAAAGGTAAAGCAGCTAAGTTTGCAATCAAAGTAAACAAAGTTGAAGCTCGTGAACTTCCAGAACTAAACGAAGAATTCGTTGCTAAGTTCGGCGCAACTGACGGCGTTGAAGGTCTTAAAGCTGAAGTTCGTAAGAACATGGAGCGTGAGCTTAAGCAAGCTGTTAAGAACCGCATCAAAGAGCAAGCTATCGACGGTCTAGTTAACGAAAACAACATCGACGTACCTTCTGCTCTAATCGATCAAGAGATTGGTGTTCTACGTCAACAAGCTGCTCAACGTTTCGGTGGCAACACTGAAGCTGCTGACCAACTTCCACGTGAGCTGTTCGAAGAGCAAGCTAAACGTCGCGTAGTTGTAGGTCTTCTACTTGGTGAAGTAATCAAGACTGAAGAGCTAAAAGCTGACGACGAGAAAGTTAAAGCTATCATCGAAGAGATGGCTACAGCATACGAAGATCCAACAGAAGTTATTGCTTACTACGAGCAAAACGAGCAAATGATGAACAACATGCGCAACGTTGCTCTAGAAGAGCAAGCTATTGATGCAATCATCGCTAAAGCTCAAGTTTCTGATAAAGAAGTTAGCTTCAACGAGCTAATGAATCAGCAACCTGCTTAATATAGTAATATCTGACGTAGAAGGTTGACGTACGGTCAACAATTCTGCTAACAATGGTCCGTATGATTTAATCATTCGGGCCATTTATTTTAGGGACATAAGAATATGAGCTACCAAGAAAAAAATACAATGCCATCGATTATGGACGCACTAGTTCCTATGGTGGTTGAACAGACTTCCCGTGGTGAACGTTCTTACGATATTTATTCTCGTCTATTAAAAGAACGTATCATTTTCTTAACAGGTCAAGTGGAAGACCACATGGCAAATCTTGTCGTGGCTCAACTGCTTTTCTTGGAATCAGAAAACCCAGACAAAGATATCTATCTTTACATCAACTCACCTGGCGGTAGCGTAACAGCAGGCATGTCTATCTACGACACAATGCAGTTCATCAAGCCAAACGTGAGCACAGTATGTATGGGTCAAGCTTGCTCTATGGGTGCATTCTTACTAGCGGGTGGTACTCCTGGTAAGCGTCACGTGCTTCCAAACTCACGTGTAATGATTCACCAGCCACTTGGCGGTTTCCAAGGCCAAGCGTCTGATATTCAAATTCACGCGCAAGAGATCCTAACGATCAAACAAAAGCTAAACAAACTATTGGCAGAGCACACAGGTCAGCCTCTAGAAGTTGTTGAGCGCGATACAGATCGTGATAACTTCATGTCTGCTGATCAAGCAGTAGAATACGGCTTGGTGGATTCAGTTCTTAATCACCGCGGTCAATAATTGCAGGGCAATTGTTTAACGCAAAGTGATTCAAATTGATATACACTCAAGCATAGAGAGTTAAGGCTAAGAGGTTAGCGAATGACAGATAAAAGCAAAGAGGGTGGTAGCGGTAAACTGCTTTACTGCTCTTTCTGTGGCAAAAGCCAACACGAAGTTCGCAAGTTAATCGCAGGTCCTTCTGTTTACATTTGTGATGAATGTGTCGATCTTTGTAACGACATTATTCGTGAAGAAATTAAAGATGTTCTTCCTAAGAAAGAATCGGAATCGCTGCCAACGCCGCGTGAGATTCGTGAGCATCTTGACGACTATGTAATCGGTCAAGAATACGCGAAGAAAGTGCTAGCAGTTGCAGTTTATAACCACTACAAGCGTTTACGTAATGGTGATACGACAGCTGAAGGCGTAGAGCTAGGTAAGAGTAACATTCTTCTTATCGGTCCTACTGGTAGTGGTAAAACACTACTGGCTGAAACATTGGCTCGTTTCCTAGACGTTCCTTTCACAATGGCAGACGCAACAACACTAACCGAAGCGGGTTACGTGGGCGAAGATGTTGAAAACATCATCCAGAAGTTGCTTCAGAAATGTGATTACGACGTAGCGAAAGCGGAACGCGGCATTGTTTACATCGATGAAATCGACAAGATTTCTCGTAAAGCTGAAAACCCATCAATCACGCGTGACGTGTCTGGTGAAGGTGTACAGCAAGCTCTACTAAAACTTGTTGAAGGTACAGTAGCTTCAGTTCCACCTCAAGGTGGTCGTAAGCATCCACAGCAAGAGTTCTTGCAAGTGGACACGTCTAAGATCTTATTTATCTGTGGTGGTGCGTTTGCAGGCCTAGATAAAGTGATTGAACAGCGTGTAGAAACAGGTTCAGGTATCGGCTTTGGCGCAGAAGTGCGTTCAAAAGATGAAACCAAAACTATCGGTGAATTGTTCACTCAAGTAGAACCTGAAGATCTAGTGAAATATGGTCTGATTCCAGAATTCATTGGTCGTCTACCTGTGACAACAACACTGACAGAGCTTGATGAAGAAGCGCTAATCCAAATCCTATGTGAGCCAAAGAATGCACTTACAAAACAGTACGCAGCATTATTTGAGCTTGAGGATACAGAGTTAGAATTCCGTGAAGATGCTTTACGTGCCATTGCTAAGAAAGCAATGAACCGTAAAACAGGTGCTCGCGGTCTACGTTCTATCTTGGAGGGTGTTCTACTAGAAACTATGTACGAACTGCCATCTTCAACTGATGTAAGCAAGGTTGTGATTGATGAGTCGGTAATTAATGGTGAGTCAGAACCACTATTAATTTACAGCAACTCAGATAACCAAGCAGCTGTTGCAGAGTAGGTCTTTTTTAGACAAGTCACTCAAATTGAAAAAGGAGGTAAGCAATTACCTCCTTTTTTTTATTCTTCCATTGAATCCAGTCGTTTAAGCCCCATATACTGCTTTATAAGTTAAAGCGGAAGAGAGAAATATATGAACTTGGAACGTTCCGAGCGTATCGAAATCCCCGTGCTACCTCTACGTGATGTAGTGGTTTACCCACACATGGTTATTCCATTGTTTGTTGGTCGTGAAAAATCGATTACTTGCCTTGAATCGGCAATGGAAGCTAACAAACAAGTACTACTTGTAGCGCAGAAAGAAGCGGACACTGATGAGCCTTCAATTGACGACCTATTTAAAGTAGGAACTGTCGCTACCATTCTTCAGTTACTAAAGCTCCCTGATGGTACTGTTAAAGTGCTTGTCGAAGGTCAGCAGCGTGCAAAAATTCACCAATTCAAAGAAAGTGAGTTTTTCTTAGCGGACGCAGAATACGTTGTAACCTCAGAACTTGACGAAAAAGAACAAGAAGTGGTTGTTCGCAGCGCGATCAATCAATTCGAAGGCTTTATTAAGCTGAACAAAAAGATTCCACCAGAAGTTCTAACATCTCTGAACGGTATTGATGAGGCAGCTCGCCTTGCTGATACGATTGCTGCACACATGCCACTTAAACTGGTAGACAAGCAGCACGTTCTAGAAATCTTAGATGTGACTGAACGTCTGGAATTCTTGATGGGCCAAATGGAGTCAGAAATTGACATCTTGCAAGTTGAAAAACGCATTCGTGGCCGCGTTAAGAAGCAAATGGAAAAATCTCAGCGTGAGTACTACCTGAATGAGCAAATGAAAGCGATTCAGAAAGAACTTGGCGAGATGGACGACGCTCCTGATGAATTCGAGACTCTGAAGAAGAAGATCGAAGACTCTAAGATGCCTCAAGAAGCTCGTGAAAAAACCGAGCAAGAACTGCAAAAACTGAAAATGATGTCGCCAATGTCTGCTGAAGCAACAGTAGTACGTAGCTACATTGATTGGATGGTGGGCGTTCCTTGGGCTAAGCGTTCAAAAGTGAAAAAGAATCTAGCGAAAGCGGAAGAGATCTTAAACGAAGACCACTACGGCTTAGAGCGTGTTAAAGAACGTATTCTTGAATACTTGGCAGTACAAAACCGTATCAACAAGCTAAAAGGCCCAATCCTTTGTCTTGTTGGTCCTCCTGGTGTAGGTAAAACCTCGCTAGGTCGTTCGATTGCTGCGGCAACGGGTCGTAAGTACACGCGTATGGCACTTGGTGGCGTTCGTGATGAAGCTGAGATTCGTGGTCACCGTCGTACGTACATCGGTTCACTTCCGGGTAAACTGATCCAGAAGATGTCTAAAGTTGGTGTTAAGAACCCACTGTTCCTATTAGATGAGATCGATAAGATGTCTTCTGATATGCGTGGCGACCCATCTTCAGCACTTCTAGAAGTTCTAGATCCAGAACAAAACAACGCATTTAACGATCACTACCTAGAAGTAGATTACGATCTGTCAGATGTTATGTTCGTGGCAACATCGAACTCGATGGACATTCCTGGGCCTCTACTGGACCGTATGGAAGTGATTCGTCTATCTGGTTACACAGAAGATGAGAAGCTGAACATTGCTAAGAGCCATTTACTGGACAAGCAAGTTCAACGCAACGGTCTTAAGCCTCATGAAATTGAGATTGAAGACTCTGCAATCATCGGCATCATTCGTTACTACACGCGTGAAGCGGGTGTACGTAGCCTAGAGCGTGAAATCTCAAAGATCTGTCGTAAAGCAGTGAAGAACATCTTGCTAGACAGCGATCTTAAGTCTGTAACGGTTAACATTGATAACCTGAAAGAGTACTTAGGTGTTCAACGCCACGACTTCGGTAAAGCGGATGAAAGCAACCGTATCGGTCAAGTAACAGGCCTAGCGTGGACTCAAGTGGGTGGTGATCTACTGACTATCGAGACCGAAGCAATGCCGGGCAAAGGTAAGCTAACGCAAACTGGCTCACTTGGCGACGTGATGAAAGAGTCGATTCAAGCGGCAATGACAGTGGTTCGTTCTCGTGCTGAAAAACTGGGTATCAACTCAGATTTCTACGAAAAACGTGACATTCACGTTCACGTACCAGAAGGTGCTACACCGAAAGATGGCCCGAGTGCGGGTATCGCAATGTGTACTGCACTTGTCTCTAGCTTGACGGGTAACCCGGTTAAAGCAGAGGTCGGTATGACAGGTGAAATTACCCTTCGTGGTGAAGTTTTACCTATCGGTGGCTTGAAAGAAAAACTGCTTGCTGCACACCGTGGCGGCATCAAAACTGTACTGATCCCTAAAGACAATGAGCGTGATTTGGAAGAGATTCCAGACAACGTAATCGCTGACTTGAAGGTGATCCCGGTTCAGTGGATTGAAGAAGTACTCAAAGTCGCGCTAGAACGAGATCCGTCAGGGGTCGAGTTTGACGTGAAAAAATAGTGATGCATAGCAAAAATAAGTAAAGAATTACGCTGATAGGCCCGAAAAGGCTTGTCAGCGTTTTTTTTGGACGCTAAGTTATTGAACAAAGCGGCAGCCCTTTTGCAATAAGGCTTGCGGCTAAATTAAAACCAAAATGGAACGTACAGTCATCAGAAGTAGTCACAGATGACACATAGGGGAAAAACAGTGAATAAAACACAACTAGTAGAATCAATCGCAGAAAACGCAGACATCTCTAAAGCTTCAGCTGGCCGCGCTCTAGACGCATTCATCGAAGCAGTTGGCACAACGCTACAATCTGGTGACCAAGTTGCACTTGTTGGCTTTGGTACTTTCAGTGTTCGTACTCGTGCTGCTCGTACAGGTCGTAACCCAAAAACTGGTGAAGAGATCCAAATCGCAGAAGCTAAAGTACCTGGCTTCAAAGCGGGTAAAGCACTTAAAGACGCATGTAACTAATTTTCACTGCTGAAACCTCCATTTAAGAGGGGAAGGCAGTAAAATGCGTTTACTGTTTGAAAAATGATGTTTCATTCTTAAACAGTATGTGTACAAAGCACATTGAACTTATTTAAATTATGCGCATCCTACTGATGCGCATTTCTTTTTCTGATAATATCGCGTGAATAGATTTTTATTTTGAAGCCAATGCTTCATATCCGGAGAGCACTTAAATTATGATGGATCGATTACGCGAAGGCGTGAATAGCATCGCGGTAAAAATTATCCTTGGGTTGATTATCCTGTCATTCGTATTCGCAGGTGTAGGCAGCTACATCACCGGTGGCGGTAACAACGCAGCAGCTAAAGTTGGCAACACAGAAATTGCTCGTGGTGAGTTCGAACAGGCTTACCAAAACGAACGTAATCGTATGCAGTCTCAACTTGGCGATTACTTCGCGCAAATGCTTGCAGACCCTGCTTACGTAGAGTCTTTCCGTAAATCAGTACTTGATCGCATGATCAATGACGTACTGCTTGAGCAGCAAGCTGAGTCTCTAGGCCTACGAATCAGTGATTCTCAAATCCGCACCATGATTCTAGAAATGCCTCAGTTCCAAACGGCGGGTCAATTCGACCAAGAAGTTTACCAATCGGCACTACGTCGTGCAGGTTTCAGCGCAGAGAGCTTCGCTGAATACATGCGTCGTGACCTAATGCGCAACCAGCTTGTGACTGCACTTCAAGGCAGTGAATTCGTTCTTCAGGGCGAAATCGATACTCAGAGCAAGCTTATCGCACAAACTCGTGACATTCGCACAGTGACACTGTCTGTTGCTGACCTTGCAAAAGACATCGAGTTAACTGACGAGCAAATCGAACAGTACTACCAAGAGAACCCAGCAGCTTACACTCGTCCAGAGCAAGCTAAGGTATCTTACATTGAGCTTTCTGCTGAAGCGCTTAAGTCTCAGCTTGAAGTAAGCGATGAAGAAGCACAGAAATACTACCAAGAGCACCTAGACAAGTACTCAACGGAAGAGCAACGTAAAGTTAGCCACATCCTAGTTCAAGGCGATGACGAAGCGAAAGCTCAGGCAATCCTAGACGAGCTAAATGCAGGCGCTGATTTTGCTACGCTAGCGGAAGAGAAATCTGACGACTTCGGTAGTGCAGATGTTGGTGGTGATTTAGGTTGGATTGAACGCGACGTTATGGACCCAGCATTCGAAGATGCGGCTTTCGCTCTTGAGAATATTGGTGATACGACTGGCCTAGTTAAATCTGATTTCGGCTACCACATCATCAAGCTAGACGAACTAAAAGCGTCTCAAGCTCAGCCTTACACTGAAGTAGCGGCAGAGATTAAGACAGAGCTTCTAGACCAACACGCAGTTGATCAGTTCTACGAGCAACAAACTGAGCTAGAAAAAGTAGCGTTTGAATTCCCAGATTCTCTAGATGATTCTGCAGAAGCTATCAACGCGAAGATCACAACGACAGATTTCATCTCTCAAGTTGACGCTCCAGAAGTTCTGATGACGCCTGCAGTTATGCAAGCTATCTTGAGCCCTGAAGTGAAAGAAGACGGTCTAAACTCGGAAGTTATCGAAGTTGCACCTGAGCACGTAATTGTTGTTCGTGTAGAAGAGACTCGTGATGAGACAGTTCTTCCTCTAGCTGAAGTGAAAGATCAAGTTGTCGCTGCACTGTCTGCTGTACAAGCAGAGCAGCAAGCGGTTGAGCTAGGTGTTTCTCTAGTGAACGAACTTGAGCAAGGCAATGAAGCAGTACTAGCGGACAACAACCTTGAGTTCACTGAACTTGAAACGATTGACCGTAACTCGCCATTAGCGGCATCTGTATTCGCTCTAGCGAAACCAGAAGCAGGTCAAGCTGTGTTCGGTCAATCTAAAGACCAAGACGGTAATATCGTTGTTGTTGAGCTTTCTAAAGTAACGGCTGAGATCAACCCAGCCTACAGCACTCAAATTGGTGCACAGTTGGAGCGAGTTGGTAACCAGCAAGACCTGACTAACGTATTAAACGTACTTCGTAAAAACGCAGACGTTGAATACTACGTAGTGGGTCAAGGTCAGTAAGCGTTTGATTACCTCAGTAGCAAGCTCAAGTTAGAGCTTACTACTGAAATCAACACGTGATTGTTAGGCTTTAATTCAGATTTGTGAGCCAACAAACAAGCTGATGAAAATAAGATGTATAACGAAGCGGGTCACTTAGGTGATCCGCTTTATTTTTATCTGGTGATTGTGTTATCTAGCGCGGCAAATGCATAAGTTACGTTTTTTGAACAAAGGAACTATTTATGCGCACGATATATTCAACACTAATTCTTTCATTTCTGATGCTCTTAAGCCCTGCCGTGTTTGCAGACAGCCCAACCAAGGCTGAGCTTTACGAAGGCATTGAGATTACGGTCAACATCAATACCGCGACGGCAGAAGAACTTTCAGCACTATTGGTTGGCGTGGGTGACAAGAAAGCCAAAGAAATCGTCGATTACAGAGATCAGAACGGGGCATTTACTACTGCTGATGATTTGGTGAGTGTCAAAGGGATAGGTGAAGCGACGGTTGAAAAGAACCGCGAAAGAATTCAACTTTGACCCGTTTTTCTACTTGTTAGAAATGAAGCGATAGATATGAAGCCTCCGGCCAATGCACCTGCTAGGTGGGCTTCAATCGCGATACGAGCATTAATCAGTTCACCAGTCGTGCTAGAAGGGCCAATAAGCTGCTCCCAAGCGATTTTAGCGACTAATCCGAATACTAACAGCCAACTAGACTTCCTGCCGTTTAAAGCCTCTCTGAGCGCGAATAAGCCAAACAACCCATGCAAAGTGCCCGATAGGCCAACGTAGATCTGAATACTTGAAAACAACAGAGCGACGCCAGTCACTAAACTGATCACAAGCAAAGCAACAACAAGCTGTTTTTTACTCGGTTGAAACAGGTAGCTGATGATCCACAAGCCTGCTAGATTCATCAGAAGATGCGAGTAGTTGGTATGTGAAAAGTTTCCTGTTAGGATTCGCCACCATTGCCCATCGGCAATCGCATTGCTATCCCAAACGACCCAAGCTTGTATTGGCTCAAATTGGAATAAGACGCATAAAAGTGAAATGAAAATTAAAACAGGGTACACATTAAATCCATGTCTCGTTATTGCCCCCAATGCAGCAAGGCTTTGAAAGCTTGTATTTGTCAGTGGGTTACACCACTCGAATCGAATGTTGAGCTTATCATTCTTCAGCACCCATCAGAAGAGCATCGTCCGATGGGAACAGCGCGTATTCTCTCGTTATCTCTTAATAACAGCGTGACGTTTGTTGGCGAAGACTTTTCAGACAACGAACAACTCAACGCATTGTTGTGCGATGAACAGTATCAACATGTGATTTTATACCCAAGCGAAAACTCTGTTTCAGTTGAGTCGGCGACATCTCCCAATAAGAAGCTGCGTGTGATTTTATTGGATGGCACGTGGAAGAAAGCATTCAAGATGTGGCAAGTATCGAGTAACTTGCATGCGTTGAACACGGTTCATTTACCGAAAGATCTCAAGGGTAATTACCGAATTCGCAAAGCACCCAGTGAAAATAGCCTTTCAACCGTTGAAGCTGGCTATCATTTACTTAGCTTGTTAGAGCGTGATGGCGACTTTAGCCCTTTGCTAACGGCATTTGACCAAATGATTCAGTTTCAAATCAATCAAATGCCGCCGGGCGTGTTTGAGAAAAACTACTTAGATTAAGCCGTTTTAGTAAAGTGAGTCAGGAATTAAAACTCGGTATGAGCTGAGAACAGTTGCTGATGCATTTTCTGCGCAAGATCATCAGTCATCGATGAAATGTAATCGGCTATCACGCGCATTTTTCGAGACTCATCTTGATGTTGTAGCCATTGCTTCTTGATGGGCAGTGGCAGCAAGCGTTCAGGATCTGCGCTGAATGCTTCAAACATATCCATGATGATCTGTTGACCTTTGTATTCGATGACCTGAACCTGTGGCACTTGAATAACGAACTCGCTGACAAAGTGTTTCAGCTTATCGAGTGTGCCGTCCATGCTCGGCTCGAGCACCGCATTGTAAGCCAACAGTACATTCTCAAAGTTAGCCTCCACTCGCTTAATCGAGATACTGGTCAACAGTGCGTTGACTATCCCACCAATCGCATCCTTTCGACGATACTGTTCACCAGAGAAAAGCATCTCTGTAATTGAATCTAGGTGTTCACAAATCCATGGGTCGGCCATCTCTTTCAGTTGAGGGTAAGCCGATTCGACCCACTGAGCTTTGGTCACAGAGCCAAGCACAATCGCATCTTCTAAATCGTGCACGCCATACGCGATGTCGTCAGCAAGTTCCATGATCGAACAATCCAGTGACTTATATTTGGTCTTGTTGTGCTCAAGTGGCTCGGTATGCGTTTTTCTTTTCTGTTTTAGGAGCTGTTGGTCGCTGCTTGAAAGCGGTTCAAGCACCCAGTTAAACAACTCTTCATCATGATCGTAGATGCCTTTTGCTGGCATCCAATCTTTAGCTCGGAGTTGTCGTTGATGCTTAACGGGTTCAGACTGCAATTTAGCTTGAACCTCACTCAGCAGAGAAGGGTACTTAATTAGACCTAACAAAGTGCGTCGAGATAGGTTCATCCCGTGATGTTCAGTGTAAGGTTCTAGCTGTGTGACTATGCGAAACGTTTGAGCGTTGCCCTCAAAGCCGCCGTGGTCGCGCATCATGTAGTTGAGTGCGACTTCGCCGCCATGTCCATAGGGTGGATGACCGATGTCGTGAGCCAAACACAGTGAATCAATCAAACTGTCTGAGGGTAATAGGTCTCGAAATTCGGGCTGCTTTTTCTTCAGTTGAGCGACGATACCGGTGCCAAGCTGAGCGGCCTCAAGAGAGTGAGTAAGGCGCGTTCGGTGAAAGTCGTTGACCGTGGTGCCATGGATCTGGGTTTTCGCTTGTAAGCGACGGAAAGCAGCAGAGTGAAGCACGCGCGCACGGTCACGCTGATACGGGCTGCGGTGGTCATCCCGTCTTATTTTATGTTCATCGTCATTTCGATGCTGCCATTCTTGTTCGAGTACAAAGGGTGGTTCGAGTTGAGAATTCAAAATAGCACCTATCAAATTGATTTTATTTAGCTAATTAAAAACAACTTATACCCAGCTAGCTTATCTCGTCTAGTGATAATTCAAAGCTCGGTGCGAATGTGGTGAGAAAGTAGTCCATTTCTGGGCTTTTGCGTTGTTCGAGTGTCTCTTCCAATCGGCGCTTGGCTTGCTCGTATTCATGATTGCCCGCACTGAGCTCTTCCAAGCATTTCAGGTACGCACAGATAGTATCTGCCTGCTTGACGATGCTTTGCTCTTCTTTACTCGCAGTACCAGATATTAAGAAGGGGGCGAAGTCGTCTCTGAACTCTTCTGGCAACATCGAAAGCAGTCTTTGTTCTGCAGCGGCTTCTATCTTCTTATACTCTTGTGCAATATCCGGGTTGTAGTATTTAACAGGCGTTGGCAAATCACCCGTCAGTACCTCACTGGTGTCGTGGTACATGCCAAGCAGAGCAATGTGCTCGGGGTTAAGCTGACCATCAAACTTCTTGTTTTTGATCAGTGCCAAGGCGTGTGCCACGAAAGCAACCTGTAGGCTATGTTCTGAAATGTTCTCGCTTGATACCGAACGCATCAGGGGCCAGCGTTGAATTAGCTTCATGCGTGCGAGATGGGCAAAGAAATGGCTCTGTTTCATAAATGTCCTTATAGTACCAATCGTAGTAAATAACTGGTCATCCTAGCTTGTTAAAAAACTCGATAACTATGTTAGAATTTTTGATTGTAGAATAACTACTTATCGAAGCTGCTTGTCGAAAATAGCTGCCTTGTCCTCAAGCTTTTTCCCTACGCTATTTCTGAACACTTACTTACTGTGATTGGTATAAACAATACTCCACTCGTATCTTGTGTTTGCACAGGGATACGAGACAGCGGATACAAAAAAGGCTCCTAAACAGGAGCCTTTTAAGCATAGAAGTGAATGAATACAAGTTAAAGTCTTTTAAAACAGCAAATTGTAGCCATCTTTCTTTGTGCTCATTAACCTTCGATGAGGTCGTCTTGGCTGTAAGTCTGTAAGAAGCGCTCTAAACGACCAATTGCGATTTCTAGATCTTCGATGTGCGGCAGAGTCACGATACGGAAGTGATCCGGTTTCGGCCAATTGAAGCCCGTACCTTGAACCAATAGCACCTTCTCTTGCTTAAGGAAGTCGAGTACAAACTTCTGATCGTCTTTGATGTTGTACATGTTGGTGTCGATTTTAGGGAACAGGTACATTGCACCTTTCGGTTTCACACAAGAAACGCCAGGGATCTTGTTGATCAGTTCCCATGCACGGTCACGCTGTTCAAGCAGTCGACCGCCTGGAAGAATCAGCTCATTGATACTCTGATAGCCACCGAGTGCGGTTTGGATAGCGTGTTGCATCGGAACGTTGGCACACAAACGCATTGAGGCCAGCATTTCTAGTCCTTCAACGTAGCCTTTCGCTAGGTGTTTAGGGCCTGTTAAGAACATCCAACCACCACGGAAACCACATACACGGTAAGCTTTAGATAGGCCGTTGAACGTGACCATTAATACGTCTTCAGCAAGCGTTGCCACTGAAGTGTGTACCGCACCGTCGTAAAGTACTTTGTCGTAGATTTCATCGGCGAAGATGATCAAACCGTGCTCACGAGCAATCTCAACCACTTGTAATAGGAAATCACGGCTGTATACCGCGCCTGTTGGGTTGTTCGGGTTGATAAGAACGATGCCGCGCGTCTTTGGTGAGATCTTCGCGCGCATGTCGTCTAAATCTGGATACCAATCAGCATCTTCATCACACATGTAGTGAACCGGTGTACCACCAGAAAGCGCAACAGACGCTGTCCATAGTGGGTAATCCGGAGCGGGAACTAAGATTTCATCACCATTATCCAGTAGCGCTTGCATAGACATAACGATAAGCTCTGATGCGCCGTTACCAATGTAAACGTCTTCTACATCAAGGTTACGTAGGCCTTTTTTCTGGTAGTGCTGAACAACCGCTTTGCGGGCTGAATAGATGCCTTTTGAGTCGCAGTAACCTTGAGATGTCGGTAGGTTACGGATTACGTCAACAAGGATTTCATCAGGGGCGTCAAAACCAAATGGGGCGGGGTTACCAATATTAAGCTTCAGTATTTTATGCCCTTCTTCTTCCATGCGCTTAGCATGTTTGAGTACAGGCCCCCTGATTTCGTAGCATACGCTGTTGAGTTTTGACGACATCCCGATATTTTGCATTGCCGATTTCCTGAAATTAATTTAAATACTTTATTAAAGTACCGCAAAATGGCGTTTGATAGAATAAAAATCTGATGAATGTCGCATTTCAGTGTCACGTTTAGCCTTTTTGTTGTCACTCTTTTCTAAATTTTAATTAATCGCTTTCTTGGTTATTGGCTAAGATGAATAAAGGGGCGGGATCGCTTAAAATCACAGGAATGTTGAAAAGATATAGTACATTCTTGATCTAAGTGGGTACTGCCCATAAAGTATCAAACTAATATAATAATAATTTAGATGTGAACGAGGTCGATTTGTCACATTTCCAGCAAACTATCTCCGCTTTGATTGAGCGAGTACAAAATGCCCAAGCAAGCGAAGTTCGTTGTGTTGAAGTTCTAACGCAAAAACCATCGTTTGCATTTATAGAATGGCTTCATGCTCAACCGCTCTTTCCTAAGTTCTACTGGCAGTCACGCGACACTCGTGAAGAGGTTGTTGCGCTCGGACAGTTACATACGTTTTCAGATCCTGCACCCGCGTACGCTATTCTTGGTGAAGACCAACGAATCTGGGGTGGACGCTCGTTTGATGGGCACACCGCAAAGAACCGTCGCTGCATGGAGTCGTTTTTCTTCCTTCCTCAGGTTGAATTGATCCGCTTTGACAATACTTGGTCGCTGGCGGTTAATTTGTCCCCTGATCGCGTTTCTTCTATTAATGCTTTGAATAAGCTTTCTGTAGAAGCCGCGATATTGGCGCCTTTGTCTGCCCATATTGAACAGATCAATCACGTTCCAGAAAGAGAGCAGTGGGGCAACCTTGTCGATAAAGTGCTGCAAGGCATTAGCGATGAAGAGTACAAAAAAGTCGTTTTAGCACGTAAAACCACACTGCAACTCGATGCGCCTATCTGCGCAGCTCAATTACTTAAAGCCAGCTATCTGCAAAATCACCACAGTTTCCACTTTATGTTGGTGCTGGATTCTAAACACAGTTTCATTGGCTCGACACCAGAGCGCTTATATAGCCGACATGGTACGGAGCTTGATACCGAGGCGCTTGCTGGAACCATTGGTCGCGGAGAGAACGCTACTGAGGATATGGAACTGGCCAACTGGCTTTCTCAAGACAGCAAAAACCTCAATGAGAACCAGTATGTGGTCGACGACATCATTGAGCGTCTCACTCCTCATTCTCAAACGGTCCATGTTGAAAAGGATGCGCGTCTAGTGCGCTTGCGTAAGGTGCAGCATTTGAAGCGCAATATCCATGCTCAGCTCAACAATGGCGTTAATGGTGTGCAGTTGCTTGCTGCCTTACAGCCAACTGCTGCGGTGGCGGGTTTACCTCGTAAAGAGGCGATGGATTTCATTCTTGAACACGAACCGTTTGCACGAGGTTGGTATGCAGGCTCTGTAGGCTATATCAGTCATCAGCGAGCGGAATTCTGCGTGGCGATTCGAAGCGCCTTGATTGTAAACGATCAAGTACAACTGTTTGCTGGCGCGGGGATCGTGCCGGGATCGGTTGCCGAACATGAATGGCAAGAGCTGAACAAGAAGATGTCTACTCTGCTTAGCTTAATTTCAGATCACCCTCCATTGGGTGTCGCGTCATGAATCACGACCAAGCTGTATTAAACAGAGTTTGGTGTAACACATTACTTGAAGAGCTTGCACGCAATGGCGTTGAACATGTTTGCATCGCGCCAGGCTCTCGTTCAACACCATTAACACTCGAAGCCGAAGCTAACTCTAAGCTAACCTTACATACGCACTTTGATGAGCGCGGGCTTGGCTTCTTGGCTTTAGGTTTAGCTAAAGCGAGCAACAAACCCGTTGCGGTGGTTGTTACTTCTGGAACTGCCGTAGCTAACCTTCTACCAGCGACCGCTGAATCTGGATTAACGCGAGAAAAGCTAATCTTGTTGACCTCCGATCGACCGATTGATTTAGTCGACTGTGGTGCCAATCAAGCGATTCAGCAGCAGGGTATCTTTTCGTCTCACGTTGAAACGGCACTAAACCTTCCAAGTCCAACGACACAAGTTTCTTTGAATTGGCTTTTGACGTCGGTTGATAACGCACTGGCGAAACAGCGCAGCGTCGGTGGGGCTATTCATATCAACTGTCCGTTCCCAGAACCGCTTTATTCCGCTAATAGCGCCGAGATGTATGCGGATTATACAAAGAGCGTGGCAGCTTGGAGAGCTTCAACCTGCCTTTACTCGAACACTTATTTGCCCAGTCATTTAATCGCTCAGCCTGTCTCAGCAAGTGATTATGTCGCTCGTAAAGGCGCAGTGATTATTGGTTCTATCGAGAATGAAGCCGCAATTAAAGCCAAGCAGTTTGCGACAGCTTTGGGCTGGCCAGTATTCTGTGACCCTCAATCGGGTGTCAGTAGTGACTGGAAACACTATGATTTATGGATGCAAAGTGACGCAGCCAAAGCACAGCTTAGTCAGTGTGATTTTATTATCCAGTTTGGTGAGCGCATCGTATCTAAGCGTCTTAACCAATGGGTAAAAGAACAAGCTGCCACATTTTGTTCATCGCAGTACATCGTTGTTTCACCAGATGCACATCGTATTAATCAAGATCATCTGCCTCAAACTCATATTGTCGCTGATATCGAACATTGGTTATCAGAGCAACATCTACCAACGCTGTTGGGAGAACATGCTGGCTGGGCGGCATCTTTGGCGAAAGTCGCGAATACGGTTCAGCAGTTAGCGTTGGCGCAAATCTCTAATAACGACCAACTGACAGAGTTGAGCGTTGCCGTTGACTTGTCGTCTAGACTTAAGGGCAGAGAGCTTTTTGTGGGAAATAGCTTGATGGTAAGGCTGGTGGATATGCTGTCATCAATCTCTGCGACTCAAGTCTACAGCAACCGCGGTGCATCGGGCATTGATGGCTTGGTGGCGACGGCTGCGGGAGTGATAAAAGCCAACCAGAATCCTTTGATGATGCTGATTGGTGACACCTCTTTGTTGTACGACCTAAATTCGCTGGCGCTACTTACTCACAGCACAACACCAATGGTTATTGTGGTTACCAATAACGATGGTGGGGCAATCTTTGATTTTTTGCCGGTTCCTGAGCAACAAAAACAGTCTCTATATCAAATGCCTCATGGTTTCAATTTTGAACATGCTGCTGCGCAATTCCATCTTGGTTATGCGGCGCCAGAAACCTTGAATTGCTATCAAACGCTCATCGAACAACATTTTGAACAAGGTCAGGGTACCTTGCTCGTAGAAGTTAAGACGCCTCCCGAACAAGCGTCTACTTTGCTGAAGCAATTCAGCTCAATGCTCACCGAGGCATTAGCCTAAGGACTTTACATGCTTTACTCCAATTATTACCCAGCAGTACAAGAATCTTCTGACAAACCTTTGCTTGTTTTTTTACATGGTTTACTCGGAAGCGGGGATGATTGGAGTGCATGCCACCCCTTCCTCGAAGACTTTCCTCGTCTTTGCATAGATTTGCCCGGACACGGACAAAGCCGGTTTATCGACCCTGTAGGCTTTGATCATTGCTGTACCAAGATAGTTCAGTGCATCACATCTCAGCTGGCTCTCAACGATCTTCCTGTCGATTATCCTATCGTGGTGATTGGGTATTCTATGGGGGGAAGGCTTGCCATGTATGGGGTAACAAGCCCTTGCTTCGAAACTCTTAACTTAGAGAAAGTCATCATTGAAGGTGGCAACTTTGGCTTGGAATGTGATGAAGAAAGAGCACAAAGGTTAGTACACGATACGCAATGGGCTGTTCGCTTTGCACAGCAGTCGATTGAAGATGTTTTAGACGATTGGTATCAACAAAGCGTCTTTTCTTCACTAAATCATGAGCAAAGACAAACTTTGGTCATAAAGCGTAGTGGTAACCTTGGAGTATCCGTAGCAAATATGTTGTTATCTACTTCGTTAGCTAAGCAACCGGATTTACGTGCCACATTGAAATCTCATGAGCATTTATTGCATTATGTATGTGGAGAAAAAGATCGTAAATTCATGGAGCTAGCTGAGAATAGTGGCTTTGAATATAGTCAGGTGGATTACGCGGGTCATAATGTTCATTTTGAGCAACCAGAGATGTTTTCAAATCTGATCATCCAATGTATCGCCAGTCGTTGATGAACTGACTGAGCGAACCTCTCGTATCAAGCGCTATAGAAAGCAGAGCAACACCGTCGCGACTCTACGCTAGTCGCGCTCTCTAATAGAACAATGGGAATCATCATGGCTAAAACAGTAGGCATCACAGAAGAAGAACTTTACGCAGCCGTTAACTGGCGCGATGAAAGCAGTCAATATGAAGATATTCAATACCACAAGTCTGATGACGGTATTGCGAAAATCACGATTGCTCGCCCTCAAGTGCACAATGCGTTCCGTCCACAAACCGTAAAAGAGATGATCAATGCACTGGCTGATGCTCGTTATGACGAGAAAGTTGGCGTAATCATTTTGACTGGTCTTGGTGAGAAGGCGTTCTGTTCTGGTGGTGACCAAAGTATCCGTGGTGACTACGGCGGTTACCAAGATGACTCAGGTACGCACCACTTGAATGTACTTGATTTCCAACGTCAAATTCGTACTTGTCCAAAACCAGTTATCGCAGCGGTATCGGGTTGGGCAGTCGGTGGCGGTCATGTACTTCACATGATGGCAGACCTTACTATTGCAGCTGAAAACGCGCAGTTCGGTCAGACGGGTCCTAAAGTGGGTTCTTTCGATGGCGGTTGGGGTGCTTCTTACATGGCTCGTATCGTTGGTCAAAAGAAAGCACGTGAAATCTGGTTCTTGTGCCGTTTCTACGATGCACAAGAAGCACTGGACATGGGCCTTGTAAACACCGTTGTTCCTGTTGCTGACCTAGAAAAAGAGACAGTTCGTTGGTGTCGTGAAGTGCTTCAACACAGCCCAATGGCACTGCGTTGCTTGAAAGCGGCACTGAACGCTGACTGTGATGGTCAAGCAGGCTTACAAGAGTTGGCTGGTAACGCAACCATGATGTTCTACATGACAGAGGAAGGCCAAGAAGGCCGCAACGCATTCAACGAGAAACGTCGACCGGACTTCGACAAGTTCCCGCGTAATCCATAGTCTTTCTCCTCTTCAAAATGAGTCGCTAATAGCGGCTCGTTTTGTTTTGATGTTCCCCGTTTTTTAGGAAACTTTATGAACTCAGTGAATTCTCAGCGTCACGCTAAACTTTACCGTTATCAATTACCTATGGATAGTGGTGTGGTTCTTCGTGACAATAAGTTGAACGAACGTGTTGGCTATATCATCCAACTTGAGTGTGATGGTAAAACTGGTTTTGGCGAAGTTGCGCCTTTGCCCGGTTTTAGCCAAGAAGATGCCGAACAAGCTGGCATTCAGCTTCAACACGAATTAGAGCTTTGGAGCCACAATAAGCCTCAAACGCCTTTCGACGAGCTGTATCCTTCTGTCGCGTTTGGCTTTTCAATGGCGATGATGGAATTGCGAGGCGATCTTAACGCTCAAGGTAACTACCAAGCGGCGCCTTTGTGTACAGGCGATCCAGATGAACTGATTCCTGTATTGAATGAGATGGTAGGCGAGAAGGTCGCGAAAGTGAAAGTCGGCCTCTACGAAGCGATTCGCGATGGCATGTTGGTTAGCTTATTCCTTGAGTCGATCCCTGATTTGACTCTAAGACTTGATGCCAACCGTGCGTGGAAGCCAGAGAAAGCGAAGCAATTCATTAAATACATTTCGCCGTCAATGCGCCAGCGTATAAGCTTTATCGAAGAGCCTTGCCAAAAGCCAGAAGACAGTTTGGCCTTTGCCATTGACCATGGTGTGGCGATTGCGTGGGACGAGACACTGCAAGAAGCGGTGCGCAGCCCGGAATTTGATCTTAGCGACCTTACTGGTGTTAAAGCAGTCGTGATCAAGCCAACTCTTATTGGTTCTGTCGAGCGTTGCGTGGCAATCATTGAGCGAGCACAGAAGCTTGGAATGAAACCTGTATTGAGCTCAAGCATTGAGTCGAGCCTAGGTCTGACTCAGATTGCTCGTCTGGCGCAGCAATATTTGCCAAATGAAGTGCCGGGGTTGGATACGATTGGCTTGTTCAAGCAGCAGCTAGAGGTTTCTTGGCCGGGCTGTCAGTTGCCTGTCTCTACGCTTGAAAAGCAACAATTGATTTGGTCTTCTTAGACCGAGCTATTTGAATGGCTATTTAGTTAGCTTAACAAGTTCTTAATCTATTTTTGGTTATCATATGATGCGCCCACAATCTAATCATCCCCCGCTCTGGGTAAAGTGGGCGCAGCAAAACCCACTTCAACCAGCGTTAGTGACCACTCACCGCACTTATACTTGGCAGCAAGTGTTTGTGTTGGTTAGTGAGTACCAACAACAGCTATCTCATCAAGGCCTATCTGAAGGTGATGTACTGACGATTGTTGGTAAGAATCAAGCTGAAGTGATCCCTGTTTATCTTGCCGCACTCAATTTGGGTGTGGTTTGTGCGTTTACGATGCCTCAGCCTAGTTTACGCCTGAAGCAAAAGCTCGATTCCTTATATCAAGCAGATCAACAGAGCTACCTTTGGCTCTTGGGCAATAGCGGAATAGAGCAATCAGAGACTGCCGGTTTGAATACTCAGTTGGTGACCTTGCCTTGCCTAAGTGAACTGAAGTTTGATGGTGATGATGAGCAGATAACGACACCTCAAGAATCCAATTTCAATCCGCAAAACCTAGCGAGCATCGTATTCACTTCAGGTTCTACCGGAAACCCAAAAGCGGTCGCTCATACACTTGAGCAGCACCTATGCTCTGCGTCAGGGCTGCTTGAGGTGTTTCGTTATCAACAAGGTGACACGTGGTTACTGAGTTTACCTATGTACCATGTGTCGGGGCTGGCGATAGTTCATCGTTGGTTGGCGGCTGGTGGTTGCATCAAAATAGGCACAGGTCAGCTTGAAACCGATATAGAAGAATGCAGTCATGCTTCATTGGTCGCTACTCAACTACATCGATTGTTAAAGAGTAAGCAAGCACTTACTTTAACGCATGTACTTTTGGGTGGTAGTCATATACCAGAAGCACTTGGGCTCGAAGCTCAACAAATGGGCATCGAAACATGGCTTGGATACGGCATGACTGAAGCGGCTTCAACCGTGACCGCGAAGCTCGTTGATGCCGGCAGCACCGCCGGTTTTGTCCTTAACCATCGCCAGCTAAAAATTGAAGAACAACGTATCTTTATTGGTGGCGAGACGCTCGCGTCCGGGTATTACTATCAAGGTAACTTAACGCCATTAGTTGATAAGAGCGGTTGGTTTGATAGCAAAGATCTTGGTGAGTGGCTTGGCGAACAAGTGTCGATTATTGGCCGTGCCGACAACCAGTTTATTTCTGGTGGTGAGAACATTCATTGCGAAGAAATTGAGCGAGCACTCAATCAGTTGTCTGAGGTTAATCAGGCGTTTATTGTTCCTATTGAAGACGATGAGTTCGGGTTTCGACCTGTCGCTATTGTGGATTGTGCTGATTTGCCAACCAAAGAGTGGTTTGCTGAGCAATTGAATGGACGTCTTGAGCGGTTCAAATTTCCTGTTGAGTATTATCGAATGCCTGAGCAAGAACAGCAGGGTATTAAGGTCTCACGCGCTGGATTGGCCTCTTGGTTGTCTCAGCATAGGAGTTAAAGGTAAGCGCTTACCTCGACGTTATTTGCGAAGTTGTTAGGTGACTAAGTTGTCAGGCGGTTAGTTAATTTAGCAATTAGATAGTTCAAAACAGAATTTATTATCTTTATAACCATCCATCATAATAAGCCATATAAATAACGGATTATAGAATAAGGTCTTATTATGAAAATTGCCCTCATCATTGCGGTTTTACTGCAGATAGGCCAAGCGATCATCTCATCGGGGTTGACTCGTTCGTTGGCTGAGCTCACCGCATTTGTGTTGGTTGTGGTACTTGTTTTAATGAAAAGAGAGAGCAAGAAGAGTGATAAGCCCCTGTTTGATTCGTGATTGTTACAACAAAGAATACCCTTACCACAAACAATAAAGGCAAAGCCCATTTGAGCTTTGCCTTTTTGTTTTGTTGCTCGCTAATCTGAATGTCTAGGTAACCGAACAACCAGCTAAAGCGTTTCTTTGCGAACTAAGCAAGGGTTAACCACGCCAAAGAACCCGTCGAAATCATCGTCCACATCGTAATACCAAACATCAATGGCTTCGGCCCTGCTGCTTTTAACTTCTCTACGGAAATACCACAGCCAATTAAGAACAGACACACAACCAACGCGCGTTTGGACACATCAAAGATCCCTTGGTAGACCATCTCAAATTGTGGCAGTAAGTCACTGATAGCAATGGCGGCGCAGTAGAAGAAAATGAAGTAGGGAACCGTAATCTTCTTTTGATCGTTCTTGAAGATCATTGCGCTGACTAAAGCGATTGGGATGATCCAAAGTGCGCGAGCGAGCTTCAATGTGGTCGCTGTCGTCAGTGCTTCTTCACCATAAGCCGAAGCTGCACCTACCACAGAAGATGTATCGTGAATCGCAATGGCGGCCCAAGTACCAAATGTTTGTTGGCTTAACTCAAGCGCGTGGCCAATCATCGGGAATAAGAATAGAGCTACCGAGTTCAACACAAATACCGTAGCTAACGCCAAGCCAATCTGTTCATCGTCTGCTTTGATCGCGGGTGCCACTGCTGCTATCGCGCTACCACCACAAATCGCGGTACCAGAAGATATAAGATAGCCCGTAGTGCGGTCTAGCCCCATTTGTTTCGCCAAGAACCAACCAATGACTAATGTACCGATAATCGTCGTTACAATGAGCCCAATACCATCGCCTGTTACTGCTAATGCTTTTTCAAACTGAATACCAAAACCCAAGCCAACAATAGAGTAGGCCAGTAGCTTTTTGGTAAGTTTGCCGACTTCCAAGTGTTCAGGGACTAATCCTAAACTAGCAAGCAGGAAACCGATAACCAGGGCTGTCGGTGAGCTAACCCAAGGCGTTAAGCAAAACAGTGCAGCAAGATAAAATGGAACGGACTTTTTTAGGTTCATTGTATTTAGAGTCTTGTTTTGTTGTGGCGTTATTGTGATGAGACCACTATACGTTCAATAAAATGATAAGTAAGTCTAAATGAATTGAACAAACGTTAAGGAAAACTTAACGCTTGTTCAACTGATATGAATAAAGGGCTGGTTAACTAGCGTAATGATCCGCGAAGGTCAGAGACTGACTGTCGAAGCGTTTCACAAGAGGCTTGTTTAGGTGAAATCGGCTCGCCAGCTTCTATCTCTAGCTTAGTCCAGAAGCGAGTGGGTAACCCTTTGCAGGCACGGCCTTTGTAACGACTAAAGTAGCTACCCCATAATCCTTTAAGAGCCATAGGAATCACTGGGACAGGGGAACGTTTGATGATCAGCTCCATACCACGCATGAACTCAGCCATTTCGCCATCAGAGGTGAGCTTTCCTTCTGGGAAAATACACACGATGTGATCTTCATGCAGGGCACGCTCTACTTCTTTGAAAGCGTTTCGAATCGAGTTGCGGTTGGTCGCGGAGATTGGAATCACCCCAGCTCTTTTCAAGAAGCGTCGAATTGGCGGCAACTTGGTGTAATCCTCTTCCATCACAAAACGGATCAAGCGAGGGCAAACCGCACTCAGCAGCAGTGCATCCATATAACTCACATGGTTGCAGACAATCAACGCACCGCCCTTTTCTGGCAGGTGATGTAAGTTCTTATGTTTAACTCTGTACATGGTGTGAGTGACCACCCACGTAAAGAAGCGGAAAGCGTAGATAGGCACCTGATAAAACAGGTACAGCATCACCAAAGTGTTGCCCACTGCGAGCAAGATAAACAGCTGCGGAATTGAAAGATCTAGAACACTAAGGCAAACAATACCTAATACCGCACTTCCCACCATGAACAGTGAGTTGTAGATATTGAGCCCGGCAATCACTTGGGCACGCTCGTCGGGCTTGGCACGTAACTGCATCAGTGAATACAGAGGAACAATAAAGACACCGCCAGAGATACCCAGAAGCAGAAGGTAAGCAAACAGTGGCCACAGCTCTGAGTAGGTTACGAATTGATGGAAAGAACTAAAGTCAGGCAAAGACTCCGGGATGGATATCGCCATCAGAAGACCGAAGATCGAGATACCTAAGCTGCCCATTGGCACGATGCCGATTTCAATTCGGTGATTAGATAACTTATCACAAGCTAAAGAGCCGATTGCAATGCCTACCGAGAATAGTGCCAGTAAAAAGGCGACGGAGCTTTCAGTGCCGTTTAGATGCAGTTTAGTGAAGTTGGGAAACTGAGTTAGGTAAGCCGCACCAAGGAACCAGAACCAGCTGATAGACATCAGAGCTTGAAAGGTCGGGCGATCTTTTTTGGCAATCGCAAGTGTCGCGCAGGTCAGTTTTACAGGTTGCCACTTTACTTTAAGATCTGGTGCATTACTTGGCGCATGTGGGATAAAGCAGCTTGATGCATAGCCAAGCACGGCGAACGAAACAATACACACCGCAGCAATGAGCTTCGCGCCTTCTTCAGATGCAATGATGCCTGCGCCTAGAGTACCAATCAGGATCGCTAAGAATGTACCTGTCTCGACGAGAGCGTTACCAGATACCAGTTC
Source organism: Vibrio sp. F13 (assembly GCF_020806305.2). Lineage (NCBI taxonomy): Bacteria > Pseudomonadati > Pseudomonadota > Gammaproteobacteria > Vibrionales > Vibrionaceae > Vibrio > Vibrio sp. F13. The sequence continues at coordinate 731,089 of NZ_CP170175.1, read as the reverse complement.
TTTTGTTTCTAACTGCTGTGGAAGCAGGGCGTATTTCACCGGACCAAAGAAAGCACTCTGCGTTCCCATAAGGAACAGGAGCAGAAGTAATATCCCGTAGCTTTCGTAGATGAATCCGATCGCACCCAGTGACATGATCACTACTTCGAGGAGCTTAACTTTACGGATAAACCACGATTTTTCGTATTTGTCGGCCAGTACACCTGCTAAAGCTGAAAATAGGAAGAAGGGCAGAATAAAAAGGCCTGCGGCCAAATTAATGAATAGATTGCTGGAAATAGGCAGCGTGTCTACGCTTGCGAAAGCAACAAACAGTAACAGGACATTTTTGAATATGTTGTCGTTAAAGGCTCCTAGAAATTGGGTAATAAAGTAGGGTAGGAACCTTTTTTGCGTTAACAGCGAAGATTGGCTGCTGTTGTTCATTGTCTTTCCTTGGATGATTACCAGTTGGTTAAGTAGTTTGAGACTAGGTTATTGATCAGCTCTTTACCATCAATAGGCTCAGAGGCGAAAAATTTATCATCAACGCTAAGTAGAGTAATTCCGTGTACTCCAGACCATAATACACGGCTGGCTTTAACGACTTCGCTTTTCGTATGTTCAGGAGCAATCGCTACTAGCAACTGCTCTAGCATGCCTGTCATTCTATCGATGCGGTTCGATTGCCATTCAGGAAGGTTTTCACCGTTCATGTTGTGCTCAAAGATAAGTTGCCAACGGTGAGGGTGTCTCTGTGCAAAATCGTGGTAGCAGTAGGCTAGGTTGAATAGAGTTTGTTGAGGGTTGCTCGATTTTTCAACAGCTGCAGCGGATTCTGACGCCAGTTCATCTAATGTTTGAGCGACCACATGCAAAAGCAGTAGGTTGTAGTTACCAAATACATTTACTAAGGTACTTGGAACGTAACCAATCATATTGGCGATTTTACGTAGACTTAGCTCGTGATAAGAGTGCTCTTCTAAGAAGTCGGTTACCGTTTTTAAGGTTAATTGCACTAATTGTTCGCGAGTATGATCGTTTCGTCTTGCCATGGGTACTTTCTATTAAATGAACATCGTTCAATATTTTAATGCTGCCCCTGAGTGCCGTCAATCCCTTCGCTAGTTTAGTAATCAATTAATAGCCGCAATATTATGATACATGTGTAAACACGGTGAATATTTCATTGTTCTTTGTTAACGAGTATGATTAAGGTGTCGAAAGATAAAAAACCTATAAAGGATAATAATGAAACGATTTTTCTCACTAGTCGCGATCCTGTTGGTAACAGTCGCGGTGACGCCAATCGCGGAAGCGAAAAAGTTTGGTGGTGGTAAGTCATTTGGCAAAAGCTTTAAAACGGCTCCAGCACCAAAACAACAAAACACGAATTCGATCCGTCAAGATCAAACAGGTAAGAACACAGCAGCTAACTCTAGCAAGAAAGGCCTTATGGGCGGTCTGCTAGGTGGTTTACTTGCTGGTGGTCTTTTAGCTGCATTCTTTGGTGGCGCATTTGAAGGTATCCAGTTCATGGATATTCTGATCATGGGTCTGATTGCTTTCCTAGCGTTTAAATTCCTACGTGGAATGTTGGGCGCGAAGCAGGGCTCAATGAATCAGCAGAATGCACGTGGCCAACAGCCAGCATTCGGCGGCATGGGTCAGAACAAGTTTGAACAACCTAAGCAACAACCAAATGTTCATAACTTCGAGCAAGCACAACCTCAATCACAAGGCACTGCTGGTGGTTTCGGTTTTGGTGCACAAAGCGATGTTCCACATAACTACCCACCGGGCTTTGATCAAGCGGCATTCATCAACGGTTCTCGTGAGCACTACCGTACACTGCAAGGTGCATGGAACCACAATGAGCTAAACACGATTGAAGAATACGTATCTCCAAGCCTATTTGAAGACCTAAAAGCTGAGCGTAATAAGCTAGACGGTGATCAGCACACAGACGTAATGTACGTTGATGCTGAAATCGTTCGCGCAGACCACGATGGTAGCAAAGCACAGCTAAGCCTTCAGTTTAGCGGTCGTTACCGTGACACAGCGGATGGCGTTGAAGAAGATATCACTGATATCTGGCACCTAGAGCGTGACCTAACAACTAACAATGCACCTTGGTTAATTGTTGGTATTCAAGGTTAATTCCAGGATTTAACTCAACATCAATAGGATGTAGTTATTCGGAATGACACCAAATAATAGAAAGCCCCTGCTGAGAAATCAGCAGGGGCTTTTTTGCGTCTAATGATATGTATCTTAGTTAAAGATTGGATTAACCTGAGACTAACTAACTGATTTTATTTGGATGTAATGAGTAATGACAAAGTTCTTTGAACCCGTATTGGAGCCTGAGGTTACTTTGCAGCAGAAACAGATAATTGCGAACGAATGCGAAGAACATATATCGACCCATTGTTTAGGCTGCGCTGCTTATCTGGCTTGTGAGCGTCATGCTGAAGTATGGGATCACTGATGTTTGAATGATTTAGCTCGATTAGTTATTTGTAGTAGCGGGTTAGTGTTTAGGAAGTTGAGGGTTGTTTTAGAAGACACGTTTAGTAAGAGATAAAGCTCAGAAACGAAAAAAGCCAACTCAATGAGTTGGCTTTTCGATTTTCCAATTAAGGAGAATATGGTGGAGGGAGACGGATTCGAACCATCGAAGGCAGTGCCGGCAGATTTACAGTCTGCTCCCTTTGGCCACTCGGGAACCCCTCCAGGGTGTGTCTTACTCTTCACAAAGTAAGCCTAAATTGATGTTTTCCCATAAGCCCATCAATCAGGTTGTTCTCTTAACTCTCGAAAGAGGTAAGAAGAATATGGTGGAGGGAGACGGATTCGAACCATCGAAGGCAGTGCCGGCAGATTTACAGTCTGCTCCCTTTGGCCACTCGGGAACCCCTCCAGGGTGTGTCTTACTTTTCACAAAGTAAGCCTAAATTGATGTTTTCCCATAAGCCCATCAATCAGGTTGTTCTCTTAACTCTCGAAAGAGGTAAGAAGAATATGGTGGAGGGAGACGGATTCGAACCATCGAAGGCAGTGCCGGCAGATTTACAGTCTGCTCCCTTTGGCCACTCGGGAACCCCTCCAGGGTGTGTCTTACTCTTCACAAAGTAAGCCTAAATTGATGTTTTCCCATAAGCCCATCAACTAGGTTGTTCTCTTAACTCTCGAAAGAGGTAAGAAGAATATGGTGGAGGGAGACGGATTCGAACCATCGAAGGCAGTGCCGGCAGATTTACAGTCTGCTCCCTTTGGCCACTCGGGAACCCCTCCAGGGTGTGTCTTACTTTTCACAAAGTAAGCCTAAATTGATGTTTTCCCATAAGCCCATCAACTAGGTTGTTCTCTTAACTCTCGAAAGAAGTAAGAAGAATATGGTGGAGGGAGACGGATTCGAACCATCGAAGGCAGTGCCGGCAGATTTACAGTCTGCTCCCTTTGGCCACTCGGGAACCCCTCCAGGGTGTGTCTTACTCTTCACAAAGTAAGCCTAAATTGATGTTTTCCCATAAGCCCATCAACTAGGTTGTTCTCTTAACTCTTAAAAGAGGTAAGAAGAATATGGTGGAGGGAGACGGATTCGAACCATCGAAGGCAGTGCCGGCAGATTTACAGTCTGCTCCCTTTGGCCACTCGGGAACCCCTCCAGGGTGTGTCTTACTCTTCACAAAGTAAGCCTAAATTGATGTTTTCCCATAAGCCCATCAATCAGGTTGCTCTCTTAACTCTTAAAAGAGGTAAGAAGAATATGGTGGAGGGAGACGGATTCGAACCATCGAAGGCGGAGCCGGCAGATTTACAGTCTGCTCCCTTTGGCCACTCGGGAACCCCTCCAGGGTGTTTTCCTAACTCATAATGGATAGGCTAAAGAGATGTTTTTCCCAACGCATCTCTCAAGTGCGGAGCGCATCATAGCAAACACGTTAAACCTGTAAAGAGTTTTTCTTATGGTTTTGTGTTGAATGCTGCCTTTTTGGGCAAAGATGGCGAAAAGTACGCATATTGCTCGGGAAGTGAACATCTGTACTAAGGTTTACGTAGTGATAGGTAACACCTTGAGGTAACTCGCTTTCTACATTGTGTTTGGTTTGTGCAATTCGCCAAGAAACGTAAATGGAATTTAATCTAGATTTACACTTCTTGACGTTACAGCATTCATCAGTTGATAGAATACGGTTAATTTCATTTATAGATAATAATACCTATCGTAGTAAGTAACTTGTCATTCTAGCTTGCTAAAATGCTCGAGAACAGCGTCAGATATTTTGATTGTAGAATAACTACTTATCGAAACTATCTGTTGAAAAGAGCTGCCTTGTTCTCAAGCCTTTTCCCTACGCTATTTCTGACCACTTACTCACTGTGATTGGTATAAACTTACTTGCAGACCATTATTATGAAGCGTAAATCTGTTTTAACCCTGCTTAGCTTGTCTATTCTTATGGCGTCTCCAGCCGTACTCGCTAAACGTATGGGCCCAAGCACTGTCACTGTTGTTACTGAGCAGGTTGATATTCACCAAGTTAGCCAATCTCTTTCGTTGGTCGGTAAGCTAGAAGCCGAGCAATCGGTAATGATCACTTCTGAAGTGGCTGGCAGAGTGGACTCTATCAACATTAAAGCCAATCAAGATGTCACTAAAGGGCAGATGTTGGTTCAACTCGACGATGACAAAGCAAAAGCGGCAGTTGCAGAAGCGCAAGCTTATCTAAAAGACGAGCAACGTAAGCTAGCGGAATTTCAACGCCTAGTGAAACGTAACGCGATCACGCAAACTGAAATTGACGCTCAGAAAACGAACGTAGAGATTGCCAACGCTCGTTTAGCTGCTGCAAATGCCAATCTGAAAGATCTTCACATCAGCGCGCCATTCTCGGGCACTGTTGGTTTTATCGACTTTAGCCGCGGTAAAATGGTGACAGCAGGTACTGAACTCGTGACCTTAGATGACCTATCGGTAATGCAATTAGATCTGCAGATCCCGGAGCGCTACCTTTCTAAACTGTCTAAAGGTATGAAAGTAACGGCTCGCACTAGCGCATGGGGCGACACTCAGTTCACTGGTACTGTAGTAGGCATTGATTCTCGTATTAACGCTGAAACCTTGAACCTTCGAGTTCGAATCCACTTCGACAACAATAATGATTATCTAAAGCCAGGTATGTTAGTGGCGGCGGATATGGACTTCCCACCAGTGGAAGCGCCAATCATTCCAGTTCAAGCGCTTGAGTATTCAGGTACGAAGCGTTTCGTTTATGTTATCGACGAAGATAATAAAGCAACTCGTACAGAAGTTTTCCTTGGGGCACGTATCGATAACGAAGTCGTGATCGACAAAGGCATCGAAATTGGCCAGAAGATCGTGGTGCAAGGTATCGTGAACATGCGTGACGGCGTCTTGGTTCAAGAGCTTGCCGTTAATCGCCCAGCTGATGCAGCAAGTGATAAAAAAGCACAAGAAGGCGCTAACTAATGTTGTTATCTGATGTTTCTGTAAAGAGACCAGTAGCGGCCGTCGTATTGAGCCTACTATTGGTTGTGTTTGGTATTGTCTCTTTCAATAAGCTCGCGGTTCGTGAGATGCCAGATATTGAAAGCCCGGTAGTATCGATCAGTACTCGTTATGAGGGTGCGTCTGCCACCATCATTGAAAGCCAAATAACCTCCAACCTTGAAGACCAGTTATCCGGCATCAGTGGTATCGATGAGATCGAATCCACAACGCGTAACGGTATGTCGCGTATCACGATTACTTTTGAGCTTGGTTACGACCTCAATACCGGTGTGAGTGATGTTCGTGATGCTGTAGCTCGTGCGCAGCGTTCATTGCCCGATGAAGCCGACGACCCAATTGTTTATAAGAACAATGGTAGTGGTGAAGCTTCGGTCTACATCAACTTAAGTTCGACAGAGATGGACCGAACGCAGTTAACCGACTACACCGAACGTGTGTTGATTGACCGCTTTAGTTTGATTTCTGGCGTGAGCTCGGTGGATATCTCAGGTGGCTTGTACAAAGTAATGTACGTGAAGCTGAAACCTGCGCAGATGGCGGGTCGTGGCGTTACTACCTCGGACATCACTTCTGCGTTGAACAGTGAGAACATTGAAAGCCCGGGTGGTGAAGTACGTAACGATGCGATTGTGATGTCGGTTCGTACTGCTCGTTCTTACACTGAAGCTGAAGATTTCGAATACCTAGTCGTTAAACGTGCCTCTGATAACACACCTATCTACTTGAAAGACGTAGCGGATGTTTACATTGGCGCAGAAAACGAGAACTCGACCTTTAAGAGTGACGGCGTTGTTAACGTAAGTATGGGTATCGTGCCTCAGTCAGATGCGAACCCACTTGAGGTGGCTGACTTAGTCCATAAAGAAGTCGAAGCAATTCAAAAGTTCTTGCCAGACGGTACTCGTTTAGCTGTCGATTATGACTCAACAGTCTTTATTGACCGTTCAATCTCAGAGGTATACAGCACACTCTTTATCACGGGTGGCTTGGTTATCCTTGTGCTTTACATCTTTATTGGTCAAGCACGTGCAACACTTATTCCAGCGGTAACCGTACCTGTATCTCTGATCTCGTCGTTTATTGCCGCGTACTACTTCGGTTTCTCCATCAACCTGATTACCCTGATGGCACTTATCCTGTCGATTGGTTTGGTGGTCGATGATGCGATCGTGGTGGTTGAGAACATTTTCCACCATATCGAACGTGGTGAGTCACCGCTGCTTGCTGCCTATAAAGGTACTCGTGAAGTAGGCTTCGCGGTAATCGCAACAACGCTTGTATTGGTAATGGTATTCCTACCAATCTCGTTCATGGACGGCATGGTTGGCCTATTGTTTACCGAGTTTTCTGTATTGCTTGCGATGTCGGTGATCTTCTCGTCGCTAGTCGCATTAACGCTAACGCCAGTGCTAGGCAGTAAGATCCTTAAAGCGAACGTTAAACCAAACCGTTTCAATTTGTTTGTCGAGCGCGTATTTGGCAAGCTTGAGTCTGGATACCGCGCGGTATTGCGCCGTGCTCTTAACTGGCGTTGGGCCGCTCCAATCATCATTATCGCGTGTATGGGCGGTAGTTATGGCTTGATGCAACAAGTGCCGTCGCAACTGACGCCACAAGAAGACCGTGGTGTTATATTTGCGTTTGTTCGTGGTGCCGATGCAACCAGTTACAACCGTATGTCTGCCAACATGGACATCGTTGAAGAACGCTTAATGCCATTGCTTGGTCAGGGCTTCTTGAAGTCATTCAGTATTCAATCACCAGCGTTTGGTGGTAATGCGGGTGACCAAACGGGCTTCGTAATCATGATCCTAGAAGACTGGGATGAGCGTGACGTTACCGCACAAGAAGCGTTGAACGAAGTTCGTAAATCGTTGAACGGCATTCCAGATGTGCGTGTATTCCCGTTCATGCCGGGCTTCAAAGGTGGTTCAAGTGAGCCTGTTCAATTCGTACTTGGCGGTTCTGATTACTCTGAACTTCAGAAGTGGGCAGAGCTCTTAAAGCAAGCGGCTGAAGATTCTCCAATGATGGAAGGCGCGGACATCGATTACTCTGAGAAAACACCAGAGCTATTGGTAACCGTAGATAAGCAGCGTGCAGCAGAGCTAGGTGTTAGCGTTTCAGACATTTCAGATACGTTAGAAATCATGCTTGGCGGCCGCAGTGAAACGACCTTCGTTGACCGTGGTGAAGAGTACGACGTGTATCTGCGTGGTGATGAAAACAGCTTCAACAACGCGAACGATCTAAGCCAAATCTACATGCGAACTCAGTCTGGTGAGCTGGTTACACTTGATACGCTGACGCACATTGAAGAAGTGGCTTCATCGATTCGTTTGTCGCACTACAACAAGCAGAAATCGGTGACCATTAAAGCGAACCTAATGGAAGGTTACACGCTGGGTGACGCGCTCGATTTCCTTGATGAACAAGCGATTGAACAGCTACCGGGTGATATTTCAGTGAGCTACTCTGGCGAGTCAAAAGACTTTAAAGAGAACCAATCAAGTATCCTAGTGGTGTTTGCGCTAGCGATGCTGGTCGCATACTTGGTACTGGCCGCGCAGTTTGAAAGCTTCATTAACCCGCTGGTGGTGATGTTCACCGTACCTATGGGTATCTTCGGTGGCTTCTTAGGCTTGGTGCTGATGAGTCAAGGGCTCAACGTCTACAGCCAGATTGGTATGATCATGTTGATCGGTATGGTAACCAAAAACGGTATCTTGATCGTAGAGTTTGCTAACCAACTTCGTGACCGTGGTATTGAGTTTGAAAAGGCGATCATTGATGCTTCTGCTCGACGCTTACGTCCAATCATGATGACGGCATTCACGACGCTGGCTGGTGCAATTCCATTGATTACTTCAACGGGCGCAGGCTATGAAAGCCGAGTGGCTGTGGGTACGGTTATCTTCTTCGGTATGGGCTTCGCGACATTGGTTACTCTGTTCGTAATTCCTGCGATGTACCGACTGATTTCAGGATCAACACGCTCTCCGGGTCACGTGGAAGCGGAACTTAATAAAGAGCTTAGCCATGAAAACTTGGGAAGAACCAGTCACGGTTAATGAACACGCACGATTAATGAACACGGAATAGTGTAACAATATTGAAAAGCCTGCGTTTGCTCCTAGCGAATTGCAGGCTTTTTTTGTATAACAAACAGAGCTCAACGAATTAATACAATAAATCGAATAAAGGAAAGTAAAGTGGCTGAATTTAAATACAAAGATCTTTCTCAAGAAGAACAAGATAAGCTGGATGCAGCAACCTTTCGTCGCCTGCTAGCACACCTAGATAACAATAAAGATGTGCAGAACATCGATCTGATGATCTTGGCTGGCTTCTGCCGAAACTGTTTCAGTAAATGGTACAAAGCGGAAGCAGAGCAACAAGGCTTAGACTTGGATATCGATGACGCTCGTGAGCGTGTATACGGCATGACTTACGATGAGTGGAAACAAAACCATCAACCAAAAGCGACGCCTGAACAACTCGCGGCATTTGAAGCGAAGCAGAAGCCAGAGTAATTTGTTCTCGTTAGTGGCTGACTAATAGAATGAATAAACAAAAAGAGCCCATCAAGGGCTCTTTTCTATTTCGAACTATCGGTTTTGAACTTAAGCCAACTCACCCGTTTGCGAGAAAGCTTCTAACTTCGCTGCATAAGGTTGTAGGTCACCGATATTCAGATTTACCCACTCGTCATTGAAGTAAGTGTCTAGGTAACGCTCACCACTGTCACACAGTAAAGTCACGATAGAACCTTTTTCTCCACGTGCTTTCATTTCACTGGCTAATTGAAGCACACCGTACATGTTAGTCCCGGTTGATGCGCCGACCTTGCGACCAAGAATGTCAGATAACCAATGTGTCGTTGCGATACTTGCTGCGTCTGGGATTTTACGCATTTCGTCAACCACACCAGGAATGAAGCTTGGTTCTGCTCGTGGGCGACCAATGCCTTCAATCTTGCTGAATGTACTACATTTCACGTTCGCATTGCCTGTTTGGAAGTATTCGTGGAATACAGAGTTCTCAGGGTCCACAACACAAAGCTTAGTTTCATGTTGTTGGTAGCGAATGAAACGGCCAATCGTCGCTGAAGTACCGCCAGTACCTGGGCTCATTACTACCCAAGCCGGAACTGGGTGATCTTCCATCTGCATTTGATTGAAAATCGAGTTCGCGATGTTGTTGTTACCACGCCAGTCGGTTGCGCGCTCAGCGTAAGTAAATTGATCCATGTAGTGACCATTCAATTCTTCTGCTAAACGGCGAGACTCATCGTAAATTTCATCTGAGCGGTCCACAAGATGCGCTTGGCCGCCGTAGAATTCAATTTGCTCGATCTTTTTCTTCGCTGTGCATTTTGGCATTACCGCGATAAATGGAAGGCCAAGTAGGCGAGCGAAGTAAGCTTCAGACACCGCAGTACTGCCCGATGAAGATTCAATGATCGTGGTTTCTGGGCCAACCCAACCGTTACAGATAGCGTATAAGAAGAGAGAACGCGCTAAACGGTGCTTTAAAGAGCCTGTAGGGTGTGTGCTTTCATCTTTAAGGTAAACATCAATGCCTTCGATACTTGGTAGATCGAGCTTGATAAGGTGCGTATCCGCTGAGCGTTGGTAGTCCGCTTCAATTTTACGAATCGCGTTGTTAATCCATTGATGGTCAGTGCACATAAACGTTCTCCTGATCGAGTGTAGGAATTCTTTGTAATTGGTATGGTTCTAATTTATCTATAATCGGAGAGAAAAACTTTGCCATATTTGCTTTGTTTTGCTTAAATTGTAGAAAATTATTCTCTTTAAATGCGATTTGGTGAAAGTGTGATAGATGCCGTAGATAAAAAAATATTAGGGTTACTGCAAGAAGACAGCACCCTGTCATTGAACGATATTTCTGAAGCAGTCAATCTCACTACAACGCCTTGTTGGAAAAGGCTTAAGCGCCTCGAAGAGAACGGCATTATTGAGAAAAGGGTCGCGTTATTGAACCCGGAAAAACTGGATCTTTCCTTTACTGCGTTCGTATTGGTGAAAACCAGTGATCATTCTCATGAGTGGTATGGTCGTTTTGTGAATACTGTGTCGGAATTTCCAGAAGTGATGGAGTTCTATCGCATGGCTGGCGAATATGATTATATGATGAAGGTTCAGGTTAAAGACATGAAGTGCTTTGATGATTTCTACAAGCGCTTGGTGAATAGCATTGATGGTATCTCTAATGTGACCTCGACATTTGCGATGGAACCATTGAAGTACACGACAGCATTGCCGCTTTAAGCTACGCCTAGTTACGCATTAACAATCGTCTGAGCTTAACTATCGTCTCAGTTTAGATATCGCCTCTGCGATAAAGAAAAGGATTATTCATGTTTGCAAAAGTATCTACCGCTATCCAGCTGGTACTGGCGGTCGCCATTTTTTACTTGGGTTACACCATCTACTCATTGACTAATAAAGTCGGTGAAATCGTTGATACTTACCCGCAAGTTATCGAAGACATATCGGGCCTCACCAAAGGGCTCAAAGTAGAAGAGCTATTAGCGCTTGCAGAACATGTCAGCGATCTTGCTCCTCAAGTTTTGAACACAGTCGAAGAGGTCAGAAAGACGATCGATGATGTGAATCAAACCGTAGCCTCGGTCGACAACAAAATCCCTGCGATATTAGATGAAGTGAAAAATGTTCGAACGGAAGTCGAGCAGGTAAGAATCGATGTTATTCCACCAACATTAACTGAATTAAAGAGATACCGCGTAGACGTAATGCCACCAATGCTCGCTGAAAGTAAGTCTTACCGCGAACAGACTATTCCTGTCATCGTCACGGAATCTGAAATGCTACGAGCGGAAGTCCCAGGTATTTTGGCACAAGCTAATTTGTTAGCTGATAAGAGTAAGGAACTCGCTCAGGGAGCCGCTGAGGGCGCGGTGAAAGGCGTAGTGTTATCGCCATTTAACCTTCTACGAGACGCAGGTGATGGCATTAAAACGCGAGTTCAAGGCGAGTTTGAGCCAACGTTAGAAGTTGAGTAGGTTTTATTGATTTTTGCGTGACGAGTTTTCTTAAGCGTCATTAAAGAAAGAGGCTAGGTATTAAACCTAGCCTCTTTTTGTTTGTGCGTATTTGGGGTTTGTAAGAAGCGTTTATCCGCTATTTATTTGAGTGCTATTTAGTAAAACGCATCACACCTTCTTGTACTGCTGTCGCTACCAGCTCACCTTTCTGGTTGAAGATCTCGCCGCGCACTAGGCCGCGAGTGTTCGCTGCCGTTGGGCTTTCAATCGCATAAAGCAGCCATTCGTCCATTTTGAATGGGCGGTGGAACCAGATTGAGTGGTCAATCGTCGCCACTTGAAAATTTGGCGTCATGATAGAGACTTCATGTGGGTGAAGCGCCGTCACTAAGAATCCCCAATCCGATGCGTAGGCAAGCAGGTATTGGTGGATCAAGTGGTTGTCTGGCATCGCGCCATTCGCTCTTACCCAAAGGTATTGTTTCGCTTCCGTCTTCTTAGGTTTCAGTGGGTTTACCACCGTCACCGGACGCATCTCAATCGGCTTTTCGCCACAGAAGGTTTTGCGCAGTTTCTCTGGTAAGAATTCCGCAATGTGGCTCGCTAATTCAGTTTCTGAGGCAAAGTTCTCTGGTCCCGGAATATCAGGCATTGAAATCTGGTGCTCAAACCCTGGCGCATCGCCATGATAAGAAGCAGTGAGATAGAAAATAGGGCGGCCATTTTGAATCGCTTTTACACGGCGTGTGCTAAAGCTGCGTCCATCTCGTAGGTTCTCAACATCGTAAATGATTGGCTTTTCAGGATCGCCGGGAAACAGAAAATAACTGTGGAACGAGTGAACACTACGGTCGTCTTGAACGGTATAACGAGCAGCAGAAAGCGCTTGTCCCAATACCTGACCGCCGTATACCTGTGGTAGGCCTAGGTTCTCACTTTGCCCACGGAATAAACCTTCTTCCAGTTTTTCTAGCTGAAGTAAACTTAGTAATTCTTGTAAAGGTTGACTCATCGCCAGCATTCCTCTTCGTAAAATGGGTGTCAGATTATGGTGTTAATCATTTAGCTTAGTCAGATATCTGTCAATAAATCATAGGGTTTCAAGACAGAATATGAAAGCTCTCTTATAATTGGTGAGTAGATTTGCCGAGTCCGGCAAACATGTTGAGAGAAATTGAATATGAAAAAGGCTCTAATTCTTATTACGTCTTTAGTATCGTTTGGCCTACTTGTTGGTTGCCAAGCAACATCAGAAACGAGCGCTTCTCAGGAAGTGGTTGCAGAGAACACTCAAGTGATTTCAGGAACAGTAAGCTACCGTGAAAGAATTGCATTGCCAGAGAATGCAGTGGTTACCGTTACGCTAGAAGATATCTCACTGGCTGATGCACCATCGACGGTTATCGCAACTCAAGAGTTCACCACAGACGGTAAGCAAGTACCGTTCGCATTCGAGCTGAGCTACGACAACGACAAAATTAAAGCTAACCACCGTTACAACATGCGCGCATCGATTCATGTTGACGGCAAACTGCGTTTCATAACGGACACGATTAAGTCAGTAATTACTGATGTAGAAAATACACAGCAAGCAGACCTACGCTTGGTTGGTGTTCGTTAATCAGAAGTCGATGCCACTGTTAAGGCATCTTGATTGGCTTAACTTAGCCAGTTGAATCAGCGATTAGTGGCAGCTCTAGGGCTGCCATTTGTATATTCTGAGTTTGATCTTTCCTGCATCACTCACCTCAATCCCTTCTTTAACCAAATGCTGCTTTTGTCGGTCGAACGAATCACCCTTTAAAGAGATTTCACCCTTGCTGTTTATCACTCGATACCAAGGCAGTTTGCTACCTTCTGGCAGGTTACCCAGCGCTTTACCAACATGGCGCGCATAGCCCGGAAATCCTGAAAAACGTGCTATGTCTCCATAAGTTGTTACTTTTCCATATGGAATTTGGTGAATCACAGCAAAGATTTGGCTCAAAAATTGGTCCATACTAAATGTTCCTAGTTCATAAATACCAATCACAGTAAGTAAGTGTTCAAAAATAGCGCAGGGAAAAAGCTTGAGAGCAAGGCCGCTCTTTTTGATAAGAAGTTTTGATAAGTAGTTATTCTACAATCAAAGAATCTAACGAGGTTATCGAGTTTTTTAACAAGCTAGGGTGACCAGTTAATTACTACGATTGGTATGGTACCACGGATCGGTAGAAGGAGAGGGCTATGGTATTTACAACGTTTCAGTTCTTGATCACCACATTATTAGCGGTTGTTTGCGCGAGAGCAATCAGTTTAAGTGAGGGAGATATCCCGGTGCTTGCAATGGTAATTCCTGCTTTATGGATTTTACCGCAGGGGGGCATAGCAGGATTAGCTTTGCTTGTTTCCATGACCACTTATGGTCTAACCCTTCCTTTGCAGCCTATCACGCTGTCTGTCAGTGCGTGGGTACTATTCCCGTTATTGATGGTGGTCTTCTCAAGACGCAGTAGTTTGTCGGTCGTGATTATTTCCGGCTTGATTGTGACTACTTTGCAGGTCGGGATCATGGTGACACAATCAGCAGGCAAGCTTGAAGGTGTCCCGTGGGTTACCACACTTCAAACCTTATCAATCATCGTGATTTGGTGGGCGGCAAATCATCTTAAGCCTGCCAGCCGACACAGCTGGTGGTCATTAGGCTTAATACTTCCATTATGGATAGCCGATTTACCTTATGCCGCTTTGGTTGCCTTGTGTGTAACGGGCATCATGGCATCGATGGAAACGCTGACGCGCTTGAAAACCTTCCGCTGGAATAAACTACTGTGTTGGACACTGCCAACGGTCGGTTTTGCGGCTCTGGTGATTACTCCAAGCATCGAAGTACCGAGCCCAGTCTTTGTGGTGTGGTTGTGTCTATTAGGTACCGCGTGGATGACAGACTACATCATTCGCACAGAAGATAACGAAGACATCGATATCTAGTACTCCAGCAATCCAAACCTTCCAAATGCAGGTAAATGGTGAATTTACCTGCGATTTTCTAATGGTTTGAATAAAGGATAAGCACTTAGACCGCAATTGTTCAAAAATAGGGTGGAAGGGCTTGCAATGGTTGCTGTGATGCTTAATAATCCAATCACTCTTTGAGGCAAGCCTCTTAGAAAACGAATCTATGGGGGCCTGGTCCTCCCGCAACAATAGCTCGTGAACTCGGTCAGGCCTGGAAGGGAGCAGCCGCAGCGAGTGACTTGTGTGCCGGGATGTGGCTGGGTTCCCACCCCTTAAAAAAGCCGCTCTTTATGAGCGGCTTTTTGCTATCTGCAGTTTGCCTTTTTCTTGTTCAAGAACGTTTCATCTTTCTTAATTCGCAGGCAACACCACTGCCGACGCATCTTCCTCTGAATCTTCTTTGTCTTCTACTTGGTCAGCAACCCAATCAATTGTCTTTGTTAGATAAAGCTTGTTGGTTTCGGTGTCACACCAACTCTTGGATAACCCTCTTCGATTGAATTCACTGCCAATTGCTGCGAGTGTCTGGTTACTTGAGCGCCCGTAATACAAGGTGTCGCACAGTTGCAGGTTCGACATCGATTGTGGGTATGTGTTAACCGACGAGGAGTTCATGCTCAGTGCTTTTGATTGGTTATGAGTACATCCTGTTAGGCTCAGGAAAAAGAAAAGGATTAGCGTATTTTTCATGGTGTATCAGGTCTATTGCCGATGATTTGAAGACAGTATTGGCGTGTATGATTAGATTATTGTCAATTTTTTGCCAACTAGTTATAGACCAAGACTTTCCTCCCAGTTAGAAAACGTTATTAAGCCAACGACAAAAACGGTATTAACAAACAAAAGCGCAATTTTGTACAAAAGCTGAAAGAGACTATAGAGTAGACTGATAAGTCGCTCGATAATCAACAGGCTTGGGAATTGTTATGGAGAACAAGAAACGCTCTAAAGAGAAGGCCGAATATAAGATAACCGAAGAGCTCGGCGGCCTTGAAATTCTTAATGCTGAATACGAAAAGCAGAACTTCTCGCGCCACAGCCACGAGGGCTACACGCTGGGAGTCATCGAGCAGGGCGCTCAGCGTTTCTATCGAACGGGCGGGCATCATATTGCGCCACAAAATGCGATTATTCTGGTCAATGCCGACGAAGTTCATAGCGGTCACTCTGCCACTGAAGGCGGTTGGGCGTATCGAGCCATGTATCCACTCCCAGATCAACTTGCCAAGATCACTCAAGAGCTAAACCTACCCAATTACGGGGCGCCTTACTTCCCAAGAGCGGTTGTTGAAGATCCTGAACTCGCCAATCAATTGAGATTAGTCTTTAACACGATTGATGAATCTGACAATCGCTTGTTAAGAGAGACCTTGATGTACGGGATGTTGGTTAAGCTGATTAGCCGACATGGAAAATCGCCGCTTAACCCCCAACTCGATGGGAAAACTCAGCGCCAACTTGTCTTAGTGAAAGAGTTCTTAGATGACTTTCCACAAGCCGATGTGTCCCTAGAAGAGCTATCTAAGTTAGCGGCATTGAGTCCGTTTCACTTAGTACGTTCTTTTCAAAAAGAGTTTGGTCTTCCGCCACATGCGTATCAGATCCAATCTCGGCTAAGGCTTTCTCGTAAGCTATTGAAGCAAGGGCATACCATTTCAGATACCGCGCAAGAGTGTGGCTTTCACGACCAAAGCCATTTTCATCGACACTTCAAAAAGGCCAATGGCTACACGCCGGGGCAATACATTAAAATGCTCTAAATCGGACACCTTAATTCGTTCGCGAAATCGAGCAAGTTTGTGCAATCGAACCGACTCCACTCTTCTTACATTGAATAGCGAATGTAAAGAGAGAAAAGAATGATATGGACAGTGAAACAATGGATAGACGAACACAGTTATGGAAAGGCGTTTTAGCGGGAATGCCTTTGAGTATTGCGGTAATCCCTTGGGGAATTCTAGCCGGTTCATATGCGATAGATGCCGGATTGAATCAACTTCAAGCGCAAGCGATGTCGGCTATTTTATTTGCTGGCTCAGCGCAACTTGTCGCAGCGGGTATGTTCAAAGCGGGTATTGGTTTAGGGACCATGTTGTTGACCACACTGTTCATCACCTCAAGGCACTTTCTGTATAGCGTATCGATGCGAGACAAAATCAGTCATCTTCCTGCGCGTTGGCGCCTATTACTCGGATTTTGGCTCACCGACGAGCTGTTTGCGATTTGTAGTGGGCAGTCTCAGCAAGAGTTTAATCGTTGGTATGCCGCGGGTGTAGGTGGAGGTTTTTACCTTGTTTGGAATATCGCGAGCTTTGTTGGCATTGTCGCGGGAAGCCAAATTCCATCACTTAACGAGATTGGGCTCGACTTCGCGGTCGCAGCAACCTTTATCGCTTTGGTTTTCCCATTAATCCGAACTCTACCCGTCGTGGTGTGTGTGATGGTTTCACTGGTCACTTCGGTTGCCATGTCGGTTAACAATATTGAGGGCGGGCTAATGATTGCAGCGATCGCCGGTATGTTAGCGGGCTTTTTCAGTGAATCGTTCCAAGAGCGAAACAACGGTAACAAGACAATCGTGGAGGGGAAATAGAGATGATTTGGTTAACGATATTACTCATGACTGCGATTGTTTTCTTTAGTCGGTATCTGTTTCTTGAGCCTGCAATCCCGCTTCGACTCAATCAAACCGCAAGGCGCCTATTACGCTATTCAAGCCCCGCGGTGCTGACTGCGATTTGGGGGCCAATTGTATTTGCTCCTGAACAAACATTTTGGCCAAGCCTCGAAAACCCATACTTGATAGGCGCGGTGGTGACTGGCTTATTGATTTGGAAAACAGGCAATGTGCTACTAACGATCGGCGTCAGCATGGCGGTGTTTTTGTTCTATAACCTTGTCGCGGTTGATTACCTTTTTAACTGATTGACCTTGCAACGTATAGCGTGGTGGCATCTAATGTACTGATTCACTGTTTGTGTATTTAGGTTTTGGTAAGGAGTTAGTTTGGCTAAGAAATATTATGTGGTTTGGAAAGGTCGCACACCGGGTATTTTTACCACTTGGAACGAGTGTAAAGCGCAAGTCGATGGCTTTGCTGGTGCGAGATATAAATCGTTTCCAACACTAGGCGAGGCTGAGTCTGCTTTCGGTGGTAAAACGTCGTCTGCGTCAGGTTCTACAGCGACAAAGCCAAGCTCTGCGGGTAAGTCGACGAAAGCTAAGGTGCCGCCTCTTTCGGAGCAGCAAATCACAGATATGCCTTTTGATATCAAGATCTTTACCGATGGTGCGTGTGAACCAAACCCTGGTGAAGCAGGGACGGGGTTAGCGGTATACCAAAACAACCAATTAACCGAATTGTGGTATGGCTTGTATCAACCTGTTGGTACCAATAATACCGCTGAGTTGCATGGCCTTAAACAGGCGTTTTTGCTCGCAAAAGAGAAGCTAAACGCGGGTCTGTCTGTAGCGATCTATTGTGACTCTAAGTACTCGATAGATTGTATTACTAAGTGGGCAACGGGTTGGGAGAAAAAGGGCTGGACTAAGTCGGGCGGCGAGATCAAAAACCTCGATATTATTAAGCCGGCGTATGCGCTCTACCAAGAGCTGGCTTCAAAAATTACCATCTACCATGTGAACGGACACGTTGGTATTGAAGGTAACGAATTGGCCGATAGAATGTCGATTGTGGCTATTTCATCGAAAGAGCAACAACTCGCTCAATATCGTGACATCGACGATATTGAGTCTATTTTGGCACTGCGAGCAGGCTAGTTAGGCTTCTTAATGAAAAGCTACTGAAAGCATAAGTCGCGATCATTGGGCAGTGCTAAGTTGAGCGTTACATTTCAAATTGATGTAGCGCTCTTTTGTTTTTGTGGTGCTCCGTTTTCTTATGGTGCATAGTCGTTCTTGTGAGACGCAGCAGCCCTTGCGATGCTTATTGCCTGAGTTCATCCTTATTGAGCAGGGTTCTCTATCCAACGAGATAATTGCTGAGCTTGTTTGATCGAATTAAAACTGTCTTTCACTCTCTCACGTGCCTTTAACCCCATCGATGCTTTATCGTTGCTGCTTAGTTGCGCGAAACGCTCAATCGCTTCTCTTAATTCTTCCACATTCTTTTCGCCAACCACAAAACCTGTCTCTTGTGAGACGATCTCTTTGCATCCCATGATGTTGGTGGTAATAACTGGCGTTCCTACGGCCATCGCTTCTTTTAAAACCAGTGGTCCTGTATCCACACACCCGGTTTCGGAAAAACAGAAGGGCGCGATTAGGCTGTCATAATTCGATAGTTTCTCTTTCACCCATTCATGAGGCTTAGCGCCAAGAAAGGTCACGTTTCGAGTGAGCCCTTGCTCTTTGACCTGTAACTTTAATTGTTGCTCTAAATCGCCAGTACCGATGATATCGAGATGAATGTCGAGAGGTTCGGCAATCGGCGCCAATGCATCAATAAGATGGTGGATACCTTTTTGCTCCACTAATCGGCCAAGGAAAATAAAGCGAAGTTGCTTCGTTTCGGTTTTTGGGTTGAGTTGGAACTGTTTGGTATTAACTCCGCAATGCAAGAGTTTAATGTTTCCTTTCGCCATGGTATTGAAGTCAGCAAGCATGTCTTTACACACTGCAACCACAAAATCACTCGATGAGATTTTATGTTCAATGTCATAAGCGAACTCGTAAACATCATGACCATGAGCAACGAACGAACAGGTGATATTCAGCAGCTTTGCCGCGACGATGGCGTGAGCTGTGGTGTGCTGACAGAAATGCGCATGTACGTGTTCGACGTCGTTTTCCGCGAGTTGCAGCGCTAATTTAAACCCATAAGCGAACAGTGACTTTTTCGGCATGCTGGTTTGCTTAGAAATAAATGAGACAGCCTTGATGAAACCTATCCAGTTAATGCTGGCGACTTTACCCTTCCGAACATTTTTACCTATTTCGACAATGTCGTAGTCGAACTGTTTTTCACTGTTTTCAATTTTGAACGTCATTACACAAACATCGTGCCCACACGCTTTCACAGAGTCGACTTCTGTTTGAATGAAGGTCTCACTGAGTACTGGGTAGGTTGGCGCCACAAATGCTACTTTCTTCATTCCTTACTCCTCAAATCCATATGACTAAAGCTATCAAGCCAAGGTAATAACCAATAAAGCAAGATACGAACCAAGATCGAATCGTAGCTTTGGAGGGCTTTCTGATTGCTTTTCGAAGGTTACCCCTTAAGAGGTAGCTCGTTTTCTCAAATTGATAATCAAATTGGAGTTGCAGTTTTTTTGAACATCTGTGTTTGGTCGTCATTTTGAGAATGGACGCGTAGGTGACTGATATAGAGGTGATTTCATAGCAAGACACTCTCGGCATAGAACATGCAACGTCAGCCATATAACGTATAAATCTGAGGGCGTCATTATGGCTAAAGTAAGTGTTGTTATTCCTACCTACAATTGTTTGGATTACCTGCCGAAAGCGATTGGCAGTGTACTAAAGCAGACTCATCAAGATGTTGAGCTGATTGTCATTGACGATAACAGTAACGATGGAACGTCGACGTATCTTGCTTCTATAGACGATGAACGCATTATTACGTTGTCCACATTGGGTGTTGGTGCGCCTCAAGCGAGAAACCTAGGGATTGAAAAGGCGACCGGTGAATACATCGCTTTTTTAGACGCAGACGATTTCTGGTTTCCTGAAAAAATTGAGCGCCAACTCGAATTTCATCAACGTTACCCTGATCTCGCGATGAGCTTTACTAACTACGAGCATCTTACTGAAGATTACCAAGTAATAGTCGACTGCTTTAGTTACTGGTCGCAGTTTCAAGATCAAGATGAGCTGTTCATCAATATCGAGAACCCGTTGGAGTTCATCATAGAAAATAACGTGATTGGAACATCAACGGTCATGGTGAAAGCGGATGTGTTTTCTCAAACAGACAGTTTCAATGCTGACATCAAGTATGGGGAAGATTGGGAACTGTGGCTTCGAATGAGTGAAAACCATCAGATCGGTGTGTTGAACTCGGTGCAGGTTGGCTACTTGATGAGAGCGAGCTCTGTTACCCAAACTGAAAGTCTTAAATTGAGAAATTTGCAGTCTATAGAGACTATTCTTCAACATTACCAAAATGACAGTCAACGATGGAATCTACCCACTTCTAGCTTCAAAATCGCAAAGGCGAGAATACTGGAAGGTTATGCTGACTATTATCGAGGTTTACAACAGAATAGACAGGCTATTGCCTACAGTTTCCGTTCTTTGGTCATGTCACCTCAAAAACGCACATTGCGACACCTAATTGGAGACTGTAAAAGTTTCCTAAAGCCAGCTTTGTAAGGAAAAGGTGACGACTATGGGTTCTTTAAAGCAGTCGGCTTACTACGCCATCGGTATATTAATGATGAAAGGGATTTCATTGGTGATGATCCCGTACATTACGCACAATATGACGTTGGCAGAGTATGGTTCCTTAGAAGCCATTGTCTTGCTGGCAGACATTGGGACGATATTGTTCAGCTTCGGTATTGTCGATGCCATGTATCGTTATGTGGGTGTCGCCGAAGGTGATGAAAAGCAAAAGCTCGTCTCGAACTGCTTCACATTGAGCGTGCTGGTGTGCGTGCTTGGGGGCGCCTTGATTGCCCTCAGTATGCCGTTGTTAATCTTAATGTTGCCAGTTGAATTCCAGCCTTACCAGATACTGCTTCTGCTTATTCCTACCATGCTCGATGGGGCGATTTCTATCCCGCTAACGCTGATGCGTATGAACGCGATGGCGAAACGTTTTTGCATGCTCAATGTGTTGAAAGCCGGTGTTCAAGCCATCATGACTTTTGTTTTACTTGAGGCTGGATACGGTATAGATGGCGTGTTGATTTCAGCTGCGGTATCCAGTGTGTTGCTAATGGTTTGTTTAGTGCGTTATCAATGGCAAGAGATGGGATCTTTTGGTTGCTTCAAATACTCGGCGAAGATCTTAAAATTCGGACTGCCCGTTCTGGTTGGCGGTGCATCAATGTATATGATCATGGGGCTCGACCGCTGGGTAATGGCAAGCTTCGTCGGTGTCGAAGAACTCGCGATTTATGCGGTTAGCGGAAAGTTCGCGTTGATTCTTGGTCTGTTGTTGCAGCCTTACGCGCTTTGGTGGTTTCCAAACCGTGTGGCGATGCTTCAACAGCCGGGTGGCAGTAAGATGTGTGCCGATAGGGCGTTAGTCGGTGTTAATCTGGCCATTGTATTCGGTTGTTTGATGATCCTTACTGTACCTGGTTTTATTACTTTGATTTTGCCAAGCAGTTATCAATATGCAGGCACGATTGTCGTGGCACTCTTGGCGATTGGTGTGATTAAGAACGCTGGGGATTACCTTAACCTTGGCTGTTTCAGCGGTCACTCAAGCCAATCGCAAATGTGGATACAAGGCGGGTGTGCGGTCTTGGCGGCCATTGGTTATTTCACAGTGACGCCTATTTATGGCGTGTGGGGTGTTGTCGCGGTTCTTTGTGCAACTTATGTTGTGCGGCTCATGCTTCTGTATGTTGTAAGCCAAGCGATGGAACAATTACCTTATGAACACAGCAAGTGGGTAACCGCAGTTAGCATCGCATTAGTAGCGATAGCGAGTGATCAACTTCTGGGATTGGTGTTGGTTGATGTCCATGACTTTATTCTTGGATCGGCTGTTGGTGTAATCGCGCTGGTGGCCTTTGTTAAATACTCAGTGATCGTTGTCCCGCAAGCTCTGCTCGACAAGTTGATGCTGGGTAAGCAGTCTCACGCAAATTAAAATAAAACACTGTTCATAATGTGTGAGATTCGATAGTATTTATAAATTCAATGAATGCCATCAATGGAAAGATACATGAACAAGTGGATTGTGCTCTCAGCTCTATTCTCAACCTTATCGTACGCTTCGTCTGAATTGTCTAACCACGACGTACTCACTCAGCACTTTGACGTTCCTGAAGCTATCTCCTTAGAAAATCAAAACAGGGTATGTAATAGCCTTGTTTGTAGTTCGGTGTCTGCGCCAAAATCTGTTCCTGCTGTTGGCGACTTCCCAGAGCGAGAATCAAACCCAACGATAGATACAATTGCGAGCGCTATCTATTTCGTCGGTGAGATTGGTGTCGCCGAAAATCTAGCGACACCCGAGTACGAACAGTTTTTTGAGAACTGATTGAAAATTTACTGTATAGATTTGGTGCTTATTTTTTATGCAGTTACAAAAGATATGAAATGCTGTTATAAACGATAAGACCTTGTTTAAGGATTTTATAATCACGGCATTTGGCAATTAGGAAGCACCAATGGAAATCTGGAAGTTACTGCTGTTTATCCCCGCTTGTTTTGCGCTCAACATGACTCCGGGCCCAAACAATTTGTTATCAATGAACAACGCCCGTTGTTACGGATTTCAGGCCGCCTTTGTCGCAGGCCTAGGAAGAATCCTCGCTTTTTCTGGCATGATTGCTTTGGCTGCATCTGGCTTAGCGGTTGTGCTTTATACTTCTGAAACGCTGTTTTTCCTGATCAAACTATTTGGCGCGATGTATCTGTTGTGGATCGCGTTCAACCTATGGCGCTCACACGCCAGTCCGGTCGTGGATATCGAACGAAATAAGAATTGGTTTGGTCTGTTTAAACAAGAATTTGCACTCGCTGCTGGCAATCCAAAAGCGATACTCATTTTCACTGCATTCCTTCCTCAATTTGTCGATGTTTCAGCGAACGTAAATACTCAATTCTTTGTTTTAGGTAGCACCTTTCTAGTGTTAGAAATGCTCGCGATATCGATCTACGCGGTATTTGGCTTATACCTCAGAAACTGGTTCTCTAAGCCACAAATGGCAAAACGTTTCAACAAAGCGTGCTCGGTTTTTCTTGCGTTATCTGGCGCAAATTTGTTGGTTATTCGACAGTAAAACATAAGTAACCTAATCTACTCCTCAGGCGTTAGTTAAGTGGCATCTTCGTTAAGGTAGTTCGTAAGCCTTTAGGCTGTTGATATATTATTAATAGCACCTTTGAGTTTGCATGTTTAAACTTGAGGTTCGGTTTAAATGAGGTCTATCTATGAATGTTGTTTGTGCGGAAAAACAAGAACTGGCTGATATCTACCAGCTTGAACATGCTTTGTTTGGCGCTCACGCCTATCCGCTGTTTTTCTTTCGTCAGGCCTTTGATTGCTGGGGAAAAGGTTTATTGGTTGCTAAGCAAGACTCAAAGATTGCTGGCTATGCCTTAACGACAACCACAGACAAGCAGAATGAGTTTTGGGTCCTATCATTGGCTGTAGACCAGAATTATCGTGGCATGGGAGTTGGCCGGAAACTGATGCAACAGGCGGTTGAGCAGTTGCCTCGAGATGCTAGGCTTTTGCTCACTGTAGACCCAAATAACACATCGGCTCGTGCGCTTTACGCATCGATGGGGTTCGTTACCATCAAGCAAGAAGACAACTACTTTGGTGATGATGAGCCGAGGTTAGTGATGAAGCTCATCATCTAGATTGTTGCTAACGGTTTTTAACAAAGGCGCTTAACTAAATCAAAGGCTCACACTTCAAAGACAATCTCGTAGCTCTAGGTTAGCATCACGATACCGTGCATTAACACGACACTAGAGGTCAGCCGAGTCCTCATATCAAAGTAGCCATCAGGACCTTGGCTCTGGTTCTCTTCTCTCATCGTCCTTTCAGCTCGCCAAACCGCAATATAACCAAAGATGAGAATCAGAGTTGTCACTAGCTCTTTTTGTTCGCCAAGCAATACTGCCAGCCAAGCGATGAGCACAATCGCGTTGCTTATTCGCAGTGCTTTGTTACTTGATTGGCTTTCAAAGTTTTCGATGCCATTTGCCCACAAGATCCCTGAAAGAAAACTCAAAATTGCCACGCTGTAGGTGATGAACAGCGTTTCACCGCTTATCCCCATAAATTGGCTGTCGGTGAGCGAAAGGAGAAGACCGAATAAAAACGGAATTAACCCCATGTACCCCAGTTTGGCCATGGTGTTACGGGTTTGAGTTGTTGCCATGTAATCCGCCTTCATAACTGCTGCTCAATCGCGTTTTTGAGTGTGGCACTCACTGGAGATGTGGAGCTAGGGAAGGTGGCGACGACTTTACCTTCTTTACTGATCAAGAATTTGTAAAAGTTCCATTTAGGCGTTACGCCCGCTTGCTGTTGTATCTCTGTAAACACGGGGTTGGCGTTGCTACCAGACAGTGAAGCTCGCGCCATCATTGGGAAGGTCACGCCATAGTCTAGGTAACAAACCTTTGCCGTCTTCTCTTCGCTTCCCTTGTCTTGGCGAAAATCATTACTTGGGAAACCGATAACCGTGAAGCCTTGGTCTTTGTAGGTTTGATGAAGTTGCTCGAGTTGCTCAAACTGCGGAGTGAAGCCACATTGGCTCGCTGTATTTACCACCAATAGAGTTTTGCCTTGAAACTCATCGCACAAGGCGATTTCTTCGGTTGAGTTTAACAAGCGCTGTTTGCCATTAAGTATTTCGGGACAGCTCGCTGCAAAGGCGATGGAACTCGTGAGGCTTGTAATCAGTGCGGTTGAGCAAAGTAGTGAACATTTCATAGGGTTGGCTCATTTTAGTTGGCGTAATGGTTATTACTCTTGAGCACGATGAAATGATCACTTTGCGTATTATTTACTGTCTCATTAACTCGCGCTTTTAGTTGTGCTTTTGCTCTCTGAGATAAGATATGGAGCGACCAAGCGACTGATATTCACTTTTGCACCAAGGCGAGCCGCTAATAGATACATGCCACCAATTTTTCGGTGCAGGAACAGCGCATCGGCGGGCGGCGTATGCCAATACTCTTGTTCCATGCTCAAAATGGTGCCTGCTTCACGAAGCCTTTGTGCCAATCCACTGGCTTTGAAGTCGTACTCTTCGTCAACTAACATCGGCTCACAGGCCATCTTCACTAGATTTAGAATCGCTTGGCGTTGTTCGGGAAGAATTGTCTCGCTAAAGAATCCTATTTGCTCTAAAGCTCGGTTGAGCACTTGCTCATCGTTGTTAATGACAGAGGAAAAGGCCAAGCGATAACCCTCGCTGAAGCGGTCACTGTACTCACGGGTTGCTCCGAAATCTAATAAGCCAATTTGTCGGGTGTTTTCAACATAAAGGTAGTTGGCGAAATTGGGATTGGTTTGCACCATCTTAAAATCGAACAACTCTCTGAACAGAAGCTCCAGTAAGCTGTGCATTACAAAGTCACGTGTGCTTTGGTCGTAACTTTCGATTTGCTCTATCGAGACGCCTTCGATGAAGTCCATGGCGAGCACCGATTCTGAAGAGACTTGCGGATGAATCTTAGGTACGACGAAGTGAGAGTATTCTTTCAATGCATCATGGTAACGAGTTGCGTAATCAGCTTCGCGAGCATAGTCTGCTTCATCGTGGAGCTGTTTCTTTGCCTCTTCTAACAAGCCTTTGTAGTCGACCGACTTTGGTATCAAGCCAACAATATTGAGCAGCGTGCCCACGTTATCTACATCACTGTCGATACTTTTTCTAATGCCGGGGTATTGGACTTTGACTGCGAGTTTGTCCCCAGCATCACTATAGGCTTGGTGAACTTGTCCGATAGATGCACTGGCGATCGGTTTAAAATTGAAGGACAGGAATTCGGTTTTCCAATGGTTCCCGAGCGAGCTTTCTAACACTTGATTGAGCTGTTTTGTTGGCAGTGGATCGGCATCGGAGCGCAGGCGAGAGAGAATGTCGGCTAACTCTGGTTCTAAGACATCACCCGCATCCATTGATAGCATCTGTCCTAACTTCATAGCCGCACCGCGCAGGTGTGCGAGTTGATCGGTCAGGCGAGCAATGTTTTGTGGCGTTAACAGTAAGTCTTTTGCTTTGGGCCTGTTGCCTTGTGCAATTTGTTTGGTGCCTTCCGTTAGCACGTTACCCGCGACTCTTGTCGCCAACGAAGCGAACTTACTGAATCTAGAAATTCGATGTGTGGGAAGGTTTCTCTCTTTTGCCGACATAAAGGTTCTCTCTGGGAATCAGGGTTGATACCAATCGTAGTAAATAACTGTTCACCCTAGCTTGTTAAAAATCTCGATAAAGTCGTTAGATTTTTTGATTGTAGAATAACTACTTATCTAAACTTCTTGTCGAAAAGAGCCGCCTTGTTCTCAAGCTTTTTTCCTGCGCTATTTCTTGACACTTACCTACTGTGATTGGTACGACTACAAAGTTCTATCAATCATTACACAACCGTATGTTTTGTTGTGCTAACTTGTCGCGTGGAACAGTAAACAGAATTAAAAGGACAAAGCATGAAATTTATTTGGTTGAAAGTGGCCGTTACGGTATTGGTGTTCGCAGCTCTATTTGGCATCGTTTACTACAAAGTCGCCAGCGGCATGTCTTAACTCAACACTATTTTGTGCAGCTGTTACCGTTGCAACGTGATTTTCCGGTTAGCCAAAACGAAATCTTATATCGATTTTTGGCAAACCGTAGATAACACCAATCTGCCATTGGCTTAAAAATCGCCCAACGTAACGGGGCATACAGCCAACCCTTTCCTACTAGCTTCCACGCTTGGTAAGTCACGTCTAAACCGAGCAGCAGCTTTCCGTTTTCGTCCAGTGCATGCAAGATTGTATTGGCTGCCTCGGCATCTATTTGCGGGTAGTTTGAAAACGCTTCACTGTAGATATCGACGGTCTGGATCTGATCTTTGGAATCAGACTTAGTCAGTGCTGCCATCTCTTTTGCACAAAGTGGACAGGTTCCATCGTAAAATATCGTTAATGCAGTCATTGTTTTCCTTACTATTTTCGTCAATTCTCATTGATACGACATCACCATTTAGGTGGATCATTCTGCCCAGTTATCCGACACTGTTATTGTGACAACCAATTTACAGTATCATCTCGAGGTAACATCCGTTTCATGCATTTAAAAAATAAGAGCCTATCTCCAATGACAACAAAGTTAATGAACCGTTTGATTATAGCTGTGACAGCCCTGATGCTCAGTGGTTGTGTTAGCTACAGTATTACCGAGCAAGAAATGACGAAGTACCTTGAAGATTCAGTGATGCTAGAACAAGAGGTTGGTGTACAAAGTGTGATGTACGCACAAGTGGCTGTGGATGATCTAGAAGTGCAAATTGGTCGAGCCGATGCACAACGCGTGTCCGTGTTGGCGAATACCAATGCAAAAGTTCAAGTGTTCAATATGCCTAATATGGGGTTGGATTTAGACTTAGAGTTCAGCGCGATTCCCGAATACGACAAGGAGAGTGGCGAGGTGTATCTAAAGTCGCTGCGACTAGAGCGCTTTGAAGAAAAAGGCAAACAGCTTTCGCCTGAAATAGAGACACTACTCAAACCAGCTGTATCGATGATAGGTTTTGCTTTGTCCCAGTCTCCGGTTTACAAACTCGACAGCAACAAGGTTCAAGAGTCGTTGATTAAGTCATCGGAACCCAATCTAGTGATTAAAGACAATAAATTGGTTATCGAATTGTTTGATTAACCCTCAGTGCATTAGTTTTGACTAAGCTCTCACCCATAATGGCTGCCTACTAGGTAGCCATTTTTGTTTGAGCTCAGTCGGTCATGACTGTTTTTAGTCGGTTTACTCACCTTGTCTATCAGTCTCATTTATTGAATTCGCTGGGTATCTCACCTTTACTTTACTCTTGTGAGCAAGTCATCGCTTCAGTCATCAAATCATAAGAAAGAAAAGGTGAGCGAACTATGAAGAGTCCAGTAATTGCGGATAACAAACCCGTTAAAGTAGAGCTGACGAAGGGAGAGAAGTATTACTTCTGTACCTGTGGGAAGTCGAAAAACCAACCGTTTTGTGACGGTTCTCATGCTGGTACGGGGTTCAAACCGAAAAGCTTTGTCGCCGAAGAGAGCGGAGACGCCTACCTTTGTCGCTGTAAGTATTCCAACAACCTTCCTTTCTGCGATGGCACTCATAAACAGTTCACAGCGGAACAAGTTGGGCAAGAAGGCCCGGAGGTTCACATTCAAGCGGCTGCGCCAGATTTGTCGCCAGCTGCGAGCGCAACCAAAGAAGAACCTACCGTCGAGTTTATTCATCAACTGGCGCGTGATGGTTTATCCAAGGTTGGACATCATGGGCCAATGACCTCCATGGGCGTTCCAAGACATCTATTGCCTCACTGGGACGATATTCAAGTGATGGTCGCGCAAATGGCCACCAAGCCTTTGCTGGAGAATGTGCCCGTTGGAACTGAACTGATTATTGGCCCCAAAGCGAAGAAGCCACTCAAATTGGACATCTCTTTGTTTGTGTCTGATATGAGTTTTGGCTCGCTATCTGAAGAAGCAAAAGTCTCATTGGCGAAAGGTGCCGAACTCGCAGGGACGGGTATCTGCTCCGGTGAGGGCGGTATGTTACCCGAAGAGCAAGCGGCGAACTCTCGCTACTTTTATGAATTAGCCAGTGCTCAGTTTGGTTACGATGAAGCTAAGCTCAAAAACGTTCAAGCCTTCCACTTTAAAGGCGGGCAGGGTGCCAAAACCGGAACGGGCGGGCACTTACCGGGCGCGAAGAACATAGGCAAGATCGCGGAGGTGCGTGGCATTGAAGCGGGCACGGCAGCGATTTCTCCACCCACCTTTGTCGACCTTAACACGGTCGAGGATTTTAAAAAGTTCGCCGACCGTGTTCGAGAGGTGACAGGCGGTATCCCGATTGGCTTTAAGTTAAGTGCCAATCACATCGAAGAAGACATTCAGTTCGCGCTTGATGCCAGTGCCGATTACATCATCTTAGATGGGCGTGGTGGCGGTACAGGGGCGGCGCCAGAAATGTTCCGTGACCATATCAGTGTTCCCACTATTCCAGCACTCGCTCGCGCTAGAGCGTATCTCGATAAACAAGGGGTCAGTGACAGAGTCACATTGATCATCACGGGCGGCTTGCGCGTGCCGATGGATTTCGTAAAAGCGATGGCGCTTGGTGCTGATGGTGTCGCTATCTCAAACAGTGCCATGCAGTCGATAGGTTGTGTGGCGGCGAGAATGTGTAACACCAATAATTGCCCTGCTGGTATTGCAACTCAAAAAGCCGATTTACGTCAGCGTTTGAATGTCGAGAAAGCATCGAACCAGCTTAAGAACTTCTTTGAAGCCTCGACAGAATTAATGCAAGTGATGGCGAGGGCATGTGGGCATGATCATTTGAATCAATTTAACCCTCATGATTTGGCAACATGGAATCGCGAAATGGCCGAGCTATCCGGTGTCGCTTACTCTGGTGTCTGTCCATTAAATCACTTTAAGTAAATAATACTTCGATAAAGCACACTCAATGTATTTTGGGTGTGCTGGCTTTTTCCTGTGTAATGCCAACCTATGTTAAACCTTTCATAATCAACTGCTTTATAAGTGTTTTTAAACTATTTCCTATATTTTGAAAATATCGCTTTACCTCAAGTTAACTTGAGGTTTTATCATCATCCCCAATCTAAAAACACAATCTATCACCTTGTCGCCTAGTGCAGGTTTTGATGTTATCAAACAGACGTTACGAATCTTCAGTTATGAATTTTGAGCTCCGTAATTGAAGTCATGAGTGCAAAAAGGTGAGAAAAATGAACAAGGATCAACAATGAAAGTATTAGCGATTGGCGCGACCAACAGTACAACATCAATTAATCAACAACTTGCAGCGTACACCGCAGGTTTAGTCGAAGGCGCGCAAGTCGAGGTGCTCGACCTTAATGATTTCGAGATGCCAATTTACAGCGAGAAAAGAGAGCAAGATTCAGGTGTTCATCAACACGCTCAACGCTTTTTTAGCAAGATTGGCGAAGCAGATGCTGTGGTCATCTCTTTTGCAGAGTATAACGGCTCATACACCGTAGCCTTTAAGAATGTGTTTGATTGGACATCACGAATCGACATGAAAGTGTACCAAGGCAAACCTGTTGTGATGCTCTCCACATCACCAGGCCCAGGCGGCGCAAACTCTGTGTTGTCGTCTGCGGTAAATTCGGCACCTTACTTTGATGCAGATGTGAAGGGGTCGATGTCGGTGCCAAGTTTCTACGACAACTTTAATGTAGAAACGGGTGAGATCATCAATGCCGAAATGGCCGAGAGCCTGAAATCGATCATGAGTCAGATTTAGAGAGCGAGAACACCACAATAAAACAAAGCAGCCATGTTCACGATTGCTTTTCATTGCGCCCGTTGTCAAAGTTTAAGGACATTAATTGGTTAAGGTAACAATAGGTCGCTACTCTAAAGTTAAAGTAAGCTTTAAATATTTATGATCTCAAGGATAGTGTCGTAATGAGAAACATCGTATACCTCACCATAGGCCAGTTGGCTGAGCGCAGTGGCGTGGCTCCTTCGGCGTTACGTTTTTACGAAACCAAGGGGTTGATTGCTTCGATTCGTACTAACGGAAATCAGCGCCGTTATCAGTCGGCGATGTTGAGACGAATTGCGTTGATCCAAGTCGCGCAGTCGATAGGCTTCACGCTGGAAGAGATCACCGAAGAATTATCGACACTGCCGATGAACCATACCGCGACTAAGCGAGATTGGGAGCGCGTTGCTAAGAAGTGGCAGGGGCAACTCGACAGTAAAATGGCGCAGATTAAATCGCTACAAGAGAACTTAACCGGCTGTATCGGTTGCGGATGCTTGAGTATGCAAAAGTGCAACTTGCTAAATCCTGATGATATCTTGCATGACCAAGGGCAGGGCGCACAACGAATTGTTGAACAGACTAACTGAGTTCCCGAAAGGCATGGAACAGCGAACTAAGTTTCAGGTGTTTGCTCAATGGGTTAAGCAACAGTTGTGACCGAATAGCGTGCCTAGACAAACACGAATTATAGGTCTAGTTTAGATGGTTCTTTCAATAAAAGAAGAGGTTAGTTATGTTCAGCCATGTTTTTCTCGGTACCGATGATATTGAACGCGCGAAGGCTTTTTATGACCCAATCATGAAAGTGCTTGGTTATAGCGAAGGCTCTGTTGATCCCAAAGGGCGCTGTGTTTACGTTAGCCAAACGGGTGTGTTGGGCTTAACGAAGCCGATTGATGGTCAGCCTGCGACTCACGGCAACGGTATGACGGTGGGTTTTCTTGCGTCTTCTCCTGAAGTTGTAGATGAGTGGCATCGAGTTGGCGTCGAAAATGGCGGTACCAGCATTGAAAATGGCCCCGGAGCGAGAGGTTCTGACGAGCGTCGTTTGTACATGGCTTATTTGCGAGATCCTGATGGAAACAAGATTTGTGCAACGCACTTTATGCCGTAGTTTACGTTATGCCATCGTTCATTTTATGCCACAGTGGCGTATACTTAGATCATATTGATGGTTCGGAGTTGGCTAAGTTGCGGCTCTGGACTTGTTAGCTTCCCGATAACTCAAAATTTTGCAAAGGACTGGCTAGATGAAACCGAACGAACTGTTTTATGAAAGTTTTGAGCGCTGCCGGATTGACCAAGAATTTCTCGAAACGTTTTTGGCTGATTTTTGCGAGCATAACCCAAGGTTTTCAGAACGTTTTGAAAATATAGGGTTAGAGCAACAAACCAAGATGCTTAAAGCCTCGATCATTCTTATCTATAACTCTGCGGGTCTGCCGAGCGTACGAAATTCGGTAAAAAAGCTTGGGAAGCGACATAAAGATTTAGGAATGGATATCTCTGAGCAAGAACTCAACGAGTGGTTCAATTCGTTACTCAATACAGTTAAAAAATATGACCCTCACTACGATGAAAGCGTCGAACAAGCTTGGACAGAAACTCTCGAGGCCGGCTTAACTATCATGAAGAAAGAGTGCGTAGTTCCAAACACTGTGAATAACTAGGTCGTTGATGGGTAGTTTTGCTTGTTCGTTAGTTAAAACCGGCATTAACTCTTGAAAGATTGACATTGTCAGGTAAGCCTAACGATATCAGGCTTACCTCTTATTGTTTGACTAGAAATGAGCAGCCCAACCAATCAGGAACCCTTGCGATGCGGTATCGTATTCAAAGGTCCCCTTGTTTTCGTGATCAACCCAGGTCGATTTGTAGGCAACATTTAAGTCAGACCAACTGTTTATCTGGTATCGCACGCCAGTTAACAGAGATGAGGTAAAGTTGGTGTCACTACCAAGCCCTGCATCAATGGTTGCGTGAAACTTCCAATCCTTATTGATCTGCGTTATCCATCTCACACCTATTTGGTACTGTCCATCACGCGGTCACGTTTGGACGCACCTGTCACCTGAATACGAAGCGATGCTCGGTCAAAACGGTTGGGGACTTCAAGAAGTGGTCATGAAAGATCTTGATGATCACGTCGGTGAGATGATGGCGAAGATGGAAGAACTCGGTATTGCTGACAACACCATCATCATTTTCACTGCCGATAACGGCCCAGAGATCATGACTTGGCCAGATGGCGGTATGACACCTTATCACGGTGAGAAAGGCACAACTTGGGAAGGTGGCGTAAGAGCCCCTGCATTGGTTAGCTGGCCGGGTAAAATCCCAGCGGGTACTGTAGGCAATGGCATCTTTGATGGTATGGACTGGTTACCCACTCTGGTCGCTGCGGCTGGTGGTCCAACGGATCTAAAAGAAAAACTGCTGAAAGGTCACGATGGCTTTAAAGCGCACCTTGATGGTTACAACCAAGTGGATATGCTGACCGAGAAAGGCGAGTCAAACCGTAAAGAGATCTACTACTACGAACGAGACAAGCTGCAAGCGGTTCGTGTTGGTGATTGGAAGGCGCATTTCATCGTGCAAAACCACGGTTGGAGTGGCCCTAAAGAAGAGCTAAACGCACCATTGCTGTTTAACTTACGTCGTGACCCATACGAGCGAGCGGCGGAAGAGTCGGGCATGTACCTAAAATGGATGGGACAAAAAATGTGGGCATTTGGCCCCGGCACAAGCGGCTGTCCAACAACATCTAGCAACCTTCCAAGAGTGGCCTCCAGTGACGCCTGACTCTCCGGCAGAGAAGACCGGTGGTGTAGGTAACTAGTTAAATATCATAAAAAATCCCGCTCACACTGAGCGGGATTTTTGTTTGAAAGCGTCTTAACGTTGGTTCTGTTTTAGCGTCGTGTTTCGTTCAATGAACTTCACTGGCACCATCAGCTTAACCAAGCTTGTGTCTTGCTCTTGAATCTGGCTAACGACAATTTTCACTGATTCACGTGCAAGGCGTCTGAAATCTTGCTTGAAGGTAGTGAGTTGGTAGTTCAACCATTGAGTCTGTGGGATATCGTCAAAACCAATCACTTGAAGATCTTCTGGAATACGCAGGTTAAATTCTAAGCGCGCCACATCCATTACTGCCATCGCGAGGTTATCTGTCGCACAGAAAATCGCTTGAGGATGTGTGGGTTCTGAAAACAGAGTCCGAATGGTATCTAGAGCATCAAGGTAGTCATAGTCAGCTTCAATAACACGAGCTTGTTCACCGGTAAGTTCTTCAAATTCTGAGCAGAACCCTGCTTCACGTTCGCCGTTAGTGTAGGTTGGAACATTACCTGTCAGGTAAACCGCCGACTTTGTCCCTACGCTATGCAAATGCTGAGCGGCAACTTGGCCAGCGGCGTAGTTGTCGCTCACCACATGGCTACTCTTAGTCCCTTCAACAACACGTGCGAACTGAACGATAGGAATGTCGAATTCTTCACACTCTTCATAAAGCGACTTGTTAAAGGTCGCCGAAGCAGCAATTACGCCATCAACTCGGTATTGGAAGATATTAGGAATCGAGTGGTTGTCGTTTCCATCAACTTGCCAAGGAATCAATACCGCAGAGTAACCTTGTTTTTGTAGCTCAGTAGAGATAAGTTGCAGAGTTTTCATGTGGATAGGGTAGTCGGCATCTGGGAAAACTAAGCCAATCAATTTGGACTCATTTGTCGTCAGACTGCGGGCAAAGGCATTGGGACGATAGTTCAACGATTTTGCTGCATCGAACACTTTTTGCTTGGTCTTTTCAGACACTGAACTGCCCGGGACAAATACACGAGATACAGTTGATTGAGAAACGCCAGCAAGTTTAGCGACATCTTTAGAGGTGACGGTTGGCTTTGACGCCGTGGAGTGTTTTGGAGAGCTCATAGACCATACTTTTGAACCAAATTGATTGTGCATAGAGTAACATAATTAGGTACGTACTCAAAAATACAATATGCCATGATTGGATGGAAAATAAGGGTTAATAGAGAGTGTTGAATATTATTCTGGGTATGACCCAAAAAAGCTCTGCGTAAGAGCAGAGCTTTGTTTAAAGAATTTATGAATCGACTAACTGGGCGTTAGAAGTAGTAACGAATACCTGCAGCGAATTGGTCATCTCTGTTTTCGAATTTATTGCCAACGAGCTGATCTTTACCTAGGTCGAATTGGTATTCAGTCCAAACTAGGAATTTGTTCTTCTGGAAGTGGTATTCAACACCAGGGATAAGCAGGTTACGCTCATAGCCATCTGTTTGGTCATCACGATCTTCCATGTAGTTGTAGTTCAACGTAGGGCGTAGGCCATTGTCGAAGTGGTAGTACGTGTAGATTTCACCACCTAGGGTATCGAACATTACATCCGTACCGCCTTGGCTTACAGCTTCCCAGTTTTCGCCAACATGGAAAGTGGCACCTGCGTAGAAGCCGCCGTTGCTGTAGTTCGCACCCAATAGCATGATGCGCATGTTGTCGCCATTTTCTACGCCAACCACACCTGAGTCTAGGTCTGCAATTTCATTTTGGTGGTAAGCTGCACCTAGTGTTACGCCATCAACCGGTTTGTAAGTGATTGACGCACCCATTCCGTTTTTCAATGAAGCTGTCGCATTACTCGCTAGTGCCACTTCTTCACGTGTCGTTTGGTAAGTGAAGCCGTAGCTTACTTGGTCGTTGATTGAGTTACGGTAAGTAATGGAGTTTTCTGCTCGACCTGTACCAGATGCAATACCCCAGTCAGAAAGGTTGTAAACACCTGAGCCGCGAGTACCGAAGACACGACCTAAGTCGGTGTACCATGCGACGTCATAAAAAGTAGACCACTGCTTAGTACCTGCTGCGATCTTGCCGTATTTGTCGTGCTCTACGCCTGCGTATAGAAGTCGGTCGTAAATATTGTCGCCGTTAGCACCTGAGTTGTAACCCCATTCAGCATGGCCAAAGCCAGTCCAGCCGTTATCGAGTCCCATTTGACCTTTAAGGCCGAAACGAGAGCTACCGCTGTTCCACTCACCGTTGTGGTCGCCGCCCTTATCTTGGTAACGAACGTCGAAACGACCGTCTAAAGTAAGGCTATCGCCCGCGTCATTGGTAAAAGTGTGTGCAGCAAAAGCAGAACCTGAGGTAAGTGCTGTCAGGATCACTGCTGAAAGAATCGACTTTTTCATTGTAATTCTCTTTATTCAGGCCGTAGAAAGCCACCGTGCTTTCAAGCCCGTTATATTGGTAATGGTTTGGCAGGGTGTACCCCATCCATGAGGCACTAGTAGATTCAGTTATTAGTGGAGCAATAATGAATTGGTTGGAGCACTTACTAGGAGCGAGAAGGGTCCCCCAGTAAGCGTGGCAACCTAAATCAGATGTCTATTTAGGTTGCCACTATTTCGTTTCAATCTTTTGGATTAAAGCGTATCGATTACAGCGTTGGGTTCATGATGCTTGAAGTGCGTTCGAACACATCTAGACCTTGCTGTTGTAGCCAGTAAGGAAGGTCGATAAGAACCCAGTTCTCAGACAGCTTGTCACCATCACGGTAGTAAACGTCAACTACTTGCATGTTTGCACGTACTTCACCGCCAGTCATACCTAGGAAGCCACCTGTTGGTGTGTTTGATAGGTTTGGCCAACCGAAGAAACAAGAGAAGTTACCTTCAGCGAAACGACAAACGTGGCCGTTGAACTTCTTGTCTTTCAGGTTGTTACGGAAAGGAAGTTGGTGCTGTTGTTGGTAGCGAGGAATTGTGTAAGACGCGCCGATACCACATGGGCCGTACCAAATCATGTCTTTTGACCAGCTCTTCGCTAGTACTTCTGGTGGGCAACCCATCGCGCCGCTGTCGTTAAGAGCAGACAGGTCATCAACCATTTTGTTTACTAGAGCAAGTGTCGCAACACCTTCTTCTGGAGCCGCGTCTTCGAATAGCAGACCGTCGTGGTTACGTGGGCCAGGGTATACGAAGTGCTTACCAGTTGATGGTGGAAGTGGGTAGCAACCCGCTTGATCCATCATGCCTAGTAGGTCTAGAAACAGGCCTGTCTTAGTGATTTTGCCATCAACAACACAGTTAAATTCTGCGTAGCGAACGTTCATGATCTTGCCAGTTGGGCGCATACCTAGGTATTCAGCGTCGAATAGACCCATGAAGTGACCCATGCTCATTACCCAAATCTCATCTGGGTTAACTTCGTTGTTACCACCGATGAAGATGTCTTGACGACGCTGCATGCGAGTCATTGACTTCATCATTGGTGCCCAGAATACGTCAGCTGCTGCTTGTGCGCCTTCTTGCTCTCGGAATGGGTAAACACCGCGCCACAAGTAATCTTCAGAAGTGTGTGCTTTTAAAACTTCAGCAACGTTCTCGTGAGTTGCGTTTTCCATTGCATCGAAGTATTCACGAACAATGCGTTTCGCTTCTTGATATTTAGACATAATAATTTCTCTTTGTGTTGTCGAGTCAACATTCGGAACAGGACTCGATTTGATTTTGTTACCGGCTGACTTATCAGCCGGCTTTAAACTTTTCGTATTTGAACTTCAGCGTATGAGTGTCGAATTAAGCTTTTGCTGCTTCAGCTTTTTTGCTCTTATCGAAGACGCCACCTTTTAGAGTTTCAGGCAGTGTTAGCCATAGTAGGCCGGCGATAATCCATACGATTGGTGAGCCCCACATTGCTGTTTGTAGGTCGGTACGCTCTTGGATGAAGATAAGAACCATTGGTGCCCACATGCCGATAATACGACCGCCATGGAATAAAGCTGCACCATAGCTACGCAAGCGTGCTGGGAACAATTCAGAGAAGTAACCGCCCCATACTGCAGAAGCAGACAGGCCGAAGTTGTAGATAAGACCTAGAAGAGCCAGCATGTTTAGGCCGCCAATCATCATGTCACCAGGTGCGACAAAGAAGATAGAAACCATGATACCTGCGAGGATGAAGCCGAACGCGTTGATCTTACGACCGTACTTATCTGCTGCCCATCCCCAGAACCAAGCACCGAAGAGTGAACCAAATGCTGAGATAGAGAAGATCAAACCGATGGTTGCACCATCAAACATACGAACATCTTTCAGGTAGGTAGTTACAAAGCCACCGAAGAATTGGAATCCGTAGAAGTTAAGACCAGAAAGAAGTAAACAAGTAATCGTAATTTTGCGGTAAGGCTTGCTTAACATCTCACCCCAAGAACCTTTTTTAGCTTCGGTTACTTCACCAGCTGCATTGGTTGTGGTTTGTTGATCTTCTTCACCGTAGGCGATCACTGTTTTGTCGCTTGGTAATACAAAGATCATTAACGCTGCTGCTACAAGCGGTGGAATACCACCTACCCACATTAGGCTCTGCCAAGGTGCATCAACACTTGTAATGAAGGCTGCGTAAGCGCCCATTGCCACTAAAGCAACAGAGAACATTGAAGAAGCAAAAGCAGTCAACTTACCGCGAACCGTTGGTGTAAATAGGCCAATCATCAAAGATACAGCTACAGTGAAGTAACCGCCTAAAGACAGTCCAATGATGAAACGCATTGCGGCCCAAGTGGCGTAGTCGGTAAACATCATGTTGATGATGGTTGCACCACCGTTTAATGCCGTAATTGCTACTAGCGTGGACTTTTTGCCGAACTTGGTTGCGAACCATGCACAGCTCAGTGCACCAATCAGAGCACCAACAGACTGCCAAGTGTAGAACTGAGCGGTATCAGAAAGGCTAATACCAGCATATTCTTCCACAATGTATGGGCGTACGTAGTCAATAATTACAAAGTTATAACAATAAAAAAAGTAACCTACTAGAATTGCTAGATATGCGGCTACCCTTTGAATCATAGGAACTTCGCTCATGTGTTTTTTAATGGTCATGACCGATAAACCTTTATTTTATATAGGGTGGTTTTGGTTTTAATTATTGTGTGTTGATTATTTAGCTTCATCACACCGTCTTCATTTCGGGAGAGATAATAGAATTTTTGTGGTTATTAGATCCGTGATCAAAGTCAATTTTAAAATGAGTGCGTACCCATTTTGTGCATTTTAGTGATCTTGATCTCATTTAACTGGGTTTTTGTGCTTTGTGGGGCGATTTGAGTGTTTAATCGTCTATCTTAGTGATAATAGTCACACTTATTGTGGGTTTTTGAGGGAAAACATCCATTTTTGAGTACTATTGGCAGCGAATTAATTGCGACATACAATAAACGGAATCTAAAAATGGTTACGTACTCAAGTTTTGTGGTTATTGCTCTTTATGTGCTAACTACTTTGTTTATCAGCTACTTAGTTAATAGGCGCTATAGCGTCGGTGGCGACTTTTCGACTGGTGGAAAACAGTTTGGTTGGTTTACGGCAGGTGTGTCGATTCTTGCAACCTACATCAGCGCAATGACGTTCGTTGGCATGCCGGGCTGGGTTTATAGCTCAGGCATGGAAGCGATGAGCGTACATTTGAACTATCCAATAGTGATCTTTTTCACTGTGCTTTTCTTTGTTCCGGTGTTTTACAAGCTCGGCCTAACCTCGATTTACGAATACCTAGAGCACCGCTTTGGCGTTGTTGCTCGCACGATCAATTCCATCGTGTTCATTGTGGTTCAGTGTATTTCGGCAGGGGTTATTCTGTATGCGGTAGCCCTGATCTTAGTGCAAGTGCTGCCAGTGAGTATCTCTGAGGCGATCATCTACATCAGCGTATTTACTGCGTTGTATACCTATGCGGGTGGTATCTCGACTGTAATCTGGACTGACATGCTTCAGTCAGCAGTGTTGATTATCGGCAGCATTGCGATCTTTGTTTTATTGCTGATGAAAATCGATGCGGGCGAGATGTTGTCTCCTGAACATTTGAATATCATCAATCTCGATTTTGACTTAGGCGTCGATACCACATTGTGGGCCGGCGTAGTGGCTGTGAGCTTCTTGCACCTGAGTGTGTATGGCACTAACCAACTGATTATTCAAAGAACATTGGCGACTAAGTGTGTTAAAACAGCGCAAAAATCGATGTTGCTTTGTGGCTACGGCGCATTTTTTGTTTATCTGTTCTTTGCTGTGATGGGGGTGCTGTTAAGTGTCTTTTATCAAGACAGCAGTTTTGAAAACAGCAACGAAGTGATTCTCGATTTTGTGTTTAACCATACCAACCCAATCATTGTTGGTTTGGTGATCTCAGCACTTTCGGCTGCGGCAATGTCGACATTGGATTCCACCTATAACTCAATGGCGACGGTCGCAACGTTCGATTTCTATAAGCGCTTCTTCCGTAAGCAAGCCTCTGACGCGCACTATGAATCAGTGGCTAGAAAAATGAGCCTGGTTGCTGCAGCGTCGGTTGTTGTGCCTGCGTTACTGGCTGTTTCTAATGAATCAGTGCTTAAAACGATTGCGAGCTTAACCTCTATTTTTGTTGGTATTCGCCTTGGCTCTTTCATCTTGGGTTTGTTCTTCAAACAAGCAAACGAGAAAGGCGTAATTGCGGGCAGTATTGGCAGTGTGGCCGTCGTATTCATCGCCAAATACAGCGGAATAGCTTGGCCTTGGTTTGCCTTGATTGGCACTGTGGTTTTCTTAGTGTTAGGTGTTGTTGTGAGCCGCTTCTGGGGAGAGGTAACCGAGCAACAAAATGAATTTATAGAAAAGCAAAAGCATTTGTTTGCAAAGCCTACCGCGAGTCATTATGGCTTGTTGGTGTTCGCTGTTGTGACGATTGCTGCTTGTACTGTTATCCCTGATTGGCTTTATGCCGCTCTTTCTTAATTGACCGATTTTTTACTGGTATATCTATGTTATCGATCTTTGATATCTACAAAATTGGTGTTGGGCCATCGAGCTCTCACACCAACGGCCCAATGATTGCGGGTTTCCATTTCACACAATTAATCGCTGATAAAATCGCAGAAGTGACGCGTATTCAGGTGGATTTATACGGTTCTTTGTCATTGACTGGCATAGGTCACCACACCGACAGAGCTACAATATTGGGGCTACTAGGCAATAAACCAGACACCATCAAAATCACCAGCGCAAACCAAGCAATGCGTCATGCCGTAGACAGTGGTGAGATGGATTTAGCGGGCACCAAGCACATTGCCTTCAACTACGAAACCGACATGTTGTTCCACAAAGACAATCTGCCTCTGCATGAAAATGGCATGATGATTACTGCGTTTGACCAGAGTGGCAACGTGATTGTCGATGAAACTTATTATTCGATTGGCGGCGGTTTTATCGCAACTGCTGATGAACTGCAAAATGGTACTCAAACCCAAGCGGTAGAAGTTCCTTTCCCGTTCAAAAACGCCGATGAAATGCTTCAACAAGCTGACAATAGTGGGATGAGCCTCGGTGGTATGATTCTAAAAAATGAAGCGGAGTTCGAAGGCGCTGACATTATTTCAGAGAAAGCGGATCAAATCTGGCGAGTGATGAGTCGTTGTATGGAGCGTGGCTTTGAAACCGAAGGCATTCTTGATGGTGGTTTGAACGTAACTCGTCGTGCGCCTAACCTACTGAAAAAGTTAGAAGCGAATGCGGCGGTTGAAAACGACCCAATGGAAATCATGGATTGGATTAACTTGTTTGCGTTTGCGGTTAGCGAAGAAAATGCGGCTGGTGGCCAAGTGGTAACATCACCAACCAATGGTGCGGCGGGCGTTATTCCTGCTGTGTTGATGTACTACCATCGCTTCATTAAAGAGTTGGATACTAAGCAGTTAAAAGATTTCTTAGCGGTATCGGGCGCGATTGGTATTCTGTACAAAACTAACGCTTCGATCTCTGGTGCGGAAGTGGGATGCCAAGGTGAGGTAGGCGTATCATCCTCTATGGCGGCTGCGGGATTAACGGCACTACGCGGTGGCAGCAATGAGCAGATCTGTATTGCGGCGGAAATCGCGATGGAACACTCATTGGGTATGACTTGTGACCCAATTGGCGGCTTGGTTCAAGTGCCGTGTATCGAGCGAAATGCGATGGGTGCGATGAAGGCAATTAATGCATCTCGCATGGCATTGAAGCGAAACTGCAAGTCTTTGATCTCACTCGATAAGGTCATCGCAACCATGTACCAAACCGGTAAAGACATGAACAAGAAATATCGTGAAACATCACTCGGTGGTTTAGCCTTGATCCATTTAGCTCATCCTTGTGAATAGCTAAGCCAGTTAACCCAGTAAATAATAACGTTAAGCCCAGAGCCTTAGACTTTAGAAATCTATCGCGGCTGGGCTTTTTGTTTTATGTGTTTTAGGGAGCTAATCTGAAAGCGGTAATCGATAGCTGTTTTTCAACTCTTTTACTGAGATGTTCGACTGAATCGCACTCACGCCTTTGACTCGTCTGATCGAGCTAATACGCTCAAAGTACTCTTCCAAATCTTTGGCCAACACTTGCACCATGTAATCGGCGCCGCCTGCAATGCAGTGACACATAGGAATCCAATCGGTTACCGCGACAAATTCTTCGAATGGTTCTGTGTTTTCAACTTCATGGTTACCCAAGGTCACAAGAGTAAAACCAGCCACATGAAAGCCTAATTTCTTACGATTCAGCTTAGCGGCGTAACCATCGATATAGCCAGTTTCCTCCATGCGTTTCCAACGACGCCAGCATGGGGTTTCGCTGAGGTTGACCTTCTCTGCGAGCTTGCTGTTGCTCATGCGTCCGTCTTGCTGGATATGCTCTAAGATGGCGATATCTGTGTCATCTAACACTTCTTTGGTGGATTCTTTCTGTTTCATGGCTATTTTAGAAAAGTCTTGCTCAAATTTGGATTAATATTAGCCTATATAGCAATTTAATTCCTAGTCGAATCTGTAAACTCTCCCCCTATAAATACTTTACTTATTAGGAGTGAGAGGAAATGAGCTCTCAATTAATGCTGGCGTTCTTGCTATTTTCAACATCAATAGCAATTACCCCTGGGGCAG
Source organism: Vibrio sp. F13 (assembly GCF_020806305.2). NCBI lineage: Bacteria > Pseudomonadati > Pseudomonadota > Gammaproteobacteria > Vibrionales > Vibrionaceae > Vibrio > Vibrio sp. F13. The sequence continues at coordinate 688,361 of NZ_CP170175.1, read as the reverse complement.
GCAATATCGCATTACTTGGGATTTCAAGTCGTTATGGATTTGCTGCGACTTTACCTTTTATCTCTGGGAACGCTGTTGGCATCATCATCGTACTGGCGGGTTCTAGTGTCGGTTTGGTTAGCCTATTTACCCTTTACCCAGAGCTATACAACATTTTGAAATACGCGGGTGCGGCTTATTTGCTGTTCATGGCGTGGTCGATTGCGAATATGCAAATCGAAGAAAGCACCACTGACAATCGTTCAGGCTTTGTGTCGGGTGTGTTGGTGCAGGTGTTAAATCCTAAAGGTTGGATAGCGTCATTAACCGTGTTTTCGCAGTTCATCACTCCGAATGCAGATTACTTGATTCAAGTCGTGACCATTATCGCGGGTATGGTGATTACCGGTGTACCGTGCATGTTGGTGTGGGCGTATTGCGGCACCATGCTTAAAAAGCTACTGCAATCACCAAAACAGATGATGTTTGTGAACCGTTGCTTGGGCGGAAGCTTAGCGATGGTGGTTGCCTTTATGCTTTATCAACCGGCGTAAATCACAAAGAAAAAAACCACTCCTAAATCCATAAGAGTGGCGTCTAAATGTCGACTAAGTCGTTAACAGTAAAGAATTAAGTTAACAAATATTTAAGGAACTTGAGTTAAAAGCTTTAAGCTTTTCAGTGTAAAGGTTAAGCGGTTTCAGCCTCTTTAACTGGAGCTGAGTTACGGATTAGGTGGTCAAATGCACCTAAGCTTGCTTTCGCACCTTCACCCATCGCAATGATGATCTGTTTGTAAGGTACGGTTGTTACGTCACCCGCTGCGAACACACCTTTCATTGATGTTGCGCCATGAGCGTTAATTTCAATTTCACCGCGTGGTGAGAGCTCAACTTTCGAACCCTTCAACCATTCGCTGTTTGGCATCAGGCCGATTTGAACAAAGATACCTGCGAGTTCAATCTGTTTAAGTTCATCGGTGTTGCGGTCTTTGTATTCCAGACCGGTTACACGGTTGCCATCACCAATCACTTGCGTTGTTTGTGCCATCTTGATGATTTCTATGTTTGGTGTTGCGTTCGCTTTGTCGATAAGCACTTGGTCGGCACGCAATGTGTCTGCAAATTCAAGTACGGTTACGTGTTCAACGATACCCGCTAAATCAATTGCCGCTTCGATGCCTGAGTTACCACCACCAATAACCGCTGTTTTCTTACCTTTGAATAAAGGACCGTCACAGTGTGGGCAGTAAGCGACGCCTTTATTGCGGTACTCTTGCTCACCCGGAACGTTCATTTCACGCCAGCGAGCACCGGTACTTGTGATAACCGTGCGAGTTCGTAGTGTTGCGCCGCTCTCTAGCTCAACGTGGATGTAGCCGTCTTCAGTGTCTTCTGCTGCAATGATGTTTGCAGCGCGCTGCTCAGTCATCACTTCAACACCGTACTCTTTTACGTGCTCTTCAAGGCTTGCCACTAATTTAGGGCCAGTTGTCGCTTTTACTGAGATAAAGTTCTCAATCGCCATGGTGTCCATCACTTGGCCGCCGAATCGGTCAGCAACCACACCAGTACGAATGCCTTTACGTGCAGCATAAATTGCCGCTGAAGAACCTGCAGGGCCGCCGCCGACAACCAATACATCAAACGGTGCTTGTTGGTTTAGGTTTGCTGCTTTCTTTTCCGCTGCGCCTGAATCAACCTTGTTAAGGATTTCAGCCAGTGACATACGGCCTTGACCAAATAGCTCACCATTAACGAATACACTTGGTACTGCCATGATGTCGCGAGACTTCACTTCATCTTGGAATGCTGCGCCGTCGATCATCGTTGTCTTAACCAGAGGATTAATCGCCGACATCATATTGAAGGCTTGAACCACTTCTGGACAGTTTTGGCATGAGAGCGAGATAAAAATCTCTACATTAAGCTCTTGATCGAGTTCTTTAATTTGCTCGATTACGTCCGCTTCAAGCTTGATAGGGTGACCACCACTATGAAGCAGTGCTAGAACCAGTGACGTAAATTCGTGACCCATTGGCAAACCGGCAAAACCGATCGCGGTGCCTTTCTCTTGGTTCACGACCTGCATGATAGGGCTGCGAGTGCTTGCGCTGTCATCGCGAGTCACTTCAATTTTATCGGTTAAAGACGAGATGTCATTCGCCAGATCTTGAAGTTTGTTCGCGGTGTCGCTGCCATCCAGGCTAAGCACTAACTGAACATTGGTTTTTAGGTTTTCTAGGTATGCTTTTAGCTGCTGCTTCATTGCTTGATCTAACATAATCGTGCCTGCTCTTAAATTCTGTGTCTTGGTATTGACCAATACCTTCTTGCTGAAAAAGGAAAATAAAAAGGGGGCGCAAGTCGGCAAATATTGTGGTGTTGATGTTTTGAAAGGGTGGCGCGCGACTGCCCTTTAGGAGGGGGGCCGAAGCGCGCCTGTAGAACCGTTTAGCTATTCTTGTTAGCTAGGCTTAGATTAAATCTTGCCTACTAGGTCTAGAGATGGAGCTAGAGTCTCTTCGCCTTCTTTCCATTTAGCTGGGCAAACTTCACCTGGGTTAGCGGCTACGTATTGTGCTGCTTTAACCTTGCGTAGTAGGTCTTCTGCGTCACGGCCGATGCCTTCAGCTGTGATTTCCATTGCTTGGATAACGCCTTCAGGGTCGATTAGGAACGTTGCACGGTCTGCAAGGCCTTGACCTTCACGCATAACGTTGAAGTTATTTGTGATGTTGCCAGTTTGGTCGCCTACCATGAAGTATTCGATAGTGCCGATTTTGTCAGAAGTATCGTGCCATGCTTTGTGAGAGAAGTGAGTGTCAGTTGATACTGAGTAAACTTCTACGCCGCGAGATTGAAGCTCTGCGTATTTGTCTTGTAGGTCAACTAGCTCAGTTGGACATACAAACGTGAAGTCTGCTGGGTAGAAGAAGAATACAGCCCACTTGCCTTTAACGTCTTGCTCAGTGATTTCTACGAATTCGCCGTTTTTGAATGCTGTTGCGTTGAATGGTTTGATTTCTGTGTTGATCATGATTTGACTCTCTTTCTAATTTATAGTGTTTAACGCTATCCCGCGTCGATGTAGATATATTGCATTGCCACCGAAAATTAGTGAAATCGGACATTTCTATAGATTCAATAGGCGAATCCTATCTTCGAAAGGAAAAGGCTATCGGTAAAAGCTATCAACAAAAACAATTAACAAAAGCCATCAAACATCAACAACTCCCAATTTAAGTAGCTATGCTCTTTAGGTTGTTCTCTACATTGGGCTTATCTCTATTGGTGTGTGTATCTATGTATCTATGTATCTATGTATCTATGTGTCTATGTAGGTAGGGTTCGGTATGGTTTCTTTGCGTGAGTTGAGTTGTTATATTAAACTGTAAATAACAAAAAATTATCATTAATATAAATTATGATAATTTCAGTTAATTAACGCATGTACCTATACTCTCTCCATCGAAACGAAACACCGAAGCTAGACTTCGAAAAGCACAGAATTTAAAACGAATTTGGAGCAAGTTATGAAAATGAATCACGTAGGCATCATGGTGGGTGACATGGACCAAGCAGTCGAGTTTTACACGAAAGCTCTAGGTCTAAGAATCGTAATGAACAACACCAAAGTGATGGAAGAGCGTGAATCAGCAATCGGACGTATGTGTATCGCAGTATTTGGCGAAGGCTTCAAAGGCTTCAACATTGCACACCTAGTAACATCTGATGGTATCGGTGTTGAGCTGTTCGAAATGAAAGATCGTCAAGAGCGTCACGAAGTAGACTTCTCTCGCGTAGGCATTTTCCACTTCTGTCTACAGCTTCCAAAAGAGCAGTTTCATTCAGCGATTAAGCGCGTTGAAGAGTTTGGCGGTAAGGTTCGTATGGACATCATGCGTTACCACCCAGAAGACGAACTAAAACAAGCGCAAATGGTTTACCTAGAAGACCCGTTTGGCAACCTATTCGAATTCTACTCGCACACATACGAAGACACGTACGCGACTGATTACGAGTAATCGCGTTACCTGCCTGTTATAAGGCAGAAAAACGAAACACCCCCTAAAGAGGATTGGTAGAGATACCAATCCTTTTTTGTATTTGGACTCATAGAGTAAACCAGATAAGGTGACCATTTTTTGTTCATTTATTGCACCAATACAAGCCGATGATGTTGTTCCGTAGTGCAACACGTTAGGAAGATTAAATTTAAATAGTTGATAATTAAGATGTAAATAATTGGCATACATGTTGCCTTATTACCTTTATGTAGATTGTATACAATAAAAAATACATAAAGGAAGTCACATGGAACAGAACAGTGAATTGATCTACGGATTAGACGATCGACCATCAGTTAAAGCAGCCAGTTACGCGGCGCTGCAGCATGTATTAGCCAGCTTTGTTGGCATTATCACACCAACGCTCATTATTGGCGGTGTTTTAGGGTTGGGTGAACACATCCCTTATTTGATCAGCATGGCACTGATGGTGTCTGGGGTCGGCACTTTTATACAAGCTAGGAAAATAGGGCCAGTTGGCGCAGGGATGATCTGTGTCCAAGGGACCAGCTTTGCGTTCTTAGGTTCTGTGTTAGGTGCGGGTTTTCTTGTTAAATCAAATGGAGGTGGGCCGGATGAAATGCTCGCCACCATTTTTGGTGTCTGCTTCTTTGGTGCATTTGTCGAAATCGTCCTATCGCGCTTTATCGAAAAACTCAAAGTAGTGATCACGCCCGTTGTTACTGGCATCGTTATCACGACGATTGGTGTCTCTTTGATTAAAGTCGGCGTCACTGATATCGCTGGTGGTGTTGGCGCAGAAGATTTTGGTTCTGGAAGCAATTTGATGTTGGGTGCGATTGTGCTCGGAACCATAGTGGCACTTAACCTAAGCAACAACACCATGGTAAGGCTGTCGTCGATTTTAGTCGGATTGGTTGTAGGGTGGGGCGTTGCTATTCTGATGGGCAAAGCGCCAATGGTTTCTTTTGCATCTCAACCGCTATTGAGTATCCCAGTCCCATTTAAATATGGCTTCGCTTTTGATTGGCAAGCCTTCCTGCCTATCGCTTTTATCTACTTGATTACTGTTATTGAAACGACGGGTGACCTTACCGCCAATAGCATGTTCTCAGGCCAACCAGTTAAGGGTCCAAAATACATCAATCGACTCAAGGCGGGCGTGCTAGGTGACGGTGTGAACTCGCTCATCGCAGCGGTATTCAATACTTTTCCGAACACGACTTTCAGCCAGAACAACGGTGTGATCCATTTTACGGGGATCGCGAGTCGCTACATCGGCTACTTCATTGCCGCGATTCTTTTTCTGTTAGGGTTATTTCCCATCTTAGGTGCGGTTTTAATGACGATTCCAAAGCCAGTATTGGGCGGGGCGACATTAGTGATGTTCGGTACGGTTGCTGCGGCGGGCATCAAAATCATCGCCAATGAAAAACTGGATCGCCGCAGAATTATGACGATTGCCATCTCACTAGGCTTAGGGCTTGGGGTGATGCTAGTGCCGGATTTATTGAAAGAAGCGCCCAAGCTAGTGCAAAGCATATTTGGCTCACCTGTAACCATGTCTGGTATTGCCGCGCTTGTGATTACCGGGTTGATGTCTTTGGTGCCTGAAACTAAAGCCAAATCGATGACGAATTCGGTACAAACCAGTAAAGCGTAACTTATACAGCCGAGAAGAAGCGTAGGTGACTGATTACGGACAATTGCGCTTAAGGCAGAAAAACGAATTACCCCTAAAGAGGATTGGTAGAGATACCAATCCGCTTTTGTATTTGGATGTTTGGCTGAGTGACTTATCTACATGAAGCGATTAAGAAATATACAGATTTAAGACGTTGTTAAAGTTGACGTTTTGACGATAAAACCTTTCATGAATATGACGGAAGAAAGTGTCGTTCATGAAAACATTCCGTCATCATACCGAATGGTAGCCTTGGCTGAGCAGTGACTATACTCAGCATTATATTGCTAACCAACAACAACGAAAATAGAGAAACATGCAGAGATTAGCGCACACAAACCACATGAAAAAATTACATATTATCTTTACCGCTCTTATCCTTATGATATTAGCCGGATGCACCTCAACGTCGGCTGTCGGCAGTTCTAAAACAAAGGAATATGCCAAGTCACATGCTCTTGCTGGTAAAGCTTCTTGGTATGGCGATAAATTCCATGGAAGGCTCACAGCAAGTGGTGAGACGTATAATATGAATGCGACTACTGCGGCTCATAAAACCTTGCCATTCGGGACTATCGTGAGAGTGACCAATACAAACAATAACAAGTCTGTTGATGTGAAAATTAATGATCGAGGCCCTTATGTAAAAGGCCGAGTGATCGATCTGTCGCACAAGGCATTTGCAAAAATCGGCAACGTTAAACAAGGCACAGTGCCTGTTAAAATCGAGATTGTTGATGATAGTAATACCTTTCGATACAAACACTAGAATCCCCTCCTAACCTCCCCTTGGTTTACATCTACGACCCCTTACCAGTAGTGGGAAAGGGGAGGAACAGAACCTCGATATCGGTGAATCAATAGCTTATTTATGCTGACTCAATAAGGCTGCTTTGTAGCCTTTTTTGTGCCTTTCGATAATCCATTTTTAATAAGATTATCTTATTTCTAATATGTGGGTTGATGATGTTATGTGGTCAATAAATCAGTGTCTTAGTTTTCTTATTATTAGGGTTCATTGAAATTCATTGTGAAATAATGAAAAGCTGAACTAATCCAAAATTGGTTGTGGCGGGCGTGTAATAGAAAGGGGGAGGTACAATTGATGGGAGAAGAAGACTCTCAAAGAGAGGAAAATTACATTTCCTTACTCACTGAAGTAAATCTGAAATATTAGTGACACGGTTCTGAAATTTTTGGTGTTTAGCTTATGGGCTTCTATATCGCATTCAAATAAGGAAATACCCGTGAAGCTAACCCCTGTCGTTGCAGCCCTAATTATGTCTTTTAGCTCAGCAAGCTATGCTTTCAGTCTTCAACAATCTGCCAATGAAAACAGTGAAGATCTCGTATGGACAGGGCACCTAAGCCCAGACAGCGACACGGTAATGTCTGCGATGCTCGCGGCTCATATCTATGGCGGTACAGCGACAGTACCAGAGCCTATCAATCCAGAATCCACCTTCATCTTGAACTACTGTAATGCTGAATCTCCCCGCGTAGAGACAGATTACTCTTCATATCGAGTGGGGCTGGTGGATTTCAATCAAGTCACTCAACTAGCACCAACTATCGACCAAGCATCGATTGTTGCTGTGGTTGATCATCACGCAATTGGTGGCTCACCGATTAATACACCACAAATTGTCGAAATGGATATTCGAGGTTGGGGATCGGCTGCAACTATTCTGGCTGACAACGCTGAAAAGCTGGATGTGTCACTACCTAAGCACCTTGCTTGTGTAGGCTTAGGCGCAATCCTTTCTGACACTGTGGTATTCCAATCATCAACCACTACTGAGCATGATCGTGAGTATGCTGAAAAGCTGGCAAAAGTTGCAGGTATTTCAGATATCGAAGATTTCGGTCAACAGATGCTGATTGCTAAGTCGGATCTCAGTCACCTTTCTTCTGAAACCATTCTGACGCTGGATTACAAAAACTTTAAATACGGTGGCAAACAGGTGGGTATCGGTGTCGCTGAAACGCTAACGGCTCAACAACTGATTGACCGTAAAGATGAGCTTTTGGCGGCTATGAAAGCCTACAAAGAAGAGAACGGCTTGGACCATCTGTTCTTCTCTATCACAGACACTAAGAACAAAGAAGCAAACTTACTTTGGGTAGATGAAAGCGACTATCAAGTCATCAAATCGGCTTTCAACGCTGAACCAACAAGCGACATGCTGACATTAGAAGGCGTCACTTCGCGTAAGCGTCAGATTGGCCCTGCGGTACAAAAGGCAATAGAGAGCTTGTAGAGAATAAGAACCGTTACTTTATAAACAAGTAGTGAAGGGATTGGTAGAGATACCAATCCCTTTTTGTTTTGGGTGTGTTGAATTGGATTTGGATAAAATTGAGTTGCGCTTTTTCTAATTTAACAAAGCTTATGGATAACCCGGATCTAACATAGCCCTTATGATACGAATCCCAAAGGACATTCACGACCAACCACGTGAAGAGTTAGACTTAGAGCAGCCTTAAACAAGTAACCAATCCTAGTCGCGGCTTTCTATTATCGGTAAGTTAGTATTCATAGTTTGAACTAATAATACAGTGTTTTATTGTTTATAGTAAACCCCAGACAGAATGACTAACAGGACAATGAAATGACCTCAATCAAAACCATTGGTTTAACAGCTATCGCACTTGCACTTATGACAATTACTGGCTGTACCAGCTTAAAGGTAAAGGCTGCGAACGCCTTCGTGTCTGACCCAATTATCACACACGCAGACCACGACCAACTTACCGAAGCCAGTTCGAAAATCGATGGTATCCGTTATACATCAATGACGACGACGATCATCACGACCAAAGCAGCAAAGCGCACAAATGGAGTTGCTCGCGTAGACATCGAGGCTGATGGAATCGAAGAGGTGCAATCAAAATGGCATGGTGAAGAACACGTTTGTCAGATGTACCACGATCGCATGAACAATCCAGAAACTGAGGGCCTGTCAGACATCGTTGGTAATGGATTGGCGCTGAACTACCAGATCGCTATTCGTGGTGTTGATGGTCAGTCCTATACTTGTTCTGGGCATGTAGATCCCCTATAACAAAAAATAACACTGCGCTTTACTGGGTCTATTTCAAAATTTGGAAACGAATTTTTGTTTATAGATGTTTGGTGAACAATGTGCCTGTTTTTCACATTAGCTAGTTGTATTACTCGTGCCATACCTAATGAAACGTTTGGGGCACTTTCGAGATAGGAAGTATCAAAGGTAAAAATTCATCCTACGAAGCTTCTGGACATAAATGAGTTTCGAAGAACCAAGTATTAGCAAATCACGAATTAGCATAAGTATGGAAAGTCACTAAGCTCACTGTCCAGTATTGTTTTTACACAAATATGACATTGATGAATGCCATAAGCTATCGATATAAACATCAATGTATTGTATTATTATATCCGTATTTATACTTATTAGGATTTTCTATGTTGATTCACGAATTTTCGAATAAGGACGTTACCGCTGAGCATGTAATTTTGGCTCAAGCAATACTAGCAGGGACTGCTCAAGGTGATAAAAGTAAAGCACAGCGCTTTATGATTTTTGTAAATGAGATTCCAGATGCGCCGACTGTGCAAAACCTGATTCCACGCTTTAGTCAATTTATGAAGCGCTTTAAAGCCAGCTGACATTCAGAATACGTTACACAGGGATGTGTAATTAAGATCACCAACTCCCCCCCTAACCACTACCTACTTTCAAACTCTATCTGACCCTATTCTCGCTCTATGACGACCTTCTAACAGCAATGAAGACTTACAAAGAAGAGAACGGGCTAGACCATCTGTTCTTCTCCATCACAGACACTAAGAACAAAGAAGCAAACTTACTTTGGGTGGATGAAAGCGACTACCAAGTTATCAAATCAGCTTTCAACGCTGAACCAACAAGCGACATGCTGACCCTAGAAGGCGTCACTTCTCGCAAGTGTCAGATTGGCCCTGCAGTTCAAAAGGCAATTGAGAGCTTGTAGAGAGTAAGAGCCGTTACTTTATTGGCAGGGAATGAGAGGGATTGGTAGAGATACCAATCCCTTTTTGTTTTTGGGTGTACTGAATTGGATTTGGATATAAATGAGCTAGCCAACTCAAAGTTTAGTTACCTCGATTCACATGAAGTGATTTTTATTGATAAGGTGACTTTGGTTAGAGTGAAGACACGTCTTGTGTAGATGCCTCATCATTCTTTTTGAACATATCAAGGAGAAATATGCGTGACTTATTAAGTTCGGCTTTTTAGTATCCCCAAGAAGCCAATATTAAAGGTTTTCATAGGGAATCATTTTAGATTCCACTTTATTAATGGTGATGGAGAACTTGGCTGACTTTCCTCTTAGATCATGCGTATGATAGTCGTCAGGAAATTCAATCGGGATTCTCAAATTCTCACCAGCATGTCTTCCAATTAAAGCCTCTTCAAATCCTGGAGTCATGTGCCCTTCACCCATTTCCAAAATGAAGTGATCAGCTTTTCCACCTTCGAACTCAAGACCGTTGATTGAACCAACAAAACTAATAACTACTCGGTCCTGGGGCGATATCTCTTTGTTAGAGGGTACCCAAACTGCGTGATTTTTTAACAAAGTATATTTTAGTTGTATATTTTCCAAACGATTCTTTTCGTGTTCAAGCAACGCTTCGCGTTTTTTTAACAAAGACTCTTTTTCAGCGATGTTTTCAAGAGTAACTACTTTTTCTAACTCTGAACGTTTATCGCGTTCAAAAGCCAAAGCCTTTTCTTCGAACCTCAACTTTTCTTCATAAGAACGAGCTTCGCTTTCGGCTGCTTTAGTCCTTAATAATTGTTTTTCTGTGCGTCTTTCTTCTAGCTCCAATTCACGCTCTTTTTCACGAAAAGACAAATCTAATCTTTTGTCCTCAATTTGGATTTTCGAGGAGTAATGAAAGCTTTGTTCGTCATTTTTGTAATTAGTTAAAAGAGGCTCTATAAACCTTAATTTTGCTTTCAATAAACCTAGATTAATGAGTGGAAGTAAATAGGTGTATATAAAAACAAGAATTAGTGGATAGAGTAAATCGGTTGTAAAGGAGAATGTTAGATCTTGAATGTACTCCAGTTTTTTGTTTGGACTATCTTCACTGAGTAAGAGATGAAAAATGACTAAATGGTTAACAATACACCAAGAAAGTATAAAGTTTGCTAGAAATGCATTTTTCAACCTTTCTGATATCACATCTGTTAATGCTTGTTTCATGATTGTTAGAGCACCCATACCGTAATTTATCCACTATACCTAGGATATCATCATTAAGTAAGTTCATTAAAACCATATGGTTAGCAATAATGATTAGTGGTTGTTTAAGTTGGTCAAGAAAATACAAAGAAAGACCAGATGGTGGAAAGGGGAGGATCTGAATACCGATGGCGGCATGTGCATTTACACGTTCAGCGATAAAGAAGGTTCTCCCCCTCGGTCGTCAATCTAGAGGGGGTGATGAACTCAACTTGAGGGGGAGTTAGAGGGGGAGGGTGTTTCAAAATCGACGAACACACGGCAGCCTATCATCTATTGAAAAGTATTGTGATTGCGCCTGATATGAATGGAACGCACATGCATTCCAATTGAAAGATTCAGCGTTCTAAAACTCACAACGTATAAGCGTTATTCGATTCCAACCACGCTTTTACCGCTCGGTTAAAAGTGACCAACTTCTGCGGTGTGACCCTTCTTTGAGCGTAGATAAGGCTTAGCTTTTGGGCTTTTATCGACCATTCTGGGAACACGTGAATAAGCTCATCTTGTTTGAGCAGCTCTTCAACTTGATAGAACGGCAAGCTGGCGACACCTATCCCTTGCATTGCTAACTCCAAAATTGAACTGTAGGTATTAGAGCTAACACTTCCGGTTACTTCAACATGGTAGGTTTGTTCGCCATTGATCAACTCCAGCTGATTCCAACGTTCATTTTGACTGTTAAGAATGAAGCTGCATTTATGGATGTCTTTGGTGGTGGCGAGTGGGTAAGTTGATGCGTAATCCGCACTGCAAACGAGAACATTGCGGATATGCCCAAGATCGTTGGCAATCACATCATTAGGCAGTTCATCGTAAGCTCGGAAAGCAATGTCAAAGTCGCCAGACTCTATCTTCTTTTTCATCGGCCCAAAGTCGAGAATCAAATCCACTTTTGGGTACTCTTGCTTGAAAGTAGGGATGATATGACGACAAAGCGCACGCCCAAACTCTATCGGCGCGGTAATTTTCAAATCGCCTGCCACTTCCTGCGTCATGTCTAAGACACGCATTTCCGCTTCGGTTGCTAATAGTTGAATTTGCTTCGCTTTCGAATACAACTCTTCGCCCACTTCCGTGAGGCTGATAGAACGAGTCGTTCTGTGAAACAGTTTAGAATTCAATGTTTCTTCGAGCCGTTGTACATGCCGAGACACCAAACCTTTTGACACATCCAATACTTCAGCGGCCTTGGTGAAGCTTTGCTCTTCGGCGACAGTCAAGAAGGTCTGCATATAAATCAAATTCATCATTAACACCATTTAGTAAACAGTGAAGTCATTTTGTACTGTTTCTCTCACTCATTCAAGAAACTAAGATTCAAAACGTAAACAGAAAGGAGAAGAACAATGAACAAGTTACTACTTATTACCGCTGCAATGGCTGCTTCTATGAATGTTTCAGCTGCCTCTGTTGTAGAAAGCAACCCAACATTGGTTGGAGACTCATTCGGCTTTGTTGAAGGCCCAACATGGGATGTGAAACATCAACGTTTCTTGTTTAGCGACATTCCAAATAACACAACCTATTCTTACGACCTTAACGGCAAGTTGAGCGTGTTTGATGACAATTCTGGCTATGCTAATGGCCTCGATATTGATGCCAAAGGCAACCTGTGGGCTGCCCGCCATGATAGAAAGTTGTCGTACCGTGAAGGCAACGGAGAGAAAGTGATTGTCGCTGCAACGTATAACGGCAAGCTGCTTAATAGCCCTAACGATTTAACTGTTAATAGTGATGGCAGTGTGTGGTTTACCGATCCTCCGTTTGGTATTCAAGGTTACGGCCCAGCAAAGGCAGAACCAGAGCAACCGGTTAACGGCGTTTATCGTTACCTAGATGGTGATCTAAAGTTGATCACTGGAGAGTTCAAGCTACCAAACGGCATCGCATTTTCTTCTGATGAATCTTCGTTATACGTTGCCGACACATCTGATGGCTGGGTATACCGATTTGATGTTGATGGACAGTCACTCAGCAATAAGACGCAGTTTGCCCAGGTGAAGGCGGAGTCTGGCTCTGAACCTATGGTTGATGGCGTTGCTGTTGATGCCGATGACAACCTCTTTGTTGCAGCGCATGGTGGCGTGGGTGTGTTCGATAAAGACGGTAAGCAAATAGACTTCATTGCTATCGATGCGGGCCATATCAGCAATCTAGAAATTGGCGGGAAACAGCAAGATTTACTGATGGTAACGGCATACAACAAAGTGTTGGTGTTCAAGCTTAAGTAATACCTTACACAAACGAAAATAAAAAGGGACGGGTAGAAATACCGGTCCCTTTTCTCATTTGAATAGGTCGAAAGTGGGTTAGCTCGATGCGCAGTAATGATGCTGCCGACGATTAAGGCTTAGGCTGATTAGCTTCTATATCAAGGGCCGTCTGGTTTGGCCTACTGAAATACTTCTTCCATTTTATTGGCATCATAGGAATGACGATCAGGCTAATACCGACAAGGGTCAACATGTCTGGAATCTCGTCAAACCACATCACGCCAAATAGGGTCACAAACACCAACCCCGAATATTCTGCGAGAGCAATTTGGTTTGCTGGCGCTTTTTTATAAGCGACCACCACAAGGGCATGGTACCCCAGAACGAATAGGTTGATTGCCATAATCCACCCAACATGACGCCATTCAATCGCCGCCCATGCAGGCAGAGCAAGAGCCAACGCCAGCGGTAGAGTCATCACACTGGTCCAAAATAGTGTCGAGATAATGTGTTGTTCTGCGTGAAGACGTTTAATCAAAATATTGCCGACACCCATCGCGAGCGCACTGCCTAAGCCCGCAATAGCGGCCCAGTGAAATTGCTCTGGACGCAACACGATTAACACACCCACGAAGCCAATCAGTGTCGCGACCACTTTTGATGATGTCGGCTTCTCTTTCAGTAAAACAATAGAAAGCGGGAGCATAAGAATGGGCCCAACATAGAACATCGCATTTGCGGTCGCCAAGGTGAGGTGTGTGATGGCAATCATTGCGCAGCCACTACCTACTAGGATGAATTGAGCCCGTAAGAAGTTGATGCGACAGCCACCTTGCATGCGCGTCTCTCTGGGTAGCTTTAGCCAAAAAGGAAGCAGCAACATCACGCTCAATAGCTGGCGGATAAACACATATTGGAACGTGGGCACTTCGCCATTCAGTACTTTTAGTGAAACGTCTGAAAAGGAGGCGAGCAGGTTGGCGAATACTAAGAGCAAAATCGCGTGGTTGGTGGCTTTGGTCATACAGAAACAGCACTACATATTTGTCATACAATTATGGGCGCACATAATACATGAGAATCGAAAATATGTAAGAACAAAAACCAAGTAAGAACAATGTCGTTCGATGCTTAGTGATATGGGGGCGAGATCTGCTATTACGACCTGAGCTCAGTAGGTGAGTGCCCAGTCCAATTCGGTATTTATCGAATAATCGAATGAATATGCAACAATATCAGCGCATTGGAGATCATCGCTGCTTGAACCTACTTGGCAGAGAGACACTGTCGGGTAGGATCTCGCAGCTCAATAATGGTATTGCCTGTGTCTTTTCGTTTGAAAGCAGAGTCATTAACTTGAGCATTGCTGAAGTCAGTGCGAAACAAGTCGGCACGCAGTAAATCGACGTTGAGCATTTGGGCGTAACTCATGTTGGCGTTACGTAGGTCAGCATCGCGGAAGCTCGTATTGTTGAGGTTCGCGTGGCTGAAATTGGCATAGGTGATGTCAGCCTCATTCATGTTCGCACCCGATAAATCGGCGCCACTAAAATCAGTACGTATCAGGTTGGCGCAACGAAGGTCAACATCTTGAAGCGCTAGATTACTTAGATCGGTATTACCTAATTGTGCTCGTTCGCCGCCTTGGTTTTCCAACCACAATTTATGCTGATCTAAAATAGAATCGAGTTGTTGTCAGAGTTTGTTGGTCGAAAGCGAGATCAGTTTTAGGCGATTCAAAGAAAAGCAAACAACCAAGTTAGTCATCTCGGTTATTTGCTTTAGATTTGTTGCTTTTATGGTGAATGGACGAGCGCTTTTCGAGGTTAAAGCGTGTTTTTGTACACCTTGCCGTCTTTCATGATCAGTTTTTGTGTCTCTGTGTTCGCCACACATGCAACACTTTCCAGTGGGTTGCCATCGATGATCAATAGGTCGGCATACGCGCCTTCAACGATCTGACCTAACTTGCCTTCTTGGTATGGGTGTTGGTAGGTCGACATTTCGAACAAGCGACCACAGTTTGATGTCGCCATGCGAAGCGCGGTGATGGTATCGAATACTTGCTCAATCGCACCAAGTTCATTCAATTGTGTCGCGTGAACGTTGGTTTCACCTACACAGTCAGTGCCAAAAGCGATGTTCTGGATGTCGTATTTCTTAATCAGTTCTGCTGACTTGAACATCGCTTTGCCTACGCGTTCTGTCTTGCGGTATGTCTCTTCATTTGGCAGCGGGATCTTACGCTCTGCAATCAATGAAGAGGTAAAGTAAGAAGGAATCACCCAAATGCCTTTCTCTTTAATGATTTCGGCAATGTCGTCGTCCATGATGGTCGCGTGTTCGAAAGACATCACGCCCGCTTCAGCTGCTCGGCGCATCGCATCAGAGGTGTGGATGTGCGCAGCGACATAAGTGCCGTAATCTGAAGCGGCCTCAACTGCGGCTTTCATCTCGTCTGATGTAAATTGCAATGTGTCTAGCGGGTCGAAGGTTGAAGATGCGCCACCGCCAGCCATGATCTTGATTTGTGATGCGCCCATGAATAGCTGTTCACGCACCGCTTTCAATACTTCTGAACGCCCATCGGCCACTTTCATTGAGCCTTGCTTCATCATTGGTGAGTCTTCATGGCCGTTTGCTAAACGCTCTTGTGCTTGGTTTTGACGGTAATCGGAGTGACCACAGGTTTGTGAGATAGCCGCCATTGAAGGAAGAATGCGTGGGCCAGTCGCATAGCCCTTGTCGATACTGTTTTTAAGGCCAAGCGTATTGCCCGCCACGTCGCGAATGGTAGTAAAGCCGCGCATTAACATCTCTTCTGAAATCTTTGCTGAGCGAATCGCCACTTCTTCACGAGTCATCGTATCAATGACATTAAAAGAGGCAGAGAGCGTGATATGAACGTGCGCATCAATCAGGCCTGGCATGACTGTGCCACCTTGAGCATCAATGATTTCATCCGCTAACGTTGCATCAACCTCGCCAATTTGAGTAATCAAGTTGTCTTCAATAAGAAGTGATACGTTCTCGATTAGGTTGTTATCAACACCGTTAAATACGTTCGCGTTAGTGATTAGCTTTTTCATAGTCTGCACCTTTTGGAAATGAGTGTGTGTCGCTGATGGGGTCATCATATGGGGCGCAGCATTTGAAGAATGGCCATTTGGTGACAAGCAATGACGAGACTTATCTTTTGGTGCTTTTCAATATTTCTAAGTTTTTCCTACTCGAACGTTAAGGTGTATTTCAAATCGTCGTCACCTTGTGTTGAGAGTCAATTTACCGAACTGTAACTGGATCTAAAACGGAAGGCTTAATGAAAATACTGAATGAGTTCATCCACTTATAGGTCGAACGTTAAATTGACAATATCTTATAAAATGTTAAATCGGTGTCAGTATTTAGGGGCTCTGACATTGGTCTGAAATTTAAGTTCGTTCTATGAGGCAACATCCTTACATCAAGAAAAATATATGCTTAAGGATTAACTCATGAAAAAACAAAATATCTCGGCAGTCGCCCTTCTAGCACTGATTATTACGGGTTGTGGTGGAGAGAGTTCATCAGGAGGTGACAGCACAACGTCTAATAACGCTAATGTTCCAAGTAATCCAAGTAATCCAAGTAATACCGGCTCATCATCTACCTCTCAGCAGCCTGACATTAAAGCTCTTAGCAACAATATGATTTTTGCGATCGAAGGTTTTATCGAAGAAACGGATCCAATCAGAAATTTCTCATCTATTACCGTCAAAAATGAGCTGCCTGCGTTCAAGAGTGGAGATACTCAGGAGGTTGATGTGACTATCGCTGTACCAACAATCGTTATCGATAATGGCAGCAACTTTGTTAACGATTGGCACTGTTACGAAACCACAGGATTAAGCGCGCAAAGGAAGGATCATCAGTTACTTGTGGACGGTACAATTTCTGAATATCGATACGATATGCAAAGTAACTCTTGTTCTAGTGAGCTCTTGGGATCGTATGTGTTTAACGATGCGGTGTTCGACAGTTCGTTGGAATTTAAAACCGTTGGCAGCGTAGTTTCCAAAGATGGGAGCGGCACAGAGTCTAATTTACCTACTTACGATTTTATCGCTCAAGCTTATGGAGAGCAGTCAAAAGAGCGGTTTGGTGATTCGTGGGAATTATTACAGCGCGACAAAATTAACGCAGCAGCTAAGGAGGTTGGGGCCTCGATCTTTGAGTTGAACACTTCATCTGGAAAGATCGATTTGGATCTAGGTCAGCTTAATAGCGACACTCTCATCGATTTCGCTTCACTAGATACAAATCAATTATTGAATGGTGCGATTTGGGGGATGCCCGGTCAAGGCGTTGCCGATGAAAAATGGTGCCGAATTGTGAATATTCCAGAAGATCTAAGTCAGAACAGTATCAAGTACCAATCTGTTATCTCGACAAATTGTGCGAGGTCGACACAACGTTATTGTGATGCCTTTGGTTCATCGTTTTCGAGTGGTAACTACCCACCAGCAGCTCCTATCGCTTGGGACAATAATACGGCGAGTAATGCCCAGTTGAACTCAGATGAGCAGTACCGAAGAGATGCTCAAGGTCACTTTGTTGTGAACAGTTCTGGTCAGAATGCGTTTGTCCTCTCATCCAATTCGGTTGTGATTCCTATTTTCGGTTACACCAGTCCACGAAGTGATGGGCAAATTAACAATGCCGGTCTTAATAGTTGGGCTGGTCACGAAGGTCACTGCCAAAACGTGATGAATAGCCGACACACAAAGATGGGGATTGGATACAAAGCCAGTAAGTCAGATGCATCGAAGATGTCTTATTGGACGCAAGATTTCAATTAACACACTCATTGCTTAAATAAAGGTCATCCATTTAGCGTCGCTATTCTTTCTTTAGTTGGTAGTGGCAGGTTACTTGGTAGTAGCAGATCACTCGAGAGTGCCATTTTACTTTACAGTGATACGTGGGCGATCAGGATTATTGAAGGTGGAGGGGCGAAGACACTATGACGATTCATTTGTGTTGTGAATGATTTTGAGTAGTGTCATGAAATGGTAAGTTTTGCTTCGATTCGAACGCTAAGATGTATTTCAAATCAAGGCTACTTATCAAATTAGAGAGAGACAGAATGATTAAATCAGACAAAGTTTACGGGTTCAACACACCACAACGTCTATTCGTAGGTTACACGTTAGCCGTGCTGGTGGACTTGGTCGTACTTAACTTCTTCGATGAGTACTGGGACTTCGTCAACATTGAGTCTTTCACTATCTCTTTGATTGCGGCGTTGTTGTTGAAGCTCTCTATTGGTTTAGAGCACAAGATTGCCGAGCACTTCAAAAGCAAGCCGGGCACCGCGCCTAAGGTTTACCGAGCAATCACCACTTATATCATCTTGGTGGGCTCAAAATTCGTGATGCTAGAAGCGATTAACCTTCTGTTCGGAGATAAGGTGAGTTTTACAGGCCCTTGGGGCGGTGTTGTCGCGTTCTTCGCGGTGGTATTTACGATTCTGGTTGCTGAAGTGATTGTATCGAAGATCTACTTTGCTCTGGATGACAAACAAGATTCAAATGTGAAAGCGCTTAAAGAGACCAACGCGTAACACAACATAAAATACCTATGTGAATAACAGACGAGCCAGCTGAATAAGCTGGCTCGTTTTCGTTTGAGTTGCGATAACCAATTCGATACGCTAATTGGCTTTATTTTTCGTAAACCACATCCCCGCGTAACACCGTCATCAACACCTGAGTCTTAGCGATTTGTCTTGCTGACACTGTGGTGATGTCGCGTTCGAGAATGGCGAAGTCAGCGGATTTCCCCACCTCAATAGAACCTGTTACGTCTTCAATTCCAAGACTTTTGGCGGCATTGAGTGTGTAAGCATCAATCGCGGTATAAATATCAGTTAGGCCGGTTTTGCCCATGATTAAGCTGTTCGCGATGCCGACCAAAGGGTTGATGTCGTGTACATTCCAATCACTGCTTAAGGTGATATTCGCGTCGGTCTTGAGTATCGCGTCGAGGTTCATCATGGCTTTGGCACGGCGAGCACCAAGAAAAGCTTCGGCCCATTGGTGTTGATGCCTTGCAACGTAATCAGAGCCGACTTGGAAATCTGCGGTCACGTCTAATTGGCGAAAGCGTGGCACATCTTCATCATTGATTAATTCGACATGGGTTAGGGTGTAGGGTTTGGTTGAACCTTGTTTGCGAATACTTTCTATCGCATCAAGAGATTCACGAACCGCTCCATCACCAATGGCATGAATGTGGGCGCTAAAGCCGATTTTCTCGAGCGCAGTTAGCCACTCCTTCATTTGTTCTGGTGGAATATAGTTCAAGCCATTAGGAGACTGGGGCAGATAAGTATCTAAGTAGGGCGCGAGTGTTTTGGCGGTGCCGTTGATGAAGATGCCATCGCTGTACATTTTCACCTGATCGACAAGTAACAGACGGCTTTTATCGTCGGAATACATCTTCTCAAAGACTTCTAATTGAGAAGGCATTGCCATCGATGGATACACCCAAGGGCGCAGCGATACACGCGCCGTTAAGTCTTGATTTTGCTCGGCCTCTAGCCAAACGTCATACCAACCTCGTTTCCAATACATGCGACCGTCACCAATGGTGGTGATGCCGTGGGCTGCCGCTTCCTCAAGTCCGAACATTAAGCCTTGGTAGCTTTGCTCAAACAGTTCACTTTGGCTATTCCAAGCCATCTCCATCACTTGATCGCCAGCATTGTCTAGCA
This sequence comes from Vibrio sp. F13, assembly GCF_020806305.2. NCBI lineage: Bacteria > Pseudomonadati > Pseudomonadota > Gammaproteobacteria > Vibrionales > Vibrionaceae > Vibrio > Vibrio sp. F13. The sequence goes on along the minus strand of NZ_CP170175.1, from coordinate 668,421 downwards.
AGATGCCATTGAGCTTGCTGCTGTCTTGGTCTTTTAAATAAACACCGCCTTGTGGGTCTGGAGATTGTTGGCTGATTCGAGCGATTTTTAGTGCTTTTGAGTTGACCCACATCGAGTGTGAAGTCTGCTCCATAAGCACCACGGGGCGATTAGGGAAGACACTGTCGATGATCTCTAGTGGCGTGTAGTCAGAGTCGCTATCGAGCGTTGCTTCTAAAGAAAAACCATAACCCATTAGCCAACCTCTGCCATCGGTATCAGCATTGATCTTACACGCTTCTAAGTAGGGGATTTGCTCTTCTACCGTTGCTTCAGAGTCGAGTTCACAATTGCCACCCAGCTCTGAGGCGGCTTCAAACACATGGTTATGGTTATCAATAAATCCCGGAAGGACAAAGGCATTGTCTAAATCAATGACATCAGTGCTTTGCCCTTGAAAAGTTTGCGCCTGTGATTGGTTACCAATGAAGATGATCTTGCCTTTGTGGGTAACGATCGAGTCCGACTCACGATGCCCGTATATATCAGCATTGATAAAGATCTGGTCAGCACTTTGGTTATGAACAGATGTTTGCGCTTGAACTGGTGTTTGTGTTTGAACAATAGTGTTGGCTTGTGCAAGCACCGGCGCTACGGCCGATAAGCTTGTGAGTAATGCTATCCATGCAGTACGTGGCAGAGTGAGCTTGTTATTCATTATTATGTCTTCCATGTTCCACGGTTTAGTAAGTATAGAAAGCGAGTGGCGAGAATCATATCGTGAATTTTTAATAATAAAGTGTCCTTGGTTGCTCTCTTGTTTGAATGTAATTCCAGTGCCTTTTGAGGTGGTTGTGGGAATACAGCTCGTCAATAAAGGATTGCGAATCCATTCGCAGACTAAACAATTCACATAAGGTTCTGAATAAATTACAGTTAAGTGAGCTATAAAAATGGATTTAACGTATTACCAAGGATGTAAGTTTATGTTTTCAAGAGACTTACTCGCATTACTAATAAAAACAAGTCGAGGTTAGGATGAAAAAAATATTATTGCTGCTTAGCGTGATCTTATTGGGTGGTTGTGTTGGCATGCCCGAAACGGTAAAGCCTGTTCAACAGTTTGAGTTGGAACGATACCTAGGGAAATGGTACGAAGTGGCTCGTTTGGATCACTCGTTTGAGCGTGGCTTAGACAACATCAGCGCTGAATACAGCCTTCGTGATGATGGCGGCGTGAAGGTGATTAACCGTGGATACTCTGCCGAAGAGGGTGAGTGGAACGAAGCGGAAGGAAAAGCGTACTTCGTTGAAGGCTCTGAACAAGGCTATTTGAAAGTGTCTTTCTTTGGCCCTTTCTACGGTGCTTATGTGGTGTTTGAATTGGACAAAGAGGGATACCAGTACGCGTTTGTTTCTGGCCCTGACACCGATTACTTATGGCTGCTTTCAAGAACACCAGAAGTTGCGCCAGAGGTGATGGAGAAGTTCAAAAGCATGTCTAAAGAGCGTGGCTTCAACACTGACAAGTTGATTTTTGTAGAGCACACAAAATAACGATTTCTGGCTTCTATTTGTCTTTACCTAACTTTACGTATTTACCCTATAAAACGTAATGATATTAGGCGAAAATAGCATCAAGTTTAGAGACATAAAGTGGTCATTATGAGTAATTCGTTATCGAAAAAGACTGTTGTTTTCCATTGGCTTACCGGTATTTTGTTCCTTGTCGTGTTTGTGATTGGACTTCAATTTGAAGGTATGCCGCGAGGCCCCGAAAAAGGTGAGTTGATGGGGCTACACAAATCGTTGGGTTTGATTGTTTTAGTTGTCGCACTTTCACGCTTGGTATTGCGTTTTAAAGAGGGCGCAATTGAGAGTGTTGCCGTATTGACGAGAGCACAAGAAATCGCAGCGAAAAGTGTTCACCACTTCTTATTGTTGGTGACGTTGGCGATGCCAATTTCTGGTGCTGTGATGAGTGTTGCTGGTGGGCGTGCATTAGACGTGTTCGGTTTCGAGCTTATCGCTGCTGGTGAAAAAACCGAATGGTTACAGTCTGCGGCTTCTTTTGTTCATGTCAATTCAGTGAACCTGATTATGGTGGCACTTGCTCTGCATGTATTAGGCGCATTGAAGCATCAGTTTGTCGATAAAGATGGCACGCTAAGTCGTATGCTTGGTCGCTCATAGCCTGACGTTAAAGTTAACGATTTAATACGAAAACACTCGGCATATACCGAGTGTTTTTTTGTTTGTGCTATCTGAACTCATTGGTTAAGCTTGCTTGCGAACCTGCAACACGCTCAGTATTGATAGAAACAGGAAGAACGCAGGATCACTCCAGCCAAAGCCAACAAATATTCCTGTAAACGCCGCATACAATGTGATGATGGCGCCGAGCATATTCGTAACCACCAAACCTTGGATGAGCTTTTTGGCGGATACGCCGGGTTCAATGTCTCTTAGCAACCAGCTTATCGCTGCGATACCACCCAAAAATATACTGGTGTGTTGAGAGAGAAAGTACGCGTACTTATCATTGATCTCTACGCCGTACATTGGCCACATAACGGTGGGTAGGAAAAACAGCGCCAAGGCAAACCCTGCGTAAATGATGCCGTGTAGGCTCAAGAATGTTTTGTTGTTCATTGTGTCGATCTCTTTTTCAACTTGGTGATATCGCTAATCTCTCTCTTTGCTCAATACTTGAGTGAGCGATGCATTAAGCGTTGATTGGGCCTTTATTAATGGTAGTTAATGGCTGATTGACGTCAAAAATCACCCCACGTACTTCGTCGACACCCATCTCTTTTAAGCGAGCGCTATGCATCGCTAGGTAAGTCTCTGCACTGAGTTGGTCTTCAAAAAGGTAGACACCACCGCCCAGTGTTTCAGCTTCGTTCTCTGTCCAGATTTTCCAGATCATGCCCGGTTCGTTGTTAATAGACTTTGCTAGGTCAACGAGTGCGTTTGACATCTCTTCACCAAATGGGCCGCTAAATTCAAAATCGACTTGTAATAATTTCATGGTTATTTCTCCAAACAGTTACTTGGTATTGCGCTGAGACTCATGGTCATTTCGCAAAACGTAGGGGGCTTGATTGCCTGTTGGAATAGATATTACCTGTAAAAAACAGACAGAAAAGTTCATAATATAGTTATTAACTGTCAGGATTTTAGACCGATGAGATTGAAAACCACCCTCGACCAATGGCAAACCCTTTACGAGATTGACCGCGCAGGCAGCATTCAGGCGGCGGCAGTGCAATTGAACAAGAGCCACACCACGCTGATTTATGCGCTGAGAAAATTGGAGGACCAATTAGGCGTGACTTTAGTGCAGGTTGAAGGTCGTAGGGCGGTATTGTCGGAGGATGGGAAATCACTGTTGCGCCGTGCAAGCAGTATGTTGGAACAAGCTCGCGAGCTAGAGTTGATCAGTGAACAGCTAGCGAAAGGTGTTGAGTCTGAAATTGTGGTTGCTGTTGATCACTTGTGCTGCCTTGAACGGCTTTATCAACCGATGGCTGCATTTTTGGCGGAGAACAACACCACATCGATACAAGTGATAGAAACGTCACTGTCTAAAACAACGGAAATGGTGACTCAAGAACTGGCTGATGTGGCTATCATCAACTTGCCTATTACTAATTACTCAGCCGAAGCCTTTGGTTTTACGATGATGGAGCCAGTAGTTGCTAGCTCACATCCGTTAGCAAGTGCCGTTTCAGTGTCGTTGAATCAACTGTCGTCTTTGCCGCAAATTGTGGTGCGAGATTTAGGTGCTCAAACTAGTCAAGGCAGCAAAAAGCAAGGGAACAAACAGGATGTGGGTTGGTTGAAGTCGAGTCAGCGTATTACGGTGGATAATTTCGACCATGCGTTTGGCGCGGTAGAGCAGGGAGTCGGGTATTGTCGACTACCAAAGCACATTGTTGAAAGTCGAGGAAGTGACAAGCTCACTGTGTTGAATGTCGAAAATGGCAGTGGGTATCACGTTCCGCTGCACCTGACTTTACCAAAAGGAGCCAAGACAGGCCCTGCTGCTAAACGTTTCTATGAGTTACTTCTTGAGTCAGTTTCTAATGCGAGCTAACGGTTAAATATTCTAAGATTAACGAGGCTGGTTGCCGTTCAAGAATAGCGCGACACATTCGCGAGTGTAGTGAAGCCTTTCTTCTTCGGATTCTCCGCTATCGTGACCGAAGAATGACCAATACGCCGATTTGCCGTGAAACATCAGCAACAGTTGGCGTGCTGCAATGACTGGTGAGCTTGATGTCGACAGTGTGAGATCACCAGAGTCTATTTTCGACCGCAAATAATCAGCAAGTAATTTGGTGGTTTTCTGAGGCCCAGTTTCTAAATAGATAGAGGCGATCTCTGGGTGCGTGTTGGATTGGCTCACAGCATTTTGAAAGGTCTGTCTGGACTGCTCATCAAGTAACAAATCTTGAAACTTCACACCAAACTTCACCAATTCGTCTTCCAAAGTGGCATTCATATCAAAAGCAGAAGGGCTGAGTTCGCGCTCGGCACACTTGGTTTGCATGCAGGTTTCGAAAAGCTCGTCTTTGTTTTTAAAGTGAGAGTAGACCGTTTGCTTGGAAACGTTCGCTGCTTTGGCTATTTGATCCATATTGATCTTGAAGCCATGTTCAGAGAAAAGTTGGCTGGCTGCGGTTAAGATCTGCGATCTCTTCTGTTCACTCTTGATGATTTTTGTCACGTGCTTGCTTCTCGTTACTTGGTGTTGGGTCGTTACCTAGCTTGTCTCTTTGCTTAGTGCCTATTGATACTCCGCTATAGGTGTCTCATTTGGCGCTAAGCATTATGCTTTTTGTGATGGTTTTATCAAACACTAACCATGAAACTTATTTTTAACATAATCAAACTAGACAGTCTAGTTTGATTTGGTTAGTCTAAAAAAAGAACATAATTGAGTACCGCATAGGAACAGTACGTATGTATAAATTGATGAAGGGAAGCGCAGTGGCAGTGGCGTTGTCGGCTTTTTTTGTTGGATGTGGCGAAAAGGAACAAGCCCAAGAGTCGGTTGATTCAACCGCTGAAACGGCTTCGAGCGTCCAAACCATTTTAACTGTAGAAACGATGGCCTTGGCGCTGTCTTCCTCTTATGCAGTGCAGCGTGAATATGTGGGTGTGGTTAAGGCGGGTCAGCAGGCCAATTTAGGTTTCGAGTTGGCCGGAAAAGTAAATGCGATTTTAGTGGATGTCGGTGACACAGTAACCGAAGGTCAACCGTTAATCCGGTTAGATACTCAATTGCTGCAGACTGAATCTAGCCAATTGAAAGCACAAGCCGAAGAAGTGAAAGCTCAACTGAGTCTTGTGGCCGCGAACTTAAAGCGTCAGCGCTCATTGAAAGCAAAAGGCTTCAGTGCCGAAGCGGAGATTGATTCTCTCACCAGTGAGCAACGCGTATTGCAGGCGAACTTGTTGCGCATCGATGCATCGGTAAAAGGCAATGAACTGAAATTGGTGAAGTCGACAGTGCTTGCGCCTTATTCTGGAACCATCGCGACGCGCTTTGTTTCGCTCGGAGATGTGGTGAATGTGGGTAATCCAACTCTTACACTGCTCGCTTCTGAGGGCAAAGAGGCCTTCATCGGTATTCCTGCTCACCAAATGCAAAAAGTCACCTCACTTTCTTCGCCTAACATCCGAGTTGGGAGAACAGATTATGCCGTGGAGCTATTGAATCCCGGCGCAATGGTCGACACCCAATCTCGCAGTGTTGGTTTGCGTTACCTATTCCCTGAACAATCATCGGTATTGGAAGGGCAACTTGCCTACCTTAAATTTGATGAGCAGATTGATGACTCAGGTTACTGGGTGCCATTAACGGGTTTGATTGATGGATTGCGCGGTGTGTGGAACATCTTTGTGATTGGTGAAGACAATAAGGTTGAACGTAGAAGTGTTCAGGTGTTGTTTGCCAACAATCAACAAGCGTATGTGAGTGGGGCGATTGAAGACGGTGAACAGGTCATCGCCAGTGGTTTACATCGCTTAGTTCCGGGCCAAATCGTGAAACCAGTCAGTGCGGCTGAGTAGGTAATAGTATGAAAATAATAGAGACTATTTCCAACACTCGACTGCTTATCTTGATGACCGCACTGCTGATGGTGAGTGGTATTTCTGCGTTCATGACGTTGCCACGTGCAGAAGACCCAGTAATCATCAACCGTTACGCGAACATTACTACCAGTTTCCCCGGAGCCAGTGCCGAGCGTGTTGAAACCTTGGTAACAGAAGTTATCGAGAACAAGCTGCGCGAGCTGAGTGAAGTTAAACTCGTGAGCTCAACCTCAAGACCGGGCGTGTCTATTGTCACCTTAGAATTGAATGACACCATCACCGAGCCTGAGCCAGTTTGGTCCCAAGCTCGCGACAAGTTATCTGATATCGAATCCATTTTGCCTGCGGGTGCTCAATCGCCTGATCTCGATAGCGACCATACCTATGCTTTCACGACCATCGCATCTCTAACTTGGTCTGGTGCAGGCGAGCCTGATAGGTTAACGCTGGGCCGTTATGCCAAAGAGCTCGCCAAGCGACTAAGAACTTTGTCGGGTACTGAATTCGTTGATGAATACGGGATGCCGCAAGAAGAGATTCAAATCAGTTTACGTACGGCCGATGCCGCTGCTCTAGGGCGTTCAAGCGCCAATATCGCTGAATCGCTCGAAGGGGCAGACGCCAAGAACTCGGCGGGTGAACTGGTCAGTGCTTATTCTCGCTTTGGCTTAGAAATTAAATCTGAACTTGATTCCATTGAACGCATTAAGCAAGTGCCAATAGCCACTGATAGCAAAGGTCACATCATCCGTATGGAAGACATTGCTTCGGTGAAACGTGGTGAGAAAACCCCACAAGACCAGATTGCTATTGTTGATGGTGAGCCGGGTGTGATTGTCGCGGCAAGAATGCACCCTGATCTGCGAGTTGATAACTGGACGTCGCGAGCTAATGCTCTGATTGGTAAATTTGAGCAAGAGTTACCAAGTAACGTTAAGGTGACCGTGCTCTTTAATCAGCAAGGTTATACCGAGACTCGCTTAGACGATTTAGGCAAAAGCTTGATGATCGGTTTCGGTCTGATTTTGATTGTGCTGTTTGTCACTTTAGGCGTGCGTGCCGCGATCTTAGTCGCCATTTCTCTGCCGTTAACCTCATTATTGACCTTGTCGATCATGAAAATGACCGGTGTGCCGATTAACCAAATGTCGGTGACAGGCCTAATTGTGGCGCTCGGGATCATGGTTGATAACGCGGTGGTGATGGTCGATACCATTCAAGCTTATCGTTTGAAAGGGCAACAACGAGCAGAAGCGACCATGAATGCATTGAAGCATTTATGGGTGCCGTTATTAGGCTCAACTTTAACTACCGTGTTGGCGTTTGCCCCGATTATCTTGATGCCGGGTGCATCGGGTGAGTTCGTCGGTGGTATTGCGATTACCGTTTCTTTCTCATTGATCGGCTCTTACATCATCTCGCACACCTTAATCGCAGGCTTAGCGACTAAGCTACTGCCGAAACAACTCAGTGATGTCGACAAGAAAGGACAGCACCATTGGTACATGACCGGCTTAAGAATCCCGGCTTTGACGCGCTGGTTCTCGTCTTCTGTCCGCTTTGGTGTCACGCATCCAATTATCACGATTGCTTTGGTGTTGTTGGTTCCGTTTACCGGTTACTGGAGTATGTCTCAGCTGACTGAGCAATTCTTCCCGCCATCAGACCGAGACATGTTTGAGATCCAGGTGTACATGCCGCCGCAAGCGAGCATTTATGCCACTAAAAACACCTCTGAAAAAATCGACGATATCATTCATCGTTACCCTGAAGTGGAGCGTATCGATTGGCTCGTGGGTGCAAACTTCCCATCCTTCTATTACAACCTGCAAGCAAGGCAAAATAATGCGCCATACTTCTCGCAAGCCATGGTGAAAACAGAGAACTTTGACCAAGCCAATACGCTAATTCCACAGTTGCAAAAGGTGTTGGATGAAGATGTGCCGGAAGCACAAATCTTGGTACGTAAGCTTAACCAAGGGCCTCCATTTACCGCGCCCGTTGAACTGCGAGTGTATGGTGAAAACCTCGATACGTTGAAAGCGATTGGTGAGGATGTGCGATTGATTTTGGCGGGTGTTCCTCATGTGACGCACACAAGGGAAACCCTGCAACCAGGTACTCCGAAGGTGTGGTTGAAGGTTGATGAAGACACCGCAAAGCTGAATGGTATTTCATTGAACCAGTTCGCAGGTATGCTGCAAACTACTCTGACAGGTCGTGAAAGTGGCTCTGTGATTGAAGGCAGTGAGTCGGTACCAATCCGTGTTCGTGTGGCAGATGAGGCGCGTGAAAACTTGGTTCACTTAAGCAATATTCGTCTGCCAATCAGTTCTGATGTCTACTCAACAGGGATCAATGTTTCGACGCTGGCAGAACTGGAATTGACGACCAGTCGCGGTGCGATTACTCGTCGTAACGGGCAGCGTGTGAATACCATCGAGGGTTACATTGAAGCGGGTGTCTTACCTCAAACCGTACTTAATGAATTCCAAAAACGCTTAGCAAGCTATGAGATGCCATCGGGTTACACCATTGGTTTTGGTGGCGAATCAGCGGAGCGAGACAATTCAGTCAACAGCCTCATCTCGAATGTCGCAGTCGTGGTGGTATTGATGGTGCTGGTGGTGGTGATGTCATTCAACTCGTTCCGAATGAGCAGCATCATCTTCATGGTAGCAGGGTTGGCTGGTGGACTAGGGCTGTTGTCGGTATGGATCTTCGGTTATCCGTTCGGCTTTACGGTGATTATCGCGATGCTTGGGATTGCGGGCTTAGCGATTAACGCGGCCATTGTGATTTTGACCGAATTGAAACTCGATAAAGAGGCTTCCTCCGGGAATGTAGATGCAGTCGTTGAAGCTGTGATGTCGTGTACTCGCCATATCAGCTCAACCACGATAACGACTGTTGGCGGCTTTATGCCATTGATCATCGCTGGCGGTGGTTTCTGGCCTCCGTTCGCGGTCGCGATTGTTGGCGGAACGGTATTAACCACGCTTATCTCGTTCTACTTTGTACCTGTGGTTTATCATTTGATGACTCGAAATCAGCGAAAATCCATGACTACTCAAGCGGCATAACTGTTTTTCAATTTAACGTCTCTTCAATTTGGCTACTCTTTAATTGCCCATAATCGAGCCGTATCTGGCTCGATTATGGTGTGGTTATTCTCGATAAATTCATCCCAATTCCTACCTTTTTGTTGTGCTTTTCACCGCTATTACGCCCTCAATTAGTCAAATTATCCTTTCTGTTAGTCATTATATTCTTTCAATTCGTCACATTAGTGCATAGATGAATGCTTGATTATCTTGTTGGTGAATGAGTGGGTGTTTTGAATAATCTAACCAGTGAATACCTTGTAAATGGTATGTGAATTCACAATTTTGACGGGCGTCACACTTCTATTTATTCGCTCTTTCTAATGTACCTTGAACTTGCCCCGAGCTTTGGTGGTGAGCGAGTGTTTATCTACTTTTTCTAAATCCCTTGTCAGTACTGGCTCCATCTGTGTAGCACGCTATTGATGTGTGTCTTAATCGCTTACTGCTTCTTAGTTTTCGTCTTCATAAATGGAAGGTTAGTTTCCAAGTTTGTTTGGTGAGCTTTCAATTTCAACTCTTCATAATGCGCCGAATGTAACAATGTATTTCAAAGTGTAACAATTAAGTCATGTTTTCTGTGTGGTTTTAACCCGGCAGTAACGAACCTTATTGCATTGCTTTTTGAGATGCGGCGTTTCACATGCTCAACACATAAATATTCTAATGATCATGACAACCAGTACTCAGACGTTCGTTCTGAGGCTGGATAACCATCGAGAAAGTTAATGGAAGCTTCAAGATATAAACGCATTTTATCGAGGACAAATTTGTCGAAGATTGGTTTGCTGGGAACCGTTCTGATGCTCGAAGGATGTAACTCCGCATTGCTCGACCCAAAAGGTAGCGTTGGCGTTCAGGAAAAAGAGCTGATTATCACGGCTCTGTTGCTGATGTTGATTGTCGTCATCCCAGTGATTCTGATGACCATCTACTTTGCTTACCGATACCGCGAGAGCAATACCACGGAAGAGTATGCACCTGACTGGGCACACTCAACCAAGATTGAAGTGGTGGTATGGACGATTCCAATCATCATCATCGCGATTCTAGCCACCATCACTTGGCGAACAACACACGAATTAGAGCCATCAAAGCCTCTGGAAAGTGATGTGCAACCTATGGTGATCGAAGTGGTCTCTCTGGACTGGAAGTGGCTGTTCATCTATCCGGAGCAAAACATTGCGACGGTTAACTATGTTGCGTTCCCGAAAGATGTACCGGTGACGTTTAAGCTAACTTCAGACAACATCATGAACGCGTTCTTTATCCCGCGTCTTGGTTCGCAGATCTACGCGATGCCGGGAATGGTGACCAAGCTGAATTTGATTGCAAACCACGAAGGTGACTTCAAAGGCTTTGCATCGAACTACAGTGGCAAAGGTTTCTCACAGATGAAATTCACTGCATCAGCCATGCCTGATCAAGTGGCATTTCTAAACTGGGTGGAAAAAGTGAAAGCAAGCCCTGATCGCATTGAAGATTGGGAGCAGTTCCGTTCATTGGCTGCGCCAAGTGTGGCTGAACCCGTCACTCTGTTCTCCAGTATCCCACCATTTTTATTCACCGATGTCGTGACCCAGCACCCTGGTTCAATGAACTGTTTGCCGGAAACCCAAGGATAATCGTCATGTTTGGAAGATTAACTCTAGACTCAATTCCCTACCACGAACCCATTATTTTGGTCACGTTAACCATGATCGCTTTAGTGGGCAGCTTAGTGGTGTACGCGGTAACCAAAGCCGGTAAGTGGCAATACCTTTGGAATGAATGGTTTACGTCTGTAGACCACAAAAAATTGGGCTTCATGTACATTGCTGTTGCGATGGTGATGTTAGTTCGTGGCTTTGCTGATGCGGTCATGATGCGTAGCCAGCAATTGCTTTCTGCAGCCGGTGAAACGGGCTATTTGCCGCCACATCACTACGACCAGATCTTCACGGCTCACGGCGTGATCATGATTTTCTTCGTAGCGATGCCTTTGGTTATCGGTTTGATGAACATCATCGTGCCGTTGCAAATCGGTGCTCGTGATGTTGCATTCCCTTATCTGAATAACTTGAGCTTCTGGCTATTTGTGGTGGGTATTATCCTAACCAACATGTCGCTTGGCTTAGGTGAGTTTGGCCGTACGGGTTGGTTGGCGTATCCGCCGCTGTCTGGTATTGAGGCGAGCCCGGGAGTCGGGGTCGATTATTGGATATGGGCGCTGCAAATATCCGGAGTGGGTACTACGCTAACGGGTGTGAACTTCTTTGCGACCATTTTGCGCATGCGTACTCCGTCTATGCCAATGATGAAGATGCCAGTATTCACGTGGGCGTCTCTGTGTGCCAACATCCTGATCATCATCTCTTTCCCAATCCTAACGGTAACCATCGCGTTACTGACTTTGGATAGATACATCGGCACGCACTTTTTCACCAATGACCTTGGTGGCAACGTGATGATGTATGTGAACCTGATTTGGGCATGGGGACACCCTGAGGTGTACATCCTAATTTTGCCTATCTTCGGTGTGTTCTCTGAAGTGACTGCAACCTTCTCTCGCAAAAAACTGTTTGGTTATACCTCACTGGTATGGGCAACAGTGGCGATCACTATTTTAGCGTTTGTGGTTTGGCTGCATCACTTCTTCACCATGGGTTCTGGCGCCAATGTGAATGCCTTCTTTGGCATCGCGACCATGATTATCTCTATCCCAACCGGGGTTAAGATCTTCAACTGGCTATTTACCATGTACAAAGGTCGTATCCGCTTCACCACACCAATGATGTGGACAGTGGGCTTCCTAATCACCTTTACCGTGGGTGGTATGACGGGCGTATTGATGGCAGTTCCGGGGGCAGATTTCATTCTGCATAACTCGGTATTCCTGATTGCTCACTTCCACAACGTAATCATCGGTGGTGTTGTCTTCGGTTGTTTTGCTGCGATTGGTTACTGGTTCCCGAAAGCGACCGGTTTCACTCTGAACGAGCTTTGGGGCAAACGCGCATTCTACTGCTGGATCATCGGTTTCTTGATGGCGTTCTTGCCGCTTTACGCTCTGGGCTTTATGGGCATGACACGTCGTTTGAGCCAAGACATCAACCCTGAGTTCTTCCCTTTACTGGCGGTTGCAGCTGCAGGTACAGGCGTAATTGCGATGGGTGTGGTGTGTCAGTTCGTTCAGATTTACGTAAGTGTTCGTGACCGCGACCAAAACCGAGATCTAACCGGTGACCCTTGGGGCGGACGTACATTCGAATGGGCGACATCGTCACCACCACCGTTCTATAACTTTGCAAAATTGCCTAAGGGCGATGAGATCGATTCGTTCTGGTATCAAAAGCAAAGTGGTGAGTTTGATCCAACTCAGGAAGAAGAATACGAACGTATTCACATGCCGAAGAACACACCGACAGGCATTTATGTGTCTGCATGGGCGTTGGCATTTGGCTTCGCAATGATCTGGTACATCTGGTGGCTAGCGGCTGCAAGCTTAGTAGGCATCGTGGTGACGTGTATTCAACACAGCTACAACGACGATGTGGACTACTACGTGGAAGTTGAAGAGATCAAAGCGATTGAAGCGGCTCGACGTGCACAGCTTGCAGAAGCGAAGAAACAGTCAGTGAAAGGCGACCATTCTGGTCGTGGTAACAGCGCTGACACTGATAACAACGACAAAAAAGATGACTTGGAGACGACGTATGCAAGCTAATACTCCGTCACACACTTATGATCTTGCACACTCGCATGATCATCACCACGAAGCCGCGGGCAACAAGTTGTTTGGTTTCTGGGTTTACTTGATGAGTGACTGTGTCCTGTTTGCCACGCTTTTCGCGACGTATGCCGTGCTTGAGAGTGGCTCAATCGCTGGGCCGACAGGTAAAGACATCTTTGAACTGCCGTTCGTGTTTGTCGAAACCATGATGCTGCTGTTCAGTAGTATCACCTTCGGCTTTGGCATGATTGCGATGAAGCGCAAAGACGTTCTAGGACTCAAGCGATGGATCAAAGTGACTTTCGTATTGGGCTTAGCCTTTATCTGTATGGAAGTGTATGAGTTCCACCACTTGATTGCAGAAGGCTATGGTCCTCAAGAGAGTGCGTTCCTTTCTGCGTTCTTTACCTTGGTTGGTACACACGGTTTGCACGTAACGTTCGGTCTTATCTGGATGGCGGTGGCGTATCACCAACTTTCAACCAAAGGCTTGAACGACAACATGTCGATGCGTTTCCAGTGCTTAAGTTTGTTCTGGCATTTCCTTGATATCGTTTGGATTTGTGTATTTACCATCGTGTACTTAATGGGGGTGATGTAATGGAACAGCATCTAGACAGCGGTGCAACGGATTACGTGAAAGGCTTTATTGCTTCACTAATTCTCACCATTATTCCGTTCTACATTGTGTGGGCACATGCGCTACCAAGTACGGAAACTTACGTGATCTTGTTCGGCTGTGCGCTGGTGCAAATCTTTGTCCACTTTAAGTACTTCTTGCACATGGAAGCGAAATCTCCCGATGGGCGTTGGAACTTGGTGTCATTGATGTTTACCGCCATTGTTGTATTGATTCTTATCGCTGGCTCGGTATGGATCATCTACAACATGAACGTCAACATGAAGTTGTAGGCTAGGTATGCTGAAAAGATATCTGTCTATCACCAAACCGGGCATCATTTTCGGCAACCTGATTTCTGTTGCGGCGGGGTTCTTCCTCGCCGCAAAAACAGAACCAGCCAATGCGATGTTGTTACTGACAACATTAGCGGGTGTGGGACTTGTGATTGCATCAGGTTGTGTGGTGAATAACATATTTGATCGAGACATCGACCAAAAGATGAAGCGCACACAAAATCGAGAATTGGTTCAGGGCAACATCAATACGGACGTCGCGTTCGTTTATGCCTTGGTTTTACTGCTCTCAGGCACAGCGCTTCTGTTTCAGTTCGCTAATCCGATCTCTGCGGTCATGGTGTTGCTTGGCTATGTGTTTTACGTCTTTTTCTACACCATGTGGTACAAGCGTACATCGGTGTACGGCACTTTAGTCGGCAGTATTTCGGGCGCAGTTCCGCCATTGGTGGGTTACTTGGCGGTGACTAATTACATCAGCCTTGAAGCGGTATTGTTGTTTGTGATGTTCTGTTTATGGCAAATGCCACACTCGTACGCGATCGCGATGTTCCGGATACAAGATTATCGAGATGCAGGCATTCCCGTGTTACCGGTGAAAGAGGGCGTCGACAAAGCACATCAGCACATGAAAGCCTATGTGGTGGCGTTTGGCGCAGTATCATTGGCGCTGTTCCTACTCGGGGAAGCCGGTTATGAATACCTCGCGGTGTCGGCAGCAGTCTGTTTTATGTGGACCAAAGTGACATTCCGCAAAGTCGATTGCCTTAACTACATCCAGTGGTCAAAGACGGTCTTCAAGGTCTCTCTGCTGGTGGTGATGAGCATCAGTGGTGTACTGGGGCTGGAGTTGATTCCGTTGCCTACGCTTTTTTGATTTAAGTTTGTCGTTGAACCCTCAATGTTCTGAAGTCCGAGGGTTTGACGACTTTTTATCTGTCCCGCTTTAAGCTATTACCCTTCAAAAATATCACTAAGCCAATCTTCAAGCTGCTCTCGTTTATCTTGTGGGCCATTGATGATCACTAAGCCGTTTAGTGTCGCGTGATCCCAAGATATAGTGCCAGTTGCTAGCGCATCGAACACATCTAATTCAGTAATTAACAGTAGATCTTCTTCAGTAGGCAAAGTGTCTCTACCTGACACATCGACACCCTTCTCAAGTTTCACTTGGCTGTAATGACCTTTGATTGCTTCGAACAAGTTGAACTCAATTTTGCTTGGGTGGGGTTTCGCAAGCGCAGCCTTGATGGCAAAGAGTCGAAAGTGATCTGGCTTATTGAGGTTGTTGAATTCATCGTCTTGTCTGGCTGTAATGACGTTACCAAATACCTCGAGTGAACCGGGCTCTGTCACCAAACTAAATCCGGTATCTTGGTGAAGACCACAGGCAAACGTGAGTGAAGAGGTAAGCGAAAGAATCAGAGCAAATCGTTTTAACATAATGGTTATCGAGACCTGTAAAAGGATTAAGAATCTGACGGCAGCAGCCGAACCTGACGATAAAAAAGGGACCACAAAGGGTCCCTGTATTTGTTTGTCGTCCATGTAACGGTCAGCGAATCGATTGATAGCTATTTAGCGAGATTGTTTGCTAAGTAGCTTTCGTCAAAGAGCCATCGTCGAAGATCTATCGCCAAAGAGCGACCGTTCGAGCTCGCTATTAGCGAACGATGAGCATGATCTCTTCTGGAGTCATTGCCTTATCGAAGTAGCTCATGAATTGACCGAAGCCTTTGATGTCGCCATTCGAGAACGTGAATGCACCAGACTGTAGGTTGGTACCAATCACTTGTTGAGCGTTTGGACCTGCAATCAAGATTTGGTTCAATACTGCACGAGTGGTGTCGATTTGAACGTGTGCGCCTTTCACTGCTTCTTCGTGTAACTGAGCAATACCGTTACGGATTTCGATAGTGAATGCTTCGTTCGTATCAGAGAAGTTGTACGTTAGCATCATGTTCACGTCTAACGAGTTTTCTGCGATAAGCGTTGAAGTCATCATGTCGAAGATCTGCTTGCTTGGTAGTGCAGTAAGAACGTCAACAGAAGCGAAGCTGATCATGTTAGAGAAGTCACGTTTGTTCTCTAGTTCAGCCGCCGCGTTGAGCGCCCAGTTACGCCAGTTGATGTTCACTTGGTCTGCAGCCCATGCTTTGTAAGCTTGTGCTTTCATCTCACGAGCTTCCATATCTTGCTTGTTTACCGTGATTGGGTAAGAAAGAATTTCTGCTGCAAATGTGTAGTTCTCAGCCTTAATTGCTGCTTGTGCAGTCGTAAGGATGTTGTCACGACCGCCCATGATCTCTACGAATGCTTTAGCGCGTTGCTCGTAAGCCATTGGCTCTAGCTGCCATGGATCCGCTTCGAAGAAACCGTTGTAACCTACGTAAATCTGACGCACGGCGTGTGCAACAGTACCGTAGTGTTCACCTAACCAAGGGTGTTCTGCAAGGTGCTTAGGAAGTTTAACTACTTCAACTAGCTCGTCTGGCGTCATACCTTTGTTCATGTAACGGATAGTTTGATCATGAGTGTATTGAATCGCATCACGGTAAGCCGTTAGTACGTCAGCTACTGCTTCTTTACCTTCAACAGGACGACCGTGAGAGTTAATCATGATCTCAGTGTCGAACTTACGCATTACGTCGATGCCCTTGAACCACATTGATGGGTCACGGAATTTAGTACCACGGATGGTGTGAAGGTTAGGGAAGTTCTCACCTTGAAGTACTTCAGCCGCGTGCAGGATTTTCTGGTCTGGGAAGTAAACCACTAACTCATCTTTAGTTTCAGATGGCACGTTCTCGATGTGCATTTTCACGCCAGAAATTTCGATTTCGATGTGGCTTTGGCTTGGTACAAGCAGGTTTGGTTCGATGAACGAGATAGCACCTTGCATGAAGCGTGGACCAAGGCCGTCGTTTACTGTGCCGTGCTCGCCTTCTTCTACGTGCTTAGCACCTGTGTAAGAAGTACGGTGACCAAATAGAGTACCTAGGTTTGAAGACCAGTTAGCCACTGCAGCGGTTAGGCCTTCTTCAGCGATGATTTTTACTTCACCTGATGCCACTTCTTCGTCAGTCACCCACGCACGCACACCAGAGATGTGGTCGATGTGGTTGTGAGAATAAATGATTGCTTTAACCGGCTTGTCGGTGATTTGACGGAATTGCTCTTTAACCGATTGAGCCATTTCTACCGACTCGCCTGGATCAACAATGATGATGCCGTCCGTACCTTCAATCATGACGGGTGTATCTAGACCGAAACCGTAACCAAGATATACGTTGTCATCTACTTTGATGATTGCTTCGTCCATTTTACGACCATGCTTGGTGAGGATTGGGTGAACATGGTCAGACTCAGCAGTGTAAGCTAGAGAATCGCCTGTTTTAGAAACAACTTGAATACGTTCGCCTTTTCCCCAGAACATGTTTGATTTGTGTTCGAATAGAACCTCGCTCTTGTAGCGAGCATCAAGATCAATGTTTTGGTATTGCGCAGCATTTGCCGTCTGAAGTTCTTGGCCGACTTTCGATGTCGCTTCTACAGTTGGCGTTGCAGATGCAAAACCAGAAGCAAATAGTGCACTTGCGATTGCAACTGGAAGTGCCATTTTTTTGAATGTGTTAGTCATGATAGTGACCTTATATTTGGATACAGGAATTGGATTTCTTGAGCCAAATAATAGACAGGAGAGGGGGCGCTATCTACGCGCTAATAGGATTTCAACCTATCGTTATTACGATGTTTTATTTTATTAATGATTGTATTAACGATTTTTATTTGATCTAAATCAATTAGCCAGATGAGCTTGTGACAGATACAAAAATGCCCTGACATTCAGGGCATTTAATTTGGAATTAATGGCTGTTATATAAGTGTTTACCGAGAACCTCAGTACTTACCAAGCACCTAAGTAAGACTTGTAAGATTGTAGGCGAACCGTTGCCGCACCGATTACATCAATAAAGCCCCAGAATGGATGTGGCTTCTCAGCAGAAATCCAAGCTGCGCCAGCTGAACCAATTGGGATATTGAAACCTTCTGGTTCGATGATCTCAAGTACGATGGTACGACCTAAACCGTTACCGTTTCTTACCACGTGTTGACCGACGCTTTGTGGCCGCTGAAGTGGAGAAATACTTGACTCCCCTGTACCTGCATTAAAGCTGTGTACTTTTGCTCGGAACACATGCCCTGGGTAGGCATCAACGAAGAACTCTGCGAAGTCTCCTACTTGAACATAGCCGTAAGTTTGGTCTGAAATACGCATCTCAAGAAACTTTTTGCTGGTGTTGTAGAGGTGCATGTTACCCATGACAGAACCTTCAGCAATATTCACTATCGATACCTGACCATCAAATTCAGCTCTAATGGTTTTCTTCTCTTGCGCCCAATTTACTTTTTGTAGATCGGCTTTTAACGACACAAGTTGAGCGTGCAGCACTCGAAGGTCTGAGTCGTACTTTTCTACGTCACGCATATTGAAGATTTCAGGTGACGTTTCAGCGCGCTCTAAGTCGCGAGTCATTTGCTTGATTTCTTCTTCTTTCTGAGCAATTGAAGATTCGATCTTTGCTTTGTCTGCGGCAGAATCGATGTCGACGAGTGTGTAAATTACGTCGCCTTCTTTAACCATTTGGTTGTGCTCAACAAGCACTTTGTCGATCTGCTGACCAAAGATAGGTGACATTACCGCGTGTGGTGCTTTCACTGTGGTTGAGTTGGTTAAATCAACCGGTGCCCATAAGCGAGAGATAACCGCTAATACGGCAAGGATTGTTACGCCGCCAATGGCAGCCCACGTGTAGTTTTTGAAGTTCTTCTTCAGTGCACCTGTCGCAAACAGTGACCATACAATTAGGATGTATGGAATCATCATCTCTTTCATTATGCGACCTCTTTTTCTGTAGGGGATGGTTTTGTTGGAACCTGATTTGTTTGAGACGGCTCTGTTACCGATTGTTCAGGTGATACGTGGACAGCGGCTGTCGCTGCATTAGTCGCATCTTGTTTAGGCTGAACACCACGGCGAATCACATCACTCAGTGATTGACCAATATGTTTCCAGTTCGCCAATGCGATAACCAAGGCGATAACCCAGAATGTTTTACTGATGAAGAGTCCGCAAAGTGACAGTGCAAACACGATCTGAACGTGAGCGCTTTTGTGCTCTTTTGCTTTATGCACACCCAGTTCATGCAACTGCCACATGCCGTAAACACCGGCTAATACCACAGCAATGGTCACTGAGAACAAGTAACCAGAGAAGGACTCCATCTGGAAGAAGTTCATCATCATTTCATTGGGATGATTGTTGAATTGAGACATGTCGATGTCTTTAGAATGGATTGTGCCTAATGGTGCTAGAGCCCAAGCTCCCGCAAACATCACTGCCATAAACAGGCAGAATTTAATCAAGACCATCACAACGGCCCAGATTTTCTGGAAAACGATTTTTATAAAGTTCATATCTCAACCTAAATAAGGAGAGAGAAAGTGCAGCCTTGGTACAAGACTTTTAGAAGACATCTGAAAGAGGTGTTGAACTCACGTAACCGTATAGACCTACTGAGTCAAAAGTACTAGATGACAATTAAAAATCGCTTTGACCACGTAGACAACGCATTCTCGCGAATAGAGTGTTAAAAACACCTGGCGAAATCATTCTTAAGTAACGTCTACCATTGATAGGTTCGTTTGCTGCATTGGGTTTTAAGGCCGTCTTCCGTGATGTGTGCAACACCATCATCTACACATTTTTAGGTTTTCTGTTTAGGTTAAGAATTGATTTGTTGGCGAAATAATAGGAAGTGTAACTGGTGCTATCTACGCATTATTGCGATATTGAATTATCGTAATTACGATGAATTGAGTGGTTGCTTAAACGTGAGGTGGGTTTATTTGAACAGGCTCAAACTCGGCTTATAAAATATGTCTATTTAATTAGCCTGGATCATAGAAGTGGCTATAAAAGTATCAATAAGGCAGGACGGAAATATTGAATACTCCGACCAGTCTAGGGTGAGTTTGGGTGGATTAAGCGTTACTGGCACAGCGAAGAGATTTAGATTCCAATCTGGCGAATGTGGCAGCTATTCGAAAGAGTGAGTTGTTCTGACATTTTTGCTCTTTACCATATGATGCTTCCTTCTCAGTTTTGTTTTCTCAATGAGCATCCGTTGTTTCATTCTATCGCTTTTACGATAAGATAATTAAATCTATCGCCAAATGAGCACTGAATCATGAGTAATGACATTCCGAATTTTAACTTATTGGCTGTGTTTTCAGCGGTGATGGAGCAGGGCAGTTTGAGTAAGGCTGCCGATCATTTGAATACCAATCAATCGACGATCAGCACTGCGCTCGGCCGACTGAAAAATGAAATTGGCCAAGAGTTGTTTGTGCGCAGTGGGCGAGGGGTTGTGCCTACTGCTTACTCGCAAAGCTTGTATGAGCAAATCAAAGCGCCAATACACGAGCTCAACGGCGTGTTTCAAGGTATGGCTGGGTTTGATGAAGCGAGTACAGAGCGCAGGTTTGTGGCTTCGGTTCCCGAACATTTAAAGTGGATGTTGCTCGATCGATTTTCTCAGTTATCTAACCAAGGCTTATCTCTTGAGGTGTATGACCAACCAGATAGTGATGATCAAGTCCATGAGGATCTATTAACTCAGAAGTTTGATTTGATGATCGACATTGTGTTGCCTGAGCATTCAAGCATGATGAGCGAAAAGCTCTACGACAGTGAGTTTGTGATTGTTTGCCGAAATGGGCACCCTAGGATCAAAGGTGAGATCACCGAGGCGCAATATCTCAGTGAGCAACATGCAGTTTTAGCCAGAACACGTCGCCAAGTAAGAAGTTTGACTCACTACACTTCGTTAGACTTATCCTCGCGTAAAATTGTAATTCACGGCAGCTCTATGGCCAGTAACCTAATGCTGTGTAGCCAGACTGATTACATCACTGTTGTGCCGCTTTCTATGGCGATCCAGTATCAGGAACGTCTTGGGTTACAGTTGTTCAAACCGCCTTTCGATTATCAGCCTATCTCTCATTACCTCATTTGGTTGAAAAAACAGAACACCGATCCGGCACATAAGTGGTTCAGAGAGCAGATCATCAATACGACTAATGACATGTCTAAATCACTAAACAGTTGGCGCTCCGCTTTCTGATCGTCGCCCTATCTTTTGTTTGCCAAATATCTTCTTAACAAATCACTTGTATTAAGTGAGTTATAATAGAAAATTATCACAATGAGAATTTATGATAATTTCATTTATTTGCTGTCAGCTCGTATATTAACCCTAACAAAGGAGTGGGTAACCTCCACTCACGATTATATCGGCTCAGGTTGCTGGGCTAAAAAGGGCGAAATATGAAATTCCTACACACAATGATCCGAGTTACTGATTTAGACAAGTCTATCGAGTTCTACACCAAGGTATTGGGAATGAAGGAACTTGAACGCCACGAAAACAAAGAGTACCGCTACACATTGGTTTTTGTTGGCTATGAGCAAGGCGGCACGACTATCGAGCTAACGTACAACTGGGATACGAATGAGTACGAGATGGGCAGCGCGTTTGGTCATCTGGCATTGGGTGTAGAAGATATTTACGCAGCATGTGACAAAATCAAATCGCTAGGTGGCAACGTCACTCGCGAAGCGGGTCCAGTGAAAGGCGGCTCAACTCATATCGCTTTTATTACTGACCCAGACGGCTACCAAATCGAACTGATTCAACTAGGTTAATCGAGGATATAACAATGACAAACGCACTATTTCAACCAATTCAACTTGGTAATATCGAGCTTAAAAACCGTATTGTTATGCCACCGATGACGCGTTCTCGCGCAACGCAACCTGGTAATTCAGCAAACGATATGATGGCGGCTTACTACGCTCAGCGTGCTTCTGCAGGTTTGATTATTGCTGAAGGCACACAAATTTCACCTATGGGTCAAGGCTATGCTTGGACTCCGGGTATCTATTCTGATGAGCAGATCGCTGGTTGGAAAAAAGTGACTGATGCCGTACATGAAAAAGAGGGCGTTATCTTCGCTCAACTTTGGCATGTAGGCCGTGTAACACACCCAGACAACATTGGTGGTGAACAGCCAATCTCGTCTTCTGCACTTAAAGCACAAAACGTAAAGGTATTCATCGATAACGGTACTGATGAACCGGGCTTTGTTGATGTGGTTGAACCTCGTGAAATGACGAAACAAGACATCAAAGAGGTGGTTGAACAGTATCGCCAAGCGGCTTTGAATGCGGTTGAAGCAGGCTTTGATGGTATCGAACTTCACGCAGCGAATGGTTACTTAATCAACCAATTCATCGATTCTGAAGCAAACAACCGCACTGACGAATACGGTGGTTCAATTGAAAACCGTTTACGTTTCCTAGGCGAAGTGGTTGAAGCTATGGTTGAAGCGATTGGTGCTGACCGTGTTGGTGTACGCCTTGCTCCGTTCACATCGTTGAATGGTACGGTTGACGCTACACCAGTAGAGACTTACACAGCGGCGGCAGCACTACTTAACCTATACAAAATTGTTTACCTACACATTGCAGAAGTTGATTGGGACGATGCACCTGAAACGCCAAAAGCATTTAAAGCAGCAGTTCGTGAAGCCTACGAGGGTGTCCTTATTTATGCGGGTAAATACGATAGCGAGCGTGGCGAAAAAGCCGTTGCTGAAGGCGTAACTGACATGGTTGGTTTTGGTCGTCCATTCGTTGCGAACCCAGATTTACCAGCTCGTATTCAAAATGGTTACCCACTTGCAGCGCACGATCCAAACACATTGTTCGGTGGTGCTGAAAAAGGTTTAACGGATTACCCAGAATACGCAGGCTAAAAACAGCTGCCTGAAGCAGAGTATTGAGATAGTATCTCGATCCTGTTGAATGTTTATAAAAAGCAACCTTGCAGAGTCGGGTTGCTTTTTTTGTTATTGGACTAAGTAAAATGATGAACGTGAAAGCGATGCGCGGAGAGCTTTACCTTCTATTTGCCACCCTGCTAGCTGGGGTGGGATGGATTGCATCTAAGCTGGTGGTATTAGAAATGCCTGGGCCAGTGTTCATTGGTGTGCGATTCCTCGTCGCGAGTCTTATTCTTCTGCCATTTTGTATTCACCATATTCGTAAGCTTTCGTTTAAGCAGATTCTGTCTCTTTGCTGCGTGGGTTTGTTGTTGTCTGCCTCATTGCAGGTATGGGTGTTTGCAGTTTCGGTGACTGAAAGCTTGTCGGAAGGGGCATTCATCATGAGCTTAGCCATGATCATTGCACCGTTTGTGTCTTGGATTTTGTTTCGAGTTAAGCCTAATCGCGCGTTTTGGATGTCTTTCCCGATCGCGATTATTGGCATGCTGTTGCTGACTTTGGGTAACGGCTGGCATGTTGAGCAGAGTCAGATTTATTTCTTACTAGCATCGATGTTGTTGTCTGTTCACTTTGTGATGAACAAGCGTGTGATTACCAATATCAAGCCTATCGCATCAATCTGTGTGCAACTGTTTGTGGTGGGTGTGAGTGGTTTAGCCTTTGCTTCTATGACAGCTCAGCCGGAGTTCGAAATCACCAAAACCTTAGTCTTCTGGTTTATTGTCTCTGCGGTGATCGCAACGTCTATTCGTTACTTGCTACAAACGGTCGGTCAGCACTCCGTGAACATGGAAGTGGCGGCATTGATCATGATTCTTGAGCCTGTGTGGACGCTGCTGTTAAGTGTGAGTGTGCTTGGCGAAAGTGTAGAGATGCAGAAGCTGCTCGGTGGGGCGGTGATCATTGCTTCACTATTTTGCTATATCAAATGGTCGAGACGAAAATAAAACACTCGGCGCAAGGCCGAGTGTGGGTTGTTTTTCAATACACGTTCAGAGTGTAATAATTTCTAAGCACTAAGCTTGCTAAGCAGTGAACGCGGTAAGATCAGATTGCCGCGACTACTTTCTGAAGTAGCTTGAGCATTTGTTGTTGCTCTTCAGCATCTAACTCGTTCATCAACTCTTTGTTTAAACGAACGGGGATAGGAACGAGTTGTTCTTCAAGTGCTTTTCTGAGCCTTATCAGGCGAGTGTTGAACAAGACTTGTCGAGTGCAGAGCAAGGGTTAAATTCTGCGAATAAGACGTGCAAAGGGTGTCACCGTACTTATCGTTCTCGCTGGTAACTATTCTAACAACGAGCTTTAAATACAGGTGGTAAAGTCGAACCCTTACCACCATAGTCCTATCGCACAGCCTTCTTTTCTTTATGCCATCAATTCGAATGCACTAGGGGCGGGAAAGGACGTGAATGAATTAGTCGCGAATAGTGACTTTTGTAATCACAATATCTTCGCAAGGCACATCTTCGTGTCCCCAGCGAATGGTTGTTGGTGCTTTCGCAATTTTGTTTACCACATCCATACCTGCTGAAACCTTACCGAATACCGCGTAACCCCAGCCAGCATTGGTTGTTGAGGTGTGATCTAGGAAATCGTTGTCATCAAGGTTGATGAAGAACTGCGCCGTTGCAGAATGTGGTGCATCAGTCCGAGCCATTGCCACAGAACCAATCACATTCTTCAAACCACGGTTTGCTTCGTTGACGATTGGGGCGCGAGTTGGTTTTTCTGTCATGTCGATAGTGTTACCACCACCTTGAATCATGAAACCTTCAATAACACGGTGAAATGTCGTGCCTTCGTAGAAACCGTCTTGGCAGTATTTAAGGAAGTTTTTCGACGTTACTGGCGCTTTTTCAAGGTTCAGTTCAATCTCGATATCGCCAAAGTTGGTGGTGAAAGTAATCATAGGGCTACCTAAAGTTGAAGTTTTACTGAGTCGTAATGACGAAAGTGGGTTGCAGTATAGGGAAAATAACAGCGGATACCAGTGATGGTTTTATTGTGGTTGAATTCTCGTCAACCACCAAAATCACGCCTGATATTGTTTAAGGAACATCTCGACACTTGAAGTAATGAGCACTTGCTTGTGTGCAGCATCCGGTGACGGCACATGACCAATGATTTGCGGCCAAAACGCAAAAGACTTAAGCAGACCAATGAACTGCGTGGAGGCGAATTGTGGGTCTAGTTCTACTAAACGACCGTCTGCCAACGCGGCTTTAATCCAGGTTGTAAGTCCACTTTCTGCTTGGGAATATTTTTCCATCGCTTGATGCGCCAGTTCTGCGTTATGGAAATACTCTGAGAACAAAACGCGTGACAGGTCGATGAAGCCTTCAGACTCAAGTAACTCAAGCTCTTGATTGGCTATCGAGGAAAGCTGTTCTTCAAGTGGCAGTTCTGCTTGATATGGGAAATGCGTTGCGGCCAGAGTTTTGCTCCAAATGCTGTCTAGAATCTCATCTAAAAGCAGTTCTTTGCTGGCAAAGTGATTGTATACGGTGCGCTTTGATACTTCTGCGCGACTCGATATTTTATCCATGCTGGTGGCCTTGTAGCCATGCTCAGTAAACTCTGCGATAGCAGCGGCAACGATCGATTCACGTTTTCTTTGGCTCAGCGTTTTTTTTACAGTCATCGGGATACTACTCAATATGTCGCGGTTAGCATTACATACGCTAATTTTACACCAGTAAGTTTACTTTTAGAACACCAATCCGCGTATTGGTAATTCGGTCGAGAGCAACTGAATCGCTTTGCAATGCACGGTGGGTATCATAGAATCGAAAGTGTATTCGAATTTTATTGATATCAACGGAAGAGAATAAACAATCAATGAGTAGTATTTTAGAGTGTATTCGTACAGTTGGACGAGGAGAAAGAGGGCGTAAGCCTTTATCGTTCGAACAAGCCTACCGCATCATGGATGAGTATTTAAGCGGAGAAGTCGGTGACGACCAAATGGCTATGCTACTGATGTTGATTCGTGTGCAGAATGAAACCAATGAAGAGATCGCTGGCTTTGTAAAAGCGTTTCAATCTCGAGTGCCAGATTTAGGCGCTGATATTGATTGGCCGTGTTATGCAGGTAAGCGTAACGATAACGCCAGTGGCAAGCCTTGGAACTTGTTGGCGGCAAAAATCTTAGCTGACAATGGCTATAAAGTGTTAATGCATGGCTATATGGATAAGCCGAGCGGTAGGACGCACGTTGAAAGCCATTTGCAAGATGTCGGTGTGCAAAGTGCTGAGAGCCCTGAACATGCTAAGTCGATTCTTGAACAAGACGGCATTGCTTATTTACCGCTAGCTAACTTTGCGCCCGAAGCACAAACCATGATTGGTTGGAAACACCGCTACGGTTTGAGAACACCAATTAACACGGTAGTTCGAGCATTGAATCCTGGTGGTGGCCGTTTAGGTCTGCGTGGCAGTTTCCATCCTGGCTTTCCACAACTTCATGCGGAAGTTGAGCATGTCATTGGTAATAAATCCCACTCGGTGATTTCATTTAAAGGCATGAATGGCGAATCAGAATACAACCCTAAAGTGAGTCAAACGGTCTGGATGAGTTCTCCTGAGAAGGTGGAATCTTTCTACTGGGAAGGCACGATGAATGTTGAACTGCCTATGCCTTCTGAATGTGTACTGGGTACACCGGAAGATGAGATGGAGCTGATGGCGAACAGTGTTGTGGACAGTATGACTGCGATTTTATTCGCAGAAACGCACGATAAAACTGAGGCATACCAGAAAGCGGTGCGTCTGTGGCATGAGTATTGTGCGCGTTAGATGATGGTTTAACCAATGAGAGAAGGTCAGCGAGCGCTGGCCTTTTTTATGCTTAATTTCTAGCAAGGGCCTTTCGTGAATGCCCAAACAATAGAGCTACTTCACTCGCATCAAGCGATGCATTTTGTCTTCGAACTGAATCTCAATCACCTGTGAGATTTTCATCTTATCAACACGATCAAGCATTCTCGCTTGGTAATCACGTTTTTTCATCCACTCTAGCGGTTCTTTAAAGCCATCTTCATTAATCACAAACGACTGATCGGTAATAGAGTCTTCAAAGATATGAACCACCCAAATGCGTGATTGGAAATCCAATAACTCACTAAAGTAGCTTTTTAACTTAGATAAGGAATTCGTTAGATACGTTTTAGGTGGGGTTTGGGAAGACATAGTAAACCGTATTTGGACAATGAAAATCGGCAAGGGCGCCGTCTGATCATTATAGCCTTTACCCGTTAGGCTTGTCAGGTCGAATTCGGCAGCCATTCACGGCTATTGCGCTTGCTAATGCTACTATGGCTGCCAGTTAGAGATTAACCAAATCAGTGTCGGATTCACTATTTAACGAATAGGCCGAAGTCGATCTCTTGTTCTCTTTGATATTTCACCAGCTTCACTTTTAGGTCGTGTTTTGCTGCTAAATCAATGGCTAAGCATGACATGCGTTTTATCTCATCAACGCAGCTTGATATCAGCGGTTTTTCTTGATTATCGATAGTGGCGATGAGTGTGTTTTCTGTGCCGTCGTTACCTGCGTAAATATACGCGTACATGTTGTTGTCGTGTTGCATGAACTTCCTAAAACGGGATTTCTAATTATTAGTGAGGTGAAGATTACAGGGTTTATTTACGCAGGCTAGCTCGGCTAAGTAAGGTTAAGCAAGGGAAAGTAAGGCTTTGTAAGGGCTCTTTTTTTTCTTTTTTCTGGCGTTCGAAAACGTGCTCAACCCTTTGTTTGTCTCACTTTTTTGTCTTGTTAGGTTTTGCCTATCAATAAAATTGTTGAAATCCATTTAGTAAAATCAAGATTTTAGACAACAATTAACTTAACAAGATAGAAAATATATGACGCAAAGTATTTAGGGAGAACGCAATGCATTCTATTAAAGTGAAAGATTACATGACGCAGCAGGTTGTGACATTTACTCCTGATATGCCGTTAAGTCTAGCGTTAGACAAAGTGATGCGTAGCCACCATATGGGTGGGCCCGTAATCGATGATAACGAACAAGTGATTGGCTTCCTTTCAGAGCAGGATTTACTCGAGAAACTTGTGAAGGTCAGTTACTTCTGCCAAGACACACACCTTGTGGGGGACTGTATGTACCAAGAAGTGCTGTCGGTGTCACCTGACTTATCCATTATTGAATTGGCGGACATGATGCAGGTTGGAAAACCTAAAGCATACCCTGTGATCGATAATCGAAAACTGGTGGGTATTATCACCAGAACTGATGTTTTGAGAGCAATTGGCAAGAACTTGGAAGAATGCTTCAAACATCAGGTATAGTAGCGTGTTAAGAACGATTATTTTTCTCAATACTCTCAATTGAAAAAAGGCGCACTAGCGCCTTTTTTCTGTATAGCGCTTTTCTTGGTCGATCCTTTCTTTTTGGATCCCTAGCCAGTTGAACAGTTGAACAGCTGATTAGGCTTTAGCTCTTGGGTATTCCAACTTTTGGAGGTTTCATGTCAAATCAAACGGCAAAGTTTGTTGAAGGTTCAACGATGCGCCACATATTGGTGATGTCGGGGGCTGGCTCTGTCGGTTTGATGGCGTTATTTGTGGTCGATCTGCTCGACATACTGTTTATCAGTATGCTCGGACAGGTTGAACTGGCTGCTGCGGTAGGCTTTGCAGGTACGCTGACTTTCTTTTCTACCTCCGTTTCTATCGGTACTTCCATTGCCATGGGCGCATTAGTGTCCAAAGCCATCGGCTCCAAGAATCAAGAGCACGCTCGAAACCTAAGCACCAGTATCATGCTGACTGCGTTTGTTATCAGTTCAACCATAACTGCAATCATGTTCGCTTATATTCCAGAGCTGCTAGCCGCGATAGGCGCCAAAGGCATTGCAGCCGAACGCGCTCAAGCTTACCTACAGATTTTGCTACCTAGTGGTCCATTTTTGGCGTTAGCGATGGCAGCGGGTGCGGGCTTAAGAGCGGCAGGTGATGCTAAGCGTTCGATGTGGGCAACTTTGTCTGGCGGCATTGTTAATGCGATTCTCGATCCTCTGTTTATTTTTGGTTTTGGTTGGAACATCGAAGGGGCGGCTATCGCTTCGGTTGTCGCTCGTTTCTCGGTGCTATTCTTTTCGCTTTATCCTCTTATTCGCAGCCATCAGCTGGTAGCTCCGCCTTCTTTTGTGCAATGGCGCATTAATATTCGACCAATATTGGCGATTGCGCTGCCTGCGATTATCACCAATACCGCAACGCCTATCGGTAATGCGATTGTAACAACGGGTATCGCACAATATGGTGAGGATTTTGTCGCGGGCTTTGCCGTGATAGGTCGTCTGACGCCAGTTTGTTTTGCGGTTATCTTTGCCTTGTCTGGCGCTGTGGGGCCAATCATTGGTCAGAACTTTGGTGCTGAACGCATGGACCGAGTAAAAGAAACACTCAATAACTCATTGCTGGTTACTACGGCATACACCATCGCTGTTTGTATTCTGTTGTACTTCGTTCAAGGTTATGTCATTCAAGGCTTTAGCTTACAAGGTGATGCAGCAATCATTGTGGCGGCTTTCTGTACCTATGTGGCGTTAACCTTCACCTTTAACGGTGCACTATTTGTTGCCAACACGTCTTTCAACAACCTAGGTAAACCGCTTTACTCGACAGCATTGAATTTGGGTAAAGCGACGTTAGGTACTCTGCCGTTCGTATATCTAGGTTCGCAATGGTATGGCGCTTTGGGTGTTCTCTATGGTCAAGCTTTGGGTAATGTTTTGTTCGGAATTTTAGGTATCTTGGTGCTTCGACATCATATCGCTGAACTGATGCAAGGATCTCAAGTTGATCCAGTGGAAGATGATGTGTCGATTGTCAGCTTGAACACTCAGCCATTCTGTTCACACGATGCGGTTCTTATTGATGATGTATCCGCTAACCGTGAAGAGTGTGCGGAGCTTAAATCTCAGTAAGCCATCGGCGCTGGCATAATATTTTTGTTTTCTTGAAAACTTCTTCTTGACCTTGGAGTAGCCTCCAAGGTTTATACTTTTGATGAACTTAACGTTCTGTTGCTCGTAAGTTAGCAACAACCTCAAGGCTTTTGAGTATTAAGGAGATACATTATGTGCGCAAAACATGCAGCGTGCCGCTCAGCAAAAGTGGACGTTCAACCTCAAGCGGCAGGAGCAAGTTGCTCTAGCCCTAAAATTTCAAGCATCACAGCAGCAGGTACTTCATCTGGTTGTTGTAGCTCTTCTGCTGCTTCGTCATCGTCTGGAGATGATTGTTGTAGTTCGTCGGATAGTGGAGAAGAAGACAGTCAGTCCTCAACTTTATCTCTCGATGCCAAATTTTCGAAAAGTTGGCTGGTTGCCGGAATGGACTGCCCAGCTTGTGCAAGAAAAATAGAAAACGCGATCAGCAATATTGACGGTGTTATTCAAGCGAAGGTTCTCTTTGCTACCGAAAAGCTGGTTGTGAAATTCGATAATGAAAGCCTTGCTGACACCATTGAACAGGTCTCTATCAAAACGGGTTTCCCTCTTACGGAAGTCGGTTCAAAGAAAGAAAAACAACAACCTGAGACTTTTTGGCAAGCTTATATCCAACCTAATTTACAGATTATCGCGATTGCAGCGGCAATGCTGTTTGCGGCGCTTGTAAAAATCACCTCACCTCAATTAAGTGAAGGCTTGTTTACGGTAACTTGTCTGCTTGGTTTATATCCGGTAGCGAAGAAAGCGGTTCAGCTGGCGCGTTCAGGTACACCGTTTGCTATTGAAACCTTAATGAGTGTTGCCGCGCTGGGTGCTTTGTACCTTGGCGAAACTGCGGAAGCAGCGATGGTTCTATTGTTGTTCTTGATTGGTGAGCGCTTAGAAGCGTTTGCTTCATCAAGAGCAAGAAGTGGCGTTCAAGCGCTAATGGCATTGGTACCAGAAAACGCGACTAAGATCATCAACGGCGAGCGTGTAGAAGTAGCAGTCAGTGAACTGGTTCCAGGTGATGTGATTGAAGTGGCCGCGGGCTCTCGTTTACCTGCTGACGGCCAATTGATTACAGACGCGGCAAGCTTTGATGAAAGTGCGTTAACCGGTGAATCTGTTCCTGTTGAACACATCGAAGGCAATAGCATCATGGCTGGCGCTGTGGTGGTCGATAAAGTGGTTCGTATCACCATCACTTCAAAACAGGGTGAGAACGCGATCGATCGCATTCTTCATCTGATTGAAGAAGCAGAGTCTCGTAAAGCACCACTAGAGCGATTCCTCGATAAGTTCAGCCGTTGGTACACACCGTTAATGATGGTAGTGGCTCTGTTGGTCATCATCACACCACCATTGTTGTTTGCGCAGCCATGGGAAACATGGGTTTACCGTGGCCTAGCGCTATTGTTGATTGCTTGTCCGTGTGCCTTGGTTATCTCGACTCCTGCAGCGATTACCTCTGGCTTAGCAGCAGCAGCGAAACGTGGCGCGCTCATTAAAGGCGGCGCAGCGCTAGAGCAGCTTGGTAAAATCCAAACCATCGCCTTCGATAAGACAGGCACACTGACCGAAGGTAAGCCTCAGGTTACGGATATTCAACCTCTATCGGGGTGGCAACAAGACGCGATGCTGCGTGTG
Source organism: Vibrio sp. F13 (assembly GCF_020806305.2). NCBI lineage: Bacteria > Pseudomonadati > Pseudomonadota > Gammaproteobacteria > Vibrionales > Vibrionaceae > Vibrio > Vibrio sp. F13. The sequence goes on along the minus strand of NZ_CP170175.1, from coordinate 637,086 downwards.
GTTGGGGCGATTGAAGTTGGCTCTACTCACCCGTTGGCGCAGTCACTTGTCGCTAAAGTAAAAGACCTGAATATTGAGATTCCTGAATCACACAACAAGAAAGCGTTGATTGGTAGTGGTGTTGAAGGGGATGTTGATGGTGTTAAGTATCAGGTTCTGTCACCGTCTAAAGTCACGTTCGAACTTGGTGCCGATGTGGTTTCTCAGGTAGAAGCATTAGAAGGTGAGGGCAAGACGGTTGTGGTTGCTCTTGAGGTTAAAGATCAAGAAGAATCAACAGAGCAAGCTACGACGGTGATTGGTCTGATTGCTTGGCAAGATACGTTACGCAGTGACGCTAAGCTTGCGATTGAACGACTTAATGAATTAGGTATTCAATCTATCATGTTGACCGGCGATAATCCGCGCAGTGCAGCAGCGATCAGTAGCAAGATTGGTATGCAGTACAAGGCAAGCCTATTGCCAAGCGACAAGGTATCTTACGTTGAGGAGTTATCTCAACAGTCGCACGTGGCGATGGTCGGTGATGGCATTAATGATGCACCAGCAATGAAAACGGCGAATGTCGGCATCGCAATGGGTGGTGGTACGGATGTCGCTTTGGAAACGGCGGATTCAGCACTGACTCATAACCGTTTAACTGAGCTGCCAGCGATGATTGAACTGTCGCAAGCGACCATGAACAACATCCGTCAAAACGTAGCCCTTGCGCTTGGTTTGAAGGTCGTATTCTTGGTGACAAGCTTGTTAGGTATTACCGGTTTGTGGGTGGCAGTTTTAGCGGATAGTGGTGCAACTGCATTGGTGACATTGAACGCATTGCGTCTGCTTCGATTTAAATCTAAAGCGGACTAAATCGAGCTCACCGACATAGAGCATTCTTAATATAAAAGCGCCTTTAGCGGTAATACGTTAAAGGCGCTTTTTGTCTCATTAGTATGCAACATAGGCGTGCGGATTGCTTATTTTTGTGATGCCAATCGGTTTTTTGTGAAACTTGAATTATTGTTGCGATCATTCATGTGACATGTGTCACTTCATTTTGTAATGAGCTTGGTTAGAGTGTGTTCGTACCCCACGAATTTACTATGAGCTTAAATAAGGGTAAAAAGCCCAATAAGCCAAAAGGAGCGAACTATGTCTCAAGCTGTTTTCCACTTAGGTGTTACTGAAGCAGATCTTAACGGTGCTACTCTTGCGATCATCCCTGGTGATCCTGCTCGTGTGCAAAAAATTGCAGAAGAGATGGAGAACCCAGTATTCCTTGCTAGTCACCGTGAATACACGCTTTACCGCGCAGAGCTAGACGGCAAACCAGTTGTTGTATGTTCAACAGGTATTGGTGGTCCATCGACTTCTATCGCAGTTGAAGAGCTTGCTCAACTTGGTGTTCGCACTTTCCTACGTGTTGGTACGACTGGTGCTATCCAACCTCACGTAAACGTGGGTGACATGATTGTTTCTACAGGTTCTGTTCGTCTAGACGGCGCTAGCCTACACTTTGCTCCTATGGAGTTCCCAGCAGTGGCTGACTTTGAAGTTGCAACAGCAATGAAAGCGGCAGTTGATGAATCAGGTGCAACAGTTCACATGGGCGTAACGGCATCAAGCGATACGTTCTACCCAGGTCAAGAGCGTTACGACACGTTCTCTGGTCGCGTTGTTAAGCGCTTCCAAGGCTCTATGCAAGAATGGCAAGACATGGGCGTTCTAAACTTCGAGATGGAATCTGCAACACTGCTAACTATGTGTGCAAGTTCTGGTCTGAAAGCAGGTTGTGTTGCTGGTGTAATCATCAACCGTACTCAAAAAGAGACGCCTGATCACGACACTCTAAAAGTAACAGAAGCACGTTCAATCAAAGTGGTTGTAGAAGCCGCTCGTAAAATGCTTTAAGTCTTAAAGTGCTCTGAGTTTTAGAGAGCATTAAGTCTTCAAGTGACATTAAATTTTGAAAATGGCCGCATCGTATGATGCGGCCATTTTTTTGTGCCGTCTGAAAGTAATCAATAGAGAAAACAGACAACAAAAAAGGCGAGTGACTTAATCGTCATTCGCCTTTTTAACAATCTGCTTAAGAGCATTGAGCTCTCATGAGCTTATTGGTTTTTAGTACTCTAGATCTTCACTGCCACCCGCAGCTGTAAACCATGCCGTTAGGTGTGTTTTAAGATCTTTCAATTCGTCAGGGCCAATCAATGCAAGGCCAAGATCTTCAGCTCGTGTGATGTCGTTATGGCGAAGAGGGCGGAAGCTCACTAACATTGCACGTGCTTGTAGGCCACCTAGCAGGTCTCTAAGCGATTCCAGTTTGTACAAGGTGTCATCACCATCATCACGCATGCCTTTGGTCTTACATTCGATGATGTGCAGCTTATTGTTCACCACAGAGGCAACATCAAGCTCGTTACGAACCTCACGTTCACCCAGTTGACGGTATACCTGAACATTCAAAGAACGGTCTTGAATGGTCGGCATGTCATCTTGGATCTGCTTAACTGTGCTGTGAACCAATGTTTCAAGCCATTCACCGTTTGAGAAGCGGCGCGCGTCTTCGTTGGCAAAGGTCAAAATACCATTGTCGTAAGTCGCAATTTTAGCTTCAACCAAATCGCTCAGCAGCATGTTGAGCTCTCGATAGCCTTGTTGCTTCTCAGATAGCCCTACATCAAGTTTTTGTTCTTTACGGCAGGTCGTTGCTAGGTAGTTCAATGTCGCAAGGCCAGGGCCTAGTTCGAGTGCGTTACTAGCCCAACGTTCACCCAGTTCATAAAGTTTCTGATCCAGTTGCGGAGACAGCTGAACATCGCTGAATTCACCGCGAGCACCGAACACAGTCAGGTAGTCGTCGATGGTGATGCGGTCTTGAACTTGTGCATCTTCTTTACCATTTGGGTACAACCAACACAGCTTGTCACTGTTTGGTTCAACTACGAAGATTGGCCAGTGGTAAGTACGGAATACTTCGTACACAGAAAGTAGGCGGTGACGAAGGCCACAACTTGCGTTGAGCTTCACTTCTTGACCGCGTGCTTTGAGGTCTTCGGCAAGGGTTTGGATAGATTCTTTAATGACGGACGTATTTACGATGGTCGGAATTTCGAAAAACTCACTCGTAATGTCGCGCTTATGCAAAACGCTGTCTAAACGTTTGTACATACTGACTTGATTCTTGTCGCCGATAAACACGATGTGGGTGCTGACCGTTCGGTTATCAAGTAATGGGGTGAGCAAGCGAATGGGGTCTTGATCGATAATGCCAACATGAACAGCCATATAAATTCCTTAATAGCGGCTCGCTCATAAAGGTGAAAGAAAAAACGGGAAGCAGCAAGCCTTAATAATCATATAATGACAAAGCTCATAAAAAACAAGGGCAACCCTTGATAAAAGTTGCCCTAGCTCAATTAGTTACCACTATTGGGTAAGAAGTCTCAACAATCTCACTAAATATCTATCGATTCTTCATTTATCTATAGTTTGAATTGATGTACTAAATCACCTTGCTGATTCGCCAAAATTGTTAGGTTTTGGCTGGCTTCTGCAATTGAAGACATCGCTTGGTAACTCTTATCTGCGATATGGTTGATGTCTTCGATGTTGCGTGCAATATCACCAGACGTTTCACTCTGCTCAGCGGCTGCTTGAGAGATGTGTGTACTCATGTGGCTGATCTCTAGAATCAAGGCTTGGATCTCTTCCATCGCACTGTTTGCACTTGAAGCTTGTTGAACCGACATGTCCATATCGCTCATACAGCTTTCAATAACGTTGCTTGCTGTTTTCGAGCTTGATTGCAGGTTACTGATCATGGTCTCGATTTCAGAGGTTGATTGAGTGGTCTTCTGTGCTAGCACTCGTACTTCATCGGCAACGACTGCAAACCCACGGCCTTGTTCACCAGCACGCGCTGCTTCGATTGCCGCGTTAAGTGCAAGTAGGTTGGTTTGTTCTGCAATACCACGAATAACGTCAAGGATTGAACCAATCTGGCTACTCATCTGTTGCAGTTCGCCTACAGCGCCCACTGATTCAGTAAGGCGAACCTCAAGCTGATTAATGGTGCTGATGTTGGTGTTCATGATCTGACGACCAGATTCAGAAGCCGATTCTACTTGTTGAACCATGCTTAGTGAGCTTTGCGCGCTGTTCGCTACTTCTTGTACAGAATGAGACATCTCTGTCATTGCGGTCGCAACGGTAGCGGTTTGCTCACGTTGGCTGTTCAGTTGAGCCTGTGTTTCTGTAGAGGTTTTTTGGTTGACGCTTGCTGTCTTGGTTAGGTCATCTGAAGCGTCATTCAGCTTCACAAGGATGTTGTGTAGGTTGTCCGCCAAGGTATTGATGTGACGGCTCACACGGCTGAACTCGTTGTCGTAGCGAATATCGATACGCTGAGTCATATCACCTTCGGTTAGACCTTCTAATGTACCTAGGATGCGAGTTAATGGCTCTCTTACGCTATGTGCAATGTGGTAACCAATTGCAGCTGCGAACACGGTCACAACAATGCCAATGGCAATCGCGTTGAATAGGCCTTTGTCGTAGATGCTGCTTGCGTCTGCTAGTGATGAGTTGAGTTGCTCTTCAGCAGTCACGTTGAACGAGTCCAAAACAGCCATTGCTTGGTCAACTTCTACGGCTAGGTTGGCGATGTTCACGTACAGCGCTTGCTTGGCTTGTAGGTAGTTGTTGTGTTTGTCTAGTACGCCACCTTTCTGACCAACGTCTTTGGTGAACTTCTGAACTGACTCATCGAAGACATTCTTAAGTGCTGGTAGTTGTGTTGATAGGCCGCGATAAGCGTAGTTAAGATGAGTAACGGCCTTTTTGTTTTGGTTAACGGCTTTCTGAACGAAGGCAACATCAGAGCTCGCAAGTGCATCAGAGGTGATGACTTCTGCATCTTGCAGTTTAATGAAGTAGCTCTTTGCCATCACTTTTACAGAGATGCTTTTTTGGTCGGCGACGTACTCTTTCATGCCAACGGTTAATTCTGAATGTAAACGTTGGAAGTCACGAGAGGCTTTTTGCACTTGTTCTTGCGCTTCGAACATCGCAACGTAGTTGTTCATCGCTTCGTCAGCTTCGGCGAAGTAGCGTTCTTCCATTGCTCTTAATTGCGCGATACGTTCAATAAGTGAAGCATTGTTTTGGCTTGCCGCTTCTAAACTACCGAGAACTTCTGAAAACGAGTTTTGTGATGCAGCAAATTCTGTACGCATTGCAGACATGCGTTCAGCGTTTTGTGTGGTTAAGAAATCTTTGAATGACTTATCAGCAGAAAGCAATTGAACACTTGTTTGATTTGAAAGCGCAACAAGTGGCAATGAGGTTTCTGAGACACTCTCAAAATTGCTGTGTATCTGATTCATGCTGTTCATCATGATGGTTATCGTGACTGCGAACATGATGATGATCAGTGCGAAACCAGCGTACATACGCTTGATCACAGATCCCTTCATGGCTTTCTCCCTAAATAAAAATGCAGACCTAATGTCAGGTCAAAGTAAAACTAACAAAATTGTCAGCATTCTATTGAGCTCGGCTTACGCGTTTTATGACGCATACGTCAAAAATAACGCTCAGTTATAACCAACATGCCATTCTTGAGAGCTAAGGCTCGTTTTCTTTGATTTGAACGGTGTTTTTTATTATGCTTTAAAGCAGATTTATTGTGGTTTGATGCGGCATAGCGCATACTCAAAGCATTAAAAAATAAATGTTTTATCGGAGAGAAACATGGCTGAAGAAACCATTTTTACTAAGATCATCAACAAAGAAATCCCAGCAGATCTACTATACCAAGACGATTTAGTAACCGCATTCCGCGATATTAACCCTCGTGCGCCAAGCCATATCCTAATCATCCCAAACAAGCTGATTCCGACAACCAACGATGTTGAAGTCCAAGATGAAGCGATGATGGGGCGCATGTTTACTGTTGCTCGTAAGTTAGCAAAAGAAGAAGGCATCGCAGAAGATGGCTATCGTCTTATCGTGAACTGTAACTCTCACGGTGGCCAAGAGGTTTATCATATTCACATGCACTTGGTTGGTGGTCGTCCACTTGGCCCCCTATTAATGAGCTAATGAAAAGCTAACGAGTTAATGAAAGCTAATGAGCTAGTTTAAACGCGCTCATTAGTGGGTTAACACAAGTAGTTAGTTGGAAAATTTGTAGTTTGTATGCCAACTTTAAGTTCTATCTGTTGTCTGAATGTCGGCATCGCTTAGGCAGAGGCTATATCAGTAGGATTTCAACTGGCTTGAGATCCTTTTTACAACACGTTTCGTTTTGATAATGAGACCATTAAAGGTCAGCAGACCCTAATAAAGTAGGCATTTTAAACATGCACGGAGACGATAAGTGAAGCAACAGTTTAGATTCGCTTCCATTGCCCTGTTATCGGCGTTGACCGTAGGTTGTGCGAGTATGTCTGCAGGAAGCCTGTTCAGCCATTACAGCGCACAGAACAAAGCGATCTACCAAGCCGTTAAATCTGGAGATTATTCAGAGGCTCAGCAAGAGCTACCAGATTACGCGGCAGGCGACATCCTTGATAACTTTGAAAGAGGCAGAATTAATCTGCTGGATCAAAAATACCCTGAGAGTAAGGCTTCGTTTGAAGTGGCTGATCAGGCGGTTACTGAGCAGCAACGCAAAGCCGTGATCTCAATCTCAGACAGTGCAACCAGTGTGGGTGCGTTGGCTGTGAATGACAATATTACCGAGTATGTGCCAGCCGATTATGAGTTGGGCTTTCTTCATCTGTATCTCGGTTTAAATTACCTCAAGAAAAACGATTTAGAAGGTGCGGTGATTGAAATGCGTCGCGCCAACCAAGTTCAAGAACAAGCGAAGAAGCAACGCGAGGCTGAGTTAGACAAAGCAGCCAGCGATGCGAAGAAGCAAGGCTTGTCTGCCAATGTGGGTAGCATCCTTGCCAATTACCCTGATGCGGGTAAGAAACTGCAGTCAGTACAGAATGCGTATCTGATGTTCTTGTCTGGTCTGCTTTATGAAGCGTCAAATGATTTAAACAGCGCCTACGTTGACTATCGTCGTGCTTTGGCTGTGATGCCAGATAACCAAGAAATCATCGATAGAACCATGGCAACAGCCGCTCGTTTAGGGATGCGACAAGATTTAGCAACATTAGAAAAACGCTATAAGCAATCTTCTAAACTTAGTGCAGGTGAAGGGCGAGTGATTGTTCTTCAAGAGCAGAGCGCTGTGCAAGCTATGGACAGTTGGCGACTGGATTTGCCTGTTTATGACAGTCGCGATCAGGGGGCAATATACTCTCTTGCGCTGCCATATTACCCAAGTCAAAACGTAGAGCGTTTTTCTGCCTTGCGAATCAGCGGACAGCCGCTACAAGAACATTTGATCACTGATGTAAACGCGATGGCGCAGAACGATCTATCGGAACGTATGACAAGCATTGTTATTCGCCAAGCGCTACGTGTAGTCGCGAAAGATCGCATTCGAAAAGAAGCAACCAAAGGCGATGATGTCGGTAATATTCTGTTCAACGTGTGGAACACACTGACAGAGCAACCAGACACTCGCAGTTGGCAATCATTACCTGCAGAGATTAAGAGCAGTACGTTTGTAGCAAATAGCGGTCAATATACGTTGGAAGCGGGCGCTAAAACGTACGACTTTGATATTCGAGAAGGGCAGACCACCTTGGTGTGGATTTCTCGACAAGGAAACAATGCAACAATGTGGCATAAACAGCTAGGGAGGCTGTAATGAAAAAGTGGTTAGTGAGCTTAGCAGCGGTTATGGCTCTGGCTGGTTGTGCTGATAATACAGCTGGCGTAAGGGTCGATAGTCTGACTCAGAACGTTTTCTTTGGTGACAAGGTATTGGGCAGCCGTTTACAGGTTGAAGATATTCGCACCGATCTGGTCGACGGTCATACGCGAGGAATCGTTCGTTTAAACAGTAACTATAAAGGCGATCAACATATTCTTTATCGTTTTTACTGGTACGACGATGCCGGGCTTGAGGTCAACCTTAAACAAGGTCCTTGGAAGCAAGCGATTGTTCGTGGTTTTGAAAGTATTTCGTTGTCGGAAGTGTCGGTAAACCCGAAAGCGACTCAGTTCAGAGTCCAGTTCCGAGAGCAGTAAGTTAGATTAAACGGGTCTCATGATTCGTAAATACAAGAATTTAAGAGTGTGGGTAACCCCGCTCAGTGATAAGTTGAGGAAACAAAATGAAAAAGAGTGTCATTGCGCTACTAGGTTTAGCGGTTATTTTAGGCGGTTGTTCAAACAAGGTAAGCTACGGTGATGCACAAGCAGTAGAAACCACGACAATCGATTTCGGTTCAACTGACCTTCAAACGATTGCGGGTGAAATGGTCGATAGCATGATGGCGTCTGGTTCTGTGTCTTACATTACTCGTGAACAGCGTCCAATCGTGTTTGTAGAGCGAATCAAGAACAAAACAAGTGAGCACATCGATACTGAGTCAATCACTGACACTATCAGTACTAAGATGCTGAACTCTGGTAAGTTCCGTTTCGTTGATATGGACCGTGTAGAGTCTGTTCGTGACCAATTGAACTTCCAAAACAACGATGAGCTTGTAAACCAAAGTTCAGCGATTCAATTCGGTAAAATGGTTGGTGCTCAGTACATGCTGTACGGCAACCTATCAAGCATCGTTAAGAAAGCGGGTAGCGATGAAGACGTATACTACAAAATGACGATGCGTCTAATGGATCTTGAGTCTGGCTTGATTGAATGGGCTGACGAGACTGAAATCCGTAAGCAACAATCTAAGAGCCTACTAGGCCTTTAATTTCGCTTACTTGCCAACTATGCGCAGCCGGATTTGACAATGTCTAGTATTGGCAGCGCTTAATCTTGACAGCGTATAGCTTGGTCACACGCCAATGCAGTGCATGATGTGCTGTTTATGAAGAGACACTGGCTTTTGGTCAGTGTCTTTTTTGTAGGGAATGAAGACGTTTATAGGGCAGTTAAGACGTTTATAGGGAGTAAATATGGCAATTTTTTCTTGGTCTGAGGCTAAGCTTCTTGATACCAGTTTGAGTTCGCTTGACGGTTACTTTTCTGAGCCTCCAGTTAGAGCACAGACATTAACAGGCGGTTTGACCAATCGATGTTGGAAGTTGGTCGATGCCGATGGTACTGCGTATGTTTGGCGGCCAACCACACCTATCACCAAAGCGTTCTTCATTTCTCGCCATGAAGAGTACCAAGTGCTGTCTGCCATTGAGCGACTCGGTATCGGGCCAAGCCCAATGGTAGTGAATGAGCAGGGGTTACTGGTTGAGTGGATTGCGGGTGAGACACTTTACGAAGATCTAGAACTCGATGACCTGTTGAAAACGCTGATCTCTGTTCATCTGGTTAATACTGCGCGATTATCACTGCAACCATTCAGTTTCACGGCGCGAGTCGACCATTACTGGCTGCAGCTTGATGCGATTCATAAGACCGAAGCCTGCACTAAGATTTATCAAGAGTGGCGCGTGGCTCCGAGTATTACCAATGTTGACCTGTCTTTGTGCCATTTTGACTTAGGTGGTTATAACCTAGTGAGAAACAGTGACTGCATTAAGATTATTGATTGGGAATACGCTGCGCTCGCAGACCCTAGGCTCGATTTGACATTAACCATTGCGGTTGCTGGCGCGCCAGTCACAGAAGCGGTTGAGAAGTACTGTCAGCTGCGAGGAATCCATGATGTTCAGCCTTGGCTTGATGGTGTAGAAGCATGGTTACCAAGAAGCCAGATGATGGCGATGCTATGGTATTTACTTGCTCATCAGCTTTGGGGCGATGAAAGTTATCTGCGTGAAGCGGAGGCTCTGAGTCACACTTTATGTAGCTAGGATCACGTTTAGGAAGTGAAAAATATAATTTCTCAGCTGTTACCTTTAAAACCTTGTTTTTCGTGTTAGATTGATCAAAACGTACCAATATTCAACGGGGGAGGTACAATGATTATCTATCTACATGGCTTCGACTCAACAAGCCCGGGCAATCACGAAAAAATACTGCAGTTGCAATTCATTGATGATGACGTTCGTTTCATCAACTACAGTACTTTGCATCCAAAACACGATATGCAGCATCTGCTAAAAGAAGTGCATAAGGTGATAGAGCAATCCGATGATCCGCATCCCATTATTTGTGGTGTAGGTTTAGGTGGTTTTTGGTCTGAGCGTATTGGTTTCTTATGTGGGATTAAGCAGGTGGTGTTCAACCCTAATCTGCACCCTGAGAACAACATGGTAGGTCGAATTGACCGTCCAGAAGAGTACGAAGACATCGCAACTAAATGTGTTGCTCAGTACCGTATGAAAAACAAAGGACGCTGTTTAGTGGTGCTTTCTCGTGAAGATGAAATTCACGACAATACCAAAACAGCTGCCGCGCTAGAAGATTACTATGATGTAATCTGGGATGAGAAAGAGAGTCATAAATTCAAAAAGATCTCTCAACATCTTCAAGCAATGAAAGCGTTCAAAAACGCTTAATCAATCCAGATGTTTTATAAAAGCAGTGCTCAATGAGTGCTGCTTTTTCACATCTGAATCTTAGAGACTGGTATTGATAAAGTAGTTGTATATGTTTTATCGGTCGGTTTGTGCATTTATAGATCAGTTTGCGCAAACGTTAACTAATTAGTCGCGAATCCTCATTGAGGGTAAGGATTTTTTTGTTGCGGTCATCTTTTTGCTATATATAATGTTCCCAAGCAAAATATTTTGACAAATATCAAAAAAAATTGAGAGCGAGTGAAAAAACTTGCCCATAATTTGTGTTCTGCCTCTCAGGTAGTAACCTTTTATATCCACGTGAGCAAAGCAACAAACCATTATTTGTTGTTTGTAACCCCTCTAACTACTCGGTGAGCTGTCGTTATTCTTTTTCGCGGTAACCCAATTTGTAACAGCCTTCGCATTCAAGGCCGAGTAGATACATAGAATTTATCGGTTGGAGTAATCGAGCCGAACCCCATTTATTCATTTTGTAGAGGATTGTCATTGTGACAAAAATTATCGTAGTAGGCGGCGGTGCTGGTGGTTTAGAACTAGCCACTAAGCTAGGCCGCACTTTAGGTCGTAAGAAACGTGCCCAGATTACTCTGGTAGACCGTAAAGCAAGCCACCTATGGAAACCATTACTTCATGAAGTAGCAACGGGCTCACTGGATGAAGGTGTTGATGCATTAAGCTACCGTGCGCACGCAAAAAACCATTACTTCGATTTCCAAATGGGCAGCCTGAACGACATCGATCGTGAGCGTAAAGTGATTGCACTAAGCGAGCTTACAGACGAGCACGGTGAACTGCTGATGCCAAGCCGTGAACTTGAATACGATATTCTAGTGATGGCGCTAGGCTCAACGTCAAACGACTTCAACACTCCAGGCGTTCGTGACAACTGTATTTTCCTTGATAGCCCAGAGCAAGCACACCGTTTCCGTACAGAAATGAACAATCAGTTCTTAAAGCTTCACGCTAAGAACGGTCAAGGCACGGTAGACATCGCGATTGTTGGTGCTGGTGCAACTGGTGTAGAGCTTTCTGCAGAGCTACACAACGCCGTTAAAGAACTTCGTACTTACGGCTTCGGCGACCTAGATTCAAGCAAGCTGAACGTAAACCTAGTTGAAGCGGGTGAGCGTATTCTTCCAGCTCTACCTCCTCGTATTTCAAGTGCAGCACACTCTGAGCTAACCAAGCTTGGTGTGAACGTTCGTACGAATACGATGGTGACTCAGGCGGATTCTGACGGCCTAACAACCAAAGATGGTGACAAGATCCCAGCTCAAATCATGGTATGGGCAGCAGGTATCAAAGCACCAGATTTCATGAAAGATATCGGTGGTCTTGAAACCAACCGTATCAACCAGTTGGTTGTGAAGAACACGCTGCAAACAACACTGGATGACAACATCTTTGCAATCGGTGACTTGGCGCAATGTACACAAGCAGACGGTTCATTCGTTCCGCCACGTGCACAAGCGGCTCACCAAATGGCAAGCTGTGCATTCAGCAACATCATTGCTAAGTTGAACGGTCGTGACCTGAAAGACTACATCTACAAAGACAAAGGCTCGCTAGTTTCACTTAGCCGTTTCTCTACGGTAGGTAGCTTGATGGGTAACCTGACGAAAGGCTCGATGATGGTCGAAGGTCGTATTGCTCGTGTGGTTTACATCTCTTTGTACCGCATGCACCAGATGGCGCTTCACGGCTTAATCAAAACATCACTGATGATGCTGGTTGGTCGTATTAACCGTGTACTTCGTCCAAACCTAAAGCTTCACTAATCAGGTAAGCCTTCTCAGAGCATTACGCTGATAATAAAAAAGAGCTCTTCGGAGCTCTTTTTTGATCGTGTCGATTATGGATTATCGCAGGTGTTGAACTGATTTCTGCTGTTAATACCAATCCGGAAAACTAACTGATCAGGTCAATCCAATCTCTTGTACACATTTTTGTGACGCGATCTTTGCACTCAAGAAATCCATTCCAAGCGCTACAGACCTTCGAAACAATATCGTTATAATCAATGAAGTTTTGGTTTGCTAGATAGTGTTGCCTTAACCAACTCCACACTTGCTCTATAGGGTTAAGCTCTGGTGAGTATGGCGGCAATTTGATAATACTGACATTATCAAATGGGTTAGCAATATCATCGGTATGCCATCCTGCGCCATCCATTATTACCACTGAATGACGGTCTTTTTCTGTGACTTTAGATATCTGCTCTAGATGGTTTATCATGATGTCTTTGTTAACCCAAGGGACGACCATTGCCTCACCAATCCCTCTCGATGGGCACACTGAGCCAAACAAATAAGCGTATTCAAATTGCTGCTGTTTTACTACGCGAGGTCTCGTTCCACGAGTAGCCCAAAGACGTGTTGTTGTGTTCTGCTGACCAAACCTAGCTTCGTCTTGAAACCAGACATCAACACTCTCTAGCCCAATATGGCCGGGGATCTTAAGGATCGTTTCGATTTGGAATTTTTTTAAAATCGTCCTGTATTTGCTGTGATTGTTTAGGGTGTTTGGAACGAGAAGTTATCCAAGAAAAACCCATGTGGTCGAGGAGATAATAGATGGAATTAGGGTGGTAGTGCTTGTCAAAGTGTTTAACGATGTAGTCATGTATATCGCTTCCAACAAGGCGGCCACCAGAAGGTGATTCAGCTTCTTTTTTTATGAAGGCACTGAGTTGAGCCCGCTGCTCATCGGTGAGGTATGCAGGCCTACCAGTCCGAGGTTTTTCTTGAAGTCCTTCTAGGCCTTCTTCAAAAAAAATCCGAACCCATTTATTGACACTGGTTCGACTGACTTTGAGAGATTTTGCAATTTGTGTACGAGAGAGGCCGTCTTTAAAGTGTGCTAGCGCAAGTAAACGCATCTTCATCTGAATGGTTTTTTGCTGGCTCGCAAGCTTTTTGAAGTCAGTGTTATTAAGGCTATCCATGGCTAAATTTCACAATAATTCATCAATCTTAATTAGATCACATTTTTACTTTAATTGGTATAAGACGTTGGAGGTAGCACAGAATAAACCACGCCATCTTTCGGCTTACCGTTAAACAGAAATCGATTCTGGGCAATGGTTTCTCGCTCAGCGCCACACTTCTCGATCAACTTTTGGCTGGGTAGGTTCTCGGTATCGCAGACAATCTCCAAACGCGTTAACTTGAGTTGCGCGAAACAAAATTCAAATAGGGCGAACATCGCTTCTTTGGCGATCCCTCTCCTTTGAAAGTCATCACCGACCCAATAACCTAAACTCGCCATATTAAAGGTGTGGTAAAGCTCATTAATGGCAACCATACCGACTAACTTATCGCTTTTTCGTTCAAAGATGCCAAAGCCAAACGCATCGGCTTTCACCCAGTTCAGGCGAGTTGCCAGAATAAATTTCTCGGCCTCGACGATAGAAAACTCTTTATGACACCAGTCGACCCATGGCAGCAAGCTAGGGGAGGACTTAACCAGCTGAGAAAATTCTTGAGCATCTGAGGCCTCAATGATTTTAAGGCTAAGATTTTGTGTGTTGATCTGAAATTCAGGGCTCATAGAGCGTACCAAGTAACGTGTAAGTACTGAGCAAAGAAAGTCAGTACAGAATAAAGATAGATAGCACTTAATAAAACGCCCTCACTAGGAGGGCGGATTGAATTATTTATATAATTATAGCCGAATCGGCAAGTAATTTACTGCGCTACACGTCTAACTTGAATCACCATTCCAAGAAGTGGGTGGTCAAGGTAGTGAGTTTCTGTACTGCGCATACGACGTTTTTGGTCCATGCGGTAGCTCTTAAGGAACTCTTGGACTTCAACCGTCGGAGAAATCTCAGTTAGGTTGCCCACTTGGACGTTGCTTTCTGCGCCACTTACTGGTGAATCTAGCTCGATTTGTTGCTCTTGTAGAGTCACTTCACGAACGCTTGGCGCTTTTAAATCTAATGTCGTTTCAGCGTATAGGTAGTGCTGAACGTAGATTTGCAGCTTGCCGTCTAATTCGTAGAGTGGCTTATCAATTGTCTCTTCTTGGAACCCATCAGCGCTGCCTGCAGTGATTGCGCCTTTTTCAGAGCCATCAGCATTAAACTGTTTAGAGAAATCTTTACCTGCTTGAATATGGAAAACAGGTGCCGAGCTCTTACCTTGGTCGCCTTGACGCCAAGCGGTATGCATCAGAACTTCAAAGCCAGCGTGTTTACGTAGCTTGTCTTTCTGAGGCGTTAACTTGTATTCCGAGTAAGGTAGCATTTGAACGCCTTTCTTTGCTCGGTATTGGGTATCTTGAAATGAACCAACGCGCTCAAGTGAAATCTTAGGCTGTGTATTTGGCCAAGATTCGTTCACCTTCTCTGCATCAACAGCGCGCTTAAAAATGATCACTTCTATATCAAATTGTCTCTGCGCCAAACTTGGCAGTGAGACGAACAATAGTAGCAGTGGGATCAGTCTTTTCATTTTTACTCCGTCTTCCAGCCGAACTACCGGCTGGATAATTTATATGTGCAAGTGGATTGGGTCTTATGCTGAAGGCAGCAAGTTTTGTCTGAATTCGCCCAATAAATCACTAACAAATTGAATTCGTTTCCGTCTGTCGACCAATGGTATCGTAAACTTGAACTTTGTTGGTCCTTCCATTGAAAACTTTTGCGGTTGAGATTGCAACAGTTTAACAAGGTAGGTCGGGTTTATGTCAGCATCCGGGTAGAATTCTAAGAATCCACCCTTATCGTGGGCTTCAATTTTCTTCGCTTTGATAGACGCTGCGGCTAATTTTAGCTCAGAAACTGATAACAAGTTCTTGGTTGCATCAGGCAGAAGGCCGAAGCGATCAATCAGCTCGACTTTCAACTCTGCCAATTCGTCGGAGTCACTCACACTCGCAATACGCTTATAGGTAGACAAACGTGTATTGATGTCTGGGATGTAGTCATCTGGTAATAGTGCTGGCAAACGCATCTCAATTTCAGTTTGTTCACGCAGTAGGTCATCAAGCGATGGCTCTCGACCTTCCTTCAATGCTTCAACCGCTTGTTCAAGCATCTCCATGTACAAGGTGAAACCAACTGACTGGATTTGACCACTCTGTTCATCACCTAACAGCTCACCCGCACCACGAATCTCTAAATCGTGAGTTGCTAAGGTAAAGCCTGCGCCCAAGTCTTCGAGCGAAGCAATCGCATCCAATCGCTTGATCGCATCTTTGGTCATTGCTTTAGGGTGTGGCGTTAACAAGTAAGCATAAGCTTGGTGGTGCGAACGACCTACACGACCACGTAATTGGTGCAGCTGTGCTAAACCAAGGTTATCGGCTCTGTCCATCAAGATGGTATTTGCCGTTGGTACGTCGATACCGGTTTCAATGATGGTTGTACACACCAGTAAGTTGAAGCGCTGGTGGTAGAAGTCATTCATGATGCGTTCCAGTTCGCGCTCTCGCATCTGGCCATGAGCTACAGTCACGCGCGCCTCTGGAATCAGCTTTTGCAATGACTCTGCTGTTTTCTCAATCGTGTCGACTTGGTTGTGTAGGAAGTAAACCTGGCCACCACGCATGATTTCACGCAGCACCGCTTCTCTGACGATGGCATCATCACTCTCGCGAACGAAGGTTTTAATTGCCAAGCGTCGTGCGGGTGGTGTAGCGATGATCGAAAGGTCACGCATGCCACTCATTGCCATGTTCAGCGTTCGCGGGATCGGTGTCGCAGTAAGCGTTAGAATATCGACATCCGCACGCATCGCTTTCACTTTCTCTTTCTGACGTACACCAAATCTGTGTTCTTCATCGACAACCAGCAGGCCTAGGTCTTTAAACTTAATATCGCTCGAAAGCAGCTTGTGAGTCCCGACTAGGATATCCACTTTACCGTCGGCGACATCTTGCATGATTAGTTTTTGCTCTTTAGCTGATTTGAATCGGGATAGAACCTCAACACGAATCGGCAAGTTGGCGAAACGGTCACGGAAGTTTTCGAAGTGTTGCTGAGCAAGTAGAGTAGTAGGAACTAAAACCGCTACTTGTTTGCTGTTGTCGGTACAAACGAATGCTGCACGCATCGCGACTTCGGTTTTACCAAAGCCAACATCACCACACACCAAACGGTCCATGGCTTTGGCTTGGCACATATCAGACATAACAGCATTGATGGCCATCGCTTGGTCATCGGTTTCTTCAAACGGGAAGCCAGATTTGAAAGTCGCGTATTGGCCACGGTCGAGCACAAATTTGTAGCCAGGTTTTAGCTCTCGCTTGGCGTAAACATCAAGTAGCTCTGCTGCAACGTCACGGACTTTCTCCGCGGCGCGTTTACGAGCTTTTTGCCACGCTTCGCCACCGAGTTTATGTAGTGGTGCTGAATCTTCAGCGCCACCCGAGTAACGTCCGATTAAGTTCAGAGAAGCAACAGGTACGTAGAGCTTGGCATCGTTTTGATACTCAAGGGTTACGTATTCGGTTTTCATACCACCGGCTTCGAGAGTCTGTAGGCCGATGTAGCGACCTATACCATGGTCAATGTGTACAACAGGCTGACCTGGTTTAAGTTCGGCTAAGTGACGAATGACAGTGTCGCTGTTAACACTTTTTTTGTCTTTCTTACGGCGCTGAACAACGCGATCACCCAACAGGTCGCTTTCACAGATAAGGGCGATGTTTTGCTCTTCGTGGATAAAGCCATGTTCCGCTGACCCTAAGATCAGGCTGAACTTATCTATACCTTTAATCGCCGCATCGAGGTTTTCAACTTCGCTTGGACGAACTTTAATGCCTCGCAGTAATTCACTCAGAGCTTCACGACGACCTTCAGACTCAACTGAAAAGACCACTTTTCCTTCGAAGGCTTCAGTGAACTTTCTTAGGTTTGCGAGTGGCTCTTTATTCTGATGCTGAACACTGAGATCAGGAAGAGACACAACCGGAAGGTTGGTACGTCCAGCTTTCTCTTCAATTGAATCTAAGCTCAGATTGACTTGTGGCTTCTGTTTGAAGTGTGCGAACAGCTCGTCTTTCTTCAGCCACAGTTGTTCAGGCGTGAGAAGTGGCCGTAATGGGTCAACACCGCGCTGTTCGTATCGATGAGCAACGTCCGTTAGGAATGAGTCTACTGCAGTCTCGACATCACCTAGAATCAGCAGTTGCGCTTCATCGGCAACGTAATCAAACAAGGTTTCTGTGTGATCGAAGAACAGTGGTTGCCAATACTCAATACCAGCAGGCCATGTGCCTTTAGATACCTGCATATAAACCGATTCTGGTTCGCGGCGGGCATCAAACTGTTGGCGCCAACGAATACGGAAATCTTCAATTGCCGTTTCCGAGGTTGGGAATTCGTGAGCAGGCAGCAGGCGGATCTCAGAGATGTCTTCAATAGAACGTTGGTTTTCAGGATCGAAGGTACGAATGGTATCGATCTCATCATCGAAGAAATCGATACGATACGGGTCTTTACTGCCCATTGGGAACAGATCGAGAATAGAGCCACGGCTTGCGTATTCACCGGGGCCAAACACTTGGTCAACGTAACGATAGCCTGACTTTTCAAGCTGTAGACGCAGTTTCTCTAAAGAGTAGAGATCGCCCGTTTTCACCATTAACGTGTGTTGTAGCAAAAAGTCTCGCGGTGACTGGCGTTGCAATAACGTGCTGATCGGAACGATCGTGATGCCATCTTTTAATGTTGGCAGTGCGTAAAGGCGTGCGATACGATCTGAGATGATCTCTTGGTGCGGCGAGAAGCTATCGTATGGCAGCGTTTCCCAGTCAGGGAATAATGCGACTTCATGTGCCGTAAACTGTTCAATTTCAGATTGAAGCTTAAGCGCCACTTGTGGGTCGGGTACAGCCAAGACGGTATGGCTGTTGTGTTGCTCTGCGAGTTTGGCAATGGCAAGAGCGAGAGACGAACCGACTAGGTTACCGATGTGCTTTTTGTCACCGGCACCTTTAAGTTTAGGTAGTGTAAATATGGATTTTTTGGTCATGTTAATTTACTTGTTATCTCGGTCTAGAGAGCGTTGACGCAAGAGTTTCTGTTGTTGATAAAGTGCCGCTTTAATTAGCAGGTCTTGGTCGGTATCGCGAAGATGAGCGTATTTAAATTTGATTTCGAAACCTGAGTCTTTCGCCTCGCTAGCAAATACTTCTGCGTAGCAATAAATGGCTGCAGCTGGGTGCTCTAGAAAAAGTTTGGCTTTTACTAAGCGACCCGGTTCGATGTCTGCTTTTGAAAAGCAGGAAAACTGACTCGCACCAAATGAATAGGTGTGAGTGCGAAATTTCTCATCATCTTGCTGCGATAACATAAAGCTCAACAAGAGGTTTAATTTTGAGTTTTGTGCATCCAATAAACTGGTGACATTCTTCAAGTCGCTGTTTTTCAGTTCCGCTCGAGCGCTGTCAGCTAACAGATCCAATTGGCTAAATTCACTTGCCACCACAAATGGTGCTGGGATCTCAGATTCGAATTGAATTTGAGAAGGTAAAGTGAAGCCGCTGTCCATTGGTTCAATATTAGCGGTAAGGCTATGGTGAACGGTGAAAAACTCTTGTTCTGTCATGCGTTAGTTCCTTGAAGTGATCTATTGATTATCGCTATGTGGCCGCAGTAATCAAGGTCAGTTAATTGAAACTATCAAATAGTTGTTTGAAATTTGGTGTTTTGACAGGGTTCTGTTTTTCAGGCCTAACTAATTGAGTTAATTCACTCTATATTTTCAATTACCCCCTACACAGTAACAGCAATACCCGTTACATTAACCCGCATCCCTTTTTGATGGTTCAAAGTATGTTTCATCCTATTTCAATGTTTGTTGGCCTGCGTTATTTGAAAGGCCGTTCAGGTGATCGCTTTAGCCGTTTTGTTTCTTACATGTCGACGGCAGGTATCACCATTGGTGTGCTGTCTTTGATTACTGTTTTATCGGTAATGAATGGATTCGAAGCGCAGTTAAAAGACCGAATTCTTGGTGTACTTCCTCAAGCCGTTGTATACGAGCAAGGAGGCACAACGTCACTTTCTGCTCAAGCGCCTAGCTTTGCGGAGCAAATGTCGCTTAATGGTCATGTTGAACCGATTGTTCGCAGTGAGGCAGTGATTCAGAGCCCTGCTCAGCTTTCTGCTGGCCTTTTGATTGGCATCCAACCCAATTCTGATGATCCACTTCAAGACCACTTAATCGCGGGTCGCTTGTCTTCACTTCAAGCTGGGCAATATCAGCTGTTTCTTGGTCATACTCTGGCGAGAAACCTAAAAGTATCGATGGGCGACAAAGTTCGTCTAATGGTGACCAGCGCGAGTCAATACACACCATTGGGGCGTATTCCTAGCCAACGTAATTTCACCGTAGCTGGTATCTTTAATACGGGCTCGGATATTGATGCCCAACTTATGGTGACGGATATCCAAGATGCTGGGCGTTTGATGCGTTATAAGTCAGACACCATTTCAGGTTGGCGACTGTTTTTTGAAGACCCATTTGAAGTCGCGGAACTATCGAACCAACCCTTACCTGATGGATGGTTGTGGAGCGATTGGCGTGACCAACGTGGCGAGCTGTTCCAAGCGGTTCGTATGGAGAAAAACATGATGGGCCTAATGCTTGGTCTGATCATCGGGGTTGCTGCATTTAATATTATCTCTGCGCTGATTATGGTGGTGATGGAGAAACAATCTGAGGTCGCGATACTTAAAACTCAGGGCATGACTGACGGCCAAGTGATGGGCATCTTTATGGTTCAGGGCGCGAGTAGTGGCGTGATTGGCGCACTATCCGGCGGCGCACTAGGTGTTGTTCTGGCAATGAACCTTAACCCGATTTTAGAAGCGATGGGTGTTGCTCTATTCTCGTTTGGTGGTCAGTTACCAATTTTGATTAACCCAATTCAAATCGCTGTTGTTGTGGTTCTGGCTATTGCACTTAGCCTGATTGCCACTGTATTCCCTTCTTATCGTGCATCGTCTGTGAAACCTGCTGAGGCCCTTCGTTATGAGTAATTTTCTTCAATGTAATGATATCCGTAAAACGTACCGTGAAGGCTCGTTAGATACTGAGGTGCTCAAGGGAGTCAGCTTTGACATCGAAAAGGGTGAGCTAGTAGCAATCATCGGTACCTCTGGCTCGGGCAAAAGTACCTTACTGCATATCTTAGGCGCATTAGACGATGCTTCTGCGGGCAGTGTGAGTTTTCTTGGTCAAGATTTAGCATCTTTGAGTTCGAATAAGCAGGCGAAGCTTCGCAACCAGCATCTTGGCTTTGTGTATCAGTTCCATCATCTTCTATCTGACTTTTCAGCTTTAGAAAACGTGGCGATGCCGTTATTGATTGGCGGCGAAAAGCCCGCTAAAGCAAAGCAAGAAGCACAACGTTTGTTGGACAAAGTTGGATTGAGTCACCGCGTGGACCACCGACCTTCAGAGCTTTCTGGTGGCGAGAGGCAACGTGTGGCGATTGCTCGTGCATTGGTGAATAAGCCTGCGCTAGTGTTGGCGGATGAACCAACCGGTAACCTTGACCATAACACCGCACTGTCTATTTACGACTTAATGCGTGAACTGAACCGTGAATACGATACTGCCTTTTTGGTCGTGACTCACGATGGTGAACTTGCCGGTAAGATGGATCGCCAACTTCACATGCAAGATGGTTTACTGGTCAACGTAGAAAAAGAGGAGAGCTAAGTGTTTTCCTCTTTATCTCTATTGATAGGCGGCCGATTTAGCCGTGCGAAACAACGAGACAAGATGGTGTCGTTCATCTCATTGTCTTCGACGATTGGTATTGCGGTTGGTGTCGCGGTGATCATTATCGGCTTATCTGCGATGAATGGCTTTGAGCGAGAGCTTCAATCACGAGTACTTTCTGTCATTCCTCATGGTGAATTTGAAGGCGTGAATGAGCCTGTGACTCGTTGGGAGCACGTGATTGAGGAGTCGGTTAAGCACGATAAAGTCGTTGCTGCTGCGCCTTATGTGAAAATTACTGCGCTTGCTGAAAAGGGCAAAGAACTCAAAGCAATTGAAGTTCGCGGCGTTGATCCGCAGCTAGAACAACAGGTATCAAGCCTATCGAGTTTTATCGATAAGCAAGCTTGGAGCGAGTTTAAGGCAGGGCAACAACAGATCATTTTGGGTTCTGGTGTAGCGAATGTGCTGGGTGCGAAAGTCGGTGATTATCTGACTTTGATGATTCCGACGGTAAACGGTTCTGTGAAGGTTCAGGCACCAAAACGTGTTCGAGTGAAAGTGGTTGGCTTGCTGACGCTTAATGGTCAGATAGATCACAGTTTGGCGCTAATCCCGATTGGTGATGCTCAGGTCTACGCAAACTTAGGTGAGGCGGTAACTGGGGTTTCTTTGAAAGTGACCGATGTGCTGAACGCGAACTCTATTGTGCGTGAAGTGGGCAATCAGCTTGATGTGTATGTGTATCTACGAAGCTGGCAGCAGAAGTTTGGTTTCTTGTATCGAGATATCCAACTCGTTCGTACCATCATGTATCTGGTGATGGTACTGGTTATTGGTGTGGCTTGTTTCAATATTGTCTCGACGCTAATGATGGCAGTAAAAGACAGAGCATCAGAGATCGCGATTTTAAGAACCATGGGTGCATCAGACGGCCTTGTGAAGCGCATCTTTGTTTGGCAGGGCGTATTCTCAGGCGTGTTAGGCAGTTTAGTGGGCAGTGCAATAGGTGTGCTAGTCGCTCTTAATCTCACGACACTAATCAAAGGACTTGAAAAGTTGGTCGATCACCAGTTCTTGTCCGGTGATATCTATTTTGTCGACTTCTTGCCATCACAACTTGATATGACGGATGTTGTTGTGGTTTCCGGCACTGCGATTGTGCTGAGTTTACTGGCGACATGGTACCCAGCATCACGCGCGGCGAAGTTGAATCCAGCCTCAGTGCTGAGTTCTAAATAGCATTCGCCTAAATAGCAGGCCGTCAGTTTTCAGTCGATACAAAAAAGGATCCCAGTGGGATCCTTTTTTATTGAATTCAATTCGTGTTCTTTACGACTTTCGTTACATGCCAATCTTGCAGAGGTAAGTAGCTCATCCGATTTTAACTTGTGTACGTTTTAAGTGAAGCGCATACAAGGTTAGATTGAATAACAAGAAATGGCGTTCAGTGCCTTGCTTGTCGCTTCTTCCAACTTCTTACTACTGAGTAGCGCCATAAACCGCGAATACCAAAGTAGCCAATCATTGCTGAAACCACGCCACAAATCAGACAACCCAATAAGAACGGAGGCCCTATAGTGCTCATTTGCGCCAAGATGAAGTCCCAAGACAATTCGAAATGGAAGGCTTGCGGTGGCACATGCATAACAAACGCCCCGACTTTATAAGCAAAGTAGAAGAGAACAGGCATGGTAACCGGGTTACTGATCCAAACAAGTGCGACAGCTAAAGGCAGGTTAACGCCACATGCGACAGCAAGGCCTGCAGACATAATCATTTGACTTGGTAGAGGGACAAACGCCATGAATAACCCAACAGCAAACGCGCCAGCCGCAGAGCGACGATTAAGGCACCATAAGTTGGGGTTGTACAAAACATTGCCAAAAACTTTCAATGCTTTCTGACGCTTGATTAGATCATGGTCAGGCATAAATCGTTTGATAAACTTTCTTGGCATAGGAGGAAGCTACTCTCTTGTTTAACACTTGGTTCTTGATTTCATTTGCTGCGACAGTTGTGTCTGCCAGCTTCTGGCCTGTGATGCCACATTGGGTTTGGGCACCATTGATGCTGTTGTTACTGCTAGCACCAACAAAGTATAGCGTTTTCCGGAGTGCAAGAGGTCCAGTAACAGCATTGATACTAGTTATCTGCCTAGGGAATGCGATTGAAATACAAACGAGTCGCTTATTCCAATCAGGGCAGAATACTACCATAAATGCGTCGGTTGTTAGTCTTTTTAGTGAAAATAGCCACGGTTTTGAAAGCGTAATAGTAGTCAGATCAATTGGCGGCGAAAAATTAATCTTTCCTCAATTGATAAAATTGCGTTTGTTTACTCCTTTCAAGCTAACGCTTGGAGATGATGTCTATTTATCGGCCTCAATAAAGCCGATATGGGGCAAACTCAACGAAGCCGGCTTTGACCGAGAAAAGTACTTGTTTAGTGCTGGCGTGGTTGCCAATGCAACTTACAGAGCAGATACCAAGTACCGAATTCATTCTAGCACCAACTTACGCGCCCAATGGTTTGAAGCCAGCCTTGAAAGGTTAAGTCTGCTGGCAAATCAAGATCTCATTATCGCTTTGAGTTTTGGATATCGAGACCTTATTCCGCCTCAGCGGTGGGATATGCTTAAAAGCAGTGGCCTGATTCACTTGATGGCTATTTCGGGGCTGCATATTGGGATTGCCTTTGGTATCGGCTATCAGATTGGCAAGATATTAAGGTTACTTTCCCCTTCATTTCTTTGGTTACCTACAATATTCGGGCTCGGCTTGGCGTATTTCTATAGTTGGTTTGCTGGATTCACGCTGCCAACTTTGAGAGCTTTGGTGATGTGCGTTATCGCGAGTTATTTCTTGTGGCGTGGGCAAAATATCAGTTTGCTTCGGTATGTTACTTTAAGTGTGTGCGTGGTTCTGCTGATTTGGCCGTTTTCAGCTTTGTCGAGCAGTTTTTGGTTGTCCTTTGGTGCATTGGGCGCTGTTTTCTATATCGCCTGTAATACTCAGCGCTCAGCTTCAAGCTTTACATTTATCGACTACGCACTCCAACTTATTAAGCTTCAACTGATGCTGACATTCCTTATCGCGCCTTCCTCGATGTTGTTTTTCAAAGGAGTCAGTTTAGTCTCTGTTTTCTACAACTTGTTCCTTTTGCCTTGGGTATCGATGGTGACGATCCCGCTGTTGTTTCTGGCAATGTTTCTAAGCTTAATATCGGAGTCAGTGTCTGGCGTGGTTGGTATAACAGCGCTAGACAATGATTTGGTCAGTCAGCTGTGGAAGTTAGTCGACTTATCGCTTGAGCCTCTCGTATTTAGTCTTCCTTTCTCTGAGCGATTTTGGATCCAAGTCGATAATCAGACGATTGCATTATCAGTATTCCTTATCTTGTTTTTGAGCTTTGTTAGTCGGTATTTCAAGCGAACATTATCGATATTGGTAACTGCAGTGTTTGTGCTGTGGTGGGAGTTCAGCAAACCCCAGCAAGACAAACTAACTATTGATATCTTGGATGTTGGGCATGGGTTGTCTTTGGTCTTGGAAAAGAACAATCAGATTGTTGTTTATGATCTTGGCAATGCGTGGCCAGGAGGCTCGGTTGTTGAGTCTTTGTTGATTCCTACTTTGAATCAGCGGGGGATTTATGAATTAGAAGGCGTGATTGTGAGTCATTTCGATTCTGACCATGCTGGTGGTTATCCGGCATTACTTGAGAACTATACGCCAAAGTGGATAAGAACCAGTCAGAACATTATTCAAGAACGCCAATCTATCACTCAAGCCCCGTCTAATATTCAAACATGTACTATTGGAGAGGTTTGGAACTGGCAAGATGTTGTTTTTGAGGTGTTGTGGCCGCCTAAGCAAGTAAAGAGGGCGTATAACCCACATTCGTGTGTGGTCAAGATCTCAGATCATAGTGCTGATTTCTCAATGTTGCTCACTGGTGATATTGAACTGGTAAGTGAGTGGTTACTTGCTCGTGAAGGAGAACAGCTAAGGAGTGATGTTATGTTGGTTCCGCATCATGGCAGCGATTCGTCATCGATTAAGTCGTTTATTGAGGCGGTGTCTCCTCAGCTGGCGATAGCTTCTCTTGCCAAAGGCAACCAGTGGGGAATGCCGAGTGAGTTTGTTATTGAACGTTATCAGGAAGCGGGGAGTACTTGGCTAGATACTGGAGAAAGCGGACAAATAACCATCACTCTTAGCAAAGAAGGTTGGCAATATCATGCGATTAGAGAACAACAAGGCGGGCAGTGGTATAGGCAGATGCTCCGTAAGGGAGTAGAATAGATAGATTATTGTGAGAAAATTAAGCGATTCTATGTCAACACAAACAGATGAAACTACCTGGGTCACATTTAAAAGACTTTGGACTTATATTCGATTATATAAGGCCGGCCTAGGTGTTGCGGTAATTGCGCTTATTATAAATGCCGTTTCTGATACCTATATGATTTCCTTACTAAAGCCGTTACTTGATGAAGGCTTTGGTAATGCTGAATCTGACTTTTTACGTACACTTCCACTTATTATCTTTGCCATGATGTTCGTTCGTGGCGTCAGTGGCTTTGTTTCAACCTATTGCTTGAGTTGGGTCTCTGGCAATGTGGTTATGGAAATTCGTCGTAAAATATTCAGCCATTTCATGCACATGCCTGTGTCTTTCTTCGATAAAGAACAGACTGGTGCTCTGCTATCCCGAATTACTTACGATTCAGAGCAAGTGTCTGCAGCAACCAGTAAAGCGTTAGTCAGTATTGTCCGTGAAGGTGCAAGTATTATTGGCTTACTGACGCTGATGTTCTGGAACAGTTGGCAGTTGTCTTTGGTGTTATTCGCTGTAGCGCCTTTGGTTGCGTGGGCGATCAGTATCGTATCGAAGCGATTCAGAAAGATCTCTAAGAACATGCAAACTAGCATGGGTCACGTTGCTTCTTCAGCTGAACAAATGCTGAAAGGGCATAAAGTGGTTCTAACTTACGGTGGTCAAGATCTAGAAAAACACCGCTTTGATAAAGTTAGTAACCAAATGCGCCAACAAAGCATGAAGTTAATCACTGCTCAAGCGGCCGCTAACCCGATTATTCAAATGATCGCATCAGTTGCGATTGTTGTTGTTCTATTCCTTGCTAGTGTCGATTCTATTAAAGCCGAGCTTACTGCTGGTACGTTTACCGTTGTGTTCTCTGCAATGTTTGGTCTATTACGTCCGCTAAAGGCGTTAACTAACGTAACGTCTGAATTCCAACGTGGTATGGCTGCGAGTACGACTCTATTTGGCTTGATGGATCTAGATACCGAGCAAAACAAAGGGACGTTGAAACCTGAAACTGTAATGGGTGAAGTGGCTGTTAAAGATGTCACGTTTACTTATGACGGTGCAGAGAAACCAGCACTTGATAAGATCAGCTTCAATATACCGAAAGGTAAAACGGTTGCGCTTGTTGGGCGATCTGGCTCGGGTAAGAGTACCATTGCTAACCTATTCACTCGTTTTTATGACGTAGACTCTGGTTCAATTGAGCTTGATGGCCACGACATTCGTGATTACGAATTGAGAAATCTGCGTGAGCACTTTGCGCTCGTTTCTCAAAATGTACATCTGTTTAACGATACGGTGGCTAACAACATCGCTTACGCAGCAGAAGAACAGTATTCACGTGAACAGATCGAATACGCGGCTAAGCTTGCTCATGCAAGTGAGTTTATCGAAGGCATGGAAAATGGCATCGATACCGTTGTTGGTGAAAATGGCGCAAGCCTTTCTGGTGGTCAAAGACAACGTATTGCGATTGCACGTGCTTTATTAAGAGATGCGCCTGTGCTGATTCTTGATGAGGCGACGTCTGCACTGGATACTGAGTCAGAGAGAGCGATTCAATCTGCACTAGAAGAACTGCAGAAAGACAAAACAGTATTAGTTATCGCACACAGACTCTCTACCATCGAGCAAGCTGATGAGATTCTAGTGGTTGATGATGGTCATATTGTAGAAAGGGGCGCACATGCTGAGCTAATCGCGCATGATGGTGCTTATGCACAATTACACCGAATTCAGTTCAGCGGATAAATTAGGTTTTGTTGTGATCGAAAAGATTTGGTTTAACAATCACCCGTTGAAATATCTTCTCTGGCCGCTATTGTGGCCGCTATTGTGGCCACTGAGTCTGCTGTTCAAATTGATTAGTGGTCAACGTCGTGATGCTTACCTCTCTGGGAAGAAAGAGACCTACCGCCCGCCTTTACCTGTTATTGTTGTGGGCAATATTACCGCTGGTGGAAATGGTAAAACCCCGGTTGTGATTTGGTTAGTAGAAATGCTTCAGGTTCACGGCTTTAAACCCGGAGTCGTGTCTCGTGGTTACGGTGCAAAAGCACCAAGCTATCCGTTAGTGTTGAATGAAAATACGCCAGCAGAGCATTCGGGTGATGAACCTCGCTTGATTCGTAAGCGAACTGGTGCGCCAGTCGCAGTCGACCCTGTGCGAGCTAACGCAGTGAAAGCATTGCTGAGCAAAGGTGTTGATGTGATTATCACTGACGATGGCCTTCAGCATTACGCGCTTGAACGCGACATTGAATTTGCAGTTATCGACGGCGCAAGACGCTTTGGTAGCGAATGCCTAATTCCTTTAGGCCCGTTAAGAGAGCCTGTATCTCGTTTAGATGAAGTCGACTTTTTGGTTAACAATGGCGGTAAAGCGCATGGGCGAGAGTTCTCGATGTCTTTGCTTCCAAGCCAAGCGGTTAACCTAAAGACTGGTCAGAAAAGGTCTGTGGCTGAATTACAGAAGCTGGTTGCTTTTGCCGGTATTGGCCACCCACCGCGCTTTTTTAAAACATTGGAAGATCTTGATGGTGATGTGGTATTCACACAGGGTTTCGCCGATCATCAAGATTTTGATAAAGATGAACTTCATGCCTTAGCTAAGAAAGGTATGAATCTGATTATGACAGAAAAAGACGCTGTAAAATGCGAAGAATATGCTCAAGATAACTGGTGGTATCTTCCAGTTTCTGCGCAGTTCGATGAAGATTCGCAACAGCAAATTTTAAAAAGAATAAAAGAGGTTATGGAATACTATGGATCACCGTCTACTTGAGATCGTTGCTTGCCCTGTATGTAAAGGTAAACTAACTTTTGACAAGGATAAGCAAGAGCTTGTTTGTAAAATTGATCGCCTTGCTTACCCAATTAAAGAGGGTATTCCTGTTCTTTTAGAACCTGAAGCTCGCACCGTTTCTATGGATGAGGGTAAGTAATGTCTTATACGGTTGTTATACCTGCAAGATACCAATCGAGCCGTTTACCAGGGAAGCCACTTGCTGACATTGGTGGAAAGCCGATGATTCAATGGGTATACGAACAGTCAATGAAAGCGGGTGCCGATAACGTTATTATCGCTACCGACGACGCTCGAGTTGAAAAAGCGGCTAAAGCATTTGGCGCGACCGTTTGTATGACATCACCGAATCACGAATCGGGCACTGAACGCCTAGCTGAAGTGATTGAAGTTATGAATATTCCTGATGATCATATTATCGTGAATGTTCAAGGTGATGAGCCACTTATCCCACCTTCGATCATTAATCAGGTTGCCAACAATCTTGCTAACAGTACAGCTCCGATGGCAACGTTAGGTGTGGAAATCACTCATGCTGATGAAGTGTTTAACCCTAATGCCGTTAAAGTTGTAACCGATAAAGACGGTTACGCCTTGTATTTTAGCCGAGCAACCATCCCTTGGGATCGCGATGCTTACGCGAACAACGGTACTGCAGCGGAATCTCCTTTGCTTCGTCATATTGGTATCTATGCTTACCGAGCGGGTTTTATCAATACCTACATTAACTGGGAACCAAGCACTCTTGAACGTATTGAGTGCCTAGAGCAATTACGAGTACTTTGGTACGGTGAAAAAATCCACGTAGACGTTGCGGCGGAAGCACCTGCGGCTGGTGTTGATACGCCTGAAGACCTAGAAGCGGTTCGAGCTATTATTGGTTAAGCTTCTTTGAGCGAATTCTTGTTTGCTCTACAAAATGAAAAATCATGAGCCTTGCCTATTGCGAGGCTTTTTTCTATCTATCGAAAAGTGCGCTATCGAAAAGCGCGTGTGTGTCTTATTGACCTAAGCAAACGGATATTGGGATAGTTGCATTGGTTTATGCATCATCAACTCGGAATTATCTGAGATTTACCTCGCTCGACTTCCAATTTTTCTCTATAATATGCCGCCTATAAAGTAGTGGCGAATCGCTAGTACAGAATAAAACTTACGACAAAACGTGGAGTAAAAGATGCCTTCTCAAAGCCCAGTGATTACGGTTGATGGACCAAGTGGTGCAGGTAAAGGTACCCTGTGTATGTTGCTAGCAGATAAGCTAGGCTTTCATCTTCTAGACTCAGGCGCGATCTATCGCGTATTGGCTTTAGCGGCAATTCACCATGGTGTGGATACTGAATCAGAAGATGCTTTAGTACCGCTTGCGACACACTTAGACGTGCAGTTTATTGCTGAAGGCGACTTAGTTAAGGTTATCCTAGAAGGTGAAGATGTGTCTGGTGAACTTCGCAAAGAAGAAACCGGCATGGCAGCTTCAAAAGTGGCCGCTTTACCTCGCGTTCGTGAAGCTCTGCTTCGTCGTCAACGCGCATTCAGCGCGGCACCTGGTTTGGTAGCTGATGGCCGTGACATGGGAACGGTTGTGTTCCCTGAAGCTGAAGCGAAAATATTTTTAGATGCAAGTGCTGAAGAGCGTGCGAGTCGCCGCCTTAAACAGTTGCAACAGAAGGGGTTAGATGTTAAATTTGACGACCTTTTGAGCGAGATCCAAGAGCGAGACGACCGAGATCGTAATCGCCCAGTGGCGCCACTTCGCCCTGCAGAGGATGCTCTAGTGCTTGATTCCACCTCAATGAATATTGAGCAGGTAGTAGAAAAAGCACTACACTATATTGAATCGAAACTGGCTGGGTAATTTCGCCGAGCTAGTAAGAACGTTGGTCGCAAGGATGATGACCGGCGAATTTATCAACCCCATGCGGTAGGATACCCATGGACGTTTAATTATTGAAGATTAAATAATGACTGAATCTTTTGCTCAACTCTTTGAAGAGTTTCTATCTGAAACTGAATTCCAACAAGGCAGCATCGTTAAAGGTACTGTAGTAGCTATCGAGAACGGTTTCGTTCTTGTAGATGCTGGTCTTAAGTCTGAATCTGCTATCCCTGCTGAACAATTCAAGAACGCTGCTGGCGAACTTGAAGTTGAAGTTGGTGCTGAAGTAGACGTAGCTCTAGACGCTGTTGAAGATGGTTTCGGTGAAACTCAACTTTCTCGTGAGAAAGCTAAGCGTCACGAAGCTTGGATCGTACTTGAGAAAGCTTGCGAAGAAGCTGAAACTGTTGTTGGTATCATCAACGGTAAAGTTAAAGGCGGTTTCACTGTTGAACTTAACGGTATCCGTGCTTTCCTTCCAGGTTCTCTAGTAGACGTACGTCCTATCCGTGACACTGCTCACCTAGAAAACAAAGAGCTAGAGTTCAAAGTAATCAAGCTAGACCAGAAGCGTAACAACGTTGTTGTTTCTCGTCGTGCTGTTATCGAATCTGAAAACAGTGTTGAGCGTGACGAACTTCTTGAAACTCTACAAGAAGGTACTGAAGTTAAAGGTATCGTTAAGAACCTTACTGACTACGGTGCATTCGTTGACCTTGGCGGTGTTGACGGTCTTCTACATATCACAGATATGGCTTGGAAGCGCGTTAAGCACCCATCAGAGATCGTTAACGTTGGTGACGAAATCCTAGTTAAAGTTCTTAAGTTCGATCGTGAGCGCACTCGTGTTTCACTAGGTCTTAAGCAACTAGGCGAAGATCCATGGGTAGCAATCGCTAAGCGTTACCCAGAAGGTCACAAGCTTTCTGGTCGTGTTACAAACCTAACTGACTACGGCTGCTTCGTTGAAATCGAAGAAGGCGTTGAAGGTCTAGTACACGTTTCTGAAATGGATTGGACTAACAAGAACATCCACCCTTCTAAAGTTGTTAATGTTGGCGACGAAGTTGAGGTTATGGTTCTTGATATCGACGAAGAACGTCGTCGTATCTCTCTAGGTCTGAAACAGTGTAAAGCTAACCCATGGCAGTCATTTGCAGAAATGCAAGCTAAGGGCGACAAAGTTACTGGTAAGATCAAGTCTATCACTGACTTTGGTATCTTCATCGGTCTAGAAGGCGGTATCGACGGTCTTGTACACCTATCTGACATTTCTTGGAACGCTGCCGGCGAAGAAGCTGTACGTGAATACAAGAAAGGCGACGAAATCTCTGCTGTTGTTCTAGCAGTAGATGCAGAGCGTGAGCGTATTTCTCTTGGCGTTAAGCAAATGGAAAACGACCCGTTCAACGCATACGTTGCTGACAACAAGAAAGGTGTTCTTGTAAACGGTACTGTTACTGCAGTTGACGCGAAAGGCGCTACTATCGAGCTAATCGAAGGCGTTGAAGGTTACATCCGCGCTTCTGAAGTTTCTCGCGACCGTATCGAAGATGCATCTCTAATCCTAAGCGTTGGCGACAGCGTTGAAGCGAAGTTCACTGGTGTAGACCGTAAGAACCGCGTAATCAACCTATCTATCAAAGCTAAAGATGAAGCTGATGAGCAAGAAGCAATGGCTTCACTGAACAAGTCTGAAGAAGGCGCGTTCGGTAACGCAATGGCAGACGCATTCAAAGCTGCTAAAGGCGAATAATAGCTTCTCATTAAGAGAATTATAGCTATCTAGCCAAGAAAGGAGCCGTAAGGCTCCTTTTTTTTTGCTTATTTTTCCGATAGGTCTATAATTTCTAAAAAGAAAACCAACGAGGGTAACTATGACTAAGTCTGAATTGATTGAGAGACTGTGCGCTGAGCAAACGCATCTTTCTGCAAAAGAAATTGAAGACGCTGTAAAAGACATTTTAGAGCATATGGCTTCAACACTAGAAAGTGGTGATCGAATCGAAATTCGCGGTTTTGGCAGCTTTTCTCTGCATTATCGTGAGCCTCGTGTTGGACGTAACCCAAAGACTGGTGACAAGGTTGAGTTAGAAGGTAAATACGTTCCTCACTTCAAACCAGGTAAAGAGCTGCGTGAACGAGTAAACTCAGGAATGTAGCCTACTTATCGGAATTAAGAAAAGCGGCATACTATAATGTATGCCGCTTTTTTATGACCATAATATGGTGGTCTGATTAGTAATTTTCCTGCATAATCGTACAGCTAACCAACCAATGAGTGATGAACTATGAAAATTATAAAAATAGTCGCCGTTATCGCACTTTTCCTAATTGCACTGGCTTTAGGCTCTCAAAACCAAACAACTGTGAATTTCAACTATCTGCTAGCGCAAGGTGACTTCCACCTATCAAGTTTATTAGGTGTTGTATTCGTTTCAGGCTTCGCCCTTGCTTGGTTAGTCTTTGGTAATATGCACATGCGGTCTCAGCTAAAAATTCATCGCTTGAAGAAGCAACTCAATAAGCAATCAAAGCAGGTCCCTGCTGATACTAAAGCTTAAAGGCTATATTTGATGTTAGAGTTACTGTTCTTACTTTTGCCCATCGCAGCCGCTTATGGCTGGTATATGGGTAATCGTAACGCTCAGCAAGAAAAACAAAAGCAATCACACCAGATCTCCCGTCAATACGTGACGGGTTTGAACCTATTACTGTCAGATCAATCTGACAAAGCGGTTGATCACTTTATTGAACTGCTTCAAGTAGACAATGAAACCATCGATACTCACTTGGCTTTGGGCAACTTGTTCCGCTCAAGAGGCGAAGTCGACCGCGCTATTCGTATTCACCAAAATCTCATCTCTCGTTCGGGGCTTACCCTCGATCAGAAAAATCTCGCACTGCAACAATTAGCTAAAGACTACATGGTCTCTGGCTTCCTTGATCGCGCTGAAAAAATCTTTGAACAACTTGTAGAAGAACCTGACCATAAAGAGGGCGCTTTACAGCAGTTGGTGGCTATTTATCAGCAGACCCGTGAGTGGAACAAGGCTATCCATTACGGAAATATCTTAGTTAAGCTCGGTAAGAAAAAAATGAAGATGCGTGCCACAGTCGCGCATTTCTGGTGTGAGCTTGCAATGCAAGAACAAGCCGATGGTAATCGTTCTAAAGCGCTTCAGCATTTTAAGAAGGCGCTTTCTGAAGACCCTAAATGTGTTCGCGCAAGTATCGCACTAGGGAAGTTCCACTTAGCGAACGAAGATTACCAAAAGACAATTGATTGTCTTGAATCGGTACTTGAACAAGATATCGATTTTATCAGTGAGGTGTTGCCAACCCTTGCTGAGTGTTACCACAAGCTTGGACAAGAAGCTCAATTGGTCGAGTTCCTCAAAGCGTGTATTCAGAAGAAAGCCGGTGTATCTGCCGAACTGATGCTGGCGCAATTGGTTGCTCACCATGAAGATGTAGGCTCTGCTCAAGAGTTACTGACAAAGCAGCTTGTTAAAAATCCAACCATGAAAGGTTTTTATCGATTAATCGATTACCACCTAGCGGAAGCAGAAGAAGGCCGAGCAAAAGACAGCTTAACCACACTTCAATCTATGGTTGGTGAACAGCTTAAGGTTAAGCCTCATTACCGTTGTCGTCAGTGTGGTTTCTCGACACACTCTTTGTATTGGCACTGCCCTTCATGTAAAGGGTGGGGGACGATCAAGCCTATTCGTGGGCTTGATGGTGAATAGATTTGTGGTCACTTTAAGACCAAATTATTAATTGCAGCTTTCGGGCTGCATTTTTATGACTGTTATTTATCACCTGCTTAGGTGATTAGAAATTTTTAGAAAGTTAACTGCGTTAGGAGATGAAATGAACGACCAAAAAATCATTGTAGCCTTGGATTATGATAATCAAGCGGATGCGTTAGCCTTTGTCGATCGAATTGACTCAGCATCTTGCCGCCTAAAAGTGGGCAAAGAGATGTTTACCCTGTTTGGCCCTGAATTTGTTCGTGAATTACATAAGCGTGGTTTCTCAGTATTTTTAGACCTTAAATTCCACGACATCCCGAACACATGTTCAAAAGCAGTCCGTGCTGCCGCTGAACTGGGTGTTTGGATGGTGAACGTACACGCAAGTGGCGGTGAGCGTATGATGACGGCTTCTCGCGAAATCTTAGAACCTTATGGCAAAGATCGTCCACTGTTAATCGGTGTAACGGTACTCACCAGTATGGAGCAATCTGACTTAGCGGGTATCGGTCTGGATCTTGAACCACAACAACACGTGATGCGCTTGGCTTCTCTAACGAAAAACTCTGGCTTAGACGGTGTTGTATGTTCTGCACAAGAGGCTTCTTTGCTTAAAGGTGCACTTGGTCAAGAGTTCAAGCTAGTTACTCCAGGTATTCGTCCTGTCGGCGCAGATGTTGGTGACCAGAAGCGCATCATGACGCCTTCTAAAGCGATTGAATCAGGTTCAGACTACCTTGTTATTGGTCGTCCGATTACGCAAGCGATAGACCCTGCTGCTGTACTTGCAGAGATCAACGGTACGCTTGCTTAAGTCTATATTTGGATTGAGATATAAATAAAGAAGGCCAGCAAATTGCTGGCCTTAATTTTTTAGTCTGGATTAGTCTAAACTGGACTGAATGTTCTGTGTGGAGCCTAAACCGGAGCACCACTATGGAATTTGAAGTCGCTGTCTTCTGAAGTGATAAGATCAGCTTCTACTTGAGCAAAATGCGAAATACGCTCTGAAATATCTTTCCCTGCGATCTGTTCTGCTAGCTCAAGGTAATCTTGGTAGTGGCGAGCTTCTGAACGAAGTAGAGACACGTAAAACTTCTCCATGTCTTCTTCCAAGAAAGGAGCCAATTTAGCGAAGCGCTCACAAGAGCGAGCTTCAATAAACGCACCGATGATAAGCTTATCAACCAGAGCATCAGGCTCGTAAGTCTTAACTTGTTTGATCAAGCCCTTAGCGTAACGACCCGCCTCGATTGGCTGGTAAGTCACGCCTTTCTTCTCCATCAACTCCATGACTTGGTAGAAATGATGCAGCTCTTCTTTGATCAGTAAAACCATCTTATCGATTAGGTCAGCACCGTAATTACAGCCTTCTTTCGCTGTGATTTGCTTGGATACGTTGCTTTTACCACGCAGAGACTCTAAGTCTCCGATACGACGGTAAGCAAATTGCTCGTATGGCAAAATCCATTCATTCAGTTGCTTCGCGCTTTCTTTATCGACGGCGTACTTGCGAATAAGGAATAAAGCACTCTGTGCCGCCTTAAGTTCACACAGCATGTGATCGCGTAGAATGATGTGAAGATTTTCTGGCTTTTTGGCTTCATCTATCCATGAATCTGGCGTTTCGGCTTTAAGAAAAGAGTGGATTGGAGCGAGTAATTCTTGATACATGGTCAGGGAAAGTTTGTTGATAATGCGGGGATTTTATCACAGCTCAAGAGATCTCCCTATACAGAGAAAGGAAATTCAACAGCTACAAAAAAGGCCGCCTATTTAATGTAAATAAGGCGGCCTTTAAGTGTTGAGTTAGACTGTTACCATTTCTTCTTCTGACCGAAGAGGGCATCCATATCGTCTTCTCGTTCTTTAGATTCCATCTGCTGCAAATCTTGAGCGTTTTTGTCTTGGCGTTTCTGGTCAAGCTCGTTAAGCATCTGTTGAAGCTTTTCTTTGGCTTGATTAGAGTACGAGTCGTTCTTAGTCGCCAAAGCATCAATACCTTTGCGTAATAGCTGAATCGCTGTTCCCGGTTGTCCGCGAGAAATCGAATCGTTTGCACGTTTGATAACATTTTCAATGTTAATACGGATTTGAATTGTTTCTAGGCGAGCATTTTCAACCACATAAGCTTGAGTCTCGAAACGGCCTTTATTGTGCTCGTTGCGCACCGTATCACGCAGGCGTTTAACTAACTTAAGCATCATGATCGCTTGCTTGTCACTACTTGGTACGCGGAAAGCGGTACTCTCGCCACCTTTGTAGTTCTCTTTTAGCTGAGTGATTTGTTGTTTTACGCTTTCAATGCGTTGGGTAAGCTGCTTATTTTTTGGATCGAGTTGATACATGTTTTCTAATGCATCAAGAATTCGATTGTTTAAGCATACAAGAAGATCTTGGCTAAACGGCATGTGATGAGCGTTGCCAATCAGTTCTTCTGTACCGTCAATAATGGTTAGATAACGAGAAGCTTCCTGTTTCTTCGCTGTTTCTACCTTAACTTTATATTGAAGCATGATGTTGTAGCCTAAAACTAACACCAAAAGAACGGCTACTAAGACGATTATTAAACCAATATTCATATATTTGAGTCTGCTTATTATTTTCTATAGCTAACTGGAGAGGATACACGATTCCATTGTGTATCGGCACTCGTAAATTGCAATTTCTGATTATCTCTTGTTGAGCGAAATCGGCAATCAAAACTTACCAACTAATGTATGAGAATGAGGGTTGGGTTGCAAAGCGTTAGTGATGTTTTTGTTTGTTAAGCTAGAAAAACTCAATTTTCCTGTCATTTTTGTGTTCGAAGCGTTATAACTATTAATTATATTACACGCGACTATAACGCTCTCTTTGCAAATAAGTTAGCACAGAAATGAGTAAAGGATTACGAGGTTAGATATGAAGTTACAGCAACTGAAGTACATTGTTGAGGTTGTAAACCATAACCTAAATGTTTCAGCTACAGCAGAGAGTTTGTACACATCTCAGCCTGGCATTAGTAAGCAAGTTAGATTACTTGAAGACGAACTAGGCATTCAGATTTTTGAGCGTAGCGGCAAGCATCTAACGCAGGTTACCCAAGCGGGTGAGGATATCATTCGTATCTCTCAAGAGATTTTGGCGCGCGTTGAAAGCATTAAAGCGGTAGCGGGTGAACACACACATCCAGAGATGGGTACATTGAATATTTCAACGACTCATACTCAAGCTCGTTATGCACTGCCTGATGTGATTAAAGGTTTCACGGCGCGCTATCCAAAAGTATCGCTTCACATGCACCAAGGTACGCCAAGCCAAATGTCAGAAGCCGTCGCTAAAGGTACAGCGAATTTTGCGATTGCAACGGAAGCGCTACACCTTTACCAAGATGCGATTATGCTGCCTTGTTACCACTGGAACCGTTCGATCGTCGTGACCAAAGATCATCCCCTGGCACAGAAGCGTAATATCACGATCGAAGATCTTGCGGCTTACTCTCTCGTGACTTATGTATTTGGTTTCACTGGCCGTTCTGAGCTTGATACCGCGTTTAACAAAGTAGGTTTAACACCGCGTGTTGTGTTTACTGCGACCGATGCAGACGTAATCAAAACCTACGTTCGTATGGGCATTGGTGTTGGTGTAATTGCAAGTATGGCTATTGACCACGAGCAAGATACTGATTTGGTTGCGATTGATGCGAGCCATCTATTTGGTGCGAGCACAACCAGCATTGGTTTTAGAAAAGGCACCTTCTTGCGTTCTTACATGTTTGATTTCATGGAGCGTTTTGCACCGCACTTAACTCGCCCTGTGGTTGAGCAAGCTATTTCTTTGAAATCGAACGAAGAGATCGAAGAGATGTTTAAAGATATCGAACTGCCAGTTCGTTAATCTCATCGTGTAAATTTTGATTCTTATTCGGCCTGTATTTGCAGGCCGTTTTTCTTTTGGGCTTTTAGTTTTCGTTTTCTTTATCGGGCCTTTCCATTTCGACCTCTTACCCCTACAATCCACGCATAATAGGGGGAAGCATGCATTCACGATTTAAAATACTCGATTCATTTTTGCTAGAGCACCAGATTTACTGGCGTTCAGAGCCTTTTCACCTATGTCAAACTCAACAGCAGCCGTGGAAAGAGGTCAATCGTCCACTCGTTGATTGGTTAGAAAGCTTAGATAATGAGAGTATTCAAACCTTAAAAGAGCAGCCTCAGCTTTTGGTCGAAGAACTGACTCGTTTCCTACCTGAATTAGATACTGCTACCCAAAACATCCAGTTCAAAAACACAGCTTTGGTTGGTTTAGACCTCCCACGTGGTACTGCTGATGGTATTCCTGGCCGAAAGCTACATCAAATTGTCGCAATGGGCGAGGCTGCATTATGCCATCACCATGGCAAAGAGTGGCTCGAGTGGTGTTCTGGTAAAGGCTTTCTTGGTCGAATCCTATCTCAGAAATCGGATCAAAAAGTCACTAGCTTTGAATGGCAGCAATCGTTATGCGAAAGCGGACAAAAGATTGCGGATGACCAGAAGTTAGCGATGGATTTTGTTCAAGGAGATGCGTTTTCAGACAAGGCCGATGACGTGTTTAATTCGTACCAACATGCCGTGGCCCTTCATGCTTGTGGTGATCTTCATGTTGAGCTAGTTAAAAAGTCAGTGTCACATGGGCTACCAGCGGTCACTATTTCTCCTTGTTGTTATCATCTTATTCGAGACGAAAACTATCAAGCGATGTCTTCTATCGCGAAAAGCTCAGCATTAACGTTAAGTAAGAGCGACTTGAGAATCCCGCTTCAAGAAACCGTTACTGGTGGTGAAAGAGTAAAAAGACATCGTCAACTAGAGATGAGCTATCGTCTAGGCTTCAGCCAGTTGCTTAAGGCTGAACTTAACATTGACGAATACATTCCTGTACCGAGCATCAAAAAATCAGAGTTAGCTGAGGGTTTTGAATCTTTCTGCCGTTGGGCATCTGAAGTGAAAGAGCTATCGCTGGGCTCAGATATTGATTTTGACTCTTATTTGATTCAAGGCGAAGCGCTTTTCTGGGAAATGGAAAAGCTGAGTTTGGTTCAACAAGTCTTTAGACGACCATTAGAGATATGGCTGGCTTTAGATCGCGCTATCTATCTGCAAGAGCAAGGTTATGAAGCTACGATTGAAGAGTTCTGTGAACGCAGTATTACGCCAAGAAATCTATTGATTCATGGGGTTAAAATCGAGCGCTAGTGGTAAACCGTACTGTTACGTGTTTTTACGAACTAAATCCATTAATGCAAAAAAGCCAGCGCGACATAATGTCGTACTGGCTTTTTGTTTAATGTGTATGAGTTAACTGAACGCTTCAACGAGAAGATTATTGCGTTCAGTTAGTCATTACATCATTAGTTAAACATTGCGATTGCTTCTGCTGGGTCTACGTATTCAAGGTCAAAGCTTTCTGCAACTTCTTTACAAGTTACTTTACCGTGAATAACGTTTAGACCTTCTAGGAAGCCTTCATCAGATAGAAGTGCTTCGCGGTAGCCTTTGTTCGCTAGCTTAACAATGTAAGGAAGTGTTGCATTGTTTAGTGCGTAAGTTGAAGTACGAGCAACAGCGCCAGGCATGTTTGCAACACAGTAGTGAACTACGTCATCAACAATGTAAGTTGGGTCTGCGTGAGTGGTTGCGTGAGAAGTCTCGAAACAACCGCCTTGGTCGATTGCAACATCAACAACTGCTGAACCTGACTTCATCTTAGCGATGTGCTCTTTTGTAACCAATTTTGGAGCTGCTGCGCCAGGAATTAGTACTGCACCAATTACTAGGTCTGCTTCTAGAACATGCTTCTCAATGGCGTCTTCAGTAGAATAAACCACTTTTGCGCGACCTTGGAATTCTTCATCAAGTCGACGCAGTGTATCTACGTTACGGTCAAGAATTGTAACATCAGCGCGAAGGCCTACAGCCATACGTGCTGCGTTAGCACCTACAACACCGCCACCAACAACAACAACTTTTGCTGGTTCAACACCTGGAACGCCACCAAGAAGAAGACCACAACCACCGTTAGATTTTTCTAATGTTTGTGCACCTGCTTGAATAGACATACGACCAGCTACTTCAGACATTGGTGCTAATAGTGGCAAGCGACCCATATTATCTGTTACAGTCTCATAGGCTACGCAGACAGCTTTGCTCTTGATAAGCTCTTCAGTTTGTGGAAAATCTGGTGCAAGGTGTAAATAGGTAAATAATATTTGCCCTTCGCGAAGCATAGCTCGCTCGACAGCTTGAGGTTCTTTAACCTTTACAATCATCTCTGCTTTCGCGAAAACGTCAGCAGCAGTAGGAAGAATGGATGCGCCTACAGCGATGTAATCATCGTCTGAAAAACCGATACCAGTACCGGCATTGGTTTCTACAAAAACTTGGTGGCCGTGTGAGATTAGTTCTCTCACGCTAGCTGGGGTCATACCAACGCGGTATTCGTGGTTCTTGATTTCCTTAGGTACGCCAATGATCATCCTGACTCCTCATTTTATTTTGGTTGTTTTATCTATGTGTAGGGTAATTCTGTCGAATTAATATCTAGTATAGATAGGTTTAGATAAAATTTGATACTGAATATTAAAAAGTTGTAGTATATTTTTTTGCAAGGAAGTAATAAGGTGGAATAAAAAATGGCAGACAATTATAAGAAGCCGTCCAAGGAACTAGATCGTATTGACCGCAACATTCTTAATGAGTTGCAAAAAGACGGTCGTATCTCAAACGTTGAACTCTCAAAACGAGTAGGACTTTCTCCAACTCCATGTCTTGAACGTGTTCGTCGTTTAGAACGTCAAGGTTACATTACTGGGTACACAGCGTTGCTGAACCCACAGTACCTTGATGCTTCACTTTTAGTGTTTGTTGAAATTACGTTGAACCGTGGTGCGCCAGATGTGTTCGAACAATTCAACACCGCTGTGCAGAAACTGGATGACATCCAAGAGTGTCATTTAGTGTCGGGTGATTTTGACTATCTTCTAAAAACACGTGTATCTGATATGGGTGCTTACCGTAAGCTACTGGGTGATACGTTACTTCGTCTACCGGGCGTAAACGACACTCGAACTTACGTAGTAATGGAAGAAGTGAAACAAACCAATCAACTTGTGATTAAAACTCGTTAGTCACAATTGGTGAAATGAAAGAAAGCGGACATTTGTTCCGCTTTCTTGCTTTCTGGAATTGGGTTTTTCTGTTTGATATGGTTAAATCAACAGTAGTTTCATTGAAACGAGCGGCTTTGGCCGCTCGAGATGTTTTTATCCCGTTTAATTATTAAGTTGGTTTATGTTCAAGCAGAGCAGTAATAAAGTAGAAACAATCATTAAAACGAGTGAAGAGCCTCAGTCTCCTCGTTTGAGTGGTTCTCAACGTCTCAAAGAGTGCAGTCTGATTCTCGGTGTTCTCTTCTCTATTCTACTTGCCGTTGCGTTATTAACTTTTAGTCCTGCAGACCCATCATGGTCGCAAACGGCGTGGGGTGGTGACATTCAAAATGCGGGTGGCTACCTAGGTGCTTGGTTGGCGGATACGCTTTTCTTCGTATTTGGTTCTTTGGCTTACCCTTTGCCTATCTTAGTGACGGTTGCTGCGTGGGTATTATTCCGCAAACGTAATGAAGACGAGCAGATCGACTTCATGCTGTGGGGCACTCGCTTGCTTGGCCTGACTATCCTAATTCTTACGAGTTGTGGTTTAGCGGATATCAACTTTGACGACATCTGGTACTTTTCATCCGGTGGCGTAGTGGGCGACGTCTTAACAAGCCTTGCTCTTCCAACGTTGAATGTTCTTGGTAGTACGCTGGTTCTTCTTTTCTTATGGGGGGCTGGCTTTACTCTATTAACCGGTATTTCTTGGTTAAGTATTGTGGAATGGTTGGGTGAATGTGCCATCAAATTCTTCACGTCTGCTGTTAATAAGGCTCGTGGACAAGACCAAGAGCTGCTTGAGCCTCAATTAAGAGAATCAGCAGACCGCGATTTAATCGAAGAACGTCATCAGCAGCATCAAGCGCCAACTTACCGCGATGTTCCTGCTATAGAAAGCAACAAAGAATCAACAGAGCATGATCCGCTAGATCCTGCGATGAGTTTTTCTGCGGCCAATGATTCGTCAGACGTGGCGACAAATGCGCGAGACAATGCTGCATCGCCGAAGCGTCATTACAATATTCATATGCCTGTCGATGCTCCTGCGAAACAAGAAGCTCCTGTTCATGAAGAACCTCAGGTTCAGCCTCAAGCGGTAATTGAGTCAGAGCAACCGATCCCTGCAGCAGCTGTTTACCAAGCGCCAGAAGAACCGCTAGAAGAAGGTATTGAGCGCTCTAAACAGTTGAATGCAACGATAGAGCAGCTAGAAAATGCGGCCATGTATGAAGATGACCTAGCAGAACAAGATCAGGTCGACGCGCATGATTCTCAGGTTGCTTACCAACAATACATGCAGAACGAACAACCAGAAGTTGGCCCTGCTCATGCTGACCTTGAAAGTGCTGAATCAGAATTAGATAGCTCACCACAAGTAAATGGCGAATTTGGTGCTGAAGATGTCCAACCTGAATCTTTATACGCTTCACCTATGGGCGAGCCAGAAGCAACAGTGGAAGACGATTTCTCTGCACAACCTTCACCGTTTGATGTGACGGAAGAGCAAAGCTACCAACAGGGTTCAGGTCTTGAACCTGAGCAGGCTGAAGCTGAGTTAGCTGGCGCAGCATTAACCGAAGAACAGTTTGAATCTTTCTCTTACCAAGAAGAACATTCAGAACCTGAACAGCCAACAGCACAAAACCTAGAGCCAACTGTTGATCTTCCTTGGGAAGAAGTAACGGAAGAAGAACCTGCGCATCAAGATCAAGATGTCGCCGCATTCCAAAGCATTGTTTCTGAAGCCCAAGCGAATATGGCAGCGGCGCAGAATCCGTTCTTGGTTCAACAAGATGTTAATTTACCTAAGCCTGCTGAGCCATTACCCACGCTTGAATTGTTATTCCACCCTGAAAAGCGTGAAACCTTTATTGACCGTGATGCGCTAGAGGCAATTGCTCGTCTTGTTGAATCTAAGCTAGCGGACTACAAGATCAAAGCAGACGTTGTCGACATTTTCCCAGGTCCAGTAATCACTCGATTCGAACTTGATCTGGCTCCAGGTGTGAAAGTAAGCCGTATTTCTGGCCTTTCTATGGACTTAGCGCGTTCGCTCTCTGCATTGGCAGTACGTGTCGTAGAAGTGATTCCGGGTAAACCTTATGTTGGCTTAGAACTGCCGAATATGAGTCGCCAAACGGTATTCTTCTCAGACGTGGTTGCTAGCCCTCAGTTCCAAGAAGCGAAATCGCCAACGACAGTGGTTCTAGGACAAGACATCGCTGGTGAAGCCGTTATTGCTGATCTATCGAAAATGCCTCACGTTCTGGTTGCAGGTACAACCGGTTCTGGTAAGTCGGTAGGTGTGAACGTAATGATTCTGAGTATGCTTTACAAAGCATCACCGGAAGATGTTCGCTTCATCATGATCGACCCGAAAATGCTTGAGCTATCGGTTTATGAGGGTATTCCTCATCTATTGTCTGAAGTGGTAACCGACATGAAAGATGCGTCGAACGCCCTTCGTTGGTGTGTTGGCGAGATGGAACGACGTTATAAGTTGATGTCAGCATTAGGCGTTCGTAACATTAAAGGTTACAACGATAAGCTTAAGATGGCAGCGGAAGCGGGTCACCCAATTCACGATCCACTGTGGAAGCCGGGCGACAGCATGGACCCAGAAGCGCCATTGCTTGAGAAACTGCCTTACATTGTGGTTATCGTTGATGAATTTGCCGACCTAATCATGGTGGTTGGTAAGAAGGTTGAAGAACTGATTGCACGTTTGGCACAAAAAGCACGTGCGGCAGGTGTTCACTTGATCCTAGCGACGCAACGTCCATCAGTGGATGTTATTACTGGTCTTATTAAAGCGAACATTCCAACCCGTGTGGCCTTTACGGTATCAACTAAAACGGATTCACGAACTATCCTTGACCAAGGTGGTGCGGAATCACTATTGGGCATGGGTGATATGCTTTACTTGCCTCCTGGTTCTAGCCATACAACTCGTGTTCACGGTGCCTTTGCATCTGATGACGATGTACACGCAGTCGTGAATAACTGGAAAGCGCGTGGTAAGCCAAACTATATTGATGAAATCACCAACGG
The DNA here is from genome assembly GCF_020806305.2 of Vibrio sp. F13. NCBI lineage: Bacteria > Pseudomonadati > Pseudomonadota > Gammaproteobacteria > Vibrionales > Vibrionaceae > Vibrio > Vibrio sp. F13. Next base: position 592,843 of record NZ_CP170175.1, on the reverse strand, counting down.
CGAACAAACTCCAGAAACCTTGCTTCCGGGTGAGAAGATGGAAGGTGATGAAGAGGTCGATCCTCTGTTTGATCAGGTGGTAGAACACGTTGTTCATTCACGTCGTGGCTCAGTTTCAGGTGTACAGCGTCGATTCAAGATTGGCTACAACCGTGCTGCACGTATTGTCGAGCAACTTGAAGCTCAAGGTATCGTAAGTGCTCCAGGTCATAACGGTAACCGAGAAGTCTTAGCACCAGCGCCACCAAAAGATTAGTTCCGGTAGGAACTCATAACTATTCAGTCGGTCAAATCGAAAATATGACCGACTTATGTTCTAACAGGATTATTGATGAAAAAAGTATTCGCACTTTTATTTATGAGCTTCTCAGTGTTTGCTTCTCCGAAAGAAGTGTTGAGTAGCCGCTTGGCATTAAACGCAGGCTTCAGCGCTGACTTTAAACAAGTCGTGACCAGCCCTGATGGTGATGTTGTTATGGAAGGTGAGGGCACGGTAGAGATTGCACGCCCAAGCCTGTTCCGCTGGGAGACCACGTTCCCTGATGAAAACTTGTTGGTATCTGATGGCCAAAGCTTGTGGTACTACAGCCCGTTCATTGAGCAAGTGAGCATTTATTGGCAAGAGCAAGCGACATCACAGACACCTTTTGTCCTGCTTACACGTAACCAAGAAAGTGATTGGGATAACTATAATGTGGCGCAAACGGGTAACCAATTCACGCTAACGCCAACTGCTGTCGATTCTAATCAGGGCGACTTCCAGATTAATATCACCGAAAAGGGCATTGTTCAGGGCTTTAATGTGATTGAACAAGACGGTCAAAAAGGTGAGTTTACCTTTAGCAATGTTGATTTGGGTAAACCTGCAGCAGACCGCTTTACTTTTGTGGCACCGGAAGGTGTCGAGGTCGACGACCAAAGAAACTGATCTAAACAAGCAGATCGTTTGGTAGTACGTCGATAGGCATTAATGCCATCAACGAATCAAGAGATTGCAATTGAGTAATTACAGCTTAGATTTTGCGGGGGACGAAGATTTTCGTCCCCTTGCTGCTCGTATGAGACCGGAAACTGTCGAACAGTACATCGGTCAGCAGCATATATTAGGCCCAGGTAAACCACTTCGCAGAGCGTTGGAAGCGGGCCATATCCACTCGATGATTTTGTGGGGGCCTCCGGGCACCGGTAAAACGACGTTAGCCGAAGTTGCAGCAAACTATGCGAATGCTGAAGTGGAACGCGTATCGGCGGTAACCTCGGGCGTAAAAGACATTCGTATTGCAATTGAAAAAGCGCGCGAGAACAAGCAAGCAGGGCGCAGAACCATCCTGTTTGTGGACGAAGTCCATCGCTTTAACAAAAGTCAGCAAGATGCTTTTCTGCCTCATATCGAAGATGGCACCGTGACCTTTATTGGTGCGACGACAGAAAACCCATCTTTTGAACTGAACAACGCTTTGTTGTCACGTGCGCGTGTCTACAAACTGACGTCCCTGAACACAGATGATATTTCTCTTGTCATTCGCCAAGCGATTGAAGATAAGCAACGTGGGTTAGGTGATGTGCCTGTTGATTTTGCTGATAATGTTTTAGATCGCCTTGCAGAACTGGTTAACGGCGACGCGCGTATGTCGCTTAACTACCTTGAACTGCTGTATGACATGGCAGAAGACAACGATAAAGGCGAGAAAGCGATAACCTTGCAGTTGTTGGCTGAAGTGGCTGGTGAGAAAGTCGCTCGTTTCGATAACAAGGGTGATATTTGGTACGACCTAATCTCCGCGGTTCATAAGTCAATTCGTGGCTCAAACCCTGATGCGGCCTTGTACTGGTCAGCACGAATGATTGCTGCGGGTTGTGATCCTTTGTATATCGTTAGACGCTTGCTGGCGATTGCTTCTGAAGATATCGGTAACGCTGATCCTCGCGCCATGCAGGTAGCGATGTCGGCTTGGGATTGCTTCACGCGCATTGGCCCTGCTGAAGGGGAGCGTGCGATTGCGCAGGCGGTTGTTTATCTCGCATGTGCACCAAAGAGTAACGCCGTTTACACCGCGTGGAAGCAAGCGTTAACAGATGCTCACAATCTTCCTGAATATGAAGTGCCGCATCATTTGCGAAATGCACCGACAACTTTGATGAAGGACATGGGCTACGGGCAAGAATACCGTTATGCTCATGACGAACCAGGAGCCTACGCCGCTGGTGAAAAGTATCTGCCTCCTGAAATGGGAGAGAAGCAATACTATTTCCCAACAAAACGAGGCTTAGAGACCAAAATTGGCGAGAAGCTAGATTATCTGGCGGATTTGGACGCAAAAAGCCCACAAAAACGCTATGAAAAGTAGTCTTTTTTGGATATCGTTACCTAGTCATAAAATTTCAATTAAATCGTTATAAATTGGTCGAAATAACACCAGTTTTAGGGGTTTAGCAGTGATTCAGTAGCAAGCTACTGAATATTCAAATAACTAAAGCATAGGATTAGCAATGCTGGATTCTAAATTACTTCGAGCTGAGCTGGATGAAACAGCGGCAAAATTAGCACGTCGAGGCTTCACCCTTGATGTAGAGACAATTCGTGAACTTGAAGAAAAACGTAAGTCCCTTCAGATGAAAACTGAAGAGCTACAAGCGTTACGTAACTCTCGATCGAAGTCCATTGGTCAAGCGAAAGCAAAAGGCGACCATGAAGAAGCTGAGCGTATCCTTGCAGAAGTAGGCAACTTAGGCGCAGAACTAGACCAAGCTAAAGTAGCATTGGCTGATCTTCAATCTGAGCTAGAAACGATCACAATGTCTATTCCTAACCTACCTGATGCAGAAGTGCCAGATGGTAAAGATGAAGACGATAACGTAGAAGTTTCTCGTTGGGGTCAACCTAAGACTTACGACTTTGAAGTGAAAGATCACGTCGATCTTGGCGAAATGTCTGGCGGTCTTGATTTTGCTAGCGCAGTTAAAATCTCGGGTTCTCGTTTCATCGTGATGAAAGGCAAATTTGCACGTCTACACCGTGCTATTGCTCAGTTCATGCTGGACCTTCACACTGATGAGCACGGCTACACAGAAATGTACGTACCCTATCTAGTGAACCACGATAGCCTTTACGGTACTGGTCAACTTCCTAAGTTCGGCGAAGACTTGTTCCACACAAGCCCGCTAACTGAGCAAGTAAGTGACGTACCTCTTAAGACTCTATCGCTTATCCCTACTGCGGAAGTACCGGTAACGAACATGGTTCGTGACACGATCACTGATGAAGCTGAACTGCCACTTAAGATGACAGCTCACACGCCGTGTTTCCGTTCTGAAGCGGGTTCTTACGGTCGTGACACTCGTGGTCTTATCCGTATGCACCAATTCGATAAAGTTGAATTAGTACAAATCACTAAGCCAGAAGACTCAATGGCAGCGCTTGAAGAGCTAACTGGCCACGCTGAGAAAGTACTTCAACTTCTAGAGCTTCCTTACCGTAAAGTGATTCTATGTACAGGTGACATGGGCTTCGGTTCTGCGAAAACTTACGACTTAGAAGTATGGGTTCCAGCACAAGAGACTTACCGTGAGATTTCTTCTTGTTCAAACATGTGGGATTTCCAAGCGCGTCGTATGCAAGCTCGTTTCCGTCGTAAAGGCGAGAAAAAACCTGAACTTGTACACACACTAAACGGTTCTGGTCTTGCTGTTGGTCGTACTATGGTTGCTATCCTTGAGAACAACCAAGAAGCAGATGGCCGTATTGCTATCCCAGAAGTACTTCAACCATACATGGGCGGCGTAACGCACATCGGTTAATTAGATTGATTAAGCATTAGGTTACTTATAAAACCCAGCCAACAGGCTGGGTTTTTTATTGCCTATAGAATAGTGCAGTGGCGAGAAATAAATAATTTTTGTTACCTATGTGTAATAGTGTTTTATTGATTTTGATAATTATTACAATCCTTAAATGTGGCTATAATATGCTCTTACCGCGGTAGGTATAGATTTTCTCGTTCAAATACTGAGGAGGGCTTATGGCCGTAGGATGGGCTGGTGACGATAGTGTCAGCCAGCAAATACAAAATACCATTGATGATGAGATCTCTCGTGTAAGAGGAAACCTTCGAGGTGGTGAGGGTTTGCGTTATTGTGATGAGTGTGGTGATGAGATTCCGGAACAAAGACGACGCGCGATCAAAGGCGTTCGTTTGTGTATAGAATGTCAGTCAATATTAGAGCATGACGCACATCGACATTCATTGTTTAACCGTCGAGCAAGTAAAGATAGCCAATTACGTTAAACTGACGGTTACCTTCAAGCAGTTAAGGCCTTACTTTTATGTAAGGCCTTTTAGTTTAATTAAATGATTTATTAATGAAGATATATAGAAATAATCGTCGCTCTTGTTTAGAGCAATAAACGCCTTATTTAAAGCAATGAGTATTTTGTAATGCAGTGTCGATAGCAGCGACCAATTGCTCAATATGTTGTGGTTTGATAATAAACGGAGGCATCATATAAATTAGCTTACCAAACGGACGGATCCAAACGCCTTGCTCTACAAAGTGAGCTTGAATGGCTTCCATATCGACGGGTGTGTGAGTTTCAACGACGCCAATAGCGCCTAACCAACGCACGTCTTTAACCAGTTCATGTTCTCGCAACGGTGGTAACAACTCAGAAAAGAGCTGTTCAATCTGTTGAGTCTGATTTTTCCAATGGCCTTGCTCGATGATGGATAAACTTGCCGCACCGACTGCGCAAGCCAATGGGTTGCCCATAAAGGTTGGCCCATGCATAAAGCAGCCTGCTTCACCGCCACATACCGTGTCAGCAACTTCCTTACTCGCAAGCGTCGCTGACAATGTCATATAGCCACCAGTTAAAGCTTTGCCTACGCATAATATGTCCGGTTGAACATCGGCATGCTCACAAGCGAACAGTTCCCCTGTGCGGCCAAATCCGGTCGCAATCTCATCCAAGATCAGCAATACGTTGAATTCATCACACAGCAAGCGAACTTGTTTTAGGAACTCAGGGTGGTAGATGCGCATGCCGCCAGCCCCTTGAACGATAGGCTCTAAGATCACCGCTGCGACTTCTTGATGGTGTGCTGCCAGCTTTTCTCGAAAACTATCGATGTCACTTGAGTTCCACTCATCCCAAAAGCCTGTTTTTGGCGAATCAGCGAAAATATGTTCCGGCAAAAAGCCTTTGTAGAGGCTGTGCATCGAATTGTCAGGGTCGGTCACTGACATCGCCGCAAAGGTATCACCGTGGTAGCCACCTCTTAGTGTGAGGAACTTTGAACGAGGTTGTCCTTTAGCGTGCCAATATTGCAATGCCATCTTGAGGCTAACCTCTACGGCAACTGAACCTGAATCGGCCAAAAATACATGCTCAAGATTACTTGGCGCGAGATTCAAAAGCTTCTTACATAGATCGATAGCGGGCTGGTGGGTGATGCCACCAAACATAACGTGTGAAACCTTATCGATTTGACTATGAGCTGCAGCGTTTAGCTCTGGATGATTGTAGCCGTGGATGGTTGACCACCAAGATGACATACCATCAATAATTCGTTTTCCGCCTTCTAATTCTAGGTAAACACCGTCTGCGTTGGTGACTGGGTAGCAGGTCAGAGGTGTTAACGTTGATGTGTAGGGATGCCAGATATGCTGGCGATCAAAGGCGAGATCCATAGTAACTTCCATTCTTGGTGTGATTAAAAAATAACCAGATGTAAACTTTTGATATTATCAATGTGTTGACAGTCTAAAGCTTGTCGGTAGACTAGCCAAGCATAAATGCAATCTCTATTGATAGAGATGAAACATCAAATAATAAAAAAGGATCGACACGTGGAAGTTCGTCATGACTGGACAGTTGCTGAAGTAACAGCACTGCTTGAAAAACCGTTTATGGATTTAATGTTTGAAGCTCAAGTGGTTCATAGACAGTACCAAGAGCACAACCACGTGCAGGTGAGTACGCTTCTATCGATTAAGACTGGTGCTTGTCCTGAAGACTGTAAGTATTGTCCTCAAAGTGCTCACTACCGAACGGATGTCGACAAAGAACGCCTAATGGAAGTAGAGCGTGTTTTGGATGCGGCGCAAAAAGCCAAGAACGCGGGCTCGACTCGTTTCTGTATGGGCGCGGCGTGGAAAAACCCGAAAGAACGCGATATGCCTCACTTGACTGATATGATCAAAGGTGTGAAAGGTATGGGTCTAGAAACCTGTATGACACTAGGCATGTTAACCCCTGATCAAGCTGGCGAGTTAGCGGATGCAGGCTTGGATTACTACAACCATAACCTTGATACGTCTCCCGAGTTTTACGGCAGCATCATCACCACTCGTACTTACCAAGATCGTTTAGATACGCTATCTCACGTACGTGATGCCGGTATGAAGATCTGTTCTGGTGGCATTATTGGTATGGGCGAAAGTACCAATGACCGTGCAGGCCTGCTGGTAGAGCTAGCGAACCTTCCGGTACACCCTGAGAGTGTGCCAATCAACATGCTCGTGAAAGTGAAAGGCACACCGATGGAAAACGTCGATGATGTTGAATCTTTTGACTTCATTAAGTTGATTGCGATTGCTCGTATCATGATGCCAATGTCAGCGGTTCGTCTATCTGCAGGTCGCGAGAATATGAATGAACAGATGCAGGCGATGTGCTTCATGGCTGGCGCGAACTCTATCTTCTACGGTTGTAAGCTACTGACTACGCCAAACCCAGATGAAGACACGGACATGCAGCTGTTTAAGAAGTTAGGCATCAACAGCCAACAAGTGGCTCAGAAGCCTGATGAAATTCAAGAAAACGAACTGTTAGATCAAGTAGTGGAGCGCGTTGCTGCTCGTCCAACGAAAGATGACATGTTCTACGATGCCACTGTTTAAATCCCGTATCAAAGATGCCCTTGTTCAACGCCGTGAGCAGGGGCTAACTCGTCAACTTAAAGTGCTCGAAAACAGTAATGGTCCTTTGCTTAATTGCGAAGGTTCTCGCTTTATTAATTTTTCGAGTAATGATTACCTAGGCTTGGCGAACGACCCTGAATTGGTGGAGGCGTGGCAAGCTGGGCTTTCCCTTTATGGTGCTGGCAGTGCGGCATCGCCATTGGTCACGGGTTTTAGTCCTGCTCATAGAAATTTAGAAGCTCAGCTGTGTGAATGGTTGGGCTTTGAACGTGCGATTCTCTTTAGTTCTGGTTTCAGTGCGAACCAAGCCTTGTTGTTTTCTCTGCTCGAAAAAGACGACTCTCTGCTGCAAGACAAGCTTAATCACGCCTCTTTGATGGAAGCGGGGATGCTTTCTCATGCAACCATGAAACGCTTTAAACACAACGACACGCAGCATCTAGAGTCTCTATTAAGCCGATCTCTACAATCCTTGGTCGTCACTGAGGGCGTATTCAGCATGGACGGCGATCAAGCGCCTCTCAGCCAGATATCTAACCTGACTCATCAATACGACAGTTGGTTGGCGGTTGATGATGCCCACGGTATCGGCGTATTAGGTGATAAAGGAGCTGGGAGTTGCAGTGCAGCACAAATCTCCCCCGATATTTTGGTGGTGACCTTTGGCAAAGCATTTGGCGTTTCTGGTGCTGCGATTCTTTGTTCGTCAGAAGTGGGTGATTACTTAACTCAGTTTGCTCGTCATCATGTGTACTCGACGGCGATGCCACCTTCACAAGCGGTGGCTTTATCTCATGCCTGTAAGATGACTCAAACTCAAGAGTGGCGCCGAGAAAAGCTGACTGAGTTAGGGTCTCTCTATGCAGAGCAGGTGAGCGGCTTGAAAGGCTTTGTGGATACTCAGACTCCGATTAAGCCATTTGTGATAGGTGAAGCACAAGCGGCATTATCAATAGCTGAAGAGTTAAAGCAAAACCAAGTTTGGGTGACCGCAATAAGGCCGCCAGCCATACCTGCTGGAACTGCTCGATTACGAATCACGTTAACAGCTAACCATAGCCCAAAACAGATTCTCCAGTTAACCAGGTCGTTGCATCAAGCCATTGAACGAAACATCGACTTAAGCACTGAACCGGGTATCCATCCAAGCTTTGAATCAAATAAAGAGGCTCAGTAAATGTCACAAGAAGCAGTAGTGCATAATTACGTTGGCCAAGATAAGAGTGCGATTGCCGAAGCCTTTGGTAAAGCGGCAACAACCTATGACAAACACGCTGAATTTCAACGCGATGTTGGCCACCGATTACTGGATAAATTACCCAGCGATCTGTCAGGCTTTAAGGTGCTGGATCTAGGTTGTGGTACTGGCTATTTCTCCGAGCAACTTGTAAAACGAGGCGCCGAAGTGGTTTGCGCTGATCTTTCTGTTGGAATGCTAGCAACAGCAGAGAAGCGGTGTGGTGCATCTGTATCTTTATATCAACAAGCCGATGCCGAACAATTGCCGTTTGAAGATGGGTGCTTTGACATCGTTTTCTCTAGCCTTGCGTTGCAATGGTGTGACGATTTGTCGTCGCCTTTGAGAGAGATGAAGCGTGTTACAGCGGCTGGTGGGCGTGTTATTTTCTCAACTTTGCTTGATGGGTCGCTGTTTGAACTGAAAAAGTCGTGGTCCAAAATTGACGCACATCAACACGTTAACCATTTTATTACAATCAATAAGGTAAAAATTGCGTTAGCGCAATCTAGCTGTACCGTTCATCAACTAGACTTGCCCACCATCACCGTTTGGTACGACACTGCGTTTGAACTGATGCGCGACCTTAAAGGTATCGGCGCTAATCACGTAAGTGGTCGCTCACAAGGTTTAACAAGTCGTCGCATGTTGCAGCTTGTTGATCGGGAATATCGAGAGTTTAAGAACCATCAAGGTTTCTTACCAGCAACATATCAAGTTTGTTTAGGGGTTATTCAATTATGATTGATGTATTATTCATTGCAGGTACGGATACCGAAGTGGGAAAAACTGTGGTTTCAAAAGCGATTCTTCAAGCTTTGGCCGCACAAGATTTATCAACAATTGGTTACAAGCCAGTTGCTGCAGGGAGTGAAAAATCCCCTGAAGGACTACGTAATAGTGATGCACTGCATCTTCAAGAAGCGGCGACGCAAGATATTGCTTACGAAGACGTCAATCCATACGCGTTGTTGCTACCATCATCGCCTCACATCGCTGCTAAGCATGATGGTGTTGTAATTGATGAGGCGGTATTATCAGCGAAGCTAGAAGAGCATAAGAAAAACTCTGACATCGTGTTAGTTGAAGGTGCTGGTGGTTGGCGAGTCCCGGTTTCAGACGATGAATATCTTTCTAGCTGGGTTAAAAAAGAGCAACTGCCAGTGGTACTGACTGTGGGTATTAAACTTGGTTGTTTGAGCCACGCTCTATTAACGGCAGAAGCGATTCGTGCTGATGGCCTAAACCTAGTAGGTTGGGTCGCAAACCGTATCAATCCAGGTACTGAGCACTACGCAGATATTATTGCGATGCTTGAAGATAAGTTAGGTGCACCTAAGTTAGGTGAAATCCCTTACGTCCCAAAAGCGAAGTCTAAAAACATTGGTAAGTACATTGATGTGCAGCCTTTGCTTGCGCTTTAATTACCACGTTATGTACTAAATAAGAAAAGGGCTGCGATTGCAGCCCTTTTGCTATTTTAAGCCTTTAGACCTTGAGTTGATAAACAACCGGTCTTTTAATAAACAAGCTTAGAACTAATGTTCTTTAGTCAGTCCCATTAAAGCTTGCTGAGTTTCTGTGATTTTTGTCTGTGCCGTTTGCGGTGTTAGGATTCCAACCTGCTTTTTCGCTTCTTCTTCAGTAATCCCTAGGTGACAGCACAGTAAATCGATAGCCATTTGAGTGTTAGTACCTTCAACCATGATCCTTTCCTTTTTGTACATGGACTAGCCAATAAATCATCTGAAGTCACTGTAAACGGATTGTTATATCGACACCATACGACTTAGGTCTAATAGAGTGGATTTAATTCGGATACGGTCTCGTAATCAAATGTTGCAATTTAATGCTTAACCTTGTTTTCTTAATCTAAGACTATATGTATAAGTAAGTATAAGTCTTCAAGGTTGGAATCTATTGCTGTATGCCTTGTCTATAACAATAAGTTTTATAAAAACAGCTTTCATGCGGAGATAAGTAATGAAGCGAGTAATGTTGTTCCTTGCAACTAACCTAGCGGTTGTATTGGTACTAAGTGTTGTTCTTAATGTTGTATACGCAGTTACAGGTATGCAACCCGGTAGCCTCTCAGGTTTATTGGTGATGGCTGCGGTATTTGGTTTTGGCGGCTCATTCATTTCATTAATGATGTCGAAGAAAATGGCGCTACGCTCGGTAGGCGGCATGGTCATTGAAAGCCCACGTAACGAAACAGAACATTGGTTGATGGAGACGGTAAGCCGTCAATCTCAACAAGTTGGTATTGGTATGCCAACAGTGGCGATCTACGACTCGCCAGACATCAACGCATTCGCGACAGGTGCTAAGCGTGACGATTCATTGGTAGCAGTATCAACAGGCCTGCTGCACAACATGACGCGTGATGAAGCTGAAGCAGTATTAGCGCATGAAGTGAGCCACATCGCGAACGGTGATATGGTGACCATGACGTTAATGCAAGGTGTAGTGAACACGTTCGTTATCTTCCTATCTCGTTTCATCGCCAACATTGTTGCGTCGAATGACAACGAAGAAGAGGGTGGCAGCAACATGATGGTGTACTTCGGTGTGTCTATGGTGTTGGAATTGGTATTTGGTTTCTTAGCAAGCTTCATTACGATGTGGTACAGCCGTCATCGTGAATTCCATGCCGATGCAGGTGCAGCGAACCTAGTAGGTAAAGAGAAGATGATTGCAGCGCTAGAGCGCCTAAAGGTGAGCCATGAGCCACAACTAGAAGGTTCTATGATGGCATTTGGTATCAACGGTAAGAAGTCTCTAACAGAGCTTCTAATGAGCCACCCGCCGCTAGACAAGCGTATTGCTTCTCTACGTAACATGTAATCGCTACGTATTCTTCAGTCGCTAATCGACAAGATACATTTGAAAGGCTTCCTTCGGGAGGTCTTTTTTGATCTTGGCATCTAAGACAGTAAGTATTCGAGGAATAGGTGTCTGGCGATAGAGGGTTACTGGTGATGAAGCATTACGATATTGATTGGTTGATATCGCACGGATTGAGATGAGTAGGGTAATGATACTGGGTTGCTTTGTATTATTTTGCTGACGTCTCTTGTGCTCAATACACTTTGTTCCGCTCAACAAAAAGGCTTCCACATGGGAAGCCTTAGTCTATTCTGTGATTCGAAATTCGAACCTTACAGTTTGTCAGTTAGCTCGATTGCTTGGCCGATGTAGTTCGCTGGAGTCATCTCTTTCAGACGAACTTTCTCGTCTGCAGGAATCTCTAGACCATCGATGAATGCACGCATGCCTTCGCCATCTACACGTTTACCACGAGTTAGCTCTTTTAGCTTCTCGTATGGTTTTTCGATGCCGTAACGACGCATTACTGTTTGTACTGGTTCAGCCAATACTTCCCAGTTCTTGTCTAGTTCAGCAAGTAGCGCAGCGCGGTTAACTTCAAGCTTGCTAATACCTTTCAGAGTCGAAGTGTATGCAATGATTGCGTAGCCAACACCCACACCTAGGTTACGAAGAACCGTAGAGTCAGTAAGGTCACGCTGCCAGCGAGAAACTGGAAGTTTTTGTGCAAGGTGGCTGAATACTGCGTTCGCTAGACCAAGGTTGCCTTCAGAGTTTTCGAAGTCAATTGGGTTAACTTTATGCGGCATTGTCGAAGAACCGATTTCGCCAGCAATAGTCTTCTGCTTGAAGTGACCAAGAGCGATGTAGCCCCAAACGTCACGGTCGAAGTCTAGAAGGATAGTGTTGAAACGAGCAATTGCATCGAATAGCTCAGCGATGTAATCGTGAGGTTCGATTTGAGTTGTGTACGGGTTCCAAGTTACGCCAAGAGATTCAGTGATGAACTCTTCGCTAAACTGGTGCCATTCAACTTCTGGGTATGCAGAAAGGTGTGCGTTGTAGTTACCTACAGCACCGTTGATTTTCGCTAGGATCTCAACGTTTTCGATTTGCTTGTATTGACGTTCCATACGGTACGCAACGTTAGCCATCTCTTTACCCATAGTAGAAGGAGAAGCTGGCTGACCGTGTGTACGAGACAGTAATGGAATATCACGGTACTCGTTCGCAAGTGCTTTGATAGCATCAATTACGTTACGGATTTCTGGAAGAATCACTGTGTCACGAGCTTCTTTAAGCATAAGCGCGTGAGAGGTGTTGTTGATGTCTTCAGAAGTACATGCAAAGTGAATAAATTCGTTTACAGCGTGAAGTTCAGGAACGCCAGCAACTTTCTCTTTCAAGAAGTACTCAACCGCTTTAACGTCGTGGTTAGTCGTGCGCTCGATCTCTTTGATACGTAGAGCATCTTCTTCGCTGAAGTTAGCGGCTAGTTCATCAAGAAACTGGTTAGCTTCTGCACTGAACGCTGGTACTTCTTTGATTGCATCAGTTGCTGCAAGCTTTTGTAACCAACGAATTTCAACGATAGAGCGGTACTTTAGTAGTCCAAACTCACTAAAGATGCTGCGTAATGCAATAGTCTTACTTCCGTAACGGCCGTCTACTGGTGAAACAGCAGTCAATGCTGACAGTTCCATGGTGTTCTCCTGAATTGAGTTTTCTAAATTTTGAGAGGTTTATACCAGTAACAATCTCAATTGTCACGCACATTGCGCAATCGTTTGCGTGAGAGTTGTGTTGATACAAAAAACAAGCTCGCGACGAGGCGCGAGCTAATAAACTACATTCGAGCTAGTAGGATTTGAGCCTGCTCGATCATCTTCTTACGACCGAAGATAAGGTGGCGACGTTTACCGCCAACTTGACGCCATAACACAGCGCTTCGAATCCCTGATAGAAGCAGTGCGCGAACCTTATGTTGGCTCGATGTCTGCTGAAGTACAGACGGAGTACCAGAAACCTGAATGCGAGGGCCGATAGGGCTGACGACATCAAGGTAGATACTTGCAAGGTTGCTGATCATTTGCTCGTCAAACAGATCAAAGTGTTCAGTTTGGCGCTCTGCAGTTTGAATGCGGTCACCAAGCTGAGACATAGAGTCGTTGCGAGAAGACAGCTTACGCTCAAGCGCCATCAAGCTGATGATGTAACGCGTGATATCGCTACCTGCTGGAGTACTATCGATACCTTTTACTAAGCACTCAAGGCCAAGCTTTAGGTTCGCTTCACGTCCAAATACGCCCACGGTATTCGATGGGTTGGTATTTAAAATGGCACTGAGTGAAGCTTCAAAGGCATCTTTATCACAATGGCCGTCTTTCGCTACTTGTTGAACCAAAGCCACAGCTTGGCAAATTCCGGCGAAAGCAATAGTACGGTCATAAAGTGTATTAGCCACGTAGTAACTCCTAGTTGTCTTCTATCGTTTGTCGTTTGATTGATTAGATGCGCTTTTCGATGATACCACCACCAAGACATACTTCGCCTTGGTAGAACACTGCAGATTGACCTGGGGTCACTGCGATTTGTGGCTCATCAAAAATAACCTTAATGTTCTCATCATCAATTGGGATGATTGTACAAGGAATATCTGTTTGACGGTAACGTGTTTTTACCGTGCATGTCATAACTTCAGTAATTGGTGTGCGATTTACCCAATGAAGTTGAGATGCGATCAAGCCTTCTGATTTCAGAAGAGGGTGGTCTTTACCTTGTACTGCGATAAGTACATTACGCTTAAGGTCTTTTTCACCAACAAACCATGGTTCTTCGTTACCGCCACCACCTTTAGTGCCGCCAATATGAAGGCCTTTACGCTGACCTAGCGTGTGGTACATCAAACCTTGGTGTTGACCAATCACTTGGCCTTCAGGTGTTTCGATGTTACCCGGTTGTGCTGGTAGGTATTTGCCTAGGAACTCAGTGAACTTGCGCTCACCGATAAAGCAGATGCCTGTTGAATCTTTCTTCTTAGCTGTGATCAAGTCTTGCTCTTCAGCAATACGTCGCACTTCTGGCTTCTCTAATTCACCGACAGGGAATAGGCTGCGTGCCACTTGATCTGAGCTTAGCGTGTATAGGAAATAACTTTGGTCTTTGTTGCTGTCTAGACCGCGTAGCATTTCTGGTTTTACGCCAGCATCAAGCTCTTCTTGAGTTGGGAAAGTACGACGAACGTAGTGACCCATCGCAATGTAGTCTGCGTCTAGCACTTCATCCGCAAACTCTAAGAATGCTTTAAATTTGATTTCTTTGTTACAAAGAATATCTGGGTTAGGTGTACGACCTGCTTTGTACTCTTCAAGGAAGTATTCGAATACGTTGTCCCAGTATTCTGCAGCAAAGTTGATAGTGTGAAGGTGGATACCTAGTTTGTCACATACCGCTTGAGCATCAGCAAGATCTTCAGCTGCCGTGCAGTATTCTTCGTTATCGTCTTCTTCCCAGTTTTTCATGAAAAGGCCTTCTACCTGATAGCCTTGTTGCTGAAGAAGATACGCCGATACTGACGAATCTACACCGCCGGACATACCGACAATTACTTTCTTTTCGCTGTTTCCAGAGCTGATATCTGACATGTCTAAACACCGTTACTATTACTTGGTCGCAGATTCTAACAGAAAGAGAAACGCCGTGACAGATCCGAGACCGGAATCACAGTTTCATTTGCACAAATAGTGCGCTGACTTTGTTAGAGAATCGCATGAGAGCGAGGTGAGTCGCTAGGATGTCAGAAGTATATGTGGCATAGTCGCTCGAAATCCAAGACCTGAGATAAAAAAATGTCTGAACAAAATGAATTTATGCAAGAAGAAGAGCTGATTGAGATCATCGAGAACCAGCTTGAAGATGGCGAACCAGTGAAAGTGAAAGAGACGTTGATGCGTTTAATGATGACAGGCACTCCACGTGAAGAAGCAATTGCGGCTATGGCATGTGCACTGGCAATTGAAGTATTTGACGTTATGAAAAACGGCGCGGAGTTTAATCAAAAACGTTACGCAGAGCATTTGGGCATGCTGCCTGATTTAAGCTTTATGGAAGGCGAATAAAAAAAACCTTCAGCAAACGTTTGCTATAGTTTGAAAGATTGCCGCGTTAAATATAGCGCGGTAGAATCCGCCACCTATTTCCCCTTGACTTAGACTAGCCCTATGAAATTCCCTGGACAACGTAAATCAAAGCACTACTTTCCGGTTCACGCTCGTGATCCTCTAGTGAGCCAAGCTCAAAGCAGTAAAAGAATGTCACGCACTCATATTATCGGTATTGACCAAACATTGGTGGATATTGAAGCAAAGGTGAGTTCTGAACTTATTGAGAAGTATGGTTTGAGCAAGGGACATTCACTGGTTATTGGCGACGCAGCCGCTGAATCTTTGTATCAAGAATTAAAAGAGCAGTGCCTGATTACCAATGAATACGCTGGTGGCACAATTGGTAACACATTACACAACTATTCAGTGCTAGCGGATGACCGTTCTACACTGTTAGGTGTAATGAGCCAAGATATTAAGATTGGTAGTTACGGTTATCGCTATTTATGTAATACATCAAGCAGAATGGATCTGAACCATTTACAAGGGGTAGATGGCGCAATTGGTCGCTGCTTTGCATTAATTACAGAAGACGGTGAACGTACTTTCGCAATTAGCGAAGGACAAATGAACCAATTAAAACCAGAAAGCATTCCTGAAAAAATCTTCAAAAGTGCTTCTGCTTTAGTTTTAACGGCTTATTTAGTTCGCTGTAAGCCAGGCGACCCGATGCCTGAAGCAACAATGAAAGCGATCGAATACGCGAAGAAATACGATGTGCCAGTCGTTCTTACACTAGGTACTAAGTTCGTTATTCAAGATGATCCAGAATTCTGGAAAGATTTCCTTGAGCAACACGTAACGGTTGTTGCAATGAATGAAGACGAAGCTGAAGCGTTAACGGGTGAAAGCGATCCACTGGCTGCATCAGATAAAGCGCTAGACTGGGTAGACCTTGTTCTATGTACTGCGGGACCTGTTGGCCTATTTATGGCTGGTTATACAGAAGATGCAGCTAAGCGTGAAACGTCACTGCCTTTACTTCCAGGTTCAATTGCGGAATTCAACCGTTTTGAATTTAGCCGTCCTGCGCATAAAGATTTATGTGAAAACCCAACTAAAGTGTATTCGCACATTGCGCCATACATGGGTGGACCAGAAAAGATCAAAAATACCAATGGTGCAGGTGATGCTGCGTTATCAGCTTTATTACATGATATGGCTGCTAATAAGTACCACAAAGAAAACGTGCCAAACTCAAGTAAACACCAACATTCATTCTTGACGTACTCTTCGTTCTCACAAGTTTGTAAATATTCTAACCGTGCTAGCTATGAAGTGTTGGTTCAACACTCTCCACGTTTATCTCGTGGCCTTCCTGAAAGAGAAGATAGCCTAGAAGAAGCGTACTGGGAAAGATAAGTTACTTTCTTTAATCAGTAGTACTATCAGTATCAGTTGGTTTCTAATACTGATAGTACAAATATAAAAAAGGCTCCGAAAGGAGCCTTTTTTGTTTCTGAATATATTGAAGTCGTAAATAATACTTGGGTCGACTTAAATATTAATTCTATCGCTTAGCGTGTAATTGATTACTCACTAAGTAAACTAAATGTTTAGATAGCAAACTCTTCTAGAGATTTACCAGCATCTAGCTGTTCTTGGATAGCTGAAGGCGTACGGCCTTGACCTGTCCAAGTCTTCTCGTCGCCGTTTGCGTCTACGTATTTGTATTTCGCTGGGCGAGGAGCGCGTTTAGCTTTTGTTGTTTTAGATTTTGCTTCACCAGAAAGTGCAGCAATAAGATTGGCAACATCAATTCCGTCTTTTGCAATTTGTTCAGCAATAGCAGAAAGCTTAGCTTCTTGCTCTGCTTTAGCAGCACGCTCTTCAGCTTCAGACTCTTGACGCTCTTGTACAACAATAGTCAGCTTGTCTAGCGCTTCTTCAAGTTGCTCAAGAGTTAATTCACGTGAGAACGCACGAAGGCTGCGGATATTTAATAGAGTTTTTGTTAATTCAGACATGATATTTTCCATCAAGGTAAACTAAATAATCTTCCTAATAATAAACAGAGCCTAGGAATAAAACAAATAGTATTTCTTCTATTACATATTTAAATATAAAAGTGAGATGAATAGTTGAAAATTCAGAGCAGTATTTCTATTGAATTTATAATAATTATTAAGAATATCTTAAAAAATGATATGTGACAGGTGGAGTAGTCAACTTATGTAGACTATTCTTCTATTGATTAGTTCATTAACAAAAAGCTATTTTTCTCGGAATGATATGTTGCATTGTTGCTCTTGATGAGTACAATTGCGGCTACCTGATGCGAGGTGTTGGTTAATTTGTTGTTAAACTCTGGTTTACACGGTTAATAATGTTATCGCACGTAGAGGTGCAATTATAAAAAGTAACTTCCGTTGGGGTGATGCCAATGAACGGGAATGAAAGGTGTAATTGCCGAAGTAAATTGTATATCTAAGCAATTTGCTGGGGTTGTGCTCAATAGGTACAACACTGCCATAGTCTTAATTTTAAACTATGGAGCGCTACTGTAGGGTTGGGTGAAGTGTTCACTTCCCTTTCGCTTAGTTCAACATGAGCTTGGTCAGCCGTATCAAGTTTGTCTGCAGTAGATCTCTAGCCAAATAAAAAACTGGTTTTTGAAGATCATGAATTTAATAGATTTTGCAACATCACCTTTATCTTTGCTTCCGCCCCTTGTGGCTTTGAGCCTTGCTATTGTTACCCGCCGTGTATTGGTTTCTTTGGGTGTCGGTATCGTTATGGGTGCCATCTTACTGGCTGACTATTCAGTAGGTAATGCCGCTAGCTACGTATTTACTAAAGCATCTGGTGTTTTCATCGAAGATGGTGGTATCAATACTTGGAACATGAGCATCATTGCTTTCCTAATTATTCTTGGAATGACAACAGCGCTATTAACGCTTTCTGGTGGTACTCGTGCATTCGCTGAGTGGGCTCAGTCTCGAGTTAAGAGCAAGCGTGGTTCAAAACTGCTTGCTGCATTTTTAGGTGTATTCATCTTTGTTGATGATTACTTCAACAGCTTGGCAGTGGGTGCAATCTCTCGTCCTGTTACAGACCGTTTCTACGTATCTCGCGCTAAGCTAGCTTATATTCTTGATTCTACTGCGGCTCCTATGTGTGTGATCATGCCAGCTTCTAGTTGGGGTGCTTACATCATTACTATTATTGGTGGCATCTTAGTAACACATGGTGTGACAGAGTATTCTGCTCTAGGTGCTTATGTTCGTCTTATTCCAATGAACTTCTACGCGGTATTTGCACTATTGATGGTGTTCGCAGTGGCGTGGTTCGGTCTAGATGTTGGTAAGATGCGCGATCACGAGATCGAAGCGTCTCAAGGTCGTGGCTTTGAAGGCGACAACGATAGCCAGCAAGCTCACGATCTAAACGAAGAGCTAGACATCGAAGAGAGCGAGAACGGTTCTGTTTCTGACCTAATCATGCCGATCGTTTCATTGATCGTAGCGACTGTAGCTGCGATGCTTTACACAGGCGGTCAAGCGTTAGCTGCTGATGGTCAAGCGTTTAACCTACTTGGTGCATTCGAAAATACAGATGTTGGTAAATCTCTTGTTTACGGTGGTGTTATCGGCTTACTAGTAGCACTAGCGACAGTATTCAAGCAAAAGCTATCTATGGCCGATATCGCAAGAACAATGTGGATTGGTGCAAGCTCTATGTTTGGCGCAATCCTAATCCTTGTATTCGCATGGACTATCGGTTCTGTAATCGGCGACATGAAAACAGGTTCGTACCTATCATCTCTAGTAACGGGCAGCATCGATTACCACTGGCTACCAGTTATCTTGTTCCTTCTAGCGGGCGTTATGGCGTTCTCTACAGGTACTTCATGGGGTACGTTCGGTATCATGCTACCTATCGCAGGTGACATGGCTGCAGCATCGGATATCGCACTGATTCTTCCAATGCTAAGTGCGGTTCTAGCGGGTGCAGTATTTGGTGACCACTGTTCTCCAATCTCAGATACGACGATTCTGTCTTCTACTGGTGCTCGTTGTAACCACATCGACCACGTCTCGACTCAGCTTCCATACGCGTTGTCTGTAGCGTTCGTATCGTGCATTGGTTTCATCACTCTAGGTATGACATCTTCAATTGGCATCGCATTTGGCGCAGCGTCTCTAACGTTTGTTGCTGTATGTTTTGCATTGGCTTACTTCTCTCGCTGCAAAATGGCGACGTGCAAAAGCTAAAATTGAAAGTTAATCAGTAAACTATCAGGGAGGCGTTTGCCTCCCTTTTTTGTGCCTGTTAATTTAATTTTAAGTTTCGTGAAAAAAGTTCGAATAAATGGTTGAAAAAGGATGTCAGCTTAGTTAGTGTGGAGACAAGACAGCAAACAACCTAAGAGCTGATAAGTATGCGTAAATTAGTAATGAACATTCATCACCATCATCACCCTATCTAGTCTTTCGGGGAGATTTACGTATACCCGGGAGCAAGATTACTCCCGGAGGTTAAGTCAAAAGAATTTAGATTTAAACCCTCGGGATGACAAAGTCCCCGAGGGTTTTTTAGTTTTAGCGCTTTTAAATAATCAATAAATTCAAATATTTGCACAGGGATACAGCAATGCAGACACAACGCCTAAGAATCGCAATTCAAAAGAAAGGTCGCTTAAGTAAAGAGTGCCAAGACCTACTTAAAAAATGTGGTGTTAAATTTAATATCATGGGTGAGCGCCTAGTGGTTCACTCACTAAATATGCCAATCGACTTGTTACTCGTTCGTGATGACGACATCCCAGGTCTTATCATGGATGGTGTAGTTGACCTTGGTTTCATCGGTGAAAATGAACTAGAAGAAGTTCGTCTAGATCGTGTTGCTCTTAAAGAGCCTTCAGAGTTCCGCACACTACGTCGTTTAGACTTCGGTGGTTGCCGCCTTTCAATCGCTATTAATAAAGACGAAGAATACAACGGCCCACAAGACTTAGCGGGCAAACGTATTGCGACAACCTACCCACAACTACTTAAAGCCTACATGGACGAGCAGGGTGTTGAGTTCAGCACTTGTATGCTAACAGGTTCGGTTGAAGTCGCGCCTCGCGCTGGCCTTGCAGACGCTATCGCTGATTTAGTTTCTACAGGTGCAACGCTTGAAGCGAACGGCCTAAAAGAAGCAGAAGCTATCTTCCAATCGAAAGCAACACTGATTCAACGTGTTGGCGACTTCGACGCAGACAAGACCGCACTGATTGAAAAACTACTGACTCGTATGCAGGGTGTTCAACAAGCGAAAGAGTCGAAGTACATCATGCTTCACGCGCCAACCTCTCAACTAGAGCAAATCAAAGCACTACTGCCTGGTGCTGAAGATCCAACGGTTCTTCCTCTATCTACAGACAAAGACAAAGTTGCCGTGCACCTAGTAAGTACAGAGAACTTGTTCTGGGAAACAATGGAACAGCTGAAAGAGTTGGGTGCAAGCTCGATTCTAGTATTACCAATCGAAAAAATGATGGGGTAGTGACGATGAGAACCGTTGTTTGGCAATCTTTAAGTGAATCACAGCAAGACTCGGTATTAGAGCGTCCAGCTATTACTGAAGGTGCAAACATCACAGCGACTGTTTCTGATGTTATTGCAAAAGTACGAAATGAAGGCGATGCCGCGCTTAAAAAGCTGACTGCAAAGTTTGATGGTGTAACTCCAGAATCTATCCGAGTCAGTTCGGGTGAGATTGAAGAGGCGTGTGCTCGTCTAACACCAGAGATGAAGCAAGCGTTAGAGCAAGCTTATAGCAACATTGCTAAGTTTCACGAAGCTCAAAAGCCGCAGCCAATTAAGGTTGAGACACAGCCTGGTGTTGTGTGTGAGCAAGTGACGCGCGCGATTAATACTGTTGGCCTTTATATTCCCGGTGGCAGTGCGCCACTACCGTCAACGGTTCTTATGTTAGGTGTTCCTGCTCAAATCGCAGGTTGTCGTAAGGTTGTGCTTTGTTCACCTCCGCCAATCGCTGATGAAATCTTGTATGTCGCTAAGCTTTGTAAGATCGACGAAGTTTACAACGTTGGTGGTGGTCAAGCGGTTGCAGCAATGGCTTACGGTACCGAGAGTGTGGCTAAAGTCGATAAGATCTTCGGCCCAGGTAATGCCTACGTTACGGAAGCAAAGCGCCAAGTGAGTAATGACTTCCGCGGAGCAGCTATTGATATGCCAGCTGGCCCATCTGAAGTGTTAGTGATTGCTGATGAAACGGCTGATGCAGACTTCATTGCAGCGGATTTGTTGAGCCAAGCGGAACACGGGCCTGACTCTCAAGTAGTATTGGTAACTCCATCTCCAGTGGTTGCAGACCAAGTAACAGAAGCGGTTCAAAAGCAACTGAAAGAACTGTCTCGTGCGAACATCGCTCAGCAAGCATTGGCTTCAAGCTTAATCATCATTGCTGAATCGATCACTCAAGCGATTGCGATTTCGAATTTCTACGGTCCTGAGCACTTGATCGTTCAAACCAAGAACCCACGTGAATTGCTGCCATTGCTAGATAATGCAGGCTCAATTTTCCTTGGTGACTGGTCTCCAGAATCTGCAGGTGACTACGCATCCGGCACAAACCACGTTCTTCCGACTTACGGTTATACCAAGACGTATTCAAGCCTAGGTTTGGCTGATTTCTCTAAGCGAATGACGGTGCAGGAGCTAACAGCCGATGGGTTGAAAGGCCTAGCGCCAACAGTAGTAACAATGGCGGAAGCCGAAGGTTTGGATGCACACAAACGCGCTGTGACTATCCGAGTTGAAAAGTTAAATAAAGCGAAATAAGGGTAGGGCATGGAAAAGTTAGCAAGAAAACAAGTTCAGGCTCTAACACCTTACTTGTCTGCAAGACGCATAGGCGGTACTGGTGATGTATGGCTAAACGCCAACGAATCTCCGTTTGATAACGAGTACAACCTGAACTTGTCTCGTCTTAACCGTTACAGCGAATGTCAGCCAAAAGAGCTGATTGATGCTTACGCTCAATACGCAGGCGTGAAATCAGAGCAAACACTGACGACTCGTGGTGCTGACGAAGGCATTGAGTTATTGATTCGTGCTTTCTGTGAGCCGAACGAAGACGCTATTCTTTACTGCCCACCTACTTACGGTATGTACGCAATCAGTGCAGAGACGATTGGTGTTGAGCGTAAAGTTGTGCCTCTTACTTCTGAATGGCAATTGGATCTTCCAGCTATCGAAGCTCAGCTCGACAACGTAAAAGTGGTGTTTGTTTGTAGCCCAAATAACCCAACCGGTAATTTAGTTGATCGTAAAGACATCATCAAGCTGCTTGAAATGACACAAGACAAAGCGATTGTGGTGATGGATGAAGCGTATATCGATTTTTGTCCAGAAGCGTCAACCGTTGATTTGCTTGAGCAATATCCAAACCTAGCGATTCTGCGCACCTTGTCGAAGGCCTTTGCTTTGGCGGGCTTACGTTGTGGCTTTACGCTAGCGAATAAAGAGCTTATCGATGTACTGTTGAAAGTGATCGCTCCTTATCCTGTGCCAATCCCTGTTGCTGACATTGCCGTTCAAGCTCTCTCAGAGCAAGGACTAGCGCGAGCTAAGTTCCAAGTTCTAGATTTAAGTGCTAACCGAGCGTATTTGCAGGCGGGTCTATTAGGTATGCCTCAAGTGATGGTTTTTGATGGCTGGGGTAACTACTTACTGGTGAAATTCCCGAACGGCGATGAGTTATTTAAAGCGGCTTGGGATACGGGCATTATTTTGCGTAATTCACCTATTGAAGACTGTGTTCGTATTAGTATTGGTAACCGCGAAGAGTGCGAAAAGACACTTGGATTCATTCGTAACTTTTATCAGTAATGAAAGGCTTACCAGTAATAACATTTGCCAGTTTGAGTTGATTAATTGGGCTGGCAAGTGAAACCAATATTTTGGGTTAGCGTTTGATTTTAGCTAGGCCACCAGATTTAAAATTAAAAGGAAGTTCAAGTGAGTAAACAACAGAAAATACTTTTTATAGACCGTGACGGCACCTTAATTGTTGAGCCGCCAGTTGACTTTCAAGTAGACCGTTTAGACAAGCTAAAATTCGAACCGCGAGTAATTCCTAGCCTGCTTGCTTTGCAAGATGCTGGTTACCGCTTAGTAATGGTCACTAACCAAGATGGTTTAGGTACCGATAGCTACCCACAAGAAGATTTCGATGCACCACACAATATGATGATGGAGTTCTTCGAATCTCAAGGCGTTAAGTTTGACGACGTGCTTATTTGCCCTCACTTTGACGAAGACAACTGCTCTTGCCGTAAGCCTAAACTGGGTATGGTTAAAGAGTACCTACAAGGCGGTAAAGTCGATTTCCAACACTCTGTTGTGATTGGCGACCGAATGACGGATCTTCAACTGGCAGAGAACATGGCTATCCGCGGTATTCAATATGGCCCGGATGCGGAAACTGAAGGCACGCTTAACTGGCCACAAATCGTTAAAGATCTGACGGTTAATGCGCGTATTGCTGAAGTAGTTCGTACTACTAAAGAAACCGATATCAAGGTTGCAGTAAACCTTGATGAAACCGGTGGCAACAAGATCGATACCGGCATGGGTTTCTTCGACCACATGCTTGATCAAATCGCGACACACGGTGGTTTCCAAATGAACCTGACTGTGAAGGGCGACCTGCACATTGATGATCACCACACAGTCGAAGATACCGCTCTGGCTTTAGGCCAAGCATTGAAAGATGCACTAGGCGACAAACGTGGTATTGGCCGTTTTGGTTTCAGCCTACCAATGGATGAGTGTTTGGCTCAGTGTGCGTTAGACCTTTCTGGTCGCCCATACCTGAAGTTCGATGCTAAATTCAGCCGTGAGCAAGTGGGTGATCTTTCAACCGAGATGGTGGTTCACTTCTTCCGTTCTCTAACTGATACATTGGCTTGTACGCTACACCTTTCTTCTGATGGCAATAATGATCACCACATCATTGAGAGCCTGTTCAAAGCGTTTGGCCGTACTCTTCGCCAAGCAATCAAAGTTGAAGGTAACGAGTTACCAAGCAGCAAAGGCGTTCTGTAAGGGTTCGGTATGAAAGAGCAAAAAGTCGTTATTATTGATACTGGTTGTGCCAACGTTTCATCGGTGAAGTTTGCGATTGAACGTTTGGGCTACGCAGTTGAAATTTCAAAAGAACCAGAAGTGGTTCTTGCTGCCGACAAGCTATTCCTACCCGGTGTAGGTACAGCAAGTGAGGCAATGAAGAACCTGCAAGAGCGTGACCTTGTTACCCTTGTCAAGCAAGTTGAGAAGCCTCTGCTGGGTATCTGTCTAGGTATGCAGCTGTTAGGCAAACTGTCTCAAGAGAAAGGTCAAAAGGCTGATGAGTTAGTTGAATGCCTAGGTTTGTGTGATGGTGAAGTTCGTTTACTTGAAACGGGCGACTTGCCATTACCACACATGGGTTGGAACACCGTAACGGCAACACCTAATCATCCTCTATTTAAAGACATTGAAGAAGGCGAATACTTCTACTTTGTTCATAGCTTCGCAATGCCAGTGGGCGACTACACAATCGCACAATGTGATTACGGTAATCCGTTCACTGCGGCGGTTCAAAGTGGCAATTATTATGGTGTTCAGTTCCACCCAGAGCGATCTTCGAAAGCTGGCTCTAAGCTGATTCAGAACTTCTTGGAATTGTAATAAGGATTAGGCAGCGGCTAACGTTGCCATATAAGGAATGTAAATGATTATTCCCGCGTTAGATTTAATTGAAGGCCAAGTAGTTCGCTTATTCCAAGGAGACTACGGGCAAGTAACAGAATACAAAGTAGACCCAGCAGAGCAGTTTAATCTGTACCACCAAGCTGGCGCTGGCTGGCTGCACCTTGTTGACTTAACGGGCGCAAAAGACACAACGGCTCGTCAGTTAGACTTGATTGCTAAGCTCCTTGCTAGCACGCCTGCGAACATCCAGATTGGTGGTGGCGTGCGTAACGAACAAGATGTCGTTGATCTGCTAGAAGCTGGCGCACAGCGCGTTGTGGTTGGTTCTACAGCCGTTAAGCAACCTGAGTTGGTGAAAGGTTGGATGGAGAAGTACGGCGCGGAAAAAATCGTGCTGGCTCTGGACATCAATATTGACGAAAGCGGCATACGTAAAGTGGCGATTTCAGGTTGGCAAGAAGATTCAGGTGTGACCATTGAAGCGCTGATTGAAGACTACCTCACGGTTGGCCTTAAACACGTGCTGTGTACCGATATTTCACGCGATGGCACGCTAGAAGGATCAAACGTAGAGCTCTATGTTGATCTTTGTAAGCAGTACCCACAAGTGCAATTCCAATCATCGGGCGGCATTGGCAGCCTAGCTGATATCGAAGCGCTAAAAGGCAGCGGTGTTGCGGGTGTGATTGTGGGTCGTGCACTACTTGATGGCAAGTTTACCGCAGAGGAGGCATTTGCATGTTGGCAAAGCGCATAATCCCTTGTTTGGATGTCCGTGACGGACAAGTGGTTAAGGGCGTTCAGTTCCGTAACCACGAAATTATTGGTGACATCGTTCCGCTAGCACAACGCTATGCAGAAGAGGGCGCCGATGAATTGGTATTTTATGACATCACCGCATCAAGTGATGGCCGTGTGGTCGATAAAAGCTGGGTGAAACGCGTAGCTGAAGTGATCGATATCCCTTTCTGTGTCGCTGGTGGTATTAAATCAGCAGAAGATGCAGCGCGCATCCTTGAGTTTGGTGCGGATAAAGTGTCAATCAACTCACCGGCATTGGCTAATCCACAGCTGATTACTGACCTTGCTGATAAGTTTGGCGTTCAGTGTATCGTTGTCGGTATCGATTCATACTTCGACAAAGAAACCGGTAAATATCAGGTTTACCAATTTACAGGCGATGAAGCGCGTACTAAAGCAACCAAATGGGAAACCAAAGATTGGGTGCAGGAAGTACAGAAGCGTGGCGCAGGTGAGATTGTGTTAAACATGATGAACCAAGATGGCGTTCGTAACGGCTATGATATCGATCAGTTAAACATGGTGCGTGAAGTGTGTAATGTGCCATTGATTGCCTCTGGTGGCGCTGGTGCAATGGAGCACTTTGCTGAAGCTTATAAAAAGACCAACGTGGATGGAGCACTTGCGGCTTCGGTATTCCACAAACAAGTCATCAATATTGGTGAACTTAAACAGTATTTAAAACAACAAGATGTAGAGGTGCGACTATGAGTTTTGAACCCGTAAGCTTATCAAAAACAGAAGTAGGCGCATTGTCAGAGCGTATTAACTGGGAAAAAGTAGATGGCTTAGTGCCAGCGATTGTTCAAGATTACCAGTCAAGCCAAGTGCTAATGATGGGATACATGAACCCAGCCGCACTTGAGAAAACGGGTGAAACTGGCAATGTGACGTTTTTCTCTCGCACAAAAGAGCGTCTTTGGACGAAAGGTGAAACGTCGGGCAATGTATTGCAACTGCAAAACATCGCCTTGGACTGTGACAGCGACACCTTACTGGTTAAAGTTAATCCCATTGGTCCAACGTGCCACACAGGTACAACAACGTGTTGGGATGGAGACAAGCAAGAAGAGTCTCAGATGGTGTGGCTTCATCAGCTTGAGCAGCTATTGGCTGCCCGCAAGGACGCCGATCCTGAATCTTCTTATACTGCCAGTCTATATGCCCGTGGCACCAAGCGTATTTCGCAAAAAGTGGGCGAAGAAGGCGTTGAAGTCGCGCTTGCGGCGACGTCGGGCGATAAGGCGGAGTTAGTGTGTGAATCAGCAGATTTGATTTACCACCTAATGGTTCTTCTTCAAGACCAAGGCTTATCGATGGATGATGTGGTAAACAAGCTGAAAGAGCGTCATAAGTAAGCTCTCTTTAGATTAATAGAACCGCGTAAAAGACAGACAAAAGCCCCGCAAACAAACATGTTTACGGGGCTTTTTAGTTTTTTAATTTTCAAGATTTCAAGATTTCAAGATTTCAAGATTTCAAGATTTCAAGATTTCTAAGCCCTACGTCACTTTTCTAACCTCTGACTTTGCGTCATTCCGAGGAGCCTAAGCGACATCAGGAATCTCTTCTCTTAATCTGACTTCTTAGTCGAACGAGTTACCCGCAGCACTTCTTGTATTTCTTACCACTGCCACAAATACACGGATCATTACGGCCGATTTTAAAGCTCTCAACGGTTTGATTTAAGCGTGGGTCAATTTCTGGTTGTGTAGTTTGTTCCTGCTCTGGGAAGGTACCATCAATGTAGTACCAAAGACCGTCTTCACGTATAAAGCGAGAGCGTTCTTGCATGCAGTATTGTGCGCCTTCTTCATTGAAGTAAGCTTTAAACTCAACAAAGCCTTCGTCTTGGTGCGAGCCTACCGCAGTATCGATGACTTCTAGTCCTGCCCAATCACTGTTGATAGATTCGGCAATACCTTCTCTTTGCGCTTCTGCGTTGCAGCTAGGGTGGTAAGTCGCAACAACATAGTCAACTAAACCCAACACGTGCGCTGAATAACGAGAGCGCATCAACTGTTCAGGCGTTTCAACAGCACTGTGGTGAAGGTGCGCTGATTCACAGCACTGTTGGTAAGTATTTTTGCTACCGCATGGGCATAAAGACATAGTCAGATCCTGTAAAAATGGCCTCTATTAAGAGGCCATAAGTGAATGCGTGGGAGTTTACCAAGAAACGATCGCTCACCAAAGTTTAGTTTCTGTTGAAGTTATTGAAATTATCAAAGTGTTAGCGCGAAGTTTACTATTTCAAGGCTGGAGACAATAGCTCTTGAGCCCAAGTCGTCGCTTCGTCATAAGCTTGACCAAGTTGAGCTTCACTCAGTTTGAGAAGCTGGCGAATACGAGTCGCTTCTTCCCAACGAGCTTGCTCATACGCAACCACCATCGCCAATACAGCACCTAACACACCTTTACGTTGAATCAAGGCTTGTTTGATCTCGATGTCGATCGGCACTGAATCGAGTACTTGTTTCAATGGTTGGTCAAAGAGTGAGTCCAACAGAGAGAACATACCGGTCAAAAAGGCTTGTCCAGGCTCAACCTTAACATTCATCTTCTCAACCAAGAGTTCACACTGACGTGCGCGTATTACCGCTAAGCCATAAAGTGAGTCCGGCTTATCTTCTTTCGCGGATGCGATAGCCACCAGTGAAACGAACTTACGCAGTTTCTGTTCACCAAGGTAAATAAGCGCTTGGCGGAATGAACGAATCGTTGTTGGTGAACCGCCAGCGGAGTTTACGTAGGTAAGTAGCTTATACGACATGGTCACATCGAGCGTAATCAAACGCTCTACTTCACCAAAGTCGATAGGGTCGTGCGCAATCTCTTTTAACAGCTGAACGGTCGTCAGGAATGCCGGGTTGAGCGCACGCGTTTGGATCATCTCTGGCTTGCTAAAGAAATAACCTTGAAAGTAGGTGAAGCCTGCTTTTTTCGCTTCTTGGTATTCTTCGTACGTTTCTACTTTCTCAGCAAGGAACTTGATATCTAGCCCTTTGAGAGAGTTCATAAACATCGCTGCTTTGGCAATTGGCGTCAAACGGATATCGAACTTGATAATTGAAACGTAGGGTAAGAAGCGCTTCCAAGCTTTACTTGGCACAAAGTCGTCTAGCGCAATGGTATAACCCGCGTCAAAGATGGTTTTGATTGCTTCAAGTAATTCGTCTGTTGGTTCGCAGTCTTCAAGAACCTCAACAACGAGGCTTTCTTTGGGGAACAGAGTAGGGACTAAGTTGATTAGGCTTGCATATGGGAAGTTCACGAACCCAAGCTTATCACCCAACGTATTATAGTGGGTCGATAAGAAGTGATCGGAAAGCAAACGGCTAGTAGCGAGCTCCGGCTCTACTTCAGGGAAAGTGTTCTTAGGACCATCCCTGAATAGCAACTCGTAACCTATGGTTTTCTTGCCTGTGTCGAGTATTGGTTGACGCGCTACGTATGAATATTTCAACTTGGTACTGTGTTCGGTTTATTTCTGGTAGAGAGATAATAGCTAATTCACTAGAAATTACCATACACTTTCTAAGAAAGTCTGACCGACAATAATAATCAAAGTGAAAGTTTAAGCGTGATGTTAAAAGCTATTGCTAAACGCTCGATTCTGTAGTTCAAAACTTTGCGGCGTGAACACCAGCACTGAGCCTTGCGTATACCAATCGCCAAGTACGATACGGGTTTTAGTGCAATTGTTAGCATTAAATGTATGGATGTCTGGGCGGTGAGTATGGCCGTGGATCATCAGATCGACATTGTTTCGTTCCATCACATCTTCGACTTCTTGCTGTGTCACATCCATGATGTCGAGAGACTTGGTCTGCTTGTCATCTTTGATATCTGATTGAACCTTTGAAACAATTTTCTTCTTGATGAAAAATGGAATTCGGTTGAAGACCCATTGTAACCATGGCTGATGCACTTTTTCGCGAAAGGCGAGGTACTTTACATCTTCAGTACATAGAGTGTCTCCATGCAATACTACCGCTTTTTGCCCGTAGATATCGATCGTAGAAACTTCGTCGAGAAGTTGTACGCCCGTTTGCTTAGCAAATTTTTTGCCGACTAAGAAGTCGCGGTTCCCTTGAGTAAAGTAACAAGGCACGCCTGTTTTCACTAAGTCGATAAACGCTTGGCGGATAGAAGTCGCGAATTCACTCTTATCATCGTCACCAATCCAGAATTCGAAAAGGTCACCTAATACGTAAAGTGCATCCGCTTCTACGGCTTCTTTCTTCATAAAGGTTAAGAAGCAGTCTGTGATGTCTTCTCGTGACGGAGAAAGGTGCAGATCTGATATAAAATATGTTTTCATAGGTCTAAAAAAAGGGAGCGATTCGCTCCCTATATCCTGATTTTATCGGCTCATCAATACTAACCGAAAGCGATGAATTAAGCTTCGATTGTAGTACCAGTGATGATCACTTCTTCTAGAGGTACATCTTGGTGCATACCCATAGAACCAGTGCTAACACCTTTAATCTTGTTTACGATTTCCATGCCTTCAACAACTTCTGCGAATACACAGTAGCCCCAACCGTCTAGGCTTTCGCTACGGAAGTTTAGGAAAGAGTTGTCGTTAACGTTGATGAAGAACTGAGAGCTGGCTGAATGCGGTTCCATAGTACGAGCCATTGCTAGCGTACCAACTTTGTTCGCTAGACCGTTGTTTGCTTCGTTCTTGATCGTTGCACGAGTTGCCTTTTCTTTAAGGCCAGAAGTCATGCCGCCGCCTTGAATCATGAAACCATCGATAACACGGTGGAATAGTGTGTTGTCGTAGAAACCGTCACGGCAATACTGTAGAAAGTTTGCGCTTGTTTCTGGTGCTTTTTCTTCGTTAAGTTGAACTTTGATATCACCAAAATTTGTGTGAAGGATGATCATGATTGTTACCTTACTGTCTTTTTAATATGAAGTTCGAATTCTAGCGCATGTTGGCAGACTTTCAAATCACCAAATCATTAACTTAACTCGGATGTTTGAGGTAATACCAATCGTAGTAAATAACTGGCCATCCTAGCTTGTTAAAACACTTGATAACGTCGTTAGAAATTTTGAATGTAGAATAACTACTTATCGAAACTTTTTGTCGAAAAGAGCTTCCTTGTTCTCAAGCATTTTTTCTGCGCTATTTATGACCATCTACTTACCGTGATTGGTATAATTCCTGCTTTTAGGGATTACCTATTAAGGTATGACTTGTTATACTGCGAGCTTATTTTGATTAATCCATAAAATAGATAGAGATCATGCTGAAGATATATAACACGCTCACAAGACAGAAAGAGGAATTCAAACCAATTACAGCTGGCAAAGTCGGTATGTATGTCTGTGGGGTAACCATATACGATCTCTGTCATATTGGTCATGGCCGTACGTTCGTTTCATTTGACGTGGTAACTCGTTACCTGCGTTACCTTGGTTACGATTTGAATTTCGTTCGTAATATCACTGATATCGATGACAAAATCATCAAGCGCGCTAATGAAAACGGCGAGTCTTGTGACTCTCTGACTGAGCGTCTGATCGGTGAAATGCACGCGGACTTCGATGCATTGAACATGAAACGCCCAGATGTTGAGCCTCGTGCGACAGAATACATCACTGAAATCATCGAGCTTGTTGAAAAGCTGATTGAACGTGGTTTCGCATACGTTGCAAGCAACGGCGACGTGATGTTTGAAGTAAAGAAATTCGACGAATACGGTAAGCTTTCAAAGCAAGACCTTGATCAGCTTCAAGCGGGTGCTCGCGTTGATGTTGAATCTGCAAAACGCAGCCCACTAGACTTCGTTCTTTGGAAGATGTCTAAGCCAGGTGAACCTACATGGGAATCGCCATGGGGCCCGGGTCGTCCAGGTTGGCACATCGAATGTTCAGCAATGAACTCGTCTATTCTTGGTAACCACTTCGATATCCACGGTGGTGGTTCAGATCTGCAGTTCCCTCACCACGAAAACGAAATCGCACAGTCTTGCTGCGCGCACGGCACTCAGTATGTAAATACTTGGATGCACAGTGGTATGGTGATGGTAGACAAAGAGAAGATGTCTAAATCACTGGGTAACTTCTTCACTATCCGTGACGTGCTAGCACATTACGATGCTGAAACGGTACGTTACTTCCTAATGTCTGGTCACTACCGTAGCCAGCTAAACTACAGCGAAGATAACCTAAACCAAGCTCGCGCATCACTAGAGCGTCTATACACGTCACTTCGTGGCCTAGACCTTACAGCCGCTCCTGCCGGTGGCGAAGAGTACGTGACTCGATTCTCTACAGCGATGAACGATGATTTCAACACACCTGAAGCTTATTCAGTACTGTTTGAAATGGCTCGTGAAATCAACCGTATCAAGCCTGAAAGCATTGAAAAAGCAAGCGGACTGGGTGCATTGATGCGTGAACTAGCAGACATCATCGGTATTCTTCACCAAGAGCCAGAAGCCTTCCTACAAGGTGATGCGGCAGGTAACGACGACGAAGTGGCTGAAATCGAAGCGTTGATCAAACTGCGTAACGACTCTCGTGCTTCAAAGGATTGGGCAAATGCCGACCTTGCACGTGATAAGCTAAACGAGTTGGGTATTGTTCTGGAAGATGGCCCAGAAGGTACGACTTGGCGTCGTAAGTAAATCTTATAAAAAGGGCTGATTTTCAGCCCTTTTTTCTAGCACGAATTCTCTATTTTCACCTTTTCTATCTTCAACTTTTAATTAACAGGAATATTTCTGTGGCTCAGATGTATTTTTATTACTCGGCAATGAATGCGGGTAAATCAACAACGCTTCTTCAATCTTCATTCAACTACCAAGAACGTGGCATGACGCCAGTGATCTTTACGGCAGCTTTGGACGATCGCTATGGTATCGGTAAAGTGAGCTCACGAATTGGTCTGCAATCTGAAGCTCAGCTGTTTAAAAATGACACCAACATGTTTGATGCGATCAAAAAGCTCAATGAGGAAGAAAAGCGTCATTGTGTTTTGATCGATGAGTGCCAATTTTTATCGAAGGAGCAGGTGTACCAATTAACAGAAGTGGTTGATAAGCTGCACATCCCTGTACTTTGTTACGGCCTACGTACCGATTTCCTGGGTGAACTGTTTGAAGGTAGCCGTTACTTACTGTCTTGGGCAGATAAACTTGTTGAGCTTAAAACAATTTGTCACTGTGGCCGTAAAGCGAACATGGTAATTCGTACCGACGAGCACGGTGTGGCGATTGCTGAGGGCGACCAAGTGGCTATTGGCGGTAACGACAAATACGTTTCTGTTTGCCGTCTGCACTACAAAGAAGCGTTAGGTAAATAAGCAGCTCTATTTGCTAACGCGAAAGAACGAAAAACGGTGACCAAGTGTCACCGTTTTTGTTTATTGGGCCTGTGTTTTGCTTTCTTCCAAGCCGAGCTTTTGTTTTATTTCCTGCCGAGCTTTTACTTTGTTCAAAGTCTAACTTTTGCTTATTCGAAACCGAGCTTCTTCA
Organism: Vibrio sp. F13; assembly: GCF_020806305.2. Lineage (NCBI taxonomy): Bacteria > Pseudomonadati > Pseudomonadota > Gammaproteobacteria > Vibrionales > Vibrionaceae > Vibrio > Vibrio sp. F13. The sequence goes on along the minus strand of NZ_CP170175.1, from coordinate 559,689 downwards.
ATGCTTGATAGGCGTGGTCAACGTCGTCGGGGATCGGCATCTCAATCTGAAAGCCTTTCTCTGGGTAGGATTTGATTCGCTCGTAATCAGCAATTAATGCGCCTAACACCATATCTAACGGCAACTCTTCGTTAAAGTAATCATCCCAAGTTTGCCATCGCGACGTCACGGTAATCTCGGAAGTTTCGTCAGGCCATTGTTTACTGAAGGTTGCGTAGGTACGTTTCTCCATGAAGGGCTTCTGAACTAAGGTTAGCCTCTTCGGCGATAACCCTTTTTCTGTCAGCAACTCATGAGTGAATCGTACATTTTCCCCAGTATTTGTTGCGTGTTTCTCTATGATAATGTCAGAGTCAGGCACGCCACAATCTCGTGCGATAGAAGCGAATGTTTCTGCTTCTGAGCGTTCAAAGCTTCTTTCGGTAAAGCGTCCCACACCGCCAGAAAAAACGATGTAAGGCGCGATCTGTTGGTGATAAAGCTCGGCTGCATATTCAGCTACGCGAGTATCGTTGCTACACAATACAAAGATACAGTCGGAAGGCGTAACCTTGTGACCCATCGACATAAAGTTCCAAAGGGTGTCGACTGAGCGATGCAGTTTTATGTTGGGATTTTTGTTAGCAATAGATTGTTCAGTCATGAAGTGCGTCCAGTGTGGATTCGAATTTAAATGAATAACCTAAGTCGAGAATCTTCTTCGAAGAGATTAACTTGTCTGGGGTATCAACAACAGCGGGCAGAGGCTCACTGCTGTTGGCGCTTTTCAGTGCCGCGGCATAAAACTCCGCCTTACTGACTGTATTTGGTGTGGTCACGTTAACTATTTCATTGTGCAGTTGACTGATAGCGAAATCGACAGCACCAATTGCATCATCAAGGTGCAGCATGTTGGCTGGAGCTTGAGTGCTGACTTGTTTTAACTTGCTTGCGAAGCGTGATGGGTGACGGCTTGGGCCGATTAAGCCACTAAAGCGAAGAATGGTGTAGTCGATACCGGAATCAATCACTGACTGTTCAGCTTGCAGCATGATTCGTGCGTTATCGGAAAATAAAGACGCGTGCTCGTTATCTGAGGTCGAAAGAGGGAGTGATGCATCCAGCTCGTTCAGCACACCCGGCTTAGTTGGGTATACCGTAGTTGAACTAACCATAATGAGCTTTTTAATGTTGGCCTTTTGGCATGCATTGGTGAGTTGCTGCCAGTAGTCGGCATACTCTTGTCCTGCTCCTTTTCTAAAGCCAGGAGGGAAGCTGCCAATCACAATTTCAGTGTTGTTTTCGAGTAACAATGAATAGAGTCGCCCGATAGTCTGTTGTGGATCGGATGAATCAAAGCTAAACACTTCACATGGAATTTGTTCGCTACCAATGGCATCTGCTCCCGCTTGGGTCGTTTTCGTGACCACTACTCGGTTACCATGTTTTTCTAAATGTTCAGATAAAGGTGCACCTACCCATCCTGCACCGACAATAAATATAGAAGCCATGTGTTCCTCACAACTGCAAATGACGAATTTACAATAAGCCTAACAAAGCTTTGCCCAAAAATGAAAAAACTCCACGGCCGAAGCAAGTGGAGTTTTTACTAGAACAATGGAGCTTTAGTTTAGTACGCGAAGAAGCTTGTCTGCGCGCTCTGCCATCTCGATACCTTCATCTGTTAGGTAACCGCCGTCTGGCTGAGTACAAAGGTTTTTTTCGAATAGGCGCTTAACAGCGTCTTGAGTTTCTTGAGCTGCCTCTTGATGGACTTTAATTCCAGTAGCTGCACTACTTACATCAAATTGAAGAAGGAGGTTTAAATCAGCAATATGTTCAGCGTTGTACTTCATAATTGACCTATATATTCATAACGTTCTCTACCTTCACCTTAGTGCGCATTCTCGGCTCAGGCAATAGCAAATAAAGAGAATTGATAAGTGATACCAAATTGATTGATTAATCATCGAGTGATGAGTTTATTTTGGTTATATTGGGTGATTTGCACCCACTTAAATCATCAGTGATGTTTATTGCTAAGTGGTTGTAATATATTGTGACTAGAAATAATTTGCATTGAGCGAATATTGTATAAAAAGGATATGCATAAGTGAGAGCGAACAAAGTAGCATTAACGATCAGTATGCTATTTGCTATCTCAGGTTGTCAAAGTACACCCTCAGAGCAGACAGACGCGAACCAAACCACAAACAACAATAATGAATCGACAATAGAGGTCCGTTCATTTCAGTCTGTCCAAAGCGTTTACTCCGAATGGGAAGTTAAGCTTGAAGACCATGCTCAATTGTCTCTCTATGCACCAGAGAATTACAATGAACTATTAGACGCATGGGATGATGCTGAAAGCATTTATGCGGACTTACTTAAAGACGAAACTCGGATAACCAAGAGTTACTCCATTTTTTCGAGCCTAACTTACGCTGAAGCCTTCGATGAAAAAATCGCTTTGATCAAATCAAACTATGACTCGATCTTAGTGTTAAAGAAGAAGGCTGATCGAGTACTCGCGGATTCGATTGTCCAAATGGATTACCTGAAGTTTCTTGGCGCAGATACCATGTTTACCTCGAGCTACAAACGTTTGTATTCAGAATACAGCGAGTTGTTCGAGTATGTGCTGGTCGATGAGCTTGAAGACGCTCAAGAAGCGCAGGTGGAATTTCTTAACAATGCTCGCTTACTAGAAGTTAAAGTGGCGCATAAGAAATACATCGAACCTTTGAAGAACGAATTAGAGTTCTTGGAAGATGAAGATTTCGATGACGTTGTTCCACTGACGTTTGCTAAAGCGGCATCTCAAATTGCTTTGGCAGAAAGCCAAGTGAAAGCCAGTCCCCGTGAAAAGTCTATCATTGAAGACGCAGTTCACGCTGCGGAGTTCGAATTAAACCACGTACGCAGTGTTGCTCATGAAGTCAAAGTGCTGGCGAGCGTAAAAGGCGACCAGTTCGAACAGTCGGTTTTGAATGCAGAGAACCAGTTATTGAGCATTTCACGAGTGGTTAATGATGAAGATCACCGTGATGTTGTATTGCGCCTTCAGTCTCAAAAAATTGTAGCGAGTGTTAAAGCGCTGAAAGGCTCAGACATGACGGCGTCATTAAAGTCAGAGATTAAAACTTTGACTGAACGACTCGCTAAGTTAGAAAGTGAGAATCAGAAACAAACACAGAAATTGGTTGAAGCGACCAAGCACAGTGAGTTGCTCGGTGAGCAGATTACCAAGAGTGATGCTCACATTAAAAGCTTAGAAGAGTTAGTGGATAGTTTGAAAAGCTTAGGTGGCAAAGTGGCCAACGAAAGTGACTCTGATGTGATGTCCTCAGCTGTTGAATCTACTCTAGAGGATTCAACCCTAGAACAATCATCAGAAGAAGTGATTGAACCTTCGGTTTAGCATCACTAATTTCTTTATTTGTGATTGAGTTAAAAGCGCCTTAGGGCGCTTTTTTACGTTCTGTTGATCTATGTCAAAATCTAGAAATAAAAGCGCTCTGTGAGCCATTTTAGTGTACGTTATTCTTTTATTTTTAACGTAACTTGTTGATATTTATAGATGTGTTATTTTCTATGCTGATAACTAATCATTCAGCATAGTTTTCTTTTTACTACTAAAGTCGTATGAATTTTGAATAACTTGGGCTATTTCCTTTCCACAAGGTTGTGGGAGGTATTTTGAGTCCCAAATAGCTCTTGAATTCAGAAATGAAAGAGAGGATTATCGCGCTCCCGACAACATGTTTCAAAATGTAAATCATCATGAATCTAAACCAATTTGACTCATTATTACCGCCACAAATGGCTGAGCGCGCTGCAGATATTGGCGTAGGTAAAGCAACCAAAGATCCAACCAAATCTTTTCTCCTAGCGATTTCAGCTGGCATACATATCGGTATTGCGTTTGTGTTCTACACAATTGTAACCACTGGCGCTGGTGATTTACCTTGGGGTATTACTCGCGTCCTAGGTGGCCTTGCATTTAGCTTGGGCCTAATCCTCGTTGTTGTTACTGGCGGTGAACTATTTACCAGTTCGGTGCTCACTCTTGTTGCTCGTGCAAGTGGCAAGATTAGCTGGGGAACCCTAGTAAAGAACTGGGCGACCGTTTATATCGGTAACCTTATTGGTGCTTTATTGCTAGTGGCATGCATGCTTCTGACTAAACAGTACATGTTCGACCATGGGCAAGTGGGTTTGAATGCCATGGCCATCTCTCAGCACAAAATGCACCATGGTTTTATCCAAGCTATCGCGCTTGGCATCATGTGTAACGTATTGGTTTGTATCGCGGTATGGATGACGTTTAGTGGACGAACACTGACTGACAAAATTGCAGTACTGATTTTACCTGTCGCGATGTTTGTATCATCGGGCTTTGAGCACTGTATTGCGAATATGTTCCAAGTGCCTTTAGCTATCGGTATCAAAACATTTGCTCCAACTGAATTCTGGACAATGACAGGGGCTAATCCAGCAGACTATGTTGACCTAAACATGATGGACTTTCTGATGAACAACTTGCTGCCCGTTACTATCGGTAACATCATCGGCGGCGGTATCTTTGTTGGCATGTGGTATTGGTTGATTTATTTACGCGATTAATAAAGATGGCGGATCAACAAAGCTTGTGTGACTAGCTCAGTGACAAGATTAGTTAAAGCTCAGAGTGGAAACATTGAACTGACTTATGACATTTACAAGACGGCCTGCATTGCAGGCCGTTTTTTATTTGTGGAAAACTTACTCGTTGAATTCTTAAATTATCATTTGAACGCTTAACAACGCAGTTCTGCACGTGTGTATATGTCTTTGAAATCACCCAAGGATCAATGGCAATGATCTTTGCGCGAGCCGAAATGGACAAAAAAGGATCTATATTGATTTGGTTATCCACAATTTCTGTGGATAACCTGTATCAAATTCAGTGAGTAACCAGATCTAAGATGAGTCGGGAGGTTATTTTGAAGGCTGTATTTGAGCGAGAACTCGCCCTTCTTTGGTCAGAGAAGTCTTTAACGATAGGTGAAGTGCAAGCGCTAAGGAGCAGCTCATCATCACGAAAATAGCCAACATGATCATCAGTTGATACTTAATCGCGATCATTGGTGAAGCACCCCCTAAGATTTGTCCTGTCATCATTCCTGGTAGCGTTACCAAGCCTGTGGTTGCCATTGAGGCCATAATAGGAGACATCGCTTTCTGTATAGCATTACGCACAAAAGGCGCTGCAGCATAGGAAGGAGAGGCACCTAAAGCGATAGCCGCTTCGTACTCTGATTTCTGCGTTTCAAAAGCACCGAACAAGTTCTGCAATGCCACGATGTTACTGCTTAAGCTATTACCTAACAGCATCCCTGCAATAGGGATTAAGTACTGTGCGTTAAAAACCGGTGTTGGTTTAATGATGAATAAGCAGATAAACAAGACAATGGGTACACAGGTTACCGCTAGGCTCACAGCGACTGGGACTAACAAGAGGTTTCGGGGTAACTTGGACTTTTCAACAATCGAGCTTGCCCCAACGATAATCATCGTAAATAACCACAGTAAATTGACCCACAAGCTATTCAAAGTGAACAGGTATTCTAGGTAGAGGCCAACCAGAAATAGCTGAACAGTCATGCGAATGATGCTGATAGAAGCCTCTTTGCCAAGGCCAAGTTTTAGCTTGTAGTTGATTACAATTGGCAGCAAGAGAAGTGAACTGAAAAACAATAATTGCCACCAAGATATATCAATAACGTCTTGCATAATGCTTCCTTTTAATAAGGCTTCTATCATATATGAAAGTGCCAAATGATGCATTTCAACTGCAAAGTCATCGATTCGAAAAACGATCAATAATTTAACAATCAAACCACAAAATATTGGTTTTTTGAGGCATTTTTGGCTACTACTTAGTAGGTAAAACGTTAAAATTGGTTACAATACGGTTGCGCAGGTGTTGGAATTTAACATTTGTGAAATATACTTAATTCTTCACATTTGTTAATACTTTTTAATAACTTTGTTTAACTAAAAACAACTTTGGATGAGCTCAAAAAAGTATTGATTAGCAAGGGTTATAACGGGAGATTTGATTGAACCCTACTTTAAGTATGGTCTAAAATTTGTCGTTAGATACTTAAGAACTTTAGCCCCATAGAATGGGTTACTCGAAATTACTAAATACAAAATAGGCAAAATGTATGAGTGATGTTAATAAAATTGAAACTAGCGAAAAACATTCGCTGGAGTGGAAGTCTTTCCTCTTCATCGCGGTGGTTCTCTTCCCAATATTAAGTGTGGCTTTTGTAGGCGGTTACGGCTTCCTAGTTTGGGCACTGCAAGTGTTTGTATTCGGACCTCCAGGTGCTCACGGCGGCATGTAATGCCCTCTAAGTAACAACATTTTTTAAAATCAATATTTAAGAGAGCTAAACATGAAATCATTTTTAGTTAAATTATGGCGCACAATGACTCGCCCAGCAGTACACATCAGTCTTGGTGTACTAACTATGGGTGGCTTTATCGCCGGTGTTATTTTCTGGGGCGGTTTTAACACAGCTCTAGAGCACACAAATACAGAAGAATTCTGTGTAAGCTGTCACACCATGCGTGACAACGTATACGTAGAACTACAAGAAACGGTTCACTGGAAAAACACTTCTGGTGTACGTGCTACTTGTCCTGACTGTCACGTTCCACATGAATGGACAGCAAAAATCGCTCGTAAGATGCAAGCTTCTAAAGAAGTATTCGCTCAAGTATTTGGTGACCTAGATACGCCTGAGAAATTCGAAGCTCGTCGTATCGAACTGGCTAAACACGAATGGGATCGCTTCTCTTCGAACAAATCTCTAGAGTGTAAAAACTGCCACAACTACGATTCAATGGATTTCGAAAACATGCGCCCAACAGCGCGTATCCAGATGAAGAACGCGGCAGAGCGTGATCAAAGCTGTGTTGACTGTCACAAAGGTATTGCTCACAACCTTCCATTAGATATGGCATCAGCGAGCGGTATTGTTGGCGAGCTAGAAAACGTAGCAAGCAGCACATCTTACGCAAATGGTTCAGACGTGATCTCTATTCGTCACCTACCAATGTACACAGATGAAACAGCTGAAGTTGAAGCGGGTCTATTAAGCCCTGCAAGTAAAGTTGCGGTTATCGACGAAAAAGGCGACATGATCAAGATTCAAATCGACGGTTGGCGTAAAGCGAAAGGCTTCGGACGTGTAATCCAAGAAGACTTCGGTATGAACATCTCAACTGCAATCTTGACGAAAGAAGTATCTCAAAGTGACGTTATCACTGTTGGTGAGAAGAAAGAAGATGAGCTTACTGGCCTTCCTTGGGAAGAAGTTAACCTAGCACTTTGGATGAAGAAAGAGTCTATGGTTGATAACTTCGATCCAATCTGGAACGCAGCGGGTCAAGCGTACCAATCTAACTGTTCAACGTGTCACTCACAGCCAGATGAAGCTCACTTCAGCGCTAACGGTTGGGTAGGCATGCTAGATGGTATGATTGCATTCGTTAACTTCGATACAGATACAGAAGCACTGGTTCTTAAGTATCTACAGAAGCACTCATCAGATTTTTCTGAAGGCCATCACTAATAAGACGTCAATTGGAGTAACACAATGGCAATTACAAGAAGAAGTTTTCTGAAAGGTGTCGCTACTACAAGTGCGGCATCGGTTATCGGTCCAAGCTTATTGGCGTCGGCATCAGCGTCTGCAGCAGAAACAGACGGTGCGTGGAAAGTCTCTGGTTCTCACTGGGGTGCATTCCGAGCTCGTGTTTATGCGGGTAAAGTACAAGAAATTAAACCTCTAGAAATCGATCAACACCCAACTGAGATGTTGAAAGGTATTAAAGGTATTATCTACAGCCCATCACGTGTGCGTTACCCAATGGTTCGCCTAGATTGGTTGAAGAAGCATAAATACAGCGCAGACACGCGTGGTAACAACCGTTTTATTCGTGTGACTTGGGATGAGGCACTAGACCTTGTTTACCGCGAGCTAGAGCGCGTACAGAAAGATTACGGTCCATGGGCGCTTCACACAGGTCAAACTGGTTGGAGACAAACGGGTCAGTTCCACAGCTGTACTAACCACATGCAACGTGCAATGGCACTTCACGGTTACTCTGTGAAGAAAATCGGTGACTACTCAACAGGTGCTGGTCAAACGATCATGCCTTACGTGTTAGGTTCTACTGAAGTTTACGCACAAGGTACATCTTGGGAACTTATCCTAGAAAACAGTGACAACATTGTTCTTTGGGGTAACGATCCAGTTAAAAACCTTCAAGTAGGTTGGACATGTGAGACTCACGAGTCGTTCGCATACCTAGAACAGCTGAAAGAAAAAGTTGCTAAGAAAGAGATCAACGTTGTTTCTGTTGACCCTGTTAAAAACAAAACAGGTCGTTACCTAGAAAACGAGCAAATGTACATCAACCCACAAACTGATGTGGCGTTCATGCTTGGTGTTGCTCACGTTCTTTACAACGAAGGCCTATACGACAAGAAGTTCATCGAAACTTACTGTCTAGGTTTTGAAGATTTCATCAAGTACGTTCAAGGTGAAACGAAAGACAGAGTTGAGAAGACGCCAGAATGGGCTTCTGCTATCTGTGGCGCAAGCGCGGACTCTATTCGTGACTTCGCTAAGATGCTGGTTAACGGTCGTACACAGATTCTTGTTGGTTGGAGTATCCAACGTCAAGAGCACGGTGAACAGCCTTACTGGATGTGTGCAGTTATCGCAGCAATGGTTGGCCAAATTGGTCTTCCGGGCGGTGGTATCTCTTACGGTCACCACTACTCTGGTATCGGTGTATCTTCAACTGGCTTCGCTGCTCCGGGTTCATTCCCGCTGAACATCGACAAAGGTCAATCGCCTAAGCACACTAACACTGATTACAACGGTTACAGCCGCGTAATCCCTGTTGCTCGTTGGGTAGATAGCCTGTTAGAGCCAGGTAAGAAGATCAAAGCAAACGGCGCAACAGTGACACTGCCTGACATCAAGATGATGGTATTCAGTGGTAACAACCCGTGGCACCACCACCAAGATCGCAACAAGATGCGTAAAGCATTCAAGAGCCTACAAACTGTAGTGGCTGTTGATTTCGCTTGGACTGCAACTTGTCGTCACTCTGATATTGTTCTTCCAGCTTGTACTCAGTGGGAACGTAACGATATCGATGGTTACGGCGCGTACTCTGGCCGTGGTTTGATCGCAATGCACAAGCTAGTGGATCCTCTGTTCCAGTCTAAGACTGACTTCGAGATCATGTCTAGCCTAACTAAGCGTTGGGGTCGTTACGACGATTACACGCGTGGTATGGACGAAATGCAGTGGGTTAAATCTCTGTACGACGAATGTCGCGCATCAAACGAAGGTAGCTTCGAAATGCCTGAGTTTGCTGAGTTCTGGGAGAAAGGTTTCCTAGACTTCGGCAAAGGTAAGCCATGGACTCGTCACGCTTCATTCCGTGAAGATCCAGAGATCAACGCACTAGGCACGCCTTCTGGTTTCATCGAAATCACAAGCCGTACTGTTGGCAACATGGGTTACGAGCACTGTCAAGAACACCCAATGTGGTTCGAGAAATCTGAACGTTCACACGGTGGTCCAGGCTCTGACAAGCACCCGTACTGGCTACAATCTTGTCACCCAGACAAGCGTCTTCACTCTCAGATGTGTGAATCTGAAGAGTGGCGTGCGACTTACGCGGTACAAGGCCGTGAGCCAATCTACATCAACCCAGTAGATGCTAAGAAGAAAGGCATCAAAGATGGCGATGTAGTACGTGTGTTTAACGACCGTGGTCAACTACTAGCAGGTGCTGTTCTAATGGATAGCTACGCTCCTGGTGTTGTTCGTATCGAAGAAGGTGCTTGGTACGGTCCGATCAACGAGAAAGTGGGCGCGCTAGATACATACGGCGATCCAAACACACTGACTCAAGATATCGGTACGTCTGAACTTGCTCAAGCAACGTCAGCAAACACATGTTTGGTTGATTTCGAGAAGTTCCAAGGCAAACTGCCTCCAGTAACTTCATTCGGTGGTCCAATCGAAGTTTCTTAAGTCTTGTCTTAAGAACCAAGATTAAAGCTTGAATTAAAGCCCCTGTAAGCACTCTTACAGGGGCTTTTTGTATTTTTGATATCAGTGTTGGTGTTTCTAAATAAGCATTATACAGGGCTAATTGAGGGCGTTTTTGAGACAGGCTGTAACGCGCTGTTTGAGAGAGGTGGTATAAGCAGTGAAGCAGGAAGGGAATGTAAAAAGAACCTGTGGAAAGACTTAAGCAGGCGGAAACAAAAAGGCCGATACAAAGTACCGACCTTACAGAAGCCTATGGAGTTAACTCTACTCAAGTTAGATCTCAAATATAAACCAGTAGCTATAAGCACAGATTAGTGCGGGCACACTAGAGTATAAGGTCGCGACCAGTGCCGCTTTGGGAGCCATCGCAATCGCAGGGAATAGCGCGTCACCATCATTTGAAATTGCGTTACCTACCTGAGCCGAAAGTGGCAGGGCGCCTGAAAGGTATAAGCTAGTGACCAATAATTGCGGTCCACAGCCCGGTAGCAAACCCATCAACACGCCAGCCAGGGGGAGCATGATCCCCCAACTTGAGAATAGCGTCGCAAAATCCACATTTGCTAGCACAGAACCAAATTCGAAGAAAAGAAAGGCAACCACAACCCACGCTGTCACAAAGTTGGTGTCTTGAGCGGTTTTTTGCAGTGGATGTGAGCCTAAACATTTTTCATCTTCACTTACTGCTGATTTGTAATCTTCAATTTCCCGAGTGAGGCCCCATAGAAACATCGAGCTAATCAATAAAATTGTTCCCGCCCATTCCATCGACATTTCAGGCAACGCGAGTAACTCATTCACATCCACTTGAAAAGAGCCAAGTAGGGCAACCGCAGCACCTGGAATAATGAGTACAGACCATAGATAGCCTTGTAGGTTGATCGCTTTTTTCGATACTGCTTCTTTGTCTTGAGATTGAGAAGCACAGCTGCTCACCGCTTCATTTTTCTCTGCTTTTTTTGGGCGTAAGAAGTCGTCTGCGTGAAACAAGTTAATGATTCGACCTGACGCAGTTCCGACAATCACGCCCATCGCTATCATGGCTAAACCAGTCTTGGGCTCGCTTGCAATGAGCAGGAAGGCCGCATCACCCATGGTTGAGACGAGCACAGCAACAACTGCGCCGAATCCGAGTTTGCCCGAGATAAATTGTGTGGTAACCACGATCGCACCGCCACAGCCGGGTAGCGCCCCCATAAGTGCAGCGAATACAACTTGGTTTGAACGGGATTGATGGACGAGCTTGTTGAAGACGTTATCTTTGTTGATATACAGGCTTAACCCGTGGTAAATCGCTAAGGTCAAAGCAACATAACAAGACACTGCCCAAAAGGCGTCTGACAAGGTAGTGACCGTCAATTCTCGCGTGGCAGGCGCCATAACTAAAGCTGCAAGTGAGATAGGTAAAAGCAGGCGCTTAAAGGACAGTGAAAACTGAGTTGTTTTCGCAGCACTACTGCTTGGCAAAAAAGAGATTAGTCGATCCATAGGTGTTACTCAAAATTTAGTGGCTTAAGATAAATATATACGAATGATAATAATTATCAATTGCATTCGTTGTTTTTTTATCTATTGTTACTATTGGCTAAACCCACGAAACATGACCAATCTAAAAAAATGAGGTAAAGTATGGCTAATAAAGAGAGGCTCTAAAGGTAGAGTCATAATTGTTAGTGTAATAGGAAGAAACATGATTTTAGTTGTTGGTCACAAAAACCCTGATAGTGACAGTATTTGTAGTGCGTTAGTTGCAACTGAGCTTCTTAAGGCTCGTGGCGAGGAAGCGACACCAATTCGCCAAGGCGAGATCAACCGCGAAACTCAACACATTCTAGAAGTCGCTGGTGCTGAAAAGCCAGAGCTTCGTACTTCTGTTGCTGGTGAGAAAATCTGGCTAGTAGACTACTCAGATCTAGCACAAGCACCAGATGATGTTGCTGATGCAGAGATCGTAGGTATTGTTGATCACCACCGTCTAGGCGACGTGATGACAGTAAACCCAATGGAAGCTTGGATCTGGCCTGTTGGTTGTACAAACACTGTACTTTTCAACATGTTCAAGATTGAAGGTCACGCAATCTCTCAACAAATCGCTAAACTAATGATGTCTGCAATTCTTTCAGACACAGTTGGTTTCGCTTCTCCAACATGTACTCAAAAAGACAAAGACGCGGTTGCTGAGCTTGCTAAAATTGCTGGCGTAACTGACGTTGATGCATTCATCAAAGCGCTTCTAATCGCAAAAACAAACATCGAAGGCCTATCTGCTGCACAGCTAGTAGAAAAAGACCTTAAAGGCTACCCATTCAACGGTCGTGATGTTGTTGTTGGTCAAGTTGAACTTGCGACTCTTGAGCAAGTAGACGGCATGATCGAAGCGCTAGAAGCTGATCTTGAAGAGCGTTGTGAGAAAGACGGTCTAGCGTTCGCTGCGGTAATGCTAACAGATATCACTACTGCTCAAACTCGTCTTCTATACAAAGGTGAGTGGGCTGAGAAATTGGTTAAGCACGAGAAAGGCGGCGTATTAATGATGGAAAATACACTAAGCCGTAAGAAGCAAGGCTGGCCTTGGCTACAAGGTGAGCTTGTTTAATCAAGTCGCTTAATATTAAACGCCTGCTTATTTAGCAGGCGTTTTTCTTTGAAGTAGACTTTCTTCTTCATCGATAATGTTTGAAGTTAACAACACTCGGCATAAAATAGCTTTAAGAGCAAAGTTACTGACTAAAGTAGGAAATTAAGATGACTACACAGCTAGACGATAAAAAAATCGCTGAAATCAACAAGTATACGGGCGAGCAACGCCTGAAATACTGTGTGAAAGAAATCGTAGCAAACCGTGAAGTATGGATCTTAACCGATGAACACGGTTGTGTAATGCTGAACACAGAAGATGAAGATTGTGTTCCAGTATGGCCAAACCAAGAGTTCGCAGAATCATGGGCAACGGGTGATTGGTCTGAGTGTAAAGCTGAGTCTATTTCGTTGAACAAATGGCACAGTCGCTGGACGAACGGTCTAGAAGACGACGAACTTGCTGTTGTAGTATTCCCGAACGAGCAAGAAGAAGGCGTTATCTTGTTCCCGGATGAGTTCGACTTCGAATTGAAAAAGCAGGCAGCTAAGCGCTAGTTCTTTCGTAATACAGTAACATCGTAAGTCAGCGTTGCCTTTCTTAGGCAGCGCTATCATTCAATTATCCCATCTAAGTTACTTCCAACGTATATTCGTCAATACCCAATCAACTGATACAAAGGCGCTTGCTGTGCGGCTTTAGAAGCTTGCTGAAGCACACCTGTTTTGCTGTATCTCTTGAGTATCTTTCGAACGATAGGTTTTACTTCAGATTTTGTCATTCCAGCTTTCAATTCTGGTTCATACAGCAATTGCAGTAGCACTACGTCTAACGGCGATAATAAGTCTTCTGGCGTGTGGTCGTTGAAAATAGAAGGGTAGGCTTTATCTGAATCATTCGGCAGGCCTAGAACTTGTGTGATCTCTTCCACGATACAGGCGACCAGCTTACCTCGCGATCTTGCCTGATCAACCGGGATTACAATCCCAGCGTATACAATCTCGCCTTTAGAATTGGTTCTATAGCCCGCCGTGCAGATGGCGCTATTTAAATGTTGAGTTGATTTGAGCTTGAGCACCGATTTCGCCTCAGATACCCACTGGCTCTGCCTTGTGTATATCCATTTAACGTTCGCTTCGGACTCTTTACTGACGATTGTTATTGGATGTTGGGTGACTTCAGATAAGTGTTTGATATGAAGCTCTGTGATCTCTTGATGCAGTTCCTCATCGCCCACTCGATGATCGATCCAAATCTTGATCGGTTGTTTCCACTTGGCGAGCGGTTTGTTGCCTTGGGAGTATTCGTGTTGAAGCGCGACGTTATAAAAGGCAGTTTCGACGAAGCTTCTATCTAGCCATGTGAGCGGTGTGCTTGTCGCGTTAAAGGACAACAGCACCAACAAGAGGGGAAGCATTGAAGCTGTTCGATACATACTTTTCCCCTCTGCTAAATGTAGCGTGATTCCAGGTTAGTGGTTCGGCGCTTTGGAGAAATGGCTCTCAACCAATCTTTGGGTGATTTGGTGAGTTGGATTGGTTAGCACTTGATCTGTTTCCCCACTCTCAACCACATTGCCTTCATGCATGACAATAATCTTGTCGGTAATGTGCTTAACAATACCGAGGTGTTGAGATACATAAACGAACGATACGCCCATCTCTTCTTGTAACTCTAAGAACAGATTGATGATTTGCGAGCGCATTGCCATGTCCAAACCATTTAAAGCTTCATCAGCAACAATGATGGATGGCTGAAGTATTAAGGCACGAGCCAAACAAACCCTTTGTTTCTGGCCTGCAGCAAGCATCTGAGGGTAGAAATACGCATGTTCCGGTAGAAGGCCTACGCGCAGTAGTGTGTCTTTCACACGACGCATACGAGCTTCTGGAGGCATGTTGGTGTTTCGCTTTAATGGACCTTCAAGAATTCGACCGATCTGAATGCGCGGGTTAAGTGACGTATTCGGATCTTGGAAGATCATTCGAATCAGCTTACAACGAGTCGAGTAGTCTTTGTGCTCTAGCTTTTCGCCATTCACGCGGATCTCGCCTGCGGTTGGCTCCACCATGCCTGCGAGCATTCTGGCTAATGTTGATTTGCCAGAACCATTCTGGCCGATAAAACCAATTGTCTGGCCTGCTTCAAGAGAAAAGCTAACTGGCTTCACCGCCTGATGAATCTTTTTACGGAAAAGACCAGAGCGAGTCGTAAAGTCTTTAGACAAATCACTGACTTCTAATAATGCACTCATGATTTCTTTTTCTTCTCCATATTCAGAGGGAAGTGACAGTTGAACTTATGGTTCTTGATACGTTTCGTATGTGGGATCTCGACACACTGCCTTTGTGCGTATGGGCAGCGAGGCCCTAATCGACAACCAATAGGAAGATGTTGCAGCGGTGGAATTGACCCCGGCAAAGACTGGAGCTTCTCCTTGTGGGGAATCCAGTCGTTAAAGTCTGGCATCGCTTTTAACAAAGCAACGGTGTACGGGTGCTTTGGTGCATCCAACAGCTTCGGTGTATCAGCGGATTCTACCGATTGACCACAGTACATCACGGTAATGCGAGTCGCCCATTGGGTAATGGTGGTTAAGTCATGGCCGATCAACACGATGGTGGTGTTATTGATCTGGTTCATACGACTCAAAAGACGCAATATTTGAGACTGTGTAATTGGGTCTAAATCGTTGGTTGGCTCGTCAGCAATCAAGACTTTTGGCTTGGCAGCGATCGCCATTGCGATCATGACTTTTTGACACTCACCATCTGTCAGCTCATAAGAGTAACTGTCCATAAGACGAGAGTGATCTTTAATACCGACTTTGTGCAGTAGAGCGATGGCCTGCTTCTTACGCCATTTGAATCTCTGCCACCACCGACCTTCAAACGAATAGGAAGGAATCGCTTCAATAAGTTGATGGCCCACTTTTTCAGATGGATCAAGACAAGAGGATGGCTCTTGAAAGATCATCGCGATATCACGAGCAATAACTCGGCGTCGTTCTTTGGGTGTCAGTTGCAGGAGGTCGATATTGCCAAGGCGCATTCGGTCGGCAGATACTTTCCAGTTTTCTTTACAAACCCCAACGATCGCTTTTGCAACCAAACTCTTACCTGAGCCTGATTCACCTACTAAGCCACGAATTTCCCCTTCATTGAGGGTAATACTCATTCGATCTACGGCTTTAACCATCCCTTGAGGGGTCTCAATCTCGATGGTTAGATGTCGAATATCAAGTAACGGCATTATTCGATTCCTGCATTTAGCGCTTGGCGAACACCTTCACCGACGAGGTTAATCACGATAACTGTAAACATAATAGCTAAGCCAGGTAGGGTAACTGTCCATGGCGCAAGGTAAATCAACTCGACCGAATCACCCAAGATGGAGCCCCATTCGGTACTCGGTGCTTGAGCGCCAAGCCCTAGGAAACCTAAAGCCGTGATATCAAGAATTGCGACTGACAGTGCCAGCGTAACTTCAAGAGCGATCACGGTAAGGATGTTCGGAAGGATTGAGTTCCATAGCAGGTAAAAATCGTTCGCACCATCAAGGCGAGAAGCCAGAATATAGTCTTTTTCTACTTCAGCATGCACGGCAATGTACACCGAGCGTATAAAGCGCGGGATCAGTGCCAAGCACAAGGCGAGCAAGATATTAAACTCCCCAAAGCCAAGGAATGCCACGAAGATAATCGCCAGCAGAAGAGATGGAATCGACATAACAGTATCAAGCAGGTGGTTTAGCGTGCTTGATAGTAAACCGCGCGTCATACCAGCAAGTACGCCAATCAGACAACCAATGACGGCTGCGATAAAGGTAATCACCACCGCGGCGCCGAAGGTTAACTGAGAGCCAATTATTAGGCGAGAGAGAATATCTCTGCCTAAGTCATCCGTACCCAAAAAGTATTCTACCGTTCCCGCAGGATCCCAAGAGGGCGGCGTTAATAGGTGACCGGTTTGTTCTTGTGCATCATGCGGGGCTAGCCACGGTGAAGTGACGGTGACCAGAATGATAAGCACCAAACACCACAAGCCAAACATAGCTAGATTATTGCTGCGGAAGCTGCGCCAGAAACGTTCGAACTGGGTTGGAATCTGTTCTTCTTGGTAGACGTTATTTGTTAGCATACCATTCCTTCCTTACCAGTGGATTGATCATCGCGCCCAGTAGATCGGACAGAATATTAGCGGTCAAAACTAAGGTAGCCACCACAATTACACCAGCTTGAATTGAAACGTAATCTTGATTCGATAAGGCATCCAATAACCAGCGGCCAATGCCCGGCCAGTTAAAGATAGACTCGGTAACAATAGCAAGCGTTAACATACTCGATAGCTGAACACCGACCTTAGGAATAATCGGAGGTATCGCGTTTCTTAGCACGTGCTGCGTGATGATCTCTCTAGTGGAAAGACCTTTAATTCGCGCAGCGCGGATGTAGTTTTGCGTCATTACTTCAGCCACTGACGCTCTCATCAATCGGATGACCTGAGTCGTTGGCGCCAGTGCTAAAACAAGACAAGGCAACGCCATGTGCTCGATAACACTTTGTAGTGCGTGCGCACGGTAGCGACCCTCGGCAAAAAAGGCGTCAATCATCGCGAATCCAGTCACGTGTTCAATCTCGTAAAGTAGGTCGTATCGGCCACCAACTGGGAACATTTCAAAGTGCAGTGAAAACACCATGATCATCAGCAACGCGACCCAAAATATAGGCGCAGAGTAACCGGCCATTGAGGTGAACGATATGGTGGTATCAACAAATTTACCTTGTCTCATACCAGCAATGGTGCCGAAAGGGATACCGATGATGAGTGCCAACACAAAGGCAAAGAAGCACAGCTCTAGCGTTGCAGGGAACACCAGGACCAACTCATCGATGATAGGCACACCGTGTTTGCTTAGGCCAAAGTTTAGCGTCGATAATTCAGTGATATAGCTAATCCAACCGGGCCAAAAATCTTGAATTGCCCAAGGTGAGGTTTGGTCTAATCGAAGCAGGGAAAAACCTACCAAGGTCAGAATTCCTAGCGTAATAACGAATAAGTTTACACGTCTTAATGTATACCAAAACATTACTGCACCTCTCTTCTGACTTGATCAAAAGGTTGGGCATTGAAAGGACTTGCTTTAAAGCCTGTTAGCGAACGATCGTGCACGCGAAATTGCACGCCATGAGCTAAAGGAATCACAGGAACTTCTTCATTGAGAATGTTTTGGGCTTGTCGGTACAAGTTCACACGGTGCCTTTGTTGATTGATCTCTAATGCTAAGTCGAGAAGGAAATCAAAGTCTGAATTACACCACATCGAGACGTTTAACCCTGCACGCTCAGAGCTGCATGAGAGCAGCGGACGTAAGAAGTTGTCCGGGTCACCGGTATTGCCTATCCAGCCTGTAAGCAACAAGTCTGTTGAGGAAATAGAGGACAACTGTGTGCGGTCAAATCGGTCGTCGGTATAGAGTTTCAATTCAATACCAATATCGGCTAAGTTTGCTTGGATAAGTTCTGCCGTTTTTCTTGGACTTGGATTGTATGCGCGTGGCTCTAGTGGTACCCACATTGAAAGCTCTAACCCAGGTTCAACGCCAGCTTCTTTGAGAAGCGCAACCGCATAGTTTCGGTCGTAGCGAACTTGAACGCTGTCTTTTTGGTGAGCCCAAGAAGTCGGAGGAAGCAAGGTGTAGGCTTTGGTTCCTGTACCGTAATACACAGAATCAAGAATGTTCTGACGATTGATGGCTAAGTTGAGCGCTTTACGAACTCGAGAGTCACGCAGTGCAGGGTGCTCAGTATTCAGCGCGATGAAAGAGACATTAACCGCCGGAGTAGCAGAAATCTTCAACTCTTCATGAGCCTGAATAATAGGGATTTGGCTAGAAATTGGTGAGTTGAGCACGTCACACTCACTACGCAGAAGCTTGGCAAGTGTGCCTGTTCCACGTTGCGAAGTATCGAACACAACTTGGTCCATTTGTACTTCACCTTTCCAGTAGTGCTTGTTCTTTTTCAAGCGCACTAGGTCGTTGACTTGGTAT
The DNA here is from genome assembly GCF_020806305.2 of Vibrio sp. F13. Classification (NCBI taxonomy): domain Bacteria; kingdom Pseudomonadati; phylum Pseudomonadota; class Gammaproteobacteria; order Vibrionales; family Vibrionaceae; genus Vibrio; species Vibrio sp. F13. The sequence continues at coordinate 540,945 of NZ_CP170175.1, read as the reverse complement.
TCATCTAAGTAGAAAGGGCCAGTGCCGACTGGATTGGAATCGATTCGATTTTTCTCATCCGCTGCAATGAGCTGATTGGCATACTCCTTAGAGTGAATGACTGCATAGCTGGTGGCGATATTGTTGAGAAACGAATTGTCTGGGCGACTTAATTGGAATTTCACCGTTAGGTCATCAACTGCGGTGATATCGACGATCAGGTTTTTGAAGTCGATTCCGGCAAACCATGGGTATAGGCCGCCACCCACATAATGAAATGGGTTTGAACTATCAATGACACGTTCAAAGCTAAACACCACATCTTGTGCATTCATGCTACGAGTTGGGGTGAACCAGTCTGTGGTTTGGAACGCAACATTTGGGCGCAGTTTGAACGTGTACTCTGTACCTGATTTATCAACAGACCAACTTGTCGCCAAGTTCTGTTTTGGTCGGTACGTCATCGGATCAAGAGTGAGCAGTGTATCGAAAATTTGAGGACTCAGCGATTCTGCGGTAATGCCACTATCAACCAGCTGTGGGTTGAAGGTACTAGGATTACCTTGGCCGCAATAAATGAAGCCTTTTTCACGGATTTGCTCGTGATTCACACTCTCACCACATCCAGCGAGAAAGCTCAGCGTACAGATGCTCAGTGATAGTCTTATTAGTGCTTTCATAAAAAGAAATACTTTTCGAAACGAGGCGTTAGAGGAGCCTCAAGATCCGGACAATTTAACATTTTATTTATTCGGCTCCAAATAATAATCAAGCGTGGACAGCTATTTATCGTTAGCTTGTCCGACAATCGCGTACTTCCTCACCATTCCACGTAATTGGTTGTAGGTTAATCCAAGTAATTCTGCTGCTTGTTTCTGGTTGTACTTGCTCTGCTTTAGGGCTTGATTGAGCAGCTTGATGTCTTGTTGTTCTTGCCATGCTTTGTAATCAAGCGGCAAAGAAAACAAGCTCTCTGATGAAGTATGGCTGTTGGACGGCGCATTGCCAATTTCATGCGTGGAATCTTGATCTATTTTCCATGCGGGTTTGAATGGGTTAAACACCAAAGATTCAATAGGATATGGGTCTTTACCGTGCTGGTAGACTGCGCGCTCAATAACGTTCTTGAGTTCTCGCACATTCCCCGGCCATGAATAATCCAGCAGCGCCTCAACGGCAGACGGAGCAAAGCCAACAAACAACTCCAATTCTAATTCACGGCACATCTTAATGGCGTAGTATTCTGCCAGCAGCGTGATGTCTTCTTTTCGCTCTCGAAGAGGGGGTATAGTAATCACGTCAAACGCGAGCCTGTCCAATAAGTCGGCTCTGAATTCGCCCCTTAATGCCATGTCTGGCAAGTCAGCGTTGGTCGCACACACCAGTCTGACGTTGGCACTTAAAGCTTTTTGTCCGCCGACACGTTCATACTGCCCGTATTCAATAACGCGCAATAGCTTCTCTTGAACGGCTAGGGGCGTGGTCGCGAGCTCATCAAGAAACAGTGTTCCACCTTCCGCTCTTTCAAATCGACCCTGATGACGACCTTTCGAACCCGTAAAGGACCCCGATTCATGACCAAACAACTCAGAATCAATCAAACCTTCACTGAGGGTTGAGCAGTTCAATGAGATCAAAGGTTGATCCCAACGTCTTGAAAGGTAATGCAGTCTTTGTGCGATCAACTCTTTACCCGTACCACGCTCTCCAATGATCAGAATCGGTCTTTCGATTGGTGCGAGTTGGGACACTTTATCTAAAACGGAGAGAAAACTGGGTGATTCACCAATGAGGTTCTGCTGCATAGCGGGTCCTTGTGTGATTTGAGCGCCGATGGATGTGATTTAGAGGGCTTTATTTAAATCACATCATGTAAATAGCTTAAGTATAAGAGTCGTAGTGGTGAAAAATACCAATACTTGGCTAAATTCATCATAGCATGGTTCGGGTTAATCACCATTTTATTGTAAGTATCTGATAATAAATGGCTTAAAAGTTGGCACGTTACTTGGATTACTTATGGTAGGTTTAACAACAAACGTAAATTTTTGAGCAAGTGGATTGAGAAATCGAATAACGCTTTAAAGCACATTTGCCATCATTGTAATTAAGGAGTTCCTCATGGGTATTTTTTCTCGCTTTGCAGACATTGTAAATTCGAACATCAGTGCACTTTTAGACAAGGCTGAAGATCCTGAAAAGATGATTCGCCTGATTATCCAAGAAATGGAAGATACGCTGGTTGAGGTTCGCACTAACTCCGCTAAAGCTATCGCAGATAAAAAAGAGTTAGCGCGTAAAGTTGAAGCTATCGAAACTCAGATTCTAGATTGGCAAAATAAAGCGACACTAGCACTAACTAAACAACGTGAAGACTTAGCTAGAGCGGCGCTAATAGAAAAGCAAAAACTTGAAGATATAATCAAAAGCCTTCACACAGAGCAAACCTTGGTTCACGAAACCATCGAAAAGCTGACCAGTGAGATTGGCAAGCTTGAAACCAAAATCGCAGAAACACGTGCGAAGCAGCAAGCATTAATGATTCGTAATAATGCGGCAAGCAATCGTCGTGATGTTCAAAAGCATCTGCATTCAAGCAAAACCCACGAAGCAATGGCGAAGTTTGAGCAATTCTCGCGTAAAGTGGATGAATTAGAAGCTGAAGCAGATGTTTACGCCAAAACAGGTAACGCAAAATCGTTAGACCAAGAATTTGCAGATCTACAAGCTCAAGATGAAATTGAAAAAGAGCTGGCGAAACTGAAGCAACAAGTTGAAAACCGCGATAAATAATTTTAGGAGTTGTCTATGTCAACATTTCTAATTGCAGGCCCACTGATTGTCTTTTTAATCTTCGTGGCACCGCTATGGTTGTTCTTACATTACCGCAGCAAGAAGAAATCCAGTAATGGTCTTTCAGAAACGGATCTTCAGCGTTTGCACAAGCTTTCTGCTCAAGCTGAATCGATGCAAGATCGAGTGAAAACGCTAGAAAAAATACTGGATGCGGAGTCACCTAACTGGAGACGAAACTATGAGTAGAGAACTGTATCGCGATCCTATTAACGGTAAGTTGTCTGGAGTGTGTGCAGGGTTAGCGAACTACTTTGGCCTTGAAGTGTGGTTGGTTCGCATCTTGGTTATCTCGGCGGCACTGCTTGGTGGTAGCTTTTTGGTGTTATTAGCGTATGTAGCTTTGACATTTATGCTTGAAAAACAACCACCTCAGTATGTCGATCAGATGAAGGCCAAACAAGAGCACACGCTCAAGCAAAAACCTTGGGAAAAAGGGCAAACCGCAGAGTCGTTACTGGGCACTTTAGAGGGTGATTTCCAGAAATTAGAGACCAGTGTCCGCAATATGGAAGCTTATGTGACTTCGGATACTTTCAAAGTCGACCGCGCATTTAAGAACATGTAGTGGTAAACCTGAAAAACATTAGATAACGGTTTAGGAAAATTTATTCCAAGCCGTTATTTTTTTTAATAATTTTGTCTAAATAAATCTTACGATAACTGGTAAGTTACATGTAATTAATCTATGTTATAAAAATATTTATAGTTATGGATGATCACTAATGTATAGAGCCTCCGTTGTCCTATTGACAGCCTTAGCTGGGTTGTCTGGGTGTGGTAAGGAGCTTCCTCCCGTACCTGAACCTGATTCTAGACCCGCCAAACTCTTCACTGTCTCCGTCGGTAGTAATGCTTTTGAACGTAGCTTTCCAGCCACCACAGAAGCTGGTGACAAAGCAGTACTGGCATTTCGTGTTCCAGGGCTACTTCAGACTATCGATGTCACATCTGGTCAACAGGTTACCAAAGGTGATGGGCTTGCAACGCTTAATCCTGACGAATATCAGTTGTTAGAGAAGCAAGCGAGAGCCAACTTTAAGCTTGCCGATGTTCAATACCAACGTTCCATTAAGTTGCGCAAAGATCGCGTCGTATCTGAGCAAGACTTCGACCAAGCGAAAGCTAATCATAATTCTGCTAAAGCGGTGCTTAACCAAGCAAAAGCCAACCTACGTTATACCACTTTGGTTGCGCCTTACGATGGTACTATCTCCATCATTCCTGCTGAAAACCATGAATACATTGCGGCTAAACAAGGCGTGATGAATATTCAAACCAATCAAATCCTCAAAGTCGTATTCTTATTACCCGACCAACTTATCACGCGCTTTTCTTCAGGGTTTGAGACGGATGCAACCATGGTTTTTGATGCTTTCCCTGGTAGCTCCTACGCTTTAGCATTCCAAGAAGTTGATACTGAAGCGGATCCCAAAACCGGGTCGTACAAAGTCACCATGGTAATGGAAAGACCCACCGATGTTGGTATTTTGCCGGGTATGTCAGGCACAGTTCATTTAGTTTCAGCGTTAGCAGCCGCCACAAAAATTCCCACATCAGCAATGATGACTGATGGCGATGATGTCTCTGTGTGGCGCGTGAATAGCGACGGTATTGTTGAAAATGTCGCAATCATCATCGATGAAAAGCGCCATATTGTTTCAGGGTTGAACGATGGTGATCGCATCGTAACTTCTGGTGTTAATGGTCTTGAACCGGGCGTTAAAGTTCGAGAGTGGATCAAGGAAAGGGGGCTATAACATGAAAACACTTAAAGTGGCCGCTGGACTGTCGTGTTTGGCTTTACTTACGGCTTGTGAAGATAAACAAGTTGTAGAAGTGAATAACACGCCCTTGGTTAAAGCTATCGAGATTTCAGTCATCGACTTTAGCGACAAACTCTATTTCCCAGCGGTTGCAAACGCTGCCGAGAAGGCTCATCTCAGCTTTCGAGTCGCTGGTGAAATCAATAAGCTTGATGTGAAAGAAGGTGAGCGTGTTTCACAAGGAGACATCATTGCAGAGCTTGACCCTACCGATTATCAACTGGATGTCGACAATGCTCAGGCGCGTTACACGGTAATTAACAGCCAATACAGACGTTCAAGTCCGCTAGTGAAGAAAGGCTTATTGGCGAAGTCACAGTTTGATGAAATTGCTGCTCAACGCCAGATCGCTTATGCCGAGCTGGAACTCGCAAAACTGCGCTTGTCGTTCACTAAGCTTCGTGCTCCTGTTGATGGGATCATTTCTCGTGTCAGTGTCGATCAATATGAAAATATTCAGGTAGGCCAGCAGGTCGTGAACATTCACAGTGTCGAGGATGTTGAGGTTGTTATCCAACTGCCTGACCAGATTTACGTGAATCAGCCTAGCGAACAGCTGTTATCGAATGTTGAGGCTGTGGTAAGAGTCCCCAGTGGCAATGAATACACGGCGGCTATTAAGGAGTTTACCACTGAACCTGACCCAAGCACGGGCACGTTCACGGTGACGCTTGCTCTACCTATGCCGGAAGATGATTTGATTCTGGATGGTATGGCCGTTGAGGTGACGTCAAATGGGCGAGATATCGGCTTGGAGTTAAAAGCTGGGGTACTTATCCCAATCGAAGCTGTGTTTAATGCGGATGGCGATGATTTAACGCGCCAGAACTCTTCTGTATGGGTGCTTAATGACGACAGTACCGTCTCAAAACAGCAAGTCGTAATAGGAAAAGCCAATCAGAAAACATTGCAGATCATGAAAGGATTAGAAATGGGGCAGCATGTCGTTGTTGCAGGCGTATCGCGATTGCGAGATGGGATGACAGTGGAAGTATTGTCTCAGGAGACGAACAATGAGTGAAGTAAATAACAAGCCCCAAAATGACGATCAACAGGGTGATGATCAGATCACAGGTGTTGCTTCTTACTTTATACGTAACAAAGTCATTAGCTGGATGCTATCTCTGATCTTTCTTATTGGTGGTGTCTCTGCCTTTTTCGGCTTGGGTCGTTTAGAAGATCCTGCCTTTACCATCAAAGATGCGATGGTTGTGACCTCTTACCCAGGGGCCACACCTCAACAAGTTGAAGAAGAAGTTACTTACCCACTAGAAAAAGCGATTCAACAACTTACCTATGTGGACGAAGTGAACTCTATCTCTAGCCGCGGCCTATCACAGGTAACGGTGACGATGAAGAACAACTACGGCCCAGATGATCTTCCGCAAATATGGGATGAACTTCGCCGAAAAGTGAATGATCTCAAGGTTGAACTGCCACCCGGCGTCAATGATCCTCAAGTCATCGATGATTTCGGTGACGTTTACGGTATTTTGCTGGCGGTGACGGGGGATGGCTATAGCTACAAAGAGCTGCTGGATTACATTGATTACCTAAGGCGAGAGCTAGAGTTGGTTGATGGGGTCAGTAAAGTCTCCGTTTCCGGCCAACAACAAGAGCAAGTGTTCATTGAGATATCGATGAAACGGATAAGCTCTCTGGGTCTGTCTCCAAGCACGGTATTTAACCTTTTATCGACTCAAAATATTGTATCAAGTGCAGGAGCGGTAAGGATTGGTGATGAATATATTCGAATCCATCCAACGGGTGAGTTCCAGAATGTTGAGCAGCTTGGCGATTTAATTCTGACAGAAGGTGGCGCTCAAGGGCTTATCTATCTAAAAGATGTGGCGAATGTAACCCGTGGTTACGTTGAGGTACCGAGTAACATCATTGGTTATAACGGCGAACTCGCGCTTAACCTGGGTGTCTCTTTTGCGCAAGGCGTGAACGTGGTCGCAGTGGGTGAAGACTTTGATCGAAGACTCGCCGAGCTTAAATATCAACAACCCGTCGGTATCGACATCTCCGAGGTTTATAACCAACCTAAAGAGGTGAACAAGTCGGTAAGCGGATTTGTGGTGAGTTTAGGGCAGGCGGTTGCGATCGTAATCGTGGTGTTACTGTTCTTCATGGGACTAAGATCGGGCCTATTGATTGGTTTGATACTGCTATTGACCGTATTCGGTACATTCATTTTCATGCAGTACTTCAAGATCGACCTACAACGTATTTCACTGGGCGCGTTGGTTATCGCCTTGGGGATGCTGGTGGATAATGCCATTGTGGTGGTGGAAGGGATATTGATCGGCACGCAGAAGGGGCGAACCCGGATGCAGGCCGCCACCGATATCGTAACCCAAACCAAATGGCCGCTGCTTGGTGCGACGGTTATTGCGGTGACTGCGTTTGCTCCAATTGGTTTATCTGAAGACTCAACAGGCGAATACTGTGGCACCTTGTTCACGGTGCTACTGATCTCCTTGATGCTGAGTTGGTTTACTGCCATCTCGCTCACGCCGTTCTTTGCCGACATGTTCTTTAAAGGTCAGAAGGTCGATCCAGATAACGAAGGTAAGGACCCATACAACGGGATGGTTTTTGTTATCTACAAAAACTTCCTTGAGTTCTGTATGAAGCGTGCTTGGTTAACCATGTTTGTTCTGATTATTGGTTTAGGCGCGAGTGTGTACGGTTTTGGTTTCGTTAAGCAAGCCTTCTTCCCGTCTTCAACCACACCTATGTTCCAAGTGGATGTGTGGATGCCAGAAGGTACCGATATTCGAGCGACCAATACCAAGCTTAAAGTGCTTGAGAGTTGGCTAGCTGAGCAGGACGAAGTTGAACATATCACGACAACCGCGGGTAAAGGCCTGCAACGTTTCATGCTGACTTATGCGCCAGAGAAAAGTTATAGCGCTTACGGCGAGATAACGGTTCGTGTGAAAAGTTATGAAGTACTTGAAGGGCTAATGAAACGCTTCCGTGAACATGTAAATGGTCAGTTCCCAGAGATTGACTACAAGCTTAAACAGATCGAATTAGGTCCTGGTGGCGGTGCGAAAATTGAAGCGCGAATTGTGGGTTCTGATCCAACGGTTTTACGTTCAATCGCTGCACAAGTGATGGACATCATGCGTGCTGATGAAGGCGCATTTAACGTTCGTCACGATTGGCGTGAAAGAACTAAGGTATTAGAGCCTCAGTTCAATGAAAGCCAAGCGCGTCGTTATGGTATTACTAAATCTGACGTTGATGATTTCCTAGCAATGTCTTTCTCTGGTAAGTCGATTGGTGTGTATCGTGATGGTACAACGTTAATGCCGATTGTGGCTCGTTTGCCTGAAGACGAGCGTGTCGATATTCGTAACATCGAAGGCATGAAGATCTGGAGCCCAGCATTAAGTGAGTACATCCCACTTCAACAAGTAACGTTAGGTTACGAGCTAGAATGGGAAGATCCACTGATCATCCGTAAGAACCGTAAGCGTATGCTAACGGTAATGGCGGATCCTGATCTATTGGGTGAAGAGACGGCCTCAACTCTACAGAAACGCTTACAACCACAGATTGAAGCGATTGAGATGCCTCCGGGTTACTCATTGGAATGGGGGGGTGAATATGAGTCGTCAGCAGATGCACAGGCGTCACTGTTCACAACCATGCCTCTGGGTTACTTGTTCATGTTCTTAATCACTGTGTTCTTGTTTAACTCGGTGAAAGAGCCTCTGATCGTTTGGTTAACGGTTCCATTGGCGTTGATAGGGGTGACGACAGGCTTGCTAGCCTTGAATACACCATTCGGCTTTATGGCGCTGTTGGGCTTCTTGAGTCTATCTGGGATGCTTCTGAAGAACGGTATCGTACTACTTGATCAAATTGAGATTGAGATGAAATCTGGTAAAGATCCGTATGTAGCGGTTGTTGATGCGGCTCTGAGTCGTGTTCGCCCGGTATGTATGGCGGCGATTACCACCATTCTAGGTATGATCCCTCTACTACCGGATATCTTCTTCAAACCAATGGCAGTAACCATCATGTTTGGTTTAGGCTTTGCGACTGTACTCACGCTAATCGTAGTGCCTGTGCTGTATCGTTTGTTCCATAAAATTGAAGTGGCTTAACGTCAACTGACCTTTGAAATAATGCCCCTAATTGGGGCATTATTTTTATGTATGATTACTAAAAGAGACCATCGAAATGGAAGCTAATACAGTGGATAGAACGTGTGCATGGGCGCTTAAACATGAGCTTGAAAGGGAGTACCACGATGCAGAGTGGGGCGTGCCTGTTTATGATGACCAAGTTCTGTTTGAGTTCATTACTTTAGAAGGTGCTCAAGCAGGTCTGAGTTGGATTACGATCCTTAAAAAGCGTGAAGGCTATCGTGCCGCGTTCGATAATTACGATCTAAACAAGCTAGCTGAGCTGAATGAAGACAACGTGCCGAATATTATCGAACACTTCGATGTGGTTAAGCATAAGGGCAAGATTGCTTCGGTATACAACAATGCACGAGCAACCCTTGAGCTTCAGAAAGAGTTTGGATCCCTATCCAATGCTTTATGGCAGTTTGTCGATAATAAGGTGATTGAAAATCAATGGACCGAGATGTCTCAAGTTCCCGCCTCTACAGAGCAATCTAAAGCGATGAGTAAGTTTTTAAAGAAGAGAGGGTTTAAATTTGTTGGTGAGACAATCTGTTACGCGTTTATGCAAGCAACAGGTATGGTCAATGATCATTTAGTCGGTTGCCCACACAAATAAAGTGTTATTTATTTCAGCGGAACAATCACTTAGAAATTGAAAAATTCATAGCCATTTTTTCATCGCTCTGAGATCTTTAAGTGGATGTGCTTTAAGGTTCAATATTGGCTTTGAAAGCTTCTGGACTATGAGCGGTTTGTATTATGAGCTGAAGTATCTGAATATGAGTATTTTGAGTTATGCTTTAAACAGAAAAAGGCAGGAATATCCTGCCTTTTTTGCATATTAGACCTATCGTCTCAGATTAAATCAGAGCGCTATAACGTTCTAATCCCGCCTCTAGATCAGCAATCAGGTCATCAACATCTTCTAACCCAATATGAACACGTATCAAGGTACCTTCGAAATTAGGATTGGCAACAGTTCTCAAGCTGTCAAAACTGCTTGGTTCGTTAGCTAGAATCAAACTTTCAAATCCACCCCAAGAGTAACCCATACTAAAATGTGTCATTCCATCAAGTAACGCTGTCGTCGCTTTGATATTAGAGTTGTTTAGTACAAAAGAGAACAAGCCATTACCGCCAGTAAAATCTCGTTTGAAGAATTCATGGCCTGGGCAAGACTCAAGAGCAGGGTGACGAACGTGGTTAACTTCAGGACGAGTCTCTAACCATTTTGCGACCTTCAAGCTGCTTTCTGCGTGTTGGCGTAGACGCACATCAAGAGTACGAATGCCGCGAAGCCCTAAATAAGCATCATCAGGTGAGACACATTGCCCCATCAAGTAACTTTGCTCTCTTAGTTGATCCCAGCATTTCTCATTGGCGACTGCCGTACCTAGCATCACATCAGAGTGACCCACGATGTATTTGGTCGCTGCTTGAATCGAGATATCAACACCAAAATCAAACGGTGAGAAGTTCACGCCAGCCGCCCAAGTATTGTCTAGCATAACGATGATGTCATGTTCATGAGCGATACGCGCTAGTGTTGGAATATCCTGCACTTCCATGGTGACAGAGCCTGGAGACTCAGTAAACAGCACCTTAGTGTTTGGCTTGATAAGGTCTTGGATACCTTCACCAATCGTTGGCTCGTAGTAAGTTGTCTCTACCCCCATCTTTTTCATGATGGTGTCACAGAAATCACGAGTAGGTTCGTAGCAGGTGTCAACCATTAAAATATGATCACCTGTTTCTACAAAAGAGAGAATGGCATTCGAAATTGCTGCTGTACCACACGGGTACAGTGCACAACCCGCGCCGCCTTCTACTTCAACCATCGCATCTTGGAAGGCAAAATGAGTGTTGGTTCCACGACGTCCGTAAAAAAGGGTCTTGTTAGCGCGGTTAATCGTAGCTTTACGCTTCTCTTCTACTGAGTTAAATACGACAGTTGAAGCGCGTTGTACTGGTGGGTTAACAACACCATTGGTCCACTTCTTATCACGACCGGCAGTGATAAGTTTAGTGGTTTTGTTCTCGGACATGCTGTGAATTCCTTATCAATCGGTTATGTCCTATTTAAAACATGCCAAGAGTGTTCAAAGCAAGAGCGGAGCGGGGATTTTTGCGCTTTTCTTACGATTTTTAACCTTTCACTCAGTTAACAGTGAAAGGTTAAAAATGATCGATGGGGAAACAACGAGCCATAATCGAACCATTGCTGGAATTATAGGAGTGGGTTGAACAAGTAGAACAGCCTCTCAAAGAAGCGATTACTAAGGTTTCTTTGCTCCCACTGTTCTAACTCTACAGAGTGGGATGAAGCGATATAAGATTTCTGCAGCTCAGACAGTTTTTGCGTGAAATGCACATCATCCACAGCCAGAGTCACTTCAAAGTTGAGCCACAAACTGCGCATGTCGATATTGACGGTTCCGATCAAGCAAAACTCTTCATCGATCACTACCGATTTGGTATGAAGAAGGCCACCGTAAAATTCATAGATCTTCACGCCAGCTTCAAGCAACTCGGTATAAAACGCACGAGAAGCCCATTTAACCATTAGTGAATCGTTATTGTGTGGAATGATCAGTTCTACAGTTACGCCGCGTTGAGCTGTCATCTTAAGTGTTTCGAGTAAGTCAGCACTTGGCACAAAATAAGGTGTAGTAATACGTACAGAATGATTCGCTTGATTGATGGCGATGGTCAGTACTTGTAAGATCAAATATTCCGGCATGCCAGGGCCAGACGGCACTACTTGAACCGGATGATGTGTCATGATTTCTTCAACTGGGCATTCAGGTATATCAGGGAGAATGCGTTCACCAGTCTCAACTTCCCAATCCCAGCCATGAATAGCGGATAACACATTAACGGTTGGCCCAGTCACTCTGACCATTACATCAATCCACTGACCAACGCCGGAACTTTGTTTGAAGTGAACAGGATCGACCATGTTCATTGAACCCGTATAGGCGATAGTCTCGTCAATCACAATGATTTTGCGGTGTTGTCTTAAATCTAGGCGACGTAAGAAAATACGCCATGGGCTCACTTCTAGTGCTTGTACGACTTGAACGCCTGCGTCCTTCATCATTGACTGCCAGTGGCTTTTGAAAAAGCGAGGGCTACCGGCTGAATCGAGCAAAACTTTAACATCTACGCCACGTTTTGCAGCGCGAATCAGCGCAGAGGCAACCGAATCGGTCAGGCCACCTGGATGCCAAATATAGAAAACCATCTTGATACTGGTTTGTGCATTTTCTATATCTTCGATAATTGCGTGTAGGATCTCGTTTGGTGAAGATTGCAGCGATAGAGTGTTTCCACTGAGTGCAGGGATGCCCATTCGATTGTTACAAAGCTCGTCAATCTTATGGATAGGGGAGCCGACTTTACCTGGTTGGTGAAGTTGGCAATCATTCAATTGACGGAACCAGTCGCCGAAAGGGGTAAACATACGATGAGCGCGTTCAGCCCTTTTTCTGCCTAGGTTTAGCTCACCAAAAAGGAAGTAACAAGCTACACCAACAATCGGGATAATGTAGATAACCATTAGCCAAGCAAGAGAAACGCTGACAGAGCGTCGTTTTAGTACAACACGAAACGTCACACCGGCTACGAGAACCCAGTACAAAACAACAGAGGCCAAAGTTAAAAAATGATAAAGCTTATCCACATTGAATACTCGAAAAAAGAGACACTTAGATAGTAATGCTATTTAACGGATATGGGAATTTAAGGATTCAACTATTTACAAAATAGAGCAAAAGATGTAAATAGGTTAAAGTTGTTAAGTTTTGGTCAACTTAAGAAGAAAACGATTGTTTTGTATGAAAAGTCGGCATTTAACCATAAAAATTTACATCTTTAACGAAATTTGTACGGTATGCTCTTCCAATTTTATTCTTAAACTGGTTTACTTGCTAGACAACGAGCGTCAATCAAATCTTTTAGGTGTGTAAATTTATTTATACACCTTCCTTTTAAAGACGCCACCCAAAGCAAAACACAACATCACATAACACAAAAGTTTGGAGTACACGTGGCTACTAGTAATACAACCACAACACCCCGCGATACCTGGGGTTCGAAGTTAGGATTCGTAATGGCTGCAGCAGGTTCTGCTGTTGGCTTAGGTAACATTTGGAAATTCCCATACACAGCAGGCGAAAGTGGCGGTGGTGCATTCGTTGCCATTTACCTGTTTTTTGTAATTTTTATTGGTTTCAGTGTCATGCTGACTGAATTTGCGATTGGCCGTCATACGCAAAAATCAGCAGTAGGTGCATTTAAAACAACTGACCGTCGTTGGACGTTCGCTGGCGTTATCGGCGTATTCAGTGGTCTACTTATCATGGGTTTCTACCCAGTAGTAGGCGGTTGGTCAATCGCATACATCGGTAAAATTGCAGGTGGTCTTCTAGACGCACCAGAAGCAATTGGTGATAGCTTTGGTGGCTTTATCTCAAACCCAGTTCAACCACTAATGTGGATGGGCTTATACCTACTACTTAACGTTGTTATCGTTATGAAAGGTATCTCTGGTGGTATTGAGAAAGCAGGTAAGATCCTGATGCCGCTTCTTTTCATTATCCTTATTGTAGTATCAATCAAAGGCATTATGCTTCCGGGCGCGATGGCTGGTCTTGAGTTCCTATTCAGTCCTGACTTCTCTAAAGTAGACAGCAATGTAATCCTAGCCGCTCTAGGTCAAGCATTCTTCTCTCTAAGTCTTGGTATGGGTTGTATGATGACATACGGTTCTTACCTTAAGAAGAAAGAGAACCTAGTTCAGACAACAGCAATGGTAACCGCAATGGATACTGGTGTTGCTATTCTAGCTGGTGTTGCAATGTTCCCTGCAATGTTCGCGTTCGGTATGGAACCTGCAGCGGGCCCTGGTTTAGTATTCGTTGTTGTTCCTCAGCTATTCGCTGAAATGGGCGGCGTAGTTGGTCTTCTATTTGCTCTTATGTTCTTCGTTGGTTTGAGTGTTGCGGCACTAACATCTTCAGTATCTCTACTTGAAGTTGTGGTTTCTTACCTAATCGATGAGAAAGGCATGAAGCGTGTAACAGCGGTACTGTCTGCAAGTGTTGTAATGGCGATTCTATGTATCTTCGCTTCTCTATCACTTGGCGGCTTCGGTCCAACACTGTTTGATACTGGCGCGTTCGACATTTTCGACCTACTAACGGATAAGATTTTCCTAGCGGTTGGCGGTATGTTGGTATGTATCTTCGCTGGTTGGAGACTAAACCGTGCTGACCTAGAGAAAGAAATCACTAACGATGGTGAAGTATCTTTCCCACTATTCGGTCTATGGTACACGCTAGTTAAGTACATCATCCCAGTAGCTATCGCAATCGTTGCATTCATGGGTATCTCTTCTGGCTTCGACAGCGGTAAAGGTGCAATCATGCTACTAGGTATTGGTATTATTGCTGGCTCTACGCTTATCTCTAAGAAGCTATAGTTTTAAGAAGCTACAATCGCGAGCTAAAGTAAGTTAAGAAACGGGAGCCAATGGCTCCCGTTTTTTTATTCAAATACTTAATTCTTATCAAAAAATAAAACATTACATTCACTAAAGTTATCCGTCACCTAGCCGATATATTGAATATCAAGAATTTTTGATCGGTATTTAATTTAGGTAGGTGTTGTGTGAAATTGTCAGTGAGAAAGAAACTGTATGCCGGTTTTGGCTCTATATTGGCGGTGCTTGTTACGTTAGTCAGTATTGTATGGATAGAAGTTATCGGCGCGCACCAGAGCGCAGATGAAATTAGAATGGACGATGTTCCGGGTACTGTTACCTACCTGGTACTGATTGATGAAGCGGGTGATGTATACCGAGATGCGCTTGGTGCAATTACACTGGTTGATAACGCACTCAATGATTATCGAACCAGCAAGAACGAATTTGCTCAAGCTATCGAGCAGGCTAAGCGTTTGGAGAGTAGAGGTTCGGAAGACCACCGCCGTATTCAGCGAATTGAAGACCTGATGGGGCGTTTCACTCAAGAGTTTGAATCAAAGCTTGTGCCGAAGATCAATGATGAAGCTGCGCTACTAGCCAATATTCAACAGCTACGATCTTTGTATGAGAGCAATCTTATCCCTATTGAGAACTTACTGGATCAAGCGTCAGCAAGTGAGCGTGCAGATACAGAACAGTCACTACTGACACTAACCGACACGTTTACTACCATCGAGCGCACTATCATGGTGTTGTCTGCTATTGCGATTGTCTTTGGTTGTGTGATTGCGTATCTATTGTCTAGCTCTATTACCAATCGTCTTACTCGTGTAGAACAAGTAGCACGACGTGTAGCAAATGGTGACCTAACGGCAGGCGACATTATTGATGATTCTAGTGATGAATTGGCTGAACTGGCTAAGTCGATTAACCAGATGCAGAAATCACTAGTAGACCTATTAGGTTCAATCTCGTCTGTGACTCACCAAGTCCAATCGGTGACAGGGGAGCTCTCTTCTATTAGCCAAGACATCGTTACTGGTGCATCAGCTCAAGCAGACAAAGCTAACTTGATTGCAACGGCTGCTGAAGAGCTAAGCTTGACCATTTCTGAAGTGGCGCAGCAAGGTACTTCAACTTATGAAGAAGCACGTCGCTCAGAAACCTCTGCAGAAGATGGCCGCAACGTGATTGTTGAGATGGTGGCGAGTATTCAACAAGTGTCGACTCAAATGAGCGATATGTCGTTGCAAATGAATACTCTAGGTTCTCACGGTGAGCAGATTGGTAGCGTTATCAAGGTAATCGAAGACATTGCTGAGCAAACTAACCTGTTAGCTCTTAACGCTGCAATTGAAGCGGCACGTGCAGGCGAGTTTGGTCGTGGTTTTGCTGTGGTAGCCGATGAAGTGCGAGCGCTAGCAGAAAGAACAACCAAAGCGACACGAGAAGTCTCGGGCATCATTCAATCGATTCAATCGGGCACTCAAGAAGCGGTGACTTACACTCAAGATAACTGTCGTTTAGTTGAGATTGGTGTTGAGCAAAGCTCAGGTGCTGTTTCGGCTCTAGAAGCGATTGTGAGCGGTGCGGGCAATGTACAAAGCATGGTTAACTCTATTGCGACTGCGGCAGAAGAACAGACGGCTGTGACCAAAGAAATTGCAGCGGACATTACCGCGATTAGCGATATCTCTGAGCAATCTCTGCAGCTAGCAACTCGTAGCTCCGAAAATACATCAGGCTTGAACGCTAAGGTTGCTGAGCTAGAAGCATTAGTTGGTAAGTTTAAACTGGCGTAAAGCGGTAGCTTGGTTCTATTTACCTATTGGTAATCGAGTAAAGACCACGCACTGATCGCTAGTTGCTGAAAAGAAGCCCAACGATTCAATATTTATTGAGTGAGTTGGGCTTTTTCGTAGCTGGAATCTGGGTTCAGACGCGGTATACTCCACGTTCTACAATGGAGCTAGCCTTTAATGTTCGATATTCTTCTGAACCACTCTGATTTTTTACTTATCAATAAGCACCCTGGAGTCAGCGTCCACAAAGACGATGGCGATACCATGTTGCTTCAAGAAGTTGCTAAGGCAATTAATGAGCCTAAGCTGTATCTCGTTCATCGACTAGATAAAATGACTTCGGGCATTCTGCTGCTGGCAAAAAATGCGTCGGCGGCGAGCGAGCTTTCACAGCTATTTGCAAAGCGTGAAGTAGAGAAATACTACCTTGCGATCGGTTCTAAGAAGCCAAAGAAAAAGCAAGGTTTGATCTCAGGAGACATGGAGCGCTCACGACGCTCAAGTTGGAAACTTCTGACATCCAAAGAGAACCCTGCGATTACTCAGTTTTTATCAGCAACGGCTGAACCCGGTGAGCGTCTGCTGTTATGCAAACCCTATACGGGGCGAACTCACCAGATCCGTGTCGCGATGAAGTCGATCGGCTCAGCCATTGTTGGTGACCCTATTTATAATCCATCGAGTGAGGCTGACAGAGGTTATCTGCATGCCTTCGCGATTCGATTTGCCTATCAATCACAAGCCTACGAATATGTCTGCGATCCAAGAAGCCTAAACTCCTTGGGTGAGAAGTGGCATCAAGAAACCGTGTCGAACGGTTTGGACAGTTGGCTTGAACCTTGGTCATTAACTTGGCCAAAGCTAAACACTAAGTGAGTGAAATAATGGAAGCATCAGCTTTACCTCTGTTTTTTAGTCATATTGAACAGCAACTTAATGAAGTACCAAACGAACTACGCCGTATTTTCCACGGGCGCGGTAAGTTTTGGCCTGGTCTAGAGCAACTGACATGTGATTGGGTTGATGGACAGCTACTGGTTAACGTGTTCAAAGAAGTAGACGACGAATTCTTGTCATCTCTCAAAGCTGGATTGGTTGAACTCACTAACAGAGATATCTGGCAATCAAAGCAGGGCACAAGCATTGTTCTGCAACACCGTTATGCCGATGGTGCGCCTTCAGAGGTTCTATGGGGTGAGTTGAATGACTCTCCGGTTGTGGTTGAGCATGGTCTGAAGTACCAATTAGACATTGGCCGTAATCAGAACTTTGGTTTGTTCCTAGACATGCGTAATGGTCGCCAGTGGGTACAAGATAATGCTAAGGATAAGAATGTTCTTAACCTGTTCGCATACACTTGTGGTTTCTCTGTCGCGGCTATCGCTGGTGGCGCTCGTCAATGCATGAACGTGGACATGTCACGTGGCTCGCTAAACAAAGGCCGCGATAACCACCGTCTGAATGATCACGATATGCGCTCGGTTAACTTCCTTGGCTACGATATTTTTAAGTCGTGGGGAAAAATCAAGAAGGGCGGCCCTTACGAGCTAGTGATCATCGATCCACCTTCGTTCCAAAAAGGCAGCTTTGCTCTAACCAAAGATTACAAAAAAATCTTACGTCGTTTGCCTGAACTTCTAACTGAAGGCGGTGAAGTGATTGCGTGTGTGAACTCACCAGCAGTCTCACCAAACTTCCTGATTGAGACGATGGCAGAAGAAGCACCAAGCGTTGAGTTCATTGAGCGTCTGGACAACCCGCCTGAGTTTGTCGATGTCGACCTTGATTCAAGCCTAAAGGTTCTGAGATTTCAAAAACTTAATTGATATATCTTGATTCGATAGTGAAAAATAAGCCCCACCCTAAATTTAGGGTGGGGCTTATTTTTCTTCGAAGCAAAAGTTTAGAGTTATCACCCTACTTAATTTTATTTTAGAGCTCACGTGTTGTTTTTTTGTGAGGGATGTCTCATATCAGTAACAATTAAAACTTGGTCAAACCTTAGTCATATACACCAGGTTTATGTGTGCTTGGTAACTTATTGTGCGCATTTTAAACTTTCCCTGATTATAAATTAACCCCTATTGATTCAAGTGTTATTAATTTAAGGGTTTTATTTGATATTGGTTCATTTTAAATACTTATTTTTCGGCAATTATAAACGGTTAATAATTTGTCTGTAATCATATAAATGAGTAATATCTTGCTAACTTTCTTTACGGGGTGAAATTCCGTATGAAAACAATCAAACTACATGGAAAATTAACTATGCTTACAAAACTATTCGTTAACACCAAAATCGTGCTAGAAAACTACAAAAATAACGAACAAGGTGTGACAGCTATTGAATATGGTCTAATTGCTGCGGCTATTGCAATCGTTGTTGGTGCTGCTGTCACGCCACTTGGTGCACAGCTAAAACTTGTTTTTGAATCTATTACAACGACATTAACAACTGCAACTGCAACTCCAACTCCAACTCCTTAATCGATTTGCGAGGAATTGAATCCTGGTGGTTAATTATCTTAGCCACCATTTCTCTAATTATAATGTATAAAGACGTTAAAAATAGAACGATTTCAAACCTGGAATGTATTCTTGTATTGATAGTGGTCTTCCCTTTTTTTTTGTTGTATGGGGAATCCATCTCATTACTTTACGCTTTAAGCATTGTTGTTATTGGTGTGGTTCTCAACCAATTGTCTATCCTTGGTGCTGGTGATACAAAGTTATTAGCAGTTTACTCATTCGCCATCAGACCTGATTATTTATGGCCGATATTGTTCTTAATAGTATGTATCGGTGGCTTATTATCAGTGGTGTATTACGTATATGGGCGATTAACCAATATAGAAGAAACAAAGCAAAGAGGAGTTCCTTATGGCGTTCCTATTTGTATTGGCAGTTATTTAGGTGTGCTAGCCTCGTTATAAGGTCAACAAAGTGAAAAAAAACATCATTCTTGGTATGGCAGTCATCGCTATATTATTTGGCTTATATGGTTTGGCTGGTAGCTTATCGAAACAAGATCATGAGTCGACAACAATCAAAGAAAAAGAAGAAGTGACTGTCCAGGTATGGACACTTTTAGAAAATGTAACAAAAGGTCAACATGTTGAGCGTAGCCAACTAAAGCTACAACGTATTCCTGAAAACGAAGCAAACACAAAAGGTGTCGTAAGCGACATTGATTTAGATTTTGTTCCGGGCTCTGTTTATCGACAAAATATTATCGAAAATTCAGTGGTATTCCCTGAACTAATAATTAATCCTGAGCAAGATGGTTACGTAGAATTGGTTATTGCACCAAATCGCGTTCCATATGCAATTAAAACGGAAGTCGAATCAGTAGTTGGTGGAATCATAATGCAAGGCACTTTGGTCGATATACTCTCTATTTCGACGCCAGATACTTTATTAGTGGAAACATCAAGTAACCGTAAGAACTCGGTGTCTGTGACTCCTATAGTTATGGGAGTTAAAGTCCTTCAAGTCAATAAGCAGCTTATTGAAGCAAGCAGAACCTTACCTGAATCGACTGACATCCGATTGATTGTTGAACTGACTCGCAACCAAGTCGCCAAATTAACAATTGCCAAACATATTTCGTCATTGGAAGTTCATAAATCGATTGGTGAATACCAAAAATCAGACTTGCAGGCAGATGCAGGGGATGTTTTACCGGGCTTTAAATCGATTGTTGAGTTTAGAGCAAATCAAATCGTTGTAAATTAAAGCTTAGGTTACTATGCGTTTAACATATTTTAAATGGCTACTTTGTATGTTTGCCAGCACTCTATCATGCTCAGGATTTGCTCAATCCATCACAAATTTATCTAAAGGTGGGATGCAAACTATTACGGTTCTAGCTGATATCCAATCAGTTTTTATTTCTGACCCTGAAATTGCGGATTATCAAGTAATAGATGAACGTAAAGTGGTTGTCTTCGGAAAAAAACTTGGGCGAGCATCGTTAGCTATTTATGGTGAAGAGGGTAAAACATTGGCTTCTCGGAAGATCTGGGTTAACCCGAGTCTCGACCATATTCAACAACAAATACAAATATTGCACCCAAATGCGCAAGTCATCGCAGCAAATATTGGGGAACAAGTTGTTTTATCCGGAGTTGTTGCAACCGAAAACGAGCGCGACAAAATTAATGAGTTAGTTGGTACTCTTTTGGAAAAATCAAAAGAAGAGTACAAGCTAGAGTGGGACCTCGGTGATGACGAAACTCAAGAAATACTATTTATGAAACGCAACTATTTCGAAGGGGTTGTAAACAACATCGAAGTTTCGACGGTAAAACAAGTAAATGTGAAGCTGTCAATTGCAGAGGTATCACATTCATTTCTTGAAGAATTTGGTGTGAGTTATGGAAGTGAAGGTGCCGGGGCTGGTGTTTTTGTCGACAAGCTGACGAGCTTTAGTGCTTCTGACATTGTCTCTGTAATCACTGCGATTGGTAACGATACGGTAGGTCAAATCCTAGCTGAACCAAACCTTTCGGTTATTTCTGGTGAAACTGCGAGCTTTTTAGTTGGTGGTGAGCTTCCCGTTGTTACTGTTGTCGATGGCACAACCAATGTTGAATACAAAGAATTTGGTATTCGTTTAGAGTTGGCAGCCAAAGTTCACGATGACGATAAAATCACGTTGGCCCTAATGCCGGAAGTCAGTTCATTGGACACTCAATACAGTAATGAAACGTACGACCTGCCAGCACTAAAAACACGTCGAGCTAGAACAACAGTACAACTTGGTGATGGGAAAAGCTTCGTTTTAGGTGGCCTACTGAGTACCGAAGACAAAGAGTCATTGAGCAAGGTCCCATTCGTAAGCGAAATCCCTGTGTTGGGAGCCTTATTTAGAAATACGGGAACTGAGCGAAGTAAAACAGAATTGGTAATCGTCGCAACTGTGAATTTAGTGAAGCCAATCGAACCTAACCAAATACAACTGCCTACGATGAGAAAGACAACAACTTTGGAGCGTTTTTTCGTTATCGAAAATCAATATGAGCAAGTGAGCTCGATTTGGACTCAGGAAGTGTTGGCTTCAGGAGGATTCCAAAAATGATTATTAAAATGCATTTAAAGGCTCTATTTGTCGGTGTACTTGTTGTCGTTTCGAGTGGATGTGCGGAAAAGGTCCAAGAAAGGCGCGGTCAGTCGATTGAAGTCATACCCGTTGAACATACATACTCGTTTATCATAAAGAAAACAGGTCAAACAAAAGTAGAAGTATTTGAAATTATTGATGAAAATCTTGATGTACTGATTGAGAAAGGTAGCCAATTAGTCTGGCGCACACAGCAAGGAAAGCAACTAGCAGACCTTGCGGCTGAGTATATGAGAAGTAAAGGAGTCAACAGTAAGCTGATTTCCTTAGAAGGAACTGATACGCCTAACGAACGCCTATTTGATTTAACATTACGCTACACCCAATACAAAACTGTAACGAAGGTTTGTACCTATGAATCGATAGGTCGCTTTGGGTATGGAGAAACCGGGTGCTATGCTGATAATGCAAGATGGCAGTCCATGGTTAACCCTGAAAAAATGCTAAATAGTGTGCGATAGACGGTGATGACATGTTTGATCTTGTAGATATTTTAAAAACAAAAGTAGAAGAAAAAGTCGTGGTGCAAGAACAGATAACGTCTGTATTGTTCCACCAAACACAAGAATGTATTGATCTTGTTGAAGAAGCTTTTCGTTTTGAAGGAATTGTTCCTCCGTCAATGCTTAATAATTCAGATGAAAACATCAAACAACACGTACGTGAAGTTAATGTCGAAATTGCTATCGTAGAGTTGAATGTGACTGAAAGCGTCACTGAAGATATGAAGCGAATCAGTCATTTATTACCGAATAGTGCGTCAGTTATTGTCGTTGGTAGTGAAGATGCCATTTCGACTATACGTAACCTAAAAGAGATGGGATTTTATTACGTATTTTGGCCTATCTCTAAGACTGAATTAATCGATTTTGTTCGAAATGTTGATAATAATAGAAAGAAGAATAGCGGTTTAGGTAAGGACAGGACTGCAAAAAAAGTTGCGGTTTGGGGAACAAAGGGTGGTGTAGGAGCCACAATGTTAACGGCTGAAATAGCTTATGAACTCAGTGCGAAAAAGAAAAGTACCTGCCTTATTGTGGATCATGACTTCCGAGGTGGAAACCTTGATATTTTCCTTGGTGAAAAGCAGTTTCAGAAAAAGTCTGTCGCTCCAGGCGCGCTCACTACTGATTTAGACGTGAGTTATGCTAGTAGCATGCTTAAAAAAGTTAATAGCATGCTAGCTATTTTAGCTGTTGAGTCAGAAGACTTAAATGAACTTGAGCTCAAAGAATATGCTCGTGCTATGTCCAAACAATTGGCTGGGCAATATAACTTTATTTTAGAGGATTTATCGCGTTCTTCTAATACTAAAACTGACCTAAAGTATATCGCTGAAAATAATGACATTATTACATTGGTTTTAGAACCGACTATATCAAGTGTCCGCGAAACAAAGCGTGTATTAGCTTCATTGGAATACCTAAACTCAAGAGCTCGATGTATCGTTGTTGTTAATTATACGATGGTGGAAAAATCGGCAACAATTTCCTTAGATGAAATCAAACAGTTCTTAGGTCGAAATGTTGATGTGGTTTGTCCCAACGAGATTCAAGTTGGCAAGATGGTTTTAGAAGGTAAACATATCTATCAGCTGGGTCTTCCTATTAGTCAAAGCTTAAATCGATTAACGTCAATGCTTCTAGGCGAGAACGCTAGTAATACTGATACCTCGCTGCTGAAAAAGCTCTTTAAGAGGTTTAAATAATGGATCAAGCTAAATCTAACTACATAGCTATCCGTAACCAAATATTTGAAGCTCTAGACGCTGAAGCAGTCCACTCGTTGTCGAGGGAGGCTCTCAGCAAGCAGTTGACTAACGCGGTTGAAATGCTAATTGAGACTCACAGCTTCTCTGTTGCGACTGTTGTCAAGAATGAATATGTTCGAAGTCTGGTTGATGAATTACACGGTCTAGGCCCACTGCAAAAGCTGATGGATGATGACTCTATTAGTGACATCATGATTAATGGCTACAACAATGTGTTTATCGAAAGAAACGGCATTGTTGAAAAAGCACCTGTAAGTTTTATTGACGAGGCTCAGCTTCTACAAATAGCAAAGCGCATTGCTAGTCGAATTGGTCGCCGTGTCGATGATTCATCACCGACTTGCGATGCACGCTTACCAGATGGTAGCCGTGTTAATATTGTTACACCTCCCATCGCGATTGATGGTACATCCGTCTCTATCCGTAAGTTCAAAAAACAGAGTATAGACCTAGGGCAGTTAGTGGATTTTGGGGCGATAAGTCCTGAGATGGCCAAAGTGCTTATGATTGCTTCTCGTTGTAGGTTGAATATATTAATTTCAGGCGGTACAGGCTCGGGTAAGACGACGATGCTAAACGCGTTGTCTCAATATATTTCTGAGAAGGAGCGGATTGTTACCATAGAAGATGCAGCTGAACTGAGGCTTCTTCAACCCCATGTCGTTCGATTGGAAACTCGAACAGCAGGTATTGAAGGTACCGGTGCAATTACACAACGAGATCTCGTTATTAACTCACTTCGTATGAGGCCGGACCGAATAATCATGGGTGAGTGTCGTGGTGGAGAAGCATTTGAAATGCTTCAAGCTATGAATACCGGCCACGATGGTTCCATGTCTACTTTACACGCGAATACACCTAGAGACGCGATTGCTAGAGTAGAGGCTATGATCATGATGGCTACAAGTAGCCTTCCATTGGAAGCAATACGCAGAACTATTGTAAGCGCAGTCGATCTTGTCATACAGATTAGCCGCCTCCACGACGGTAGCCGGAAAGTGATTAGCATTACGGAAGTGGTTGGTATTGAAGGTTCGAATGTAGTGCTAGAGGAAATATTTAAATTTCAGCCGATGATTCAAAGTGAATCAGGCAAGGTCTCTGGTCGGTATGTTACCGCCGGTATGATGCAACGTTCCGTTCTGGTCGAGAAGGCAAAATTTTTTGGTTTAGAAGAGCAGCTTAATAGTGCATTTAGGGTTGGAGAGCCAGCGTGATTTATTGGTTAGCTTTGATATTTGGCGGAGCTGTAATGCTTATAGCGTTTTGGCCATCCACAAAAAAAGAACGTCACCAGTATTTACTGGAAGCTAATAAAACGCTCTATATAGAATCTATTGACGAATCTCAGCAAGCTGTAAATTTGAATGCTCTATCAAGTCAAACTTTGGTTCAAAAATGCAAAAGTAAGTTTGATAATGTAGTTCGTCAGCTTGGTCAATACGCCATGATAAAACTATTAGGGTACTTAGGTTTTCTTATTGTTTTTAGCAGTGTACTTAATCAGAAAATGATTAAAGTGGATGGTCAAATAGTAACACTTTCATTGGTTATTATTGGTCTATTCATAGGTTATCAATGGTTGCAGAATCGCGAACAAAGACGTTTTGAAGAAGCATTCCCCGATGCTTTGAGTATGCTGGCAAGTGCAGTAAGCTCCGGAGAGAGTATTACTCATGCGATTATTTACGTAGGTAAAACCCTAGAAGGTGAAGTGGGGAAAGAATTTAAGAAAATGGGGGAGCGCTTACAGGTAGGAGAATCGGTAGACTCTGTATTTAGAAAGTCGATTCAACGCTTCCCTTATCCTGCTTTTTACTTTTTTGTTATTACTCTTAGAGCAAATATGCAGAGGGGTGGACAGTTAAAACAAGTTATTAATAGGTTGAATCGCTTAATGTTTGATTCTAGATTTATTGAAAAGAAAAAGATGGCGATGACTTCAGAAGCTCGAATGTCTGCGAAAATTGTTTCGGCTATACCTATAGGCTTTATGTTTTTCATGCAATTTATCAGCCCGCAAAATTTTGACTTTGTAATGAATGACCCTGCGGGCAAGCCGATTCTTTATTATGTTCTGGCTAGTGAGTTTATTGGTTTGCTCATTGTTTGGTCCCTAATGAAAAGTGTAGAAAAGTAATGCAAACGCAAACGTTAATTTTTGTCTTTCTTGTTCTGCTATTCGCGTGTTTATCCTATCTATTTTTTAAGGTATACACCGAGATAGGTCGGCGAAGAATGCTTAATAAATTTTCACTTTTCGATGAACCTAAAGCCGAGGTGAGGAAAGGAGAAGGTTTAGATAATCTGTTTGATAACCTGTCATCGACTTTAACATCGTCAAAAGATGATATTGATAAAAAGTTAGATGACGCGGGGATTTATAATTCTAATATCTCGCAGTATTACATGCTAACCAAGTATGTTGTGGCCTTTTTAGGATGCGTTATTATTTACATATTGCTATCTAGGTTTGAATTTATACTTAACCAAATTATTGCAATGCTGGCCATTTGGTTTGTTTTGTGTGTCATTGCACCTGACAGTTACTTAGCGGTAAGGCAAAAAGCATTAAGACGAAAAATATCGAATCAATTACCATATCTTCTGGATCTGATGGCTATTTGTATCCAAACAGGAATGACTTTGGAGTCAGCTATGAGTTATTTGTCGCATGAGATGGAAGGGTTTGACAAGGATTTATCCTATCAACTAAATAAAATCAATGAACGTACTAAAATAGTAACTTTGGATATAGCGCTAGATGAGTTTTATAATCGGATACCCACTCCTGAGGTAAGAAGCTTTATTATGACTCTAAAACAAAGCCTAAAGTATGGGTCTTCAATCTTTGATGTGCTTACGACTCTCGCTTCAGATATAAGAGAAGTTAACATGTTAGGAGTCGAAGAGAAAATCGGTAAACTAGCAGCAAAAATGTCTATTCCACTAATCCTATTTATTATGATGCCGATCGTTATTCTGATTACGGCTCCGGGGATAATGAGAGTTATGGCCAATGTATAAAATAGTAATAGTGATAATTTTATCTTATTTTGTTTTTGGGTGTGCTAACAGTAGTTTGGATAGTAAATTGTCCGAATCCAAAGAATCAATATTAATCGAAACGAATAACTATCCCAAATTAATAGCTTATTATAAAGGTAAATTGAAAATTAAAGAAAGTGATTCAACTAGGATAAAGCTAGCAGAAGCATACGCGAATAATGGTGATTATGAATCTAGCTTATTTGTGATAACTCGTGTCAGAGAAAAAGAGTCGAATGTAAAAGCAATCGTTGTTGAGTGCAACGCATTGTTTGAGATCGGTAATATTAGAAAGGCTGAATTGTGCCTTCTGAGGGCAAATGAATTAGATAAAAACAACCCTGAAATTGAGAATCAATTAGGCATAACCTATGCGTATTTAGGTTATATAAAAAAGTCGAAGTACTATTTTGAACAATCTAGAGAGCACTTTGTTGATGATGTGAAAATCAAGAATAACTTAGCGATGGTTTCTATGCTTGAGGGGGATTTTGAACATGCAGCTTCTCTGCTTCTGCCTATCTATATTAAAGGGGCAAGTAATGAGAAAATCGAGACTAATCTTGTCTTCTCTTTAGTGAAAATTAATCAAATAGATTCAGCGAAAAAAATCCTAGCTAGTCGTTATTCAGAAAAAGAGTCATTTCAGATCATAAATGATATCAAAAGTAGCCAGTCTGTAAATTCGCCCATAATATAGGTGGTTTTATGCGAAAAACGAACAATAGAAAAAAGCACTTGGGCATTGCATCTATCGAGTTTGCTTTGTCATTTATGGCGTTTTGGTTGATGTGTATTACTTGGGCTGAGATGGGCTACATGTCTTATGTGTCCTCGGTAAGTGACTATGCAATCTCCGAGTCAGTAAGAGATGCAAAAGTTGTTATTCAAGATTCTAGCACTAGAGGTGAATCAGGCTCTACTACTGATTTTATGCAGTCATTTAAAAATTCGATTCAAGCACAGGGATCTCTTTGGGGAGAGATGATTGACCCTAATAAATTCAGGCTTTCCATTCAATATTTGGATGATATTCAGGCTTTGTCATCATATAAAGGAGAGTGTGAAATTGAAGATGACAGTTTATATGAGTTGGAATGTGGGGAGCCTGTGAATAGTGTCATGGCTGTATATCGAATTGATTATGACTTTAAACCTATGTTGTCGTTTTTAATTGACACAGAGACTTTATTCTCACGTGAAGTTATCGTGATTCAGGAGTACGAGCGTGATCAATTTAAGATATAGACAGACAGGAACGTTCTCTGTTGAATTTGCATTACTAGGTGTTGTTTTTGCAACACTCTTAATATTGACGGGAGACGTCATTATAAAGCTATCAATACAAGGGAAGTTGGACCGTTTGTCTTATTCTCTTGTGAATGTGCTAAAAGAAAGAACTCAATTGTATGGTAAGAATGATAACACTTTAACAACGGATGATGCCAAAGCACTATATAAGGTAGCGAGAAACTCTTTGGAACGTACTACCGGAAATTACAGCCAAGCTAATTTGTCAGGTACATTCGAAATGCTAAGTTTTGACTTAAATGGCAACTCAAATACTACGACGGTCAAGCGCGGTGGAGGCTGTACCTTGACAGAAACCATTCAGGGTCTTCAAGCATTATCTATGATGACGTCATGGGGAAGAAGAGCTACGTTGTATCGAGTAACTCTCTGTTATAAAACAGATAATTGGGCTGGTGAGTTATTCGAGACCGACTTCACAACGGTTCAATCTTCTTCTGTCATGATGGGTAGGTAGTATGCGTCAGTCGTTAAACAAACAGAAAGGACATGCTGCGATACTATTTGCTTTACTCATCCCCGGCTTTTACGGTTTGTTTGCATTAGGAATCGATGGTGCCAGAGCTATACAAAATCGTGCTCGTCTGGGAGATGCTGCTGAAGTAGCTGCACTCGCACTTTCTGCGCAAAATAGCACAAGTTCACAGCATAATACTGCACTAGCTCGTTTATATGTAGATGCCTATATACGAGATAAAGAAACAAATGTGCCTATGAATATCGTTAGGACGGAGTGTCAGTTGACGGATCAAACTCAATGCGAAGGCGGTGCGAGGTATAGTCAGTATGATATTTCTATAACTACCACGCATGAATCTTGGTTTCCCGGTAACGAAAACTTTGTCGGCTTAGATGAAAAGTATTCTGTAAGTCATGCTGGTACAGCGAGAAAATATCAAGGTGACTCCATTGATATTGCATTCGTGACAGACTTTTCAGGTTCAATGGATTATTGGTGGGGTACAAAGAGAAAATATCAAGAGGTACAAGATATTATTTCGAACGTGCTCGTTGAGTTGGATAAATTTAACCAAGAAAGCGCCTCACCCGATGAGCTTAATAAGGTTGCCTTAGTTCCTTTTGCCGCATATTCGGTCGATGGGGTTGGTCGTCGGTGTAATGGTAGTAGGAGTAAAAGAAAAATATATTATTCAAACCAAATCGTGTTCGGGTGGAGCGATAAACAGAGTGCGAAAAATACAGTTGAAGATTTATGGCAAGTAAAAGAATCCGATGAGCGTTGTGATTATGTTGCTAATTATGATTATTATACCACCCCACTGACGTCTGATTTAGACAGTATTGACGATGATATTAAAAGTTTTTCACCTGATGGAGGTACAGCTTCTTATCAAGGTATTATGCGAGCAGCGCAAATCTTAAAAGCGACAAATAAACCAAACCCACGGCGGTTGATCGTTATACTTTCTGATGGAGACGACAGTGATTCGGATATGGCTAGCGCTTTGGTGGAGGAAGGGATGTGTACTGAAATTATCGACGGGCTGAGCTCTGATAGAACTGTTTCTGGGCGGCCAGTGACGGCACAGCTCGCTTTAATTGGCTTCACTTATGATGTTAATGACAATAGAGCTTTAGCTGACTGTGTTGGTGAAAGTAATGTTTACGATGCCTCCAACCCAGAAGAACTGTTGGAAATTATTCTAAACCTAATTTCAGAAGAAATTGGACATATTAAGTAGTAGGAAAGTTCATGAATCCACTAAAGTATTTATTTATCGCTCTTTTCTTCTTCGTGTATAGCGCGGGGAGTATAGCCAAAGAGAAAGAAGTCATGTTTAACGAGTATTGTGCAAAAGAAGGGATGGACATTGAGCGCTCTGTTAGAGTGGGAGAACCTATCTCTATTATCCCAAATGCTGGACCTTTCAGCATGCTTGAAACGACGAGTAAACACGAACTTAATAAAGATTTGCGTCAGTTTTTGATTGGTGAGGTCGGCGTCAGCGAAGGTTGTAGCGAGTTTCTAATCCTTAACGGTCAGTTAGAAAATGGAAGGCAAGACGATCCTTTGGCAAAAGTTTACTTTTCTTTCGACCGGTCTCAGTTAACAGACTCTTCTCTCTATATTCTGGATAAAATTGTAAAGTTAGCATCGTTGTCTAGTAGTAAGTTTTTGCTCGAAGGTCATACTGACAGCGTAGGAAGTTCTGATTACAATCTAGCACTTGGAGAACAGCGTGCGAATTCAGTAGCGTTTTATCTTCAATCAAAAGGGGTTGAAGGAATTAGCATTTTATCGAGTGGCGAATTAGCACCTGTAGACACTAACTCCACAAGTCAGGGAAGAGCGAATAACCGACGTGTCGATGTGATGGTAAATTAGATTCAACAAAATAAAGGATACAATTATCGATTGTATCCTTTTTTGGTGTCCTAATTTATTTTGAGAGTCTGGAACCCAAAATAAATACGCATGAACGTGGTTAGCCAACATGCCGCACCAAAGGTGTAAGCGATAACCGCAAAATGTTGAGGCCAAATACAGAACGCGATGAAACAAGCGATGGTTTCAGTGCCTTCGGTTAGCCCTGACATGTAGTACAGAGACTTATGCTTATAGACTGGGTTTTCGATGCCTCGCTTGCCTGCCATAACCGCAAACGCTAAAAAGCTGCTGCCTGTGCCGATAAAAGAGAAGATCAAAAACGCACCGGCAATGGCGTTGTGTTCTGGGTTGGCAATGACAAATCCAAAAGGGATCAGCGAGTAGAATAGGAAATCTAGGCTGATATCGAGGAAACCGCCCGCATCACTAATGCCTTGGATTCGAGCCAAGGCTCCATCAAGCCCATCACATACTCTATTAAACACAATGAAGCCTAACGCCCACTCATATTGTTGAAATGCCAACGCTGGAAACGCTAAACACCCAATCAGAAATCCGAATAACGTGGTTTGATTGGCCGTGATACCCAATTGGTTTAGTAATTTAGCAGACTGATTTAATGGCCACTTAATGACCTTAATGGAGTACTTATCCAGCATGGTTACTTCTCCATGGCCAAGACAGTACTTCTGCCCCTTGAGGTACATCGGCTTCGTCGTGCGTGACCATTAATGTAGGGATATTCGCTTTGGTCAGCTGTTCGAAGACCCAATCGCGAAATTGTGCTCTGAGCTCTTGGTCTAACTTACTGAACGGTTCGTCAAGCAGGGCGAGTTTAGGCTTGGCTAACAACATACGAGTCAAGCTTATTCTTGCGCGTTGACCGCCGGATATTTGATCCGGGAAAGATTCAGCTAAGTGAGTTAGCTCTATGTCTTTTAGTGCAGCCATTGCTTGTTTTTGGCGAGCGGAACCTTTAACAGAGTTCGGTAACGAAAAGGCCAAGTTTTCCCATACTTTGAGGTGCGGAAACAACAAGTCATCTTGAAACAAAATACCGACTTCACGCTGATGTGATGGAAGCTCGTCGAGCTGAATATTGTTCAACACAACGGTGCCAGAGTACGAAAACTCTTCACTTAAGTGACCAGCAATCGCATCCAGTAAGGTCGACTTTCCGCAGCCACTCGGCCCCATCAAAGCCAGTATTTGGCCAGATTCTAATGTGACGTTTAGCGCTGAGAACAGCGAATCTCCATCGGTTTTACGGATGGCGAGGTCGTTGAGGTACAGACTCATTACTTAGGAAACCTTTAAAAGTAAGACGGCGATATCTGAGTTGAAGTCGGCTGACTAATATCGCTAAAGAGAAAAAGAACAGAGGCAATAGGGCCTGCCAAATGGCATAGATTGCTGTCACCCTGCGGTCGAAACCACTGGTAAGTGCAACGGCTTCTGTGGTGATCGTGCTAATACGGCCCGCGCCGAGCATTAATGTTGGAAGGTATTGGGCCAAACTCACGCTGATCCCGACCGCCCAAGCAAAGGCAATCGCAGGAAGCAAGATTGGTAGTTTGATCGAATACCAACTCTGAAATGGCGATTTACCTAGGCTCAGCGAGGCTTTAATCAACCCATCATTGAAGCTTTTCCACGGGCCATCCAAAGACAGGTACACAAACGGGAAAGCAAAGAAAACATGCGCCCAAATCACCCAGAACTCATAGGCACTACTGCCGATGTAGAGGGTCGTGACTTGCATACCAAACAACACTGAAAGCTGTGGTATTAGCATTGGAATCGCGATAATGAAGCCCGGAACTTGCCACTTGTATTTGATTCTGTATTCGTGAGCAACCAGCGCAAGCAACAAAGCGATTGAAGCAGCAATCAGACCAATCCATAAGCTTTGACCAACGGTGCTCATGATGCCTTCCCACTCGAACTCCCAGAAGCGCGTGCTGTAGCGGCTCGGCAGTAAATCAGGGAAGCGCCAACGCTGAGCAACGCTCCAAATTACCATTAAAGGAATGATCAGCAGTGAAAGGCTAGCAAGGACAGTGAATACCGTTTTCCCCGGAAGGTTTGCCCCTGTTCTTCCGGAATACTGCCAAGTTCGAAAGTACTTAAGAACCGCCCATTCAACTAAACGCGCCAAGGCGATGATCAACGAAGCTAAACCAAACAAAACGATGGCACCAGCAGCAGCTCGCGGAAGTAGGTTAAGATCCGGATCGTTGAACCATTGCCATACCAAAACGGCAAAGGTCGGCGGGTTGGTTGGGCCTATGATCAAAGCAATATCGACAACCGAGACACTGTAAGCGAGTACCGCCAGTATTGGGAAACGAAGCTTAGTAAACCATTGTGGGAAAATACATTTCCACCAGATCTGAGCGCGGCTGTAACCGAGCGATGCACTGACCTTGGTGATACGCTCTACATCAATTTGCTGAAGTATCGAAATGCTCATCAGCAATAAGAAGGGGACTTCTTTGAGTGCGAGCATAATAATTAAGCCGAACGCGTATGGGTCTTTCACCAATAACGCCAATTCAGAGCTGGTAGCCGATTCGCCGAGCAAGTGATGTACCGCTCTTGCGCCAAGCCCCGTTGGACTAAACAGAAAAGCAAAGCCGATAGCGAAAGCTACATGTGGAATGGCAAGCATTGGCGATAGCGTAAACTCAATCTTTCTCCAAAACTTGTTTCCCCAAGAGGCTTGAAGAATACAAAAGGTCAGGAAGCAGGCTATATAGCTGCTTGCAATTGCTGAACCTAGGCTTAAGCCAATAGAGTGCCAAGCCCCTTCCCATTGAAAGACTTGGCTAAAACCGTTGAGTGTCGGCTCCTCTAAACCAAGGGGCGGGATGAAACTCAGTGACGAAGCCACGACTCCCGCTACACCAGGAATGGTCGGGATAATGCATACAGCTATAACAACAAAATATAGAGCGCGTAGCATGAAGACTAGTTACCGTATCGCTTAAGCCACTCTTTCTCGAGCGCGTTTTGCCAGCTAGGGTGTGGTTCATCAACCGATTTAAATTGCTGGGTGTTTTTAGCGCTGCCAGTGAGGTACTTGCTGCTCAGAACCGAAGGATCGCCCCAAACATTGAGGTCCCCCTTGCGAGACTGTGCTTCAGGGCTCAGTAAGAAGTTAATGGTCACTTGAGCACCCGCGGTTGCATTGGCGTTCCAAGGAATCGCAAGGAAGTGAATGTTAGATAGAGCGCCGCTTTCTAGAGCATAAGCCTTAGTGGTTTCGGCTAAGCGACCACTGGCTTGTGCTGAATAAACAGAGTTTGGATTAAACGTAATCGCGAGATCGATCTGTCCGTCATCCAGAAGTTGGATGCTTTCCGATGTGCCTGCTGGGAACTGCTTTCCACCGCGCCACGCCACTTTATGGAATTTATCTAAGTAAGCCCACAGTGGTGCCGTTACTTCTTGGAAGTTGTCTTCTGAAACCGGCTGAGCCAGCGCAGGGTTATTGTTTGTTAGTTCAATCAGTAGTGACTTAATGAAGCTCGTGCCATGAAACTCTGGTGGGCGAGGGTAGCTTAAGCGGTTCGGGAAAGCCTGAGCGTAGCTTAACATCTCAGAGAATGATTGTGGCGGGTTGTGAAGTGTTTCTTGGTCATGAATGAACACCAGTTGTCCCACGCCCCACGGTGCTTCTAAGCCTTCTGTCGGCTCTGAGAAATCGACATCAATTGGCAGAGACTTATCGACATACTGCCAATTTGGAAGTGATTCCGTAAATGGCCCAAACAATAGCGCGTTGTCTTTCATCGAACGGAAGTTCTCGCCATTAATCCAGACGATATCGACGCTGCCTTCACTGTTCTTTCCTGCCGCTTTTTCAGCAAGCAGTCGAGTGGTGGTTTCCGCAATATCGGTCACTTTCACATGCTTTAACGTGACACCGTAGTCACTTTGTAATTTCTTGCCTGCCCACTGTAGGTAACGATTGATCTCTTGGCTTCCGCCCCAAGCGTGAAAGTAGACAGTTTCTCCCTCTGCCTGCTGTTCTATTTGGTTCCAGCTGTCGATGGATGTTGCTTCATCAGCATAAATGGTTGCGCTGTATGCAACGGTTGCCATGATTCCTAACGTACTTACTATATTGTTCATAAACTTTTCCATTTGGTAGTGAACGGGCAAGAGCATTGTATTTTCAAACTCCCTAGGGCGTGTTGACCCTTCGTGGTTAACGAAAGATCAACATGCCCTAATAGTTATTCTATCTGTTTCTGAAATAAATTCTAATTCAACAGTAAATTCAATCAATTACTTGAGAACAAGCAGGGAGTTCTCGGTTGAGTTTTGTTCGATCTGTAATCACCTCGAAAACTCGACAGACTCTAGGCTTTTGCCATCCTAGCAACAGACCGCTGAACCGTTGAATTTATTGCATCTAAATGAGAGATTTTTGAGGTTTATTGGAGGCTGGTACGAAAAGTCGGCGATGAGTGTCAATTTTGAAGAAGTAGTGAGGGCAAGCTGACAATAAAAAAGGAGCCATCAGGCTCCTTTAATCAGTATTTGGTTTCGATGACGGATTAGTTTACCCAGTCACGAATTGTGTACGTTAGCGTGTGTACATCGTTTTTCAGTACTAGCGTATCGTTTGTTAGCGTTACGTCGCTCCACTCGCTTAGAGTAGCAGAAACCGATTGTTCGATTTCCATCGCAGAGCCGTGACACATTTTCATTGTCATGCCCATTTGCTTGATACGGAATTGACCGTCTTTCAGCTCGCCTTGACCGAAGAAGTTGTTACAACCAGCCATGCCGTTTGCAGTCATCTTTTCGCCGATCTCTAGACGAGGAGCTGCTTGGTCTTCGCTTTTCACAATGTCCTTGCCATCAATTTGCGCAAGTTCCCAATTATGGTGCTGTAGATCGGTTGGTGTTACTTGCATCGCGTTGTCACCTGTTGTTGTGCATGCTGCTAGCATCATAGGTAAAGCGGCTACTGCTAGTAATTTTTTTGAACTAAACTTCATATTATAAGGCTCCAAAGGAAAGAACGAAGTTACCGGATAAGTGTAACTTGATGGGTTCAAAGTATAGTTTACAAAACACTATATGTGTCAGTATAAGGTCATAGTTTAGTATGGATTTCATGAGCCAGGCGACAAATTAATCGCTTATTTTTGAGAGAGTAAGTGTAATTTTGAATGTGTAAGGAGGCATGGTGGAGCAGTTAGAGTTTTTCCAAGTTCCAAGCCCTTGCGTTGGGGTTTGTTCAAGCGATGACAAAGGCTATTGCAACGGTTGTATGCGCAAGAGAGAAGAGCGCTTTAATTGGATGTCGATGACACCGTCAGAACAATTGCACGTGATAAAGCTGTGTCGTCAGCGCTATAGAAGAAAAATAATGAATCAAAAAAACTTGATTGGTAAGCAGGTCGATGAAGAGGGAAATACCAGTCCCCAAAGAGATCTTTTTGGCTAAAGAGGAAGTATTTAGATTTTATTTAACTCCGAAGTAACTATTACTTTACATAATGGTTGGGGTGTAATATTAAAGTAGGTACCTTTGTACCAGAAGGAGTGGTGTCGGTATGAATAAAAAGAACGTAAAAATCAAAAAAGAGCCAGTCAAAGCACTTGACCGAAAACCGATCGGGGCAAAAGATGACCCTGAAGAGACTCCGCGTGATTGGCATTCGATGTCAGAAGAAGAACGAATGGAAATCCTTTCTCACCTCTCAGACATGCCTTTCCAATAACACCACTGGTTCTTCAGAGCCTTTCTTAAAGCTCAGTTTTCAGAAACAAAAATGTGATTAAACAAACATGTGATTCGCTTTCGTTACACCACGATGGTACGTGCAAAATGTATCATCGGCCTCGGTGGTTTTACTGTGAATCTTAATGTTTGTGATCACTTCTACCGCCCCTGCATCGTAGCAAGCTTGTTCTGCTTTTTTAACGATATCGAGTAATTGATTGAGTTCACCTTTCATTGTGGTTTCCATCGCACCAACTTGGAAAGGGACATCGGCTGCTTTCACAACTTCAATGGCTTTATCAACTACTTCGAAGTTGTTGCCTTCTTTAACGCGAGGGATCACTTGGAAGGCAACCATCACTTCTTTTTCTCTTTTTAACTCAGACACTTTCTGCTTACTCAATGATAGGGATTTGTTGCAGATGATAGGTTAATGCGGAGATAAATTCTACAGCGGTTACGCTGCTTTATTTATGACACGAGTGACTGGAGATATCGGACTACTTGCTACCCCAGTGGTCGCTAACCCAACCACCAATATGCTCATCAAAATGACTACCACTGAACCTCTGGTTGCGTTCCACCGAGGTATCACAGTCGTCTTTGTTGTCGATTAGGTTTTGTATGTAGTTTGCCATTGGGTCATTGGAACTCTGACGATCTCGGCGAGTAGCCACTTCCTTAATCAGTTGTAATCGATATGTAGAGCTTGCACGTTTCATTTCAATGACCTCCCGGTTTTTAGACACTAATAGAAAAATCTAGTTGCCAGATATAGGGGCGTCAACGTGATCAGAAAGTATTTTTTTTGAGCAACCAAGAATCAATACCTTGGCATCATAATTCACAAAAGTGTCATTTAAATTGGCATTTTGTCTGAGTCGATAGGTTGTGATTTTACATTTGATTGCATATAAAAAGCCCAGTACAAACTGAGCTGACCATTCTATTTCTGGTTACTTAGAGTTATTTCTGGTTACTTAGAGCTATTTGGTTTGCTTTTAAATTGCTTAATGCTTTTCTTTTTAGCTGTTCTTCGATTGGCCATTTTATCTTTAGGTGGACGCTTGCGAGCGGTCGTTTCAGATGCAGGTTTGTCGGTAACCGGGAAACCCTCTAATGGTTGCAGCACTAACGGCTTATTGGTCAAGGTGCGAATCGCATTGAGGTAGTCAGTTTCGCTGTGGCTAACCAGAGAGACCGCGCAGCCAGTACTTCCTGCTCTTGCTGTACGACCAACGCGGTGTACGTAAGTTGCTGAGTGAGAAGGTAATTCGAAGTTAATTACGACAGGTAACTGATCAATATGAATGCCTCTAGCCATCACGTCTGTCGCGATAAGCACACGAGTCTCGCCATTTTTGAAACTTTCTAATGCTTGCTCTCGTTCTTCTTGGCTCTTATTTCCATGTAACGCACTCACACTGATTTTGGCTTTATTCAATCGTTTGGTTAATGCATCGGCATTGTCTTTTGCGCCAATAAATACCAATACTTGCGGCCATGTGTGTTGATTGAGTAGTGCGATGAGCGCTTGAGCTTTACTGCCTTTGTTCACTAAATACAGGGTTTCTTCAATAGCCGCGACCACGCTGTTTTCTTGATGTGTCGTGACCTTAACTGGATTTGAAAGAAGCTCTTCAGCCTGACCTACTAATTCGGGCGGAAGTGTCGCAGAGAACAACAGTGACTGACGTTTGCTCGGTAGTGCTGAAGTAATCGCTTGAACATCTGGCCAAAAGCCCATGTCTATCAGGCGGTCGGCTTCATCAAGAACCAATGATGAACACTGAGCGACATCCAGTTCATCACTTTTGATTAAAGCAAGTAAGCGGCCCGGTGTGGCGATGGCTAATTGTGGTTTAGTCGATAATTGTTGCTGTTGATCATCAGTATTTACGCCGCCCGTTAGCGTTACCAATTTGATATTGAGCGTTGTCGCGATCGGTTCTAAAGATTTGGTCACTTGAGATGCAAGTTCACGGGTTGGAACAATGATCAGTGCTTGCAGTTCATTCACATCTTGGTTGATGTTATTCAGTAAAGGTAAGCCGAACGCCAATGTTTTACCGCTGCCCGTTTGAGCCAATGCGAGTACGTCTTTCCCCGCAATAATGGTAGGAATTACCGCTTGCTGTATCTCTGTCGGCTTATTGAATTGAGATGAGAGCGCGGAGACGGTTTTTGCGTTAAGGGTTAGGCTATCAAATGACATAAATGAACCAAGTATCAAAAAGGAGGTGGAGTCTATCAGGGCTACAAATGTTAGAGAATCAGTTTTGTATGTTAGACGATAAACACATTCATTATACGCGCGAATTATGTCTGTTAGCTATACGCGATAATTAAGCGTTTATCATATTGTAATGGCACTGAATGGACGTACAATGTCCGCCCTAAAAATGTTCATGAAATGAGATCGAAATGAGTTGGGACAGTATCTGGCTGTTTATCGTTATCGTGTTTTTTATTGCCATTATCCCGGGCCCAAATGCGCTGTTGGTATTAAGCACAGCCTTAACTCAAAGGAAGCTGTTCGCATTTGTGAACGTGTTGGGCGTGTCATGTGGTTTCTTTTTTCATGCCTTTATCTCGGCTAACGGCATAAGCTTATTACTGTCGAACACTCCCATGGCCTTTGAAGGGCTAAAGTGGGCTGGGGTTTTGTATCTTGTCTGGCTTGGGTATAACCATTTTCGTGCGGCGCTGCGCGCTCAAGAGGGCGTGCTCTCTGTGGTCAGTGCATCGGGAAGTAAGCTTTATAAGCAATTTTTCAAAGGGCTTCTCACTAATCTACTGAATCCTAAAATTGTCCTGTTTTATCTTTCTATATTCCCTCAATTTGTTTCAACAGATGCGATTGTGACAGACAGTTTGATACTTGGTGCAATTCAAGCGTCAGTGGTGTCGATGTGGTTCTTAGTTGTGATCTTAATGGCGGATACCTTTAAGCGCTTGTTAGTTCAAAAGCGCACCTCGCAAATGATGAACATTGTGTGTGGGATTCTATTCGTGGGCTTCAGCATTCAGTTGGCATTGTTTCAGCTTTAGGGTGCGATGCGAAGAATTGGGTTTTTAGCTATTGGTTCAGTTCATTTCCGGCTTAGTTCTCGTTTCCATCTTAGTTTTCATTTCCGATTCAGTTCTCATTTTTTACTGAATGCTAAGCAATCAGTGTTTCTCTGTATAAATCTCTAAAGCATTAGCTCGGGAAGTCGATATAATTATTAGCTATCAATTTGGTGAATGTGTTTATTTGAGACCAATTGAAGCTACAGCCTATTGCTTGACCGAAATAACAGAGACAGGGAGTCACCAATGCGTGAAGATTCATTCACCCAGAAACGCAAATATTACCGCTTAAAGTACCCTCAAAAGGCTCGTCCGGTGATGCGAATTAAGGATGAGCTTTTTCATGTCAGCGAAGTTTCTGAAAAGGGTGTACGCCTGATGATGCGTAACATCATTCCGGTTTATCGTGGCTTTTCAATGGCCGGCATCTTGAGGTTGCATGACAACAACAGTATCGATATTAGCGGTGCTGTATTGCGACAAGAAGGTGACGAAGTGATCGTTCAGTTATCACAAGGTCCGAGCTTCAAAGATATGGTGTCTGAACAACGCCACATTAGGCAAAGATACCCAGTGTTTTTTGCTAGCCTCAGAGTGGCATAGAAAGCTTTTAAAGTTAGATTCACTCATCCAAGCCGATATTAAAAAGCCCAGCACTTTCACAAGTGCTGGGCTTTGTTCTATCTATAGCCCAGATTCTTATAAACCAAAGGCGATACAGGTAAAGCTAATGAGCTTAGTTCGCCTTATAGCTCGTCTACTGTAGCCCAAACTGCGGCTAGCATATCGTGACCAAACGCGACACTTCGTTCTGGAGACCAGCCGTAAAGTTCGTCAGCGTGACTGATGTGATCTTTAAATGGCATCTCGACGGTGTAAGCCAAACACTTGAATTGCTCACCAATCCAGTTTGTGCCAACTGTCATGTTTGCTTTGCCTGGTTCGTCTTTATCGTAACCAAATTCATCTTGGAACTCTGGCGTGATAGTGAGCAGTGCTTGCTTGAAGTGGCTCTCTAGCTTCGCGATGCGCTCGTTGTAAGAAGGTGTGCCTTCGCTACCTGCTACAAAGTTATATGGAATCGCTTCGTCGCCGTGAATATCTAGACACAGGTCAACGCCCGTTTCCAGCATACGCTCGCGAACAAGGAATACCTCTGGGCTGCGTTCCATAGAAGGTGATTGCCATTCGCGGTTCAGGTTTACGCCAATCGCGTTAGTACGCAGGTGACCGCGGATGCTGCCATCTGGGTTCATGTTTGGTACAACTCTGAACACAACGCTGTCTAGAAGAGAGCGACCAACCGTATCTGTTTCATCAAGTAGGCGTTGTAGCAGGCCTTCGATCAGCCATTCAGCCATCGTCTCGCCAGGGTGTTGGCGACCAATAACCCAGATGTTTTTCTTCTCTTCACTTGGCTCACCAATGGTTAGCAAGGTGATGTCGTTGTTGTCTAGCGTGCGACCTAGAGTTTCAAGCTTACAAGCCGGGTGCGTTTGAGCACTGTGCAGAAGATCTTGGTGACGATCGTATGAGTACGGCGCAAAGTAGGCGAAGTACATTGAATCGTGTTCAGGGATGATATCAAAGCTTAATGTATCGCCATCGAACTGAGATGGAATACGAAACCACTCTTCACGGTCATAAGATGCTACAACATCATAATCTTTCCACCCATCAGGGTAAGCAGATGTTGCCAATTGGCCGATTTCAAAGTGGTGAGCTTGTTGAGCTTCACTTTCTAAACGGAAATGAAACCACTGAGAGATTTCAGTCTGGTTGTCTGCTGGGATCGTCAGTTGAATGTTTTGTGGTGAATCTGCAGAAACGACGTGAATGTTGCCGCTTTCGAAATTGCTGAAAATTTTCATTGTAGTTTTTATCTCGTAGTTGAGTTGCCGTAAGACTAGCACACTTTTTTTCGAGCAAACCACTAACTAAATCGTAATGAGATGTTATTTCAACTATCTACTTTTTAGTTCTCTACTTTGAGCAGTACTTCCTATCTATCGACGCTGACAAGTTGTACACCCACGACAGGCTGATCGTGTGTAGCGATCCAGTTTACTGCGTTGAACCTTACAGTACGCGCTTTTCAGTGCTCTTCTTCCCGAAAACCAATCATCGGGTTTCGATAGGATCAGATAACCATTAAAGCGCTTCACAAGCTCTATTCTATTTTGGTCGATAAACTTGCTATCAAAGCCAATTTCGAAGTAATCAAGCGCTTGTTCGATGGCGGTGAAACTCGCTATTTTTTGCTGGAATTCTGTTTGGCTCATGGGAAGTAGGTTTCTGTTCTGGTGACAACTATTGTATCGAGTTTACGATTTGTTTTATTGATTTTAGTTATGACTTACCTGGGTTTGAATCGTGGGCTTTTTAAACTTGAAGTGATCTTTTTAACTCTTTGAGGATTATAGATAAAGTATAAAAAACTAAGACAGGACAGAACCAATGAATCGAATCAATCCAAAGAAACTACTTCGCAGTAAATGGACGGCCGTTAGCCCTTTGAAGAAAGAAAAGCACTTTATGGTCACAGAAGTTGAATTTGATGAAGGGGAAGTAGTGCGCTGCATGATAGAGGCAGTAATGACTAAACGAGAAGAAAACATCAATTGGCGAGAGCTTACTGATAATCAAAATTGGCTCCCAGGCTGGAAGTAGGGCTAGAAGCCTGTTTGATTCTAATCTGTTGTTAATGGCGAACTGGCGTTTATCGGATACTCGACGCACGTCCTTGCCAGTATTTAAGGCCTTCTAAGACACCCTCAGCATGTGTTGCTCTACTCGTGTATACGTTGTCTCTATCCGATAGGTGAGCAACCTCTGGGTAATGGTTAGCAACCAGTATCGAGTTTACGCCTTCAATGGTGAGCATTGAGGTGTCGTTAGCTGAGTCACCTGCGACGCACACTTCTGCAACGCTCAAATCGTGTTGTTCGAGTAGGTGGTGAATCGCAGTCGCCTTGTTAACGCCTTTTGGTGTGATATCTAAGTACCAATCATGAGAGTAAGTCAGGTGAACATCTAATCCGTGCATCTCCAAGCTAGATTCAATCAGTTCGTGTTGAGGCTCTGAAAGCTTTCCTTCAAAGGTGATCTTGTAATCGCCTTGA
Source organism: Vibrio sp. F13 (assembly GCF_020806305.2). NCBI lineage: Bacteria > Pseudomonadati > Pseudomonadota > Gammaproteobacteria > Vibrionales > Vibrionaceae > Vibrio > Vibrio sp. F13. The sequence goes on along the minus strand of NZ_CP170175.1, from coordinate 499,310 downwards.
TGGTTTTCTATGCGATCACCCATAAAATCAAAGGGGGCGAGAGCCGTCTCTACCCTTGATTTGTTCCAAGAAGCTTCCAGTTGGTTATGCCAAACATGGTCTGGTTTTTGGGAATGAACATGATGAATTTTGGTGCCCACATCGCTAATAATACTGTGTGGCTTCGGGTAGTTATCCGATTCTAAACCCATTCGAATCGAAGGTAATGTTCTTCCTGTCGCGATGATAAAGCGAATATCAGGTTGTTCTGTGAGGTAATCAAATAGCTGGTTAACACCGTGAGATGAGCCTCCATCAAGCGTACCGTCAAAGTCACACACCAACATTTTTATCATTCGAATTCCTTGTCTTTTTCTCTATTTCGTCACGGGAAAATGCTTATTTCTTTTATAAAGAATGGCTCAGCAATGAGCACTCTACAAGTTGAAGTTCAGCTTAGATAATCACCAATTGGCAGTTTGCAGCAAGTATCACAGTTGGTGTGACGTATTAAAATTCTTGGTTGAAAAGGTTGATTTCAACTCGCTGACTTTAGCCGGTTGACCTTTGGTTTTTAGGTAGAGATTGAGAGTTGATCTTATCTTTCCTACCGAGCTAACTTTCGACTCGGAAACATCATGAAAGCTTAATAAATAGTTCGTATTCGAATTATTTGTGCACGAACTAATTGTGGCTTTTGTTGGTTCATTCAGCCTATTAATTACTCTAATGTAAAATTAATATTCAATAATCTACGACTAAGTAATACATAATATTGGTAGTGCATCCGTCTAATTTATCCCTTTAATTATCAGTGGTTTGTTATATTTTTGCTTGTTTTTTGGTCTTGCTTTCACTGGTCTGGTTTCGGTCTGTTACCTTGTTTTACCGAACGAAGCTCCTTGATTTACATGTGCTAATTACTTAGAGTGCTAATTGTTTTTCGGGTTTAAATAACCATTTTTAAGTTTAAATAACTGAGAAAGGATTAGATTACATGGATCCCATACTGGAAGTTAAGGGACTGTACAAGGTGTTTGGTGAAGACACCGACCGTGCTTTTACAATGATTAATGAAGGCGCAAATAAAGATAAAGTTTTCGAAGAAACAGGGCTAACGATCGGCGTTAACGATGTTTCTCTTAGTATTCAAGAAGGCGAGATTTTCGTCATAATGGGACTGTCAGGATCTGGCAAATCAACCCTAGTACGCCTTCTTAACCGCTTGATCGAACCTACCAAAGGCAATGTGCTTCTTCGAGGCAAAGACATTGCCCACATCTCAGAAGATGAACTCCGCGAAGTTCGCCGCAACAACATCTCGATGGTTTTTCAAAATTTCGCTTTGATGCCGCATATGACGGTCATCGAGAATGCCGCATTTGGTCTAGAGCTTGCGGGTGTTGAAGTTGAACAACGAAAGCAGTCAGCACTTGAAGCGCTTGAACGTGTTGGCCTTGGCGCATATTCAGAGTCTTACCCAGATGAACTATCTGGTGGTATGAAGCAGCGTGTGGGTTTGGCTCGTGCACTAGCATGTGACCCAGATATCTTGTTAATGGATGAAGCGTTCTCGGCACTCGATCCTTTGATTCGTACAGAAATGCAAGATGAGCTTATTCGCCTTCAAAATGACGATAAACGAACCATTGTTTTTATCTCACATGATTTGGATGAAGCGATGCGTATCGGTGACCGAATTGCGATTATGCAAAATGGCGAAGTGGTTCAAGTAGGTACTCCAGACGATATTCTTAATAACCCAGCCAACGATTATGTCGAAGCTTTCTTCCGCGGTGTGAACGTGGCAAGCGTGCTTACTGTGAAAGACATTGCGCGTAAGAAGCCAGCCGCGGTATTTAAAAAATCAGAACACGATGGCCCGGCGTCCGCTCTGCAAATTTTAATGGATAACGACCGCGAATACGGCATCGTAGTTGAGAAGAGCAGCCGTTACTCCGGCATTGTCTCTATTGACTCGCTTCGTAAAGCTCACAAAGAGAACAAATCACTCGTCAGCGCGCAGCTCGATGATGGATTAACGCTGAACCCTGATTTACCAATCAATGATGTGCTTGGCCTAGTTGGTGGTGTGCCTTACTCAGTGCCTGTTGTGGATGAGCAAGGTAATTACTTTGGCGTGGTGACTAAGTCACGACTGTTACAAACATTGGATAAGGGGTAGATCATGTCGTCTGAACAAACAAATAATGACCCATGGTCTCAATCGGCTCCTGCAGCTCAACCTGCAAGTGATCCTTGGGGTCAATCCGCTGATACCTCACCGTCAGCGGATTGGTTAAGCAGCGAAACCGTTGAAACGACACCTTTTGATCCACTTAACCCTTTTGCAGAGGCTGTGCTGCCTGTTGACACTTGGGTTGAGTCTGGACTGAATTGGTTAGTTGAGCACGGACGCCCATTATTCCAGGCAATCCGTGTGCCTATCGATTTTATCCTAAGTTCATTTGAAACGGCGTTGGTGTCTACGCCAGCACCATTCATGTTGATCATCTTGTTTCTAGTGGCATGGCAGTTTTCAAACTTGAAGCTTGGCGTTGCAACGGCCGTATCTTTGACTTTCATTGGCTTGATTGGCGCTTGGTCTGAAGCAATGACCACATTGTCACTGGTCATGACATCCGTATTCTTCTGCCTATTGATTGGCTTACCCATGGGGATATGGCTCGCTCGAAGTAACACGGCGGCTAAATTCGTGCGCCCAATTTTGGATGCTATGCAAACCACACCAGCCTTCGTTTATTTAGTACCGATCGTCATGTTGTTTGGTATCGGTAACGTTCCGGGTGTCGTGGTGACCATCATATTCGCACTTCCTCCTGTTGTTCGTTTGACCATCTTGGGTATTCAGCAAGTTCCGGAAGAATTGATCGAAGCGGGTCACTCATTCGGTGCAAGCAAAAAGCAGATGCTTTACCGAATTCAACTGCCACTTGCATTACCAACTATCATGGCGGGCGTGAACCAAACACTGATGTTGTCGTTATCGATGGTGGTTATCGCATCAATGATTGCGGTAGGTGGTTTAGGTCAAATGGTACTGAGAGGTATTGGCCGTTTAGATATGGGACTGGCCGCTGTTGGTGGTTTAGGCATCGTTATCTTAGCCATCTTATTAGACAGAATCACCCAAGTACTGGGTGTCAATGCTGGTAATACAAAATTACGCTGGTATCGCATGGGACCTGTTTCCCTTGTACTGAATGTACTTAATCGCGGTAACAAATCAGAACTTCAATTAAGGAAAAACAACAATGAATAATTCATGGAAGAGTAAACTCGCAGTAAGCATCGTTTCTACATTAGCGGTATCGACTAACGTGTGGGCAGCAAGCCTACCGGGTGATGGCGTATCAGTTCAGCCTGTTCAATCGTCTGTAGCGGAAGAGACATTCCAAACATTGATCGTTAACCGTGCTCTAGAAGAACTGGGTTATGACGTGAAATCAACTCAAGAAGTGGACTACAACGTAGGCTACACCTCGATTGCAAAGGGTGACGCAACGTTCCTAACGGTAGGTTGGTTCCCGCTTCATGCTGATAAATACACAATGGCAGGTGGTGATGAGAAATTCTACCGTGAAGGCCAATATGTAAGCGGCGCTGCTCAAGGTTACCTAATTGATAAGAAAACGGCTGAAAAGTACAACATCACCAACATTGGTCAATTAACTGATCCAAAAATCGCGAAGCTGTTTGATGCGGACGGTGATGGCAAAGCAGACCTAACAGGCTGTAACCCAGGTTGGGGTTGTGAGATGGTGATTGAACACCAACTTTCAGCGTTCAAACTGGACGATACGGTAACTCACAACCAAGGTAACTACGCTGCAATCATTGCAGATACAATTTCTCGTTACCAAAAGGGTGAATCAATCCTTTACTACACGTGGACACCTTACTGGGTAAGTGGCGTATTGGTGCCTAACGAAGATGTAGTTTGGTTAGAAGTTCCTTTCTCAGCACTTCCTGGCGAGCGTTCGAACGTGGATACGACGCTATCTAACGGCAAAAACTACGGCTTCGAAATGAACTCAATGCGCATTATTGCGAATAAAGAGTTTGCTAAGAACAACCCATCAGCAGCGAAGCTTTTTGAAATCATCAAACTTAACATCAATGATGTAAGCGCTCAGAACATGATGATGAGTAAAGGTAAGAACAGCTCTGCGGATATCGAAGCGCACGTAAACGGTTGGATCAAAGCGAACCAAAGCACGTTCGATGGTTGGATTACAGAAGCGAAGAAAGCAGCACTGTAACTTTGACTTGTATTTGTTCTGTCTTACCAGACACTTTGATTTGAAATGATGAGCGTGTTGAGTGATTGTGTAGAGTCACTCAATCACCTTCAAACCAAGTGAAAGGGCGACAAGAGTGAACATTATAAAGCCAGCAGTCCATTTGGATTGCTGGCTTTTTGTTTTCTGTTTCTATTTTTGAGCTTCTAGCTGTTAATTACAGCTCTAGCGTTCGCCTTGAACTTCGAAGTTGTCGCTGACTAAGCGAGCGCAGCCATCGGCTTCAAGTGCCCAGTGTTCATGATGTACAACGCCAAACGCTTTGTTCATTGTCCAACTCGCGGTAAGAATGTAACCGCCGTCTGGGTGCTCTTCCCATTTTACATCGGTGTAATCAACGTCTTTGAAACCTTGGTCGATGATGTTTTGCCAAAATGCTTGAATCGCTTCATGACCTTCAAAAGTACCAAATGGACGCGCTTCCATTACACAGCTTTTAGTATATTGATTGGCACAACCTTTCGCATCTTGGTTGTTGAAAGCCTTTTGCCACGCGTTAATGCCTTGCTTACATGCTTCTAAAATTTGGTTGTCTAACATTGTCTTTCTCCATAACAGTCTTGTTTCGAGCACTGTCTTTTTTATTTGGTATTTCGATAAGTTGAATTGAGTTTAGTCTTGGAAATTGATTTTAAAAACAGAGATAATGGAAAATACTGTTTGTAAAAAGAGAACAATAAGATGAGTAAGCTAAAGCAGATGTCGATTTTCGCTCATATCGTAGATCAGGGTTCAGTCTCGGCTGCGGCTGAAAAGTTAGAGTTGTCTAAATCTGTCGTCAGTCAACATCTCAAAATTCTAGAACAAGAGTTAGGCGCCTCTCTCCTTAAACGCACAACACGAAGACAAACTTTGACAAGCATGGGTGAGCGCTTTTATTTGAGTTGCAAAGACATCAATGTGATCGCTGAATCGGCTTGGGATATGGCAAAAGCCGAGCTAGAAGAGCCACAAGGCCGGATTCGTATCACAGCTCCGAATGCCTTGATGGATTTATTGGTAGCGCCTGTTATTGCGGATTTAATGAAGCAATACCCGAAACTAAAGCCTGAGCTGATCAGTGATGATCAACACTTGGATTTCATGGATCACGATATTGATCTCGCGGTACGAGTGGGTAGCTCGCGCGACAGTAATCTTAAGCAGAAACGGTTAGGCGAGTTTAAAGACGTGTTGTGCGGCGTAGAAAGCATGCGAGAGCGTGAACTTGAATCAATTCCTTATATTGCTAACTCATGGCAGGGAAAACAGGTGACTCATCATTTTAGCTCTCAAGGTGAGCAAGACTTCGTCTACCAACAACAAGCCAGTTGTACCACTAATTCATTCCATAGTTGCCTTGCACTGATTAAATCAGGTGTTGGTATCGGTGTGATTCCAGATTTCTGCATTCCTCAGTTATTTGGTGATGTTGTCGACGTGCTGCCAAGCTTTGAATTACCCACCAACACGGTTTATGCGCTAAACCCATTTGCTTCAAATACGCCTATCGCCATCAAGCTGTGTATCCAAGCGTTGGAAGAAAAGCTTAAGCAGAATTTAGTATAAGCTTTCTATCGTTGGTAAAATCCGGTGCTTAACCATATTTACTAATAAAAGAAATAACATGTTTATTACTCAGTAATTCGATCTTGTCGATAGTCAGTACGCAATAGCGGTAGTTTTTGTTTTTGAAGGTGATGTTCGACTTTTGTTCTGTTGGTTCTGAAAACTTCCATATTTCAAATCCGATGTTCTTCATAAGTTCCAATGCACTTGGGTTCTTTATGATCATGGAATACTTTTTAATCTTAGTATTTCTTGCAAGAAGCTTCATATCGGAAATCAGGTTCGCAATAGATTGTTCACGCTTCTCAGAGTGACCGCTAACCACAATGTAATTTAAGTTATGATTAGAATCTAAAGAGCAGGCTTGCTTAATATGTAGATGTTTATTTTGGTATTGCTCGAATACCTCTTCGTTGAAGAAAAAACCTAGGCTATGACTAACAATATCGCCATTAACATCGACCATTTTTCTGCCATGCGCCTTTTTTTCACTGCAATAGAGAAACAGGTCGATAGTATCAAGAGCTGAAGGATCCACCTTTGTATATTGTGAAATCAGCTTTATTCTATCTATTACTGATTTGTCATTCTGATCTGTCATTAGTGGCATGATCTGACAGTCGCAGCCTTCTTCTATTTCCCCTTTAGTGATAGACGATATTCGGCTTTGAAACGAAAAGAACCTCTCACGAAGGAAGTCTTCAAGTAATGCACTGTCTTCGTTATCTTCTGAATCAAAGGATTTCAACGTTGTATACAAGTCCAGACCAAGGCAGTCCAGTAGCTTTAGGGCTTTGTAATTACTTGGCTTTACTTTGCTATTTTCCCATCGATTTATCGTTACGACATCTACAGAGCTGAATTCATCATCTAAGTGATTAATGTATACCGCAAAATCCTTTTGCGTTAACTTCAATTTCTTGCGCGCTTCGCGCAGTAATTGCGGAAATTTCATCATGGTAGAATATTCATCTTTGATTAGTGACATTACGTTCCGATTCGTCAGATAGTCTATTTTATCAATCGTTAATATACAGTAGCTATAATATTTATTTTTGAATGTAATATTACATTTTTTAGCAGAAGGTTCTGAAAATTTAAATACTTCAAACCCCACGCCCTTCAAGAGTTTCATCATGTTGGGGTCTTTTACTAAAACAGAATATTTTTTAATGTTTTTGTTCTGAGAAAGTAACTGTATATCTGAAACTATATGCTCAATAACATGATTCTTTTGTCTCTGAGTGTGAGCTTATATTAAAATAATTTATGCTTTTGCTTGAATTTAAAGAGCAGGCCATTCTTAGATCTAGCTCTTGAGTTTTTAATGTCTCAAATTGATGGTCTTCAAAGAAAAAGCCTACGTTGTGACTCACAATGTCGCCATCTACATTGATCAGTTTGTGACCATGTGCTTTTTTCTCACAGTAATAGAGATATAAATCAATTTGGTCCAGTGGCGATATATCTACTTTTGTGAATTTAGAAAGTAGTTTGATTCTGTCGATAACGCCAGTGTCACATGGCTCTGACATTAAAGGCAGTGACTTAAAGTTGCGTTCGCCTTGTTGTTGATTCAGGCCTGATAGAGCTGAAATTCTACTTTGAAATGAGCCATAGGATTCGTTTAAAAACAGTTCGATTAGTGTGTCTTTTTGTTCGGACTTAAAGCTCTTTATTGTCTCAAACAAATCTCCGCCAAGGTGCTGTAAGATCTTGAGTGCTTTGTATGTACTAGGCTTTACCTTACTGTTTTCCCAACGATTTATCGTTACGACGTCAACCGCATTAAACTCATCGTCCAGCTGATTTAAGTAGGTTGCAAACTCTGTTTGTGTAAATTGAAGTTCCTTTCTGAAGTTACGTAACAACTGTGAAAACTCACTCATTAAAACATTAACCTTCTGATAATTAACTCAATGTCTTGATTCTAGTTTAGACATCGGATTCTCTATTTAACATCTTCAGTAATTTGTTTTTTACGGATGTTAATTGTTCGGATTATTTGAACTGTATGTTGCGCATGTCCCTAACAGGCTAAGTGCCAAATTAGTGACGTCAAATCTATGGCTTTTTGCCTAGACACTTGTCAATCTACTGTGAAGTGCGCGTTAATGTTCAGATACAATCTTGCCTTTTTCTTATCCATTCTATTGTTTCCATTTGCCTCCTATGCGGACACAACGGGTCTTGTTATGGATCTGTCTGTTGACAGCGCGTCTTACGACAACGACCAAGAGGTGGCTTATACGCTTGTTTTAACGAATGAGTCGGATAAAGCTATCGCTGAGTTGGACGTTAAAGATGAGCTGTTAAATATCTTAACGACAGATGATCAAGGGAATAATGTCAACGCGTTCTCGCAAGTCTCAACTCAAGCGCAATCCTCCTTCCTTTCATCTCCGGGTGATTACAGTCGCTTCGGGAATTTAGATGCATCAGGTGTACGTATTGCGGCTGGTGGATCGGTAACCTACACCATGGTCGCCACCGTTTCTGCTGACGCAGCTGGTACGATTGATAACGTCGCAAGTGCGAGCACTGGACTGTTGGATGCTATTGAATCAAATACAGAATCCATTCAGCGCGGTGTGTACCAACATGATGTTGTTGTTTCGGTCGATAAGACGAACTATCAACTCAATAACAAACTCACCTATAAGATTAAGGTTTCGAATACTGGCGATACCTTTATTCAGACGCTCGACGTTCAAGATGTCCTTTCAGACATAAAGGCACTCAATATTGAAGGGGCTTTACAACAAGCCTTTACTGACAACGTTAACTCAGTCAGCAAGGTTGAAGGTAGCAAGAGCGAACCAGGCACCTTCGCCGAATCAGGGGACTTATCAGTAAGTGGTGCGTCGATTGATATTGGCGGGTCTGTGACTTACGAAATTCAAGCAACTGTTGCCGACAATTTAGTCGGCGACATTGTTAATGACGACATAACTGCTGAAACACGCGATGACTTGGTTACAGTTGATGAGGTTATCACTCCACCCACTGAGCCTAGTATCACCCTGACACATACCTTGAACCAATCGGATAACTACCTAGTCGACGATGAGTTTTCCTATACGGTCACGGTTGCTAATCAAGCAAACACTGGTATCGCGTACTATTATTCGGTTCAGCAGTTTCTTGCGGATCTTGAAACCGATCTAGGTAACGATGTCAGCAACGAAAAGAACGCAACTGACACGGTTGGTAACCCTTACGATTTTTGGACCAATGAAGTGACCTCGATCGGTTCTAATAGCCTTTCTGAACTCAATGCATCTGGAAAGGAGTCCAACAAGTCACTAGAAGACAAAGTGTCTATCTATCCCGGTGAGCAGATTGTTTATTCCGTTGTGGTGGACGTTAGCCCTGTGTCTATTGGTCAAATTCCCCAAGTTGCAGCCCGAGTGGTTGATGCTGATGGCCACGCAGATTCTGGCGATGCTTTGGCCAATATTCTCGATTCGAAAGACGTTCTGACGACGTCATCAAGTCAAATTACACGTAATAAGAACACCACAGATACGACTTATGTTCCGGGGATAGTCGGTGATAACGAAGTGGTCTATGACATTGTTATTTCTAACAAGGACACAGAGTTCTTCGCCAACGATATCGAAGTTGTCGATAAATTTGCTTGTATCGTGACAGAGCAAGCGGATGGCTCTAATGCTTCAGCATTTTCCGAGTGGAAGCTTGAAGTCGCTGATAGAAGTGGTGAAGGATCGAATTATGGTTCATTTAATTACAATACTTGGACAACAAACGACATCAATTTGAAAGTCGACCTCGCACCTGAGGGCTTCGTTCATTATAAGCTGACCGCAAAAGTGGCAGATACCAGTGTGGGGCAGATTGTTGATGATGGTACCGATGCCGGCTTGTGCTTAGGGGATAACTTAGGCGAGTCGGGTTCTGGCGTCCAAATGCCAAACTCGAAATTAAAAGTCCAAAAGGAAGTGGATTCTCGTTACTACTCAGCTGGCGGTACCCTGAACTACGACATCACGGTAGAGAATAACGGTGACGGCTACGCGATTGATGTACCGGTTTATGATGATTTAGTCTCTGTCATGACTCAGTCTATTAACGATACACCGACTAAAGCATATTTGAGCTGGGTTATTACTGCGAAATCCTATGCCTCTGACGGCTCAATTTCGACAAACAGTGATCCCGGCTTTACTGGTCAAATTGAAGGTAATCAAAGCAATAAACTTATCTTGGACGAGAAGGCTAAGTTGGCCCCACACGATAAGATCGTTTATAGCATTGCGGCGATCGTAAACCCCATTGCCGATGATGAAATCCGTAATGAAGTGACAGTCGACAGCGTGCTTTATTCCGACAGAGGCTCATACCCACGAGATTACTACTTAGTATTGGATAAGCGTGTTGATGGCCATAACGAACAAAACGCGTATACCGACACCACCAATACTGTCACTTATACGATCAGCATTACCAACCCAGCAGGGAACGGTTTCGCCTCTAACATCAATGTTAAAGATGAAATCAGTACCATAGAAGCAGAGTTACTTCACGAGCCGGGTGAAACCAAGCCCGTGTTCTCTTCGTGGACGATCAGTGCAGAAAGAGAGGCAGACTCCCCGTGGGTGAAAGCCGTGACTGACCCTGGATCGTTCTCGGATAACAATGATCTGGATGCCACCGCTCAGCTCCCGCCAGGTGCGACGATTACTTATACCATTGTTGGGACACTCGATCGCAGTGTCGACAGTGAGATTCTTTGGGGAGCATTCACCAATACCGCAACAGTGACGGGACCAGATACTAATCTATCGGATACGGTACGTACCTATCCTAGCGAGCCGAATCTTGTAGTCGCTAAGACCGCTCAAAATACCGACTTTGTTGTAGGTGAGCGCGCTACGTTCGATATTTATATCTATAACCGCGGTGTTGGCTATGCAAATGACGCAACGGTACAAGATAGTATTTCAGCGCTTAACTTCTTTAATAGTTGGACAATTGTAGGTTCGACCAACACAGATAAACCGGGTTCTCGTTACGGTGACATTGCTAACGACACTGACATCGATACCGACGTTGATATCACTCCCGGAGGGTGGGTTCACTATGAGGTGAGCGGCATTGTTAAGTCTGACTATGAAGAAGAACAAGTATCGAACCGTGTTGATGTTTACGATCCTATTACAGACCGTGACCACAGCTCTTCCGCTCAAATAGATAACTCACACAGTACCTATGACATCAATGTTTCATTAGCCAAAACGACCGATGTTGTCCGCTACACGCCGGGTGAAGATCTCACCTACACCATCGTTATTGGCAATAACAGCGACACTGATGAGACCGATCTTATCTTCATGGATCGCCTGAGTGAGATCACTACTACGCTAGCGAATGATAAAGATGGTGAAGTAGAAGATGTTCTTAATCAAAACCCGTTTGACTATTGGTCTGTTGATACTGGCTCTGGTTTCGGCCCTCAAACGACTGAAGATGTGGAGTTCCCAGTTTCAATTCCGGCCAAAGACTTTGTCACGGTGCGTATTAAGGCGCATGTCAAAGACAATGCGGTATCTAACGGTGTAGCGGACAGAGACGGCGGCATAATCCGCAACGAAGCCGTGCTGATTCATGATGATAATGCCGGTTGTACTGACGATTGTGAGTATGCCAAACGTGCCGTGGCTGAAAACCATCAGGTACATAATAACGGCGGCGTTGTTCGCACTACTAACATTAACCGCTACTCTCCGGGAGATGAGTTGACTTATACCATTAGGTACAACTCTCAAGATGGACATGGTTATCGAAACAACGTAGACGTTAACGAACTGATTAATGACATATCAGTGGAGCTACAAGATGGCAATTCAGGTAATCCATTTTTCGATGATTCGGTAGGTTCAAACAAGTTTACGGTGGCGGTTGCTAAGAGCGATCCTGCGAACGCGGGTACAACAGATGGTACCAAAGACGGTGATGTTGCGAACGACACTGACATCGTAACCTCGATTGATATCGATGCTGGCGAAGACGTGACTTACACAGTAACAGGTACCGTAAGACCGGATGCGGTCGGTGATATTCATTATCGAGATACCGTCGTGATTCCCGATGACTACCATTTAGATTTTGATAAAACGACTGATGAAGCGGTGTACGAGCCCGCTCAAACCGTGACCTATCACTTAGTGATTGAGAATGACGGCAAAGGTAACGCTCACGATATTCCAATCGTCGATAACCTCGAAGATATTACGGTCAGCTTAGTGGATGGTAATACAGGACCAGCGTATTCAGATTGGACCATCACATCGATCGCAACTGGAACTGATTCTGAGTATGTGGATGCGGGCGCAGGTGCTGGCAATGTTTACACATCAACCAACAGTAACTTAAATGTTGAAGCCGATATTCCGATGGGCGCTAAGCTTGAGTACCAAGTTGTCGCGACCATCAATGACAAAGCCAATGGCGATGTTGTTAACGTTCTAACCGTTGATGGCGACACCATTTCTCATGATATTCAGCAAGAAGCTCGTAAAGTTGATTTTGAAAAGAACATTCTGGCGTATTACGACACGGATGAAAACGAACTGGTTGGCGCAACTAACTACATGCCAGGTGGTTATGTTGAATATGAAATTTTAATTGAGAACATTGCGAGCGCCCACGTTGATGATATGAGCTTGCGTGATGACATCGACCAAATTAACACTCAATACTTTGATGGAACGCGTGGCCCTGCATTTGATAGCTGGACGATTGAAACATTCACTGATAGCTCAGGTATTTCCAACCCAGATGTTGATAACTCAATCCAAGACAATAAGCCGATTGATACTCACTTCGATATCTCGGCAGACAACTTTGGCCGAGCTGCATCGTCAGCGTTTGTCCGCTATGTCATAAAAGCCAAGATCAGTCCGAAAGCGGTTGGTTCTTTTACCAACAAAGCTTTCATCGACGAAGACAATGGCAATGAGTTGATCGCGGTATCGCCACCATCAACGATGGCAGATCCTGAAGTCACGTTCTCTAAAAAAGCGTTTTATGATGCAGGCTTCTCTTCGCAAAAAACTGAATATTCTCAAGCTTCTGGTGAGAGTGAGGTTTATTACCGCGTTGAGATTAAGAATGCGGGTGATGGTATTGAATATGGTTCTCGCCTAGAAGATGCGATTTCGGAAATTCAAACTCGTATTGCAGAAGACAGCACCACAACAGGTGGTGATCCTGTTGGACAACCGTTCCTGGCTGGCTGGGAAGTTAGCCTAGATAAAACGGTTGCGACAGGCTCTATTACCGACGCGATTGACTTTGTACCGGGCAATAACATCGATATTGATAACGACATTGTTATCGCGCCTCAAGAAAGCCTAACGTTCACTATTCATGCTCAAATTCGTGAAGATGCATTGGGTGACATTCAAAATAAAGCGACGTACGACGGTAGTGCTCGAACAGCGAATTTAATGCCGCTTGAAAATAATACCAGTGTTGAAAAACGTGTGGTGTCGATCAACGGCAACCCGTTCAGTGATGGTGATACCTATCTTCCGGGTGACGAAGTTGAGTATGAATTTGTAGTCACAAACCCTGAAAACGGTTGGGCGAATGATATTCAGGTCAAAGACACAATCACAGACATTCAAGTCGAAGTGATTGGCGGTAAAACGGAATCCGCTTTTGTTTCTGGCGATATGACCCATGAAGTCAGCAATGGTATTGATGCCAATATTGATACCTATGTACCAAGCTACAACACCAGTGGCAACCTTGATATTGAAACCGATATTGCAGCGGGAGAAGTGCTGACCTTTAACTTAACCGGTGTCGTTCGTGACGACGCTTTGGGCACGATTGATGCGAACCAAGTGACCGCAGGAAGTGACTCTGCAACGTCGCAAGTGATACCACCTAAAGATGCTGAACTCGATTACTTCAAAACCTTGGTGTATACCGATGGTGAATCGGCAGGGTGTTCTGTTCCTTCAAACGATGGCAGCGGTTGTACTTACGCACCACGTGGTGATGTTGAGTATCAAGTTACGTTAGATAACACAGGCGATAGCATCGCAAATGACGTGAGCGTTATTGATGCGATTCACACCATTAAAACCGAAGATGGCGATGATGCGTTCTCTAGCTGGACAACGGCTATTGCGGTTGAACCTGTTGGCACTTATGACGTGCAAGGTAACTACAACGGTAGCGTACCATTGAATGCAACTGTCGATCTTCGTCCTGGTGAGCGTATTGTGTTTGACGTGAAAGGCACCGTGTCGACTTCAGCGACAGGCACTATTACCAACACGGCGCAAGTGAACGGTGATAACACCAACGACATCGTACTTGATCCGGGCCGCTCGAATATCCTGATTGATAAATGGACGGATACGCCTGAGTACGTGCCGGGTGGAACAGTGAATTACTACATCGACATCACCAATGACGATGTGGATTCTGGCCTGTTTTCGATTCGTGACATCATCAGCGGCTTTGAAGTCGAAACCGTCGACGGCTCAATGAAAACGGCATTGACAGAATGGACGGTTGATTACGATGTGCTTTATAACTCGGCGCCGTCAGACCCTGACGCTAATGATTTCTCAGAGTTAGATAAGCTAGTTGGTCAAAACAGTCCTGACATCGATTTACCTGTTGAATCGATCAAGATGGCAGGGCGTGACGATGCCGGTACGGGTGGCGGTGATAAGTACACAGTTGTCCGTATTCACGTCCAAGGCAAGGTACGAGATGACGCGATTGGGCGCTTTACTAATACGGCTTATCTACGACATGGTTTGGACGATTCAAAGATTGCTCGCTTACGAGAAGGCTTTATCACTCCGAAGTCGGGTCAATTGGTTCTAACCAAAGAAACGACGCCAATTGCAGAACCTGATGCCAAATACCAACCGGGTCAACCAATCTCATACAAGGTCACTGTGGCTAACACGGGTGAAGGTTACCTTGTCGATCAAGTTCTAACCGATCGTATCGACACTATCATGACAGAGGTGGCTAACAGCCCAGATCAAGAACAAGCGTTGACAGGTAATTGGGTCATTAGTGACGAACAGCTTGATGGCAGTGGCGATCCAGCACTGAACGCTCGCAAAGATGTGGTTAATAACACGCAGGGTTATAGTGCGACTTACAGCATTCACCCGGGTGACAGTTATTCATTTGTCGTGACCAACACTGTTAATGATAAGGCCAAAGGCGAGATCACTAACGTCGTTAAAGTTGATAGCGCCGACGGTGAGCACTCTGCAGACGCGACCTACATTCCAGAAGATGCGCAAGTTGAGATCACTAAAGATGTCGATAAAGCAGAGTACCTTCCGGGAGAAACACTTCAGTACACCGTGACTGTTAAGAATAACGGCTTAGGTTGGGCTGAAGATGTTGCTATTGAAGATGCGCTGAAGTCGGTTGAAACCACGATTGCAGGTGGTACGACTGAGCAAGCTTTTGACCCTGCTTCAATTCAAATATCTGCGGTATCGACAACCGGTGAAACCCCAGTACCGGATGCAACCCGTGGTGAAGACCTTCATGAGACGCTCGATATTGCGCCTCAAGACAGTATTGTTTTCACTATTCAAGTTGCGACTAATCCGTTGGCGACAGGCGATATTACTAACATCGCATCAGCGACCTTTGACGGCACAACATTTGATGACAGTGCTACCAGTACACCAGTGTTGGCGACGGTTTCGGTCAAGAAGACGGTTGATACGCCATCGTATGAAGTAACCAAGCTGATTAACTACGACATCACCGTAACCAACAGCTCTGATGCGTTTGCATCTGGTGTTCAACTTCAAGACATCATCAGTGACATTCAAGTCGACACGACCGCGGATAAACAAGAGTCGGCATTCCTACTATGGGAAGTGAGCTTTGACGCCTCGGATGATCGCTCTGTTGTCACTCCCAAGACGTTCGACTTGAGTGAAGATATCGATGTGAGTATGGATGTGGCGCCACAAAGTACCGTGACATTCCATGTTAAGGCGTTGATTCGTACGACGGCGATTGGCGATATCAGTAACACGGCAACCATCACTTATAACGGAACACCACAAGACTCAACGGTAGTCATGACACCGAAAGACTCTGAGTTTGTTGCGACGAAAACTAACGTACAAACCGAGTATGAGCCGGGTGGTGAGCTGGAATTCTTGATTACCATTGAAAACACCTCTAACAACTACATCAGCGATTTAAGTGTTGTCGATGACATGAGCACGATAGAGGTGGGCTATTACGATGGTACCACTGGGCCTGCTTTTGTTGCTGGAACCACTTCTTTGGTTGTTGAGTCAACCACGGTAGGAACGACGACGGAGCAAATTAGCCCGATTGAGTACAGTGTGGATATTGCACCGCACGGCACAGTTGTGTTCCGCTCAAAAGGCACCGTAGTCGATACCGCGACCGGACACATCATTAATACTGCGCAAGTAGATGGCGGCGATGTTATCAGTCCTCCAGTTCAAACAGTTGCGGCTGTGGTTCAAGCTGAGCTGTTTACCGATGCCCCGTATTACGTGCCGGGAGAGCAGGTTGAGTATCACTTAGTGGTGCAAAACATAGGCCGAGGTATAGCCAAAGATGTCGCGCTTTACACCCAGTTCTCTGAATCCATGGGTGATCATATTGATGGTAATTTTAGTAATGCGTTTGATGAATGGACACTAACGGCAACATCAGAAGGGGCTGAAACTCAACCTGGCACCTTTGATGACGACAAAGACCTGTTCACCTTGGTCGACATATCGCCGGGCGGCAAGATTGATTACACGTTCACATTGACGGTCAACGAAGACATGCTGACTAATATCGATGTGCTTGGATACTACCTCGACTTAACTGGTAGCCCAGCGATGCGCGCTCGTTCTAAAGGCATGTTGGCCTCTGAAACCTCGATGCAGGCAGTGGCAGATCAAGTATCTGCTTTGGATTTGCCGCCAGTGGGTGCTGATCTGGTTGTTGAAAAACGTTCTGATAAGCCTGAATACACCGAAGATGACGACAGTGTCACTTATTACTTAGCCGTGACCAACAACGGTCAAGGTAACGCGGCTAATGTTCGTCTAACCGATGAGATCAGTGGACTACAAAACAGCACAGGTAATAAAGTCTTTATCGATTGGACAATTGAAGGTGTGGAAGTCGACGACTCGGGCGCGGTTATTCAGCGTCATTCTTTCCCGTCGAATAAAGACTTAGACACTACCGTTAACCTGAAATCCAACAAACGAAATGCTTACGCGTTTGAGGTCGTGGGTACGCTAGGTAAGGGCTTGGATGACGACATTACCAATACCTTTACGGCGACCGAATCTGACGGTACCGAAACCAGCGACAGTGTAACTACTCATATCAAGAAGATTCCTGATAATTCTGGAGAGTTGGAGCTGACCAAGTCTGCGTTGCAAGATACCGCGCAAGTGGGTGATGCGGTTGAGTACGAGATCATCGTTGAGAACAACAATGAATCTTACTTTAAGAACGTGACTGTGGAAGACCGTTACCCAGGTGGTCTGAAATACATCGTGGATACATCAGAAGTTGTGCTAAGCGGCATTGATGGTGAGTTCGGTACGGAAGACGATCAGGTTATCTCTCAAGATCCATCAGATACGGGCAAGTTAATGTTCACATCGTTGAACTTTGATCCGGGCGAGAAGCTGCGTATTCGTTACTTATTGCGTGTCTCGGTAGGTGCCACTTTTGGTGATTACATCAACACCGCAGTAGCGAAGGTTGATGGCTCGGCTGTTTCTAATGAAGACACCGCCAAAGTGACCATTGAGCCGGACAAGGTGTTCGATACCTCATCGATCATCGGTAAAGTTTTTGAAGATCATAACAAAGATGGATTCCAAGCTGATGCAACCGCGTTTGATGTTGAGCTAACTGCGAACTTAGCAACACAAGGCTACATCGCTGATTCGACGCACATCATTCGTGATGGTCAAGATGTTGCTATTCAAGATGGTGCGATAACCACTGCACTTGAACAAGGTTTGGAGCTTGGTGACCTTTGGGGACATTCAGTGAACCGAACACTGCCAGAAACCAGCAAAGTGGTGATTCAATTTAAAACTCGCACACAGCAAAGCTTTGATTTCTACGTCACAACCGATGCGGGCTCTCGCATCGAGTTCGACGCACAAGGTCAGATTCAGTTTAAGCATGAATCGGACAAGAAAAAGGGACTGAGCGCAGAAAATCTCAACGTAACCAGAAACCTATATCGCGATGGTGAGGATTACCTGTGGGAAATCGTTATCGAGAACAAAGGTATTTACGAAGATGGTATTCCGGGCGTTAAGTTGATGACGGTTGAGGGAATCGTTATTTACACAGACCAGTACGGTCGTTACCACGTGCCCGACCAATGGGTACTCAATAAGAAAGGTAAGAACTTCCTAGTGAAGTTGGACACTGATTCGCTCTCCACCTCCATGGAAGTGGTAAGCGAAAACCCGAAAGTGTTGCGAATTACCCCGAACAAGCTCACCAAGTTCAACTTTAGCGTTCATCGCAAAAACCAACAAAGTGAACAGAAGTAAGCCATTGGAACCGTATCTGGAAATTGTATGAAAGTATTTAGTAAGTCTCGTTTAGTGACGTGTGTGTTGACTGCCATCCCCGTAATGGCGGTAGCGAAAGACACAGGTAAGCTTGAAAAACTCGGTTCTGAGACGACTGACATTGAAATCACTAAGCCGAACCAAGACCAAGACAGTTCGCGTATTTACCTAGAGCAAGGCGCTATTTGGGCAAGCCGTGACATCACTCGCTTTGACCCAGTATTAGATGTCAGTGTCAGCGATGAATTAGAAGTCGAACAAGGCACACTGCGTGACAGCGTCGGTTTCACCATTACCACCAACTACGGTTACTACATCAAAAAGTACCAATTGGAAGTGTACCGTGTGGGTGACTTTGGTTTGTCTGAACCCATCGCTGTACTTGGTGGCGATAAACTGGCGAACGACTCTGACATCAATTGGGATGGTCAAACTGATGTTGATTATCAGTTTGAGGTCGGTGAGCAGCTGATGTTCCGCCTAAAAGCGTGGGACAAAGATGGCAACATGGATGTGACCACCGTTGGTGTGACTGACTTAGTTAAGCCGGACTCTGAAGTCGATATCGACCGAAACGATAACGACGATGAAGAGAGCAAAGGTAAAAGTTACGGACAGGCAAAGCTGATGCGTCACAACATCCCGACCAATGCGGGCTTAGCCAAGTTCATTGGCACCGGTTTGAAAGGCGTTGATAAAGTCATCATCGGTGAAGATGAATTTGATGTCGAAGATGGCAACTTATACGCAGAGCAGTACTTACCAACAGATTCCTACATTTTCCCAACCAAGGTTGTGTTTGATAACGGTGATGAACGTCGTTACAAGCTTTACGTTCGTATTCCAGATACGTACTACGCACAAACTGGCTTGGCTGATCTTTATGTTGGTAAGAATAATGTGTCTGGTAATAGCGATGCATTAAGTGTCGATGACCAGTACCAAGATGACATCTACAACCAAGGTCGCTTAGCGTACTTTGGTCAGGGTAAATTTGGCGACAAACTTCGTGTAACGACTCACTTTGATACGCGAGAAAGTGAAATCAAAGACATGTTCAAACATCCGTTCGCCTCCGACGATTCGGATGTGTTCGATATCCTCGAAGACGACGATGAGCTTTATTACGGCAACTATGGCGATAGCTCAAATATCGAAAAAGTGGTCAACACCAAGGGCAAGGTTTACCTCAATGTTGAATACGATAAGTCTCAATACTTGTGGGGTAACTACAACACGGGTTTAACAGGCACCGAAAACAACGATTACAACCGCAGCCTCTATGGTTTCAAAGCTGATTATCGTACTCGCGATACTACACAATACGGTGAAGATCGTTTGAACGTGGTCGGTTTTACCGCAGAAGCTGATTCCTTGTATGCACACGATGAGTTCTTGGGTACAGGCGGCTCTCTGTACTTCCTTCGTCATGGTGAAGCGGTACCGGGAAGTGACAAAGTTTACGTAAAAGTAAAAGATGAATCTGGCCTAGTGCAGAATGAAATTCCACTTGAGCCGGGCGTCGACTATGACTTTGACCCGTACCAAGGTCGAATTATTTTGACCAAGCCACTCGACAACATCCTATCCGATAGCTTTGGTAGCGTGATTGAAAACGGCGATGATTACGAAAACTTTCTGGTTGTCGATTATGAGTATGTTCCACAAGGTTCAGATTCATTAGACGCGATGTCTTACGGTGGTCGTGCTAAAGGTTGGATCAACGATTACGTTGGTGTTGGCGTGACGTATGCAACTCAAGAAAAGGACAACCAAGACTACGAGTCTTACGGTACGGACTTAACGTTGCGTGCAACAGAAGGTACCTACATTAAGGCTGAGTTTGCACACAGTGAAGGTACTCAAACTGAGTCGAATTTTGTCTCTGTTGATGGCGGCTTAACCTTTACGCCAATTGGCGACACATTGGAAGACCGCGAGGGCGACAGTGTCCAAATCACAGCTGTCACCAGCCTTTATGATCTTGCTCCAACCATTTTTGGTGCTGTTGGTAATGACCTGAAACTTTGGTATCGAGACAAAGACGCGGGATACAGCTACGCGAGCAGCAGCGATGATCTAGAGCAAGAGGCATACGGTGCTGAAGTTCGTTTACAAGCTACTGATCGCTTGGCGGTTCTCTCTCGCTTCTCGACCAATGAAGAGCGCGATGTCGATGGTAATCTAGAAACAGATACTGAAACGATTGAGATCGAGACTCAAGTCAAAATCACCGAGCACATCAAAGTTTCGGCGGCAGGGCAACAAACTGAAGAGCTTAACCAAAACGACGAGCACAGCGATGCGACCTTAGCGGGCGTGCGTTTGGAATACATGTGGGACAGCGAGAACAGCGTTTACGTTAAAGGGCAAAAGACCGTCGATCAGTCGGATGACTATGATGAAAACGACAGCGCGTCGATTGGCGCTGAATTCCAAGTGTTGGAAGACTTGTCTCTTGGCGGCGAATACACCGATGGCGACCGAGGCCAAGTAGCAGAAGCGACTGTGACTTACGATGTAACCGATGACCACTCAACCTACGTAACTTATGTAGATGATAACTACGAAGGTCAAAACAACGTGATTGTTGGTCAGCGTGCAGACCTCACCAGCAGTGTCGATTTTTACCAAGAGAACCAGTTTGTTGATGAAAACGATGGTCATGGCCGTATCGACTCGTACGGCTTTGGCTACGATGTGACGGAAGATGTCGAGATGGGGATCGGTTATCAGCTTGGGGAAATTAAAGATGACCAGAGCATCACCACAGAGCGTGAGTCCATCAGCTTCAATGCTTCAATTGACCTAGATGACATCACCCTAAGCCACAAATTTGAATATCGAGTGGATAAGAGTGAAGACGACCCTGACATCGCTCAGCGAGAGCTGCAACAAATCGTGACGACCAACCGTTACACGCATCACTTAACGGAAGAGTACACATTGTTCGGCAAGTACAACTACTCCATCACCGAAAGTGAAACAACGGGCGAAACCATGGCGCAATTTACCGAAGCCACTGGCGGCCTCGCGTATCGTCCGATCTACAACGATCGACTCAATTTACTGAGCCGCTACACGTATATTGCAGATTTCGATCAACTGGATCGCGATGTGGATTATCAAGACGAAACCAGTCAGATCATTGAAGTTGAAGCGATCTATTCGATTGACCAACATTGGGACGTCGGTACTAAGTACGCCCATAAAGACAAACAGCAAGCTTTTGAACGAGCATCTGGTGCGAATGAGATGGTTAAAAGTGACATCGACCTATATGGACTTAGCGCTTCTTATCGCGTGATGAAAGAGTGGGATGTGACGGGTGAATACCACTGGAAAACAGACACACTCAACGATGAGCTAGAACACGGTGCGCTAGTTTCGGTGAACAAGCACATTGGCGAGAACTTTAAAATGGGGATTGGTTATAACTTCTCTGCGTTTGATAGTGACTTAACCAATGATGACGACTACGACGCATCTGGTGTGTTCATTAACTTAGTCGGTAAGATCTAAGCCTGCCCAAGTGGGTCGAAAGTTAAGAGTTGAGAATTCAAAGTGACAGTTAAGAGTAAGATGAAAACAATTATTTTCCTAATAAGCGCAGTGATGAGTACTTTGCTGCTGTCCGGCTGTGCAACCGACACCTATGTGAGCCAGGAGAACCGAGACAAGTTTGCTGGTATCGATGTGTCTAAGTTTTTAATCAGCGAGTGTTTGGCGCCAGAGCGTGAGGTGCATATCGCCATCGCAGAGCATTTTGCGTTTGATAGATATCAATTACGCGACCTCGACAAGATCAACTTAGATACCTTTGTTAAAGAGATCAGAGGCTTAAAAGGGCGCATCACGATTGTCGGCCATACTGATTTCAAGGGTTCTCTCGAATATAATGAGCGCCTTTCACAGCGCCGTGCTAAATCGGTCGCAGATTATTTGAAAGGGCAACTAGACCCAACGCAATATGACTGGGAAGTGAAACATCTTGGTGAGACTCAACCTCTTCTGTTTGGTAAGACAGATAAAGACCGAGCGGAGAACCGCCGTGCATTTATCGTGTTTGAAGAAGCTCAGAAGTACGAAGAGATGCCTTTCTGTGAGCCGCCAAAACCAGAACGTAAAGTTTATATGGCAATGACGCCGCACTTCGATTTCGATAAGTCAGTACTCAAGCAAGAAGACCTAACTCAGTTAGATGACTTCACAACGAAGTTGAGCGGCCTGCAAGGTAGCATAATGGTGGCAGGGCACACCGACCAAGCGGGTTCACTTTCTTACAATGAAAAGTTGGCAGAGCGCCGCGCAGAAACGGTGGTTGAATACCTCAAAACCAAACTTGACCCTAAGCTGTTCAACTGGGAAGTGAAGTCATTTGGTAAGTTGCAGCCTGCGATTAATGAACGCTCTGAAAAAGCCGATGCATTAAACCGCCGCGCGTTCATTGTGTTCAAAGAGTCTGATATTACCGCCGAACAGCAAGCTCTTTCTGGCAGTGAACAAGAGGCGTCGAGCAGCGAGAGTGAGTAGAAATTACTGAAGAATAACAAATAGATGCCTCTATAAAACGCAAAAAGCCCCTACGTTGGGGCTTTTTGTTGCTCGCTCTAGGGATTAAGTCGGGTCGAATATCTATTCAGATGGCAAATTTTTCTTTAACTCTAAAAGCATTCGGTAAGCACTTTCGCCAGACATTTCGTACGGGTTAAATTGATCAGATGTTGAAAACTGTAAATTAACCAGTTCAGTTAGGCTAGATTGTGGAATATCACCCATAGACCAATCACCAAACTGCCTACAATCGATCTCTTTGAAATATAAAATCATGACGTTTTTGTGTCGCGTGTCATTCAAGATATGATTGTAAGTATGGTTCACTGCGGTTCTCGAACCTTCAATACATTGCAGGAAATACTTATCATTGTGGCTTAGAAGGCCTGTTAAATGGCTTTGCTTATTGCGGTCGTGTGAAATCTGAAGAATGTCGTTCAAAGCCTGAGAATCGCAACTTTCACAGAGCGTACTGACATAAATTAACCGAGTTAGGAACACAGGCATCATTTCGAATTTTTGTACAAAGGGTATTAATAAATATAAGCCAAGTTCATGGAATTGCGAGTCATTGATTTAATTGTCACTCGGTGGCTTTTGGAAGAGAAGAGGATGGGGATGAAGTAGAAAAGGGCAGGTTGCAAGATACGCTAAAATGACTCGAATGTTGGCCATTCAATTATTTTAGCGACCTGCTTGTGAGCTCGTTAGTTGTTTAGAGTTGAAATCGATTCAACGTTAGAAGAGGAATCAAATCGAACGTTGACCAACACATTTTCACGTTCGAAAGTCACATCATCAAAGTCAGTCGTTGCGATCTTAAATCCATTTCTTGCGAATAAACTCGTCACCGTTGTTCGTTGTTTCTGTTCCATACCGCATGTCAGTAGTTCGTTCATCGTGATCTTCATTAGGTAACCGTGTGCATAGTGTAAGCGTACAGACTCTACATTATGAGATCAATTGCTTAATCGATAAGCTATATTGATATGTTCAATTGAGTGATTCAGGTATTTAAAAGCCGGATGGATAGTGGGCAAGGGAGTTATGCGACCTATGACAAGTGGAGCGTTATGTGACCACTGTTCAGCATTCCTTGAACACGAAGTTTGTCGCAAAAATCGCGTTGAAATAAGTGGTTACAAAGCAGGAGGAATTATGCCCGCCGTTTGGTATGTTTGGTCGGTTATTGGAAATATTATCGGCCTATATCTCACTTAACTAAAGTACATCGATTTACGATGAGTAGACTCCTCAATAAGCCTTCTTTTTATTTGAATTTTATATGCTAAGTGGTGTTGTTATAATTGTTATTAATTGCATAGGCTTGATTTTAATATTGGTTTGATTTATAAAACAAGCATTCGTTCATTAACTTCATGATTATATTAGTTTTTACTAACCTTTAAATAACATGGAGAAAGGCGATGAATAAGAACCAAACACGCAACAGGTTAGCGAATTTAGTGCGACTTCGTAGGTCATACAAAGCATCAGACTTTCTGGTGGGTTCTGATGAACTCCGAGTTAAAAAAGATGTGTATAGCTTACGTAAAATCAAACAGTTAGAAATTCGTCAATTGGGTCTTAAAGAAAACGCAATCAATATCGTTTCGTTGGCTTTAGTCCTCTCGGCGGCGACTTGGGCATTTGTTCCTCAGTTCGGTTTACCAATGCTTGCACTGACCTTTATTTTGGCGTTTGTTACATGGCGACGATATGAGTTGCGTGCAGAGTTTAAAGGGGCCGATGAAACTGGCGACCATTGGGTTTCCGTGGCGCGCGGTTGTACTCGAGAAGAGTTCAAAGTATTGAAAAACGTTGAATTGGCTTTACGCGATCAGCTGTCTTAGTGGCTAGATCGGTTAAGGTTAAGGTCTTATAAGCGTTAAGCTCCCATAATCAACAAGGCTCGTCATTGTATGGCGAGCTTTTTATTTTCTGAAAAACACAGGTAGTGCAGGTTACTTTGAGAGGCCAATGCTTATATGTGTAATGGGGGTTGATATGAATCTTAAGTCACGGCGTTTTTGATGCTCTTTGTGGTTTTGAATATAGGGAGAGGGTGGAAATGAATACACGAGTCAGTGAGAGTTCTTTTAAAAGGCTCATCCAGTTAGTTGGTTGTGTTTTGATTATAGTGTTGAGCAATAGTCGACTCTCCAATGCTCAAAGCATCGAGTTTCCTACTTGTGTACAGAGCGAGGTTTTGAATACAGAAATCCACCTTTATGTTGATGAATCGGTGTTAGATGAATATTCCAAAGCATTTATAGCCTCTAAAATAGCGACATGGGAAAGCTATTCGAATCTGGTGTTAAAAAACTCCTGCGTCCCTATGACGAGAAAAGTCACTAAGGTGACTTATACGTCTGAAATTGACAGCCTTTGGTTTCAAGATTTGGGCGCAGCAGAGAGGTTATTAAAACTCTCGATGGAAGAACCGATTCCAGAAACAACAGAAGACGGCGTCCCCATTTTTACTGGGATAGTATTTTCTAATTATAATTTTAGCTTTGAGTCTGATTATTGTGGTATGTCTTCTTCGGTATCCTACTTTTTTTCTTTAGCGATAAACTGCCCTGATTACTTAATGGAGCATGAAATTGGCCATTTAAGTGGTGCTAATCATGACTATAAAACGTTATTGAAAGATTTTGATAGTATAGAAAGTTACATTTCTGGAACGTATCCAAGAGCTCCTCAATATTCCTTCGGTACAATTTGTGCTGACAGAGGCACAGTGATGTCTTATGAGCGAGATGTTATACCTGCATATTCCAGCCCGGACATCAGAGTAGATGGCACAAAGTGCGGGGATAGCAAATACCACAATAATGCGAGAGTGCTTAGAGAGTTCGCACAAGCTTATTTAATCCCATGATTGCCTAGTTGGTAGCCTGTTGTTTTATCGAACGTTATAACGCGTTCAATTCAAAGTGTTTGTCCTGTGATCTTTAAATTTGGAACGAGCGTATTTCTCCCAGTTTATTAAGGAAGAGTATGTATGATGTTATCCAAAGAGAATGAATCAAGAATTATTGAAATGGCGTGGGAAGACAGAACGCCGTTTGAAGCAATAGAACAGCAATTTGGTTTGAATGAATCGCAAGTGATTCGTTTTATGCGTAGCCATCTCAAGCTTGGCAGTTTTAAGCTGTGGCGCTCACGTGTTTCTGGGCGCTCGACCAAGCATGTAAAACTGCGCAGTTCGGACGTTTCGAGAGGTTATTGTCCGACTCAGTACAAGCATCGTTAAAAGAGGGGATGCCCAGCCAGTATCCCAAATCAACACACAGATATGGGAAATGAAAGGAATGAAACAATTTTGCGCTCTACTTTTGGTGCTGCTTAGCTTCGGCATCAGTCATGTTCAAGCGAATGATACGCGACTTAAGCAAGCTTACGAAAATCACCAAAGCGACGTTCAGGTGCGCGGATCGGGTACGGTGTATCGAGTACTTCCTGATGATAATAAAGGCTCTCGACATCAGAAATTCATTTTGCAACTCGATAGCGGACAAACCTTGTTAGTCGCACATAATATTGATTTAGCGCCTCGTGTTCAGGGACTGGCAAAGGGCGATCGAGTTGAATTTTATGGTGAATATGAATGGAACAAGAAAGGTGGCGTAATGCACTGGACGCACAAAGCCCCTCGTAATCATCACACTCATGGTTGGTTGAAGCATAACGGGAAAGTATACGAGTAAACACCTCCGAGGCTTTTCCCTTCATGGCTATAAAATAAAAAGGAATTTTGATGTTTAAGCTGGAAACTGACAGGTTGATTCTTCGAGATATGAGTCTTGAAGACGAGTGTGCCTTTGTTGCGATGTCTCAAGACGCTAAGTATCAGCGTTTCTATGATGAAAGTGATTGCGAACCTAACAAATATCGAGAGCTAACTCAGTTGTTTGTTGCGCAGGCTTTGGAAGTGCCACGCCAGTCTTTTCAGCTAGCGGTTGAAAGCAAAGACTCGGGGAAGTTTATTGGAACCGTTTGTTTGCGCCTTGAGGGCGATAAACAAGCTTCGATGGGCTGTGCTTTCTCAAGGGAAATTCAGGGAAAAGGGCTTTCTATAGAAGCTTCTGAAGCCCTCGCTGATTTTGGTTTCTCAGAGTTAGGCATACACCGGATCTACGCTGAAACCATCAGCAAGAACTTGGCTGCCATTAAATTATGTAAGTCACTGGGAATGAAACAAGAAGCGTGTTTTAAAGAACATCGACTCTTCAAAGGTCAATGGTGGGATACAGTTGTATTGGCGGTTGTTCGATCTGATTGGGGAAAGGCTTAGTGATGGAAAGTGGTATGCAGAAGCTAGATAGAGGGCTCGATAGAGAAGGGTTCATTCAAAATCTTTATTCGCCAAAGAACATTGCGCCTGAATTTCAAGACGTGGTGTCAGCAGTCGTTGATTCGCTGCTAAGAGAGCTTCCAGGTCAAGTTGATGGTATCTACTTGTATGGAAGCGTGCCTAGAGGAACGGCCATTGTTGGTCGCTCTGATTTGGATGTTTCTATCGTACTCGCTACGCCTGTTGGTCAGAGAGAAAAGGAAGTCTTTAACCTACTTTCCGACACCATGCCCCAAACCTATCCTCAAGTGACTAAGCTTGATATTGATCCAGGGTATCTCTCAGAGGTTCTGCAGCCCAACGAAGAATTCCATTGGCAGTTTTGGCTCAAGCATTGCTGCTGTTGTGTTTGGGGGAATGATTTATCTAATGAGTTCCCACTATACAAACCAAGCATTGAAATCGCTCAAGCTCTCAATGGTGACTTGTCTACTTTTCTTGAGCAAATGCCCTCGAGTTTCAAAACAATGACTGATGCGGATATCGTTAAGGTAATTGGTAAAAAGTTAGTGCGAGCGGCGTATTATTTTGTGGCTGAGCAAGACGGCAGTTGGTACACCAATCTGAGCCAGTGCGCTGCAGTCGCCAAGCGCTATTACTCCAATCAAAGCGACGATATTGAGCTAGCTCATCAATACGCTCTCGGAAATTTGATATCTAAAACAGAAGCTTTTGAATTGTATGAAAGGCTGAGTAAAAAGCTTGTTGTAAATTAAGCATTAACACAAGCTAGAACAACAAACTTAACTACCTTTGTAACGGCTTTAGGAAAATTAGATGGATGTCCACGAGTGTGTTTCTTTTATCATGCTGAAGGAATCGCAGGTATTACTAGAAAAGCGTAGTGAGTCTAGGGAGACCGATCCCGGTTTAATCACTATACCTGGCGGCCATATTGAACACGGTGAAAACCAGGTTCAGGCGCTGTTTCGTGAACTTGATGAAGAGCTTAATGTTGTTCCGATTGATTACCAATACTTGTGTTCGCTTTACCATCCTACGAAGGAATTTCAGTTGATTCATTATTTTATCGTGAGTGACTGGAAAGGAGATATCACCGCTCAAGAGACTGATGATGTTAAGTGGTATTCACTAGGTTCAGCTCCTGTTGGTATAGCAGCCGATGGTATTGCTTTGAAAGAAGTAGAGCGCGTGGGTAGGTATCTTTAGTTTGGATTCGATAAGATGTTTTGGACGTTTTTTGAGGGCTCAAAAACGGTGAAACCCCGATGTTGGTAGCATCGGGGTTTCGAATTTCTAGATTTCTCGACTGGTAAGATCGATTATCTTTTCTATGCAGAAGGCTGGATTAATCCAATCTTATTCCTTGGTAGGGAATTAGATGCGGATGAAGTCCATGTGCTCAACTTTTGGCTTGAACGCGTGACGTTGAACGTCTTGTGGCTTAACCTTAACTTCTGCGCCGTCAATCAGTAGAGTGATTGCTTCGTAGAATTCAGGCTTGTCCATTTGGTTGATCACGTCAGCGTGAACAAGTTCGATAGCTACAGCTTCAGCTTCGCCACCGTAGATTACAGCTGGGAATTTACCAGCGTGACGTAGGCGGCGGCTCGCACCTTTACCTAGTTCAGTACGTACTACTGCTTCAAATTTCATAGTTTTACTCTCAAATTAGTAAAAATTAACTTCACACCTCAATGCGACCTTGAGTGTGTGGTAATGCTTAAACATAAAAGTTCATGCTTAAGCGAGCGCGGATACTAACATCACATTCCAATATGAGCAAGTCAGAAGCCCATCTCAAAGTGAATTTCCTTCGATAATGGGTTCGTTTGGAGATAAAACGTTCGCTAACGCTTGTTTAGCGCATTTTACTCCCTTTTACATCGCAATCCTTATCTATTTATATCACTGCTAAATCATCAAGTTAATGAACGGAAAATGAATGTTTGCCTAAGACTTGGTTAAGTCTTAGTTCGTTAATCTTAGTGTTAATTAAACAGCAGAATGAATAGGTGAAAATATGAAACCGGTAAGCATTGTCGTAATTACGCTAAACGAAGAGAAACGCATTAGCCGCTTAATGGAAGAGTTGAGCGTGCAAACCCACCAAGAGTTTGAAGTGATTGTTGTCGACTCGAACAGTGAAGATAACACCAGAGAAGTGGCGCAAGCTTATGAAAACGCGTTGCCAAAATTAACGGTGCATCACATGGAAAACCGTGGTGTGAGCTTTGGCCGAAACACGGGTGCTTCATTGGCGCAATACAACCGAATCCTTTTCTTAGATGCTGACGTGAGCTTGCCTCGAAACTTCCTTGCGAAAGCGCTTTATGAACTAGAAGAGAAGAAGCTTGAAGTGGCGGGTGTGTACATGAGCTCGAAAGGTTTGCCGCTTGTACACAAGTTTGGTTACGGGCTATTTAACGCAGGCTTGTTTACTACTCAGTTCTTTTTCCCGACGGCGATTGGCGCATGTATTTTCTCGACTAAACGGGCGCATGATGAGATCGGCGGTTTTGATGAAGAGATCGTCCTGTGTGAAGATTGTGACTACGTAAAACGTGCGAGCAAAACATGGCGATTTAGATTCCTAAATATGACTTTTGGTTTTGACCCACGTCGCTTAGACCAAGATGGCGTTGTGAAGACAGGCTCTACTTATCTTAAAGCCAATGTAAGACGCTTCTTTAAAGGAGAAATGCGTAATAACGAGATGAACTACAAGTTTGGTCACTACAAAGAACAGTAAGCGTTGAGGTTGTTATGTTTGATGGACTAGGGTTGTTTCTGGGAGCATTGGGTGATGCTCTCATTGGCCCAAACCTATTTGTACCGGGAGAGCCGTTCTTTATCGCAGCGGGCTTTCAACTGTATTCAGGTGCATGGATGGCGTTGGTTTTGGTAATGCTAGGTGGTTTGCTTGGTGACCAAATCAGTTATTTCATTGGTTATAAATATGGTGCTAAGGCGCAACGAAGGCTTATTAAGTTTCGTCCCAAAACCAAAAGGTTAATCGCGCGCTGCCGCTATCTGGTTGCTCGTAAAGGTATATACATCATTCTTTTTGCTCGCTTATTAGGGCCTATCGCTTGGGTAGTGCCATTTATAGCGGGTTCGCATCGTGTACCGTGGCGCAATTTCAGTGTGTTGGCGTTTATCGGCTTGGCCCTTGGTGGAGGGCAGTTCATTGCTTGGGGCATGTTGTTGGCGCACGGCGTTGAAAACTTTCCGTGGCTTAATAGCCTTAAGATATTTATCTCTGAGCACAATAGTTTGATCGTCGGGGTATTCGCGGTATTGGTCTTCACCATTATCGGTTACCGAATGAAGTGGCGACGCTTGGTTCTTAAGTCGAGTGCGCTGATGTTAGCGTGGGTATTGTTTGCGAACTACGCCCACTTTTTTTGGAAAGCGGATGATTTTCAGAATCAACAAGAGACGGATCAAATAAACAAAGTAGACTGGAACTCGGTTACCTATAAAGCATTCCCAGGGAAATCGTCATTCTACTCGGCGCAAGCGATCAACGTCATTTATGTTGGAGTAACCCCAAGAGACTTAATGAAACAATTAGGCTGGATAGAGAATCAAACCTTCTCTCGAAATGAGATTGAATGGGCTGGCTATCTCGCATTGCTTAGAGACAAAACGCCACCTGTATCTGATTTGTATTGGCGAGACAAGCCGCAAGATATGGCGTTTCAATTGCCGGGTAATTTGATGAAGCGCAGCCATATTCGCTGGTGGCGCGCAGGTGTTGATATTAAAACTAACCAGCCTCAGTGGTTAGGCGCAATTAGCTATGATGATGGCCTTAAAGTCACCCCTTATTCTGGCATTGTGACCGTACTTCATAACATTGACCCTAATGTTGATGAAGAGCGAGATAGGCTCGCTAATCAGATACGAGCGTCACTACCAGACATCGAGCTAGACAAGTACCCATTGGCAACGGTGGAAGTGATCAATGAGGAGCATGACTATTACACGGATGGTCGGGTATTAATGATTGGAGCAACGAACCTGAGTAATAGTTCACAAACTTTAAATGTCGCGGTGAACGATATTCAGAATGATATATAAGGTCGACTCAACGAAGTCTTTCTTCGTAGTGCTCTGGTTTTTCTTAGATATCAACAAACTCGAGCCTTGTTTGAACCCTCAATCAAACAAGGCTTTGCACTATCTGCTTGCCATGTTTATCCAAACATCACCTTCTCTCAAGCAATGCCTCGGCTATAACTTGTTCTACTTTGACTATGCTCATTAAGGGCGAGTAAGCGGCGAAAACTAAGGACAACGTTATGCAAATGAATCCGATTGGTTGGTTTGAAATTTATGTTGATGATATGTCGAGAGCAAAAACTTTCTACGAGTCAGTATTTAAAGTGACGCTGGAAAAGTTGAACAATGAAACGGGAATCGATGTTGAGATGTGGGTATTCCCTTGCGAAATGGAGAGTTACGGTGCCACAGGTGCTTTATGTAAGATGTCCGATGTAAAAGCGGGAGGCAACAGCACCATGGTTTATTTCTCTTGTGAAGACTGTGCGACAGAAGCAAGTTTGGCTGCGGCCAATGGCGGCACGTTACAAGTGCCAAAAATGGACATTGGTGAGCATGGTTTTATTAGTGTAGTTAGCGATACAGAAGGCAATATGATTGGGCTACATTCGATGGGCTAATTATGTTGAAGTGAGCAGTGTTTCGTTGAACCGAGATAAAACTAAGCCCTAACATTACGCTAGGGCTTATTGGTTTCACTTTTACTTAGCTTGTTCAGCCTTTACTTACTTTAAGCACCAGAGAAGCTTTTAAGCCGCCCATTGAGCTCTTGCTGAGCGTTAGGCTGCCTCGGTAACTGTGTGCCATTTCATTTACGATATTAAGCCCTAAGCCTGTTCCTGGTGTGGTTTCATCAAGTCGGACGCCACGTTTGGTCACTTGCTCAAGCTTCTCTTCAGGAATGCCTTGGCCATCATCTTCAATCACCAACTCTATGTTGCCATCGTCGAGTTCATTTGCATGGACGCGAATAATGCTGCCCGCCCACTTGTAACTGTTCTCGAGTAGGTTGCCGACCATTTCATCAAGGTCGGTTTTTTCTACTGCCACTTCAATCTCAGAGTCTAGCTCGTTAATCATGGTGACTTCATTGGCAGCGTAGACTTTATCAAACGCCATTGAGATAGCTTCGACACGCTCACAAGGTGAAGACTTCACCGAAAGAATGTTCATTGCACCTGCCATACGAGCGCGGCCAAGGTGATAATCAATTTGGCTTTGAATCTGATGAATGGGCTGTTGCAGCAGTGCCTTGTCATCCTCTGGAAGTCGCTCTATCTCATTTTTTAGAACTGAAAGCGGTGTTTTCAACGCATGAGATAAGTTACCCGCGTGGTTACGAGCTCGTTCTAATAACTCTTGATAGTGAAAGAGCAGGGCATTGAGGTCAGAGACTAATGGAGAAACCTCTTTCGGGTAGTTATCGCTTAACCCTTGTTGCTCGCCGTTTCTTAGCATTACCAGTTCGCGTTGCATCTTGCTGAGCGGTAATAACGACCAACTGACTTGAATACCGATCAACATCAGCACGCCAACAAACAGCAACATTAGGATCAACCAGACTTGACCAGTAAGCTCTGTCAGTGTGGATTCTAATGGATCTTCATCAATACCAATGGTGATCGTGACAGGGTCGCTCAGTTCAGGCAGGTAGATATCTTGCTCGATGTAAATCAGCTTTTCTTTCTCTGGCCCTTTGACTGATGTGTGAATCGGTGAACGCTTGATGGTGAGGTCTTTATCCCATAGCGAGCGAGATCGAATGATCTGCTCTTGGGTAGCGGCGCGCCAATAAATACCACTGTAGGGCTGGTTGAACCTAGGATCAGACAGACGCTCTGCCATGATCAGGTTACCACTGTCATTGGTTTCGATATTGGCGGTTAACTCATCCATGGTTAAGCCAAGCTGCTGCTTCATGTCATCGACGAGGTAGTCGTTAACCAGTTTCGGAATCCCGACACCAGCCGCTAATATCATCGCACCTAGCCAAAAAGCCGCAGCAAGGAGCAAGCGGCTTTTTAAACTGATGTTTTTAAGTGTTCGTTTCTTTAGATTCATGCATTTCCAACCTGCCTTTGCTCATCGTAACTTATCGTATTGCGATGATCAGAACAGGCTGTCCACTTAATTAATGGTTGCTCTTGGCGTGATTGACGACTGAGCTATTCAGCATTCAGTTGGTAGCCAAGGCCACGAACGGTTTTGATGATCTTTGGTGCGATTTTCTTACGAATACGACCGATGAACACTTCAACCGTGTTTGAGTCTCGGTCGAAGTCTTGCTTGTAGATATGCTCAACCAACTCAGTGCGCGAGATAACCTTGTTTTGGTTATGCATGAAGTACGCGACAACTTTATATTCCAGCGCCGTGAGGCTAATTGCTTGACCTTGCCACAACACTTTAGAACTGCGTGTGTCTAGGCTTAGATCACCGATTTGAAGTATCGGAGCAGCACTGCCTGATGCTCGGCGCAGTTGAGCTCGGATACGGGCAATCAGCTCGACCATCTCAAATGGCTTAGTTAGGTAGTCATCAGCACCGGCGTTCAAGCCCTCAACACGTTGAGTTAGCGTGTCACGAGCACTTAAGATAATCACTGGCGTGTTGATGTTTTCGTCTCGAATGCCTTTTAATACCGTTAGGCCGTCAAGCTTAGGTAAACCTAAATCGAGGACAATCGCGTCCCATTCTTCTGACGTTGCACGGTAGAGTGCGTCGATACCATCTTGAGAGAGCTCTGGAACCCAGTCGGCCCCCTCAAGTGTTTCAATAATTTGTTGGCCCAAACGAGGCTCATCTTCAACGACTAAAATTTTCATAATTGTTCTTCTAATTTCTTCTAATGACTGTTCGTCGTGCTTAGCTCTTCGTCGTACGTAACTAGTCGCCGTGTTTAATTGCGTCTTTAAAGTTGCGGCCTTTGATCATAAGCATTTCTAACGTCTCAGCGTTGTATTCGACTTTGATGATGTTGTTTTGGTAATTGATTTTTAGTTCATACACCCAAATGTCGTCATCTTCTTCTAGTTCTACTTTAATGATTCTGCCATGAAGATCGTTTTCAACCGCCGCATACATTTCTGAGAAAGGGCGAATGTAGCCTTCTCGTACGGCTTCATAGACTTCGTCTTGATCTTCTTCAAATTCGATGCTGGTTCCTGCTTTATGAACGTCCTGCACTAATTCATGACCATTATGATGTGAGTCAGCCCATGCGCCAGCAGAAACAAATAAGCCTAAGCTTATAGAAAACAAAGAAATCATAGCTTTACTAAACATAGCGAATCCTAGAGAAGGTTGATAGCGTTCAGTATAAAAAAGTAATTCTGAACAGAAAGTGAACCTGATTAATAATGAGAATTTGATACCGAAAAACTTAACGCTTAAATGGCGCAGGCTTTAATACATAAGATTAATTGCCGAGTGTTAAGAACGTAAGACTTACTTTTATTCTTAACCTTAACGCTGCTGTAGTTCGTCTTCGAATATCTTGTCTCTCATTTTCCAAAAGCGTCCGACTTTACGGGCAATCACGAATTGAGGTGGGCGGAATCTATGTTGGTGAGCAACCACTTTCGTCGGTGAGGCTTCTTCGAAAGGGCGATGTCTGTCTGCAAGGTGAGGGCGAACAAACTGGTCTTTGAAGTTCTGCTTCTGCTTTTTGCTGGTTAATGACCAAAACTCATGCACTTGCGCTTGGTTTTCTCCGCGATAGGTGACCTTAAGTTGTGATTTACCTTTCTCGTCTTTAAGCACGTTGAGGTCCATTTCCAAGCATTCAAATACCAAGGCATCTTTTAGGTTCAGTGCTTCTTTTAGCTTTTTGTCTGGGTCGACTAAGGTTGCATCGCACTCATGACAAATGCGCGCAGCAATGTCATTATCAGCACCACATTCACCGCAATATTTCGCTCGGAAGCGATAATTACAGTGCTCGCGCTCGCCCGTGTCTTCATCGGTAAAGTAGCCTTGGCATTTGCGCCCAAAGTGCTCAAGCAAGAAGCCATTGCTGTCTAGCTTGCCCCAAAAGTTATTATTGAAGCCGCACGCAGGGCAAGGGATGGTGATGATTTCACTGTCTGAATCGGGTTTAGGGTCGCCAACCTCAGGTTGGTAGAGGTCGTAACTGTTGCCCGCATAGTCGAGCACCAAACACTCTTTTTTACCCGGAGATAGGCGTAAGCCACGGCCAACGATTTGTTGATACAAACTGATGGATTCTGTCGGGCGCAAAATCGCGATTAAATCGACGTGTGGCGCATCAAAACCTGTGGTTAATACCGATACGTTAACCAAAAACTTGATTTTACGTTCTTTGAAGTCGCTGATAATTTGGTCACGCTCGAGCGTCGGCGTATCGCCAATCACAATTGAAGCTTCACCTTCTGGTAATAAGCCGAGGATCTCTTGCGCGTGTCGAACGGTCGCAGCGAATACCATGATGCCTAGTTTATCTTGGGCTAGGTGAATAATCTGATCGACAATCTGTGGGGTCGCTCGTTTCGATTGCTCGATCACCATGTCGAGTTCTGCTTCTTTGTAGCGACCAGTGCTCGCGGGCTTTAACTGCGAAAAGTCATAGCTCAACACGGGTGCATCAATCATGCGTGCAGGAGTTAAGAAACCTTCATCGAGCAGGTAACGAATCGGCAGCTCAAAGATACAGTCGCGGAAGAAACGTGGCTCATCTGAACGCACTTGACCGCGAGTGTGGTATTGATAAATCCAACCCATCCCAAGACGATATGGGGTCGCTGTTAATCCAAGCACCTTGATGCCCGAATTATTCTCGCGTAAGTGAGTGATGACTTTCTGATAACTACTGGTCTTTTCATCGGGAACACGGTGGCATTCGTCGATAACCAACAGCGAAAATTGGTTAGAGAATGAATCGAGATTTCGCACCACAGATTGCACCGAAGCAAACACGACTTGTTGGTCGGTCTCTTTGCGTCCTAAACCCGCAGAGAAAATCGAGCCTTTCAGCCCGTAACCTTCATACTTTTCATGGTTCTGTTCAACCAACTCTTTTACGTGAGCAAGCACCAACACTCGACCTTTCGCAAGCCTTGCTAACTCTGCAATCACAAGGCTTTTTCCTGCACCTGTCGGAAGCACGAGCACTGCCGGAGTTTGGTGTTTTCTGAAGTAATGAATCACTGATTTTACAGAATCAGCTTGGTACGGGCGGAGTGTATACATATCGCGTCTTGTAAGAAGGAAAACAAATAGTGTGAAATAGCTCAACTAATTGAGCAAAGGTGACTATAATACCCGACTTAGATTAGTTGAGGTATTCATGCGTTTAGATAAATTTCTGTGCGATGCATTAGGCGTCACTCGAAGAGAAGCAACACACTTATTAAAATCCAAGGCAGTGACAGTAAATGATGTCATTCAAAAAAGCGGCTCACTCAAGGTAACTGAAGAGTGCGTTGTGGAATGGCAAGGCAATGAACTGAATGTTCACGGCCCACGTTACATCATGCTTTATAAGCCAGAAGGCTTTGTTTGTTCGCATGAAGATGGCGCAAATCGTATCGCGTTTGAATTACTTGATGAAATCAAAATGGACAAGCTGCACTTTGCTGGTCGTCTAGATATTGATACAACAGGTCTTGTATTGATTACCGACGATGGTAAGTGGTCTCACCGTATCACTTCGCCAAAGCACAAGTGCGAGAAGACGTACCGTGTGTGGTTGGTTGAACCTGTTGAAGACGATTACGTTGAAAAATTCAAAGAGGGCATCCAGCTTAAGAGCGAAGATGGCCTAACACTTCCTGCACACCTAGAAGTTCGTGCAGAGCGTGAAGTGCTGCTAACGATTCACGAAGGCAAATACCACCAAGTTAAACGTATGTTTGCTGCTCTTGGTAACAAGGTAGAAGCACTACACCGTGAACGTATTGGCGAAATTGAGATGGACGAATCTTTAGAGTTAGGTGAATACCGTTACCTAACGCAAGAAGAAGTCGATTCAATCTGGAAGTAGTCCTTAGCTAGAAGTTGCTCTTAACAAGAAATTGTTCTTAACAAGAGACCACTTTTGCTGGAAATAGCCCTTTCGTTGTAAAGCCGACCATGGATAGCGTCGGCTGATGATGTTGACTGGTACTAGGAAAGTCTCAGCCAATCTTTGACTCGCGTACTCACGCTAGTCCCTAGCTCTATCAGTTGAACATTCGGAGAACCATGCAAACATCGACCTCACAGAGCCAAAGCTCCCAACTAGAAACACCTCAATTAGGCTTAGTGCTGTTTTTGATTCTAGGTGCGATTGGTGCACTTACTCCGCTAGCCATTGATATGTATCTGCCAGCGATGCCGACCATTGCTAAAGATCTTGGTGTGACGGCGGGTGAGGTACAAATCACGCTAACAGCCTATACCGCAGGTTTCGCGCTGGGGCAGTTGCTGCATGGCCCGTTGGCGGATAGCTATGGTCGCAAGCCTGTACTGCTTATTGGTGTGTTCTTGTTTGCTATCGCTTCTATGGTGAGTGCGACAACTCATGGCATTGAAGCGCTGACTTACATCCGTACCGCTCAAGGTTTTGCTGGTGCTGCGGCGGCCGTTATCATCCAAGCGGTGGTAAGAGATATGTTCGATCGTGAAGATTTCGCAAGAACCATGTCTTTCGTTACTTTGGTGATGACAGTTGCGCCATTGGTTGCTCCGATGATTGGCGGTTACTTAGCGTTGTGGTTCGGTTGGCGTTCAATTTTCTGGGTTCTGGCTATTTTTGCGGTGATCGTGATTCTGGCGGTATCGATGAAGATCCCAGAAACGCTTCCTGCAGAAAACCGACAACCATTGCGCTTTAAAACAACGATTCGTAACTATGCTCGACTGTGTAAGAACCCAACGGCGATGGGCCTGATTTTCTCTGGTGCATTCTCATTTTCAGGGATGTTTGCGTTCTTAACGGCAGGTTCATTCGTTTACATCGATATCTATGGCGTTCGCCCTGATCTGTTTGGCTACCTGTTCGGCTTGAATATTGTTGCTATGATCTTGATGACGAGCATCAACGGTCGAATCGTTAAGAAAGTGGGCTCTCACGCTATGCTCAGAGTCGGTTTAACCATTCAACTGTTTGCGGGCTTAGGTCTGTTAGTCGGTTGGATGTTAGATATCGGTTTGTGGGGTATTGTGCCATTCGTGATGCTGTTTATCGGCACACTGTCTACCATTGGTAGTAACTCAATGGCACTGCTTTTAAGCGGATACCCGAATATGGCCGGCACAGCTTCTTCGCTTGCAGGCACATTAAGATTTGGTACTGGTTCTGTAGTGGGGGCAATTGTTGCTATGCTACCAAGTGACACTGCAGGGCCAATGGCTATGATGATGGCAGCATGTGCAATACTGTCAGCATTACTATATTGGACATTAGGAAAGAAGGCATAATGTCAAAATACTATATTGAAATTCAGAAGTTAGTGAACGATGCGCTGGGCGAGCTGTATGCTCTGCATAAGTCTGGTAAAGCGATCGACGCACCTATCGCGAACAACCTTTATCTTGTTCGTTGGGTAACAAAAGCGATTAAATCTCAAGCTTATGATCGCGTGATTGTGCCTGACTTAGTTCGCTGGCAGAAACAGGGTCGCTCAAAAGGCAACAACTCTGATTTAACTTTTACCTTTAAACGTATTTCTGCGTTTTACGGACGTTTTTTCCCTGAAGGCGAAGAGCCTAAAACGCTAAAAGACAGTGATGTTGAAGCGTTCATGGATAAAATGTACGAGATGGGTTGGAGCGTATCGAGTGAAGACGAGCTAACGACTGGCGGCAAGATTCAATTCTTCACCGATGGCGAGCACTCTTTTGCTTTATGCGGTAAACAGTGTGACGACTCTTTCGACGGGGAGTTGATGGTTAAGCCAATGAACTGGTTTGTTCGTGGCAACCATGCTGAGTTCATCCAAGCGGCGATGGAAGCGGGCTTCATGCTTCACAAAGTAACGGACTATAAGTCTGCGGTGAAGTATCACGGTGAATACATCGTTTACCCTGCTAACCAAGGCAACCAACTGGCTGAGATCCCAATTAGCGTTATCGGCTAATAGCGGATTCGAGATGAGAGATACGAAGAGCGGAATTATCCGCTCTTTTTTGTCTCTCATAGCGCGTGTCGCTAATTTGCTGTTAAGTCTTTTCGCATCCCGTTACCCGAATCTCGCATCTGCTTTTAATCCTGTTCTTTAGCCTGCTTCTCAATTGCCTTCACCATGCCTTTAAAAATAAACAGGTGGGCTGGCATCATAGCAAACCAATACAGTAACCCTAGAAACCCCTTTGGATGCCACCAAGCCGAGATATTCAGCTCGCGAGAGTCACCGTGGTCAGAGACAGTAATCTCGAGTCGCCCTAAACCGGGGCCTTTCATACCGAAAAGCAGAGATAAAAACTGATTCTCTTCACAGCGAATGACCTTCCATGAATCGATTTTGTCACCGACTTTTAGGTTGGGCCCTTCTGGCATTTGTCGAACCGGTACACCGCCACCGAAAAGAACATCCAACCATTCGCGTGTGCGCCATAAAGTGTTAGCAAAGAAGTAACCTTGCTTCGGGCTTCCGATTTGCTTAGCAACATGCCAAAGCGATTCCAATGAAGCGCTTGAGGTGATACTTGCGCCTGTTTTCTTCGGGTAATAGCCATACCCAGCTTGCCAGCGTTTGAATGCGGTTTTATCAAAGCCCCATACATTGCTTTTGACAAAGTTTCCTTCAGCGTGAATGGCTTGTTCAACCATATTTTCGAACGAGATAAGCTTCTGAGGGTACTTTTCTCTAATGATGGTCGAACTGGCGATGAAGTCGTGCTTTAAGCCTGCAAGTAGTGCTCTACCTATGTTAGACGGTACAGAAGTCACCACACCTAACCAATATGAAGCAATCTTTGGTGTCAGTAGCGATGTCGCCCATAGTTTGAGTGGACGATCGGCGGTTTTAGCAATATGAGCAAATTGGTTTCGGTAAGAGACAATATCCGGCCCGCCAACCTCAAAGGTTTGGCTTTCGCTAGGCGTGTCTTGTGCGAGTTTTAGTAAATAGTGGTTCAGGTTCTGCAAAGCAATCGGGTTGGCTTTAGAGTCAACCCATTTTGGCGCAATCATAATCGGCAAGTTGTACACGAAATCTCGCATGATCTCGAATGCCGCAGATCCTGGGCCAATGATCACGCCAGCTTGAAGTTCGGTAACGGGTACAGGCCCTTTACGAAGCAATTCGCCGGTTTTCTTTCTCGCTTGAAGGTGCTCTGAATCACCAGTCTGAGGCTGTAAAGAACTCAGGTAGATGACGTGTTGATTCTTTGGCCCAAGAGCAGAAACAAAGTTACGGGCTAAGTTCAGCTCATAATCGATAAAGTCGTGGCCTTCCGCCATGCCATGGACGAGAAAGAAGATAAGATCAAAGTCGGGGACTAAGGCTTGTGTCGCAGCTTGATCGGCCAGATCAAGATACTCAAGCGATAAGCTTTCGTGAGGCTCGGTCCGTGCCTTTAAATAGTCGATATGCCTTGCTGCTGCCGTGACTTGATAGCCTTGCTCAAGCAGGAGAGGGAGGAGTTGCGAACCAACATATCCAGAAGCGCCTAAAACCAGTACTTTCTTCATTGTTACTCCATTTATATCTGTGGTTAAAAACCGAACATTGATATAATAGCGCGATATTTATCTTTATTCATCAATACGTTCCGTTTAGGTATCTCTCTATGTTGCTCTCTTCAATTATTCATCACACACGAGGTGATTTTGTTCGCAGGCTTATTGCGATTGCACTGCCCATCACCTTGCAGAGCATTATGTTTTCAAGCCGAGGCTTGGTGGATGTATTGATGTTGGGCCAACTTGGCGAAGCAGACATCGCAGCTGTGGGGGTGGCGAGCCGAGCGATGTTCGTGACGACCATTATGCTGGTGGGTGTTACCACGGGCGGTGCTCTTCTTACTGCTCAATATTGGGGCGCGGGTAACAGACAAGGTGTGAGAGAAAGCACTGCGCTGACGTGGCTGGTGTCGACACTGTTTGCTTTACTGACTATCGCGTTTTTCGTTTCATTTCCTGCACAAATCATGGGCGTGACGACCGACTCTCAAGAGGTCATCAACTTAGGCGTTGAATACATCGTAATTACGTCATTTAGCATGCTAGCGGTATCGTGTGTCAGCAGTATGGCTGTGGGTTTGAGAGCGATGCACAAACCCGGGCTAAGTACATTTTTCAGCGGTATCGGCATCCTGTCTAACGTGTTCTTAAACTGGGTGCTGATCTTCGGTAACTTAGGCTTTCCTGCGCTTGGAATCAAAGGT
The DNA here is from genome assembly GCF_020806305.2 of Vibrio sp. F13. NCBI lineage: Bacteria > Pseudomonadati > Pseudomonadota > Gammaproteobacteria > Vibrionales > Vibrionaceae > Vibrio > Vibrio sp. F13. Next base: position 457,578 of record NZ_CP170175.1, on the reverse strand, counting down.
GCGGCGATTGCGACGGTACTGAGTGGCGCGATTGAAGTCGCGACTTTGTTTGGTTATCTCTATTTCTCTAAGCATTTATTAGCATTTAAGTTTTGCGATATTAAAGCGGCAGCTTCGATTGATAAGGTGGTTCGCTTCTTGAAGCTGTCTCTGCCGACCACGTTTAACTTCTTAGCATGGGCGGGTGGTTTGTTTGTTTGCCACGCGATCATGGGGCAATCGGGCGTTCAAGGTCTGGCTGCGCTATCGGTCATGACGCCGGTTGAATCTATCTCATTGAGTTTATTGATTGGCCTTTCGAATGCGGCAGCTGTTTTGGTGGGTAATCAACTTGGTGCGAAAAACAATGAAGCGGTTTACTATCAAGCGCTTGGCTTAACAATTTTGTGTTTCTTAACTAGTATTGTTGTAGCCGTTTTTCTCTATTTCGTTCAAACGCCAATACTTAATGCCTTTAGCGCACTGACGGAAGAAACCAGAGCCCTCTCAGAGAAGTTCATTCTGATCCTCTGTGTGGGTATTGTCATTCGCTCGGTGCCATTGACTGTGATCGTTGGGGTGTTGAGAGCGGGTGGTGATGTGAAGTTCTGCCTCTATCAAGATTTGATTGCTCAGTGGGTGATCGGTATCCCATTGGCAGCCATCGCGGCTATCTATTTTAAGTTTCCACCTGAGTGGGTATATCTGCTTTTCCTAACGGAAGAAGTCCTCAAGTGGGGCGGGTCGCTCTATCGCATGAAAACAAGAAAATGGATTAAAAACTTGATAGGAAGTTGAAGTAGGGCGCACCAATCGCATCACTTTATCGTTGGCGTGTGATCTATCTTTCAAAATACTTCCTCCTAACAGGGAATTAGTGTAGATTCTCCTTCCAAATTCTAACTAATGCGAGCTGTTTAATGTTAAAGCTGTCAGACCTATGTAAAGGCTATGTCGACGGGGGGGAGTTCCACCCTGTTTTGCAAGGTGCTGAGTTAACATTAAACCAAGGCGATCAACTCGCATTAATGGGAGAAAGCGGTTCAGGGAAAAGTACATTATTGAATCTTATCGCGGGTTTAGACCTAGCAGACTCAGGTGAAATTGCTTTTCCTCATTTCAACATGCACGCCTCCACTGAACGTGATCGTACTGCTTATCGCCGAAATAATATTGGCCATATCTTCCAGCAATTCAACTTACTGCCAACGCTTAATATTGCCGATAACATTCGCTTTTGCCGTCAATTAAAGGGTTTACCAGAAGATAAAGGACTCTGGAGACAAATTCTTTCTGCTTTAGACCTTATGCCTTTACTGGGCCGTTACCCTGAAGAAGCGTCTGGTGGCCAACAACAACGTGCGGCCATTGCGCGTGCGCTGTATATGGAACCAAAAATATTGCTGGCCGATGAGCCGACCGGTAGTTTAGATGAGCGTAATGCAGAAGCGGTAATGCGTTTGCTGACCTCTTTGGCTCGTCAATTAGAATGTACGTTGCTGTTGGTAACACACAGTGAAAAAGTAGCTCTGCACATGGATGGTAGGATCCGTCTACAAGGAGGGCAACTGCATGTTATGGCCCGTAGTTAAGGCACTACTCGGTCACTATCGACGTTATCCACTGCAAATTATTTTGGTATGGCTTGGTTTAACCCTCGGCGTATCACTTTTGGTTGGTGTTACTGCTATCAACCAACACGCCAAGCAAAGCTATGCGCATGGTGAAAAACTCTTTTCGAATCCTCTTCCTTACCGTATTCGACCAAAACACAACGCCAATAAAATCCCGCAAGGCTTTTATATCCAGCTTCGCCGTGAAGGCTTTCAACAGTGTTCTCCTCTTGATCACCATCGTATCACTGATGAAAATGGCGCAAACTTCATGGTTGTCGGTATAGATCCTGTTTCTATGCTTCAGCTACAACCTGATATAGCGTTAAAAGACCTCACCGCTTTGAACCTCATGAAGCCACCATATCCAATCCTTGTCAGTGATGATCTTGCTGAACACATGGAATGGCACAACGGTGATTACATCCCTTTGATGGATGGTTCTGAACTTGGTCCTGTGGTTGTTGATCAAAATAATATGATTAATGGTACAAGGTTGATTGCGGATATCTCCTTGCTCCGAATGCTTAAACGCAGTGCTGGGCTTTCAGTGATTGCTTGTTCAGACATGCCCACCGAGAAGTTTGAACGTCTTAAAAACATGTTACCCAATGGTTTGACGATCTCTCGTAGCTCTAAGGCAGAGCTTGAGTCGCTGACCAGTGCGTTCCACTTAAACCTAAAAGCGATGGGTATGCTGTCGTTTGTGGTTGGTTTATTTATTTTCTATCAGGCGATGTCGCTTTCTTTTATTCAGCGTCAACCGTTAGTCGGGATTTTAAGACAAACGGGTGTGTCTGGTTGGCAACTGACTAAAGCGCTCTGTTTAGAGTTACTGCTATTGGTTTTACTGAGCTGGATCTGCGGCAATGTATTTGGCGTGATGCTAGCAAACCAATTGTTACCTGCCGTATCTTCAAGCTTGGGCGATTTATACGACGCTAACGTCGGCTTAACGATCGACTGGAATTGGCGTTGGAGTGGTTACAGCTTACTGATGGCATTGATTGGTGCTTTCTTAGCGTGTGCGTGGCCACTGGTTCGTTTACTTAAGTCTCAACCGATTCGTCTGTCTTCTCGTTTGTCTTTGATGCGTTTTGCGGGTACCGAGTTCACTTGGCAAGCGTTGATTGGCTGTGGCTTCTTGGTTGCTGCTGTTGCTGTGTATCAAGCCCCTCAGACTCAAGAAACGGGTTTTGCGATTATCGCGCTAATGCTGATCAGTGTGGCGCTATTTACCCCGTTTTTGATGTGGAAGTTATTTAACAGCCTCTCTTATTCGTTGCGCTGGGTTCGTGCTCGCTGGTTCTTTGCTGATGCAGCTTCCAGTATGAGCTACCGTGGCGTGGCGACGATGGCGTTTATGTTAGCCTTAACAGCCAATATTGGTGTAGAAACCATGGTCGGTAGCTTTAGAGATACCACTGATAAATGGCTAACACAGCGTTTGGCTGCCGATCTGTATATCTACCCAACCAACAATGCCGCTGCTCGTATGAGTAATTGGTTATCTGACCAACCTGAAGTGGATTCGGTTTGGTGGCGTTGGGAGAAAGATGTGGCGTCTCCAGTCGGTAGTATTCAGGTGGTCAGTACGGGGCCTTCTGAAGGTGAGCTAGAAGCGCTGACGATCAAATTAGGTATTCCGAATTACTGGTTTCACTTACATCACTCTAAAGGTGTGTTGATCAGTGAATCGATGTCTCTCAAGCTGGGGATTCGCCCTGGCGACTACATTGACCTCTATGATAGTCTCGGCTCTGGTTGGCAGGTTGTCGGTGTTTATTACGATTACGGTAATCCTTACCATCAAGTCATGATGTCGCATCGAAACTGGCTGTATGGCTTTGCAGGGCGGGGTAATGTCGGCCTTGGGGTAATACTCAAAGACGATGTGAATTCATTAGGGCTTCGCAGCCGATTAGAAAGCGTATTCAGGCTTGGTTCCGAGCGCGTTTTCGATAACAACAACATCCACAGTCAAGCGATGCGGGTGTTCGATAGGACGTTCGCGATTGCAGATACATTAGGTAACATCACCTTGGTTATCGCCGTCTTCGGTATTTTCTTTGCGACGGTTGCGGGAGAAGTGTCTCGCCAAAGGCATATTTCCTTGCAGCGCTGTTTGGGTGTCTCGGCGAAAGAACTGATCCTGACAGGTAGTTTGCAGTTGTTTGTGTTTGGGCTTATTTCCTCCTTAATTGCGATTCCGCTCGGATTAGCGCTAGCGAGCCTAATTGTTGATATCGTGATAAAGCAGTCTTTTGGGTGGTCACTTGAGTTACAAGTGATTCCTTGGGACTATTTGCAGACATTTGCATGGGCCATGGCAGCATTGATGCTAGCTGGTGCTTTACCAGTGATGAGAATGATTCGGAACACTCCGATGAAATCACTGAGGGATGCGCTTTAGTATGTTTTTACGGAATACCTCAAATAAGTTAAGACAACGAATCCTGTCTTCTCTGCTATTAATCAGTTTCTTCGGCATCTTTTTAAGTGTTTGGGGTTATTACTCCTATTTCATCGATCCTGGTGAAAAGGGCGTGAATGAAGTTAACTCAATATTGGTTAATGAACACTTCAATGTGTTCGAACCTGTTTTGCCAGACCGTAATGTTTCGCTACCACAAGATTTTAAGTTCCACCCAGAATTTCAGCACGAGTGGTGGCATTACTTCGCGTCTTTGAAAGGTGATGATGGTAAAGACTATTCGGTTCAGTGGAGTTTTTTTCGTATCGCAACGGACGAACGTGAAACACCGGGGTGGCAAAGCCCTCAAGTCTATATCTCAAATGTGGTGGTCTCTTCTAAGTCCAAAGTATGGAAAGAACAGCGCATGGCTCGTGGCGGTATTGGCCAAGCGGGAATGACTAATCGTCCATTCAGACTTTGGATTGATAACTGGAACTGGCGTGCACTCGGCAACACCCCATTCCCCGGGCGCCTTCAAGTGCAAACTGATACGTTTGGACTAGAACTCGACACCATTGCAAAAGGGCCCTATGTGCTCAACGGCGATAACGGTTATCAGAAAAAGCACGACTTATTACCTGTCGCGTCTTATAACTTCAGCGCTCCATTTTTATCGTTGAGCGGTGTGTTGAACCTAGACGGCGTTACCAAGGAAGTGGAAGGAACTGCGTGGGTACATAAAGAGTGGGGCAGTGGCTTACTTGGAGTGGGCCAACAAGGTTGGGATTGGTTTGTATTTAACCTCGATGACGGCACAGCGCTGAGCATTAACCGCTATCGTCATAACCAACAGTTGCCTTACATATTCGGGACATTAGCAACGCGCTCAGGCAAAGTTTACCAATTAACGGAATCCGACATTTCCATTCAACCATTGCAAAATACAACGTTGATGAATGGAAGACGGATGCCTTTGCAGTGGATCATTAACGTCCCTAAGCATGATATCAACCTCACAACGCGTATTATACGCAGGGATATGTGGCTTCCATTTGTCATACCATATTGGGAAGGGCCGATTAAGGCGAGCGGGAGCCATGAAGCGACAGGCTTTATGCAGTTAACTGGCTACTAAAAAACACCTAAGGCTATAATTTGATAGCCTTTTTTTATGCCTGCGCCTTTTAGCGTCCCCCAATGAATTGTGCATACAGGTTCGATGATCTCATCTATACTTAATTCATGGTGCATAACAACATTATGGAATATACGACGTATTGTTTAGTATTTGTAGGAAAAACCGAAGTTAAACATCCGAAGAAGTGATTATCTATCGATTACGCTTGGATATAAACTCATGGTTATTCTTTGTTATTCGTTTATTTAAATAATAAATATAAGGGCGAAATCATGACCGACGTCATCCGTGACTTCTTTAAAATGGAATCTGCTGGCGGCATCATACTAGTCATCGCTGCGGCGATCGCAATGTTTGTAGCAAACTCACCACTGAACGAAATGTACCAAAGCGTATTGCATAGTTACGTTCTTGGTATGTCTGTGTCTCACTGGATTAACGATGGCTTAATGGCTGTCTTCTTCCTTCTAATCGGCTTAGAAGTTAAGCGCGAACTTTTAGAAGGCGCATTAAAGTCTAAAGAGACAGCAATCTTCCCAGCTATCGCAGCCGTTGGCGGTATGCTAGCTCCGGCACTTATTTACGTGCTATTTAACTCAAGTAACCCAGAAGCGCTTCAAGGTTGGGCTATCCCAGCGGCAACTGATATTGCATTCGCATTAGGTATCATGGCGCTTCTTGGTAACCGTGTACCGGTTAGCTTGAAGGTGTTCCTATTGGCTTTAGCAATTATCGATGACCTTGGCGTTGTTGTTATCATTGCACTGTTCTACTCAGGCGACCTATCAACGCTTGCGTTAACGGTTGGTTTCATCGCAACTGGTGTGCTGTTCATGCTAAACAACAAGCATGTAACTAAGCTGAGTGTGTATCTCATTGTTGGTGCAATTCTGTGGTTTGCAGTATTGAAGTCTGGTGTTCATGCAACGCTGGCTGGTGTAGTGATTGGTTTTGCTATCCCACTGAAAGGCAATAAAGGTGAACATTCTCCGCTGAAGCATCTAGAACATGCTCTGCACCCATACGTCGCTTTTGCAATCTTGCCAGTCTTTGCTTTTGCAAACGCAGGTATTTCATTGGAAGGTATCTCAATCTCAAGCCTAACAGGTATGCTACCGCTTGGTATCGCTATGGGTCTATTGATTGGTAAGCCTCTTGGTATCTTTGCATTCAGCTGGGGTGCGGTGAAATTGGGTGTTGCTAAGCTCCCTGAAGGTGTGAACTTTATGAACATCTTCGCAGTATCTGTCCTGTGTGGTATTGGTTTTACAATGTCTATCTTTATTTCATCACTAGCATTTGGCCCAACGAATGTAGAGTTTGACACACTAGCTCGACTAGGCATCCTGATGGGATCTACAACAGCTGCAATTCTAGGTTACTTCCTGCTAAGCGTTTCTTTACCGAAAACAGCAAAGCAACAAGAAGTAAAACTATAATCAGCGGTAGGCTCGTTTAACGGCGAGCCTATTCACTGATTAACAAGTCAATTTCTGAGTAGCAAGAAGAGTCAATGAGTCATCCCTCGGCTCATGTGACGACAAAGAACAAAAAGCCGTGATGGGCAACCCTATCACGGCTTTCTTGATCTTATCGCTAAGCTGCTGTTCGAACACTCGCTCTTGCTCTACATCTACAGTGACAATGTCACGCTACTTTTCAAGCGTGGTGAATATGGTCCACTCCTCGACGATCTGCTCGCTTAGTCCGACAACTGTGGCTGTTACTCGGCGGTTCAGTGCATGAGACGTAGCATCGTTGCCATCGCTCTCTAAGCGGTTTTCACCGTAACCAACAACTCTTACTCGGCTCGGGTCGATACCATTCGACAACAGTTCATCTTCAACGTGGTGAGCACGTTTCTTTGATAGCTCTAAGTTGTATTCACTCGCGCCGACTTTACTGGCGTAACCTTGAATCTCTATCGATGCACTTTGGTAGGTTTCTAAGAACTCAGCCATGGTAGTGATTTGATCTGAGAAGATAGGGTTAACTTCATAGGAGTCATTGGCAAAAAGGATGTTCAGCTGTCTGACTTCTTGCGAGCTAACCGTCTCTCCACAGCCTTCGTTGTCTACCAGAGACGACTCTGGTGTGCCAGGGCAGGTGTCTCGTGCATTGACCACACCATCGTTATCATCATCCTGCAGGTCAGAAATTTGCTCCGCTTCTGGCGTTTCTATGTAGGGCTCTTCATTTTGGCTAGAGCATGCACATAGCGTTATCGTTAATGCAGAAAGTAATAAATAAGGTCTCTTCATCATTAATACTCCACGGCCGTTGTCCACTCGTCTGGAATATCGACCAGTAGAGCGTTCAATAGAGAGCCTGTCGCGTTCATTACACGGTATTTAGCGTACTGTTCAGAGTAATGCGCATCTAAGTAATCTTTACGGGCTTCAAACAATTCGTTTTCAGTGTTAAGCAGATCAAGGAGCGTACGCTTACCGATTCGATATTGTTTCTCATAAGCGATAACGGTTTCTGATGCCGAATCCACGTGATCAGACAAGAAGTTCTTTTGTTGTAACGTCAGATCCAATGCACTCCAAGAGAGGCGAAGGCCTTCTTCAACTTGTCGATAAGCACGATCTCTTAGATCTTTTGCTTTATTGAGTTGGTAAGCTGCAGCTTCTGAATTAGCACTATCGGTACCACCGTTGTAGAGGTTGTATCGCATTCTCAACATTGCCAAAGTCTCTTGGCTCGAACCTTCATCGCCTCCAGCATCATCTCGCCATGATTGAGATGCCTCGATAGAGAACGTCGGGTAGTTAACCCCTTTTGATTGTTTGTACTGGAAGTGCGCTGAATCGACATCTGCAGTCGCGACTTTGATGACTGGGTGTTGGTCCAGAGCATCAACAAGCGCGTCTGATAATGACAGAGGAATCATAGAAATATCGGCTCTTGGGTAGACTAAGCCAAGCGGTTCTTGACCCACTATTCTTCTAAATTGGGTGTGGGTATCAATTAGGTTGTTCTGTGCGGCTAATAAGTTGCCGTGAGCTTTTGCAATCCTTGCTTCTACCTGAGATACATCTGCGGTTGAGCCTATGCCTGAGACTGCACGCTTTTTGATGTCTTTATAGATTTTCTTGTGGATAGCGAGGTTACTTTCCGAAAGGGCTAAAACTTCAGTTGCTTTGACTGCGTCTAAGTAGATCTGTGTGACCTCTAGCGCTTTGTCTTCGGCATCCGCGAGCAATTGCAAACGAACCGATTCTGCTTCTGCGGCAGTACGATCAATATCATTGAGAGTCGACGAACCATCCCACAACAACTGAGTGAGGGATATGGTGGCTTCCTTTCGTGTGAGATCGGTATCAGGACCGTTGTTTGGCGCAGGGTTTATGCCTTCATAGCCAATACCAGCATCAAGATCGATACTCGGCCTATAAGCACCACCTGCGGCATCGTTTCGTTTTTGTACACTCACAAACTCATTAAAAATACTTTTTATCTCAGGATTGGTAGCCAAGGTAATGGCAACAGCCTGTTCTAAAGTCTGAGCAGAGAGTGGGGTTGCAATAGCTAAGCAACAGATGATGGGTAATTTAAACAGTCTCAAAGTAGGTCTCCTTCTACTTTTAAAAGCTCCCGCCTCCTCCCAACTAGCGTTTAACTACTTAATTGAGAAGGGTATTAAACGAAGCTTAGGACATCTGCTAGAAATTGCTAAGTTTGTTGGCTTTATTTCGAATGTAAGTCTCTATCGCTATTGATTAATTTACCAGTTGTGACAGGTGGCAAGCTTCGAGTAGATGTGTTGAAAATAAATGCAAGGCTAGAATTCGGCTTGGGCAGAGATTGGTAAACGTTGGTTAGGAGGTTGTTTGAAATACGTATCTCAGTGATAGCAATGTGCCAAGCGTGGTAGTTCGATTTTTAGTAAAAAATGACAATATAAAAAGAATCGATCGCGCTGTTTAGTTTGTAGTTGTAGCTGTGAAGAAGGGTAAGTAAGGTTTCACCCTAAACAACAAACAAAAAAAAGCCCAAACCAACGTGGTTTGGGCGGATACAAGTATAGGAGTTAATAAGGAAAATGCAGTAATTAAGAAAGCAGTGAGAAGAACAAGTTTGACGGCCTGTTAAACTTCTAAATACGCTGTTTTCTACCTAATTTAGGACTCTCCATTTCCATTTCAGTTCCAAGAAAATTCATTATTTTTTTCTTTTTTTATAAACACACAGCGATTCAATCGTTTAGTGCTGAGTTTTATTAACTGGTACGACCAATTTGTGAAAATGTGATGTTGCTTGCTTGTTAAATAAATGTACTGAGCGTATATTTCAAACAGTTGTTTAATACGAGTGATTGAAATGGCACCTAGAAGTACAACCAAAGACAAAATCTTAGATGTGGCTGAAGGCTTATTTGCTGAGCACGGTTTTAATGACACCTCTTTACGTACGATTACGAGTAAAGCGAATGTCAACTTAGCTTCAGTGAACTATCACTTTGGCGATAAGAAGACTCTGGTTCGTGCGGTACTCAATCGTTACTTAGAAGCATTTATGCCAGCACTGCAAGATGCATTAGTGAACTTAAACTTGAACGAAACGTATTCTATGAGTGACGTGTTTGAGTCGTTGAGACAGCCACTAAGAGCACTTAATGATGTTAGGCCAAATGGTACAAGCCGATTCATGTTACTTATCGGCAGAGGCTATACGGATGTGCAAGGACACTTGCGTTGGTTCATTACTACTCGCTACAGCGAAGTACTTTCTTTGTTTACGACATCTGTAATGAAGGCGAATCCGAACCTCACTCAAGAACAGTTATTTTGGCGATTACACTTCACCCTAGGGACTTGTGTATTCACCATGGCATCAAGTCAGGCTCTGGTAGAAATTGCAGAGAATGACTATGACAGAAAGATAGATGCTAAGGCAGTGGTCGATATTCTTATTCCATATTTAGCCGCAGGCATGTCAGCAGAAGAATAAAACAATAAAAAGCGAAACATTCACAACCAATATAGTGAACAAAAGGATCTGAACTATGAGCTCTCTAAGACAAAAATGGGTAAGTGACCCAGCTTTTAAACTCTTTAAAAAAGTACTACCACCACTATCTAGCACCGAGAAAGAAGCGATGGAAGCGGGTAGCGTGTGGTGGGACGGAGAGCTGTTTTCTGGTAAACCAGATTTCACTAAGCTGCATCAATACCCAAAACCTCAGCTGACAGCAGAAGAGCAATCGTTCATGGATAATGAGCTTGAAACCTTGCTCGCTATGCTTGATGACCACCAAATTGTAAAAGAAGATCGAGACCTTCCTGAAGAGGTGTGGAACTTCTTACGCAAAGAGCGTTTCTTTTCGCTAATTATTGCGAAAGAGTATGGCGGTCGTGAATTCTCAGCACACGCTAACTCAACTATCGTAACTAAGATTGCGACTCGCAGTATCAGTACTGCGGTTTCAGTAATGGTTCCAAACTCTCTTGGTCCTGGTGAGCTGCTGTCTCACTACGGCACTCAAGACCAAAAAGACTACTGGCTACCTCGTCTTGCTGACGGTACAGATATCCCATGTTTCGCACTAACAGGCCCAGAAGCGGGTTCTGATGCGGGTGGTATCCCTGATGTCGGTACTGTGTGCATGGGCATGCACGAAGGTAAAGAGACGCTAGGTATCAAGCTTAACTGGAACAAACGCTACATTACACTAGCACCAGTGGCGACGGTACTTGGTCTGGCTTTCAAACTTCACGATCCAGAAAAGCTACTGGGTGACAAAGAAGACATTGGCATCACTTGTGCGCTAATCCCGGCTGACCACGAAGGTGTTGTGATTGGTGAGCGTCATGACCCACTTGGTCTTGCGTTTATGAATGGTCCAACACGCGGTCACGATGTATTTATTCCTATGGAATGGTTAATCGGTGGTGCCGATTACGCAGGTAAAGGCTGGCGTATGCTGGTGGAATGTCTGTCTGCAGGTCGTGGTATCTCATTACCCGCACTTGGCACGGCGATGGGCCACCTAACGGCGAAAACGACCGGCGCATACGCTTATGTTCGTAAGCAGTTCGGTATGTCGATTGGTAAGTTTGAAGGAGTTGCAGAGAGTTTAGGTCGTATTGGTGGCTTAACGTATCTACTAGAAGCGACTCGTACACTAACAACTACTTCACTCGATATGAAAGAGAAGCCGGGTATCGTTACGGCTATCGCGAAATATCACATGACAGAAATGGCGCGTACTATCCTGAATGATTCAATGGATATCCACTCTGGTCGTGCAATTCAAGATGGTCCAATGAACTACTTAGCTGCGCCTTACCTAGGTATTCCAGTTGCTATCACAGTAGAAGGTGCGAACATCTTAACTCGCAACCTGATGATCTTCGGTCAAGGTGCGACACGTTGTCACCCATACGTGCTAAGCGAAATGGAAGCGGCAGCAAACCCAGATGAGAAGCAAGGTGCGAAGGATTTCGATAACTTGTTGTTCAAGCATATCTCTCACGCAACTAAGAACACGTTTGGTGCGTTCGGTGCGGCATTGACAGGCTCTAAGTTCATTAAAGCGGATATGAGCGGTCCAACGAAGCCTTACTACCAAGACTTAACTCGCTTGAGCCGTGCGCTTGCAGTGAGTGCGGATTTCGCAATGCTTACACTAGGTGGCGAACTGAAACGTAAAGAGCTTATCTCTGCACGTCTAGGTGATGGTCTAAGTTACCTATACATGGCGTCTGCAGCGCTTAAGAAGTATGAAGATGAAGGTCGTCAACAAGCTGACCTAGACTACGTACACTACGCGGTTCAACACTGTTTCCATAACGCGGCTAAATCGCTACAAGAAGCGTACAGAAACTTCCCGAACAAGATGGTAGGTAAAGTACTTAAAGGTCTAGTTTTCCCTGTCGGTAACCACTTTGAAAAACCAAGTGATAATCTAACGGTACAACTGGCAGAAAGCTTGATGACTCCGGGTGCACACCGTGAACGTCTAACTCACCTTTGCTACATAGGCAAAGAAGAAGAGGATAGTGTTGGCCTAATGGAGAATGCGTTCAATGCGATGTACAGCATCAAGCCTCTCGAACGTAAGATCTTCAAAGCAGTGAAAGAGGGCAAAGTGGCTCGTAAAGGTCTATTGCAAGATAAACTTGCTCAAGCACTGGCGGCAGATGTTCTTACTCAAGACGAAGTTGACCAAATCATTGCAGCAGACAAACTTCGCTACGCAGCGATTCAAGTTGACCACTTCAGTCATGATTACAGTGAAACTTTGACGCGAAAAGAGTTAAAACCTAAGCTAAATAGCGTTGCTTAGATAAAGAAATGACAAAAGGCACCTTATTAGGTGCCTTTTTTTGTTTTTGTCGTAGAAGTTGCAATAGAGGCGTTAACAAATGGTGACTTAGTCAGCAAATATTCACTGAGTGCTCCAACCACTTGCATTTTCGCCACATTTTTACAGAAATTAGATGCCATTTGCGTACGAAACTTTTATCCTTAACCTGATTTTTTAAGGAAGTTGAATATGATCATCAAACCTCGAATTCGCGGATTCATCTGTACTACAACACATCCAGTCGGTTGTGAAGCTAATGTAAAAGAACAAATTGCTTACACAAAAGCTCAAGGCCCAATCGCAAACGCACCTAAACGTGTACTAGTTGTTGGCTCTTCAAGTGGCTACGGCTTGTCTTCACGTATTGCGGCTGCATTTGGTGGCGGCGCTTCAACTATCGGTGTTTTCTTTGAGAAAGCCGGTACTGAGAAAAAGCCTGGCACAGCTGGTTTCTATAACTCAGCAGCGTTCGACAAGTTTGCTAAAGAAGAAGGCCTATATTCAAAAAGCCTGAACGGCGATGCTTTCTCTAACGAGGCGAAACAGAAAACAATTGACCTGATCAAAGAAGATCTAGGCCAAATCGATATGGTTGTATACTCACTGGCGTCTCCAGTGCGTAAAATTCCAGAGACTGGCGAAGTAATTCGTTCATCTCTAAAGCCTATCGGCGAAACGTACACGTCAACTGCGGTTGATACGAACAAAGACACAATCATCGAAGCAAGCGTAGAGCCTGCAACTGAAGAAGAGATCAAAGACACTGTTACTGTAATGGGCGGTGAAGATTGGGAACTTTGGATCAATGCTCTTTCTGAAGCTGGTGTTCTAGCGGACGGTTGTAAGACGGTTGCTTACAGCTACATCGGTACTGAACTAACGTGGCCAATCTACTGGGATGGCGCACTAGGTAAAGCTAAGATGGATCTAGACCGTGCAGCGACAGCGCTGAACGAGAAGCTAGGCCAAACTGGCGGTACTGCAAACGTTGCTGTTCTTAAGTCTGTAGTGACTCAAGCAAGTTCTGCAATCCCTGTAATGCCTCTTTACATCGCTATGGTGTTCAAGAAGATGCGTGAAGAAGGTATTCACGAAGGTTGTATGGAACAGATCTTCCGTATGTTCAGCCAACGTCTATACAAAGAAGACGGCAGCGCGCCAGAAGTGGATGAAGTGAACCGTCTACGTCTAGATGACCTTGAGCTTCGCGAAGACATTCAAGATCACTGTCGTAACCTATGGCCTCAAATCACAACTGAGAACCTAAAAGAACTGACTGACTACGTAGAGTACAAAGAAGAGTTCTTGAAGCTATTTGGTTTCGGTGTTGAAGGTGTTGATTACGAAGCTGACGTTAACCCAGCTGTTGAATTTGATGTAGCTGACATCTAATTCAAGTTATCGAATCTAAACGAAATAGGCGCTCATTGAGCGCCTATTTTTTTGTCTGCTATTTGGTTCAAGAGATTAAGAGCAGATATGGGATTCGAGTGGAGGGATGCGAAGAGATTTAAGAGCGGATACGGCTACCGCGATTCGAAGGGGGACAAGAGTAGAAATAAGGGATGAAGAGAGTTAAGAGCAGGAGTGAGGAAGAAGGCTTGAACCGCTTAAAACAGGTTATAAAAAATGCACTAACCCAAAGTGAATTAGTGCATTCGAAATATCTAAGCTTGGCTGCTTTTAATGCAGCAGATGCTAGCTAATTATGATGATGAAAGTACCTGCTAAGGTCATCAATATATTGGCTATCGCATAAGTACCCGCATAACCCAGAGCCGGAATCGTTGAGCGAGCGTGGTCATTTACGATGTCCATCGCTGGAGCGCAAGTTCGCGCGCCAATGATTGCACCGAACAACAAAGCTCGGTTCATCTTCAATACGTAAGCGCCAACCAAGTAAGCGAAGAATACTGGCAGCACACTCACTACTAGGGCAATACCTATTACCTGTGGGCCAACTTGGGTTAAGTGCTCAAATATCTTACCACCGGCGCTCAAGCCGATACCGACCATAAAGAACATCAAACCGAGGTCTTTGACCATGTTCAGAGCACCTTGAGGCACATAACCGAAAGTAGGGTGGTTCGCTCGTAGGAAACCAAGCATGATGCCCGATAGAAGCAGGCCAACCGCGTTACCTAGCCCAAACGATACCTGACCGAATGTCATGGTGATCAAACCAAACAAAATACCCAAAATGAAGAAGCTACAGAAGGCCATCAAATCCGCCATTTGGCTGTGGATTGAGATGAAACCAATTTTCTCAGCTAGGCCGTGCACTCGACTCTTTTCACCACTCACCTGTAGGACGTCACCTTTAGAAAGGACGATGTTTAAGTCCATCGGCATTTCAATCTGAGCACGTACAACGCGGTTAAGGAAACAGCCGTATTCAGACAGGTTTAAGTCTGATAGGCGCTTACCTGCGATACTGTCACTCTTAACGACGATCTCTTCTTCCACGATACGCAGATCGAGAAGGTTACGGTCGAAAACTTCTTTACCGTTACGGAAGCTTGGGTCTAGACGAGCGTGGCTATCTGGGAAACCAACCAATGCGATCTCATCGCCTTCTTGCAGAATTGCATCACCATCTGGATGGGCAAGAATACCATTACGTCGAATACGCTCGATGTAACAGCCTGTTTGGCGATAGATGCCCAGTTCACGCAGATTCTTACCGTCAGTCCAAGAGATGAGCTCTGGTCCCACTCGATAAGCACGAATAATGGGTAGATAAACCTTACGCTGACCTGAAGCGCCTAACCCACGTTCTTGGGCGATTTGCTCTGCCGAGTCGTGTAGGTTCACTTTTTGAAGTTTTGGAATCAAGCGAGCAAACATAATCATACTGATTAAGCCAACCAAGTAAGCCATCGCGTAACCGACTGAAAGGTTTTCGATAATCAGGCTCAAGTCCATGTTTCTTGGTAATTCTGCAAGCCCAGAATTCAGAGCATCTTGAGCACCTACCAATATCGGCGTTGCTGTTAAGGCACCTGCCATCATGCCTGCAGATAAACCAAAGCCTAGGCCAAGGTAATGACTACTGAAATAGGTTAGGGCAATTGCGGTAGAAAGTACCACAAGGCTCAGAATGAGGTAGTGCTTACCGTCTCTGAAGAAGATACCGAAGAAGTTTGGTCCAGCTTCAATGCCAACACAGTAGATGAACAGCATGAAACCAATGGTGAGCGCATCTGCGTTAAAAGAAAAGCCAAGATGTCCCATGATAAGGGAAGTAATCAAAACACCGATTGAATTACCAAGTTGGAGGCTACCGAAACGAATTTTACCAATGGCTAATCCAATCGATAAAACAACAAAGATGAGGAGAATGGGGTTTTGTTCTAACAGAAAAACAACGTCGATATTCACGGTGGTCGCTCAATAATTGGCGTGGAACACAGGGTAAGTTTGAGAGGTGAATTGTATCTAAATATAAATAAATTATAAGCAATATTTTGTTAATTTACTTGATTTTGACCTTATTCTTATTCCGTATGAAAACTGGTCATAAAAAAGCCCGCTACAGTGAGCGGGCTTTCTATAAATCGTACAGTCTAACGCCTAAATGGGTCACCTGTTTAAGGCTTTAGTCTTGATTCTCGTTTGAGAAATCCTAGCTTAGTCGAAAAGACCTAGGTTTTCTTTTGCGTATGCTTCAAATTCTGTGCAGCCGCCGATGTGGTCTTGGTCGATGAAGATTTGTGGAACTGTATCGACAGGTTTACCAACAGTCTTCTCTAGATCAGCTTTGCTGATACCTTCAGCGTGGATGTCAACGTAACGGTAGTTGAAGTCATCGCGTTTAGCTTTAAGAGTTTCAGCATGCTCTTTTGCACGAACACAGAATGGGCAAGCAGGGCGACCAAAAATAACTACAAACATTTAATTTCTCCTAAATACGGGATGAGGCTCGTTAACTCGATTATGTTAACTATTCTTTAGTGAATGCCACTCAAAATTTCATAAAACCAACTATGCCTCAATGCCATGGGGAAATAAAGATGGAATTACCTCTTAATACAATAGGTTTTGTCTATCAGAGCAAATAATGGTCACAAAAAGGATCCATGCTGATTTCTGATGGGTATTCAGATTGATTACCCTTAATTTAAGAGTGTGAATTACCCCTAAGAATACGACATTAATCCATCTTTAATGCGACAAGTTGCACCTCGTCAAAAAAAGCGCATACAGAACGAGGCATCTTAATACTGATGCACTATATAAAGGCTAAATTCCAATAACCAAGAGTTCGCAGTTTTGTTCGGTCATAGGCGCAGGAGGCACCATGTTTCAATTTATGACATCTACAAAGATCATCTTTGGTGATGGAGCACTTTCCGCTTCATTGTCTCTCTTTAATCAATATGGCTACAGCGTGCTATTGGTTACAGGCAATACATTAGAGCGCACTTCAATTGTTACTGACTATCTTGATGCGCAGAGTATGCGTTATCAGCACATTGCCGTTTCCGGTGAACCTAATATCAAAATGGTTGAAGAGGCGGCTATTTCTGCTCGTCGATTTAAGCCAGATATGGTTGTCGCCATGGGGGGCGGTAGCGCCATCGATATGGGCAAAGCGTTGGCTGCGGTTTTACCTAATCAAGGCAATTTATATGACTATGTTGAAGTGGTCGGGCGTAATGTTCCTCTTAAAACCAAACCACTTCCGTTTATCGCAATTCCAACCACAGCGAGTACCGGCGCCGAGGTCACTAAAAACGCGGTGCTGAAATCAGGCCAAGACCAAGTAAAAATCAGCCTGAGAAGCCCAGACATGCTGGCCGACGTTGCGATTGTCGACCCAACCCTAACTCATGGAACCAATCTATATCTATCTGGGCGAGGTGCGATGGATGCCTTTACTCATCTAATGGAAGCCTACGTGTGTGGTGAACCGAATCCGTTAACCGATATGATTTGTGAAGAAGGGCTGCGTAAGTTGAGTGGTTCTGTGGTTAAAGCGTGTGTTTATGATGAGCCTCAAGCGCGTTCTGATCTTGCTTTCGCTTCTATGCTCGGTGGTATGGCGATAACTAATGCCAAGCTTGGCGCAGCCCATGGTTTAGCCTCCGCACTAGGAGGTAAGATTTCTGCGCCTCATAGTGTGATTACCGCGCGTTTAGCGCCGTTTGTGATGTTGGAGAACATAGCCGTTGCAAAAGAGCAGCAAAGAAGCGACATCCTAGCGCGTTATCAGCGAATCGCTCAGATAGTAACAGGTAACGTAGAAGCAATAGAAGAGGAGGCAATTTCTTGGTTATCGGAAGTGCTTGATACGCTTAAGTTACCCAACTTGTTGGAATTTGGTGTCTGTGAAGCCCAGTTTGATGAGGTGTCTGCCGACGCGCTCAAATCAGTGGCGATTAAAGGAAACCCTTTGCCGCTTAACCAAGAGAGGCTCGTGCATATTTTGAAGCAAGTATGCGAGAAGTGCAGTTGTAGAGAAGGGCATCATGAGGGAGCTTCAATGAATCAAATTGGGCAAGAGCCAGCTGTCGAGTCGAGCTTTACCATTATCAATTCTTATGCGTCCGAAAACAGCGTGGTTGAGAAGGGCAATAGTTGGACTATCTAACGGTCTTAAACTTGTTCGTTGTATAAGTCATTTTATACAGACAAATAAAAACGGAGCTCTAGGCTCCGTTTTTTTAATTCAACTTGTTCTCTGGTCATCTGTTTTCAGTTCATGACTAAGCAGATTAGAACTGAGAGTACTTCTCGTAACGTGAATCACGAAGTGACTCTTTGACGCGCTTTAGGTTCTCTCTGAAACCAGAACCACGACGTAGCGTAAAGCCTGTCGCTAGCACATCGATAACCGTCATCTGAACAACGCGACTTGCCATTGGCATGTAAACGTCAGTGTCTTCTGGAACATCCAGAGAAATAGACAACGAGCTCGCTTTATCCAGTGGAGAATCTTTTGCTGTGATAGCAATAACTGTCGCACCGTTTTCACGCGCTAAGTTTGCAATCTCAACTTGGCTTTTAGTGCGGCCAGTATGAGAGATAAGAACAATAACGTCGTTATCACTGCAGTTAATGCAGCTCATTCGTTGCATCACGATGTCTTCGAAACATGTGATTGGGATATTAAAACGAATAAACTTGTTTTGAGCATCTTTGGCGACAGCAGAAGAGGCACCCAGTCCGAAGAACGAAATGCGTTTTGCTTGAGTCAGCAAGTCAACAGCACGGTTTACTTGCATCGCGTCTAGACTGTTTTTAGCAACGTCTAGACAAGCCATAGTTGATTCGAAAATCTTATGCGTATAAGCATCTGGACCATCATCTTCTTCAACATTACGGTTCACGTAAGGTGTACCGTTTGCCAAGCTTTGAGCTAGGTGAAGTTTGAAGTCAGGGAAGCCCTTTGTGTCTAATCGACGACAGAAGCGGTTAACTGTAGGCTCACTCACGTCAGCCATTTTAGCTAAGGTAGCAATGCTAGAATGAATTGCAGTTTGAGGGGAAGCCATAATTACTTCGGCTACCTTGCGCTCAGACTTGCTGAAATTTTCCAGGTTTTTTTGTATTTTTTCTAATGTATTCATAGTGTTCACAAGGGTATAGAGAACAACTTGCTAGTTAATATCTTTTACCAGGGGGTATGGCTGAAGCAAATATCAGTAAACACAAAGCCGATGTATATTCGGTTTCGTAAATACTGCTGCGTCAAATAGATATCAAGCTAACTAGCACCATAGAGTCAGTATAAACCCAACATACTATTTACTAATACAAAAACAGGGCATGAATGCTTAAGAATATGACAAACCTCAACAAAATTTTAGAAAACTACAGAATTGGAAGAGAGTTTGAGCAAAAAGAATGCAAAATGAGTATGAACTGACAGCTTAGTTACATCAAAAAGAAAGAAATTTTCAATTTGATGCAACTAAAATTGAATGACTATGCGTTGATTTGCGTAACCAGTTTGTTGATTTTGCCCATCAAGTTTGGTGCTAGTTTAGAGATCTCACGCTGTTCTTCAAGCACTGACGAAAGAATATCATTGCCTGTTAGTGGGTTTGCTAATACCACGCGGAAAACGATGATTGGCTGATGTACCCATGCTTCAGGGTTTAAGCGTGTACGTGACACGAAAGACTTACCTGTTTCACGCTGCTTCTTCTGGATAAACTTAGTCAGCTCATTGAGCAACTCATTCAGTTCGATACGATGTTCAGGCTCAGCTTTAAGCAGTGCAGCTTTGACTGATTCAGGTACGTAGCGATAAGTCAGTAGGCAAAGCTCAGGTTCTGAAACCAGTTCGAAGTCGCTCTGATCTTTAATTAGGTCGGCAAAGTAGCGTGCTTTGTTAATGCTTTGGTCTATCAGCAGTTCATAACCTGGGCGGCTAATGATGTGCATTGCGGCGTAAACCAGCATTGCCATGCCTGAACGAGAACCTTCTAACGTATGGCTGCCTAAATCTTTTGAGCCCTTACGAAGAATGTATTGAGCATGATGTTCAATCGCAGTCATCGCATCTGGCTTCTTAAACAGAACCATGCCCGCACCCATAGGGATATAAAGCTGTTTATGCGCATCAATCGTGACTGAATCCGCGAGTTCAATACCATCAAGCAGATGACGATGATTGTTAGACATTAGAGTCGCACCGCCCCAAGCAGCATCAACGTGGAAATGACAATCGGATTCGGCACACACCTCAGCAATGTCTCTTAGCGGGTCGATATTACCGGTTTCGGTTGTACCAGCCACACCAATGACGGCGAAAGGTTTGATCTTGTTCTGCTTGAGTTGCTCAATCTTGAGTCTTAGATCATCAGTACAAATACGGTTGTCGTTATCTGTTTTAACAGACACTAGACCTTCTTGACCAATACCAAGGACATCCGCGGCTTTTTTCAGAGAGTAGTGGCCACGTTCAGAGACTAAGATGGCAAGGCCTTCGTAGTCGTAGTGCTTCATGGCTTTAAACAGGCCTTCTTTTTCTACACCTTTGAACGAACCTTGCGCTTTTAGTGCGTTGTTACGTGCAACCCAGAGCGCTGTAATGTTCGCGATGGTACCGCCAGAACAAAACGCACCTAAAGAGTGGTTTGCGCTGTGCATCCAACGAGAATAAAACTGGTCACTATCTTGATAAATCAGGCGATGTAACATGCCCAGAACTTGACGTTCTAGGGGAGTGAACGCTTTTGAGGTCTCGATTTTTACTAGATTCTGATTCAACGCAATCATGATTTTTGAAAGCGGCATCAGGAAGTACGGCAACGCAGAGGTCATGTGGCCAATAAAACTTGGCGAAGACGTGTGAACCGAATGAGACACAAGAGAATCGAGGAGATGCTCAGTATGTTCAGAAACAAACTCAGGCTGCTCTGGGATATGAGCATTTGAAAAATCTTTCTCAATTTCACGCAGCGGCTTTTCTTCAGCCACAATATGTTCACGTAAGAATTGATTCAGGTTTCGTGAAAGTTTGTCTTCAATTTGAGTGAGTGTTGAATCTGGGCCTTCAGGTACCGTGAAGATACGTAGAAGACTGTCGAAGCTAACATCTGCTGTTTTTTGTTCCGTAACCATAGCAAGCGAGTTATTTTTCTAATATTGACGCGAGCGGGACAATCTAAACGAAAACGGGAACAATGTCCCGTCTTAATTATGAAATCCAACTTCTCAAAAAAGCATATTAAATGCGGGGTTATTTACACTTAATCGCTTCAAGTTTACTGATCGACTGGTTGTAACGCTGCAGCGCTGAGTCGATTTGCTTAGGGTGACTAAGCAGCTCTGCAAAGGCAGAACGTAGTTCGTAGTTTTGAGCGTGAGGCGTTGATTGGCGGTCATCGAATGTTGTTTTCGCGATTTTACCAAGCTCATCATCACGTGTTGATAGCGTTTTAATGTCGTGTTGCTCAAGTTGCAACCAACCTTCTACAGGTTGCTCTGTTGCCACTTTGCTTGAGTCGTTTACTAAGTAGTAGTGAACCGCAGCACGGTTAAGCTCAAAGTGGTGCTTACGACCTTCTAGGAACCACTCACTCACTTCTGTTAGCTCTGGATATTGCTCAGAGGTTAATGCAGCAAGGTCGGCATACCAATTCAAAGAAGCGTCGATGTACGCATCATATTTTTTTGCTTGGCACTGGTTTGTCTCAGACATTGAATCTGCTGCAAAAGAGAAAGTAGAAGTTGAAGCTAGCAGTAATGCGACGCAAAGGCGTTTCATAGTGGTTCCTTTTGTAAGTTTATTCTTTTTATAACTTTGTCGTTACAGGTTACCGTGATCGTTATTTGTTGAGCAATGACACTTAGTGTCTTTTTATTTCGGTAACTGTATCGGTGTCTTGGGCATTGGTATTCGAGTTGCATTCTAATCTAAAACAAACGCTATTCCTGCGATCTAGTTAGCAAGAGATACAAAGAACAACATCAATATCGGAACAAGCAAGCTGAGGATAAAGCCACTGACGATAGCGATAGGCACACATCTAACGCCGCCTGTTGTTTGAATGACCGGTAAGGTGAAGTCCATCGCAGTCGCACCAGCATAACCAATGGAAGTGCATGGGTAGCTGCGAATTAGCACTGGAATCAGTACCAAGGCAACTAACTCTCTTAACAGCTCAAGCATGAAAGAAGCGCCACCATAGACAGGACCAAAGGCGTCACCCATTAAGATACCAGCCAGAGAGTACCAACCAAATCCAGAAGACATTGCCAAGGCTTTGAACAGAGGGATATCTAGGATGTAAGCCGCGATTACACCACCTAACATTGAGGTGATGATAATGGTGATTGCGATAACCATACCGTGCTTGTTGAGTAAGATCTGACGAAGTGTGAGTCCGCTATTACGCAGCTGAATGCCGATAAAGAATAGAAGAACAAACAGAATCCATTCGCTTGCGGTATCAACCCAATCAAGGCCAATAGGCAGCGCTAAGCCAGCGATTAGCCCTGAACCTACCACTAAGATGAGTTTTGCAGATTCCATCGCCATAGAAGAGAGGGGAAGCTTCTTCTTGCTACTGTCGGTTTTGAGTGGCAATAACTTATCAATAGCGGGCAGTGCCATTAGGTTACATACGCTTAAGCAGACAAAGAAAGTGACGGTATATAGAAGGATTGTCTGCAGGTTACTGCCTAGGTTATCGAGGGCGGCTAAGCTTAGTCCCATTAACGCCAGAATCACGTAGATCAACCGCGATGTTGAGCGGTTGATAAATTCTAATGTCTGAGCGTTCGAAATTGCAAAAAGATACCCCACGACGAGTGGCGCAAATATAAAGATCATCCCTGTAAACATGCTTTCCCCATTGCATTTACTTCATATTACACTTACTTGTAATTTAACAGTGACTTAGAAGCCGCTAGTATTGATCACGTCGCTTAGCTTTGCATTAAAATCATGCTTGCTCAAGTTGCTTAATTTATAAAGCACCTCTGCACCTGTCACGTTAAGTTCAACTTCGTGATCATCGATGTTCTCATCCTTGTTTCTGAACATCAGCAGGTGGTTAGCGATTCGAGCGATATCTAAGTAAGAGACTTCACGCTGTTCGTGGTTATTGATGGTATTGCTGCACACATCAATAAAGTCGCTGTCGAAGCCCCAACGGTTAAGCACCAATTTACTGGTAGCAGAACATTGGCCTTGGAAGATTTGTAGAGCGATGTCGTGATCTAGGTAATTGCCATTTTCGAGGTAGAGGTGGTATTCGCTAACCAAACAGAACAAACCAATATCAGCCAGTAATCCAACAAGCAGCGATTTTTCATGCTCAAGGTAACGGTATTCAGTAGGGGAGAGCTCTTTGAAGCTGTTGGTAACAAGCACCATAGTAGCGCCCAGCTCTTTTGATACAGAAGCGCTCTGAACCAATACCTTATTACATTCTTTACTGAGGTTGACTGAGTGTTTGAGTTGCTCAATAGCCTGAGCCGTCACGATGTCACGTACTCTTAATATGCCAAGGCGCGACACCGCCGTCATAATATCAACACAAGTAATATTACGTCGGTTAAAGACGACAGAGTTAGCCACACGAATGACAATAGCAGCGAGGCCTGGGTCTTCGAGTAAGCACTCGGCAACGTCAGCAATCCCAGTTGATTCAAGGGTACAAAGCGATTGAATCTTCAGTACAACGTTAGGGATAGGAGGAAGTGTTATTTTTCCCGCTGAGATAGAATGTCCAACAAGTTGGGCAAACTCTGATTCTAGACCCTTTAAGAGAAGAGTCTTATTTTGAGGTAGCCAGAAAAACGATAAATGATTCATATAAAAAGTAAAAACAGGTCTGTCCTGCCATTTTACAAGCCACGATGCTGCGAGGCAATACTCACCCGTCTACATAACCTTTAATAATTTGAACCGGTGTATCACTAGGTGTCCAAATTCAAGCATGGTTTGATAGTTTACTGTGAAGTCAATCATGAAAAACCGGAATACTCAATTGATTGATGTGAACTAAGTCCAGACTTATTTTTCTTTTCGAAGTATCATTTATTTAAAGGTGGAAAACGAAACCATAATATTCACCTATAGAATAAAAAAATAGATTTAAAATTTTTCGCATAACAAGCTGCTTGTCTGGTGATCAACCTAATCGGGGTAATTTGATTAAGGATCAACGGATATGACCGAGACAGCATTTATTAATTACGTGAATCAATTTGGTGAGCATCAAAAACGTTCTATGTTCGGAGGTATTGGCCTCTTTCAAAATGACGCTATGTTCGCTTTATTGAGTGAAGGTTGTTTATTCATTAGAGGTGGAAAATCATTAGATAAAAAACTGACCGATCTTGATTGTGAAAAGTATCGTCATGTAAAGAAGCAGACAACAGCAACCGTAAACTATTACGACATTACGGATCTGTTTACCTGTGAACATCCTGAATTGGATAGTATTATTCGTACTTCAATCGATAATTCAATTCAGCAGCGTAGCTTCAAGAAGTCATCAGCTAGCCGTAGATTAAGAGATCTACCAAACATGCAGCTTACGTTAGAGCGCATGGTTAAAAAGGCGGGTGTGGATGATGTTTCAATGTTTATGCAGTTGGGCGCACCTGAAGTGTTTAATAAGGTTCGCGAAGCGTACGGAAACGATGTTGACCTAAAACTACTTTGGAAATTTGCGGGTGCAATTGATGGTATTCACTGGAAACTATTACAAGAGCCACGCAAGCAGCAATTACTAAAGAGCTGCCACTAAAGAAGTTTACCTTATATGCTTAAGATTACTGTTAATAAATAAAAACCGAGGAATGTCCTCGGTTTTTTTGTTTCTGTCTTAGCCGGATTTCTTAAAAGACTAAGTATCAAAAGACTAAGTATCAAAAGGCTAAGTGCTCATAGAGAGCTTATTTGCTAGGGCTTGAGCTTTAAGTATTAGTACTTGAAGCGAGCCGTGAACATAAGTTGGTCACCGTAGAAGTCGTTAATACGAGCTTCAGCACCTAAAGAGAAAAGCTCTGTAGAGTGGAAACGCGCGTAAACAGAACCTGTCCAATCATCGTTGTCATCGATAGAAACGTAACCACCTTTACCACCAACTTCTAGTTGTGGACCAAGCCATTGGCGAACACCAATGTTGATTTCCATACCGATATCAGTAGAGCTTGAGTTCTCAGGTTGAACGATACGAGCTAGCATTTCACCTGTTAGGTCTGCCCAGTTGTTTAATGGAGCGTGGAAACCAAGACCTACAGCTGAGTCGTAATCGCTTTCAAATTCTGAATCGATACGTGCTATAGCGTGAGCGTTCGGGTGAATGGACTTACTGAACGCACCACCAAATGTTACTGGGCTAGCACCGATACGTGCTTCAAAGTAATCATAGTTAAAGTTGCTCATTACCTGTGGTTGTTCATCAACAGCTAGTGCTTGACCAGAAGCCAATAGCATAGCGGTAGTAAGTAGAATTTTGCGCATAACGACCGTAAACCTATATTAGTGTTAATTCCTTTGGTTTGAGACAAATCGGCAAACCATAAACATTGAGACAGTTTAATCTAACTCACGGAAAAGTAATCCTTTAAAATGTAAAACCTTACTCATTTAGTTAAAAAACAAGCAAATTAAGGATCAGTATGTAACGGAGATCTCATGTTTAGGGCGAATGAGAAAAATAGACGAGCGAATTATCCAAAATTTGTATGCATTCGGACGGTTCTTATATCGGATGCCGCTTTTCTCAGTATCCATTAACCAATCAGTGCTATTCACCAAAACTGGTGCGTTTATCCGCCATTGAAGTCAGTATGCGCTCGGTATCTAAGATGGAAGTCCAGTTTAGCAATTGCTTGTCGTTGGCAATGACATAGTCAGTCAATTGTTGAGTAATCGTGTCTCTCAGTTGGTCGCCTTGCCAAGGTTTTGAAATATAGAAATCAAGTGCTGCGTTGTTAATGGCTGTGACGGTATCTTCTAGCCCAGCTTGCCCGGTGAGCAACAGCTTACGCGTTGGTTTAGTAGCGTCGTGTTGGTTGAGTTCGATCAGAAAATCAATGCCGGTTTCTTCTGGCATGATGTGGTCGCATAAGATTAACGCGAGCTTAATACCATCTTGTCCCGTTTCTTTGATTACTTGCTTGGCTTCATCGACCGACTCTGCACCTTCAACCAGAAAGTTCTCTTCAAATATCGCCAAGTCCTGAAGGACACTATTGAGAACTTCAGGTTCATCATCGACACATAAAATTAGGTACTTATTCATGAGGTGCTCCTTCTTGTTTGAATGGAAGCCACACTTGCATGTTTGTATGGCTGCCTACCTCTGACTCCACCAAAATAAACCCTTGATGAGCCGAAACGATTTGTTGAGAAATGGATAACCCAATCCCTAAACCAAAGTTGCCTTCTTTTTTAGTCGTGAAATTTGGGTTGAAAATGGTGTTGATGTCTTCTTTGGCAATGCCGTGGCCAGTATCGGAGATTTGCACCACAAGAAACGCGTCGTCGCCTTTTGTCTGTTGAGAAGTGGTGATGGTCACTTTTCCTCGTTCAGATAGGGCATCGAGCGCATTGGAGATAAGGTTGGTCCACACTTGTTGCAGCGAGAGCGACTGGCACAATAAAGGCGGTAAGTCGGTATCGTAATGCTTTTCGAGTTGGTGGTGTTTAAGCCTGTTTTCGAAGATCACTAAGGTATCTTCAAGCCCTTCGTGGATATCTGTGTAGTGGCGAACTTCTTCATCTTCTCTAGCATAGCTTTTTAAGCTTTTGACCATATCGGCAATACGCTTGCTGCACACTTGAATTGAGCGGATAGAGTTTCCAACATAATGGTAATGCTCTAAGTCATTGAGCAGCTCTTTGCCTGCGACAGGGGACGCCTTTAATGTGTTTAGAACCGTAGAGTCTTGGCTTAGGTTTAGTCTCACGGCTTTTTTTGCTAAAGCACGGTCATTAATCGTCGACGTAAGATGCTTTACGAGCTGTCTTTCTTGGGCTGTTGATAGTGGCTTAGCTAACTTTGAATGTGCCAGTACGTCAGTCCCTTTATTGGACTCTGGAACGGATAGGTTTGCCAATATTTGGTCGAGATGGTCTGACAGAGTTTCGATGCTTCTTAATATGGCAGCAATCGGGTTATTCAGCTCATGTGCGACTCCCGCGACTAGCTGCCCGAGCATCGCCATTTTCTCTTTCTCGATCAGTTGTTGATGTGCAGACTCTAATGATTCTAGTGTCTGCTGCAGTTTGATCTTATTGGTGATGCTGCGTTGCAAACGTCGATTAAAATGACGGAGCAGTAGATTGGTAAATAAAGGCAGCAGGGTATTGTTTGAATGCATCACCTGAGCAAAGCTATCTTTATCCAGTTTGATAACGCGAGTCTGCGTTAGGGTGATCGCCGTAGAAAACGAAGGCTCGCCTGTTACAAATGACATCCCGCCAACAATGTTCCCTTTGGAGTGACGTACCACTTCCCGCTGTTGCCCAAGTTCATCTTTCTTATAAAGAGCTGCTTCACCCTCAATGATCAGCCATAAAAAGCGATTGTCTTCGCCTTCCACAGTGAGTAGATGCTCGGGGGAATAGTCACGAATGGCCTTAGTTTTGTCATCTTTTGAAAACACATCTTGTAAGGCACTGACGACACGTTCTGCAAGGGCATTATCAGAAAGCTGGTGGTAGTCGTGAATGAAACCCGATTGGAAAGAGTGAATCTTTTGCTCAATGTGCGCTCTGAGTAAGCGTTGTTGATCCAATGCATCGCTGTAAGAGAGCAGGTTTTCTGAGTCGTATTGGATAACAAAAGAGGTCAGCTCTTTTTGCGCTGATTTGAACAGAACCTGATCTTGAACCGGTTTGGTTAAACAGTGGTTGAGCCTACCTTCATTCACAGCGGTTAAAATGGATTGAATGTCTGACGAAGCGCTGACTAATATCGTTCTTGCGGTATTACTATGGGGCAGCTGTTGAAGTTCAATCAGGAATTGCACGCCATTAAATTCAGAATGATGATGAGTGATCACCAAGGCAACGGTTTGGTTGTGATCATGAATATCTTCTAATGCGTGATGTGCGTCTTCTATGTTCTCGGCAGTATAAATATCGAATACAGAAGCCAACGGAGCCAGCTCCAAATGTATTCTTTCAATGCTAACCGGATTATTGTCCAAACAGATAACAGCGTATTGATTCACAGCTCAACCTTAATAGTAGCGACGCTTCTAGCCTAGCAAGAACCGACGAATAAGGATGAGAGCTAACCGTTAATTTATTGAGGCAATCGAAGTATCGAGCAATAGACTGATTTAACTCAATGTTTCTTGTTTGCTACTGATGGGTTAGACTAAAAAAAACAGACACGTGTAGAAAGAGAACTCATGGAACAGTTAAGAAAAATTGGCGCAATCGGCGGAGCAATCTCATTGGCACTTTGTTGGCCACTAGCGGTTGGGCAAATTGGACAAAACGCGATTACTGATGGCGTTGCAAAGCTTAACAATTCAAGCATTCAAGCTGAGATCGTGGAATACGATAGAGGTTATTTATCTTCTAATGTTAAAACACGTTTAACGGTGACGGATGAAAATCTCAAAGAGCAACTCGCGCTTGATGGGATTCCGAGTGAGTTTGTTATCAACAGCGCGGTTAGCCATGGTCTAGTCAGCCTAGGTGCGCTGTCGACATTTGAAAATGCAGATATTCTTCCTCTGACTCTTACTACCAGTACCGAGTTAAACGGCAACACTGATTTTAATTTCGAGTTGAGTCAGTTTAATTATCAAGGTTCTGATGATAATGGTACCTCAGTCTCTATCACGAAATCGAACCTGTCTGGCCATGCCACTGTATTAGGGCAAGTCGATTACAAGCTTACGGTTCCTTCTGTGCAAATTGATTTTGAAACCGGTGAAGAAGTGACACTGTCGAACCTGACGGGTGTTGGTTCTGGCCAGCAAGCAAAAGGCTATTGGTTAGGCTCACAGAATTTTACTATCGATAGCTTCCTAGTTTCGGATTCGGCTATGCAGCCATTCATGACTATCGAAAATTCAAAGTACGATTTTGAATCTCACCTTGATGAAGCGACTAAACGTCTGCGCAGTAATCTCAAGTTGGATATCGCCAATATCGAGACCAACGAAGGTCAAGTGAATAACTTAAACGTCGATTTCGAAATGGCGAAACTGGACAGTGAATCGTTTGAGAAGATCTTTGAAATCTACCAATCAAATCCGGTTCTGACTCAAGATGATGTTGCAGAGATCATTCCATTTATCGATATCCTGTTTGCTAAAGGTTTCGACCTTTCAATGAACAACATGTCGTTAGAGTTAGGTAAGGGACAGTTCGAATCTAAGTGGTTGGTGAGCGTGCCGGAAGGGACCGAAAACATCAGCAGCAACCCTTCGATGATCATGCCTGCATTAACGGGCAACGTTCACTCTAGCTTCTCAAATGAACTTGTTGAAGAGTATCCATTCATCCGTGAAGGTATCGATGAATTGCTTGTGATGGAAATGATCAAGGAAACAGACAGTGGTTATGAAATCAGCGCTGACTTAGAAAATGGAAACCTAGTGTTCGAAAATGGACAAGAAATTCCATTAATCGCTCTACTTATGCCGGTTTTTGTTCAATAAACAGAGCAGGCGTGAATACTGATAGGGTGATTTAGCAGGTTAAGCTTAAACATTTTATACGGTACAAAACAAAAGAGGTCTTAAGACCTCTTTTGTTGTTTTTATGTTGGGTAAAACATGGTATTACTTGCATAGTTATTATTTAGCAGGAGCAATCATCCCCATGGAACTTACATTAGATAACGTATTCAACTTCAGTGCTGGCCCAGCTGCACTGCCTAAACCGGTAATGAAACAAGCGCAAGCGGACTTTATTGATTGGAATGGTTTAGGGACTTCCGTGATGGAAATCAGCCATCGCAGCAAGGAATTTATTCAAGTTGCTGACGAGTCCGAACAGGACCTACGTGATCTTCTGAACATCCCAGACAACTACAAAGTTCTTTTCTGTCAGGGGGGCGCTCGTGCTCAATTCGCTGCTGTTCCTCTAAACCTTTTAGGTGATGCGACGAAAGCGACTTACATTGATGCGGGTTACTGGGCAGAAAGTGCAGTGACTGAAGCGAGCAAATATTGCGAAATCGATGTATTCAACGCGAAGACGTCAATTGATGGTAAAGCAGCGGTTGTTCCAGCTAAAGATTGGAAAATTGACCCGGAAGCTGCGTATGTACATTTCTGTCCGAATGAAACCATCGATGGTATTGAAATCAGCGAGCTTCCTCAAACGGATAAGCCAATCGTAGCGGATATGTCATCTAACATTCTGTCTCGTAAGATTGATGTGTCTCAGTACGGTGTTATCTACGCGGGCGCGCAAAAGAATATCGGCCCTGCGGGTATCTGCATTGCAATCGTACGTGATGATCTACTCGAACTCGCAAACGACGTGTTGCCGAGTATTCTGAACTACAAAGTACTTGCTGAAAAAGACTCAATGTTCAACACACCACCAACGTACGCTTGGTACCTATCAGGCCTTGTGTTCAAGTGGCTGAAAGCTCAAGGTGGCGTTGAAGCGATGGAGTTGGTGAACAAAGAGAAAGCAGCGCTGCTTTACGATGCAATCGATAGCTCAGCTTTCTACAAAAACGATGTTCACACTGCAAACCGTTCTAGAATGAACGTGCCGTTCCAACTGGCGAAACCTGAGTTAGATGGCAAGTTCCTAGAATTGGCTGATGCTGCAGGTCTGAAATCACTGAAAGGGCATAGAGCAGTAGGTGGAATGAGAGCTTCACTTTACAACGCAATGTCTCTGGAAGGCGTTCAAGCGCTGGTTAGCTTCATGAAAGATTTCGAAGAGAAATACGCTTAATCGATGATAGGGCTTTGACTGATAAATTGCTTATTTGATTTTTATTGTGTCGAATGCACCGAATGAGATAGATGCCGCTTTTGCGGCATTTTTTTTGTCGTTAATAATAAAGGGTATGGTATGTTGATTTATTGTAAGAACAGTCATCCAGAGATATGACGGATGTATCAGAATGAGCAGACCTTTCTCTTAAAGCGAGAGTATCAACTGTTATTTAGGCACTTTTTACTATATAACGTGTCGCCCAAAGCTAGGTCTCTAATCATGAGCAGTGAGCGATAAGCCGCATCGCCCGGTTTATTGATGGGCGATTAAAATCCAACGTCTAATTTTTACCACAAGGAACCAAGTGTGAGGTTATTGAGTCTATTTGCGATGCTATTTCCGGCCGTTGCTTGTTCGTCCACACTTGAAATATGGGCTGGTATTAATTATGAAACGGCCGATTATGTAAAAGAACATATCGAAGCGATGACTGATCATCGTGTAGAAATTCGTTCGTTTGACGTCAACAGTATTCGTTCTGAACTGCTTGTTGCTGATCCTAGAGACAATACCTTTCCCGACGCCATCTGGGTTCCTTCTGACTTCTTAGGTCTAACTGAATATATCGATTTAGCGACGCTTCCTGATGCTTGGGTCGATACCCAACGCTATGAGAAAAAAGCGCTCGATGCAGTGGTCATCAACGGTGAGCTTAAGGCGTTACCGGTTGGTATTGGAAACCAAGTCGTTCTGTATTCGAGCAAGCCTCAAGCGCAAGTCGTGACATGGGAGAGCCTAATTGAACGCTCTGCTCAGTCCGATCAAGTGAGCGTGCTTTTTCCCAATCCAAACATGTACTTCTATCTAGCTTTCTATCAGCTTTTTTCTGAAGACTTATTATCGTCTAAGAATGTTAATGGTGAAGGGTTAGTTGCTATCTTTGATTTCATCGACATGTTGCAGCAGAAAAAAGTCATCGAATCATCGTGCAGCGATATTTGCGCGAGGCAGAGGTTCATCAATGGGGAAGTCGAGTTTTTGATTGACGGTGATTGGGCGTTCAGCGAACTCGATGCCGCCTTTGGTCGAGATTTGTACATCAATTCGTTGCCGACCTATCGTGGTGAAAGTATGTCTTCATTTAGTGGCGCAAAGGTTTTTGCTGTCACGGAAAAAGGCATGCAAAACCCAGATAAGAAATTGGCTTTGAAAGAAGTCGTTCAATACCTGCAATCAAACAGTTTCACCTATTTAGCTCACTCGAGTGCCATGGTTTCGCCGTTTTATGAGGTTAATCAACGCCGTGTTGAGGAAGGTAACCAGACACTTTCAAATATGTACGATGAGTTTCAAGCATCGCAAATGATGTCGAGTGACTACAAGATGGCGATCGTTTGGGAGGCATCGGCTCGGGCGTATCAGCGTTACAAGTCAGGGATGCCAAAGAGTGAACTGCATAAGTTTTACAATGATTTTGTTCAATATTACTCGGCGAATATGAGGGTAAGAGATTGAAGCTATCATTAAAATACACCATGGGCTTGGTGTTGCTGGCTTGCTCAATGCTTCCTGTTTACCTAGCGGGACAGTTGATTCTCAATAAACAAAACCAAAGTTCTTTAGAGCAAAAAGAAACCAAGCTGGACAACTCTACGACCGGTATTCGTCAAACCGTACAAGAGCAAATTAAGCTGACGGCGAGCCTAACTCAATGGTATTCGCATGACCGATCATTGATTAAAGCGGGTGGTAATATCTTTTTCTCGAGTGTTGTTTGGGACAAGATGGATAGCTTCAATGCGCTAGCGGAGAGTGTGTCCGCGACTTATATTCTGGACCAAAACTGGAAGCCCATTTATGACAGCAAAGGCAGCTTGTACCATTTTGAGCAGAGCCAGTTATTAGAAAGCTTGAAGCGTCCTCAATCGGTTTATGGGCAAGGGAAATTGTTCCACACCGAGTTTACCGAAACTGAAGTGGCGGATAATGCCGCTGCAGGTATCGCTTTTGTCGCGCCGATTTTACCTTATCGTTTGATAGAAGGTTCTACATACACGCCGCAGGGTTATCTTGTGGTTCTTATGGGGTATGACAGACTTAAGACTAAAGTGACGCCTTTCCTTTATCAAAATGAGTCGGTTGAGTTTAACTATATTGATTCAACGGATGCTCAATCTTCTGAACAAAGTGCGAACATTATCTCTATCGACAGCACATTCTTTACCGACAAATTGGTACTGAACGTCAAACATCATATTTCCGACAGTGAGCGTTTATTAGAGATGCAACAAGCTCAGGTGGTCTTTGTCAGAATATTGGTGGCGACGCTTGCCATCTCGATTGTGTTTGCTCTGTTCCTAAGCCGCTGGTTCTCAGGGCAGTTAAACTTGTTGGCTGAATCTGTTACGTCGTATTCGCATAACCAGTCACCGACTCATAGTGTGGATGAACATCGTTTTACAGAGTTCGTCACGCTGAGTCGTTTATTGGAAACCTTGTGGGGTCGCATACAATATCAAGTCCGTGAGCTTACCGAAAGTAACGATAAACTCGAAAGATTTAATGTTCAGCTAGAGGACTTAGTCGAAGAGAAAACCAGCAAGTTAACTAATTCGCTCGCGCGTGAAGAATCCCAGAAGCATCGTATTTTGAAGATCGTTCAGTTTGCATCATCAAGACACGCGGCTGAATATCGGTTGATTCCTCAAATGGTCGATCAAGAGTTAAAGACATTACTTGTTCAACATTCGATTCAGTTTCATTTTAACCGGACTGGCGAGGCTGACCTGATACTCTGTGACTCACAGGGGACGGCGATCGGGTATTTTTGTTCAAGTTCATTTGATGTCCTCAGTGAAGAAGATCTTCTGATTTTTGACATGTACCAAAAACAGTTAGCTGGTTGGCTAGAGCTCGAAAATATTACACGGATTAACATGCCGACTGGCTGTTTGAATCGTAAAGCTTTTAATGAAGATCTCGAATTCAGTAAACGCAGCATTAACGACAATCAAAATCAGATTTCTTTGATCATTATTGATATCAATGGCTTGAAAACGACCAATGATGTTCATGGGCATGAGATCGGGGATGAGCTGATACAGCGCTGCGTAGACGTAATCAGCCACGAATTGACACCTGCCAGTAATCTATACCGTTTGGGTGGAGATGAATTTGCGGTGCTTACCTTAACGTCTGGTGAGTCGAGTTCGCTCAATGTCGCAAAGATGACTGAGCAGTTGTACATTGCTCAGGAGCAACAGGCAATCGAGACTAAAGCGGGTATCTCTATTCCTGTCAGATTCTCGATTGGTGCAGCCTCTAGTGATTCAACAGACGTTGAGCAATTGTTCTCAGTCGCTGATGAGAATATGTATCAGCAAAAGCGTCTTTATTACCAAACGTTGTCTGTGGTTGGGAAGTAATAATGCCAATCACGCTGACAAATAGCGATCACGATTTTCGACGCCCATTAGAGCGGAACTGCTGCGGTGTGACGTTATAATATGTTTAAACGCTTATGGGAAATGCGCTTAGTCGGGCCAACCGTTGCTTAAACACAGACGATAAAAATGAAAAAGCCCACCAATGGAAGTTGATGGGCTTTGTGTTTGTATTTAGCTTACGTAACTCAGCTAGAGCCAGAAACTCTTCAGAGGCATCTCAGAGTCAAAGTGATGAGCAATTTGCGCTTGGAGTAGCTCAGCGGTCGCAATAGCGTCAGTTAATGCATGATGCGGCGTGTAGTCGGGCAGATGGTATCGACGACGACTCTGACCCAGTCTCACTGAAGCTGGCTTCTTACCTTTCAGCTTGTTCCACAAGCCGCCAGCCAGTTTATTTTGGATCTGAGATTCAATCTCCAGCGTGTCGAGGACTGGGAACTCAATGCCTTCACCGAGTCGCACTTTCAATGCATTGTCCAAAAAGTCACGTTCGATACGACGATAGTGAACCACAGGGATATGTCCCGCCATTGATTCTAAGATCTCGCCCAACACTTCGCTAAGGTCTGGCGCATCAATGATGTCATTGTGAGTGATGCCATGAATCACGACAGACTCTTCTTCAAGTTTCTGTTTTGGTCTTAGAGTCCAGTGTTTGGCTTGTCGCAAGTAGATGCGATTGAGCGTAAATGGCACTAAACCAATGGTAATGATGCCGTCTTTGTTTGGGTTTAACCCCGTTGTCTCAAAGTCGACAGCCAAAAACATCACTTCTGAAAGTGGCGTATCAGGCGCAGGAATAGGCTGGCTATAAAAGTGCTTTAAGCGCTCGTCTCTCGCTCGTTCAAGCTTCTGAGCAAACTTAAATGGCCAATCGACCGCAGGTGATCTGAATAGTTTGTTCATAGGCCCTACTTAAACTTGTTGCTGGCTTGATAACGGAACTTAAGGAAGTTTTGCGCATTACTTAATATTTGGAATGCATCCTTTAGGTTACGTCGTTCGAAGTCAGACAGGTTCTCTGGCTCGATGTTGTTATCAGGCTCGATGTTGTTGTCGACATCGTGTGCTTGGTGACGAATACGAACCAGAGAGATAAACTCCATCGCATCTTTCAAATCTTGAGCTCGGCCTTTTGGCAGAATACCAGCGTCGATAATGTCATCTAAGCGTTCGAACGAGTTCTTAGAGCGAGACGCTACCGCGAGCGAGTGAACACGAATCAAATCGGCCAGTGGCGCAGTACCACGACGCTTAAGGTTGATAGAGTTGTTGTGACGGCCATCTTTCTCCATCACGAAATCTTTGAAGAAACCGAGCGGCGGTGTACGGTTGAGTGCGTTACGTGCAAGACACGCCAAGAAGCGATTGTTCTTACGTGCGCGTCGAACAATAAAGCTGTTCAATTGCTCGGCCCATTTTAGACGACCATAAACGCCATCTAAGTCAAAGAAGATTGAAGCATTCAACAGGGCTTTCGGGTTTGGATCATCAATCCAATCGGCAAAGCACTCTTCCCATTGGCGACGAGTCATACGCCACGTTGGGTTAGTTGCCATGATGTCACCAGTACAGTACACATAGCCACATTGGTCTAAGCCATCACAAATGAAGGTCGATAGCTCTTCAAAGTACTTACCGTGCTTTTTCTCGTCGTAGGTATCATCAAGAATGATTGCGTTATCTTGGTCTGTAACCAGCAACTGCTCATCACGCCCCATAGAGCCGAGTGCGAGGAAACAGTAAGGAATAGGCGCCTTGCCCAATTTCTCTTCACCCAGTTCGATAATTCGCTGCTTAAAGCTACGACCAATTACCGACATTGCAGTACCCACCATGTGGGCGTTGGCATCTTCGTTAACTAAGCGCACAAAGCTGTCTTTCACTTGCTCGGAAAGCACCTTTAGATCTTCAATGCTTTGTTGTTGGAAGATGCTGCTTACCAATAACAGCGAGTTTTGAGATTCGTAACGAACAATATCGGTCGCTTCGATAATACCAATCGGCTTCTTATCTTTGAGTACTGGTAAATGATGCACGTTATAGCGAAGCATGGTCATCATAGCTTCGTATACGTAAGCATTATGGTCGAGTGAGATAACCTCTGGTGTCATTACGCTGGATACTTCATCCGATGGATCGAGACCTTCGGCGAGGACTCGCGTACACAAATCTCGGTCGGTGATGATGCCAATCACGGGTGTTGAGTCATCTTCATCATCTTCAACGATATCTGGGTCGATGATCAGCAAAGAGGAAACATTATCTTGTGCCATCATGGTCGCAGCTTGCTGAATCGTGCGCGTTTTTTCGATCATTGGCGCTTCGCTGGTCAGTAGCGTTTTAACCTTGGATGTTGTTAGGTCGTTAGCGTCGTTGCTGTCTGAGTTGGCTTGGCGCAGTCGTGCGTTATCTTCTACTTCTACGAAATCGGCAAAAGAGTCGTAGTTGTCGTAGAGCTCTTGGAAGATAGGCTCAGGAATACAGTAGAGTAGGGTGTCTTCAGTCGCTTTAACTGGGAAACGCACCTTGTTGTTGGTCAGTAGGCCCATTTGACCGAACAGGTGACCTTCATCCAGGCGGTTATAGAGTTCGCCTTTACGACGGTAGACTTCGACTTCGCCACTTCGAACGATGTATAAGTCATGAATTTGATCACCAAAGTGAATGATAGGGGTATCTTGGCGGTAATAAGAAATTTCCACGCTACTGGTCACTTTCGCCAACATCTCCTCAGGGAGTTCTGTGAAAGGGGGGTATTGTGCCAGAAAGTTTTGAATCTCTAATAACTCAGCATCCATAATGATCATCCATTGGTTTGTATGATTTCATGGTACAACATTTGATAATATTTTGCCGTCACAAATCAATCTGTGAGCTAAAACCTTTTTAAAGTCTTATGGATAGACTAACCTTTCAATTAATGGAGTGACAGTTTAAGGATGATAGGAATGTCGAAGTGGAAGCTTAGTTTTGTATCTGCGGTTTTTATGTTTTCTCCAAGTTTGTGGGCGGACACTAACGCGGTGGATATTTTGGATTACGACCATATTTATGCCACGGCGCATTCGGGCAGTTTAAATGAAGATGCAGGCAGTAATAACAATGCCTCGTCGTATGGATTAGGCGTCAGTTACGCGATGACGGATGATTGGTTGTTGCTGGGAGACTACAGCGCACGCTTTATTCACCCTGATGACACCACAACTCGAATTGATACGCTGATGCCAGGTGTTGGTTACCGTTACAGCATTAAGAAAGATTTAGATATAGTGGCTTACTACCTGCTTGGTATCACTAAGGGTAAGGTTGAAAATAATGACACCAACCAAACTGAATCTTCAGACACTGAGTTCATCCAAGGGGTAAAAGCTGAGCTTAACTATGGCTTTGCGAAACGTTGGATTGCCAATGGCAGTGTGCAAGTGAACCGAAGTGACCTGTTTGATGAAGAGATCTATCACTTAGGTTTACGTTATCTAGTGACCAACAAGTTTGCGATTGGTGGGTCATACCAACATCGAGATGGTGAAGGTAAAATTCGTAGCGAACGAACCAATGAGTTGGGTGTAGAGTTTTTCTTAGAGTATTAACTTACAAAGTATCTAAACCTGAAAGTCGAGACACAAAAAAGCCAGCTTAATTGCTGGCTTTTGCATATCTATCGGTCTGCAAGAGCAGGTTTCTGGTCTGTAAATACAGGTTTCACTTTACGATTAAAGAACCGCAGCGATACCTTTACATAGAGGACCCATGTTCGACTTAGTCATACCAGCAACACTGATACGGCCAGAGCCAACAATGTAGATTGCGAATTCGTCTTTTAGGCGAGTTACTTGCTCTTTGCTTAGACCTGAGAAAGAGAACATGCCGTTTTGACGTTCGATGAATGTGAAGTCTGCATCAACACCTTCAGATTTCAGTGTTGTTACGAATAGCTCACGCATCTCTTGGATACGGTCACGCATTTCTGCTACTTCTGCTTCCCATTCAGCACGTAGATCAGCATCACCAAGGATGTGAGTAACGACAGCACTGCCGTGCGCTGGTGGGTTAGAGTAGATAGAGCGAATAATGCTCTTAACTTGAGAGAACGCTGTTGTTGCTACGTCTGCAGATTCTGCAACCAGAGTGAATGCACCAACACGCTCGTTGTACAAGCCGAAGTTCTTAGAGAACGAGCTAGCAACAAGGATCTCTTTGTTGTATTGAGCAAAAATACGTAGGCCAGCAGCATCTTCTTCAACGCCTTTTGCAAAACCTTGGTAAGCAAAATCGAATAGAGGCAGCAGTTTTTTCTCAGCAACCAGCTTAGCAAGAACTTCCCACTCTTCAGTTGTTGGGTCGATACCTGTTGGGTTGTGACAGCAGCCGTGAAGAAGAACGATATCGCCTTCAGAAGCTTTCTCTAGGTCAGCAACCATGCCTGCGAAGTCTTTGTCTTTTGTTTCAGCGTTGTAGTAGCTGTATTGAGCTGTCTCGATACCCGCAGCAGCGAAAACGCCGTTGTGGTTTGCCCAAGTTGGGTTACTGATCCAGATTTTTACATCGCCCAGTTGGCGCTTGATGAATTCACCCGCTACGCGAAGTGCACCTGTACCACCTGGAGCTTGTGCTGTTTTAGCGCGTTGAGATGCAACGATCTCTGCGTCTGAACCGAAAAGAAGTTTCTGAACCGCTAGACCGTATTCAGCCGTACCTTCAATCGTTAGGTAAGATTTGGTTTTTTCGTTTTCAAGAAGTGCAGCTTCTGCTTTCTTTACTGTTTTAAGTACAGGCGTTTGACCATCTTCATTTTTGTAGATGCCAACACCAAGGTTGATTTTCTCTGCACGAGAGTCTTTTTTAAACTCTTCAGTAAGGCCGAGGATAGGATCGGCGGGAGCAGCTAACACTTTTTCAAACATAATCTTCATCCATGTCAATTGAGAGGGGATAGTATCTATGGGTAGTTATACCTGTATGGAATTTTTAAGACAATACGAAGTGAACAGAAAGGCTAAAAAAAATCCATTTCAATCAGATTTATTGACTAAAGAGGGTATTTGATAACAAAACACCCTACGGATTAACCTATAGAGTGCAAGAAGTTAGTGGTTTTTGAATAGATTACGCTGGTTGAGCAATAAAGCTTTCGCGCTCGAGTTCACTGGCTACATTTTTGCCATCTTTGTAGGTCGCGGCAATTGAAACAAACGCTTGTTCAACTGCTAGAAAAGCTTGGATAACTTGCGGATCAAAATGCGTCCCATTGCCCTCTAAGATGATCTGTTTGGCTTGTTCATGAGTAAAGGCTGGCTTGTAAACGCGTTTCGATATTAGCGCATCATAAACATCGGCCAACGCCATCAAACGGCCAGATAACGGGATATCTTCACCAGACAACTGATTAGGATAACCACTGCCATTCCATTTCTCGTGGTGAGTGAGAGATATCTCCTTTGCGACTCTTAAGAAAGAGCTACTTCCCAACTGCTTTTCTGCAATAGATAACGCTTCAGCCCCAATCGCGGGGTGACCTTTCATTATCTCAAACTCTTCGTCCGTCAATTTGCCCGGCTTCAATAACACACTATCAGGAACACCTACTTTGCCCACGTCGTGCAAAGGCGCAGATTTGTAGAGCAACTCGATGTAGTTTGGAGTTAACAAGCTTGAGTGGGTTTCTGATTTGCTGAGCTCTTGTGCGAGCACCTTGACGTACTCTTGAGTTCTTAGGATATGTGCGCCCGTTTCATTGTCTCGAGATTCAGCCAATGCCGATAAGCTCACAATGGCCACGTCACGTGTGGTTTTCACTTCGTTTTGCGCGGTTTCAAGGCTATCAAGCATGGTATTGGTCATAGATGCCATTGATCCAAGCTCGTTGTAGCCGAAAATAGGTAAGCGAACGCCTTGCTCGCCATTGGTGACTTTGTTTAATGCGTGCTCTTGGCTTAGGAGAATACGCTTAATTAGCTTGCTCCAAAGCGTCATGATGGTTATCGCGTAGCCACCCAGTACCACAGCCAAATAAATAAACTCTTTGATCACGCTGATCTTGCCGGTGCCATCCAATAAGCGGTCAGGGTTGTGTTCTAGCCAGAAGATGTCTTTGACAGCAATCATCGTCAACATAGTCGTCAGTGTTACCAGAAGCACGATAACCAAGCCTATCATCTGCTTGACCAGTGAACTTCTTTCACCAACCAGTTGGAAGTCGAATTGTCCAATCGTCTCCATTTTATCCATTTGGCTGAGCTTGGCATTCAATTGAAGAATGGTTCCGGTAAAGAAGCCGAATAGACTCATGCCAAACAGCACCTTCAAATTACTATCTATGGTGAATTCATAGCTTAAGTTGTAGTAGAGCGCGAAAGGCACACTTGCAGCAAAAAATAGCAGGGTATCGAGTTGCGCGAATCGGCCTTGCTTGACCAAGGTATGTTGCGCCAATGGGTAACGACGTGCGAGCCATAATAAGATAAACACAATACTGACTTGTGTGAAAATCTCTAACGTCGTTAAGCTATCGAGCATAGGGCACACCCGACTGCCATAGGTGCCAAACAGCACGCCAGCAATGACGTATAACTTAGTCGTTAGCGATTGATTGTAATTTGAAGTATCCATCGGTAAGCCTTTGTTCTCATTCTTATTAGATTTACGCATTCATTGATTCACGACTTTAGAATTGCGAATAATTAGCATAACTGACGTGAATAAGACCGGAAATTCTATCGATAGCTTTCGTGGATTGATACAAGAAACTGGTTTGTGTTAGAGATTTGTTAGCTAGGTGGGGGTTATTGCAGCATTTTTATGAAGATACTTGAATAGCCTCGGTCGAGGTTCGAGGCTATTCAGTCTGTGTACTGGTTAGAATCGCGAGTGATTGAGTTTGCTATCTACTTTACCCCGTTACTTTTTGAGATTGATTTCAGCTTCGATTGAGCCGGTTTCAATCTCAGGGTGAGACGCTAGTTTGTCTGCAGCCCATTGGTTGATGTGTTTCAGAATAGCAGACACCGCGTGTTTTTCCGTTGGTGCTTGGTCTTGTTCGACATCGATCTTTTGCTTTGGATGTGAGCCTGTCGCATCTTCAGCAATATGGAGCCAATCTGGGTGCCAGTAATATGGCTGACCGCTCGGTGTTGTCCAACTGTGAACACCGTTTGACTCTCCTTTATAACTTAATTGGTCTGCTTCTATTTTTTTCATTGTTATCTCGCATGTTTTTGGGTTACATCAAATTATTGAGGTAGAAAGCCAACTTAGCTCCTACCTTGGGTACAAACTTAGCAAAGCTTACAAAGTTATCTGTGAACCAATTCACACTATTGTGGAAATTAGGTGCGATCATATGGATAGCAGCAATAGTTGTTGGCGTAAGTGATAAAATCACCGGCTCACAGAATTTCTCTAGGTAGTACAATTAGATGGCGCGTTATGAAGAGCTTGCAAAGGATATTCGAACTCAGATAGCCAACAATACGTGGCGATCCGGAGAGAAGATCCCTTCGGTACGCATGAGTTGTCGAAATTACAACGTCAGCAATAGTACTGTCTTACAAGCCTACCAGTTGCTAGAAAGCGAAGGGTGGATCATCGCTAAACCTCAGTCGGGCTACTTTGTAGCGCCAAGGCTGGACGGCGTTGACTACGCACAGCCACTCGTTAGTGAAAAGAAAGCCATTAATGACCGCTTATTTGATTTCTTGAAGTCGAGTTCAGCCGAAGGTGTGATTCCTTTCGGCTCTGCATTCCCAGATCCCGACCTTTTCCCGTTACCTACCTTGACTCGAAACCTTGCCAGCGCGGGTAGGAAGATGACTGGCGCGAGTGTGATAAATAATTTACCACCGGGCAGTGAGTCCTTGAGAAGGCAAATCGCACAGCGTTATCTGCAGCAAGGGATTACGGTTAATCATCAAGACATCGTGATTACGTCGGGTGCTATGGAAGCGCTCAACTTGAGCCTGCAAACGGTCACCAAGTCGGGTGATAACGTCGTGATTGAGTCTCCCGCCTTCTATGGTGCTCTGCAGGCTGTCGAGAGGCTCGGGCTTAACCCTATCGAAGTGGACGTTTGCCCAATCAATGGGTTGAATATAGAGCAGTTTGAAAACGCGCTACAAAACCAAGATGTTAAAGCGTGTTGGCTGATGACGACTTTTCAAAACCCAACGGGAACCAGTTTGTCGGAACAGGCAAAGCGCCGTGTGGTAGAGATTGCAGAACAGCATGGAACCTACATTATTGAAGATGACGTGTATGGCGATCTTTATTACGAAGGGCATAAGCCGAAGCCACTAAAGGCCTTCGATAAGACCGATTCCGTCTTGCTTTGTGGGTCGTATTCAAAAAGTTTGTGTCCTGGTTATCGAGTAGGGTGGGTTGTGAACACGCGTTTTAACGACGCGATTCAAAAGTTACAGCTTCTTTCTACGTTATCGAGTAGCGCTCCTGTTCAACTTGGTGTCGCTCATTTCTTAACGCATGAAAGCTACGACAATCACCTTCGTAAACTGCGTAAAAACCTTGTCGTCAGGAAAGAGCGATTTATCGATGTCATTAAGCAGTACTTTCCGCATTCAATAGAGATTGAAGAGCCGGCTGGTGGTTACTTGATATGGATTCGCTTTTCTGAAAAATTCGACAGCCAACAGTTTCATCAACTGGCTATCGAACAAGGTATTAGCGTTGCATCTGGCGATCTGTTTAGTGAGCATGGCAGAGTGGATAACGCGATACGATTGAACTTCTCTTATGAACTGACAGAAGAGAAAGAACAGGCGCTCATCTGGCTTGGCAAACTGGCACATCAACTTACGCACTCGTAAAACCTTAAGTCCCTCATAAAAAAGACAATCATTCCAACTGTACGGGTTGTTTGTGGGGTAACTGTACGCCTAATTGACCAAAGAGTTGTGATTCAATAACGGTAGACCAAATATTGGAGATACCGTTATGTTGAAAATGACTATGGGAAATGAAGTTAAGCTGATTATTGTCGCTATTGTGTGTGCGCTTCTGCTTATTCTCGGCCACGTACTGCTGGCAAAAGCATTCGCTGATATGGCGTGGGCGGAATACACCACTGCCGCGATCCCATTCGTTATGATGGCAATTTGCGGTCTTGCAATAAAATACGCTATCGACCAAGATGTGGATTAGCTTTTGAAATAATGAGTCTCAGATAGTGGCACGCAGAAGCATCTGGACTCGTTTTATTCCGAACATAAAAAAACCTCCGCAAGTGCGGAGGTTTTTGTTTGTTCTTAACTTTTAATATCGAATAGGTTTCGAATTAGAAGTTTGCAGAGCGTGGTGTACGTGGGAATGGAATCACGTCACGAACGTTACCCATACCTGTTACGTAAGATACTAGACGCTCGAAACCAAGACCGAAACCAGCGTGTGGCACTGTACCGTATTTACGTAGGTCGCGGTACCAGCTCATGTGCTCAGGGTCGATACCCATAGCAATCATACGCTCGTCTAGAATGTCTAGACGCTCTTCACGTTGTGCACCACCGATGATTTCACCGATGCCTGG
Organism: Vibrio sp. F13; assembly: GCF_020806305.2. Classification (NCBI taxonomy): domain Bacteria; kingdom Pseudomonadati; phylum Pseudomonadota; class Gammaproteobacteria; order Vibrionales; family Vibrionaceae; genus Vibrio; species Vibrio sp. F13. Next base: position 413,790 of record NZ_CP170175.1, on the reverse strand, counting down.
TGCAAGTACGTCCATTGCTGCAACTGTTTTGCCGTCGTCGTTTAAGCGCATGTAGAAAGCTTTGATGTCTTTCGGGTAGTTCTTAACGATAACAGGTGCTTTGAAGTGCTCTTCAGCTAGGTAACGCTCATGCTCAGAAGACATGTCGATGCCCCACTCAACGTCAAACTCAAATTTCTTACCAGAGTCTAGTAGGATTTGGATTGCGTCAGTGTAGTCAACTTGTGCGAAGTCAGCGTCAACGAATTGCTCTAGACGAGTAATTGCTTGCTTGTCGATGCGAGAAGCGAAGAATTCAAGGTCGTCGCGGCGCTCTTCAAGAACAGCAGCGAAAACGTACTTAAGCATGTCTTCAGCCAGTTTCGCTACATCGTTAAGGTCTGCAAACGCAACTTCAGGCTCAACCATCCAGAACTCAGCTAGGTGGCGGCTTGTGTTTGAGTTTTCAGCACGGAACGTAGGACCGAACGTGTAAACCTTGCTTAGTGCACAAGCATAAGCTTCAGCATTAAGTTGGCCAGATACTGTTAGGAACGTCTCTTTACCGAAAAAATCTTCGTTGAAGTCTACGTCGCCTTTTTCAGTGCGTGGTAGGTTTTCCATGTCTAGCGTAGAAACACGGAACATTTCACCAGCGCCTTCTGCATCAGATGCAGTAATAAGCGGAGCAGAAGTCCAGAAGAAACCTTGCTCGTGGTAGAAACGGTGAATCGCTTGAGATAGACAGTTACGTACACGTGCTACTGCGCCAATCACGTTTGTACGTGGACGTAGGTGAGCAACTTCACGAAGGTACTCGATAGAGTGACGCGTCTTAGCCATTGGGTAAGTGTCAGCGTCTTCAACCCAGCCTACAACTTTAACGTCAGTTGCTGCTAGTTCGAAGTCTTGACCTTTCGCAGGAGACTCAACAATCTTACCCGTTACTTCAACAGAGCAGCCAGTTGTTAGCTTTAATACTTCGTTTTCGTAATTATTAAGATTATTAGGAACCACGGCCTGAATCGGGTCGAAACAAGAGCCGTCATAAATGGCAAGGAAAGAGATTCCAGCTTTGGAATCACGACGTGAACGGATCCAGCCGCGAACAGTTACTTCACTGTCTACCGCTAGCTTGCCGCCAAGTACGTCTGTTACAGGCGCGTAAGTCATGTTGATTTCATTCTCCATTGAGGGACAAATTCAACTCAAAGTCTCTGGCATTGCTGCAAATAAATATACATTTGCACAATAATTAGCCGAAACATTAAGTTGTATAAACTTTTTAAATCGATTGAACATATTACCTGTCATACCGACAGCTTCAACCTTTATTCTTGCTTGGTGAAAGAAATATTGTGTCTACTGACGATAAATAGGTTTGAGGGTGTGTTTTTTGTTCGATCTTAGCGTCAGCCTTACCTTTCACCCTATGTGAGCTGCTGAACGAGCATGGCGTAATCGAAACCTTTGTTTTCAATAATGGGAGTGTGATTGTGTTGAGACTCACTCTATATTGGCGCGGATTCAGTCATTTTGGACTTGATCACCTTCTTAATTTCCCACTAAAGTACAAGAGGAGTTTAATATCTACGTGTTAATTACGCCGCCTTAACCCCTGCATTCTCTCTACACCCGCACTTTTCGAGCGCTCGCTCATTCAAGAAAAACAGTCGATCAAATTATGTCTCAACAAGGCAGGACTGGCTGTACAAGTAAAAGAGAATTACATGCTTAATTATTTAAAAAAACATTGGTTATCAAACGTTAAAGGAGATTCATTATCTGGGATTGTGGTTGCACTCGCATTGATCCCTGAAGCCATCGCATTTTCAATTATTGCAGGCGTTGACCCTAAAGTAGGGCTCTATGCCTCGTTCTGTATTTGTGTCGTCACTGCTTTGGTTGGCAGTCGTCCGGGAATGATTTCCGGTGCAACAGGCGCTATGGCGCTACTAATGGTCACTTTAGTGAGAGAGCACGGACTAGAATATCTACTCGCCGCTTCATTTCTAGCTGGCGTCATTCAGATCGCAGCTGGGTATCTCAAGCTTGGTAACCTGATGAATTTCGTTTCCAAATCGGTGATTACTGGATTTGTTAACGCGCTCGCCATTCTAATTTTCATGGCTCAACTTCCTGAATTAATCAACTTCCCGTCAAGCGTTTACGTGTTAGTCGCTTTGGGTTTGGCGATCATTTATCTGCTTCCTTATTTTCCCAAGTTTGGTCGTGCAATACCTTCCCCACTGGTCGCGATTGTTGCTCTGACAATCATTAGTTTGCTCTTCGGCTTAGATGTGAGAACGATTGGCGATATGGGCAAGCTTCCCGATTCACTGCCTGTGTTCTTGATTCCTAATATTCCATTCACGTTTGAGACGCTTGCAACCATCCTGCCATATTCGATTGCTCTGTCTCTGGTTGGCTTGTTGGAATCCTTGATGACAGCGACCATAGTCGATGACCTGACTGATACTGAAAGCAATAAAAACAATGAGTGTAAAGGGCAGGGCGTTGCGAACATCGTGGCTTCCCTTTTTGGTGGAATGGCGGGCTGCGCAATGATCGGTCAGTCGATCATTAACATCAAATCAGGTGGCTTAACCCGATTGTCCAGCATGATCGCTGGGGTGGTTTTGTTGCTAATGGTGGTGTTTGTTTCTGATTGGTTGAAGCTGATACCGATGGCCGCTTTAGTGTCTGTGATGATCATGGTTTCTATCGGCACATTCTCATGGCGTTCCATTGTTGAGCTTAAAGATCACACACTGCCAACCAATGTAACCATGCTAGCAACCGTGGCGGTGGTGGTGTTTACTCATAATTTAGCAATAGGTGTTGCGGTTGGCGTGGTGCTGTCGGCTCTGTTTTATGCACATGCCAGCAAATCCATGGTGTTTATATCCGATGAAGTCGTGACAAACGAAATGCACACCATTCACCGAGTAAAAGGCCATGTCTTCTTTGCTTCGTCAGATGCGTTTGTCGACTTATTTGATTATGACAACGCGACCTCTTTAGTGACCATCGATATATCGGATGCGTCATTCTTAGATAATACCTCGGTCGAGGCGCTTGATAAGGTTGTGTTCAAGTTCCGTAAAAAAGGGGCTTACGTTGAAGTGTCAGGAATGGATAGCGTGAGTGCGAACCTGATAGTCAAACACGCGATGTATCACAAGCATAAAGACTTAACCGCGGTTTCCATTACGCACTAATCTTGGTTTACGGTTCTTTTAAAGCCTGAATTAGACGTTGCTATGAAGATAAAGCGCTCATTGTTGAGCGCTTTTTTGTTGGCGATCTATGACTTCTTCTTTGTACTCGACAAAGTAAACTGATTAATCAGCGATTCAAGATGATCAGATAGCTCTTCTAAGTCATTGCTGATGTTGCGAGTTTCAGCCGCGGATTGCGATGTGTTGTTGGCGTGAGAGGTGATGGTTTCAACCTTTTGTTGAACATCTTGAGTCGCTTGTGTGGTGGATTGCGTTTGCTGCTGAATATTCTGTGCGTGAGCCAGCACCTGTTTCATCTCTTCGACCACACCATTCATTTCAATTGAAAGTGCGTCGATATCGGTTGAGCTTTGATGGGCTTGTTCGCAAACGCGATCGGCAGAAGTCAGCGACTCTTCGCTGCCTTGCCGGAACTGATGAATGATTGACTCAATACTGCCTGTTGCTTCAGCGGTTCGTGATGCAAGATGGCGAACTTCATCAGCCACCACCGCAAACCCACGACCTTGTTCTCCCGCACGTGCCGCTTCAATTGCTGCATTCAAGGCCAGAAGATTGGTTTGGTCAGCAATGCCACGAATCACACTCAATATTGAAGAGACCTCTCCGGTTTGCTCATTGAGTGTCAGTATTTTGTGTTTCACTTCTTCTATGCTGCTAACGAGGTTTTTTATCTCACTGCTTGCTTCGTGTGCTTGGTTGGCACTCTTACACGCCACATCAGCGGTGTGATTGATAAGCTCTGAAGCTGTTAAAGTCGCTTGTTCTACATTGACTTGCTGTGCCTGTATTCCTTCGACATTGTGTTGCACTTCTGCGGTTTCGCTTTGCTGGTCGCTGGCGGCTTGCTCGGTAATTTGCGCGACACTAGTCAGTTGGTTGGCAGACGCATTTAACTTGTGCGAGGTGCTTTGTACCTTTTCTAAGCTGTCAGATACGGTTCCCATGAACGAGTTGATGGAGTTAGCCAGCGTGCCAATCTCATCCTTGCTTTGTTCCGGCAGGCGAGTGGATAGGTTTTTATCGTTGCTGACTTGGGTCATAAAGCGAGAAGTCTGTTGCAGCGGGCGCACGATAATCTTACGAATTAATCCCATCGTAAGGACAAATCCGGCAAACGAGATCACTGCCATAATGCCAATAGCAGCCATGGTTTGAGTGTTAATCAGCGAGTTAACATGGTTAAGGTTATATTCGAGACGAATCGCACCCAAGACTTCACCTTCTGGTGCCATATGACAGGCGACACAATTGGTTCCTCGGTAATCTTCACTCGACTTCATTGGCAGAGCAATAACCAAGCCTTTGCCCCAATCAGCAGAAAAAGGTTCGATAACGGTTTCGCCCGCTAGCGCTCGTTTATCAATATCGTCAACCGGTGTTTGGTTGTCATTACCTGGGCCATATAACTTGCTGACAGCGTCGGCGCGTAAAACACGAACGTCTTCAATGCCTTCTTGAGCCAGTGCTTTCTGACGAAGGGTCTCTTTTTGTGCCATGGTGCCGGTGAGCATCATCATATTGAGGCTATCGAAGTAGTTACTTGCTTTGTCGTGAAGCTGCTCACTTAACACTGAGTTTACAAGTTGCTTTTGTTGCGAATATTGGAAATAGGTCGATATTGCCAGCAAAAAGGTGAACACGATGGCGAGGGCCACTAGGATTTTAAAGGTGATTGTTGAGCGCATAAGGTGTTTGTTTTTATTAATTATAATGACGCAAATACTGTACTAGTAAGAATTCCTACCACCTATGGGGTATAACGAATTGTGTGACCACACTCCGGTTGTGGTTATGTTTCTGTGATGTAGCGAGTTTGTGTCGTGTCTGATGTTGAAATGGAACGCGCTTCAAGCTCCTCGCTGTTCTTAAAACAGACTGTTGTTTTGGGAAAATTGAAGTGCAGCATCGAGTTTTGATTGTGCTGATAATTAGAAAAGCCTAGGTTGTTAATTAGCTCGATGTATTTGTCCGCTTGTCTTTTATCAATAAAGACTATTGTTTTAGACGACTTAGTGGTCAATTTATATCTAAATGGTTGTTTTGTTCAATTTAATAGCAAAAATTGTGGTTATAGCGTTGTGTTTCGAGGCTCATTCGATAAGATGAAAAGACCTCTATGATAGAGGTAGGGCAGCAACGGATACGCTGCTTCAAATACTATGGAATGTGACTTATTGGACACATACATGAAATTCAAGATTACATCACCGATTATTGAACCTACGGAAGGTTCACCACATCAGTTAATGCTTACTCACGCTTCTCGTTTTACCTCTTTTAAGACAAGCTCCCCTTTGAACGCCCTGTTCGACAACGTCTCTGCACGCTTCTTTACCGCTTATCGCTCCTATTGTTATTCGTTTTATAACTTTATTTCTATCTGAACTCCTTTGTCATCCGCTCGATGAACGAAGACTCACATCTATAAAAACTAAACAAATAAGTTAAAAACAATGAATATTAAAATGATGGGTAGCTCCCTAATTATCGCTGGTACCGCTCTCGGTGCTGGTATGCTTGCGATCCCAATGGTATTAGCTCAATTCGGATTGCTTTACGGCACACTGCTTATGGTACTGATCTGCTTCGGTACGACTTACGCAGCATTACTACTTCTAGAAGCGACCATCAAAGCGGGTGGCGGTCTAGGATTAAACTCTATTGCCCGAAAAACCTTGGGTAAACAAGGTCAGTTGCTTACCAACGGCTTGCTATACGCGTTGTTGATTTGCCTATTAATGGCTTACATTCTGGGCGCAGGTGACTTGCTGAGTAAGTTACTGTCTAACTTTGGCGTCGAAATTACCGCGACTACCAGCCAAACCGTGTTTACCTTGCTTGCTGGCGCAGTAGTCGCAAGTGGTACTGGTGTGATTGATAAGCTCAATCGAGCATTGTTCTTCGTGATGCTTGCTAGTTTGTTTGCAACCATGGCCTTCTTAGCGCCGAGCATGACTCAAGAAAACTTGATGCAGGTAACCAGCCATGACCACGTTGACCTAATCAAAACCAGTGCCATCCTGTTTACGAGCTTTGGCTTTATGGTGGTGATTCCAACCTTGGTTTCTTACAACCACGAAGCGACAGACAAACAGCTGCGTAACATGGTGATCATCGGTTCTCTGATCCCATTAGTGTGTTACTTGTGTTGGTTGTTTGCGGTAGTGGGCAACTTGAGTGAAGAGCAATTCAGAAGCTTTGAGAACGTATCAGATTTGATGGCGGCGTTTGAGGCTCAGTCTCCTTGGGTGGGTAACGTCTTGTCTACCTTCACTGGCTTGGCGTTGTTGACTTCTTTCTTTGGCGTAGCAATGGCGTTGTTCAACCAGAACAAAGACATGTTCAACCAAAATACAGCGGTAACGTACTGCATTAGCTTTATCTTGCCGTTGGCGGGTTCATTGCTTGCTGCAGACAAGTTCCTACAAGTGCTGAATTACGCAGGCATCATCTTGGTGTTCCTAGCGGTGTTTGTTCCTCTGGTTATGGTTCACAAGCAGCGCTTCATGAAAGTTGCTGATGACCGATACCGAGCAGAAGGTGGCAGCGCAATGATGTTGTTCTCACTGCTGTTTGGTTGTTTCCTGCTTATCTCGCAAGTGATTTAACAAAAAAATTTGGTCGGTTGAATCAATCAGTCACCAAGCTTTAGCTCCAAAAGCTTCAGATACAAAAAAAGGAACGCCGCGGCGTTCCTTTTTTATTATCGGTTTATTAATTCAGAATGATTAACAAACAACCTTAACAGCCAAACCACCTTGAGATGTCTCACGGTATTTAGCGTTCATGTCTTTACCTGTTTCTAGCATTGTTTCGATAACTTTATCTAGAGAAACAGTAGGAGCAGAAGAGCGACGAAGCGCCATACGAGTCGAGTTGATTGCTTTAACTGCAGCAATACCGTTACGCTCGATACATGGTACTTGTACTTGGCCAGCAACTGGGTCACATGTTAGACCTAGGTTGTGCTCCATGCCGATTTCTGCAGCCATACATACTTGCTCAGGGCTACCACCCATAAGCTCAGCAAGACCAGCAGCAGCCATAGAGCATGCCACACCAACTTCACCCTGACAGCCAACTTCAGCACCAGAGATTGAAGCGTTACGCTTGTAAAGACCACCGATCGCGCCAGAAGCTGCGAAGTAACGGATGTAATCTTTCTCTGTCACTGTTTGGATGAACTTATCGTAGTAAGCCAATACAGCAGGGATGATGCCACATGCGCCGTTTGTTGGTGCCGTTACTACACGGCCGCCAGCTGCATTTTCTTCGTTTACTGCGAAAGCAAACATGTTTACCCAGTCAACAACCGACATTGGATCATTGGTTGTTTTTTCTGAAGTCATTAGCTGTTGGCGAAGTGCTGCTGCACGGCGAGGAACACGTAGTGGACCAGGCAGGATACCTTCAGTATTCATACCGCGATCCATACACTCACGCATAGTTTTCCAGATGTTAGCGAAGTAAGTGCGAGACTCTTCGTCTGAGTGGAACGCTGCTTGGTTTTTCATAACCAGTGTACTGATAGAAAGACCGCTTTCTTTGCACTGATTAACCAGCTCTTCAGCTGTTGTGAATTCGTAAGGTGCTTTGATTGGGTTTTCTTCTTCTTTGCCGAAGTTCTCTTCGTCAACGATGAAACCGCCACCAATTGAGTAGTACGTTTTTGAGTATGCAACTTCATCACCAACCCATGCATGAATGCTCATGCCGTTCTCGTGTAGAGAAAGGTTGCTAGTGTGGAAGTTCATACCGCCATCGCGTGGGAACGATACTGTATGACAGTGCATGCCAACAGGAAGGCGCTCAGTTTCTTCTACGCGAGCAATGAAGCCAGCAATAGAATCGATATCAACACGCTCAGGAGTATTGCCAGCAAGACCCATGATGATTGCGATATCTGTGTGGTGACCTTTCCCTGTCAGTGATAGTGATCCATATACGTCCACGGTGATTTTAGTGATGTCGCGCAATTTTCCCATTGAACGTAGGTCATCAATAAATTCTTTACCCGCTTTCATTGGTCCAACTGTGTGTGAGCTCGATGGACCAACACCGATTTTATAGATATCAAATACACTAATCATAGCGATTACCTCAAAAAGAGAGCCTCCCAAGGGGAGTAGGGAGGCTCATTTATTATCATTATATTTTTTGTCTAATCTCGTGATATAAGATGGATGCCATCTTATAAAAAGGGCTTGAGATTAAAGAGCGCCGTAGATTACAGAACTAATAGCCGCTAGACCACATAAAGCTGTAAAGATTTGTACAGGTGCTGAAGTTTTGTACTTAGCCATTGCTGGTACTTTTTGCATCGCGAATACAGGCATTAGGAACAGGATAGCTGCAATCATTGGAGCACCCATTGTTTCAATCATACCTAGGATACTTGGGTTAACTACCGCAACAATCCAAGTAGTAACAACGATGAACGCTAGAGATGCTTTTTCGATAGTGCTTACTGAAGAACCAGAGCGAGACTTGATTAGACCAACAAGACCTTCGTGAGCACCTAGGAAGTGACCGAAGTAGCTAGAAGTAATCGCTGCAAACGCTACAAGAGGACCCATGTAAGAGATAAGTGGAGACTCGTGAACATTAGCTAGGTAAGAAAGAACAGAGATGTTTTGTGCTTGTGCTGTTGCTAGTTGCTCTGGAGATAGAGAAAGCACTACAGAGAATACGAAGAACATTACAAAACCCATCAGCATCATTGCTGCGCCGCCAGTGATCGCGTCAGTTTTCTTAACTGCGTCTTCACCGTATACACGACGTTGCTCTTTAGAGAACTGTGAAATGATTGGGCTGTGGTTGAAAGAGAACACGATGATTGGAATAGCAAGCCAGATAATAGAAGGCATTGTTGACCATTCTGGGCTTACGTCCATCATTGAAGTGTTCCAATCAGGAACTAGGTAAAAAGATAGCGCTAGTAGGATGAATACTAGTGGGTAAACCATTGCTGAAGTTGCTTTAAGCATCAGCTCTTTACCGAATACAACACCTGCTGTCATAGCAAGGATAAGTGCACCAGAAAGAAGAGGACGTGGAATAGATTCCATACCCATTTGGTTTACTAGGAAAGAATCAACTGTGTTTGTGATACCAACACCGTAGATAAGAACGATCGGGTAGATAGCGAAGAAGTAAGCAAAAGTAATAATGTTTGCGCCAGTCTTACCGAAGTGCTCTTCAACTGTGTCTGTAATATCAGCTTCAGGGTTTTTAGCAGACAGTACGAAACGAGCTAGAGATTTGTGTGCGAACCAAGTCATTGGTGCCGCGATTAGAGCTAGGATAACTAATGGCCAAAAACCACCCGCACCAGCTTTGATTGGAAGGAATAGTACGCCAGCACCAACTGCTGTACCGAATAGTGATAAACACCAGGTAAAATCTTTATAGTTAAACTTGCTTGAATCTTTAACGGCATTTGCCGAAGAAGTTGTTGTGTTCATGTTAAATTACTCATTTTTTGGGAACAGGAAATAAGTCGGGGCTAATTCTGCAGAATTTTCTTCTGCAAAAAATAGATCTAAATCATGTAATGAAACGGCGTGTCACATGATATGCGAAAAACGGATTTTTGATCACGAAAATAGCGTGCCACAGGTGATTTATGTTTATGCTTGGTATTACTTTTATTTATGCGAAAGGCGGGGTTGTATAGATTTATACCAGGGAAACGTTTGCGTAAAATTGCATTAATAAATCTGTTCCATAGAAAGTCTGGATTTTGTTAACAGAGATTAAACAAAACGTAGTTGCTATGTAATTTGTTGCACTACATGTTGCTGCAGTGAATGGATGATTTGCGCCGTAACGCCCCAAATTAGGTGCTCTTGGAAGGGCATAGCAAAAACTCGATGCTTGATTTGTTTAAAGTTAACAGTGTGGCTGTGTAACTTGGCTTGGTCTAAAACATAGGTAGCGGGCACCTCAAAAATTGAGGCAACTTCGTTCTCATCGATGATGGCTTTATAGTCAGGATCGACCATGGCAACAATCGGCGTCACAGAAAATTTACTAATAGTACTCAATGCAGGTAATTGCCCAACAATTTTAACTTGATCCGATCGAATTCCCACCTCCTCATGGAGCTCTCTGAGTGCAGTGAATTGCATAGAAGGGTCAGAAAGTTCGTGTTTACCACCAGGAAAGCTGACTTGGCCGGGGTGATGCTTTAAATGAGCCGCTCTTTTAGTAAAAATGACATGTAAACCATCTTCTCTTTCAACTAAACCTACCACCACTGCCGCTTTACGTAATTGCTCGCCACTGATGTGCGAAACACGCTCTACTGACTCTGGGTGATAGCCAACGGTAGGGTTAAGTTGGAATTGCTGAAGGAAGTTTTCTTTATTCATATCAAGCCAATATATTGATTATTATGATTTTAATTATAGACATAACCGTGGGTTGATTACCAATATTGAGTTTTTCTTCATTCACTTTCCCTCTTTTAGTTATTAATTGGGCGTCATGAGGGGCTGTTTACCGATGAATCTCCTCAAAATGACGATTTTTGCTATATTCAATATGTGCATACAGGCGAGTAAGCGTTATCGATGTCATAAAATTGGGTGACGAAACGTAGATTTTTTGTTTAAGAATTTGATAACAATAACTTAGTGGACCATTCTAAAAAGAAATAGAAGAAAAGGTATGAGATGAAAGGAATCATATTCACCGAATTTTTAGAGCTTGTTGAAGACAAGTTTGGGCTAGAGCTTTTGGAAGAAGTTCTAGAAATGTCAGAAGATGAAGGGATCTATACGTCGGTCGGCAGTTACGACCACAAAGACCTTGTCAGGTTGATTATCAACTTGAGTAAGAAAACCGATATTGATGCGGCAAGCTTGCAACGCGTGTTTGGGCAGTCTGTATTTAAGAACTTACTGGCCTCATTACCGAATAAAGCGAGCCTTGCTCACAGCAATACCACCTTTCAATTTATTCAGCACGTAGAGCGTTACATTCATGTTGAAGTGAAGAAGCTCTATCCGGATGCTGAGCCACCTGAATTCAGTTTTATCACCACGACCGAAGCACAACTTGTTTTTGACTACAAAAGCGCAAGGTGTATGTCTCATGTTTGCTTAGGGCTTATTGAAGGATGTGCTGAATACCACGGTGAATCTATCGCGGTGGAGATGACGCCACAAAATGATGACCAAAGCGTGGTTAGGTTTAATCTCAAAGTAGAAAAGTAATATGGATCTGGCATCTGCCCTAGAGAAGAAGCTTAAGCGTCAAATCGCGGCAAGGAAAGCGGCTGAAGGATTGTTGGAACAGAAGAGCCTCGAACTGTTCGAGGCTAACCAACAGCTTGAGCTTGCTTTGCGTCAGTTAGAAAAGCGCTCCAACGCGAATATACGCCGCATTGAATTCCAAGAACAAATCGACAACCTGTTGATTGATTTTGGGCGCGCGTTTCTAAGAAATGATCTCGATGATGTCATGCTATCTGAACTAACGACCAACGTGACTAACAGTTACTTAATCGAAGCCAGTCGTTTGATTCTACCTCCCAAGCTCATCCCTCAGTTACAGACCTATGATTATGGCGATGAGACTGTCGAGGTGTTAGAGCAAGACATTCAAGAACCTCATTGGCAAGACAACCTACTGACCGTGCCCTTAGAGGTTGAAAAAGTCATAGTTGGTGCGTTAATCGTCAGAGTCAGGTTGTTAGACCAAGACTACGAGTTTATCCAAAGCCAACTGTTGTTGGTCACGGACCTTATCTGCAGTGCCTTAACCCATCAACTAGCAATCAACCGAAATATTGAATCACGTAAACGAGCGGAAGAGTCCGAAAGGGCAACGCGTGACTTTGTGGCCATGATTAATCATGAGTTAAGAACTCCACTTAATGGCTTACTAGGCAGTGCCGAGTTGATCAGTGATACCGAACTGAATAGCTCTCAGCGTGAGATAGTGAACAACCTGAGCCAATCTGGAGAGTTTCTCCGAACCATCATTAATGATCTATTGGATTACAGCAAAATCAATGCAGGGATGTTGGAGCTTATTCCAAAGAAATTTGCCCTACGTGATTTGAGAAACACGATTGAAAGCATCTTCGTCAATCGAGCAATTGAGAAGCAGCTCGAATTCAATATCAGTGTTACGTCAAACGTTCCCTCCCATTTCCAAGGCGATTTAGAGCGCATCACACAACTGTTTGTGAACTTAATAGGTAATGCGATTAAATTTACAGAAGAAGGGCATGTGAATGTTGATATTGAGTGGGACAAAAACCAATTTGTTTTCTCTGTAGAAGATACCGGAGTCGGAATTGCTGAATCAGCACATAAGACGCTATTTGAACCTTTTACACAGGCAGATAGCTCAAGTAGCCGAAACTATGAGGGCACCGGGCTTGGCTTAGCGATTTGTCGCAAACTGGTGGCTTTGATGAATGGCGATATTGGGGTGACCAGTGTTGTTGGCTCAGGCACGACCTTTACCATCTCGATTCCTCTTCAAGTTGTCGATGTTCCGGCAGAGAGTGATAGTGTCGCCAAGGGCTTTGAGTCTGAAGCGGAATTGTCACTACTTAAAGTGCTGGTGGTTGATGATATCAAGATGAACCAGATCATCATCCAGCAAATGCTTCGTAAACATGAGATTGAACCTGCTATCGCAAGCAATGGTGTCGAAGGGTTTGAACTCGCGTCAGACAATGAATACGATATTGTATTCATGGATTGCAGAATGCCTGTTATGGACGGGTTTGAAGCAACAGAGAAGCTAAGAGAGAAGGGTTACGTTAAATCTATTGTGGCTCTGACCGCCGGAACGACACTTGAAGAACGCGAACGTTGTATTCAGTGTGGGATGGATGACATTTTGAGTAAACCTTACACCGCCAACGATCTGAAAGAGATGCTTAAGAAGTGGGGTGTCTCTGCGGTGAAGGTCGCTTAAACACGCGAATAAAGCGTTGTGAGTTATGTACTCTAACTTACAGACTAAAAAACCGAAGTGATCTTACGATCCTTCGGTTTCTTTTTATATCGAACTTTTGCTAGCCGTTAAGCTACGGAACTCGTCATTAAGTCGCGGAACTCGCAGTTAATGACACTAGGTTTAGCAATCTTCAAGTACCGGTAGAATTCGACTCAGCTTATCCAGTGTTTCTTGGTATTCAGAAGCACAATCACTATCAAATACCACACCACCGCCAGCCCAAGCATAAAGCGTGTTGTTCTCGGCGACTAATGTACGAATGGTAATACTGGTATCCATTCTGCCATTTCGGCTGATGTAGCCAATACTGCCGCAGTACGCTGAACGTCGATGCGGTTCTAACTCTTCAATGATCTGCATCGCGCGAACTTTTGGTGCGCCAGTAATCGATCCTCCAGGGAAACAGGCTCTCAGAAGGTCAGTTGCAGAGTATTGGTCATCAAGGTCCGCTCGTATCGTGCTCACTAAGTGGTGCACGGCAGGGAAGCTTTCAATATCGAAGAGCTTTGGTACATGCACTGTGCCCGGTTTTGCTACTCGGCCAATGTCATTACGAAGTAGGTCGACGATCATCAAGTTTTCCGCCTCATCTTTATCGGCGCTTGCTAGGTCTTGCGCGTTGGCATTATCAATCATCGGGTCCTCAGAACGAGGTCGTGTGCCTTTGATTGGCTTGGTTTCAATGACGTTGTCTTTGAGTTCTAAGAAACGCTCTGGCGAAACACTGATGATTGCGCAGTCGGCCAAACGGATAAAACCCGAAAAGGGCGCTGAGTTGTACTGTTCTAACTTGTCATAAGCCAGCCATTCACTACCTTGGTATTGGGCATTGAAGCGCTGAGCTAAGTTAATCTGATAGCAGTCCCCGGATAACAGGTACTCTTGAACACTATCGAACTTAGTGGCGTAGCTCTCTTCGCTCATATTGGATTGCCACGGTGTGGTTAACCCAAAGGGCGCATGTGATAGGTGTGATTGAGCCATCTGCTGCATTAGCCAATCATGATGTTCATCGATATTGCTACCGACAATACACGCCGTTTTCAATTGGTGGTCAACGATAACAGCCCATTCATACAAGCCAACTGCCATGTCAGGTGCTTCAATATCACGCTTTGCGAGTGATGGAAGTGTCTCGACTCTGCGCCCTAAATCATAGCTAAAATAGCCTAAAGCGCCGCCAACGAATGGCAACTGAGTGTGCTCTTTAGTCGCAGGCAATAATTGTTGCTGATATTGGTCGAGTAGTTCGAAAGGATCAGAGTCTGAAACCTCGCACGTCTCATTAACATTAACGGTCGTTTCTGCACCGATTGTCTCGAAGGTGGCGATGGGTTGAGCAACTAAAATATCGTATCGACTATCAACGTGGCTTTCTGAAGCGGAGCGTAATAGCATTGCCCACGGCAGGTTTTCAATATGGGAAAACAGCTGTTTAGCTAAAGTTGATTGATATTCAAGCGGCTTGATTTGGATAGAGCGAAATTCGTTGTTATTCATTTGTTTAATTTGTGACAAAGAGTTCGATCACTGCATGGCGTGTGAGAGGAAGCAAGAGTATCATAAATTGAAAATAAAATGGGTTCTTGATTAGAACGGAGTAATCCAAGTGGTTTAGTTTAAAGCTATGCAAGCGATTGCTAAAGCAACTAAATACAGCTCAACACAATAAAAAGCTAAACCACCTAATTCGATTTGGCACATATAGTCAAACTGTGAACCCACATGGAACCAGAACAATAAAGAGGCATGCAATGACGGTTATTCGTAAGCAAGATGTGATCAGCAGTGTCGCTGACGCACTTCAGTACATTTCTTATTATCACCCTTTAGACTTTGTCCAAGCCCTAGAAAAAGCGTACGAGAAAGAAGAGAGCCAAGCAGCTAAAGATGCGATCGCTCAGATTCTTATCAACTCGCGCATGTCTGCGGAAGGCCATCGTCCAATTTGTCAGGATACGGGTATTGTTACTTGTTTCGTGAACATCGGTATGGATGTTAGGTGGGAAACGGATCAAACAGTACAACAGATGGTTGATGAAGGCGTTCGTCAAGCTTACAACAACCCAGATAACCCATTGCGTGCATCTGTCCTAATGGACCCTGCAGGTAAGCGTATTAATACCAAAGACAACACACCAGCGGTTGTCCACATTAATATGGTTCCAGGCAACAAAGTTGAAATTCAAATCGCGGCTAAGGGCGGCGGTTCTGAGAACAAAACCAAGATGGTTATGCTGAACCCTTCTGATGATATTGCAGAATGGGTAGAGAAGACGCTGCCAACAATGGGTGCAGGCTGGTGTCCACCGGGTATGCTAGGTATAGGCATCGGCGGTACGGCTGAGAAAGCAGCTGTGCTAGCGAAAGAATCTTTGATGGAACACATCGATATCCAAGAGCTTATCGAGAAAGGTCCTGAGAACGCAGAAGAAGAGCTTCGTTTAGACATCTTCAACCGTGTAAACAAGCTTGGCATTGGTGCACAAGGTCTTGGCGGTCTCACTACTGTGGTTGATGTAAAAATCAAAACAGCACCAACTCATGCTGCTTCTAAGCCTGTATGTTTGATCCCGAACTGTGCAGCAACGCGTCACGTTCACTTCACACTAGATGGCAGCGGCCCAGCAGAGCTAACGCCACCTAAGTTAGAAGAGTGGCCAGACATCACTTGGGAAGCGGGCGCAAATACACGTCGTGTTAACCTTGATGAAGTGACTAAAGAAGACGTACAAGAGTGGAAGACCGGCGAAACGGTTCTTCTGTCAGGTAAGATCTTAACCGGTCGTGATGCTGCTCATAAACGTATTCAAGGCATGCTAGAAAGCGGCGAAGGCTTACCAGCTGGCGTTGATTTCAAAGGTAAGTTCATTTACTACGTGGGTCCTGTTGATGCTGTAGGTGATGAAGCGGTAGGTCCTGCGGGCCCAACAACTTCAACACGTATGGATAAGTTCACTGACATGATGCTGAACGAAACTGGCATTATGGGCATGATCGGTAAAGCGGAACGTGGCCCTGCAACGGTTGAATCAATCAAAGAGCACAAAGCGGTTTACCTAATGGCGGTTGGTGGTGCAGCTTATTTAGTCGCAAAAGCAATTAAAAAAGCACGCGTTGTTGCGTTTGAAGATCTCGGTATGGAAGCGATTTACGAGTTTGAAGTTGAAGATATGCCTGTAACGGTAGCGGTTGACTCTAACGGCGTGAACGCACACCAGATCGGCCCTGACACGTGGAAAGTGAAGATTGCTGAAGCTGAGAAAGCGTAATTAATCGACGCCAAAAAATCGTAATTGTCGCTAACTTCAGCGTTTGAATTGCAATTTTTGACAGAAAGTTAAAGACAAAAGTGCAGCATTATCTGCACTTTTGTCTTATTATCAATGATATAGTGATAAACACATAGTTTGATATAAGAACATAGGAGAGAGGAATGCCTCGTTTTATTCAGATCCTACAGATTATCTTGGCAGTGGTGATTGGTGCTTTTGTTGGCTACGACCTGATCTTGAAAGGGATCAGTATCTTTGATAATAAATACGTGACGATTACATGTGCGCTTTGGCTAATTGCAGAGATTGCACTGTTTGTTATCTACAAGTTGATTGAAGACGATTAGACGTCGGATATCGTGCAAAAATTCTAAAGCCCCTGATTATGAATGTAGTCAGGGGCTTTTATTCATCTAGCATTAAGAATGTGTATTGCATACTCATCAACATAAGCAAAAGCATACAAACTATCCCAACGGGGAAAGAACATAGGCTTGCCTTTCTATTATCATAACCAGCTAGCCTAACTATCACGGAGTCGTTCTAATGAAACACCTAACTCAAGAAATGAGTGACTTTATAAGCAGAGGAACGGATTCTCATATTCGAGTAGCGGTCACGGGGCTCTCTCGTGCGGGTAAGACAGCATTCATTACTTCGCTGGTTAATCAGCTTCTTCATACGTCTACCCACAAAAACTTGCCACTGCTTGCATCGGCGAGAGATGGAAGAATTATTGGCGCAAAGCGTATCCCGCAACACAACATGATGATTCCACGCTTCTCTTATGATGAAGCGATGGAGTCGTTGAATGCACAGCCACCAGAATGGCCAGTGCCAACGCGTGATGTCAGTGAGATTCGTCTAGCAATCAAATATAAGCCTGCGAAGGGCGCGAAAAAGCTACTGAGTAAAAACAGCACCCTTTATCTCGATATTGTCGATTATCCAGGTGAATGGCTGCTTGATTTGCCGTTACTGGATATGGACTTCGATACCTGGAGCCAATCTCAGTTTGCCGCATTGAAAGGCGACAGAGAAACTTACTCGCAACAGTGGAACGCCATGCGTGGTGATATCGATTTGCTAGCAGAAGCGGACGAAAAGAAACTGGTCGCGATTGCCGATAGCTACACTCAGTACCTTCATACTTGTAAAAGTAACGGGCTGCATTGGGTACAACCGGGTCGATTCGTATTACCCGGTGAGCTTGAAGGCGCGCCTGTGTTGCAATTCTTCCCGTGCATCGCACCTGAGGGTAAGTTCTCAAAAACAAGTAACTATGCGGTACTGAAAGCGCGTTATGAAGAGTATCAACAGAAGGTCGTCAAAGCGTTCTACAAGAATCACTTCGCGACGTTCGACAGACAAATCGTGCTAGTGGATTGCTTACAGCCACTTAATGCGGGCTATGACTCTTTCATGGACATGCGTGGCGCGTTAGAACAGTTACTTAAGAGCTTTAAGTACGGTCGAAGCAATATCTTAAGACGTTTATTCGCGCCGAAGATCGACAAGATCTTGTTTGCAGCCACCAAGGCTGACCACGTGACACCGGATCAACATCCGAACTTGGTGTCACTGTTACAACAGATGGTACATCCGGCTTGGCAGCAGGCGGCGTTTGAACACATCGACATGAGTTGTATGAGTATCGCGTCTATTCAAGCGACCAGCGCGGGTTATATCTCGTCTGGCTCAGACAATGTTCCGGCGTTGCAAGGTGTGACTTTGGATAATGTCCCTCAAACCATGTATCCGGGAGAGGTGCCGCGTAAGTTGCCCAACAAACAGTATTGGGAAACCAACCAGTTTGATTTCACGAGCTTTAGACCGATGGAGCAACATTCCGATGAGCCTTGCCAACATCTAAGAGTCGACAAGGTTTTAGAGTATCTCATTGGCGACAAGTTGAAGTAATTGAGGCAATCAAAATGAGTGAATTAAAAACAAAGCAGGTCTTTAATGAACCGTTGAAGACCTCTTTTGATGAGCAAGACAAGACCGACGTTGGCCCGGATTTAGGTGCTCAACAACTGTTCACAGAGCAAGAGAAATTTGTCCCTGTCGCACCGCAAGTGGAAGCCGAACTTGATGGTGAAGCTGAGCAGCAATTGGAACAAGTGATTCGACCGAGCAAAAAGACGAAGTGGTTTGGAACGGTTTTATTGGTCGCTTTTTCTGGCCTAGTTGGATGGCAAGCAATTGAATCGGTCATTACCGCAATTCAAACTGCTGATTGGCTTGCGTTAGGTTGGGCAGGCTTTATTGCTGCCATTGCTTCATTGGGTTTAGGCGCAATAGGCAAAGAGCTGTGGAAACTGCGTTCACTTAAAGATCACTTTAGTGTGCAAGAGCAGAGTGAAGAGCTACTCCAAAGTCAAAGTGTCGGCAAGGGCAAAGCGTTCTGTGAAAACATCGCCAAGCAAGGCGGCATTATCGCTGAGTCTCCTTCGTACGATAAGTGGCGAAACAGCATTAACCCTGCACACAGTGATGCAGAAGTGTTGGATATGTACGATGCGTTAGTCGTGAGTCAACAAGACAAAGTAGCGACTCAAATCGTCACTAAGTTTTCGACCGAATCGGCGGCTTTGGTCGCGGTGAGTCCATTGGCGGCGGCTGATATGTTGTTGGTGGCTTGGCGAAATTTCACCATGATAGACAAGCTTGCTGATGTGTATGGCATTGAGCTTGGCTACTGGTCTCGCATTAAGCTATTTAAACTGGTGTTAATCAACATGGCCGCTGCAGGAGCAAGTGAGCTCGCGATTGATGCAAGTATGGATCTCGTCTCGATGGATCTTGCAGGCAAAGTCTCAGCTCGAGCAGGGCAGGGGCTAGGTGTCGGTATCCTTACTGCAAGACTGGGCTTAAAAGCCATGACATTGCTGCGTCCTATGCCTTGGCATAACGAACGAAAAGTAAAACTGGCAGACCTCCGCAAAGCCGTCCTTTCTGAAATAAAGCGTATCACTCTTAAATAAAGCATTTGAAGCTCAATAGTTTGAGAAGAAGAGTAAACATATGTTTACTCTTCTTCTTGACTGAACTCAGAGCTTAATCCACACTACTGTCAACTTATCCTGACACCTATAATAGGACTATTTGTGCGTCTCGAAGTATTGTGTGAAGACAGACTCGGCTTAACGCGTGAGTTGCTCGATATCTTGGCCTCAAAAAGCATTGATTTAAGAGGAATCGAAATTGATGTTAAAGGTATTATTTATCTAAACTGCCCTGATATTGATTTTGATGCTTTTAGTGAACTTATGGCTGAAATTCGCCGAATTTCAGGTGTGAAGGATGTACGTAAAATCCAATTTATGCCAAGCGAAAGGCATAACACAGAGCTGATTGCTCTGCTGGCAAACCTACCTGATCCTGTTATTGCGATTGACCTTAAAGGCTCAGTCGATATGGCTAACCACGCTGCATTGAACCTTTTTAATAAGCAAGAAGACGCAGTCATCGGTGAACCGCTAGCGACGTTTGTTCCTAGCTTTAACTTTGCTCGCTGGATCGAAGGCGATGTAACGCGTCATCGTGAAGTTGTCGTGTTAGATGGTTTAGATTTCTCTATTGAGATCCTGCCGATTTACCTTGGTGGTGATGTCAACGAAGCGGTACTGGCAAGCGCAGTAATGACGATTCGCTCTTGTAATCAAGAGATGAACTCGCCAGATTCAATCCCAGAACAGAACAACCTAGGTTTCGAACACTTTGTTGGTGTCTCTAATCGCCATAAAGCCTTGATCAGCCAAGCTAAGAAATTGGCTATGCTGGATCAGCCTCTATTAATTGAAGGCGATACAGGGACAGGCAAAGAGATGTTGGCAAAAGCGTGTCATAACCGTTCAAATCGATCGTCTTTCCCATTCTTGATTCTAAGCTGTGCATCGATGCCTGATGACGTAGCGGAAACGGAATTGTTTGGTCATGCGCCGGGTTCATTCAACCATGAGCAAGGTCATAAAGGTATTTTCGAACAAGCGAATGGCGGTACCGTATTTTTAGATGAAATTGGCGAGATGAGCCCGCATCTTCAAATCAAGCTGCTGCGTTTCCTACAAGATGGTTCATTCCGTCGTGTTGGTGAAGAAGAAGAGATGCACGCGGATGTTCGTATTATTGCATCAACGCGCCACCGTCTTTCTGAATTAGCCGACTCGGGTTCGTTCCGTGAAGATTTGTTCTACCGCTTGAATGTACTGACTCTGTCTATTCCAGCATTGCGTGAACGCTCAAACGACGTAGCGCCACTGTTGGAACTGTTCGTTGCAAAGTACGCGCAGCAGTTAGGTATGTTAAAACCAAAACTGACTCAAGAGTTAGTCGACCAGCTTGGTAATTACCAATGGCCGGGCAACATTCGTCAGTTAGACAACATGGTTCTACGCGCACTAACAGAGTTGGATTCAGACACGCTAACGGTTGAGCAATTCCACTTGCCACAGCTTGAAACATTGACGGCAGGAATGGCGAACCTGAGCTTAGACGGCTCGCTCGATGAGATCATGAAAGACTATGAATCTCAGATTCTAGAGAAGCTTTATCAGTCTTTCCCATCAAGCCGTAAGCTAGCAAAACGTTTGAATGTTTCTCATACCTCAATTGCGAATAAGCTTCGTGATTACGGTATCAGAAAGAACTGATCGAATAAGAACAAGATTATGGAAGATTTGAGTACACCAGAGCGCATTTATAAGCATGATGGTAATCTGATTCTACGCACGGCTGAAATCGATGATGCTGGCATGATCAGCGAGTACTTTCAGGTTAACAGAGAGTATCTGAAACCTTGGGAACCGATTCGCGAAGACGCGTTCTTTGATAGAGCGAGTTGGGCGCAGCGACTGATCAAGTTAAACGAGCTTCATAAAATGGGGCTAGGCTATTACTGTTTACTGATTAACGCTGACTCTAATGAAATGTTAGGCACCATATCGTTCAGTAATTTGTCTCGTTTCCCGTTCTACGCTTGTAATGTCGGTTACTCATTGGCGCAAAGTGCACAGGGCCACGGTTACATGCGCAGAGGTTTGAACATGGCCAAAGACTACATGTTTGATGTGCAGAACATGCACCGCTTAATGGCGGGCTACATGCCTCACAACGAACGCAGTGCTGGCGTATTAGAACATCTTGGTTTTGTCCGAGAAGGTTTTGCTAAAGACTACCTACAGATTAACGGTAAATGGGAAGACCATATACTGACAGCATTAGTTAACCCAAATTGGGAAGATAGACGCGTTATTTAGCGGCAATATTGCTAAGACGTAGTACTAGTTAAAGGCAAATAGCTTTTAAACGTAAACAAAATTTAGACGCAGCGTATATCAAGCTTTGCTAATCGCCGCTGCATCAAAAAGAACAGATAGGCATGGTAAATCCATCAGCCTGAGCAGATATTTGAGGAATTTTGATGTCATACACAACTTTGGACGAATACCAAAGAAAATGGATTTTCACACACCAGTCAATGCCGCTTCCGGCAGAGGACTTGGAAAAGATTAAGCCAATGACACAGGCGAGAGCATCTCAGTTCTGGAAAGAGAACGTGAGCCCTCAAAGCCCAGACGCAGAACGACTGAGCTCGCAAGACTGGCCAAGCAAAGCATCGAACTGGAATGAAGAGATCAGTTGGATGGCGCATTGGGAAGCGGATGAGCCTGAAATGCCAGAAGAGATTCTTAACTTTATTGATTGGCAAGATGACGTAACTGTTTATTTTTGTTACGAAAAGTACAATGTTCTTGAAACCAAATGGGCGATTTTCAAGAAGCATTGGAAGAACTTCTTGTTCTACGATGATGGCCCGATTCTAATCGGTCGTCGTCGTTCAGAAGCCCTTTGGTTTGCTACCAATGGCAAGGTGAAAATTGGTAACCGTGCTTAACCTCGGTGTGATTTAATCGAGCTAGTGCTGGTAATCCGAGCAACAGATAGATAAACAAAAAGCGAGCATTGAGCTCGCTTTTTTTGTGCCTAATGATCTTCGAAGATCATGGAGAAGTGCCCACTATTTGAGTGCTGACAAAGGTGACCATTTTCACTCGTTCAAAGTGGGTAAATTACGAAATTGAGATCGCTATCTCATTGGGTTAGTTGAAGTTTTATGGGGTTGAGCTATCTTTATATTACTGCCTTAGTGGAGGTGAAGTATTATGATTTGGGATACTCTCGAACGTGTAAATAAACTTCGCAAGGAAGCAATGGAGGATCCAGAGTTTTTGGATTCAGCAAAAATGCATGAGGAATGGCTTTTAAGCGAAACTCATAATCAATCGAACAAAGGAGCAAAAGAGAATAAACCGAAAAAACTATCTGACATTTATGAAAATACGGATTTTCCTATCAACCCAACTGGAACCAAACATTAACAATGATGAACTGCAACACGGCTAAGGCTCTTAACCAAAAAGCTATAAGTCGATTACACATACCAGCCTTAAGCCACCAATAAAAAAGCCACTTTCAACGAATCGAAAGTGGCTTTTTCTTTTCTTGCTAGCTTCTTTACCATTAGTAACGAAAGCTAATCGTTTTTAAACCTAATTATTAATCAGGCTTAATCCGCTTGGTAATGCGTCACCAAACACACGCTTAGATTCGCTCTCAGAAAGCTCAGTCACTTCACTCACTAGTGTTAACCATGAATCAGGTACCTTGCTTTGCTTAAGCTTCTCAATCACTTGATTGCGATAGTCATCAGAGATATCAAACTGACGGTCACCAGTTTTTCGACAAATCATCACCGCTGCAAAGGCTATCATCTGCTCTTTCTGCCAGTTCTGCTCAAGCAGTTTCGGTAACCATTGTTCAGCTTGTTCTCTAGGAATCACGCTGTGTTGGCTACCATACAAAGGTGTTCTTGAAGCCAATCGACCCAGAGCCCACCAGTGCGCTTGTTCAAATTGGTTATGGTTGATCGCTTTGCTTAAGAACCAACTTGCCAGCAGCACTTTGTCTTCAACCTCAAGTTGCTCAAGTGACGCCGCTAAACGGACCATGGCTTCATAACCATTATCTTGCGCATCTTTGGCTGTCTTAGGGTTCTTCATTGCACCTGGGTGAAGGTATTTAGCGATGTCCGCCAAGATACTCTCTTGCTGCTCTTGGTTTAGCCCACCAGCGACACGACGCCAGAATACCCACCAGTCTGTCCAGCCTTGGTGGTTCTTGAACTGAATGTTCTGTTGGTAAAGGCCCCAAATCTGTTCGATACGCCATGAGTCAGTCGGATCGCCAAAGCCAGGACGTAGCGAGTATCCCGCCAAACGTAGCCAGTTCTTCTCGTGTGCTTCTGAGCGGCGACGACGTTTACGACCTAATGAGAAGGTATCAAATAGATGACGAAGGGTCGTGAAGTCCCATTCATCGCGTTTACCTAGTCGCTTCTCAAGATCTTTCGATAGTGTTTTGATCTCTTTCGATTCAGCACTCTTCTTGTTGCCGCTGTACAGACGAGAAATCAACTCCTTACACTCTTCTAATCTTGGGTGAAGCGCGGAGGTATCAGATTCATCGCCTTGCTTGTTTCTTACTTCAAACTCGAGCAACCAACGCTTAGAGTCATCTTCTATACTCACACACTCCATTTTCAATGTGCCGACTTCGGTTAATTGACACGCGAGCAGTACTTCAACACGCTCTTTTTGGTT
This sequence comes from Vibrio sp. F13, assembly GCF_020806305.2. Taxonomy (NCBI): domain Bacteria; kingdom Pseudomonadati; phylum Pseudomonadota; class Gammaproteobacteria; order Vibrionales; family Vibrionaceae; genus Vibrio; species Vibrio sp. F13. The sequence goes on along the minus strand of NZ_CP170175.1, from coordinate 389,646 downwards.
GGCTTGAAGTTCTGCAGTACCTGAGCCTTCCAGCGTAGAAATATACGGTGGGAGAGGGGAGAACAAGTCGGCATCCACATTGACCATCACACCGTTTTGAATGGCGGTGTCATGAGCAATTTGATCGTGTGTTGAAGTCAGAAGATTAAATCGTACTGGCTCACCTAAAGTCAGCGAGAAACGACGGCTGTTCAAGCGTATCTCTTGGCCTTCTTCGGTTCCTTTGGCAAGCAGACAAAGCGCTTTACCCATCTTGTTTTTCTCTTGCAGATGCAAGAAGTAAGAACGGGCAGCACCGCCACCGATTTTCAGCTGTGCACCGCGGCGTGCTTTACCAAAGGCAACCGCGCCAAGGGCAACAGACCAATCTGGATGAGGGTTATCAAGCACTGTGATAGGAGAACCGTTCCAGTTGCCCAGTAGCTGAGTAATTCGCTCTGTTACCAGTTCACTGTTAAACACACCACCATTGAGCAGCACGCCAACTGGAATTGCAGGTTTGGTGTCATCGAACTCAATAGAGTCTGAGTTTTCCAATGCGGCTTTAGACACTTGTTGGTGCGTTGCTAGGAATTCTGCAACGTGCTTACTCACCGCAGGGTCAGCCACGTAAGGCAGACCAAACTCAACCACAGCACTGCGGCGTTTGTCGGGTGTTTCAGTAAACTCAGAAAGCGGGAAGAAACCTTCCAATGCGATTTGATGGACTTCTTGTTTAGTTAAACCAATACTCTTAGTACCGCCAAGCAGTTTTGAACCGCTGCCCAGCATGGTGATCTTTACATCATCGGGCGCATTGGCAGAAAGCAGGCTCTCTTTTGCGGCGCGAGTCTGTTGAATCAGTTTGGTTAGGCTAGAGGCATTGAGCTTTTTGTTTTGATTGAAGCGTTGCTCAGCGAGGTGAGCAAGCGCTAAATCGAGGTTGTCACCACCGAGCATCAAGTGTTCACCAACACCAATACGGTCGAGTGCGAGCTCGTTATTACCGTCGCTGTTCGCATCGAATTTGGCTTCAATTAAGCTTAAATCGGTGGTACCACCTCCAACATCACACACTAGAATCAGTGGGATTTGTTGAAGTTCATCTGCTGCGGTTTGTTGGTGACGGGCATACCAGTCATAACAAACGGCTTGCGGCTCTTCGAGTAATAGAATCTTACCTAAGCCCGCCAGTTCTGCGGCTTCGAGTGTTAGCTTACGTGCTGTCTCATCGAAGGAAGCAGGAACGGTAACCACAACATCTTGGTCTTCCAGCTTGTTGCTCGGGTTACGGTAGTTCCATGCTTGGCGAATGTGGTTGAGGTAGCTTGCACTCGCCACAACTGGCGAGACTTTATCGACATCAGCTGCGCCAGCCCAAGGCAGAATGTCGGAGTTACGATCCACCGCTTGGTGTGACAGCCAACTCTTAGCACTCGATACTTGGCGGCCTTCAACCTTAGCGCCTAATTCACGTGCCCATTCACCGACGATAACGTTCTTAATATCGCCTTCAACGGGGCTTGGTTCCCACGGCATTGTCAGGTCAGAAGGGGATATTTGACCTTGTGCTGGGTGGTAACGAAAGGATGGGAGTAAGGGCTTGCGAACCACTTCACCGAGGCCGATGAGTTGGTCAATATCGAAAAGAGAAACGGGAGCATGTTGTAGGTCGTCGTTGATTTCACAGTAAGCGACAACCGTATTGGTTGTACCTAAGTCAATGCCGACTAAAAAACGAGGAGTTGCCATACAAAACCTTATTCTTCCAGAGTGATGACCAGTTTTTTGATAGCTTTGGTCTTATTGTTGTTATTCGTAAACGTCATTCCTGAGAAACAGGCAGGACTAGATTGAGAAATGCATTGATAAAGTAACGGCACCCGCTAAGGTGCCGTTGATTCATTATGCTTGTTCGTTTGAGTCGTTATTCGAGTCTTCACGAACATCGAACTCAACGTGCCACTTCTGACCGTTGTCAGTAGCAATCGCTTCTAGGTGTAAGGTGCCTAGCTCAGTAACGCGAGAAGCCAAAGTCACTGGAACCACTTCACCTTCGCGACGGCCTTCAGAAACCGGCAATGTCACTTGGATTTCAGGAAGCTCATCAAGCTCTTCAGGCGCCCAGTGATCAAGGTGCGTACCCGCTTCATCTTCACGACGAATGGTTGAACCGAAGAACTGGAAGTGTACTGGCTGACCAATCACTAGACCGAATTCTTGGCTAGGTACTTGTACGCTTGAACCTTCTTCCATACCAAATGGTGCAACACACAAAGCTTCCATCGGAGGAGCCATACCTGGGATAGCTGGCATCGCGCTTTCAATTCCTACGTAGTAAGAAGATGCGATACCACCACGGATACGAACGCCTTGGCCACGACGAACTGCGCCGTAGTAAGAAGCGCCACTTGCAACCGCTAGGTCTAAGTCTAAACCTGAAAGTTGTTTAGCAAATTCAGCATCTGCATTAATTAGCCATTCATTGATCGTGTCTGAAAGACGATCAGCAAGTAGGTTAGATTTTAGAACACCACCATTGAACAGTACCGCTGTTGGTTTGATGAAGTCTGCCGCTGGCGCTTCTGACCCTTGCGCTTCTGTACCGGGCATACCGGGCATGTTTGCAAACGGGTTGAAATCTTGCTGAGCGGTTTCACTATTTCCAGAAAGCGCGTTCGCTTGCTTAGAAAGGAATGCAGCAATGTGACGAGTAATACCTGCGTCTTGAGCGTAAGGCAGACCCATTTGAGTCAGTGCGCCACGCGTCTTTTGTACTGGGTGCTCAGTCACCGCTACTTTCGGGAAGAAGCCATCAACCAATGTTTGTTGTACTTCTTGCTGAGTTAGATCTGTTTTCAGTGTTGCGCCCAGTAGTTTAGAACCACGGCTTGGAACAACGATTGGCACAGATTGAAGCTCAGCATCGTTAAGCAGTGCTTCTTTCGCATCACGACACGCGTGAGTCATTGCTTGAACCTGCCAAGGAGCCAGTTCTTTACCTTCTTGAGCCAGTTTCATCTTCAGACGGTAAGCCAGAGCTAAGTCCATGTTGTCGCCGCCCAGTAGGATGTGTTCACCTACTGCGATACGGTTCAGGCTTAGGTTGCCGTCATCTTGTGTTACTTCAACTAACGAAAGGTCGGTTGTACCACCACCGATATCGACAACAAGAACGATGTCACCAACGTTTACTTCATCACGCCATGTGTCGTTGCTGTTATCAATCCAGCTGTACAGAGCCGCTTGTGGCTCTTCAAGAAGCGTTAGGTGAGCGAAACCAACATTACGTGCAGCTTCTGCTGTTAGGTCACGAGCCGCAGGATCAAACGAAGCTGGAACCGTGATCGTTACATCTTGGTCTGCCAGTTTGTGTTCTGGGTTTGCGTGGTTCCATGCGTCTTTAAGATGCTCAAGGTACAATTCAGTTGTCTTAAGCGGAGATACTTTTTCAACTTCTTCAGGGCTGCCTGCAGGAAGGAAAGCATCGCGACGGTTAACACCACCGTGGCATAACCAAGATTTTGCACTTGCTACCAAACGGATAGGGGTTTTAGAACCAAGGTTACGAGCAATTGCACCCACTAGCGCTTTTGGCTCTGAAGACCAAGGAAGAACGCGAGAGCCCGCATTCATTTCATGTTCGTGCGGTTGGTATAGGAACGAGCCAAGTTGGCTGCGAGTTTCTACTGTACCTGGCGCCGTCAGTTGAGGGATTTGCATCACCTCAACGCGAGCGTCTTCATTGCTTGTGTCTATGTAAGACAAAACGCAATGTGTAGTACCTAAATCGATACCAACACTGAACTTGGGTACCTGGTTTTGCTCTTGAGAAGATGGCTCTTGAGCTGAATGACTTTGGTGTTCCATTATAGCTCCACCTCTGCCGGTGCAATTACAGATGCATCGTAGTTTTCAGCAAGCTTAGGCAGGTTCATGTCAGTTGCTTTCCAACCTTTGTGAACTAGTGTGCCGTTGAATGGTGCATTGCCCGTTACGTTGCCAGTTAGGCGAATTTCTTGAGGGTTGAAACCTTCAGCGATAGTGATACGTGTTTCTTCATCTTCAGTGCGGATGTGAGATAGCGTTACGTAATCAGCCAATACTTTTTGACCGCCAGTGTGAATAACACGAGCTGCTGCGCCAACTTCTTCATCAGAGAATGACGTTAGGTCTTCTTTTAAGAAGTCGATAAGGCGCGCTTCTTGCTGCATGATAGACAGTAGCTGCATTGCAGAGTCTGTTGGTGCTGTAGCAAGCTTAGATTCAACTTCTACTACTTTTTCGATCACACGTTCAACTTCTACTACTTTCTCTACTTCGACAATTTTCTCAACTGGCTTTTCAACTTCAACGACCTTTTCTACTGGTTTTTCTACGACTTTCTCAACCACTTTGGTTTTACGAGAAACGGCAATTAACAGTAGTAAAACGCTTGATGCAGTTAGGCCTGCGTGAAGCATATCAAACGTTTGTGGGATTAGGTTCAAATCAACGATCATAGTGATTTCTCTTTAAAATTGATTTAACGGTATATTCGTCGGTTTAAAGGAATATACAGGTTGGAAAGAAACTCAGTGGCATAAGGCCGAAATGGTCACTTTCAAGCTATAAATATGGGTGGATACTAGCATATTCAAGGCTTAAGGGCTTTATTTAATGTTTTCAATAAACTGGCTTTTTGGTGAGTTAGCTTAAAAGTTAATCGAGATTTGTTGGTTTATTAGCCGTAAATGTCCATGGGTTGTAAATAGTGTTAGTTTTATCCCATTGTGAGAGTCAAAGATAAATAGAGCCTAGCATTCCGGCAGTGTATACTTTCGACTCAAAATAACATCATATGGGAAGCTGTATGCCCCACACTACCGACCCTATAACAGGGTTGAAGAAACGAACTTTGCCGTTAGTTGTCTTTTTTGCCACATTTTTGATGACGGTGTTGTGTTTTGTTTTGGTTGCGGCGAATCAAAATAGGTCTTTGAATGAGAATCTGGATAGCTTTGCTCAGCATCAAACGCTCAGTTTAAAAGCGTTTATTGATAACGATGTCGCTTATATCGGTTCCGGTGCGAATTTTTTCTATTCTAATGATGTCGATAGTCGGGACCGATTTGATCGTTTTGCTCAGCAAACGATTAACGGCTCGAAAAGCCTGATCGGATTGCAGTGGATGCAAAAAGTAGCGGTAGAAGATATCGCCGAGCACACCGCCAAAATGAAAGCTCAATACCCATCCTATAGAATGTTTACTATCCCTAAACATGGGCCAAAAACTTATGGTTATGTCTTGGATGGCGAGCCCGTATTTATCGCGACAGATATTTATCCGAATGATCCAGTGAACAACGGTGTTTTGGGTTTTTACTCTTCTCGTGAGCGGTTTAATCTGGTCATTGAGAACATTAAAAAAACACGTGAAGCGAATATTTCAGACAAAGTTCGTCTATTGCAAGATGGTTTAGACAGCAACACACCTAAGAGCGGAATGTTGGTCTACCACCCTGTGTTTGATGGTCAAACGGACAATTTGTTAGGGGTTGTGATTGGTGTTGTTCGTACCACATACTATTTTGAGAAACTTCTGGCATCTACTGTCGGCGATATGGACGTTTATGTGCGTGTTACCGATAGCGGTTTTGAAGCTGAAGATGCCCCGATAATGTTCGAAACCAATGGTTATGAAGCGGTAACTGGGCAGCACATTACAAAGACGATTACATTAACTAACCGTGAATGGATTATCGACTTCAAGATAGATGCATGTATTTCATTTAATGGTTACTTAGTGTTGGCGGGAATCGGCATAGTTGGTACCACTATCTCATTACTGCTTGCTTATATTGTGAACCTGCAAATTCGAGAGAAAGAGCGCTTATATCGAATGATTGATGAAAGAACAGAAGAACTTCGCTTTCTTGCCAATCATGACAGTTTAACGGAAATTTATAATCGCCGAGCTTTTAATAAGATGCTTGGTCAATCGATACAAAGCGATAAGCCGTTTAGCTTAATAGTGTTTGATGTTGATAAGTTTAAAGAGATCAATGATAAGTTTGGGCACCCAGCCGGTGATGCGTTACTTATCCATGTGATTAAGGTTATCTCAGTGAGCTTGAAGTCTGGAGATAACCTATTCCGGATGGGAGGGGATGAGTTCGGTATCATTTCGAGCATCACTGAACATGACTCATTGTCTCGCTATTTAGAATGTATTTTAGATACGGTGAGTGAGTCTCATTGCGAGCATTCTGGCCAGCTATTGAGTTGCACTCTAAGCATCGGGGCTACCATCCGCACTAATGAAGACATTGAAGCGCTCCTTCAAAAAACTGACAGCATGTTATACCTAAGTAAGTCAAATGGCCGAAATCGAGTCACAATTGCAGGCTAAATGAGCACTTGATGCAACTGGGGTCGAGTTCTTTATTAGGCTCATGTACAATTTCACGAAATTTTTGACGAGAGAATTAGGCGACGTATGAATCACAATCGAGTGGTGTGTTTCGATTTGGAAATGTGCTGTTGGAGCGAAGACGGTGTAGGAACAACAGGGGAGATCATTGAAATTGGTCTTGCTGAGATCGATCTTGTATCTGGAACCATCGTGAAGCGCGCGCAATATTACGTTAAGCCCGAAAAAGACGAAGTCTCTCTATTTTGCGCCGAGTTAACGGGCATTACCCCTCGTAAAATCGAAAAGCAGGGTCGCCCATTAGAGTCTGTTATCAAGTCGATGATTAAGAACTTCGGTGGCCCAAAGAAAATCTACGCAGCGTGGGGACGCGACGATCTTATCTTACACAAAGAGTGTATTGAGAAAGGCATTGAACCTCCGTTCAGCGAGTTCTTGAATATCGCCACGCTTTATCGAGTTCAGAATCGCTTGAAAGACAAACGCATTGGTCACCGCGCTGCTCAAGAAGCCAAAAATATTGAGTGGGAAGGTCGTCAGCACTCGGGTTATGTCGATGCTTACAATCTTGCGAAACTCACATTAACTATGTTGTAGCTAAATTTTTAGCTCCTCTCAGCCCTGTTTAGTCAGCTTTCAGTTTACCGATTCAAAAAAGCGACCGGTTTCTTAACCCGTCGCTTTTATTTATTTCAGTTTCCAATTCATTATTTCAGGCACTAATTTTCGCCTAAAACACTTAACTTACTCTTGATGAAGTCACAGTGGTCGACGTAGAGCAGTTCTGCTGTTTTACGGATCACAGAATCTTCGATAGGGTCAATTTCCCCGTCGGCATGCGCTACTTCCCACATCGCTTTGATTAAGTCGATTCGCACTGGCTGAGATAGGTCTCTGAGTTGCGATGTAAAGTCATACAGCGATACTGATTGCTCTACTTTCGGCTCTGCTTGCGCGAGCAGTACCTTTGCTTGTTCTTCATCTAAATCCAGCAAACGCTGCAGAAGCTGTAGCTTAGCGACTCTTTCTGATTCATTGATCTGATGGTCGGCACCCGCGACTTCACACAACAAACTCGCGATGGCGATATTAGGTGATGTGCCTTGGTTTTTGCTTAGGTCCTGGCCTTCAATCAATTGTTTAAACATTGATGTGAGAGAATTGAACATAACGAGCTCCAGTTAAAATTTGTATCGAGTTCCGTAACGCTGATAGCTATCAACTATAACCATAAGCATAACTATTGGGTCTACAGAGTGTGATCGCAAGCGTCTTTACTAAAAACTGACATTACGGATACGCGAGCGATAAGGAGCATTTTATCAATCGGGCTCTGGGAAACGGGTAATTTTACCGTCGCCACTGAGTGTCGTGATCGATTGCGGTTTCCCATCAGTGTCTAGCCTCAATTCTCCAATCGCACTGCGGTTTGAAAGGCGATAGAAGGTCTGATTGTCAGGGCTTCGCTTTTCGATCTTCAAGCGTTTACGCTTAGTGAAGTAGTTCAAAACTGAGCGAGGGCTGTATAACAGGCGGTCCCATACATCGCAGAATTTAAGCAGCGGAGCAGGGAACTGATTTTTAATACCACTGCAGGTGATTTGATAGATGTTCGGGCTGTTGCGACGATACCTAAGCTTGATGTCATAAGCGAAGGAGTAGTGAACATCGCCAGAAAGTACCACGAAGTTGGTCGGTGTTTTGGTATGGGTAAAGATGCTAATCAGCGTATTAGCACTGCCCGGATGTGCCATCCAGTTTTCAGCGTCAATCACTAATGGCTTGCCGATTGTGGTCGCCATCTTTTGCAGTGTTTCAATAAACTTCACGCCAAACATCGGTGCAGCAGAAACGATCACCACTTTATCTTGATTCATTAACTGATGTTGAAACTCAATCAAGGCTTCCCAGTCCATTAAACCTGAAGGCTTGTTCATGCGTGACTCTGAACGCCAACGACGCGTACGAGTATCCAACACAATGACTTTGGGTGAGGTATCTATTGTGTAATGCCACTCTTCAAAGCGACTCAGCATCTCAATAAAGGCTTGATGCTTGTCTGGCTCGATGTTGCCAATAGAGTGAGTAGTCGCTGCATTGCCGGCTTCATTATGAGTTTGTTTACTAATGCGCGGTTGTTTAGTAATGAGCGGTTGAGCGACAAAAAGCTGTTTTGCTTGCTCGATAAACGTTTCATCGAAGCTCTCCGGTTTGTTACCCCAACCTTGACACATCCAGTAAGCCGCAAGGCCGTTACCAATGACTTGGGTCGCGAACTGGTTTTGGTCGACGGCATGCTCCCAACCCACGGTAAGGTTCCAATCATCCGTCACATCGTGATCATCGAAGATCATGTACGTTGGAATATGCGCGAACAGACGTTGCACTTGCGGTAAGCCAGCAATGAAATCATCCATGATGACGCTTTCATCACGCCATTGTTGCTGCTCAGTCGGTGTTAATTGGCGTCCACCTTGAGTGAAGTTATTCTCAATTAAACGCTCTCGATTGACGCATTGCCACAGTGTCGGAGACCAAACCAATAAGTACATCGCGATAAACTCAGACAGCGTGACCAAGTGGTTTTCACAATCGGTAGAGCTAAAAATCGGCACGCCACGGTTCGGGAATAACTTATCGAGCATGGATTCTGAAGCTGTGTGGTGCGGCAAATAGTGATGACGCTGGTATAAGTGGTATTCACTGTTATACAGAGCGTCACTGTTGTTGATTTGTTTAATTTGCGAGTCAGTCGGTAAGCTTTCGCCTACAAGGCCAAGCAGGTGAATCACTTGTTGAATAGCATCAAGTGTTGGGCCTGCCACATGGTCGGCGTAGATCTGATCGCCGCTCATCATCAGCATGTCGGGTCTTTCAGCGACGGTTTGATCGGCCATCTTGTTATCGGCTGCAACTAGGCTGTCTTTGCTTGGATGATGCGGGTTGCGGCAAGAGCCATGAAGAATGTAATCAGCTGAGGTCGATATCTTAAACTCAACGCGAGATTTACCGTTGTAAACAAGGTGAGGGGCGAGCTCTTTTAGTGAACCTGACTCAGTGTGAATATCATATTCAAGCCGCGTATTAGTCGGAAACTCACCTTGTAAGCGAATTAGCGTTATCCACGCATGTGTACCGATTTGAATCGAATCATGTTCTTCAAGCGATGAGGTATAAAACGGCTGGTCTTGTGCTGCTTCAGAATCGTCTATTTCTTGAGTATGAAGCTCGGCTCTGCCTGTAAGAGGCGAGCTGGTGGCTAACCAAAGTACTACTTCAGTCGCGGTGGTTTTTCTTAAAATGGGTCCGGCGAGTAACAGGGGAAGAGATGATGTCGTAGAGGGTTTCAATACGGTACCTAAAATCGTTGGTGGCTAGTCGTCGTGGTGTTCTTTTGTTTCGAGCTTGTTCGTGTCTGGCTTTGTGGTTCCAAGCGTTGATGCTTCAAATTCTACTGAGTCAGATTCTGTTGATTATGCTCTGCAATCTCAGGCTCTGTCGTTTCAGATTCTGTTGATTCAAGAACTTCGATAACTTCTGAGCTAGAAAGTTCATGGCCCATTAGAAATATTGCCAATAGGGCATCGGCTTTGGTCTTGGTATCGGAAGGCTCGTCTAATAACAGTTCGAGCTTTTCTCGAATCATAGCAATCTCGTGCTCAACAAAGCCACGGCCTTCTTCATCCCCTTGATTGTCTTCAGGGGCATTATCGAATTCAAGAAATAGCATGTCACCGTCTAGGTTGGTATCCACCAAACGCTCAGGCAACCACGCCTCACCCATAACAATATCTGGATCGGAATCTTTGGGTAAGTGATCTATAATGTTTTGTAATTCGGAGACTTTCACAATACTTTCATTTAACCGAGAATATTCTACATTGTAACGGTCAATGCCGAGCAAACCTAAAAATAGTTAGCCGTCATGGTTAATAAATGTCTAATCAGTAAAACAATATTTTTTTCAAAGAGTAATTACACAAGAATGAAGCTCAAATATTTACCGACTCTTCCTTCATCTGGATTGGTTTTACTAGGTAGCGCTTTCCTAAGTGGCATTTTCGTAAGTGCTAATGCGTGGGCCGCTGAAGAGCAAGAGTGGGGCATCGCTGCAATGTTCCGTACAGCAAGCATCCCTTATGACACGTCTGGTGGCGACCAATCGGTTAGCTCATTCGTACCGATGCTGTTTTTCAAGAACGATTATGTGTTTATTGACGGTACTGAGATGGGGGCATACCTCTATCAAACTGACGATGAGAAGTGGTCTTTCAATGCTATCTCTCGCATGCGCTTTATTGATATTCCTGCATCTGAGCAGAACGCGATTGAAGGCGATACGGCGGACTTTGGTGCTCAACTGACCTACCAACTTGATGATTCTTGGTCTGTCGAGACGGAGTTAATGAGCGACAGTGAATACAACTTCCACGGTAACTTACGAGCTAAAGCCAAGTATGAAACTGGAGATTGGGAGTTTTACCCGAGCGCGACGCTGCGTTATAAAAGTGCTGATTTCAACAGTGAGTATTACTCCGCATCTAATGAAACCATTGGTGCTGGTGTTGACTTAAATGTTGGTGTTGAAACGCGTTACCATGTGGTTTCTAACTTGTACTTATTGGGTTCAACCAGTGTGACTCGATTGGACGATAACGCTTACGATTCTTCGATTGTTGAAGACCGTTATCAGGGGGAATTGTACCTTGGCTTTGGTTTCTTTAACGACAAAGAGAAAGCGCCAAAACCTAAACTGAGCAATGCGCCGTACTTACGTGTCGCACACGGCTGGGGAACGCCATCCAATATTGGCGACATCATGAAGTTCAATAGAGAAAAAGACGAATACAACAACCAGTTGACCTCGTTCTTCTATGGACACCCATTAACTGATGAGATCTTCGGTTTGCCACTGGATATCTATTTAACCCCAGGTATTGCGCACCACTGGAGTTCAGACGTTCAATCGAGCAGCACCGAATACATCATCGCAATCAAAGCGTATTACACCTTTGATTGGCCAACTCAGTGGCGTGTTGGTGTGGCAGAAGGTATGTCTTACATCGATTCGATTACCTACATCGAAGGCTCTGAGATGGACCGTAAAGGTTACACCGCAAGCCATCTATTGAACTACTTAGACTTCTCATTCGATGTCAACGTTGGCGACTTGATTGGTAAGAATGACTTGAACAACTTATGGTTCGGTTATTCATTGCATCACCGTTCTGCAATCTTTGAAAAATCCTCTCAGTATGGTCGTATCAAAGGCGGCAGTAACTACAACACGGTTTACTTCCAATATGAGTTTTAAGCGCAGTTTTTAACGTTAGCTTTAAACCAGAGTTGACTAAGTACGAATTACATTTGACCGCGCTTTCATAGCTCCTGCGAGTGTTAGCGAGATTAATCAGCCTGATAGCTAAAGGTTTTCCCTTTGCTGTCAGGCTTTTTTGTTTGAGACTTGTGATATAATCGCGCGAGTTTAATAAGTACAAGAATAGGACACGCTTTGACTTCGTCTCCGGAAAAAGCAGATAACAACAAGAATGCAGCACAGCCAAGTTCTTCACAGAGCAAAGCGAAACCAAACCAAGCTGCATCGAAAAAATCTGCTGAACAATCAGCGAAAAACAACAAATCATCTCAGAATAGCCCAGCCTCTCTTCGTAAAGCGCTCAACGAATGTATGATACGCGATCGCTTCCGTTTGAGTAAGCGAATTGCTGGTGCGAGCAAAATTAAGAACGAACAAGCTAAGCACGCTGTCTTTGATGAGATTGCGTTAGACATTGCTAAGTCGATGATGACGGCAACTCAGCGTGCGGCACAGAAACCAACGATTGAATACCCAGAAATTCTCCCGGTTAGCCAAAAGCGCGAAGACATCGCGAAAGCCATCGCTGAAAACCAAGTGGTTATCGTGGCGGGTGAAACGGGTTCGGGTAAAACCACTCAGCTACCAAAAATCTGTTCTGAGCTTGGCCGCGGCCGCTTTGGCTTAATTGGTCACACTCAGCCTCGTCGTCTTGCGGCGCGTTCGGTTGCGAACCGTATTGCTGAAGAGATGGAAACACAGCTGGGTGAGTTCGTTGGTTATAAGGTTCGATTCAACGACCAGATTTCTGACAATACCCAAATCAAACTGATGACCGACGGTATTCTACTGGCGGAGATTCAACACGACCGTTTCTTAAATCAGTACGACACCATCATCATCGATGAAGCGCACGAACGTAGCCTGAACATCGATTTCATCATGGGTTACCTGAAAGAGTTACTGCCAAAGCGTCCTGATCTGAAAGTGATCATCACGTCGGCAACCATCGATCCAGAGCGTTTCTCTAAGCACTTTAACAATGCACCGATCATTGAAGTGTCTGGTCGTACTTACCCAGTTGATACGCGTTACCGCCCATTAGGTGGTGATGAAAGTGATTCAGACCGCGACCAAATCGAAGGCATCTTTGAAGCCGTTGATGAGCTGTGTGATGAAGGCCTTGGCGATATCTTGATCTTCATGAACGGTGAGCGAGAAATTCGTGATACCGCAGATGCATTAAGTAAACGCAACCTTCGTGATACCGAAATTGTCCCGCTTTACGCGCGTCTATCGGCGGGTGAGCAGAACCGTATCTTCCAGTCTCATACTGGTCGACGCATCGTTCTGGCAACCAACGTGGCAGAAACCTCGTTAACCGTTCCGGGCATCAAGTATGTTATCGACCCGGGTACGGCGCGTATTAGCCGCTACAGCTATCGTACTAAAGTACAACGTCTACCGATTGAGCCAGTGTCTCAAGCGAGTGCAAACCAGCGTAAAGGTCGTTGTGGTCGTGTTGCAGAAGGTATCTGTATTCGTTTGTACTCTGAGGAAGATTTCGAGTCACGCCCAGAGTTTACTGACCCAGAGATTCTTCGTACTAACCTAGCATCGGTTATCCTTCAGATGACAGCGCTAGGTCTAGGCGATATTCAAGCGTTCCCATTTGTTGAAGCGCCCGATAAGCGCAACATTCAAGACGGTGTAAGGCTGCTTGAAGAGCTTGGTGCGATCGCCACCGTTGAACCGTCAGCGAACAAAAACAAGAACCACGGCGACGACAAGAAGAAGCTAACCGCGATTGGTCGTAAGCTGGCAAAACTGCCTATCGATCCACGTTTAGCGCGTATGGTAATTGAAGCGCCACGTAACCGATGCCTACACGAAGTGATGGTGATCGCGTCTGCGTTGTCGATTCAAGATCCGCGTGAGCGTCCATCAGATAAGCAACAATCGTCTGATGACAAGCACAAGCGTTTCTTCGATAAAGAGTCTGACTTCATCACGTTTGTGAACTTATGGGATTACATCAAGCAGCAGCAAAAAGCATTGTCGAGTAACCAGTTCCGCAAACAGTGTAAGCAAGATTACCTCAACTATTTACGTATCCGTGAATGGCAAGATGTGTACTTCCAAATTCACCAAGCAATGCGTGAGCTAGATACTAAGTTGAATACAGAACCGGGCAGCTACGATGGCATTCACATGTCACTGCTATCAGGTTTGCTTTCGCACATTGGTATGAAAGACCAAGAGAAGAATGAGTATCAAGGTGCACGTAATGCACGCTTCCACATCTTCCCTGCGTCTGGCCTATTTAAGAAACAGCCTAAGTGGATCATGTCTGCGGAGCTGGTAGAAACCTCAAAACTTTGGGGCCGTGTTATCGCGAAGATTCAACCTGAATGGATTGAACCGCTAGCGAAACACCTGATTAAACGCAGTTACAGCGAACCACATTGGTCGAAGAAACAAGCAGCGGTAATGGCACACGAAAAAGTGATGCTTTACGGAATCCCAATCGTACCTAAGCGCCTTGTGAACTACGGCGCGATTGATGCCACCGTCAGCCGTGAGTTGTTTGTACGTAGTGCATTAGTAGAAGGTGAGTGGGAAACCAAACACGCTTTCTTCAAGCAGAACCGTAAGCTTCTACAAGAAGTCGAAGAGCTAGAGCATAAATCGCGTCGTCGTGACATCTTGATCGACGATGATGAACTGTTCGATTTCTATGACCAGCGTGTTGGTGAAGAGGCGGTTTCTGGCCGTCACTTTGATACGTGGTGGAAGAAGACCAGTCAGAAAACTCCTGAGCTGCTTAACTTTGAAAAGTCGATGCTGTTCCGAGGCGATGCTAGCCACGTTACTGATTTGGATTATCCGAACTTCTGGCACCAAAACGGTATTAAGTTGAAACTGAGCTACCAATTTGAACCAGGTGACGACAACGATGGTGTAACGGTACACATTCCGCTGCCTATCTTGAACCAAATTGACCAAAACGGTTTTGATTGGCAGATCCCAGGCCTGCGTCAGGAACTGGTGATTAGCCTAATTAAGTCACTACCTAAAACGCTACGCCGTAACTTTGTACCTGCGCCAAACTACGCAGATGCATTCTTGGCACGTGTGACACCGCTTGAAGCACCGTTACTGGATTCTCTTGAGAAAGAGCTACGCCGCATGACGGGTGTGGAAGTGGTACGTGATGACTGGAAGTTAGACCAGATTCCAGAGCACTTAAAGGTAACATTCCGCGCTGTAGATCATCGCAAGCGTAAGCTGAAAGAACAGAAAGATCTGCATGAGTTGAAAGAGAGCCTGAAAGACAAGGTTCAAGAAACGCTTTCTAAAGTGGCAGACGACGATATCGAGCAGCAGAACCTGCACACGTGGAGCTTTGGTGAATTACCAAAAGTCTACCAACAGAAACGTGGTGGCTACGATGTTAAAGCCTTCCCTGCGCTGGTGGATACCAAAGACAGCGTAGAGATCAAACTGTTCGAAACCGAGCAAGAGCAAATCTCGGCAATGAAATCGGGTCAGCGTCGTTTAATCTTGTTGAACGTGCCATCACCGATCAAATACTTGCACTCGAACCTGCCGAACAAATCGAAACTTGGCTTGTACTTCAACCCATACGGACAGGTACTCGATCTTATCGATGACTGTATCGCTTGTGGTATTGATAAGCTGATTGAAGAGAAGGGCGGTTTGGTTTGGGAACCAGAGCAGTTTGAAGCTCTGAAAGAACACGTACGTGCAGAGTTGGGTGATGCCGTAGTAGAGATTGCTCAACAGGTTGAAACCATCCTAACCACGGCATTCAGCATCAGTAAAAAGCTGAAAGGACGCGTGGATCTTTCTATGGCATTCGCACTTTCTGACATAAAAGCTCAAGTAGAAGGTTTGATTTTTAAGGGTTTTGCCACAGAATGTGGGTGGAAACGCTTGCCGGATATTCTACGCTATATGAGAGCGATTGAACGCCGCATGGAAAAACTGCCAATTGACCCGAACAAAGATCGTCTTCACATGATCAAAGTTGAGTCAGTAATGAATGATTACAAAGAACTGCTGAATAAAATTCCAAAAGGGATCGCGGTTCCAGAAAATGTAAAAGAGGTGCGTTGGATGATAGAAGAGCTTCGTGTAAGCTTCTTCGCACAGCAGCTCGGTACGCCTTACCCAGTATCAGATAAGCGTGTTAAAAACGCGATTGATGCTTGCTAAAGGAATAAAGCTAGACGCAATGGCAAGGTTTGGGTATAAATCTTGCTTATTGCATTACTAATTGAGTAGTTATTACATACAGGGCGACTTGGTGGCAATTTATTACCACTCAAGGCCTGCCACTAGGACGAAAAAGGTCGAATATGAAAAAAACGTTATTGGCACTAGCACTACTAGGTGCATCTTCAACAGCAATGGCTGATTCTTGGTTGTACGGCGGTGTAATGGGTGGTCAAAACTCATTCGCTGGTGAAGATGAAAACGCGGTGGGCATCCACGTAGGTACAGGTATCCTTCCACTAATCGGTGTTGAAGCGGGTTACTGGGATCTAGGTTCTTTCGGCAGCGTTAATTACGGCAACCGCGATCTTAAGAATTTAGACGCAAGCACTGCTTACCTAGCGATTAAACCAAGCATCGATTTTGGTCCTCTTCACGTATACGCGAAGGGTGGTCTTCACTCTTACGAGCTTAAAGCTGATGGCTTCAAGCAAGACGATGTTGATATCATGTACGGTGTAGGCGCTGAATACTTCATCTTTGGTCCACTATCTGTAGGCGCTAGCTACCAAAACTTCAAAATGAAAGATGACGACTCTGGCGTATTCACGCTAAACGCAACTATCCACCTACTGTAATTACTTGCAGTCAGTGACAGACGTACCGTTGGTCACGGATATTTGTAGAGTTCGTAAGAATTCGTAAAAAATGCCAGCTTGATAGCTGGCATTTTTGTATCTGTTAACCGTGTAATCGCTACTCTGTTTTCTTATAACAGATAGCAAGCGGATGGTTATTTTTTACTGTTCAGAATACGCTGAATTCTTGGGTTAATCGCTTTGCCGTGCTGGCTTTCGTACTCTTCACGTTTTAAATCGTTTAGGTTTTTCACTGAGTTAGCGGCAAGCAGGAATTGCGGCAACTCCGTTTCCAGCATGCCTTTCTCATCTAAACGTTTTGCTTCCAAGTAGTACTTCTTAAACAGACCATCCAGCTTGTTTTCAGCCGTACGCTTCAAGTCATACAGTTTGTTCTGAATCAGCCATTTTTCAATCTTATTATCTGCAGAGCGTGACAACACTCGAATACGGCTATCCAACAACTCCTCTTCAGTCAAAGAATCTTTCAGGATCCAAAGCTCACCCATTTGCGGCGGCCAACTGTTGCCAAGTTGAATACGTTCATGACAGTGCATTAGCACGCGGTTAAGGCCGTCTGAATCGACTGAGTTAGCAAATTCAATAAACTTACCGCTCGGCTCGCTCCCGTATTGGTATTCCCATTGTGTTTCGTACACGCTTAAGAAAGAACCAAATACATGGATACACCAATCAGTCAGCTCTAACTCTGCCGGATCTTGATCGACAACAGGCACTTTTTGAGACGCACCAGAATCCGCAGCTTGTGCAGCCGCTACTTTCACTTCGGTACTTTGCGCTTCAATCACTTCAGGTACTAATGGACCTGTAGCGTCAGGTACAACAGGTTGAGCTGGCTCAGAAGGTTGGCTTTTTGCCTTTTTGAATGAGCTGCTGCCTGAAGCGTTCAGATGGGCTAAGCTTTTGTCTATACCCATTTCCTTGAGCTTGTCCTGCATTTCCTGAATATTGAGAGGTCTTCTGCTGTTGTTGTCTTTCATTTTGCTTCTCGTTAACTAGCCAGTACTGCAGCTTGGATTCAATCCGAGATAATGGCATTAATTCATTGGCTTTGGCTTTATACCAGAGGACAAATTTCTTCCATACTAAACTATGGTCACCGGTCAAACCGGAGAATTTAAACGCACGTTCTGCCCATGATGGTATCTCTTCTTCGTTGAGATCATGAGTAGAGACGGTGTTGCTGTTCATTGAGCCTCGACCTTGTGGGCGAGGGGCCTGCTGCATGTGTTGCATTGGTGCCGGAGCAGGCTGAAACTTAGGTGCAGGTGCAGGTGCAGGTGCAGGTGCAGGTGCAGGTGCCGTAGAGTAGACCGGAATACTATTGGTCGGTTGAACCTCAACGTGCGCCGCAGTTTGCTCTTGCTCAATGAGCATTTTGAAAACGTGAATCTCTTTTTTATCCCGATAATCTACTTTTACCTTATCGAGAAAACCTTGGTCGACTAAACACTTAAGACAGTCGGCTAAACCAAACGTAGAGAGAGCACAAAGTTGACCTGCTGTTTGTAGGCACACATTGGTGTAGCCGAATTCGTCAGCACCGTCTGCAAGCATCAATAAAACCAGCTTTTCTGCAGGGCTAGAAGTATTCACTTGCCAAGCTAAATAAGAATATTTGGCGCTCAATATCGTGTTCTCAAAAAAGGTAAGTCGTTGTCACTATTGTAAGTCACCCCTTACCGAATTTATAGCAACTTAACAGAAAACGGCATTAGTAAGCCAAATATTGACCATAAGGAGACGTCTGCCCCATAAAGTAAGCCTACAGTCATTCATTCTTGTGGTTTAAGCTAGGAATCATTGGGCATGAATACGCATAGCAGCTTAAAGTGCCTACATTCTTTGTTAGGTTAAGAATGCCCAATTCGCATCCACATTCTGTTGGTCACAATACAGGTCTTCTTTTAAAGTCTTCTCTTTAGGTCAACTATTGATGATTTTCTTAGCTATATCCCATTTATTCTCTTTCCATTCACAAAATGTATTTAATTTATAAAACCCCTTGATATGATCAATACTTGCGCTATTATAACGATAAGTCAGAAATGACGAAGCGTCACAAAATGGTTAACTACATGAATTTACTATTCGTGTTAATATATTGGATAGGAGTGTTTTAAATACTGGCGAAGCTTAGATAACGGCTAAGCTCATATACGGACTAAAAAATTATGTTTGGCTTTGGTTGTAAAGGCGATAAACAAGGTATCTTTGGTTGTAAAGGCGTGTTGTCTAAAAAGCAGCAGTCTATTGCAGACCGAGAAGTAGAGTTGATGTTGTTAGCAAAAGATCTGGTTCGAGAACAAGGGTTCGGAAACCTCACGATGGACAAGCTAACGGCAGCGAGCTCTTATTCTAAAGGTACGATATACAATCACTTTTGCAGCAAAGAAGACGTCGTTTTAGCGTTATGTATTCACTCTCTCAAGACAGAAGCAATGATGTTTGCTCGCTCTGGAGAGTTTGAAGGCAACACACGTGAAAAGATCGTCGCATTGCACGTTGCTTACCGAATCTATGCTCGCATGGAACCGGTACTATCAACCTGTGCGATCATGGCTAAAAGCCCGTGGGTACTAGAGAAAGCGTCTAGTGCACGCGTCGCCGAGATGAATGAACTGGAAGAGTTGGTGATTGAACAATGCGACTCTATGGTTAACCAAGCGGTAGAAGCGGGTGACCTAAAGTTCTCTTCTGGCGTTGGCTCAGATGCCATCGTTTTTGCTAACTGGTCAATCGCATTTGGTTCAAATGCCTTGTCACAGAACGCATCAAACAGTCATTGTATTAAGCGGTTACAAGACCCGTATTCAGTATTACACAACGCGAACATGATTCTAGACGGCCTAAATTGGCAGCCCCTTTCTAGTGACTGGGATTACCGCAAAACTTGGCGTCGTGTAGAACAAGAACTGTTCAGTGAAGAGATCGCTTACTTAGAGTCTGTAGGTCGATAGCTTCCGTTAAGCCCACAATGTGGGTTTATTAATAACCATTTTTGACGATTCGTCACAAACTTGAGACTGACCGACTGTGGTTGCTGTTTTCTTGAGTGTTTGACTAAGCATTGTGTCTTTTGTCAGCTTCGGCTGGCTTTTTATGACACAAATATGACGAATCGTCACAAATGGAGACTGTGATGAAACATGACAGCCAGAAGCCCACGTTCGATCAGCAAAACCGAGATAACCCTAATGCTGATAGCGCAAACACAGATCTAAACAGTTGGCACTCAATACCTACCAAGCGTTCGTTTATCGTTCTGCTGGTGGTGTTTTCAATCATCATTCTCTCTGCATTAGGGGCTAAGAACCTCTACTTTAGAGGGGACTACAACATCTTCTTCGAAGGCACCAACAAGCAGTTGATGGCGTTCGATGAAATCCAAACCACCTTTGCAAAAACCGACAACCTTGCGATTGTTGTCGCACCTGAAGATGGCAATGTCTTCACCCCTGAAACTCTCACCCTGATTCAAAATCTCACGGTTGATGCGTGGCAGATCCCGTATTCAAGCCGTGTCGATTCCCTTGCTAATTATCAGCACACCGAAGCCATTGAAGATGATCTTTTGGTAGAAGACTTGCTGTATGAAGAGTACGAACACACACCAGAACGCATCGCCAAAGTAAAACAGATCGCCCTTAACGAGCCGTTGCTTAAGAATGCCTTGGTGTCGGCCTCTGGCGATGTGACGATTGTGAACGTCACCGTGCAACTGCCAGAAGTGGACAAAACCGCAGAAGTGCAAGAGGTGATTGCGGCAATCAATACCATGTTCGGCAAGTACCAAGCTCAGTATCCTAATGTCGAATTCCATAAAGCGGGCATCATAGCCATGAACAACGCGTTTATGACTTCGGCTCAAGAAGACAGCTCAACGCTCGTTCCCTTAATGCTGTTGGTGGTACTGGTGTTCCTGACCTTTATGCTGCGCTCGTTCTTTAGTGTGGTGGCGACGCTCATTGTGATCATCTCTTCGATTGTTGCCACCATGGGATTGTCTGGTTGGGCAGGGATGTTCTTGAGTACCGCAACCGTGAATGTGCCAACCTTGGTTTTAACTTTGGCGGTGGCTGATTGTGTTCACGTGATTGTGACCATGAGACAAGCGATGCAGCGCGGTATGGAGAAAGCACAAGCCATTCAATACAGCATCAAGCTCAATGCGATGCCGATTCTGATCACCTCGGTGACCACTGCGATTGGTTTCCTGATGATGAACATGTCGGACTCACCAGTGCTGCGTGATTTCGGTAACTTATCGGCACTGGGTGTACTTATTGCGTGCTTCTTGTCTGTGACTATGTTGCCAGCGTTGCTAAAACTGCTGCCAGTCAAACGTCTACCTGCCAACCCTAAGGCGGCAGACAAAGTCACCTTCATGGATAAGCTGGGCGATTTTGTCGTAACTAACCGTAAAGCACTGCTGCCGATTTCTACGCTAGTGATTGTTGGCGCTGCCGCGTTAATTCCGCTCAACAAAGTCAACGATGAATCGGTGAAGTATTTCGATACCTCAAGTGAATTCAGACAAGCGGCTGACTTCATGGAAGAGACCGTAAGCGGCATGACAACCCTCAGTATCGCAGTGAAAACTAACGAGTCTCAAGCGATTGCTGATCCAGTGTTCTTGCAAGCAATTGGTGACTTTACTAAGTGGCTACGCGTTCAACCAGAAACTGACCATGTGGCAACGCTTTCTGATGTTTATATGCGTTTGAACAAGAATATGCATGCCGACGACGACAGCTACTACAAGCTACCGCTGAACCGTGAACTTGCCGCGCAATATCTGCTGCTTTACGAAATGTCTCTGCCGTACGGCTTGGACTTGAACAACCAGATCAACGTCGATAAATCATCGATCAAAATGGTACTCACCGTCGATAACCTTGGCAGCGTTGAGCTAGTCGAACTCGAAGAGCGCATTTACTCATGGTTTGCAGCCAATGCACCGCAATATGAAGTGGTGGCTTCGAGCCCGTCACTGATGTTTGCTCATATTGGCGAAACCAACATGGCGAGCATGCTATCAACTTTGCCTATCACCCTAGTGCTTATCTCTGGCTTGATGATCTTTGCATTGCGCTCGGTTCGCTTAGGCATCATCAGCCTAGTGCCCAACATTGCGCCTGCGATCATTGGCTTTGGTTTATGGGCGCTTATCTCAGGTGAAATCAACCTCGGTTTGTCAGTCGTGGTCACGCTCACGTTGGGTATCGTGGTTGATGATGCGGTGCACTTCTTGAGTAAATACCAGCGCGCAAGAATCGAAGGGAAATCAGCAGAAGAAGCGGTTCGATACGCTTTCCACACCGTAGGTCGCGCTTTGTGGATCACCACTGTTGTGCTAGTGGCCGGTTTCTCTGTACTGGCGATGTCGAGCTTCAGACTCAACTCCGACATGGGCTTACTCAGCGCGATTGTGATTTTCATTGCGCTGGTGGTCGATTTCATCTTGCTACCAAGCTTACTGATGATCTTCGACAAACAGACCCACTATTCAGCTAAAACTCAGCACGAATCAAAGCCAGATACCAAGTCGCAGCCTAGATCGACAGCCGAACTGACTACTTCGACCAAATAAGGAAACGTCGGCCTGCTGCGGTGGGCTGACTCAAGGAGATATTTATGAAAAGCGTTAAACAAACATTCGCTACTACATTACTTACTGTTAGCTCGTTGGCACTGAGCACATTCGCCGCTTTCCCAGCATTAGCAGACCCAGCGAAAGGCTTAGAAATTGCCGAACAACGCAAAGCCGTCGATATGGGGTGGGGCGATTCTGTCGCGACCATGGAGATGCTACTTCGCAACAAACAGGGCGAAAGCAGTACACGTCTGATGCGATTGAAATCATTAGAAGTCGATAACGATGGCGACAAAGGCTTAACCATTTTTGATGAACCACGCGACGTAAAAGGCACGGCTTTCCTAAACCATTCGCACATCACCAAATCCGATGACCAGTGGTTGTATCTTCCTGCACTCAAGCGTGTAAAACGCATCTCTTCACGCAACAAATCTGGCCCGTTTATGGGCAGTGAATTTGCGTATGAGGACTTAAGCTCGTTTGAGCTGGAAAAATACACCTTCAACTACATTGAAGACGCGAAACTGGAAGGCGTAGACACCTTTGTTTTAGAGCAAGTACCGACCGATAAAAACTCAGGCTACACCATGCAAAAGGTATGGCTAGACCAACAGCACTACCGCCCAATGAAAGTCGAGTTTTACGACCGCAAAGGCGCACTGCTTAAAACTCTATCGTTCCAAGATTACAAACAGTACCTAAACCAATACTGGCGCGCACACACCATGGCGATGCAAAACCATCAAACAGGCAAAAGCACCGTATTAACCACGACAGATTTAGTGTTCCAGACCGGTCTTAAAGACAAGGATTTCCAAAAGAACACACTAAAACGTGCGAAATAAGGCAGGAATATGAAAAGGATTGTGGCAACAGGAACCCAATTATCCTTAACCTTGGCGGCGACCGTCGGGCTTATGCAGGTGTCGTTGCCTTGTGTGGCGGCAGGCTTTAGTCCTGATATCGCAGGGCAGGTTAACCTTGAACATAGGCAGTTCTTTAGCGACGGCTTACAAGGGCAAGACAAAGGACAAAGCTCACTGGTGTTGCAGCCAGAGTTTTACTGGGAGCAACAAGAGGGCAACGGCAGCATTACCTTCACCCCGTTTTATCGCCTAGACAGTGAAGACGATGAACGAACTCATGGTGATATTCGCGAAGCCTTGTATTTAACCTATTGGGATGATTACGAACTGCGAGCGGGTGTTGGAAAGGTATTTTGGGGCGTAACCGAATCGGCGCATTTAGTGGATGTGGTAAACCAGACCGATGCCATTGAATCGGTCGATGGCGAATCCAAGTTAGGTCAGCCTATGGTGCACTTCACCTCGATAAAAGAGTGGGGCACCATAGACGCCATGTTACTGCCGTATTTTCGTGAGCGTACCTTCGCAGGCGAAGACGGTCGATTAAGGCCAACCGTGCCAGTGTCGGACGATGCGCTTTACGAATCTTCACGAGAAGAAAAACACGTTGATGTGGCATTGCGTTACAGCCAAATGTACGGTGATTGGGATGTCGGTTTAAGCTACTTAGGCGGCACAAACCGCGACCCTTATTACCGTGTGGAAGGCAATCAACTCAAGCCATACTACGCCCAAATGCAACACTTCGGATTGGATGTTCAAGGCATTATCGGTGACTGGTTATGGAAGCTGGAAAGCATTTATCGCGACAGCTACGACAACCATACCGGCGTGGCGACAGGCTTTGAATACACTTGGGTAGGGGCGCTTGAATCGTACTGGGACATCGGCTTCATCGCTGAATACCTGTATGACAGTCGAGGCAACAATGCCCAAACCATCGGCCAAAATGATGTGTTCCTTGGCGCCCGTTTCGCTTTGAACGATGAAGACGGCACCGAAGTGCTTACTGGTATCACTCAAGACTTAGATAACAGTGATGTCTACAGTGCCAAGCTAGAGGCATCGAGCCGTATTAACAACAATCTCAAGTGGCGACTGAATGCTTGGTTGTTTGAGAACGAAACCCCAGAGGACTTGTTGTTCTTCGCACGCAAGGATGACTTTGTTGAGATGGCGTTGGAATATTATTTCTAATGTTAGCTTCGTGGGGCGTTCCTGTTGGGGGGGACGTCTCAAATTTAAGATGAGCCATATTTAGAATGTTTAATGTCATCTTTTTATAAAATAGAGCAAATAATCGAATAGTCCCAAAGGTAAAATGGTTGTATTTTTCGAGTATCTATAACCTCCGAATATGCATGTAAATCGTGCTGGTGGTATCGGCCCTAAGGGATTTATGAATTTATTTAATTGGGATAAAAACTTTGAAACAGGCATTGGTGTTGTAGATGAACAACATCAATACCTTGTTGGTTTTATCAATCACTACGGAAATCTGTTGTCAGAGAATACTATCTCTATAGACGACATTAACATCGCTTTACTCGAACTCGCGCGCTATGCAGAATTTCACTTTAAAGAAGAAGAATCTTTGATGAGAGATTGCGGTGTACATGAGTTACACATTGAAGAACACATCAAAGTGCATCGTGTATTTAAGCAAGATATCTACGGTATGCAAGCTTTCATCTTAGAAGAAGATCAGGTGTCAGCACGGCAGTTATTGGACTTCCTCATCCATTGGCTTGCTTACCACATCCTCGGCATCGACCAAAACATGGCGCGACAAATGACCGCGATAGAAGAGGGCGCGACACCTCTGCAAGCCTTTGAAGCGGAAGAAAAGCAGCAAGATTCTGCGACTGTCCCGCTGTTGGCTGCGCTTAACGGCCTGTTTGAACAAGTCTCTGAACGAAACAAACAGTTGTTACGCTTCAACCAGTTACTCGAAGATAAAGTTGAGGAACGTACGGCAGAATTAAAACGAGCGAATAAGAGACTTGAAGAACTGTCATTAACCGACTCTCTTACTAATTTGCATAACCGTCGTAGTGCTTTTAAACAGTTAGCGCTGCATTGGCAAGACTCCAAAGAACTGGGCATGCCTTTAGTGTGTATTATGATTGATGCCGACCACTTCAAGCGCATTAATGACACCAGCGGCCATGATGCAGGCGACTTGGTGCTACAAACCCTCTCGCGTGAACTGAAAAACACGTTCCGTAATGATGATATTGTTTGCCGGTTAGGTGGCGATGAGTTCTTGGTTATTTGCCCAAACACCGACCTTAAAGGTGGGATGTACATCGCGGAAACCGCTCGACAGAAAGTGTCTGAATTAGAGGTTGAAACCAGTCATCAAGTTTGGATTGGCAGTATTAGTGTCGGTGTCGCTGAAATGACCCAAGAATTCGAAACCATGAACGAATTGATTAAAGCGGCGGATGAGTCCGTCTATTTAGCAAAAAACGCAGGGAAGAACAGCGTTTGTTCTATTCAGATCTAGCCTTCAGGTCATTTCCAAATTAAGAAGTGGAACCTGTAATTGTTCCACTTCTTCCTACTCCTCATTAATATCCTGTTAAATTTGCCGTGTTTTTAAGCAATAACTTGTTCTTTTAGCGATTCAATTTGGCATTGGTTGCGTGTTTGATTACTATGTGTAGCTATCTAAAAAAACTAATCATCCGATACGGACACTACCAACTGGTAGATGAGGAAATGATGCAACATCTAGAAGAGATCATTGCTAATGCAACGACTGCTATTGATACAGCAGATTCGTTAGTCGCACTTGATGAAGTGCGAGTTCAGTATTTAGGTAAGAAGGGTGAACTCACTCTTCAACTACAAAGCCTAGGTAAACTTCCACCTGAAGAGCGTCGCACTGCTGGTCAAGAGATCAACAAAGCGAAAGGTGCTGTTCAACAAGCGATCGCAGCTCGCAAAGACGCACTACAACGTGCAGAGCTTGAAGCGAAACTAGCTGAAGAAACTATCGATGTGAGCCTACCAGGTCGTCGCATTGAGAACGGTGGTCTTCACCCAGTTACTCGCACTGTTGAGCGTATCGAACAGTTCTTTGGTGAGCTTGGCTTTAGCACTGAGTCTGGCCCTGAGATCGAAGATGCATTCCACAACTTTGATGCACTAAACATCGCAGACGATCACCCAGCTCGTACTGATCACGATACTTTCTTCTTCAACCCTGATCTAATGCTACGTACGCACACTTCTGGTGTTCAAATCCGTACGATGGAAAACGGCAAACCGCCATTCCGCTTCATTGCTCCGGGTCGTGTTTACCGTAACGACTACGATCAAACTCACACGCCAATGTTCCACCAAGTGGAAGGTATGTTAGTTGATGAGAACGTAAACTTCGCACAACTTAAAGGCATTCTTAACGATTTCCTTTGTAACTTCTTTGAAGAAGAAGTTGAAGTGCGTTTCCGTCCTTCATTCTTCCCGTTCACAGAGCCTTCAGCTGAAGTTGACGTGAAACGTAAAGATGGCAAATGGCTAGAAGTTTTAGGCTGTGGCATGGTTCACCCTAACGTACTTCGCTCTGTTGGCATCGACCCTGAGAAATACTCTGGTTTTGCATTCGGTATGGGTGTAGAGCGTCTAACGATGCTTCGTTACGGCGTAAATGACCTTCGTGCGTTCTTCGAGAACGACCTTCGTTTCCTTAAACAATTCAAGTAATCCGGGGCAGTCGAAACTATGAAATTCAGTGAATCTTGGCTACGCGAGTGGGTTAAACCTGCAATTAACAGCGAAGAGCTAGCTCACCAAATCACTATGGCTGGTTTGGAAGTTGACGATGTAGAACCTGTTGCTGGTGTTTTCACCGGCGTTAAAGTAGGTAAAGTGGTTGAGTGCGGTCAGCACCCAGACGCAGACAAACTACAAGTTACAAAAATTGATATCGGCGAAGAAGAACTTTTAGACATCGTTTGTGGTGCATCTAACTGTCGTCTTGGCCTAACTGTAGCAGTAGCAACAGTTGGCGCAGTACTTCCTGGTGACTTCAAAATCAAGAAAGCAAAACTACGTGGCGTTCCATCGCACGGCATGCTTTGTTCTTTCTCTGAGCTAGGTATCGACGTAGAGTCTGACGGCATCCTTGAGCTGCCAGAAGGCACAACGCTAGGGTTGGACGTACGTGAGCTTCTTGAGCTTAACGACGTAACTATCGACGTAGACCTAACAGCAAACCGCGCAGACTGCTTCAGCATCCGTGGCCTTGCTCGTGAAGTTGGCGTGCTAAACCGCGCAGACGTTACAGAGCCAACAGTTGAAGCTGTTGCAACAAGCATTGAAGACACAGTATCTGTTGAAATCAAAGCAACTGATGCTTGTCCACGTTACCTTGGCCGTGTGGTTAAGAACGTAAACGTGAAAGCGGAATCTCCAATCTGGATGCAAGAAAAACTGCGTCGTTGTGGTATCCGTTCAATCGACCCAGTTGTAGACATCACAAACTACGTGATGCTAGAGCAAGGCCAACCAATGCACGCATTTGATCTCGCTAAGATCGAAGGCGGTATCGTGGTTCGTCTAGCAGAGCAGGGCGAAAAGCTAACACTTCTAGATGGCAACGAAGCTGAACTAAACAGCAACACACTTGTTATCGCTGACCAAAACAAAGCACTAGCAATCGCTGGTATCTTTGGCGGTCAAGATTCAGGTGTTACTACTGAAACAACAGACGTACTTCTTGAAGCTGCATTCTTCGCACCGGATCACATCCGTGGTCGCGCACGTGCTTACGGCCTTCACACTGATTCTTCTCTACGTTTCGAACGTGGTGTTGATTCAACACTTCAAGCAGCAGCAATGGAGCGTGCAACACAGCTTCTAGTTGAAATCTGTGGTGGTGAAGTTGCGCCAGTAAACGGCAGCGAATCTGAAGCTGATCTTCCTAAAGCAAACGTAGTTGCTCTACGTCGCGCTAAGCTAGATAGCCTACTAGGTCACGAAATCCCATCTACAGACGTAGTGGAAATTCTTACTCGCCTAGGTTGTAACGTTGAAACGACAGACGCTGGCTGGACGGCAACGTCTCCATCTTGGCGTTTTGATATCGCAATCGAGCAAGACCTAATTGAAGAAGTAGGTCGTATCTACGGTTACGATAACATTCCAAACCAAGCGCCTAAAGCGGCACTTAAAATGAATGACCACAAAGAAGCTAACCAACCGCTTAAGCGCGTTCGTGACCTTCTTGTAGACCGTGGCTACCACGAAGCAATCACATACAGCTTCGTAGAACCAGAGCAGCAAAAGCTTGTTGTACCTGGTGTTGAGCCGCTAATCCTGCCATTCCCAATCTCTGCGGATATGTCAGCAATGCGTCTTGGCCTAATCCAAGGTCTACTAAACACAGTTGTTCACAACCAGAAGCGTCAACAGTCTCGCGTTCGTCTATTCGAATCAGGCCTACGTTTCATCCCTGAAGCAACGGCTGAAAACGGCATGCGCCAAGAAATGATGCTTGCGGGCGTTATCTCTGGTACTCGTGGCGAAGAGCACTGGGACATTGCAACTAACACTGTAGATTTCTTCGATCTTAAAGGTGACCTAGAAGCCGTTCTTGAGCTTTCTGCAAACGAAATCGCATACAGCTTCAAAGCAGCGAAGCACCCAGCACTTCACCCAGGTCAAACTGCGGCTATCGTAGTAGACGGCAAAGAAGTGGGTATCATTGGTACGGTTCACCCAGAACTAGAGCGTAAGTTTGGTCTAAACGGCCGTACTATCGTATTCGAAATCGAATGGGCAGCTATCAACACTCGCGTGCTTCCAGAAGCAGTAGCCGTATCTAAGTTCCCTGCAAACCGTCGTGATATCGCAGTAGTTGTTGACGAAGCAGTAGCTTCTGGCGACATCGTAGAAGCGTGTATCGCTGCTGGTGGCGAATTCCTAACAGGCGCTAAACTGTTCGACGTATACGTTGGTCAAGGCGTTGAAGAAGGTAAGAAGAGCCTAGCAATCGCACTTAGCCTACAGTCTGTAGAGCGCACACTTGAAGATGCAGACATCGCTGGTTCAGTAGATGCTATCGTAGCTTCAATCTCAGAGAAATTCGGCGCAGCACTTCGCGACTAATCTCTTCTGATAGATAGAAAAAAATAAAGGCCTCGCATTGCGAGGCCTTTTTGTTTTGTGATGAATAACGATTGTATATTAATTCGTGAAACCGGGTATCGTGACTTAAAGCCTATCCATGCAGTCACATCATGTACTTTCATATAACTCCCTGTTATTGTTTTGAAAAATTAAAGATTAAATTTCGAACTTCTAGTATTGAGTAAAAATTTATGGATGTATTGAAGGATATCCTAAAACAAGATGATACCGTTCTGTTTATAGGTTCTGGAGTATCAATGTGGTCGGGTTTGCCCTCTTGGGGAAATATGATTTCTCAGCTGTGCGATTTTGTTGAAAAAAACGGTGCGTGCGCGAATTTAATACGGTCGGAGGCTGAAAATGGGGACCTTTTACAGGCTGCAAGTTATGGTTTTGATCAACTAACTAACTTACAAATTGGCGACTTCATTAGAACAAGCTGTAAGTATGGCGTTGCTAAACCATCGAGTATTCACGAGAAAATTGTTTCTTTAGGGCCTACAAGCTTCGTAACTACAAATTACGATAACCTGATTGAAGAAAGCGTTAGAAAATGGTTACCTGACAAGTTTTTTCGCCCACCGGTTACTAACCGACACCTTACCGAGACTGCGAGCATTGCGCATGCTCGATCTCATGACTTCATATTCAAACCTCATGGTGATGCAGGGGATACAGAAAGTATAATTCTAACAAGGGAACAATATAGAATGCTTCTCCCAGGAGGAGAAAGACATGCAGCATTAGAAACAGTTAAACTATTACTTGCTAGTCGTCCATTAGTGTACATTGGTTTTGGATTGAGAGACCCTGATTTTCTTTATTTAAGAGATTTATTGGCAAACACCTATAAAGGTGGTGTAAGAGATCACTATGCAATAATGGCAGATGTGACGGCCAATGAAGTTAGTTACTGGAGAAATAATTACGGGATTCATCTAGTCAACTATGACACATATGAAGATGAGAATGGATATAAGAAACATGACAATCTACTAACGCTGTTAGGTCAATTGCAAGAATGCTCAGGAGCTAATTTACCAGAATCGAATGAAATTCAGGTGGTTACCCCACAAAACGTTCTTTCGTTAGCTAGACATGCAGGGCGGCTGTTAGCTTTCACACAAGTTTCACCTGAGTTAAAAATAAAAGCCAAGCTTACATGTTCTGGAGTTGAAAGTGGCAGGCCAAATATACGAAATAGGTATGTAGAGTATAAAGAACATTCCATTGAAAAGATTTTAGGAGAGAATGGGCCCAAAAAGGCAATCGTTACCGGTCTACCTGGCGCAGGAAAATCCTACTCAATGAAGAAATCAGCTTCGGCTATGGCTTTTAAACTAAACGATTTATGTTTATCTGAAGATTTTTGTCCGGAAAATGTAGTAGTTCCAATATATGTAGATTTAAAGCTTTATGATGGCGATATTATAAATCTAATATCAAAATCATTGGCATCATCTTTAGATGTCTATGAGTTGGATACTAAATTCAGAGTTAGGATATTCTTAGATTCATTTAATGAAATACCTCGTAATTTTATCGAAAATGGAGAATATGAAAAAGATATATATAAATTTATAGATAGCCTTCAAAATAGTGATGTGATTATTGGCTCTAGAACAAATGATGGGCTAGCAAAATTAAATTTACCAACTTATCATTTGGAACATATTGACTACTCTTACGTTGCTAATGAAGTTGATAAAATGGGTTTATCTTTTGATATTCGATTTGAAAATGAAATTATCTCAATGCTTCGGAAACCATTTTTCTTCAACTTGTTTATCAGTGGTAAAGTTAATTTGCCTGATAAATTCAACCCAATAGATTTATACGATTCCTACTTTAAAAATATTGAGATCGCCTTCACTGAAAGTTACGGTATCCGTTTAGATTTACGATTGTGCCTTTCAAAAATTGCGTATGAGGCTCTGAATAATGGAACGGAGGCACAACCACTTCAGATAGTGCTTCAGATTATTAAAAGCCAATTAAATAATCAAGGAATAAAGGTAGTTAATGAGTCAGAAGTTGCCAACTGGTTGGTTTCAAGAGACTTAATTATCCCTTACGTAAATAATAAAGTTGCATTCTTTCATCAATCTATAACGGAGTATTTAGCAGCTACAGAATTGTCATGTAAATATAAAAACAACCCTGAAGTACTGAGAAATGTTTTGAGTCATACTCGTTGGGATCAAGCTTTGTTTTTCACTCTTCCTTTATTATCTGTTGAGGAATCTGAAAATTTCCTGAACCATGTTATGGATGTTGACCTCCAGCTTGCAATTACTGCGTCAAAATATATCGAAATAGGCAGAACGGAAATAGTAAGTAAGCTTTTGGAAAAAGTTGCCATCCTATATCAAAATAATGGAATTGAAATTGACGATTTTAGAATTGGATTTGCTATTAGAAATAGCTTAGTTGTCGATGAATCACATTATGAATTATTAGAAAAAATCGTTAGCTTCAAAAATTCTCTTGGAGCTGATGCAATTATGTTGTTAGACACAATAAAGGGTGAGCAATTTAAAGACTATTATTTTGAATTGATTTTTACTGACCGAAATGATTATAACTTTATAGCAAATGGAGTGTCGGTTGTATTAAAGGAATATATAACCAATAAAGATCTTGATAGAATAGAAGAATTAATTGGTAGAGTTGGAGTCTATGAAGGCAGCGAAATTATCGAGAATGATTTAGAAGGTTTTTTGACGGGTATTGCTAATTTATTAAGTTCAATTAATTTATCGGAAGTAAAGGAAGCTTTGTTTACTTCTAAGAAAGATAAACTCCCCAAGTTAAATGGCTTGATTTTGTCAAGGCTGTTATATGAAAAAAGTAGTAATGAAAATCTAGATTTTGCTTTAGAGTTACTAAAGTATACTCCTAAGGCTGTAGTACCTATATACTTTATTTGTTCTCGCGCTGATAAAGATAAAATAAATTTGGATGTCATTAAAGGTGAACATCTTGATCAGCTAATCAATCATGCACTTGTACCGGATTCCTGGTCAATTAATACCATTAAGGTAATATGTAAATATAATAGTGAATTTAAGGTTTTGGTCAGGGAAAAAATCGAGAAATTCGAGAATCCGCTGATTAAGATAGCGCTCGAATCAGTAGTCTCCAATGACTCTCGGCAAATAATTGAAAAAATTAAAGAACTGAGCAAAAAAACAAGTGAAGAGTTGTCTAACGAATCTCTATACTTATTAAAGGGTATAGATGTTGATTGGAAAGGTTATGAAAGTGAACTGTTACAAGTTTTAGCCCGTGGGAACAGAGAACTTTCAATGACTGTCCTTGATCAGACAAGAAATGATAGTTTAGGGGAGCTTCCAATTGAAGAGCTAGGTATATGGCTCGAAATGTTTCGCGATTATAATCAAGATTCTGATACATATTGGTACGCGTATCTTTTCTCTGATTTGTTAGGAAATTGCTTGACCCAAGATAAAATAAAGTTATTTGTTGAAGAGTTTAATTCGCGAGATTCGAAATATAGAGGGTTATTGTCTGATTTAATATTGAATAAATTCGATGGATTATCTACCGATGATTTTTCAGAAGATTCAATTTCTTATCTGATGTCAAGGTTAAGTAAAGACAATCATATGAATAGATTTGGAGATAACTTATTGGGGAATACATGTAGTAAAAGTTTTGTGAATGACTATCTTCTTCCACTATCTAATATCGAAGAGCAACCATTAGCTAGAAATCTGCATAAGGTGTTATCAATCGCTGGTCAGAGACATGGTAAGCGTTATACTTCCTTCTGAGTAATAAATTGTTATTTATAAATAGAGCTTCTATATTCATAGTCGCTCTATTTTTTATGTGATTTGTTTAGTATTACTTCAATACACCTGTTTAGTTTATTTTTTTCAATATCAACCCTACTTCTCTTCAAAATCACCCTTGACCTGTCTACAACTTCACACTTTATAGTGGCTATATTGATTGAGAAGGGCGCTGTAGTTGTTAAAGGATAGTGGTTAATCGTTCAGAGAAAAAACTAAGGCTTCGCGATTGCGGGGCTTTTCGTTCGTTGGAGATTTTGTTAGCTACATTCATTTCAATTTGCGAGTCATACCCGCATCGCTCACTC
Organism: Vibrio sp. F13; assembly: GCF_020806305.2. NCBI lineage: Bacteria > Pseudomonadati > Pseudomonadota > Gammaproteobacteria > Vibrionales > Vibrionaceae > Vibrio > Vibrio sp. F13. The sequence continues at coordinate 356,311 of NZ_CP170175.1, read as the reverse complement.
GTTTATGGTCCTTAAACGAGTACCTCATAGTTATATAAATGCTCTATCAACCACCTCTAGATACGTAATTAGCACCGCTGTTCTTGGCAAGGGCTGACCGAATCTAGTGGTGCTTTTTATTGATAATAATTTTAACTATGTGTTTAGGACGTCCTGCTATGGCTAAGAAAATCATATTCATTCATGGTCGCGCTCAAAAGCCCGATGAAGCTCCCCTTCAAGCACTCTGGTACGAGGCTATAGAACATGGTTTGCAGCGAGATTGTGGAGACTCAAGCTCATTACAAGCTTTTAAAGATGTCGATAAACGGTTTGTCTATTACGGTGAACTATCAAACACATTGTTAGAGAAACCAACAGAAGACCCTGCAAGTCGACAGCAAGCGCTGTCTGAACTCAAAAAGTACAAGACAAGCCAGTTCAATAAAACAACGTATAACAAGGTATCCAAAATTGGTTTTCTAAAAGAGGCGTTAGCAGATACTTTTTCATCGCTATTTGGAAAGCTGGGTGTGGCCGAGACTCTCATAACGAAGGTCGCGCCGGACATGGCGCATTATTGGTATGAAGATACCTATTTTGGTAGCGATGTCAGGCATAGGCTAATGGTTGTACTGAAGGAAGCGCTTGATAATCAGGATGATGTGATGATTGTATCGCACAGTCTTGGGTCGATGATCAGTTATGACGTGTTATGGAAGTTGTCTCATTACGGAGAGTATAGACACGACTATGGCGCGGACAAGAAGGTCAACTTATTGCTGACGCTTGGGTCACCGTTAGGAGATGAAAACGTAAAAGATAGGCTAAAAGGGAGTCGCTTGAAAGATGAGAAGAAGTACCCTTTAAACATTCAGCAATGGATAAACATATCGGCAGAAGATGATTTTATCTCTCATGACAGCAAAATTAGAAATGACTTTAAAGATATGCTCAAACTGGATCTGATACCCGGCGGAATGAAAGACATCCACCCAGTCTATAACCTCAATATTCGCAATGGAAAAAGCAATCCCCATGCTTCTATCGGTTATCTCATTAATCCTAAATTCATCAAAGTATTGGATGAATGGCTCTCGAGTTGATTTGGTTTTACCATCGTAAATTTATAGCTACTCGTTCGTTGGAACGCAGATAAAACAAGGCCTCTCGTGTGCGAGGCCTTGTTAGACTCGTTCAACACAACACTGTTCAAAGTGATTAAGAATTTTTGTATTCGCAATAGTTAAGCTTTTTTGAAAGCGACTCTAGGCTAAGTTTTGCCAATGTGTCTTTAAACGGCGAATTATGTAAGGCAGTAGTGAGGATGTCGCGCTCTTCTGCTGAAAGCAAATTAGCATGCCTGAATAAGACGTAATCTAATGCGACGTGCAGGTACAATGTTGAGAAGTCAGGTTCAAGCAAATCGTCATTGTTATTCAACTGCCCGATAAGTGCTTTAACGCTTCTTTTAATACCTTCCTTTCCCCTAATCGTTAGCTCGTTTTGCTCAGCTTCGAAGCGGCTCAGTGCAGCACACCGAAAGGCCACTTCCATCAACGTTTTACTCACTCCCAATAACGACATACGTTGAGTGTCGCTAGCCTTGGTCACTGTTAGTTTTTCTGTTGGGTATGCTTGCATGAGGAACTCACAGATCGTTAAACTCTCGGTCAGTGCAACCCCATCACTGGTTTCTAGAACCGGAATGGTACTAAATGGATTAACTGCGACCAATGTGCTGGGTGTTTGCCACGGGTCGACCCATTCAAGAACCATTGGAGCATCACACAAATAGGCCGTTGCCAGCACTGCTCTGGAGAATGGAGATGTGTCGTTTAAATACAGTTTCATGAGCGATTCCTTTGCTAAGAACTTATTTGAGCAGTGTTTAATGTCTGCTGTTTGGTTGATGTAAATGCGATGCAGAGTATCGACAGAATCAGTGCACTCGCGCTGATCATAAATAAGAGGTTATAACTGGTGAGTTGAGGGGCGTAGTGAGCCATAACGAAGCCGACTATTCCTTGCGATATAGCAAAAGCCATTGTCATTGCTCCCCAAGATTTCGTATGGAGCTGAGTCCCGACGATTTCTAAGGTGTAGGTTGATACCAGTGTTACGGTGCCAGGCGTAAACATACCGACCAACAAAGATGAAGCAAAAAGTGCTGTTTCACTGGTGCTTAATAGTGGAAGAGCAACCCCAGCAGCTTTACAAATAAACGCCGCTAATAGTGCTTTTTTAAGTCCAAATTTATCCCCTAATATACCAGTTACTATTGGCCCAATCGCTGCTCCTATTCCAAACACAGCCCAATAAAAACCACCGCTCGCAAAACTCATTTTTAGCTCTCGAACAATATAGTCGACCCAAAAAAGAGTATGAGGTAAATAACCAATGGCGCTAAAGGTGTAGGCTAAAAGTACGCAGCTAATACTAATGCGCTTATTCTTAGATAAGGCATCAAACGTCGATGGGCTTTTATCACAATGGTTTGGTTTAGCTTCAAGAGCCCATGTTTTCCACGTCAGGACAGTTGCGAGAAAAGCGATCGCTCCCATACCTAACCATGCACTTTCAACACTTTGGTAGATAAGCAAAGGTATGATTGTTCCTGAAATCATGGCGCCGAGGCCAATGCCTGAAAATACGACGCCACTGATTCTTGCTTTCATCTCTTGAGGGTGAAGGCTGGTGATCACGGGTGGTGCGAGTACCATGAGTACGGCACCTGATATACCCGCAATGGTTCTAAGCGTTAAAAACCATTCAAAGGGCGCAGATTTTAAGGCACAACCAAGATAGCTAAAGCTACTTAACAACAAAGAGGCACGTATGAGTGTGCCTGTTGAATAATATCTTTGTAAAAAGCTCGATGCAGGAGCTCCGAATATATAGCCAATCAGTGTTGCTGCGCCGAGTATGGAGGCATCTTCGCTTGAGAACCACCCACTTTGAATGAGCACAGGCATTAATGCTATGTAGGCAAAGCGACCAATCCCGTTCCCAACTAATGTTGCTGCGAGCCCAGCGAAGGTGTTGCGGTTTAAGAGTTTTACGTGCTGCATATCTCGTACTGTTGGTTTGCATATGTAACATTACGCTAACATTTAAACTTGAACTATCTAAGCTGAGTTTTTGCTCTAATGTTTAAGATTTGATGACAACTTACATTTTTTGTAAGTGTCAGATTGGTCATTTACATCTCTAATCTCTAGCTAGTATAGGTAAAAGCTAATGGGAGAGGGGGAGTAACTGAATATCGATCGTTACAACTATAGCCATATGTTCAATGGCAAAGAATGCTCTCTCACTCGAACGTTAATCTAAAGAGATCGGTGAACTTCATTTGAGGGGGAGCTAGAGGGGGAGGCTTTGGTCTACTAGAACCATTCACACAACGTTGATGAAAGTGGTTAAGTCAGTGAAGTAGGGCGCTGTCGTTGTTAAAGGATAGTGGTTAATCGTTCAGAGAAAAAACCAAGGCCTGGCGTGTGCGAGGCCTTTTTGTTAGTTGGAGCTTTTGCTAGCTACATTCATTTCAATTTGCGAGTCATACCCGCGTCTTTCACTCGTTTATGGTCCTTAAAAGACGGCCTCATAGTTATATAAATGCTCTATCAACCACTCCTAGATACGTAATTAGCAGCACTGTTATTAGCAAGGGCTGACCGAATCTAGTGGTGCTTTCTACTGATAATCACTTTAACTATGTGTTTAGGACGTCCTGCTATGGCTAAGAAAATAATATTCATTCATGGTCGCGCTCAAAAGCCCGATAAAGCTCACCTTCAAGCACTTTGGTACGAGGCTATAGAACATGGCTTGCAGCGAGGTTGTGGAGACTCAAGTTCGTTACAAGCTTTTAAAGATGTCGATAAACGGTTTGTCTATTACGGTGAGCTATCAAATACATTGTTAGACAAACCAACGGAAGACCCTGCAAGTCGTCAGCAAGCGTTGTCTGAACTCAAAAAGTACAAGACAAGCCAGTTCAATAAAACAACGTATAACAAGGTATCTAAAATTGGTTTTCTGAAAGAGGCGTTAGCAGATACTTTTTCATCGCTATTTGGAAAGCTGGGTGTGGCCGAGACATTCATAACTAAGGTCGCGCCGGACATGGCGCACTATTGGAATGAAGATACCTATTTTGGCAGTGATGTTAGGCATAGGCTAATGGTTGAACTGAAGGAAGCGCTTGATAATCAGGATGATGTGATGATTGTAGCGCACAGCCTTGGGTCGATGATCAGTTATGACGTGCTGTGGAAGTTGTCTCATTACGGAGAGTATAGACACGACTATGGTGCAGACAAGAAGGTCAACTTATTGCTGACGCTCGGGTCCCCGTTAGGCGATGAAAACGTAAAAGATAGGCTAAAAGGGAGCCGCTTGAAAGATGAGAAGAAGTACCCGTTAAACATTCAGCAATGGATAAACATTTCGGCAGAAGATGATTTTATCTCTCATGACAGCAAAATTAGAAATGACTTTAAAGATATGCTCAAGCTGGATCTGATACCCGGTGGAATGAAAGATATTCACCCAGTTTATAACCTCAATATTCGCAACGGAAAAAGCAATCCCCATGCTTCTATCGGTTATCTCATTAATCCTAAATTCATCAAAGTATTGGATGAATGGCTCTCGAGTTGATGTGGTTTTACCATCGTAAATTGCTTCGGTGATCGTTCGTTGGAACGCAGATAAAACAAGGCCTTGCGTGTGCGAGGCCTTTTTGTTTGAACTGTCGAAGCAACTGACTTGGACAATATTAACTACTCTGTGTAGATCGCTATTCCATTCACCGTCTGTTCTGAAACAGGGATTAAGTACTGGTAGTCTGTGCCAACACCTCCCAAAACTACAGAGTTGTTGCTTCCTGTCGCTTGAAGTAAGACCCCATTAGCTCCTAATTTAGCCGCCTGATTTTTTAACTCTTCGATTGCATAGTCGATAGAGCCTTGTTTCGTTACACCTGCATCACTAGATGCATCAACCAAAGCTATTTTTTCATAGTTCTCAGGCGCTTCAAGATAAAGCGTAACCTCTTGAGGTGTAATTGGGTCTCTGGCTTCACCGACTAATATTGCTGAACCAGATGCACAGCCAACTAAAAATAGCGTTATAGAAAGAGCTAAGGCTTTAAAGATATTCATTGGTATTAGGTCTGTTTCTGGAATTAGGCGCGGAGTATAGCGAAATAAGACCATCTTTTAATTATGGGTATTGTAACAAGTTGCGTTATTGCTTGTGAATCAGATGCATATGAGACTTGACCTATAATCCCCTCCTAACCTCCCCTTGGTTTACATCTCCAATTTCTTGTTGGTAGCGGGAAAGGGGAGGAACTGAATACAGATCGCTACATGTGCAGCGCCAAAGAATGTTCTCCCCCTCGGACGTATATCTAATGAGATCGGTGAACTCCATTTGAGGGGGAGCTAGAGGGGGGAGGTTTGGGTTTAATTGAACCGTTCCACGGAATTTCATTAACTGCGACAAGTCTGTGACTTTGTTTTACTTATTATTCAATCCAACTGGCACAGACCTGATTTGTACATCATCGTCAGCGACAAATAATAATCTCCAATGAATTTATCAAAGAAGTAAAAGCTCCCTGAATACTTATCAATCCCAAAAAATAACATTATAAAAATGATCGTGTAACAATTTGTTAACGAGTTGTATTGTCTCTGTGTTCTTTGTCTTAGTTGCATATCGTTACCAAGCTCAGAACATACCATTATTTTTGAGGATCTGAATATGAACGGAAAACTAATAGCGGCTTTATCGTTAAAACTTAAGAAGCAAGATATCTCTAGCCAACCTCCAAGACTGGTACGCTCAAATGCTGCTTTTGAACCGAATCCAGCCCCGTCAGAACACCACAAAAAAGAGTCTCGCTAATTAGCTTGCTCCCTCTTAATAAGGCACTCGAGAGAGTGTCTTATTGAAGATGTGTGCTGAGGAAAGGAATGGTTTATGAATAATATACAAAACAGTCTCTATAGTTTATTTGACACCCAAGGTGTGAGTCTTTCAAAAGAATACAAGGATTGCATTGAGAAATATTTAGTATCTGATTTGTCTTTCACTTCTGAGATGATGAATGGTTTGGCTCGAACTATTTTTCAAAATAAAAAGATGATGGCTTACTACCTTTTACACAATGCAATCGATGAGGCTAAAGGTGCGGCAAGGTTACGAATGATCGCAGAGCGGTATGCAGATGATGAATTAAGGCCGCTTATGTTGCGTCATTATAACGATGAGATGAATCATTCTACGTTGTTTGCCAGCCTTATCCCTTTTACTGGGTACGAGACAGAAACGCATGAACATGAAGTTCAATATGAGTTAGATAAAGTCATGAACTTTGACGATGAGCTTAAGACATTCCTGTTTAGGGTTCACTCTATTGAAATACGTTCATGGCGTTTACTGTTACTGCATTTGGCGATCATCGATGAGTCTGACGATGATTACATGAAACAAATGCGTCCAACGATTCAAAAAATCTTAGAAGATGAAATGCAGCATGTGTGTTACACCGGGAAATATGTCAGTCGTTGGTTACATGCTGAGCCACACTTAAGCAAAGTTTTTGTTGAGTGCATTACCCACACGAATAAAGAAACATGGGAAGACCTCTCTTCGATGGCTTTATTCATGCGCGATCATATTCATGATTTTCTTTTAGAATCGGCGGTTTAAATGACTCTCTGGCTTAGGCTTTTAACATCGCGGAGCTCATTCGCGATGTTGGTTATCATCGCTATCGCGTCAGTGATAGCGAATACTGGATGGCGAGTCGTGATGAATAACTTCGCTGTCGACACTGTTGGTATGACCGGGGCTGATGTGGGTGTATTGCAGAGTGTCAGGGAAATCCCAGGCTTGCTCTCATTTACCGTTTTGTTTCTGTTGTTCATCGCTTCAGAACAAAGAGTCGCTGTACTGTCGGTTGCAATATTAGGGCTAGGCGTTGCCGTGACGGGGTATTTGCCTTCGATTTATGGCTTCTATTTCAGCACGACGATCATGTCTATTGGTTTCCATTATTTAGAAGCGGTGAACAAATCACTCTCAACACAGTTGTTAGCGACTAAGAACTTCAGTGAATCAATGGGGAAAATTCGATCTGCTGCCTCTTTCTTCTCGATGGTGACTTTTCTATGCATTATGGTCGCGAGCTATCTTTTTGACGTTTCAGATAAGGCTATTTTCTTTACTTGTGGAGCAATATGTTTCTGGCTAGCGGTGTACTTGGTCACGTTTAAAAATACTCATACAGAGGTTAAACAACACACTAAACTCATTGTCCGACGTGAATACACGACCTATTACATTCTTACCTTTTTGAGTGGAGCAAGAAGACAGATCTTTGTGGCATTTGCTGGCTTACTGATGGTGACCAAGTTCCACTATACGATTGCGATGATGGCCGCTTTATTTATGGTATCCAGCTTAGCAGCAACTCTTGCTCTACCTTATGTTGGGAGATTTATCGACCGAGTCGGAGAGAGGCTAGCTTTGATCATTGAGTATGCCGCGTTAGTGTTGGTGTTCCTATCTTACGCATTTGTGGATGATCATTATGCGGCAGCGGGGTTGTATGTTGTCGACAGTATCATTTTTAGTTTTGCGATCGCTTTGAACACCTACTTTAAAAAGACAATTCGGGAAGATGAAGTGGCTTCAACGGCGAGTTTGTCATTCACCATCAACCATATTGCAGCGGTGTTCCTACCATTTCTGTTGGGAATCATCTGGATGTCTGGTTATCAATGGGTGTTTGTTTCTGGAGCAGTGATTGCTTTGATTAGTCTGTTGGTTTCGTTGACTATGGGAACGCAGCTTCATCTGCGAATTAATGGATTCGATAAGCTACAGAAACAATAGCGACACTCATTTATCTCACTGGTTTGATAGATAAAACAAGGCCTCGCGATTGCGAGGCCTTTTTGTGGTCCGACTGAAACTCAATATTAATCGAGCCTAGCGAAAGCTCGGGATAATCGCTGGAATCCCCGGTAGAAGGCCAACCAACGCCATTACGCCACTTAGCACAATAAACATAGTGCCAGGCAACACCCAGCGGCTCATTTTACTCAGTTCACTACTACGTTCTTTACAACCGACTAAGCCTAAGTTATCCAACAGCATGGTGAGAGCCCAACCAAATGCTGGGTTAACGAGCGCTGAAGAAAATACAACAATCGCTGCCGACTGTGTGGTTTTTCCTTCACGCGTCATTTCCATTCCAGCTTCTAGCAATGGAACAAATACCCCAACAATCAGCGCCACACACAGTACAGGTTGCCAGATAGCTAAATCCATCGGGTAACCCCAAACTGCGGCGATGATACAGAACAGAGCTGTGAGCAGCGCGCCGGCAGGAATAGGGCGTTTAGCAATCGCAGCCGGTACGATATAAGTCCCCCATGAAGACGTAAAGTTAGTACCGCCAAGCAGAGAACCGAACGTTTGACGAATTGAGGCCGTGGTCATGGTGTCGTCGATGTTCATGTGTACTTTTTCGGTACGTTCTGGGTAGCTGATCTTTTGGAATACTTGATGCCCTAAGAAATCCGGTGACCACATCGCTACGGCTAGAATCGCAAACGGCAATACCACCATGAAGTGTTCAATCGTCGGTAGGCCTAGCATCCAACCTGTATTTTCTCCCCACCAATACATAGGGTTCATGTTGGGCAAGCCTGGCTCAGTGTGGAAAGCAAATGGGGCGCCCATGGCAAATGCAATCGTACCACCCAACAAGCAGCTAAGAGGTACTGCTAACCAACGTTTGCGGAAGTGTTCCAGTAGCGCGTACAAGATAATGGTGCAAAAGATCACCACAAACGCGATGTGGCTCATACCGATTCCTTCAGCCCAAGCGAAAAGCTTTTTCACTTGAGAGGCGGTTCCAACAAAGCCGAGGTAGAGCAATAAGCCGCCACACACGCCTTTACTGGTGAGGTTGGCCAACATGCTGCCACCTTTACTGATGGCTAAGATGAGGCCAAAAGCGCCAATCAACAGGCCAAACGCCATCGGGTGTCCACCTGCTGCAACCACAATCGGAATCAAAGGGATAAGTGGGCCGTGGGTCCCTGCGAGGTTAGCCGTTGGTAGTAAGAAGCCAGAGAAAAGGATGATGAAAACTGAGGCGATGAGGAGTTCATAACGAACGTTTTCTAGAATGAAGTCTTCATTTAATCCGAGAGCCCCAGCAAAGGTGGCTGCAATAGCGCCCACCATAACCACTTTACCAATGGTCGCCGCCATCGCTGGGATGGTGTCTTCTATCTCAAATCGATAATCTTTAAACGGCAAATTTGGACGCCAGCGCTTAGGCGACATGATTTGCAATTCGTGTTCTAGATACTGTTCTCGGGAATCAAATTCCGATCTTGGTTTATGTTGTTGTTCATAGGTGAGTTCATCCTCATTGGCTTGAGGCTTCTCTGTTTGTATATGTGCGGACTCTAAAGTAGTGCTCATTTTGATTCCTTTCGTTCACACTCTGAGGTGTGTTATTCCAACAAACGTTGTTGACTCACGGCATGAAGTGTAAACAATGCGTCAACTTATAATTAAACATTCATTAACATTTAGTTGTTAGTACCTTATACCAAACCCAAAAAAACAAATAGACTCAGTCGGTTAGACATTAGTCGTAGAGTCGGACGACTAGTATTAGACCCTGTAGATAGTATGTGTCTGTTTATTGGTAGGCTCTTAATTTCAGGAATAACAAAGCCACTTTCAACAACAAATGGTTCGACTCTAAAGACCCAGAAAAAAGTCCAACGACTTACGTTTGGCTGCATGCTTGGTTGCGTTGTGGTGTGATTTGATAGTGACATCTGGTCCAGTTTTATGTTGGATATATTGGGTAATAAGCAGGGGTAGGGATTGCCTCTAGTAGCTCAATTTCTCCTACGTTTAGCCCCTGATAGTGTTAGAATCTCCGCATCAGAACTATCGAGAAACTAGGTATTTATAAACAATGTTTATCCATCACGTAAACGGCATCGACTGGCTGGTGATTACAGCTTTTGAAGAACTGAAACCGATGTTTATCGAAGATGCTGGTCCTATCCCAGCTTACTTCTCTACCACCAGTGAGTTGAGCCTGATTGATCAAGCCAAGCGCAGCTATGGGTTTTTGCCTAAACTCCGCGGTGTGATTACCGACACCGGCACGTATCAAAGTGAAAATCTTGAAGAAGACTTGAACCCACAGCTTGCGTGTATAGTGGAAGGGCGTGGTCGGGTGTTTATCTATCACGGCGACTATGTGGCTTTTGTGGATGACGAGCAAACCTTCATTACCCGAATGAACTGAGAGTGATTCAGTGAGTTGAGATCGGCGAATTGGTAAATCGGCGAGTTAGCCCACCTAGAATTTAAAACTAAAGGATTAATATGATGGCAAAAACGATCTCATTGGTACTTGGCAGTGGTGGCGCAAGAGGCTTGGTTCACGTTGGAGTCATCCGCTGGTTAATTGAGCATGGCTATCAGATAAAATCCATTTCTGGCTGTTCAATTGGCGCACTTATCGGTGGTGTCTACGCTGCGGGCAAGTTGGATGAATTTGAAGAGTGGGTCACCAGTATCGATCAAGGTGATATGGCGATGTTGTTGGACTTTTCATGGCAGTCGAGTGGTATGTTCAAAGGGGACAAGATCATCGACACTCTGCGTGGACTGATCGGCGAGATTTCAATTGAAGATCTGCCCATCCCTTATACCGCAGTTGCCGCTAACGTCGCCGATGAAAAAGAGGTTTGGCTGCAATCAGGTTCTCTGTTTGATGCCATTCGCGCCTCTATCTCTTTGCCACTGTTCTTGACCCCTCACGTTATCAATGGAGAAGTGCTGATTGATGGCGGCGTTCTTAATCCCGTACCGATTGCGCCTACCTTTGGTGATAATACAGACTTTACACTGGCTGTGAATTTAGGTGGTGAACCTGAAATGGTTAAACAGGAAGTGATACCGGTTTCCCTGCCAACAAAAGAGAGCAACCTGCATGAGAAGGTTGTGCATTTTATCGATAACCTCGGTAGCAGTGTAAAAAGCAAAATGAGCTTCAACTTTGCTTTTTACGATATTGCCAACCAAGCATTTGATGCGATGCAATCGACCATTGCTCGCCAAAAGTTGGCCGCTTACCCCGCCGATATCACGCTTGAGATCCCACGCAATGCTTGTGGCACCCTAGAGTTTGATCGCTCACAAGAGATGATCGACAGAGGCTACCACTTAGCACAGGCTAAACTGGGCAATCGACTTTAATGTATTTGCTGCTGAATGAGGGTAACTATGGAAACTGAACTCAAACTATCTGAACTCAAAGAATTGGTCACAACAAAAGATGTCATCGTGCTCACCAGCATAGAAGAGCCTGCTGTATCTTGGTTGATAGATTGCTATCAAGAGAATGCTGATATCCAAATTATCGAGAACGCACACCAACTAGATACTGAAGCGATTTTGTCGCAATGCAGAAGCAGCCTTAACGAAAGTAAAAAGGTCATCCTTACAGCGCAGTTTCGTAGCCAACTGCCTATCATCAATATCGCTTCACTGTGTAATGAGAAGCGCAAGTCATTGATCAATATTGAGCTATTAGGCTGGGATGAAGAAAAACGCGTTCCTCAATCGTACAGTTGTTTTTAGCTTATATTTGTTGCTAGCTTATATTTGTTGCTAGGTAACTGCAGTTTTTAGGTAACCGACAGCGTCTCTATAACCAGAGCAGTTCAACACAAGGTTGATCAAAGCGGTTAAGTCAGTGTCCGGAATTTGTTGACCACTACAGGGTGGTTGTATCGAATCAGGAGTAGAAAAGTCTCTTGAGATTTTACTTGTCTAAATTGTGCTTAATTATCTGTTCTACCACACCATCCATCGTCTTTGAGCTAATCTCCGGCTTCAAATACAAGGAATGATACTCAACGCCTGTGCGGTCTATATAGGCTGCTTGTAAGCCAGCGGATAGCGCACCATGAGTGTCCCAATCATGAGTAGCGACAAGACGAAGGTTTTCGACAGGCTCTTGTAAGGTTTCGGCTGCAAATTTATACACGTCTGAATTTGGTTTGAAACTGCCTGTTTCCTCAACAGAAATGACGGTGTCGAAATAATCGTTTAAGCCCGAGTTCTTGATTTGAGAAGTGATGAGATCGAGGGATGAGTTGGAAAAAGCGACGGTTTTAAAGCCGTTGTTACGCAATTTAAGTAAAGATGCTTTGATATCAGTGTGCGCTGGTAGATTGGCAAAAGAAGTTAACAAGGCACTTTTGCTTTCTGCCGTTAAATCACACTTGTATCGCTGTGCAATAGCGTTGAGCGCTGCATTCGCTAATTCAGAAAAAGTAGATTTTACGTTTGTTGCGATGCAAACCGTTGAAGAGTGTAAAAGCTTTGAAAACCAAAGTGATAATGCATCCTCCTTTCCAAACACCGCTTTAAATTTAGGCTGTAATGACTCCAAATTTAAAACCGTTTCGTTTATATCAAAAAGTATCACTTCTTTTTTCATGCAAAGCCCCCAGATTTAATTGAATTTTATGCTTACATAATCTGCTCTGACGATATGGTTTTCAACCTCCATTCAAGTAACTAAAGCTTTGCTCTCTAATTTGAAAAGAAGCTGGAATGCGTCAACGACAACCCGCCAACTCAAATCTGGCGTTGCTTTATGAGTATCATGCAACGCCAAATCTGAAACGATTTAGCTTAATTTGCGGCTTCGATGGTGCCTTTGAAAGTGCTGTCTAAAAAGTCATTGATCTCTTGTGAGTGGTAAATTGAGATAATCTTTTTATACGTTTCATTATTTTTGTCTTCTTCTCGCGCCGCAACAACCATCACTGCTAAAGGTGCGTCTTTTTTCTCTAAGTAAATGCCTTGTTTCTTAGGGTCGAGTCCAGCCGACATTACATAGTTCATGGTGATTGCAGCAGCATCTACATCGTCAAGAGAGCGGGGTAGCTGCGCGGCATCCACTTCAACAAATCGAATGTTCTTCGGGTTGCTAACAATATCGTTTAAAGACGCGTTGAAACCAGCGTTGTCTTTTAATGAGATCAGCCCTGCATCTTCAAGCAGTAATAGTCCACGCCCGCCATTCGTTGGATCGTTTGGAATCGCGATTCGAGCGTTTTCGGGAATAGAATCAAGCGAAGTGTACTTGTTCGAGTAAATGCCCATACGCATCAAAATTGAACGTCCGATAGAAACTAACTGGCTATCGTGATTGGCATTAAAGTTATCGAGGAATGGCTGATGCTGGTAACTGTTCAGTTGGATACTTCCATCATCTAATGCTGCGTTAGGGGTGATATAGTCTGAGAACTCGACGAGTTCAATGTTTATCCCTTGCTTTGCTGCTTCTTTGGCAACAGCTTGTACAACTTGTGCATGTGGGCCAACTGTCGCCCCAATCTTGATGACAGCCTCGTCTTTTTTTCCACATCCTGTTACACCGAATACGAAAGCTAATGCCAACAGGGATGCTGTGATTTTTTTGTAGCTGTTCATGATAACTCCATTTAATAAATAAAAGACATGTAGACGTCTAGCTATCTATATTATCTATTTGCGCGATCGGGTCAATAGGTTTGTTTGAAGCGAAGTTACATTGATGAGCGGTTAAGTCAGTGAATCAACGAGGCTTCTGTACGTGAGACTCGACCGACAATCCCCTTCTAACCCCCTTGGTTTACATCTCAAATCTATTGTTGGTAATGGAAAAAGGAGGAACTGATTACCGACCAACAAAGGCCTCGCGAGTGCGAGGCCTTTTGGGTTTTGTAGGGAATAGGGCAGTCACTCGGAATCTAAAGAAAACGGGTTCAGTAAAGCTAACTATTAAGAAAGCTTTTGGTTAAAGAACTCAAGTGTACGTTTCCAAGCTAACTCTGCTTCTTCTTCAGCATAGCGGCCAGTTGAATCGTTATGGAAGCCATGGTTCACGCCGTCATAGATGTAAGCTGTGTAGTCTGCTTCGTTCTCTTTGAGTTCGGCTTCATAATCTGGCCAAGTCGCATTCACGCGTTTATCGATTCCCGCAAATTGGATGAGCAAGGGGCCTTTTACATTTTTTCTTAAATCTGGTGCGGCAGGAGTACCATAAAATGGAACGCCTGCATCGAGTTGCTCTGGCATGACAGCGGCCAACATATTCACGATATAGCCACCGAAGCAGAAACCGACTGCGCCTAGCTTACCGTTACTTTTTTCATGGGACTTCAAGAAGTTTGCCGCTGCGATAAAGTCTTCTTCGATTTTCTCTTTTGATAGCGACTTCTGCATCGTTCGACCTTCATCATCATTACCTGGATACCCGCCAAGCGAATAGAGTGCATCAGGTGCAAACGCAATAAACCCCGCCGCTGCGAGTCGTCTTGCCACATCCTTTATGTATGGATTGAGGCCTCTATTTTCATGAATGACCAATACAACAGGCGCATTGCCCTCTAACTCTTTGGGTACAACCAAGTAACCATAGCCTTCGCCGTGTCCTTTAGGTGAAGGAAACTTCTCGTAGGTTGCTTTGATGGAAGGGTCATTGAAAGAGACTTGCTCTGCCTGCGCATAATTAGGAATCAGTGCAGAAGTTAGCGTCGTCATGGTTAAGCCAAGTACAGCTAGCCCAGATAGACGAGCCATAAACTCTCTGCGATCAATCAGGCCGTGTGCATATTCGTCGTACCAATCAAATGCTTCTTGAGGGATAGATCGAGTCGGCGTTGATTGAGATTCGGTATTTGGATTCATAACTTTTCCTTGTTGTGAGTTGTTTGACCAATCAACTATAGTGGAAAATTTGATATAATTGAACGATCGCTCAGTAACTTTTGAGCTATTTGTTATATCAAAGTACAAAAATTAGATGACAGTCCGATAAAACGATCACTTCGAATCGATTTCCATCGCTTTGGTTTGTTTTACGGAGCAATTCAATACAAGGTTGATTTGAGGGTTAAGTCAGTGAAGTCGGGTGTGATGATTGTTTGTTTTTAGGGAGGCTCTAAATCGAAGTTGGGCACATTAGAGCTAGGCTTATTTTCCGTAGACATGGACAAGTAAGTTTCAATGCAAAACGCTTGATTTTACTCTGGTATAATCTTTCTCATAGGGACGACCTTAGCGTTATTAGAACCTTCTTGATGAGAGATAAAATAGATGTTGAAACTTCTGCGTCAGATAAAAAAATGGAAACTTGTAACGTTTGGCTTACTGATGCTCATTGCCGCTTTTTTTATCTACAACCAGTTCGGGAACCGTATGTCCCGTGTCGACGAGGCAAAATTTCTAATCGGCCAGCTGAATACTGTTTTGGATGCCGCTTAGCAATATTCTCGTGATAATGGCTCTCTGCCTCCTATTGCTTCCGATACCGATACGAACTTCGGCTACTTAAACATCAATCACTTAATTGCAAATCCGGGCTTATCCACATGGAAAGGGCCGTACCTACCTTATGAAGATACATGGATAGGTGGCAATCAGTACATCGACCACCCAGATTACATAGCAACGCAATTACTGCTTAAGGAAAAGGATAGTCTTTGGATAAGAGGAAGCTCCGAGACAGGTTGCGAATCGTCATCATCCACTTGCTCTGTTGCAGCTTGTATATGGTTGGTACCAACAAAAGTGGCACAAGAAATTAATCAGATTGTGGACGGCAACACGGATATAGAAAGTTCGAATACGACCGGAAAAGTACGTTACGACAAAGCTTTTGGCGGCGCACTTATCTGTATGATTGGAGATGACTATCCAATGTCTTCTATATAGACAAATTAAGTCGTTTCTAATTATCTCACTGGCAGCTTCGTTTTTGTTTTTACCTGACCAAAGGCGAAGCTGGATTCGATAGAAGCTATATTGGGTAGGCGGGTTAGTTGCTTGCGGATAAATTGCTCGTAGCTTTTGAGCGATTCACTGACCACATGCAAAAGGTAGTCGTGATTGCCTGTCATCAGAAAGCACTCTAACACCTCATCAATCACTTCAATGTGTTGTTCAAAGTCTCGCATATTCTCTTCAGTTGGCTTTTCAAGCTTCACCAACACAAACACATTAACGGGCAGGCCACACGCTTCTTGGTCAACGCTGGCGTGATAGCCACGTATAATCCCTTGTTTCTCTAATGACCGAACTCGACGCAAACAAGGAGATGGCGACAGTGCCACGCGATCGGCCAACTCTTGATTGGTGAGCCGAGCGTTGCTTTGCAGTTCAGCCAGTATTTTCTTGTCGATCTCGTCCATTGGCATATTCCATCAATATTGGGTTTAGCTTGGCAATATTATTGCTCAAAGTGTATGTCTTACTTTGCAAATAGCAATTTTTAACATCTGCCCAAAACTAAAATTAAAGGAGGAACAACAAGCATGGAATGACTTAGCAATTATGAATACTTCAACTCAACTTAGCCCGCTGCGTAAAACCACCAAACACGAACAAGCAGAAGCTCTTGCCGTTGAGCAAGCAAAGCATTTTGGTATCGACCCAAATAGCGATTACGGCATCACGCTGATTGAACTGGCGACGACACTGTACCAAGTCAATACCAAGACACACGATCTTTGGGCATTGACGGTTGATGGACTTTCAGAGCTCGATAAAAGTGACCGAATCGCTTGGTTTAACGCCAAACGTTTTTTGTCATTCCAGATCGCTAAGATCCTCGATAATCTGCAAAACCCAATGCGCGCCACTTACCAGTCTATTGCCACCAATAATGGTAATTTTGCGTCTAAAGGTGCGTATCCAATTTTCGATAATGTCGCTGCTATATTTTCTGCAAGCCCTGTGATTACACGTACCGCGACCTATTTGTTTGCGTGTACAGAATGGATTGAAGATGCGTTTAACGGTAAAGAGCCGTTGCACGATATATATTCTCGACTGCTTAACCCTACATCGATTTCACTGGCTAACCATATGGTTGATATCGAGGCAGGCTCTAGAGCCAACGAATACCTCGCATGGAACTTTAACTCGGGTATGGCGGCTATTGATGGGTTGTTGAGCCACTTGCTCGTGCATGAAGACATTGTTTTGGCTTCACGCAATATCTACGGTGGTTCTTACCAGCTGTTGGAAGATTGGTTTGGAAAACCTTCTAATCTGAATGTCGCGGTAGAGTGGGTGGATGGTTACTCCGGTGATGAGTTTGCGACGCGCCTTGATGAGTTTGCGACGCGCCTTGATGAGGTTGCTGATAAATACGCAGATCGCATCGCTGCAGGTAAGAAAATCTACGTTTACCTAGAGTCACCGTGTAACCCGCATGGATACGTGTTGGATGTTGCTAGCATCAGTAAAGCTGGTCACTCTCGTGGTTGGGATGTGATTGTTGACTCAACAGTGGGTACACCATTGTTGCACCCAGTACTAAAACGTGACGATGTGATGGAAAGACCAGATTATGTGATTCACTCCTACACCAAAGAACTGGCGGGTTCTGGCACCACAACTGCTGGGGTTGTGATTGGTCGCAATGAGACTATGTTTGTGCCAAAAGGAGAGGAGGTCACTTTCACCAAGCCCAACGGTGATGAGGCCAAAATCCTATGGAACGAAACGCTGTTTTGGAATGTGTACTACATTAAGGGTGCATTCCTAGATGCAGATAAAGCGTTTGAAGTGCTCAATGGTATGAAAACGTATGAGATGCGAGTGGTGCAAAAAACGATTAATACACTGACTCTCGCGAAGATCTTTGATGCTCACCCAGACATCAATGTGTCGTGTCCTGCTTTGCCAGATAGTGATAACTATGAACACTGCCAGAACAACATGTACTTGGGGCTACCAGCGGCGCTTTTCACTATCGATATGGAAGGCAATGGCGACCGTGCGCCAATCAATCGAGATGGCTTCAAACAGTTCTTCGACATGCTTGAGCCCGCTATCGGCATGCAAGTAAGTTTAGGGCAAACCAATACAGTGGCGCTGTGTCCAGCACTGACTACGCACTCAGAACTCAGTGATGAAGCGCTCAATGAAGCCGGTATCAAACCGACGACAATGCGTATCTCTATTGGCTTGGAAGATCCTCGAATGTTCATTGCTCATATTGTCGAGGCGGCTAAATTGTCGATTGACCGCAACCACGTAGATTTCTCATCCAGCTTCCCGAGTGGTGACAATATCGATGAAATCTATATGCAAACTTATATGGATGTACACCAGAAGTTTGTGAAAAGCTTGCCGAAGTTCAGTCAGCTGAGTCAGTAACTTAGGTCAGTAAGGAAAGCTAACAAGAGAAGTCAGCGAAGTAGGTTAGCTGTAAACGTTAAATGAAAAACGTAAGGCCTCGCATGTACGAGGCCTTTTGGTTTTCGAGTAATAACATAAACCAATCTAGAATAAATCTTAGAAAAATGCATCGATGAATCACCTAATAGCCTTTAACTCGTAGAATATGGGTAATTCATTTCTTATAACATAAGGCAAATATGAGTGGAAAAAGTAGTTTTTTGGACAACACTGATGTTGAGCACTTTTTCCACTCAATGAAGCTGCAATTAACGTTGGCTAGGGTCCTTTAATTAAAGACGCTATCGCCCCAAAACTCGGCGCACTAGCCACGATTTTTCTCTTCACTCCTCGTTTTTTAAGTATTGTGTCTATCTCGGTTTGGTGAGAATGCTCAAAAGACATGATGGCGTGAGGTTTGGAGCAATATTGCTCTATCGTTGTTGGCGGTGTTTGCTTTTGAGGATTGTAAAAACAGACCTCTTGGTCAGAAAACAACTTAGTTTGAATTAAATCCGACTCGTTACTCATTAGTTCAGGTGACAAAACAAAATCTACATCGCCAGACCGAAGTAATGAAGCCCACTGAAGTTGAGTTCTGGCTGGAGCTATGTGCAGCGAACTCATCGGCGCTGCTTTCTGGAAATCATGAAACATAGGTTTTATAACGGTTTCTATTTCATAGTCGTTAGCCGCGATGGAAAAAACTTTATCATCTATTAGTGGGTTGTATTGTTGTGAGCTTGCGAAGGCTTGCATCGCTATTACGATTTCTCTGGCTTTTTCAATAAGTTCTCCCGCCTTTGGCGTAGGCGCGATGCCTCTTCCTGAAGTGACAAACAATTCATTTTTTATGGATCAGGTCGCTGCTTTAAGTATTGCGCTGATTATACATCACCTTTGAATTGGGTAGCTAAATTTACTATGCCACTAGACACCTTTTCGGCTTAGTCAGATCGATATTTTTGAATGTCGACCTCGTCAACATGTGCTTCCGGCATAAATTTCTTCGCGTAGTCGAGGTACACTCCGCTCTCCAAGAACAGTAAGAATAAGTCCATATCCAAATGCTCATCCACTGCCATTTGATACATTATATCGATAGCGATACTCACAGGCTTCGCTTTCTTGTATGGCCGGTCTCCTGCGGTTAACGCTTCAAATATGTCTGCAATCACCAATATACGTTCTGGTATCGATAAATCCTCGGCATTCAATTTCCGTGGATAACCGTTACCTTTGAGTGTTTCATGGTGCGTGGAAGCATAGCGCGGTACATTGCTCAGTTCAGGTGGAAATGGCAAAGCTTCAAGCATTCTTATCCCACTAATCATATGCTCATTGATTTTGAAACGATCCTCAGGTGTCAAAGTCCCACGTGAAATCGTTAGATTGTATACCTCACCCATGTTGTATTGATGCTCAGGAACTTGCATTTGGATGCCATGCTCAGGTTCGAATTCGACGGGTCGCACACGTCTAATGATGTGCTCAGGTTTATCTTCTAGCAGTTTTTCCATGACTGGTAGAGACGAATCCTGTTCGGGTTTGTTCATTTCTTCAAATGGCGACAAACCCAAGCGATCGTCAAAGTAACGTAACCATGTTTTCTCAGCAATTTGCTTAATTCGAGCAACTTTATCTTCACTCATGAATTCACCACCGATGTTAGCCTTGGCAAGGAACTCAAAGTCATCGTTCAACTGGCGTACTTTTTCTTTAAACTCGGCATTTGCTTTATCCTTACTTACCTCACTGTGCAATAACACGTTTAAGTAATCGATTTCTGCATCTCTCCGTAGGACTTCAAACCGAGTTCGAATTTCATTGATTCGGTTGTAGTTCGCTTCAAGTTTAGTGCCCTTATCAACAATATGTTCTGGCGTCGTAATTTTTCCGCAGTCATGCAACCAGGCAGCAATACGAAACTCTCTTCGTTCGGCATCATTTTGGAAAGCAAAGTCTTTGAACTTACCGCTTTGGCATTTCTCAGCTGCACTTGCCAGCATCATGCCAATTTCTGGAACGCGATTACAGTGTCCTGCTGTGTACGGTGACTTATCATCGATCGCTTGAGCAATAAGGCGAATAAACGCTTCGATGAATTCTTCTTGTTGTTTTTCGTGCAATTGAATCTCAGCCATCATTTCCATCATGGCTTCGGAAAGTTCATCAATTTCTTTGACTCTGGTTGTCACATGCTGAAGCAATGCGAATGTGGTGCACCAAGCCAAAAAGTGAAGTTGAAGAAGGCTGCTTGGAACGATGATTATCGGGCACGAGTCTTCTTTGGGTTATAAATTGAACAAAGTGTGCTCGCGCCCTGCAACAGGGGGGGGATGCACATGAACAAGGGTTTTCATGAATAGGGGCAATCGATGGAAGGGGCAATTTCGAGAAGGAAATTGCCCCTAGTTAAAGTGTAACCTGCATGCATATCGGCAAATAAGCGCTCACATACGCTATATAACAATGTTCCGTATTTAGCTTTCTCGATTATGCCTGCTAAGTCAGCAGGCATTTATTGGTGTTATTTCGCTTTTGATGCGGCGTGGTGTTCAATCATGAAGGCAATAGCTTCATCGTTTAAACAAGATTTACTCACATATTGGCGCTGTTTACCGATATGCAGGATAAAACCAAGATCGGTCTGCTCAAGTTGGTCGATGTCACTCCACGCGATGGTGTTGGTCGCTTTGTGGTTTTTGTAACTTACTCCGTTAGCGTCACCTTGAAAGACAATTTTGCTGCCTGCGCCTGAGCTGATTTTTTGTCGCCATAACCACCAGGTTCTTTTGCAGTACACACTGAATGCTTCAATCACACTCAAAACAATAAAGAACCAGCCAACATAGCCGTTAGGTAATAGTTCAAATTCCAGTAGAACCACACCAAAAATAAGAAACAGTATTCCTTTTAAGTAGGCTTTTGGAAATTGAGTCGGAAGGCTAGTTTGATCATAACACTCCGCGAAAAACGTCTTGTCGAGTTTGTATTCTGTAGTGAAACCGGGTTCTTTAGACATGTGAGGCTACTTTATGGTTCTCTGTGAATGGGCTGTCAGTGGGCAGGTGTCCCACGCTGCAATTTTGCAACTTGATTATTGTATCGCTTCTCACTGTTTTTATTTAGATATTTTGGCTCTGTTTTGTAAATCGATGATACTTAACGGGTCTATTCTAACTTTAGCTATCAGACTAGTGTAGGGGCATCTTTAAAGTCACCTAAAAAATTGGTGATGGGATGGATAGATCTGTGGAGTCACCCGGTTGTTGGGACTACTGGCCTTTTTGGATAAAACTTCGATCTCATTTTGTTGGTTGATGGAGTCTATAGTGATTAGCGTGCTTTATCACTACTGTTGAGGGGCTGGCATAGTCTGCTCTAACAGAATAAACATATGAAGCTTGCAAAGTTCATCACTGTTCACTCTGAGAGGCCATGCCCAAAGCGATACCTTGGGCATGGCCTTATTCTATTTCAGTTTTAGGATCAGTACTCGATGAATAATGACACCTGCTTAACGTTAATGAAGAAACTTCTTTCATAGGGAGAAGAGGTAAGAGCAATATCTAGTTTGTTCAACCCAGACACTCTCTTCTCATTTAATGCTTCTAATAGTTTAGAGTTGGTAAACCTAAGCGTTTGACCGGCTTCTACGTTGTTGAATGTAGTGAGTGGATTACTCCATGCTGCACATATAGTAAAAGACTCACAGAACGTGTCGTAATCCAGTGTGTTTGGAGACCAAGTTTGATTAACGATATGCGCAGTTACATTGTTGAATGGAAATTGAAGAGTTGAATCTCCGAAATCAACAATAAGCGTTGCCTGTTTAATTTTCCCTCGAACCTCACTTAAGTCAAAACTCGCTAGTGTTTCGTAGTCGTATGGGATTGAAGCCTCCGCTCTTAAGTAACCACCGACACGATGTTGCGTGACATGTGTTGCCGGGGTTGCTTGCCAGTTTTCTCTTTCCAAACCGAATAGGTTAGAGGGGAGGGTCACATTCACTGGCGGACTGAAATCAGAGGCTTGGTATGGTGGAGTTTGACCGAGAACTCCTTGTCGATAGGAGTCAACGCCACTGTAGATTAGCAGTGCGTTCAGTTCATAAGGACCATCGGCTTGCTTAAACGTGTCACCAGGAACGGTAAACTTGATGGTGTTTTCGCCAGCCTCAAGCGGTTCTTGGAAACTCACTAGCTCTAAATACTCTCCGGCTGCACCAACGATATTTACCGAACCTGTGTAAGTTCCACTGCGCGTAACATGGATAGGAAACTCAAAACTCAGCGAATCAATGTAGGTTCCATCTTGCGACATAGTCGGTGTGGTGACTAAACTCCCCGTGACTTCAATCGGTTCGCGGCAACGCTCAAAAGATGCTAAATCAATAAATTCTTCAAACTGAATTCGAGGGGCTGAAATTCGTATGTCATCTTGAGTGATTGCGTAGATGATCGTCGGGTTGGAGGTCAAAGTAGACGCTGAATCAAATGCGCCAAAAATATCTTCAGTTGAGTACTGTAGAGTGACGATTTGCTTCGCAGGTTTGAGTTGCAGACGTTTGCTTGTGTTCAGCTCGTCAATTCCATCGGTGAGGTAACCATGAATGGCAAAATCCCCCGCGGATTTAACATCAAGTTCCAAGCGCTGCTCTAAGGCAATAACACAGCCTTCAGAGGAAAACAGTGGAGCGAGTGAGAGGCTGACAAATTCAATGTCAGAGGGTAGTACGTGGATTTTTTTACTTGTCTGGCGAGTGATAGTTGTTCCATATTCTTCAAAAGACGTTATGCCTTCAATTAGATAATCCCCTTCAGCGGGTGGAACGAAAATATTGCTGTAGACACCATCTTTAGCAATAGCATCGAAATTGACACCCTCATCTTTAAGCGTCAGGCGTGTTTTTATTCCAGCTTCATCAATGATCACTGCGCTGGTTTGGGCACCTGTGATTGGATTCCCTTTGTTTGTCAGTAATGCAGAAACGGGAACTGGTTCACCGACCACAAATTGGTTTGCAGCTATCGCCATGCCAAACGCAATAGGGGATTGGATCGCAACCTGAGCAATAATTACTGTGTTGTAACTTGGGTTTGGAAAATCAACGACGATCTTCCATTCGCCAGGTTCAGGGTTAGTTACTTCAGGCAAAAATAAATAGCTGCCCGGTAGCGGCGGACTTTGTGTGTCACCTGAAAGTATGTTCGCTTGCACATCATTGGATGATGTTGCGACTTGCCCGTTAGGCTTGACTAAATATACGGTTGCATCATCCAACGGCACGATGATTTCTGCTTTTAGGGCTTCCGCTTTGTCGATGGTAAATAGCATTGTGACTTCGTTATCGTTACTAGTCACTGGTTGAGATAGTGTCGTGCTTGTACTCATCCCAACGGGTATTGCATTACTGGCGATAGCCGGTGTGATGAAGGTACAGAAAAGACTGAACACCATCACTAATTGCTTGATGAATTTCATTGTGGCCACTCCTTAGCGCATTGAAATAATTTGTTGTAGAAAACGTTCAACGTTTTGTCCCGTTTTCATTGTTGAGTGGTTAGCCAATACGTTACCCAATGCATTGGTATAACTTGGGTTAGCGCTTGCCAAGGTCACAACAACATCATTTTCTTGCGGTACTGTTTGAATGGCTTGGTAACTGACTATGGTGATTGGATGAGCTTGTGGTCCATGCACACTTGGCATTGTGACCGATTGAGTTTGAGTATCGAGGTAGGCCGCAGAACTAAAGCTTCTTAGCGCCTGCCAAGCGGTAACGCCTGCCCAACGCGATCCCCACGGGAATAGGCCAACGATATCAGGATCTTTCTCAATAACACCGTCTTGGTTGAGATCGGCATTTGCCCCAATAGAAAATGTATTTGCAATATTGCCGCGAGTACGCATTTGGATCGCGTTTGATGCTGTATCCGTTGTTAGATCACGGATACCAGGCATTTTAGGACCCGCAAACGGAATATTTGGGAGTTGCATGTACTTGCCAGCGTAATTATTTGGATCGGTACTGACGTTACTGTAGATATCGGCGTAGTGGTCCATTTTTATCACCGACAAATCTGCTGCGACGCTACCAAGGTGAGGTGTGGAGAAAGTAGAAAGGGAGGTTATCTCAAAGGAAGGGCTAAGTGCTTTGAGGTTTTGGGTATCTAGCCCGCCTTTACTGTGTGCAATGACGTGAACTTTGTCGGATTTCAACTCATCGAGAAAACCCTGAATTTTGTTGTTCAAGATATTAGCGTTAGTCGCTGTGGTTCCATTTTTGTCAGCAGAGAAACGAGTATAACGAATGCCATAGTCATCAAGTGTAGAAAGCACGCCTGGAGCCGTATCATCATCCCAAGTGTCTGATTGTGCAGCAATGCCATGAGCAAGAATCACAGGAATGGCAACATCAAACTCGATTGAGACCCAATCGACAGACATACACCAGTTGTCTCCCGTATTGCCAGTATCAATATCGACGCGAATCTCATTGTTTTGGCCGAACTTGACATCACTGATATCGACTTGAAGGTTAGTATCCGTCCAACGGTTATCAGCGCCTTGCAGCGTACCTAAAGACTTTCCGTTAAAAGATACGATATCTATTTCTGGAGCAATATTACTGACGTTGGCATTGGAGTCTATGTCGAAGACCGGCATGCTGATCCTTGCGTTAGAACCGATAACGCCTTTTTGCTGCATATCGCCCAGTTTACTCGGAGCAATTCTCCCGTCACTTTGTAAAACGTTGGGGCTGACAACCATAGGAACAGGTAAAGAGATAAGTAGAGGTCCGCCAGAAGCATAGGTACAACCGGTATCCAGACCAGAACCAGAATTGACAACATAAACGCCGAGTACTTCTTGCGGTGGGGCTATCCCAGAGCTTTGTGAACGCATCGAGAAATTACGCAATTCGTGTGAATCAGGTATATCTTCGGCACTCGCGAAACTCGGAGAAAGTAACAAAACACTGAGCGTGGCGCTCGGAATGTATAGTTTCATTTGTTTACCTTTGAGTATAGGTTATCCAAGAATTTGGTTGAAGAAAGCTCTATCTGTAGTTGTAAGGTAAAGGCTAGGAGTTTGATGTGAAATTTATTGGGTATAATTTCGGCTTGTTACTCAATTGATAAAACTGCTGCTCTATTTTTTTTCAAAATAGGAAGAGTGCGATCGCAGTTTCTGGATTGCGGAAGTTATGTCCTTATTTTCAAAAGGAGGGGGATAGTGCTCTAATATTGTTAGAACAATCTAAGTTAGTTTATGAAAGAGTAGCTAAGAATAGGAAAATCAAAGTTGGATGTAGGTTTGTTACAGAACTACATAGAGCGCGCTGTTCTGAATGGCTGACTACTAACCTAACTGGCTGTGCAAAGTTAGGTTAGTAGAAATTATGTGGCTGTTAATTCAGATTTGAGAGATAAGGGCTAGTGTTTTTTAGTAAAAATGGTAAAGGTCGCAATAAACTGAGGTTTGTTATTACATCGTTCGCTACATAGTGAAAACAGGCGACATACCGCTGTCTTGTCCACTCATTAGCAACAAGCCAATTAAGACAAGTAAAACACCACCGAATAGCTGTAAATAATGACCTGCGGCTTTTAGTGAAGCACTGTTATTCTTGTTACCTGCTGCCAAATAGCGTTTTACCAAGTTCTTGCCTGTTAGTGTCATTATAGCAATCGTCGAGGTTGTGAAAGCAGTACCAATCGCCATGGAAAAAGCACTGACAACACCCATCCAATATAGGCCAACCATGTTTGCGAAAAGCAGTACCATGATGGCTCCGGTGCACGGTCTTACGCCAATCGTCACTATAATTCCAGCATATTCTCGGAGCGTTGAGGCTTTGTTGATTGCGTCTGCATCGGCTACATGCTGGTGGCCGCACCCACAGTCGGCATGAGAATGATCTGCATGAGTGTTAGCTGCGGCTTGCATTGTGCTAGTAGCGTCGATTATCGGAGAAGGGGCTGATATTGATGAGCGAAGTGCCATTGGCGAACGCGCTGAAATTGTCGCAGCTGTGTCTGTTGCGAGTGTAGTGATGGCTTTCACTTTCAGCTTAGGCTTACGCATAGCGGTGTAGATGTTTTTCAAAGCCTTCCAACATATAAGTGCGCCGACGACCGCGACTAAGGCAAAGCTTAATGAAACAAACATATTCGCTTTGTCATTCACTACTCGCATGGAAGCACTAAAGCCCCACAGCAACACGCTTACTAGTAAGATTGCGACCAATGCTTGTAAAAAAGCGGAGACGACCGTAAGCACTAAACTCGCCTTGGCTTTGGTTGGGTGAGTCGCTAAGTAAGTCGACACGATAACTTTGCCGTGCCCAGGCCCCAAAGAATGAAGCATGCCATAGATAAAGCTGAACCCGATAAGGTAACTGCCTGCGCCCCAAGGGTTGGATTTAGCTTCATAGAGCAGGTCTGCAAGTTCTGAATTGACTTCTCTTTGCCATTGAATGCTAGAGATAACTAACGATGGCCACATGGACCACAGTTGATACGCACCAATAGCAATAAGCACGAACGCGCCAGCACCAATGAGGTAGTGATTGATTTTGGATTGATTTTTCTTCATTTAACAAGAACCTATATCTGAAATCTTTCTGTTAATTAGTTGCCATGCTTAATCAGCTAGACGCTGACTTAAAGGCTGAAACGAACCACTGCGACTAAGAAGCGGGAACCGCCGCACAATGAAGCTCAACCGATTGTGTAAACAGTTGGCCTAGCGTGTTATCTGGATCTGCATCGACAGGTAAAGACATTGCATAACTCATTTGCTCTGGCGTCGGGTTAGGCTCGATTAATTCTAAATGGCATTGTCTTGCTAGTTCAGGTGACAATGTCACGTCGCTGTTGGATAGCCACGACATGTCGACAAAGTAACTAGGGTCAAAAATCAATACGCGAAGCGAGTTTCGTGTCACAGGCTTAGGTTTAGAAAGTGGTAGGTCAAATGTTAGAACCATCTTGGCTTTATCACGCTCAAACTTTGCGTTCTCAACCACCTGATATTTGATGGGCTCTTCACCATCATAAAAGTACGTGAAGTAGTGCTCGTACATCATGTTTTCGATTACAGACGCAGCGAGCTTTTTGAATGTTTCAGTTTCTGTATCGGCAGAGACGTCTTCTCCATCCAACATGTACATCGAGGTCATTGCATCAAAAGACCACTCCATAGAGAGACCGGTGATCATGCCATTCTCTCCCTCAATATGAGTTTTCATCTCTATCCAAGAGTGAGGGTGGGCATATAGATTTGGCGCAAAACACAATAATGCTAGGCCAACAGTCAAGCCCTTGAGAGAGCGAAAGCATGTCGAGAAACGGCTTACATAGCGTGTGGAGAGGCGATTGATGACATCGATTAGAATAAATGGCTGTTTCATGAGAAATGATGGTAATTTAGTGTGATGTTATATTATAACAACCCGATGCGTTGTTCTCTTCAAATTATAAGCTTGTTTACATTGAAGCCGACTGCAATTCTTGATTTTCAATCCAACCTATTTTTCCTATAAACATCTTTGATTGGTCCCTAATTCGACATTATTCAGACTAGTGTGTGACGTTGAATAGTCGATTAAGCTCTCGGTTGTGCGAGGCCTTTTTGTAATGGGTTTGAGCTTGGCTCTTGATAACAGGCATTAACAACGCAAAAAATACCCCCAGTAAAAAAACTACCCCCTAGTATATATGGTTATTTGAAAGGTAACTGAGATAGGCTGAATATGACGGTAAGTTTGGGTGCTTGTGATCTTAGTTATCGATCCAGTAAATCTTATTTTTCACATGATAGTTATTGGCATATGCCAATAATTGGGCGTATGCTGAACTCCTGATCATCAATAACAGGAAGTTACTATGTTATACGCAGTACCTTGTCGCGACCTTCATGTTGGCAACCACTTTGCTCGTTCCCCACAGATCGCGATTGTCGATGAACAACGACAGATAAAACAGATTGTTCCTTTGATTGACTCCGACACCTCTTGCAATAAAAAGAAGCAATGGATTTCGGTTCTCCGTTCTTACGATGTGAAATCTGTGGTGGTTCGTTATATTGGTAAGAAGATGCTGGCGCACTTGTTCAATAACGATATTCGAGTCTTGGCATCGACAGGTAAGGCAGAAATCGGGGCTTTGGATTTCGACAATCTACGGGAAGTGACCGATCTCGATTATGGTCGCGAGCCGAGAAATAGTGGGTGTGGCAATAAAACGTGCGGCGAAAACGGGCACAAAAAACAAGCTTCGATTCTAATGGTACAGCCTAATCAGCTAGGTGCTATTCGAGGGTTCCGACAATGACCTTTTTGTTGACGCTATTGGGGTTTGTCGGAGTCGTTACATTGATGGCGATAGGCGTGATTTTTTCGCGCAAGCCAATCAAAGGCAGCTGTGGAGGATTGGCGCAGTTAGATATTGAGCGTGAATGCAATTGCAAGGATGTGTGTGAAGGGCAAAGCAAAAAGCTGTATCAGATTACTGAGCCATCAAGCTAAGTATCGAAGTAAGCATCAGAGTTCTCGCTCACTGAGTTAAATAACTTCTGGCTAACACGTTAATTAACTACTTTGAATCACCAACGCGTGACCATTGACGATGCACTTGGCGACTTTAGCTCGTGCACGCTTGATAATGTTGCCGAACGTTTGGCGAGACACCTGCATTTGTTCAGCGGCTTCAAGCTGGCTCAGGCCTTCTTGATCAGCCAAGCGCAAGGCTTCGAGCTCTTCCAATAGCAATTCTTCTTTATGAAGCTCGTCCATAGGAACACCATTGGGCTTAAAACAAGAGTAAGCCGTACGGGTACACAACTGGCGATGTTTTTTTGGTCGAGCCATATCAATCTCTAGCAATCTATGGGTAAAGGTAAGTATGAAGGTTTTCTTTCCACACAATCATCGGCGTTGCCAAGTGTGCAGCCAAGGTTTTTTCAACGACAGCGCCATTTGTTTTGAAGCTATTGGCGAGCATGACACTTTAACTAAGCATGAGGCAGTAGCTAAATATAAAACCAGAGCCAAGATTGTACCAACAGATAAAGCTGAGGGCTACGATGGCATCATGCAAGGTGGCATTGTCACTACACTGCATGACAGCGCGATGTTGCATTGTCTATTTCAGAATGATATCAAGGCGATGACGGTGAGTTTAACCTCTCGTTTTCATCATCCGATTTTGATTGGTCAAGAACTGGAAGTTCGTGCCCAGTGGGTGAAAAGTAGACGTAATATCTACTTCCTAGAAAGCCAAATTACTCAGTGCGGAAAGTTATGTTCGTCGGCACAAAGTCAGTTTATGTCAGTTTCTAGCTATCAAACTTAAGCTTGGTATAGCGGTGTTGTTTTATCAGTTATAAAAGTCCAACTACGGTTTCATAATCACTGAAAATAACGTGTACGAAGAAGAGATTAACCGCGCCCTGTTGAAGATTCGTGAGTCACGAAAGTGGCGTAAAATCTTGGTCGATTATTTCGCAGATCAGTAATCGAAATTAGAGGCTTATTCAAAAGCTTTTGGACTTTCGCCGTTACAGTTGATCTGAATCTGAGGCCTTGATCTTTTTGAAGTATTTAAATGCACTCCAAACCGCGTAAGCCGCAACCCCTACAATCAATGCCGAGCGAAGGAGAATAGGCGCATCATGCTCAAGTTGACCAACATGAGGAACAATACTGGCAAACAATCGACTGGTAAAAAGCAGCCCCATTACTAACATAATTACTTTATTCATGTGACCTGCCATTCAATTGAGTACGTTGCACAGAACGAGTTTTGGGGCGATTACACGGTTAACACGCCAGACAACGATTCTGCTCGAGATAAAATCATGCGCTTCTCAAACGTAACCGTCAATGCGATATCGGCGTTAAGCCAGTAAGCTAAAATTTCGTTTTTGGAAGGGGGCTGTTCTGGTGCTGGAGTTTCGAGTTCGAGACTGTGGAAGGGCTATGACATCTTCCCGTGAAATTGATTTTCCGGATTTAATATTCTGATTTATGATCGCATGCATTCTAGGGGGACAAATGTCCTCATTTTTATTTGGAGAGGCGCAATAAAATAGGTGCCACTAAAACAAATAATAAAGGACACATCTATGGACCTATTCGCTCTACTTGATATCAACAATACTTTAGTCAATATCCCAATAGGGGATGGCTACGCAATGAGCTGGATTGAAGCATTCGGCACCGTGTTTGGTTTGTTGTGTATTTGGTTTGCAAGCCAAGAAAAAACCATTAACTACCTGTTCGGATTGCTGAATGTCACCTTATTCGCGGTTATCTTTTTCCAAATTCAGTTATACGGACTGTTACTTCTACAACTCTTTTTCTTTTGCGCCAACATTTACGGTTGGTACGCATGGACACGTCCTAATGAGCAAGGTGAAACGCTAGAAGTTCGTTGGTTGAGCCAAAATAAACTAGTAGCAACGGCCGTAGCGTGTGCGATTTCTATTGCTTTGTTAACTATGTACATCGACCCATTCTTTTTTGCGCTAGCAAACATCGCGGTAGATAGCTTGAATCTATTTGGTGCGGATTTAGCGGAGCCAGTGCTTGAACCGGATGCGTTCCCATTCTGGGATGCCACGATGACCATTCTATCTATTGTTGCTCAAGTTCTTATGACACGTAAGTATGTTGAAAACTGGATACTGTGGATTGTGATTAACATTATCAGCGTTGGTATTTATGCGACGCAGGGTGTGTACGCAATGTCTGTTCAATACGCAATCTTAATGTTTATTGCGGCAAACGGTACTCGTGAGTGGGCACGCACAGCTAAACGAAACAGTGATAAATCGTTAACTCAAGCAACGGCTTCTTAGGAGTGAAGATGGCAAAGCAACCTCATATCTGCGTTGATGAAACGCAAATTGCTCCGTTAGTTATTGTTTGTGGTGAGCCAGATAGAGCGAATCGAATCGCTAACTTGCTTGAACATGCTGAACTGGTCTCTGAAAACCGTGAATATCGAATCTTCACTGGTCAATATCAAGGTAAAGCGATATCGGTTTGCAGCACGGGCATTGGTGCACCTTCAATGATCATTGCGGTAGAAGAGCTTAAGTTTTGTGGTGTGACTCATATTGTCCGAGTAGGGTCTACAGGCGCAATGCAGTCACATATCGGGCTTGGTGAGCTAATTATTGCAGAGGGCGCGGTTCGTGATGAGGGGGGATCTGCGGCTTACGTTAAACCGTCGTATCCCGCTTATGCAAGCTTCTCCCTGCTCAAAGAGCTAGATGGGTTCTTGCAGCAGCAGTCAACACCTTACTATTTAGGAACAGTGCGCTCACACGATAGCTTTTATACCGATGATGAACAGGCGCTTTGTCAGTACTGGAATGGCAAAAGCATTTTAGGTGCAGACATGGAAACATCCGCGTTGTTTACCGTTGGACGCTTGAGAGGGCTTAATGTAGCTTCTATCTTGAACAATGTTGTCTTGTATGAACAAGATGTAAAAGAGGGCGTTGGGCAATATGTCGATGAGGCTGAGGCAATGATGCAAGGAGAGCGGCTAGCATCTTTAGCGGCACTGGAAGCATTAATTGCACAATAAGGTTCTGGCGAAAAACAACAATAAAAGCGACGGGAGACCGTCGCTTTTTTATTGGGTTCTCTCCTGTGGTTTAAGTGGTTACAATCGTTTGAATATAAACAGCAGTAATGCAATGAGAGAGTAAGTATGAAGATTGCACCATACTCAAGCGGACGCTTTAAAAACTACTTAGAACAAAAAAGCTCTGAATTTAGAGATCTCATCTACCAACACCAAGTTAACTCTCGTTACTTCAATCAAAATGATGAAATCCTACGTCAAGGTGAGCAGCTTCAGTATCTTTATGTAGTGCCCGCAGGAAGAGTCTCTATGAGTATTTCCGCGGCTAATGGGCGACGCTTTCAATTGGGCGAAGTGAATTGTGATTACCATATCTTCGGTGAGATGGAGTTTTTCACGCAGACCCCTTGTCAGTGGAACGTAGTGGCTGATGAACACATGCAAGTTGATGTTATTTGCATTCAGAGATTAGCAGAAGCACTACTTGAAAATCCGGGGATGATGTTCTTCTTTGCCTCTGCATTGGCGGAAGATTATCAAGACTCTATGGGTATTTACACTAACCGTCTTTTACACTCAATTACCTACAATATTGCGTATGATTTATTGGTTCAAAGCGAGACTAACACTGTGTTAGGCGGTTTCGATAAAGTGAATCAAGAAGCAGAACGATTTGGTACATCGAGCAGAGTGTATCGAAGAGCGGTTAAAGACCTATTAGACAAGGGTTTCATCAGAAAAGGAGATCAAGGGTTAGAAATTGTCGATCAGCGAGCACTGCAAGCTTTTATTGACTCCTACGAATAATAAAAGAGCTTGGCACTTACCTAAATGCCAAGCTCGGTTTTTCAATGTTTACTAGTAACTACTCGCATCTATTTATGAGCGACTTTCTCTCAGCAACTAGCAACTAGCCCGTAAGTGTCCGCGCACCATTACCGGCGACTAAGTATTAATCCTTAAGCTTTTGCATACATGAGAGTTCTATAACCACCGATTAAGTTGCGTGCTTTAAAGCCGTTGTTGACGAGTTGGCGATAAGCCACGTTACCACGTAACCCGACTTGGCAGTAGATTACAATCTCTTTGTCTGCTGGGAGCTCACTCATTCGATCACGCAGTTGGTCGACAGGAATGTTGATTGCGCCTTCAATAAAGCCACCATTTTCTAGTTCGCTAGGGTTACGAACATCGAGTAGGAGTTGGTTGTCGCTTAATGTTGCAATCTCATCGAAATGAATAGGTGTCGCGTCACCTTTAATAATATTGTTGGCAACAAATGCGGCTTGGTTAATCACGTCTTTGGCACTCCCGTAAGGTGGTGCATAGGTTAATTCAAGGTGTTGAAGCTGATCAACGGTCATACCTGCACGTTGAGCTACTGCCATAACATCAATGCGTTTATCAACGCCATCTTTACCGACGGCTTGCGCACCTAGTATTTTCCCTGTCTTAGGGGCGAATAACATCTTGAACGAGACAATCTCAGCGCCAGGATAGTAGCTAGCGTGGCTTGCGGTATGCACATAGACTTTTTCATAGTCGACGCCTTCACGCTTCAACTGTTTTTCGTTTTTCCCTGTTGAGGCAACGGCTAGGTCAAAAATCTTACAGATAGCTGTGCCCTGTGTACCTTGATAGATTTCATTGCGTCCGAGCATGTTGTCGGCAGCCATACGACCTTGACGGTTAGCAGGGCCAGCAAGCGGAACTAGAGTTTGTGCACCTGTGACAAAGTCTTTTTCTTCGACCACATCACCCACAGCGTAGATGCTAGGATCGCTAGTCTGCATCATTTCATTGGTGTAGATACCACCTAGTTCGCCAATTTGAAGTCCTGCTTCTTTTGCTAACTTAGTCTCAGGACGCACACCGATAGCCATGATTAAGATATCAGTAGTTAATGACTCGCCATTATTAAGTGTTAATTCTAATTCACCCTCTATGTGTTGGTGCTTCTCGCTCTCGCCTGAATCAAAACTTGCGATGTGTTCGTTAGGTATATATTTCACAGACTCAAGCGCGACGCCGAGTTTTAGGTCGATGCCTTTGTCACGAATCTCCGCATGGGCAAAGCCGGCCATTTCCCGGTCTACTGGCGTCATTACTTGGTCAGCCATCTCAATCAACGAAGTCTTGATCCCAAGCTGATGAAACGCTTCCATCATTTCCAAGCCGATAAAGCCACCGCCAACAACTGTCGCGTGCTCAGGTTTATTCATTTGGATTGTTTCGATGATGCGATCCATATCTGGAATATTGCGTAGTGAATGGGTGAGGGGGTTATCGATTCCTGAGATGGGAGGAACGACGGCACCGGCTCCAGGGCTGAGTAATAAGAAGTCGTAACTCTCGCTGTAGTGATTACCATCAACAAGATTTTTGACTGTAACGGTTTTATTGGTGCGATCAATAGAGGTAACTTCGTTCATCACTCGTGCGTCAACGTTGAAGCGAGCTAAGAAGCTTTCAGGTGTTTGTAACAGAAGCTTGCTTCTATCCTCGATATCGCCACCTATGTGGTATGGCAATCCACAGTTGGCAAAAGAGACGAATGGTCCTCGTTCAAACATTATGATTTCGGCTTCTTCACTAAGACGACGAGCGCGTGCAGCAGCTGAAGCACCTCCAGCTACGCCACCGATGATTACAATTTTAGTCATACGTTTACCTATTACTGTCTCTAAGTTTAACTATACAAATTGCCGAGCATAGAGCTTGTATCTTCTTAATGATCAGTACTGGCTGGTCGCCGGCGATTGAGTAGTTTTCGAAATACCTAGATACTATAAAGATGTAAATTAGCATTGTCTAATATTTATTTTAAAGCTATCACCTCGGGATTGAGCGTTTGGTCCAAGGGCTGTGATTAGACTAAAGCACGCTAGTAAAGGTAATACGCGTTAGCGAGTCGAGTACAGGTTAGCCAAATTAACTGTCATGAGCATAATGAACAGGATCATGGATGTGCTGACTGATTACGTTCTTCAGATCTTGTTCATACAGATCTAGCCAGGCATAACGCTCGCGATACAACTTACGCTTTTGACGTTTTAGAGCTTCAAGATCTTTCCTGTTCGGGTTTGTCGGGAGACGATAGAAATAGTTATCATGCACCTGTCCATCGTGCTCTTCCCACAGACTGTCGTATTTAAGGCTGATGTCTTTGTTTTTCTTACCGTAGCGTAATGAGTTCGAGACATGACCAGACTCTTTTACCGCATAGATATTGTCGATACCCAAGTTAATAGCGAGCAGTCGTAGTGTTTCTACCATGAAGGATTTAGGTCTTAAACCGTAAAAAGCTTTGGTGAATGTGCGGCTAAATCCATTGTCATTGGCGCCACCCTGTATACCGCCGATGTAGATGTTGTTGTCGAAAACAGTAAACGAAATGGTATACATTTTTTCGAGTTGAGAGTTGGTCAATGAAATTGTCAGTTCACCTTCTTTTCTCGCGTTTCTTTCGAAGCTGAGATTAACCAGATAAACGTTGTCATCTATCTCAAGTTTTAAAAGATTGAGCCTTTCGTTATAGATTTGGTGTCTAGCTTCTGTTGCGAAGGTGTTTTCAAACCAGTCGTAGTGTTTGGATAAGATATCGATCTTTTCTTTATTGCTAAAGCCAGTACATAAGTAGGGAGTCACAAATTTAGAAAGGAAGTTGGGTTGCTTGATAAATAATAACTTTCTCTCTTCAGAGTTGAAACTATTACTCATTTTTCGAGTAGCTGAATAATAAAACAGGGCTCGAATAGTAAACTTAACTATCGCTTTGTACTTACCCTTATTTTTATGGGTATTTGCTTCAATCCCCATGCGAACGACATTCATAATCACCTCAAAGAAGAAGGATTGCTCGAACACAGTCGTGTCATGAACCCTTCCAATAATCTCACCAATAACAAGAAAATGATGATAGTGAAAAAGGTGATTTGGGTAAGTATGGATATGTATAGCTATGTAACTCAATCAGTTACTTAGCGTTCAGATTTTGGACAGATGTGTTTGTCGCTTTAGTGGGGAGGGGTATCAATGTTATTTATTAGAGGCGCTTGCTCCTAAATCAAAAATGCCACTACAAATCTGCAGTGGCATTAGAACGATAACAAACTATCACCTTGCTTAAACCTAAACTTTAGTTCTTATATAAACTAAAGTTCTAACAGTTTAGCCAGTTCACGCTCTTCGAGAAGCTCTTCAATGCGTTGACGAGTCTTAGGCGTTTCGGCTTGCGCTTTAGTCGACTTGCCTGCTTTTTTGCTTCGGCTCGTTTTCGCTTTTTCCTTAGTCGTCATCGTAATCTTCCTTGTGTTTTTTGTGTTACAGGTTGCACGTTTCTTTTAGTGCCTTGCCCGCTTTAAATGCTGGCGTCTTTGATGCGGCAATCTGAATCTCTTCTCCGGTTCGCGGGTTACGACCAGTGCGAGCAGCTCGAGAGTTAACTTTAAAGCTACCAAATCCAAGGATCGATACGTCATCACCGTTCGCAAGCGAAGTAGAGATACCTTCAACTAGCGCATTTAGTGCTGTTCCTGCTTGGTCTTTTGAGATGTCTGCAGAAGTCGCGATGTGTTCAACTAATTGAGATTTGTTCATAATCTATATTCCTTATTGAGTACGGCTGGCGTCTACCTTTAGCACCTAGCTTATGCAATCTTATCAACAGCAATTGAAATAATGTCAGTGAGCGGGTAGAGCTTTGTAAAGTAACCAACAGAATTGACTATAAAAGCATCTGTCGGTTCAATCAATGCAATTCATTGATTATTATTGGTTTATAGACATGTTGCCCAAATTTACTTGAGAAAAGAGCATTAGGGTTGCCCGTTCGATTCATAATCCAAATCGAAGCTGTCATCTATCACGTTGATAACGAAAGAGTAAAAACAAAGAAGCCCAGCTTAATTGCTGGGCTTCATGTTGTGCTGTCAGAGCGATTTGTTAATTCAGAACTATTTAGTAATAAAAATTTGTTCTGTTTCTAGTGATGTCATCGTGCGAACTTGACGCCAAATGTAGTAGAAAATACCTAACATCATCAGCATGCTTGGGATGGCGATTGCTGGGTAGCTGTAAAGTGTCAGCTTGCCAAGTTCTTCATTAAAGGCAGCGGTGCCAGCAGGGCTAGTCACAATCCAAGTCGCTAGGAAGTAGTTCATAGCTGAAGAAAATGCGAAAGTACTCGCGAATAGGTAGTTGGATGTCATTAGACAACGATCAAACTTTGCTTGGTTACCGAACTGCTTTAGGCGCTCTTCAATAAGAGAGATATTTAACAGGGCCGGTGTGAAGATAACTTTCTGGATAAACGGGTAGCGGGTGAAGGTTGAGCCAAGAACCGCCAAACCAATTAGACCAGGGATTAATGCTTCTTTTAGTGCTAACCAACGAGTGTCTAGCTCAAAGAAACCAATACCGCCCGTCAATAGCACGCTTACAAAGCCGAGCGCAGCGATGAAGTTGAACTTCTTATTGCGGATTAACTCCATGCCACCATAAGCAATAGGGAAGGCAAGGGCAACAAGCAAAGCTAAGCCTGTTCCGAGATGCTCATCTCCACTGAACTTCATTAAAATGAATGAAGGAAGAAAGACGTTAAACACGACTTCGAAAAGAGGACTCGATTTTTTGTTTTCTGTGTTACTCATAATTTCTAAATACATTATGTTATGGATTTATTCTCAGGGATTGTTGTTTACCTCGCCCAAGATGTAAAGCCTTAAGGCGTCATGCTGTGTAACGACATGTGACATCAACGACATCTCTGAGCCTATATAACGCTCAATTTAATACTTTGTGAGGGATGTTTATCTGGCCGACTTGGGGAAATCGAGTGGAAATTTTGGTTTAGTTTATTCAAACCTAATTCAGTTTATTGCGTTGTCGCGTACTCTCACTCACATTCACCGCTCTTAAACGATTGATGAATGTGAAATGAGGCAGAACAGAAAGGAAGAGTTATAAGCCCATTATTCGTCGAAAAGTAGGTTAAAGCTCAAAGGGATTTGGTCGGAAATCGCTAATCCACCCACGGTCGCTGAAAGTTTGTTTAGATTCTCTGTAGATATCCCAAAATCAGCGCCGTTGACGATGATTGTCGAAGCTGAGCTAACCATGACAAACCCTGAGGATGGAACCACCACAACTGGGAAGTCGATCGTTTTGGTTACGCCGTGTAAAGTAACTTCCGCTGCTACTGTTGTTCTTTTTGGATCACCAGATAGCATCGACGGTTCAACCTTCCCAGAGATCTTCACTTCAGGAAAAGTCATCGATTCAAAGTAGAGTTCATTCAGTCTCTGGTCACGAATAGCGACTCCGGTGCTCACGCTTTTCAAGTCCAATACTATTGAAAACTGGCCCTCTTCGGTAAGCCCTCCAGACATAGGTTTGATGGATGCGGGCTCGACAACAAACTGCTTTTTAATTGTCGCGAATGTGATGTTCGATAACTTCGGATCTAATGTGTAGCCCGACTCCGCGAAAGATTGAGCGGAGATAACGGTGCATAGGAGGCCGAATGTAGAGATTAGTTTTTTCATAAGTTGTCACCAGATTGATGAATTCACAGGTTTACGTTCTTGAGTCGTACGTTTTTAAAATGACTTTTTGGAAAGAGTGATTGAGAGAAGCTTAGTTCAGCATTCGAAAAATTACCGCAGGAAAAGAAGAGCGTCGCTGTATTACTGGAATCATGATCGACGAAGTGACTTGTTTATTTTTAGTTATGTTATAACACAACTAAAATCACTCTTGCCAAGAATAATTATTCTGTTGGTAAAAGGGAAGCGATGAGCATGTATCAAGGAGACGACGTAATGAATGCCGTGTTAACCAAGCCTTTGGCTACCAATAGCAGCCAGCCACTCAACATTAGTTCAGCTGTGAGTATTCAGGATAAGGCAAATCACAAGCCAAGCTCGAGTGCTTCTGAGCAGCCAACGGTATTAGCGGATATCTACCAAAGTGATATTAATATAGCGGTATGGCAGCGACAGTTTGATGAAGGCTTAACGACGGCAATTAGTGAATTTATCGCCTTGAATCCAAACTTTAGTAAGTCTGTTAGCGTGTCACCTGAAAATGCTTTCGATAAGTTGGAATTTGCCACCGATGGCACCGCCTCTAAAGCGCTGTTAGAAAACATGGCAGAGCTGGTGGATATGTTCTGTTGTTTGTTTGAGCTTGAAGAAGTCGGGTTACGTTTAGCCGTTCTGAATAAAGCGATGTGCCCACGTTTCCATTTTGATCAAGTGCCTTGCCGCTTGGTGACAACTTATCATGGTGTTGCGACTCAATGGTTGCCAAACGACTTAGTCGACCGTTCTAAGCTAGGGCTAGGGGCTAACGGACAGCTTGATTCTGTTTCAGGCCTGTACAACGACGAATCTGACATCCAGAAAATGGCCAGTGGTGATGTTGCGTTATTAAAAGGGGAGCGTTGGAGTGGCAATGAGAATAGAGGCCTTGTTCACCGTTCACCAGTCACTTCATCTGACGAAACACGATTGCTGTTAACGTTGGACTTTGGTTGATCAACTTTTGACTACTTTGTCCGCAACCTGTTTCTATTCAGACGTTCAACACGTTTAAATACCTTCCTAATGATCTAACGGTATAGCGCGATCTGTGCCGTTATTATTCTCAAGCAGAGACACTCATCAGCTGACCATGTTTAGCACATTAATTCAAAATTTAGAGTTTACCATTCTCTAAATCAATGGGTTACGATGCGTGCACTTACTCACATATATCAATATTTCAGTTCCTCATCGGTTTCTTAATTTATTTTAAAGCGTAAAATATATCCCGCTTGCAAACCTCTTTGGCAACCAATTTGTTCGCCACGGTTTTTTACTTCCACATTATAGGTTTCCTATGTTCAAGAAACTCTCGCTTAAAAATAAACTGGCGATTTCAGCCAGTATGGCCATTATCCTGGGGGGGATCTTGGTCGAGGCATTGTCTTTTCGTGCTTCATTGCAAAGGTTGGATATTGAAGTTGAACAGCGCTTAGAAGGCGCATCGGCTTCTTACAATCAATATGTATCGGATTGGATCTTATCCAAAGAGCGTGCGCTTACTTCTCTTTCGAAAGAGTCCAAACAAGAAAGCTTGGTGACTCATCTAAAACAGGTTCGTGACTCAGCCTCTTTTGATAATGTCTTCTTGGCATTTCCTGATGGTTCGCAAAAGAACGCGAACGGTGTTGTGTTGCCACCGGGCAATGATGATCCACGCGTATGGGGTTGGTACACCAATGCGGTTGCGAACCCAAGCAAGGTGTTCATGGATAACCCAACGGTTGCTGCAGCAACTGGGGCGAACGTTGTTTCATTAGGAACAGCAATGCAACTGCATGGGCAACAGGTTGTGTTGGGTGCTGATGTAGAAATTACAGACATCTTAAACAGTCTAGAGCAGGTGATTCTTCCAGGTGAAGGTTACATGTTCATCGCGACCAATAAGGGCACGGTTTATACGCACCCTGACACTAAGTTACTGAACAAAAACATCAGCTCACTTGGGTTAGATTTTGCGGACGTACAAAAGGCGCTGACTAGCGGTAAAGACACTTCTATCGAGTTGAATGGCAGCGACTATGTTCTGTACGCACGTGCGATTGATGGAACGAGCCTGATTACTGTGAGCGTTGTTAACCATGACTCTCTGGTTGCGCCACTATTTGATGCAGTGATTGGTCAAGTGTTGGTGACGCTACTTGTGGTGATCGTATGTACCATACTGTTTAACCTGTTGTGTACGATTCTATTCCGTCCGTTGAACCACGTATCTCAAGCACTGGCGCAAATCGCGAATGGTAGTGGTGATTTAACTCAACGCATTCATGTTGAAAACCAAGATGAAGTGGGCGAGTTGGCTCATAACTTCAATACCTTTGTTGGAAGCTTACAGCAGTTGATTGGCCATATCCGTGGGCAGTCAGAACAGCTAAACAGCCAGTCAGAGCAAAGTACTCAACGTGCGAACCGTTCTGTGGATGAGCTTAACCATCAACAGCAAGAAATCACAATGGTGGCAACGGCTGTAACGGAAATGGCCTGTGCAACTCAAGAGATTGCATCGCATGCCGAGCAAACAGCAAAAGCGGCACAAGACTCAGCGACAAGCACTAACAGTGGTCACGCTCTGGTCGTCGACACTAAAGGTTCTATCAATAACCTAGCCAATGAAGTGAACGAAGCAGGTAATGTGATTAGCGAACTTAACAAGCATGCTCAAGAGATCTCGACTGTACTCGCAACGATTCAAGGCATTGCAGAGCAAACCAACTTACTTGCTTTGAATGCTGCGATTGAAGCGGCTCGTGCTGGTGAACAAGGTCGTGGCTTTGCTGTGGTTGCTGATGAAGTACGTGTGCTTTCGCAGCGCACTCACTCTTCAACAGAAGAGATCAAATCAACGATTGATATCCTGCAACGCACGACAGCTCAGGCGGTTGAGCTGATGGAGAGCAGTTCTAAGTTGGCAATACATTCAGTAGAAGATGCCGATCGAGCTTCGCATGCGCTTGAAGAGATCAATACTGCAGTTGCTTTGATCAGCGATATGGCGACTCAAATCGCGACGGCTGCTGAAGAGCAAACACATGTGACGGGTGAAATTACCCAGAACGTGACGACCATTAAAGATGTTACCGACCACTTAGTTGTGGGCGCACAGGACAGCTTAACTGAGTCGAACGAACTTAAGAGCCAAGCCGCTGGCTTAAGTGACAAAGTGGCGACTTTTAAGCTTGCTTAACTGGTTCGCTCACTGATGCCTGATCAGTGAGTGCACGTTAAGCAATAAGCCAAAGCGACGTAGATTACGTCGCTTTTTTTGTATTTGTGAGTAATCGAATTCTTTACTAATCTACTTCTGAAAACTCTTTCAGCGCACTCATTGCAGCTTCTGCTTTGTCTTTTTGAACGAAGATGTGGTCGTGATAGTAGCCCGCAACCACGTTAGCGCTAATGCCGTAAGAGCCAAGCTTTGTCGCAAACGCCGCCGTTAATCCAACCGCTTCAAGGCTCGAATGTACCGATAAAGTGATAAGGCTAAATACACCGTCGAAGTTTAGCTGAGCTTTGGTCGCAACGTCTTCTTC
This sequence comes from Vibrio sp. F13, assembly GCF_020806305.2. Classification (NCBI taxonomy): domain Bacteria; kingdom Pseudomonadati; phylum Pseudomonadota; class Gammaproteobacteria; order Vibrionales; family Vibrionaceae; genus Vibrio; species Vibrio sp. F13. The sequence continues at coordinate 314,305 of NZ_CP170175.1, read as the reverse complement.
CAGAACCAGCGTTAAACCTTCTTTCTCACGAAAAGTTGAGATTGGATTGAGCTGAACATAGTCTGTTAACGCTCCGTCGACAGTACAGAAAACATAGTTGCCTTCAATGAGTTCTGGTGACATGGACTTTAACAAAATGTCTAAATCGGTAATGGCAGTCATAGTCAGTTTCCCTGCGTTAATAAGCTAATTGATGATGTATGCAGTCACGATAGAAGCAACTGACAGTTAAGTAAAATTAATGATTTTAATTCTGCATCAGTTTTACTAATGGCAAGTTTTCCTCCTTAGTGATGGCATCGTACTTCTACCAACTTGTCGATTGTTCCATCTCGTCAGATAAATGGTCGATAAAGGCTCTTAACAGCGGTGTGACTTGTTTACGCGTTCCATAAATAGCATGAACACCGAGCGTTTTAGGTTGCCATTCAGAAAGCAGTGGCACTAATAGACCATCACGCATCAAGGTTTCCACTGAAGGGAAGGGCAGTAAACAGATACCGTTGCCTTTGAGTGTGGCAGAAAGCAGAACCTCTGAGGTGTTTGCACTGATATTCCCTTTAATCGGAACCGATTCGAGCCCATTGGGGCCATTGAACGTCCAAGCGGTTTTGCCAAAGTAACTGAACGATAAACAGTTGTGGTGCGCTAGATCTTGGGCTTCTGTGGGTGTGCCTTTCTCTTTTAGATATTGAGGCGATGCGCAAATCACGGAGCGGCATTCACCGATCTGCTTCGCGACAATATTGGGCGTCAGTTCGTTGGTTATGCGAATGGCCAAATCGATGCGTGACTCAACCAGGTTGACGGTCTGATCAGTCGAGATAATGTCGATAGAAACCTCTGGCCATTTGGCGATGAAGCGACTAATTGATTCCATCAAGAAGCTATCGACAATCGAGTAGCTCGCAGTAATACGCAGCTGACCTTTGAAATGCTCTCGGTTTTGGTTTCTGATCCCAGCTAGGGATGTTTCCAGTGCCAAAAGTTCTCTGGCGACCTCAAGTGTTTCTTTACCTGCGCTGGTTAAACTCAAGCTTCGTGTTGTTCTGTGAAGCAAGCGTGTGTCCATCCATGTTTCTAACTCACCCAAATAACGAGTGACCTTGGTTCGTGAGAGATCAAGGTGCTCTGCCGCTGCGCTCAAACTGCCACGTTCCACTATGGTGACAAAGACATTCATTGCCTCGAGTTTATCCATTGTTTTATTGCCTAGAGAATTAAACCGACCTCAGTATATGTCCGAAAACTGCAATAGTTAAAGTCAATTTGATATCTATTTCATCTAAAAACAATCAAATAAGATATTTGGACATTCAACGAGTTGGCAGGTGTTCAACTCCAAGTATCGGAATAAAGCCATGAATACGTTATCGAAAAACCTGTTATCAAAAAGCATGCTTTTAGGAACCATAAGCCTAGGAACCGTGCTGGCATCAAGTGTTGCTTTAGCTGTGGATCTGAACATCACTCACTATAACCCCGGTGAGAACGCGATATTCCCTGCAAGCTCGGTATTGGTTTCGGGTGAGAAAGAAGTGATTCTATTTGACGCACAATTCAGTGTCGCAGACGGACAAAATTTGGTGGAGCAAATCAAAGCCACAGGCAAAAATTTATCGATGGTTTACATCAGCAGCGGCGACCCAGATTACTACTTTGGTTTGGAACCGATAGTTTCGGCATTTCCTAACGTTAAAGTCGTTGCCAGTGAAGCCGTTGTCGCGCATATCAAACGCACCAAAGATGCAAAGCTTGAATACTGGGGGCCTATATTAGAAGGCAACGCGCCCTCTAAGGTGATTGTTCCAATGGTGATGAACGACACAACATTAAGCATCGAAGGTGAAACCATCGAAGTGAAAGAGATAAATACACACCAAGCTTACCTATGGGTTCCGTCTGAAAAAACGGTGTTTGGTGGCGTGTCGGTGTATAGCGGTGTGCATGTATGGATGGCAGATACTGCATCGAAAGAGATTCGTAGCCAGTGGTCACAATCGTTGGAGCGTATGAAAGCACTAGAGCCAGAGGTTGTAATTCCGGGTCACTATTTAGGTGAAATGCCAACAGGAATAAATGCAGTTCACTTCACGAAGGATTATGTGGCTGATATTGAAAAAGCGTTGGCGAGCAAAAGTAATCCAACATCGGTCGAGATCAGTGATTACATGAAGAAAGCCTACCCGAAATTTGAGGCTACGGAAGGCGATTTAGAACTTGGCGCGAAAGTGCTAAGCGGCGAGATGGCTTGGCACTAGAGTTGATTATCTCGGTTGTGTCCCAGAACAGTCTGAAGATTGTATGCTAGATTTATTGGTGATACACAACTGGAGATATCGATGATCTGGCTTTCAGTGAAAGTACTACAGATTGGACTTGTCTATGGATACAGGAAGTATCAAAAAACGAAAAGAGCTCCAGCTTAGGAGCTCTTTTTTTGTTTCGGAGAGACGACTTTCTATTTCAAGTGAGAAAGAAAATCAGCATTTACCCGGTTTACAGTTAGTAGTCAGATTAGCCTAGTAGCCAGATCCGCCCTGCAACTCAATATCACCAATAAGCGAAAGTATGTTGAAAATAGAACCCATTACTCCTCACATCGGCGCTCGTATTCACGAACTAGAGCTTTCTACATGCAGTGCTGATGAACTCGATAAGGTGTATCAGGCACTTATTGCCCATCAAGTGATCTTTCTCGACGGGCAGACTTTGTCTCCAGAACAACACTTGATGATTGCACAGCGCTTTGGAACGTTAGAACCTGCACATCCTTTCTTCCCTCGCGTGGAAAGTGCGCCACAGGTGAGTGTGATTGAAACAACCCGTGGTAATGCGCCAAAGGAAAGTTATTGGCATACCGACTTAACGTGGCGCAGCTTGCCGTCGAAAGCTTCCCTGTTGCATGCTCAACACATTCCAAGCATTGGTGGTGACACTATCTGGTGTTCTATGACTGCGGTTTTTGAATCTCTACATGAAGATATGAAAGCTAAGTTGAGAGGGTTGTCGGCGACTCATTCGCTTGTGGCCTTTGAAGGTATAGAATCAGAAGACATTGATCTCGATTGGCACAAATCCTTGATTAAAACAGCACAGGAGAATCCGCCAGTGGTTCACTCTGTTGTTCAAGTTCATCCTGAAACGGATAAAGAAACGCTCTGTATCAATGAACAGTTTACTCGTTATATCAACGAACTCGACCGCAAAGAGAGTGATGTTTTACTCAGCCAACTGTTTGAAATTGCGAGACGCCCTGAGTTTCAAGTTCGTTTCAAATGGGACAACGGCTCAATGGCGATCTGGGATAACAGGGTAACGCAACATTACGCAGTGATAGATTACGGGGATACTCCAAGAAAAATGCATCGAGTAACAGTGACATAGCGGTAAGCTGAACACAGTTATCAAAAGAACACCGCGCATGCCCATCCCTGAACCAAGCACTCGTACTTAAATTTAAGCGTCAGCAGGGTGCATCATTCATCTACGCTTAATAATAAAAACAAATGCGTTGGTACATATTTGATTGAAACCTCACTGCTCGGACGTGATGTGTAATATAATCGGCGCCAAAATATAAGTATAAAAACCAAATCATAGAATTAATAAACGTCAGGGCTTAGAGAGCAAAGTATTTCGTATGAACGCGATTCGTAAAGTTTACCAGTACGCAGAACCGAATTTAACCCTCGTGGGTTGGATGGGCTTTGTCGGCTTCCCAATTTACTACATTGTGTGGGAGTTTTTGTTCCCGCAACCCTACGAAAACTTAGCGCTTCGCCTGTTTTGCTCGGTATTGTTCTTTGGCATTATATTTCGCAATCGCGTCCCATTTGAATGGCGAAAATACCTTCCGGCTTATTATCAAGTTGCCGTAACTATCTGTTTGCCAGGTTTCTTCTTCTACATGCTGCTAATGAATAATTGGTCCAACGTTTGGGTTATGTCATTCATGTCGGCTATTTTCCTCCATATTTTATTGGTGCACGTGACGAGAGTGATGTTTGCACAAACCTTTGCCGGTATTGGGATTGCTACCTTGTGCGCATGGATTGCACAAGGCTTCTACCTCGAACTCACAATGGATTGGACGCATGTGCCAATCTTTTTGTTTATCTACTTATTCGGCAACTTGTTCTACTTCCGCAATCAGGTGGAACATGAAAACAAGGTGTCATTGGCGAAGTCTTTTGGTGCGGGTATTGCCCATGAGATGCGAAACCCTCTAAGCGGATTACTTACCTCTATTGATGTCATGCAGTCCATATTGCCGAACCCTAAAAGTGGCGATCAAAAAGGGCAATATGCGTTAAGCAATGAAGAAGTGATTCAGTTGCGTGAAGTGGGCGATGAAGCGATGGAGATCATTCATTCCGGTAACGAAACGATAGATCTGTTACTGACTTCAATTGATGAAAACCGAGTCTCTCGATCTACGTTTAAGAAGCATTCAGCGCAAGCGGTGGTTGAGGATGCGATAGACAGTTTCAATTACAAGCGCTCTGCTGATAAGTCAGCAATCTCCTTGGATGTGCAGAGTAACTTTGAGTTCTTGGGTAGCGACACCTTGTTGAAATACGCCATGTATAATCTGTTCAAGAATGCGTTCCATCATCGTAGCCCTGAAGATTTTCATATTCATGTCACCATGTTCAGTGATGAAGTGACGAACCAGATAATGGTGACGGATAACGGCTCTGGTATTTCGAGCGATATCATTCGTCGTATTTTCCAAGACTTTTACACCACAGGCCAGTCGGGTAATTACGGTTTAGGTTTGCCATTTTGTCAGAAGGTCATGCGCTCGTTTGGTGGTGAGATTAAATGCCAGTCTGAAGTGGATCAATGGACACAGTTCACGATGATTTTCCCATCTTTGACTTCCAATTCGGTAGAGGAAATCAAGAGCGAACTGACTAAACTCAAGACGGTGCTGATGATCAGTGATCAGACAGTGCTTTCCAGTAAAATGACTGAAATCTCTCGCTTTATGGGTTTTGACCTAGAGATTTTGGATGTGGCATCAGCGCTTCAGAATAAGGAATATCAATTTGAGTTCGACTTGATTTTCGTTGATATGGAGAGCTTGAATTTAAGAGCTAGTTGCCTCGATAAGATTGAATCGTTACTTTCGTTCACTGAGGCGCGAATCATTTACTTGTATGAGCGTCATCCTATCAAGCGTGTACGTAACATTTCTTTCGAGCCTATTTGGGTGGAAACACAAGTCTGGCTACTAAATACTGAAGCGACCATTGACCGTTTACTGTTTGACTCCAACTACGTGATGCCATCGGTTGCTGTAAAACCGCTAGAGGCCACCACTAGACGTACGATTATGGTGGTCGATGACAATGAATCTCTACGCCGATTTACGGCAATGTTATTGGAAAAACAGGGCTTTGATGTTGTGCAAAAAGAAGACGGACAACAAGCCTTAGATGCGCTTGATACCGACGAAATCGACTTGATCCTAATGGATATTGAAATGCCAATCATGGACGGTGTTGAAGCTTCTCGCCGAATTCGCAGTGCCGACAAAGAATACTCTTCGGTGCCGATTATTGCTCACACGGGTGACAGTTCTCCCGTTACCTTGGAAAAGATGGAATCATCAGGCATGTCGGACTTTATTGTTAAACCTGCCGATAAAAACCGACTGTTTGATAAAATTGCTCACTGGATTTAGCGGGTGTAATAGTCTGAAGTTCACGGCCATTGGGTAGACATAGATTCAAGAAAGAGCTCAGCGAATTGCTGGGCTCTTTTTGTATCGCGACATGATAGCGTCCATTCAGTCCTGCCGTTGGTGTTGGTTATAAATATGGTTCGAAAAAGGTTACACGAACTCTAACTCGGGGTGATGGTACGCTTCGTGACAAACCGTGAGCACATGGTCAATGTCTCTTGGCGTCATGTCGGCATTCACTGAAAAACGGATGATGTTTTTGTTCTTGCCAGTCGCAGGGCGGCAGAATACTGCACCGAACACATCACGCTGTTCTAGGAAGTCACGCACACGTTCAGTGTTTCTTTCATTGCCGCACTCTAGCGCTACAATTTGAGACTCACTGCGGATATTAAAGCCAATTCGCTTTAGCCCCGTAGTCAGCGATTTTGCCCGATTGAATAAGGCTTCTCGTTTGTCTTCCGCACCTTTGATCACCTCCAACGTTTTCTCTAAACGAACCACCTCTTGTGGTAACACCGTCGAGCTAAAAATCGCAGGGTACGCGACAAACGGCAAGGTTCTAGACAGTTGTTTAGGACCAAGGATTGCCCCGGCGCGATAAGCAAAGGTTTTTGCCAAGCTAACGGTGATGAAGTCGACTTGGTTGGTGAGCCCCAATGCTTGCACTAAGCCTGCACCATTCTCTCCATGTGTACCCAGTGAATGGGATTCATCAACGACGACCGCACAATCAAACTCTTGCGCCATTTCGTAGATGTCGCGCAGTGGGGCAATGGTGCCTATTGTGCTGTAAACCGAGTCGACAACAATGACACCTGAGCCGTGGCGCTCTAACTGTTTGCGTAGGTGATTCATATTGTTATGCATAAACGGATGGGCAACTGCGCCGGCAGCCCGAATCCCTTCCCATAGCGACATGTGTGCAAGGAAATCAATATACACAGGTGTGCCCGTTGGACAGATGGTTTGCAATAGCCCAATATTGGCCGCCCAGCCCGATTGAGAAAGCAAACAGCTCTCCATTCCAACATAGTTCGCAAGCTTAGTTTCGAACGCAGGTTTAGACTGATCATCTTGTAAGAAAATGGCAGACATCACCACGTTGTCATCGTGCTCACAGATCGCCGCTTGATGGGCTTGTTGGATCTGTTTGTTGTTTGACAGCGCTAAGTAATCATTGCTCTGCATCACAACGGAATTACGCTGGGGGCGTTTACCCAATACTAAATGCTTCTGGCTTTGGTTCTGGGTAATCAGGTCTTGAATATAGAAGTTCAAGCGTTCTTCGATAAAGGAAGGTAGTGGTTTGTTTTTTGTTTTATCACTCATAATAGTTCTCTTCAAATACAGGAAAACGCCAGCGCTGACGGCTGTATATTGACGATAAAAAGTGATGTGTCATTAGCCAAGTTGCATAATTTTGTGGGTGCTTGCAAACTCAGCATTTAAGGGTTTTGAGGCGAGTGGGTTTCCTTACGGTTCGGGGCTTTACCCGAATTAAGATAGGAATAATAGCCTTCTTTTTTATGACAAAAGGCTATTAGAATTCGGCATTCGAAGGCATTTAAAAAAGCGGATTTTGAAAGGCTACGTGCTACGTGCTACGTGCTGTTAGCTGTGAATATGGATAATCTCGATTAAGGCATCCAATTGCTGCTTGGCTCCACCCTCTAACGAATACCCAATATTGATGCGTAAGCAATTGCTGTAAAGGTCGAGAGTGCTGAACAGGTGTCCAAGCCTAATATCAATGTTCTTCTCGGTAATGCCCTGAGCAAAGGCTGACTGGTTCAAGCTTGGGATTTGCAGCCAAAGCACCATGCCACCTTGTGGATTACTTATCTTCACATCTTGAGGAAGGTGCTGAGCCAAATAACTTAGGTATTGTTGGCGCAAAGACAAGATCTGAGTGCATCTTCTCCTCACGTGCTTAGCGTATTGGCCAGATCCAATAAAGTCAGCAACCGCAAGCTGAGTGGGCAGGGCAACGCCGTAGCTCGCAGCTGAGAACTGAGCCTTGTATTCGTTGATAAACCTGCCCGGCAAGCAGCATCCCAAACGGTAACTCGGTGACAAATTTTTCGATACTGATCCACACCATAAGACAAAACCGCCTTTGTCGTAGTATTTCGCGGGGAGCGGCGTGTGTGAGGAGTAGGACAGTTCCAGATACACATCATCTTCAATGATCGGCACTCGATAGTGATTCGCTAATTCAGCCAGTTTCTGCTTTTGAGTGGCTGACATGTTGATCCCTTGAGGGTTCATATGAGAGGTACAAAAGATCGCGGCATCGACTTGTTTATTTTTCAAATGCGCTTCCAGTTGTTGCAAGTCGACACCATCATCTAGAGACGGGATCTCGATGATTTTTCGCGACATTTGTCCGAGCAATTCCAGAATACCGTTGAAACATGGCGAGCTAATAGCGATGGTGTCGCCTTCTTTAGTGTAAGATTCAAGTGCGGCCTTAATCGCAGACATACAGCCAGCCGTAATCACCATCTCTTCAGGTGAAAAGTGCACATCGAGCTTGGCAAAATGAGTGGATAATGCCTGTCGTAAAATCGGCTCACCTTGTGTATCTGGGTAATGGTTAAGCCTGTTGCTCATACGCCTAATAGCGCGACGAAAACTTCGTTCCAGTTCAACGATCGACTGCTCATCATTAGTGGTGCTCGAAACCCCTAAAGGCCCATTGATTGAGTTGTGAGTCGATGAGGTTTGCCTAACGCTGGACACCTTACTCTCAAACTGTGCCCACTCTGGGGTTGAGTGAGCAGGTTTATGAGGAGAAACAAAATATCCCGCTTGCGGTCGAGAATGAATCCAACCTTGTGATTCCAGTTTTTGGTAGCAGCTCACCACGGTCGACATGCTGATCGCCTGTTGCTTGGCGCTACTTAGTCAGTTATGGCTTTGTGTTCGGTGTGGGTATCTGGGGTATGGCTTCATGGTCGATCACTGCTGGTTTATCGTCTGGGCTTTCATCGGTCTTGCTTTCAACCAACGTATTAATCGGCATGGCGGTTGGCGTGTGGTTGTTCAAGGAGAGTGCTTCTATTCGTAAATTATTGGGTGCGATGCTAGCTATGTGTGCATTGGCGGTATTGGTATCTGCAGCTACGGGTAATGTCACCGTTAATGGCGTGATCTTGATTATGATTGCGGCGTGCTGTTGGACCTTGATGGGCGTGATTGTTAAGGCATCGAAAACCACTCAAGCTTTTGCGTTCAATGTCTGGGGGATGCTGTTTGCTCCAGTGCCATTAGTGTTATTTGCCGTGATGTTACACGGTGACCAAATAATCTGGCAGGGCATCGAACAATGGGATTGGAACACGACGATTGCGGTGCTGTTTCAAGCTTACCCAACCACGCTATTTGGTTATTGGGTATGGAATAAGCTGCTAATCCAATACCCGTTAAGTACGACCGCGCCGTTAACCTTGTTAGTGCCTATCTTCGCATTGATTAGCGGTTACTTTATGTATGATGAGGTGCTGTCTGTGGCTCAGGTTGTTGCATCAATACTGTTTCTTGTCGGGATTGGTTTGATTGTGAAACCTGCGAATGTAACGAATACCAAAGCGACACAAACACTTGCTGAACAAAAATGATTGAAGAAAGCTGATATTGCATGAGCAGCTTTGAATGACAAATAAGACCTCGCACTTGTGAGGTCTTATTCTATGTCGAAGAAGTGAAGTTATTTAAATAACCAACTTACTAAGCAATCAACTAACCATACACGCAAGTAACTGGCTCTCAAGATCATATTCTATTTCTAGACCGATCATTTCTATTCTGATTTCGATACACTCATCGAGTTCTGATTCCGTCAAGCCATCCTCTGTTAAGTTGTAACCGAAAACCTCAAAAGAACATAGGCTTTTATAAGTGAATTCGAATTAAATTCTGAAATGATACAAATCTTATATTTAATAACGCTTATTTAGTAACCTTTGTTGAGTCCCATATCAAATCAAGTGGCTGATTTTATTGGGTATCGGAGAAAAGTCTCAAAAATTATTATATAGTTCGCTAAAGTTTTAAATTCTATTAATGGTTGTTTGTATGGAATATAACTCCATTTCGTTACTGTTGAGTAGATGGTTTTTAGCTATATATGTGAAATTTGAAGCGAGTTATCTTTCTGATTTGAAAGAATAATTAAATAGTTAAGATAAAAAAGTTGGCGAAAATCAGAAGCTTGGCATACACTTTCCTTGTAAATGACCTTATCTCATTGATTGAATAGGGTAAATGCTTTGGCGCTACTGGCGATGGTAGCAATGTTTAACATAGCTTTGAGGAAAGTTTTATGGCACTCACGAAGGCCGATTTGGCTGAGAACCTGTTTGAGACACTCGGATACAGCAAGCGGGATGCCAAGGAAACGGTGGAAGTGTTTTTCGAAGAAGTTCGTAAAGCGCTCGAAAATGGCGAACAGGTAAAACTGTCTGGTTTTGGTAATTTTGATCTTCGCGAGAAAAACGAGCGACCTGGTCGTAACCCGAAAACTGGTGAAGACATTCCAATTTCTGCTCGACGTGTTGTTACTTTTAGACCGGGACAAAAACTAAAGGCCCGTGTCGAAAATATTAAAATCGAGAAGTAGCCAAGCAATAGACCACGCCTAGCGTGGTCTTTTTGTATCTGCATAGAGTTTAAGCTAAACGCATTTCTTTAATTTTTAGTAACCTTTCTCAAACTCCATCTATTTACTGTCCGGTAAGAACTTGCTTTAGATGCGAAAACAGAGGCTAGGCCTCTGACTTTGAATCTTCACTCTAAAGGGCTTGTTGAACCTTACTTGCGATGTCTTCAGACACCCAAGGCTTCCATACCTGTGGTGAGCTTTCTAGAAAGTAATACATGGCTTCTTCGGCGTCGGCTTGGTTGTCTTCCATCCAGGCCAGCAACTCACTCATTTGTTTATTGGTAAAACCACGCTTTTCAAAGTATTGGTAGGCAAGAGGTTCGTTATTAGCAAAGGCTTCTGTGGTGATTGTGTGAACCGGTGCTGGTGGATACATGGTCACTTTAGGAGATTCACAATCAGGTTGTGTCGTACAGTTACGGAATTCCTCAATGTCAGTACCACTTCCGAAATCAACCTTCACCATTTCATACTTACCTAGCACAGGCGTAGGCGACCAGTAATATCCAAACCATGCTTTTTTGCGTTCGTAAGCTTTCGCTATCGTACCTGTTAAAGCGGCGCCTGAGCCGGGATCAACCATTTCAAAATTGTGATCTTCTAACTTAAGCGCATCGAACAGGTGACCGGAGGTAATCTGACAAGTCCAACCCGCAGGGCAGCTATAAAACGCAAACTTCTCATCATCTTCTGGGTGTTCAAACAGCTTTGCGTTTTTAATCACACCTTCAATGGTTGTAAGCTCTGGGTACTGTTCAACAAGGTAGTTTGGTACCCAGAAACCTTCTTCACCGCCGTTGACCAAAGACTTGCCCGCGTAACGTAGACGCTTATCCGCAACACCCTTATCCAACGCTTCTTTGATGCCATTAGTCCAAAGCTCTGGCGCAACATCAGGTTGACCTTTTTCAATCATTGACGTGCCCGTAGGGACGCTATCACCGGGGATTAAGTCCGCTTCACAGCCGTAGCCGTTATTCAAAATGAATTGGTCGACATGAGCAATAGGCTCGCCGAGTTCCAGTTCATGTCTGCAATGGTGATCTTTCCGCATTCGTCAGCACTAGCGTGTACAGAAAACGCAGCAAGTAGCGCGATGGAAAGCATGGATTTGTTATTCTGCATTGACGTAATTCCTTTTCTTGTCAGAAGCTTATTCGCTATAGAAACAGAAATGTTCGACGGAGAAAAGAGACTGAGATCTAAATTTAAACGATCTGATTATTTGGGATAGGAAGTGGAGAGGCTACTCAACAAGTACTAAAAAGGGCTGCGAGTGCAGCCCTTGTGATGTTTATTGGAATAGCCTATCTATGTGTTAAGCCGCTTTAATGTGCGTTGTAATGTACGGTTGCCATGCTTGTTGGTAAAGCTCTAAAGATTGGCGTCGTAGGCTATTGATTTGTGCCGCTTCGATATCGTTGATTGGGCGATGTTCTGCAATTGCGTGACGCTCAATACCTTGGATAATTTCGTACAGCTCGTGCTCAGGACCACTTTTCACATCAGCAATCGCTTTTAAGTGAAGTTGAACCTCTGCAATGATGTTGGTTTTAGGCAAACGAACCAACAAGTTAAGGTCACGGTAACCAGAGTCAGCCGGCGATTTAAACTTATTTTTCAGCTTAACAACGTCTGCTTCACGGCTTAGCGCTTCGTAAACTTCAACCAAGCTCTCTACATCGTTCGCGATGATAGTTGCACGGGCTAAGTCGGTAATTTTTGTCACATCACCATCAAGCTCAAGGGCGATTTTTTCTTCTGCGCGAGCTTGAGATTTAACGCCAGCAAATAGCGCTTCAGAATTGGTGAGTAGGGCAGTACTTTTACAGATAGTTTCTAGTTCAGCTTGGCCTTGATGCGCTTTGCTGTACAAAATATCGAAGTCGGTGTAAGGCTGAGTCGGGCGTGAGTCGAAGGCTTTGATGCCGTAAAGGCCGCTCAAACTATGACGGAATACGTTTGAAGATACTTGGTTTTGCGCAGGAGTGCGCGTTTGATTTGTTGAACTTGTTGAAACAGGTGCTGCTGCGAATGCAGGCGCTCGGCTCAATACCAAAAGCATTAGGGCCGTCGTACGGAGAAATACACTCATTCAAACTCCAAAATACAAGGTTACAAAAAACGGGTAGTCAAAAGGGGTAACCAGTAACGCACAAGAGTAAAAACAGCTTAACTAAACTCACTACATATTTAATGGGGCTAGCTAAGACAGAAACCAACTCTAACGTTTAATATTGCTTTAAAATGTGAAGATATAGACAAATAATCCAACCGTTAGTTCCGCAATTATCAGAACTTTGAACTTAGCCAGTTTCTGATTTTATCGAAATCAATTTAGTACTTTAAACCAAGCTAAGGTTGCTCTTACCTCTCTATACTGTACCCTTGCATTATGACTGTTTAACATGAACGAAAGATGAATAATCCTGAATTTTGGCACAATAAATGGGCAGCCAACCAAATTGGTTTCCACCTCGAAGATGTAAACCCACTTCTGATTAAATTTTGGGAAAATACTGAGCCTAGCTACGAGAAGAGTGTGTTTGTTCCACTTTGTGGCAAAAGTGAAGATCTGATTTGGCTAGCTTCAAAGCATGAAGATGTTCAAGGTGTCGAGTTAAGCCAGATTGCGGTTCGCGCATTTTTTGCAGAGCACCTTTATACCCCGACTGTGACTCAAATTAGCGGTCAGCACGAGCTCTACCAATTCGATGAATTGAGTGTTTATACGGGAGACTACTTCACAGCGCCTATTCAGCCTGTTGACATTATTTATGACCGAGCTTCTTTAGTGGCATTGCCTGAAGAGATGCGAGTGCAGTATGTCGAGCGTTTGAAACAACTACTGAAACCGGGTGGTAAGATTCTTTTGGTAACACTGGATTACGACCAAAACGAAATGGCTGGGCCTCCGTTTAGCGTGCCTAAGCTAGAAATCGATCAGTTGTTCGCAGGTTATAAGATCACATTGTTGAATCAGGACATCGCAGACGATGAACATCCGAAGATTGCTAAGAAAGGTTTGTCTCGCTTCTGTGAAGAAGTGTATTTGATTGAGTCAGACGCTTAAGTTCAGTCTGCTTAGTTAAGCGAACAGATAACACCAACAAAAAGACGGGCTCGATAGCCCGTCTTTTTTATTGTTCAGATTTGAACTCGTGATTGTTCAGAATTGAATAGCAGGTTAGTAAATCACTTTTACTTTTGACGCGCTCTCAATTGCATCTTCAATCGCTGTCTCAGTGCTGTTGCGACGAGTAAGCGCCACACCAAGACGACGGCGACCATCGATATCAGGCTTACCAAACAGGCGAACTTGTGTTTGTGGTGCGTCTAGCGCCTCTGTAAGACCTTCAAAACGAATGTTGGTTGAAGTACCTTGGCCAAGGATAACCGCTGATGCACATGGGCCGTATTGCGTGATGGATTTGATCGGCATACCGGTAAAGGCGCGTACGTGCAGTGCGAATTCCGATGAGTCTTGAGACATCAATGTTACTAGGCCTGTATCATGTGGGCGAGGGGAGACTTCATTGAAGATCACGTGGTCGCCTTTAACGAACAGTTCAACACCAAAGATGCCGTGACCGCCTAATGCGTTAACCACTTGCTCTGCCGTGTATTGCGCCGCTTTAAGTGCGTTGTCAGACATGACCTGTGGCTGCCATGATTCACGGTAATCACCGTCTTCTTGACGGTGACCGATAGGTGCACAGAAGTGAACACCGTCGACAGCACGAACGGTTAGAAGCGTGATTTCGTAATCAAAGTCGATGAAGCCTTCAACGATTACACGACCCGCGCCAGTACGGCCACCTTCTTGTGCGTAGTCCCAAGATTTCTGGATATCTTCTTCGGTTTTGATAACGCTTTGGCCTTTGCCTGAAGAACTCATTACCGGCTTAACAACGCAAGGCATACCTACGAACTCAACAGCAGCGGCGAAATCTTCAAAAGTGTCTGCAAAGCGGTAAGGCGAAGTGCTTAGTTTTAACTCTTCAGCGGCTAAACGACGAATGCCTTCACGGTTCATCGTTAGCTTGGTTGCATTAGCCGTTGGAACGACATTCAAGCCTTGTGCTTCAAGTTCAACTAACTTGCTAGTGGCAATAGCTTCAATTTCAGGAACCACATAATCTGGCTTTTCTAGTTCAATGATCGCTTGAAGTGCATCGCCGTCTAACATGTCTAATACATGGCTACGATGCGCAACTTGCATTGCTGGTGCGTCTGCATAACGATCACAAGCAATAACTTCCAAACCTAAACGTTGGCACTCGATAGCAACTTCTTTGCCGAGTTCACCTGAACCTAATAGAAGTACACGAGTAGCATTTTCACGAGTAGCAGTACCAAACATAGAAATTCCTTCCGATCTTTTGAACGATTGATTGAAAACGGGGTGATCATACTTATTTCAATGACAAAAGCAAACGTTTGCGCAAGTTGTTGCGTTAATTGCAGGCATAAAAAAAGCAGCCCTGCTAAATAGGGCTGCTTATTTAAATTTTTGTTAATCAGATGTACTTAGATTGCTAAGTAAGTCACTGGAATGTCGGGATTAATCGCTTCTAATGTAGATTGCGTATCCGCTAGGTGACTGATGCTACCTTCTGCGATTTCAACCAAAGCAGCACTTTCAATTTGTTCGAAATCGAAGCCAGCCAGTTTAAGTTGAATTAACGCGACTTGTAGAGGAGGTAGGCTCGGGTTGAACGCTGCATTTTCTGCGTAAGCACCCGTGAAAATCTCACCTGACGTCAGTTGTAATGAAACACCACTTAGGTTTTTGGTGTAAGGAGCATGGCTACGGTTTAGTGCCGCTAGCGCTTCTACAACAATAGGCGTTGTTTCTTCGGTCGTGTACTTATGATCAAGCTTCGTCATTAGGCCTGTTGTTACACCTAAATCAGCAGGGCCGAACGAGTCTGGTAGGTACTCTTGCAGAGACATTTCATCACGTTGTGGAAGCTGAACTTTAAGTTCTTTTGCTGTTGTCAGTTCGTTCATGAATTGACGACAGTGACCACAAGGACTGAAGTTGATGGTGATATCTGAGATACCGAGTTCGCCTTTCATCCAAGCGTGGCTGATTGCAGATTGCTCAGCGTGAACGGTTTGACCAAGTTGAGCACCAGCGATTTCAAGGTTTGCACCAAAATACAGAGTACCAGACAAACCACGCGCGATTGCACCAACATAAAAGTCAGATAACGGAGCGTAAGAATACGCTGCGGCAAAAGGAAGTAGCGCAATACGTAGCTCGTCATCCGCTAGACCACTTGCTTGCAGTAGGCTAGCAAATTGTTCTGGAGACAATGTCGCGTCAAAGTTGTCTGCTAATACGATGTCACTCAAAAGCGCTTTCATTGATGATGGAGCACTTTCCAGCGCCAGGGTAATACGACTGTTCATGTTGAATCCTTAATTGACCTTAGGCTTTAAGTTTATGCAATGCTCAGGAATTTTCTGTGATAAATATCACTATTGAATTGTTGTTGTTACATTGGTTTGCATAATTAGAGTGAGGTCACACTTGAAATCGATTACAAGCGCCATTTATACAGCTGATATCGCACTTATTGCTCGTAAAAGACCGTGACTTGACTGCTATTGCTAAATAATTGCGAATAAAAAGCCCAAACAGACACTGTAATAAACAGCATTCTGGTTGGGCTGAATCGCGTAGTGATCGTTTAGGTTAAGAATAGAACCAAACCACGAGCGAAAATATACTCGGTGCGATGATTGAGGTAATGACGCCACAAAGCACAAGAGCCAAAGAACTGAATGCTGCATCTTCCTGATTCTTTTCAGCACAGGTTGCCGTACCTAAAGCGTGAGACACGGTACCCATGGTTAAACCTCGAGCAATAGGGCTCTTAATACCAATGAGATTGTAAATTGGGTAAGCAAAAATTGCCCCAAATAGACCCACAATCAATACCAGTATTGCCGCAATCGCTGCTTCACCACCTAAATGGCTCGATACTTCCATTGCAATTGGCGTGGTGACTGATTTGCCTAACAAGCTCGCAATCAAAGTTAAGTCCGCTTTAAATGCTACTGCGATCACTGCCGTTGTTGTCATCGACATCACACTGCCTAGCGTGCACGCAAAGGTAATGATGCGCCAGTTGGCTCTGATTTGAGGTAGCTGCTCATAAAGTGGGTAAGCAAGTGCAACAACCGCAGGCTGCAGCATGTAGGTAATCCAAGTGTTGTCAGCATAGTAAGTCTCAAACGGTACTCTAAAGAACGTGAGAATCGGAATGATGATACCAATGCTGATAAGCAGGGGGTTACACAGCGGCGAGTTTACTTTTTGACTTACCCAGCGAGCAAATAGGAATACCACGATGGTGAGTAGAATCCACATGATCAGTTACCTCTCGAAAGCAAGCGGTCTAAGAACCATGATAAGGATACTAACACCAATAATGTGCCACCAACGGCGCTCGCCATAATTGGCAATGCGTTCGCGATGAGCATGTCGAAATGATCCATCAACCCAACACTGATCGGAACAAACAGTAAGATCATTAGGCGGATAATCAAGCTTGCACCGGGCTGTACCCAGTGCGAAGGAACAATACCAATCACCATGGCGGCAAACAGAATCAACATGCCAAAAATACTGCCTGGAATTGAGGTATCCAAAAAGTGCTGTAACGCGTTACCTGCTGTAAGTGCACCTATGATTAAGGTGAAGGAGATTAAGCAGTAAACCAGTTGGATCAATCTTTCTTTCAAAGTGTTACGTCTCTTGATAATGGAATTAGCTAGCTAACTTTTCTACGTACTGATAAACCGCCTTCAAGATAGCCATTTTCTTCTCGTCGCTTTCATGTTCGTGCGCGAGGTTTTCAAGGTTGAGCATGTACTCTTCTAAACGGCACTCATAAAACTCACGACAATGGTTCGCCCATTTCAATTGCTCAGCTTCGTCGAGCGTCCATGGGAAGTTACGCGCACGGTAACGGAACAGTAACGGTTTAATTCGTTCGTCACTAAAGGTGATATCCAAAGCTGCCAAGTTGTTCGGGTCAGTTTCGCGAATGATGTTCATCGCTGTTTTATCAGCAGGTGAAAAGAAACCGTCGTAAAGGTGTGTATCAACATCATCACTCTTTTCGTACTCGCGTTCTTGTGAGTACAGGCCGATCAGTTTTTCGCGGATCTCAGGGTGTTCGCGTAGCAGTGCCAAGTTTTTCAGGCATTGTTGGCGATCGATACCGATGGTTTCGGCATTTTCAGCCGTCAGCGTTTTGGCTGGAGCAAGAATAGGGCACTTGTTCAGTTGAACCAATTTGATGGGTACGGGTAGTTCGTCTTCACCCAGTTCACTGCGTTTGGTATAGAGCCTTTCTCTGAGTTCATCAGCGTCCAGTTCTAACAGTGGGCTTGGATCTTTGGCTAAATCAACCACGATAACCGCATTTTGATTGGTTGGGTGCCAAGCCATAGGCACAATCCAGCTGGTGTAGTTGCAGTCACGGCCTAACATGCCTGAAACGTGCATTAATGGTGTCATGTTTACGATATCAACCAGATCATTCAGCTTACGCTTATGACGCATGTTGTAAAGGTAATCGAACATCTTAGGTTGCGCAGCTTTCAGCTTCTTCGCTAACTCGATGGTCGCAATAACATCGGCCATCGCATCGTGCGCGTTTTCGTGTTCAATGCCGTTTGCCACAGATAGGTGTTCCAGTTTGAAGCTTGGGTAACCTTCTTCGTTCTCTGGCCAAACAATGCCTTCAGGACGCAGTGCGTGAACAGCGCGCATTACATCTAATAAATCCCAACGAGAGTTGCCATTCTGCCAGCTCCACGCATATGGGTCGATGAAGTTTCGGTAACAGGTGTAACGCGTTACTTCATCATCAAATCGAATACTGTTGTAGCCAAGGCTTGTGGTGTTAGGTTTCGCTAACTCAGCATGGATCTTAGCGATAAACTCTGGCTCAGGGAGACCTTGTGAAGCCGCTTTTTGTGGTGTGATACGGGTGATCAGTGCAGCTTCAGGCGCAGGGAGGTAATCAGCGGGAGGTTGGCAATAGATAACCAGAGGCTCTCCAATAACATTGAAATCTTGGTCGGTACGAACACCCGCAAACTGACTCGGACGGTCTTTTGCTGGGCTAACGCCCCATGTTTCGTAATCGAAAAAGAAGTAGGTTGGCTGATTATCTGAACTCATTGAATTTCCTGAACAGCAAGCGCGGAACGTTTACTGTGGCTGAAGGTTAGTTTTGTTCAGTATCTGATAGTATGCGGTACGCGTGCAACCCAGATCACAAATAAATTGCCGGAAAACGGTGCTTTACTATTCAATCGAGTCAGTGGGGAAGGTTTTGAAACCAATTGAGGCGGTTTCTTAGTTAATACAATCTGTCTATCGTCCGTTTAATCCGATGGAGGCGAGAGTATCAACTGGACTTTCTGCTTCATGGTTAACTCTCGGTTCTTCAAATCTTTGAATATGGCCTTCCATTCTTGAAAGGTGACCACTATCGGATTAAAACTGTTCACGGGTTTGGTGACGCCATAACGTACAGTTTCAACTTCAGGTTCGAATGTACCAAATAACTTATCCCAGATAATAAGAACGCCGGCGTAGTTCTTATCAATGTATTGCGGGTTTTTGCCGTGATGTACTCGATGATGCGAAGGGGTATTAAAGATGTATTCAAGTGGCCCCAAGCTTCGTATCCATTGTGTATGGACGAAGAACTGCAAACCTAGATTGAGAAGCACCACAAAGATGACCCACTTAGGGGCAAAACCTATGATGACCAACGGTATCCAGAAAAGCCACATCCCAGCAAGTGGATACATTAAGCTTTGACGGAAAGCCGTACTGAAGTTCATGCTTTCTGAACTGTGGTGTGCCACGTGTGCAGCCCACATCCAGCGAACACGATGGCTTGCTCTGTGGAACCAGTAATAGCAAAAGTCTTGCAACACCATCAATACAACAAAACTCAGCACGCCCATTTCAATGTCCATTAAGCGCCAACCAAACATCCAGAGATACAGCTGCACGACCAATAACCCGGTGAGCAAATCGGAGAGTTGATGCATTCCCGCCAGCGTGAAATTACACATCACTTCTGAAAGCTTATAGCTGGAGTTATCAGGCAGTCGACCTTGCTTCTGACCGATAAAATACTCAGCCAACATGCACACCACGAACAAGGGCGCTAATACCAGCAGTAGCCATTCTGGGTAATTGATTAATGCGTCGATATTCATGTTTTATCCTTGTTGAGACGCCATACGCGTTCTTAGTATCAAGTTTACTTAGACTTGCTCGCCTGAAATTCAGTTAGCAAAATTTCGCTACCAGCGAGCAAAGTGATCTTCTGTTAGGCCAAGAACACCATCGAGTTGATGTGTCACTCCATTGTTGTCTTCAATCGAGCCAGAAAAGTGACCAATGAACTGACGAAAGTTACTTTTTAACAGCCATAAATTGAGCTTTTCGCTGCGATTATTTAAGGGCGTAAAGGTCAGGTTTATACGTCCATCTTGTGATGTTATCTGCCAAGGTAAATTGGTGTCTTGGCGACTAAACGCAAACTGTACCGGGTTAAGTAAGTGCCGAGTTCCATTGATCCATAAAACGTTCTCGCAGCCTCCGGTTTCATTGACGCCTGCTGCGAGGTTCAAGCCAATATCTGTCCCATTGGATTGCGTGTTGATGCTTGCCCAGCGCCAACTGGTTTCACGTCTCATGTAACCCGCTGAAAAGTCATAACCGGCACGAGCTTGTTCGAGAACGAGTGATTCTCCCTTGATTTGGATTTCACCGCTGATGCGCAAAGCATTGTGCTTTTGGGTGTAAGTCCAACCTGAATAACCCGTTGGGCTGCACATCGCCATGGGCAAGCTGTCGGTTTCAGGCTCTAAAGAAATATCGGCCTTGATGAATTTCGTATTCAAGCGAACTCGCCATTGTCCGCCCTCGATATAGAAAGCAATGCTTTGATCTGCAATGCTTGTCTTTCCTTCAAATGGTGAAGGCGTTACATGCTTATCAAACCCTAATGGCCTCAACCAAGATGACTCTTGCAGATGGTTGTTTTCTATGTCGTACAGATAACAAAATGCCGAGCCTAAGTAGCGAATATCCGCGATAGCGACGCCGATAATGTGTGTGTCGGTGACGATGCTGACAAACTGGAATTGCTTATAGTGGAAGTGCTTCTGCCAAGGGTTTGCTTTTGAATCCATCGAGTTTCGGTAGTCAAAGTTCTCGATGTTTAGGTGTTTAAGGATGCCATCGAAATGCCCAATGATCGGCTGACCATTAGAATTAATCAAACTGTGTGGGGCTGGGTTGGTTTTTATCATTGCGATGGTTCACATTATTTTAACAACTAAAGCCATTGTGCGATGAGTAGCGTAGAATTGGGAGGTCATATTCGGACAAGAGCGCGTTACCAATCACGATTTTGTCAGCATGTGTTGTTAAGGCTGAGTAGTCATGTTGATGGGAATGGGCTCGATATAAGGAGAGACGATTGGAGATTATCGCGGAGTATAAGCCAACCGGACATAGGCACCAGTTGGGTACATTAGATATCGCGCTGCTGTTGAATACGCTAGAGCAACGAGGTATCGATATTGAAAGGCTACTCAATGATGTGGGTTTGCCGAACATGGATTGGCGAGATCCGAATGGAAAACTGACTTACGCTGACAAGCTTTCGTTGTTTAGCGCGGCTAATCAGAGTTTTCCTCACGATGGTTTGGGGCTTTGGTTGGGAGAGCACGCTAGCTTGAGCCACTTTGGTGTGTTGGGTTATGCGCTATCAACCAGTCAAAATGTCGGGGAGGCCATCAAGTCGGGCTTCAAGTATTTGCGCCTGAACGGTCCTATCTTCTCGGTTAAATTGTTTCTAGATTCCGAGCAAGCAGTGATTCAGATTGAGAACACATTGGAAGTGGGCGATCTGCTTCCTTTCTGCAGTGAATATTTCTTGAGTTCAATCGTCTCTTTATTCAAAGAGCTGACTGGTCATGAGTTGGATATTCATATTTTGGCTTTGCCTTATACACGCACTAATTACGCCAAGCTCTATGACGATCGTTTCCAGTGCCCTGTAGTTTTTGAGCAGAGCCATTGTGAACTGCGTTTTGATGTATCGGTTTTGTCGCAAACCTTATTGACTCATGATGCAGCGACACTGAAGCGCTATCTTGCGCCTTGCCAGTCGATAATGGAAACGTTGGACTCTGAGCATCTGCTGACTAACCAGATCAAAACGATCTTTTATCAAACCGCAGGCAGTTTCCCGAATATTGAACAACTCGCGGATGAGTTTGGTTGTAGCTCTCGTACACTCAGGCGAGAGCTAGTGACCCATGAATCCAGTTACCAAATATTGCTTACCGAAGTTCGAGTGGAGCTGGCCAAAGAGCTATTACTCGGCACAACCATGAGCATTGATGACATCGGTGAAAGGCTCGGTTATAGCGACCCTGCAAATTTCAGAAGGGCGTTTAAAGGTTGGCTCAATAAAACGCCCGCTCAGTTTCGTGATGGTTTAAGTTAAGGCGTTACTTGCTAAAGAACTGCTCCCTGAAATCGGTGACTTGCTGTTGATAATAACTGTCCCAATCTTGTTGAGTCCAAGTGGCATAACTTGATGAGCGCTGAGAGTCTAAGGTCGCTTTGAGCTGATCCAGTTGCTCGTGATAACTCATCACGGTTTGTTGCTGTTGTGCGACTTGTTGTTCTCGCGCGGCAATGTTGCTGGCCTGCGCTTCATCTAAGTAGGCATCTTGAAGGTCGGCTTTGACTGATGCTACTTCAGCAGGGCTATAGCTGCTGGGTATCAAAGATACTGCCAGTTCATATTTTTGAAGCTGTGTTTCGGCGTTTAACGTGCCCGTATTGTTTTGCCATTCACTAAGCAAATCTTGATAGTTGGCCAAAAACTGGCTCGCTTCGTTCTTTTCAAGGGTGTTAGCGTCAAGCGTAAAATCCAGATGAGCAAACTGGTCAGCGAATAGCTGGTGGGCCAACTCTCCCCATACTTGTTGTGCAGATTGCTTGAATAAGGCAACACGATCTTCAAGAGTCTCTATGGATTCAAGTGGGATAGTGCTTTGTGTTAATTGCCAGTCAGCCGATAGCTGCGGATAGTCGCTCAGTAACTCAAACCATATGCCCGGCAATTCTGATTTCAATCGTGCGAGTTGCTCTGCGCAGTCATCGCGTTGTTGGCAAAGCTTCCAGAACCCATCGAGTTCATCGAACAAAGCCTTGCCTTCAAGCTCACTCAAGTTTTCAGCAAGAATTTTACCGTCCAGTGCTCCGGCTTGGGCTTGATTGCTGTGCGATGCGGAGTTTTCCGAACTAGCGGTTGCAGTAGGCGTGGAATTATCGTCATTAGTTGTCGTAGAAACACGCGGCTTAGGTTCTGTGTGTTGAGCAGAAGATAGCGCTGTTTCGTTCGTTTTTGATGACCACGAATAGCAAATAATGCTCGCCGTTAAGACGAGCATTTGGATTAATATAACTCGATGCATTATTGGTTCACCGAGTTACTTGATCACGGCGCTAACAGGGAAGTGGTCTGAAAGGTTGTAGTGCTTCCATAACTCACTGCTTGTTGATCTTGGGACATCCACACGATTGTCGTTATGAGCTTTGGCGGCATATTCCGAGCTCACTACCACATAATCGAGATACTCAACGTTTTCACCACCCGACATAGGTTCACCCGCAAAGTTGTTGATGCGTGGGTCAAAGGTAGAAGCGGTGTAACCTGAGTAGGTTGGTTCGTCAGCTTGCAGGTTAGCGAACATCTGTTGGTAGTCGTCTGGGAACTTGAGCTTGTTCACGTTGAAGTCACCGCTGTAAACCACAGTTTCTGATGCCGGGATATTCAGAGACTGCGCCAGTGCACGCATCTGCTTGAATTGACGTTGTCGGTAATCACGAGCGGTGTCCGTATCGAATGATGCCGTGTGGGTACCGAAAACATGGTAAGCCTGACCATTCTTGATAACTTCCGCGTAGTTAACACCTTTATCAGCAAAGCAATCTGTGCCCGTGCAATCAGGGAAAACATACTGCGCTTCATTAACGATAGGATAGCGGCTGACAATGATCACACCACCGTCGTATATGTTAATCCCATCTTTATCGAGCATTTTAGTTTGATAAGGATACTCTTTCGCAAGCTCACGCAAGAACTCATCTCTGCCGTTAGCAAACACCTCTTGAAGCGCCAACACGTCATAGCCCTTTACATATTGAGGGAGTAGGTCATAGCGGTCACCAATATGTGAAGCGATGGCAGGCAGCGCCCAGATGTTGTAAGTCATGACCTTGAGTGTATTGGCATCCGGCTCTGGTTGCTCATCCACTTTTGGTGGGGTGATGGTGTAATAAATATCATCATAGCGCGCTGTAGAATCGGATTTGAGGGCTAGCTCTGCATTGACCCCGAACGCATCGGTTGTGCTGCGATGAATATTACGATCGTCATGCAATGTTAGGTTGACGTCTGCGGCACTCAAACCATGTTGCAGTGTCGAGTTATACCAATGTCCCTTCATGGTTTGGTTGAGCGTGACACTTTCGCCCACAGCGTTTGATACCACAGTATCAAACTCATAGGTCTTCCCAGATTTCACACCAGTCCAGCGGTTGAAACTTATCAGCTTCTTCGTCTCCCAAGGACCAATCTGTTCAACATGCTGTTGCCACTCATCACCGAGTTGAAGCAGGTCGGTACCAGTGTGGTTGGCTTGAATGGTCATCACTTGATTGGTGTTATTGGTGAGATACACGTCGGTGTCTGCGATCGCAGAGGTCGAAGCGATTGATGTGGATGCCACAAGTGCAGCTAACCAAGTCCATTGAGTTTTCATCGTTTACGTTATCCTTATTGATTGATGTCTAGAATAACGTAGTCAAGAGTTATGACATTGGAGTTATAACTCTATGGCATTTATTCAAATATGAGATATATGCCAAGGTTTTATAAAATTGATTAACCATTGAAAATTAACATATTGTCTTATCGGAATGATAAGTGGTACGCGCGCGAATAATAATAGGGTCAGTTAATGCTTTCGAGTCGGTGGAACAGCCAATATTGGCGTGCTTAAGTGAAAACTGTGTGTCGCGGTAAAGTGGAGGTTGTGAGCAACAAGAAGGGAATATGGACACAGCTTAGAGCTATCAGCATAAATTTTGCGATTGTTCTGTAATTTACTCTTGTTCAGTAAACAGAAACCTCAAAAACAGGTATGATAGTGCCGTTTTTAATCCTGAACTGGGAAAGTCATGGCAAAGTTAACACTCCAAGAGCAGATGCTTAAAGCTGGCTTGGTAAATGAGAAAAAATTAAAGAAGGCGAAGAAAGGCTCTAAAAAGTCTCGCGTTCAGTCTCGTGAAGCAAAAGCGGCAGCTGAAGAAACTAAACTGGCGCAGCAAGCGAAAGACAAAGAGCTAAACCAACAGTTGAAAGAACAACAGTTGAGCAAAGAAATTAAAGCTCAAGTGAAGCAACTGATTGAGATGAACAAGATCGAACAGAAGAACGGTGAGATCAAATACAACTTCACCGACGGTACGCTAGTTAAATATCTTTACGTAGAAGAGCTGACTCAAAAGCAACTAAGTAAAGGCATTCTAAGTATTGCTCGTCAAGGCGAGAGCTATGTTGTTATTCCAACAGCAGTAGCGAACAAGATTGCTATGCGCGACGAAGAATCTATCGTTGATACGCAGGCAGGTAGCACAGACGAAGTAGACGAAGATGACCCGTACAAAGACTTCGTGATCCCAGATGATCTAATGTGGTAATCCGTTTTACCTAGCTCTATTTTAATGGTTAGCTAAGTTTACAGGATCTAAGAATGCAGCGAACAATCACTCGATTGGCGCTGCATTTTTTTTGGCGCGAAATGACTTCAACAAATCTTGAATAAAGCTTAGTGTTCTGACATGCCGTAAACAAGGCTATCATTGGCACTTGCATGATCGATAAAATCGGTATTAGCGCGCTGTTCGTGTTGGTCATAGCCATCGAAGTAACAGTCGCCAATTTCATTGCGCGGGCAAACGTGAATGTGGTCTTTGATGACCAGTTCGGTAGAGCAGCATGGGCAGTGTTTTACATGTCCAGTGAGTACCGTAGATCGATTTGGTTTCATACATCCTCCTGATAGGCACTGTAATCTGATTGCCTATTTGCACCCTAAGTTACGCAAATTAGTGTGTCGTTATGATTTCATTTTTAAGTCAATGAAAAACGATTCAGAAAGTGAATACTTAGCGGCTAATACAGATGTATGACTGAGAGAATGTAAGACGAATCAAGCCCAGAGCAGACGCAATGGGCTTGGAATAACAGCTGAAACTTTCTATGGGCTTATGGCTGCATTGGGGTAAGCGTTAGCTGAGCGCTGTTATAACCCAGTTGCGCTAGGGCTGCAGGGTCGAAGTCAGTCAGAACCTTGATGTCACCAGCGTAGTAGGGTGTGTAATCGCCTGAAGGTGTCATGGCGTTAAATGAATCAATAGAGTGCTCGGTACCAATATCGATCATTCCAGAATATTGTGACTCCGCACTAAACTGGCCTGAAACATAGGTGTAGAAAGGACGGACACTGGCACCTGCGGCGTACTGCATGCTACTTAAACCATTGGTGTTGATTGCCCAGCTCCAATCCCACCATTTCATCTCTCCAGGAATATAACGGTGATCCCATTGGTAGCGGATATTGGCTTGATCTTCGCTGGTGGTTCCCATGGTAAAGGTGTGAGAGACCGTCGGGCGGTTTGTTGGGTGTGAGCTTAGCGCATTGCCGCTATAACGAAGGAAACCTGTGAAGTTCACGTCGTAACTCATGCTGGTTTTGATACGGTATGGGTAAGTGATGGTAGAGCGTAAGAACTCTACTTGAAAAGGAAGTACTGAGTGAGCAGGCACGGTGATGATGGCTTCCAGTTCTGTTGGTTCAAAACGAGCACCATTGTTGGTATCGGAGAAACGTTGGCCATCTTCTAGCGCTACTCTTACTTCTGTCTTTCCAACTTGTGGCCAATGAAAGGTTTCATCAATGACGACTGAATCAGCAAGGTCGAAGCGTTGGGTTTTACTCCATTGTGTGGATTGCTCAAAATGAAGGTCAACGACGATTTGTTTAGACTGATCAGTCTTGTTAATAGCATAAGCTGTAAGGGTGTTGATCAGCTCTTGGTCAGTTTCTTCTACCGAGCCGTGCCAAAACGCAGTGTTATCGAGTACGTAAGAGAAGTTATCGACAGTGATGGTTGCCTTCTCATTACAACGCTCACCGGTACAGCTTCCATCGTTATTGCCTTTAATCTCCCAACCATTGTTAAGCGGTTTTATTGCCATGTCTTGGCCGACGTAACGCGCGCTATCGCCTCCAACCCAAGCGTAACCGAGGTTATGGGCCAAGTAACTCAGTGGCCTGATAAAGTTCGTGTTGTCGCTGACTAAGGCGCGTTGAATATCAAGGTTATTGTTCGTTTCGATAGCTTGCGCTTCGTAGTAAGGCAGGCCTGCGTCTGGGGTATTGGGGTAGCACCAAGTATTGTCACTTGGTTGTCCTTGTTTGATGAGCCCGTGGTAGCCAGACCCCATGATCACCCAGTCATTTTTAAGGCCAGCAATGTCCCACACATTCATGCGAGATAGTAGGGCGGTTTTGTGTTCTTGAGCTTCTGTATTACTGAGCGGACGATAATCGGAACGGCAGATATCTTCACCGAGGTTATCCAATACGATTTGGTCTGAATATATCTTGGCATGAGTGGCAAAAGAGATGAAACAGAGGGCAGAGCTAAATAGAACGGTTTTACTGACGTTAAGCATGAATAAGTTCCTAAATGCCATTATTTGGCTATTTTTATTAGAATCGAGTTATTAGATTTTATTGATATTATTTAAAGCCGAGGGGCTCTAGCGGGGTGTACTTTGTCATATAAAACAATGCCAAAAATACTGAAATGAATTGAAAATAAATACTTATAGATATCAGGAGGTTGTACTGATCAACTTGTTGTTTGATAAAGACTTATCTTGATGACTTCAATTAGTTTCAACAATCCAATCTATGGGTGATTAATTGTTGAACGTTTCTGTTTTTGAAGCCTCGTTATTTGGTATGTTGGCTTGGAAAATTTAGGCCAGCAAGATGGATTAGATAGGTTTATTGTTTAAAGGAGGGGGAAGTACTGAGTAAGCCAAATAAGGAGGGATGTTGTGATAAGCAAGAATCGAAAAATGCAGCCAACAACCGTTCGATTGCTGCTGCATTTTTTATTGTTCGAGTTAACTTAATTGGAAGAGATTAAGCATCACCTGGTTTTTCGCGTTTGCTGTTCCAACCCATAAAGTTGTAAATGTTGTAACGAGCAAAGCCAATCTGTTCATGCAAAGCAAAATCTGTGACCGCAAAGTTGTACCACAATGGCAACCATGAAATTTGAGCAGCCATATAGTCGGCTCTCACTGGAATAACATTCAAGCCGAAGTGGTTGAAGTAGAGCTCGCTACGACGAATATGTAGGCCAGATGAAACCAACACAATGTTGTCGAATTTATGATGATTTCATTAGGTCACTAGTGAGCTGAGCGTTCTTCCAAGTGTTGACGCTATTTGGCTCTTGAATGATGTCACCCATCGGAACGCCAAGTCTCAGCAATTGTTGCTGATAAACTTCTGCTTCGGCAACACCGTTATTTTGTGCATCGCCACCACTGATGATCACTTTGCATGTGGTTTGGGTTTTGGCGCAATCTTTATATTGGCTGGCGGTTTCACTGATTCGGCCAAAAGAGAAAAAGGCTGGCTCGAACTCTTGCGTGCTTTTAATTAACTGCGTTCCCGCACCCAGAAGAACAATGGCGTTATTGTCAGACCATTGGATATCAGGCTTATTTTCGTAATCGGCTTGCAGATCGTTCAGTAAATAACGAGGAATTAAACCTGAACCAATCAGCACAAATGACGATATAAGAACAAGAGATAAAAACAGAGAGGTTTTTCGCCACTGAAGTAAACGTGTAAAGCCTACGAATAGCAGAAGAAGTAATAATATAATAAAGCTCATGAGGATCCTGTTATCGAACTGGTGCCAAGATGATGTGACATACTGAAGCGGTGCATCATATATCAGTTATGTTAATCATTTATAGGTAACTCATTGTATTATTGAACAAATGCACGATTTCTTTCTATCAAGAACAATCATCGATGAGAGCATTCGAAAAATCGCTTTATTATTGTTCGATAATCCCATTTTAAATATAGGTATATAAATCAAGAGGGTTATTTAAACCTTATTTCGTGTTATTTGATTTATCTGTTCATCGGTTTCCGTTTCTTCAACTCGTTAACTCAGCTTTCATATTCTTAAACTACCAAATCTTCAAGCTCTTAAATGATCGAGCTCTCCAGTTTTCAAGATCTTAAACTATCAAGCTTTCAAGCTTTCAAGCTTTCAAGTTATCAAGCTCTCAAGTTTTCAAAGTAATGCTGAACAAATTTAACGAACACTTGGTGTTTCTTTGCCGGATAAATAACTTGCGGATAGAACAGATAAATACTGTTGCCTTGTTGCAGACATTCATCAGGCAGCACTCGCTCTAATTCTCCCAGTTCGACCTCTTTCGCAACGTAGTAACTTGCAATACGGATGATGCCACTGCCTGCCATGGCTTGTTGCTTAAGCAGGTGGTTGTCATTACTTGAAAGCCAGCCGGACACATCAATATTTACCGATTTTAAAGGCCACTCGGTTTGGTGCAGAGTTGCTAAGCATTGATGATCACTTAAGTCACTCACATTGGTAGGGCGACCAAATTGGTTAAGATAACCGGGAGTCGCGACTAAATCATGTTGATAGCTAATCAAGTGTTTCGCCACCATGTTGTCAGGTGGCGTATTGGTGGCACGAAACGCGATATCGATATCATCTTGATTGAGATTAAAGTTGGTGTAGCTACTGTTTATCTCGAAACGAATCTCAGGGTATTGCTGCCTAAATTGTTGGCAGATATCGAATAGATATACCTCAGTAAACATCTTTGGCGCAGTGAGGCGTAATAGGCCTTTGACGATGTCGTGTTGCTCAGAAACACTGCGTTCAAGCTGTAAGACTTGCGAGCGAATCGTTAAGCCTTGTTGTAGCGCGCGTTCGCCTTCTTGGGTTAAACGAACACTGCGAGTGGTTCTGACCAAAAGCGGGCACTGTAAATCGTTCTCTAAACGTTTGATCTGTTCAGAAAGGTAGCTCTTAGAGATACCGAGCTTTTCGGCTGCCTTGGTAAAGTTGAGTTGCTGAGCAAGTTCTACAAACAGGATCAGTCGTTCTATTCTTTTGTGTTCGTTCATTCGCGCGTTCCTACTAATCTATTGTTCGTCATATCAAACAATCATTTCGTAACTAGCATATTCTGTTTTTTAAAAAGAACAATATGATAGAGGCATATTTCCGGTCAGCAAATCTTCTAAGCGAGAATCGATATGACGAACAGCACTGAATCTACAAACAAAACGAATGACAAAAAACGTATCCCATTATCAAATTATCTACCGAATGTTGGGCAAATTGCCTATGGCTGCATGGGGTTAGGTGGTGGCTGGAATGATAATCCAGTGACGAGTGCGGATGTTGCTCAAACACGAAGCGTAATCGGCACCGCACTAGAATCGGGCATTAACTTATTCGACCATGCGGATATCTATACCTTCAGCAAAGCTGAGCAAGCCTTTGGTCAAGCATTACAACAAGCGCCTGATCTGCGTGAACAGATGTTCATTCAATCTAAGTGTGGGATTCGTTTTGAAGGCGAGGGCAATGTTGGTCGTTATGATTTCTCGGCTGATTGGGTAGGCCAATCGGTAGACGGTATTCTCAATCGATTGAATACTGAAAAGCTTGATGTGCTGTTATTGCACCGCCCTGACCCTTTGATGGAACTCGATGAGCTAGCAAGAACGTTAGAGAACTTAAAAGCGCAAGGTAAGGTCGATTATTTTGGTGTGTCGAACATGAACAGCCATCAAATTCAGTACCTGCAATCTGCGCTTGGGCAACCCATCGTCGCGAATCAAGTTGAGATGAGCTTAGCCAAATTGGATTGGTTGAATGATGGGGTGATGATTAACTCGCAAGGGCACCATCAATCAGACTTCGCCGCAGGCACTCTTGAACATTGCCAATTGAATAACATCCAACTGCAAGCTTGGGGCTGTTTGGCACAAGGCCGATTTGCTGAGCAAGGTTTGTATTCAGAACATGAAAACGTGAAAAAGACAGCGCACTACGTGGCTCAGTTAGCGAACCAATATGGCGTAGAAAGTGAAGCGATTGTGTTGGCATTTTTGCTTCGTCACCCTGCTCGTATCCAACCTGTAATTGGCACCACAAATCTAGAGCGAATCAAAGCTTCGGCAGTCGCGACTCAGATAAACCTGTCTCGTGAAAAGTGGTACAACCTATACGTGTACTCACGTGGTCAAGCACTGCCATAAGGAATGAATATGTTGAATCAAAAGATCGCGCAACAACTGGTGTCTAACGCTCTAGACATTGCTGAGCGTAATCAACAAGCAATCGCGGTGAGCGTGTGTGATACGCACGGTGAGTTACTGGCGTTTATTCGCATGGATAATGTGAGTGTTCAAGCCGGATTGTTAGCACAGAACAAAGCTTATACATCTGCAAGAGATAGACAGCCAAGCGGTAACTTAGGTGCTTGGGCGAGAGAAACTGGTAAAGACTTAAGTTACTGGACTGACCCAAAGATCACTGGCTTTAAAGGCGGTGTTCCCATTGAATTAAATGGGCAGGTGATTGGCGCTATTGGTGTCAGCGGATTAAGTGAAGACGACGATGAAGCACTTGCCGAAAAAGTCATTCAACTTGTGTTCTAAGCTGTTGCTCGTGAAGTAATGGAAGTTAGAAGTAACAGATAATAAAAAACCGATGCATGTGCATCGGTTTTTTTGTGTAACGAGACTCAAGTGCTTGAATCAATCGAACCCATTAAGCGTTCGCTTGTTCCAGATCTTGTTGCTTGTCTTTCTTGCCTAATAGGCGGCTTGTGATCGTACCGGCTGTCATAGCACCAGATACGTTAAGCGCCGTACGTGCCATATCGATAAGTGGCTCGATAGAGATAAGCAGTGCTGCAATCGTTACAGGAAGGCCCATAGCAGGAAGTACGATAAGCGCCGCGAACGTTGCACCGCCACCTACGCCAGCAATACCGAATGAGCTCACTGTGATAATAGCAATCAGAGACAGAATGAAGTTGATGTCCATTGGGTCGATGCCAACTGTAGGCGCAACCATGACTGCTAGCATTGCAGGGTAGATACCCGCACAACCGTTTTGACCAATCGTCGCACCGAAAGAGGCAGACAGGTTAGCAATCGCTGGTGGCACGTTTAGCTTAGTGATTTGAGCTTCAACGTTCAGTGGAATTGTTGCTGCAGAACTACGAGACGTGAAAGCGAACGTCAGTACAGGCCAGATCTTTTGGAAGTACTCTTTCGGGTTTACACCAACAAAAGAAACCAACACACCGTGTACGACGAACATCAGTAGAATCGCAACGTAAGATGCAACGATGAAACCCAGTAGGCTGAGGATGTCAGAAGCACTTGATGTTGCAACTACCTTCGCCATTAACGCTGCGATGCCGTATGGCGTTAGTGCCATGATCATCTTAACTAAGCGCATAACGATAGATTGTGACGTTTCAACGAAAGTACGGATTGGAGATTCTAGTTCTTCTTTCTCTGCCATCACTTTACGAGCAGCGATGCCCGTTAGCACACCAAAGATAACAACCGCGATGATAGACGTAGAGCGAGCCCCCGTTAGGTCTGCAAATGGGTTAGTCGGAATAAAGCTGATCAGCATTTGTGGAATTGTTAGGTCTGAAACGCTACCGATGCGGCTTTCAAGTGTTGCGATACGTGCTGTTTCGCGAGCGCCTTCTGTTAAACCTTCAGCAGACAGGCCGAATGCTTGAGCCACTGCAATACCAACAATTGCAGAGATCGCGGTTGTTGCTAGCAGTACAGAAATAGTGATACCAGAAATCTTGCCCAGTGAACCGCCTTTTTCAAGCTTCACTACAGCCGCAATCATTGAAACCAATACTAATGGCATGATCACCATTTTCAGTAGGCCAACATAACCACGGCCAACAATATTTACCCAGTCTAGTGTTTCGTTGATGACCGGATTGCCTTCACCAAATAACAGCTGTAGACCAAGACCAAATGCGCTACCAAAAACTAAACCGAGTAAAACGAGGCGAGAAAGTGTGTTTTCTTTTTTCTGCTGTCCGTAGAGAAAAAAGAGGATACCAGTGAATACCGCCAAGGCAGCGATAGCTGAAAATGACATTTGTTTTCCTTATGAATAACTCTAGATCAATTAGGCACCTAGATGTATAGGTGTCAGTACTGCTGCTAAAATAACGTTCTGTTACAAAACGTAAAATAAGGAAAAGTAATTTATTAGAACGATTAGTAATATCCACTCAATGGTATGGGTGGATATTCAACATTGTGATGAATAGGTGAGCTTTTTAGCGATATTTTGCCAATAAATTGAGCATGTCACTTGACGAGTAAATTTCGATATTTTGGAAATTATTTTCGAATAACCGGAACAACATTGCTTTGGCTACGTCTTCCGACTGAATAGGGCGTAGGTTTTTGAACTTACCAAGCATAAATGGAGACAGCAGAGGAAAGACACTTTGCAGGAGTTTTTCATCAGCTCTAGGTTCATCACGCTCACCCACCAGAGGCCCAGGGCGTGCGATGAAAAGCTGCTTGAAGCCAATACGTTTTAAATTTTGTTCCATTTGTCCTTTACAGCGAAGGTAGTGCGAATAGGAATCTGGTGAAGCGCCATAGCTAGAAACGACCGCTACGCGTTGAACCCCAAGAAACTTCATCGACTGTGCGACTTGGCTAACCAGTTCCACATCGATTTTGCGAAGCGCTTCTTTTGATCCTGCCTTTTTCTTAGTCGTACCTAAGCAGATAACGCCAAGATTAGGCGTCGCATTCGTGTCATCCCAACTGGTAACTTGCAGGTCGCTGTGAATGAGTGTGTGGAGCTTGTTGGAATCAAACTGTGAATCTAACGCTCGGCGAGATAGGGCATAGATATGATCAGCGGCGGGTTCATCGATGAGCAACTTCATCACATGATGACCAATTAACCCGGTTGCACCAGCCACCACGACCGATGTTTTGTCTCCAGAAATGCTCATTTTAATCCCTTCTTCACTCCACAAGTGCTTGTTTAATATAAACAGTGTTTGAATTTTAAGCGAATAAAAGTTTGTTAAACGAGTGGTCAGTAGTATGTGGGGAGTCGCCTGTTTATGGAAAAAGAGATGATTTAGTTTGGCTCGACGCATAAGTACGGTCTGAAGCATAAGTACGATATGAAACATAATGGCGGTGGGAAAGATAAATGCGGTTTGAAACTTAAGTTAGGCGTTAAACATAACAAAGCCCGCTGGGCGACGGGCTTTGTTACTTTTCTTGCTTCTTACTAGGTAAAGGACAGTGGGATTTTCCTTACCTTTTTGCTAGCTTTCTTACTTGATTTATTTGGTTTTCTTTTACTTGAATTTGGAATCATTACACCTCCTAAATCGTTGTTCTGTTTTGTCTTTCAATCGATTGTCTTTCTTCGTGTAGCGTCAGTGTTGTGGGCATTCACTGTATGGGTACTTATCAATGGAGAGATTAATAAGTAATTTAGATAAGGCATAAACGATGCCAAAATGTAAGTTATTGATAAATCTATTATCAGTATTATTTGTGTTTTAGGGTTCGTCAATTTGACTGTCAATCTGAGAAAAAACCAGTGTGATCTGTTTAAATTAAGAACACTCTCTGCGGTTTCTGCCACATAGCCATAGATACAGCCTTGCTTAACACGTAAACTGAGTCGTAATTCACATAGACCAAGGACGTGCTATGAACCTCAAGCTTGATACTCTTGCTCCCACTCAGATTTATCACCTGATGACACAAACCGTTGTTCCTCGCCCGATTGCGTGGGCATTGACGGAATCTTCTGACCAAGAGTACAACCTCGCGCCTTTCTCTTATTTCACGCCTGTTTCTAGTAATCCGCCGTTACTGATGTTATCGGTTGGGAAGAAGCCGTCC
Organism: Vibrio sp. F13; assembly: GCF_020806305.2. Lineage (NCBI taxonomy): Bacteria > Pseudomonadati > Pseudomonadota > Gammaproteobacteria > Vibrionales > Vibrionaceae > Vibrio > Vibrio sp. F13. The sequence goes on along the minus strand of NZ_CP170175.1, from coordinate 279,722 downwards.
GGCGAAATCAAAGATACCACTCGTAATGCCCTAGAAACGGGTAAGCTAGTGATTCACATTGCTTCTTCAAGTTCTGCCGAAACCATGACGGCGACAGCAGCTACCCTTGAACATGGTGATTCGGAAGTCACCGCGAATAACATTGATCTGGTTGAATTTGAAGGCTTCTCTTTACCGAGATTGAAAGAGTGCGCGGTCGCTTTTGGATGCACCTTGTACGAAGTAAAAGAGGTTGGAGAAGTGCCACAAAGCCTTATCTTTGCTCAAGTCGAAACCGTGTACATTTCCGAAGACGTGATCGACAAAGACAGTGAGCGTCTTAAGATCGACGCGTTAGCACTTGATCCTTTATCTCGATTGGGTGGCGGTGAATACGCCACGCTTTCCAATGTGTTTTCTGTCGCACGCCCTAAGTAGCAATACCTAAGTAGCAGCCCTATATCAACGTACCCAGAATAAGCGTTTTTAAAAACTATGTTAGATACCCAATACTCGCAGTACATCCAACACCGAATTGACCAAAAAACCAAGCCACTTGGCGCACTTGGCTTACTAGAAAAAGTCGCACATCAACTGGCTTTGATTCAGAGCCAAGGCAAAGAAGCTGCGGTTGAACACATCGAATTGAATAAGCCAAGTATCATCATTTTTGCTGGCGACCATGGCATTGCTGACGAAGGCGTGAGTATTGCTCCAAGCGCGGTAACACAACAGATGGTGTTGAACTTCTTAAGCGATGGCGCGGCGATCAATTGCTTCTGTGCGGTGAATAATATCGATATCACGGTAGTCGACACGGGGATATTGTTGCCTGTGGAATCAGACAGTGACATGTTGATCTCTCAGCGTTTGGGTACGCGAACCAATAACTTTGCCAATGAAGCGGCAATGAGTTTAGAAACGGTTGAACGTGGGATTGAACTGGGTACAGATCTTGTATCTAAAACCATTTCGAATGGCACCAATATCATCATGTTTGGTGAAATGGGTATCGGAAATACCAGCAGCGCATCAGCGATCTTAAGTGCATTAGCGAATCGTGCTGCAGCGGAGTGTGTTGGCCTAGGCACTGGTATCAACAATGAACAGCTTGCACTTAAAGTGGCTGTGGTTGAGCAAGGTGTCGCGCGTTGCAAAGGTTTAGATGCGAATGAAGTTAAAGATATTAAAGAGGTACTAGCACAAGTCGGTGGCTATGAAATCGTTCAAATGGTGGGTGGTTTCCTTGGCGCTTACCAGAACAGAACACCAATATTAGTCGATGGTTTTATCGTATCTGTTGCAGCGTATGTCGCGACCTTAATTGAACCGAACTGCCGTGATTACATGATCTTTGCTCATCGCTCTGAAGAGTCAGGGCACAAAATTCTGTTAGAACTGCTAGACGCTGAGCCACTGCTCGATCTTGGATTGAGATTAGGCGAGGGCACGGGTGCTGCGCTAGCTATGCCCATTATTCGTACGGCAGCCGAGTTCTATAACAACATGGCGAGCTTCGAAAGTGCTGGAGTCACGGTTTAATGAGTGATGCATCAGAAAGATCGTTGAAAGGTCGAGTCACTTATCAGTGGGAGCTGTTTGCACTGGCGATGGGTTTCTTTTCTCGCTTGCCAATGCCGAAGAATATGCCCTATTCATCAGAGCGAATGAATCGTTCGGGTCGTTACTTTTCAACGGTTGGTTTGTTGCTAGGTGCTCTATGTGGCGGTGTGTTCTTGCTACTTGATGTGGTACTGCCGAGTGCAGTAGCGATCTTTTTGATGATGAGTTTTAGCCTGATGCTCACTGGCGCATTCCATGAAGATGGTTTGACTGATATGGCCGATGGCATTGGTGGCGGCATGACCCTAGAACGCCGTTTGACCATCATGAAAGACAGTCGAATCGGTACTTATGGTGCGTCTGCTCTGATTATGGCTCTGCTTGGCAAGTGGGTGCTGTTGAATGAACTCATAAGCATGACGGGACTGTTTATGGTAATCGTGACCAGTTATACCTTTAGCCGCGCGATTGCTGCATCGCTAATTTACGACATGCCTTATGTCAGTGATTTAGATACCAGTAAAAGTAAACCATTGGCCAACAAGCAAACCAAAGGCGAACTTGTCTTCTTGTTGCTGGTAGGCGTGCTGCCTAGCCTGTGGTTTGGTCTTGAATTCGCTTTGGTTTTATCTGTCGTCGCCTATCTGTTCAGAACAGGTTTTAAAACGTGGTTAACGGCTCGAATTGGCGGCTTTACTGGGGACTGCTTGGGTGCGGCTCAACAGTTAATGGAGTTGCTGACTTACCTTGTATTCATTACTGCATTTTACAATGGCTTTCTATAACGGCTTCCTATGATCAACACGAGTGAAACTATTCAAGCTAATCAAATTAATCAAGCAAGCCAGCGAAACAGCCATTTGGTATTGGGCGGGGCTCGTTCTGGTAAGTCTAGTTTTGCAGAGCAACAAGCATTATGTGCGCTTGAAGCATGTTCAAATGGACGCCTCAATTATATTGCGACAGCGACATATCTTGATGATGAAATGCGAGAACGAATCGCGCACCATCAACAACGTCGTGGCGAGCAGTGGATTGAGCATGAAGTACCCGTCGAATTAGCCGAAAAACTGCAGTCTTTTGAGAAAGAAGATGTGGTATTGATTGATTGCCTAACCTTGTGGTTGAACAACATCATCTTTGAACTGGGTGATGACGCAACTAATGAACAGGTTGAAGCCGTGGTTGAAGTATTGGTCAAAAGCGTCGAGCAAAGTCCGGCGCAAATTATCATGGTCTCTAACGAAGTCGGTTTAGGTGTGGTGCCGCTGGGTAAAGTGTCTCGCTTGTTTGTGGACAATGCAGGACGAATGAACCAAGCGCTAGCTCGCGTCGTTGAGCGCGTCACGCTGGTTGCTGCCGGATTGCCGCTGCACTTAAAACCATCTAATCACTTGCTTGATATTCAAGGCTAGGTCGCACACATGGTCAATGGAACAACCAAAAACATCTATTTGTTAAGACATGGCAAAGTCGAAGGAAAAGCTGCGCTCAATGGTTTATCTGATGTGCTGGTCAACTCTGATCTTCAAGAACAGATATGTGAGGCACTAACTACACAAGACATTACCTTTGATAGCGTGGTTAGCTCTCCACTAAGACGATGTGGTGATCTCGCGAGCTTGTTTGCAGAGCGTATGTCTGTGCCTTTATCAGTTGCATCGGGTTTTCAGGAAATGAACTTCGGTGAAGTAGATGGTGTCCCATTTGATGAACTTGAAGACAAGTGGGGAATGTTAGAAACCTTTTGGAAAGACCCTGCTAATCATCAATTAACTGGCGCAGAAAGTTTACAGAGCTTCCACGACAGAGTAACTCAAGCTTGGTCGCAACTTTTGAATGATTCAAGTGACAACATATTGTTGGTTACTCATGGTGGTGTGATTCGCATACTGCTAGCGCACTGCCTTAATATTGATTGGAAAAACCCGAGTTTGTACTCGAAGTTATCGATAGAAAACGCATCGATAACGCATATTCAAATCACTCAGTTTGCGCAGAGCTTTATCAGCGTTAAATCGATAGGGCTACCTGTTCTCTGAGTTTTCAAAAAACACAGTTTAAGAATTAACAATCTATTAGAACTGTAAATAGAAATAGAAATAGAAGTATAAAGCGGCGTTTACAGCCGCTATACCAGATTGGTATTACTACCTACGTGAAAGGAATTTAGTCATGACAACACCGAGTTGGGATCTAAGCATTGCTTATAGCGATCTTAATGATGCAAAAATCGAACAGGACATTGAACTCATTCAGCAGTGCATTGAGCTGTTGAACCTACACGTTGAAAAGCGTCATATCATTCTAGCGATGCAAAACGCCATTCAAACTTCTGAAGCGGCAGGCACGTTACTGAGCACAATCAACACCTTCGCTAATTGTCACGCATCGGTAGACGCGACGCACACAGAAGCCAAAGCACTGCTTGGTCGTGTAGCGAAGCTGAACTCTGAAATGTCTCAAGCGTTCAGCCCTTACGAAGATACGCTAATTCACGCAGAACCAGAATTTATTGATGCAGTATTAGAGCATGATAGTGCGGACGTAGCAGGGCAGCGCTTTGCGATTGAAAGCTCTCGTAAGTTATCAAGCAGCCGACTCAGTGTTGCTGAAGAGCAGTTATTGGCAGCGATGAAGGTTGATGGTCGTGACGGATGGGGTCGTTTATACGATAACCTAACCGGATCTTTAAAACTGTCGCTAAAGCTGGACGGTGAAGAGGAAGCCCTAGGCTTTTCACAAGCCGCGAGCCTGTTGTACGGCAGCGAATTCGACAAACAAGAACCAGCATGGCGCGCGGTTCAAGGTGCGATGAAAACGCACCAAGAGTCTTTTGCTTCGATTCTAAATGCATTGGCGGGTTGGCGACTGACTGAAAACAAAAAGCGTTCGAAGATTAGCGATGTGCATTTCCTAGATCCAAGCCTACACGGCAGCCGCATTGTGCCAGAAACGCTAGACACCATGATGTCGGTAGCGAAAGCTAATCGAGCTGTTGGTCAGAAAGCAGGTTTGTTAATGGCAAGAGTTCACGGGCTAGATGAAATGAAGCCTTGGAATCACTTAGCTGCGATGCCGCCGCTGGGTGACGCTGAATCTAAGGTTTACCCATTTGATGAGGCGATCGACGTGATCAAAACTGCGTTCGCTGAAGTAAATCCAGAGATGGCTGATTTTGTCGCTTTGATGGTTGATAATGGTTGGATTGATGCCGCACCAGCAGCCAACAAACGTTTAGGCGCTTACTGCACCAAGTTTGCTGCTACACGCACTCCGCTTGTGTTCATGACATGGAGCGGTAGCCGCTCAGACTTAATGACATTAGCGCACGAGTTAGGCCACGCGTTCCACAACTGGGTGATGAAAGACATGCCGTTGTGCCAAACACGCTACCCAATGACGCTAGCAGAAACCGCTTCGATCTTTGCTGAAAATATCGTTCGAGACCATTTGTTAAAACAAGCACAAACACGTAATGAGAAACTTGAAATGCTGTGGGAAGAGCTTTCTTCTTCTTTGGCATTAATGGTGAACATTCCCGTTCGTTTTGAGTTTGAAAAAGCCTTCTACGAGCAGCGTGAAAAAGGCGAGCTAACGGCTCAGCAGCTGTGTGACTTGATGGAAACGACTTGGAAAGAGTGGTATGGCGATGCAATGACAGAAGCTGACCCTTACTTCTGGGCGAGCAAACTGCATTTCAGCATCTCTCAAGTAAGCTTCTACAACTACCCATACTTGTTCGGTTACCTGTTCAGTAAAGGTGTTTACGCTCAGCGCGATGCGAAAGGTGAGCAATTCTACGGCGATTACGTTTCGTTGCTTCGTGATACGGGCAGCATGATGGCGGAAGAAGTCGTTCAAAAGCACTTAGGAATGGACCTGACTCAAGCTGATTTTTGGCAACAAAGCATCGACATGGTCAAAGTTCAAATCGATGAATTTGAAAGATTGCTCGATCAGGAAGATTAATTGATCTCAATCTGTTCATAGCAGGTAAGAGCTGTGTTAGCTTACGTGGCTCTTATCTTGCTGGCATAACCTGAGATAAGCCGAAACAACCAAAAGTCTCTTTAAATAGAGAAAGTTATTTGGAACAGATGTCGGTTAGTAAAGTCAGCAGGTAATATAAAAATATATGGGTAGTATTTGTGAGTGATAACGGAGTTTCTGTTGATAAGTGCGATCCTAGCAACACAATTTCTATGTACAATTTATTAACATACGGCCGTGCAATTAAGGAGTAGCGCATGACGAAGACCCTCTTTCGCCAATCATTTCTTTTTGACAGCCTAGATCTTGAGCAAGAAGTGTTTGCAGGACAGACCGTACTGAGTAACGGTGTTCAAATTAAGCTTCATCAACGCGGTGTCTTGGAAGTGATTCCCGCGGATTTTAATTCTGAAACCAAGAACATCATTTTTTCAACCGGTGTTCATGGCGACGAAACCTCACCAATGGAGCTGATCGATAAGCTCATTGAGGATATTGAAACAGGTTTCCAAGTAGTAAACGCGAGATGCTTGTTTATCATAGCTCACCCAGAAGCCACTAACGCGCATACTCGTTTTCTTGATGTGAACATGAATCGTCTGTTTGATGAAAAGCAGTACGAGAGCAATCGAGAAGTGGATATCGCGAAGAACTTGAAGTTCTTGGTGACTGAGTTTTACAAAGAAACGGAACCTGCCACTCGTTGGCATCTAGATTTGCACTGTGCAATCCGTTTATCTAAGCATTACTCGTTTGCAGTGAGCCCTAAAGTTCGCCACGAAGTACGCAGTAAAGAGCTGTTTGATTTCATTAACAGTGCGCACGTGGAAGCAGTGTTGTTGTCAAATGCGCCAACCAGTACATTCAGTTGGTACAGTGCTGAAAACTTCGAAGCGCAAGCACTGACAATGGAACTAGGGCAGGTCGCGAGAATTGGTGAGAACCAACTTGATAAGCTAACGGCTTTTGACTTGGCGATGCGTAACTTGATTGCTGAAGTTGAGCCAGAGCATTTACCTAAGCGAACCATCACTTATCGCGTGAGCAGAACCATTGTTCGTTTACATGATGACTTCGATTTCATGTTCTCAGATTCTGTAGAGAACTTTACCGCGTTCAAGCACGGTGAAGTATTCGGTCATGATGGTGATAAACCGTTAATGGCTAAGAATGAAAACGAAGCGGTGGTGTTCCCTAATCGTAATGTTGCTATCGGTCAACGAGCAGCCTTAATGGTGTGTGAAGTTGAAACGCGATTCGACCATGGTCAGCTTGTGTACGATTAATATCGACTCGGGTTTAAACGACGAAAACAACCGCTCAACTGGTTGAAATATCAAGGTTCACATTACGGTGTGAGCCTTGAGTTTATTTGGGGATACAGGTAAGGTTACGCGAACATTTTCAAAGTAGCTTGATATGGATTTCCAACAACTTCTTCACCAAAAACAGCGCAAATGGACTAGAGCCATTTATCTGATGGCAGCACTGCTTGTCGCGCTGAGTGCGATTTACCTAATGGTTGGCGATCTTTTCATTTCCCCTCTGGGCACCTTGTCCACGTTAGAACAAAAACTACTGGTTGATTTACGCTTACCTCGATTATTGGCGGCTATTGCCATCGGGGCAGGGTTAGCTGTATCTGGCGCAAGCCTACAAGTCTTATTGGGTAATGTATTAGCAGAGCCAGGTGTGCTCGGTATTTCTGGTGGCGCAAGCTTGGCGATGGTTATCGTACTGTTCTTCTTGCCGTTTGCTCCTACACCAGAACTGTTCATGATTGCCGCCGTTTTAGGGTCACTTTGTTTTACCGTGATTCTAGTGAGCATGGTAAAAACCATGCGACTCACCACGGCTAAATTACTGTTAGTCGGTGTCGCGTTGGGCATTCTTTCTGGTGCGATGGTGACATGGGCGTTCTATTTTAGTGATGACTTAAGCCTACGCTTATTGATGTATTGGCTGATGGGTAGCTTGGGTGGTGTAACTTGGTACCAACACTCGCTCACGTTAGTAATGATCCCCGTTATTATCTGGCTGTGCCTGCAAGGTAGTAAGCTAGATAAGTTAATGATTGGCGAGACTCATGCTGCACAGTTAGGCGTGAACGTTCCGAGATTACGCTGGCGTCTAATTTTCGCCGTGTCTATTTTAGTAGGTTGCGCGGTGGCATTGGGCGGCGTGATCAGCTTTGTTGGCTTGGTTGTGCCACACTTGTTGCGCTTAGCGATTGGTACTGACAACCGATACCTTCTTCCTTTGTCTGCTGTTGCTGGTGCAGCATTGCTTGTATTTGCTGATATCTGTGCAAGAACTTTATTAGATTCAGCAGAGCTGCCTTTGGGTGTGATGACCACCAGTATCGGTGCGCCTATCTTCATTTGGATGTTAATTAAAAATCATGATTCAAATTAAGAGCCTGAGCGTCGGCGCTCGCTTATTACCGTTATCATTTGAGCTCAAGCAAGGGCAGGTGACTCATGTCATCGGTCCTAATGGCAGCGGAAAAAGTACCTTACTCGAAGCGATATCTGGTATTGGTGATGGCTACAAAGGTGATATAAAGCTCGACGGACAAGACTTGTCAGTATTATCACTGCAAGACTTGTCATTACATCGTGCTTACTTGTGCCAAAGCGCAAGACCTGCCTTCAACTTAGAAGTGTTCCAATACCTTGCGTTGTCACTGCCAAGTTCATCACACGGCCTTGATGCTGAAATCAACGCAGCTTTGGAAGAAATTAGTCAGATGCTAGACATCACAGACAAACTTCATCGTTCAATTCAGACACTGTCTGGTGGTGAATGGCAACGCGTTCGTTTGGCCGGAATGTGCCTGCAAATTTGGCCGACGCTTAATCCTTACGCAAAGCTGCTGATCCTCGATGAACCCGCAGCTCCACTAGATATTGCGCAAGAAGCCTTACTCTACAAACTCATTGAACGAGTGGCAGAGAAGGGCATCGCCGTGATCATGGCTAACCACGACCTAAACCGGACCTTAAGACATGCAGACCAAGTGTTGTTGCTCGACAAAGGCGTACTTCAAGCATCAGGTAGTGCAGAACAAGTTCTTACGCCTGAACAGCTAGAGTCCGTGTTCAACACTGAAGTCAAAAGTATCTCAGTCGATAATCAGACCTATCTTTTGTTTGGTTAAAAGACTAATTAGTTAAGCTGCTCATTGGGTTTAAGGCGAGTTAGTAAAGGAAGCAAATATGTTTAGATACATCCAAAGAAGAAGAATCAAAAAGGTGATTAAGTCATTGTCTGCAAAGATGGTGAAGAGCTACGGAAGCCGTGATTTCTTCTCTATTGGGCAGGTTGAAACAAGTTCTCGTGAGTTGAGTAAACGCCAACAACAGATTGCTTTAGCCTTGTTTGCGGATCCACAAGATCTTGCTGTTGAATTAGCTCCAACTATTCAGTTGCTGCGTAATGATGTGTCTAATGACTTCTTTGGCGGAGAAGACTACACAGCGCGAGATGTACTTAATCTATTGGGTGGCGGCGGTTGGAAGGGCGGTCGTATCGACGATGACATGTCACATCGCATGGGCATGCATAGCCGTTATTAAATATCTTCTTACTACCTAACGCCTTTATATCCCCAAAGCGGCTTAATCATAAAGCCGCCTTTTTATTCATTCCGAATAATGTTCCCTCAATCAACATAGAATACTGAAATGTCATAATTCGAAGCAACATCATCTATCTACAACGCATTTGTTTGAGTTGTGTGATGCTGATTCCTATCAATATAAAACCCGCTGTTATTGATAAAATTGACGTATATATTTTTCGTTGTTCTTTAAGTCAGAAATTATAAACCTTCGAATTACAGTGCTGGTTGGTTAGTAACCAATTGGTTTTGTGTTTAGGGTAAAATAATAGAGAGTGGGAAAGTGACAACAATAAATAATAATATTCTAAAAATAGCAGTGGGTATGGCTATGCTATCGAGTGTGCCGTCAGTGGCAAATGCTCATGGTTGGTCTGAGTTTCCAAGCGCGCGTCAGAACACGTGTTACGAGCAAGGCGGGATTTGGTCGGGTACACCACCTAATGCTGCGTGTGCTCAAGCAAAAGACATTTCGGGTTCATACCCGTTTGTTCAACGTAACGAGTACGCGAAAAATGTCCAAGATTTCAATAATATCAATGCTGTAAAAGCGGCGATTCCTGACGGCACGTTATGTTATGCCAACGATTCGCAAAAACGCGGCATGGGTGCGCCTCATACTGGTTGGACTCGTACCGAGCTAAATACTGGTACGTTTGAATATGTATTCAATGCGACAGCGCCACACAACCCTTCTTTCTGGGAGTTCTACCTAACGAAACCAAACGCGGACCTAAGCAAAGGCCTAGCGTGGGGAGACTTAGATCTTATCCAAGAAGAGGGTAACGTTCCGGTTAATGGCGGCAAGTACCGCATTAATGTCACTATTCCTTCAGACCGTTCTGGCGACGCAATCTTATACGTACGTTGGCAACGTGACGATGCCGCAGGTGAAGGTTTCTACAACTGTTCAGACATCACTATCGCAGGTGGTACAACCCCTCCACCAGAGCCGGGCCCTGAGCCCGATCTAGTACGTGGTGATCTGTTTGTTTCAGACCAATTTGGTACTCCACAAGTTGGCGACACCGTTAAGTACGACATCATCAACAAGTACGGTGAAGTAGCACGTAGCTTCGATATCGTTATCGACGCTTCAAACGTTAACGATTGGGCTCGTTTGTTGGCTTCAGAAATTAACGGCTGGCACGAAGAGTTTAAGGATGGCGCGATCTTCATTGGTGACTGGCACGCTGAAATGCAGCACTACATGTATTTCCAAAACGACCCTTCACGTAACTTCTTCAACTCAAAAGATAGCCGTGCTTCTGGTCAGTTAACGCTGATTGATGGTGGCGACGGTGGTGTTGAACCACTGAAAGGTGACATCTACGAGCTAGTGAAGAGTGACAACGTAGTGAATGCTGGCGACAAAGTTGTGATTGCAACAAGTGAAGCGGCGACATTGACTCAAACTCAAGGTTCTGCAGTAAGCATTCAAAACAATGGCACGGATTCTATCGTAGTTGATACCACTGGCATCACTGCAAACGAAACTCTATCGTTTATGGCTAGCTCGATTGAAAGCGACAGTGTTGAAACCTTCACTTTTGAAGTGATTGCTGATGACGGTGGCGTAACACCAGACCCAGATCCAACGCCGGATCCAGATCCGACTCCTGACTCAGACAATGGCACGTGGGACTCATCAGCGACTTACCTAGGCGGTGAAGTAGTAACGTACTCGAACCAGTCTTGGAAAGCACAGTGGTGGATTCAAGGTGGTACAAACCCTAAAGCGACCTACGAAAATGATCAGTGGGGCGTGTGGCGTCCAGCCAACTAATCTTAACTAACGTTAGTTAGTTAGCTTTAAAGTAATAACTAAGACACCACACTCTATTGATGAGTGTGGTGTCTTTTCTTATGGGAGAGATAAACAAGTCGACCGTGAAGAGAATTGCGTTTAGGGTAGGGCTTTGGTTTACCTCGAATGCTCAGTTCACCTCGAATGCTTTGAATATCGGGAGTTCGGGAAGCTTAAGCGCACTGGATAAGAAAGAACTTTTTGATGAAAAAATCACAGATACTCGCCAATACAATTAAGAATCAGATAGAGCAAAACATCTGGTTGAGTGGTGAGAAGATCCCATCAATTAGAGATGCGTGTAAGCGCTATAAACTCAGTATCGAGACGGTACTGCAAGCCTATCAGCAGCTTGAGGATCAAGGCTATGTGCGCTCAAAGCCCAAGTCCGGCTATTTCGTGTTACCGCGTAGAAATGTGTTCACCTCAGAACTCGCACAACAAAAAGCCATCAAGCCGTATCCCGTTAAAATCAGTGATTTGCTTTACGATGTACTTCAGCGTGCCAAAGACCCTAGCATCATTCCACTTAGCTCGGCATTCCCAGATCCTGCTTTGTTTCCGCATCAAGCTTTGTCGCGCAGTTTAGCCAATGCCAGCCGCCAAATGCCCGACAACAGCATGCTCACCAATTTGCCTCCAGGCAGTGAAACACTTCGTAGGCAAATCGCCCAGCGTTACCAAATGCATGGGTTAGATGCATTGCCTGACGATATTGTAATTACTTCTGGAGCGATGGAAGCGCTTAATCTCTGTTTGCAATCTTGCACGGAGCCGGGTGACTTGGTCGCTATCGAGTATCCTGCGTTTTACGGTGTGTTACAGACTATTGAAAGACTTAACCTCACTGCCGTAGAGATTCCAACAGACCCGACAACAGGGATTGATTTAGATGTGTTGGAGTCGGTGTTCGCTTCAATGGACATCAAAGCGTGCTGGTTTATGACAGAGTCGCAAAACCCAGTAGGCTATTCGATGAGTGATGGAAACAAGCAGCGATTGGCCGAGTTGGTGAACCAACATAAGATTCCGATGATCGAAGACGATGTGTATCGAGAACTGCACGTTGGTAATCAAAGCTCATTGCCTGCTAAAGCCTATGACACTGGCGAGCAAATCATGTTGTGTGGTTCGTTTTCTAAATCATTGTCGCCCGGCTTTCGAATCGGTTGGGTAGTTGCAAGGAAACAAGCGTTAAAAATTCAGAGATTGCAGCACCTTTCGACGCTCTCAAGCAGTATTCCTATCCAACTTGGACTGTCTCACTATCTGACATTTTATAGTTATGACAACCATCTTAAAAAACTTCGCAAGCTTTTGAATGAAAGGAAGAAGGCGCATATAGCATTGTTAGAATCCAGTTTGCCTAAGAGTGCTCTGATTCATAAAAGCCAAGGTTGCTACTTCATTTGGATAGAACTGCCGCACTCTGTTTGTGTTGAGAAGCTGTATGAGCTAGCCCTTGAACAAAACATCTCTGTCGCACCGGGAATCATATTCAGCAGTGACAAAAAGTTCTCTCATCACATTCGACTCAACTGTTCGTATGCTTGTGACGACAAAATAGCAGAAGCCATTCGAACGCTAGGCGGCTTGATTCAGGCAATGGAATTGCAAGCCAATAGTTGCAGCTAAACTCTGACTAGTCGTTCGTCTAATAAGTAAATCTGTTCTGTTTTTTAATAATCAATCTGTTCTAGTTTGGTTCGTGAGAACTGTGCTGAAATACGCTCCAATTCTTAATATGAAAGCCATCATTATGATGTTTGGAGCTTAAATGTTTGATGTAGTTGAATTGTCGCGTTTACAGTTTGCGCTAACCGCTATGTTCCACTTTCTTTTCGTCCCTCTGACTATCGGTATGTCGTGCTTACTGGCGATCATGGAGTCGATCTATGTACTCACCGGTAAACAAATCTATCAAGACATGACCCGCTTCTGGGGCAAACTGTTCGGCATTAACTTTGCCTTGGGTGTCACGACCGGTTTAACCATGGAATTCCAGTTTGGCACCAACTGGTCTTATTATTCTCACTATGTCGGCGATATTTTCGGTGCACCTTTAGCCATCGAAGCGCTTGTCGCGTTCTTCCTAGAATCCACCTTTGTTGGATTGTTCTTCTTCGGTTGGGAAAGGCTATCGAAACGCCAACACCTTGTGGTGACTTGGCTGGTGGCTCTGGGTTCGAGTTTTTCTGCACTGTGGATTTTGGTTGCCAATGGTTGGATGCAAAACCCGATTGGATCAGAGTTCAATTACCAAACTATGCGTATGGAAATGACCAGTTTTGCAGAAGTGGTGCTTAACCCTGTCGCGCAAGTTAAATTCCTGCATACCGTGGCCTCAGCGTATACCTGTGGCTCGATGTTTATCCTTGGTGTGAGCTCTTACTACTTGTTGAAAGGGCGAGACGTTGCTTTTGCAAAACGTTCGTTTGCTGTTGCAGCTTCGTTCGGCATTGCTTCTATTATCTCGGTGATCGTATTAGGTGATGAGTCGGGCTATGAACTGGGTGACGTTCAAAAAGTGAAACTCGCTGCAATTGAAGCGGAATGGCATACAGAACCTGCACCTGCGGCGTTTACCTTGTTTGGATTACCAAACCAAGAAGAGGGCAAAACCGACTTCGCGGTCAAAATCCCTTATGTGATGGGAATTATTGCAACGCGATCTTTGGATGAGCAAGTCACTGGTCTTCATGACCTACGTGACCAGCACCTCGTCCGTATTCGTAACGGAATCATTGCTTATGAATTGCTAGAGCGTTTGCGATCTGGTGATACCTCACATGAGACAGAACGAGCTTTCGATCAAACTAAGCACGATCTCGGCTATGGCTTATTGCTTAAGCGTTACACAGATACCGTAACCGATGCGACTGAACAGCAAATCCAACAAGCGGCAGATGATTCCATTCCAACAGTGTGGCCACTTTTCTGGTCATTTCGAATCATGGTGGGTTGTGGCTTCATTATGTTGTTTGTCTTTGGTGCGGCCTTCCTGCAAACCTACCGTAAAAACATTACGCAAAAGCCTTGGTTACTGAAAGCGGCGCTATGGTCAATTCCATTACCTTGGGTTGCGATTGAAGCTGGCTGGTTTGTTGCGGAATACGGCCGTCAGCCTTGGGCAGTAGGTGAAATTCTTCCTGTGACCGTCGCGGCTTCTTCTCAAACCGTTGAAAACCTGCTTACGTCTCTTGCTCTCATTATCAGCCTATATATCGTATTTATCATTGTTGAAAGTTACTTGATGATTACCGTTGCTAAAAAAGGCCCAAGCAGTTTAAAAACGGGTCGCTATCACTATGAACAAAATACAACTTCACTTGAAGCCAAATTGGCACAACAAGTTCAACAATAAGGTGACTGACTCATGTTCGAATATGACACATTGCGTTTAATTTGGTGGGTTCTGATTGGTGTACTGCTGATTGGTTTTATGATCACCGATGGTTTTGATATGGGAGTGGGGGCGTTGTTACCGTTTATTGGTAAAACGAACGCTGAAAGACGAGTCATGATTAACTCTATCGCGCCCCATTGGGACGGCAACCAAGTGTGGTTAATTACCGCAGGTGGTGCGTTGTTTGCGGCTTGGCCTCTGGTTTATGCGACATCGTTTTCAAGCCTTTATGTGGCGATGTATTTGGTGCTTATTTCATTGTGGTTGCGTCCTTTGGCGCTTGAGTATCGAGCAAAGATCGACAGCGATCAGTGGCGACAAGTATGTGACTTGGCAATTTCGTTCTCAGGCTTCTTCCCACCTATCTTGTTTGGGGTGGCGTTTGGCAATTTGATGCAAGGCTTACCTTTTACGCTCAATAGCTTCTTGATGGTTGAGTACCATGGTTCGTTTATCGATTTGATCAACCCATTCGCGCTTTTGTGTGGTCTAGTCGGGTTATTGATGGCGCTGTTACAAGGCGGTGCGTGGTTGATGATGAAAGCCACAGACGCAGTGTACAAAAAGGCAAGAACAGTGACGCAGGCGAGTGCTGTATTTGTCGCTTTCCTTATGGTGATTGGCTGTATGGCGATAAACCATATTGATGGGTATCTGATAGTCAGTGCGATGGATCATAGCTCGGCTTCGAATCCTTTGAACAAAGAAGTCGTCACACAAGCGGGCGCTTGGTTAACCAACTTCGATACGTACCCTTGGATGTGGTTTGCACCGATCGGCAGCGTGACCATTCCATTACTGGCTTTGATTGGCGCAAGGTTGAAATGGGATGCGATAGCTTTTATTAGTTCAAGCCTGACTAACGCTTGCATCATCTTAACGGCTGGTTTCTCGATGTTCCCGTTCATTATCCCGTCTAGCGTTAACCCGAGTAATAGCCTAACGCTGTGGGATTCGACATCGAGTGAACTGACCTTGAACATCATGACTGGCGTGGCGTTTGTGATGGTGCCAATCATTCTGTGTTATACCGCGTTCAGTTATCGAACCATGTTTGGGCGACTCGATAGCGAGTATGTCGAACGTAATGGCCATTCACTGTATTAAGGAGTTTTTCATGTGGTATTTTGTTTGGATACTAGGCTTATTCCTAGCCTCTGCATTTGCGGTTTTGAATGTCATCAGCCTAGAAAAAGTGATTCAAGAACGGAGTCTTAATCACTCAGCACGGCTCTATAAGAAGATGAGAGTTATATAGAAAACAAGAGCTATATAACGTTTTGTAATGTGTTGACGAATTATTTCAGAATAAGGTTTTCTTTAATCTCATCGTTAAGATACCCCTGATCAAAATCTGGTGTCATAAATTCGACGGAGGAGGAGTCTAGATAGCTGGTTTCTAGATAACTCGGCTCTAGATAATGGGGGTCTAAGTGATCAGCACTTACGTAGGTGGGAATCGCAGAAAACAAAACGATACTGATCGCTGCAGCGATATTAATGGCTTTGTTGCGTTGAGGAGTCATTTTCATAGTAGTGCCCTCGAAAGGTGGGCAAATCCATCTGCCTATGAGAATTGAATCTGAGATGTTTAGAAGTCGTAAGACAAACCAAGCGTAATGATATTGTCGTTGTCGATCGGGCCCATCGATTGGCCGTTCAAGTAAAGGTCACCTTCGTTGGTATTGAAGTAGGTGTATTTCACGTAGGGTGTCCAGTCGTCGATGCTTTTAGAGAGAACGACTTCGTGCTCATTGGTACGGTAGTCGCCTTGATGAAAGATTACGTTGTCATCGTTGTGGGTAAACCCGCCATTGGATCCATCACTGTTTTCGTGAGTGTATTGGTAAGCTAAATCCCAGCCTGAGAGTGAGTACCCCGCACCGGCGATGAACTTATTAGTGTTGATCGTGGTGTCGCTTACATTCTCGAGTACTTGCCCTGACTGGTTATATCCCAATCCACTGAATACATTGAAGTTATCATTGACTTGGTAATCAATAATACCTTCGATTAATAACTCTTCACCGTTGTCCCATTTACCGAGTTCACCGTATAGGTTGAACGTGAAGGACTCGCTGATGTGAAAGTCGTGGCCGTAACCCGCTGCTAACCAACCTTGGTCATCAAAACCTATATAGACTTGTCCATTTTCTGAGGTATCGATTAATGCGCCAGCTTCTGTGGTGTAGACACCGTTATCAGCAGCATTAGAGGCAACGTTTTGTTCGATGTAAACTTGAGTCGAAGTCGCAAACGCTGCGCTGCTGAGTAACGTAAGTGGTAGAGCAATAAGGTTAAGTTTTTTCATGGATTCTCCAGTGTCGTTCTATTGAATTAACTTGCTGGAGAGTATGTGATTAAACTGAATTTATATTAATAGGGTTAACTTTAGTTAAAACCTCAGTTTCATTTATGTTTCCTTAATGCTGATTTGATTGCTTCACGGGTTTTGATGTGCTGTTCGTCTTTAGCGTAGCGGCGGTGATAGAGCATTCGAAACGTGATCGGTCTTAATTTGATGGGGATAGGGTGAACGCGTAAGCCAAGCGCTGGTGCAAGCATTTCTGCAAAAGAGCGAGTAGAAGCGGCGATATAATCTGTCGTGCTTGCCAAAATCAGCATGCTTGAAATTGAGCTGGTTTCAATTCTGACTTTTCTCGGCTCGATATCGCTCTCTGATAAAAACTCGACCGTGTTCATGTTGGCGCGTTTGATCTTGAGCGCAATATGTTCCTCTTGGAAATACTCTTCTTTACTTAGTGTCTCACCAATTCGAGGGTGGTTGATTCGAGTCAGACACACGGGCTCCTCATCGACGATGGTTTCTTCAATCAATGAGTGTTTCTTACTCGAAAGTACATCAATGACGATATCTACTTTTTGTGCAGTAAGCGCATCAAACAGTTCTTCCTCTTCGAGTGGCGCTTCCGTAAAGCTTACGCCTTCAACCTGGCTAACGAAATGAAGCAAGCTCTCTGTGCAATAGACTTTAAGGTCATTCTTTTGCTGCTCAACCGTTCCAATGATGTTCAATGGGTCTTCTATCTTATTAGCGAGTGATACCGCTGCTCCAGTGGGCGCGATACCTCGTCCTTCTCTCACAAATAAAGCCTTGCCCACGACACCTTCGAGTCTCTTAATCGCCGCGCTTACCGCGGGTTGAGAAATATCGAGCTGCTCTGATGCCACGGTGATAGAGCTGTGTTTGTAAACGGCCAAAAATGTCGTCAGTAGATTAAGGTCCAAATTCAGTTCCCTCTATTCTTATTGCCACTCATCCAAATCATGGTGGAGTCGTTATTAACTCATAAATGAAATGGAGGTTTTAAGTAAAGTTTACACTATATATCAAGGTTCTGTTTATTAATAAACTTGTTTGCATCGGAGTGAGGAAGGAACTTCATTCATTTACTAAATACTCAGACCGATAGGTGAAACTATGAGAACTTTCGCAAAATTATCAATCATCTCTACAGCAATGATCATCACGACAACCGCTTTTGCTGCTGACCCAATGATGCAATACAACACCAAGCAGACTAACTCTGATATTCAAAAACTCGAGAAATTTGAATATCACGAGGGTGAAACTCTTGAAGAGTATCTGAGCACTCAACCTAAGGGGAACTTGTACTCTTCAGAAGAAGAAGTGCTTTCTGTGTTAATGGGCGGTGTAAACAATGGTGACTATCGCAAAGAAACCAATTCAGGTTGGAAAGAAGGCCTGATGTTTGAGGGCATTGCACCTTATGGCGATCACATGGTGTCGGGCGCCAACTGGTTCCCACGCACTGAAGAAGTTCAACCGGATGAAATGCGTGTCACGTTCATGGGAACATCACCAATGATTCGCCCGGGGCAGGCAAACACCTCGATATACGTAGAACTGGGTAACGGCTCTAACTTTGTCTTTGATTTAGGTGAAGGATCAATTGCGAACTACGTAGCGGCGGGTGTCGCGATGAATGAACTCGACCATATTTTCATTACTCACTTGCACGTAGATCATTACGGATCATTACCTTACCTGTATCAATTTGGTGGTTGGAATGGTCGCTGGGAAAAGCCGCTTAACATTTATGGCCCGAGTGGTGCGACTCCAGAATATGGCACTCGTCATATGATTGAAGGCATGCAGCAAATGTTGAACTGGCACACCGATGCATTTGATGTGTTCCCATCAGGCAACGACATAGTGGTACACGAGTTTGATTTCCGCGACGACGGTGGCGTTATCTATGACCAAGACAATGTGGAAGTGATTCACTGGCGACGCAGTCACGCAAAAGATGGCGCGTCTGGTTACCGCTTGAATTGGACTCAAGATGACGGCCGAGTGCTTTCATTTGTTTGGACAGGAGACGGTCGCCCAACAGAGTTGGATTTGAAATACGCAAAAGGCGCAGACTTGTTCATTACTGAACTGCAAACCGAAACGTTTGGTGTGTCTTCGATTATTCAAGGTGTGCCGCCATTCTTAGCACGTTACACCGTTGATACTCACCATACACCAGCGTACGCGGCGGGTTATGTGGCGAATGAAGTACAACCGCGTTTGTTCATGACAACGCACATGACATTCGACCCATATCTTAATGAGGAAACCGTTGCAGAGGTTCGCCACCATTGGCAAGGGCCTTACCACTTCGGTGCGCCAGATGGCATTGTCGTTAACATGACTAAAGATAATGCGTGGGTTCGTGAAGGTATTTTACCTGATTTCCCGAATGCGCGAGCGCCACAATTTGATATGGCAGATGGGTCTGATTTTAGAATTCCATTACCGAAAAATAGCCGTGAAGACATACAAGAACAAGAGATTCGTGATTTAGAGTTAGATCCTAAACTGTACTACCCAGAAGGCTACCATCCAGAGCTGTTAACTGAGTGGCCAGTCGACCGTGACATCGTGATCCCAGCTGAACAAGTACCAGAAGCAATGAAGCAAGGTATGAACACCAAGCAAGAATACATGGATAGAGTGCGTGCTCACCACAACCTTGAGCGCAAGTCGGTAAGTCGTCCAACTGAGCCTGGTGAAGGAGCAGGAACCGACAACAAATAGGGTATTTGCAGTGAGGGCTGATATTGCCCTCACATCCTAAAAAGTTAGGTAAATAAACCCATTCTCTTACTCAATCATAAAACTATTGCTTACCACTTCTTTGCTTAGAATATCTGGAGTTCATTATGAAAAAATCAATTTTAGCGGTCGTCATTCTATCTTTAGTGTCAGCGTCTGTTTTCGCTAACGGACAATCCAATGCTCACAACTATCAACCTGGTGCGACGAATAACTCAGAACGTTTAGCGGATATTGATCCTAACTACGAACTGACCTTACCTTCAGAAAAAGAAGGCTACACCATGTATGACAACCAATCCATGTCAGATGGCGGGACCTACACAACGTATGTTAAACCGAATCCTTCCGATGCAATGCATGTCGCCGATGAAGGCTCACTAAAAATAACGCATGGAGAAGGTGGTGTCATTATGACGGAATACACCACAAAGAATGGCCAACACACGTTTTCAGTGATGTGCGGCTACACCTCGGGTCCATCGTACTGGGCTGACGGAAAACCAGCGAAGGTATGTGAAGAGGCGCAAGCACTAGCGGTTGCATTGGAAGCAAAAGGTGAATGGGAGGTGGAGCCAATGACTTACACCATCGCACCAGCAAGAATCGTAGTTGATAAGTGATTTTTGTCTACAGAACGCTCGTTATATCGAGCCTCGTTATCCAACCATATTGATTATTTGTAGTGAGACAGAGGGGTACTCAGGCTGAAATGGTCTTGAAGTTCCCCTTAACTTAGCTCACAAGAAGCTAAGTCAGCCAACTAATCAACTTTGTATTCGAAAATACAGAAGGTCTATCCCATGAAAAATACCATTAAGCTACTGGCTATCGCATGTGTTTTACTTACTCCAATGCTTGTCGCCGCTGCCGAACATAATCACAGTCACAATCATTTTAACCCTGAATTAGAGCAACTTGGCGACGACATTATTGGTCTAACCGTGTGTTACAAAAATGGTCATCTATCAGATGAGAATCAAGAACCTGCTTTCATGAATCTTATCAACCACGCCAATGTAGAAGGTGAGGAGTTGGGGATGTACTACATGGATAAGTTGGGCCCTAAAGCTGAGCAAATCATGAGTGATGACGACGCTCGTCGCTTATGGACTCAAGATTATTGTGCTGATTTGACTGACACTTATTTGGATTCAGATAAGTTAGCTCAAAGATCAAATGAACATCAAAGTCATTCACACGGCCACGATCATGGGCATCACCATAATCATGACCACCATGGACATGGCGATTTAACGCCGGAGGTACTTGAGCAAGATATTGAGAGAGGGCGTTTACTCAGTATCAATTAAGCCCAATAAGATAAGTTCATCTAACCTATTGTTAAATATTCACTATTTGTTAGTGTGTTTAGGTGCACATTGAGGATGTGTTTCATATTTAGCGAAGAAATATTAGGAGTTGCGATGAGTATTATAGTGAGACGGTCTGAGCCGTCAGATGCGAAGGGAATAAAAGAAGTTTACGAATGCACGAATGCTTATACCGGTACGCTGCAACTCCCAAATCCATCTCTGGAAAGCTGGCAAAAACGAATCTCTAATATGCCTGATAACGTGTATTCGTATGTCGCGATGATCGACGATGAGATTGTTGGCAACTTGGGAATGGAAGTGTGTGTGAACCCAAGAAGACGACATGTGGCTTCATTTGGTATGGGTGTTAAGGACGATGTGCTAGGCAAAGGTGTCGGTAGCCAACTGCTCGCAACAGCAATCGACTTGTGTGATAACTGGATTAACATCAAGCGAATGGAGTTAACGGTGTATACCGATAACGAAAGAGCGATCAGTCTGTATAAGAAGTTTGGTTTCGTGATTGAAGGAGAGTCCGCAGGATTCGCTTTCAGAAATGGCGAATATGTGGCGGCTTATCATATGGCTCGACTAGTATAGCGCTCGGCTTCTAACCAAGGCTACAATTAAAACAGCTAGAGTTCTTCAATAGATAATAAAACGCCACGTTACAATAACGTGGCGTTTTCTATTTCAGTCAACTGATGCTTTGAAGCGCTTCAGTTTTAACTCTACTTAAGCTGTAAGAGGCTCAAGGTTCGCAGGACGGTAGTGTACAGATTTTAGTACTTTACCTTGGCGAACTGTTTTACCTTCCGATACAAAATCTTCAGCGCATTTAGCAATGATGTATTCACCTTTTTGAACCGCCATTAGCTTAATGTTCTGCTCAGCATAGAATGCTTCTGTTTCTGCGTATTCTGTTTCATTACGGCATACTTTGCTCATGTTGCTTGAGTGTACTTCGTCCCAGCAAGGTAAGAAGTCAATTGAACGGTTTTTGGCAACGTTCAACAGTAAGTCGATTAAGTAGCTGATCGCTAGGTTGTCTTCTACTTTGGATTGGCCAAGGTGAACCAAACGTCCCATCAAAACATAAACGCTGTCTACAATAGCGTCCGCTTGTTCGATTTTAGAGTCAGCTTCTGCAAGTTCTGTTAGCTCTTCGATCGCTAGAGAGGTATGTAGCGTATCGCCTTTTTCGTCCATTGTTTCAGGAGCAGCAACCGGCAGATCAAAAGTACTGCGGAACTCTTCAATGTCGCGGTAAAGGTGATCGTAGATTTCTTGGTTTAGTTGAGAAAGGTTCATATTCCTATCCATTTTGTTTCGTTAATGGACCATTTTAACAAAGGTAGTAATGGGGTGCTAACGCAAAGTGGAAGAACGCGACTTTTATTCATTGGACCAATGAGGTATTTTGCATACAAACTAATTGATTATTATGTTTTTTTACACTTTACTCTTCTTAATATACGAAATATTAATGTTGCCATTAATGTCAGCAGTAGTGGAATCCCATTTATGAACCAAGCCAGTGAAAGCGAAATTGTTATACGCCGCTTGTATCAAATCACCAATGATTATCGAAAGGGCTTCGATATTCAGATCGCTCAGCTGCTTATTATGGGGCTTGAACGCTTCAACCTTGATATTGGTATCTTATCGAAAGTCGATGGCAATACTTATGTTGTTGAACATTGTGTTACGCCTGAAAGGGTAGAACTCAATAGCGGTGACACTTTTGATTATCGTTCAACCTATTGCGAAATTACCTGTAAATCGATTGGTCCTATCTGTATTGAGCATTGTGGCAAACACGATAAGTATGCGAAGCATCCTGCTTACCAGTCTTTTGGCTTGGAGTCTTATATTGGGGTTCCCATTTTCGTTAATGATGAGCTTTATGGCACCTTAAACTTTTCAAGCCCAGCACCCTATCATCGTGAGTTCAAAGAGTTCGATGTCGACGTGATGAGACTAATGGCGTCATGGATCGAAGTGGAGCTGGTTAGAAGGCAGCAAGAAAGAAAGCTAAAAGAACTGAATGAGAAATTGGAGTATCAAGCTCTGTATGATCCTCTGACACACTTACCAAATAGACGTTGCTTGTTCAAAACATTGAATGCAGAAGTGGAGCAATTAAAAGGCTCTTTAGGAAAGGGAACCTTGGCCGTTGTCGACATCGATTTCTTTAAACAGGTCAATGACACTTATGGCCACCAAATGGGCGATGTTGTCTTAAAGAAAGTGGCGAACGTGCTGAGCAATAACACTCAAGAGGGTGAGTTTGTGGCGCGTTTTGGTGGTGAAGAGTTCATTCTTTGGTATCCAAATAAAACACCAAGTTGTGTTGAAGATAAGTTCATGACTCTTTTGCAAGAGATGAAGAAAATCACACTCGATAGAAAGCCTGTCACTATATCAATCGGTGCGTGTCATTTTGAGTTGAGTACCGGGGATACCAAAGGGGAAAGGATGTCGGCGTTAGATAAGCTGATCAAAGTTGCCGATGAATGTCTGTACATTGCGAAACAAAATGGACGAGATCAGTTCATTTCTCGTCCATATCATCAAGAGCGCTCAGGAATTTGAACCATCTTGTTAGCGATTAACTGAACTATTAGCTAAACAAGTAAGGGAACAGTTTACGGCGTTCTTCTGGTGTTAAAGACTCAACTCTCGCGATGTTGGTATCAGGAATCGCTTCAGGGTTAGGGTAGTGCTTTAACACCTTTTCCATACTTGCTTCACGAATCAAATGGTAAACCGGGTACGGAGAACGGTTCGTTAGGTTTTCATCGTCTTCTGGATCTGCACCACCAAAGCAATAGTCTGGATGGAAGGTTGCCACTTGGTAAACGCCTTCCCAATCTTGCTGTTTGATCAACGCTTCAACCCAATCAATGAACATGTTGTAGTCGAAGAAGTCTTGCAGCATGTTAGGAACCACCACTAAAGTCGTCTCTAATTCAGCGACTGGCGTGTTATCTAACTCTACGAAATGCATCATGATGTCTTGCAACAACGCTTCTTCCGTATTTGCTTCACTCACAAAGATCTTAATCTGTTTATTACGTTGTGGCTTGGCTGCGAATGGACACAGGTTTAGGCCAATAACGACATCGTCTAACCACTGTTTTACTTGGTCGTGGATGGTTTGAAGATCTGTGCTTTGAGTGTTCGACATAACAGGTTCCGAAATGAAATTTTGCGTAGGATATCAGAACGGACGTCAATCAAAAGCAATAATTGAGTTACAACCTTAGTCGTACTTATGCTTGTGCAAGTTTAGACGCCGATACTTGTAGCTGTTTCAACTGGTAGACCCAAGCAAATATCGCGACATAGAAGATTGAACCGCCCGCAATCACGCCATTCCAACCGAACAGTTGCCAGCAATACAAGAGTAAGAAACCACCTAAGCTCCCGCCTATGTAATAGTGTACTAAGTAAAGAGCGGTTGCCGTTGCCTTAGCGCTCGGTGCTTTTTGACTTACCCAAGAGTAGGCAAGGGTATGGGCGAAGAACGCGCCGCCACTAATCAATAACAAGCCTGCTAGCATGAACGGAACTTTGTCGACTGCAGAAATTAGCATTCCGATTAAGCTAATACACACGCCCATCAATATTCCGCTTAACGGGTCAAAGCGAAGTGTCCATTTGTTGGAGAGCTTAGAGCTTACCGTACCGGCCAAGTAACATAGGAATATCAGTGAAGCTAAACCAACGGGTACCGAGTGAGGTTCGGATACTAGCCTAAAGCCCATTACAGAGTACAGGTTAACAAACAGCGCGAAGTTAGCACCACCAATCAACATGGCAAGCCACAAGGTACGGTTTCTTAAGTGCATTACAACGGAGCGGTTGTGATGAAAGAACAGCCCTTTTTGAGGTTTGAAGTTCTGTTGGTCAGGTAGGCGATAGGCAATAAAGAGTGCACCAAGCAATGAACCGACAACGAAAAACAGTACAGTTGCATGCCAATCGAAATAGTCTGTAATTAAGCCGCCTAATACACGTCCGAAGATTCCACCCAATGAGTTGGCCGCAATATAACCTCCAATCGCGACAGCAAAGGCTTTGGGTGTTAACTCCTCAACCATATAGGCAACCGCCACACCAGCAAACGCCGCCACAGCGATGCCCATAAATGCGCGGGCAATAACGAGTTGCAACAAGGTAGTCGTGAACACCATGCTTAACCCTATTAATGGGATAGCGAACAGACTGAACAGAATAATGGGTTTACGACCAAAGGTTTCAGAGGCAATTGCCCAAGGTACCAAGCTAATCGAAAGGCCGAGTGTTGTAGCAGCAAACAACCAGTTGATCTGAGTTTCAGATACTTGGAAGTGCTCCGCCAT
The DNA here is from genome assembly GCF_020806305.2 of Vibrio sp. F13. Classification (NCBI taxonomy): domain Bacteria; kingdom Pseudomonadati; phylum Pseudomonadota; class Gammaproteobacteria; order Vibrionales; family Vibrionaceae; genus Vibrio; species Vibrio sp. F13. The sequence continues at coordinate 254,583 of NZ_CP170175.1, read as the reverse complement.
GTGCGGCAAGATTGGCTGAAAGAGGTAAAGGTTACAGAAAATGATAAACGAGCCAATCGCCAATGATTGGGTGATGCGTTTGTATTGAAGACTGCCTTTATCAAACATTTACGTTGTGCCTGCACGAGTTAGTAAGCTATTTGTGAACAAGTTATCAGCACAAGTGTGATTAAAGAAATATATTAAAAATATCACCTCTATATATTAAATATATCGCCATGCTTGAATCAAAACCTCTTCGACATTTTCTGGCTGTTGCGCAGTTTGGTAACTTCACTCAGGCCGCCAAAGCGCTGCATATCGCGCAGCCCGCATTGAGCATTTCTATTAAAAAACTAGAACAGACGCTTGAGTTGATTCTATTCCGTCGAGGAGATAAATCCGCCACCTTAACGGAAGAGGGAAAGGTACTGTTTGAGCATGCGAAGCGAATCGCCCAGCAGTTTGATGACGCTCAACTCGCGATGAATGAGCTAAAGGGGTTAGAGAAAGGCGAGGTTCGATTAGGCGCTCCAAGTATGATGGGCAGTTATTTTTTTCCCCAAGTCGTGATGGCCTTTAAAAGCCAATACCCAAACCTAAAGTTGACCTTGATTGATGCAGGCACCGCATCTATTCGTGAAATGCTGTTAAACGGCGAACTCGATATTGGCGTAATCAACCATGAAAACGTGCCTGATGATCTTGAAACTGACCACCTGTTAAGCTCAGAAATGTTAGCTGTAGTTGGCAAAGATCACCCACTGGCAACGCAACCATCCATCACCTTTGAAGAATTTTTTGCTCAAGAGCTGATCATGTTCAAATCGGGCTACTTCCACCGCGATTTTATCGATGCGACTTGTAAGAAGTACAATCTCGATATGACCATTGCGTTCGAAACCAATTTATTGCCAATGATTCTTTCTATCGTGAAGCGAGAGTTTGCCATCACCGCGTTGCTTAGCTTGGTGACAGAATACGAGGAAGATGTCGTAGGCGTGCCATTTAAAGACCCTGTGAAACTGAACCTATCTTTGGCGTGGAGAAAGGAAGGGTATCTGTCAAAAGCAGACCGAACCTTTATTGATTTCGTTAAGCGGTATGTGTGATTTAGTAAGATTTAAATAAACAAAGCCCGAACATCCTAGATTGGATATTCGGGCTTTGTTGTATAGAAGTATGACTGGCTCAGAGCACGTTAGGTGTTCTTTGAGTTATACATCTTATCGAAGTTTTTCTGATTCCAGCCGACCATCACTTGATCGCCGATTTTAAGCACGGGGATAGAACGAGCACCCATTGCTTGCAATTCTTTACGGCCACGCTGCATCTTTGCATTCGTCAGGCGGTAAACAATTTTCTTAGAGTCTAAATACCTTTGGGCATCTTTACAGTGCGGGCATTTGTCTGCGACGTACAATACAACACGTTTCATTTTTTCATTCTCTTGGTGAATCTCGCTAAAGTGTAACGAATCCTAGGTGATTAGAAAAGTGTGATCAGTTACACTATGCGGCTCAATTTTCAAGACCACAACGTATTGTCGTGGTGTAACTTGTACGGTCTTTCAGCATGCATCCTTCTTTACGCTATATTCAAGGCTATCCTAAGCACATTCTTGATCCTGTTACTCAACTTGTAGAGTCGGGTAAATTGGTGCCTTGGTTTGAAGCTCGCTACCCAAAGAATCATGAAATAAAAAGCGAGAAAGCCCTGTTTGACTATGCGATTGAGATAAAAAATCGCTACATGAAAAAAACACCACCGATCAGAAAAGTGATTTACGACGGCAAGATACACCTAATCAATAATGCGTTAGGTCTGCATTCTTACGTTGCTAAGAATCACGGTGGAAAGATCAAATCAAAGAATGAAATTCGTATCGCCAGTGTTTTTAAAAATGCACCAGAACCTTTGCTAAGAATGCTGGTGGTACACGAACTGGCGCATATCAAAGAGAAAGAGCACGACAAAGCCTTTTACCAACTATGCTGTCACATGGAACCGGAATATCATCAACTTGAGTTGGATGCCCGTTTATTCATGATGTATTTAGATTTAAAGAAGTAGCCCAATGAGCCAATCACAAAATAGAACGACGCTAAGCCTGTCGAAAAACAGCACTTCATCAGCAAAAACAAAAGACAACCAAGCTGATGTTAAGCCAAGTACAGCTAAGCCAAGCAGCGACAAGCGTATTTCTACAAAGAACACATCTGATAAAAGCCGCAAGAATAGTGCACCTAAAGGCGCGGGCAATAACAAAGCAAAGCGACCTTTTGCAAAAGATAGCAGAGGTAAACCGGGTGCCAATAAAGGATCATCGAATAAGGGTTCTTTCAATAAAACGGCTTTTAACAAGAACGCAGCTCAGAAAAGACGCTCGGCTGAAAAACCTCAAGGTGGATTACACCCAAGAAACCAGCACACTGGCCGCTATAACTTCGAGTTACTAGTTGCAGCCTTGCCTGAGCTAAAAGAGCATCTGATCAAGAATCCGGTTGGCGAAGACACCATTAATTTCTCTGATCCATTGGCCGTTAAGCTACTCAACAAAGCTTTGTTGGCGCATCACTATGGCGTTAAACATTGGGATATTCCTGCTGGTTACTTGTGCCCGCCAATTCCTGGTCGTGCAGACTACATTCACAGAGTGGCCGACATCCTTAATAGCGATGGCCAAGGTGAACCCTATAACCACGCGTCTGTGAAAGCATTAGATATTGGTGTCGGTGCAAACTGTATCTACCCAATCATTGGTGCGACAGAGTATAAGTGGCGTTGTACAGGGACAGATGTTGATTCAGTCTCCATCAAAACAGCGAACTTCATAGCGGAAAGCAACCCTAATCTAAAAGGTAAGATCCGCGCTCGCCTACAAGCTGACTCTGAATCTATCTTTAAGGGCGTGATTAAGGATAATGAACGTTACGATGTCACTATTTGTAACCCGCCATTCCACAGCTCTCTTGAAGAGGCTGAAAAGGGGTCACAACGTAAACTGGATAATCTAGCGGCGAACCGTGCTAAGAAAGCCGGTCAGTCGTTCAAGCCTGAAACGAACAAGAAGCCAGTTAAGTTAGATAAATCAACTAAGCAAGATAAACCAACCTTAAACTTTGGTGGTCAAAAAGCCGAGCTTTGGTGCCCAGGTGGTGAAGCCGCTTTCATTATGAAGATGGCGAGAGAGAGTCAACTTTTTGCTACTCAAGTTTTGTGGTTTACGACATTGATTTCTAAGAAAGATAACGTCGATATGGTTCGTTCAGAGCTTGGCAAGCTTAGAGCTAAACAAGTGAAAGTCGTCGAGATGTCACAAGGCCAGAAGGTAAGTCGCTTTATCGCATGGACCTTTATGGACGATGAGCAAAGACAAGAGTGGATCGCGCTAAAATAGCGGCTGCACTTAGTTAAGATATTAAGCTGAAATACGGACGGGCTTGTTGTTAACGCAACAAGCCCGTTTTTTTTGTGTTTTGCATATAACCTAAGCAGAAAGCAACTCATCTAACTTACTCTGATATTTCTGCTCTAGAGCTTTGTTACCTGCTTTGTTTTCGAGATCGACCAAGATTTTAAGCGATGGAATTTGATAGCCATAACGCTGGTGGAATTTGAATAAACGGATTCGAGCGTCATTGTAATCGGCGTCACTCACTTCAATTTTTGATAACTGTAGTATCGATTTTACGCGGTTTGGATCGTGGTCAATCGCTCTGCTGAAGTAGTACTTCGCTTGGTCGGTATTGCCAGCCTTAAATGCGCAAAACGCGGCGTTTTCATAACTTGCAGACACCAAGTAGTAGTAGGGTTGGTCGATGGCGCGATTGAAGTAATTATCGGCTTGTTCGTATTCGCCCTGTTTACACAAGAAGGTACCGTAGTTGTTCAATACATTGCCATTTCTTGAATCAAGACTGAGTGCTTTGCGGTAAGTGCTTCTCGCTTCATCTACTTCACCCACTTGTTCGTAGTAATGCGCCATTGAAAGCCGAGCACGGTAGTAGCTAGGTGCGTGTTTAATCGCGAGCTCAAGGTTTTCACGCGCTCTCACCATATTGCCTTGTCCCATATAGCCCAAACCTAATTCGATTCGAGATTCAGACATCGCGATAGGATCACTTTCAATCTTTGGCGGTCCTTCAGTGACAGAGACACAACCGGCCAAGGAAAGCGAGGCAAGTAGTACCACACTTGATAACGAAAGAGGGCGGGACAACGAAATCGGATTTGAAAATGATGGCTTGGCAGGCATGTGAAGCTCCTTATGAACACCAACCCATCATATGAAATCAAACCCATTGAAGTCGTAAATCTATCATGGAATGCGACCCACACACCATAAAAAAACCGCGTCCAATTCGTCGTTTTATCAACAACATACTGAACACGGTTTATGTGTTTGTGAATCGGAAGAAAGAACTTAATCGTCTTTGGTAAAGTTGTCTTCGCTGAAATGATCCAGATCGTAAGGCGTTTGTTGGTAAACGCAGTAGTTTAGCCAGTTTGAGAACAACAAGTGTCCGTGGCTGCGCCAGCTTGCAACCGGTTTGTTGTCTGGATTGTTATTCGGGTAGTAGTTGATTGGTATCACAGGCTCCATGCCTTCACCCAAATCTCGAATGTACTCATTGTGAAGTGTGTGAGAGTCGTACTCAGGGTGACCCGTTACAAACACGTTTCGCTTATCTTTGGTTGCTGCTAGGTATACGCCTGCAACATCAGAAGTTGCAAGAACATCAAGGTCAGTATGTTCCGCTAAGTACTCTTGAGAGAAGTCCGCATAGCGAGAGTGCGGAGCTAAGAATGTATCGTCGAAGCCACGTAAAATAGGGTGGTATGGGTTATGTATCTCGTGGTTATAAACACCAGACAGCTTCTCTTTACGAGTGCGTTTTGGCAAATCATATAATAACTTCAAACCAGCCTGAGCCGCCCAACACACGTATAGCGTTGAAGTAACGTGCTTGTTTGCCCATTCCATGATGGTTTTCAGGTGATCCCAGTAGATCACATCTTCAAATTGAACCAAGCCAAGCGGCGCACCAGTGATGATCAATCCATCAAAGTTTCTTTCTTTGACCATTTCAAATTGGCGGTAGAAGTTATCAAGGTGTTCAGTCGGTGTGTTTTTACTTGGTCGGTCATCAATGCGCAGCAGCTCTACATCCACTTGCAATGGGCTGTTCGATAGTAGGCGTAAAAATTGAGTTTCAGTTTCAATCTTCTTCGGCATTAGGTTGAGGATCAAGACTCGAAGTGGACGAATTTCCTGTGTCGATGCTCTTGATAACGGCATAACGAAGATGTTTTCTTCACGAAGAACATCGGATGCTGGCAATTGGTCTGGAATGCGAATAGGCACAGCTTTCTCCCTAAGCTAGATATGTAGACGTCTATACATCTAAATCTATAGTAGTTTGATACGCTTGTCGATATGCAAAATGGATAGATGTAAATTATTTGTGTTTTCTATCAGAAGCAATCCACGCGCTTCGAGGGGAGTCTCATTGTATTCAGTGATTGTCTGAGTCGTGTGTAAGTACTTGGTTTTCGTATGCTGAGCAGAGGCAGTTATCAGAGCAACTCGTTACTATTTACGATAAACTCATGTTTTCAAATTAGCCTGTAAAGTGACAGATGAAGTTAATACTCATTCGAGGGTTGCCCGGCTCTGGCAAATCAACAAAAGCAAAAACCTACGATGTATTGCATGTCGAAGCCGATATGTATTATGTGAATGAGCAAGGTGAGTACCATTTTGATCCTAGGCAGCTGCAACAAGCTCATGAGTGGTGTCAAAACACAGCTGAAAACGGCTTAAAGCAAGGGCTTGATGTGGTTGTTTCAAATACCTTTATTAAGCATTGGGAAATGAGAGCCTACCGCCAACTTGCACGCAAATATAAAGCAGAATTAATTATCGAAGTGTGCCGAGAGCAATATGGCACGATTCACGACATTGAGCCGTCGGTGATTAAACGTATGGCGAAAGACTGGCAAGAATAGCCTCGTGCTTATCCAGCTTGGCTGAATGGAAAATTGAATCAAATTAATAGAACAACTTCAAGGTAACGATTGAAATGGCAAAGCGCTCTGTTGTGGTCGACATGACTTCTTATGGTATCTATTCCACATGGGATTCAAAATCTAAAGATCTTCCAAAAATCCAAGAGTTCACCACCACCGTTGATGCTGAAATCGACGTAGAGTTTGGCTATATCCTGAATATCAAAAAAGCCAAAGGTGAGAAGATCCGTTACTGCATTTATCACCCAAACATCACCACAGACAAAGGTGAAGTGCTCGAACCGTTTGATGGTGAGGAGTATGTCGGTAACAATGACTGGGATTTCTACTTAGGTGACACTATCTGGGCTCCTGTCACGAACAAGCTAGGAAAGTGGCGCATGACGGTTGAGCTAAAAGGCAACATCATCGCCGACAAGACATTCGACCTAGTAGCAAAAGACGAAGGCCAATTCTGGAAGCGTAGAGGGTTTTAGGTTCGACCTTCTATGTTCACCTAAACAACAAAAAGCCGAGCATCGTGATGATGTCTCGGCTTTTTTCATTGTGCTAGATAGAAGTGACTACCTAACTAATGGATTCGATTATTGCGTTACGTAAGCCACAACAAACTCAGTGATTGCGACCATGTCTTTCACTGCAATGTACTCTTCAGTGGTGTGAACTTTCGCCATACCAGTAGAAAGGTTAACTGTTGTCAGGCCTTTTGCGTTGAAGTTGTTTGCATCGCTACCGCCGCCAGTGCGTTTAGTGTTCGCTGTGACGCCAAGCTTCTCAAACGCCGATTTGATAGAAAGAATGTGCGGATGATCGTCTGCAATAACGAATGCATCGTAAGCACGAGTTGATTCGATTTCTACTTCAGCGCCGAACTGCTTAACACTTTCTTGGAATGTAGAGATCATATGTTCAACTTGAGCCGTTAGCTTTTCGCCGTTTAGAGAACGTGCTTCAGCCACGACTTTAAGCTCTGGCATTACGATGTTAGTCGCTTGACCACCTTCAACAATACCAACGTTTGCTGTCGTTTCTTCATCGATACGAAGTAGGTTCATCTTAGTGATAGCGTCTGCAGCAACTTGAATTGCGCTGATGCCTTCTTCTGGTGCTAAACCAGCGTGAGCAGGGCGACCTTTGATTTTAGCAACAATCTTCTGCTGGCCAGGCGCTGCGTTTACGATAGTGCCAATTGGACCGCCTGTATCAAGTACGATTGCGTGCTCAGATTGAATGTAAGACATATCGAAGTTCAAAGAGCCGAACAGACCGCCTTCTTCGAATACAGTAAATGCAATCTCGATAGTTTTGTGCTCTTGTCCTTCAGCTTTAATGCAACGAACCGCTTCCATGATAGCTGCGATACCAGACTTGTCGTCACCACCTAGAATTGTGTTGCCTTTTGAACGGATGATACCGTCTTCGATGATTGGCTCAATGCCGATGCCTGGCGTTACTGTGTCCATGTGGCAGCTGAACACTGTGCTACCTGGAAGAGTGCCATCTAGACGAGCGTAGATGTTGAAACCATTAGACACTTCTTCAGGAACCGCCAGTTTGTGAACTTCAAAACCTAGTTCACCGAGTTGCTCAGCCAAAGCTTCAGCAATCGCTTTTTCGTTACGAGATTCACTATCAATTTTCACTAGATCGCAGAAATGTTCTACAAGACGTTGTTCATTAATTTGGGTCATTGTTAATTCTCATTATGCTTCCGCTTGTTCAAAAAGAAGCCGCGGAGGTAGGAACAGGAAAATCACTATAACGCCAATGAGGTAGATGATTGTCTGAGTTAAATCAAGAAAGTTACCTGATTATTCTAATTAATGAGAAAAACCCAATTCAGATCCACCAGTGCGCAGGATTTTAATCTGTATATCTGTCGGGTATAATGTTTGACCGCTCTTAAAAAACGTCAATAAAATTGGAATTCAATCAATAATGGCCCTGATAAATGAATAGAAACAATGTGTTAGGTTCATTCCTTTTCGTGGTGCTGATGAGTATTGTGCTGGGGCTGTATTTGCTCTATCCAACTTATGACGACGATTTAAAGCATATTCGCCCTGAAAACCCGAGTGTTTATAGTCCAGAGAAAGAGTTATCACTCTCTCAATATGGATCTGCGTTGATCGATATTCTCGATGTATCTCGTGGTGACCCTAATTTAGCTTCCCTACAACTTGAGGCTCTCCAAGCCAAGTTCCCAGACCAAGATAAAGCCATCTATCGTGCTTACGAATTGATGATTTTGTCGAACCTCGCGCAACATAAGTTGGATACCAAAGCGGTTTCCGAATACGTCAGGCAGATTAAAGCACTCGCACAACACGAACATATGGGTTGGTTAAAGGCCCAATCTCTCGTTGAATTAGCGATCGAATACATCAGTACGGGTGAGCTAGCGGAATCTGAAATCCAAATCAGAGCAGCGATAGATATCGCAGAATCGCTTCACTATGAAGAGTTGTTGATTAAGGCCTATAACACGGCTGGTGTCATCAATAACATCCGCAATGACTTTCCTGAAGCTCAATACTTTTTCCATAAAGGTTTAGACCTTGGTAAGAAGTACCCTCATCACATCTACAACAGCAAGTTAGTGTCAAATATGGCACTGCTTTATATCTATTTGGAAGACTGGCCTAAAGCGCTCAAGCTGATTAAAAGAGCCAAAAAGCTCTATTACAAGAGTGGACTACTCGAAGCGTCTACCATCGGCGTGCTGCATGTGAATGAGTCTTTTGCTTATCTGCGCAGTGGTGATTTAGTCAAAGGCCGAGAAGCATATCAAAGTGCGGCTAAGCTAAATGGCGATAACGTGAGTGAACGATACAAAATCATCCTATTAAAAGCAGAGAGTGATGTGTTGTTGGCGGAAAAGAACTTTGAGTCAGCACGACAAGTCGCAAACTTGTGTCTTAGATACCCAGGCGTGGACAAATACACACTTCAATTGGGGCAGTGTTACCTAAATAGAGCCTTAGCGAACATTGGTTTGAACCGAGATAATTTTGTTTTTGCTGATCTAAAGCGATCGTCTGCAATGTTCGATGTTGTGGGGACTCGCAGCTGGAAGGTCCTCGGCTTAAGAACACTTGCTGAATACTATGATTCAAGAGGCGACAGCGAGAACGCACTTCGCTACTTCAAGCTCTATTACAAGGGTAATAAAGCGCTGCTATTTGATAAGCGCCAGAGTGATATCTTTTTACTCGAGCAAGATTTCGCTACGGCATCATTAGCTCAAGAAAACGAACTGCTTAACGCAGAAAAAGAGTTGGGTGAGCTGACATTAGATAAGCAGCAATTACGGAATCGAATCGTCGTCGCTTTGGGTATCATGGTGATGATAAGCGCCACGTTACTATTGATAAGGTTACGCTCGATCCAGAAGACCAACAAAGAACTACTTAAGCAATCAACAAGATGCGAACTGACAGGCTTATACAATAGGCGTTACTTAGAGCAACGGTTAACTCAGCCGATGCCACATCATTTGTCGTCGTTTGGGTATACGCTCGCTATTCTAGATTTAGACCGCTTCAAACAAGTTAATGACACTTATGGCCATGATATTGGTGACCAAGTGCTGGTGGAAGTCGCTAAGCGTTTAGAGAAAATCTTATCAACAAACGATGTAGTGGCAAGATGGGGTGGGGAAGAGTTTGTTTTGTTGCTGTCTGGTTCCATTGATCCTGAGCAACAGTTGAACGTTATCCGTTTAGCTATTTCTGAAACACCCATTGATACGCACTCCGGCTCTTTAGACCTCACCACATCGATAGGAGCGTCGATTGGTATTGTTCATGAGCAACTCAATCAAGATACTTACAAGAAGTACCTCAAAGCCGCGGATGATGCACTATATCAAGCGAAAGAGTCGGGTAGGAATCAAGTCATCATTGCTGAAAGTTAATCGCTAATCTGGAAACAAAAAGCCATTCTGATCTTCGTGAGATAAGAATGGCTTCTGGAACACTCTGAGATCGCTAATATCAAAATTTGAGTGAGAAGTGGGGTTTACTTAGCGATATGTCGAGTTTATCTATATCAACATTTTCTAAATGAGTTACTTAGCGACACCTTGAAGCATTTCAACCAATTCGCCTTCTGTCGCTGGTTCGCTAGCGAGTTCAATCACAGCCGAAGCTCCTCCCTTTAACATGTAGGCTTGGGTTCCGCAGTGGTCATAGTGGAACCATTTACCATCTACACATACGTCGGTATAACATCTTGGGTCTTGTTTAAGTTCCATATCAATTTCCTTATTAACATTTACCTAACGTTTTTCAGACTAGTTGATCACAAATCTAGGTAAATTGATCTAAATCAATCTAGAGTGTAATTGATGATTTAATTATCAAAATAAGAGAGGTGTGTCTAGCGAAGGAGCGACCTCTCGTTGGGCACTGCGCTCAAAGGTCGTGATTCTGGTTGGCAACTCTCGCTCTTTTGCTTGCCAGGTGATGCTTTTCTACATACGCTAGCTACTCTCTTAATCCCTATACAGACTTGATTGTGTTGGAAAATGACTAATATCTTTATCGTTGTAATTGTTCTGGTTGTGTTCTTTTACTTTATTCAAAAGTATGTGGTGAAACACGATGACACCAAAGACCACGCTTATCAGAAGAAAGGCGCGTTGATGTCGGCGCAACAGGCGACATTCTATAATGCGCTAAAATCAGCTGTGGGCAACCATGGGGAAGTGTTTGCTAAAGTCAGCATGTCGAACGTACTTGTTCCTGCTAAGACGAACAATAAGAAGAATTGGTTTATCGCCAACAACAAGATCTCACGTAGTTACTTCGACTTTGTTGTTTGCGACCCGCGAACGCTAGAGCCCCGCGTTATTATCGAACTTGATAACGGCAAAGAGCTCAATAAAGGGAAAGTCGATCGCGAAAAGCTACTAATTCACGTGTGTAAATCGGCAGGTTTACCTCTGATTGGTGCATCTATTAAACACAGCTACCAAGTGAGCCGTTTGAAGAGCTTACTGGCAGCACACATCGATTTAATCGAGCCATCAAAAGAAGTGCGATTTTGTAAGAAGTGTGGTAGCCCAATGATCATCAAACTGGCAAGCCAAGGCGATTACAAAGGCCGACGCTTCTTCACTTGTAGCCGCCAGCCAAACTGCACCTATACCGAAAACTACAACGTTGTATTCGATGTTGAAGAATAGTTGGTATCGATAGTAATGCATCCGGTTGGACTCGATTCAATCGCTTAGATACGAATAAGTTATACAAACTAAAAAGCCGAGCATTGATTATGCTCGGCTTTACTAATATTAAGTGGATTGGTTTAGACTAAAACGCGTAACGCATACCGAGCTGTAGCTCATCTTCGTCGTTATCGCCTTGCCCACCTTCGCCCTCGTCTAACATGTTAAACTTATAACTACCAAAGAAGGCCACATCGCCAATATAACGTGCGTATTCTAGACCGATAAAGTTAATGTCGTAATCTGCAATATCGTCAGCTTCAAAGTAGCTGTAGGTCAGGTTGACGGTGTTGACACCAAACGAGTATCCCAAGTAAGCATCGGCAGAATCGTAGTCTGAATCTTTTACGCCTAGACCTGAAATACTACCAAATTGATAGAGTGCGGCGAACCAAACCCCCTGATCGTTGGTGTACTTAACCGCACCAATATAGGCATCAGAAGTTTCTGTATCTGTCCCAACGCCATAGGTTTCATCACTTGACGCATAACCGACGCCAATATCTAACCCAATCGAAGTGCTGCCGGCGACAACTGCACCGAAGCCGTCACTTTGTGCTGATTCACTATCTGAATTGAAATTGCCATCAATTTGAAAGGTGATGTTGTCGCTTGTCAGTTCATAACGTAAAACATTTTTTGCTCGATCAGCAGTCGACACCGTGTATTCATTGATATAGCCGCTGAAGGTTTCAGCCATATCCGTCCAATCGGTTAAGTAGGTAACGGCATTATTTTGGTGGCCATAATAGACGTTACCGTGATTGGTTTGAACACCCGTATATAAGAATCGAGTGTTAATGCCGATATCATCTGATGCGCCATCTTCAGACTCTGTTAGTTCGAATTCATATTTCCCAAAAAAGGAAACATCGTCCGACGCTTTTTGTGTGCCATCGACACTTAAGCGGACACGTGATCTATCACTATAGGTGCTACTATTACCAGCACTTTTATTCGCATCAGAGAAATTCCCTCGAACTTCTGCGCGGCCGCCGATATTGAATACTGTTTCATCTGTCTCATAAATGGTCGCCGCCGATACGGCAGATGTCGATAGTATGCTCACCACTGCAATGGCGATATGTGATTTTTTCATAATTTATTCCCTATTTTTCACACTTGTATTTATCGCAAACCATAGATTCACGTATGGCATTGAATTTAGATTATTGATTCCTACAGGTTATGAATATAGGCGCGCTTTACCATTATGCAAATTTCATTATGTATTACTGTGCTGTATGTATTCAAAATAGCTATGATGTGTGGGGTTGGGTTTTGAATTGCTTATAGATTGTTGCTCTTGAGGGAGATTAATTGTAGCTGATGTTTTTCGACTATAGAGTGCTATCGTATTTATGTATGTTGGTAATAACCCGGCCACTTTATATGAAAAATCCGAATTTAGTCATTGCGGCCTAGTAATTCGATGACGACGATTACAAAATCGTGGTGATTTTTATGAATGATGTATTTCAGTGAGTTACAAAGCCTCTGCGTGCCTTTCACTTATAATGATCAAAATACTACGGTAACCCAGTGGGCAAGCAAAATTTTTGACACTAAATATAGGCATTGATCTATACCTGTATGGTTACTGTAAAGGCCAAGAAAAACGGTATAGATAACAAAAATCCCAAATTGAACACATTAGGTTAGTTAATTGGTTGTCATCAAGGATTAGAATTTTTCTAACTAAACTTTGTTTTTCAGCGGTTTGACGATAATCTGGGTGTAAAATCGACATGTTGTTATGTCTTTGATTGCAAAGTGAGCAAACGAATCGCAAGATGCCAGTTAATACTTGCACCATCTGTTTATCATGGATATCATCGTTGGCGTTCTAAGGGAATGCGTCCGTAGCTCAGTTGGTTAGAGTACCGCCTTGACATGGCGGGGGTCGGTGATTCGAGTTCACTCGGACGCACCATTCCTTCTTTAGTTTTTATTGCATAACTATTGAGTTTGTCACAATGGTAGTAATAAGAAATTTGAACATCGCCCGCTTAGCTCAGTTGGTTAGAGTACTTGCATGACATGCAAGGTGTCACTGGTTCGAGTCCAGTAGCGGGCACCACATTATACGAAAGAGCCCACCTAGTGTGGGCTTTTTTGTGCCTGTAATTCCTTGTTTTATCTCGTTCTTTATGAACAATCAAAAAAGTCCACTGAATGTGGGCTTTGATGTAGATCTTGTCGTCTTCTAAGCTAAGCTCGAATGATCATTTGCTCGCGCTCAGGACCTACCGATACCATCACGATTGGCACACCCATCAGCTCTTCGATACGAGTAACGTAATCTTGCGCTGCTTGAGGAAGGCTCTCAAACGTGCGGCAACCCGTGATGTCTTCATCCCAGCCAGCCATATCTTCATATACGGGCTTTAGCTCAGCCGTTTGTGGCCAAATCGGGTTCTCTGTGTGCTCTCCTGAGTAAGCAGTACAGATCTTAAGCTCAGACAAACCAGACAGGCAATCAATCTTAGTCAGTGCGATTTCCGTTGCAGCTTGCAGGTCAACACCGTTGCGAGTTGCCACTGCATCAAAGTAACCCATATCTCGTGGTCGACCCGTAGTTGCGCCGTATTCGTTAGAGCTTTCGCGGAAGCTGTCTTGTTCTTCCATTGCAGTTACTAGCGTGCCAGTACCAACAGACGAGCTGAATGATTTAGCAACAGCGATAACACGTTCAGGACGAAGTGCAGGTAAACCGCTACCAATGCCAGCATAAGCTGCGGTTACATTCGAAGATGTTGTCCAAGGGTATTCACCGTAGACAAGGTCGCGACCTGCGCCTAACTGAGCTTCAAACAGTAGGTTTGCGTCTTGTGATTGCAGCGCTTTAAGCGGCTCAGTTACGTTGCAGATGAACGGGCGCCACGCTTTAGTTACTTCAAGTAGCCATTCTGTCATTTCAGAAGCAGTCTGGGAGAAGTCACATTGAGGGTAGAGCGCTTTAAGCTGAGGCATCTTCCAATCAAGTAGGAATTGAATACGCTGCTCTAAAATTTCAGGTTGATTCAGCCAACCGACAAGAATGCCTTTCTTCATTACACGATCGCCGTACGCTGGTGCAATGCCTTGACGTGTAGAGCCGTAAGCGCCATCGCCCAAACGCTCTTCTTCAAGCGTATCTTCAAGAGCATGTAAAGGGAGACACAGTGTCGCACGATCTGAGATCGCCATTTTCACTTTGATGCCAGCCTCTTGAACTTCTGCAATCTCTTCAGTTAGCGCAGCAGGGCTGATCACCATGCCAGGGCCAAGAACCGCCGTACAATTAGGATTAAAAATACCACTAGGTAGTTGGTGCAGTTTGAATGTACCGAAGTCATTTACCACAGTATGACCTGCATTGTTTCCGCCTTGGAAACGAATGCTAGCAGAAGCTTGGTCTGCTAAAAAATCGACGATGCGGCCTTTGCCTTCATCACCCCAGTTTGCGCCCACAACAACGATAGATGGCATAATTTTTCTCCTAACTGATTGAGGAATCATGTTAGGCCTACAAGGTGGATAAGAGAAATTAATTATCTTTATTATCTTGATAAGGATTTCATATATCCTTAAAGTCTTAAGCTACAAACGAGATTCCCTATCACGTTCGTTCCTCACTGTAGGGAATGACGATGGGGCATTCTTTACTTTTAGGGAATGATATTAGTGACACGAGAGAGAGGACATGATGCTCGATATTAATTTGTTGAAGACGTTTGTGACGCTTGCGGAGTACAAGCATTTTGGGAAAGCGGCCAATGCACTGCACATGACACAACCCAATGTGAGTTTGCACCTAAAACAACTGGAACAACAAACACGCATAAAGTTGATAGAGAGAAGCCCTTTTCAATTGACTCAAGCGGGAGAACGGCTATTGGAAACAAGCCAAAGAACGCTACTCGAACTGCAGATTTGTCAGGCCGATCTCAATGCCATTAACGACCTTAAAATAGGGACGTTAACCATTGCCGTAAGTGACATCATTTCTCGATTTTTGCTAATTCGTCCGTTCCAGAAGTTCAAAGCGCAGTATCCCGGTATTGACCTTACGCTCTTGAATACCACGTCATCTCAGGCATCGAATTTAGTTAAAAATGCTCAAGCGGATATTGGTTTTGTTATCGCCAAAGAGCAGCACAACGAGTCTTTGTATTTCACTAAGCTGCAAGAGCTTTCTTGGTGTGCGCTTGGCGATGGGGTTGATATCCGAGACTCTGATGCAGAGCTCACTTTGATTCTACTAGGTCATGATACGAGAACGCGTGACTTTATTGATGAAGGTTTACCAAGCCTTAATCTACCTAATTATAGGGTGATGGAAGTAGGGAGTGTCGATGCTCAAATCGACTGGGCAGAAGCGGGATTTGGTGTGGCTATTGTCCCGGAGTTTGCGGTATCAACCAAGCAGTACCTGCATTCGAAAGTGACACCATTGACCAACTTCTCGAGCACCAGTCTTGGTTATATTGTTCGGCAGAACCAAGTCTTGTCGAAAGCAACCAAGCAGCTGTTAGGTTGGGTGAATGATGAGATTATTTCATTGCAAAACAAATAAATACAATCATTGAGTTTGACTCAATCAGCCCACCTCGAGTGGGCTTTTTTGTCCCTGGAAAGCCTCGTTTTTACTGAATCAATAATCTTTGGAACAAACTAGCGCTCACCATCAACTATTCGTCCCGCAAATCAGAGTTTCAAAATTCATCGTTGACAAAGTTTGATAATCAAACTAAATTTCAAATTATTACTTTGATTGTCAAATTACTTGTCAATCAAAGGGCTTTTATTTGCAACGATCATCTAACCACAAACACAAGCTAAGGACGCCATTTTGAGTTTTCCAACACGTCACCAACACAACTTTTCTTCACATAACAGTCAAGGTGAGAAACGCACGTTCTATGTCCTGTTATTGACCGTCGTTACCATGGTTGTCGAAATTGTTGCAGGTACTATTTACGGCTCGATGGCATTGCTTGCCGATGGTTGGCACATGGGGACGCATGCTGCAGCGTTTGGTATCACTTTATTTGCATACCGATATGCGAAGAAACATGCCGAGAGCGAACGTTTCTCTTTCGGTACTGGCAAAGTCAGCGTGTTAGGGGGCTACACCAGCGCGATTGCATTGGGGATTGTGGCATTGTTGATGCTGGTGGAGTCAGTACATCGTTTGTTTAACCCACAAGCGATTCAGTTCAATGAAGCGATCATCGTTGCTTGTATTGGTTTAACCGTAAATGTGGTAAGTATGTTTTTACTCGGCGATCATCATCATGATCACGGACACGAGCATGGCCACAATCATAGTAAGAATCACGGTCATTCACATAGCCATGAGCACGACAGCGACCATGGTCATAAACATGGCGAGCATCACGGACACCATCATGATCACAACCTACGCGCAGCCTACATGCATGTGTTGGCGGATACTCTAACTTCGCTGCTTGCGATTGTTGCGCTGCTATTTGGTAAGTTTTACGGTTGGAACTGGTTAGATGCAGCAATGGGAATGGTTGGCGCATTCGTGATTGCTAAGTGGACGATGAACCTTATGAAACAAACCAGTCCAATCTTACTGGATGAGAATATCGACCAAGATTATCGTGACTCAGTGACCGAAACCTTAACGCCATATGCATCGGTCACTGATTTCCATATGTGGAAGGTGAGTGGACATCACTATTCAGCAGCGATTACTCTTGAATCAAACAGTGATAAAACCGTCTCTGAATATAAACAAATGCTCGCCAAGTTTGATAAGATTAATCATCTTACTCTTGAAGTGCATTCAAACGACCATGCGAAATATAGAACAGCTTAACCAAATACTGACTGAGTTCTACGATAAAATGTCTTCGTGGGAGCAGTCTGTTGTCAAAGAGACGGGTTATTCCCTGGCTCAAGTACACACCATTGAAGTACTTGGTATGCATGGTGCGTTAAGAATGAAAGAGCTCGCTGAAAAATTGGGTATTACCACGGGTACACTTACTGTTCAAATAGAAAAGTTGGTTAAAGCTGAATTGATTGAGCGCCATGAACACCCAACAGATCGTCGTGCGATTGTGGTTGCCTTGACGGATGAAGGGCAGAAGATACACGTTCACCACAATCAGCTTCACTTGAATTTGGTTAATGAGCTGACGCAAGATATCGAAGAAGACGAGAAAGCGGTGTTATTGAAGTGCCTAACCAAGATGGTAAAAGCGTTTTAGCCAGCCTTGAATTCGCACCTAACTCTTTAGCTGCAAAGCGATTGACTAGAAAATCAAAAGATGGACCTGACTCGAATTGAGTAGGTCCATTTTTTTCGCCGTTTACGCTCTACTGTACAATCATCAATAGACGGATTCACTGTTTAAAAACCAAGTCAAAACCTCCAATATTGCGCTTCGCTCGTGCTCTTCTGGAGAGCCAAAAAAATGTCATCATAAATAATGCATCCAAATGTGCGTCAAAGTCTTTTAATTCAATGCCTTGTATACCATAACATTCAAGCCATTTATGTTCTGTCAAATAGCTGTCTCTCACTTTTATCATTCAACTAATGTACATGTATTCAATTTGTGTTATTGATGCTTTTATCTTTAGTGAAAAGATTCATTCTCTGTTTGAATACCATTGAGAATGTCACTGCTGGTGGGCTGAACAGTCGCTAGATTTAGTGCTCATTACTGATACAAAAAATATAACAATAATCAGGTCGCGCAAGTTGGATATCCATTCTTTGATGCGATTTATTTGGATACTCATAGTTAATTTAGTAAAGACGAGCCACGTATATGAACATAAAGAAAAAGCTCTATTCGTTGGGGATATTCTCCATCTTCGGCATGATTTCACTGCTGTTTACCACATCACAATTTGCAGACACCACCGCTCAAATGAGCGAAGCCAAACAAATTACCAAAGAGCTTGAAGTGCGTTTGCTCAACCTTCGCCGTAACGAGAAAGATTTTTTACTGCGTAGCGATATGAAATACCTCGACAAGTTCGACGTAAACTACAAAAAATTCTTAGCGTCTGAATCTGAGCTAGATACAGTGCTCAGTGATTTAGGTTTAGCCAACAGCACACACCTACGTGAAGACATCGAAACTTACCACACCAGCTTTGTTAACTTAGTTAAAGCGAGCGAAGTCTATGGGCTATCACGTGACAAAGGTATGCTAGGCGAGTTTCATGTTTTGCTCGATAACATCAGCGCGACAGCCAGTGCGGAACAAAAAATCGAGCTTTACCTGTTCAATGACTTAATTGAGAAGGGGGAGTTTGACCCGAGTGTTCTTTCTATAACTTCAAATATGAGTAGCTCAGCTGCTTTGATAGACGCTGCTCGCCAAGTGGTTGAGCAAAAGCGCGTGATCGGTTTGAAGCATAACGAAGGCCTGCTAGGCGAAGCGCGTTCTGGTTCGCACGTTATCGAGACTCAGTTTAAAGAATTCTCGGCGGTGCTAGACCAACAAACGCAGCAAGAGATGGACAAACTATCGCTGATCAACAACATCCTTTGCGTCACACTACTTGTGTCGATCATTCTGTTCAGCTGGTTAATCGTCCGTTCTATCATTGGCAAAATTGAGTCACTGCTTTCGGTTATCCGTAATATCGTTAACTCAAACGACGTGTCTATTCGCTCTCACCTAGATGGTAAAGACGAACTCAGCACGCTAGGCCAATACTTCAACCAACTGTTGGATCAACTGGAAGGGCTTATCGCTGCCTCTCAATCTAAGTCACTGCAACTGACACAAAGCACATCGAACATGCATGATGAGCTAGAGTCAGTAATCAAACAGTTTGAAGTTCAAGCAAATCACACATCTACAATGACAACGTCAGTTCAAGAGATGGTACTCACCATTGGCGAGATCTCTGAAAGCACATCGGTTGCCGCTGAAGGTGTACATCAAGCGAAAGTGAATGCCGATAAAGGCCGTGAAGTGGTGGTTGAAACCATCAGCAACATCACCCAGTTGTCTGAACGTCTTTCAAGCAGCCAAGATTCGATCAGTTCACTGAACCATCATGTTGACCAGATCGGCGATGCAGTAAACATCATCCAAGGCATTGCAGAACAAACTAACCTATTGGCATTGAACGCAGCAATTGAAGCAGCACGTGCGGGTGAACAAGGTCGTGGCTTTGCGGTAGTTGCCGATGAAGTACGCGCACTAGCAAGCAGAACGCATCAATCGACCACAGAGATAACTTCAGTGGTGAGTGCAATTCAAAGCCAGATGCAGGCGTCGATGGCAGAGATTGGCGAGTGTAATCAACAAGGTCAACTAACGCTGAAAGATTCGGAAGAGCTGGATGCGAGCTTGCAACTTATCTTGAGCGACATGGAAAGCATCCAAGGTAATTCAGAACGTATTGCTTCAGCGATTGAAGAGCAGGGCGCAGTAATGGCGCAAGTGAGTGACTCAATTACTGAGCTGAACACTATCTCGAACGACAATAACGCTTCGGCGCAGCATTGCTTAGTTGAAGTGGACAAGGTAGCAGAGCAAGCGAACGATATGGACCAAGCGGTCGCGCAGTTCAAGACTTCATAAACAACATAGAACTTACTAAAACAAAAGGCGTGGATCATCTACGCCTTTTTTGTGCCTGAAATTCAAATAGATAAATGACGAGAATAAAAAAACGGCCCGATCTGGGGGAAGATCTGGGCCGTTATATTACGTATTAAAGGGGGGACTACTTATTTCGGCCTTCCAGCACATCCAGTGCCAGTTCAACCGCTTTATCAATATTGTCGCATCCCGCTAACTTACCTGAGCTGATAGGACCAAGCACATTAGCGTATAACGAGAGCTGCTTGTTAAATGGCAGGCTCAACTGCTCATATAAACGCTGGCGAATCTCGGCATGTTGCTCAGGAGCGTGAGCAGCAAGGCTTTTCAAAGTGTCATAAACAAGAGTGGTGGTAGTGTTCATTCGTCTCTTTATCTTTGAGTGGGGGATTTCTATTTTAATATCATTTGGGTACAAGTTGCTGTGATATATGTCATACAATAAGTCAAATAAACTTAGGGTGAGCATTTTGGTCTTAACTGACAAGTGAGAAATCATCAATGATTTTTAACGCACCTGAAAAATCATTGTTTATGTTGAAAGAATGTTGAAATGCAATGACTTCACAACCACTAGCTAAACCAGCCTGAAGTCCTGGAGCCGAGTCTTCAAAGATAATGGTTTTACTTGCGGTTACATTTAATCTAGATAGCGCCAACAAATAAGCTTCCGGATCTGGCTTGTGCATTGAAACATGCTCTTTAGCGATGACAAGATCAAACAAGTGCTCAAGTTTACAAGCTTCCAGTATTTGGTTAGCCATCCACTGTTGCGCAGAAGTTACAACCGCACATCGCTTCCCAGAAGATTTTAGTTGCTGTAGGAGGCCAACGACACCTTTATTGATAGATAATCTTTGTGAAAGGAGTAATTGATAATGTTCCTTAAATTTATCGTTAAACTCTTGTCTCTCTGGTTCGATTTCTCCAACTTTGAAAAAATACTGAACGACATTTTCCCATTTCATACCCATTACATTTTGATAAATACGGTGGTCAACGATGGAACCATAGTCTTTACAGGTCAGCGCTAATGCTTGGCCTTTGAGCGGCTCGGAGTTTACTAATGTTCCATCCATATCAAAGATAAAGGCGTCGTAATAAAGTTTTATTGTTTCCATTTCAATACGTTAACTCAGGATTAATTCGTTAATGGTGGGTAGCATTCAATAATCTCGACGCCATCGTCTGTTTCTATCGTGATATTTTCAATGCCAGCCGGGCAGAAAAATTTATCGTACTTATTGAGTACTAAAATTTCTTCGTCTAATTTAATCGTACAACTGCCAGCAGCAATAACACCGACATAAAAGTCGTTCTCAGATTTGGTGATGCTGCTAATGACTTTTGTGCGACAAACTCGATATCTGTCGGTTGTTTTGTCATCAATGAGAGACTCTTTTACCGATCCGTCAGCATAAGCTGTTAATAGTTGAGGTGTCTTTTTGTTCTGAGTTGCCACAGCTTCAACCGACTTCTCTGAATAGTCAAAAACATCAAGGCAAAAGTCCAAATCTCGCTTCATGTAGCGAGCTTCTTCAGGAAGTGTATAACCAGCTCGTTCAAACTCAAATCGAACAGCCCAGTCCGATGGTTCCATTATCTCAATCATTAGAATGCCTTCGCCAATCGCGTGAGGCATTCCTCCTGGAATAAAGTAACACTCACCAGGAGATACTTTGATTTTTTCGAAGCAAGTTTTCAGTCGGTTAATGTCTTGTTCAACAATGATCTCTTTCAACGTTTCTTTAGTCGGAGGCGTCTGAAATCCGAGATAAATATAAGGATCATCAATCTCCTCACGAACTTGTAAAATATAGTAGGCTTCAGCCTTGCCTGAATTTGAATCTAGGTGCTTTTGGGCAAACTCTCTGGTTGGGTGTGCTTGGAAATGTAAGCGAATTGAAGAGTCTAGAAACTTAATCAAAACCATAGGGTTAGGACCGAATCTACTGAAGTGCTCTTTACCTAAAAAATACTCAGGATCTAGATCTAATAATTCGGCGAAATCGAGTGAGTGATCGCCGATAATCGCAGTTGATTGACCTTCACTGATTGTTTCTCGACCTGGGTTAACGGCTTTAGTGACCGATGCAATCCAGTCTTCAGGAAAATGAGAGTCGACCGGAACGCTTTCGTTATTAATTTGGTCTAAAACCTTACCACCACTGTAAGAGCGCCAAACGCGGTTCTGACCAAATCGAATCAACTTATTTTTGTATTCCATGCCTAGCCCTTTAAGTTCAGTGTTTTTGTTAAGTTATGTAAAGTTTGCATTGCACCAACCTCTTGAATACATTCGAAAAGGTCGACTATCTTATTTACGAATTCGGCATCTGCAAGAAGGCTAGATTCAAAAATACCATCAATGCTTAATAAAGAAATGACAGCTTCACGAGGCGTTTTACTTTCTTGTTTGATTTGCTTGAACACGCCAGCCATTGGATCATGAACCTCGATAGCATCGCCGTTGTCATCCATGCCAATCACATAAGCCATCCACCCTGCAATGCCCAACTCTAACCAAGTTGTTTGAACAGCATTTTCACGGTTATATTTGAGAGATTCACAAAATCGTGGTGGTAATTTCTGACTTCCGTCCATTGCTATCTGAGAGGTAAGGTGTTTTAAATTTGGGTTAGAGAAACGTTCAATCAGCGAATCTGCGTAAGCTGCAATGTCAGTTTCCTTTGGTAACGACAATGAAGGCGTTTGCTCATTCATCATGAAGTCTAGAATCACCTTCTTAAAATATGGGTCTGAAATCGCTTCTGACACATACTTATAACCACTCAAGTATCCCAAGTACGCAAGAAGTGAGTGACTACCATTTAGCATGCGTAGCTTCATCTCTTCAAAAGGTATGACATCATCGACAAATTGCGCGCCCACTTCATCCCAATTTGGTCGACCAATTGCAAACTTATCTTCTATTACCCATTGTCGAAAAGGTTCACAAGCGATGGCACATGGATCCGAGTAGCCGATAGCTGTTTCTATATAAGATAAGCTTTCTTTACTTGCCGCTGGAACAATACGGTCTACCATAGTGTTTGGGAATGTGACATTAGCCTCTATCCAAGAATACAACTCCAAGTCGACCAATTTTGCAAAACTAAGAATAGCCGACTTCGCTACTTCTCCATTGTTTTGAATATTGTCGCAAGACAATACGGTGAACGCGTTAATATTCCTTTCTTTTCTGAGTCTTAAACCTTCAACGATATAACCGATGGCGGACACTGGACGAGAAGGTGAGTCGAGATCGAGCTGGATGAGACGATTGTTAACATCAAGAGAGCCAGTACTTGGTTCAATGCAATAGCCTTTTTCTGTGATAGTCATTGAGACTATACGAACGTTTGGATTCGCAATTTTTTCGATGATAGTCGACTGACCGTCTAGATCTGGATGTAAGGATTGAGTGATTGCCTTTGATATTTTTATTTGTTCGCTTGTCGCACCTCTCTCCAAAACAGTGTAGCAATGACCTTGCTCTCTTAACTGCTGAATAAGCGATTGTGAACCAAATAAGTTAATGGAACAGATTGTCCAGTTAGACTTTTTATTGTCTAACAATTCGCTTGTATATAAAGCTTGATGAGCTCGATGAAAAGCCCCTAAGCCAATGTGAACAATTCTCTGTTCTTCTTTTAAGTATTGATTTAAAACATTTTTATTCATACTTCCGCACTCTCACTCCAATTTTTAAAATCAGACGGCTATAAAAATTACCATTAGAGAGTAACATTCATTTGTATTATTTAAACGGCATATCATCAGAGATTTATTTTTTTGTGAGAAGCGTCAACCAATTGGTAGACCAATTTTGACAGCCAATATCTAGGGGCGATATAAAAGAAAGCGAAAGGTGTTTAGTTTTTAAATATCACGGTTAGGGCTCATTATGAATATCGATATACTTATAGTTATAGGCTACTTCGTTTTCCTCCTCGGAGTAGGTTGGATGTTTCGATCAGCAACGTCATCGACAAGTGATTACTTTAGGGGGGGAGGCAAAATGTTGTGGTGGATGGTTGGGTCCACAGCATTTCTTCAAGCACTGAGTGCTATGACGTTTACTGGCGTAATGGGAAAAGCTCTTGATGTTGGCTTATCCATCTCTGTTATCTTTTTTGCGAATGCTCTTGGTTACTTTTGTAACTACTTATTCTTTGCTGCAAGAGCTCGACAGATGCGAGTTATCAGTCCAATCCAAGGCATTCGCAAACGTTTTGGTCCTGTTAGCGAGCAAGTTGTAACGTGGGCGACGGTACCGTCGAGTGTACTTCAGGCTGCGCTATGGCTGAATGCATTAGCGATCTTTGCAAGTGCGGTATTTAATATCCCAATTGAAACAACGATAGTTGCTGCGGGTATGGTTGTACTTCTTATGTCTCTGGTCGGCGGAAGTTGGGCTGTAGTTGCATCAGACTTTATACAGATGATCATCATTACTGTTGTTACCTTCATAGCGACAATCGTAGCGATATACAAATCTGGTGGTGTAGCACCAATCCTAGAAGCGGGTTTGCCTGATCAAGGGTTTGTTGGAGAAGGGTATAGCTATACCTACTTATTTGTTGGCTGGTTTATCTGTATTTTCATCAAACAGTTCTTCAGTACAAACAATATGATTGATTCTTACCGCTATATTGCAGCAAAAGATACTAATAATGCACGTAAAGCTGCAATCCTAGCGTGTTGTCTAATGGCGTTTGGACCTTTCATTTGGTTCCTTCCTGCTTGGTATGTAAGCGGAAATTACCCAGATATGTCTACATGGGGCCTCGATGTTCTAGGCAAAGATATTTCTAATGCCACCTATTTTGTCTTCGTTCGTAACGAGATGCCCGTTGGGATGGTTGGCTTGATGATGTCAGCTATGTTTGCTGCAACCATGTCGTCAATGGACTCTGCATTAAATAGAAATGCCGGCATATTCATTAAAAACGTTTATGAACCTTACATGGCAAAAGACAAATCAGATAAATCGATCTTGTTTGCAAGTAAAGTTTCTACCGTGGTATTCGGCTTGTTGATTATTGTTTGTGGCTTGTTCATGAGCAAACTGCAAGATTTTGGTCTATTTGATGCACTTATGATGGTGAGTACGCTTGTCGCGTTCCCTGTGCTTATTCCGTCACTGCTTTGTTTCTTTATCAAGAAGACTCCAGATTGGTCATGTTGGGCAACCATTGCCGTAGGCGCTTGTGTTTCAGCCGTTATTGCTTCAACAAATGCACCAATGATCGAAAGCCTGTTTAATTTATCTGAACCATTGTCTAGTCGTGAATTCGCTGAAATGAAATCGATAACCATGGGCGTAACAGGGCACATTATTATCACAGGTGGTTTCTTCTTGCTGACTCAACTTTTCTATAAAGAGCCAACAGGTAAGCGTGCTGAAGAAATCGCAGAGTTCTTTAGTAATGCAGAAACTCCAGTAATTGTAGAAGATTCGCCTCAAAGCTTCGAAGCTGATAGACAACAGTACATTTTACTTGGTCGAGTGTTATTGGCGACAAGTGCAGCGCTTCTCCTATTAACGCTGATACCAAACCCTATGTGGGGAAGAATGTTATTTGTATTAATGGCAGCGATTGTCGGGTTTATATCTTGGCTATTACTACGAGCTGGTAAGTTAAATGATGTAAAACTAAAAGCTTACACTGTCTAATTAAATAAAATATCAGATGAAGCCTTAATAAGGCTTCATCAAAAAAATTAATAATAGGTAATAACTTATGAAGCAAACTTGGCGATGGTATGGTCCAAATGATATTGTAACGCTTAATGATATTCGTCAGGCTGGGGCAACAGGAATCGTAACGGCATTACATCATATTAAGAATGGTGAAATATGGTCTAAAGAAGAAATACTAAAACGTAAAAAGTTAATAGAAGAAAATTCACTTACATGGGAAGTTGTCGAAAGTATCCCTGTTCATGAAGAGATCAAGACTCAAACTGGAAATTTCATTCAATGGATAGAGCACTATAAGCAATCTATTATCAATTTATCTGAATGCGGAGTTGATACAGTTTGCTATAACTTTATGCCAGTTCTTGATTGGACGAGAACAGATTTAGAGTATGTACTCCCAGATGGCTCAAAAGCATTAAGGTTTGACCATATTGACTTTGCTGTTTTTGAGCTATGCATACTAGAACGAGAAGGTGCACATGAAGAGTATTCAAAAGAAGACATTGCACTTGCTCGAACTCGTTTTTCTAACATGCCTGATGACAAAATTGCACAGCTAACATCGAATATCATCGCTGGTCTACCAGGTGCGGAAGAAGGCTATACTCTTCAAGAGTTTAGAGAGCAACTGGATCAGTACCAACACATTGACGGCAATAAGTTACGTGAAAATTTAGTTTACTTCCTAAACGAAATTACCCCAGTGTGTGAAGAGTACGGCGTGAAGTTGGCCATTCACCCTGATGATCCACCACGCCCAATTCTTGGTTTACCGCGAGTGGTATCTACGATTGAAGATATCGAATTCTTGACGCATCGTGTACCGAGCAAAATGAACGGTATTACTATGTGTACCGGGTCTTATGGCGTGCGAGACGATAACGATCTTGTGAAGATGATTGAAACTTTTGGTGATCGAATTTATTTCACGCATCTGCGTTCAACAAAGCGCGAAGAAGAACCCGGCAACTTCCATGAAGCAGCTCATCTCAATGGTGATGTTGATATGTATGAAGTGATATTTGCACTTCTTAAAGAAGAAAATCGTCGTACTAATAATGGACAAAGTGATTTAATTCCAATGCGGCCTGATCATGGTCACCAAATTATTGACGACTTAAATAAAAAAACAAACCCAGGGTATTCTTGCATAGGCCGTTTAAAAGGCTTAGCTGAGATTCGTGGTGTCGAGTATGCATTGACTCGGTCTCATTTTAATTAATGTGTTTTCAATTCGATATTGGGTTTTTAAATTAAGCTAACCCAGGGATATTATCGGATTAGCTTATTTAGTGTCAGTGAAAATATTGATAATCAATAAGGGAAGTCGTTACTGTTACTTCCCTTTATTTATAGGTGATGATATGTCGGTTCAACAAAAATTTGGCGGTGAACTTTCGGATGAGGAATTTAGAAAATTCACCCTATATACAACACAAAGTAATAATAAACATGATGACGAGTCGAGAGCTCAAATCTTAGGCTTCACCAACAATAATGTTCGAGTTGCTCCAGGAGCTATCGTTCGCATTGGTGAAAACCAAATCGGAACACGAAGTTATATAGGCCTATACAGCTACATTAATGGTGATGTGGAGGTTGGTGAAGACGTTTTGGTAGGGCCACATGTTTCTGTCGTTGCGTCTAATCATTTATTTGACCCGACTTCAGAGAGCTTTAGTGGTCGTAGTGATTTGGAAAGCGGAAAGGTCACAATCGCAAAGGGTGTTTGGTTGACATCTGGTGTTGTTGTCACTCCAGGAGTGAGCATCGGTAAATGTTCATTGATTTGTGCTAATTCGGTAGTGACATCCGATGTGCCCCCATATTCGATTTTTGCAGGGACCCCAGCGAAGCAAATTGGTCATATTGATGCAGAGACAGGGCAATATCATTGGTCGAAATAGAGGAGTAACACATGCTACAACTAGAAAGAACGCATGATTTCCAAATTTTTTTGTCGCCTTGTAACGAAATTTCCTCAGTCAATCCCCCAAGTTTCAATTGGCCTCAAGGAGAGTATGGTTCTGCATATAACATCGAACTTGAAGACAAAGACGGTGAGCAAAAATGGGATTGGAAATCGGTGCAGTCTCCTTTACAACCGACATTTCAGTTACCTCAAGGTAGCTATCGCTGGAGAGTGACTTGCCTCAATACTCTAGCAAAATCTGATTGGATTGTTTTTGAAATCACGACGGAGTCAGAAAACTACTTGGCACCGGACGCTATGTCACTATTCTCACTGTGTACTAATAAAGACCAGTTTATGATGTATTTCGATGAAGATATTGACGCAGTCAGCAATGCTTCATTAAGTGCAAGAGACAAGTTACGCAATAGTGTTGAACTAACTGATATAGATGACATTTTATATTCTAATCATTATCGCCGTGGTAATGAAGAAGGGAAGCGTACAGCTATCGCTAACGTAAGACGTTGGATTGATCGCGATCTTATCGCACTAACATTACTATATAAGGTGTGGGGTGATGAGGTGGCAGGACATAAGGCATGCCAAATTTTATTGCGCTTATCCGAGTGGAGCCCTGAAGGCCCGGCGTCACTGTTAAGGCCTTGTACGTGGGGAGATGAAATTGGCCTGTCAATGACGCGAAATTTGTATCTTGCCTATCATTGGTTGTCTCCATTGCTGACGACCGACGAGTGTTCATTCGTCAGGCCGCTCTTAATTCGATATGCCTATCAAATGGAAGAGCGCTTAGAGCAAGATAAGTTTAAACAGTACCCGGGACATTCACATACATCGCGTTTGCCTGCTTACTTAGGCGTTGCTGCCCTTGTGTTACACAAAGAGTTTGAACTTAAAACTTGTGAACGTTGGCTTAATTACGCCTTAATGATTTACCGAGGTGTGTTGCCTTTCTATGGCGGAAAAGATGGCAGTTGGGTTGAGGGGCCTTTTTATTCTTCTTCCTATACCAAGTGGCACCATCCGTTTTTCTTGTCGGTTGAGCGTTTAAGTGGCTTTTCTTTCTATAATCACCCGTTTTATAAGAATTACGTTAAGTTTGCTTTGGACTTTGTGGCGAATAACGATCGAATTCATCCCTTTGGTGATGGCTTCTGGTGCAAGAGAGAAGGTAAAGAGTGGCCTGGTTTCTTTGCGCAAAATCCACTCAGAATATATGCACCACGGTATGGTTGTACGAAGTCGATATTAGAGTCCAAGAAGTTAGAGTCCAATATTGAGACTTACAAGCTCCATTTATTAGATATAGTACCGACGTATCCGCAGTTACAATTTGAAAAATCGGATCAACATTCAACCGTTTCTAATACGTTAATGACTTCAAATGAGGCGTTTGTTTCTGACGAGACTGCTCTGTGCGTGAGCCCTGCGTCGAACAACATTTACTATTCATACGCAGGGTTAGGTAAAACTGCCCATAGTAAAATGTCGGTGTACTACCGAGCAAGTAAGTTTGGTAATAGTTCTCATCGCCATGCTGATCAAGGGAATGTTGCACTAGTCGATGATGGCGTTAATGTTCTTACTCCGAGTGGCAGTTATGGCTATAGGTTTGGTAGCAAACATCATAGTTTATGGACTCGAACTACGCAGGCGCATAATTTACCCTTATTTGGTGGTGTCAATTTAGACGATAGCGTTACCAACGCGACTGAAGGTCAGAAGATAGATTGCGCAACAGCTCAAGCAACAGTAATCACTCGAATTGATAGCAATGAGTTTCAATGTGTCGTTCTAGATCTCGCGAATGCTTATGAGAGTTGTGAGTCGTTTGTGCGAACAATAATACAAGTTGCAGATAACGGGGTCGTTATTGTCGACAACATTAGGCTATCTGAACCCAAATCGATGCAATGGCGAGCCCATACCCCGCTCGAAGTTGTTATTAAGGGGGGGAGTGTTGATTTGTACCATGAACAAGAAACTTATTATCTTGGAATGATGAGTGATCCTTCTTGTGTAGTTAAGTTAACAAGTGAAATTGATGACGGTGATGGTTTCAAAGGGAATGTTGAATCTGACGCTCAGAAAGATATTAAACATCTAGAATGGTTCATAGAAGAACAGCAGCAACATCAAGTGGTTATGAGTTGCTTAAAACAACCAATAGATTACGTGTTAACTGACGAAAATACTTTGATACTTGCCCATGCGGGCCAGTCTTTTAAGCTCAATGTAGAAACTGGTGAGGAGATCACTCCGTAAAAATCAGGTGACATAAGTATTTTATGTCACCTATTTTCTAAAGATTGTCTTTTGATGTCGCGATAGCGGGAATGGAGTTAAACAGATAACCATCAAAATTAGGGTCGGTAAAATCAGAAAGCTCTAAAAGCCTAATCTTCACATGTTCTAGATGTTGCCACATCGCTTGCTTGGCTTCGATTGGGTTCTTGCGTCTCATTGCTAGCAAAATAGCAGCATGATCATCTAGCCACTCTTTCCTATAGTCTTGGATCTCGATATGTGTATGCAGTATCTTCCACATAGGGCTAGACTCACGACGTTCCCACGATTCCTTTAGAATATCGACCAGCACAGAATTCTGTGTCGCTTCGGCAATACACTGATGGAACATTCTGTCACCAACCGGATTTTGGACATTGTTTTCAATTTCGCGGCGCTCAATTTCTAGAGCTTCACGCATTTTTTCGATATCAGCAGGGGTTGCTTGTGTTGCAGCAAACTCAGCAATACTGCTTTCCAATAACTGTCTTGCTTGAAGCATTTCAAAAGGACCTACATCTTCATTTTGTGCCACTGTTGATGTAGTCGGTAAGTTAACGATGTACACTCCCGAGCCTTTCTTTACTTCAACGAGTCCCTCAAGTTCCAGCATGATGATTGCTTCTCTAACCACAGCTCTGCTCACGGATAGACGCTCAGCAATATCTCGCTCGGGCGGTAAACGACTTCCAATCGGGTAAAGACCATCAGATAGTTCTTTTCTCAAGATAAGACCGAGGGTTTGATAAGGGCGTTTGGGTTCGAAGTTGATCATGGAAATGCAGTGTACCTTTGGATCTGTGGTTTGAATTGAAAGTTTTCGCTAACTCGAAAGTCATTGTAAACGCTTATAAATGTCAATTCGAGTAAAAACCTAACTAATCCAACTCTCATTGTATCAAAGCGTAACGGTTCGTTGTGGTCACTTTTATGTACATGAACAAAAGGTTATCAACTTCGATATTAAACTTTCAAAAGCCATACAAGGAACGCGCTCATAGTTTTGAAGTGAGATTAAGCGTATTTCGTATAATCTTGAGTTTTTGATCAATAGCACAAGCCGTGAATAACCGCTATGTTCAATAGAGTTATATCACCTAACAAGTTGATATTGATAATAAACAACGGTGCTTGTAAAAATACAGATATAAACTTCAAGCCTAATCTGATTGAGAGTAAAAGGAACAACATGCACTACGACGTATTCAACGGAGACGCAGATGGCATAATCGCGTTGTTACAGCTGCGATTAAGTGAGCCAAGAGAGAGCGTGCTCATTACTGGTGTTAAGCGTGATATTAAGTTGGTCTCTCAAGTTGTTACTCAAACTATGGAGCCGAGTAAGCAAGGTGATGTTTCTTCCGTTACCGTTTTAGATGTATCGATGGAGAAAAACCTGCCTGCACTGCACTCACTGCTAGACGCAAACATCAATGTATTTTATTGCGATCACCACCGAACAGGGGATGTCCCAACTTCTAGTCATTTAGATACTCTGATTGATACCGCGCCAGAGAGCTGCACGAGCTTGCTGATTAACCAGAAGCTGAATGGTGCGCATGTGGCTTGGGCAATCGCAGCTGCCTTTGGCGACAATCTAAAAACGGTGGCGGCGCGGCTAGCGGATGAAAATGGATTCGCTCAATCTCAAAAAGAGTTTCTAGAAGAGCTAGGTACCTTGGTTAACTACAACGGTTACGGTTCGTCACTGAGTGATTTGCATTTCACGCCAGCTGAGCTCTACAAAACCCTTTATCAATACCCGAATCCGTTTGATCTTTTGGATGATAAAGACTCTGTGTTTTATCGACTGCGAGCTGCTTATCAAAATGATCGCCAGCAGTTATCAAACCTTGCTCCTGTTTATGAAAGTGAAGTCGCACGTGTGTTTGAACTGCCAGGTGAGACGTGGGCAAGGCGCATCAGTGGCGTATTTGGTAATGAAATCGTTAATCAAGATCCAAACCGAGCGCAAGCAGTATTAACGAAAAACCAAGACGGCGAGTCTTACACGGTGAGCTTACGTGCGCCATTATCAAATAGAACGGGCGCAGACGAAATTTGCTCAAGTTTTGCGACTGGCGGAGGAAGAAAAGCAGCGGCTGGAATTAATCAACTTAATGAACTTGATAAGGTGAATTTTATTTCACTATTGGATGCATATTATTCATCTGGCACTGACGGTTAACTGAAAAACTCCCGACGTATACATTCAAAATCCTACAAATTCTAGCTCCTATATTCCGTTATACGTGTGTATTGCTAGCACATGTATGATGGCTATATCCAAGCTGTTTTAGTGATATCACTCGCAATGGTATCTGGTCTTAGGTCAGTAATTACGGCGTCTTTGGGATGATTTTTGCCGATTTATAGTTTATTTTTTCCTATCGGTGATTTTTTATATTTTTGGTTAATTATCTTAGTGAATTAAGGTTGATCAAATATTTATATGGTCAATGCATTCAGCCGAAAATAACAGTTTTTAGCATTTCAATTTGAATGAAAAGTCAAAGTCATATTGATTCTGATATTCAATCTGTGACTTAAAATCACAAGTTAAATCAAAGGTCATCTTTTCCTAAAAATTCCATTACTTTTCTATAAATATTCATGATTACAATGAATTGGTTCGGTTGTGATTGGCACAGCTGTTAAGTAAGGAAGTGGGACTAATGTTGAAACGTAAAGCTCTACAATTAGCAGTATCGCTCGGCATGGCGGCAATGTCTGGCGCTGTTTATGCGAATGGTTCAGATATGACGAATCCAGACTCTGGCGTGGTGGTTGGCTATTGGCATAACTGGTGTGACGGTGGCGGCTACCAAGGTGGTAATGCGCCATGTGTGACGCTGGATGAAGTGAACCCAATGTACAACATCGTGAATGTGTCATTCATGAAGGTCTACGATGTGGCTGATGGTCGAATCCCAACTTTTAAACTGGACCCAACCATTGGGCTTTCAGAACAACAATTTATTGACCAAATCTCGGAACTCAACAAGCAAGGTCGCTCTGTGCTGTTGGCTTTAGGTGGTGCGGATGCACACGTAGAGCTAGAAACCGGTGATGAAAGAGCCTTTGCTGATGAGATTATCCGTCTAACTGAGCGTTACGGTTTCGATGGCCTAGATATTGACCTTGAACAAGCAGCCGTAACCGCAGCAAACAATCAAACCGTGATTCCTGATGCTCTTAAGTTGGTAAAAGACCACTACCGTGCTGAAGGTGAAAACTTCCTTATTACTATGGCGCCTGAGTTCCCGTATCTCACGACAGGCGGTAAGTACGTTCCTTATATCGATAATCTAGAAGGCTATTACGACTGGATTAACCCACAATTCTACAACCAAGGTGGCGATGGTATCTGGGTTGAAGGCGTGGGTTGGATTGCTCAAAACAACGATGCGTTAAAAGAAGAGTTCATCTACTACATTTCTGATTCTCTTATCAACGGAACGCGTGGTTTCCACAAGATCCCACATGACAAGCTCGTGTTTGGTATTCCTTCAAGCATCGATGCTGCAGCAACCGGTTTTGTACAAGAGCCACAAGATTTATACGACGCATTTGATAGCCTAACGGCGCAAGGTCAACCGCTACGTGGTGTGATGACTTGGTCTATCAACTGGGACATGGGCACCAACAAAAACGGCCAACAATACAACGAGCAGTTCATTAAAGACTACGGCCCGTTTGTACACGGTCAGGTAACGCCACCACCAGTCGAGGGCGAGCCCGTTCTTAAAGGTGTCGAAAATACGCGTGTTCTTCACGGCACAACGTTTGATCCTATGGATGGCGTGACGGCAACAGACAAAGAAGACGGCGATCTAACGTCATCAATCGATGTTGAAGGTTACGTTGAAACCAGTGTTATTGGCACTTACGTTTTGACTTACCGAGTGAATGACAGCGATAATAACGAAACCACTAAAGCGAGAACGGTAGAGGTTTTCAGCCAGAAGCCAGTATTTAATGGCGTATCTGACACAACAGTTGTGTTGGGTACTGCATTTGATGCTATGGCAGGCGTGACGGCGAATGATGCTGAAGATGGCGACCTGACAAGCACTATTACACACACTGGCAGTGTCGATGTAAATGAAATCGGCAACTACACACTTGTGTATAGCGTGACAGACAGCGCGAACCAAACCGTAACCGTTGACCGTAAAGTGTCTGTAACTGATGGTTCTAACTGTGCTGCTGCATGGGATGCCGACACCGTTTATGTTGAAGGTGACCAAGTATCTCATGACGGTTCAACGTGGGGAGCAGGTTGGTACACTCGCGGCGAAGAGCCAGGAACAACAGGTGAGTGGGGCGTTTGGAGAAAAGTTTCAGACTCTTCATGTGGTGGTAACCCAGATCCGGGCGATGACTTAGAGCTTTCGGTTTCAGGACTTCAATCACAATATGCGCCAGATAACGGCAACGTGCGTTTAGATCTGACACTGACATCAAATGAAGCATTAGATGTTACCGCTATGGTGATCAACAGTGCAGGTACTGTGGTTGAGCAAACTAAGGTTAACGTAACGGACAGCCGTGCTATTACCATCGACTTATACGATGTAGCGGAAGGGCAATATGCACTTGAAGTAGTCGGTAAAGCATCTGACGGTGAAATGGTGATGGTAAACGATTCGTTCGCTGTTAAAGACGGTGGCGGAACAACACCTCCTCCAGGTGATTACCCTCCATATGAAGCGGGCACAAACTACGCAGCGGGTGACATTGTGGTCGGCAGCGATAATGGCTTGTACGAATGTAAGCCTTGGCCATACACGGCATGGTGTGCAAGCGCGTCTTACGCTCCAGCAGATAGCCAATACTGGCAAGATGCTTGGACAAAGCTGTAGTCTGATAGCTCAACGCTAGCAATATAAAGTAGACGATCAAAGAGAGGCCATTGTGCCTCTCTTTTTTATGTTTAAACAGTTCTGACTTAGAGCTTTAAAACCCACTTAACCTTAAACTCTGCTCTGCATATTGCTCTAGATCAAAATAGGAGTGATTATCAATTGTATTACATGTTAAGAAATAGCACTATGCGCACATTGAATTTTATATATTGTTAATATTTGCATAATGAATCTTGCTCAAGTCGACCTCAATCTACTCGTTATTCTTAAACACCTTCTTGAAGAGAAGCACGTTTCCAACACGGCATTGGCGCTGGATATGAGCCAACCTACGGTGAGCCGATCTCTGCAAAAACTGCGTACCGTTTTCAATGATGATCTATTGGTGCGAGCGGCTTATGGCTATGAGTTAACGCCAAAAGCAGAAGCCATTAAGCAAGATCTCAATTCGGTACTGACACGTTTAGAAAAGCTGGTACATGGCGATGTATTCGAACCGCAAAGCAGTGACAGTACGGTTCGCTTCTTTGGTTTAGTGCCTAATGTCGCGCACTTGCTGCCCAAGGTAGTTGCGGAGATACGTCAACAAGCGCCAAACATGACTGTTGATATCGACTCGATTCCTAAACGACACTTTGAGCCTCTGTTATCCGGTGATGCGCACTTTGTGTTGTCGACCCACGAGCCGTTAAGTTCAGAGCAAAATTTGTATCGAATGTTCGTGATTAGCCGCGATTACCGTTTGCTGATGAGTAAAAAACATCCTTTGGCGGACAAAGAGATCACGGTTGATGACTTGTTGAATAGCCAACTTGGTCAAATCTCACTGCAAGGGGATAAGAAGCTCTCGATCGAAAGTCGATTTAAAGATCTTGGCTTGATTGATAAGCAGCGCCAGCTGTCCATTCCAATTCAGCTTTCCAATTTTAACGTCGCGCCGGATATGGCAGAAGCAACCGACATCATCTTTCATTTACCGACACCTTTTGCTCAACAAGCCGCTACGCAAAGAGATCTTGTTTGTAAACGCGTGCCTAAAGCGTTGCGCCACCCATCAGAAGACGTCTACTTATACTGGCATAAGCGCTTTCATAACGACCCGATGTGTCGCTGGGTTCGCAATATATTCAAAGAGCTTTATACATAATCCATCTGCAGGGTGAATGAAAATTACGAATACCTATCAAGTTGGATATAGATCTCTTTCATTATTTGAATGGTGAATAACGAGAATCGATTTTTGGTATGAAACTTTCGTTGATAAGAGTGGTAGTTGGTTGTTTAATGCAAACCATTATCATTACCAATCACATATAAGAATGAATATCATGTCTGAGAGATCTCTTTTGATTCGCAAACCTCTTTTGGTTCGTAAACCCCTTTCGATCGCAGTCGCTGTTATTTGTACCTCACTTTCAGCTAACGTGTTGGCGCAAGAAGAAGCGCAAGCAACAGATGAGCAAATGGTTGTTACGGCAACTCGTACCGAGATGGCACTAAAACAAGCGCCAGCTTCAATGTCGGTTATCACCGCGCAAGACATCGAAGACAGCCCTGGTATTACCTTGGCAGACATCGTTGCCGAATCAACGAGTGTTGAGTCTGATTTTGATAGCACACGTGCTGGCCGTCAGATGATCTCTATTCGTGGTATGGATTCAGATTACACTCTTATCATGGTGAACGGTCGTCGTTTAAGCTCTGCAAGTGCCATCATCCGTGGTAACGACTTCGACCTATCAACGATTCCTGCTGATTCGATCGAACGTGTTGAAATAATCCGTGGCCCAATGTCTGCACTTTACGGTTCAGATGGTATGGGCGGTACAATCAACATCATCACTAAGGCTCCAGAAAACGATTGGAGCTCTACACTGAGCATGGACACTTCATCTCCACTTGATGGTGATGGAGGGGAAGAGTATTCGATGGGCTTCACGACATCTGGTGCGTTGATTGAAGACGAGTTGTTTGCTCGCCTATCTGTTAACCAAACTAGCCGTGATGCTTGGCAACCCTATTCTGGTATGCATAGCTCTGGTTACGATCGTTCAGACATTACTGCGTTAGAAGAAAGAGAGACATTAAGCTTACTCGCGAGCCTGACATGGAATGCAACAGACAACCAAACCATTGATTTCGATTTTGGTTACAGTGACGACGAACGTGAGTCATCTGCGGAAAACGTATCATCTGTGATTGAGTCTGACACACGTGTTGTACGTCAGAGCCAAGCGATCACACATAGTGGTTTTTGGAGCTGGGGTGACACGCAAGTACGTTATTCACGTGAAAATGTGACAGATAATGATGCTGCGGACTCAGATACTAACTATAGCAGTGACATCGAAGAGCTGACTCAAATTGTTGAAGCTTCGGCGACCACTTATCTTGGTGATAGTCACACCGTAACGTTTGGTATGGACTACCAGTTGAGTGAATTAACCAACAAAGAAAACTTAGTCAATGGTACATCTGAAGCTTATCAAGGTGCGTTATTTGTTCAAGACCAATGGTTAATGACGGATCAACTAACGGCAACCATTGGTGGTCGTTTAGATAAGCATGAACTGTACGGTGAAGAGTTCAGCCCACGTGTGTACTTGGTTCATCAAACAACGAATGACCTGATCATCAAGGGTGGTGTGGGTAAAGCATTTAAAGCACCAACATTGACTCAAAATCAGACAGACTACACAGTTAAT
Organism: Vibrio sp. F13; assembly: GCF_020806305.2. Taxonomy (NCBI): domain Bacteria; kingdom Pseudomonadati; phylum Pseudomonadota; class Gammaproteobacteria; order Vibrionales; family Vibrionaceae; genus Vibrio; species Vibrio sp. F13. Next base: position 217,254 of record NZ_CP170175.1, on the reverse strand, counting down.
AGCTGTAAAGGCGTATGTGATTTACATGGTAATGAAGATCTTAAGCCCGAAACCAGCTTGAACTATGAGATCGCTGCGATTTATAGCCAACCTCGTTGGAATGTTGAAGGTGCCTTATTCCGAAATGAAATCAACGACCTAATTGATCGTGATGAAACCTATTGTGAGAACGGCGGAGTGTTTGAATCGGGTAAAGGTTGCGCTGATAGTTCAAGCTCAACTGGCTATGTGAATGGTAAGCGTACTTATACAAACGTATCAGAGGCTGTAGTTCAAGGTGCTGAGCTTACAGGCCAATTCCAAATTACTGATGAATGGGGTGTGTCTGGTAATTACACATTCTTAGACACTGAAGATAAGTCTACTGGTGACGAATTACTTGAGCGTTACAAGCATTCGGGTTTAGTTAAACTGAACTGGAGCCCAACTTACGATCTAAGTACTTTCGTGAGTGCGCGTTACCGTGGTGAACGTCAGATCGAAAGCGATCTAACTCAAGACGCTTACACAACGCTGAACCTAGGTGCTGTCTACAACGTGAATGCTTCAGTACGACTACGTGCAGGTATCACGAACTTAACTGACGAAGCTGTATCACAAGAGCTAGAGAGCATGGGCTATGTTGAAGAGCCACGTACTTACTACGTAGGTATGACAGCGGACTTCTAATTTAGAGTTCAGTAACTGATAGCTTGATACAAAAGAACCCACACTGGCTGATGCTCTAAAAGGAGAATGGCGAGTGTGGGTTCTTTTTTGATCTATAGATTTGGTTTAATTTGCCGTTTATCTATTAATCTAGATTTTGACACATGTGATCAGCGCATTACCGGACTGAGTATCCCAAGGAATCAGCTTGTCGTAATCGTGCTCGAAGATATTAACCTCGAAGTAGGGCTTCAATATCTCGATTAACTCTTTAAACGAGAATGCCACCATTGGGTGTTCATCATTCCACACTTGAGTTTCACCAGCAGTCGTCTTTTCGATGCTAAGCTTTAGCGCTTGCTTATCACCCTGACCAGAGTAATACCAACCAGAACGGAACGTGAAATCGTCTTTGTCTTGGTTTGTTGTGTGTCTAACAAACAGGTCGTTGCTGATCTTGTCTTTATCAACCACGTTAAAACAGAAAATACCTTCTGGCTTTAACGCACGATGCACACTTTCAATACACTCTTTAAGCTTCTCAAGGCCATCGTTGTAATGGATGGAATACAGGAAGCAAGTGATAAGATCGAGTGGTTCCGTGACCTCAAAGTTACTCATGTTTTGTACTGAGAACTTGGCTTCCGGGCAGCGAACTTCTGCGATATCTAACATCGGCTTGTTAAGATCTAGGCCACCGCTTTGGTAACCGAAATCAATAAAATGACGAACGTGTGGGCCAGTGCCACAAGCTAAGTCGAGGTGTGTTTTTCCTTCATTTCCAAAGATTTGATGGAGTCTACGTACGCAGTTACTTTGCGCTTGGTAGTCAATATCTACACACATTAAATCATAGTAACCGGATAGGTCGGTATAGAGTGCGTTGGCGGACATATTTGCCTGCAGCATAAGCTGAAAAATTAGGGTGGCGCATCATATACCGAAATTGGAAAATCGCAATCAAATATTCGATCAATGAAAGCGTTTTATTTTCTAACTTATGGTCGTTTTAAATGAGACCGTTTAAAGGGATGTTTAAGCTGCCAACAACATCAGTACGCGTGTCATCGCTATTCACTTTGCCCTGACTACTTATTCGTTAACTAAAACAGGTGTTGCTCCCTCAATGCAGCGACCATACGGGCTTTGCGGAACGCTTTTATCACGAGACGAGATAGGAAAAATATGGTATCTAGGTAAACCCAGTGTGACATTTATAATTTTATGATTAATCAGTAATTTTACTGATTCAAACCGAGTTCTTGAAAAGGAAACAATTCAGGAAAGTGGGCTGTTGATAAAAACCAAATCACTCAAGCTAAATAAGCGAACTAAACAAGGAGAGTTGAAACAATGACATCAGCAATAAATGCACAGGGTTCAATGGAAAATAGAACAGCATTGGAAAGCAGTGCTTCAATAGAAATTAAGGTGGATGACTTGTCGGGTGGGGAAGTCATTGAATTACTTGAAGAGCACCTCGCTGATATGTACGCCACTTCGCCAGCCGAAAGCGTTCATGCACTGGATCTAGATGGGCTCAAGTCACCAGAGATTACTTTTTTCAGTGCTTGGAAAGACAGCCAACTACTTGGGTGTGTTGCCATTAAAGAGCTAAATACCCAACACGCTGAACTCAAATCGATGAGAACCTCACAGTTTGCTCGAAAGTCAGGTGTTGCGAGCCAACTTTTACAGCACGTATTGGATACAGCAACCGCCCGCCAGTATCAAACAATCAGTTTAGAGACCGGCTCAGAAGACTACTTTAAGGCTGCGCGTAACCTGTATGAAAAGTTTGGCTTCGGATACTGTGAACCCTTTGCTGATTATGTGTTAGACCCGCACAGCCAGTTTATGAGTATTGAGTTGCGTTAAGAGACTAGCCTTAGATGTCGACTTACTTTGCAGGTTTCTCCCTTGGCCTTTCGCTGATTCTTGCGATTGGCTCTCAAAATGCGTTTGTTTTAAAGCAAGGGCTTAAGAACCAACACGTATTGGCAGTTTGTGCTGTATGTGCCATTTCTGACGCCTTACTGATTAGCTTTGGCGTGACGGGCTTTGGCGCAATCGTTAAGCAGTTCCCACAAATTGAGCAGTTCGCCCGTTATGGTGGCGCTATCTTTTTGGGTGTCTATTCATTCTTAAGCTTCCGATCAGCATTTACCGAAAACCACGCCTTAGAAGCCACGGCAGAAACTAAAGACTCATTAACCAAAGCGATTGCGATGTGTTTGGCGTTCACTTGGCTTAACCCGCATGTGTATTTGGATACTGTGGTATTGCTGGGGTCTATCTCAACGCAATATCAACCGGATCAAATGTTGTTTGGCGCTGGGGCGGTATCGGCGTCATTCGTGTTCTTCTTTTCACTTGGATATGGCGCTCGCTTCTTGGCTCCAATGTTTAAGAACCCGAGAGCGTGGAAGGTGTTGGAATTTGTCGTTGGCATGATCATGGCGTCTATTGCAATATCTTTGATCGTTTAGCCGCTCGTAATTAGGCATTCAAACATATTATCTAAAGTTCCTACCGAAAGTGACGACTTAAAGTGACTGCCTTTAATTATCTCCGCATTTAATTATTTCCAAAAAAATAGAATTATTTTTCGTCTTTCGGTTTTGGCGTTCGTCTTAGGGGTACAAATACAAATTAATGACCTAATTCGGAGTCAACCATGATTAAACTTGTTAGCTTTAAAAACTGCCCATTTGTTCAACGTGTAATGGGTGCTTTAGTAATGAAAAATGTCCCATTTGAAATTGAATACATTGAGCTAAATAATAAACCTCAATGGTTCCTAGATATTTCGCCAAACGGACAAGTGCCAGTATTGATTACAGAAAATGACACAGTTCTGTTTGAGTCAGATGCAATTGTTGAATACTTAGACGATAAATATTCGCCGATAGAAGAGGTGTCTGCAGAGCAAAAAGCACTAGATCGCGCTTGGTCTTATCAGGCAAGCAAACATTACATGCCGCAATGTGGAACGATGGGCAGTAAAGACAAAGAAACCTTTGAGACACGTTTAGCGAATCTTCAAAAATCCTTCCAAAAGGCCGAGAACAAGCTGGGTGACAGCGACTTCTTCAAAGGCGATTACATCTCTAACGTCGACATCGCTTGGCTACCACTGTTGCACCGAGCGTCAGTAATTAAAGAGGGCTCTGGTTTTGATATGCTTGAAGGCTTCCCGAAAGTACAGAAGTGGCAAGTGGCGCTGATTGAATCTGGCTTGACCGATAAAACCGTTCCTGCGGACTTTATTGAGAAGTTCAGCGGCTTTTATTTAACGAATAACTATTTGGCTAGTCTCGCTGAAGCTCGTTAATAATATGAATTAAATTGAAATATATTTTAATAGCAGGCTGTTCTAAATAAATACCCTCCCAAAATTAAACTCATTCTTCTCTTTATATCTTTTATTGGAAAAAGAGAGGAGTAGGATGGGCTTTTATGTTTAGGCGTGAAGATTCAGGTTGTTTTTGAGAACGAGTAACAATTTAGTTAGTACGGTAACGGCATGATTATAATGAACTTAATATTGATAATGCTCAGGTTTACTATCAGGTTTATACGTATTTTAGTACTCGTTACTTCTCAGGAAATACATCTGTCTCATAAATAAGACTGAACTAAATATCTATGATTGTTCGTTTGATGACCTAAAAATCTTGTGGTACTTTCTCATTCGCTCCGTAAATGAACAGTGTTTTATTATTCATTAGGAGCTGGTTATTTAATTTATTTTAAACAGTAACGCAACAGGCGGAATAGTGTCGGAAACTATTGGCTGTTGGTCAACGTTGCTGTAGGACAGACAAAAAAAGGGTATTTTCATGCTTAAATCATCATTTCTATTGGGCCTAGTTGGCTTAGTTTCACTTCCTACATTTGCTGCTGGTATCGAGGGCGGTCCATACATTGGCGCCGGCCTTGGTGTGTATCAAGATTCAGACACTGATGGCGGCGGCAATTTAGATGCTGAAAGCATGGGGTACAGCCTTTACGGTGGTTACCAATTTAACCGCATTGTTGGTATTGAACTTGGTTACACGGATTACGCTGACTACGAAAAGTTTGGTACTAAGCTGCTTTCACCAACTTCTCTTTCTGTTGCAGCAAACGTAGGTTACACATTTGATAATTCAATTCGTCCGTTTGTAACCGCAGGTCTGAGCTACGTAGATTTGAACTCTAGCAACAGTGCTTTTTACGGTGACGATTCTGGTGCTGGTTTCCATTTTGGTGTTGGTGTGGAATACAACCCAGTGGAGAACTTAACACTTCGCCTGATCTCGCAAGCAGATGCTGTGAACATAGAAAACTACGCTTATATCAATGGCAATAAAGTTCGTCTAAGCAGCAAAGATGTCGCATTTAGCACAGTAACACTGGGTGCTTCATACAATTTTTAATGACCTCTGTGAAATAACTTACAGCTAATGTCATGGACACCTATAACCGCTCTAACGTTGAGCGGTTTTTTTATGTCAAAAATAACGATTGGTCACGCTATGGGCGGAGTTGGTCCAAAGCCTGAAATTAGTTGGTTTTCACAAGCTTATAAAAGGGAATTATCTCGACTATTTTGGTAGATTAAAGGTATTACAGACTTCCAGTGAGCAGCAATGAAGATTCTTCACACGTCCGATTGGCACCTTGGCCAAAACTTCTACAATAAAAGCCGTAAGAATGAACATGAACGGTTCTTACAATGGTTACTTGAGCAAGTTACAGAGCACGACATCGACGCGATCATTGTTGCTGGCGATATTTTCGATACCAGCACACCGCCGAGTTACGCTCGTGAGATGTATAACAAGTTCGTGGTCGACTCGAACAAGATCGACTGTCAACTGGTGTTGTTAGGTGGAAATCACGATTCGGTGTCTGTGCTAAAAGAGACACAACAGCTGCTCAAATACATGGGCGCAGACGTGATTCCTAATACCAATGAAGATCATGCGACTCAGGTTGTCGAACTAAAAGGCAAGAACGGCGATGTAGAAGCGCTGGTTTGTGCTATTCCTTTTATTCGCCCTCGCGATGTGTTGACCAGCCAGGCGGGCGTCACAGGCGTTGAGCGTCAGAAGCAACTCGGAGATGCAATCAAACAGCACTACCAAAGTGTTTATGATGCCGCTGTAGAAAAACGTGCGGAGTTTGAAAACAGCGAGCACATGCCGATTATCGCTACGGGTCATTTAACGGCGATGGGTGTTCAACAATCGGATTCGGTACGCGACATCTATGTCGGCAACCTTGATGGTTTTGCCGCTGATGGCTTCCCAGACGCAGACTATATTGCACTTGGTCATATCCACCGTCCACAAGTGGTGGCAAAGCGTGAATACATTCGTTACTGCGGCTCACCAATACCATTAAGCTTTGATGAACTTAAATCTCAAAAGCAGGTATGTGTGGTTGAGTTTGTTGAGGGCGAGCGCACCATTTCTCAATTGCCAGTTCCAACGTTCCAGCCCCTAGCTGAAATCAAAGGCGACTTGAGCGAGATCGAATCTCAGCTGAACCAATACATAGGTTTAGATAGCGAACAAAGCGTGTGGTTATCGATAGAAGTGCAAGCGCAAGATTACTTGTCGGATCTTCAAGAACGTATGCGCGCACTAACCGAAGGTTTGAATGTGGAAGTGCTTCAATTGCGCCGCGCAAGAGAACGCCGTAACCAAGCTTTAGAGCAAGAGTCGGCAGAAACCTTATCTGAACTGAGCCCGATGGACGTGTTTAGCAAGCGTATTGCCTTAGAAGAGTTTGAAACCGATTCTGAAAAAGCACGTTTAGAGCGAATGACGGTGAAGTTTAAACAAGTAATGGTTGAAGTGTCTGAAAGCGCTCAAACACCAAACAAAGTAGAAGAGTAACCAGTATGAAGATTTTAAGCCTAGAATTTGAAAACCTGAACTCTTTGAAAGGACGTTGGAAGCTCGATTTTACCCAATCACCGTTTGCGGAAAATGGCTTGTTTGCGATTACTGGCCCAACAGGGGCGGGTAAAACCACCATTCTTGATGCGATTTGTTTGGCATTGTTCCACCGCACACCGCGTTTAAAGAGCATCGCTAAGGGCAACAATGAATTAATGACGCGTGGCACGGGTGAGTGTTTTGCTGAGCTGGAGTTTGAAGTACAGGGCAAAACGTACCGCTCGAACTTCCATCAAAAGCGTGCTCGCGGAAAACACGATGGCGCATTACAAACGCCAACGTGTGAGTTTGCTGATGCGGACACCGACAAAGTCTTAGAAACCATGTTGACCAAGAAGACAAAGTTGGTGGAGCAGGTAACAGGTCTCGATTTCTCACGCTTCACTAAATCCATCATGTTGTCTCAGGGTGAATTTGCAGCGTTCTTAAATGCCAATGCAAACGACCGTGCCGAGCTACTTGAAGAGCTGACGGGCACAGAAGTCTATAGCCTGATCTCTGAGCGCATCTACGATCATTTCAAGTCGAGTGAAGAGTCGCTTAATCACCTTAAAGCGAAAGCAGAAGGTGTGAGCTTACTGTCTGAAGAGCAAATCCAAGCGCTGACCGCAGAGCGTGAAACGCTAGAAGCCGAGCAGAAGCGTTTAGCCGAGCAATTAAAAGAGTGGCAAGCGCATCTAAGCTGGTGGAAAGACGTGACCAAAGCTGAGCAAACTATTGCGGCCAGTGATCACGATCTTAAAACAGCTCAAGATGAACTAGACCGAAACCAACCTGCACTAGAGCGTTTGGCAAACAGTGCACCAGCTGAAAAGCTGCGCCCAATGCACAAAGATTTAAAGCGTTGCGAACAAGAGGTGAACACTACTCAAGCTCACCTAGATAACAGCACCAAGTTACTTGCCGTTCGTGATGCAGAAATGCAAGACGCGCAAACTAAACTGACTCAAAGCAGTGCGATTGTCGAACAGGTAAAAAGTGAGCAACAAGATCAAGATAAGATCATCGATCTCGTGCGTCCGCTAGACAACCAAATTGCCGTACTCAAAGATAAGCAAACTGCGACCGTTAATGCAGCGAACACGCTAAACGAGCAACATACGCAGCAGCTTAATCAACAGGTCGTTTTGGTTCAAAAAATAGATGCACTAAAGCAACAAGATCAACGCAGTACTGAGTACTTAAATACGCATCAAGCTGACCAGCATTTGGAAAAATACCTAGGTCAGTGGCAAGCAAAGGTCGAGCAAGTTCGTACTCTAGAGCGCCAGCATTCAGAGCAGTTGAATTCAGCGAAGCAAGCGTTGTCTGCGGTTGATGCACAGCAAACGATTATCAAATCTGCTCAAGACGCTAAAGCAACACAAGATAAAACTTTAGCTGAATTGGTTGTGCTAGAAAGTAGTGCAAAGCAACAGTGGGAAGCCTTGCAAGGCAACACTAGCGAGCAAGTGTTGAATTCGCAAAAAGATCTGTTGGAGTTTTGGAATCGCAATACGCACTCATTACTCGAGATCAATCGTGGTTTCCTAAATGCCCAACAACAGCTGCACGCAAAAACACAGGCACATCAAACCAACACCCAGTTGGTCGACAAGCTTTCGAAAGAGCGTGAAGTGTTGCTTCTGCGATACCAAGAAAAAAAGACCTCACTTGAACGTTTAGTTCGCTTAATTGATCAAGAAGGTGACCTTGCGAAATACCGAGCGTCATTGAAGCCAGGTATGGATTGTCCATTGTGTGGTTCAACAGACCATGCGATCGAACAATCACAAAGTTCGAAGGATTTGAATGCCCAGAAAGAGCTTGAGGAACAAGAATTAGCAGCGATTCAGAAAGAAGGCCAAGAGCATCGTCAGCAGTTAGATTCTCTTGCCCCTATGATTGCAGTGCTTAACGATGACATTCAACGTGCGCAAGCGGACATTCAACAAGCTCAACTGAATTGGCAAGGCGTTGTCGGCAAGCTTCAACAGAGCTTAATTGGCTTCGACGATGCAGATCCGGAACTAGCGCTGCTAACCAATGATGATTTAGGTAATGAAGCGGCAGTGGTTTATTTCACCGAGCAGTGTGAGCAGCAATTAAATTACACCATTCAGCAGCTCAAAGCGTTAGTTGATGCCAAAGCACATTTTTCTGAAGTTGAAAAAAAACGCCTGTCTGCGAGTGTCGAAGCTGATAAAGCGCAGTCTAATTTAGAGTTAGCTGAGCAGCGCTTAGCGGATCTGAATAAGCAAAACCAAGTCGCAAACGAACAAGTGACTCAGATAACTCAAACGAAAGATCAGCAATGGAACGCTTTGAAAGAGAGCATTGTTCAAACTTCTATCGAAGCGCCTGAACTTGAACATATCGATGATTGGTTTACTGCGAAATCGCAAGCATCAAGCACATGGCAGAAAACCAAACAGCAACAGGCCGATATTGAGAAGCAACTGATTACTCAAAATGCCGAATTGAAAACCTTAGACGACAAGCTAAGCAGCGCTGAGAAAGAGCTTGCGACACTGACGCAAGAGAGTGAGTCTCTAGTGCTAGAGCTGACTCGTGTAACGGCTGAAAGAACAGAGTTGTTTGGTGACAAAGACATTCAAGCCACCAGCAATGCGATGAAGCAAAAAATCACTGAAGCGGTAAATGCATTTGATGCCGCTCAGTTAGTGCTTAACCGCAGTGAACTGGAACATCGAACCGAGCAAACCAAACACACTGGTTTCTCGGACGAGCTAGTCAGCAAGCAGTTCAGTCACACACAAGCGTTGAATGCTTGGTTAGATGCACTGAAAGCTAGCCCATTCGAAGATGAGGTGAATTTTGAAGCGGCGTTGTTGGATGAAGAGGTTAGAACTCAACTTCAAAGCCTGAAGAAGTCTTTAGACGAATCGATTGTCAGTGCGCAAGCAAGGTTGAACACCGCTAAAACGACGAAAGTGGAGCTACAAAACCACGAAAATGCGAAAGCATGGCAAGAGCAAAACCAACAGCAAGTTGAAGAAGCGACGACTGAGTGTCAAAACGCACAACAAAGCCATGCAACCAAGATCGGCGCAATTTCTGCCAATCTTGAAACGGATAGCCAGAACCGCAGCAATCAGCAAGATCTGTTTAAGCAGATCGACGAGCAACAAGTCGAGTTTGATGATATTTCACGTCTGAACTCACTTATCGGCTCTAAGAACGGCGATAAATTCCGTAAGTTTGCCCAAGGTTTAACGTTGGAAAACTTGGTGTACCTTGCGAACAAGCAGCTACAGCGTTTGCATGGTCGTTACGAGCTTAAACGCAAAGCCGACGATGGTTTAGAACTGCAAGTGCTCGACACATGGCAGGGCGATGTGATGCGTGATACCAAGACGTTATCAGGTGGCGAAAGCTTCTTGGTGAGCTTGGCGTTGGCATTAGCGCTTTCTGATCTTGTGAGCTACAAAACCAGTATTGATTCTCTGTTCTTAGATGAAGGTTTCGGCACGTTGGATAGTGACACATTGGACATTGCCCTTAACGCGTTAGATAACTTGAATGCATCAGGCAAGATGATCGGTGTCATTAGCCACGTTGAAGCACTGAAAGAGCGAGTGCCCGTTCAGCTTAAAGTGACAAAACACTCTGGCTTAGGTGTGAGTGAGATGGAGAAGCAGTACAAGGTTGTCGCTTAGGTTGTTACTTTGGTTCTTGCTAAATTTATCTGCGCAGAAATAGAGCTAGATGAAGCAGATCCCCGCCTCAGTCGTTCCTCCTTCTCGAGGATGACGGAGTCGGGAGTAGTCACAAATCACTACGCAGTCACTCCTAAAGTCAGGAACGAACGTCATAGAGAACTAGGCTTTGTTCGTATTGCCTTCGTCATTCTCTAAAGCGAGGTACGAACGTAATAGGGAATCTAGATTTGTTCGCATTACCTTCGTCATTCCCTAAAGCGAGGTACGAGCGTAATAGGGAATCTCTAGTAAACGCAGGAAGTGGATGCTTCAAGAAGGGAACGGCCATGCACAAGAAACCCCATTTACCGACTAAGATATGTCCTGTTTGCCAAAAGCCTTTCGCATGGCGTAAAAAATGGCAGCGCTGTTGGGATGACGTGATCTACTGTTCTGAACGTTGTCGTCGTAATAAGTCTTAGTCCCATAATCTGAATAGATCAGGTCAATCCTCATGATCTAAACCCGTTAACTCCAATATTTCCTTCCTTTGTCGTAATTTTGATGATCCTTTAATCGTTTCGTCATTCATTTCTCAAGTTAATATTTCTATCTGTAAGATAAGTGATGTATAAAGGCGGCATGAAGATACCTAAAAGAATACAGCCTTTAGTTGACGACGGTTTAGTCGACGAGGTGACAAGCCAACTCATGAGTGGCAAAGAAGCATCGGTGTACATTGTGCGCTGCGGCGATACGATCCGTTGTGCCAAGGTATATAAGGAAATAAGCCAACGCAGCTTCAAAAAAGCGACCGCGTATCGTGAAGGCCGAAAAGTCCGAAATAGCCGCCGCGCTCGAGCGATGGAAAAAGGCTCTGGCTTTGGTCGTGAACAACAAGAAAAGGTTTGGCAAAGTGCTGAAGTGGATGCCTTATATAAACTGGCAGAAGCGGGTGTTCGTGTGCCTGTCCCTTATGGTTGCTTTGATGGCGTACTGCTTATGGAGCTGGTCACTGACGATGAGGGTTACGTTGCACCACGTTTGAACGATGTGGTGATGTCAGCAGAGCAAGCGATCGAAGACCACGCCGTGATGATGACTTACGTAGTTAAAATGCTGTGTGTTGGTTTGATCCATGGTGACTTGTCTGAGTTCAACGTATTGGTGGATGAGTACGGTCCAGTAATTATCGACCTACCACAAGCGGTTGACGCTTCGGCTAACAACAACGCTGAGTGGATGCTGGCTCGTGACATCAATAACATCCGTGACTATTACGCTCAGTTTGCTCCTGAACTGGCAAAAACCGAGTATGCCAAGGAAATGTGGGCGCTGTACGAGAAAGGCGACTTGAAGCCAGACAGCAAACTGACGGGTGAGTTTACGGAAACCGACGACTTGGCTGATATCGAAGCCATCATGCAAGAGATAGACGCTGCGCGAATTGAAGAACAACATCGACGCGAGCGAGCTAAAGAAGAGAAAGAAGGTGTTGACGATACTAAGTTCAATTGGGCTGAATAATCGTGATGATCAGTTTTGATCTTTAGCTAGATATCAACCAAACGCCTTTTAAAACAGAGGCGTTCTTTCTAAATAAAAACCCAATGGAGCTTCAACTCTGTTGGGTTTTCTTTTTTAGCACTAATGAAAGACGGACACTCGTATCAACTACCAATTTAACTGTTCACCATCGTAAGCGTAGAAGTGCCCACTGTTAGCCGGTGTGGCAGTGCGAATAATATCGACCAACTGATGGGCGACATAGCTTGACTCAAACAACTTACCTTCAGGGACATTGGTCTGAAAAGGCTTCGACAGAGCTGTGTCTGTCGTGCCCGGGTGCAGAGCCAACACGGTGCCTTTCTTAATGGTGCGTTGCCATTCGATCGACATGGTTTTGATGAACATATTTAGGGCTGCTTTCGATGAGCGGTAGCTATACCAACCGCCTAATCTGTTGTCTGAAATACTGCCAACCTTTGCGGATACCACAGCAAACTTTGGATTGTCGCTCGCTTTAAGTATCGGCGTGAAGTGTTTTGCTAATAACAAGCTGGGCAGGGTATTCACAGAGATGTTTTTGAGGAAAAACTCAGGGTCGATGGACGACAAGTTCTTTTCCGGTCCAAGATCTGGAGTGTGGAGCATACCCACGCAGTTGATCAGCCAATCAAGTTGTTCAAACTCAGAACTCAAGCGCTTAATATCAGCTTCGTCGGTGGCGTCGACTTTGTGCCAGCTCAAGCGATTGTTTTCTAGTTCCGGCTGTTGAGAGTGGTAAGTCGCGTCTACATGCACATCAAGAAAATCAAACCGAGAGAGCTCAGATAATAGGTGTTTAACCACAGCGAAACCAATACCGCCGCTCCCACCGACCACCAATATGTGTAATCTGAGTTGCTCCACTATTATAAGTTCTCCAAGTTTGTGATTCGTTGTTCAGCAGTATCGAGAATCGCTTGTTGTGATTGCTCATCCATGTTGTCCCAAGAGCGATATAACATGCCCATACGTGGGTTGCGGTTTAACGCATCGCGGTGCTGGTCCATAAAGCGCCAATACAAGCTATTGAAAGGGCAAGATTGCTCGCCGCTGCGTTCTTTTATCTTGTAGTGACAGCCTTTGCAGTAGTCACTCATGCGGTTGATATAGGAACCGCTGGCAGAGTATGGTTTGGTTCCTACGATCCCGCCATCCGCAAACAGTGCCATACCTCGCGTATTTGGCATTTCAACCCACTCAATCGCGTCGACGTAAATACCGAGGTACCAACTATCGACTTGGTCAGGGTCTATACCCGTGATTAAACAGAAGTTGCCAGTGATCATTAACCTTTGGATGTGGTGCGCGTAAGCAAACTCAAGAGACTGGTCAATCGCATGCTTCATGCAGTTCATCTTGGTTTGTCCGTCCCAAAAGTAATGGGGCAGGTTATTATGTGCTGAGTAATGGTTTTTGTTGGCGTAAGCAGGCATGTTTGCCCAATAGACGGCGCGTATGTACTCTCGCCACCCCAGTATTTGGCGTACAAATCCTTCGACCTGTGCAATATCGATGCTTGGCTTATCTGGTGAGCTGTCTCGAAGACAGGATGCTTGGTAGGCCGACAGTGCTGCATCAATCACTTCTTTAGGGCTCAGCAGTTTACTGTTCAGCGAGAACGATATACGGCTATGATACAAGCTCCATTTAGAGTCGTGCTCTGTCGTCATCGCATCTTGAAACTGCCCAAATAACGGCAAGCAGACTTGGCAGAAATGAGCGAGTAGAGACAAGCTTTGTGCGCGGTTCACCGGCCATAGTAACTGGTTACCGACTTGACCAATGGTTTGTACTTGGTGACGTTCGATACGTTGCAAAATGTCGGTTATATCATTGGTAAACATCAGCGGCTGAGGTAGGTTTTCGATGTCTTGTTTCTTGAGCTTATTTCGATTGTTCGCGTCGTAATTCCATTTTCCGCCAACGGGCTTTCCGTCTTCTAGCAAAATGTCGAAACGTTTTCTCATTCGGCGATAGAAGTGTTCCATCATGATGTGTTTGTCTTTTGGAAACTGTTGTTCTATCTCCTCGAATGGAAAGAGGAAGTGTTCTGTATCACAACAACCTTTGGTCGCATTGGTCAGCTTGAGCTTGTTCATCTGCTCTAAGAGGCGATATTCATCTGGCCTTTGATATTCGAATTTCTCTGCGCCGAATTCGTGTACATAGTGCTTTAAAAGTGTGTCTAGGTTTTCAAATTGCGTTGTGTCGTCAAGAGTAAGGTGGAGTACTTGATGACCTTGTTCTTTGAGTTCGTTAGCGAAGTAACCCATCGCACAGAAAAACGCGGCCACTTTTTGAACGTGAGAGGCAACATAATCTGTTTCTTGTTTTAGCTCAGCAATGATGTAAATAACGTCATCGTTAACCTGTCTAAACCATGAATGCTCAATGTTGAGTTGGTCACCTAATACAAGTCGTACCGTTTTAAATTTCATAATGCGTCCTGGTTTGTGAGGCTTGTTGTGACTGCGTTACCGCCTGTCCATTGATTGATGAAGGCATGGTCTGGGTCGTACATTTCAGTACGTTGATTCAAATCGAAATGACGTGATTTGTTAATTATTAGACGCTTACGAGTTGATAGGCTGACAAGATCACAAATGATTACTCTAAGTGGGAAATAGGAGATTTCGGTCAGGATGAGTGTGTGGAAGAGGATATCAAGCCAACCAATAATACCGATAGAGGTTGGCAAAGCCGGTTATTTTTGAGTGTCGAACTGGAGCTTCTATTCCATTGGAACAACGAGAATATCGATAGGGGAAGTATCGATGATCTGTTTAGAATGGGAGATGAGCTTATGCCAAAAATCATGGTGATGGCCGCACAGCAATAGGTCAACTCCGTTTGCTTCGATGGCATTTTTGAGCTTATCGTTCAAATCACCCGTTCCCACGAAAATGTGCTTGATTGGGTGTTTGGCGTAGGCTTCAAACTCTTTCAAATGCTTAACGGCATCTTCATTGATGGGTAAATCACCGTCATTTCCCTGAATATCAACGAGCTCTGGATAAATTTCTCCATGCGTACCATCGATATAAACAAATGAAATGCCAGCCTCCAGTTTATCAGCGAAGAAGGTCGCTCTATCAATGAGAATCTTGGTGTCGTCAGACAGTTCAAGTGCGACCAGAATATGTCGGTAATCCATAATTAAAGCCTCTTGTTGTGAGTTATGTAACAAGCATAGTTTCTGTTGACGCAAATGATATCGAAGAGATCTCATATTCCGTAAAATCATCATTCAATGTTCTTCTAAGCACTATCGTATTTATATCGCTTTGATTGGTAAGAAATTTACAAAAGGTTGATATAGTGGTTGAAGCGCTAGCTTATGCTGTTAGATAGGCTTGATAGTTCAATGCGCCAATAACGAAGAGGCATCAATGACAGCACTACTAACCATTCCCACTCGAACATTAGGTTTCGACTACGATATTGAGATCCGAGACTGGTCTCAAAAGCTCGTCGGCTTTCATGTGTTTGAAGATGGTAGACGACCGCTTGATGGAGGCATTGGGCTGAGCCTCAACCTTGTTGAACAGTTTGACGTGAATGGTCGTTGGCTAAATTCATTACCTGCGCGTTATCGTGAAATCACCGACGACTTTCCAGAATACCAATACCAGATGTTGTGGCTTGCTGCGAATACTTATGAAGCCGCGCAATTGCTTGAATTAAGGCCTGTTATTTTGGCTTTGATCTGCATGAAATACAGTGTCGACAACAAGAAAGCACTGGCACTAAGTCGCTTAGGGCAGAAGAAGATCCTTACCAAGTTGGGCTTAGACGGCAGCAAGGCGACACTCAAATTCATCGACAAGCTAGAGCTTCATTACAATGTTGGTGATGAACTCGACCACATTGTTCGTATTCTCGAACCGCTGCAAAGACGAGTCCTTAAGTTTAAGCATTACTCAAAAGTTGGATACACAGCCCTGCGTTTGGACCAAGTTCATCCATTTCTAACTGGCAGCCGATTAGGGATTGCAATGGTGGAAGAGGGTAGACTTAATGCACCGTCGAAGATGGCGATGTTCCAAGATGCGATATTGTTAGGGCAAGATTTGGAGATGGATGATCCACTGCGTGCGATTACCAGTCAGAACTCTTTTGCGATGTTTGAGCAACTGCATGACCGCTGGACGGAGCAACGCCAATTACGACGCTTGGAGGGTAACTGCCCAATGGATAAAGACATCCCTTATCCCGTTCCTTTACTTGGCAATGACAACATTCATCCGCTCACGGATTATTACGACCTTGAACACGAAGGCATCGAGCAGAAGCACTGTATTGGCGTGTATCACAACCGAATCATGAGCGATCGTTATGTGGTGTTCCGCATGCTCAAGCCTCAGCGTTTAACCATAGGTTTACGCCGCGTCCCGAGCAAAGCATTTCCTTTTGAAATAGACCAAATCTGCGGAAAACGAAATGCACCTCCGTCGGAATCCGCTCGCCAAGTGATTCACGACTGGCTAGAAGCGAGTAAGCAAAAATATCCTAAGCAATAGCCATTAAGTAGAAGGAATACAGGATGTTTCAACAAGGCGATCTTTGCCCTCATTGTGGTTTGATTATTGTGATGCCTAAGGATCTGCAAGGTGAATGCCTAGGATGCGGCGAAGAAATTAATCAAGACCCAGCAGACGATTACGACGAAGAAGAGTAGCTTTACCTACACTTAGATTAAACAAGGCTAGGATAGCCGAATTACTCTCTTTAAAAGGACGGAAAAATGCAGAAAGTAATCTTTAGAAATTGCGATGAAAACTCACCTTATTGGCATGAGTTAGAGGGCTTATTTCAAAGTGAATGGTCTGATTTCAAGTTTAAAGATACATATAAAGAAAACGTACAACTCCCTCCAGTAATAACAGTACTTCGCGATAATGTGGTCATTGGTGGCTTGGCGTATTCCTATTTTCAAGAACCTCACCAAGTTCGTGATGTAGTGTGGATCAACGCTGTGTTTGTCGACCCTCAATGGCGCGGTCAAGGCATTGCCAGTGAACTGATTAATCGTGGTGTCAGACAGGTTTCTTCTGCAGTGCAAACTCAACTCTACGCGTACACCAATATCATGGGTCTCTACCAAGGGCTAGGTTGGTCAATCGTAAATATCGAATCAGAACCGAACCATAAAGTGATGAGTATTGAGCTTAATCGATAAGCTCGGAATAAAAGCCTGATATTAGTTTATCTGCCGTTCGAGTAATGAATTTCTCCCTTTCATCCATAATGCATAAACCTGTTAAATTTTCGTTGAAACTCATGCCGATATCGCCTTTAAATCAAACAACTAGCTGTTGATTAAAACGATCAAGACGATTTATTGCAGCAGTTGTTGAGCACAAAGCCTATATTGACTAGAATGACGCACTTTTTTTATTTACGTACATACAGGTAATGAACATGAGCGATACTAATTCAAGACCAGCTTTACCAGATCATCTTGCAGGCAACCCACGCAGCCCACACCACGTTGCTGAGTGTTTCGAATACCCAATCGGCATTCGTCTAAATGGTAAAGAGCGTACTGATGTTGAAGAATACTGCATCAGCGAAGGTTGGGTTAAGATCCCTTCTCCAAAAGCGCTAGATCGTTTTGGTCAGCCAATGCTTATTACTCTAAAAGGCACTGTAGAAGCTTTTTACATCGACGCATAGTCACGTCGTGTGGCTAGCTAATACTTCGAGTAATTAGCTAATGTTTGCTTAATTAGCCAACATCAAGCCACCAAGCGTTATTACCTAAAAGGGTCTAGAGAAATCTAGACCCTTTTTGTTTGCATTGATTTTAGCGAACTTCTTTAACCAATAGCCCAAACCACCTTCATAACTCCACAGATTCAACCAAAATTGTTGTTATTCACTATGCATTCGCAGTAATAACAAAGTTGTTGTTGGTTGATTTATGTTCGCTCGCTCTTTTTGGATTTATTCGTACTCGAAAGTTCTGATGTTTAATTAAACAGATACAAACAAAAATATGAAGCGCAGTCTAATTAAATGAAACTAATATGCTGTATTTAAAGTTATTTTTTGTTAATAACTACCTCTATCACAGAAATTAATCCTGAAGCACATACAATTCCCTTGATTTCGAATGAGCGCTAAATTTTTTCGTTCGAGCATTTAAATTCTTCCTTCGCCCAATAATTATGAGGTTCCTATGTTTGGAATATTCAAACCTATGGCGCATATCGATCGCTTGTCATCAGATAAGATCGATAGCACCTACACACGACTACGATGGCAGCTGTTTCTTGGCATCTTCGTTGGCTATGCGGGGTACTACTTAGTCCGTAAAAACTTTAGTTTGGCGATGCCTTATCTCATTGAACAAGGTTTTAGCCGTGGAGAACTAGGGGTTGCATTAGCGGCGGTATCTATCGCTTACGGCTTATCTAAGTTCTTAATGGGCAGTGTTTCTGACCGTTCTAATCCTCGATACTTCCTCAGCGGTGGCTTGTTAATGTCGGCACTGGTGATGTTCTGCTTTGGCTTTATGCCTTGGGCAACAGGCAGCATCACTGCGATGTTTATCCTGCTGTTCTTGAATGGTTGGTTCCAAGGTATGGGTTGGCCAGCTTGTGGACGAACCATGGTCCACTGGTGGTCACGAAAAGAACGTGGTGAGATAGTGTCAGTATGGAACGTTGCTCACAACGTGGGTGGCGGTTTGATTGGCCCAATGTTCTTGTTGGGGCTGTGGGCTTTTAACGACGATTGGCGAACCGCTTTTTATGTTCCTGCATTTTTTGCCACTCTCGTTGCTGTCTTTGTTTGGTTTACTGTAAGAGATACACCTCAATCTTGCGGCTTACCACCGATTGAAGAACATAAAGACGATTACCCAGACGACTACGATACGTCTCATGAGAAAGAAATGACGGCGAAAGAGATCTTCTTTAAGTACGTTTTCTCTAACAAACTGTTGTGGTCAATCGCGATTGCTAACGCGTTTGTTTACCTTATCCGTTATGGCGTACTCGACTGGGCTCCGGTTTACTTAAAAGAAGCAAAAGACTTCTCTGTCGATAAATCATCTTGGGCTTACTTCCTGTATGAGTGGGCAGGTATCCCTGGCACCTTATTGTGTGGTTGGATTTCAGATAAGCTATTCAAAGGTCGACGAGCACCTGCAGGTATCTTGTTCATGGTTCTAGTGACAGTCGCTGTGTTGGTATATTGGCTGAACCCTGCGGGTAACCCAACGGTTGATATGTTGGCACTGGTTGCGATTGGTTTCCTTATCTATGGTCCTGTAATGCTGATCGGTTTGTATGCACTGGAACTTGCACCTAAGAAAGCTGCAGGTACAGCGGCTGGTCTAACAGGTTTGTTTGGTTACTTAGGTGGCGCGGTTGCTGCGAACGCAATACTCGGCTTTATGGTTGACCATTACGGTTGGGATGGCGGCTTCATTATTTTGGTCGGCGCTTGTGTAGCTTCAATCATCTGTCTGCTGTACGCCTTCTTAGGTGAGCGTGCGCACCATAAACAAAAAGATCTCGAACGAGAGAAAGAAGCGTTAGCTCAGTAGTGTATTTACTGAATCACATCTATAAATAACAACAGAGGCAGGTATATCCTGCTTCTGTTTTATCAAGGGAAACAATAATGAAAACAACGTCACTGTCTCTGACCTTATTAGCACTAAGCTTATCTGCAAATGCATTAGCAGATCCTTTAGTGATTGCGCATCGCGGTGCTTCTGGTTATTTACCTGAACACACATTACCCGCTAAAGCGCTCGCTTATGCAATGAAACCCGACTACATCGAACAAGATGTCGTGATGACCAAAGACGACCAATTGGTGGTTTTGCATGATCATTATCTAGACCGAGTCACCGATGTCGCGGATCGCTTTCCAACACGTGCTCGTTCAGATGGCCGTTACTACGCGATTGATTTTACGCTCGCTGAGATTAAATCCCTGAAAGTGACCGAAGGCTTTAACCTCGATGACCAAGGTAAAAGAGTGGCAGGGTACCCAACGCGCTTCCCAATGTGGCAGTCTGATTTTCGTGTCGCTACCTTTGCAGAAGAGATCGAGCTGATCCAAGGCCTAAATAAGACCTTAGGTTATGACGTGGGCATCTATCCTGAAATTAAAGCACCTTGGTTCCATCGTCACGAAGGCAAAGACATCTCCAAAGCGGTACTTGCGACCTTGCATCAATATGGTTACCTATCGAAAGACGACAAAGTGTATTTGCAGTGTTTTGACGCCAATGAACTTCAACGCATTAACGATGAGCTCATGCCAGTGATGGAAATGGATCTTAAGCTCGTTCAGTTGATGGCCTATACAGATTGGAATGAAACCATGACCTACCAAGGTGACAAAGCAACGCCGTACAGTTACGACTGGATGTTTGAAGCTGGTGGCATGGAAAAAGTGGCGTCTTATGCGGAAGGAATAGGCCCTTGGAAGCCAATGTTGGTGGACGATGCATCGACCAAAGATAACATCATTATTAAACCGTTAATGAAGTCAGCAAAAGACGCGGGCTTAGATGTTCACCCGTACACGTTCCGTGCTGACCCAGGAAGAATCCCAGCTTATGCTGATAACTTTGATGGCATGTTGGATGTCTTCTACAACCAAGTCAAAGTTGATGGTGTGTTTACCGACTTCCCAGACAAAGCGGTCGACTTCTTGAACCGTTAATACCCCGTCAGTTACGAGCTATTAGTAACGAGATACTAAGAGCCAAAAGCACCGACTAAAGGTGCTTTTGGCTCTTCTTTCACTTTTTGAATCTCCTTGTACTGGCCTCGAAATCCTACCTATATTCTTCTTTCTCAGCCCACATTTTGATATTCACTCGGTTTACAGCTATAACCTGACTTGATAGGTTACTCCCAATGCAGCCAGATGCTTAATCTATAAGTGTTTATCGGCTCAACCTGATATTGAATTTGGAAAGATCATGGAAGAAAGAAGCAAAGCTTATCTTGATAGCTACCTCAACACATTACCAGCAGACGTTGCTTCGCAATACACCTCTTTTAGTGCCGACTATTACTGTGCTGATGAATACAACGCCAACCTCTGCGCCCAGTTAATTCTCAAGGGTGAAAAACAAGCGTCTTGCAGCCTTGAATATTGGTACAGCCATGAAGGCGAGACGAGACCAGTAGTTGGTCACTTGCAAGTCGTCACTGACTGGGATGGCAAGCCCGTCTGTATTGTTGAGATCACGTCGGTTTCGTCGTGCAAATACAACGAAGTGAGTGCGGAGTTTGCTGCTGCAGAAGGCGAGGGTGACAAAACACTAGAATGGTGGAGAAAAGCGCACTGGAACTTCTTCTCTCGTGAATGTGAAGAGCTCAAGATCTCACCAAGTGAAGACATGTTACTTATGTTGGAGCGTTTCAAAGTGGTTTATCAACAGTGAACTCCCCAGTGAGTGCCATGTTGAATCTCGAGGCATGGCACTTTAGGTGTCTTTGACTAAAGCAAGATAACTGGACATCGAACCGCTACTGTCCTTACCAAACGTCACTGCGACTCCACATCTGGGCTATGTTGAACAAAATAGCTACGAACTCTACTTTGATATCGCCTTCGACAACATTCTGTCCTATCAAAGAGATGGCTTGTAGCGATATAGAATCTGCCCAAAGCAATAAAAAGGTAGAGAAGTATGAGCTTAACAATCAGAGAAGTCGTGGTAGAAGATGCACAAGGCATTATTAATGTATTGAATCCAATCATTATCGAAGCGCGTTATACGATCTTGGACCAGACTTTTACTGTTGAAGAAGAAAAGGTATTCATTGAGTCGTTCCCAGAACGTGGTGTATTTAGCGTTGCAGTCAACGAGACGACAAGCCAGCTGCTTGGTTTTCAGAATGTAGAACCATTTGCTACTTACACTAAGGCCTTTGACCATGTTGGTATTATTGGCACTTATGTTGATGCTAATAGCCGTGGGCAGGGCGTCGCCAAGCAGTTGTTTGATTACACATTCAAAGCAGCGAAAGCCAAAGGTTATGAAAAACTGTTCGCCTATGTAAGAGCAGACAACGAGCGCGCGTTAGCGGTATACCTTAAGCAAGGTTTTGAAATCGTCGGAACGGCTAAGAAACACGGTAAGATTGGCGATCAGTACTTTGACGAGATCCTTATCGAGAAGTTTTTATAGGCTCGCTTAAACATTAGATAATTCATCGTATGCAGGAGGCAAGATGACAAAGCTAATCGAATTAACAGAAATAGTCTTATTCGACTGGGGCAATACGCTGATGGTCGATTTCCCAGACGCACAAGGGAAGATGTGTGACTGGGAAACGGTACAAGAAGTGAGTGGTGCTCGTGCATTACTGGCTGAACTCTCTAAAAATCATCAAGTCTACGTTGCCACCAATGCTGGTGATTCCAGTAAAGACGACATCATTCGTGCCTTTGAGCGCGTTGGCCTGTCTCAATATATCTTGGGTTACTTTTGTAAGGCGAGCATTGGCTTTTCTAAGTTCGAGTCGGGGTTCTATCCTGCCATTATTTCTAAGCTCGGTGTTGCACCACCAGACATCACCATGGTTGGCGACACTCTAGAGAAAGACATTTACCCAGCACTTGAAGCGGGTTTGCACGCGGTGTGGTTGAACACGGAAGGAGTTGAGCTTAAGTCACAGCATCCACGTATCGTACAAGTTCAATCCCTAAGCGAACTGTTGGATAAACGCCATGGATGAACATTCAGAGATCTGGCGTCAGTATTACCAAAAAGCACTAAGCAAACCTCATTTAAAGAGAACTGAATTCGCAATCAAACTGAATGAGTCAGGCTTAAATGTTGCGATTGATTGTGGTTGTGGAACAGGTAGTGACATCGCTTTTTTAGAACAACAAGCGTATCAAGTGTATGGCTTCGACGTTAATCCTGATTCGATTGCACTATGTCGGGATCGTTTTGGTCGCAAATCTTTGGTCGAGATATCTGAAAGTGGATTTGAACACTATGATTACCCAAAATCTGGCGTAGTGATTGCCAATTCGAGTCTGTTTTTTGCTGACCCAACGCGTTTTGACGGGGTTTGGCACAATATTGAATACTGTCTTGAAGTAGGTGGCGTATTTGCAGGTGATTTCATGGGCGTCGATGACAGTTGGGCACATGGCTATCGAACTCCAACAACGCCGTTAACGAAAGCCAAAGTACTCAGCTTATTCAACGACTTTGAGATAGTACGATTCCATGAGCGAGACGAACAAGCACTCACGTCGCTGGGTAGGGTGAAGCATTGGCACACATACTCGGTCGTTGCGATTAAACGCCGTTAAAATGTCAGTAACTAAAACCCGTTCGGATGCTTGTCTGTTTTGACGCCAATCTCTCATCTCTTTGCTGTCTAATCCTCTAAGCTAAGTCTAATTTCCACTATAAGGGCTAGACTATGAGTATCGAACGTCACGGAATATCGTTTGGAATTGAACGTGTTAGCGGTGAAACCATCGTTGTGTTTAAAGCGAAAGGCAAGCTTACACACGATGACTATCAAGCAATGATGCCAATTCTAAATACCACGCTAGAAGAACTCGATTCATCTGAACTCAAGATGCTGGTCGACATCTCCACCTTAACGGGTTGGGAGTTACGTGCTGCTTGGGACGATTTTAAACTTGGATTAGAGCTCAATTCGAAGATAGACAAAATCGCGATATATGGTGATAAAAGCTGGCAAGAAATGGCATCAAAAGTAGGCAGTTGGTTTGTGTCCGGTGAGATTAAGTCATTCGAAGACCATGACTCTGCGCTTAAGTGGCTAGTCGATTGATACTATTCGCGGGCAGCTAGAGAGCAGTTCGTAAACATCGCCGATGACAGTTGACGAGAATTGTCTCGAACGCTGTCATTTTTCGTTTTGGCGATGATATTTCCTATTCGATTCAATAGAGTATATTCCTTCCAGCGTGTAACATACCCAGGCTTTGTTTGGTCGCGACTAATGGTGTGGCTTGATTCAGTAAGAACGAGAACTAAAACAGAAATAAGGTCTAACGACATGCATAAGGTAATTGATAAGCTGGCTTGGATATTCATCAAAGACGGCAAGCTGTTGATGGTCAGATCAAAAGGCAAAGAACTGTTCTATCTACCGGGTGGTAAGCGTGAAGCTGGCGAAAGTGATGAGCAAGCACTGGTTCGCGAAATCAAAGAAGAGATCTCAGTTGATTTAGTGCCTGACTCCATCAAATACGTCGAGACGTTTACAGGCCAAGCTGATGGCAAAGCGGAAGGCGTATCGGTGCAATTGACTTGCTATCTTGCTGATTATACCGGCGAACTGTCTCCGGATGCCGAAATTGAAGAGCTTAAGTTTGTGGATGGCAACGACAGAGCGGTATGCTCATTGGCGGCACTGGTTGCGCTTGATTGGTTAGAAGCGAACCAGTATTTGGCTTAAGGTTTTAGCGGCTACTAGCTAATACTGAAGATTGATCTTCAAAAGATCATCGCTTACGAATAGCTTGAAGGGCGGCTGTCTTTCATCAACAGGTCGAGTTTCCTTTGAGCTTTCTTCGTGTCTTGTAAATCCACCACCTCAATCATTTCACACTCATCTCGTACCATCTCATTAATTAGGCTTGGGTAGTGTCGGCAATCTTCTGGTCGGTCTAAGTAAATGCTACATGTGTACTTGGCTTGAGCCTTGGTGTCTTTCGTCGGAACCAGCTCCAGAAAAGGGCAGCGAGTTAAACGTTCGCCAGATTCAGGGTCGAACCAGATCTCGCTTCCTCGAACATATTCAAAGATGTCTGGGTTGAACAACTCCCACAAATCGATCTCTTCTTGAGTCGCGGCAAGGTCGCCATCTCCGTATTTGATACAGCATTTTCCGCATTGATTACAATCTTTCATTATCGACTTCATAAGTTGGTGAGCTTTTATCATTTTACCACTGATAGGCGTGGCACGTTGATTTTGTTGTTCATGGTTAAGCCGTTACGGGCGGGAACTTGGAATAGCGGTACTTAAAATCAATTTATCTATGAACCGCCACTCCAATCAAAGCTGTAAACAGTGATACAATTTGCGCCTCTCACGTTATTCAAACAAAGGCATCAAGATGAGAACCGTATACACCACCGAAGGCAACATTAACGCAAAGAAACAAAAAGAGGCTTACCCAAAGCTCGCTTTATGTGACAAGTGCGTTGGTGACTATGTGGTTATCGAGCAAGGTGAACGAACTTACAAGCCTTGTGCTAAATGTGGTGCCGACGATTAATGCGCCTTGATAAATACCTATGTAAAAGCACTGACCTAACCAAGCCTGAAGCGATTGAACGCATCCATAATGGCGAGGTGAACGTAAACAGTGAAACAGTCACCGATGAATCGACTCAGGTTCATGAAACCAACGCCATCTTGTTTAATGGCATGCCGCTTAAATTGCGTGAATTTCGATACCTCTTAATGCACAAGCCTGCGGGTACTATCTGTTCTAATGTCGATGAAGTTTATCCTTCACTGTTCAACTACATCGAGATAGACAAAGCATCAGAACTGCACATCGCAGGGCGCTTAGATGCCGACACAACAGGCTTAGTCTTGATTACCGATGATGGGCGATGGTCATTCAACATCACTCTGCCAACCAAGTCATGTAAGAAGGTATATCGCGTGACATTGTCACGAGATATCAAAGATGATGTCGCTGACAAGTTCAAAGCGGGCATTCAATTGCAGGGCGAACAAAAACTGACGCGTCCGGCAGAACTCGAAGTGATTACCAGTAAAGAAGTGCTGTTGACCATTACAGAAGGTAAGTTTCATCAAGTAAAACGAATGTTTGCTGCGGTAGGGAATCGAGTTGTTGGACTACACCGTGAGCAGATTGGTGATGTTCGTTTAGATGTTGAAGCAGGTCAGTGGCGTTATCTAACTAAAGCCGAAGTCGACTCATTTCAGCAAGACTCTGAATAAACGCTGTAACCACTTAAAGCGTTAAGCGTGTCAGGACCAGAATATCAGCACTATAAGGATCTAGGATGGAAAACCTCAAAGTCTCAGAAATTAAGTCTTTCGTGCCCGCGAAAGACTTCGATTTATCTAAGCGTTTTTACCAGTCAATCGGCTTCGAAGTGATGTCTGAATTTCACGATATCGCCTATCTACGACACGGCAGTTGTGCGTTCCTTCTGCAAAATTTTTATGAACCTGCGCACTGTCACAATTACATGATGCACTTGCTGGTTGAAGACGTAAAAAGTTGGTATCAACACATTCAAAACTCTAATGTAGTGTCGGAATTTGAAGTCAACGTTTCCGAGGTTGTTGAACAGCCTTGGGGAATGCTTGAGTTTTGTATCACTGACCCAAGTGGTGTGCTGTGGCGTGTGGCTGAAAACATCAGGCCGCGTTAATTCATCCAACTTGCATTAAGGCCAGTGAAAACTTCAAATTATCCATCTGTTTCTTTATTTATGCCGACATAAGGCAATGATCAAATAGGTTCAAACATGGATATAAAGGCTAAAATGCACAGCCAAGACGTTTACTACTGTGACGACGTTGATTTGGTTGCTGAGCAAACTCAATGCTTAGAAGTGCTATACGATTTCAACCATACTCGCCCGAGCGAAGGTGATAAACGACAACAAATCATGAAGCAGTTGTTCGCCGAAGTCGGTGAGGGCTGCTACATTGAACCACCATTACATGCGAACTGGGGGCGTCACACGCACCTAGGCAACAACGTATACGTGAACTTTAATCTGACTCTGGTCGACGACACAGACGTATTCATCGGCGACAACGTGATGATAGCGCCTAACGTGACCATTGCCACTGGCACACATCCCATCAGCCCAGAACTCAGGCTAAAAGCAGCGCAGTTCAATATCCCCGTTCGTATTGGCAACAACGTATGGCTTGGCGCGCACACAGTCGTACTTCCCGGTGTCACCATTGGTGAAAACTCAGTAATAGGCGCAGGCAGCATCGTCACCAAAGACATCCCAGCCAATGTCGTCGCAGTTGGCAACCCATGCAAAGTGATACGCGAAATCAACGAGAGCGACCGAGAGTATTACCACAAAGATCGCCGCATTCCAGATGAACTAAAGTAGGCGGTTTTTCACACGCCTGAAATTAGCTGTGACATAAGTCATTGTTATGCAATGGCTTGGTTGTATATTACTTATCTATCTTAGAAACTAGACAAAATTATTCTGGAGTTAAGTGCAGAATTTTTCTGTCTGATAGCTGTTATATGTACAGGGAGTTTCAATGAAGGGTTTTCTCAAAGGGATTTTATCTTATCTTGTTGTGATCTCGGTAGCTCTGCTAATTTCTCGCAATTTTTTTGATTACCTATCCACAATAGACTTGGTTGACTACATTGCATATAGCGGGGTTTTACTTGTTGTATTGGCAGGCATTACATTTGATGGTAACAATCCAGCTAATCAAGACTTTTTGTCGTTAATGATTCATCGTGAACTTGTGTCCCGAACCAATGACTTTCAAGACGAAACGAATAAAGTAAGTTTTGCAGTTAATGTCGGATTGATTGGTATATTTTTACTTATTGCTAGTGGTGTAATGGCTTGGCATATTAGTAAGTAAAACATATAACAAGGTGCCTAAATCTGATTCGTAAACGCGTGCCGAACTCGCTTCGCTCAGACATGGCATACATCCACTTACAGCGTAGCTAAGCGTTATGCCTCGTCATTCTTCCTGAGTTAAAGTAACTATCCATATCTAGTTTAGGTTCACGGTGCCTTTCTTAACTATTTGGTAGAGTGGCATTTCAATGAGCATGGGGGTTTTGTAATGGGAACTGTAATCGGTTTGGTGATTCTAGTTGCGATAGATTGGTATCTTGTTCGTAAAACAGGGCTTCATATTCATAATTGGATTTCTAAAAAGTATGCCGCGTATCTGTCGAAGAAGGGAAACAAAAAATAACCTTTCTTATTAAGTCATCGGTATAAAAAGCGTTATCTGCTATTCATTTCACACACTGCAAAGATTGGAGGATTCATGAAAGGTAAAGGAAAGTGCCTATGTGGCTCAGTTGAGTTGGAAGTAGAGTACGCCAGTAATGAATTGGGGGCTTGTCATTGTAGTATGTGTAGAAATTGGTCTGGCGGTCCGATGTTAGTCATTGATTGCTCTGATTCCGTCAAAATATCAGGTGAATCAAATGTAGTGAGATATAAGTCATCCGATTGGGCTGAGAGAGGGTTCTGCGGTAAATGTGGTACTCACTTGTTTTACTTTTTAGTGCCAAATAATCAGTATCACCTTCCTGTCGGTTTATTGATGTCTGGGGATGACTACAAGTTAACTCATCAGATATTCATCGATGAAAAGCCCGAATACTACGAATTTAAAAATGAAACACATAATATGACTGGTGCAGAGGTATTTGCCCACTTTGAAAGTGGAGAGTAAATATGAAGCGAGATTTTTCTAAATTAGCGACAACCGATTACGGAAACATACTAAGTAACGAGCACTTTATTGACTTTAGTATTGGTCCTCTTTGGCAGGGAATGCCGCCAATTTTTGGAGAAGCGTTTACTGTCCAGTTAACGTCTGGTGATAATTTAATGCTTCATTCAGCCATATACGAAGCACCAAAAGGTTCCATCATTGTAGTGGATGGAGTTGATAGCGAATATGCAGTAGCCGGCGGTAATGTATGCGCAGTCGCTAAGAGTCGAGGTATCAAAGGTTTTATTATTGATGGTGTCATTCGAGATTTGAATGAAATTTCAGATATGAATTTTCCAGTTTTTGCGAAAGGTGTTCATCCAGTACCGGGAAAGAAAGAGGTCTATTCTGAATTGGGTGCTCCAATCACTTGCGGGGGAGCAAAGGTGTATACGGGAGATATCATTGTTGCTGATGTAGAGGGTATTGTCGTTATTCCTAAATCAAGAAAAGATGAAGTGTTTCGAATGGCTTCAAAGAAAGCAAGTAAAGAGGCGTCATTAACACTCGCTGAGTGGGAAATAAACCACAGGGCCAAAATAGCTCAAGCAATAACGTCTGCGAAACAAAAACCTGAGAGCACTGTAAGCTGATTCGCAATGCGCGGCATTCTTGTCTGTTAACAAGCGAAGTCATCATCCGCCTCTCACATCTCATGGACGGCAAGTCCGCACAATAAGAAAGCGCATGATTTCTACAAAAGGTTGGGTGCAAAGGTTGAGCGAATGGATGGTCAAAGACCTTATTTCCGTTGGGCAATGTACGATTCGTGATTAGATAAAAAGGGAATGATGAATAAACAAAAACTAAAGAACCTCATTCAACAAGTTCCTGAGCTAATCGAAACAGCCAACGTATGTCGTGAGGTGGGTTTGCCAAACTTCTATATTGCAGGCGGCGCCATCACTCAAATAATCTGGAATGATATCGAAAACAAACCGCTTCTAGACCAAGTTAAAGACTTAGATATTGTCTATTTCAATAATGCATCAGCCCTCACTGAGGACGAATTCAAAAACCGCATTCGTTCGCGGTTAAGTCATCGTGTCGACGTGGATGTAAAGAACCAAGCGACCATCCATGAGCGTTACGCTAAGAAGTTCGGTTGCTTGATTCAACCATACGATCGTGTTGAACAAGGTATCAAGTCTTGGCTTTCTGCGCTTGCTATCGGGTTTACTCTGGATGATTCAGGCGATATCAAGTTGTTTGCACCATACGGTGTAGAGGACGCGTTTGATATGCTGATTAAACCGAATAAGCGAGCAATGACAGAAGCGAACTACAACAAAATGACCGCTGGTTATAAGGCTAGATGGCAGCAAGTAAAAGTGTTTCCTTGGGTGTGATCGACAGAGCTTTACGAGATCATTCTCAACATTTGGTATTTAACTCGGCTTGGCGCTAGTGGTAAGTTTGAGCGTAATCTCGGCATTGTTAGTCACTTAGCTGTTCGTTTGTCTTTTGGTAAGAATTAAGGAGTTTTAAGTGAGTCAGGAAGTAAGAGTAGGTATCGCTGCGGTTATTCTACGTGAAGGGCGAGTGTTACTTGGAGAGCGAATTGGTTCTCACGGAGCTCATACGTGGGCAACGCCGGGCGGACACCTTGAATGGGGTGAGAGCATTGAAGAGTGTGCCAAACGCGAAACACTCGAAGAGACTGGCCTCGTTGTTAGTGGATTTGAAAAGCTCTCTTTTACCAATGATATTTTTGAGAAAGAGAACAAGCACTATATAACGCTGTTTGTTGTGGCTTCTGATGCTAGCGGCAAACCACAGGTGACAGAGCCTGATAAATGTAAGCAATGGAAATGGTTTAAGCTAGATGAGTTACCTGAGCCATTGTTTCTTCCTCTGACGAATCTGTTGAGCGACCCGGTCATCCTTGGGAAGTTAGCGCCGTAAACGTGAACGATTGGAGGGCATATCAATGAGAGCACCTTTTCAAGTTTTAGTCTTTCCCTATCAAATAGTCGACACCAAACCTCGGTTTTTAATCGTACGCAGAAGTGACAATAGTGTATGGCAGGCAATATCCGGTGGTGGCGAAAATGATGAATCAATTCTTGAAGCAGCAAAACGAGAGCTTTCTGAAGAAACTCAGTTAGTCGGTGATAACTGGCAGCAGCTTGATTCAATGTGCATGCTTCCAAAAGTCTTTTATGCAGGGAATTACAATTGGACTGAGCATCCATTCGTCATTCCTGAGCATTCCTTCTCAGTTAAAGTCACAGAAGATCCTGAACTATCAAGTGAACACACAGATTACCGTTGGTGCGACTACCAAGAAGCTATTGAACTTCTAACATATGACTCAAACAGAAACGCGCTTTGGGAGATTAACGAAAGGCTTTATAAAGCTAGCTAAAGTACACAGATTAATTAACTCTATATTAGAGTGGAAATCCTGATTAGATTCTTACTAATCTCTCGCTATTTAGTGAATAGGTAAATCATGACATTACGAGTAGTTCCAGAGCTTTATTGTTTCGATATTAATGTGAGCAAATCCTTCTTTGTCGATGTGTTGGGGTTTGAAGTGAAATACGAGCGCTCAGATGAAGAGTTTGTTTATCTAACGCTTGACGGTGTTGATGTGATGCTTGAAGGGATTGCGGGCAAAAGTCGAAAATGGCTTTCAGGTGATCTGGAGTTTCCGTTAGGGCGTGGTGTTAACTTCCAATGGGACGTTATCGATATCGAACCACTTTATCAGAGAGTTAACGAAAGCGCCGCTGATTCTATTTACTTAGCGTTAGAGTCAAAGTCTTATCAATGTGGGGATTCGATCGCGACTCAGAAGCAGTTCATCGTTCAAACTCCTGACGGTTATCTCTTTAGGCTCTGCCAAGATATTCATTAAGTCATGACCTTTTGGTTGGATACCAAATGCTGGTCTTTGCTCTAAATTATTGGATGGACTAAACGTATTAACTGAGTACTAAGGTTGCATTTCCCAAACTACGGTTCTCGAGACACTAGCGATGAGCTTTAGTCGGTTTTTCACGCGTGTTATACAGAAGGAACAACAATGATAACTATCGAAAGGCTTGAAGAATCCGATGTGGCGTCAGTTCAGGCCATCCAACTCGCCGATGAACAGGTTAAGTTCGCTGGTACAGCTGCAGAGTTTTTATTAGACGGCAGTGAAACGACGCACTTGCACGTAATTAAGTCTAATAACGAAGTTGTTGGTTTCTTTAAGCTAGATATCGCTTACGCAGATTCTTATGAGTTTTGCCCTGAAGGAAGCATTGGGCTAAGAGCTTTTGTGCTTGATAAAAACCAGCAAGGTAAAGGTTTAGGAACAGGCACGGTGGAGGCTTTGTTTCCATATTTAAAAGCGAATTACTCAGCGTATGAGTCGATTTATTTAACCGTGAATTGCAAAAATCCCGCCGCATTCAACTGTTATAAGAAAGGCGGCTTCGAAGATACCAATCAACAGTATTTAGGTGGCGCAGCAGGCCCGCAATTTATCATGCGCGGTCAAATCGCTTAGTAATATTAAACCGATTAATTATTGATGAGAAACACCTACACAGCTGTATGCAGGTTGAGAGTCTTAAAGAACACGAGAAGGAAATTTGATGAAGGTGCAATATCTTGAAGTGGTTACCCCAGAGGTCGATGTCGTTTGTGCAACATACGCTCAGCTCTACAACGTGAAATTCAGTGGTGCAGATGTGAACCTTGGTGGGGCGCGCACCGCAAAGCTATCTAATGGCGGGGTAATTGGCATTCGAGCACCGCTTCGTGAAACTGAAGAACCAACTGTTCGTCATTACACGTTGGTTGAGGATATTCAGTCTGCAGTAACTGCAGCCGAGAAACTAGGCGCCGAAGTTGCGGTGCCACCAATGGAGTTACCACGTCACGGGATGTGTGCCATTGTCATTCAAGGTGGCGTCGAGCTCGGATTCTGGCAGTTATAAATGATGTATACCTTTTAGATTGTGACGGACGAGATACTACGATTTATGATGCGACACCTAGTGTCTTTACCTGCTTCATGGCATCATTCCACGCAGCTAAAACCCCAACAAGGTATGTTATGAAACAGAATATTGTCCACATTGCACTCGTGGTAAAAGACTACGATGAAGCGCTTGATTTCTATGTAAACAAGCTTAAGTTTGATCTCATCGAAGACACGTATCTGCCAGAAGAAGATAAGCGCTGGGTTGTTGTTGCTCCACCAAATTCAGCCGGTGTGAGCCTGTTACTTGCTAGAGCTTCTAAGCCAGAGCAACACGATTTCATCGGCAACCAAGCTGGTGGACGCGTATTCCTATTCTTAAACACCGATGATTTCTGGCGTGATTACGAACGCATGACGTCTTTGGGCATTAACTTTGTCCGAGAGCCTAAAGAGCAAGGCTACGGCACCGTTGCTGTGTTTGAAGATCTTTACGGTAACTTGTGGGATCTGCTTCAGTTAAACCCTGAACACCCTATGGCTAACAGGTAGAAAAGCTTAGTCAACAACCTTAATTCTGGTCATACGGATAGGCAGGAGCGACATGGAAGTCACAAGGTATCAACCCAAGTATTTAACCGCTTTACAGGCGCTCTATCTAGAATCAAGACAGGACACCTTTCATTGGGCTGATGCCGACGCTTTTGAGTTATCCGATTTCGAATTAGATACAGAAGGTGAGCAGATATGGGTGGCTGTTTCTGGCGACAAGGTTTTAGGTTTTGCCTCTGTTTGGGAACCTGAGAGTTTCATCCATCACCTCTATGTGTGCCCGCGAACGCTACGTTCTGGAGTAGGCTCTGCTTTACTCAATACCTGCAAACAACATTACACTGATCTGACTTTGAAGTGTTTGACTGCCAATGAACATGCTATTGGCTTTTACCAGTCGCAAGGTTTTGTTATCTCATTCACAAAAGGAGAGGGATTAGAGCGTTATCATTTAATGGAATACAGATAGCTGATATCTAAAGTTAGGATGTGAGCTACAACTTAGCTCTAAGTATTGAAAAATCAAATTTGAGTTCTTTGTTTACGGTGCAATAGATAATTTCAAATGGTAGCGTCATCCAATTCTGTTTCAATGTTTAGTCGTTACTAGAGGTCCCGAATGAATCAAGTTGAAGTTCTTTATGCCCTAATGAATAGAATAGTGTCTGATTTAAATAAACGTTTGCCAGTTTCTTTGGTTCTACATCAGCAACAAATAACAACAAAGAATATTAGTTTGAGTGGGGCTAATGGGAGGGTATGGGTATCTCCATGTCAGGGCGGTTACGATATTTCGATTAGCGGAATTTCGCTCGAAAATGATATGACGGCAAGGTTAACATCTTATTTTGGTCGCAATCCGGATGGCTACAAACAAAGAAATGCAACTCGAGGTTTTGAACGCCAGCCTTTTTGGCGCACAAGTAATTTTCTAAACGTCGAAGTCGTTTGTGAAATGTATGCCAAGACTACTCAATAGTAAATTAATGTTGAAAAGGATTTGCTTCATTTCAAGCTTGCATACTTACGTAGGTTTCTGAACATTGGAGATAATATGGAAATAAAACAGCTTTCAGCGACGGAGGTACTTCCGGTTAGGCATCAAGTGCTTTGGCCTGATAAACCGATGTCGTTTTGTATGGTGCCAGATGACGAACAAGCAACGCATTACGGCGCGTTTGTTGGTGAGCAGTTGGTTTGTGTCGCGTCTATCTATATCCAAGGCAATGAAGCGAGGCTGAGAAAGTTTGCCACGCTGCCTGAATTCCAAGGGCAGGGAATCGGTTCAAACGTGATTGATCATGCCATCTCTAACCTCAAAGAATCAAACATCCAATATTTTTGGTGCGATGCGCGCACAACGGCTTTAGGTTTTTATCAAAAGTTTGGGATGGCTGTAGAAGGCTCTGAATTTGAAAAATCGGGTGTTGCGTATTACAAAATGTCGGTTCATTGGTAGTAACGCTTGTCTGTCGTTAGGTTAACCCTCCGCACCGCTAAATCATCAACTTAAGTTAAGGAAGCTCATCGTGGAAGAAATCAAAGGCATTCTGCAATTCATGGTCGAGATTGAACAATTAAAGGATGTTCATCGACAGACAAAACCGGTTGGATTGGATCGATATGAAAACTCCGCTGAGCACAGTTGGCACGTCTGTTTGAGCGCACTCATGTTGAAAGACTATGCCAATGAAGAAATCGATATTACGCGAGTAATGAAGATGCTGCTGATTCATGATCTTGGGGAAATCGATGCCGGAGACACCATCATTTATGCCAGTGAAACCGAAGAAAACAAGCTCAAAGAGAGAAACTGCGTCGAGCGGTTGCTGAAATCATTGCCGAGCCATTCAACAAGCGAGTATTTGGATTTATGGCTTGAGTTCGAAGCCGGTGAGTCACCAGAAGCTAGATTTTGTAAGGCGATCGATAGAGTGCCGCCTTTGCTTCATAACATCCATGGTGGTGGTCACAGCTGGAAGAAGCACAACATATCCAAAGACAAAGTACTGACCTTCAATGGCGAGCGTATTTCTAAAGGCAGTCGTGCCTTATGGAAAGAGCTAGAAGTGCAACTTGAAGGTGCTGCGGAAAAAGGGCTATTAAAGTAAAAGTTAATTTCATCCTTAGCGTAAGAATAGCTTTAGCTTTTCAATGAGGGAGATCTCGATGGTAACTGATTCAAGATGCATGGCACTTACCTTGTGTCTCATTTCTTTCTAATAAAACTCTAGTGGACAACAATAAGTTCGAGAACCGAGTGATAAGTTGTTAGTATGTATCAAATTTATAAATATCAGTTGGCTTATATAAATGCTTGATAATAAGTATATTAAACACCCTTATCACTGTGAGCAGTGCGACGCACTTACCCCGCACCTTGCTGTTAGCGCTTCCGATGCTGAATCTAAAGCGGACGCTGAATCTGAAAAGAAACAATGGAAGTTAGGCGTGTTGATGGAGTACCTGGTGACGTTATTGTTTAGAGGTGACCATAATGTTCCCGGTTTTTATGTAGACAGTGATTACGAATACCAATGTGAGAAATGTGGGACTAAGTCGTGGCACTGATTGGGTATGAACATTTGATGTAAATCTCATGACAATAATAAATATGAGTCAGAAATTACAAGGGACTGTATGGAAATCATATCCGAAATCGAAGTGTCCAAAAAGCAACATCAAGCCATTACCGCTCTGAGAAATAGCTCTTTCCCCGATCATCAGGTAGAGCGTTCTTATTATAAACAACTCCCTCATATGCGAGCTCTGCAATACCGTGAAGAACGACTGGTCGGCTACCTTGGTCTTGATTACCGTATGGTCAGTGTTGGTGACAGTGCTTACAAAGTATTAGGTGTTATTGATTTTTGTGTTGCTGAGAATGTCCGAGGGCAAAGTGTTGGTAAATCTATGCTGTGTGAATTGGATGAGTATGCAAAGAATAGGGATGTCGATTTCATTATTTTGATATCAGATCTTCATGATTTCTATTCCTCACAAGGGTATATCCAAATTACTAGTACTAACTCTTGGTTAAGACTTCATGAGCACCTTAGTTATGGCGTCGCTGTTGAAGAAATTGATGACCTATATGTAAAGCCATTGAACGGAAAACAATGGCCTTTAGGGGATATTGATTGGCTTGGCTATATGTATTAGCTCTCTTGTTTTAAGTTACTCCATGAGTTAACGATGTGAATAAACCCTAGGTAAACTGATGATAATAAGACGCATTAGAAAAGTGATCCTCTCTGCAAACTGAGAATGGAATCGCGTCTATACTGACATGGGTTACGTCGCTGAATTTGGAAGTGGCGCTATGAATGTAAGTTTGATTAGGTTAAATCTCAGAGGTGACGATGAAAAAATTACTACCACTATGCGCCATTTTACTCTCGGCATCATTTTCAGCTGCGGCTTCTGATGGTTTGATTAAATACCAAAGTAATTATTCAGTGAAAGAGACCGCTGACCGCTTTGAAGAAATCGCCAAGAGCAAAGGTTTGACCTTGTTTGCGAGAATCGACCATCAGAAAAACGCGAGTAAGGTCGATCTTGAATTGAGACCAACGGAAGTCATCATCTTTGGTAACCCGAAAGTAGGGACACCATTAATGCAATGTGCTCAAGAAGTCGCGATAGATTTACCGCAGAAGGTGTTAGTCACTGAGGATTCTAATAAGAAAGTATGGTTGTCTTACAACGATCCTAATTACTTGGTAGAGCGTCACGCGATCAATGGCTGTGACGAGGTCGTTAAGAAAGTATCGGGTGTACTAAGCAAGCTATCAGAAGCGACAGTGGCGAAAAAGAAAGCAAAATAACCAAGATCAATAAGCACTCATTAAGACTATTAATGGGTGCGATATGACGATGATATCGCCCATTAGTCATTGTGTTGACAACTAAGCAACAGTATATAAAAGTAGTTTTATGAAACTGAATTTAGCGCAATCTAACCAACGAATTATCATCATTCCATAGGAATGGTGGGATTGTTGATGCGCTTTGTTTATCGAACCCACCCGTAAGGTGGGTTTTTTGTCGCTGTCTTATGGGTTTTATCTGAATAGAGGAAGTCATATGAAAAAGATCGCGGTTTTTGGCAAGCCTGGGAGTGGAAAATCCACAATCAGCAAGGCGTTAGCACTAGCTACAGGGATAGAGCTTCACCAGTTAGATTCTATTGTTTATAAGGCCAACGGAGAGTTTGTTGAACGTGAAGTATTCGAGCAGGCTCATGAGAGCATACTTAAGTCAGAAAGCTGGATCATCGATGGTTTTGGCCCTCTAGGATCGTTCAACACACGTTTAGATGCAGCTGATACCTTGGTTTATATCGACCTTCCTTATTCAATTAGCTACTGGTTTGTAACCAAGCGAATGCTCAAAGGTCTATTCGTTAAACCTGAAGGCTGGCCTGATGGAAGTTCAGTTATAAAAGGCACGATACAAAGTTATAAGACACTAAAACTGTGTCCTAAATTTTGGAATGACGACTTTAAAGCGCAGTTAGAATTGCGTGCTAAAGAGAAAGAGGTTTACATCATCAGAAGCGTGACTGAATTGAATAACTTTGTTCATCAACACGTCACTTAACAGTCGAGAGCTTACCTTTCTTTGAAACGCTTTAATTTGCTCATAACTTCATGAAAATATATAGATTTAACTCAACATGTGGCATATTTGCCATGTGTTGAATTTGTGCTTTGAATTAAGGCTATAGATATTATGTATGGAAGTGAGAAGACGAGAGCGTTCTGCTGTAACTGTAAGGAACTTACACTGCATAGGTACACGATGTTCAGTAGCCAAGTGCAAAAGGCACCACAAGCTGAAGATAAAGAACCGAGCTTACTCCAACGAATTTTATCGGAGTTTCTATCTTTTGGTGTTACAGGTTCGGGCGCGACAGGTGATTACAAATGTACCCAATGTGGAACATATCTGAATACACCAGACAACCTCGACTGAGTTTGTGAGTTTGTGAGTTTGGCTTAGGCAAATAAAAACGGGAAGACCTCAATGATCTTCCCGTTAGATATTACTTAACTCATCGTGCTATTGGCAGTTTGAGTGAGAAGCCTTATGCACAACACTTCTTGTATTTTTTACCGCTGCCGCAAGAACACGGATCGTTACGGTTAGGGGTCTTTTCAAACGTCATCGTTTTTGGCTTGTTCAGTAGAGTATCAAGCTCGATGGTGTTCTCTTCTTTGTCTTCGTCGACTGTAACAGTAACGAAGATAGAATTTTCAGCGGCTAGTGCTTCAACTTCTGCTTTGCGCGCTTCAGTTTGAACCATTACTGCGATTGGAGATTCTTCAGTACCCGCTTTCACATCGCGGTTTACGTTGTAGCCAGCAAGAACGTGGTTCTGTCTTGTTTCGATACGGCCTTTGAAAAATAGTTTCGACATTGGGTACTCATAAAAAATGTTGAATGGCGCTATTTTTAACGACGATAGCGCAATGGAGCGGGGATTATACGCATATATTGCAATTGATAAAGCAGTGATGTGAACAAAGGCTGTTTGGTTATTGTTTGCTAGTAACGGTTTGCTCTCTAGCATTGTTCGGATTGGACTAATTTTCAAATTCAAGACAATAAGATTTCCCTAAATAGGCTTATGAATGATAAATTCAAATTATTAATCGAAACAAAGAGATAGTGTATGAAGTTAGATGCCATCCTGTGGGATTACGATGGAACCTTAGTCAATTCCGTTCCAAAGAATATCGCAATCACAAAAGACATTATCTCTTTAGTCGCGCCACACTTGTCAGGCGACAACTTACCTAAATATTTGCTTAGCGAAGCGCTTTATCATGAAGCCAACCACGGGGCTAAAAACTGGCAAGCCTTATATGTCGATTATTACGGTTTATCACACGATGAAATGTTGACCGCTGGTGGAATGTGGGCAGAGCATCAAGAGAAAAACCAAACAGCCGTTGCCTTGTTTGAAGGAATGGAAACCGTGGTTAATCAGTTTGCTCATCTTCCACATGGGATCTGCTCTCAAAACTCTCAATTGAATATTCGTGGTGTGCTCGACAGTTATGGCATTGGTGATTTGTTTAAATCGGTCGTGGGCTATGACGATGTCTCGAACGGTAACCAAAAACCCCATCCATTTGGTGGTGTGAAATGTGTCGAGAACATATTTGGCGCCGATCCGACTAACGAGCTTTGTTTGATGTACATCGGTGACCATGAAGCGGACACACAGTTTGCTCGCAATATTGAAGCCGCGCTGGGTAAAAACGCAAAAGTGATTGCCGTTGCAGCAGGTTATAGCCGATCGAAACCTGAAAATTGGCAAACCAAGCCGGACTACATTGCTAACAGTGTCGATGATCTTTTAACGATCATTAGCAAGTACGCATAACGAAGCAGACATTTAAAAATCACCACACGTAAATAACTTTAAGGAAGAATAATGACACCAAAACAAGTGGTATTGGGATTTTGGGATGCAATGCGCAGTAATGATTTTGCAAAGGCAGTTGAATGGTTAACCGCAGATTTTGAAGGCTATTGGCCGCAGTCGTCTGAATTGACGTTAGGGCGCGACAACTTCACTGCAATCAATACTGAATACCCAGCCAATGGTGTTTGGGAATTCACGCTCAATTCGATTGTCTGTGAAGGTGATACGGTAGTCACGGACGTTTCGGTCACTGACAGTGTGTTGAAAGGCCGAGTGATCACCTTTCACACGGTGGTTGACGGTTTAATTCAAAAGCAAACTGAGTTTTGGCCAGACCCATTCGAAGCGCCGGCGTGGCGATCGCAGTGGGTTCAGATCGTATCGAACAATTAGTTTGTATCGATACGATCAGTTTGTCACCAACAATCAGGTTGCACAGAATAAGTAAACATTAGGAGGTTTCATTGAGTAAGGTAGTGGTTGTAACCGGCGGAAGCCGAGGCATTGGCGCAGCGACGTCTAAATTGTTGGCCAGTCAAGGCTATGCTGTATGCGTTAACTTCATACACAATGAATCGCGAGCGGAAGAGCTAGTTAATGATATTCGTGAACAAGGCGGAACCGCCATAAGCGTGCGTGCGGATGTGTCTGTTGAATCGGACGTGAAATCCTTATTCGAGATTGCTCGTAACAAGCTAGGTCCAGTGACTCACTTGGTCAATAATGCCGGGATTTTGTTTACTCAGTCACCTTTGGTTGACATCGAATTGGATCGCTTTGAAAAGGTGATGAAATCGAACGTATCAAGCTGCTTCCTTTGCAGTAAAGCCTTTATTAAACAAGCTGACGGTACGGGTTCTATTGTGAATGTATCGTCTGCTGCTTCGCGAACGGGCGCACCGTTTGAGTACGTGGATTACGCAGCATCGAAAGGTGCGATGGATTCACTCACCAAAGGCTTATCGCTTGAATTAGCTTCACGCAATATCCGAGTGAATGGCGTAAGGCCAGGTTGTATTTATACTGAGATGCATGCAGACGGCGGAGAGCCAGATCGCGTAGACAGACTAGCTTCGCAGTTACCGTTACAACGAGGTGGCACACCAGAAGAAGTCGCGAACTCTATCGCGTGGTTATTATCAGACGAAGCTTCGTATGTCACCGGCTCGTTTATTGATATTGCAGGCGGTCGATAGGGCACGTTGGCATTTACACTAAGATAAACCTGTTAAAACCATAAACACGCAACAAAAGTACCCAACTAAAAGAACGAAACTAAGAGTACAAACATGAAAAACTATTTTGAAAGCCCGTTTGTTGGAAAGTCACTTAAAGAGCAAGTGACCAACCCAAACATAATTGTGGGCGAGCACAGCTATTACTCGGGTTACTACCATAACCACAGCTTTGATGACTGTGCGCGTTACCTATTACCGGATAGAACCGACATCGATAAGCTGATCATTGGCAGCTACTGCTCGATTGGTTCTGGCGCCGTGTTTATGATGGCGGGCAACCAAGGCCACCAAAACCAGTGGGTGAGTACCTTCCCGTTTTTCTATCAAGACGATGAGAAGTTTGAAGGTGCGATAGACGGCTTTGAACGCTCTGGTGATACCGTGATTGGTAACGATGTGTGGATTGGTACAGAAGCCATGATCATGAGTGGTGTTAAGGTTGGTGACGGAGCCATCATCGCAAGTCGAGCGGTTGTGACTAAAGATGTCGCGCCATACTCGATTGTCGGTTCAAACCCAGCACGCCATATCCGTTATCGTTTCAATGAGACTGAAATCGCTCAGTTGCTAGAAATGAAATGGTGGGAATGGAGCGAAGAACAAATCAAAGGCGCAATGTCGCTAATGTGTTCTTCAGACATTGGTGGTTTGTACCATTATTGGAAAGGATTCTTGAAGCCTTAAATTGTCGTTCACAGATGAAATGTGAATGGTGAGAACGAGATTAAATTTAACAAATTACTCAATAATCTGATTATGGCAATGCGATTGTGATACGAGTAACTTATTGATTGTAAAGATATTGAATAGTATGGCATGTCGCATTAGCGTGGTGGATGAATTGGAAGGGTATTATGATTAGTTGCAACGATTACGATTATATTGAGATTGTGTGTATGCACCGATACCCAATCAAATTAACGCTGAAATCTGGCGAGCAGATTGAATGTGTCGGATTAGATACTCAACGCAATGATAGCCGTGAAGAGTGCATTAAGGTCAGTATTCAAGGTGTAGAACAACTTGTCGTACTCACAGACCTTTCCACACTAGAAGTTTGTGTCGACAACCCTCATTTTCAGCAGATTTCATTCAAAACGTCATAGGCTTTCAAATGAATAACACCATAGAACAATGCTATTGCACCGCGTGCAGAGAAGAGACACAACATGTTGTTGTGTTGGTCAGAAAGACGAGTGCGTTTGCAGACAAACCTAACCAAAAGCGAAGTGAGTTTTGGGCAGGCATGATAAAAGGTTGGTTCCTTGGCCCGTTTGTCGCGTCAATGGATGAGTTTTCTCGTCACCTTGTCTGTGAAAAATGTGGCCATAAAGAGATACAAGATTAGCATCGTTATCTTATAAAACATTGGATTCAATACAGTTAGATCGTCAATTGGCTTAGGAATAGAACGAATGAAAGTAGAAACGATTGAAGCCGTAAAGGCGTATGGGTTTTCAGTAAGAACCACCAATACCGATGAGATGGACCCAGCAAGAGCCAAGATAGGGCAATTGTGGCAGGGCTTTTTTGACCAAGCATTTCCGAAATTAACACCGGATTCAAAAGTGTATGGCGTTTACACTAACTACGAGTCTGATTTTACGGGTGAGTTTGATGTTATCGCGTGTGCTAATGCGTTAACGGATCAAGACTTAAATAATCTTATTGAAACCAAGATTGAAGCAGGCAAATATCTGACGTTTTCTGCTGAAGGTGAACTTCCTCAAACAGTCATCGATCTATGGGGTGAAGTGTGGGCGTATTTCAGCGCTGCTGACTGCCCACATGTGAGAACTTACACGACAGATTTTGAACTATACAAA
Source organism: Vibrio sp. F13 (assembly GCF_020806305.2). NCBI lineage: Bacteria > Pseudomonadati > Pseudomonadota > Gammaproteobacteria > Vibrionales > Vibrionaceae > Vibrio > Vibrio sp. F13. The sequence continues at coordinate 175,021 of NZ_CP170175.1, read as the reverse complement.
GGTGAAACTGAAGTCGAGATTTCGATAGCGATTCAGTGATCAGGTTAAAATGAACAAAAGGCTTAGCTTAGACTGTGTTTGCCAGTTAAGAGACAGTAGTTACCGGTAAAGAGACAACGGAAACCCAGTTAAGCCTTTGAATATCTGCTCATTACAAAGAAGATACAGTGTCACGTACTTATCTTGATTACTACGCTTTCTCTATCCTTGAATTACCATTATCCACCAAAAAGACAATCGTGCTTGGTTTCATTCCACAAAGGGTATTGCTTCATGACTTGGGTGTAGAGCTTACTTTCAAGGTGCGCTCTTAACCAACGTCCTACGTTTTGATATTCCGATTTCACAAACCACTTCTTTTCGACTCGCACAAACTGACTGACGAAAGGCATCACCGCAAAATCGGCCAAGCTTGGGCTTTCTCCAAAAAAGTAGGGCTGATCGGTAAGTCGCACTTCTAACTGCTTAATGAAGGTTTCGCAGGCTTGTCGGCGTTGTTCAACATCGATGTTTCGGTAACGAACCGATGCACGATACCTTTCTAAGTGACCAATAAATTCTTCATCGTTGGTTTTAATGAGCTGCTGAACTTGTTCGCTAAGCGTTGGATTGCTTGAACGCAGAAGATCTTGAGGATCGTTTTGTTGAAGTGACCAGTTCATCACATCCAAGCTCTGTTCAATGACTTGTCCATTGGGTAACACCAATACAGGCACTGTTCCTTTTGGCGAACTGGCCAATAGTTCGCTAGGCTTGTCTTTGGTAACAATTTCTCGAAGTAACACTTTTTGCTGTGATAGTGCGATGCCCATTCGTCCGCGCATTGCATAAGGGCAACGGCGTAAAGAATAAAGGATAGGTAGATCGGATTCGTTCGGCATTATTGAGGTCATTTAGTTTGAAAAGTGTTGTACGGTGGTAAAGAGATCGTGATGTGGGTAGAATACGCGGCTTAAAAATTATAAGTAAGTGAGCGACTTCAAAAATGAGCAGAAAAATTGAGTTATTAGCCCCAGGTGGCGATGTAGAAGCGATAAAAGCCGCCATCGTAGCGGGTGCTAATGCAGTTTATTGTGGTTTAGACACATTCAACGCTCGTAACAGAGCCTCTAACCTGTCGTTAGACGAATTGAATGGTGTGATTCGCCTTGCTCATGAATACGGCTGTGAAGTGTTCCTGACTCTTAACGTTGTGCTACTGGAGCACGAGACTAAGAGCATCACCAAACTGCTGAACCAGCTTGTGAACACCAAAGTGGACGGCATCATTGTTCAAGACTTGGGTTTATTCAACCTGGTTAAGAAGCATTTCCCATCGTTAGACGTTCACGCGTCGACTCAGTTAACTACGCACAACGAAGGTCAGATTAAGTTCTTGTCTAAGATTGGCGCGACGCGCGTTAACTTGTCTCGTGAGTTGAACCTGCCTGAAATCAAGATGCTGACGGAAGTGGCACACGATCACGACGTATTAACCGAAGTGTTCGTACACGGCGCTCTGTGTATCGCATTCTCTGGTCAATGTTACTCAAGCTCAGTAAGTGTGGGTAACTCAGGTAACCGTGGTCGTTGTAGCCAAGCGTGTCGTGATGAGTACGAAATTACCAACGCGGGCAACAAGTTCCCACTTAACCTGAAAGATAACTCAGCTTACTACGACCTACCTGAATTGGTTGATGCGAAAGTCGACTCATTGAAAGTAGAAGGCCGTATTAAAGGCGCACACTACGTTTACACTGTGGTAGACACATGGCGTAAACAGATTGATAGCTTTGTAGAAAGTGGTTTGTTGATCGAAGACGATTCGAACCTACACAAAGTATTCAACCGTGATTTCACCAACTCTTTCCTAAAGGGCAACCTAACGAAAGACATGTTCATCGATAACCCGCGCGACAACAGCATGAACTACGCTGTTGAAAAAGCGACGGAGCAGAACAACGAAATCTCAGTTGTACAGATTCAAGAAGTGACCAACGAACTTCACCAAGCGAAAGACGTTCTTGGTAACGAAATGCGTGACAAGATCGAGTTCCTTGATATTCGCAAGACACCAGTAGCACTGTCGTTCAGCGCAAAAGTGGGTCAACCATTTACGGTGACTGTGAACACGCCAAAAGAGAACTTTACTCTTCAATCTAAATCGCTATTGAAAGCGGTTGAAGAGAAGGCGATTACTCAAGAGCTACTTGAGAAGCGATTCAAAAACGTGAAGAGTGCAGTTCACACGCTAGAAAGCCACGACTTCAGTGAAGTGGATGCAGGCTTGTTGATTCCTCTAAAAGAAGTTTCAGACCTAAAAGACGAGATCGACTTCATTCTGAACGGCTCTGTGGAAGTGATTAAGCACGTTGAAGTGCCAGCACTGCCTCAGCACCCTAAAGTGAACGAGAAGCCGACTATGTCGATGCTTATCGCCGATGTAGAAGACTTACACCTGTGTGACGTGACTGACGCGGATGTTTACTTCAAACTTCCAGAAAGCTTCAAGAAGCGTTGTAACAAGTACATCGACATCTTGGCAGCAAACCCACGTTTGATTCCTTGGTTCCCAGCGGTATTGATCGGTAAAGATTACGACGAAGCGGTTCGTATTCTTGAAGAGATCAAGCCAGCTCGCATCGTAACCAACAACACGGGTATTGCTTACAAAGCTTACGAGATGGGTATTGAGTGGGTTGCAGGCCCGTTCATGAACACGACCAACTCTCACGCACTGGTTACTCTGAAAGAAGAGCTGAACTGTGCAGGCGCATTCATTTCGAACGAGATCAACAAAGGTCAGATTCGTCATATTCGTCGCCCAGAGAACTTCAAACTGTTCTACAGCATTTACCACCCAATCTTGATGATGACCAGCCGTCAGTGTTTCTTCCAAAGAACCGTGGGTTGTAACAAGCCAAGCATCGAAGCAGGTTGTATGTTGAAGTGTGAGAAAGCGACCACGATTACCAACGTGAAAGGCATCTCTTTTGCGGTTGATAAACAGAAGGGTGGCTACCCAAGCATTTACAACCACGAGCAGTTCTTGAACCACGACGCAGTAACTGACTTCTCTGGTCTGTTCGACGAGTTCTTCATTGACCTAACCAACATCGGTGCAGGTTCTAAAGAAGTGAAAGACAAAGTTGAGCTTATCAAGCATTTCGAAGCGCTACTGAACGGCGTTGAAGGTTCACAACAGAACCTAGAGCAGATGGTTGAAGTTCGAACTAATGCTCAGTACGTGCAAGGTCTATAGCGTACAAGGTTTATAGGGTTCAATGTCTATGGGCTGTAAGGCTTATAGCTTCTAACGCAAAGAGCGTTCAAGGTTTATAACGCTCAACCGCTTATAAGCACTCAGCACCAATAAACAAAAGGCCACTCAATCGAGTCAATGCCGTTCGGATAAGCATTACTGTTTGAATCTAAACGGATATTTAGCTGGAACAAAGAGGATTGAACGTGGAAACGTTCGGTCCTTTCTTTTATCTGGGAGAATGAAGTGACTGATACTTTCCCTCATTCTTTTAAGTTTTACTGGTAGAGTTCCGTCTGGACATAAAGCTAGCCAACGTAACTGCGCATCAATAAGGTTAATCGCGGCCGTAAAACTGACCCTAGTCGCTCGAACCCCTGCTTCTGAAGCTATCTTAACCATCTCTAATCGCACTAGGTTATAAGCAAGTAAGACACCCCAAAGCTCTTGCCTCACACCGACAGAAAAACGACTTCGTAAAGTGACGTGACTTTGCAGTTGAGTCTGTTTAATTTCACCATAACCTTCTTCTATCTCCCAACGTTGCCAATAAATACGCAGCAGGCTTTCTAGTGAGTATTTGCTAGGGTCTGTAAGTGAAGTAATAAAACCTTTTATCTCACCTTTTGGTTCTTGATATAGGACTAATCTAGCTTCCCAACGCTCGGGTAAATTAGGATTCTGCCGCTGGGCCTGAGGAGAGATGGGCATTGAGATAAGCATGTCATTTTCTGCATATTTCTCCAATACTTCATAGCGTAGTTTACGTTTTGCAGGCATTAACCAATGAGCATTTTCCGCACTCTCTTGCCATGACAACAAAAGGTCTGCGGAGAAATAACAACGATCAAATAAAGTCAATGAGTGCGCTGGGATATCATTGAATAAACGTTTAGCTAAGATCGTTTCACCGACATGACAACCATCAAAAGCTGCCCCCATAATCATTCGAGTTTCCGTTGACATCAAAGCAACTAAACGAAGTTGAGGATAAGGTTTCAGTTTTTTAGAGATGAACCCAAATTCTTCGGCGTTCTCTGGTGAATCTTGGCACCTAAATGTTGTTCCATCCACAGCAAGAACGTTAAGCCCTAAGTCTCTGTCTTGTTGAATGATATCTTCGCGCCAAGCCTTGACTGTTGTGTGAAAAAGAGCCGCTAATGGACTCTCGTCTAGACGTCGACGTGAATCGGTGAGGACACTAGGCGCAACACGAGACCAACTATCCTCAGGTTTTGGTTGAAGGGCAATGTCTAATGAACTGCATACCTCTTTGATAGACATGTTGCGTTGCAACCCCATCCAAATAACTAGCCAGACAGCTTGCTGAGCGGGAAGTCGACGTCGTCTTATGCTCGCTTTATTTGTTTCAAGAAGAGCTTGTTCTATCCATTCTAGTTGAATGGCGTTGACGACAGATTCGTAATTATCCGCATCCTCAATAGTCTCGTGCGCCATTGCTAATTCTTGTTCAAGCATAAAAAAATCCCCATCAACGTTGTTGATGGGGATTATCTGCTAACTGCAGGATCGTTCAAGTCTTCTTAAACGATCGGCATTAACTCAATCGAGTGGCCTTTTTAATGTCTGAAACTTTCTGAGTCTTTCTCAATCAGCGAATACGTTATTCCGTCACTGTTTCTTGTTTGAAGCATGGGCTCTTCAACGTGTTCATCTTTTCGATTTCATTGGTTAAGCGCAGCGAGAGCAGGGCTTTCTGGTTCGAAGCAAAATCAAACATCACGATAGTCGCAGTGCCAACGGTCGTCAGTTTCTGTTGAGCCTTACTGACAATCGCGTATTCCATGGTGAATCGGTCATCTTGAATATCGGTAACACGTGAGCCGACCATCAAGGTATCTGGATACGTGACTGGGCGGAAATACTTACAGTAAGTGTCACCAAGAACAGGACCAACTTTGGTAATCGCCATCTCTTCCATCAGCTCGACGTGCTTGAAAAAATCTAAGCGAGCGGTTTCGAAATAGCGAAAATATACAGCGTTGTTAACGTGATTGAGTGCGTCCATTTCTCCCCAAGCGACAGGGATTTCTGTTACTACCGGGTAGTCAGATAATAGTGCTTCCATGCGAACTCTCTTATTGTTATGTAGGGATAAGTTGTTATTGGAATAAAAACCCTACCGCTAAATTAACAAAACTGCAACACGCGTGATTTAAGTTTTTGAAGCTTGAAACCACACAATGTCAGTGACTTAGTTGCACATCCACTCAATAGTTAGGCACTAAGGTGTTTGAATTGCAGCTCAACCAAGCGTTGGTACAATTCGCAGCTATTGATGAGAGACTGGTGGTCGCCGATGTCTACTAGTTGTCCTTTATCGAGCACCGCAATTTGGTCGGCGTGTTTAATTGTTGATAATCGATGGGCGATAATGATCGTCGTTCTGCCACGCATTAACTCTTCTAACGCTTGTTGTACGTGATGCTCACTTTCACTGTCTAGTGCGCTGGTTGCTTCATCCAACAATAGAATATTTGGATCTTTCAAGATGGCACGTGCGATAGCAATACGTTGTCTCTGCCCACCAGAAAGCCTTACACCACGTTCACCAAGAAAGCTGTTGTAGCCATCAGGTAGGTTTTGAATGAACTCGTGTGCGTGCGCTTTCTTCGCCGCTTCGATCACTTGCTCGTCTGTTGCCTGCGGGTTGCCGTAGCGAATGTTATGGAACACATCGTTACTGAACAGAGCAGGTTGTTGCGGTACCAATGCCATCTGCTTTCTTAGCTCGTTAGGATCAAACTGATTCAGTTCAACACCGCCTAAGGTGACCTTACCCACTTGTGGGTCGTAGAAACGTTGCAGCAGTTCGAACAGGGTAGTTTTACCTGCGCCAGACGGGCCAACCAGTGCCAACACTTTGCCTTCATGGGCAGTAAGCGTGAGGTTGCTTGTTGCGGGTTGGTCCGGTCTTGATGGATAACAGAAGGTCACATCATCAAATGCAACTTCTGGCGTTACGTTAGCAAGCGAAGTTGGATTCGCAACTGGCGCAACAATATGGCTTTCAACTTGTAGGATCTCGATTAATCGCTCGGTCGCACCTGCCGCGCGTTGCAGTTCACCCATCACTTCAGAAATCGTACCTAACGATGAAGCAACCATAATTGCGTAGAACACAAACGCGGCTAAGTCACCAGCCGACATAGTGCCGTTGATAACATCACTGCCGCCTACCCAAAGCATGCCTGCAATAGCACTAAATACAATCACGATCACGCCAGAAATAAGAATCGCGCGCTGTTTTACACGCTGGCGACCAATCTCATATGCCTTTTCAACTTCAACCGCGAATGACGCTTTCTCTTGCTCTTCTCGGCTGTAGCTTTGCACCGTTTTAATGTGCTCAATCGCTTCACCTGCATAAGACCCCACATCAGACATCGAATCTTGGCTTTGGCGAGATAGGGCTCTCACACGACGCCCGTACACAAGAATCGGAATCAAGATAAACGGCACCGAGGCCAATACAATCAACGTCAGCTTAATATTGGTTGCAAACAGCATGATGATCGCACCAATACACATCAACGCGCTGCGCATCGCCATAGAGAACGATGAACCTATAATGCTTTGAAGCAGAGTGGTATCCGTAGTAATGCGCGACATGATGTCGCCACTGCCATTGGTCTCGAAGTAACTTGGATGCAGCGTCACGACATGATTGAAAACCGACAGGCGTATATCCGCACTTACTCGCTCACCAACAGAAGAGACCAAATAGAAGCGGAAGAAGGTGCCAATCGAGATCAGCACGACCACCACCATGATGAATTGAATCGCGCTGCCTAAATCTGAGAGTGATTGTTGGCTAAAACCTTGGTCGATGAGAAGACGAATACCGTGTCCGACTGAGAGGGTTAAGCTCGCTGTGAAGATCAACGCGATCAACGCCGCAATAACACGACCTTTATAAGGCTGAATGAATTTACTCAGCTCAAACAAAATACTGAGGCTTTTTTTCTCAGGTTTGGGTTCTGGCGCTTGTTGAGTCGATCGCTGAGTCTGTCGCTGGTTCGAGTCGAGCGTAGAAGAGACATCGTTTTGCATATGACTGCCTTAATGTGTTGTCGCTTTAAAAATAGATGGCTTGTTGCTTGTTGCTTTATGACTTATTGCCTGTACTGCGCGTTGTTCGCTGGGCAGTAATTGTTGTTGAGAATCGAACCCATTAAAGCATTTATTGCGCTGTGACGCTCCCTAGGAAACTCAATTTCCAATATTTCATCAACACTAAGTGAATAATTCGAAACGACCTTAAAGGAAAACTAAGCATTTTGATCCAGTCAGTTGGATAGAAAACCAAGCTATTTAACCCTAATTTTTATGCAAGTAAATTAGCGTTGACAGGAGAGTGCACACATAAACAAGCAACCGTGCGATGATTTATAAATTGATAGCAAAACGTTTGCTATTTATCTCGATATTAGCTTTATCAATGACTTGTAAGTTTTGGTTGTAAGACCAGTTATAGCGACTGTTTTTTGTGGAATATTTGTTACAAAAATTCAACAAAGTAGTTTTTTATACATTTTTCTTGCATAAAACCTCGGATTGAATAGAATAACCAATAAATGACAATTAATGCAGTATTTTGGCATGAGTATTCAAGTAAAGAGCATCAACAAATCATACGGTGATACCCAAGTTCTTCACGACATCAGTTTCGACTGTGAGAGTGGCGAAACCTTGGTATTGCTTGGCCCAAGCGGCGCGGGCAAGAGTTCATTACTGCGTGTATTGAACCTGCTTGAAATCGCGGACAACGGCGAATTAGACATTGCGAATGAGCAATTCGATTTTTCAAGCCAAATCCAAGAGAAGCAGGGGCTTAAACTTCGTCGTAAAGTCGGCATGGTGTTCCAGCAATACAACTTATGGCCACACATGACGGTGATGGAAAACTTGATTGAAGCACCAACCAAAGTGGCGGGTTTGGATAAGCAAGAAGCGATTAAGCAAGCGCAAGAAGTCCTAAAGATACTTCAACTTGCCGACAAAGCAGACGCTTGGCCACTTCAACTGTCTGGCGGTCAACAACAGCGTGTTGCGATTGCACGTGCGCTGATGATGAAACCGGATGTGTTGTTGTTTGATGAGCCAACAGCGGCGCTTGATCCTGAGATCACCAACCAAGTCGTGAGCATTATTAAAGAATTGAGCGGAACGGGCATTACCCAAGTGGTCGTGACGCACGAGGTCGACTTCGCGAAGAAGATTGCTAGCCACGTTCTGTACCTAGAGAAAGGGTACATCGTTGAACACGGCACCAGTGATTCATTCGTTAATCCGCAGACACCTGAGTTTGCTGAATATTTGACTCATTAAGTAAGTCATTTATTAAAAGAAAGTTGACTCACTAGATTTAGCTAAAAACAACATCGATCAAAACAATCAAATTATAAGAATGGCCACAGGCCGCTATCAAACAGTATTCGGAGTAACAAAATGAAAAAGATTCTACTAGCTTCACTTATCGGCCTTGCTTCTTTCAACGCAGCGGCTAAAGAAGAAATCAAATTCGCGATGGAAGCAACGTACGCACCATTCGAATACATGGATGAGAACAACCAAATTCAAGGTTTTGACGTAGACTTAGCAAACGCACTATGTGAAGAGTTGAAAGCAACATGTACTTTCCACAACCAAGCATTCGATAGCTTGATCCCTGCACTTAAATTCAAACGTTACGACGCGGCTATCTCGGCAATGGACATCACAGAAGCGCGTCTTAAACAAGTGAACTTCTCTAACGCATACTACGACAACTCTGCAGCATTCATCTCTTTCGAAGGCAAAGTCGCAGACCAAGCAGCACTAGAAGGTAAGCGTGTGGGTGTTCAAAACGGTTCTACTCACCAGAGCTTCCTACTTGAGCAAATGACTGGCGTAACAGCGGTACCTTACTCAAGCTACCAAGATGCGTTCATCGACATGAAAAACGGTCGTATCGATTCTGTATTCGGTGACACAGCTGTTGTAGCAGAATGGTTCAAGAAAGAAGACAACCTAACGTACGTTGGCGACCAAGTAACAAACCAAGAGTACTTCGGTAACGGCTTTGGTATCGCAGTAAACAAGAGCAATCAAGAACTTGTAGACCAGCTCAACGTTGCACTTGCAGTAGTGAAAGCGAACGGCGAATACGACAAGATCTTCAACAAGTACTTCGGTAAGTAATTTATGGAATTAACGGGTTACTCTTTAGGGCTCGTCGAAGCAAGCTGGATGACAGTTCAGCTTGCATTCGTAAGCCTATTGGTTGGATTGGTTCTAGCAGTTTTGTTTGCAAGTGGTGAGATGTCTCGTCGTATTGCAATCAAATGGCCAACGACTGCATTTGTGACGATTGTTCGTGGTTTACCAGAAATTCTGGTCGTACTGTTTATCTACTTTGGTTCGACACAAGTTCTGTTCATGATCACTGGCGATTTCATAGAAGTGAGCCCGTTCTTATCTGGTGTTGTTGCACTGTCACTTATCTTTGCTTCTTACGCTTCGCAAACCTTGCGTGGTGCATTAAAAGCAGTAAGCAAAGGGCAGAGAGAAGCAGCAAGCGCGCTTGGTATTTCTCAGTCTCGTGCATTCTTTCGTATCGTGTTACCTCAAGCGGTAAGACACGCACTACCAGGGTTAACCAACCAATGGTTAGTATTACTGAAAGACACCGCATTAGTATCGCTGATTGGCGTAACAGATTTGCTGAAACAAGCACAACTAACATCCGCTGCAACGCACGAAGCATTTACTTGGTACGCGACAGCAGCAGCAATCTACTTGGTCATCACTTTAATCACACAAAGATTGGTAAAAGCGATTGATGGTAAGTTCTCTATTCAAGGTTTGGGTAACAAAGGGGCAATGGCATGAATCAACAATACCTCTCTCAAATGCTTGAGGGCTTAGCGACCAGTCTGCAACTCACAGGCGCTTCACTGCTGGTTGGTTGTATCTTGTCACTGCTGATGACGGTAACGCTAATCTTAAGAATACCGGCGATTCACTGGTTAACACGTGGCATCATTACGCTGTTCACCGGCACACCATTGTTGGTTCAAATCTTCTTGGTGTATTACGGCCCAGGTCAGTTCGATTGGATTCGTGAAAGCTTCATGTGGACATGGTTAAGCCAACCTTGGTTCTGTGCAATGTTAGCATTAGCTTTGAACACCGCTGCATACAGCACGCTACTGTTCAGAGGCGCATTCAACGCAATTCCAGCAGGGCAGTGGGAAGCATGTCGTGCACTAGGCATGGACAAAGTAGCAACGCTTAAAGTGTTACTGCCATACGCACTACGCCGCGCTGTTCCAGCTTACTCGAACGAAGTGATTCTAGTCTTCAAAGGCACGTCACTGGCAAGCACCATCACCATCATGGACTTGATGGGCTACGCTCAGCGTATCAACGGCCAAACCTACGACACACTCACTGTGTTCGGTATTGCTGGCGCATTCTACTTAGCAGTAAACGGCATACTAACGCTGATCTTCCGTCAAGTAGAGAAGAAGGCCCTCGCATTCGAAGCGGCGTAAGCTAGCCACTCACAAGCTTAACTAACGTATAAAGCCTGCCATTTATGTTCGCATAAATGGCAGGCTTTTTTGTGTTTGGGGTATGTGTAGGTGACTGTGGTTATATCCAGTTTAGGAGGGGCTTTGTCAGGGTTATACGGCACGCGAATATCTTGTTACCTAATATTTGGCGTGCTTATCTGTGCTTTAAGTCACTGAAATTATGAAATTAATTGTGGTAGAGTTTTACCCATATGAAACTAGATAGGGTAATTCTTTATTTAAATGCAGAATTTTGTTGTCTAGGAACTGTTGTAACGTTTTTATTTAATGTAGTTCTTTAATCAAATTGGGAGTAAAAATGAACAAAACAAAAGCAGTACTGGTTATGTCTCTTCTTTGTTGTACAAATGCTTTCGCGGGGGACCAGTTAGTAAACCAAGCCAAAGGTGTAAATATAAAAAGCTGCTTGTCAACTATTGGGGATCTAGAAACCTTTTTTACCGAAGGTCAAAACTATGGCTCCTGGTCGCTTTGGGCTACCGAAAGCGCGGATGATCAAATTTTCAATTCAACATTAGAAATTACCTTTTCAGAGGGACACCATTTAATAGATTTGACAGTTGCGCCAACAAAAGACAACCAATGTTCATATACATATACCAGAACATTTTATTCTGACAAGAGCTGCATGGCTTTTTCTAAATCTGATATGAAAAGTGCAGAATACGAGACGGAAATTAACAAACACGTGACTGGCTTCAATGATGGTAGCGCTAAATGGTTATTATCTTCTGCGGGAAATGGTTGTATGGTTCAAAAGAAAGAAGTAGGTATTAGGCACAAAGCTCAAGCGTTATAACGGAGCTTTCAAATCTGATTTGTGAACGTGTGCCTAACCCTCAAACATGGCACACGCACACTTCAAAGCTAAAGATAGCGTGGCGCTTTGGCATTTCTGAGTTAAAAGGAAGTTAGAATTCATAAGAGATAAAACAGCGGGAAGATGTCATTAGAGTTTATAGATAAGTTTTTAACTAGGTAGTCGCCTCTATATTGGAACTACGTAATCAACGCTCATGATTTGGCATCGTGAGACAGTTTATTGAAGTTTTCTTACTTAATAATATGCTTCAGCAAGAACTTCAACGACGATGCGAATGAGCTGCATATTTGCGTCTAGTAGTCAGCAGTTTAGAGCGCGTTACTATGACCTTACCATTTTGATATACAGAATGAATGCTGAAGTGATTTTTAACTAAGTCGGTACCTCAGAAGTAAAAATAATCAGGCATGGTGCCACCTATGTAATTAAGTGCCACATCTCCTAAGTAAGGGGGAATTCATGTCAGTTGTTATTTATCCCCAGGTTCCGAAGAACAATATTAGATGAACACCTCTTTAAGGAGAGGGAATATTTAAATAGGTTTATAAAAAGGCGAATTATAGGATGAAATGGAATAAAAGCATATTGCTTATGTCTACATTTATTAGTTCAGTTGTTTCGGCGACATCTTGGGATGCAAGTCGAAATACTGAGAATGGGTATTACTTTTTGACTAAAGTACCTGAAAATCAACCTCAGTTAATGGTTGTTCGAACAACCATCAACCATTGCCAAGACTATACTCTCGGTACTTCTTTTGTTTATAACATTGAGACTGATTCAGAAAGTTCTATTGAGTGTCGTGCAACAATAGGGAATAAGACATTGTTTGAAGGCTCGTGTAGTCTTAGTGCAAGTGCTGAGTCAAATTTAGTCACAATAATGCTACCTGAAACCAAAACTGCTTTGATTCCCAGCAAACAGATTACCGTTAGTAATGGTAAGCATATTTCTCTGCACTTTGCAGGTGAAGAATTATCTTTTGAGGTCGGAGATCTAAAAAAGAAGCTTAATTCATTGACTTCTGCTTGTAAGTATAAAAAAGACGTATAAAACGGCTTTTTTATACAATGATCTATCAAGTAAAACGATAACAAACGACTATGGCGTCAATGATTAGTTTTTTGCTGTGTTTTCATCCCACATGGCGCCATCTCTCAGCATAGAGTTAAGAGTCACAACCATCTTTCGAACACACGCGATTATTGCGACTTTCTTAGGCTTTCCGGCAGCTACAAGTCGAGCATAAGTTGCTTTGAATACGGGGTTACTGTCTTATAAATATGACCTTACCATTTTGGTCTACGGCATGAAGACTGATGTGGTTTTTAGCTAGGTCGATACCGCAGAAATAAGAATAATCAGACATGGTGCCTCCGATGCATTTAAGTACCACATAAGTGTGGCAGATCCTCGGGAGGGGGAATCCATGTCATTCGTTATAACACAGGCAGTATCATAGCATATAGCAAGGATAGATTATGGAAGAATACTGGAACCCGATGGTTCCCGAATTATCAGTTAGTAATTTTGAAGCGTCGTTATCATTTTACGTCGATGTGCTTGGCTTCTCTGTACGTATTAAGCGAGAAAACCCTGACTTTGTATACCTTGAACAAGAACAGGTTCAGATCATGCTCGAACAAATCACGGATTCAGGGTGGATTACTAGTGAGTTAGTTACTCCATTAGGACGTGGAGTAAACTTTCAAATAGAGCTTTCAGATTTAGAGCCGCTAGTTGAAAGACTGAAGAAAGCTAACGTACGTTTTTTCCGTGATTTAAAAGAAACATGGTATGACATTGGTGAAAAGCTATCAGGTGAACGAGAGTTTCTAATACAAGATCTAGATGGTTATTTATTAAGGTTTACCCAGCACCTTGGAGAGAAAGCGAAATCGTCAGAGTAGTGTTATAACAAGGCGTTTAACAATGACCAAAAACGCTTGGCATTTTCACCTCGTGGAAAGTATGTGCCATGGTTTTTGGCACGTTAATTTAGCGTTTAGCGTCATGCGCTACTCCAACTTGAGAAGGTAGTACAAGTGGAAACTAGAGTTAAAAAGTCAGTTCGGTATCTTACCTTGGGTATTCTTATCTATCCGTTTCTTTACATGATACTCAATTTTATTATCCCGATTCTAATGGCGACTTTGGGCGAAGGTGGTCGCTCGTTAGTTGAAATTCTTGAGTATTTCACTTGGTTTATAATGCCTTTTTTTTCGGTGCTCTATTTGTTAGCTTTCTATCATTTCTCGCCAATGTTAGGTAAATGGCATCAATGGGTTGGGTATACTTTGGTTTTTGCCGCTGCGCTAATCGAAATAGCGATGCCCTGGATGGAATCTGGTCTGGTGTTTAAGACAGCATCTTTTCTATGTCAGCTTTTCGAGATAGGCATTTTGGTTAGTTGTCTGTTCGTTTTTAGCAATAAGTTGGGGCCAAATTCTGAGCTTGGAAGTAACGCATAGCAAGTCTGGACCTCATCTTACTAGATTGGAGTGCTTATTATCCATCCGAGCTGCTCAAGAGTGATTCTCAACGCATGGCATTTTCACTATGTCTTTGTATTAGTCATTTAAGAAGTATACGGCTGCTTCGGCATTGCGTTACTCCGCCCTGAACAGGGCGCACCACTCATCGTGGTGAAATTCATATTTCATCCCCATTTCAGGGTAAATCGAGACCTATTTCCTTGCCTGAGAAATGAGCAAAAGTAGTATGTGCTTTAGAACTCTACTTCTAGTCAATTTTTCAGGTAATACGTGAATATACTTCTGATCATACCTACAGTTTTTTTAGCTAAATTTATTGGTTTGCAAATGGGATTCACCTATAACCTGTTTTCAGATCCGTTCAGTCTTAAACTTGCTCTGATTGACCTTGGTTTATTTGTCTTTGTCGGTGCACTTCTTAGTTTTATTTACGACAAGGTCAAACATGCACTCAAGAACGTCAGGAAAAATTAGCCTGACATAGCACTGAAAACGGATGCTCAACGGCGTTATTTTCGGCTTACTTCAATTTCAGTGTTTACGTCGCAATGATTTAAGATCTGTTCGTAACGTCACTCACACCTATACATTGTTTTGCTTTCTACGAGGGAATGAACATGAAAAAAGGAATTTTCAAGAACTTGAAGCTGGCATTAGGGATTGGCTTTGGTGTCGCAATTCATCAGTACTTTTTTATGACGGATGGTACGTTTGATTTCTATCGGCCAATTGTGGCGTTTGCTTTTACGTTTGTAGTGAGCAGCATTGGTACACTTCTAATAGAAAGAATCATGCGTAACAGGGAGGCTAAAGGGGAATCATGACTAAAATCTATTTCGTATGTGGCTTTATCGGTTCGGGTAAGACGACTTACTCGAAAGCGCTTGCAGAAAAGCATGGCGCCTTTCGTTTCTCAATCGATGAGTGGATGATTCCTTTGTATGGCGAGCATATGGAGCGTGAGGTTTTTGATAGCCGGCTGGCTACGTTACAAGGTTTATTCAAGGACTCTGCAATGCAGCTCTTTTCTTTGGGTGTCCCTGTGATTTTTGACTTTGGTTTTTGGCGTGAGTCTGATTGGGATTCTTTTACAAGCTGGGCATCAAACCTAGGTGTGGACAGCGAAGTTCACTATCTTGATGTTCCGTTTGAGACTTGTAAGGAGAGAGCATTCAGCCGTAACTCGGAACTGAATGGTAAGTCTTATGAAATGACACCTGAAATGTTAGATTTGTTTTGGTCTTGGTTTGAGGTTCCAACTTCAAACGAAAATGTTGTTTGGGTTCAACAGGAAGCTCAAAAAGGTATGTAGTTAGGCGCGCAGGTGAGAGGTGTTTTTGTTATCTAGCTTGTGTTCTAAGTCTTCCGTTACATTGGGTTTATGAAAGTCTGAGTCGTCCATCGAATAGTAGAGTAACAAGGGCATTTCTCATGCCGTATTTTTGGTAATTAGTTCTTCCTGTCGATTATCGAATTTGTCCTAAACCCACTATTAAGGCAGGGAACCCCAATGAATAGAACGCTATGGTTCGCACTCATTTCGCTTTTGTTTTCAATGACAATGGTATTTTGTACATACAGTTATGGCATAGAGAGCCACGTTGAAGTAATTACACTCACTTTAGTACTGTCTGGCCCTCTGATTTTTACATTTGCGCTTGTTGTCATTTTTTGTGGCGCACCAGTTATTAACAAGTACAAGTTACTTGGAACCATCGCAATTTGTGTGCATGGATTTACAGCCTCACTGCATGTGCTGTGGAACGGTTTTATGTTTGTCGATGTGATTAATAAACAAGGCTTAGGTCCGGGACAAGGTTATTCTGGTTTGATACTTTGGGTTGGTAGTATCAAGGCGATGCTACTTGGTTTGGTTGTGGGAGTATGCCTGCATTACTTGCTACGATTTTTTAGAACGGCTGCAGTAAGATAACTGTTGGCTAGTTAGTTGATTGTTCGTTGTCTATAGGAGTTGCCACTGTGTTTTATAGTAAGGAATCCAACAAGGGATTGCTGCTCATGCTTGTTGCGATAAGTGCTTTCATTGTCGTTACCTCGGATAATAACCCTGGGACATTAATCGCTCACGCCATCAATGGTTTAATTGCTTTGCTCTTTTTCTCTATGACCATTGAGGTCAAAGACAATGTACTAAGTTGGTATTTCGGCTTTGGCTTTTGGCGTAAGAATGTAGAAGTGTCAGACATTACCGAGACATCGTTCTATCAAAGCAAGTGGTATCAAGGTATTGGTATCCGAATGCTGAGCGATGGCTGGTTGTATAATGCATCGATAGGTTCAGCGCTTAAGTTAAGCCTAAGCAATGGAAAGCATGTTTACATTGGTTGTAAGGATACGGACGGTTTAAAGCTGGCCTTGAAAACCGCTAACGAACAGATAACTCAAAATTGATTTACGAGGCTTGGCACTTTTCGTTTCAAGTTGGACTAATGTTTAAGGTTCTATGCTTTAAGTGAGCTGGACTTTAATATCACAACAAATGAATCGGAGGTTGAATGGACAGAGCAATCAAAACACATTTCGACGAGTATCCCGATGATGTTCGAGCTCGGCTTGAAGAGTTGCGTTCATTAATCTTTGAGCTTTGCTCTGATTTGGATTTAGGTGACGTCGAAGAGTCTCTGAAATGGGGCGAGCCGAGTTACAGCGTTAAGACGGGCAGTCCAATTCGAATCGACTGGAAATTGAAATCACCAAACAACTATTACTTGTTCTTTAACTGCCAAACGAAGCTAATCGACACATTCAGAGAATTGCACGATGGCACATTGGTATTTCAAGGTAATCGTGCAATCGTCTTGAAACTGACTGAACCACTTACCAAGGCACCAATCAAGCAGTGCTTGGAGTTAGCCTTAACTTATCAGCAACGAAAACATCTCCCACTTCTTGGCGCGTAGTTCTTATATGTTGTCATTATATTTCTTAAACAGGTTTTCTGTGTTCTAGCTATCACTCTTTAAAGTGCTAAGACTGTACCATCTTGATTAGTATCAAGAGGCTAGGGAATCTCTATAACCAACGCTGATTGTATTGCTTACCGTTTAAAAAGGTGTTCTAGTCACCTTGTATTTCAAACTTAAAAGGAAGTTGTATGAATTTAGATAAAGCCAAAAAACGTATCGCAAAGCAGGTTAAAAAAGGCGACCACGGATACCCAAAAATCACGTTAGCGTATTACGGGACGACCAAAGATCTCGCAACGGAAGTCGCGGTTCAATTTATGCTGGGTGAGGGCGATGGTGTTCAAGAAGAGCGTTTTTCTTGTGAAACCGAAATCCGAGATAATGAATTAGTTCAAACTACGTTACTCAAGATAATCGAGCGAGCAAATGTTAACTCAGTGATTGAAGTTGAAGGCGTGGCAGTTCTTTAGTTTGCTTTAGCCTGGAAACGAAGCCAACACGAGAACTCAGGTGTATAATCCACATTTTTATCAAATTGGGCAGGACACATGGCGATCTCGTTTGAAACTCAAAGACTAAAAGTAGAAGAAGTCGCAGGTGAACTTACTGTTCCTGAACGTTCGGCTCTGCTTGAGCGAGTACCTGGCATTCTAATGCCGTCAGTCGTTGAAAACCTTCCACCATACTTTCATGGTATTGTGTCAGGTGAGCTGGCTGAAATTTGGCTCGACCGAATGTTGTCGGGGAGCCGCTTACTTCAAGTGAAATCCAACGATAATCAATTGATTGGTTTTCTGTTCGCTTATGTAGAAGACGAAAGTGATGCTCATATTGGCTACTTGCTTGCAGAAGAGTTCTGGGGCAAGGGTTTAGCGAGTGAGCTACTGAAGGGTTTCATCACAGAAGTCGCTAAAATGGAGTCATGGTCAACACTGATTGGCGGTGTCAATCGTTCAAACATAGCCTCTGCCAACTTACTTAAAAAGCTAGGTTTTGTTGAGCAAGCCTCTGACGAAAGTGCTGTGGTTTTCTATGAATATAAGCTTTCTCGTCTTAACTCTTAACTCTTAATTCTTAACTCTGAGCTCTCAGCTCTTAATTTCTAATCCCTAACTCAAGCCACATCTGCGTTATACATTCATTGCCAATGTTTACGTCAATTGATAGGGAAGAAACCTTATGACACCATTCAACTGAGAACCGAGAGCAGCGAGTCTAGTTAACGTGGGCTAATTCGGCACTCTGTGTTTCATTAGCGACTTTCCAATCGCCCCCTAAGGCTTTATAGAAAACAGGCTTTGTATCCACATTAGACCATACTGGTTTAGCGACCTCGACCATCTACCATTACGATGATTGTTTTAGAGATGATGCTGAGATCAGCGGCAATCCAAGACTTAACCGAACATAGGCTTAGTGCATAACTGTGGTCAAAACCTACTTTACGACGTACATCATCAATACAGGTGTCGTAACCTTGATTTACTTGTGCAAGCCCTGTAATACCAGGCATTACACCGTATGTGCGGTCGGCAAAGTAAGGAATTTCGTTCTCTAGTTTGGTGTAAAAAGTAGGGCGTTCAGGGCGCGGGCCAATTAGAGACATTTCACCTTTCAGTACATTGATCAGTTGTGGCAGTTCATCAAGACGTGTCTTTCTCAAAAAGCGGCCAACAGGCGTGATTCGTGGGTCATTCGCGGTAGCCCAAACTGCACCAGAGCGAGTTTCTGCATCCTCGTACATGCTACGGAATTTCATGATCTCAAAGATTTCCATTTTCTCCGGTGTCGATTTACCAACGCGCAATTGACGGTAGAAAATAGGGCCACGAGAAGTGAGTGCAATCGCCATCGCAATCAACGGAAATACGGGCGCTAGCAAAATCAAAGCAATCAGTGAGCTTACAAAATCGAAAGTACGTTTAGCACGTGAGATTTTGTATTGGTATAGGTTTTGGGTAGATAGCTGTTCGATGTTCATCATAATAAGTCCTTAATGATTTGCTCGTGTCCAAGGTGAGTTTTCTAGTCCGATTAGGTAACGAATGCCACCAATGAAGTTGGCGTAGTGTCCAACTATCAAATAAGAGATTAATGAAATAGGTTTGTTTACTAGACGCTTTGGCAAGATGCAGCCAAGGACGCCAATGGTATAAACGGCAACTTGAGCCCATAACAGCGCTTCAAATACCAAGTAGTTGCTAAGTAAGATTGAGCACACTAAGCACACAATCATTAAATAGGGAGTGAGCAGGCGAAGTCCTTTTCCTGAAAAGAACGCAAACGCGATGCCTTTGAACTTCGGGCTGAACAAGGCAAATAATCGAATCGCTTGTTGCATGTTACCCGCTGAAATACGAAGTCTTCTTTTGAAGTCCGTTTCTAGGTTCGATTCCTCTAGCTCTAATGCCACCATTTGGGTTTCGTATTCTGCGATGTAACCTTGTTTAACGATTTGCATCGGTAAGATGAAATCATCATTAATAGTGTTGAGTGGAAGCAGTTCAAACAGGTGTGTTCTAAACAAGTAGAAAGCGCCATGAGAACCCAAGCTAGAACCTAACGAAGCCTCAGACTCTTTAACCGCGGTTTGGTACTGCCAATACGTGTTTTCGCCTTCATTGCCTGTTGGACAAAGTTGATACGTTGCGTTTACCACTCCAACCTTGTCACTTTCAAAATGAGCGGCAGCTATAAGCAAAGCATCCAATGAAATAAGGGCAGAAACATCACTCATCGCCGTGATATCACTGGTTATACGTGTCACTTCTTCATTAACAACCGCGACTTTGCCTCGGTTTACTTGATGGTCATGTATCTCAAAATAGACATCACTGCACATCGCTTCTTGTATGGTCATTTGTGCAATGGCGACTGTATTATCGGTGCAACCATCGCAAGCGACAATGACTTGCAGCTTCTTTTTGGGGTAATCGAGTGAAGCAAGGTTACGAATCTTGTCTGCGATCCACTGTTCTTCGTTAAATGCAGGAACAAGAACGGTGATGGTCGGCAACGTACAATCTTGCTGTTCCTCTTTGTAGCAACGATGACTCTCTTCAACTTTGCGTGCGGGGTGGCTTTTCGCATACCAACGCAGTAACAAAGGGTAGGCTGCGTGATGATAGACAATCAACGCACCTGAAAACAAACAAAGTCCCGCAAGCAACCAATCAATCATGCGTAAGCTCCTTCTGAGATGTCGTTGTAAGACGAAACCATTTTGATGATGTCGAAGTTCTTAAGAACATAGTGTCGAGGTGATAAAAAGCGTTCATTTTGATTCTCTAACAAGGCATTGGCTAATCCCGTGATACTGCCTTTTTTAACGAGTGTTCCGCTGATAGGGCACAAGGTTTCATCGACGGCACCAACGTCCATTGCGACGGTTGGAATATTGCATGCTTGAGCTTCAAGTGTAGAAAGCGGCAGCCCTTCGTGGCGTGAAGGTAGGCAGAACGTATCCAACGCTCCGTAAAACGTGGTCATGTCTTCAACTAAGCCAAGAAAGATGACTCGGTCACTCAGATTCAAGCGGCTAGTCAGTTGCTCTAGTTGATTGCGTTTAGTACCGCCGCCAGCCAATGCGACAACCATGTTTGCAGGTAAAAGAGTCAGTGCTTTAATAAGTTGGTCTTGGCCTTTGACATGTTCTAGTCGACCTGCACAACCGATGATGTGTTTGTCTGTCGGCAGGTTTAGTTTTGCTCTCGCGTGTTCTTTCGACATTGGCTTAAACTTCTCACAATCAACGCCATTTTTGATGGTAATGATGTTCTCATAAGAAAAAGCAGTGCGTAGTTGGTTATAAACACGTGTCGCGTCGGCAACTAACGTTGGTTGAGCAGCTTTTAAAGCAAGCGCTTGTAATCGACGACGTTTGTTGTTGTTCAGATGCCAAGCGTCATGTTCGGTATGGATTCGAGTTGGAACCCCGGTTACGCGAGCGGCATAACCAGCGTATAACAGTGGGCCAATATGATGGGTATGAACCACATCAGGGCGAATCGCGTTGAAGGCTTTAATTAGCTTAATAATGATATTGAATTGTACGCCTGGTGCTTTATCCAAAAAGACGATTTGCTCTTTGTATGGCTCTAGCTTCGGCCAGTTGTTGATCGACTCTTGTTTTGTACCTTCTAAACTGACAATCAACACTTGGTCTGTTGGTTTAGCAAGGCGCAGCAAATCCAGAGTTAGGGTTTCTAATCCACCCGGTGCAAGGTGCTGAACAACGTGTATGATCTTTTTGCCATGCTTCGTTAAATGCGTATTCATAATTTGGACCCTGCCTTTGTGATTCTTATTTCGCCTTTCTGACGTTTCTCTTGAAGTAAATTCTTTAAAACGTTTAACTACACAAGGAGATAGCAGGAGTTGTGCCAATTAAATAGCCTTTATTTTTCAGGTATTTAGATTATTCAATTACAGGGTGGTTTTCATTTCTCAAAATGGGAATCAAAACAAAATACGATTGAATGGCAATTTGAATCATAGGGCTTGGGTAAATCGAAAGTAGCATTAGAACTTGGGGCTTTAAACAAACAAAACGCCAAGCGAGTGTTGGCGTTTTGCTCTAGGATGCACGAAGCTTGGAAACTAGAAAGCTAGGATGCACGAAGCTAGAAAGCTGTGAAGCGAGCAAGTCAAAAATGGCTTTGAGGCTGACTAGCTCATTTTCGGGATCACCGTTATCACAGGGACACCCAAGATATCTTCGATTTCGTCTTTGCGTTTGATTGAAGAATCAAACAGTTCAAACAATACCGCTAAACCAATACCCAATCCGATACCTGCAACGAATCCAGCCAGAATAAAAACAAAAGTCGGCATGTTAGATTTGACACTCGGTGTGAAAGGCAAATCGATAATCTTCACACGTTTGTTTTGCTCGAATACACCAAGCGAACCCGTTAGTTGAGCCATTTCATAACGCTCTGTCAGTTCATCATATAGTTGACGTTTGATTTCAACTTGACGTTTAAGGCGGTACATCTCTTTTGCATTTTCGCCGAAGTTATTGGCCTTGTGTTCTAATTCGAAAATCATAGTTCGAAGGCTTTTGGTCTCTTCAGTTAAAGACTCAAAGCGAGCACGAACCAGCTGTAGGCTGTGTAATTGAGTGACCAGAAGAGGTTGGGTATCAGAAAGTTTGTTCAGTGTCGTACTACTTGCGATGTCCCAAAGCTGGTCGCTGTTCATCGTTGGCTGGGTTACCTCGAGCAAACTCTTACGTTCATTCTCTAGTCTGTCTAGCTCACGCACTTTAGCTTGCACAGCACTGTGCTTGTCCGTGTATTTAGCTTGTAACAAGGTAAGGTCGCTACGAATGTCGATGATCTGGTCTTCTAATTTACCGATCACAGGGTTGGTTCTTGAAAGTTGTTGGTCGATTGACCCTAAACTTTTTTCGACACCCGATAACTCGGCCTCTTTTTCTGCCAGTGTTTGTTTGAGTGAAGCTAGGCGATTCAAACTTTGGCTCTGTACCTCAGGCGTCGAATGAACATTCTCATTCATGTATGCAGCTAGCGCTTCTTCTGCTTCTGCAAGCTCTGCGCTACGTTTGTCGATATGGATTTTCAAGAAGTTACTTGAATCTTCAATCGATGAACGTTCCGGTGCGAGTAACTGTTCAATGAAATGTTCACTTACCGAGCGCAGCGTCGCTTCCATTCCATTTGGTGTGTTCGACGTTAGACTTATCTTTAGAAAATCTTTTCCAAGCTGAGTCACCGTTAGACGTTGAGACAGGTCAGTAATGATCTCTTGTTTCTCAATTTCAGGCATATCTGGCGTGGTTAATTGCAGTTCATCAGCGACCGAGTAAAGCACATGTCGACTGTGAAGCAGTGTTCTCAATGCGTTAAGTCGATCTTTGAGCATCGTCGAAACGGCAATGTCTTCCAAGAATGGATTCATCTTGGCCGTTTCTTGAATCAACATACTGGTATGCGCGTCATATTTAGTTGGAGCCAACTTGCTCACACCAAAGCCTACAAAGGGCAAAATAAGCATTGGCAGAACGATAACGTAGCGTTGGCGCCACATCGCATTGATGATGACTAATAACCGCAATTTCAGATTATTCATAATAGCTCCAACATCCAATGTACGAAGTTACCACGGTTCTGCCAGCTCTCTTGTTCGACGACAGAGATAGGTGAGTTGCTTAGCTCGCGTGCATGATCAAGCGCCCAAATCATTTGGTTGGCACTGCCAACCGTGGTTACGTGCCCTTGATATGGAACCAAAGCAGGGAACGGTGTTGTGATAATGGGTGTGCCCGCCGCAAGGTATTCCATTAGTTTGAGTGGGCTACACGCTCGGATCTGCTCGTTATCAACAAACGGCAACAAGCTCACATCCCAGTGTTGAGAATAGCTTGGTAGCGTGTGGTGTGGACGAGGGCCAAGGTAATGTACGTTACTCAACTTAGGCAGCATGAGCGTATCAAGCTCGTTTGGACCTATGAAAACAAAGTCCCATTCCGGCATCGCATTCGCAACATGATCAATCATTTCATAATCAAGCCACTTAGAAAGGCTGCCATAAAAACCAGCAATAGGGCGGTGGTTGCTTGGTAAATCTTTTGCTCTTGGTGCGGGTGTTGAAAATAGGTCTACGTCGACACCATGTGGTAGCAAGTGCGCTTTATGCTTTGGAAATTTACCCATCAATTTTTTGCTAGCCGCGAATATAAGCGTTGATTTTTCGATTAGCTCTGATTCGTGCTGTGCAACGGTGTCATGATCAACACCAGCCAGCGCGCTAAAATCATCACCGCAGTAATAGACCACAGATGACTCGCCTAAGTGTCCGCACAAATCAACAGCGGTCGGAAGAGAAGTCCATAGGATAGGCGCGTTCAGATTAAGCTCCGCAATAATCGGTTTTAGTTGGTGCAACATCATTTGCTGAGCCAACTTTCTAGAAAATTTAGAAGCAGGCGCAGGGATTGTCTTTAAGTTAACGATAGTAATGTTGTCGTGTCCCTCAGAGTCGAGCATGTTTTGAGTAACGGCTTTGGTTTTACCAAACAACTTGTTGAACGCTCGGCTGGCATCTTTAGCGGACAGCTTCGGTTGTCTTAAGCCAATAGAGTTGACCCATAAGACTTTGTGTTGCTTAGCAAGGTGACGAACTAAATGTTGAGTCGATGAAGGTAGGCCACCAAAGTCTTCACCAAATACGATTAAATCACGCATGGTCACCTCCATGAGTCTCTAACGAATCGAACATATCGGATTCTGTCACTTCAACGGGTTTGATGTGACCGACAACTCGAGCTGGGTTGCCACCTGCGATTGCGAAGGCAGGAATATTCTTTGTTACTACGCTGCCTGCGGCTATTACGGCACCTTCGCCGATGGTTACGCCACCTTTGACCGTCACATTCGTGCCCAACCAAACATCGGGTTCAAGAATGATGTCACCGATTTGCTGAGGGTCGTCACCTTCACCTAGCGCTCGGCGTTTTGCATCAAGCGGGTGTCCAGAGTATCCAAATAGAAAAGCGCCGCCTGCGATTCGTACGTTGTCAGAGATAACCACTTTACCTCCAACAGCGATAGTCGACTGCCAACCAATGTCGACGTTATTGCCAATCGACAATAGTGGGTGTTCCAAGCCTTCAAGTTGTTGAGTACAACCAGAGAATGTCGTGTGGCCAGAGATACGGCAGTTGTCGCCAATCGTAATTTGCACCGGACCGCTGACGAAAGGCAGTCCACCATACAAATACAGGCGTTTGCCACATTGAGCCACACGACCTTTGAAAGCCGGAGTCCAGTAAAAGAATCGCGTAAAGCCAGAAACCAGATTCACCACTAGCTTGTGCGCTTGATATAGGCAGCGATTAAGTACTTGAGGGGTAGGTAGCTCTGCGCTTCTGATGTCTTTCAAAATGAAAAACACATTTCTAATTCGAGAATTAGGATGAAACTTAAGCCAATGTTTGAATTGATGTATAGATACTGACGTCATAATGAAAATCCTCTGTTTTGTTATATAGAAGTACTTTCATATACTGTGCCATTTAATAAATATAATATTTTCAATGAGTTAAAATATGGCTTTTAGGTTTTCTCATTTTGACAGGCAGTTTGAGATACGTTTGAGGCGCAAACTGTGAGTGCTGCGAGGATATAAATCGGCCAGTTGAAGCCTTGAGTCAAAAATGTCCCCGACACTATTGTGCCAATCAGACCTGCATAGATCGCATAGGCGACCGCATTAAGCTCGGGGGAGATTTCTGTGGTCGAGTTTTTTAATCTCGTTAGCGTAGAGCGAGAGGTTTTGATCAAAGAAACGATAAGGCAGACAAAAATGATCAGACCAATAAAGCCAGTCTCTGCTAACACACCAAACCAAGTACTGTGAACGGCGTGATTCAGTCCGTCCCAGTGCGAACTATAAAAGAAGTAGTTCGAGAAGAAGTTGTTCAACCCTACGCCAGTCAGTGGATTTTCAACTGCCATTTTTACTGCCGCTTCCCAAGCATAGATTCGCCCCATTGCAGATTCATCGATACCTTGTTCAGCTGCACCACCAGAAGACCTGTCTGAGATACCAGCAACTAAATAGAGCATCACGGCCGCGACAGTTCCCACTGAGATTAAGAGAACTTTAGAGCGCACTAGCTTCCACGCAAAAATACCAATCACCGCAATACAACCCAGTAATCCCCCACGGCTTTGAGTGGCAATAATGGCGGCGAGCAGTAACAGACAAACTAAGGCACTGATTAAACGTTTGGATCGTGAGATGCCAGTCGTGGTGGCTTGGCTTATTGTAAAGGCGAGTGGGAACATCAGTACCAGTGCTAGGTCGTTCGGGTCACCTAACATAGAGCCAAAATCGCGGCCAATAGTCACGCGTGAGCCCTCGACAAGCCCAATACCATTTACTGAGTTGTACACGGCAATAGAGCTGACTAAAGCGCCAGCGTAGATAATCGTCATCGCGGTTTTTGCGAGATTTTCCGTGGTGTTTACTAGCCAAGTAATCGCAAGCGTCATCACTATAATTTTCCAATAAACGCCCTTGAATTCTGCTAGTGCTATTGGCCTGTTGGACGCGAAGATAATACCAATGAAAACCAATACCCAAAATATGGCGAGCCAATTTAAACAAGGGTGCCAGAAGATTTTAAGTTCTTTACTGATTAATGCATGCCATAGAAGAGCCGACAGAGCGCCTAATGAAAGCATCAGCGGTATTTTTAGCGAATAGAGCTGAGGTATAGCTTCGTGAATTCGGAAAAATGAAAAGACAACGAACAGTAAAACTAACCAGAATGTTTTGTTTAACACGAATAACCCGGCCAATGGCACAAGAGCGAGCGCCACAATGACAGCAGGGTGAGGCACAAAGTACCAAACAACACCAAGCCCAACACACAAGGTGCTGATCGTGATGATGACTGGCAATCTATTGGCTTCAGGGTTGACCATTGTGACCTCTATTGGCAAATAAACTCTTTAGGACTCGGCTCGTAATCTTTTTAAGACGTAGTTACGCCTGATGTTAAAGATTGCAAAGTGAGTGCCAGTTATGCATTTTGTTTAACTTACTGATTTAATGTTGGATTATTAAGTGAGGGCGTAGCCTTGAGGTGAGTTTTGTCATTTTGAGAATCAGTATAAAACTGACTAAAGTACTTAAATCATCAAGCCCAAATAACCAGTTATCGACTAAGGCTAGAATTAACGGTCGAGTTGATAGATTTCCAACAACTGCGGAACAACGGCTTGTGGAGAGTATTGGTTTTTCACGGTTTCTATCGCGTGACTCTTGAGAGAGTTACGTTGCTCGTTCGTCAATGACATCCACAAAGATAAAAACTGTTCTAGCTCAGCTTCTGAATTTGCAAGGTAGCCGTTAACTTGATGCTCGATGAGTTGAGGCAAGTTACCAACTGAGGTGGCGAGAACGGGAATGCCACGAATCATGGCTTCTAATGCCGCCATAGGTAAGCCTTCAAAGCGAGAAGGGATGATTAACAGATCGATTTGGCTCCAGACGTCGTCCATATTGGTCTGATGCCCATGAAAGGTCACATTATCAGGCTGCGATTTAACTAAGATGTCCATTTCTGGCCCGTCACCAAAAAGCTCAAACCGAACATCAGGAAACTGTTTGGCTAATGCAACAAATCGATCAGGCGCTTTTTCATGGCTCAATCGCCCCACAAAACCAACATGGAATGGGCTTGATGAAGGGGAGCTTGTTAACCCGGTTGGCATTTTAACAAAGTTATTCAATTGATGGGTTTGACTCGGCACTTTCGCTTTAATCTTTTCACTGACCACGAGCGACTGATCAGAAAGAAAACTGCTGTAACGGTCGAGCCAATCATAAAGCCATACTTTGCCTGTTGGGGTTTCACCTGCGTGATAAGTGGTGATTTGCTTTGTGTTGTTGAAACGAGGCGGAAGCTTGATTAACTTGCTGACCAAACTGGCTTTGTAACCATGAGCATGGATAAGCCTTGGTTGATAATGTTGAATTGCACGTTTCAGCTGTGTCGCGCTATTGCCATTTGAATCTACAGAACATGAGGCTAAATCGGAGAGGTAACTAAAAGGGATGTTCAGCGCATTCAACTTTTCAACGATGATCGCTTCAGGATTAAACTTAGTCAAAAGAACGATACGAACAGCCTCTGAATACTGAGCGCTTTCCGATATCAGGCCTTGTGCTAATTCTAAAACATGCGTTTCTATGCCTCCAAAAGTTTGGCTGTCGATCAACAGCCAAATCTCATGAAGGTTTATGTCGAGTACACCTTGGTTAGGCTTGATTGTACTCATCTTCCGATTCCCAAGCCTGTTTCTTACGATAAACAGTAGAAGGGCTAAGTTCTAGCAGCACAGCAGCGTTTAACACATTCCCATCGCAATGATTGATGGCATGTTGAATGGCTTCACGTTCTATTTGCCACATTGGACGAATAGCACCTTCGCTTGTGGTAAATGCAGGCGTCATCGGCTCATTGTGAGCTTGAGCAACTGACGATTGTTCCAACTCTTCCGGAGTAATCGGTGGCAACTTAGCTTCTGGTGCTTCAACAACTGCAGGTTGAGGCGCAGTTACTCGAATTGGTGTCACTGGTTTAGATGATGGAGCGGCATCTACTTTATTAATCGGAGGCGGTAACATGTCTTTAGTCACGCTCGTTTCATTGTTCAACACCACGATGTTACGGATGATGTTTTGCAACTGACGCACATTGCCTGGCCACGCATAACGTTTAAGTAGATTCTGCGTTTCTTTGTCTATTGATTTGAACTTCTTCTTGTCTTGCTTCGCGTACAGCTTCAAGAAATGATTGCAAAGAGTGACAATGTCACTCCCTCGCTCGCGAAGCGGTGGCATCTCGATAGGCACAACGTGAACACGATAGTAAAGGTCTTCTCTAAAACGTCCTTCTTCTACTTCAACCAGTGGATCGCGGTTGGTCGCACAGATAATTCTGACATCCACTTTAATCTCGCGGTTGCCACCGAGTGGAGTAAACGTACCAGTTTGCAAAAATCTGAGGAGCTTCTTCTGCATCTCCAGTTCCATTTCACAAAGCTCATCGAGAAATAGGGTACCGCCATGCGCTTGCATTGCTGCACCTTTACGGTCGGTTGTCGCACCGGTAAACGCACCTTTAACGTGACCGAAGATTTCACTCTCCATTAGGTCTCGAGGGATAGCGCCGCAGTTAATGGCCACGAAGGGTTTACCATTACGCTGACTCTCTTGGTGAATCGCTTCCGCACACACTTCTTTACCTGTACCACTTTCGCCGTTAATAAACACGCTGGCAGTGGTTGGTGCTACCGAATCAATGATCTTGTAAACCGCCTGCATGGGTAGGCAAGAGCCAATGAAATTATGAAAACGATCACGATCGAATTTGCTTTGCATGTTATCGACGAGGTTTTCGAGTTTCGCTCTTTTTAGATGCAAGCTAACAGAGGTCTTGAGTCGATCGGCTTGAATGGGTTTCTCTAAGAAGTCTTCTGCACCGCGTTGGATAAGGTCTACCGCGATGTTTACTGAACCATGCGCTGTCGCGATGATGACAGCGGCCGGTATTTCGTTAGCAGTAATCCAATCTAAGACTTCTTCGCCTGGCATGTCAGGAAGCTTAAGGTCGAGAATCACAAGCTGTGGAGAGTGCCTTTCAATGAAGGTCTTAGCTTCCGCGCCGGTTTCGACGTGGAAAATATCATAGGGCTCGTCTTTTACGTACTGCTTGTAGAGTACGGCGAGTGAGGTGGAGTCTTCAACTAACAATACCTTAGGGCGCATTGTGTATTCCTTTTGAAACTTTATCCTAACCAATCAATAACATAGTGATATGCAACCATCAATACGAGTCTTGTGTATTTGTTATCTACCACATGCAATCTTTTAAGAAGCGGCCTGTATAACTTCTCGCATTGCTGTTCATGATGGAGCCCATCTTATGGCGACTATATTAATAACGACTGTTTTGAGTTTTTAATCTGATACCGATAATGAACATGCAAAGCTAGCTGAAGCCTGCCTCTTTCCTTTCAAGCAAGGCTTTTATTGAACGCTCTGCGAGCTCTAGTAATTCATCAACTTGTCGAAATGCCGCATCATGACTCTGTTCTAAACATAGCTTTTCTAAAGCTCGAGCTAATTCACCCAAAGGGCGATTACCTAACGAAAGCGCTGTGCTGCCGAGAGTGTGGACCTCGAACTCAAGTGTTTGAGCGTCTTTCTGCGTGACTGCCTCTTTTATAGCGACCAAGCGTGTTTGTGATTCTTCGACATAATGGTCGATCAAGATAGGGATAATGTCCGCACTTGTATCGCGAATCATTTGCTCCAGAACGCTTTCATCGACAAGCTTGCTCACTTGTTGTGAGTTTAGATTTGTAGCTGCGTCTGACGCTAAAGTAGAATTCATCAAACTAAGTCCTTTTATTGAGCTTAATATCTGTTAATACTATTAAGTTTTAGTCATTTTCTAGAATAATTTCAACTGGTTGCCGTACAAATAGAGCATTTAATTGGCATCTCACTCATCTTGCTATTGGGTTTGTGACAAACCTAACGGACTGATTTTATTTTGTTTTCTCTTATGAAATATAAACTTAGGTGCCTATAAAGCCTAAGGTGCGGGTAAATCTTAGAAGAAAACGAGCCCGATACAAATAAAAAAGACCACTGCAGTGAAATAACAACAGTGGTCTTAGAGCGGGATAAGCAGTTTGGGCTAATCTAAATAGCGATAACGCAAATAGCGATAACGCAAATAGCGATAACGCAAATAGCGATAACGCAAATAGCGATAACGCAAATAGCGATAACGCAAATAGCGATAATTTAAACAGCCGAGCTTTAAATCACGAAAAGTAGGACTACGAAGCTTTATCAATCTTTGGCTTTGGGTCGGCTTCTACTTCTTCCTCGCTACTTTCAGAGAAGATATCAGCAACGGCGCTTCTCTCTAATTCACCCTTCAGATTACCTTCTTCGTCGACAACTGGAAGGGAGTAGTCACAAGACATAGTGTCTGGAAGTACTTCTTCAATTACCGCATCTGGTAAAACAGCAGGAACCTCTTCGTAAATCTCATCGCTGAAGTCATGGACAGAGGCATCTTCAACCGCGTCTTGTAAGCTCTCTTGAGTCACCAAACCTTGATAGCCTTCGTCCGTTACGTGATAAGCGTAATCGTTTTTCAGCATCTTCATTTGTGCCAGAGCACCTTCAATCGTTTCTGAAGTGATTCGATACAGAGGAGGCTGCATAACGGTTTCAACGGTCAGTGCACGAGCACGGTTTACGTCTTTCACGAACGCTTCCACGTAATCATCGGCTGGATTTAGCAGAATCTCATGTGGTGTGCCTTGTTGTACTAACTCGCCGTCTTTCAAAATTGCGATTCTATCGCCTAGGCGGAGTGCTTCGTCCAGATCATGTGTGATGAAAACAATCGTCTTATGAAGCTTCTCTTGAAGTTCAATAAGCTGGTCTTGCATTTCACTTCGAATCAAAGGGTCGAGTGCCGAAAAGGCTTCATCCATTAACAAGATTTCAGCGTTAGTACACAGAGCGCGCGAAAGGCCAACACGTTGTTGCTGACCACCTGAAAGTTGCGCAGGGTATTGCTTGCCGTAACCTTTCAAGCCCACGGTTTCTAACCATTCGTTGGCTTTTGCTAAACGGTCTTCTTTTTTGATGCCTTGTACTTCCAACCCGTACGCAACGTTTTCAACCACAGTGCGATGAGGCATTAAGCCAAAGCGTTGGAATACCATCGACATTTTATGACGACGGAACTCTTCTAGCTGTTTAGTGTTGAGGCTCATCACATCAATGCCTTCAACCATGATTTTACCTTGAGTCGGGTCAATCAAACGGTTGAAGTGGCGGATCAGCGTCGATTTACCCGAGCCAGAAAGCCCCATGATAACGAAGATTTCACCACGGTTAATCTCAAGGTTGATCTCTTTTAAACCAACGGTATGACCCGTATCCGCAAGAATCTGATCTTTGTGTTCGCCGTTTTGAACTCGGTTCATAACAGACATTGGTTTCGGTCCAAACACCTTGTACAGACCACTAATTTCAATCAATGGTTTAGTCATGCTTGAATCCTCCTAAATGCGCATTAGTTCTTCTTGCGTACGCCTGAGAAGCGCGGTCAAAAAGGATTGCGAGGGCAACGATGGCGAAACCATTCATCAAGCCTAATGTGAAGTACTGGTTAGTAATCGATTTGAGAACCGGTTGTCCTAGGCCTTTCACACCAATCATGGATGCGATAACAACCATAGACAGTGCCATCATGATGGTTTGGTTAATACCCGCCATGATCGTTGGCATTGCTAGAGGAAGTTGAACACCCCATAAGCGTTGCTTTTTGCTCGCACCGAAAGCGGTAGCGGCTTCAAGGACTTCTTTATCAACTAAGCGTATGCCTAGGTTAGTTAGACGAATTACAGGTGGAATCGCGTAGATAACCACGGCGATTAGCCCTGGAATCTTACCGATGCCCAGTAGCATTACCACTGGAATCAAATAAACGAACGCAGGCATGGTTTGCATGATATCGAGCATCGGCGTAACAATTGACTGAGCTCGATTTGAACGAGCCATCGCAATACCAATCGGAATGCCCAAGAATATTGAAACCAAGGTACATACAGTGATGATACTGAGCGTCCGCATGGTGTCTTCCCACATTCCAAAGTAACCAATGAGAAGTAGAGAAGCAACACAGCCTAGAGCCAGTTTCCAAGAACGGCTTGCTGCGTAGACAAGGCTGGTACACACAGCCAGGACTATAATCCAAGGTGTTGAGATAAGGAGTTTTTCAAACCAAACGAGGAATGAAAGAAGAGGGTCAAAGAGAGATTCAATCATTTCGCCGTATTCACGGGAAAATTCACGGTATGCGCCATCTAGCGTCTTTTTTATGGTTCGTAAATCACCGCGTTCCATCTCTGGAAAGCTTGATAACCAATTGCTGTCAGCCATTTTATATCCTTATAGTTCGGAGCCACTTGTCCATGCGATAAGAAAATCGCTAATGAAAAGGGCTCCGAATCATGAATAACATCAAGTATAGCGACGTTATTTCTGTTTTATTGTTGAAGCGTAATTACTTGTTATTAAATCAAGCTCTTACAGCTCTGCTTCAACTTTCTTAGCCACTTCTTCAGAAACCCATGGGTGCCATACTTCTGGGAATTCACTTAAGAAATGCAGACTCGCTTCTTCGCCATCAGCTTGGTTGTCTTCCATCCAAGCAAGTAGCGAGTTCATTTTGTCGTTTGTGAAACCACGTTTAGTAAAGTAGTCGTACGCTTCAGGAGCACGTGACGCAAAACTTTCAGTGGTAATCGTGTGGACAGGTGAAGGCGGGTACATGGTTGCTTTTGGCGATTCACAATCTTCTTTGGTGGTACAGTTAAGGAACTCTTCCTCATTAACGCCACTGCCAAAGTCGACTTTAACCATGTCGTATTTACCTAGAACAGCGGTCGGTGCCCAGTAGTAACCAAACCAAGCTTCTTCACGTTCATAAGCTTTTGCGATAGAGCCAGATAAGCCGGCACTCGAGCCTGGATCAACAATCGTGAAACCGCTGTTTTCTAGCTCAAGAGCATTAAACAAGTTTCCGGCGCTGATCTGACAGTTCCAGCCTGCAGGGCAGCTGTAGAATGCAGATGTATCTGGGTCTTCTGGGTGTTTAAATAAGCTTGCGTTTTTGCGTACGCCTTCGATGGTTGCCATTTCAGGGTACTGTTTTACTAGGTAAGCTGGAACCCAAAAGCCTTCTTCGCCGCCGTTCACAAGTGCTTTACCTGCGTAGCGAAGACGTTTTTCTTCAACACCTTTATCTAATGCGTCTTTTAAGCTGTTGCTCCAAAGTTCAGGTGCAACATCAGGCTGGCCTTTTTCGATCATAGACGTGCCTGTTGGCATAGTGTCGCCAGGGATAAGTTCAGCATCACACCCATAACCATGTTCAAGGATGAATTGGTCGATATTGGCGATCAGTGTTGCAGAGTTCCAGTTCATATCTGCGATTGTTACGCTGCCACATTCTCCAGCGTTAGCATTACCGCTGGCTGCTGCTACTAACAAAAATACGGAGCTTAACTTGTATTTCATATTGAGTTTCCTTTCTCTTTAATAATACAACTAAGGTAACCAAGGTAAATTGATTATCTAAATTGCTCGATGGTGATCCTTTCCGTGTATTTGAACCATTTGAGCAGAAGGAGGGATGGGTGAAGTTTGAATAGATAAACGTGCAAAGTCAGTGAAGTGTGATTTGCCAATTCATCCACTGTGTTTCAACAGCCATCGGATAACTTTGTCAAACTATTACAAATTCGTCAAAAACCACCTCTATTTATAATCTTAGGGAATAATCGTACGAATTCCATCTTTGATGCGATTTACATAGCACTTTAACCGTCTGTGTCACATTACCGCTAAAGTTAGGTGTGGGGCTGTTTATTTTTGAAGGGATTTAAAGGTGGTAAGACCATGAATGAAGTGTGTGAAATGCGTTGAATGGTTTTTAAAATCTTATTTTTAATAACAATTTCGCCAAAAGCACCCAATTTGGTTTTGAATCATTCAGAGCAGTTGGAGCTTGAAGTCTAATACGATTGGCGGCTGTCATGGTTTTAATGACAGCCAGAAAGTAGCAAAAGAAAGTTACATAGGAAGGTTCAAAAACTCATTTTGATACAGCTTGTTTGCCAAGCTATCGCGAAGCTTAACGGGGATAAATTTCATTCGATTGATTTGTCTGACCAACTCTTGTGCAAAGCTAGGCTTTTGTTTCATGTTCATCACGCAGCCCATTAGATTGATACTTTGTGCATCAAGCAGCTTTTTCGCTTGTTCTAGGTGGTGACTCGACGTTTCTCCATAGGCGACAACAATTAGTGTACTGCCACAAGCGCTCGCGACAGACTGCGCCGGAATATTGCCTTTGTTTATGTTGAGAAGCGGTGAGGTATCAATGATGACTCTGTCGTATTTCTCTAACCATTTGTTGACCACTTTTTGTAACGTTGTCGGATCTTTATAAGCCAATTGCGTTGAAGCAACTTGTGGAGCAGGGACACCGATAAACGTACGCTGAGATTCAACATGTTCTATCAGTTGACCTTGCTGATTATCTTCTAGCATATTCAAATCTTTGAAAGCAGGGTTGAATAAGTTGAGATCAACATAAAGCGTTGAATGACCCGCAAGAAGAAAACGCTCGGCTAATGCGGTTGCAATAGATGTTACGCCGTCACCTGAATGGCAGGCGGTGACGCATATTGATTTTTGGCCGTTAAGTTCAGAAGCTAAATACAGTTGCTCGACTTCGGCATGGGTCGCTGAAATTGTCATTATAAAGCTCCTATTAATACGATGGTGGTGGTGATACGCAGTATGTCATCAAGTCCGACGCGTGCTTTTTCAATAAAGCTTTCGCGACGGTCTGGGATGTAAATCGTGTCACCAGCGCGTAGCACCGGCAAGTTGTAAATGTTCGCCGTTTTGCTGAATTCAACAAGGTCAAAAGTACGAGCCTGACCTTGGCAGCAAGACATATTGACGATGGTAATTTTTTCTACATAAGCATTGTCGGTAGGTCCTGCTGCTTCTGCCAGAATATCTAGAATGGTCATGTTGTCGTTGAACACATAACGCCCCGGATTGTTAATCGCACCAAGCACACGAACGGTTTCTTCTTTCGGTGTATCTAACCAGTTTTTGCCTTTCTCTGGGATGTAAATCGTGTCGCCAGTGGTTACGTTTGGCAGTAACGATTCGTCACCGGTTTCGAAGTACAGTGATAAGTTAAGTTTGCTTACTTGCGAATAGGTTTTGTCACGATGCGTTACTCGAACGTTGTGGATGTCGGCATCCTTTGTTGGACCGTCAGCCGCAGACAAGATATCAAGGAAGTGCATGTCTTTGGTGAAGCGGTAACGACCGGGTGCATTCACTTGTCCAAAGATGTAGATCGAAGCATCAGAGCTTTGACGAACCCATTGTGATTTATTGTCTGAAGGATCTTGTGGCAAGTCGTGAACACGCACGATAGAGCCCGCTCGAATTTGTGGCATTTGGTCACGTGGCGCACCATTTCGAATAAAATCATCAAGGTTAAACACAACTAGCTTTCTACCAGTAACAACTTCGATTTTCGATGTGTCAGCGCGTAGCGTAGGGCCACCGACGTGTGCCAATAATCCCATGAAATTCATTTCATCTGACCATTCAATACGACCAGGTCGATTCACCTCACCAATCACGTTAACTGCTCTGTCTGGCGTGATTTTCAACCAAGACTTCTCGTTCATGTCGGTTTTCTCGGGAACGAAAATCGCGTCACCAGCTTTGATGCTAGGAGGGTTAGAGTTAGGTAAGCCTTCAGTGTAAGCCGCTAAATCGAATTTAAGCACTCTGCCATCTGCTTTGATAACACGGATTTGTCGTGACTCTGCAAATCGAGTTGGGCCGCCCGCATTCGCCAAGATATCCATAAAGGTCGCGTCTCTTTTGCCTTCAAAAGCACCAGGGGCTGCGACTTCGCCCATTACGTAAACCATGTTGGCGCCGGATTTGATCTCTTCTTCTTGCTTGGGAACGAAAATGGTCGCACCCGGGCGTAAAATTGGAAGCAGACTTTCGTCACCAGAATCTAAGTAACGTTTTAGGTTGAATAGCGTTGGGGTGTTGTTCGAAATCACTCGGATTTGCTCAACACTGGCATAACGAGTTACGCCGCCCGAACGCATAAGTACGTCGACAAGGTCGGTGTTCTCTTTGTAAGTGAACGAACCCGGCGCGTTCACCTCACCAAACACTTTGATGGAGTTACGAGAATCAGCACTGTCACCTGAGTTAGCAAGCTTTGCTGCGTCAAACTCTTGCTCGATGTTACCGACTAATGGAGAAGCTGGAACGAATAGTGAATCCAGTGATTGAAGAGTAGGTAATGCTGACTCGTCTCCTGAATCAAGGAATCGTTTGTAGTTAAACTCTTTCTTATCTGCGCCTCGCTTAAGAATCAGCTTATCCAGTTGCGCGCCCGGGCGTAAACCACCCGCAGCGTAAAGTGCCATTTGGATGCTAGAACCTAATGAGAGCGTGTATTCGCCAGGCTGTTCTACATAACCTTGCACGTAGATGATGATTTGCTGCTCTTTTACATACACTGAAGCGTTCGAAAGATCTTTGTAAGCGGTTGCCAGCGACTCTAGAACGACTTTGTTAAGCTGTTCGCTGTCGTAACCCGCAACAAACACAGCGCCTACTTCTGGAAGAGTAATACGGCCACGCTTATCCACTTGGAACCCCGTGTTTAAGGTACTTTCACCGGGTACGTTAACTTGGATTAGATCACCGACTTGAACCGCGTCTGAAAACTCATCGTTAGCATTGACGACATTCGCAAAGCATAACGATAGGGTGATGATAAAAGCGATCAAGGATTTCATAATCCACCTCCCATTTTCTCGGCATTCTTAGGCGAGACAATTTCAATACTTACTCGGCGGTTCGTTAAACGCGTGCCGTCGGATTCACCTTCAAAAAGAGGGACGGTTTCGCCAACAGAGACGGCTTTGATTCGTTGAGCGCCTAGTCCAAAAATAGTCAGGTAGCGTTCGACTTGTTTCGCTCGTCCAAGTGCTAACTTGTCGTTGTATTCTTCGGCACCCGTTGCATCAGCATGGCCGGTAACAACAAGGTCTAGGGATTTGTGTTCTTTAAGTAAAGTGGTCGCCTCGGCCAGTCTTCCCATATATTTAGGATTTACTTCAGTCGAGTTTTCCGCAAATTGGTTGTCAACATTAAGCAGGTCATACAACTGTTCAATAACCGACAGTTGCATTCTAAATTGATTTTCATTTTTTGGTGGCTCACAGCGGGCTTGTGAAGTTACGTAATCCAGTTGGACCTCAAGTTCATTTAGGCGTTTTCTTTGGATCACTAAGTCGTTGGCTGCATCCAGTAGTAGACCGCCTTGAAGTTCACGAGCAATACGGTTTTGCTTTTCGATTGCTTGAACAACAGCAGCGGGGAAACACCAACGAGCACCTTCTTGGATCAAAGCATCAAGGTGCAATTTAGCGAGCTGCCAATCAAAGCGTAATCCATGTTCTGGACCAAGAGGCTCGTCTGGCATGACAGGAGAGAAGTCTGAGTTTTGATAGTTAATAGAATCGTAACTTTCAGCCAAACCCCCTGTGCCTTGTTCAGGATAGCTAGTACAGCCACCCAGAACGAGAGCGGACAGAGAAAGGGCTATGTAGTTTTTCAGTATTTTCATGCCAACGTCCTATGTTTCTAATTTTTCTTATTATTTTTTGTTACTTCTAGCTTAGTGGGTCTTCATGAATTTGCAGGATTTTTTGAATTTACTGGGATAGCGTGGCCAATACGCAGCAAGCTCATAATTTCAAGCGGTTGCCCCGTCACATTTTCAAGTCGCATATTGCGCTCGCGTTCAGTCAGACGTTTGAACATATAAACAATTGCGCCAACCCCAGATGAATCTAAAAACTCAACTTGGCTAAAATCAACTTCGATTTCAGGGTGGCCATCGTTAGAAATCACATCATCGATGTCGGTTTGTGCATCACGACTGCCTGCTGCATCCAGATCACCGAAAATAGAAAGTATCAGTGTCGTTGTGTTTAAATCAATCTTACGTAGTTCCATAGCGATATCTCCTTTTAAGTATGTATGGACAACTGCACTGAATGTGCCAACTTTTATGTTGTTATTTTTCAATAAGTTATGTTTAGTACGAATTCCTATCTCAAATTGAGAAAAGACGTTTCTCAATATGAGAACTAAAAAAGGCGGAATATATGAGAGTTATAGATCATTAATTTAATGAATAAATGAAAAGGTTAGATAAGGTTGATGAGTGGATCGCATCTTCTAGCAAAGGTTGTCTACCTACGTGTCAGAACGCTTAGGATTAAAGGCGTTTGTTGACTACTACAGATATCAATACGGAGCAGATGATGAGATTAACTAAATTGGCGATAGCAACTCTATGGGCGTGTTCGCTTTCTTCTCATTCATCCTATTTACCTCCCGACCATTTGGTACTGGCCAATACATACCAACAAGGCATTGATGTTTCTGAATACTGGAAGAGTGAAAAGCTTGATGGGATTCGGGCTCTTTGGGACGGACAACATCTTTATACACGCAATGGTAATCGCATTTACTCACCCAAGTGGTTTACTGAAAACTTGCCTAAGGTCCATCTCGAAGGAGAGTTGTGGGCAGGAAGGGGCAAGTTCCACCTTGTTCAATCTACCGTTCTCGATCATACGCCGAGTGACACAGCATGGCGCCAAATCGATTTCATGCTGTTTGATATGCCCGGCGCTGCGGGAGATTATCAAAAGCGCTATTACAACATTTTGCATTGGGTAAGCGTGATTGGAGAATCTCATGTCAGCTACATAGAACATGTACCAATTCACAGTGAAGAGGCTTTGTTTCATCAACTTGATAATGTCGATGAGCGTAATGGCGAAGGTTTGATGCTTAGAAAAATCACCAGTCGTTATCAAGCAGGCCGAAGTAATGATTTGGTAAAGCTTAAAAGGCATCACGATGCCGAAGCCACGGTTATTGGCTATAGGGGTGGGACAGGGAAGTACAAAGGGATGATGGGGTCAATTCTGGTTCACACAGAAGAGGGTGTGGAATTTTATATAGGTAGCGGGTTCAGTGACCAAATGAGACTTGTACCGCCAGAGATCGGCAGCCGTATTACCTTTCGCTACAATGGTTTTACTCAAAACGGAAAACCCAAGTTTGCCCGCTTTGTACGAGAGAAGAGTGAATATTAAGGCAGATACGATCTACCTAACCATTAAACGAAAAAGAGCCCTGAAAATCAGAGCTCTTTTTTGTGTTCGAAATCAGATAGACCGACTAAGCGAGTGCGAATCTAACGAGAACTAAATTCTAACTGTACGTCATCATCCTGCTTGTGCATCCAGTGTAAGCGCATACCTAGCATAATCGCTGCTGATGTTAGACCGACAATGAAACCAATCCAGAAGCCGTGCGCGCCCATAGGTTCAACAATCCAATCTTTCATTCCTAAGATGTAGCCGATAGGAAGGCCAAGCAACCAGTAAGCAACGAAGGTAATGTTGAAGATTGAACGCATGTCTTTGTAGCCACGCAGAGCACCTGCAGCGATAACTTGGATGGCATCAGTACATTGATAAACCGCCGCGAACAACAGCAACTGCATTGCAACGGTAATTACCGCAGTGTTCTCTGTGTAAAGTAATGCAACCTGTTCTCTGAACAGGACAGTTAACGCCGCTGTCATTAAGGCTGTCACTAAACCAACAATGATACCTACGTGTGTCGCGATCTTAGCGCCTTCGGTGTTGTTTTCGCCCAACTTATGCCCAACACGAATACTCACGGCTGCACCGATACTCATTGGAATCATGAAGACCAGCGAAGAGAAGTTGATCGCGACTTGGTGCGCGGCAACAATCAACGAGCCAAGTGGGGCAACCAACAAGGAAACAACCGCAAACAAGGTTACCTCGAAGAAGATAGCGGCTGCGACAGGGAAACCAAGTCTAAACAGGCGAATTTGAGCTTTAAGTTGCGGCTTATGGAACGTACCGAAGATGTTGATTTTCGATAACCGTTTTGAAGTTAAAACGTAAGCGAATAGCAGTGCAAACATCACCCAATATACGATAGCCGTTGCAACGCCACAGCCAACACCACCCAGAGCAGGAGCACCAAGTTTTCCGTATACGAACATCCAGTTCAGCGGGATGTTTAATAGCAAGCCAATAAAACCAATCACCATCGCAGGCTTGGTTAAAGACATACCATCGGTAAAGCTTCGCAATGTTTGGAACAACAAAAATGCAGGTACAGCAAACATCACCGCATTCATATAGCCGATGGTCTTTTCCGCCATGAGTTGTTCAATGTCCATCCACTCCAATATCAATTGTGTTTGAAAAAGCACACCAATGATTGGAAGGGAGATGACGAGCGCTAAAAACGCACCTTGTTGAATCTCAAATGGAATTTTGACTTGTCGACCAGAACCATTCAGTTGTGCAACGACAGGAACCAACGCCATCAATAGACCGACACCAAATAAAATTGATGGTAGCCAGATACTTGCTGCAATAGAAACCGCCGCCATATCGATAGCACTTACGCCACCGGCCATTACGGTATCAACAAAACCCATTCCAGTTTGTGCAACGGATGCGATCAATACTGGGGTCGCAAGTTTGATTAGATTCGAGGATTCTTCTTTGTAACGATGCACAAACAACTCCAAATAAGAGGGAAAATTAGAATAATAGTGTAGGAAAGGACATTCTGAAGGAATCAGAGACAATGATCTTAAGCTTCCACTGGACGAATCATAAAGAAATGTCACAATAACTGCTATGAAAAACTGTTATTAGGGCGTGTTGATCTTTCGAGCTGATTTTTGCAGCGAGTTGCTGGGCCTTTTTACAAGGCAGAGGCTTTGATGTGTAGCTAGCCTACATGAGAAGCCGATAACGTAGTAAAAATGACCAGCAAACGCTGCCCGAAGGGTTCGAGCTGGGCGCCCCCGCAAAAAGCGTTTTACTCTTTGTTGAGGGAGATTTGCTTAGGATGCTAGGCTACTTCCCCCTCGCCGCGATTAAAACGTTTTTGACTAGGCGTCCCCATCCGAACAAAATTTAACCGCGAAAGGTCAACACGCCCTAGAATACTAAATAGGAATCTTATGTTTACAGGTATCGTTCAAGGCATGGCAACACTGGTTGCTATCAACAAAAAAGAGTCGTTTCAAACTCATACCATTGAGCTAAGCGATGAAATGGTTGAAGGATTAGCCATTGGTGCTTCAGTAGCTCATAACGGTTGTTGCTTAACGGTAACGGAAATTTCAG
This sequence comes from Vibrio sp. F13, assembly GCF_020806305.2. Lineage (NCBI taxonomy): Bacteria > Pseudomonadati > Pseudomonadota > Gammaproteobacteria > Vibrionales > Vibrionaceae > Vibrio > Vibrio sp. F13. The sequence continues at coordinate 133,467 of NZ_CP170175.1, read as the reverse complement.
GTAACCAGATTGCTTTTGATTTAATGCAAGCGACATTGCGATTGACGAACTTAGGCCAACTGAATGTTGGTGACAAAGTGAATGTTGAGCGTGCAGCAAAGTTTGGTGACGAAATTGGCGGGCATAGCATGTCTGGCCACATTACTCTGATGGCTAACCTAGTCGATGTGATTAAAACAGAAAACAACCGTACGCTTTGGTTTGAGCTGCCTCAAGAATCAATGAAGTATGTGCTGAGTAAGGGTTACATCGGCGTTGATGGTTGTTCATTGACGATTGGTGAAGTGGAAGAGAACCGTTTCTCTGTTCACCTGATCCCAGAAACACTGAATCGTACTCTGTTTGGCGGCCGTGAAGTAGGCGACCAAGTAAACATTGAGTTTGATCCTCAAACACAAGCGATTGTTGATACTGTTGAACGCGTACTAGCAAACCAAAAATAGTAGTAGCGGTTTATCAACAGCATTTGCCTAAAAAACGCTGACTAAGTAAGAGTCGCAGACATTAAAAAAGAGCAAATTGAGTGCTCTTTTTCTATTTGTGTGTCTCTGCGTTTTTCTAGGCTAGCCTCAAAATCGAGGTGTAGAGCCAACTCGACAAGAGAGTAGGTGTTAGAAGACTTGTTCGTCGTCTGCATCAATCGAGAGATTAATCCTGTCTCTTACCTCATCTACCTGCATGTCGAGGTGAATGGCATTGCAACATGCTGGGCAATCGTCATAAAAATCTTGGCTCCCACTAGAAGCATCAAGCGTTATGCTGATGGCATGCCCACAGTGGGGGCAGGAGACATGTTTCTCTGTGTATTTATGCATGGCAAATTCTCCTCACTGTAACTGATACCAATCGTATTCGGTTATAAACAGCTGTAATTGGTATTAAACGGCCTGTATCTTCTGAATGCATGCTTCAGTGTGTGCTAAATATTCGCCGCCAAATTGATTGCAGTGGTTAAGAAGATGGTACAAGTTGTAAATGTCTTTCCGATCAGTATAGCCAACGTCGAGTGGATTGACGCTCTGGTAACCTTCATAAAACTCTTTAGGGAAACCTTCAAACAATTCAGTTAACGCCAAATCGCATTCATGGTCCCCCCAGTAACAAGCAGGGTCGTAGCAAATTGGGCCAAACGCAGAGTTAGCAACATTGCCATTCCAAAGATCCCCATGAAGCAAAGAAGGGCGAGGGTTGTGGCCAGCAAGACGCATATTCACCATATCAACGATGTCATCGATATCACCAAACTCGATGCCTTTCTCTTTGAGCAGTTGCAGTTGGAAACCAATGCGTTGCTCAGAGAAAAAGCGACCCCATTTCTTATGCCAAGGGTTGGGTTGAAGTGTGCTGCCGATATAGTTGTCTTGGTCGCAACCAAACTCTTTTTGCTCGCCCCATTGATGAAGCCGCGCAAGCTGAACGCCGAAATCGAAGCTATTGTTGCCCGTCTCGAGCGGTTTGGTCGGCAAGTAATTCAGAATAATGAACGAGCACTCTTTGGTTTTGCCAATAAGCACCAACTCAGGAACGTAAACAGTGGAGGTTTCTCTTAACAAGCGTAAGTTCTCAGCTTCAATTTCAAACTTAGGTAAAAATTCTCGCTGATTCACTTTCACAAAGTAACGCTCATTACCATCGCTGATCATATAGCAATCGTTAATGTCGCCACCAGAAACCTTGGTACGTTCAGTAATCTGAAAGTTAAATAGAAGAGTATCTGAAAGTTGTTGAGAAATGGCCTGCCACATAGGAAATCCTCAAAGACTGAAAGTTAAAAAGATTGAAGGTTAGAAATACTGTTTGTTTAATAGCAATAGTTTAGGATAAATCTGAACAATTTATAGACGCACTCGTCAATGTTCTTAGCTCTTCTTCATCTTACGTAGAATCAATTGGCCGAATTGTGAACTCGAACTGATTCAAGCTCTTTGAAATACAAACATAAATTGAAAACCTGACGTGATGAAATAGTTTGGAACTGGTCTCACAATCGAAACGGTTTTGAACGCCACAAACTGGAAAAGAGGTTTGAGCTTGTTATTGTCTAGCGACTAAATCAAATGAGCTTTTAGAGTAAGTTGAAAGGGCTATTGTTAACTGGCGCAATACTTTGCTTCAAAGTTTGTCTTACACTTCTTTAGCGTGAATTTACTTATGTCGTAAGTAGGCAGGTATACCACATAAAGCTATATCGATTTAATTTTAAGCTGAAATACTAACTAGGATCATTTAAATGTAGTTTTGGGCAATAAAGTGATGACAAATAGCTTCATTTACATAGTATTAGGCAAGTACGTATTAATCTGCTCTAGAGCTTAAAACGGAGAATTATTGTGGTTGTAGAAACCGATGGCTATTTGGCTTTAATCGAGCACCTATCATTCAACCTTGATGTGTTTACCAATAGTAATGGTGATACTGGAAACGAAAGTGTCGAAGACATTGTTACCGATATGATTTCAACAAACATCATGGCTATTTTCGAGCAAAACCCAGAGTTGCATTCGAGCGTTCGTTTTCAACTTTTGAAAGAAGCAGATGCCGTAGTAGCGGATCTTGGTGAAGTATTAGCGGGTGTGTGGGCTAAGAAAGCGACTAACGAACAAATTGTATTCCTCGATGAGTACATCGCGTTAGTGAAGAACCTGTTTGATACTGCTGTTGCTAAATACGATTAACGGTTTGTTTGCTCATTTATCGTCGTAATTAATCAGCATAATAACAACGGGCGTTTAAGTCGTATCTTTCTAGAGTTACCTCGCTCAGCGGTTTATCTTTCGAACCGCTATAAACGCCTAAAGTGCCAAAACTTGGATGCCCAGTAAGGGTTATCTAACCTAGAAATAATGACACCTTTCGATGTCGAGGCATGTAGAAATTGGTTGTTTCCTAAATAAACGCCTACATGTCGCACCGTCATCGAAGTCTTGAAAAACACCAAGTCACCGCTTGTTGCCTGCCCATACGCAATTTCTTTTCCCTTTTTACTCTGGTCTTTTGTGGTTCTTGGTAGAGCTTGTTGAGTCGCATTTTGCACGGCGATTTGAACAAAAGCAGAGCAATCTATACCTCGAAATGAGGTCCCACCGAAATGGTATGGCACGCCTTTCCACTGTTCATACACGCTCATATAAGCGTTTGTAGTCAATTGTTCTGACTTTGATAGGGGTCTCTGTGCGGTTTGACTAAGCTGAGAAGGCGAAGGTGACGAGCTACAAGCAGCCAATGTTGCTAAAGTTATTGTAACTACAGCCATTTTTCTGATTTTCATATGTAACTCTTCTGACAAAAAACTGAAATAAAAACGTCATCAAGGACTTCTAGTATACGACCTAACTTAAGGATATCTCTTTTCGTAGTCAAACTGGATTTCACATGCCCGACACAAATTTATCAATAAAACCCTCACGTTATACATTCTCGCTCATTCAAACCGTCACTGCTGTATTTATTTCCATTCTTTTACTTGTTACTTTTTTATCAATGGTTAGCATTCGGGGCGTTGAACGGGTCGGGGGACATTTTGATGCACTCTCGGAACAAGCATTACCCCTTGCTCTACATAACGCCGAATTAACGCAAAGCGTATTAGAACAAGTAAAACTTCTCACTTACAGCACCCAATCAACCGACTTAGATACACTGAATGCCACAAGGGGCTCAATTGACCAACTCGCGACAGAGAGCAATACCACGCTAGAGGAACTTCTTTTTATTTCCCAATCTTTTCCTGATGCGATCTCTTTAGAGCAACAACAAATCCTTGTCGATGACATGGCGCAACTGCAAGCTATGACCAACACGGTACTGCTGGCGCAGATTGAGATTCAAAGTAAGCAAAATCTGATCGACAGTAAAATGGGCGAGTTCCGTTATGGCGTTGGGTCTATCGGACCAGAAATGAATCGAATCAGCTCATTCTTGGTTGAAGACAACCCAGAAGCGAGCGATGCAGCGAACCGATTCACATCCAGTGCGTCTGCTATGGCGAACACCTTCTTGATGTTGATGATGCAACCTGACATTGATAAAGCACAAGACGAATACCGTCAATTGAGAAACCGAATCGCAGGCCTTAACTTGGCTTACAGCGATTTTGCCGATTGGCATCCAGACATCGTTGAGTTCGCGAGCTTGACGGCGCCTTACGAGATGGTGAAAGAAGGCTTTACCGAAGAAGGCGTGATCAAACAGATCCTCTTGAAACTCGAACTGGTTCAGCAGCAAGAGCAAAACTTAACGCAAGTCATTAACTTAGCGAACACCGTCATTAGCACATTGAATCAGCTGTCTTCCACCGCTTCCCACCTGATTGATGAAAGTGAACTGGTTGTAAATCAAACCATTACCAATATTGATCGTGTGTTGTTTATCAGCGGGCTAGTGATTGCCGTAATCATTGTGATTTCATGGTTCGTGTTACGCCGTTGGATGAATAAAGGGCTTAAAAACATAACTCAACAGTTGAGTTCACTGGCAGATCATGACTTCTCTAAACAGAGTGAATTACTGGGGCCGCTGGAGCTTCAAGTTATTACTTCAAAACTCAATACGGTCGTTGATTCAACCGCAGATTCGGTTCGTTTAGTAACGCGCAACTGTGAGACGCTTTATCAAACGGCAGAAGTAAGCCACGACGCTGCAGAGCAAACCAATTCGAGCTTGAACGAGCAGAACGAATCACTTCAGAATATGATCACCACCATTACGGAGCTGGAAGCATCGATTGGTGAGATTGCTCGTATCTCTAACGCATCGAACGACGATGCTCAAATAGCAGAAGATGAGTCAGTGAGTGGCAGCCAAGTGGTTGGCCTTAACCAACAACGATTACAAGCGCTTGAGCAATCTCTTAGCATGAGTGAAGAGTCGATGGCTGACTTGGATGGTCGAGTGAAACAGATTCGTGAAATGGTCGATATGATCAGCGGAATCGCTGAAAACACCAACTTATTGGCACTGAACGCTGCGATAGAAGCGGCGCGAGCAGGTGAACAAGGTCGAGGTTTTGCGGTAGTTGCAGACGAAGTGCGTAAATTGGCGAGCGGCACATCCCAGCAAACCACCAATATTCGTAGCATGATGAACGAACTAGTAGCGGCAGCAGATCGCTCACGTGCTTCTGTAACGGAATCGAGAAGTGAGATGGCCAATGCACTGGAAACCAGTGGCGATGTAAGACAAGCCTTCGAGAAAATCGAATTTGCGGTTAGCCAGATCAAAGGGCGTGTTGAGCAAATCATGGTGGCTACCGAAGAACAAGCTCGTGCAACTGTCGATGTTACCCATTCAATCACTCGAGTATCTGAGCAGGGCGAGAATACTAAGCTGCAACTTGAATCTATGATCGAGAGTTCAGAGCAAGTCGGAGAGATCGCAGGGCACCAACAAGCCATGCTTCATAAGTACGTGCTGAAATAGACGAGCGTGATAGTTAAGCTAGTGTGCGAAAGAGTTTAAGCACTAGCAGTACTTAATCATTAACTACGCTTATAACGACTATCGATACAGAAGCGCCCTTAAGTTCTCACAAGAATCTAAGGGCGTTTTGTTTTCGGATTAAGATAACTTTGGTATTAAGCTAAGGTTGGTCTCAATATAAGCTTGAGACTCAACTGAATTCGAACTTAATCTTTCGTTGTCGGGAATCGTGCAAATGGCTGACGTAACATTAAATCTAGCCGTTGCTCTTTACCATCTTGAATCTCGGGAACACCAATATGCACCTTGTCATGACCAAGCTTGGGTTGGGCGCGGTAAGTCTTAAACCAGATGTCCCACACTGATAAAAAGAAGCCAAAGTTTGAGTGCGTTTCCTTAACAATGACTGAGTGATGAACGCGGTGCATGTCTGGTGTCACAATCACTTTTCTCAATCGTTTATCGAACCATAGCGGAAGACGTGCATTACTGTGGTTAAACATCGCACTCGCATTAAGAACAATTTCAAATATCACGACCGCAATGACAGGCACACCAAGTGCGATCACCAAACTCACTTTGATGAGCATTGAAAGAATCATCTCAATAGGGTGAAAGCGCGTTCCGGTTGTGACATCAATATCTAGGTCCGCATGGTGAACTCGATGTAGCTTCCACAACCAAGGAACACGGTGAAACACCAAGTGCTGCAGGTAAATGGCGCAATCTAACAGTAATACGCAGACCAGAATGGTGAGTTCTTTCGGAAGTGACAGGGTATTGAACAGACCCCATTGGTTTTCTTGCGCAATGACCGCCGCTTGGAATGCTGCAATAGGAATCAGAGTGGCTAATAGAAAGCTGTTCAAAGCGACCAGCGCAAAGTTGTTTCCCCAACGAAACCACTTGTTTTGAGTCAGTGTTTTACGCGGAAAACGGTATTCCCAAAGCGCACACAATCCAAAAACGACAATAAAACAAACAAGGCGAAGCAGTGATGGGTCTTGCATGGGAATTCCTTCTATCATTCTAAGGACACTGTAAGTACAATCGTGCCACTTTTCTAGAGTTATCGTTATTGTCCATGAGAATCCACGCTTTTCACCGTTTATATCAACATCGTTTATCCATTGCTACCAAACCGTTTAATGCGCGCGGGTGTAAAGTCGTGCGATGTGAATTCTGCAAAATCAAACAAGACAGCTGTATCTGTGAGCATCAACCTAACGTTGATACGAACGTCGCGACTATGTTGATCTTGTCAGACAACGAAATCTTAAAGCCAAGTAATACCGGCCGTTTGATTGTTGATACGGTTAAAGACAGTTACGCCTACCTTTGGCATCGTACTGAGCCAAATCAAGAGATGTTGGATGTCCTCAAAGATGACAAATACCAACCTGTGATCGTATTCCCTGAAGACTATACCGACGACAAAACGCGCGTAGTTCAAGATCTGCCACAAATGCGTGACCCAAACAAAACACTATTGCTGATTTTCATTGATGGCAGTTGGCGCGAAGCACGACGTATCTTCCGTCGCTCAGAGTATCTGCAAGATTTACCGGTGTTGTCGATTGAGCCGGAATCGGTTTCTCAATACATGATGCGTAAGTCAGACAACGAACAACATCTATCAACGGCCGAAGTAGCGAGCTTAGTTTTGAAACAAGCCGGTGAAGAACAGGGCGCTAAGACTTTACAGCTATGGTTTGAAGCATTTCGTGAAAGCTACATGTTGAGTAAGACGCGTTATAAGTCCGATCCAACCAAACCAAGCCTGAATGCTTTCATAGAGCATACTAAAAGTGAGACGTCACTCTAACCTTTAACCGCTTTGTGCTGACTTGTTGTTCAAACAGATTCGAACACGAGATAAGTTTGTTATCTATCACGGTTTGTAGGGGGAGTGTTATGGATAATGCTTCCTAGTTGTTTAATTTAAAAATTTTATTTGCCCGAATTTAGGGAAAAATTGGAGAGATTTCATGTATTACGGCTTTGATGTTGGCGGCACAAAAATTGAGTTTGGTGCGTTCAATGAAAAACTTGAGCGAGTAGCAACCGAACGCGTACCAACGCCTACTGAAGATTATCAACTGCTACTTGATACGATTGCCGGTTTGGTAAAAAAATACGATAGCGAATTCTCTTGCGAAGGCAAAATTGGCCTTGGTCTTCCAGGCATGGAAGATGCGGACGACGGCACTATGCTTGTTGTTAACGTACCGGCTTCAACAGGTAAGCCATTACGCAAAGACTTAGAAGCGCTGATTGGTCGTAGTGTTAAAATCGAGAACGATGCGAACTGTTTTGCGCTGTCTGAAGCGTGGGATGATGAATTGAAAGATGAACCATCAGTAGCTGGCCTAATTCTAGGTACTGGTTTTGGTGGTGGTTTGGTTTTTGATGGCAAAGTATTTTCAGGACGTAACCACGTTGCTGGCGAGCTCGGCCATATGCGTCTTCCTATTGATGCATGGTTCCACCTTGGTGACAACGCACCGTTACTAGGCTGTGGTTGTGGCAAGAAAGGTTGTTTAGACAGCTACCTATCAGGTCGTGGCTTTGAATTGATTTACGAGCACTACTTCGGCGAGAAGAAGAAAGCAATCGAGATCATTCAAGCGTACAACGAAGGTGAAGCAAAAGCGGCTGAGCACGTTGATCGTTTCATGGAGCTATTGGCTATCTGTTTCGCGAACCTGTTTACCGGTCTTGATCCACACGTAGTTGCATTGGGTGGCGGTCTTTCAAACTTCGAACTTATCTACGAAGAGATGCCAAAGCGTATCCCTAAATACCTACTGTCTGTAGCGAAATGTCCAAAGATCATCAAAGCGAAGCATGGTGATTCAGGCGGCGTTCGTGGTGCTGCATTCCTTAACATTAAGTAATCGTGACTTAAGTTAAGCTAGCTAAGGTTAGATAGTTAAAAAGTACAAATAAAAATGCCGCAATCTCGAAAGAGGTTGCGGCATTTTTTATTGTTCGGTGCTTTCGTTTCTTTAGCTGTTAGCTGTTAACTACAAACGAAAAGCTAGAAACGACATATCAAGAAAAGAGCCAAGAGGGCTTACTTCTTCTTTTTACCAACACCAAGATTGTCTTTTTGCTTCAACGTAAGCTTAGTAAAGCCAAGCTTGCGGAAGTAGTTGTCTTGGTAGTTGCGAACCGCTTTAGTATCAGAAATCAACTCAAGCTGTTGCTCAGTTTTTAGATACTCAGAGATGTCGATGCCTTCCGCTGCAGCAACAGCTTCTTGGATCGTGCGGTGTTCTTGTTTTGAAAACAGTAACTCTTTGTCTTCGTCTTTGTAAGTGTACAGAATGGTACGAGCCATGGTGCTCTCCAATAGAATTATTACTTTGCGCGCACTCTACATAAAAAGCGTACGTGGCTCAAGGTAATGGTAAGAAATCTTAAGATTATCGTTCTAAACGTTTAGCGTAATTTAAGCTATTTGTCTTTTAGGAAACGAACAGGTTGTTTTTTCACGAAACGAAAAAAACAAAAGCCCCTTAACATTGAAAAATCTATATAGGGGCTTCGTTTATGCTTTGGCGAAGATCTTCCAAATCATTTAAAAAGCTTCTAAGTCAATTAAAAAGCAGCTAAGTCAATTTAGGTGTTTGAGCTTTGAATCAAACACGCCCTTGCAATGGAATGATCGTTACCGTTTCACCAACTTTCACGGTATCAACCGCTGGTGAGATTTCGATTAAACAGTTTGCTTCGCTCATTGAACGCAGGATACCTGAACCTTGCTTACCCGTCGTTTTCACTTCAAGCACACCCGATTCATTCATCGAGAACACACCACGGCTGAACTCGGTACGACCTTGGCGTGAACGCAACCGTTCGGTCGCTACCGCGTTCGCTTTAACTGGTGTCCAGTTGGTTTGACCTTGTAGCTTACGGATCGCTGGCTCTACAAAGTTGATAAACGACACCATTACGGCAACAGGGTTACCCGGTAAACCGAAGAAAGGTTTGTTTTCAATTTTGCCGTAAGCAAGAGGGCGCCCCGGACGCATATTGATACGCCAGAAGTTGATTTCACCCAGCTTATCTAACGCAAGCTTGATGTAATCCGCATCACCGACAGACACGCCACCAGAAGTCAGAACCATATCGGTTTCAAGCGACGCTGAATGCAGAATATCCATCATCTTCTGTTCATCATCTTCAATGATGCCGTAATCAACGATGTCACAGCCGAGCTTTTGAAGCATGCCGATAATAGTAAAACGGTTCGAGTCGTAGATAGAGTTCGGCTTCTGCTCGCTACCCGGTGCTTGAACTTCGTCACCCGTAGAGAACACACCCACTTTAACTTTACGCAGAACAGGGCAGGCACCAAAACCTAACGACGCCATCATGCCCATTTCAGGTGCTTCGATGCGTGTACCACGTGTAAAGACAGGTTGGCCGATTTCTAAATCTTCACCAGCCATACGGACATTTTGTCCAATTGAGATTTTCGCACCTGGGAAGCTAACCTTATCGCCATCTTGGACGGCTTGCTCGCGCATCACAACAACATCAACGCCTTCAGGCATTGGTGCACCCGTCATGATCTTAACTGCTTCACCTTGTTGAACAGTTTGCTCGTAGCTGTGACCAGCCATAACTTCAGCAACCAGTTGGTAACTATCCAGCTCTAAATCTTCACTACGAATTGCGTAGCCGTCCATTGCTGAGTTGGTGTTTTGAGGCACATTGATTGGCGAGATTATATCTTCAGCCAAAACACGACCGTAGCCCTGCAATAGTTCAATACTCTCTGTGAGATCAAGCGCGTCAATGCTATCAACAATCTTTTGTTGGCCTTGAGTAACGGTTAAACCAGCAGGAGAGAACGAATCACAACACACTGCGGGCGTGTTGTCTTTTGAAGACAAACAAGAAGCGGTTTCGCTTATTTTCGAGGAACCGTCAAACGACTGAGCATATCCAATAATGAAATCACGAATCGCTTCTAAGTCACTGATCGCCATTTGTGGCAGTTCGGATTCCACTTGGCTGTCTGCAGCAATGGCAATAATGTTGTCATCGTTCGGGTATAACCAAGGTTTACCGACTTCATCTCTGTGCAATTCAATTTTAGGGAAAGCAATGTTCTTGCAGCCTTCAACCAAAATCAGATCAAGGGTGTTGGTATCAAATCGAGTCAGCAGGTAATCAAAATCAGCTTCGGCTTCTGGCGTTTCTGTCATCATCACGTGACGGTTACGAGAAGCGATCAACATTTGATTCGCGCCCGCTTTACGTAAGCGGTAACTGTCTTTACCCGGCTTATCGACATCAAAATCGTGGTGAGCATGTTTAAGAACACCCACTTTTAAACCCGCATCAGTCAACAGCGGAAGCAGAGCTTCAAGTACGGTCGTTTTGCCTGTACCGCTATAAGCAGCAAAGCCCAATAGAGGAAGGTTAGGGCGTTGTTTTGAATCTTTCATTATTTAAGCGTTCCGAATTGGGTGAGTTCTTCTGGCGTGTTCAGATTAACAAAGCAGTTAGGAGAATCGCTAAAATCGACATATTCCGTGACACATTCTTTGTATAACAAGATGATTTTACGATCACCACGCTCCAAAAACGCTTCTAGCTTTGGCAGAACACGTTTGTGGAATAGGGTGAATACAGGTTGCTTAAATTCGCCATCATGCGCGACAAGAATGTCGCTGTCTTCTTTAACTGCAGAACAAAAACGCTCAACAAGGTCGTCACTGATTTGTGGGCTGTCGCAAGGGACAAAGCCGACCCAGTCTGTACTCGCGTTTTTAAGGCCAGCATGAATGCCGCCCAATGGACCTGGATAGTCAGGGAAGGAATCGGAAACAACCGGAGCAAATGCTTGGTAACTGTCTAAGTTACGGTTGGCATTGATAGTGATGCTGACATCTTGCTGTGACAGCTTGTTTATAACGTATTGAATAAGCGGAGAACCGTTGAGCTCAACAAGTCCTTTATCTTTTCCGCCCATGCGGCTGGCCTGTCCGCCAGCCAAAATAACCCAACTAGTTTGCGTTGGAAGCAGCATAAATATTCTCTTGTGCTTTATCTTTCTGAATAACTTGCAGAAGCGGCGATTCGGTCAAAGTATTGTCTTTGATCCACCATTGCTTCTTACATAAGTCGGTTAACGCGTTAGTTTGGTGACTAGTGATGACTAAACTCGCGCCTCTTTGAAGAAGATCTTCGGCCATTATCACCAATCTTTCAATAGATTCTTTGTCTAAAGAGGCACTTGGTTCATCCATTAGCAAGATTGACGGCTTAAGAATCCAAGCTCGTGCCATTGCAACGCGTTGACGCTCACCACCAGACAACACAGAAATGTGTTCATCTGCCAAGGTTTCTAAACCTACCATTCTCAATGCATTAATTATTTGAGCTCGCTTATCTTTTTGGCTCTCTTTGTTAAAGCGAATGCCATAAGCGACATTTTGGTACACCGAACCATCAAAAAGATAGGGGGTTTGATGCAGGTAGATAATGTCTTTGAACTTGAGCCTAGGGAATAAGATCTGCTGCCAGCTTTGTGTCGGAGACTGAATGCGGCCAGAGCTGGGCTGAATCAATCCAGACAATATTTTAAGTAGGGTCGTTTTACCCACACCATTATCTCCTTTGAGATAAATGGCATCGTTGGGGCCGATCGACAATTCGGGAATATGGAACAAAACACGCTCTTTGTAGCGCATTGAAATTTGCTGCGTTGTTATTTTTATACTCATGACAGCGTTCCTAAGTTCTTAAATAGCCTTTTCCTCTCACACTGGAAAGGAAAAAGTTAAGGGCTAATGCCAATGCTAATAACACCATACCGAGGGCGACGCCTTGAGCGAATGCGCCTTTGTGGCTTTCCATAGCGATAGCTGTTGGGATGTTTCTTGTCATCCCCATAATGTTGCCACCGACCATCATTGAACAACCAACCTCAGTGACGATACGAGAGAAGGCAGCGATAGTTGCAGCTAAAAGAGGGAAGCGCGTTTCCCAAATTAACGTACACGCCACACGAGTCGTTGATACGCCAAGCGTGCGCGCCGTTTCAACCGCTCGGCGGTCACTGGCCTGCAGAGCGCCGTGCATCATCGCGACTAGGATTGGGAAACAGATCAGCATCTGACCTAGAATCATCGCCTTTTGGGTGAACAGTAATTCCCAATCACCTAACGGGCCAGAGCGAGAGAGCATCATGTACATCAACAAACCGATAACCACGGTTGGGATAGCTTGCAGGGTGTTGATCACCGATAATAATGCCCACTTCCCGGGGAACTCGGTATAAGCCAATAAGAAAGCCATGATGATTGCAGGAATAATCACTAATGAGATGGCGGACAAAGATACGCTGAAAGATACCGCGACGATTTTCCACAATTCGTGGTCAAAACTCACTAGTAGGTTCATTGCATCAATCGTTGTTTGCCATAGGGTCATGAAGTATCTCGTGTGAATCGATAATAGGTCTTTATCGGTAATGACTGATGTTAATCATAGCTGACACAATATTATTGAGCCTATATTGGCCAGCTATTGTTTCTTTAAATGCTTCAGTTAACTGGTTAGTTAAGCGTAGTGCTAATTGGAATTAGTACTTACAACAAACCATTCTCAGCTTGTTATAAACGAATCTACGCTGACGAAAAACTACTCTGCGCTCGCTACAAACAGCTGTTTGCCATGCAGTTTAAAGTCGTTAATCAGTTTCTGACCTTTAGGGTTCACCAACCAATCACTGAATACTTTCGCTGCTTGGTAGTTAATACTTGGGTAGCGCTCTGGGTTAACAAGGATTACTTGGTAAGGGTTGAATAGGTTCTTGTCACCTTGGAAAAGGATTTTAAGATCCAGTTTGTTTTGGTAAGCCAACCATGTGCCACGGTCTGTCATGGTGTAGCCTTGCATTTCAGACGCCATGTTCAGAGTAGGGCCCATGCCTTGACCAACACTGCGGTAGCCACCAAAGTTTGGTTCCATTTTGGTCTGTGCCCAAATGCCCATCTCTTTCTTGTGCGTGCCTGAATCGTCACCACGAGACACAAACGTCGCGTTGTTGGTTGCGATTGCTTTGAATACATCAGCTACAGCTTTTTGAGATTCAATTTTTGCTGGGTCACTTTGAGGGCCCACAATCACAAAGTCGTTGTACATCAGCTTACGAGGTAAAACGCCGTAGCCTTTTTCTACGAAATTCGCTTCAGCTTTTGGTGCGTGAGTCATTACCAAATCAACATCACCATTTTCGCCCATGCGAAGTGATTTACCTGTACCCGCCGCTAGAACATCAACTTTGATACCAGAATCTTTTTCGAACTCAGGTAATAAGTAGTCAAGTAGACCTGAGTGGTAGGTACTTGTGGTTGTCGCCAATTTGATATGGGTGGTGTCTTCCGCGCTGCTAGCCGTGTAACTGACGATAGATAGAGCTGCAATAGTTAGGGGAATTGCTTTCATTATTATTATGTCCATTCTGTTATAAATGAATGACATGCCTTCAGTTTTAAAGGGCTCAAAAAAGGGCATGTGCATAAGACGCTAATTGTTGTAATTAGAAATCTACACCTTATAAGCAATCTTAATGCCAATAAATCATGCATCAGATCTCATTAAATTGCTGTTATTTCGGACAAAACTGCGTCTTTTACCCCGTTAAAATGAATCAAAACATGAGCTAGGACAAAATGTCGCACATTGTCCCTGTTGGAGAAAAGGTTAATTGGTACACTCTGTCCCAACTTTTCTCACCGGCTAATCATTATGTCTTTACCTAGTTCATCTGCATCCAATCTCAACCCGAACACATTGACTCAGTATCAGGCGTTTTCCGTCTTGGTGGTCGATGATGAATTGGGTATGCAGGCTATCTTAAAGAAAGCACTGGGTAAGTTCTTTGGCAAGGTGTCGAGCGCAGGATCGGTTGAAGAGGCTGAAACGCTGCGTTCGAGCGAACATTTTGATCTGATTGTCCTTGATATCAACCTACCAGGCCGCTCTGGCATTGAGTGGGAAGAGGCGTTTAACGACAACGACAAACGCGCCGATGTGATTTTCATGACGGGTTATGCCGATCTAGAGATGACCATATCCGCGCTTAAGCTTGGTGCTTCAGATTTTATTCTTAAGCCGTTCAACCTCGAACAGATGATACAAGCGGTTCTGCGTTGTATGGATAAGAGACTCGACCAAAGAATGCAGTACGCGTTGAAGCGTGATGTGAGTCGTCATATCAAGACTGAACTGATTGGCAATTCAGACAAGACCAAACAACTTAAATTGCTGATCAGTCAATTTGCACCGTCTCGAGCGTCCGTCTTAATAGAAGGTGAGTCGGGTACCGGCAAAGAGCTGGTTGCTCGTGGTGTACATGAAGCCAGTAAACGCACAGGTCCATTTGTGCCAATCAACTGTGGTGCGATTGCTCCAGAGCTTCTAGAAAGTGAACTGTTTGGACATACCTCAGGCGCATTTACTGGTGCGAAGAAAAACCGTGAAGGTCTTTTCCGAGTCGCAAGTGGTGGCACCTTGTTCCTTGATGAAATTGGTGAAATGCCACTGCCAATGCAAGCTGCATTGTTACGCGTGTTAGAGCAAAGAACCATTCGTCCAGTCGGTAGCGAGAAGGAAATTTCCGTTGACGTACGAGTGGTGGCGGCGACCAACCGAAATCTTCAAGAAGAGGTCGATAAAGGGCACTTCCGCCGCGATCTGTTCTACCGACTCAATGTACTTAAGATTGATGTGGTGCCATTGAGAGAGCGCCCGTCAGACCTGATTGAACTTGTTCCATACTTTACTCGTCTTTTATCGAGCGAGCTTGGCATGCCAGTTCCAAATTGGGCACATGAAGATATCTTGGCGTTGAACGAATACGAATGGCCGGGAAATATTCGTGAGCTTAAAAACTTAGTCGAACGATGCATTCTTTTAGACAAGCCACCAGCACACTATTGGCGCGAGATTAATGGTGATCCTGTTCCCGCTAGCATTTCAGTGACGGTGTCACATGGTGCGGAAATGCCAAACTTGAATAATGCAGACGCTGCCGAGGGTTATCCAAACACTTGGACACTCAAAGAAGTAGAAAAATCTCATATAGAACAGCTGGTTAGTTTTCATGATGGCAATAAATCGGCAGCTGCAAGAGATCTTGGCGTCGCACGTAAAACGCTAGAGCGTAAATACAAAGATTGGAACACGGAAGGCTCTGAATATGCCGATTAGACGTCGTTGGTGGTCAAAGTGGGCGTTCCGATTCAAAACAATGGTTCGCTACCGCTTATTATTCCTGACATCTGCCCCGATCATTCTGACCTTGTGCGCGCTTGTGGCTATCACACTGTATTGGTCAATCCATTACACGTGGCAGGGCGCTCTGATTGATGTCGATGAGCGTTTGGATGTTGCCGATAACAGTATTCACCTGATCCAAAATCAGCAGGCATACAACGTTCGTGCATTTGCCGAGTCTTATAACTTTCGAACCAAACTTGCGAGTGATCTTTCACATGAAGAGCTAACGCGCTGGGTGTCTGAGAACAAATCTCGCTATGAGCTCGATTTTCTGCGCTGGCGCAGTGTCGAGAGCATGGAAAAGAAACTCGAATATCTAAACTTAACTCACAAGCCTTCATTTTTCAGTGTCTTAAGCCGTAATGAACTCAATTATCTCGATCGTGACCTCGCTAAAAAAGCGGAAGTTCCGATGCTCAACGGGCAAGAGGTCGAGACTCGCGGATTGGTAAGCCGAACCGTTGTATCCATCAAAGATGAACATGATCATGTGATTGGTTTTCTGGATGGTGGGATCTTACTGAATAACAGTACTCAACTTGTTGACCAAATCAGTAACCTTATCTATCCACAACGAGAAGGTTTTAATCGTCATATAGGAACGGTCACGGTTTTCCTTGATGATCTTCGTGTTAGCACCAACGTGCCTTTGAGCAGTGAAGACAGTGTAGGGCGCGCCATTGGTACAAGTGTTTCTCACGAGGTTCACTCGAAAGTCTTGAATGAAGGTAAAGAGTGGCTAGATCGAGCGTATGTTTACGATGCTTGGTACATCACAGCTTACCAACCAATCCATGACCAGTTTAATAATGTGATTGGTATGCTTTACACCGGTTATTTGATTTGGCCGCTGATAGAAACGTACTTAACCAACCTTGGCGAAATTAGCATTACCATTGTGTTGCTTCTGTTGGCATCCGGTTTGATCGTTCACCGTGGCGCACGTGATCTTTTCAACCCAATCGAACGCATTCATAAGGTCGTCAAGCTAGTCCAGATGGGGCAAGATAAGCGAATTGGTACGCTAGGTTTGGATGATCAACACGAACTGACACTGCTCGCTAAACAATTCGACAAGATGTTGGATCTACTGCACGAGCGCAATCAAGAGATTCAACAAGCGGCGTCTGAACTAGAGTGCAAAGTGCATTCTCGTACCGCGAGTTTGAAAGAGAAAACTGAAGAACTTGAACTGCACATCAAGCTTCTCAATCAAGCCAGAGATAAGCTGGTGGTCAATGAAAAACTGGCCGCGTTAGGTGAATTAACGGCAGGTATTGCTCATGAGATCAATAACCCAACCGCCGTGATTCTTGGCAACGTTGAACTGATGAAGTTTGAACTGGGCGATGAAGTGAGCCGTGTAGATGAGGAAGTCCACGCGATCATGGAGCAGATTGACCGAATTCGAAATATCACACGAAGCCTGCTTCAATACAGCCGTCACGGCGGCGTACAAGACGAAATTACGTGGCAACATATCAACCCAATAGTGGATGAAAGTATTACGCTCGTAAAAACAGGTGCGAAGAAGAAAGGCATTGTGTACGTATCGCAGCTGAACGCTAAAACCTCAGTCGAGGTCAATCGAAACCAATTGCTACAGATTCTGGTTAACCTACAAATGAACGCGATTCATGCAATGGACGGTCAGGGCACGTTAACCATTTCGAGTGAAGACTGGGTTGAAAATGGTGTGTCTCATGGCGCTATCGTTCATGTTCAAGATGAAGGCTGCGGTATTAAGGAAGAACAACTGAAACGTATCTTCTCGCCTTTCTATACCACCAAACGAGATGGCACGGGCTTAGGGTTGTCAGTATCTCAGAGTATCTTGAGCCAAACTGGCGGCGAGATCCGAGTTGAATCTGAGGTAGGTAAGGGAAGTTGCTTTAGTATCTATCTTCAACAGAAAGCGACACCTCAATTGCTTGTATCAAACCTATAAGTTCTAAGAACTCATTCACTGATATTATCATCTGATAATATTTCTAACGCGCTTGGGCTATTACACGAACGTTTTAGCCCAAGCACGAAAATTCCGCACTACTAATCTATCGCAAACCAAATCTCAACTCGCTGCAAATGAGGTACTCCAAGCCTCACAATCGCTCGCAGAAGACAGTCAGAAAATGGTGAACACCACAGAGCACCTTACTGAGCAATTGAAATACTTTAAGGTTTAGCCTAAATACAACTGAGCTGAAGATAAAAAGCCCATAAAAAACACCTCCGCACTTGAGATAAGTTCGGAGGTGTTTTTATTTATGGTTAGTCATTTGCTATAAGAAACTAACGTCAAAAGCATCAAGCCTAATGTGCTGCCACTGAAATCTTCGGTGGGTTGATGTTGTGCTTCTTAAACTCTTTCATCACACGCAGGGTAATGTCGGTTTCAAACAGCTTCTCATACGCAGTATCCACAACATAAGCCTTACAGGTTAGCTGTATCGCTAGGTAGTTATCGGTAATCGTCTGTTTAACCAAAACCGTGACAGGCTTCGGTAAGTGGATGTAACGACTCGAAGACGCAGCTTCTTGAATTAAGTCACGGGCTAGGGTGATGTCTTCATCCATACCGACGTAAAACGGAATCACCACCTGCATGTCCAACGCACCGTAGTTACCACTGGTGGTCACTTCATTTAAGAACTTGTTGTTAGGAATGGTAATGATGTCATCGTTCAGCGTTCTCATTCGCACTGAACGCAAACCGATGGTAATGATATCTCCGTAGTTGCCTTCGAACGTGACGCGGTCACCAACTTGAAAGGGTCTATCAATCATTACCGTGATGCCCGCGATGAATGAAGCTGCCAAATCTTTAAGCGCAAAGCCGACTGACACGGCGAGGGTACCACCAATCAAAGCCAGTATTTGGTCGTTGATTCTAAAGCTCATCATGAACACGATAAGACCGGTGCTCACATAGATGAAGAACTGAGTAAACGACTGCAGTTTTTGTAGTAGCATTCGATATTGCACGAACTGACTACCAAAGCTGGTCACTAACGAGTTGATGAACTTAAGCAATAACCACATCGCAGCAATAACAATCATGGAGAAGAACACGCCGCTCCATCGCACAAGGCTCGCTATTTTAGAGATGTTTTCTACGTTAGCTAACTCTTCCGTCGCAAAGGTCGGGAAACTGACAGCACTTGCCAAGCCAACAAATAGTAGGATAAATAACTTCTTCATTTTACTTCACCAGTAGATGTTGACGGTCGAGAACGTTCGTAATATGGCGGAACCAGTGCTCAGAAATCCGAGCCTTTTCTTCATGCCAACCAATATAACCACGGCTTTCAAAGTAACGCAGAATCCCCGTTATCTCTGCCGTGCTCAGCTGTGTACATTCAGACAATACTTCCGGAGAAGCGATTTCCAGTTGTACGATAGAACGAAGTACAGCCAGCATAGGTTTCGGCATATTTTCCAGCTCCTGGGCTTCAGGAACATGGAACAGACGCACCACTGCTTGATCTGTCTCTTTGTTTCGGTTCAAAGAGAGTCGGAAGAAACGCAGCGCAACGGTAGGGTTGCCATCAGAATAGTGCCACAAAATTCGATAGAAACCTTGGCGTGCACGTTCTTCTTCACTCATATCATCTTGGTCCCATTGCTTAGGGACTACTAAACCATCAAAAGACAACGGCTTCTCAAGCTCCGTATTGATACGGCTATTTAGAAGTTCACCCACTTGTTTCTCTGTCCAACGCGGAAGGAAACACACCAAGTCAAACAGCAAACGTTCGCCACGCGCTCTATCCACAAATCGCCAGCTTGATTTGGCGATCGATATCACGACACGGTGGTTCTTTTTAGAACGACGCAGAAGGTTGGTCAAACGAATCAAATCAGACAGGCCACCGACCATTGGTTGCACCAGTCGTTGTGCGTTATCAATCGCGATAAGGTAAGTGGTATTGCTCTTACGAAGATGCGCTAATATTTGAATTTCAGTCGCTTCTTCGTCCAAGCCAATGCTCACGGCTAAATGCGCTAAAAGCTCTTGGTAACCCGCATAAGGGCAACTCACGTATACAGGCTCAGCGTTAGAGACTTTGTGCAGTAAGGTATATAGCAGCGTTGTCGCGCCGACACCACGTTCGCCAGACACAATACAGATAGCCGGGCTGTCTGACATTAAGTAGCGTGATAACTGCTTAATTTCATCTCCCGCGTAATCTATCAACGTACTGTCGATATTACCCGGAAGAATGTATTCATAGGTTTGATCGCCTTTGATTCGAACCAAGTTTTGCTGATTCTTATCAAGGTCAGACTGTTTAGCAACTTCAATTCTAAATAGATAAGCTAAGGCCTGGCTAAACAAAGTGTAATTGGATAGCAGGGCCATAATTCGATGTTGAAAGTTGTAAACACTCAACCACACGATGCCAATGGCCGTCGCCAATATATTAAGTAAGAAGGTATCCTTGCGGTTTACTGCCCAATTCACCCAAACCGGGCGATCAGAGATGTGTTGCAACGTATCGAAGACCTTCGCTCTCCATAGTCTGAGAACTGAGATCGTGACCAGCACAAACCAGAAAAACAGAGCGCTGTAAATCCAGCTGTAAATCGTACCTTTGCCTAGCGTAATACTTGATATCTGGAGAATCACACCCGCAACGATGAAGCTCCACACGTAACGACGAATAGTCGATAGGCGTAGTGCTATCACTTCTTGATTTGATGTACGACCTAAACGGTAGGCAAATTCCAAAATAAAGCTGATGGCAATCGAACCACCTAGAATCCACCAAGTGAAGATCTCCAGGAAAATCAAATGTTGAAGACTAGGGATACTAGAAAGCACTCTCAATGACAATGTGATGGCAATTAGCCAAGCAATCGCACGATCAGCGCGGCTGATATACCAAATCACGCGAACCAGAAAAGGAGGGTTCGTTTTCGCTTCAAGAAAGTTAATTCGAAACAGTTCAATCAAGCGGGTGCTGTTGGCAAGCCACCACACTAAACCGAAGTAGATGAATAACACTTTTAGTGAGGCACCAATCACTGGCACTGGCGAAATAAAGATGTCTTTAACAAGCGCTTTAAAGCTACGAATTTGGAAATAAACAAGATACTCAATGTTGAGCTTGGTTAATTCCCACTCTTGCTTAAATTGAGTTACGCCGTAGGGGCCAAAACCCGTTAGGCGCTCTTTATTAGCGGAATTCGTCTGCTCTAACAGGTGTTGCTTGCTCACATTCAAGCTATTCAAAGTGACGTAACTGGTTTGAACGGCAAACCATTGATCGGCGTCGTTGTTCGCTCTGTAGGCTTTTATCTGTTGCTCGAAGGTTTTGATTTCCTGCTTTTGAACTTGTAGCACTTCAGCGAGCAATATATTGACTTGGCGTCTGTCCGACGGTTCCATAAAGAGGGGGTCGGGTAACGAATCAATTCGATCATCGAGATCAACAGCAGAATCGGATACCTGCGGCTGAGATTGTAAGTCATATTCCAAGTTGGCATGACTAGGCCAAGAGAGAATGGCCAAAGTGAGGATTAAGAAGCGCGATAGTGAACGCATAAAAGTCTCTTAGAATTATGAGGTTAGGATTACTATAGTTAGATAATCTGACTTTGTGAAATCCAACCCCGTGTCGGGGGCGAGTACTTTATTCCTGTTTCGAGCGATTTTGTCATGAAATTGTCAGGGATTAGGCTAGTATTTGAGCATCTTTATTATGTCTTCTGTTGCGTTGATCGGGTTGGCTTTTACTGTGACCAATCAGCATACGATATATTCAATGGTTGGCATGATTTGGGACGTTATATACCGCCCATTATGGTGCGCTGTTCGATATTTTGTTTTTCCTTAAAATCGACGGTTTTACGGCGATAAATAGAAAACCAAAAATGTGAGTCAGTTCAAACTATGATTTGGCTAGGTTATCACTCACTTAATGGCCAGTAATTG
Source organism: Vibrio sp. F13 (assembly GCF_020806305.2). Classification (NCBI taxonomy): domain Bacteria; kingdom Pseudomonadati; phylum Pseudomonadota; class Gammaproteobacteria; order Vibrionales; family Vibrionaceae; genus Vibrio; species Vibrio sp. F13. The sequence continues at coordinate 111,806 of NZ_CP170175.1, read as the reverse complement.
CAATCAATACTTGCAGTTAAAGCCCTGAACAAGTAACGTTGCGGCGTTTTTCACATTAAAAAGGTAATGGCATTGATCTCCACAGCAAATATCACCCAACAATTCGGCGCTAAGCCACTTTTCGAAAATATTTCAGTTAAGTTCGGCGAAGGCAACCGCTACGGTTTAATCGGCGCGAATGGCTGTGGTAAATCGACGTTCATGAAGATCCTATCTGGTGAACTTGAGCCAAGTGCTGGTAACGTAAGCTACGATCCAAACGAGCGCGTTGCTAAGCTAAACCAAGACCAGTTTGCTTACGAAGAATTCACGGTAATCGACACGGTTATCATGGGTCACAAAGAGCTTTGGGCTATTAAGCAAGAGCGTGACCGCATTTACTCTTTGCCAGAAATGAGCGAAGAAGACGGCATGAAAGTGGCTGACCTTGAAGTTCAGTTCGCTGAAATGGACGGCTACATGGCAGAAGCTAAAGCTGGTGAGCTTCTTCTAGCGGTAGGTATTGAAGAATCAATGCACTTCGGTCTGATGAGCGAAGTAGCACCGGGTTGGAAACTTCGTGTTCTATTGTCTCAAGTACTGTTTGCAGACCCGCATATCATGCTTCTTGACGAACCAACGAACAACCTGGACATGGACACCATCAAGTGGTTGGAAGATACGCTAAACCAACGTAACTGCACAATGATCATCATTTCGCACGACCGTCACTTCCTAAACTCTGTTTGTACACACATGGCTGACCTTGATTACGGCGAACTTCGTCTATTCCCAGGTAACTACGATGAGTACATGACGGCTGCGACTCAAGCTCGTGAGCGTCTACTGTCTGACAACGCTAAGAAGAAAGCACAAATTGCTGAACTTCAAACGTTCGTATCTCGTTTCTCTGCTAACGCATCTAAAGCGAAGCAAGCAACGTCACGTGCTAAGCAGATCGATAAGATCCAACTAGACGAAGTTAAAGCGTCTAGCCGTCAAAACCCATTCATCCGTTTCGAACAGTCTAAAGAGCTATTCCGTAACGCACTTGTGGTTGAAAACCTATCTCAAGGTTTTGAAGAAGACCTATACAACAAGTTCGACGGTATTTTCGAAGTAGGTGAGCGTGTTGCTATCATCGGTGAGAACGGTGTGGGTAAAACAACACTACTTAACACACTAGCTGGCGCTCTTGAGCCTCGCACAGGTGAGTACAAGTGGTCTGAAAACTCAAACATCGGTTACTACGCTCAAGATCACACACACGATTTCGAGACAGACATGAACTTGTTTGATTGGATGAGCCAATGGCGCCAAGAAGGCGAAGACGAGCAAGTTGTTCGTGGCTTCCTAGGTCGTATGCTATTTGGTCAAGACGACATTAAGAAATCTGTAAAGGTTATCTCTGGTGGTGAGCAAGGTCGTATGCTTCTTGGTAAGATCATGATGCATAAACCAAACATCCTGCTAATGGATGAGCCAACAAACCACATGGATATGGAATCTATCGAAGCGCTTAACTTGGCTCTTGAGAACTACAAAGGCACATTGTTCTTCGTATCTCACGACCGTGTATTCGTAGACTCGCTTGCAACTCGTATCCTTGAAATCAAAGATGGCAAGATCAACGATTTCCGCGGTACTTACGCTGAGTTCTTGAAAGCACGCGGCTAAGCTTTAAGTTAGCCTTAGTTTTCAACTCTATGCGTTGGAAATTAAGCTATAAATTGAAAATTAAAAACGCCGTCATACTAAAAAGCATGACGGCGTTTTTGTATCTAGCTAAGTTTCTATGTATTTATCCTTGATGGGTCACTAACTATTTACATCAGAACTTTACAATTAGAAGCGGTTAGTGAATCACCAATCAAACCTACGCTTTTTTCCGACTGCTGATTATTCACCTTTCACATCAAAGTCAATCTTGTCTGCACCCGTGAACACTTGGAAGCGCAAGCCTTTAGCACGAGCAATCGTTGTTATGCCGAACTTCTGCGCTAAATCTAAGCCCATTTGTGTAACGCCAGAGCGTGACAGTAGAACAGGGATTCCCATCTGCGCAACCTTAATCACCATCTCAGACGTTAAACGGCCTGTGGTGTAGAAGATCTTATCTTCACCTGTCTCTTTGTTAAGCCACATCTCACCAGCCAATGTATCAACGGCATTGTGTCGGCCAACATCTTCAACAAACGATAGAACCTTGTCGTCTTTGCAAACAGCACAGCCATGAACCGCACCCGCTTTCTTGTAGGTGTCGTTATAATGAGTCAGCGCTTCTAGAGCCGTATAGATTTCAGATTGCTTAATCTTGGTTTGAGGCACTTGGTAATCTTCCAATTGCTTCATCACGTTGCCATACATGGTACCTTGGCCACAGCCAGAGGTAACTGTCTTCTTCTTAAGCGCTTGCTCAAGTTGGCTCGTATCTTCTTTGGTGATAACCGCTGCTGAGCTGGTTTCCCAGTCGATGATGATTGATTCAACGGCTTCTGGATCAGAAAGGAAGCTTTGGTTTTTCAAATAACCCAAGACTAATGCTTCCGGGCGTGAACCCAATGTCATTAGAGTTACGATCTCTTTCCAGTTCAACATAACGGTAAGAGGGCGCTCGCACGCAATTTGTTTCGTTAGCTTTTCGCCATATTCATCAAACACTTCAACTTCGATGGTCTGAAGTGGGTTTTCACTGGTTTTTATTATGTTTGGTTTTACCACAGTCATTTCCTACTTAATGAGATAGCGATTTTATGAGATAAGAAGTCAACAAGAGCAATAAGGCTCTCATTCATTAATGCGCTAGTTTGTTGATTCGCTATGGCCTAGATTTCGATTATCGTTCTCGAACATGCCATAGATCTGTGAATACATAGCTCTGTGAAGAACATTAGCGAATTAGCTAAAGCAAATCTTATTCCAAAATAACGGGGATTGATGGAAACATGAAGCATTAGATTAAAATAGCGCAAAATATGAGAGTTCACCGGGTGGAGTTGTCTGAAATAACCAGTATCGACTAACGTTATAGTGACAACTTGATAACGAACGCTATAGATACGCTCTCGCAGTTAATCCGTATTGGCGTGTTTATTGCTTTATGGGGTGTATATGAATGCACACAGTACAAAATGTCCTAAGTGCATTCAGACCAAAGAAAATCAATTGGGTGAAGTATGTCTGAGATAAAAGAATTCAAAGAACAATATGAAAAAACAGAAGCAGCTTGGCCAATCGGTGTCCAAAGAATAGAGAAAGAGATCAAAACTGGCATTTGGGTAACAACTCAATGGGAACTCATCGGTTTTGAATTATCACCTGAACATGAAACCCCAGACGTATGTTTGCTTCAGTTGCACAAAGACGAACGTACCGACTACCGCTTCAATCTAAGCTCTCAGCAACCTAAGCTATTCTTAGTTATGGATAATGTTGACTCCGGTAAACCTATTATTCAATTACTGACAGCATCACAAACAGTCGCAGGCCAATACATGGACGGAGATAACCAAGTATTGTCTTACGACATGCCATTGCCTGTACAAGCTTGGATGGAAGCATTCATCGGTCGTCATGGCGAGTTATTAGAAGCAAGACGTAAGAAACGTAAAGGCGCGGGTCAATCAAATGGCAACTAACTTTTTTAGCCGTTGGTCTCAACGAAAGCTTGATGAATCAACCGACCAACCTTTAGAAGCGCAACAAACGCTTGAGGAAACTGAGCTTACTTCCACTGAGGCTTCGTCTGCTGCTTCATCTATAGACGCAGAAACATCGGAGTCACTAGAACGTGGAACTTTGGAAAAAGAGTCTCCAGAACACGCTGTCGATTCTCAAACTATTGACTCTCAGGAGATAGCATCAGAAACGACTGAAGACTTGTCTGTTGCTCAATTATTGGTGTCAGAAGCTTCAGAAAGCGTAAAAAAAGCGGCATTGCGTAAATTATTCCTCTCAGAAGAATTCAACGTTCGTGATGGTTTAGATGATTACGACGACGATTACAGTAATTTGAAGTCTCTTTCTGAAGGGGTTGCGGAAACCTTGCGTGATTGGGTTAAAGACAAAACGGAAGAAGAAACTGCGCCAGAAGAAGAGCAAATCATTGATAATAAAGACGAAGGTGAAGTTTTAGAAAATTCTGAAAGCAATCTTGAGGTATCTGATAATAAACTTGAAACGTCAGAAAGTGCCGAAATAACCGAACAAGAAAAAGAACTGTATAAAAAAACAGTATCGGATAATAACGCTACAATGTCAGACGAAGCAGACCTGAAAGAGGTGGGACAAAATATACCACACAAAGAATAGGTACATTTTGACTAAACACTCAATGAACCGCTTGCGACAAAATGTCCCAAGCGGTTTTTTTATACGCACAATAAACGTTATATAGTATTAAATCACTGAAATATAAGGCATATTAAATTGGCATGGCATTTGCAAAATAACGTTCATTATCAACTTTTTTGTAGATAGACGAGTTCACGGTCTGACGAACGACACACTGGCTAAAGGGTTAGTTGTTAACGGATTACTCAGCAAGTTCTCTCTCGCTTACTACAATAAAGGTTGAACAGATTATCCATGTCCAAAGATGGAACTGAGCAATGCTTAAACAATTATTAGAACAAGCAAATTCAAATAACGCTAAAGCAAGACTGTATGCATTTGAAAATACAGTTGAGTTAACAAATCTGATTCCACCTACTGTTAGCTACGAAAGCGGCGGTAATACACTTGTTATTGGTCCAACTGCGATCATTGAAAGTGCTGCGGCTCAATTACCTCAATTGACGAGCCTAACCTTATTGTCAACAGATGGCGAAAAGGGCACAAACCCAGAACTGTACTTCGCGAATTCGGTTCAAGTATCCGGTTTCCTTGGCACGTTTGAAGTTGTGATCGAAAACAAAGGCACATCAAGCAATCTAGCGAAAGTCGCGATTAATCACGATTGTTTCGATGTTGTTTTAGACCTATGTCTGAATAGCTGCATGACAGAAGAAGTACCTGTACCGGGTTATTACCCAGTAGGTCGTGGCTATCCAAAACTTGCTGAAGCACTGGAAGAGATTCCAACGCTTATGGGCACATTTGATAAGCCTAAGTTCTTCCGTCTCGACACTGACCTTTGCGCGCACAGTTCTCGTGGCGTAAAAGGCTGTGAGCGTTGTGTAGATGCTTGTCCTGCTGGCGCACTATCAAGTGAAGGCTCTGATAAGACGGGTCACAAGATTGAGATTAACCCTTACCTATGTCAAGGCGTTGGTACTTGTGCAACTAGTTGTCCTACAGAAGCGATTACCTATGCGCTGCCAAACCCTGATGACACTCAAAAGTTTATTGAACGTACGCTAGCTAATTATGAGCAAGCGGGCGGTCTGGATCCAATCGTACTTATCTGTAGCTCTCGTCATGAGACTTACAATGTAATGGCGCTAAAAGCACTGCCAGATAACGTGATTCCAATTGTCGTAGAAGAACTGCCATCTATTGCTATCGATACTTGGTTTGCAGCTTTAGTTAATGGCGCAACTCAGGTTCTGTTTGCCGCATCTCGCTTTATGCCAGAAACGATCATTCGTGTTCTAAATAACGAAGTAGGGATTGCTCAAGAACTACTAGATCAAATCGGTATTCCAAAAGAAACCATCGATATTCTGTACTTAGAATCTCTACGTGAATGTCCTCCAACACTTTGTGTGGATTCATTCGACCTTGCACTTGGCGATCTTCAAGGCAACAAGCGCCAACGTCTATTTACAGCACTTGATGCGATGTCTTCAGCTCGTATTCCTGTTGAAAATATTGTTGAGCTTCCGTCAAACGCACCTTACGGCAACGTTTCGTGTGATAGCAAAGATTGTACGTTATGTATGAGCTGTGTGGCTGTGTGTCCGACACGTGCACTTCATACCGACGGGGCTTCTCCATCACTTAAATTTGTAGAACAAGACTGTATTCAATGTGGCTTGTGTGAAAAGGCATGTCCTGAAAATGTTCTGACTCTTACGCCTCGTATGAACTGGGTAAAAGAAGAACGTCAAAAAGCAGTTGTGATTCATGAAGAGAAAGCTGCGGAATGTGTACGTTGCCATAAACCATTCGCACCTCAGTCTATGATTGACATGTTACAGAACAAGTTACGCGGTCACTCTCACTTTTCAGATGAAGCAGCGATTAATCGTATTGCTATGTGTGAAGACTGCCGTGTGGTGGATATGTTCGATTCAATGGCTCAAGACCCATTGAAACAATTGAAATACTAGGAGTTAGCCTTGGAAACGAATTTGGATCAGGCACAAGAACAGACACTAAGAACTGAGATCTATTTGGTTCTATCCGCACTGTTTCGCAGCGCACCTTCTGAAGAGGTGATCGACTTTCTAAAAACACTCGATATTGAAGCGTCTGAAAGCGCAATGCAAAAGGCTTGGATTGCCATTCAACAAGCGGCAACAGAATCAAACCGTGAAGCTCTTGAAGACGAATATCAAGATTTGTTCATCGGTATTGGGCGTGGAGAAGTCGTTCCATTTGGTTCTTGGCATCGCACTGGCGCCATGATGGAAAAACCATTGGCAGAGATTCGTCATGACTTAGAGCTTTTAGGCATTGAGCGTGACGATCAAGTGAAAGAGCCGGAAGATCATATCGCAGCACTGTGTGAAGTGATGGCGATGCTAACGGCTGAAGAAGAAGCACTGCAACAGGCGGTATTCAATAAGCACCTTGGCCCTTGGTTTAACTCTTTCACGCGTCAGCTTGAAGGGGCAGAAAGCGCGAACTTCTACAAATCGGCCGCTCAACTGTGTGAAGCATTCTTAACGTTAGAACAAGTGCGTTTTAGCGTGAATACAAAAAGCAGTAAGCACAAATTAAAGATTGATGTGAAAAACGTCACTGATTACGAGTAATCGAGCAGTACGCGATTATATCGATAGAGGGGCATTAAGCCTCCAAAAAAAGATCTACCGTAAGGTAAGGAAGCAATGATGAAAGATAATAAAGATATAAATACAAGCCGTAGGGATCTACTCAAAGGCTTGACGACTGCAGCCGTTGCTGGTGCCGTTGTCGCTGGTACAACTAAAGTGGCAACCGCTTCAGAAACTGTTGAAATTTCGAAAGAAGACGTGAAGAAGACAGGGTATCGTGAGACGCAACACATTCGCGATTACTACGACACACTTTAGGAGATAACGGATGAAACTTGTCAAACGCTCCGATAGTGTGAGCAAAGAAACCAATCAGCTAGGTGTGTCTCGACGTGCCTTCATGAAAAACACTTCATTAGCTGCTGGTGGCGCAGTGGTAGGCGCAAGTCTATTTGCACCAGGTATGATGAAGAAAGCACAGGCTAAATCAGTCGATCCAGAAGCGAAAACAGAAGTGAAACGTACTATCTGTTCTCACTGTTCTGTGGGTTGTGGTATCTACGCTGAAGTTCAAAATGGCGTATGGACAGGTCAAGAGCCTGCATTCGATCACCCATTCAACGCTGGTGGACACTGTGCGAAAGGTGCAGCACTTCGTGAGCACGGCCACGGTGAACGTCGTCTTAAGTACCCAATGAAATTGGAAGGCGGTAAGTGGAAGAAGCTTTCTTGGGAACAAGCGATTGAAGAGATCGGTAACAAAGCGCTAGAACTTCGTAAAGAGTCTGGCCCTGATTCAGTTTACTTCCTAGGTAGTGCGAAACACAGTAACGAGCAAGCTTATGCATTCCGTAAGATGGCTTCGCTTTGGGGCACCAACAACGTTGACCACCAAGCACGTATTTGTCACTCAACCACAGTAGCCGGTGTTGCGAACACTTGGGGTTACGGTGCAATGACAAACTCGTTCAATGACATGCACAACTGTAAATCGATGCTGTTCATTGGTTCAAACCCAGCAGAAGCTCACCCAGTAGCGATGCAACACATCTTGATCGCGAAAGAGAAGAACAACTGTAAGATCGTTGTTGCGGATCCTCGTCGTACGCGTACTGCTGCGAAATCAGATCACTACGTTTCTCTTCGTCCAGGTTCTGACGTTGCGTTTATCTGGGGTGTGTTATGGCACGTCTTTGCAAACCAATGGGAAGACAAAGAGTTCATTAAACAACGTGTATTCGGCATGGGCGAGATCCGTGAAGAAGTCGCGAAGTGGAACCCAGCAGAAGTTGAACGCGTAACTGGTGTTAGTGAAAAAGACGTATACCACACCGCGAAACTACTTTCTGAAAACCGTCCGGGTTGTATCGTTTGGTGTATGGGTGGTACTCAGCACACGACTGGTAACAACAACACACGCGCTTACTGTGTACTTGAGCTTGCGCTAGGTAACATCGGTAAATCAGGCGGCGGTGCAAACATCTTCCGTGGTCACGATAACGTACAGGGCGCAACTGACCTTGGCGTACTGTCAGACACACTTCCAGGCTACTACGGCTTGTCTGAAGGTTCTTGGCGTCACTGGTCAAAAGTTTGGGATATCGACTTTGACTGGGTGAAAGGCCGTTTCGACGACAACGCATACGGCGGTCAAAAACCAATGAACAGTGCAGGTATTCCTGTATCTCGTTGGGTTGATGGCGTACTTGAAGACAAAGACAAGATTCGCCAACGCGAAAACATCCGTGCCATGTTCTACTGGGGTCACGCGGTGAACTCTCAGACTCGTGGTCCAGAGATGAAAAAAGCGATGCAGAAGCTGGATATGATGGTTATTGTTGACCCATACCCAACGGTTGCAGCGGTAATGAATGATCGTACCGACGGCGTTTACCTGCTACCAGCAACGACTCAGTTTGAAACCTACGGCAGTGTAACGGCGTCAAACCGTTCTCTACAGTGGCGTGACAAGGTTGTTGATCCTCTATTCGAATCTAAACCTGACCACGAAATCATGTACCTGCTTTCTAAGAAGCTTGGTTTCTCTGATCAGCTGTTCAAAAACATCCGTGTTGAGAACAACCAACCACTGATTGAAGATATTACACGTGAATTCAACAAAGGTATGTGGACAATCGGCTACACAGGCCAAAGCCCTGAGCGTTTGAAAGAACACCAACAGAATTGGCACACATTCCACAAAACGTCTCTAGAAGCAGAAGGCGGTCCAGCAAATGGCGAGACTTACGGTCTACCTTGGCCATGTTGGGGCACACCAGAGATGAAACATCCGGGTACACACATCCTTTACGATACGTCTAAGACGGTTGCTGAAGGTGGTGGTAACTTCCGTACTCGTTTTGGTGTTGAGTTTGAAGGTCAAAGCCTACTGGCAGAAGACAGCTACTCGAAAGGCTGTGAGATCAAAGACGGCTACCCAGAGTTCAGTGACAAACTACTGAAACAACTGGGTTGGTGGGATGATCTAACTGCAGAAGAGAAAGCGGCTGCTGAAGGCAAAAACTGGAAGACTGACGTTTCAGGTGGTATCCAACGTGTGGCAATTAAACACGGCTGTATCCCATTTGGTAATGCGAAAGCACGTGCGATTGTTTGGACATTCCCAGACCGTGTACCACTGCACCGTGAGCCACTTTACACGCCACGTCGCGACCTAGTTGCTGATTACCCAACGTGGGACGACAAAGAAGCTATCTTCCGTGTTCCTACGCTTTACAAGTCGATTCAAGAGCAAGACAAATCTGGCGAATACCCGATTATCCTGACCTCTGGTCGTTTGGTTGAGTACGAAGGTGGTGGTGAAGAAACCCGTTCTAACCCTTGGCTAGCAGAACTACAGCAAGAGATGTTTGTTGAAGTGAACCCGAAAGATGCAAACGACATCGGCTTTAAAGACGGTGACGATGTTTGGGTTGAGGGTGCAGAGAAGGGCCGTATTAAGGTGAAAGCGATGGTTACACGTCGTGTGAAACCGGGTCTGGCATTCATCCCATTCCACTTCGGTGGTAAGTTCCAAGGCGAAGATTTGCGTTCTAAATACCCAGAAGGCACTGATCCTTACGTTATTGGTGAAGCTGCTAACACAGCAACCACATACGGTTACGACCCTGTCACGTTGATGCAGGAAACGAAAGTAACCCTTTGTAATATTCGTAAAGCGTAAGGAGTCTTAAAATGGCTAGAATGAAATTTCTTTGTGACACCAAGCGTTGTATCGAATGTAACGGTTGTGTCACTGCATGTAAGAATGAAAATGATGATGCTCTGGAATGGGGTATTCAACGTCGTCGCGTTGTGACACTGAACGATGGCGAACCAGGTGAAAACTCTATCTCAGTAGCGTGTATGCACTGTACTGATGCCCCTTGTATGGCAGTTTGCCCGGCAGACTGTTTTGAACATACGGAAGACGGCATCGTACTTCACAATAAAGATCTGTGTATCGGTTGTGGTTACTGCTTGTTTGCTTGTCCGTTTGGCGCACCTCAATTTCCTAAACAGGAAGCCTTTGGTGAGCGCGGTAAGATGGACAAGTGTACCTTCTGTGCTGGCGGCCCAGAAACAGAGCCAGGTTCTGTTGAAGAGCGTCAAAAATACGGTGCGAACCGTATTGCTGAAGGCAAACTGCCAATGTGTGCTTCGCTTTGTTCAACTAAGGCACTGCTAGCGGGTGACGCAGAGAAAGTTTCTGATGTTTTCCGTCAGCGTGTTGTTGAACGTGGTGCGAAAGGTGCAGGTTGGACAGACGGCAACGACCTTTCTTACGATGCGACTAAGAGCTAAGTAGGAGAGACATATGCTTACAATGTTTAAGCGTCTCTTCCTTGTAGTGCTGCCAATGTTGGCAGCACTAACAATGCTTTCTCCTATGAGTCATGCATCTGAGACGAACTCATCACAAACTCAATCGAGCTCTGCTCAACGAGAAATCACACAACTTGCTGGCGCCGATTTTTGGCGACAAGTGAGAAACGGTGAGGAAGGTTACACCACATCTCAATCAGCTGAGCATGGTGTGTTGATCAGTACTCCAGGTCAAACGTGGTACATATTGAAAGAGAAGTGGATGTCACCAGCCGGTGCCGTCGCTATCTTTGGCAGTATTGCTTTCGTGACTTTGATGTACGTTGTGATTGGCCCGCTAATGCTAAGCGCGCCAAGAACAGGCCGTAAGATCAAACGTTGGTCTCGACTAGACCGTGCCTTGCACTGGAGTATGGCGTTTACCTTCTTAACACTGGCGTTCAGTGGTTTGATGTTGGTTTACGGTAAGCACTTCTTGAAGCCGTACATTCCAACGGATCTGTGGGGCTTCATCGTTCTACTAGCTAAGCAATACCACAACTACATCGGCCCAATTTTCTATGTGCTGTTGATGGCTGTTCTTATCAAGTGGTGGCGCAAGTCTATCTTCAAGATGGTCGATATCCAGTGGTTCATGAAACTGGGTGGTATGGTCGGGAAACATAAAGGTTCTCATCCATCTGCAGAGTTTTCCAACGCGGGTGAGAAAGCGCTGTTCTGGCTATTGATTGTAATGGGTAGTGTGGCTGCGATCAGTGGCTTGGTTTTAGACTTCCCAATCTTCGGTCAAACGCGTCGTGATATGGAGCTTTCAAACCTAGTCCACATGTTGGCTGCTTTGATCCTTATCTGTGGTTTCGTGTTCCACATCTACATCGGCTTGTTCGGTATGGAAGGCGCACTAGAAGGCATGGTAACAGGCGAAGTTGATGAAACTTGGGCAAAAGAGCACCATGACCTTTGGTACAAAGAAGTGATGGAACAAGAGAAAAACGGCGTTGAACAAAGCGCTAACGCAGCAACAGAGAAAAGTGAAGGGGTGAATAAGAATGAACAAACCTCATAAAGGTATTTGGGTTGCTTACATCCTCAGCTGTTTTACACCATTTACTTGTCTTCTCTCTGGTGTGGTTGCCATCATCTACGCGGGCTATCGTTTAGATAAAGGCGAAGATGGTGAAGTAGTGGATACCCATTACTACGGCTTGATTCGCTCGTTCTTCTTGAACTTGACGTTCTTTGTTGTACTTATCGTGACAGTAGCGACCTCTAATGGCGTGTTGATCGGTGTGAACGATTACTGGTATCAAAATCATATTATCGATGACATCGCTTACTACATACCGTATGTAGGCATGTTGTTCGGTGGTGTTGCGATTGTGGTTTGGTTTATTCGTATGTATCAAGGTATGCAGCGTTTAAGTCAAAACCTACCGCAAAACCCGACAACAGGTCCAAACTTGTAGTCGAGTATCGGCTCACTAGATAGCGAATTATCTAGCACAATAGTCCTTTTGAAAGCCCAATGATTTCGGTCATTGGGCTTTTTGTTTCTAATCAGCAACGAAACTTAATGAAGCATAGTATTGACCGCTTCAATATGGTGCAACTCCCTTAATTGGTGCAATTCTTGTTTCCATTTTCACGCTCATTAAGAACCAAGAAAGTGCACCGATAAATTTATTATCAATTAATCAGTAAGTTAAAAGCAAAAACTGTTGCACGAAAATTACACCACACACTTGGAACGCATCTTGCGTTCACTGTTGAGTCTTTAATTAATTACAACATTGAATCGCACGATATCAGTGCAAATCAAATAAAGCGAAGGAGAATGCTTTAATGAGTGAAACGGTGACTCAAGTTCATAGTGCAGTACAAACCCTTACCCAAAGTTCAGATACTTTATTCCTATTACTCGGCGCCATCATGGTTTTCTTGATGCACGCTGGCTTTGCATTTCTAGAAGTCGGTACCGTTCGAAAGAAGAACCAAGTCAACGCGCTGGTTAAGATCCTTTCCGACTTTGGTGTCTCCGCCATTGCTTACTTCTTTATCGGTTACTGGGTTGCTTACGGTGCACACTTTTTTGCAGACGCAGAAACACTTTCGCAAGGCAACGGATATGAACTGGTTAAGTTCTTCTTCCTAATGACATTCGCAGCGGCAATTCCTGCGATTGTTTCTGGTGGTATCGCAGAGCGTGCTCGTTTCTATCCAATTTTGATTGCGACACTGTTTACGGTTGGTTTCATCTATCCATTTTTTGAAGGCATCATTTGGAACGGCAACTTTGGATTCCAAGATTGGCTAGAAGGTCAGTTTGGTTACGTGTTCCATGACTTCGCAGGCTCGGTAGTGGTTCACGGCGTAGGTGGTTGGATTGCTTTGGTCGCAGTTTACTTCTTAGGGATGCGTAAAGGTCGAATCCGTGCAGGCAAACACACCAACTTCGCACCATCGAATATCCCATTCTTAGCACTAGGCTCTTGGATCTTATGTGTGGGTTGGTTTGGCTTTAACGTGATGTCAGCTCAAGCGATCAATGGCATCAGCGGTCTCGTGGCAATGAACTCTCTCATGGCCATGGTTGGCGGTATTCTTGCGGCTCTAATTGCAGGTAAAAATGACCCGGGCTTCATCCACAATGGTCCTTTGGCTGGTCTCGTCGCTATCTGTGCGGGCTCAGATTTGATGCACCCACTTGGCGCTTTGGTGACGGGCGGTGTGGCAGGTGCGCTGTTTGTTTACCTATTTACTTATATGCAAAACAAAACACAGATCGATGATGTACTGGGTGTATGGCCTCTACACGGCGTATGTGGTGCCTGGGGTGGCGTTGCTGCTGGTATCTTCGGCCAACAAGCTTTCTGGGGTCTAGGCGGCGTGAGCTTTGCTTCTCAGTTGATTGGTACAGTCGCAGGTGTTGCTGTTGCTTTCGTCGGCGCGTTAATCGTATACGGTGTGTTGAGCAAACTAACAGGCCTACGCTTAAGTGAAGAAGATGAATTCAACGGTGCGGATCTTTCTATCCATAAGATCTCTTCTATCAACGAAGACTAACGTTGTTCACTTGGTGGGGTAAAGCACATCAAGTAGACAACTGTTGAACAGAACTAAGCGGCTTCGGTCGCTTTTTTGTTTCTATGGATAGCAAAACAGAGAATTTGAGTAACAACAACCACAACTATCAAGCGAGTTATGTCACAAATAGCCAATGAATTCAGTTGCCTAAGACTATGGTCTAATCCCCAAAACTATTGTTGGAATTTGAACAGTGCTAAGCTGTTACAAAGTGACATATCTAAAAGGACGTTATATGCATTTCCCATATCGAAATATCGTAATTCTTACTGGCGCTGGCATCTCTGCAGAGTCGGGGATACAAACATTCCGAGCACAAGACGGGCTATGGGAAAACCACAAAATCGAAGATGTAGCGACGCCTGAAGGGTTCGCAAAAGATCCTGACTTGGTACAAGCCTTCTATAACAAGCGTCGTCACGGCCTGCAAAGTGAGAGCATTCAGCCCAATTCAGCCCACAAGGCGCTAGGAGAGCTCGAAGACAAGCTTGATGGCAAAGTTACCATCATTACTCAAAACATCGACAATTTGCACGAGAGAGGCGGTAGCAACAACATTATTCACATGCATGGTGAACTTTTAAAAGCGCGTTGCAGTGAATCCAATCAAGTTGTAGAGCACAAAGGCGATATTGAAACGGGTGAACTTTGTCATTGCTGCCAAATCCCTGCACAAATGCGTCCACATATTGTTTGGTTTGGCGAAATGCCACTAAGAATGGGCGACATTTATTCCGCACTGGAAGAAGCGGATCTGTTTATCTCTATCGGAACTTCAGGTGTTGTTTATCCAGCGGCAGGCTTTGTTCACGATGCGAAAATGCATGGTGCACATACTATCGAGATAAACCTCGAACCAAGTGCGGTTGAAAGTGAATTTGAAGAGAAGCGCTACGGCAAGGCGAGTATCGAGGTGCCTAAACTGGTTGGCGAGTTATTATGTACAGAGAAAGGTTCTTTAACGGCCTAAGCCTTGTCTTTAATAACACACATCAGTTTCTGAATCTGAAAAAATAAAGCGGCTTACGCCGCTTTATTTACTTAACTTCTTAACTAACAATAACTTAGTTGTTTACTTTAAGTTTTTGGAAGTACTCGTCATAAATAACGCTCGCTTCACCAACTTCATCTTGCCACACACCGTTATCCATCACTGATTGTGGTGGGAAAACGTTCTTGTCTTCAGCAAATTCTTTAGGAAGAAGAGGGTAAGCGGTTTTAACTGGTGTCGGGTAACCGATCTCTAGAGCAATTTTCGCAGCGTTCTCTGGGCGAAGAAGGAAGTCGATCATCTTATGAGCCGCTTCAGTGTTCTTAGCGCCTGCTGGAATTGCTAGGCTGTCCATCCAGAAGATAGCGCCTTTTTCTGGCCAGATAATGTCAATCGTTGCGCCTTCTTGGCGTGCCATGTAAGCAGAACCATTCCAAAGCATACCAAGAGACACTTCACCTGCTAGGTAAGGGTTCGCTGGGAAATCTGAGTTAAATACCAATACGTTTGGCATTAGCTTACGAAGTTCTTCGTAGGCTTCTTTGATTTCTTCAGGGTTAGTCGTGTTTGGAGAGTAGCCCAGTTTAGATAGAGCGATATGGAAAACCTCACGAGAGTCATCCATCATCATCAGTTGACCTTCCCACTGCGTATCCCACAGATCGCCCCAGTTTTTAACTGAAGACTTGTCTAGCATGTCTGAGTTGATACCAATACCCGTCGCACCCCAGATGTATGGGATTGAGTAGTTGTTATTTGGGTCAAATGGCTTATCTAAGTAATTTGGATCCAAATCTGCAAAGTGGCTTAGCTTGGTTTTATCAAGCTCTTGAAGCATGCCTTCTTTACGCATCTTAGAAACGAAGTAAGTAGAAGGAACCACTAAGTCGTAACCCGTACCTTGAGTTTTTAACTTAGCGTACATGCTTTCGTTAGACTCATAAGTTGAGTAGTAGACTTTAATGCCCGTCTCTTCTGTGAAGTCTTCTAGTACTTCATTTGGAATATATTCAGACCAGTTGTAAAAATACAGTTCTTGGTCAGCTGCGAAAGAGGGTGTAGAAAGTAAAGTAGCAGCACACAATGCGCCGGTATACAGTGTTTTTTTCATTACTGTTCCGTTCATTTGTTTGATTTGGAGCTGGGTAGTGAACCCAAGGTAAAGGATTTCGAAAAATCGCGCTATATTATAGCAGCGATATAATAAAATAGGCAGCCTAAGCTGCCTATTCATTGATATTCTTATTTTTAACTTATTGATTATCTACGTTGACCTGTTAAGTAAACTGGTTACTTAGCCACAGTTAGATAATAAGCTAAATTACTGACCTGCTTTAAGTTTCATGAAGTAATCTTCGTACTTAACTGTCTTATCGCCAACCGCAGCTTGCCATTCAACACGATCAAGGTCTTCTTGCGATGGGAATAGCGCAGGGCTATCTTTGAACTTCTCGTTAGACGCTTTAACGGCCGTTAGGTAGCCTGTGTCACGAGAAATTTGCTCAGCAATTTCAGGGCGAAGTAGGAAATCAATCATCTTATGAGCTGCTTCTACGTTTACCGCACCAGAGCTAATCGCAAAGTTATCAACCCAACCGATACCGCCTTCTTTAGGGAAAACCAGTTTGATTGGTAGACCTTCGTTTTGCGCTGCAGCAGCAGAACCGTTCCACAGCATACCAAGACCCACTTCACCAGACATGTAAGGCGCGCCTGGGTTGTCTGAGTTAAATACTAGAACGTTTGGCATAAGCTTTTGTAGCTCAGCGTACGCTTCGTCGATCTCTTTTTCGTTGGTTGTGTTACCAGAGTAACCTAACTTACGCAGTGCGATGTGGAACACTTCACGAGTGTCGTCCATCATCATCAGTTGACCTTCAAGCTCTGGCTTCCATAGATCAGCCCAGCTTTGGAAATCTTCTGGATCGTACATGTCAGTGTTAACAGCAAGACCTGTGATCGCAACTACGTGTGGAATAGAGTAGTCGTTGCTTGGGTCGTACGGCTTATCTAGATAGTTAGTATCTAGATTCTTGAAGTTGTTCAGCTTAGTTTTGTCGATCTTTTGTAGCATACCTTCGTCACGCATCTTAGATACGAAGTAAGTCGACGGCACAACTAGGTCATAGCCTTTGTTGTGTGTTTTTAGCTTTGCGTACAGGGTTTCGTTCGACTCGTAAGTCGAGTAGATCACCTTGATACCAGTTTCATCAGTGAACTGTTCTAGAATCTCACTGTTGATGTAAGGTCCCCAATTCATGAATACCAATTCTTTGTTATCTTTTGCAAATGATGGTGCAGATAACATTGAAAGCGCACATGCACTACCAGCTAATAGAGTAGCCCATTTTTTCATTGACGTTAGCTCCAAACTAAACGTTGCCCGAAGGCAGTAGATAGAAAAACAGAATGGCAATTTACCATTCTGTTTATGATTAACACTTTTTTTGAACTTGAAGTCTCTTAACTTCTTAATCAAGCCAGTCTCTATATAGAGTAGGAGACTTACTTGATTTTTTCTCTCGCTAATGACTGAGAAATGATCACCAGTATTAACGACACCACTAACATCACTGTTGCTAGGGCGTTTACCTCAGGAGAGATACCCACTTTAACCATTGAGTAAATCTTCAGTGGTAAGATTTCATACGTTGGGCCGGTTACGAAAGAGCTAATGATTACATCGTCCAAAGACAGAGTGAAGCTCAATAACCAACCCGCAGCAACCGCTGGCTTAGCAAGAGGCAGAATGATCTGTTTTAGAATCGTCCATTCACTTGCACCTAAGTCTTTTGCTGCTTCTAGCATCTTCACATCAAAGCCATTCAAGCGACTGTATACCGTTACTACAACAAACGGTAGACAGAAGGTAATGTGAGCAGCAAGTAGGGTAAAGAACCCAAGTTGAACACCCATTACCAAGAATAGCGCAAGAAGCGAAATCGCCATTACGATATCTGGAGACATCATTACGATGAACAGCATGCCATTTACGATGCCTTTACCTTTAAATTGGTAACGGAATAGGGCTACTGCTGTAAGGCTCCCGACAATCGTTGCGGCTGTTGCTGAGAACACCGCTACGTTGATCGAGTGCCACGCAGCCTGCATTAGGCTGTCGTTGTTAATAAGCGCGTCATACCATTTAGTGGTGAAGCCACCCCATTTCATACCAAACTTATTGGCATTAAACGAGTTAGCGATCAATACGATAATAGGTAGGTATAGAAAGGCGTATACCAGCGCCATAAAGCTGAACTTAACTGTGCGCCCCATTAGTCTAGCTCCACTTTCTTGTTCAATAGCTTACCTGCTCGGTAGTAGGCATACAGCATCACAGCCATTGCCATGGTCAGTGCGATACTCGTCGCTGCGCCAAACGGCCAGTCTCGAGCGTTGAGCACTTGGCTCTTAATCACGTTACCAATCAATAGGTTCTTAGCTCCGCCTAATAGGTCAGAGATGTAGAACATACCTAACGCTGGCAGTAGCACTAACAAACAGCCGCCAATAATGCCCGGCATTGTTAGTGGTAGTACCACTTTCAATAGCGTTTGCAGTTTGTTCGCACCTAAATCTTTAGCCGCTTCTAAATACGTATCGTCCAGTTTTTCAATCGCTGAATACAGCGGCAGAATCATAAACGGAAGTAGGATGTACACTAAACCGATCATTACTGCGGTTTCTGAGTACATGATACGTAGCGGTTTATCAATGATATCTAACGCTAACAAGCTTTTGTTCAAGACACCTTGCGTACCCAGTACAATTTTTAATCCGTATGTACGAATCAAAGAGTTCGTCCAGAATGGTACTATCACTAGGAACAACATGATTGGACGCCACTTCGCCGGCATTTTTGCCACGATGTAAGCGAATGGGTAACCAATAATCAAACAAAGTAGGGTTGCGACAATTGCCATATAGAAAGAGTGCATCAACACTTTAAAATACAGCGGGTCAGCCAAACGCACGTAGTTATCGAGAGTGAAGGTCATCTCGATCAAGTTCGCTTCATCACGAGTTAAGAAGCTAGTACCAATGATCATGATGTTTGGAATCATCACGAACAACACTAACCAACCTGTGATTAAAGCAACAATTGCGTTTTGTAAATTAAACTTCTTGCTCATCTTCTAATACCACTTCCCAGCTCTCAACCCAAGTTACTGCAACTTTTTGGCCCAGTGAGTGATCAACATCAGGGTCATCTTCGTTGAAGAATTCGCTAACCATGACACGCATACCAGATTCAAGTTCTACGACTGAATCTAATGTCATGCCTTTATAGGTTCGCTCGACAATGTGGCCAACAATACCGCGTTGCTCTGACTCTTTAATTTCTTCGATTCGAAGATCTTCAGGGCGAAGCAATACTTGCAGTTTTTGACCCGGTGTTACGTCTTTATCGTGATAGATAATGGACTCTTCACCTTCGATTGTCGCAACAATGCGTTTTTCATCTTGACGAGATTTCGCTGTCGCTTCGAATACGTTAATTTCACCAATGAAACGCGCTACAAATAGGTTCTTAGGCTCTTCGTAGATCTCTCTTGGTGTTCCGTCTTGTTCAATCACGCCATCACGCATAACAATAATACGGTCAGACATAGACAGCGCCTCTTCTTGGTCATGCGTTACAAAAATGAACGTGATACCAAGTTGGCGTTGTAATTGTTTCAGCTCGATTTGCATCTGTTTACGTAGTTTGTAATCCAGAGCAGATAGAGATTCATCCAACAAAAGAACTTTAGGCTTATTAACGACAGCACGAGCGATTGCGATACGTTGCTGTTGGCCACCAGATAGCTGGTGTGGCTTTCGTTGTGCCATTTGTTCTAGGCGCACCATTTTCAAAGCATCCATTACACGAGGTTCAATCTCGCTGTTTGGAACTTTCTGCATGCGTAAGCCAAATGCCACATTGTCGAAAACGGTCATATGCGGGAATAGGGCATAGCTTTGGAATACAGTGTTTACATGCCTTTGTTCAGCAGGAACTTGGGTTACGTTTTGTTCAGCTAATAGTATTTGACCACTATCTGCCGTTTCAAAACCCGCAATCATTCTTAGCACGGTTGTTTTACCACAACCTGATGGGCCTAAAATCGTGAGAAACTCACCATGATTTACGTTTAAATCCAGATTGCCGATGACTTCCTTACCATCGAAACTTTTACTGATGCCAGTTAGCTGTACTACTGGCTTTCCTACTGATTTTTTAGCGTTCAACGTCTGTTTTTCTCCACCTTGGTTCTATTTGAGACCTGTTGCTATACACCTTTAAGGCGCGCATCATAATCACCAAAAACGTGAATTCAAAGCATTTTTTACCTTTCGAAGATAAAAAATTTCGCAGGTAAAAGTAAACATCCTTTACCATACTGTTATTTACTGGGTTTACACCCTAACAAGTGTCTAATTATTAACCATCAAGACGCAAAAGCAAGCCTTGTTACAGATTCATATTTTAGTTTGTATCCGACATATGAGTATAATGAAGGTAATTTTTTATCAATAAGTTAGGTGGCTTCGCTTAATCGGCACACCTAGGTATCAATATGAACAACGACATCGAAAAAGATTTTAATTTGGGCGGTAGTATCAACCGTGCACTTTCTGGCGATTATGAGCTCAAAGCAACGGCTGTATTCCAAGAAGCTTGGAAACATACGATAAGTCACTTTCTTTCGTTTTCCCCAGCGATTATTGCTTTGATGTTTGTGCAGCTCGCTATCTTTTATATCGCACTAAAACTACAGCTTGGTGATCCCGCGGTTATCTTAGATGCAGTTATCGACCCAGAGTCGTTTACGCCACAAATCGTTGAATCGATTTTTATCGCGAACTTTAGCTATGAAGTGATCAGTGCGCCTATCTATGCGGGTATCTGTTTAATGGCAATGAGTCACGCCGCTGGCCTACAAACCAAAGTACGCCACATCGGTAAAGGTTTGCAGTTTACGGTTCCGGTTATTCTAGTGACTTTGTTTAGCCTAATGCTTCAAGGCATCGCAGGTATGATTCTGCCGTTCTTGTCTATCTACTTCTCACTGGCGTTCAGCCATTCGATTCTGCTGATTTGTGATAAGAAAGTGCCGCCAATGCAATCGCTGCTGCTTTCTCTGCGTGCTGTCAACAAAAAAATCTTCACCGTTGCTTCTATCTACCTATTAGTAATGCTGATGTTCATCGTGGCGGCAATGATGTACGGCATTGGCCTTATCTTCGTTTTACCTTTCTTCTTCCACGTGAAAGGGATTCTTTACCGTGAAATGTTTGGCATCAAGTTGAAACTGATTGCTTCAGATCGTCCAAAGAGCGATGACGATAACAACGATAGCAATAACGACGACAATAACAAAAACCCACAGGTGTTCGATGCATAAAGACACACAGGCAAGCACAAGCAAATCACTTGCGCTTAAAGTGACGGCACTGGCTCTTGTTGGCTCTATTTCAATGATTGGTCCTTATATTTACCAAGAAGAAGAACGTCGACGAACGACAGAGCAGAGCTCCAACTCAACTGACCAGTTTGGTGACTTGACGGTTTCTTCGAGCACACCGAACTTTGCGGCCATCGAAGATGTGAATGAGAAAAAGGACACGTTCTTTTCGTTCCTACGTCCAAGTATCAATATCGAAAACAAACGTATCACCAAAGAACGCGCGTTTTTAACTAAGCTCTCTGAGTCTGGTTTAAACAAAATTGATTCTGAAGACGCATCTTATGCGAAAAGGTTAGGGAAGTTATACAGCTTACCTGTGCCTAGTGAAGGTTTAGATCAGGCATGGCTGACAGAGATGCTTAATCGCGTCAATGTACTGCCAGAAGCGCTCGTACTGACACAAGCAGCGAATGAGTCAGCTTGGGGAACGTCGCGTTTCGCCACCAAAGCGAACAACTATTTCGGACACTGGTGTTACACCAAAGGTTGTGGCCTTGTTCCGCTACAACGTAACGAAGGTAGCTCCCATGAAGTCGCAACATTCTCTTCAAGCCAAGAGTCTGTGCACCGTTACTTCATGAACCTAAACCGAAACCGTGCTTACGCAGACCTAAGAGCAATTCGCGCAAAACTAGCGGCACAGGGCGACGATCTGTTAACGACCGAAACCGCAACAGAGCTCACCAACGGCTTGCTAAAATATTCTGAGCGAGGTTCAGACTATGTGACTGATTTACAAGCTATGATCCGTCACAACGAGGTATACTGGAAAAAGTAACTCGATTTGATAGTCATTTGTTGAGCTTATACGATAAGTTTGAACAAATAACACCACATAAAGAGCAGCTCATTCGCTGCTCTTTCTATTTATAAACGCTCAACTTCGACAAGATTATAATAATGAAAAAGACAGCACTCGCTTTATTAGCCTCATTAAGCCTTGGGGTTTCTCTTCCAGCTTCCGCGCAAGAGTACATGTTCACGTATTCTAAGCTTTATACTCAGCTGAAAAACAACACCAAAGAAGGGCATGATGATGTCAAAGTTGCGGTCTTCTTTGTTGATCAACAAGCTCAGCAAACCTGTCACATCAGCAAAGCTTGGATGGAAAAAGAAGAGCACTACGAAGAGCTAAAAGTCTCTCCTGCGAATGAACTGCTTCTACCTGTAGATCAAAACCTGCGTTCAGCTAATCCTCTTATCTTTGTACAAACTCAAGAAGAAGAGTGTGCGTATTCTTTGGTTGTGATGACGCAAGAGCCTTTAGCTGGCACAGTAGAAGTAACTCAACTAGAAAACCTATTACCACAGATGCAGGCGATGCTTGAAGATGTCAGCGGTATGTTCTCTGGTTGGTTCACGCCTGATATCCAAGGGTTAACGCTGGAATTCGCTAATAAGCTTGAAGGCAACATAGAGCTTTCAAACGGCAAGCAACTACCAATCAAAGAAGGGCGAGCGAAATTCACCTTAGAAGAACTGAATGGAAGTGACAGCATCACGTTACCAGAACCAACAGTTCGCGTATTGCCGTACATTCCCGCGCAATAATTTTTAAAGGAATTATTGTTAGCAGAATCAGTCTCCAAACTTTCATGACATATCTTAAAGCAGCCTGATCGAATTAGAGCAGGCTGCTTTTCTTTATCTATGATACCAACCGAGAGCTTGTGAAGCCGCGTTTCTCTGCCGTTTAGGCGCTTATCGAACAATAAAAGCAGAATCTTTCTATTACTCAGCTTGTTTATCCGGCCGTTACTATTTCAACATCAAATAAAAATCCGTATAATCCACGCCCTAAAACAGTCCCACTAGCAATCTACAGTCGGTAATACGACGGTGTGAGAGTCGCAATGAACCAAAACGATAATAGAAAAGAAACACTTGAATTCAACAAACTTCAGAAACGTCTGAGAAGAAATGTTGGAAATGCCATCATCGACTACAACATGATCGAAGAGAATGACGTAGTAATGGCATGTATTAGTGGCGGTAAAGATTCATTTGCGATGTTAGATATTTTGCTACGTTTACGTGAAGCAGCACCGATCAAATTTGATGTTGTGGCAGTAAACCTAGATCAAAAACAACCTGGGTTCCCTGAACACATTCTTCCTGAGTACTTTGAAACGCTGAACATTCCTTACTACATCGTAGATAAAGACACGTATTCAGTGGTTAAAGAGAAAGTGCCAGAAGGTAAAACAACGTGTGGCCTATGTTCTCGTCTTCGTCGTGGTACTTTGTACTCATTCGCAGAGAAGATTGGTGCAACTAAGATCGCTCTGGGTCACCACCTAGACGACATCGTTGAGACCATGTTCCTAAACATGTTCCACGGTGCGCGCTTAAAGGCTATGCCACCAAAGCTTCGTTCAGATGATGGTCGTAACGTTGTTATTCGTCCACTGACTTACTGTCGTGAAACGGACCTAATCAAATACGCAGAACATAAAGAGTTCCCAATCATTCCTTGTAACCTATGTGGCTCTCAAGAGAATCTACAGCGTCAGAACATTAAAGCGATGCTAATTGATTGGGATAAGAAAACGCCAGGTCGTGTTGAGAAGATCTTCAAGTCAATCCAGAACGTAAGTCCAAGCCAACTGGCTGACCGCGAGCTGTTTGACTTCGTGAACCTTCCACTAGACCGTAGTGAAGACCGCAAAGCGTACGAATTCGAAGAAGCTGAAATTTCATCTTCTAACATCGATGAGTCAATGTTCATCGACGTAACGAACGTATAATAAGAATAATCGTTGTAGAGCAATAGATGCGCCTACAACAGACAAACAAAAACGCCTCAAGCAATGCTTGAGGCGTTTTTTTATAAGTTAAACTATCCCTGACCTAACCTTTCGAAAGGTTAGGGTCTAGTGGGCTGACGTAACCAGACGGTTTAAGAGCCAACACATCACAGTTAATCTTATCGATAACATGTTCCGCGGTATTACCAATAAACACGGCAGACAAGCCAGTACGACCCGTTGTACCCAGAATCACCATCGCAGCGTTATTTTCAGAAGCGACGCGAGGAATAACATCTTCTGGCAAGCCTTGTTCAACCACAGTTTGTTCTTCACACATACCGTGCTTCTGGCGCAATGCTTTCATTGCCGTTAAGTGATGGCCACGAACCGCATCGGTATAAGACGTTGGATCAAACTCTGGCAGTTCAATGGTAATATTCGCAGGTGTCACAGGGTAGGCATTCACCAAGAACGGTTCCGCATCCAAACGACCGGTGATCTCTAGTAATCTGTCGACCATCGTATCGTTAAGCTCTAAATGAGCTTCTGTTTCAGAACCTACATGAACTGAAGCAAAAATCTTCGCGTGATCTGGCCAGAAATCGTTTTTAACCAATAGCACTGGGCTAGGGCACTTTCTCAACAGATGCCAATCGGTTGGAGTGAAGATGACAGATTCCAAAGTATCGTGTTTACGCGTACCTTTGATTAAGATGTCGTGCTCGCCGCTGTAAACCTCAGCAATGATCGCTTCGTACGGGCGGTTATGCCAAACCACTTGTACATTAAATTCAATAGAATCATCTAGGTAAGGTTCTGCGACTTTATTCATCCAAATTTCGCGTTGGTGAATTACGCCTTTGCGCATTGCGTCTCTTTCATCGATAGAGAGCATAGATGTCATTTCATACGAGAAGTCGTATATCGACAAAAAGAAAGTGATGTGGCTTGTTGAGGTGCTTTTCTTAGCAAGTTGGATAGCACGAACTAGAGCAGGTTGCTCATCGTGATTAATGTCTGCGACAACTAAAATTTTGTTATAGATACTCATAACTAAGCCTACTTTTCAGACCGAACATATAAATAATGTAGCGTAGTTATGGAGAGATTAAGAGAAATATAAGAGGTTTTAAGGGAGAAACATGATGTAGCTCATTATTGAACTACATCATTGATATCTAGACTATTCTTTTGAAACGCCAGCAAGTTCCATCAACGCATCGTGATCTTCGATAGTGATATATTTGCCTTTAACGCTCAAGATGTCTGCTTTTTGGAAGCGACCTAGAAGACGGCTGATTGTTTCAACAGTCAAACCAAGGTAGTTACCAATATCGCCACGAGTCATCGTTAGGCGGAACTCACGCGGGCTGAAGCCACGTTGAGAGAAGCGAGTCGAAAGGTTGTAAAGGAATGCAGCAAGACGCTCTTCCGCGTTCTTCTTAGAAAGAAGCAGAATCATTTCTTGGTCACCTTTAATC
The DNA here is from genome assembly GCF_020806305.2 of Vibrio sp. F13. Lineage (NCBI taxonomy): Bacteria > Pseudomonadati > Pseudomonadota > Gammaproteobacteria > Vibrionales > Vibrionaceae > Vibrio > Vibrio sp. F13. Next base: position 86,363 of record NZ_CP170175.1, on the reverse strand, counting down.
TCGTTACTCATCAGGCGCATAATTTGCTGACGCAATTTAGGCATTTTTCCTGATAGGTCATCAAGAATCTCATATGGGATTTCACATACCATAGAAGTTTCTAGCGCTTGTGCAAAACTAGGGTGTTGGTCACCAGTAATCGCATCGAAGCCAACAAGATCGCCCGCTAGGTGGAATGCAGTAATCTGCTCATCACCTTGCTCGGTAATCGTGTAGCTCTTGATCGTTCCAGAGCGAATAGCATATAGAGATTTAAGCTCGTCACCGGCTTTAAATAACTCTTGGCCTTTTTGAATAGGCTTTTTTCTCTCAATGATCTGATCAAGTTGATCGAGTTCAGATTCATTCAAAGTAAACGGAATACAGAGCTGGCTAATACTACAATCCTGGCAATGGATCGCACAGCCACCAGACTGAACACGTTTCGTCACAGGCTTTTCAGAAATCATAACAATCTTTCACTATTTGATATACGTCAATATTTTAGCATTCCTTTATCCAGTTGGGTAGTAAAAAAACCGGATTTAAAGATTGCCTATACGGTATAAATAATGAGCTGCAATGCCATATATCCGGTATAGAAACCATAAAGGAGGATTAAAATTGCGCCTAATTGGCGAAATAAGTCAGCTTGTTGCATTTTTTTGAGGAAATTAGCGCCCATACCTACTGTGAGCATTGCTGGAAGTGTACCTAAACCGAAAGCGAGCATGATACCTGCACCGTTGTACCAACTTCCTGATACCGCCGCCCACGTAAGCATTGAGTAAACTAAGCCACATGGTAGCCAACCCCAAATAAAGCCAAACGGCAAAGCATGGCTAGGGTGCTTCAAGGGTAGAAATGATTTACCTAAAGGAGAGATATAGCGCCATAGTTTCTGCCCGACTTTTTCAAAGAACAACAAGCCGAACCACCATTTACCGATATACAAACCTAAGACGATCATAAAGCCAGCTGCAAATAATCGCAGCCAACCTAGCAGAGCGTTAAAATCGCTTAGCTGACCTATCGAAGAGATTGCACCGCCAATCACACCACCAATCACGGCATAACTTAGCAAGCGCCCTAGGTTATAAAGTAGGGGAATAACAGGGGAAAGTTTACTGTTGCCAATCGAAAGAAGCGACGCAATACCACCACACATTCCCATGCAATGGCCTGCGCCGATCAATCCAACAACAAAGGCTCCGATCCAATCAGGCGTCATCGTTCTTTTTGTCTACGTTAATTTGGCTTTCGCTGTTAGCTTTCTCATTCTTGACAGGTTTACTATCAGAATGGTTGTGAGCCTTTTCGTCTTCATCAAACAGTATATTGTGACCTTGACGTTCTAGGTCTTCAAACTGTTCGCTCTTCACCGCCCATAGAAAAATACCAACAGCGATGCACACCAGTACAATCGCAATGGGGATCAGGATGTATAAACTTTCCATTATTTACCTTGCTCTTTTAAAAGCCTTAACGAGTTAGACACAACAATAATAGAGCTGGCAGACATGCCCACAACGGCAATGTATGGAGCAACCAAACCCGCGACAGCCAATGGAAGGATAAGTAAGTTATATCCTAATGACCAAGCTAGGTTTTCACGAATTATCTTACGTGTTTTTAACGCCAAAGTACGCGACTTAAGTAATCTATCGAGCTTATCACCCAGTAACACCATATCCGCAGAAGCTTTCGCCACGTCTGTACCGCCGCCCATAGCGACAGAAAGGTGGGCACCTGCAAGAATAGGGGCATCGTTAATGCCATCGCCAACCATCATGGTAATGTCACTTGCATCTCGAGAGTTCAGGTAAGCAAGTTTATCTTCAGGTTTCGCGTTAGCAACAATATCAGTAATACCAATCTCTTCAGCAACAGGCTTCGCGTTAATCAAAGAATCGCCAGTAAGCAGAGTTGTTTTGATGCCCGCTTCTTTAAATTGCTTAATAAACTCGATGCTTTCTTTACGGATTGGATCTTCATAAGTAAATGTAGCGATATGACGACCCGCCATCGACAAGTAAATGCCGTTGCTTTCCGATGGTTGAGCTTCACCTAGAATGAATTCACTACTACCAATCGCAACTTCTTGGCCATTCCACTCACCAGTGATACCTGAACCAATCACGTTATTAACTGACTCTACTTCGATCTCATCAGAAAGATGAGTCTTGAACGCTTTAGCGATAGGGTGGTTAGCGTGTTGTTCCAGGCTCGCCGCTACTTTGAGACAAGTGTCTTTATCAAGTTCAGCGAAGGTTTCAACTTGGCTGATACGAATATCACCCTCAGTCAATGTACCTGTTTTATCGATGATCAAGTGATTCACTTTGCACAAGGTTTCGAATACGTGGCCTTTGCGCAGCAAAATACCGAAGTTACCCATGCGAGACGTTGAACAAGTAATCGCCGTCGGTGTTGCAAGTGACAGAGCACAAGGACACGTTGCGACCAATACCGAAAGCATGATCCAGAAAGCGTCTTCTGGTCGTGTTTGGTGCCAGTAGAACCAAGTACCGAACGAAATGATTAAGATCACCGCAACAAAGTATCGAGCCACAACATCAGCAATTTCTGCAATTCGAGGTTTAGACAATTGCGCTTCGTCTTGCAGGCGAACGATGTTGGAAATCACCGAATCCGCTTTTGACGTCATTACTTCCAATTCAAATGATTCATCACCATTCAATGTACCAGCAAAGACGGTATCGCCTTCGTTTTTGACTACATGGATAGATTCGCCAGTCAGCATCGATTCATCGATATGAACTCTGCCAGACAATACTTTGCCATCGGCAGGAATGTGCTCACCCGGTAGAACGCGAATTTGGTCGCCAACTTTTAAGGTTTTGACTGGAACTTGTTCGCCATCTAACGTTGTTGCCATAGCAGGAACGAGCTTAAGCAGGTTACCACTAGCAGCGGCGGCTTTACGACGAGCGCGCATTTCAAGGAAACGACCAAGCAGTAGGAAGAAGGTAAACATCGAGATAGATTCGAAGAATACTTCACCTTTCTCTGTCACCGTTGCGACCAAACTTGCAACGTAGGCAAACAAAAGAGCGATCGACACAGGTACATCCATACCCAATGTTCGACCTTTGAGGCTACGCCACGCGTTGATATAGAAAGGCAATGCAGAGTAGAGCAGAACCGGTGTTGCAAAGATTAAGCTCACCCAACGGAAGTAGCTTTTGAATTCGGGCTCAAGGTTACCAAAGACTTCAAGATAAAGCGCAACAGCCAGCATCATGACCTGCATGGTTGCTAAACCAGCAATGCCAAGACGATAGAGATAATTCTTCATCGATCGATGATAGGCGGCTTCTTGTTGATCAGCCTCAAAAGGTGCGGCTTTGTAGCCTAAGGTATGGATTGCAGACAACAGCTCGCTCAGTTTCGTCTGAGTGTTGTCCCAACTGAGCAGGGCGCGGTTAGTCGTGGTATTAACACGAATACTAACAACCCCTAACTTTGAAGAGACTTGCTTTTCAATAAGCCAAGCACAAGCAGCACAAGAGACACCTTCTAGTGACAATGTCACTTCAGAGGTGTTTTCAGAGTTACGGACGAACTCCAATTGAACATCTTTGTTGTCGTAATGACTGAGTGCCAGAAGTTGCTCTGGCACGAGATCCGCTTTTTCAGCTGGAGCGGTACGATATTGGTAGTAAGAGACCAGACCGCTATCAACGATTGTCTGGGCTACGGTTTCGCAACCCGGACAACACATAGGTCGCACCGATCCTAAGATTTCTACTTTAAAATCCGTTTCCGCTGGTACATCTTCACCGCAGTGATAACAGGATTCACACATAAGATTTAGTTCGTTAGTTGAGTAGGAGTATCAATAGGGAAGTTCATGCGACCTTGCACTAACCATTCAGAATCATGCGGAGAAAGCTCGATAAACCATGGACCTTGCATTTCATGATCCAGAGTCAACGTGTAGTTGCCTCTCGCATCAGCGGTCAGTAGCTGAGTAAAATCACGGTCAGGCAGCGTTCGGTGCACGAACATTGCGCTAATAGCAGGGAAGTGGTCTAGTTTGCCTTTGTCGAGAGTAATGATAACTGAGTTACCTTTCTCGCTAACTGAAGCTGATAAGCCAAGCTCTTTAGCAACATTTACTTTCGAAATGTCGACATTAATACCTTTACCTTTTTTATAGTAATCTTCAGTGACAACGTTAACTGAATGGTTGGTAAGTATCGCGACTCGAACCAATGTTAGCATAGAAACGCCAACGGTTAGGAAGATCAAAAACCACGGCCAAAACTGCTTATACCAAGGTTGTTCCATATTATTATTCTCAATATATACAATGAAATAAAACTAATTTTTACAAACACTTAAGGTTATAACTGTAAAAGAAAGACAGCCCCTTAAGAAGGGGCTGTTATTATTATGTTACTCTTTATCTGAGTTGCTGAGGCTCCAGACGTAGGCAGAGACGAGCTGAACCTTATCCTCACCGAGGATGTCCTTCCAAGCCGGCATTACACCAGAACGTCCGTACATGACTGTTTCCGTCACATCAGCGCGAGAATCGCCAAATAGCCAGTCGCGGTCAGTCAAGTCAGGTGCGCCAACAGCAGGGTTACCCTTACCATCAGTACCGTGACAGGCTGCACACACTACAAAGCGCGCTTTACCAGCCTCTGCTTCACGTGCGTTTACGCTACGACCAGAAAGGCTAAGCGTGTAGCTAACTACTTCTTTTACGCCTTCTTCGCCAAGAGCGTCTTTCCAACCTGGCATTTGACCGACACGACCATGCATGATGGTAGTAACGATAGCTTGTGGTTCACCACCATATAGCCATGCGTCATCAGTTAGGTTCGGGAAACCTTTCTGACCACGTGCATCAGAGCCGTGACACTGAGAACAGTTTTGTAGGAACAAACGTTGGCCCACTTTGATTGCATCGGCATCTGATGCAATGTCAGGGACGGAACGTAGACCATTTTCGTCGTGAGCTAGCTTTCTGAATGCTTCACCAAAGTAGGTGTCTGCATCATCAAGCTCTTTCGCGTATGCGTCTAACTGTTTGTTTGCTTGCGCAGCAGCGATTGCAGAGCGAGACTCTTCTACGCTACGAACTGTTTGGTTTGAACTCGTCCAACCTAGTAGACCTTTAAAGTTGCCAAGGCCTGGGTATAGAGCTAGATAAACAGCTGCAAACACAATTGTGCTAACGAAAAGGTATGTCCACCATTTAGGTAGCGGGTTATTAAGCTCACGAATACCATCGTATTCATGGCCCATATCCTGACCTTCTTCTACACCTGTTTTATCGTTGGAACACCAACGAAGTAAGGCTGCACAGCCAATCAATGTACCGATTGTGATTACTGTTACCCAAATACTCCAGAATGTACTCATTACTTCGTCACTCCTTGATTTTTATCTTTCGCAGGTGCTTCATCAGCGAACACTAGGTTTGCATCTTCGTCGAAGCGCGACTTACGATTTTTACCGAAAGCCCACCAAACGATGCCGATGAAACAAGCAAAAACAGTAACAGTCCAAACACTTTGAAATGTAATAATGTCCATAATTATTCCTTATTTCATTGCGTGGCCAAGCGATTGAAGGTAAGCGATGATTGCATCCATCTCTGTTTTTCCTTCAACATCTTGTTTAGCGTTAGCAATTTGTTCGTCTGTGTAAGGAACACCAAATTGATTACGGAAGATTTCAAGCTTCTGTTTAGTCAATTTGCCATCAAGTACATTCTCAGCAAGCCATGGGAAACCAGGCATGTTTGATTCAGGAACAAGTTCGCGAGGGTCGATAAGGTGAACGCGGTGCCACTCATCAGAGTAACGATCACCAACACGCGCTAAATCAGGACCAGTACGCTTAGAACCCCATAGGAATGGGTGTTCCCAAACGCTTTCGCCAGCTACAGAGTAGTGACCGTAACGTTCAGTTTCAGAGCGGAAAGGACGAATCATTTGGCTGTGACATACGTTACAACCTTCGCGAATGTAGATATCACGACCTTCCATTTCCAGAGCAGAGTAAACACGTAGATTTTCTACAGGTTCAGTAGTCTGCTTTTGGAAAATAAGTGGGGTAATTTCTACTAAAGCACCAAAACTGATAGCAATAACGATAAGAATCGCTAGTAGGCCAACATTCTTCTCTACCAACTCATGGCGATTATTTGAATTTGAGCTCATTCTAAATCTCCTTAAGCCGGTTGAGGGATAGCTTTAAGGCTATCTTTAGGTGCAGAAACAGTTTTGTACGTGTTGTATGCCATTAAGAACATACCAGATAGGAAGATGAAACCACCTAAGAAACGTACAAAGTAGAACGGGTAAGACGCTTCTACAGATTCAACGAAGCTGTAAGTTAATGTACCGTCAGAGTTAACTGCACGCCACATCAGACCTTGCATCACGCCAGAGATCCACATTGCTACAATGTAGAAAACCGTACCAATCGTTGCTAACCAGAAGTGAACATTGATTAGGGATACGGAGTACATACGCTCTTGACCAAATAGTTTAGGAACTAAGTGGTAAACCGAACCGATAGAAACCATTGCAACCCAACCTAACGCACCAGAGTGAACGTGACCGATAGTCCAGTCCGTGTAGTGAGATAGTGCGTTAACCGTTTTGATTGCCATCATTGGGCCTTCGAAAGTCGACATGCCGTAGAATGATAGAGAAACGATTAGGAAACGTAGGATTGGGTCGTAGCGAAGCTTATGCCACGCACCAGATAGAGTCATAATACCGTTGATCATGCCACCCCAAGATGGAGCAAACAGAACCAAAGACATAACCATACCAAGAGATTGAGTCCAGTCAGGAAGTGCAGTGTAGTGTAGGTGGTGAGGACCAGCCCAGATATACAGAGACACGAGAGCCCAGAAGTGAACAATCGACAAACGGTAAGAGTAAACAGGGCGACCAGCTTGTTTAGGAACGAAGTAGTACATCATGCCTAGGAAACCAGCTGTCAATAGGAAGCCTACCGCATTGTGTCCGTACCACCATTGCACCATTGCATCGATCGCTCCGGAATAAATCGAGTACGATTTAAACGCAGAGACAGGAACAGCTAGGCTGTTAACGATGTGCAACACGGCAACCGTGATAATGAAGGCTCCGAAGAACCAGTTTGCTACGTAAATGTGCGATGTCTTACGTTTAATCATGGTTCCGAAGAACACGACCGCATAAGCTACCCACACAAGAGTAATAGCAATATCGATTGGCCATTCAAGTTCTGCGTATTCTTTACCAGAGGTTAAACCTAACGGTAAAGTAATTGCAGCGGACAGGATAATCGCTTGCCAACCCCAAAAGGTAAAGGCTACGAGAGGGCCACCAAAGAGACGCGTCTGACAGGTACGTTGTACAACATAATATGATGTTGCAAACAGCGCACTTGTACCGAACGCAAAAATAACCGCATTAGTATGCAGGGGACGTAAACGACTGTACGTCAACCACGGCGTATCAAAGTTTAGCTGTGGCCAAACTAATTGAGCGGCAATCAAAACACCAACGCCCATACCGACAATACCCCACAAAATTGTAACTAGGGTAAATTGACGGACGACCGTATAGTTGTAGTTTTGTTCAAGCTGCTTTTCTTGGCTCATTTGCATGCTTCCAATTTCTTATTTACTACACTTTACTTCCAACACGACTCACGTCGTAATGCCACCCAAATTAGAAAAGGAAATTCAGCCTATTCAGGGCTTTATTTCCACTTGCTGATTTTAAAAAAAAGTGGCATTTTCAACGCGACACTATACTTGAATTAACAAATCAATGACAGAGTAGTAACCTTACGCTTGGTCTGGAATTGGATTTTTATTTAAAAACTTTGAACTTTGTAACAAGGAGTAAAGATTATAATGGCGGCACAAAAGCTAACAAAAGGCAGGCTTGTTCAAATTATCGTCATGTTGGTTATTTTAATAGCTGCATTTACTTGGAGAACAGTAACATACGATAATAACGAAACAGTAAACTGTATAGTTTCAAAACCTTGTAAATTTGGTATTGATAATCATAATGTTTCAGTTTCAAGCAATAATCTAGGGTATTCGATCGAAACATCTAAAACTGGCAAATTTATCATTAGCTATAATGAAAGCGGAATTCTGGAAGAAAAAGGACCATCAAATTGGCTGTTACAAACTAGTGATAAGACCTCCTCAATAACGGTTACATTTCCACAACAGGTGAGCACGTTTTCTGTAAACCTTTCTAAGGAGTAACAGAGAGAAACTGGGGCACACCTCGGTTCTTTTGATAGAAACATGTACCAAATCAGTGAAACACAATGCATTAAAGTGTTATAAAGAGAGCATTAATAAAGTTACCCAGAATCTATGAAATTTCTATCAAAAGTCTCTTACTCCCTAGACGATAAAATCGCAGTAGATGAGTTGCTCAGCGGGGTGGAAAACCCTGACGATATTGCTTGTCTTATTTGCTACTGCACAGAAGAGTATTCGACACTCGCTGTGCAGAGATATTTCGTAGATGCTCTCCCGAACACTCCCATACATGGCTGTACTACTTGTCACGGCATTATGACCGAAACTGGTTTTCATTCTGGTCCAGTCATTGGCGTCCTCATTATTTATGACTCGGGGATCAACGCCTATGGTACGGGAATCGAACATTTCAGCGACTCCATAGACCGCAGTACCTTCAGCGCGATAGACAAAGCACTCAAGAACGCCAACCGAGAAGGTGAAATTCCTGATCTTATCTTGCTGCATTCCACACCGGGTAACGAAGAAAAGGTGATGGCGGCTATCGATAAGAAATTTGGTACTGAAGTGCCAATTATTGGTGGCAGTGCTGCAGACAACCAGGTTTCCGGAAATTGGAGTATCTTCACCGAAGAGTCGCTGTCTATAAATGGTGTGTCTTTAACGGTAGTGTTTGCGTCTCAGTCCATCTATTCCTCTTTCAGCGCGGGTCATACGCCTACGCGGTATTCAGGCACCGTGACCAAAGTAAGAAACCGAATTTTGTTGGAGATAGACCACAGGCCAGCAGTCACCGTTTACAACGAATGGACTAATTTCCACTTAGATGGCAGTGATGATGGCTACATATTCGAAAAGTCGTCAGTCTACCCATTAGGCAGGAAAGTCGGCTCTTCTTACGATTACCCATATTTCAAATTGTCTCATTCGATCAGAGAGACGGAGTGTAATGGGATTGAGCTGTTCACAGACATCAGTGAAGGCGACACCATCTACCTGATGCAAGGGTCTAAGCAGCAGTTGATTAGCCGCGCCGCGAATATCATTCACTCCTCATACTACAACGACATGGATCTTGAAGAGAAACTAGGGGCGATCAATATCTTTTGTGCAGGCCCAATGTTGAACCTTAAACAAGATATGGATGAGGTTTGTGACCAAATAAATCAAGCACTTAATGGGCTCCCATACATATGTCCATTTACGTTTGGTGAACAAGGCAGGCTCTCCGGTGGCGAGAATGCACACGGGAATTTAATGGTATCGTCTGCAACGTTTTATAGGTTGAAAAAGTAATGGGTTCTGAAGGTCAAGAAGCGCTGCAAGAAGCACGTATTGAACTGCAAAAACTAAAAGCCCGTGAGCGAAAGCTGGCTGAAGAGAACAGGGTGATCTTATCAACCATCTCTGCGATCAGTAAGGCAAGTAACATATCTGAGATATTCTCCAGTCTCGAGTTCGTGCTCAAAAAATACATTAAGTTTGATGACTTTATCGTGGTATCAAGGGTAGGGAACGAAGGCAGTTTCAAAACCCTGCTAAGCAATAACAAAGTCTTCGAACAGATGAATTGGAGTGATTGTGGCAAGTTATCTCGAGTGATCAATGGAGAATGCGCAATCCTTTTTGAACCCAAGTCTCTGGGTGAATTCAATTCCTTACATCCCATTATCCTCGATCAAATCAACTCTGTTCTAATTACTGGTATCGATAGCGGACTAACACAATCCGTCATCATTTTTATCCACTCGAATACCAAGCACTTTAGTATTGAAACTAAGGCCACACTAAACCGTTTTCGACCGTTGATAGAGCGTGCTGTTTTCGATATTGAGAACAAAGAAAAGCTTGAAGCAACCGTTCGAGAACGTACCGCAGAGCTTGTCACAGCAAGAAAAGACGCAGAAAGAGCCAACAAGGCCAAGTCTGAATTCCTCGCGATGATGAGTCATGAATTAAGAACACCGCTAAATGCCATAATTGGCCTAATAGACGCCCTAAAATCCACATCATTGAACGAAGAACAACAGTCTATACTGCTTAATATGAGCACATCATCTGAGCTATTGCTGGCAATTATCAGTGACGTATTGGATTTTTCTAAGATTGAATCTGGGTGTTTCTCGTTGGCTCCTCAATGGAGCAACGTAAGAGACACTGTAACTTTTGTATTATCTGAACAAAAGAAGACAGCAGACGATAAAGGTTTGCCGCTAACAGTAACTAGCGATATCCCTGAAGGTGAACTTCATTACATCGACCCAAGTCGCTTGGCACAGATCCTATTTAATTTGATCGGTAACGCGATTAAGTTCACTGAGCGTGGGCATGTCCATGTTTCTATAAAGTACCAGCAGAGCTCTTTCTATATAACGGTGGAAGACACAGGGATTGGCATTAGCTCGCAACAACTTTCGTCGCTGTTCAGTCCATTTGTGCAAGCTGATAGCACAATCACACGTAGATTTGGTGGCACAGGTTTAGGCTTGGCCATCACTAAAAGACTGGTTGAACTGATGCGCGGGCGCATATCGGTAAAGAGTGAGCCTGGAAAAGGCTCCAAATTCGAAGTACAGTTGCCAGTGCTTACTAGAGTTACGAATAATCTGGCTAACAAAGAAGACGAATCTTCACGAGAGTTAAGAAGCCGTTATTCAGTGTTAGTTGTCGAAGACAATCCAACGAATCAAATGGTGATAAAGTTAATCCTTACAAGACAAGGCCACGAGGTTTTCATCGCAAGTAATGGTGAAGAAGCGATTGGCTTTATTGAAAGAGGCAACGAATCAATAGACATTATCTTAATGGATGTGTCGATGCCGGTCATGGATGGATTAACCACAACCAAATACATGAGAGACGCAAACATCAAAACACCAATCGTTGCGCTAACAGCACACACATCAGTAGAAGACAAATGTTCGTGCTTAGATGTCGGCATGAATGATTTCGTGACCAAGCCAGTAAGAACTAAAGAGATCACAGAAGCAATTGATCGATTAATGCTTGAAGTCTAATAAACGTATTCTTAATCGAAGATTAGGAAATATGTTTATTAGGTATTTTATGGTAAATAGCCTTACTGTTAAATAGAACATCGATTTGGTAGATAAACAAGAGGCAGGGCATCGCACAAAGATACCGGCCTTATAAATACCAAACACCATTTAACATAATATACATAATACGCAGTCACTGTATGTAAAATCTGAGGGGTTTCAATGCCTTAGTCCTTGCAGATTTTGCACACGGCGCCGGACTAAGTCCTTAATGTCGTTGGTTTTATGGATTTTATCTGCACGTTTATGCACGTTGAGTTCAATATTGTTGGCTATACTTTGTTTTCGTGTCTCTGATTTTTGCGCTCACGTGTTGCCGTTTCCAGAGACTTTCTACTACAAACACACTTTATAAGGAGAAAAAAAACTTTGCGCGCTTGTCTTAATTTTTGAAGGAGATCACATGCTCACGCCACACTTTGCGGATCTCGTGCACGATCACTTTGGTGATATCCACGACGCCGCGGCCTTTTTTCACGTTCAACCAATCACAGTCCAACGATGGCTCTCAGGTGAAGTCCCTGTGAACCCGATGGCCGAAAAATTGATGAACATCCACGCTCGCGGTTACTTGCCGTTAGACTATCGTTGGAATGGATTTAAGGTGCACTTTGACCGTGCTACCTTGATCACGCCTGAACGACGCGAGTTTAATCCGAAAGAATTGCTCAGTTTTGCGTATTGGCGCGACGAACATCGTCAGCTCGTTGAACGCCACGGCCGAATTGATTCCCCAAAGTTTTACCCACCTAAAGAGCATCCTTTGCCATTTCGTGGCGGTCGTCGTATGCCAGCGAAGCCTTGGGTGCCTACCAAATTCAAATAACAACAACACCCACACGTGATAAATTTCTCGCTCTCCAAGGAGTAATTCTCGACATAATGTAAAGTTGTTGACTTGCCAGCCTATGCTAAGCGCTTCATTTCTTTATTTATTTCTGTAAAAATCAGTTCAACATCTTTCGAAAGTTTTTTGTAATCTTCAGTGATTTGTTCCTGACTTTTGTTAGCTAAAAAGAACAATTTCTTAGATGCTTGCATAATCAAATCCACATGTTTAGCTTTAGGGTCGATCAAATTAGCGGAGGTCCATCTTATTATTGACTTTTCGGTAAGACTAAAAAGAGGCTCTTTATATAAATTAAAACTATTCACGATTTTTACAGCATCACGCTGAGATTCAATTCTATTTTTAAATTCACTCATGATCACTTGATTCTACTTATTAAGGACTTCATCCATGTTTCTATCTGTGGGATGACTTCAATTGCGATATCGATTTGAGATTGAGTAAGGTTTTCCCCTACTCCTCTGGTGCATAATATTCTAGCTGATTCCAATATACTAAAAGCTTCTTTGTCTATATCTAAACTTGACGCCCCTAGATTACTGCTAGAGCGCCTCGAAAAATCTGGCTGATCTGAATATCCAAGGGAATAACATGTAGCAAAATTTCTAATTGAAAGAAAAATTGTCGAAAGATCGAAGACTAAGGACATTGATGATTCACATATTGAATCACGAGCTGAGTTAAAAATGTCATAAAACTTAAGACAATCAGCCTTACCACTATCATATAGGTTAGGTTTACCTAGCTCATGAAGAAAATTGGAGCCATCTTGCGAAAATACTAACTTCGACTCCAAATGTAAGTGCCATGCAAAAGGGTTCCCTTGCTCCCACAGTTCTTGGATTCGTTCATATGAATAAATGGAATAGTCCGAAGGGTTAACATGTTCTAATTGACCTTTTGCAACCATTAACATGTCAACATCAGAACCTAAGTCAATATCTCCCCGACACACGGAACCAAAAGCATAAATGTGCACAGCTTGAGACTCCACCTGTGATCAAAGCGATGATTAACGCATCGAGGTACTCCATCACTTCGTTTTCCATCGAGATGCGTAGTATTCAAGTAGGTATCGCAGCATGGCGCGCATGCCTAGCGTATCAACCACAACAGCACCGACTACAAACCAATAAGGGTTAGGGATGTTCTGCAGTGCATTGAAGCCTTGTTCGACGTATGGCGCGTAATTAGGAATGAAAGACAAGATGAGAGGCACGAAGACGACTAACAGGATAAATTCATCCTTAAATCCCCTATCTCGAATGCTGATGTCATCAAGGTTACTGGCCTGCTCTTCGCCATTTTGTAATCGACGTACCCTCGCCTGATGCTTCTCATTTTCGAGTTCATCTTTACGCTTTAACGCCTCAGCTTTGTTTTGATTGAGCTGCTTATACGTCGCTACGCCACCGGTCACAAGATTCAATAATGCGCCAATCATGGGTACACCAAACGATTCAATTCAACATGTGGACCATCTCTAAGGCTTTTCCAGTCACCGCCCCAAATGATAGAGACATCAAGCTCCCTAGCCGCTTGTTTAAAGGCTTTGCTGATGGCTTCATAATACTTAAAGTCCCATGTCACCTTGCTATTTTCATCGTAAGCCACGAAATCAATCGCATGCCCGGATTGATGGCGACTTGGACGTTTGTGGCCGTCTAATTGGCTCAAGCCTTCCTGATAGAACTAATGTTGGTTGGTGTAGAGAACCTAGGTCATAAAGAGACATTTTCAGAACACTATAAAAGCCGATTGACATAAGTCGCACAGAGCTTGACTGAGAAACACCAAATACACGGCTTTTTTGCTCATCAAGCTAATCAAAATAACTGATTGGATAGTTAAAATAACCATTTAAATCAATGATATAAAATTATTTGCAAGTTTCATCTATACTCCGCGCCTTTATTAAACGGAGCCCTAACTTTGCAAACAAACAATTATCAAAAACAAGCGATGATCTTATTTGCACTATTAACAATTGGGTCGGCTTTCGTTAACGCTTACGGAATGAACGCGACCATAGGTGAACAGCTCATAGCCTTCATTTCGTCGCTTATCAGTTATATTGTTATTGTCTCTCTGTTCTTAAGGTTCGCTAACGTAGACGTTATTAATTCCAAATATCGAACCTTGATTGGTGCAAGTTTTGTTTGCATAACCATCTTAGAGAATGTTTATCCTATGGTAATATTCAGCAGCCATGCACTTACTAGAGAGTACTATGTCATTTTTTCCATTAAGCTAGTCGTCAATAGCTATGTAGCGAACGTGATAGTTAATGAAATCAAAGTACTTGGCCAGTTTTTAAAGGCACCACTATTAGATTCCATACTAATAAAGATCAAAGCACGTTTAGACTCAAAAGCGGATGCTAGTCGAGTATATAAAAAGCTATACCCTGTATTAGAGGTGCTTCTTGAGCAAGGCTATAGTTTTGATTCACAAGAAGTGAGTAGGATTGTCAACGTGTTGGGAGAACTGCCGGCATCAGGAACAAAACGAAAGAACTTCGCCAATTTATACTTAAGAGATGAAATCACTTTGCGTAAGTTGCCTCGTGATCCTTCATACTTCGACGGCCAAGCCCTTTGGCATTAAACTTCTTAAAAAAACACGCTCGATGTTCATGTGGTGGTTGATTTATAACTCGTTGAATTTGAGGGATTGATGTTTCTGTTAATAGCTATCTAATGGCAAGGAAAGATCTGAGCTTCGCCTTTTTATACAAAACTAATCAACTTAAACCTTATTCATAACTCCGTAATGGACAACATTCACCTCACAACTTTCAAATGCTGAAACTCAAGCAGTTAAGCCAAACATAAAAGTTACGTTGTATCTTATTTTCAACAAGCGAATGTTAGAT
This sequence comes from Vibrio sp. F13, assembly GCF_020806305.2. NCBI lineage: Bacteria > Pseudomonadati > Pseudomonadota > Gammaproteobacteria > Vibrionales > Vibrionaceae > Vibrio > Vibrio sp. F13. The sequence goes on along the minus strand of NZ_CP170175.1, from coordinate 71,334 downwards.
TACTGTCGCTCAGCTGCCAGATAAACCACTTAAACAGGCTACTATTTCATGTTTAAATTTTGATCTATCAAACAGTTATATGAATATATTTGGTGATTAGGCAATCAAATGCTATGCACTCAGGTATCAGCTATGAATTAAAGTGTTAACATCAGGCAATTTTGTAAACTAGGTGTTTGATATGTTGCCTAAACTTTATAAGTTCAGATCCCTCCATGATAGAAACATACAGTCGATTGCCGAGTGTTCGCTGTGGTTCGATTATGCTAAAACTTTCAATAACCCTTTTGAATCTAACCACATATTCAAGAATGAACTTCAAAACAATTTCAAGGTTATGTGTTTTTCTCAATCCAGCGACCACCCTATACTATGGTCTCAGTATGGCGACAACTTTAAAGGTATGTGCATCGAGTATGACCTCAACTGCTATAACGGTGAGGCCAACCTCAACTGTTTCGAAGTCCAATACGAAGATGAGCCAAGCATGTTCCACTCAGCATCGTTGGGGGAATTGCAAGGAGCTGAATTGGGATCTGAAATGTTCAAGGTTAAGCACTCTAATTGGTGCTACGAAAAGGAATACCGCTGGGTATTACCTGATGACGAGATGATCGGAAATAAACTCTACCTTAATAGAGAGTGCCTAAGCTCGGTGATTCTGTCAGAGCACGCTCCTGCCGACAGGAAATTGAAAGTTCTGATGACTTGCCAGCGCCTTGGTATCCCTGTTAAACACGCAATAGCAAAGCAAGAGTCGTTTACCTTCGAAGTGGTCAGTTAAGTAGAGTGTAATCCTACTGTTTAGCGCCAAAACAAGACATTCACATAAAGTTACAGCGCAACAAAAAAGAGAGCGACATTAATGAGACTCTCTCTTTTTATTACATGTTCACCGTAAGCTTTCCCAATCCTTTATCTTGCATCTGCTCAATCGTCGCGATAGACATTTGAACAGTTGAAAACCAATAAGGTCGGTGCTTAACGTTAAATAGTTCACTATTATCTAACGCCTCGAAAACAGAATATTTTCTACCTTGAGCCAAAGCTGCACCATAAACCGTTCGCTCAAGTACTGGAATGTCATTCACTTCCTCTAGAAGTGCCCTCTTGATGAACTGATTTCCAGGGCTCCAATCTATAAATTCAACGAGGTTTTTTAGTAGCTTAAGCTCTAGCTGCTCGACCATTGATTCAAGAAACTGTGTGTTTGGCATCACCTCAGTACAAGCATAATATTCGTCATGCTTGTCACTTGCTTCACGATAACCAAGCATCGTTTTTACCAATGCGTCTTCAAACGTTGAAGAAAAGTGGTTACAAATTAAAAACAAAGGCAGAACTCTCAACACACCAAGTAAAATGCCTACGTTAGGATCTTTAACCGACGTTTCTTGAAGTCGAATTCGAGTCGCATTTGACGTCACGACCAAGTGTTGCCAAACCTTAGGTGTGATGTGTTTAATGTTGCCATCATTCCACTTAATCAGCTGTTGACTCATTAACAATGGGAACAATAAACGACAATTTTCTATTCCTATTTGTCGTGCTGCAACTTTTGGATTGAGAATTACCTTAGATTTCTTTCCATATTTATCTGCAAACTCTTGATTGGAAACAAACTCGATTAAACTTGAGCTCAATGGCCTACTTTTCGCGGATATTTCATGGAGTTTGGAAAAGTTTAAAGATGGCGAATACGCAACACTAGCGAACTGATTGTAATCGGGTAAGTCTGAAAACAACGAACTTATTAAGGTACCTTGAAGCTTCTCAAGCATTAGCGCAGAAGCGGCATTGCTGACATCATCGATAACGTATCGTAAGGTTTGTTGCTTCGCGTCGACTTTTTCACGATGAGCATTGACTCTATCCTGCTCGCAGCGCAATAAAATACGTTGATTGTGAGATATGCGGTCAGATTCATCAAATATGACACTATCACAATACCTATTTTCCAAACTTAGTAACGTGTCTACTGTAGATTGTGCGAGCTTATATTCAGGTGAGATTAACCATCGATTAAAGCGAGCTTCAACATTGATTGAGACCTTCCTTGAGATCTCAACTACTTCAGGGGTATAACTTTTATTTGCTAACAACAACCGTGACTTTCCTTTGCCGTAAATGCTCTTGTATCGGCATATCCTGCCTTTATAACAAAACTAATATTAATAGAAATTAGAGATTGGTTCACGAAATTGTTTCAATAAAATTAAGGATATTTAGTTATAGTGCGTTGAGAGTGGCTAGTGTGTGATATGTAGCCGGATATACTTTTCTGGAAAGCTGTATTTGAACCTTTTCTTCGTCGGTAGGTGTTTTTTCGCCTGCTTGCAAACTTTACTATCTCCAGACGTTCTCACCTTTTTGATTCTTGCATAACCTTTAGAGTGCTTCATCTCAATCATCAGATCGCAATAACCCTCGAAATCAACATTACTCTTGTTGAGCCCTTTCATGACGGTGACTTTTATCTTTTTAGCTACAGGATTAACCAATGCATCGTCGGGAAAAGCGACTGGGGATAAAAAACATAATAGTAATACTAGATATCTCATACTGCTCTCTCTTTGTTGAGGGTGAGAACAGTATGCGGAGATTTAAGAGAAATGAAGGATTAACTTAGTATGAGGATTGACCAGCTAACGCGTAACTCTCAACGATTACGCTTTCTTTGAGCCTTTAGACTTAAAACCATTATGCGGGAACACGTTACGAATACGTTGCTGTACGTTTTTAGGAACATCTTTAGTGAACTTGAGATTGTAACCAGAACGTTTTGCATACACTTTTAGCTCGCCTTTAAAGGTATTGTTATGACCAATCTCTTGAAGGTTGTGCTTAAAGCTCGGTGGAAGATGCCCTTTAACTTGTTCGATCGCCCCGTCGCTAAATTTAATTTTCAATACCGGTCGGTCGACTGCTACTAACCAAAAAACTAATACCGCACCGATTAAGATTACGTACATCATAATGTCACCACTACTGTTGATGGTTATTTATCGTCAGAAAGGAGCTTGCTTAAGTCTTCTTTGAGGCTAGTCACCGTCTTGCAGGCCTGCTCACTACGAGACGCTTCGCTAACCAAATACTCGATGGCATCTGAGAGCGTACAACCTAGCTCGTTCGCACGTTGAGATAGCTTTTCCCATACACGGTAATCAAGGTCGATTGATTTCTTCTTTGTATGAACTTGTTCAGCATTGAAGTGGCGTTTTCGCTTAGCTCTGATCGCTTGTTTAAGCTTGTTATCGAGCTCAGGAGACATGTTGTTAGATATCCACTCAAGGACACCTGTAGGTTGGTGTTCAAGCTTCAATAAGGCTTTAACAGCAACGTCAGATTCACTTGAATCTATGTGGCAGGTGATCGACTCGCCTTCTTTCCATTTTTTGACCAGATAGTTCCATTTCCAACCACATTCCAAGTTTTCAAGTTGCTGATATTTCATGTCTAATCTCGAAAGTTAATCCTAGTGACAGCGTAACCCAAAATAGGCTATTTAACAATTATTGTCTTGAAAGAATAGACCAAGATCATACTTATATTAGCTTAGTGATTAGTAACTACAACATAGAGCTACAAGCGAGATCGGTTTTTCTATATACTCCCTACCTCATTATCATAATCAGAAACTTAAATGACTCAAGTAGATTGGCGACATGTTACGCCTCAGTACGACGAATATAGCGCTCAATTAGAGCAATTCCCTGACATCTCGCCTTTCCCGTTTTCAGATATTCAACATAGATTCAAAGATGCGTTAACCCGCTTTGTCCGTTTGTCTAACCTTTCGCGTGTTTTACTTGTAAACGCTCCAGACAATTCGATCTATCGTCAAATGATTGTTGAATCTCTAGTCACTGCTTTAGATGATCACACTCTACCGGTTATAAAAACTGAGTCTTTAAATGCTGTCTCTCTGTTTGACCAAGTTCAGTCAAAAGACGGTAAGGTTGTAGCGACAAAGCCCGGCCTACTGGCTAGAGCAAACAACGGCTATCTGATCGTTTCAGCAAACTTGATCTTGGCAAACCCTGGAAGCTGGTTACTACTTAAATCAGCACTGCTTGGTGAAGCCGTAGAACCAATCAGCAGCAATCCAGAGCACTTGAACCAATCCCCGACTTTGCCTTTGACTTACAACATTAAGTTGATTGTTGTTGGAGACAGAGCTCAACTAGGTGACCTTGATTACCTGGACAGCGATATTCAAACCGGTTTTTGCCTATTTAGCGAAATTGAACAAGATATCAAGCTCTCTGAAGAGACTTTGACTCAATATCTTGGTTACCTTAAGTGGCTTCAACAACGCTATGAATTGCCAACCATCACGCAACAAGCGTTGACGGGCATTCTTACTGCCGGAGCAAGAGAAACGGAAGATCAAAGCTATATTCCATTATGCCCTATTTGGCACAATGCATTATTGAACGAAGCTCTGATTGAAGCCGACAATGGTGAGATTGATATTCACCATATCCAACAAGCTCAACAGCACAAATATAACCGCGAATCTTACCTACCAGAACGCGCCCTTGATGATATTCGAGATGGCCAAGTCATTATCGAAACCGAGGGCGAACAAGTTGGTCAAGTTAATGGTCTGACGGTTATCGATGTTCCAGGACACCCGATCTCTTATGGTGAACCTGCACGAATTTCCTGCGTTATTCACTTTGGTGATGGGGATATTGCCGACGTTGAGCGCAAAGCCGAGTTGGGTGGTAATCTTCATGCTAAAGGTATGATGATCATGCAAGCATTTGTGAGCAGCGCACTAAACCTTGAAGATCCGTTGCCATACGCTGCTTCTGTTGTGTTTGAGCAATCGTATTGCGAAGTAGACGGCGATAGTGCTTCTCTTGCTGAGCTTTGTTCTCTGGTGAGTGCTTTGTCTGAATACCCTATCAATCAACAAATTGCGGTTACAGGTGCAGTTGACCAATTTGGACGTGTGCAAGCTGTTGGCGGGCTAAACGAGAAAATCGAAGGCTTCTACCATGTGTGTAAGCACAACGGCTTAACAGGCGAACAAGGTGTGATCCTTCCAAGATCGAACTTAAGGCATCTTGCACTAAAGCCTGACCTTATTGAAAGCATTAAGAATGAAGAATTCCATATTTGGTCTGTGTCTAATGTAGACGAAGCAATTCCTCTCATTATGAACAAACCATTTAGAGACGATGAACAAGAAAGCGTTCTGAGTAAAATCGCGGAACGTATTGAAAACTTTGAAAGACATGAGCACCCTATTGGAATCGTTGGACGCATTAAAAACTGGTTTGTCTAGTACTGATCGGACTTGTTTAGCGTACACCTGTTCACTAATATGCACCTATCAAAAATCGGAGTAATTGATAATGCAAAACAAACGTGATTCTTACACTCGCGAAGAGCTTCTAGCATCAAGCCAAGGCGAACTATGGCCACAAGGCCCTCAACTACCAGCACCGAACATGCTAATGATGGATCGCATCACTAAGATGTCTGAAACTGAAGGTGATTACGGTAAAGGTTTAGTTCTTGCTGAGCTGGATATTACTCCTGACCTATGGTTCTTCGATTGTCACTTCCCAGGTGACCCTGTAATGCCTGGTTGTCTAGGCCTTGACGCAATGTGGCAGCTGGTTGGTTTCTACCTTGGTTGGGTTGGCGGCGAAGGTAAAGGTCGTGCTCTAGGGGTTGGCGAAGTGAAATTCACTGGTCAAATTCTGCCTACAGCGAAAAAAGTAACTTACGAGATCCACATGAAGCGTGTTGTTAACCGTCGTCTAGTTATGGGCCTTGCGGATGGTCGCGTACTTGTTGATGGTAAAGAGATCTACGTTGCTAAAGATTTGAAAGTTGGCCTTTTCCAAGATACGTCAGCATTCTAATCTAATAGTTAGATTTTTAGTAAAGCAGCCCATGGCTGCTTTATTTTCGTTCCAATAAATTTAGTTATAGTGCATTAAAGTATCCCGTATTAAGCTTGAAACAGGATAAATCCACCAGCGATACGCTTATGATAGCGAAACTAGAATGCTACATAGCTCTGGGAGTCTTTGTGTTGTTCTGAAACTAACAAGGCTCCAGCCGTTGTAATCAACAGACAATGGAGCCCTGACCTTGAATTCTTTACGCCCTATCTACTTATAGAGACCTGATTGCTTGTCATCTTTGGCGTCACGCCATCCACCTAACCAATAAGACCGAGAATCCATTTGGCTATATGGGCAAGCTTCTTGCGACCGTCCATTTAAACCAGCCTTGTAGCCTTGAGATTGTGCTCGTTCTAGTCGATCACGCTTTTGTCTCTTCATAGTGCAGTCCTCATACGGGTGTTACATTTACTAACATACAATGATTACAACTTTACGGAGTTTTTGTGACTCCAACTTTAAGAATCGAACAATTTTTTACTTTTCTCAAGGCGAAAAAAAGCCCGAATTCAGAAATGTGAACTCGGGCTCAAGAGATAAAATTATTTAAATTTTCTACGGAACCCTAATAGACCAAGAACAGTCAAAGTTAACCAACCTAGACTACCACCTTGACGATCAACTTTTTCTGAGTCGGCACTACGAGTTTGAATATCATCTTTAGTCGCACCTGAAATTGGAACCAGTTTAACCGCAACAACCTCTTCTACCGCATTAGATGACGCACCGGCACAGTATGAGTTATGAGACGTTGTATCGTAGGCTTGTTCCTTATCTCCTCTACCATCTCCATCTGTATCAAGCATGCATTTAATAGCTGTCGCAGAAATCACACCGGCATCATTAATATCTGTCGCATCAATGATACGGAAATAGTTATTAGCGTCAGAGTAATCTTGCCCATCTGCGTTTGCACCGTTTGTTAGATCATCTATCCACCAAGCTTGGCCATTAAAGATGTCTACACGACGCTCATCTTTCGAGGAGTCGACATTGTATGGGTAGATAAAGCCTCTATGTCTACGCTCACTGCCATCAACCTCACGAGTGGTTTCTGCATCTATTTGACCGACAAACTCATTGAAGTTGTTAACGGCTTTAGCTTCACCACTTGAGCCACCAAAGAAGATACCACCAGACAGGTATGTTGCCGTCGGAGTCACTGCAGATGCATCCGTAACAACGAAAATCTTGTTACCTGCACTACCGCTCTCTGGTACATAACCATTACGCTTAGAATAACCCACAGCAAACAAGTTATCGTTGATGTCAGTAGCAACGGAGTTACTGTATCTCGCATCATCGTTAGATGAACCAGACTTAACCTCTGCACCGCTGATAAACTTGTTATCCCAGGTTACTGTCGATAAATCGACATCGTTCGTAAAATCAATCTGGCTACTAACAAAAATGTTCGCATTCATATCACGCAAATCACCATTTCCGTTAACTGTATTATAACCAACGCCATAGAAATGATTGTTTACTTCTGTTATCCCTCTCATGCTGCCCTGTGAAAAATACTGATCTTCTCTAGCAGAAACACTATTTCCCCAATCAAGTTTCTTAGTGTAAGAGGCGTCCCAAATGGCAGCTTTAGAAGCAAACGCCTTATCTGGTTTAGAAGTATCTGTCGGCTCAAACTCCTCAGATACGCTACCTATATTATAAACAGTACCGTTGCTTGCAGTTAGCGCTTTCCATGCTCGAGTTTCTGAAGTGCCAGTAGGCGCAGCTGTCGTCGTAAACAACGCATTATTACGGATACCACCTTCAGATTTAACGCCAACAGGTTTAGCATCGTCATCTAAAGAATTGATTACCGTATTGCGAGTTTCAAAAGTATCCCCACCTTCAACAAACGCTTTCGCATTTACGTGAGTAAGGTCATTTCTTTCCTTACTCCAAGTGTCATTCCAACGGTTTTCAGCCCAACTTTCACATGTAGAATATCTCAGCTCTCGATAACAATAGTTTTCAAAATCATCAAACTCTTGAATATATTGAAACGGAGCGTCCATCGCGAATGGTACTTCTTCACGATAGCTAACAGCTTCAACAGTATTGCGAGTTTCACCAGCCAATTTAAAGTCGTCACATGCAATCCCACCGACAGTATCGGTAGTAAAACAACTCTCTGTTCCAGAAACCGTCGCTGGCTGGATCGCTACACCAAAAATCTCAGATGCACCGGTAATTGAAGGCGTTACTTCAACTACCTTGTAAAGCGCAGCGTTGGCATTAGTTGCAGCCAAAACTAGGGCTGCAACAGTTGTTAATTTGAATTTAGTACAAGTCATTATTACTTCTTAACTTTCCTGTTGTAGTGCCTCGAGCTCTTCCCAGCGCTCAAAAGCAACTTCAAGCTCCTGCTCTGCTGCAGATAGCTTATCTAAAACTGGTTGTGTCTGCTCTACAGATTTTGAAAAGAAGCTTGGATCGTTGACTTCTTCCTGAAGAGTTTCAATTTGAGTTTCCAATTCTTCCAAACGCATTGGTAGCGCTTCTAGTTCTCGTTGTAGCTTATACGATAACTTCTTAGGTTTAGCCTTAGCTGGCGCAGTTTTGGGAGTTTCCTCAACTACTTTCTCAGGCTTTGATGGCTTTTCAACCTGTCGGTACTCTAATGCTTGCTTTCTTTGCTGCTGAGCATCGTGATAGCCGCCAACAAATTCTTCAATCACACCGTTACCTTCGAAGATCCAACTTGTCATAACTGTGTTATCAACAAACTGACGATCGTGGCTCACTAAAAGAAGCGTACCCTGATAGTTGGCAAGCAAATCTTCTAAAAGTTCCAAAGTTTCGATATCTAGATCGTTGGTTGGCTCATCGAGAATCAACAAGTTGTTCGACTTAAGGAAAATACGCGCCAATAACAGACGGTTTTTCTCACCACCAGATAGTGCTTTAACAGGAGTGCGAGCACGTTTTGGAGAGAATAAGAAATCTTGTAAGTAGCTTAGAGCATGACGCTCACGGCCACCTACGGTCACTTCTTGCTTACCATCCGCGAGGTTATCGATAACCGACTTCTCAGGGTCTAGAATTTCGCGGTATTGGTCAAAGTAAGCGACTTCAAGCTTAGTACCACAATGCAAACGACCTGAATCAGGCTTAAGCTGGTCAAGAAGCAGCTTAAGTACCGTACTCTTACCACAACCGTTAGGACCAATCAGAGCGATACGATCGCCACGCATGATGTTGAAGCTGAAGTCCTTAACAATTTCTTTGCCTTCAAAGCCAAAGTTAAGATTCTCAGCTTCAAATACAATCTTGCCTGAACGCTGGCCATCGTCGATTTGGATAATCGCTTTGCCCTGCACTTCACGACGGTTCAAACGTTCTTCACGTAGCTTCTTAAGCGCACGAACACGGCCTTCGTTACGAGTACGACGAGCTTTGATGCCCTGACGAATCCAAACTTCCTCTTGAGCAAGCTTCTTATCGAATTCAGCGTTTTGCATTTCTTCAACACGAAGCGCCTCTTCTTTCTCAACAAGGTAATTTTCGTAATCGCCCGGGAAAGAGCTCAATTTACCGCGATCAAGATCGACAATACGTGTTGCCATCGATTTAATGAACGCACGGTCATGCGAGATAAAGATGATTGAACCGCGGAAGTCTTTCAGGAAGCCCTCTAACCATTCAATGGTTGCAACATCCAAGTGGTTAGTCGGTTCGTCGAGTAGAAGCACGTCAGGGTCACATACAAGCGCACGAGCAAGTGCCGCTTTACGTTGCCAACCACCAGACAAATCTGTCAGTTTGGTTTCAGCAGTCAGCTTAAGTGCTGCCAATACGTTACTTACACGATCTTCAAAACGCCATGCATTAGCATGATCCAGTTGTTCTTGAACGCGAGTAAGGCGGTTTAGATTCTTTTCACTTGGGTCTGTCGCGATGAGATCCAGAAGATCATGATAGATCTTCAGCTGTTCGCCGATTTCAGCAAGGCCACCAGCAACATAGTCATAAACTGTACCTTGTTCATTACGCGGTGGATCTTGTTCTAGACGAGACACAACCACATCTTGCGTGATTTGCATCTTACCGTCGTCCATGATGATGTTTCCAGATAGGATTTTCATCAATGTCGACTTACCAGCGCCATTGCGCCCTACTAAACATACACGTTCGTTTTCTTGCAGCACGAAGTCCGCACGATCTAATAATGGGTGATCACCAAACGCTAATTGCCCATTATGAATTGTAAGTAATGCCATTCTTCTTTAACCAATCATTAAGTTCTAACAAGCCAAATGGCCAGTTAAGCTCTGAGCTTTGAGAAAGGTCAGAGCTTTCAAATTTGAGCACCGGAATAGTGACCCCGTAACGGGAAAAGAGCTCATCATCAAATGCAATGTCAACAACGTTGACGTGATGGCTAATGTTTAACTGTTCCGTGAGTTGGAATGCCATCTCACATAGATGGCACCCTTCTGTACTGTAGAGAGTCAGCACTATATATCCTTATACGATCTCTTAACTACTTATGTGTAATCAACCAGCAGTTATGAATGTGCTTATTGCGAGAGAAGTCCAATGGAAGTGTCTTCGCTGAGATATTCTGAGCCTTAAGACCTAACTCATCTAGAGCTTCCAAGTCCATTTTGAAGTGACGCTTGTTGTTAGAGAACACAATCGTGCCTTCTTCACGAAGAAGACGTTTAAGGTTTTCCATCAGCTGAATGTGATCACGTTGAACATCGAAAGATTGATCCATACGCTTTGAGTTAGAGAACGTAGGTGGATCGATAAAGATCAGATCATAAGAACCCTGCTCTTTAGCTAGCCATTGTAGACAGTCAGCTTGAACAAACTGATGTTGACGACCAACACGACCGTTAAGCTCCATGTTCTCTTTCGCCCACTCTAGGTAGGTATTAGACATATCAACAGTAGTTGTAGAACGAGCACCACCCACAGCAGCATGAACAGATGCACTTCCTGTATAAGCAAACAAGTTTAGGAAATCCTTACCTGCGGCCATCTCACCGATACGACGACGAGTGATCTTATGATCTAGGAACAACCCGGTATCTAGGTAATCATGAAGATTAACAATCAGCTTAACACCGTATTCGTTCACTTCTAGGTTAGAAGAATCTTGAGCCATCTTCTGGTATTGAGAACGACCTTTCTGCTTCTGACGAACTTTAAGAACCACGTTGTTTGCTTCAACGCCCGTCACTTGAATAGAAGCACGGATAATATCAGTTAAGCGACGTTTCGCCTTCTCTTCCGGTACATCTTTAGGCGCTGCGTATTCTTGAATCACAAGGTGACCTGGGTATACGTCAATCGCTACATTGTATTCTGGTAAGTCAGCATCGTAGATACGGTAACAATCTAATTGCTCTTTCTTAGCCCACTTACCGATTTTACCGATGTTCTTTTTAAGACGGTTTGCGAAGTCAGGAGCAATTAACTGTTCTTGCTCGCCCGTTGGACGTTCTGACATCGGACGATCTGAAATTGAGTAGTTCTTTTGGTGACACGGTAACGCACCGTTGTTCAACTTGAACTGTTTATCTGCACGCATGCGTAAGCAGCTTAGTAGCTCGTCTGAGCTAGAGAAGATAGATGCGTTACAGCCACCAAATTCAGCTTTAAGCTGTGCACCGAATGCTGTGTAAAGTGCAATAAGACCCGGCTCGGTACCAAGACGTTCACCGTAAGGCGGGTTAGAAACAATCACACCATCAGTAAACTCTGTAGGACGCTTAAGCTTTGCAGCATCGCCTACTTCGAATTCAATCAACTCTTCAACACCGGCACGACGAGCATTGTCACGCGCAGTTTTGATCATACGTTCATCATTGTCGTAGCCATAGAACTTACATTCCACTTTCTTAACACCACGACGACCTTGAACGTTCGCTTCAGCTTTCACTTCAGCCCATAGCTCTGGTTCGAAATCTTCTAGTGATTCAAAACACCACTTCTGACGTTTAACACCTGGAGCCATGTTTGCAGCCATCATCGCCGCTTCAATCACTAACGTACCTGAACCACACATTGGATCTAGGAAAGGCTTAGTTGCGTCCCAACCACTACGAAGAAGAATCGCGGCAGCAAGAGTTTCACGTAGTGGTGCTCGACCTGATTCAGGACGGTAACCACGTTGGTGAAGACCGCTACCTACCATATCAACACCAAGAATCGCTTTATCACGGTGTAAACGAACGTGGATACGAATGTCTGGGTTCTCTTTGCTAATAGAAGGACGAGGTAAAGACTTCTTCTCAAAGCAATCAACAACGGCATCTTTTACTTTCATCGCACCGTATTGGCTATTACGGATTTCGTTGTTCGTACCATTGAAGTCAACAACAAAACGCTTAGAGCTATGGAATTGATTTACCCAGTTAACCGCAGTGGTTGATAGGTACAAATCCATGTCGTCCATACAAGTGAATTCAGAAAGGACACGTACAAATCGAGAAGCCAAACGGCTCCACAAACAACAACGATAAATTTGCTCATTGGTCGCTTTGAATTTAACACCTGCTTGAACAGGTTTTGCGTTTGTAATCCCTAGTTGGGTTAGTTCTTCAACTAATAAATTCTCAAGGCCGTTTGAGGTAACCGCTAGATATTGATTCATAGTGTTCTTTTATTGATAAAAATGAGCTCGATTATACCTGAATTTGTAACTAGAGCATCACACTAAACACGTCTTTTCATTGAATCTTTCGACTAACTGGCTAGCAAATGCACAGTCTTGAAGCAATCGCTTACCCACATCCCCTTAGAACATAAGACCTATCAAACCAACTTCATTTCTGACCACTTATTAACCAAAGTAGCAATGTGAATTTATATTCACCTCAAAACTGGTATATACCAAAGGAGATTTATGGATGAAATTTAGCTACAAAAGACCAAAAACAGGGAATAAAGACGGTAGATTTACTCTTCTGGCGATGAAAACGGGCAGAAATTAAGGTGAAAAAATAGTCGTAAGTTCACTATTTAAATGGTTAAGCCGTGATGTATTTATCAGGATGAGGTTTTTTAGGCACAAAAAAATCGGCTAATGAGCCGATTCTGAGGAAGGTTTATACGTTTGTGTGCTGCGATGCGTGGTTGAAATGATGTGCTAGATTAGAGGTTAACCTACCATCGCTATGTGTGTCTGATGAAGGATAGCGTTCGCGTCTACCATTCTATCGTGCATCACCTTGATTGAGTCTCCAAATCGCAGTCCTTTTGAAGGCGTTAACAGGAACTCTTCTAGGTCAACAAATGCACATAGGCTCGCACACTCTCCCACTTCTAATACAATGAAATACCCTAAGCTATGCTCGTTATTCATTTGTACAATATCCCCTTCTTGAGGATATTCATGGCCAGTACCTTGTGAGTCGAAGAACCAACTCTTAGGCTGTACAGGCTTATGGAAACGCTTTGCTGCCACACAATAGAGTGCTAATTCAGCTTGACGAGGCTCAGACAGTTCTAAGCCAGAAATTTGTTCTTTGAAGGTTTGGTATGAAGATGCGTCATCAACGGTGAATTCATTATCTCGAAACGCGCAGTCCACCAGCTTATTGCGGACCAGATTCGTTTTGAAAATCATATCCTCTCCGAGGTTTAGCATTAATGAACATTGCTGCTCATCGTAATACCAACTCCATGTATCGCTAGGTTTAAGCATCATTTCGTCTCACACTGTTGAACCATTCCATTAGGTAAAACGCAAAATTACCTTCAATTACAGTAATTTTACTGAGCAATAGGCAAAAAAAAAGAGGAAATGAATTCCTCTTTCTTGTCGCTTTTCTCTACAACTCAGTGAGTTACAGTGTCTCTTTTATTAAGACGATGCCAGATTGTCGCTTTTCAGAAATAAAAGCGTCTTGCCGTTTAAAGATTTTTAACGATGTCACCTACAAGGCCTGGACCTTTGTAAATGAAACCAGAGTAAACTTGTACAAGCTTAGCGCCTGCCATCATTTTCTCTTTTGCAGCAACATACGAGTCAACACCACCTACTCCAATGATCGGCAGTTTGTCACCCAGCTCTTCGTGAAGTTTACGAACTACTTCAGTACTACGAGATTGAACAGGACGTCCACTTAGGCCACCCGCTTCATCACAATGTTTCATACCTTCAACGATTGAACGATCCAATGTTGTGTTTGTTGCGATCACACCATCGATCTTATTTTTGATCAATGATTCACAAATTTGGCGAATTTCGTCGTCGCTTAGATCCGGAGCAATCTTAAGAGCAAGAGGAACATATTTACCATGCTTCTCTTCCAGTTCAGATTGTTTCGTTTTCAGTTCAGACAATAGATCGTCTAGAGCTTCGCCGTATTGTAGAGAACGAAGTCCTGGAGTGTTTGGTGAAGAGATGTTCACAGCAATGTAACCAGCGTATTGATATACCTTCTCCATACAGATCAAGTAATCTTCAGCGCCCTTTTCAATTGGTGTGTCTTTATTCTTACCAATGTTAATGCCTAAGATGCCATCGTAGTTCGACTTCTTAACATTCTCAACAAGGTTGTCGACGCCTAGGTTGTTAAAACCCATGCGGTTGATGATACCTTCAGCTTCAACAAGACGGAATAAACGAGGTTTGTCGTTACCCGCTTGCGGACGTGGAGTCACTGTTCCTACTTCTACGAAACCAAAACCCATTGCGCCAAATGCATCAATACATTCGCCGTTTTTATCTAGGCCAGCAGCAAGGCCAACTGGGTTTTTAAAAGCAAGACCCATGCACTCTACAGGTCGGTGAGGTAATTGTTGGCGATACAAAAGATCAATAGGTGTGCCTGTGAAGCGCTTGAAATTTTGAATTGCAAGATCATGTGCCTTTTCGGCATCAAGTTGGAAAAAGCCAGTTCTGGCTAGACGGTAAAGCATTGTGCCTCCGATAGAAAAAAGCCCCGTGTAAACGGGGCGCTATTATTTACTTATTTACCCAACTATTCAATCTATTACTGTCTGTAAGGGTAAGATAATCAAGTTTGCTAACGAATGAGGTTCATTATTAAGCAAACGTTATCGTTTCTTCAAGTTATTAAGCCATTTCTAATCTCAACCTTAGTACAGCCATCAGGTCACTTAACAACAAACAACGTTTGCGTCGAAGTTTGTTCTTCAAAAGTCGTTAGGCCTATTGTTTCCACTTTACCGAAACGAAAAAGGCAGACCTTTTGGCCTGCCCTTATACTTTTTCGTCTTATCTAGTAACTAGTCTTTTGACATGCAGTTTAGATTCAACAGCATCAATTCACGCAGTGCTACTGAGAACTTAGCAAACTCATGAACAGAACCTACTTTGAATTCGTTTAGGATGCTTTCCCAACGATGTAGAGAAACAGAGTTACTTTCCATCCAGTCATCAAGCGCTTTAATCACATCGATATCTGAAGCACAACCACAGTTAAGTACTTGACCAGTTAACTGGCGTTGCTGCCAATCCAGATCTTCTCTGAATGCTGCACGCGCCAGTGCTTGCCAGTTGTTGTCTATAGCTTGGCCATTGATTTGCTTCAAGAACCAGTGCAGTGACAAACGGTCGCCTAGGTTGAAGTAAAGCTTAGACGCTTGCTGTACTGTTTTACCTGTTTCACGAGCCACTGTAGATATATCCAGTGCTGAGTACAGGCTAGACAAACGAGCCACTGAATTAGCCAGCTCAGCGTTTACACCTTGGTCAATCCATACTTGAGCCATTGCTTGATGCTCTTCTACTTCTGAAGCCACTAGGTTTTCATCCAGCTTCTCAGTAATTGCGACGACATCACCTTGGTAAAGCTCAATCAATGCATTCACTGACTGTTTACCGGTACGGTTTCTTAGCAACCAGCGTGCTAGACGACGAAGCGTACGACGTACATGGTAAAGCAATTCGTATTGAGCTTCAGAACTTGAGATGTTGTCCAGTTCACGGATGCTCTTCAATACCTTACCCAGGCCGTAGATTTCACGTGATGCCGCGTAAGCATTCGCAATATCAACAATGTTCGCGCCCGTCTCTTCTTGCAAGCGAGTCACGAAGTTACAGCCCATCTCGTTAACCATTTGGTTAGCAAGCGCAGTCGCAATGATCTCTGCACGAAGTGGATGGTTATCCATGTGCTGAGAGTAGTTACGGCGTAACTCTGTTGGGAAGTATTGCATCAGTTGTTGAGCATGGAACTCATCATTCGCAATGTCATCACTCACAAGATCTTCTTTTAGAACCATTTTACCGTAAGCGATCAATACTGATAGCTCTGGTCTTGTTAGTGCTTGGCCCTGCTTCTCACGTTCTAGCAGCGTTTCGTCATCTGGGATGTATTCCAAACCACGGTCTAAGTACCCGGCTTTTTCCATTGTGTGGATAAAGCGGATTTGCTCTTTCACTAAGCCTACACCTTGATGCTCAGTAACAGAGATAGACTCAGCTTGGCAGTAAGCGTCGTCTAGTACGATTTCACCTACTTCATCTTCCATAGATTCAAGAACTTGGTTACGTTGCTTAACGGTAAGATCACCATTAGACACCAAGCCATTCAAGAAGATCTTAATGTTAACTTCGTTATCCGAGCAATCTACACCACCAACGTTATCGACAAAGTCAGTATTAACTCGACCGCCCGTTAGAGCGTATTCAATACGACCCAATTGAGTCATACCCAAGTTACCGCCTTCACCAACAACCTTAGCTTTCAGGTCACGGCCATCGATACGTAGCACGTCATTTGCACGGTCACCCACATCGGTATGAGTCTCACTAGAAGACTTAACGTAAGTACCAATACCGCCGTTCCAAAGTAGATCAACTTTCATAGACAAGATCGCTTTGATCAAGTCGTTTGGTGCCATTGATGCTTTCTTGGTACCCAGCATTTTCTGAATTTCAGGTGTCAAAGAGATAGACTTCGCTCGGCGAGAGAAGATGCCACCACCTTGAGAAATCAGGTCTTTATTGTAATCTTCCCAACTTGAACGAGGCAGATTAAACAGACGGTCACGCTCTACCCAGCTTGATGCTGATTCTGGATTCGGGTCAATGAAGATGTGCATGTGGTTAAACGCAGCTTGCAAGCGAATGTGCTTAGATAGCAGCATACCGTTACCAAATACGTCACCCGCCATATCACCCACACCAATGGCAGTGAAGTCTGTGCTTTGACAGTTAATACCCATTTCGCGGAAGTGACGTTTAACCGATTCCCAGCCACCTTTCGCCGTGATACCCATGGCTTTGTGGTCGTAACCGTTAGAGCCACCCGATGCAAACGCATCACCTAGCCAGAAGTTGTACTCTTCAGCTACTGAGTTCGCTAGATCTGAGAATGTCGCGGTGCCTTTATCGGCTGCAACAACCAAGTATGGGTCATCTTCATCGTGACGAACAACGCTCTTAGGTGGGATAACCTCACCTTCAATGATGTTGTCTGAAACGTCTAGCAATGCACGGATGAAGCGCTTGTAACAACGTTGACCTTCAGCAAAAATCTCGTCTCGGCCAGACATCATGTGTTGACGCTTACAAACGAAACCACCTTTAGCACCAACCGGTACGATAACCGTGTTCTTAACTTGTTGCGCTTTAACTAGGCCTAGAATCTCAGTACGGAAGTCCTCTTGACGGTCTGACCAACGTAAACCACCGCGTGCTACTTTACCGCCACGTAAATGCACACCTTCAATGTCTGGTGCGTAAACGAAGATCTCAAACGCAGGAACCGGCGCAGGGATATCTGGAATCTCGCTTGGTCTCATTTTCAGAGCCAACCAAGGTTTAGACTGCTTATTCTCGTCTACTTGGTAGTAGTTAGTACGAAGCGTTGCAGTGATCATTTCCATGTAGCGACGAATGATACGATCATCATCCAAGCTTTCTACATGATCCAACTGTTCAGTGATCTTCTTAATAAGATCTTGTTGGCCTTTTACGCTGCCCTTCAGTTTCGGGTCAAAACGCTTGCCGAATAGGCTCACTAGCCCTTTCGCTAATTCTGGGTAATGAGACAATGTGTCTTCAATGTATTGTTGGCTGAATGGGAAACCAACTTGACGCATGTAACGAGCATAAGCACGTAAGATTGAGATTTCACGGCCAGAAAGACCAGCGCCAAGTACTAAGCGGTTGAAACCATCGCTGTCTAACTCACCCGCCCAGATTGCCGCAAAGGCTTGTTGGAAAAGATCGCGAGCTTCACGAAGATCAATGGTCTTATCGCTCTTGTGCAGCATAGAGAAATCAAGGATCCAATAGGTCACACCGTTGGTTTTACGCACTTCATATGGAGATTCACCGATAACGCGTAGGCCAAAGTTTTCAAGCATTGGCATAACATCAGAAAGGTGAATTGGCTCATCGCTGTGATAGAACAACTTCAAACGAACGGCTTTTGAATCTGCCGCTTCTTCTTGAGGACGGTAGAAAAGCATACCCAGTTTGTTGTCTTCACTTAGCGCTTCTAAACGTTCAATGTCGGCAACAGCAGAACCTGGCATCATGTCTTCTTTGTACGAACGTGGGAATGCACGCATGTACTCTTTCGACAATGGAAGACCTTTGCTTTCACCGAAGTTTGCAATGATAGATTCAGACAGACGGTCATCCCACGTAGACGATACTTCCATTAAATTTTGCTCAATTGTTTTCACGTCCACATCCATGTTGTTGTTATCAACACGAACAATATAGTGCGTTCTTGCTAGCGGGCTTTCAGAGAAGTACGTTGTAAATTCAACCTCTTCTTCACAACCAAAGTACTGTTTCAAGATGCGCTGTGTTTGGCGACGAAGCTCAGTGTTGTAACGATCTTTTGTTACGTAAACCATGCAGCTAAAGAAACGACCAAACGGGTCTTTGCGAACAAACAAACGCAGGAGATCGCGATCTTGCATTTGTACTACGCCCGTACCGACTTCTAGTAGCTCTTCTTCTCGAGCTTGCAGCAGTTCATCACGTGGGTAGTTTTCAAGAATGTTGTGCAGCGCTTTGTAAGAGTATGAACCTTCACGGTAACCACTCGCATCCAAAATACGTTCTACTTTCTCGCGAACAAGAGGAATCGTTTCAACGGTTTGGTTATAAACGGCAGATGTGTAAAGACCAGTAAAGCGGTGCTCACCAATGACCTTACCGTTCTTATCGAACTTCTTAATACCAATGTAATCGTTGTAAGCTGGGCGGTGAATGCGTGAAGCCGTGTTGCCCTTGGTTACGATAAGCACATAAGGCTTTTTCGCTTCAAGACGTGCCGAATCAGAAAACTCAGATAGCTTAACGTTACGTACACGATCTGAGTTCGCAAACAAACCAAGACCTTGCTCCTTGGTCGGTTGCAGTTCAGTGTCGCCGTTAACTGAAACTAGGTCATATTCCTTATAACCCATGAATGTAAAGTTGTGTTCACCTAACCAACGAAGAAACGCCAACGTTTCATCAAAACGTTGGCCATCTACAGGAATGCTCTCTTTCTGCTTTTCTACTTGATTGGTTACTTCTTCAAGTCGTTCTACCATCTTCAACCAATCGTTCACAACTAAGCTAGTATCGGTAAAGATATCCAGTAGCTCCGTTTTAAGAGCTGTCATTTCAGCTTTACTGCTAAGACGGTCAACCTCAATATGGAAAAGCGATTGGAATGCACCTTCGTTATTGCTTACACCGACAACACTGCCCTTATCTGAGCGAGAGATTTGTGTTGGGTTATGAAGCATAAGGTGAGAAGAAAGGTCTAGGCGAGTAAGTGCCATTTTTACGGAATCAACAAGGAATGGGCTGTCTGGAACGACTATCTCAACGATAGTATGAGTAGACTGCCAACCTTGACGACTTACCGTCGGGTTGAAAACGCGTACAGAGATTTCGTCGGCTTTCTTTTCATTGATGTGATGCCATAAGCTAACTACAGCACCGTATAAATCGGATTCGTTTCTCTGAGTCAGATCGTCGTGAGAAACGTTACTAAACAAGTGTTGAGCAAGTTGAGTTACGAGAGGTCGATGAGCAAGGTCAAGTTTGTCTTGAATCAGCTTGTAAACTTTTTCAAGTAAAACTGGAACCACAGTTTCACGTGCGGTCATAGTCACACTCCACAATTAGAATTATATTTTATTATTAGGGGGATCACTTAATCTGGTGTTTGAAACGTGCCGTTGAGCTCTTTTCTACTAACGAGTTAAGCAAAGGTAATGCATTCATTTATTGTAAAAGCATTATTGAAAAATAGTTAATTGTTTTGGAGGTGGTAAGAGGTGAAATGTTTGATTATGTGATTAAGATTCCTTTTAACTCACTAGGCACGCCAAGGTTTACAGAGCTTCTAACTTAATAAACTTATTTTTTTGGTCAGTTGTCAGCCTAAACTGCCCTCTAACCCCTATTTGTGTAAGAAATGGTCTGAACCGAGTTGCAGGTAACTGTAAGCGTAAACCTGTTGTTGTTATCACTTGAACTTTACTTGCGGCGCCAGAATAGCTGGCCAAAAACTGCTGATATGAGATGTTAAGTTGGAAAATATAGCGATTCATACGATGCCTGTATAAATATACAGTGCCAGTGTTTTTTGGCACTTTTAGATGTCTGACGGTGAAACTGAACTTGAAGCTGCTCTAGCTTATCGAAAATTCGATGAACCAGAAACAAAAAATCAGTGGCAGATATTCTCTACCACTGATGACCTTTCGTTGTAGCAAACAGTTTATTAGTAAACCGCTTATTAGCAAACAGTTACCTGAATGCGCGCTGACTTAAGCCTCTAGTGCTTTCGTCACTTTCTCAAACAAGTCTTTTGCTAGGTTGTCCATGTTCTTTAACGTCTCTAGTTCTTTTTTGATAAGAGCTTGACGTTCATCATCGTACTTACGGAACTTAAGTAGCGGGTCAATCAGACGTGAAGCCACTTGTGGGTTGCTGCTGTTTAGCTCACGTAAGATCTCGCCAGCAAATGCATAGCCTTGACCAGACTTGTCGTGGAATTGAACCGGGTTCATGTTTAAGAATGAACCGACCAAGTTACGGGTACGGTTCGGGTTCTTCAAACTGAACGCCTGGTGCGACATCGACGCTTTGATCACTTCAAGTGCGTTTGAACTTGGGTTTGTACCTTGCAATGCAAACCACTTATCCATAACAAGACCATCGTGTTTCCACTTGTCACTGTAATCCACCATCAAGGTTTCACGACATGGTAGTTGTGCACTGTTTGCCGCGCCCATTGCTGCCATCGTATCTGTCATGTTATTCGCTTGTTGATACATCGCAACAACCAAGTCATTACCCTGCCCAGTATGAGCTAAGTAACTTAAGCAAACTTTACGTAGAGTACGCTTACCAATCGAATCGTGATCGACCGTGTATTCTGTTAGTGCGTGGCTGTGATAAACCGCCGCTAACTCGTCTTCAAGTTCTGCAGCTAGTGTGACTTTCATTGAGTTAAGAACCGATGCGACCGCATCAATATCAACGCGCTCGTACCAACCCGATACTTCATTGTGGCTTGGTAGAGAAAGCATTTCTGCAATAAACGCAGGCTCTAGTGAATCACTCAGCAGTACGCCACGGAATGCATCAACAACAGAATCAGAAAGCTCAAACGCTTGACCCTGCTGAACTTTCTCCACGTTACTGCGGATGTACTTCGCTAATAGCATTTGACCCGCATCCCAACGAGAGAATTCATTGCGAGCATTCACCATCAAGAAGATCAGTTCTTCATCTGAGTAGTCATATTCCAATTTCACTGGCGCAGAAAATTCACGAAGTAATGATGGGATCGGTTGCTCAGAAACGTTTTCAAACACGAACGTTTGCTCTGCTTCTTTCACATCTAATACATTATGAACTGGCTTACCGTTACATTGTAACTCAACAACTTCACCCGCAGCTGTGTACAGCTCGATATCAAGAGGAATATGCAGAGCCTGCTTTTCCGTTTGCTCATGAGTTGGCGCTGTTACTTGGCGAGTTGTTAACGTGTACTGTTTCTTCTCTGCGTCGTACTTACTTTCAACAGACAGCGTCGGCGTACCAGACTGGCTGTACCATAAGCGGAACTGAGATAAGTCAACGCCCGACGCATCTTCCATTGCCGCGACGAAGTCTTCACATGTTGCAGCCGTACCATCGTGACGTTCGAAGTACAGCTTCATGCCTTTTTGGAAACCATCTTCGCCCAACAATGTGTGGATCATACGGATCACTTCACTGCCCTTTTCGTACACAGTCAATGTGTAGAAGTTATTCATTTCTATCACTTTTTCTGGACGAATTGGGTGAGACATCGGACTTGCGTCTTCAGCGAATTGTGGCCCGCGAATAATACGAACATTGTTGATTCGGTTTACTGCGCGAGAGCCAAGATCAGATGAGAACTCTTGATCGCGGAATACGGTTAAGCCTTCTTTCAAGCTCAGCTGGAACCAATCGCGACAAGTCACTCGGTTACCGGTCCAGTTATGGAAATATTCATGGCCGATTACTGCTTCAATACCTAGGTAATCTGTATCCGTTGCAGTTTGGTCGTTTGCTAGAACGAACTTCGAATTGAATACGTTCAAGCCTTTGTTTTCCATCGCACCCATGTTGAAGAAATCAACGGCTACGATCATGTAGATGTCTAAGTCGTACTCTAAGTTGAAACGTTCTTCGTCCCACTTCATTGAGTTGATCAAAGAAACCATCGCGTGGCTCGCACGGTCTAGATTGCCTTTATCAACAAAGATTTCTAGGTCAACTTTACGACCCGATTGTGTAGTGTATGCGTCACGAAGTACATCAAAGTCACCCGCTACTAAAGCAAACAAGTACGCTGGTTTTGGATGTGGGTCTTGCCACTTCACCCAATGACGACCGTTTTCAGCTTCACCTTCATCTACACGGTTACCATTACTTAATAAGAATGGGTTCTCTGCTTTGTCTGCAATTACCGTTGTAGTGAATTTCGCCAACACATCTGGGCGATCCATGTAGTAAGTGATACGGCGGAAACCTTCAGCTTCACATTGAGTACAGAACGCGCCACCCGACTTGTACAAGCCTTCAAGTGCACTGTTCCCTTCAGGGTTAACTTCGGTAACGATGGTTAGAGTAAATTCTTTTGGAAGGTCATTCAGCGTAAGTTGAGTTTCAGACTGCTCGTACTGAGTCCATTCGTTGCCTTCAACCAAAACAGAAACCAACTTCAAGCCTTCACCATCAAGTACTAATGTCGTGCTGTCTTTCTCCTGCTTAACACTAGAAACAGCCGTAACAATGGATGCTGAGTCGTACAAATCGAAAGTAAGATCGATTTCAGAAATCGTGTGAGATGGTGATTGATAATCTTTACGATACTTGGCTTGAGGTGTATGTGCCATGACGGGTTCCTTTTGATCGTTATACGTAATTATTTTTTAACTGTATATATCTAAAGGTTGAGCGCCAATAAAACAAGGGGAATATTAAAAAAAGGAGGCATTGTAAGAAAATGCCTCCATGTTTTGCTATTTTATCAATCAAATCAGACAGGAACGCCTAAGAAATGAACTGTGCACAATATTATCAACGAGTACGCCGTTACTGCTAAAACTCACGATTATCGAATGCGATTGAGTACCGCAAACATATCTCCCTCTTCACCTTGCAGCGTTAACACATCGCTGTTCAGTGTATATCGAGTGCCGTGTTCACCGTTCTCATAAAGTAACACTAGTTGATCGCCTTCTGTGTAATACACCCCGCGACGAATGACTTCACCACCTTCTTCATCTGATACTCGGAACATGAATATAAAGTCCGGCTGAAGGACTAAATCCATTTTTTGAATGTTACTCGCACGTAGATCGCTTCCAGACAGTTGGGCACTTGACCAGATTCCCGCCAATGCATTTGGCAAGGCCTTAGTGAACATAACACCGTTAAGATTCAGCATGTTGTGATTACTGCTGTACGCGTAAACCTGAGGTTCTGAGGTATTCAAACCCAAAATAATCGTGTCTTCATTGGCGTTATACAAACCTTCCCAATGATCGACACTGTAGTCTTTCTTTTGGATATCGATAGTGAATGAGTAGTTTGAATCAAGAGTGAGCTTGATCGCTCTAAAGTTTTCAGTGCCTTGCTCAGGATCAGGATTCATCAAATACCAATCACCAAGCAGCAAAGGAAGGTCAAAATGAGATAGATTACTATCACTTTTTGATTGTTGGTTACTCGAAGCGACCTCGCTCCCAAAAGCCACAAAACTTAAACAAGATAAAAATAGTAGAATCCATTTCATAAGCGTCCCCTCGTTTTCTTTAAGCTTAGGCACGTAATGAATAGAAAGCGAAAAAATATGATCTAAGTCACTAAATTTTAAGTGCGAAGTAACTTAAATGTCATTATCACTCGAAAAATAATACTTAAGTTTAGTTATTTTTACAGTGTACTTCACAGCCGAAAATCAAATAACAGTGGTTCTGCAGCAAGTTAAAAAGCGAGGAAGCATGCCGTTAACATGACATTATTCGAGGCAAGAACACAGGTACAAAAAAGCGAGCCTAAGCTCGCTTTTCAAATAGTACGTCTTTAAACAATCACCTTATAACAGGTATTTTGTTTATTTCTTGATCATATCCAGCATGATAGCAACTGATTCATCAAGATAAGCATCCGGGGCTTCGTAGTCTTTTGGAATATCATCCAACGTTTTAAATGCCTCTAACTTAGCGGCTTTTTGACGTTGATTGATACGATCTAGACGAAGCGCATCCGCATCATCGCTCTCTTGCTGACGTACCTTTTCATTCAAAGAAAGGTCGTTATCGTCTTTATCTGCCTTATATTTTTCAATATCTTGCGCGATAAAGCCAAATTCCATGTCTGTCGCAATACGAGCTTGGTGTTGAGCTGTTAAAGCAGCAATTTGCTCATCGTTACGCTGTAACACTGAGTAGTTTGCTTTATCAATGCTGTCCCAAGGTAGAGCATTGTCTTCAACACTTTCACCAGTATCTGCCGGGTCTATTGGCGTTGGGTAAGCAATATCAGGTACTACACCTTTGTTTTGCGTACTGCCACCATTAATTCGGTAGAATTTCTGGATTGTGTATTGAACGTAGCCCAACTCTTTATCGAACAAATCATAGATATGATTCAAAGAACGATGTTGTTGTACCGTACCTTTACCGAAAGAGTTTTCACCTAGGATGATTGCACGACCGTAATCCTGCATCGCTGCTGCAAAGATCTCAGATGCCGAAGCACTGTAGCGATTCACCAATACCGTTAACGGACCTTGGTAACTGATTTCACCATCAGTATCGCTGTTCACTTTGACACGACCGTAGCTATCACGAACCTGAACAACAGGCCCCTCTTTGATAAATAAACCAGAGAGTTCGGTTGCTTCCGTTAGTGCACCACCGCCATTGTTTCGCAGATCAACAATAATACCTTCAACACCTTGCTCTTTAAGCTCGGTGATCAGTTTATCGGTATCTTTAGAAAGACCAACATAGAAACTAGGTACTTCGAGTACACCAATCTTCTTGCCATCTTTCTCGATAACTTCTGATTTAACAGCGCGATCTTCTAAACGAATCTTATCGCGTACAATTGTGACAACGTGACTTTTTGCATCTTTACCGTCTGGCAAGATCTGTAGCTTAACTTTAGTCCCTTTCGGTCCTTTAATTAATTGCACTACATCGTCTAAACGCCAGCCGATAACATCAACAATCTCTTCGCCATCTTGACCAACGCCAACAATACGGTCGCCATCGCTCAATTGTTTGCTATTTGAAGCAGGGCCACCAGCCACTAAAGAACGAATAACGGTGTAGTCGTCTGTCATCTGAAGTACAGCGCCAATACCTTCTAGAGATAGATTCATCTCAGATTGGAATTGTTCTGCATTTCTTGGAGAAAGGTAACTGGTGTGCGGATCAACTTCACGCGCGAATGCGTTCATGTAGATTTGGAAAGCATCTTCGTTGTGCGATTGCGTAATACGCTTCATCGCATTGTTGTAACGCTTTTCCAAAACTTCTTGAATCTCTGGCCACTCTTTACCAGTAAGTTTTAGATTCAACGCATCATATTTAACGCGTTTTCTCCAAAGCTCATTCACTTCAGCGATATCTTTTGGCCATTCCGCTTCACTACGATTGAGCTCAATACTTTCATCGGTATCAAACTTAATCTCTGTATCTAGCAAAGACAATGCATATTGAAAACGTTCAAAACGCTTCTGCATAGACAGATTATAAACATCGAATGCAATCTGGTTATTGCCCGATTTCAGCTGATCATCAATTTGTTTAGATGACGCAGAGAAAGAGTCAATATCAGCTTGAGTGAAGATATTACGATTATAATCCAGCATCTCTAAGTAACGATTAAAGATAGCTTGAGAGAAATCATCGTTGAGATTGAAGTGTTTATAGTGAGAACGAGTAAATCGAGAAGTAACACGTTTACTAGCAGTTTCGTGTTGGACCTCAGGAGCGAGTAGAGGTAAATCGTCCTGATCTAATTTGGCTTCAAGAGCCTGAGCTGAAGCTGCTAGCCAAAAGCTAGCAGCAATCAGTGTCAATTTTGAACGGCATTTCATGCGTAGGAGTATCTCCTTTAAGCGCGCAAGTGCTCCGCTTTAACAACCATTTGTAGGCCGTTTGCTAACTGAACACGCACATCTTCCTTATTGATTTCAACAATGGTCGCAGCCATGTTTCCTTTACCCATGTTCACATTTACTTCTTTGCCAGCGATGAATTCGTCAGCGTTCAAAGCGCGTGTTTCTACAGGCTTTTCTACTTTTGGTGCTTTAGGCGCTTGACGACGAGGCTGTTGAGCTTTCTTCGCCTTAGGTTTCGCTTTGCCTTCTTCACGAGCTTTTTGTGCTTGTTCTTTACGACGAGCCTGAACTTTCGCTTTGCTTTCTGCAAGTGTAGCTTTAGCGTGTTCAACGTGCTCTTCTTCTAGTGTGCCACACGCGTTGCCGTCTAGGTCAACACGTTCTGCGCCAGCTTTTACGCCGTGCAGGTAACGCCATGATGATGTGTACTGTCTTAACGCTGCACGAAGCTGAGTCTTACTTACTTTTTCGTCTTCATTTAGACGTTCAGCAAGATCTTGAAAAATACCAATTTTAAGTGGCTTCGCTTCACCTTCTAGAGTAAAGCATTTAGGGAAACATTCAGCAATATATGCGATAACTTCTTTGCTGTTTTTTAACTTTTCAGTGTTTTCCATGTGGGTTCCTGGTTTTTGCGGTTTTCCGCGAGCATTAAGAAAATATTTTTACGTATTATAGAGAGATGCTTGGGAAAAACCACAGTAAGAGAATAATTTATGCCTTGTTCGCGTGCGAATTAAGCAGCTTTTCCACTTCTGCCATGAAAAATGTCAATCCGTCCTCGTCAATTTGAGAAAAACGACCAACATTTGGGCTATCAATATCAAGAACGCCCGCGATTTTTCCGCCAATCGAGAACGGAATAACGATTTCTGAGTTACTTGCAGCGTCACAAGCGATGTGACCTTCGAACTCATGAACATCATGAATGCGCTGAACTGTATTCGTCGCAACCGCAGTTCCACACACACCACGCCCGACCGGAATTCGCACACAAGCAGGTTGACCTTGGAAAGGGCCCAGTACAAGTTCGTCTTTTTCCTTAGCTAAATCCTGCTTCATTAAATAGAAACCCGCCCAATTCAAGTCATCCAATTCCATGAATAATAATGAACTGATATTAGCAAGATTAGCAGTTAGATTGGTTTCTGATTCAATTAATGCAACGGCTTGTTTGGTTAAGCGTTGGTAATGTTCTATTTTCATATTAACTTCCAATTAAATTGAGACTTCCATTATCAAGAGAACGCAGTAGAATGCGGCCATCAAACTAAATAGGACTTATTCTCATTACAATGAACAATTCAGAAGACACTATTAGCCGTTCTTGGTTAATAACTCAAGTAAAAAAACACAAGTCCAAATTACTGTTTGCTAACATTATTGCCATATTTGCAACTCTCATTAGTGTCCCTATCCCGTTGCTCATGCCATTAATGGTTGATGAAGTATTACTCGATAAGCCCGCTTCAGGCTTAGAGATGATGAACCACCTACTTCCATCTTCATTACAAACACCGACTGGCTATATAGCACTAACTTTGTTGTTAGTGATTATCATGCGCTCCGTTAGCCAAGCGTTGAACATTCTGCAAGGGCGTCAGTTTACGCTTGTGTCCAAAACAATTACCTATCAAATGCGCAGCAAGATGATAGATAAGCTTGGTCGCATCAGTATTAGACAATACGAAACCAAAGGCAGCGGCGGTATCAACGCCCACCTAATAACAGACATAGAGACAATAGATAAGTTCATTGGCTCGACTCTTTCTAAATTTATCATCAGCTTCCTGACCGTGTTCGGTACAGCGATCGTGCTGTTGTGGCTAGAGTGGCGTTTAGGGTTGTTCATTTTACTGGTCAATCCTGTTGTGATTTATTTCTCCCGTAAACTAGGCAGCAGGGTCAAACACCTTAAGAAATACGAAAACCAATCTTTTGAGCGCTTTCAAAACCGTTTGGTGGAAACCTTAGATGGCATTTACCAACTGCGCGCGGCGAATAAAGAGCGTATCTTTCTCGATGAGCTTAAGGTTCAAGCAAACCAAGTAAGAATCGATGCCGACAAATACGCTTGGCAATCTGAAGCTGCTGGCCGTGTTTCGTTTCTACTCTTCTTATTAGGTTTCGAGCTTTTCCGTGCCGTCGCGATGCTAATGGTGTTATTCAGTGACTTAACCATTGGTCAGATTTTCGCGGTATTTGGCTACTTGTGGTTCATGTTAGGCCCAGTTCAAGAGCTACTAGGGATTCAATTCTCTTGGTATAGCGCGAAAGCGGCACTGCAACGCATCAACGATCTTCTTCAGTTAGAAGAAGAGAAGCGCCCTATCAGTAAAGTGAACCCATTTACTGAAGATCAAGAAGTGACAGTTGACATCGAAGACGTTACATTCTCTTACACATTAGAAAACACTGTTTTAAATAGGCTATCGCTGCACATCCCTGCAGGTAAAAAAGTCGCTTTGGTCGGTGCGAGTGGAGGGGGTAAATCTACGTTAATCCAGTTGCTGATTGGGGTTTACCAAGCAGACTCAGGTTGCATTCGCTATAACGGTGAAACAACCGATGACATCAGCTTTGATGTAATACGCAATCAAATTGCCGTTGTTTTACAACAACCTATACTCTTTAACGATACATTAAGGCATAATCTGACCCTTGGTGCTGAATACGACGAAATGTCGTTGTGGCGTGCGCTTGAAGTCGCTCAAATGCAAGATGTCATCAAGCAACTGAGCAATGGCTTAGATACACAAATTGGTAGGAATGGCGTTCGACTGTCTGGTGGTCAACGACAACGCTTAGCAATAGCTCGTATGGTGCTGAGCAATCCTAAGTTTGTTATTCTTGATGAAGCGACATCTGCACTCGATACAGCAACAGAGTCAGCACTGCATAAAGCGTTGAGCGAGTTTTTGAAAGATCGCACAACTTTGATAGTGGCTCATCGATTATCAGCGGTGAAACAAGCCGATCTAATCTATGTTTTAGAAGATGGACAAGTCACACAGACGGGAACACATGGTGAATTGGTTGAACAACAAGGACTCTATCAAACACTCTACGGCAGTGTGCAATCGCACGCCTGATGTTTGTGGCTCTGAGTCTTTAAGTCGGGTTGCTAACCTAACTTACGTTTCAACTTGGGAGGTCGCGTGACCTCCCCATCCGTAACCAACCCTTTATCAACAAAACACCAATGCGACAGCAGCTCAGTGCGTCTTTGCCAGGGCTGCGAACTTCCCGTAGATAAAATGGACATCCCTTTAGGGAAATCAGCTTACTGCCCAAGATGCGGAACTCAGCTTTATAGAGGCGGTACCCCTAGCCTCTCTGGAAACCTAGCAATCGCAATTACCTGCTTATTGCTGTTTATCCCATCGCACTTTTTTGAATTCATCAGTATTCGCCTGATTGGCGTCATGATACCCGCGACGTTACCATCGGGTGTTTTTACCTTAATGGGCGAAGGCTTTCCTCTACTTGGTTTGCTGATCCTGTTCTGCAGTTCGATCGCTCCGTTGCTCGTGTGCACCTCGGTACTCATCACTCATGCATCACTGCGTCTTAAGATCTTCACACCCTTTCGTTATGCATTAGCCATTATTCAGACTCTCAAACATTGGATGATGTTGGATGTGTTTCTGGTAAGTTTGGCGGTCTCATGTTTCAAACTGCAAGATTACTCTGACATTTTCGTCGGCCCTGGTTTGATTGGCCTGATTCTTCTGCAGCTTTTCAGCGTATTACTAGTAAGCCGTATCAGTGTACGTCGCTACTGGGAAGCTTGGGCAAAAGAATCCGAATACTCTTTTGCTGAGAGTAAGAACGTACACTGTCACAACTGTCACCTATCTCAGCCTGACGGTCATACTTGTGTGCGTTGTCACCATGACTTATACCACCGCAAGCCCTACTCTATACAGAAAACTTGGGCTCTGCTATTTGCCGCATCCGTGGCTATCGTGCCAGCCAATGTCATTCCTATTTCTATTCTTATTACCAACGGTCAAAGGCTAGAAGACACCATCATTTCCGGTGTCGCTTCGCTAATTAATAGCGATATGTATGGCATCGCTGCGATCATTTTCATTGCCAGTATCGTCGTGCCAGTCGCGAAAATACTGGGCCTCGCGTACATCTTAATCTGTATCAAGATGAAGCGCGCCGTTTACCACAGGCAACGTATGACCATCTATTTCATCGTGAAATGGGTGGGGAAATGGTCGGTAATGGATCTGTTCGTTATTTCGATCATGATGACCTTGGTCGACCGCGGACAAATTTTAAACTTTACACCAGGTTATGGTGCAGTCGCTTTTGGCGTCGTAGTTGTTCTCACGATGCTAGCAGCGGAAAGCTTAGATCCTAGGCTAATTTGGGATAACTACACCTCTAAAGATGAGTCAGTGAATGAACAACGATAACCAATCACAAACGTCATATTCACCAGAAGTAAGGAAAAACAAAGGCATCTCACCTTTGTGGATTCTGCCGATATTAACCGTCGCCTTAGCCGGTTGGTTGGTCATGAAATCGATACACGATGCTGGACAACGTGTGCAGATATACTTCTCAGATGCCGCAGGTTTAGTCGCAGGTCGAACAACGATTCGTTACCAAGGCTTAGAGGTGGGTATGGTGCGTGACATCACTTTATCCAAAGATCTATCGAGCATCTATGTCGATGCTGACATCTACCCAGAAGCGAAGAAGCTACTCTCAAAAGGCACACGGTTTTGGCTAGTAAAACCAACCGCTAGTTTGTCGGGTATCTCAGGATTGGACGCGCTTGTTTCAGGTAACTATATTGCTATCCACCCGAGCGAAACCAAACAAGACCCAGAAACCGTTTTCCAAGCGTTAGAATCCTCCCCTTCTGACTTACTGGCTTCTGAAGGTTTGAACATTTCACTGACGACCAAAGATCTGGGCGGCGTGTCTGTTGGCTCTCAAATCGTTTACCGTAAAATCCCAATTGGTGAGGTTTACAACTACCAGTTAAACGACAACGCGAAATCCGTTACGATTCAAGCGTCGATTAAAGATGAATACAGCCATATCATTACCGACCAAAGCCGTTTTTGGAATGTCAGTGGCTTAGGTGCCAGTATTGGCTTTTCTGGTGTTGATGTTCGCTTAGAGAGCCTAAGTGCATTGCTTGGCGGTTCAATTGCGGTCGACTCTCCAGGAGAAGGCCAACCGGTTGAGATGAATACTAAGTTCAAACTCTACCCAGATCTGAAAACAGCGGGTCGAGGTATCTCTATCAAGATTGCCGTTCCCGATGATAATAAAATCAGTGCAACAGGTGCTCCGATCATGTATCGCGGCATTGAAATCGGTCAAATCACTGATTTATCGCTAAGTGAAGGGCGTGAAAACGTCGTTGCATCTGCCGCTATCCAACCGGCATTCAGTGACTTTTTAAACAGCGGCAGTAAATTCGTTCTAGAAGAGGCTGAACTGTCGCTTACTGGCATGAAAAACATTGCCAATTTAGTGACAGGTAACTTTTTAACCTTGGTACCGGGTGAAGGTGAAAAGGCGCGTCGATTTACTGCAATCCGCAAAAATGAATTCAGTCAGGAACAAGAGAAATCCGTTGCGATTCGCTTAACGTCGAACAATTCGTTCGGGTTAGATGTCGGTACACAACTTCTCTACAAAGGCATTGCCGTTGGCTCTATCATCCATGTGGGATTAGTTGATGGTGTTGGTACGGGCTCTGATAAACACGAAGTCTTCATGGATGCACTTATCGATAATGAGTACGCGCACCTTATCAAAAGCCACAACCGTTTCTTTGTGACAGGTAGTGCGACTGCAGAGCTAACCGAATCAGGCTTGAGTGTTACGGTCCCACCAGCAAAACAGCTTCTTACCGGCTCGATTAGCTTTGTGAGTGAAGGTAAATCTGAAGCTCGAGCGGACTACCAACTTTTCCAAAGTAAGTCGTTAGCAGAAATTGCTAAGTTTAATCAGTCTGGTTCAAAGACACTTTCTTTGTTTGCCAGTGAGTTACCTTCAATTTCTAAAGGCAGTCCACTCCTCTACCGCAACCTACAAGTGGGTAGTATTTCTGATTTTCAACTTGCCGACGGTGGCGTAAGAATCAAAGTCACAATCGAAAATCGTTACACGCACTTACTCAACAAGCACACTGTTTTCTGGAACCGATCAGGCGTTGAGGTTGATGCGTCGCTATCGGGTATCAGCATTAAAGCGGCACCAGTTAAAACCCTTATCCAAGGCGGTATTGCTTTTGACTCTCTGCCGGGAATCGACAACAAACTTGGTGACGTGTGGAAGCTTTACAAAGATTCAAAATCTGCTCGAAAATTTGGCCGCGCGATTACTATCACCTCTTCTGGCGATCAAGAAGTCAACAAGGGCATGGCGATCAAATATCAAGGTGTCACTGTTGGTGAGGTTACTTTGGTGATTCCGAACTTCAACAAGGGCGGCATTGAAATTACTGCGCGTATTTTACCTGAGTACGTCGACAAGATTGCCGTGACGAACAGTCACTTCTGGTTGGCAGAACCTGAGATTGGCCTTAATGGCATCAAAAACGTCTCTGCGCTGCTCTCTAAACACATCAACGTAGACCCGGGCAAAGGTGAAAGAAACACGAAATTTGAGCTTAGCAAAGGACCTGTGCAGCCTGAAGGCAAGATATTCCAACTGCAAAGCGAAACGCGCGGCTCAGTATCTGAAGGTACACCTATCCTATTCCGTGAACTAGAAATTGGCAGTGTTATAGATGTTCAGCTGGGCGAGTTTGCTGATCGCATCATATCTACGATTCAAATAGAACCTGACTACGCGTATCTAATCCGCGCAAACACCGTGTTCTGGAACGTGTCGGGCGTCGATGTCTCTATCGGCCTGTCAGGCGCAAACATCAAAGCCGGAACGGTAGACAGCTTGTTAAGAGGTGGTATTACATTCTCAACGCCACCGACAAATGAACTTCAACCAGTAGCAAGCGAAGATCAGTCTTTCTACCTCTATCCTCAAGCCGAAGATGAGTGGAAATCATGGAGAACCGCAATTCCTCGTCCATAGAGTGAATTCCCTGACGTTTCTGGAAGATTAATTCTTCATCAAAATGCAGCCATTTGGCTGCATTTTTGTTGTTTGCTATAAATATGGTTTAGGGCGGCCTCATTTTGCTTTAAACTCCCCGCATTAATGCAATAAATCGAGATACTCTTTTGCACGCTAACGTATATATTCCTGAAGAATTCCTAACGCACATCGAAGCAATCATGCCTAGTCATCTAGATATGGCTTCTTTTGTCGCGTCATGCCAAAAACCACTTCGTAAAAGTATTCGAATCAACACATTGAAAATCAGTGTTGAAGACTTCCTAGTACGAGCAAAAGAGAAAGGCTGGGAACTGGAACCTGTACCTTGGTGTGAAACGGGCTTTTGGATTACAGTTGATGAAAGTGAAGCGCCACTAGGTAATACGGCAGAACACATGTCTGGTCTTTTCTACATCCAAGAAGCCAGCTCGATGATGCCACCTTCGGCACTTTTCCAAGGTGAAGCTGATTACCAAGCGGTGTTAGACACTGCGGCAGCACCCGGTTCTAAAACAACGCAAATCGCTGCGCTAATGAATAATCGCGGTGTATTGGTTGCCAATGAGTACGCAGCAAGCCGTGTGAAAGTCCTTCACGCTAACATAGAACGTTGTGGTGTTCGTAATGCCGCTCTAAGTAACTTTGACGGTCGAGTTTTCGGTGGTTGGTTACCAGAACAGTTTGATGCAGTGTTGCTAGACGCTCCCTGTTCTGGCGAAGGTACCATTCGTAAAGACGCCGATGCGATGAAGAACTGGACGTATCAATCTGTGGTCGATATTGCCGACACGCAAAAAGATCTGATTGAAAGTGCATTCCATGCTCTTAAACCTAATGGTGTTTTGGTTTACTCAACGTGTACGCTTAGCACCGAAGAGAACCAACAAGTGTGTCATCACTTAAAAGAAACCTTTGGTGATGCGGTTGAATTTGAATCTCTTGAATCACTATTCGACAACGCAAAAGCAACCACGACAGAGGAAGGCTTTCTACACATCTTCCCTCAAGTTTATGACTCAGAAGGTTTCTTTGTTGCACGTATCCGTAAATTAGCGTCTGTTACTCCACCAGAAGTTAAAAAACGTATGGGTAAATTCCCATTTGAAAAAGCATCAAAGAAAACTCAGCAAGAAGTCGCTGAACAACTAATGAGTACTCTCGATATCGAATTGCCAAGCGATACTCAGGTTTGGATTCGCGACAAAGACGTTTGGCTATTCCCAGAAGCGCTAGAGCCGATGATCGGTGAGTTCCGTTTTTCTCGCATGGGAATCAAGATCGCTGAAACCCATAAAAAAGGTTACCGCTGGCAGCACCAAGTAGCGACAACGCTCGCAACAGGTAATGAAGCTAATGTTGTAGAGCTTAGT
Organism: Vibrio sp. F13; assembly: GCF_020806305.2. Lineage (NCBI taxonomy): Bacteria > Pseudomonadati > Pseudomonadota > Gammaproteobacteria > Vibrionales > Vibrionaceae > Vibrio > Vibrio sp. F13. The sequence goes on along the minus strand of NZ_CP170175.1, from coordinate 36,369 downwards.
ATTGAAGATGCTCGTGAATGGTTCATGGGCCGCGATGTTCGCCCTGAAAACTTGTCAGGAAAAGGTGAAGTACTAGTGAAGTACAATGGTGCAATCATCGGCCTTGGTAAGTGGGTTGGCAACCGAGTGAAGAACGGTTTACCACGCGAACTCGTGCGCGATAAGAACCTTTTCTAAAAGCGTTCGCACTGAATACACCTTAATAAACAAAAAGCCCAAACAACGTTAATTGTTTGGGCTTTTTCTATTCTATCGGCCATATAAGTCAGTGTGCGAGCGCTTGTAAATCAACAGCTAATTATATAAATATCAATTCAAATCACTATTTCCAAAAAGAAAAATCGCACTTTAGAGAATCTAAACTAGACTTCAATCTAACAGTCAAAAGATTAAAACGATTAGCGTAGGCTCTTCGGAGCCCTTTCCCCTAAGCCCAAACAGGAAGGTTTGGGCTTTTTTTTGACCGAAAGGACCGCTTACTTAACTAAGCTGATACCTTCTTTGTCGATAGTGATCTTGCCAGATTTGTATAGACCACCAATTGTCTTCTTGAACGTACCTTTGCTGGTTCTGAATGCAGAGAAAATAACTTCAGGAGAAGACTTATCATTCAAAGGCAGGTAACCGCCTTTCTTCTCAAGCAGGTCAAGAACCTTAGTGCTTAAGTCATCCATCTTAGCCACACCAACCTTCTGAAGAGACAAATCAATCTTACCGTCTTCTTCACGAACGTTTTTAATGTAGCCTTTTAGTGTTTTACCAATGAACAGCTTACCGATGATGTCAGATGGGAAAATCATACCCCAGTGTTCACCGTTCACGATCGCTTTGTAACCTAACTGGCTGCGCTCAGCGATAATGAGATCGACTTGCTCATTTTGCTTATAAGTCGCAGGCGTGTTGTCTAACCATTTGTTGAACTTCGTTGTACCAACGATACGGCTCGATGCTTTATCGATATACACATATACTAAGATTGACTGACCTTCGTTTAAACGGCCACGCTGCTCGCTGAAAGGAACAAGAAGGTCTTTACCTTTCACGCCCCAGCTCATGAATGCACCAGTGCTGTTAACACCTTCAACCGTCATCAAACCAAACTGGCCTACTTGAGCTATTGGTTTTTCAGTCGTTGCAGCGATCTGGTTGTCAGAATCTATGTATAAGAAAACATCTAGCTTTTGACCAATTTCAACACCTTCAGGAGTAAATCGTTTCGGCAGCAACACGGTTCCATAGTCGCTCGCGTCAAGGAATACACCGAAGTCTGCTTGTTTTACTACTTCTAAGTTGTTTATTTGACCAATATTAATCATCAAGGTTGTCTCTACTTTAAATTTGGCGGAGATTATACGTGATCTCTGATATGCTTTCGCTAGTTTCATTCATATTTTTACATTCTAGGAGACATCGTTGATCACCGTTGATAAACAAGATGCGATAACACTTAAAATTAACCATGCCATGGCTAAGACCAAAAAGCTCGACATGGACGTTTATCTATTCATTCCCGGTGAACTTGGACTGACTCCTGAAGTGCTTTCTGAAAGTGCCTTTTTCTACAGCTCAATCACTCAAAAACGTGCCTACTATAGTGACAAAACACTTTTACCTTTGGTACACAGTCGCTTGGCAAAACGTGGACGCTTATCTACAACACAGTATCGTGTCAGTTTGAGTCTGTTTGCCTACCAATATGTTATCGCGTTAGATAAAGCAGTCAGCAGCTTAAATAAAACTGATAGTGACGACGTAACGGCTGATGAAGTAGATGAAGTCATTGAATTGGCTTTAGATATCTTGAAGAAGCTACGCCGAAGCATCCCTTACGAAGAAAATCTCAAGCGCTACTACGCTAATATCGATAACTACCTATCTTGGTATACCGAGCAAAAGTTCCTATCGCTAGTTTCACACATGCCACGAGGTAGTGAGTATTCAACGATTAAAGAACGACTCTTAACGCTTTGTGATAAAGAGACCGCGCACCGTAAACTGAACCGCTACAACTCAGCAAGAGTTCGAGAGGACGTTACCCGCTTGAGTAACAAGATGCGTTTGCTGCGTCGTTTGATTGAACACCCTATCGTGCTTAAAGAAAAGACAACGTCGATGGGTAAGAACGTTAAGCGTGCCGTGAAAGGCATCGCGACCGGTTTGGTGATGGTTGTCGTGACCACTACTGTGATCTTGGCTCGTGACTTTCTTGGTGAGATTACCGCCTCTTTCATCGTGGCAATGTCTTTCATTTACGCACTGCGTGAGATCTTTAAAGATGACTTGAGAGACATCCTTTGGCGCTGGCTGCGTAAAGGCAAGCCAAAATGGAAGCGTCGTTACTATGATCCAACGACCAACAAGTCAGTAGGCCATAAACTGGAATGGTTGGACTACGCAAATTTTTCTAAGCTTGCAGATCGCATTCAGTCGATCCGTAAAAAGCGTGTGGTACAACGTGAAGAGCAAATCTTGCATTACCGCTCTCATACTGAGATGTCGACATCGACCTTTATGAGTGGTTATGAGGAGACTCGTGAAACGTTATCGATCAGCCTCAGAGCGCTGACACGGTTGATGGATAAAGGCTCAAACAAGATCTACCGCTTGAATGAAGGACAAGTGAGCCGCGAATCAGTAGAAAAGCGTCATCTTCTCAACCTGATCATTAAAGAGAACAACCATGATAACGAACCAACCTACTACCGTTGGAAGATCGTTATGAACCGTTCAAAAATAGTTGATATTGAGCAGATCACTCAAGAGTCATAGAGCCCTTATAAAGTTCTCTATAACGGTATGTGGAAACCATTCACATACCGTTGTTTTATCTCTTCAACGTTACCCATGACTTCTAAACCAAAATCTATTATTTAATCGCTATTTTCTTGAAGGGACTTTCTTAATTGAAAGCGTAAGCGTGAACTCCGCCATCGGCTCGTCACCATGTAAAGATGGGCAAGTCGCGATAATGGTTACGGGTTGATTGACCCGTTCTCCGGTCGACATGGTTTCTGCCAGCATAGTGTTGATCAGCTCACCGTCGTTACAAGTGAAATGCACATCACCTTCAGGGCGCTTCAAAAAGTTACCCGTCACCTCTTTAAAAGCCAACGAGATCTTTTCACCTTGCTGCTGAGATTTGCTCATCGCAAGAAACCCACCCGCGACATCCGCACCTACAGCCAAAACGCCAAAGTACATACTGTTAAGGTGATTCTTAGTACGCCTTCTAAGCGGGATTTTCACTTCAACATGTTGGTTGTCCAACGCGAGTAGTTTTGGTCGGCACAACCAGATAAGTGGGACTTTGAAAAAGCCAAACATGCTTAAGTAGAAATTTGCTTTTTGTAGAGGGGTCAACATTCGGATTACCTAGTCAAATCAGTCATCAGACCAGTTAATCGATTAGCGATAGAGATGTCAAAAAAATGTTACAAAAAAGAGATATCATCGCATAATGATATCTCTTTCATTCTCAAAGCTTTAGCGCTTCAAATAAACGGATAGAGCCAGTTGACTTACTAAGACAACAAACCGATTTATGCAGTCACGACCGTTTCTACGCCTTCAAGATCAGCTATGTAACCTTGTAGACGTGGGTAATCCACTAAGCCTTGAGTTACTAGCAGCACTGGCTTCTTCGCGTTCAGGGTTGCTTTAACAATCATATCCAACAAAGTAATGACCGCCTCATTTTGTGGATCAAAAGCGTGTTGCTGAGCTTCATTGTGTTTGTCTACGCCTAAAGTGAAAGACGCTAAGCTATCAACGTTTACCACTACACCATCGAAGTAATGCAGTAAACGTTCGCTCAGTAGCACTGCAGACGGCACATCGCACGAGAACAGTACTTTCAAACCGTTAAGGCCGCGTGGTAGCCCTTGCTCGGCAAGCAGGTCAATAATCTTAGCGGCATCGCTTAACGCACGAACGTAAGGCACAACTACTTCAACGTTGATGCCCTGCTCACGTAATGCCTTAATAACCTGACATTCTAAAGCGAAAGCCTTGCTGTATTCTGGTGTCGCGTAACGAGCAACGCCACGAACACCTAGTGCAGGGTTAATCTCTTCTGCTTCACAGTTCCCGCCAAGCAGCGAACGGAATCCATAGCTGTCTGCACTGCTTAATGCGATACGAACAGAAGTGTGATTTGGCTGAACGGCAGCTTGAATGGCAATCACTAAGGTCGAAACAAAATGCTCATCGACTGTTTTATCGCCAAGGATCGCTTCTAAAGACGTTTTTTCAATATCAGTCAAAGTATCTAAGTGACTCTCGATACTTGGGTGGTAGAAGACACGATCCATCACTAATTCTGATAATGAAACGTATAAGTGGTTAGAATTATTATTATCGTTGTAAGAAGGCAGCACATCACCTAAGACGAGTTCTGGGTGCAAAGTGCTTTGATTTTCTTGAGTCATTGCTGCTCCAGCATTTTTATGTTGTGTTCAAACGAAAATACCGATAGCTGCCTGTTAATACAAGTGAAAATCCCTTATTTGACGCTGGCCTGCTGATAAAAATAAGAATATTAGCAATAACTGAGATAACTTTGACTCAATAGAGTTTATTCCTCTGTTCAATTCCGTTATCTTAACCACTTCGCAATAGAATAAAAAAGCTATCACATGCCATTAAAAACTGATGAGTTGAGAACCCAAGCTCTGGGTCCTATGCCAACTCCTGCCGAACTAGGCAATGCACACCCTATTACTGACGACGTTGCTGAGCGCATTAAAAATTCTCGCCGCCAAATCGAAGATATCCTAACTGGTCGTGATAACCGCCTATTAGTTATCGTAGGCCCTTGCTCTGTTCACGATACAGATGCGGCACTTGATTACGCTGAGCGCCTAAGCAAAATTCAAGACCAGTACAAAGATGAACTGTTCGTTGTAATGAGAACCTACTTCGAGAAGCCTCGTACTGTTGTAGGTTGGAAGGGTTTGATTACAGATCCTAACCTTGATGGTTCATACGCACTTGAAACAGGCTTGAACAAAGCTCGTAAGCTTCTGCTAGATATCAACAAGCTTGGCCTAGCTACCGCGACTGAATTCCTTGATATGATCACAGGTCAGTACATTGCAGACCTTATCACTTGGGGTGCGATTGGCGCTCGTACAACTGAATCTCAGATTCACCGTGAAATGGCTTCTGCACTGTCTTGCCCTGTTGGCTTCAAGAACGCGACCAACGGCAACATCAAGATTGCTATCGATGCAATTCGTGCAGCACATGCTTCACACTACTTCTACTCTCCAGATAAGAACGGCCGCATGACGGTTTACCGTACTTCTGGCAACCCATACGGTCACGTTATTCTACGTGGTGGTGATAAAGGCCCTAACTTCGACGCTGAATCTGTAGATACTGCATGTAAGCAACTGGCTGAATTCGATCTACCTCAACGTTTGGTTGTAGACTTTAGCCACGCTAACTGTCAGAAGCAACACCGTAAGCAGTTAGAAGTTGCACAAGACATTTGTGAGCAAATTAAATCTAACAAGAACCAAATTGCAGGCATTATGGCAGAGAGCTTCATTATTGAAGGCAACCAGCCAATGACAGACATTAACAACCTAGAATATGGCAAGTCGATTACTGACCCATGCCTAAGCTGGGAAGATACTGCAACAATGCTAGACATGCTTGCAACAGCAATTAAAGATAGAAACTTAGCTTAAGGAAACAACACAATGCCATCATTTGACATTATCTCTGAAGTAGAAGCAGTAGAACTGCGTAACGCAGTAGACAACGCAAACCGTGAACTATCGACTCGTTTCGATTTCCGCGGCGTTGACGCAAGCTTTGATTACAAAGATGAATCAGTAAAATTGACTGCTCAAGACGATTTTCAACTGAAGCAAATGCGCGATATCCTTCGCAGCAACCTAACGAAGCGTAATGTTGATCCTAACGCGATGGAAGCGAAAGCGGCAGACCAAACAGGTCGCACTTGGCACCAAACGGTTATCTTTAAGCAAGGCATTGAAACTGATGTCGCTAAGAAGATCGTTAAGCTAATCAAAGACAACAAAGTTAAAGTTCAAGCTTCTATCCAAGGCGACAAAGTTCGTGTTACTGGTAAGAAGCGTGATGACCTACAAGCTGTTATGGCTCTAGTTCGCGGCGGTGAACTTGGTCAACCTTTCCAGTTTGACAACTTCCGCGACTAATTTTTGAGTTTGAGTGACCGCCTATTTGGGTTGCTCATTCATCAGCACAATGTCGTGTTTGAAATAGCAAAAAGCCACTTCTTTTGAAGTGGCTTTTTATTTATCTGGTCCAGCTTTAGTTTTATTCCGAGCCTCTAGCCGATTTCAAACAACCAGAAAGCTCTCATTTCAACTAGAAGCAATTACCTCAACTGAGTACTTGGGCTGCTGACAATTTTAGGTCTTTGCCGACCAACAGATTAAACTCTACGCTTGCTGGTGGAATAAACACACACACTCGTAATTTCTCTGCTCTTGCTTGCTCAAGCTTTGTTGATAGCTCTCCGCTGTTGGCGTAGCTCTCTCTTTCTGCATCTCGGCGGCACAGGTCGATAAATTCAAATGGACAATCGCTCGGTGAAAGTACGAGCTCTGCCTCCTGCATCAAACGTAAAGCCTTCATAGACAACAGCTCGACATCTTGCTCGAATTCAATCCAAGTGACCTGCCCTTCGCTATCAATGCCTTCGGTTAGCGCTTGCTGGTAGTAAGACTCTAACTGCTCTCTGTCATTCACCTGCTCGATAAAGCTGGATGACAAGAAACGCTCCCAAAATTTACGACGCTCGTCGACGGTTGGGAATGACTCTTTGATTGAATTGCGTTTTGATGCACCGAAGTCTGCTATCAAACCTATGTTTTGTGGCAATACCGTTTCGAGTTTTTCTCTGATATTTCTTACTAAAACAGGTGATGCCCCGCCACTAGAGATGGCAATTTGGATTCTGCCGCGATTTATCATCGAAGGTGTGATGAAGTCGCAGTAAGGAAGATCGTCAACCACATTGACTAAAATGCCCAGTTTTTTCGCATCATTATACACTTGGTGATTCAAGCTTGGGTTGTCTGTTGTGGCCCAAACCTGCAAGTAATTTTTCGATATGATCTGTGACGAGTAAAAGTTTTGAACCCAGTGAAGCTTGTTCTCGTCCACAAGCTGCTTTAAGTAAGGCGCTACCTTGGGAGACACCAAAGTCACATCCGCTCCCGCTCGTAGTAAGCTATCGACTTTACGGCAAGCAACCTCACCCCCACCAACCACTAAGATTGGCTTATTTTCTACATCCAAAAACATTGGGAAATAACGCATGTTCTTCCTTGAGACTACTTCAATAACTATTCAGCCATGCTACCAAATTTGGAGCATATTCATAACTATCGAAGTGTAATAAAAATATTTATTGACCAAATTTCAACATTTCTTAAGTTTAATATTTCATCATTGTGATGTTTATTCAGAATATTTATCTAGTCGATTATCAATATAAAAATCTAAATCTCGTTGCACCAACAGTGTGAACCGTTGCACTATTTACATTCACTTAACATTTGGTCATTCTAATTGTGTTCGGATTTGTGATTTCATTCAAAATTCTTTTTAAATTATACATTTGTGAAACTACGGATCCTTTCCTAACCTTATAAACAGTTGTTTAAATCGCACACAGTTTCATTTGCAAAATGCAACTCGTTTAATTTGAACAACAAGGTCATAGAAAACGCAACACATAAGAGAAACTCAAACGAGCACGAGTATCAGGTGTCACCTGGTTAACAAGGAAGGATACAAATGACAAATAAACTAACACTTCTTGCTTCAGTAGTAGCTGCATCAACTGCGATGATGGCAACATCGGCATCAGCGGCAGAAAGCACTCTGGACAAAGTCACATCTCAAGGTTTTCTAACTTGTGGTGTAAGTACCGGTCTTCCAGGGTTCTCTAACCCTAACTCAAAAGGTGAATGGGAAGGAATTGATGTTGAGTATTGTCAAGCTCTTGCAGCGGCTGTACTCGGTGACAAGACTAAAGTTAAGTATGTACCTCTAACAGCAAAAGAGCGTTTTACTGCGCTTCAATCTGGCGAAATCGACGTACTATCTCGTAACACAACATGGACATTACATCGTGACACTGCTCTAGGTCTGAACTTCGTAGGCGTTAACTACTACGATGGTCAAGGCTTCATGGTTAAGAAAGAACTTGGCCTAACAAGTGCTCAAGAGCTTGATGGCGCTTCTGTATGTGTTCAATCAGGTACAACAACTGAACTTAACCTAGCCGATTACTTCCGTAACAGTGGCATGTCTTACAAGCCAGTGGTATTCGATACGGCAGCACAAACATCGAAAGGTTTCGACGCAGGTCGTTGTGACGTACTAACAACTGACCAATCTGGTCTATACGCACTTCGCCTAAACCTAGCTGATCCTAAATCTGCAGAAGTACTTCCTGAAATCATCTCTAAAGAGCCTCTAGGCCCTGTTGTTCGTCAAGATGATGATCAATGGTTTAACGTTGCTAAGTGGACACTTTCAGCAATGATTAACGCGGAAGAATACGGCATCTCTTCTAAAAATGCAGACGAAATGCTTAAGTCAAAAGATCCAAACATCAAACGTATTCTTGGTGTAGACGGTCCTAAAGGTAAAGGCCTTGGCATTCGCGACGACTGGGGTTACCAAGTAATTAAGCAAGTTGGTAACTACGGTGAGAGTTTTGAACGTACTGTTGGTACAGGTTCTCCACTTCAAATCTCTCGTGGTGTAAATGCATTATGGAATGCGGGCGGCTTTATGTACGCTCCACCAATCCGTTAATAAATTTTCAAGCATCAATTAGGGCGGAGTTTTCCGCCCTATTTATTAAATGGATTTGAGGTTATAGTAGTATGAAACCTAATGAAACTATTTCTCCAGCTCAGGCAAAGCCACAGCCCAAAAGTGCCAACTTATTTTACAACCCCACTTTTCGCTCCATCATTTTCCAAATTATCGCCGTCGGGGCGCTTTGTGCTTTCTTTTACACGATTGTAAATAATGCACTCACAAACTTAGATTCCCGTGGTATCACCACTGGTTTTGATTTTCTCTCCCAAGAAGCTGGTTTTGGTATCGGCTTAACACTGATTGAATACGACGAGACCTTCTCATACGGTCGTACATTCTTTATCGGTCTTCTCAATACCGCTTTGGTTTCAGTACTCGGCATCATGCTAGCGACAGTGCTGGGCTTTAGTATGGGTATCGCTAGGCTCTCTTCAAACTGGCTAGTTAGCCGATTTGCAGCTGTCTACATTGAGATATTCCGAAATATCCCTCTGCTATTACAAATCTTTTTCTGGTATTTCGCCGTTCTACAAGCCTTGCCTTCTGCTCGTCAAAGTATGAGTCTAGGTGAAGCAATTTTCTTGAACGTACGCGGGTTGTACTTCCCTGCTCCAGTCTTTGAGCAAGGCAGTAGCATTGTCATCGCATCATTGATTGTCGGTATTATCGCTACGTTTATTATCAACATCTGGGCTAAGAACAGACAGAAACTGACCGGCCAACAAACACCGATGTTGCGAATTGCAGCTGCGTTGATTTTAGGCTTACCGTTGATAACTTACTTTGTTATGGGCATGCCTATCTCTGCAGATTACCCTGTGTTGAAAGGGTTTAACTTCAAGGGTGGTGTTACGATAATCCCTGAGCTTGCTGCATTGATGCTCGCTTTAAGTATCTATACAGCAGCGTTCATTGCTGAGATTGTTCGTTCAGGTATTAACGCGGTAAACCATGGGCAAACTGAGGCTGCGATGTCTCTAGGCATCCCACGTTCTAGAACTCTAAAGCTTGTCATTATTCCACAAGCATTAAGAATCATTATCCCACCACTAACCAGTCAGTATCTAAACCTGACCAAAAACTCATCACTTGCGATGGCCATTGGTTATCCTGATCTTGTCTCTGTATTTGCAGGAACAACACTTAACCAAACTGGACAAGCTATCGAAGTAATCGCGATGACAATGGGCGTCTACCTAACCTTGAGCCTATTAACGTCCGCTCTAATGAACATATACAACCGCAAAGTAGCGTTGGTGGAGAGATAAGATGAGTACACATCAATTTCAACCTGATCTTCCGCCTCCAGCGAATACCGTTGGGCCAGTCGGTTGGTTAAGAAAAAATCTATTTAATGGACCTATTAACAGCGTCGTCACTGTGATTCTTGCTTACTTTGCTTTCACCCTATTATGGGCAATAGCGGATTGGGCATTCATCAGTGCCGACTGGATAGGAACCACACGCGATGCCTGTACTAGCGAAGGCGCTTGTTGGGTTTTTATCAGCGTTCGTTGGGACCAATTCATGTATGGCTTCTACCCAGAAGCTGAACTGTGGCGACCTCGCCTCTTCTACGCAACGTTGGCCATTTTTGTAGCCTTACTGGCTTATGAAAAAACACCTAAACGTACGTGGATTTGGTTGTTCTTCGTCAACATCTACCCATTTATCATTGCCGGCTTGCTATACGGTGGCGTCTTTGGGTTAGAAGTTGTTGATACCCATAAATGGGGCGGCCTATTGGTTACACTGGTCATCGCACTTGTTGGTATTGTAGTGTCACTCCCTATTGGTGTTGCACTTGCTCTTGGGCGTCGCTCAGAGATGCCGATCATTCGCAGTATGTGTACCGTATACATCGAAATTTGGCGTGGCGTACCGCTCATTACAGTTCTATTCATGGCTTCAGTAATGCTGCCACTCTTTTTATCAGAAGGGACAGAAACCGATAAGCTCATTCGAGCACTTGTAGGGGTAGTTCTATTCAGTGCAGCCTACATGGCCGAAGTAATTCGAGGTGGTCTACAAGCAATACCAAAAGGCCAATACGAAGCAGCTGATGCTCTGGGGTTAAGCTACTGGAAAAAGACTGGGCTTATCATTCTACCTCAAGCTCTTAAAATCACGATTCCTTCAATTGTGAACACCTTCATTGGTTTGTTTAAAGATACCAGTCTTGTTTTGATTATTGGTATGTTTGATGTACTAGGAATTGGCCAAGCCGCGAATACCGACCCTGAATGGCTTGGGTATTCAACAGAAAGTTATGTATTTGTCGCGTTAGTGTTCTGGGTGTTTTGTTTTGGCATGTCGAGATATTCGATATGGCTAGAAAACAGACTTCACACAGGTCACAAACGATAATTAACAAGATCAAGGACGTATTATGACGCAGCAGACAGAAAACAACTCTCAAGGTCTTATGATCGAGTTGAAAGACATGAACAAGTGGTACGGTGAATTCCACGTACTTAAGAACATCAATTTAGAAGTTAAAAAAGGCGAGAAAATCGTTATCTGTGGCCCTTCAGGCTCTGGTAAATCAACGATGATCCGCTGCATCAACCGATTAGAAGAGCACCAAAAAGGTCATATCTTCGTTTCAGGTAATGAATTAACGGAAGACCTAAAGAACATCGAAGCCGTGCGTAGAGATGTCGGCATGTGTTTCCAACACTTCAATCTGTTTCCACATCTGACGGTATTAGAGAACTGTACTCTGGCTCCAATCTGGGTCAAAAAGATGCCAAAAGAAGAAGCCGAAGCGATTGCAATGAAGTACCTAGAGCGCGTAAAAATCCCTGAGCAAGCGGACAAGTTCCCAGGTCAGCTTTCAGGTGGTCAACAGCAGCGTGTAGCTATCGCTCGCTCTTTGTGTATGAACCCTCAAGTGATGCTGTTTGATGAGCCAACGTCGGCGCTCGATCCAGAAATGGTTCGTGAGGTGTTAGACGTAATGGTTGAGCTTGCAGAAGAAGGCATGACGATGCTTTGTGTAACGCACGAGATGGGCTTTGCTAAAGAGGTCGCGGATCGCGTTATCTTCATGGATGCCGGTGAAATCATAGAAGAGAACAACCCTGTCGATTTCTTTGAAAACCCACAATCAGACAGAACGCAGAACTTCTTAAGCCAAATCTTACACCACTAATGTGTTATGATGCATAAACTACAGAGGCGGCTTAGGTCGCCTCTTTGTTTTCAGTGTTATAATTAGTTTTTCAAGATTATAAACAGCGATTCAGTGCGATTAAAATTGAACAACGAACCTTAACTGCACTTTAAGAAATACTTTGTTACACCTTCAGAAACACTTAACCGACTATTTTGATTATTATTTTACGTATACAAGAGGAATGAGAGACTTGATTTTTCGAACTTTCACCCCCATAAATGTACTAATAACTATTGAAGTCACCTTACGAGGAAGATTATGAACAGCCCTATGTTTTCACGCACAGCATCTCAAGAAAGTGCTCTGCAAACCAATAAAGTGTTGCGTAACACCTACGCATTACTGTCTATGACACTACTTTGGTCTGCTGTTGTAGCAGGCGTATCCATGGCGATGAACCTTCCTCGCCCGGGTCTTATTATCATGCTAGTTGGCTTCTACGGCCTACTTTTCCTAACAGAAAAGAACCGTGACAACAGCATGGGTCTAGTCTTCACATTCCTATTTACAGGTTTCTTAGGCTACACCATCGGTCCAATCTTAAACATGTACGTTGGCGCAGGCATGGGTGATGTCATCCTAACTGCACTTGGCGGTACAGCACTGGCGTTTATGGGCGCATCAGCTTACGCACTAACAACTAAGCGTGACCTGTCGTTCCTTAATGGCATGCTATTAGCGGGTTTCGTAGTACTACTTGTAGGTATGGTTGCAAACATCTTCCTACAAATGCCTCTACTATCATTGGCAATGAGCGGTATGTTCATCCTGTTCTCGACTGGTGTTATCTTGCTTACAACGCAAAACATCATTCGTGGCGGTGAAACAAACTACATCTCTGCAACGATCAGCTTGTACGTATCGATCTACAACATCTTCATCAGCCTACTAAGCATCCTAGGCATCATGGGCAGCGACGACTAATCGTTCCCATCATTGAAGAATATCTAGCCCAAGAGCCTACCTCTTGGGCTTTTTTGTATCTATAAGTACGATATTTCATTGGATAGCTACAATTTCTGTTGAGAAAGACAAACTTGGTCATGTACCCTATCCGCATAGTTAATTGGATTCTGGATTAAACATGTTTGAATATAACGGCAAGCAAATCGAAACCGACGCTCAAGGCTACCTATTGGATTACACGCAATGGGAAGAAGGCATGATTGAAATTCTTGCTCAAGACGAGGCGATTGAACTTACAGATGCACACTTAGAAGTCGTACATTTTGTAAGGAGCTTTTACGAAGAGTTCAACACCTCACCAGCGGTTCGCATGCTCGTTAAAGCAATGGAAAAAGCTCACGGCCCAGAAAAAGGCAATAGTAAGTACCTTTTCAAGTTATTCAAAAAAGGCCCTGCAAAACAAGCGACCAAGCTCGCCGGTTTACCTAAACCAGCAAAGTGCTTGTAAAACCTAACCCGCTTTAGGTCATTAAGTTACGTTCAATATAAAATACTGTAGTGCTACAACTACAGTATTTTAAACGCCCCTATGCGTACGTCTTGGCGCTCACTATCTTTAACTTGATGCATCACAACGTTGTCTACTGTTGCGCTCGAAGGGCCAATATAGAGCCAAGCATGTAACTTCTCAATTTGCTGACTCTCTCCGACAACTAACACTTCAACTCGACCATCATTTAAGTTCTTTGCATAACCTGAGAGACCCATAGCTTGCGCCTGCCTACTGGTGTGGTAACGGAACCCAACACATTGAACTACGCCTGACACGACAAAAATATATTGTGAACTTTCCATAACGTTGCCTCATAAATTATATGAATGATATAGTCGAGTTTCTATTCATTCACCGCTTATTGGTGGACTTACTTCGAGTATAACGATTATGAAAGAAATCCCATTTCGTTGGATTGACAAATATCTCATTCACCTAAAAATCCAAGAAAAGTTCTATCTACTCTTCTTATTGCCTCTTCTCGCCCTGGTTATATTAACTCTCGTTTTAGATAGTGCCGCGGACTCTTTACTTGCTCACCTTTATCAAGAAGAAATGCTCTTGATGAAAGGGCTTATCGAAGCGGGTCAACTCACTAAAGATCAAGTAGCTCAGCTTGTCAGCAGCTCTGAAACCATCTCTTTAGGCTACGGTGCTGGTTCTGTTTCAGTGATGAATGGAGCGTTCAGCCTAGTTGCTAACCATGACCAAAACCTTTGGTCTGCTCTATCGACGACTCAGGTTTCTATCATCGCTGTAACCCTAACGCTTATCGCACTAGGTGTTTACTACATCATGACCTTTATTGGCGGCGCGATGTTCTCTATGAACAAAGCTCTGAACACGCTTGCGAATGGCGACTTAACTTGCCGCATGAACTACTTCTTAGTTCGTGACGAGTTCAGTGAAATCGCGATTACAATCGATAAAGTTGCGGAGCGTGAACAAAACATGGTTCTATCAATCCAAGAGTCTGTCGCTCTCATGCAGCAGATCAGCTCGGACTTGAACCAGTCAACACAACAAAGTTCAGACATCTCAGGTAACCAACAAGAACACTTGAATAGCTTAGCAAGTGCAACGGAACAAATGGCGGCTACCATTCGCGAAGTCGCTACCCTTGCTCATGCGTCTAGCTCACAAACGATGGACGCTCGCGGCGTTGCTCAGAGCGGTCAAGTCAAGGTTTCAAATACATTGGAGTCTATCTCTAACCTATCTCAAGAGATCCAATCCGCTTCACAAGCAGTAGAAGAGCTTGATGCCAACGCGGCGCAGATCGATGAGGTGGTCGCAACCATCAATGGCATTTCAGAGCAGACCAATCTACTCGCATTGAACGCGGCTATCGAAGCCGCTCGTGCCGGCGAGCAGGGTCGTGGATTCGCTGTTGTTGCCGATGAAGTTCGTGCCCTTGCAGGTCGTACTCAACAAGCAACTGTTGAAATCCAAAGCATGATTGAATCATTACAACGTAACAGCCAATCACTAACCAAACTGATGGAAATAACGGTAAACAACGCTAATGAAGGCCAGACACTGATGTCAGAAGTGAATGTCGAGATCGGCTCTTTAGCAGAAAAGAATCAATCTATCTCAGACAGTAGTACTCAGATTGCTACAGCCGCGGAAGAGCAAGGTGTTGTTGCAGATAACATAGCTCAAAGTGTTGAGGAGATTCGTCATCAGTCAGACAGTATCTGCGAGATGATCAGTAAGAGTAATTCCAATGTTGACCAACTTCGTAAACAAAGCGATACGATGGAAGGTTTGCTGACAGGTCTTAAAGCTTAATACTGATATCCACCACAATGTGTTGATTAATCATTACTAGGGCTGCTTCTGCAGCCCTTTCTTATTTGCTTTTCACCTGCACTTCCCCGACAATACCCCTCCTTCAAATTCAACAAACAGAGTAAATTATGACTCCTTCAATTCATCTAGCTAAAGGCCGAGATAAATCACTACGCCGCAAACACCCTTGGGTATTTTCACGCGGTATCGATAAGGTCGAAGGCGAACCAAAACAAGGTGAAACTGTAGACGTATATGCTCAAAATGGTCTGTGGCTTGCAAAAGCGGCTTACTCACCAGAATCTCAAATTCGAGCTCGTGTTTGGACATTTGAAAAAGAAGAGATCAACAAGGCGTTCTTCGTAAAACGAATTCAAGACGCACAGTCTTTACGAGAAGACATTATCGAACGTGATGGTCTAACGGGCTACCGCCTAACGGCCGCAGAGTCTGATGGCTTACCAGGTATCACAATCGACAAATACCAAGACTTTCTTGTTTGCCAACTGCTAAGTGCTGGCGCTGAGTTTAACAAAAGCGTATTGGTTGAAGCGTTAATCGAGTGCTTCCCTGACTGCAACATCTACGAGCGTTCAGACGTGGCAGTTCGTAAGAAAGAAGGCCTAGAACAAGTTGTCGGCGTTCTTCATGGTGAAGAGCCACCAAAATCTATCGTGATTGAAGAAAATGGCGTTAAAATCAGCGTGAACATTATGGAAGGCCACAAAACAGGCTTCTACATGGACCAACGTGATAGCCGCAAAGAATCTATGAAGTACGTTAAAGGAAAAGATGTCCTTAACTGCTTCTCATACACAGGTGGTTTTGGCCTTTACGCGCTTAAAGGAGACGCGAAGCGTGTTATCAACGCTGACGTATCTCAACTAGCTCTTGATACAGCTAAATTCAACGCTGAACTTAATGAGTTTGATATCTCGAAAAAGCGCGCTGTATTCCTAAATGCTGATGTCTTCAAACTGCTTCGTGAATACCGTGACCAAGGCACTAAGTTTGACGTAGTGATCATGGATCCACCAAAGTTTGTTTCAAGCAAGAATAACCTAACTTCAGGTGCTAACGGTTATAAAGACGTTAACATGCTTGCGATGCAAATCCTGAAACCAGGTGGCACTCTACTCACCTACTCTTGCTCTGGCTTAATGGGTACTGATTTGTTCCAAAAAATCATCGCTGATGCAGCATTAGATGCAGGCCGCACTGTTAAGTTCGTAGAACGCTTCGAGCAAGCAGCCGACCACCTAACAGACACAGCCTACCCAGAAGGTTTCTACCTGAAAGGTTTCGCTTGTAAGGTTTTATAATAGCCACAAAAAATAAAACCACCTTATATAAAGGTGGTTTATGTTTGGACAAGAGACCGAAGCTTATGCTTCGGTCTTTTCATTTACCCATCGGTATACTTTAGACCACTTTGGTCAAACAAGTAGTTGGCTAGGTCATCCGTCGCTACTCCCTCAAACTCAATCGATACTGAATCACCACCTTTAGTAACGGTAACAACAGAACCACCATTACCATTAGATGAGACTGAGTCTTTAATATCACCTAAAAGAGAATCGATTTCACTTGAGTCTAACTCTTCAAATAGTTCAGAAAGGTCAATTTTATCGCCTTCATTCACATCAAAATCTTTGATGACATCAGCGCTTCCATCTAAGTCTCCGTCTAACCAGGCGAATAAATCTGCTCCTTCCCCACCGGTCAATGTATCGCTGCCTTCTCCGCCAAATAAGAAGTCGTCACCCAAGCCACCATCTAAAGTGTCATCTCCACCTTGACCATACAAGATATCGTTACCCTCACCACCTGACAATTCATCATCAGCATCGTTTTCTGAAGCAGTACCGAACTCTTCTTTGTGACTAGTGACGTAATCATGAATCGTCTTAGCATCAACGTCAGCTAAACCCGAACTGAGTTTTTGAGCTACGTATTCTTGGAGCGTTAGCTCTGTCAAACCGTCATCAGCAAACAGCACTGGCTGATCACCAAACAATATGTCATCACCACTTTGTGCGGTTATCGTATCTTCTCCTGGAACAGCCTGTACCGTATCACCAGCGATTGCTTCAGCAAGGTCTTCTACTTTGATGTTGTGGTCAACCACTTTGTCTGTATCAAACATTTCTAACGTGTCTTTGTCGACATTACCACCAAGGCCAATAGCCTGTACCGCAGACAAACCAGCTAAAATATTAAACATGTGAACGGCTTGTGGGGTCACCTTATTGCTGCCTGTATCGGAAGCGCTGTATTTATCCCTAAATACAAGCTCATTACCATCAATTTTCAACGTACCAAGCTTAACGCGACTACCATTGTTATCTAGATAAGGTGAATATACGTGCGCATGGTTATGGCCATGACCATTATCATTATCATATTCAACAACCTTAACACCATTTACTTCTATGCTTCCTGATGGCTGCAAAGATGCTAGGTCAAAATCGGAACCAAGGATATCTTGTAAGCTTAGAGCGTCACCCTTAGATTTATCCGCATACATCCAGAACTGATCAAGTTCATCATCGTCCAAATCATCCTGTGTTGCTTGGTTAATTTCACCATCAGTGATAAAGAACGAATGATTAGTCGCGTCATTATCTGGTAGTGAATTAAACCAGTCTATCGCAGAATCGAAGCCAGCCTCATAGTTGGTTCGTCCTGAGTTGTCATCAATTATCGTGTTGAGGGCGTTCTCAAACTGAGTTTTAGGGTTAGCTGAACTCAAATCGATACTAATGACATGAGACGCATTAGTTTCAAATTGTGTTAGCAACACGTTCACAGTACCTGAGTTTTCACCGCCTGCACTTTCAACTAACTTATCAAATGCCGCCTGCAATTCAGGCTTAGCTTCGGCAATCGTACCCTGCATACTACCGGAAGTGTCGAAAATAAACGCGATGTTGTAATCCTGCCCTGGGATAATTTGCAAGCCTGATGTATCGCCGATGACAATGTTACTGTTTTCATCAGTAATGATGTTATCAGATCCACTTTCACCCATTAATATACTGTGATTGCGGACTGATGCAGAAGATGTGGCATAACTGTCCTGCGAAGTACCATCCACTTCAACCGAAGTTGCTGTAGCCTTGAGTTCAAAGTCTAGGTCGCCTTGGTACTCAAAAGGTACTCGAATCTGTACATCTCCAAGAACGTTACCTGCAGCATCAATATCTAACTCATAAGTTGCAACACCATTCTCAGATGATACTGGCTCTACAACCTCTCCATCTATTTCTAGCTTCAACCCTGAAGGAATCCCGGTTAGTTCAACTTTGTCGCTTAAGGTCTCGCTTCCATCGACATCAACAAGCGCAACTGACACATCAATCGGTAGAACTTGCTCTTCTAGAATTTGATAAGTGCCAGATTCATTGTCCAAACTCACGATAGTATCTTTGAATACAATCTGCTCTATCTCATAAAGGTGATCACCAGCTTCTTTATCACTAGCACCTACTTGGTCGGCCGTATCAATGAAACGTTTGTCTTCAACAATCCAATATGGAACTTCACTATGATCATCAGCAGGGAACCAACGTAAAACGTAGTCTGATATGTCCCCTGTATAAATAACACTGTCCACTTGGTTAGGATCATCGATCGAGCCTATACCTCCGTCAAAGTGGTCGTTATAAGCGCTTCCTATAAATGTATCACTTCCCTGTGTACCCGCCGACACATCACCGACAAAGTGGACGGGAGACAATGCTACATCATCTGGATTGCGCTGATCTTTCGCTATAAACAAATCATCTTTGTCAGTACGATCATCAGTAGTATCAGCGTTATTAATCACGTCTCCACTAGAGGTGAGTCCCTCAACAATATTACCCGTGTTACCCATTTCTAGTAGAGTGCCATTATTAAATTGATCTTTAATGGCCTGTTCGTCAGATGTATCGAAGCTAGGTTCCACTCGAATTGTTTTCAAATCACCAATAGTAATAGTAACAACAGGAGCATCAGCCACAGGCGTAATATCTACCGTAAGCGTATGTTCTTCTGACGTACCATTCTCGTTTACAGCCTTGAACTTAATTTCAGCGTAGTCATTCGATTTATTGCCTACACCATCAACATTAAAGCCGTCATAACCAGATTCGTTAGCATCTGGATTAAAGCCGATCACGCCTGAAATTAATTGAGCCGATGTAATCTGACTCGAGTTTAGTGGCTGCCAATTTGGCTCTTGAACAGTACCAAGGTTAATCACCAACGCTCCATCGAGTGGTTGATGAGTTATCACTATATCGTTGCCAGACTCAATCCCAAAATCATCAATCGATAGCACTAAAATAGTATCTTCTTGTCCAAAGGCTTCCTTACTCTCAGCATCCGGTCCAACAGACACTGGATGAACAATCAAGTCGAAGGCCCCGTTCGAAATCTCACTGGTATCTCCGACAATCTCGTCTGAAATCGCTTCAATCTTAACGTTATAAGTGCCTGGCTCATCAACCTGAATCATCAGATCAGCGAGCACTGTTTCGGCAGTACCACTTGGTGTTAACCAAGCAGATATATCAACTTCACCATCAGCATTAACAACAAGCTCCTGATCTCCAAGTTTAACAATTGAACCTTCAGGCAAACCGGACACGACGAGTCTCAACGTCTCTGAACCATCGGTATCAACAAGCTGCGTAGTTATCTTAGAGACATTGATAAAGGTATCTTCCAGCCCTTCATTAATATCGAACGCTGGGTAATAACCACCCTCTAAGGATTCATGTTCAACCTGTGCCCCGATATTAACTTTATCCTCAAGCGAACTTACATCCGGAACAATATCGAAGTTGTCCGTGTTAAAGTCTACGGGTTCATTACCACCAACTGCGACACTGATAGTGGCATTACCTGGACCAGCCTCGTTGTCGTGGAATGCAGTAATTGTGTACCAACCAGATGCCGATGGTACAAAGGCTGAAGACTCATAGGTACCGCCTCCGCCCCAGGTTTGAGAGGCCATGGTTTCACCACCGACTTCAAGTCTAAATGAATCATCTGCATGACCGCTAAACACGTATGACTCACCAGCAACTAGGAATACCAAACCAGTAAGTTTGCTCGAAATGTTTTCGATAGCTGGAGAGTTCTGAGTGCCAAAGTCTGGCGTCTGTGTAACTTCTGAAGTGTTGGCAACACCTGCAGACTCGATTGCTTGTTCAACAACGTCCGGAGCGACACCGCTACCATTGTTGTAATCAAAGTCTAGGTTCTCCCATTGCTCTAACTTAAAACCTTCATCTAAATCTACATTTGGTGTTTCTACAACTAACTTGGCAAGTGTCGTATCAGGGCGAATATCAATCGACATCGTCGTACTAGAGCTGGTGTTGATGCCATCAGAACTGTGGTAGTTAAACTCCGCATAATCTTGCTGATTATTACCAGTTACTACATTATCTTCATCAAACATTGATGTACTAGATTCATAGCTTACTGGGTTGAATATCAAGAAACCTTGTTCTACCTGCTCTTGGCTTACTGATACACCTGTACCAATCGTTTCAGTATTTAACAGAACCCATTCATCAGTAGATTCGTTGTACAGATACATATCACCCGCACCTGGAGCACTAGTGATAACAATCGACAATTCGCTGGAATCTGCATCAGAAACGTTGAAATCGGCCCACTTAAACGTAATCGATGAACCTTGGGCTTGTGCCTCATCGCCAATGACATGTGAGTCCTGTGCTTGCGGTGCTTCATCGTTATCAATGATCGTCGCAATACCTTGCTTACCATCCACTTCGAGCGTGAAGTTCTCATTTAACTCATCAATGCCGTCTTCGTTAGTTGGTACCTTGATGTCAAACGACGTTACTCCCGCAGGCACAACAAGCTGACCATTAACAAGCGTCACGCCCTCAGTGAACTCTACGTTGTCGGTGAAATCTTTGTTATCACCGAGCTCGGCAGAACCGGAGTTTAACGACCAGTCGAATCGAGTCTCTTGACTGCTTGTGTTAACTAGGTTCACGGTGAAGACGGCTATATCGCCTTCAATTACTTGTTCATTATTTAGATTAACCGCGTTGCTCACTGTATCGATAATTGGAGCTTCATCGTTATCAGTAATGCTACCCACAGAGGATTCACCACCAACAGTCACGGTGTAGGTTTCAGCGATCTCATGGAGACTGTCATCAATTGTCGGAACCAAGATTGCAAAGTCCTTCACTCCAATTGGGACAATCAGTTTTCCACTTTGCTGATCATAGGTGACGCCATTAGTAAAACGAACCTGACTCAGGTCGAGATCTTTTTCGTCACCCGAATCATTCGCAGCATCCGTGTTCTTACCAAAAGTAACGTCCAACGCAGATTCAACAAGTGCACTTGAATCCAAAGTGACTTTAAAGCCAAGTTCATCACCTTCAACTACTGAGTCTGCTAGCAGGTCTACAGACGCAACACTAGAAGGGGTCGGTAGAGGGTTGACGATAACATTAACTTCAGCACTCGCGATTTGGCCATTATCATCAGTAATCTGATATTTAAACGTTGTTTCACCGACAAAGTCATCGCCAGTTAAATCAAAGTATACGATGCCGTCTTTGATATACGCATTACCTTCCGTTTCACCGTATACATAGGTAATACGTAGATTGTCGCCATCTGAATCGATATCGTTATTTAGAAGCTCAGAACCGATAATGCCAGCAAGCTTCGATGTTGGAATCTCAAGAATGCCGCCTTGATTCACTGCATATGCGCCTTCACTAGAGGCTTTAAAACCAGTTAGGAAGTAATCTGACGCATCATTATCATGCGTTGCTTGGTTGGAATACTCAGTTGCTTCAAATACCACAGTATCAAATGCGATTGGCGTACCATCAGGAGTAAGCGGTGTTATTTCGTAAGTACCTTTATTGTTACCGTCTTCAGCAATAAACGTATCACCTGCAACCGCTACGCCATTGAGGTACGCTACCCAACTGCCTTGTTCATGGTTATCAGTGAAATCACCGTCATTACCTTCGTTTTTAAACAAGTTAGATACTGAAAATGTAAACTGAGTCGCAGGGCTATCTAAATTGATTTCAAACTTCTCAGATTGCTGTTCTGCACGATCATATTCAATCTGAGCACCCAATCCACCCACTTTGCCGGCAACACCAATCTTAATACCGCTGTGTGCAAAGTCTTTATCTTGGCCATTGAAGCTGGCACTCAGCTCAGCACCTTCAGCCGACCATGGAGAGTCGTTGTCTTCACTGAACTCACCCAGTTTAACTTCGAAGCCTTGTGGATCGTTATTCGCATTCAGGTCACCAGACTTATCGATAGTAACTGTCTTAACTTCACTTTCGTTACCATCACTGTCTACCGCTTTATATTCGAATGAATCTGACGCCTTAGCTTCAAGAGAAGTCAGCTCCCAGTTACCTGGTCCTTGTGTGCTTGCTTCCACCGAAACAATCTCAGCACCTTCAGGAGCGACAATCGTGACATTTTGATTATTGTGGGTGTCATCATAAAGGAAGGTTTTGTCTTCTGTGACACCATTACCATAATCAAAGGTGACTGTAATCTCGGCTCTTGATTGAACACTATCATCAGCATTTGGGGCAAACCAGCCACCCAAACCGCTTAGACCAACCGTTACTGAGTCCGCTGGACGAGAAGAGAAATCAATGTTGATTACCTCATCTTGGTGAATACCGCGATTAGTCGATGCAATACCGAAACCCATATGGCCTTGCTGGCTGTTGTTCTGTACTAAAGGCTTGGCGTCAACGTTATTTCGACCTTCCGAGGTAATGGTGACGACATCACCATTATCAAACTTCAGTTCGCGAGTATACGCATCTACTTCATCACCCCAGTTATGAAACTCTGCAGTGCTATGAGGGCCTTTATCTAATGTGGATGTATCATCAACACCTAAGAAGAAGCCTGTTGATTCTTGGTCATCTTCATAAACGATGTTGTTAGGATCTGCATACGTCTGCCCAACTACCACTTCAACCTTGTTATTACCATCGACATAGTAAAGAGTTCCTGAATCAGGTAGCTCTGTGATGATCACACCGAGATTTGTATCTGCGTCATTATCGTTATCATCTTCGTCATCAGAAATATGGTCTGTACCACCTCCTTCGATAGCTCCCATTCCGGTATCGAAAATAACTTGCGAAGAGCCATCTGCATTGAGAGAAATAGAGAAGTCTTCAGCTTTTGGCGGGTTATCATGGCTGTCGTCAATAGCTACATTTTTATCAGCGCTAGACGTATCTAGCTTCTCAAATACATCGGTACCATCTTGAGTTACGGATACAACACTAACGTTAAACTCTTGTCCGACTTCGTATTCGTTGTCTTGTTCAGTTTGAATCTCAAAGGTCGCTGTATTTGTATTTGCGTCTACGTTTACAGTTATAACTTCAACAATATCTTCATTGCTCGCGTTTGTGTAAGAGTACTGAAGAGTAACCACACTATCTTCAGGCACTTGCTCACTTAGCGTAATCGTAAATGGGCTTGTCTTATCACCCTCAATAACTGAATCGGGACCAGTCAGCCCAACTGTAACGGTATCTTTATCATTTGTGTCTGTCTCATCGACAATCTTAGCTGTATCTGAGTCCTGTTTGTCATTTTCAACAAACTCGCTAGTTGAGCTAGCTTTTAGGGTTACAGTCTCTTCACCCTCAAGCAATTTATCATCAAGAACCTTGATGAAGACTTCTAAGCTACCCGAGCCGCTAGCAATAATTAGATCGGCAAGCTCCTGCTCTGAAAGCGCTTTATAATCTTGTCCATCTTTAACGTAAATATTGTCTTCGTAATCGACACCTTTAGTTGCAGAATCCCCTGCAGCCCCTAGTGTAAGAGCAAGACCAACGTTCTCAGAGACAAGCTCATCTAGGTTGATTTCAAAAGATAGGAACGCTTCTTCTGCTTCTGTCACTGGTTGGCCTGCCTTAACAGTTAGCTCGGCGACAGGTAATACATCAACATTCACTACAACCGTATCTGTACCACCGTTACCGTCCGACACGGTAACAACAAATGAATCATCTCCATCAAACTCGTTGTTCGGAGTGTACTTCCACTCGCCAGTTTCAGGGTCGATCTCAACACTACCGTTTGTAGGTTGACTCACCGTGTAAGTCAGGTCAGTGTCGTCAATATCAGTTGCAGTAACCTTACCAGATACAGAGTTATCCTCTTTAGTCGATACACTTATTTGATCAGTATCGCCAATCGGCACTCCATCTTTGACAAATATTGGGGCATCATTTTCTGGAGTGACATTAATCGTAACCACGGCGGTATCAGTACCACCTTTACCGTCAGAAACTGTGTAAGTAAACGTAGCGATACCATTGAAGTCATCCGCTGGAGTGTAACGAACGGTTTGAGAACCATCTTGTAGCTCAATTAACTCAACCTGACCGTATGTTGGATCAATCACTAAACTATCTAAAATAATTAACGTATCACCATCAACGTCAGAATCATTCGAAAGTAACTCGCTACTAGGGATATCGAGAGTTATATCTTCTTGTGTCTGAAGGCTTTTAATCACTTCTTGAAATTTGATATTGTCTAGATAAGTCCCACTCTTGTCGCCTTCAGTACCAACTTCTCTAAATGAAAGGGTATTTGAACCATCTCCACTACCACCTAATAATTCCAATAACTGAGTTTGCATTATGTTGCTTTCAGGGGTGATCGTAGCAATGACTTCGCCGTTCCAAATGACCTCAAGCTCAGCACTCGGCAATCTTTCGTACATTGCCGTATCAAAAGACAGTTGGTATAGGGTACCGCTTTCCACACCTTGAATTTGTTGGGTAAGGGTTACATTGTCACCGTTACCTTCCATATCAATCATACGATCGCCGTCTGTTTCATCAACAGCATAGCCTTCTTGAACTGAATCTAAAGCACCAGTTCTTGCATCGTAGGACCAACCATCTAGTTGGTCGATTCGAGAACCCCAACCGGCATTTGATACCGATTCATAGTCTTCAAAGCTACCATTGACGATCAGGTTATCACCTAATTCTCTTGAATCATCGTTCGCGATAGGGTCATCATTTACTGGTGTTACATTAACGGTCACTGTCGTAGTGCTTTTTTCACCATGAGTATCAACAATGGTGTATTCGAAAGTCGCTTCACCATTGAAGTCTTGGTTAGGTTCAAACACGACATTGCCATCTATCAGCTGAACAGAACCGTTTGTAGCATCGGTTGCGTTGACAGAAAAAATGGTTATGTCATCCCCATCAACATCGAAATCATTGGCTAGCAGCTCACTACCACTAATAGTAAGAGCCTGATCTTCTTCCGTTATGAGTTTGGGTGCATCTATTCCGGTAACTGTAATGTTATCGATGAACGCACCAAGCGAATCAGATTTACCCGCACCAGCAAAAGCGATTAAAGTAGCATCACTACTAACATCAAACTCAGCATTTGCTTGATACCAACCTTTGTTATCCGGACCATCTAGTGTTACAGAAATGCCTTCTGGAGCAGTCACTGTTCCATCCGCATGCAGCGTAATAGTTGTATTCCCAACAGTAAAAGTCATATCAGACGACGAGTTGCCGTCTTGGCGAGGGTTATAATCGAACTCTACCCTCAAAGAGTCTTGATCCGACGTATCAATTGATGTCGTCATCACCGTGTTTTTATGTGGGTCTAGCTCTGCGTAAAAATCACCGTCGGTAGCATCAACAATTAAGCCGTCTCGCTCAATCTCTATACCATTAGTAAAGTCCCATACCTCTGATGGATCTTTAGAAACAACCGTCCAACCCGCTGGGTTTGCCATATTTTCGAATGACTCAGTGAGCAATATGGTTTCTTGAACGTTTTTGTAAGAATCACTGATGGCTACAGGCGCATCGTTGACTGGCGTCACCGTCAAGTTGAACGTGCTGTCTACCGGTGTGCTGCCATCTTCGTTGCCGTCTTCAACGTTAATATCGAAAGACGCCGACGTGGTTTCGCTGCCGTCATGTTTAAACGTCACTTTACCCGCCGCCAACTGCGCCACCGTAAAGCTGCTCGACGCGACGCCGTTCACTAAGATTGTGCCGTTACTCACGTTGCTGACCGTGAAGCTCACGCCTGTGTCCGTATCGTCAACGTCCGTGTAGCCAAGATCTGCCGCCGTGATGGTGTAGCTGCCTGCTTCATCCATTTCACCCAACAGATCGCCTGTCAGCTCCGGCGCATCATTCACTGGCGTCACCGTCAAGTTGAACGTGCTGTCTACCGGTGTGCTGCCATCTTCGTTGCCGTCTTCAACGTTAATATCGAAAGACGCCGACGTGGTTTCGCTGCCGTCATGTTTAAACGTCACTTTACCCGCCGCCAACTGCGCCACCGTGAAGCTGCTTGACGCAACGCCGTTCACTAAGATTGTGCCGTTGCTCGCGTTGCCGACCGTGAAGGTCACGCCTGTGTCTGTATCGTCAACGTCTGTATAACCCAAGTCAGCTGCCGAGATCGTGTAGCTGCCTGCCTCGTCCACTTCCGCCGCCAGATCGCCTGTCAGCTCCGGCGCATCATTCACTGGCGTCACCGTCAAGTTGAACGTGCTGTCTACCGGTGTGCTGCCATCTTCGTTACCGTCTTCAACGTTAATATTGAAAGACGCCGACGTGGTTTCGCTGCCGTCATGCTTAAACGTCACTTTACCCGCCGCCAACTGCGCCACCGTGAAGCTGCTCGACGCGACGCCGTTCACTAAGATTGTGCCGTTGCTCGCGTTGCCGACCGTGAAGGTCACGCCTGTGTCTGTATCGTCAACGTCCGTGTAGCCTAAGTCCGCAGCCGTAATGGTGTAGCTGCCTTCTTCATCCACTTCACCCAACAAATCACCTATCAGCACTGGTGCATCGTTCACAGGAGTAATATTAAGCGTAACTTCTGCTTCGTCTTCCCCACCGTTCCCATCGGTCACTTTATATTTAAAAGTTGCCTCCCCGTTATAGTCGGTATCCGGTGTGAATATAATTGTATTGTTTGTGTAGTCGACAAACAGCTCACCATTAGTCGCGGAGGTAATTGAACCCACAACAATTGAGAGCTCATCACCATCAATGTCAGTATCATTCGCTAACAATTCATCAAAAGAAATCGTGATAGACGTGTCTTCAGCAGTAACAAGTTTAGATTGATTAATACCTGTCACTGTAATGTTATCTAACAACGCACCGTAGCTATCTGAAGCTCCAGCGCCTGCAAATGTAAGGTCCGTAACGTCCCCTTGGACTTCGAACTCAGCCGTGATCTTATACCAACCATTTGCGTCAGGTTGCCCTATTTGGACATTAAGTCCGTCGGCACCCGATAGAGATCCATCTGCGTGAACAGTAACTAACGTGTCACCGACTTTAAACGTCATGTCAGAAGATGAATTACCGTCTCGTCGAGGGTTGTAATCAAATTCAACACGCACGCTATCTTGGTCTGACGTATTAATATTTGTTGTGATCGCGGTGTTTTGATGAGCATCAAGCTCAGCGAGGTAGTCACCGTCTGTCGCTTCAGCTATGAGACCGTCACGCTGAATCTCTAGACCATTTGTTGCTTCCCAATCATCTAGTTCGTCGCCAGTTACTACAGTCCAACGACCTGTGTTTGTCATGTTTTCAAAGGACTCAGAGAAGAGCAGCGTCTCACTATGAGTTTCATATGTGTCATCAATCGCTACTGGACCGTCGTTGGTGCCTGTCACGGTAATGGTTAAGGTATTGGTTTGATTGACCGTGCCATCGCTTGCGGTGTAGGTGAACACCACGTCCGCGGTCGCTCCTGTGGCCAACGCTTGAGAATCGCTGCCGTCCGCCACAAAGCTGTAGCTGCCATCGCCACGAATGGTCAATGTGCCGTAATCATTGCTTATCACTGTGTCGCCACTGTCTGCCACGGCGGTTGCGGTGCCCGTAGTACCGTTCAAAATACCCGTGACGTTCAATGAGTCGCCATCGACATCGCTGTCATTGGCCAACACGCCTTGTTCTGCACTGACCGTTAAGGTCGCGTCTTCATTCACCGCGCCCACATCGGCGGTTAACTGAGGCGCATCGTTGGTGCCTGTCACGGTAATGGTTAAGGTATTGGTTTGATTGACCGTGCCATCGCTTGCGGTGTAGGTGAACACCACGTCCGCGGTCGCTCCTGTGGCCAACGCTTGAGAATCGCTGCCGTCCGCCACAAAGCTGTAGCTGCCATCGCCACGAATGGTCAATGTGCCGTAATCATTGCTTATCACTGTGTCGCCACTGTCTGCCACGGCGGTTGCGGTGCCCGTAGTACCGTTCAAAATACCCGTGACGTTCAATGAGTCGCCATCGACATCGCTGTCATTGGCCAACACGCCGTCTTCTGCACTGACCGTTAAGGTCGCGTCTTCATTCACCTCGCCCACATCGGCGGTTAACTGAGGCGCATCGTTGGTGCCTGTCACGGTAATGGTTAAGGTATTGGTTTGGTTGACCGTGCCATCGCTTGCGGTGTAGCTGAACACCACGTCCGCGGTCGCTCCTGTGGCCAACGCTTGAGAATCGCTGCCGTCCGCCACAAAGCTATAGCTGCCATCGGCACGAATGGTCAATGTGCCGTAATCATTGCTGATCAACGTATCGCCACTCTCTGCCACTGCGGTCGCGGTGCCCGTGGTACCGTTCAAAATACCCGTGACGTTCAATGAGTCACCATCGACATCGGAGTCATTGGCCAAAACGCCTTGTTCTGCACTGACCGTTAAGGTCGCGTCTTCATTCACCGCGCCCACATCGGCGGTTAACTGAGGCGCATCGTTGGTGCCTGTCACGGTAATGGTTAAGGTATTGGTTTGGTTGACCGTGCCGTCGCTCGCGGTGTAGGTGAACACCACTTCCGCGGTCGCTCCTGTGGCCAACGCTTGAGAATCGCTGCCGTCCGCCACAAAGCTATAGCTGCCATCGGCACGAATGGTCAATGTGCCGTAATCATTGCTGATCAACGTATCGCCACTCTCTGCCACTGCGGTCGCGGTGCCCGTGGTACCGTTCAAAATACCCGTGACGTTCAATGAGTCACCATCGACATCGGAGTCATTGGCCAAAACGCCTTGTTCTGCACTGACCGTTAAGGTCGCGTCTTCATTCACCGCGCCCACATCGGCGGTTAACTGAGGCGCATCGTTGGTGCCTGTCACGGTAATGGTTAAGGTATTGGTTTGGTTGACCGTGCCGTCGCTCGCGGTGTAGGTGAACACCACGTCCGCGGTCGCTTCTGTTGCCAACGCTTGAGAATCACTGCCGTCCGCCACAAAGC
Organism: Vibrio sp. F13; assembly: GCF_020806305.2. Classification (NCBI taxonomy): domain Bacteria; kingdom Pseudomonadati; phylum Pseudomonadota; class Gammaproteobacteria; order Vibrionales; family Vibrionaceae; genus Vibrio; species Vibrio sp. F13. The sequence goes on along the minus strand of NZ_CP170175.1, from coordinate 6,775 downwards.
TGTAACTACCGTCAGCACGAATGGTCAATGTGCCGTAATCATTGCTGATCACCGTGTCGCCACTCTCTGCCACGGCGGTCGCGGTGCCCGTGATGCCGTTCAAAATGCCCGTGACGTTCAATGAGTCGCCATCGACATCGGAGTCATTGGATAGTAAACCGTTACCAGCACCAACGGTTAAAGTTGCGTCTTCACCAACCTCGCCGGTATCGACATTGAGTTCGGGCGCGTCGTTTACAGGTGTGATATTTAATGTCACTGTCGCTTCGTCTTCGCCACCATTTCCATCAGTGACTGTATATTGGAATGTGGCCTCACCGTTGTAGTCTTGATCTGGTGTGAATGTGATCGTTTCGTTTACATAGTCAACCGATAATGTGCCATTGACCTCAGACGTTATTGAACCAACAACAATTGAAAGAACATCACCATCGATATCAGTATCATTCGCTAACAACTCTGCGAATGGGATCGTAATAGGCTCATCTTCACGCGTAACGAGCTCAGGTTGGTTGATCCCCGTTACAATAACGTTGTCAATCAAAGCCCCAAGACTATCTGAAGCACCATCTCCTGCAAATGCTAACTCCGTACTATCAGCTTGCACCTCCAGCTCGGCGGTAACACGGTACCAACCATTAGCATCTGGTAGGCTTATTTGAATATCAAGTCCATTAGCACCGGAAAGGGTCCCATCCGCATGTACCGTGACCGAGGTGTCACCGATTTTAAAGACCATATCAGAAGACGAGTTACCATCTTGGCGAGGGTTATAGTCAAATTCAACCCGAATACTATCTTGACCTGAAGTGTCTATAATCGTTGAAATTTCAGTGTTTTTGTGAGCGTCGAGTTCAGCAAGATAGTCACCATGAGTTGCATCAGCAATTAGACCATCACGCTGAACCTCTAGCCCGTTGGTCGCATTCCAGTCGCCAAGATCATCACCAGTCACAACTGTCCATCTGCCAGTGTTTATCATTTGTTCAAATGACTCGGAGAAAAGTAACGTCTCGCTACTTTCGTTGTAACTATCATCAGTTGCTTTTGGTCCATCATTTGTGCCAGTGACCGTAATAGTTAAGGTCGCAGTATCCATCCCCCCCTTACCATCACTTATCGTATAAGTGAACGTTTCAGACACCTGCTCACCAGCTTTTAAGCTATCCGCATTATCAGCAACGTAGTTGTAACTACCGTCTTCGTTAACAATCAGAGTACCAAAGCTACCGGTTAATCCAGATCCTACAGTTCCAGCTGTGCTATTTGATGCATTTTCAGCACCTGTCCGAATACCAATGACTTCGAGGTTATCGCCATCAATATCGCTATCATTTTTCAGTAACCCTATTGATGCATCTACTGCTAAAGTCGCATCCTCGTTAATAGACCCACTGTCATTGCGAGCGATTGGCCTGTCGTTAGTACCGGTGACAGTAATAGTCGCGGTCGATGTGATTGGCTCGCCACTTTCATCGCTCATGGTGTACGTCACCACGACCTGCTCTGTTACACCGGCTGGCAGGTGATCAAAATCTTCGCCAGTCGCTTCAAAGACAAGTTTGTTATTAACGATGGTCACCAGACCTTTGTCCGAGCTCACACTGTCTAAAGTGAACTTAGCACCATCGTCTAAATCGGTGTCGTTAGCTAATACATCTACGGTTACTGTGCTGTTCTCTTGAACTGCCCCGGTGTCTGCATTGGCAATTGGGAGATCGTTAGTACCGGTGACAGTAATAGTCGCGGTCGATGTGATCGGCTCGCCACTTTCATCGCTCATGGTGTACGTCACCACGACTTGCTCTGTTACACCTACTGGCAGGTGATCAAAATCTTCGCCAGTCGCTTCAAACACTAGTTTATTATCAACGATGGTCACCAGACCTTTGTCCGAGCTCACATTGTCTAAGGTAAAGGTCGCACCATCGTCTAAATCGGTGTCGTTATCCAATACATCAACGGTTACGGTGCTGTTCTCTTGAACCGCCCCAGAGTCTGCATTGGCAATTGGGAGATCGTTAGTACCGGTGACAGTAATAGTCGCGGTCGATGTGATCGGCTCGCCACTTTCATCGCTCATCGTGTACGTCACCACGACTTGCTCTGTTACACCTACTGGCAGGTGATCAAAATCTTCGCCAGTCGCTTCAAAGACAAGTTTGTTATTAACGATGGTCACCAGACCTTTGTCCGAGCTCACACTGTCTAAAGTGAACTTAGCACCATCGTCTAAATCGGTGTCGTTAGCTAATACATCTACGGTTACTGTGCTGTTCTCTTGAACTGCCCCGGTGTCTGCATTGGCAATTGGGAGATCGTTAGTACCGGTGACAGTAATAGTCGCGGTCGATGTGATCGGCTCGCCACTTTCATCGCTCATGGTGTACGTCACCACGACTTGCTCTGTTACACCTACTGGCAGGTGATCAAAATCTTCGCCAGTCGCTTCAAACACTAGTTTATTATCAACGATGGTCACCAGACCTTTGTCCGAGCTCACATTGTCTAAGGTAAAGGTCGCACCATCGTCTAAATCGGTGTCGTTAGCCAACACATCTACGGTTACTGTGCTGTTTTCTTGAACTGCCCCAGTGTCTGCATTGGCAATTGGGAGATCGTTAGTGCCGGTGACAGTAATAGTCGCGGTCGATGTGATCGGCTCGCCACTTTCATCGCTCATCGTGTACGTCACCACGACTTGCTCTGTTACACCTACTGGCAGGTGATCAAAATCTTCGCCAGTCGCTTCAAACACAAGTTTGTTATTAACGATAGTCACCAGACCTTTGTCCGAGCTCACACTGTCTAAAGTGAACTTAGCACCATCGTCTAAATCGGTGTCGTTATCCAATACATCAACGGTTACTGTGCTGTTCTCTTGAACCGCCCCAGAGTCTGCATTGGCAATTGGGAGATCGTTAGTACCGGTGACAGTAATAGTCGCGGTCGATGTGATCGGCTCGCCACTTTCATCGCTCATCGTGTACGTCACCACGACTTGCTCTGTTACACCTACTGGCAGGTGATCAAAATCTTCGCCAGTCGCTTCAAACACAAGTTTGTTATTAACGATAGTCACCAGACCTTTGTCCGAGCTCACACTGTCTAAAGTGAACTGAGCACCATCGTCTAAATCGGTGTCGTTATCCAATACATCAACGGTTACGGTGCTGTTCTCTTGAACCGCCCCAGTGTCTGCATTGGCAATTGGGAGATCGTTAGTACCGGTGACAGTAATAGTCGCGGTCGATGTGATCGGCTCGCCACTTTCATCGCTCATGGTGTACGTCACCACGACTTGCTCTGTTACACCTACTGGCAGGTGATCAAAATCTTCGCCAGTCGCTTCAAACACAAGTTCGTTATCAACGATAGTCACCAGACCTTTGTCCGAGCTCACACTGTCTAAAGTGAACTGAGCACCATCGTCTAAATCGGTGTCGTTAGCCAGTACATCAACGGTTACGGTGCTGTTTTCTTCCACTGCACTAGTGTCGGCGTTTGCGATTGGAAGGTCATTAGTGCCGGTGACAGTAATAGTCGCGGTCGATGTGATCGGCTCGCCACTTTCATCGCTCATCGTGTACGTCACCACGACTTGCTCTGTTACACCTACTGGCAGGTGATCAAAATCTTCGCCAGTCGCTTCAAACACAAGTTCGTTATCAACGATAGTCACCAGACCTTTGTCCGAGCTCACACTGTCTAAAGTGAACTGAGCACCATCGTCTAAATCGGTGTCGTTAGCCAGTACATCAACGGTTACGGTGCTGTTTTCTTCCACTGCACTAGTGTCGGCGTTTGCGATTGGAAGGTCATTAGTGCCGGTGACAGTAATAGTCGCGGTCGATGTGATCGGCTCGCCACTTTCATCGCTCATCGTGTACGTCACCACGACTTGCTCTGTTACACCTACTGGCAGGTGATCAAAATCTTCGCCAGTCGCTTCAAACACAAGTTTGTTATTAACGATAGTCACCAGACCTTTGTCCGAGCTCACACTGTCTAAAGTGAACTTAGCACCATCGTCTAAATCGGTATCGTTAGCCAATACATCAACGGTTACGGTGCTGTTCTCTTGAACCGCCCCAGAGTCTGCATTGGCAATTGGGAGATCGTTAGTACCGGTGACAGTAATAGTCGCGGTCGATGTGATCGGCTCGCCACTTTCATCGCTCATGGTGTACGTCACCACGACTTGCTCTGTTACACCTACTGGCAGGTGATCAAAATCTTCGCCAGTCGCTTCAAACACTAGTTTATTATCAACGATGGTCACCAGACCTTTGTCCGAGCTCACATTGTCTAAGGTAAAGGTCGCACCATCGTCTAAATCGGTGTCGTTAGCCAACACATCTACGGTTACTGTGCTGTTTTCTTGAACTGCCCCAGTGTCTGCATTGGCAATTGGGAGATCGTTAGTGCCGGTGACAGTAATAGTCGCGGTCGATGTGATCGGCTCGCCACTTTCATCGCTCATCGTGTACGTCACCACGACTTGCTCTGTTACACCTACTGGCAGGTGATCAAAATCTTCGCCAGTCGCTTCAAACACAAGTTTGTTATTAACGATAGTCACCAGACCTTTGTCCGAGCTCACACTGTCTAAAGTGAACTTAGCACCATCGTCTAAATCGGTGTCGTTATCCAATACATCAACGGTTACTGTGCTGTTCTCTTGAACCGCCCCAGAGTCTGCATTGGCAATTGGGAGATCGTTAGTACCGGTGACAGTAATAGTCGCGGTCGATGTGATCGGCTCGCCACTTTCATCGCTCATCGTGTACGTCACCACGACTTGCTCTGTTACACCTACTGGCAGGTGATCAAAATCTTCGCCAGTCGCTTCAAACACAAGTTTGTTATTAACGATAGTCACCAGACCTTTGTCCGAGCTCACACTGTCTAAAGTGAACTGAGCACCATCGTCTAAATCGGTGTCGTTATCCAATACATCAACGGTTACGGTGCTGTTCTCTTGAACCGCCCCAGTGTCTGCATTGGCAATTGGGAGATCGTTAGTACCGGTGACAGTAATAGTCGCGGTCGATGTGATCGGCTCGCCACTTTCATCGCTCATCGTGTACGTCACCACGACTTGCTCTGTTACACCTACTGGCAGGTGATCAAAATCTTCGCCAGTCGCTTCAAACACAAGTTCGTTATCAACGATAGTCACCAGACCTTTGTCCGAGCTCACACTGTCTAAAGTGAACTGAGCACCATCGTCTAAATCGGTGTCGTTAGCCAGTACATCAACGGTTACGGTGCTGTTTTCTTCCACTGCACTAGTGTCGGCGTTTGCGATTGGAAGGTCATTAGTGCCGGTGACAGTAATAGTCGCGGTCGATGTGATCGGCTCGCCACTTTCATCGCTCATCGTGTACGTCACCACGACTTGCTCTGTTACACCTACTGGCAGGTGATCAAAATCTTCGCCAGTCGCTTCAAACACAAGTTCGTTATCAACGATAGTCACCAGACCTTTGTCCGAGCTCACACTGTCTAAAGTGAACTGAGCACCATCGTCTAAATCGGTGTCGTTAGCCAGTACATCAACGGTTACGGTGCTGTTTTCTTCCACTGCACTAGTGTCGGCGTTTGCGATTGGAAGGTCATTAGTGCCGGTGACAGTAATAGTCGCGGTCGATGTGATCGGCTCGCCACTTTCATCGCTCATCGTGTACGTCACCACGACTTGCTCTGTTACACCTACTGGCAGGTGATCAAAATCTTCGCCAGTCGCTTCAAACACAAGTTCGTTATCAACGATAGTCACCAGACCTTTGTCCGAGCTCACACTGTCTAAAGTGAACTGAGCACCATCGTCTAAATCGGTGTCGTTAGCCAGTACATCAACGGTTACGGTGCTGTTTTCTTCCACTGCACTAGTGTCGGCGTTTGCGATTGGAAGGTCATTAGTGCCGGTGACAGTAATAGTCGCGGTCGATGTGATCGGCTCGCCACTTTCATCGCTCATCGTGTACGTCACCACGACTTGCTCTGTTACACCTACTGGCAGGTGATCAAAATCTTCGCCAGTCGCTTCAAACACAAGTTTGTTATTAACGATAGTCACCAGACCTTTGTCCGAGCTCACACTGTCTAAAGTGAACTTAGCACCATCGTCTAAATCGGTGTCGTTAGCCAATACATCAACGGTTACGGTGCTGTTCTCTTGAACCGCCCCAGAGTCTGCATTGGCAATTGGGAGATCGTTAGTGCCGGTGACAGTAATAGTCGCGGTCGATGTGATTGGCTCGCCACTTTCATCGCTCATGGTGTACGTCACCACGACTTGCTCTGTTACACCTACTGGCAGGTGATCAAAATCTTCGCCAGTCGCTTCAAACACAAGTTTGTTATTAACGATAGTCACCAGACCTTTGTCCGAGCTCACACTGTCTAAAGTGAACTGAGCACCATCGTCTAAATCGGTGTCGTTATCCAGTACATCAACGGTTACTGTGCTGTTCTCTTGAACCGCCCCAGAGTCTGCATTGGCAATTGGGAGATCGTTAGTACCGGTGACAGTAATAGTCGCGGTCGATGTGATCGGCTCGCCACTTTCATCGCTCATCGTGTACGTCACCACGACTTGCTCTGTTACACCTACTGGCAGGTGATCAAAATCTTCGCCAGTCGCTTCAAACACAAGTTCGTTATCAACGATAGTCACCAGACCTTTGTCCGAGCTCACACTGTCTAAAGTGAACTGAGCACCATCGTCTAAATCGGTGTCGTTAGCCAGTACATCAACGGTTACGGTGCT